>JANQOU010000002.1 GCA_028285585.1 Acidimicrobiia bacterium
GACGAACCTCTGGTGTGCGAGTTGTCCTGCCAAGGGCACGGCTCGTTGGCTAAGTTCGGACGGGATAAGCGCTGAAGGCATCTAAGTGCGAAGCCCACCCAGAGATGAGATTTCCCACCCGTAAGGGTTAAGGCCCCTGGTAGAAGACCAGGTTGATAGGCCGGACGTGTAAGTGCAGTAATGCATTCAGCGGACCGGTACTAATAGGCCGAGGGCTTGGATATAGAACCCAAACAATTGATGTGCTCGCTATGGAGCGCTCGAGGAGCGCAGGCTGACAGCCTTTGACATTCAGAGATTTGTCCGGTGGCGAAAGCGGCGGGGCACCACCCGTTCCCATTCCGAACACGGAAGTGAAACCTGCCAGCGCCGATGGTACTTGGGGAGCAGTCCCCCGGGAGAGTAGGTCACCGCCGGGCATAAACGTCGAAGGGCCGCTGACTAGCGTTGGCGGCCCTTCTCTTTGCACTAACCGTAGGAGACCCCGTGGCGAACCGGCGTGACGACAACCAGAGAAAACGGTCCCACGGCAAGAGGGACAAGCCTCGCCCTCATCGCAGTGTCACGTCCGTCCCATCGGGTCAGATGCCCAAGTGGGTCCGGGACGAGATCATCCGGTCGACACCGAAGGATCGGCGTGAGCCGGCGATTCGACACCTGTCCAAAGGGATGGAGTCGTTTGCCGATGAGCGCTATCCGGCCGCAGCAGCTGAGCTTCGGAAAGCCAAGAAGCTCTCGCCTCGCTCGTCCACCGTTCGAGAGCTGCTCGGGTTGGCCGCCTACCGCTCCGGGCAATGGGAGGAGGGTCTGCGTGAGCTCCGCACCTTCCGTCGGATAACCGGGGATCTGATCCACATGCCGGTCGAGATGGACTGTCTTCGGGCTCTCGACCGCTCAGACGACGTCGTGAAGACTTGGGAGAAGCTCCAGGAGATGGACATCTCGGCGACAATCTCTCACGAGGCGAGAGTTGTCTACGCATCCTTTCTCCTCGATCAGGGTCGTCCTCGCGATGCCTGGCCGATCATCAAACCGAATCGCCTGATTGCTGCGCCGAGCCCTGGGGAACTGAGACGTTGGTACGTGGCGGCCCGGGTGGCGCTCGAGGCCGGTGACAAGGACGCCGCACGTCGGCTGGTGGCCGCTCTCGACGAGCAGGAGCCCGATTTCGAAGGCATCGAGGAGCTTCGCCGGGCTCTCGTCTGAAATCTGTCCCAACCGGCGCCCATCCTCTAACCATCCGCACTTCCCAATCTGTAGGTAGGGGAGAGCAATGGATCTCAATCTCATCGTTCTGTGTGGCCGGCTTGCGGTCGATGCGGAAGTCAGGGCCTTCGACTCCGGAGCCATGCTGGTCCGGTACTTGGTCACGACGAGAACTGATCATCCGAGGAGAAGGGTCGACGTCATCCCGGTGACACTGTGGGACCCGTCGGACGAAATCATCAGGCAGCCGGGCATGAAAGGCGAGCGTGTCTGGGTGTGCGGAGCCATCCAGAGACGTTTCTGGGAGAGCCCCGATGGTCGCCGCAGCAGAGTCGAGATCGTCGCGGAGCAGGTGGTGCTGCGCGACCTCGACGACCTGGAGCCGGCAGTTCTGGAGTAGCCAGATTCCGAGTTTGACGCGGGGTCTAGTGTGAGAAGGGTCCCGCCCACATTCGTCACAGGAGGTGTTGTCGTGCCCTGGTACTGGTCTGATGATCTCGCTCGAGCCCTGGTCGAAATGGATGCGATGGATCCTTCGTCGGCCGGTGCGATGATCGCCGCTCCGGTTGCGATCCGACGCGAGGAAGCCTCTCTCGACGAGGTCGCCGGTGCAATGGCAGATGACGACGAGTTACCTCAAGCGGCCTGAGTGAGTCGCGGCCAGCTCCGATGGGGGTGGGTTGCCGCCTCGGTGATTGTTGCGCTGCTCACCGCGCTCTTCGTGTTTCTCGGCCTCTGGCAATTGGACCGTCACGAGGAACGGCAAGCGGCAAACGTCGTGGGGGAGGAGCGCTACGAGTCCGGTCCGATCCAACTGTCGGTCCTGACCTCAACGTTCGAGATCGCCGAATTGGAGAACCGGCGCGCCTACGTGGACGGGGCCTACGACGCCGACAACGAGGTCTTGATCCGCTCGCAGGTGTATCGGGGTCAGGCTGGGTTCCATGTGATCACACCACTGGTGCGGGAGGACGGAACCGCAGTGCTGGTCAACCGGGGCTGGGTGCCGCTGGTCATGAACGAGGTGCCCGTCTCCGAGGCGATGCCTGCACTGTCGTCGGATCGGGTCGAAGGCTGGGTTCATCTCACGGAAGTCAGGGGCGCTCTAGGGCCCATCGATGCCAACGACGGAAGACTCGTGCACATGAGTCGTGTGGACATCGACAGGATCCAGGCACAGGTCCCGTACCAGCTGGATCCGGTCTATCTGGTCCGGATCGGCGAGAACGGAGAGCTGCCGGAACCCCTGGCTGAGCCGGTGTTCGACGACGAAGGCGCTCATTTCTCGTATGCGTTCCAGTGGTTTAGCTTCGCGCTGGTCCTGGTGGTCGGGTTCGTCTTGTTGATGAGACGGCGGCTCAGTCGACGATTGCACTCGAGGGGAGTGGCCGCGTGACCGCCCGTCGAGGAACAATGTTGGTGGTCGGAGTTGCGCTGGCCCTCATGGTCTCGAGTTGTGAAGGGACACAACAAGAGGGCATCGAGGGGGTACTGCTGGACGGTACCCCCTTTGTGCTATTCGCACCGGGTCTGGCGTCCGAGGATGCGAGACCAGATGGCCTGGTCGTTTTGGATCCCCCCGGTACGGAACCGAGGGTGGTGGGTGTGCACCTGTTCGATCGAATCAGGTCTGATAGTCCAAGTGCGAGGGCCCTAGCTGTGTTCTCCGACTCGTGGAAGCTCGAGATTGACGTATATCCCGAAGTCGAAGCAGAGATGCAGGCGAACGGATGGGATCTGGGAGAGCTGCTGGACATGCGAGATGAACGAGGACTCCCGGTAGTCACTGTCGACGCTCCTCTTAGGCTCGCATTGCCTGAGGAAGCACCTCGTCAGGTCGAGGTGCAATACGGCCCCCTCGCTGTCCGGCGAGGCTGCGATCCGGATCGGGCGGCCCTTTGTTCTGACGACCGTCGTCTGCAAGTCGTGTTGGTCGAGAGGTCAGAATACGACGCGAGTGAGGTCCGCATCGAGAGTGGTTGAGAACCTGCTCCATAAACATGTGTTCTGATCGCGCCAAGTTGCCAGTCGAAAGACAACGCTGCTTCTCGTGGAGATCGACCTGCTCCAGCCCCCAACTGTGCGTTGAGTCGTTACACGGGCTCGGGCGGTTCCTTGGCCAAGTTCTCGACCACTTCAAACCCGTCGAGACCCACTAGCTGGGCCGGATCGAGCTTGATCTTGGCGCTGCGAGACCCGGCACCGACAATGACCCACTCATGGTCCATCACCCGACTGTCGACCCAAACCGGCAGCTGCTCGGGCAGGCCGAAGATGGTGACGCCACCGATCTCTTGTCCTGTCAGCTCCATGGTCAACTCGGCGGGGGCAAAACTGACCTTCCTCACACCGAGTCGCTGCCGCACGGTTCCGTTGACATCGAGCCGTGTGTGGGCAAGCACCACGCACACCGCGTTGTGCCCTTCAGGCTTTCGTGACGCGACGAGGATGGCGTTGGCCGACTGTTCCAACGGCACGCCGTACGCCTCGCAGAACTGTGCTGTGTCGGCAAGCGCCGGATCACAGGGCAGCACCTCGTATTCGAGTCCGAGTGCGTCCATTTCCGAGATCACGGCGGGGCTGGCGGTCATGGGGCGAGTCTAAGAACACCAGTTCACCCGTTGGAAATGGACCTGGCTGGGCGAGCCCGCCCAGGTAGGTTCGACACATGACAGACCGGGTCAACCGATTCAACGACGACTTCGTCGACTGGGAGGCGACAAGCTACGGCGAGGCCTGGGCACCCTATTACGACGAGATCTTCGACGTCATCGAGGACGCAACGATCGAGTTGCTCGCTGGGCTGGCCGGCAACCCGCCGAGGGCTTTGGAGCTTGCGGTGGGCACCGGAAGGGTTGCGCTGCCTCTCGCTCGGGCCGGTGTGGCGGTCACAGGTGTCGACAACTCCCCGGAGATGCTGGCCAAGCTCGCGGCGAAGGATGGGGCGTCGGCAATCGAAGCGGTGGTAGGGGACATGGCCGACGTGCCGGTGGCGGGGGAGTACCCGCTGATCTATCTCCCGTTCAACACGCTGTTCGCATTGCTGTCACAGGAGAGGCAGGTGGAGCTGTTCGGGAACGTCGCTGTCCACCTCGAGCCTGGCGGGCGATTTGTCCTCGACTGCTTTGTTCCGGATCTGAAGAGGTTCGACCAGGCCAACACCCGGATGGGTGTGTCCTCCATCAAGTCGGCGACCGAGCACGCCTACGAGATGTCGATCCACCATCCCGTCACCCAGACGATCACTAGCCATCTGGTGCGACGACAGTCGAGCGGCGAGACGCTGGTTCTTCCGGTCGCGGTCAGATACGCCTACCCATCTGAGATCGATCTGATGGCGAAGTTGGCCGGCCTCGAACTCGAGAACAGGTGGGGCTGGTACGACCGGCGACCGTTCAATGACCGCTCCGGCCAACACGTGTCTGTCTATCGCAAGCCCGGATAGAGAAACGCCCCCGTACGGGGGCGTTTCAATCAAGGAACCGGTCTCAGTTATGCGGGCTCGTGCTCGTGAGCTTCCTCGTGATCGTGGTCGTTCTGAGCGGCCATCTGCGCCCGCACGTCGTCCATGTCGATCGCCTTCACCTGCCCGACGAGGTCTCTGAAGGCCGGCTCGGGCAATGCCCCAGGCTGGGCATACAGCACGATCTGGTCTCGGAAGACCATGAGTGTGGGGATCGACCGGATCCCGAACTGCATCGCCAACTCCTGCTGGTCTTCGGTGTCGACCTTGGCGAACACGATGTCTTCATGCTCCTCGGAGACCGACTCGAAGGTGGGTGCGAACATCCGACAAGGGCCGCACCACTCAGCCCAGAAGTCAACGATCACCGTGTCGTTGTCCTGGACGGTCTGATCGAATGTCTCTTTGGTCAATGCCACTGTTGCCATGTCGAAACCTCTCGTGAATTGGTGTTCATGCTTGAGAACACGGGTCTTGCACCAGGTTATTCCAGGTGCGGGCCAGGGTGTTGCCGACTCGGGCCCGGAATGTAAGGTTTCGACAGAGCGATGCGTCAACAAGTCCTGAACGGTGCTGGTTGGCTGGTGTGCTTGGAGTGTGGGAATCGCTTCCAGCCCAGCCGCAAGACCCAGAAGTGGTGCTCGACGGCCTGCCAGACTGCCTCCATGCGCTGGCAGCGCGATCAGATCCAGAACGGCTGGCTGCGAGCCAGGTGGTTCCTCCGCTGAAGCCGGCTGGAGGCCCTACCCGGCGGTCAACTCGTCGAAGCCGGTGCCCAGGCGATTCAACCCTTCGCGCAGGTAATCGGTCTGTTCGCCGATGCCGAGCCGGATATACCCGTCCATCCCGTAGACGTCACCGGGCAGAACGAGGAGGTCTTTGTTCTCCCGGAGCCAGGTCGACAGCTTCGTCGAGTTGATTTCGTCGTTGTATCGGAGAAAGCACATTCCCCCTGCAGCCGGCGGCACGAAGTGAAACTGCCCCGGTCGGGTGGCCGCCCAGTCCGTGAGGATGCCGAGGTTCTCGCTGAGCAGCTCTCGGTTGCGTTGCAGGATCGCCGACCGGCGATCGGGCCGGAGCACCACCGAAGCAAGGTATTCACTCACGGTGCTTGTTGTGATGGTCGTGTAGTCGTTCCGCGCCCAAGCGTCGTCGATGAGCTTGGTCGGCCCAGCCAGCCAGCCAATCCGAAGACCAGGGTGGGCTAGCGCCTTGGAGAGGCCTGAAGCCACGATGGCGCCGGCGTCGAGGTCGCGGAAGCTGGGGCCTTCGATCCCGTCGAGCTCCACGCCTTTGTAGACCTCGTCGGCGTAGACGGTGGCACCCACGGAGTGGGCTATCGAAAGGATCTCGCCCATGGCTTCCTCGCCGAGAACGGCACCGGTGGGGTTGTTGGGATTGCAGACGATGACAAGCTTGGTGTTGGGTCTGACGGCAGACCGCAACTCGTCGAGGTCGGGCACCCACCCCTCGCCTTCGACCAGGTTGAACCCGGACACCTCCACACCCAGCGACCTGGCGATGCCCCAGATCTGCATGTAGTTGGGCAGCATCAGCGCAACGTGGTCGCCAGGCTCGAGGAGTGTCCACATAGCGAGGAAGTTGGCCTCGGCGCTTCCCGTGGTGACGAGGACGTTCTCTGGGCCCGTGTTGAGCGGGTAGTAATCACTGATTTGCGATCGGAGTTGCGGGTTGCCGTTGGTCCACCCATACCCGTGGCGCAGATCGAGCATCTCTTCTATCTCTTCGGGGCTGAGCAGCTCCCGCGTTGTGTAGGGATGCACCCCGCTCTCAGTGAGATTGATCTCGACTTCGTTCTCCCATAGTGACTGGAGACGTTCGAGCTCGAAGATCTCAATTTCCACCTGTGACTCCTAGATTCTTCACCGACGCCATCATGACAGACCAGCCAGCCACAGGAGCCCACCCAACGATGCCGACGACTGTCGACCTGGCCGCGGTCGAGGCGGCCCGGGAACGCATCAAATCACTCTGCGTGGTCACGCCGGCGCGGCGATCCGTGGATCTGTCGGCGGAGATCGGAACCGACGTCTGGCTGAAACTCGAGTCGATGCAACCGTCGCGCGCCTTCAAGCTGAGAGGTGCCGCGAATGCGATTCTGAGCCTGGCCGATCCGCAAGAGACCGGTGTGATCACCCAATCGAGTGGCAACCATGGCCGAGCAGTGGCCTATGTGGCTGCACAACTGGGCATCCCCGCCGTCATCTGTCTTTCTCGGCGAACACCCAACGAGAAGGTTGAGGCAGTGCGCCGACTTGGAGCGGAGGTGATCGTCGACGGTGAAGATCAGATGGCAGCGTCGGCTGTCGCCGACCGCATAGCCGAGGAGCGCGGCATGGTGTTCATACCGCCGTTCGATCACCCAGATGTCATCGCGGGCCAAGGGACGATCGGCTTGGAGCTGATCGAGCAATGTCCTGGGCTTTCAACGATCGTCGTCCCCCTCAGCGGGGGAGGGCTGGCTAGCGGGGTTGCCATGGCAGCCAAGTCGGTTCGGCCCGACCTACGTGTGATCGGCGTCAGTCAGGATCACGGCGCGGCGATGCACGACAGCATCGAGTCCGGACATGTCGTCGAAGTCGAAGAACGGCCGAGCTGGGCTGATGCTCTGGTTGGAGGACTGCCGACAGACAACACCTGGACGCTCGCCATGTGTCAGGAGTGGTTGGATGCCGTTGTGCTGGTCTCCGAGGACGAAATCGCCGATGCGATGGTCTATGCCTTCAACACCGAGCATCTCGTCTTGGAAGGGGGCGCGGCAGTCGGGATCAGCTACCTCTTGTCTGACCCGGCTGAGAAATGGGGGAGTGGTGTTGCTGTGATCTGCACT
The DNA here is from genome assembly GCA_028285585.1 of Acidimicrobiia bacterium. Lineage (GTDB taxonomy): Bacteria > Actinomycetota > Acidimicrobiia > Spongiisociales > ZC4RG35 > CAXMPK01. The sequence goes on from JANQOU010000002.1 coordinate 7,521, forward strand.
GGCGACAACATCGCTACCTCTCGCCTGCTGGAGCTTGTCGCTGAGCGGCGCGCGAGGATGTAGGGATGACTCCGCTCGTTGTAACGGAAGAGCAGCTCCGGTCAGCCGTACGCATGGATGCCGACGCCCTGGCTGTTGTTGAGGACGCCTTCACCTGGCTGGCCCAAGGCAAGGTCACCATGCCACCAGTGCTGCATGTGGATGTTGAGGCGGGCCCGGGTGAGGTGGACATCAAGACCGCATACGTGGACGGTCTCACCAGTTTCGCGGTCAAGGTTGCGTCCGGGTTCTTCGGCAACGCGAAGCTCGGCCTGCCCACGGGGTCGGGCATGATGATCGTGCTCAGCGCCGAGACCGGCTTCTGTGAGGCTGTCCTGCTCGACAACGGGTATCTGACTGATCTCCGCACAGCACTCGCCGGCGCCGTGGCTGCGAAGCACCTTGCCCCGGACGCCGTCGACGCTGTCGGCGTGATTGGTGCCGGTGTTCAGGCCAGATATCAGGTGGAGGCATTGCAGCTGGTGCGTGACTTCAACTCAGTCAACGTGTTTGCGCGAAACCGCAGCCAGGCGGAGGAGTACGCGACTGACATGCGGGATCGTCTCGAGAAACCGGTTGTGGTGTCAGAGACTCCGGCGGCACTGCTGGCGGCCTCGCAGCTCGTGGTTACAACGACGCCAGCCCGGGAGCCGGTACTTCGGAGCGATTGGATTCATCCCGGCTTGCACATAACGGCGATGGGCTCGGACCACCCTGCGAAACGGGAGCTGGATCCGCAGATCCTGTCCAGTGCCGATGTTCTGGTGGCCGACAGGCTCAGCCAGTCGGTTCGTATCGGTGAGTTGCGCGACGCCGATGACTCGGTCACGTCGAGAGCCCTCGAGCTAGGAGAGATAACCAGTGGCGCCGAGCCTGGGAGGACCGATCCGGAGCAGGTGACCGTTTGTGACCTGACCGGCCTCGGTGTCCAAGACACAGCCATCGCCACGTACGCCTTGAGCCGCCTCGAGGAGAGGCGCTGAATCAGAGTTTAGGCCGTCGATACAGCGTCCGTCGTAGCGTCCTGCTCATGATCCGGATAGTGGCGTTTGCGTTGCTGTTGGCCGCCTGCACGAGCACTCCGGTGGAAGCAGGTGATACCTCGACGACCACGGAGCGGTTCAGAGTCGACGTCGCCAGCGACGTATGGACCGGTGAGGTCGAATGGGATCTCGTCGAGCGATGTGCGCTCCGTGGGTTGAGCGACTGCGCCAACCTGGTCGTCTCTCTTCGCGATGCTGACTGCACGGTGGAAGGTGCCATCCGGTACCTGGAAGGCATGGGCATGGCCGATGTCCGTTCCGACGTTGTCGAGGGCCTTCATGAGACAGGAGACTGCCCAGGCCTCGCTCCCTTTGTCCCATAATCGACGTTATGTCAAGTTACAATGTGAGCGAGATAGGCGCACGCACTCGGCTCATAGCGGTGAGACGATGGCTCTACTGCTCAAGTAACTCAGGGCGTTGAGGTTCGACGGGCTTTCTGCCGCGTAGCTCTTGTGCTTGCTCCCACGTCGTCGAGATTCTCGGCCATGTACAACAGAGTGTCTACGTGCTCGGTCTCTTCCTCCCAGACAACGAGTTCCCGTTGATAGTTGTCTATGGCTGTCGAATAGGCCGACTTGGCTCGCATCTTCTTCAAGAAGCCCATGTTGATCCTTTCCCCGTTGAGCATCGAACGCTACTCGGCTGGGTCGAGTGAGAGTTGATGTCGGAACTATGCCTCGAACAGCCCTTCCGCGTTCCGCTCGATCCAGGCATCTACGGTCTCCCACTGCTCGAACAGCCAGGCGATGGTTTCATCACGAGCCATCGAGCGGTCGTACTCCGCATACCAATAGGTCGCCTTGACGGTGCGGCGGATCGGCACACTGCGCCAGATGTCTCCCAAGGACAAGAGATCGTCGAGTCCGACATGAGCAAAGAACATGACGGACGCATGTGAGGCACCGTCCAGCGCGGCCAGTGTGCCGGCGGTCCTTGGAGGCAAAACATGGTGGAGATGCTCTGCTCTGACAGCCCTGTCGTGCTGGCCGCGTTCCTCGAGTCTTGCGATCGCCCGGTCACGGCGCCCCGGCGTGAAGTTGGCGCCTTCTGGGAAAACGATCATCGCGCCGTCGTGCGGTATGCCGGCTGCTGCCGTCGCGATGTCAGCCAGCTGACGCTCCGGGTCCGTGGTGTGAGGATCGCAGAACGTGAACGGCAGACGTTGCACCAGATGGTTAAAGAACGGATCCCACAACAGTTTCGTGGTGCCAAGCATTCGTAGCTTCAGGCCTTGCTCGCGGATCAGGTGCCGCGCCAGCAAGAGTGCATCACCTGGGCCGGCGTGGCGCGAGAAGACCAGCAGCGCTCGTGACTGGCGGTCATCGAAGTCGAATTCAAAGGTGAACCCGATGAAAAACCTGAGAGCCCGCGTGATCAGCTCGAGCCACCACCCCATCACCCAGAGGTGCAGTGACTGCGCCCATCCGGTCTTTACCCAAAGAGTGAAACCACTCGCCAGCCAAAGCAGGAAGGCGATGATCAGCCCGAAGAACTCGAGGACACAGAACGCTATGCCCAGTCCTACGACGCGGGTGAATCGCCATCCCTTCCGATCGATCAGGTCGATGATCCCCAGCACCAGATGCAGCAGCGGCGACAAGATCGTGACGATGCCGGCACCGACAAACACCACGGGCGTGACCACGAGCGTACGTATGGCTCGTGGTGGAACCGCTACCGCCATCAGCGTCTAGAGGCTTTGGCTCCTGCTCCCCCGCCACCAAGGAACGTGCCTGCTCCAAGCACGAAACCAAAGTCGTACCAGCCGCCAGTGTTGTGGACTTCGTAGATGCTCACGTTCTCGGTGAACAGCGACACGACGAACGTCACGGGGATGATGATTCCGTGCCAAAGCCCAGTGAAGAAGCCAGCTAGATCGCCGTCAGCAGCTGCGACGTCGACCGACGGGTTCGCGCCCGGTGTGCAAGCGCTCAGGACCACCATTGCCCCGAGAGTCAGAGCGAACCAGAAGAGGCTTCGTTTCACAGCTCCAACACTAGACAAAGGGCCGGAACCGGGTCAGGGCCGACGAGGCGTGATCTCGACCTTCGTGCCGTTGCCTGACCACCATTCCGCCGGGCTCACCCGATCAGCTGTGCCTGAGCGCTGGTGCAGCCACAGCGCCAACGTGCGCAATCGCCCCTGCGCGAGACGCGCCCACACCCTGTTTGAGAGCTTTGAATGGTCTCGTGTGTACGGGCAAACCCTGATGCACACCGAGCAGTCGCTGTTGATCTTCGCCCAATAGGAGAAGCACTTCTCCCCGTCCACGGTCCATTTGGTGACGCCTTTGATGTTCGACTGGTTGTAGCGCTCATCTGAAGGTGAACCTCCGGGAATGGCCGAGGCCGGGCACGCGTCGGTGCAGGCGCGACAGAGATCGCACATCTCGGCTACGCCGAAGGATCGAGGCTCGTCGAGCAGCAGCGGCAGGTCGGTGTAGATCTTGCCGAAACGGACGTTCGGGCCGTATTCGGGTGTGATGACCAGCCCATGCCGGCCGTACTCCCCCAGCCCAGCCTGAATCGCGTACGGGATGGCCAGCCCGGTGTCGTTCATGCTGGGAACCGCTCGGTAACCGAGGTTGCGGATGAACTGGGCGATGGACAAGAGCACCAGTGCGTCTTGGGAGTAGCCAAGACCGGTCGCAGCGCCTGCCAGGGCCGACGGGGCCGTCTGTATCCAGGAGGCATCCATGGCCTGTCCGACGACGATGACTCTGTCGAGGCCCTCGCCGATTTCGTTCGGCTTCGCCGATTCACTGAGGCGTGAGTATCGGCTGCTGTACTGCCAGCGCTCGTCGTAAGGGGCTATCCCGACGAGGTCGGCTCCAAGGATCGCTGACACCTTCTTGATGTCGGCAGTCACCTGCTCGGGCGAGCCGATGTCCTCCTTCTCCGTAGAGGCCTCCCTCAGTGCGGAAAGCGGATCGAGGAACCCGTCGCGTCGGTCAATGTCCTCGAACAGCTCCGCGAAGTGGTCGGCAACATGCCATGCGGCGTTCCGCAACGCGTAGTCGTGACGACGAAAGCCTCGGGCTTTGCGCCACTCCCTGAGTGGCTTCCTGTAGGTCTCGTAGAACTTCTCGGTCTTCTCGTCCCGCACCGTCGGGTCCCACCACGAGCGGTTGAAGACATCGTCGACCTGGCTGAATCGCTCGAATGCATCCGCATCTACGACGAATCCAGCTTTGGCGTCGCGGGTTTGAAGTTGCTCGGTCACTGCCTGAGAGAGGCTACCGGCCGTTGCGCCGTCTAACTGTTGAGCTCCGATGCGGCTTTGGCTGCTGAATGCTGGCCCGACGTGCTGCCCGTGAACCTAGGCGCAACTTCTCTGGCGAATGTCTCCCAGCTTCTACTGCTTGCTTCTCTGCCAGCCCAATCCCTGGAGACAAACAAGACGCCGCCGACACCGTCGCTCTCGTCGACGACGGCCTGGAGCCTCTTCCCCACTTCGTCGGCGGTTCCCACCATGTTGTGCGCCAGGTAGGTGGCGACGATGTCGTCTGGGTCGGTGCTGGTCAATGTCCTGCCGTTGACAGCAGCGTTGAAGTTGAGCTGCTCGTCGACGAGCCCGTCTCTGATCTCTGCAACGGCCTGTTCGTGTGTCGGAGCGATGTGGAGACCGGACGACAGCATGATCTGATCACGTGACGCCGTCATGCCGGACTCCGCCGCGCCCTGCTCGAGGCCCTCGTATATCGCACTCACGCTGCGGGGAGGTCCGCCGGTGAGGATGTGGCCACCGACTTTCCCCATCAGTCTGATGTTCTTCGGGTTGGTCGTGGCCATGGCGAACTGCATGTGCGGTTGCGTGTACGGCCGAAGTTGAAGCGTGGCGTTGTGAAGCTCGAACCAGTCCGTTTTCTCGTCGATCGGTTCGGTGCTGCTCAGCAGCCGCAAGATGACATCCATCGTCTCGTCGAGACGGCGGCCTGCTTGCTCTTGATCGAGCCCGAACACTTTCAGGTCGGAGGGCAACCCGCCACCGACGCCTATTCCGAACATCGCCCGTCCTCGGGTCAGGTGATCGAGGAAGATCATGCGATCCAGTGTCACCAGCGGGTGATGCAGACCCGCCTGGATGATCCCGGTTCCCAGCCGTATGTGGCGGGTTCGCTCGGCCACCGCGGCGATGAACACGTCGGGTGCTGCGATGTTCTCCCACCCTGTGCTGTGGTGCTCCCCCACCCAGACCTCGGAGTATCCGAGCTTGTCGAGACGCACGACCAGGTCGAGATCGGACTCGAGGGCAGCGGTCGGGTCTACCGACGGTGGGTGCACCGGCTGGAGGAAGAGGCCAAAACGCATGATCGACATGGTACTTCAACATATCGATGTTCGTCAATATGTTGAGGGGAAGGGCTTCGCCTTGGTTGTCTTAGGGTGCCTTAGCGATGATCTCCACAGGCCCAATGACGCCGGCCTCTACAGCTTTGATCATGTTTCCGAACTTGAGCTGGGCTTGCTCTCCCATGAGCAGATGAAGCCCTAGAGGGGGTGGATTGCCGGTTCTTTGGCGCAGTTCTGCAAAGAAAGACATGGCGTAATCGGACCGATCGGCTGTCTGGAGGATCTCGAAGCCGACATCGGTGAGAGCGTTGGCATAGTTCTCTGCGGTCGCCAAGAAGCTTCCGGACTGCGAACTGGCCCATGGGACTGGAAAGTCAAACTCGCCGTCGATCAGGGCCATTATGTCGTAGACAGCGAACAGGCCTCCTCCGACAAGAGTCCGCGCCACTTCTGAGAATGCGGTCCGCTTATCTGGAAGGTTCATTCCGACATGCAGCATCACCGCGGCGTCAAAGCTTGCATCCTCGAACGGGAGCTCGTTCACGTCCGCTTGCCGAAACGTCACCGAATTGTCAAGGCCAACGATCTCGGTCAGCGCCGTGGCCGTTTGAACATATGCCGGCGTCAAGTCGATGCCAACCACAGTGTGGCGACCCGTATGGGCAAGGTATCTAGCTGTGCCGCCGATACCGGAGCCTATGTCGAGGATGTGACTGGCGGAGGGGATCCCGGCTTGCTCCAAGAGATGCTCGGTGGCTCCCCGACCACCGATGTGAAACTCGTCGACCGGGCCGAGTTGCTCAACCGTCAATTCCCGTTCCTCTATACCGGCGTCAGCCGCCGCTCTGAGAATCGACGCTAGAAGGTCGTCCTTGTCGTAATGCCGGGCAATCTCTTCCATGACATGGACTATAAGGAACGAGATTGCGCCTTGCTGGCGAGGTCTCGCGTGCACAGCGTGTCGCCAGGCGTCACGCGTTGCTATAGCAACGGGGCCGGTTGGTGTTGTCGTCTGAGGACAGGGCGCTACAGTTCGGGTCGTGAATCACGAACTGCGCACCGACCTCCTTCTCCTCATGTAGGCGGACGCGCACATATTCGTGTTCCGCCAAGCCCCCGACCGGGGGCTTTTTCTATGGGATGACCAGAGGAAAAGGACATGACACCGACGCACGACGACCCATCTCCAATGCCCTTCGATCGCTACCAGCCGTACGTCCCGATCGTTCTCGAGGACCGAACCTGGCCCAACCGGGTCATCGAGAAGGCACCGCTCTGGTGTTCTGTCGATCTTCGCGACGGCAACCAGGCATTGATCGACCCCATGGATCCTCCGCGGAAGCTACGAATGTTCCAGGCGCTGGTCGAGATGGGCTTCAAGGAGATAGAGGTCGGCTTCCCTTCGGCCAGTCAGCCCGACTACGACTTCGTCCGTCAGCTCATCGAAGAAGACCTGATACCCGATGATGTGACGATTCAGGTATTGGTGCAGTGCCGCGACGAGCTGATCGAGCGGACCTATGACTGCATCGCCGGAGCGCCACAAGCCATCGTGCACTTCTACAACTCGACCAACCCTTTGCAGCGCGAGGTCGTGTTCGGCCTCGATACCGATGGCATTACCGAGATCGCTGTCAATGCAGCGAAGCTCTGCCGCAAGCTGGAGGAGTCCTCGGGCGACACAAGGATCCGTTACGAGTACTCCCCTGAGAGCTTCACGCTCACCGAGCCGGAATACGCGGTCGAGATATGTGAAGCGGTCATGGAGGTGATGGCGCCGACACCGGAAGATCCGATCATCCTCAACCTCCCCGCGACAGTCGAGTGCTACTCCCCCAACGTCTACGGCGACGTGATCGAATGGTTTGGCAGAACGATTGACGCGAGAGACTCGATCGTCCTCAGCCTGCATCCCCACAACGATCGAGGCACCGCGGTGGCTGCCGCTGAATTCGGCGTCATGGCAGGCGCCGACCGGGTCGAGGGAACTCTTTTCGGCAACGGCGAGAGAACCGGCAACGTCGACATCATCAATCTGGCGATGAACCTGTTTGCCAACGGGGTCGACCCCGAGCTGGATATCACCGACATCGACGCCTTGCGCCGTGTCGCCGAGTACTGCAACCGCCTTCCCGTTCACCCCAGGCACCCGTATGTCGGCGACCTGGTGTACACCGCCTTCTCCGGCTCGCACCAGGACGCAATCAAGAAAGGACTCGAGGCTCTGGACACCGACTACGAGAAGTGGGCGGTCCCCTACCTGCCCATCAACCCCAAGCACGTAGGCCGGAGCTACGAGGCCGTCATCCGCGTCAACTCCCAGTCGGGTAAAGGCGGTGTCGCTTACGTGATGAAAGAGGAGCACGGTTTCGACTTGCCACGCCGGTTCCAGATCGAGTTCTCAAAGACGATCCAGCACATCACCGAGGACACGGGCACCGAGATCACACCGACTGCGATGTGGTCGGCCTTCCAAGACGAGTATCTCTCCGATGACCGGCGCTTCCGCCTGCGCAGCCACGAGTTGCATACCGCGACCAAAGATGGTGTCGGCAAGACGGAGTTGAGCGCTCAGCTCGAAGTGGACGGCGAGCCGGTGACCGTCGTCGGTTCTGGCGACGGGCCGGTGGAATCCCTGGTCAACGGGATTCGCGAGGCATGGGGCGGCGAGTTTGATGTCGTTGACTACACCGAGCATGCCATCGGAAGCGGCGCAGATGCCCAGGCGGTCGCCTACGTTGAGAGTGTTGGCGAAGACGGCACACTCAGGTGGGGACTCGGGATCGACTCCAACATCACAACAGCATCGTTGCTTGCGGTCCTTGCCGCCTTCGAACGACAGGGCCAACTCAAGAAGAGCTGAAATCAGCTTGGAGTTGCGACCGCTGAAGCCGTAGCCTCGGTAGTTGTGGGTGAAGATCTGAAGGAAGGCGAAACGCCCGGCAAACAGAGCCTCGGGGGCGGTTTTAGCCTCATTTGGCGCCAATTGAGGCGAGCCCCTCGTGAATTCACTCTTGGGGGCTCAGGTTCGGCTCTATATGCGGTGATGACAGTGCTGTCATCGTATGTCGTCGGCTGGATCACCGACGACGTGCTCCTTCCGGCCGCTTCTGATGGAGATGTCTCCACAGCTCTGCTGGCCGGGGCCGCACTGTTGCTTGTCTTTGTCTCCGCCTTGCGCGGTGTCGGGGTCGTGTTTCGCCGCATGGGGGCTTACAACGCCACTTACCGGCTCCAGTACCGCGACCGGATAGCTGTCACTGACCGCTATCTCGAGCTCCCAATCGAGTGGCATAGAAGACACTCCACAGGCCAACTCCTGGCGAACACCAACGAGGACGTGGAAGCTGCCGCGAATATCGCAGGGCCGCTCCCGATGGCATTCGGCGTTGTTCTCATGCTGCTCGTCACGGCAGTGCTTCTCATCGTCACCGACCCGTTCCTGGCGTTGGTGGGGTTGGCCGTGGGCCCGGGTCTTATCGCTGTCAACTATGTCTATCAACGACGCATGCGCTCCGTTGCCGCGTCTGCTCAGCATCTGCGCGCCGAGGTCGCGGACATCGCCCACGAGTCCTTCGATGCTGCTCTCGTCGTCAAGACGTTGGGCAGGGAGGACGCAGAAGTTGGCCGGTTCGGCCGGCGTTCAGACGAGTTGCGCGACCGGATGGTCGAGGTCGGTCGCCTGAGGGCGATCTTTGATCCGATGATCGAAGCCTTGCCCTCGATCGGCATCCTTGCGGTGCTGGCAGTTGGTGCCTGGAGGGTCGACCTGGGCGTTCTATCGGCGGGAACGCTCGTCACCTTCGCCTACTTGTTCCGTTTGGTCGCACTGCCGATGCGTGTGTTCGGCTGGCTGCTAGGAGAGCTTCCTCGCTCTGTCGTGGGCCTTCGCCGCGTGGAGGCCGTATTGGACGCTCAGGAAAGGGTCGAGTACGGATCTCACGACCCGGCCGCCGAAGGTGGTGCAGCGGCAAGTGCCCAACATGCTGGGTATCTCTACCCGGAGACGGAGCATCAGGACCTGCTCGATCAGACTGTCGCTACGTCTGACGACGACGAGCGCCGAGGGATCGACTCTGTGTCACTCAACATCCCAGCGGGACGCACCGTTGCTCTCGTCGGGCCCACCGGGTCGGGGAAGTCGACTATCGCACATCTCCTGGTTCGTCTCTACGACCCGGACCGAGGTGATATCTGCCTCGACGGCCACACTCTGATCGATGTCGACAGAGACGCCCTCGCCCAAGCGGTCAGCATCGTCTTTCAAGAGACCTTTCTGTTCAACGACACGATCTACAACAACATCACGCTGTCCGAAGCTCTCGATGAGAGTGATGTTCACAAAGCCGCCAAGCTGGCGAAAGCCCACGAGTTCATCATGGAGCTAGAGGATGGGTACGCCACCGTGGTTGGTGAGCGCGGGGCAACCTTGTCGGGTGGCCAGAGACAGCGCATCGCCCTGGCCAGAGCCTTGGTCCGTAAACCTCGGCTGTTGATCCTGGACGACGCGACATCAGCAGTCGATCCTTCAGTGGAGTCCGAGATCCTTACCGGTCTGGCGACCTTGGACACGAGTGTGGTCATCGTTGCCTATCGCCGGTCTTCCATAGTGATGGCTGAGGAGGTCATCTACGTTGACGACGGCAGGGTCATCGACAGAGGATCCCATGAGCGGCTCTATGCGTCGCTTGCCGAATATCGCGCCTTGATCGACGCTTATGACCAGCTGGAGGAGCCGGCATGACAGCTTCAACCCCCGGCCCGGAGTCGGTTGCTCCCAAAGAATCCGCGATGCGCACGGTAAGTCGCGGGCTTCGGCTCTCTCCCGAGCTGCGGCGGGGTTTGGCCGGAACGTTGGCCATCGCGGTAGTGGCGACGGCTGGCCGTGTCATCGTCCCCGTGGCGATCCAACAGATCATCGATGGCGGCCTTCAAGACGGCGGGGCGGATCTCGTCTTCGTGACGCAGATGACCGCCGTGGCCCTGGCGGCCGTTTTTGTCACCGCCGGAGCCACAGGCTGGATGCACCTGCGTCTCGCCAGGGTGTCCGAGACGGCCCTTTCCGGTCTGCGGATTCGAGCGTTTCGCCACATCCACAACCTCTCGATGCTTCATCAGGCCTCAGAGCAGCGAGGTGTGCTCGTGGCGCGGGTCACCTCTGACGTCGACCAGATAAGCCGATTCATGCAGTGGGCAGGTCTGATGCTCATCATCAACGCTCTTCAGGCCTCCCTGGCCTTGGGGGTGATGCTGTGGATGTCGCTGCCCTTGGGTCTTGTGGTCGTGGGGCTTGCCCCGTTCATCGTGATGATGATCAAGAGTTTCCAGACCCGACTTCACGTTGCCTATCTGATTGTGCGCGAGAAGGTCGGGCACATGCTCGCATTGCTGGCCGAGACCGTGGTGGGAGCACCCGTGATCCGCGCATATGGGATCGAAACGAGGACGCGAGAGCGCCTGGAGCAAGCCATAGAGGGCCACAGGGCGTCCGGGACCAGAGCCGGCCGGTTGTCGTCGGTGTTCTCCGGAGCCGGAGAGATGGCGTCGGCAGTGGTCATTGGTGCTGTTCTGGTCACCGGGACGATCCTGGTTGCACGCGGCTCCGCGACGGTCGGGACCATCGTGGCCTTCCTTTTTCTCGTGCAACTGTTCGTTCAGCCGGTGCAGGTCATGGGCGAGGCGGTCAACGAAGCGCAGACCGCAGTTGCCGGCTGGCGGCGTGTGCTCGACATCCTGGACATCGAGCCTGATGTCGCTGATCCTGGGCCAGACGGGAAGACGCTGCCACACGAGCCAGTTGACGTTGTGTTTGAAGACGTGACGTTTCACTACCCACGTCCAGGTGGCGAGGATGGGCCTTTGCCTTCTGCAGCTCTCATGGACACCTCGATTGCCATTGCCGCCCAGCAACGTGTCGCTGTGGTCGGTGAGACCGGCTCAGGGAAGACCACATTCGCCAAGCTGCTCTCGCGCCTGATGGATCCGAGCGAAGGTCGGGTGCTCGTGGGCGGATTGGACATTCGCACCATCCGGTTCGACTCGCTGCGAGATCGGGTTGTCATGGTTCCCCAAGAAGGCGTTCTGTTCCGGGGCACGGTCGCCGACAACGTCCGTATGGGGCGTCCCGAGGCGTCCCGGTCCGAGATCCTCGCGACGTTCGAAACCTTGGGGCTCGGCGATTGGATCGATGAGCTGACCAACGGCCTCGACACCCAGGTTGGCGAAAGGGGCTCGGCGCTGTCTGTTGGCGAGCGGCAGCTCGTCACATTGGCTCGAGCCGCGATAGCTGACCCAGATCTGCTGATCCTCGACGAGGCTACGTCTGCCGTCGATCCCGCCACCGAGGTTCGGATCAGCAGCGCTCTTGCCCATCTGATGACCAACCGAACTGTTGTCACCATCGCCCACCGGCTCTCCACGGCAGAGAGCGCCGATCGAGTCTTGGTCTTTGACGAAGGCCGCATCGTCCAGGACGGCAGCCACACATCGTTGTTGGCCGAGGGAGGCATCTACGCCGGCCTGTATGCCTCCTGGGAGCGTGGGGTCACCACCGGCTGAACGGACTGGCTCAGCCCAAATCTGGCTCGACGCAGACGTCCTTCCCGACGCCGGGGTTGGGATCGAACACCCGGCCCTCCCCCAGCGAAACACCCACCGCATCAGTGGTCAGGTACGCCTCGATGGCGTCGGCGACAGCCACTGATGCAGCCATGACGTACTCCGGTGTGGCGAACAGCTCCGCTTCCGCCCGATTGGACAGGTATCCGAGCTCGAGGAGGGCAGATGGCGTGGCCGGTCTCCTCAAGATCCCATACGCATCAGAGCCGCGAGTGTTGAGCACAGTCATCACACCGGCATCCGATGCGGCGCTCCAAGCGATGTCGAACTTGCCGAGAGCTTCCATGGTGTGGGCCCAGAGCAAGCCGCCAAGCCTCTGCGACTCTTCAGAGTCGTTCTGAACGAACACCTCAACGCCTGGAACATCGGACGGTCCTGGTGTCGGGGCATTGTGATGGATGGAGACCATGATCCGGGCCTTCAATCGGTCCGCCAGGTGCGCCCTCACTTCAAGCGGCGTCGCGTAGTCGGCGGTCCTGGTCATCGCCACGGTGAAGCCTCGCACCCTGAGCCGTCGCTCGGTGAGCGTGGCGAGATCCAGATTCAAATCGCGTTCCACCAAACCGGTGGGCGCCACGGCACCGGTGTCAATGGGCCCGCCGTGGCCGGGATCGATGACGACATCGACCGGACCGAGCGGCACTCCGGTCGCCACCGAAGCTTCGTTGCCGCAAGGAGTCATCACTCGATAGCCATCGGACATGACTTTGAGAATGGCCACGGTCACACCGGACGGCGTCAGCAGCCCCAATGGCTGTTGTAGGAGGGTGGTCGACGTCAACTGGATGGTTGTGGAGGTGACCGCCTCTGAGTTAGATGTTGTGGAACTGCCGCCCGGTGAGGACGAGTCATTCGGAAGTGCTGTCGTCCCGGGCGTAGCGCCAACAGTGCACGCAGCACACAGGAGGGCTATCACCACGAGACCGGAAAGCACTCTTTGCATGTCGAAGTGGGGACTCTGGCACGGATAGGGATACCGCCTGCGTATTCTCAGGTTCATGTTCGGGCCTTTGAACGGTGTCAGGGTGGCGTTGGTGTCAGCAGCGGTTGTTGCCGCAATAGCGGCGTTGCTAGCCGGCTTTCCCGGTGCCGCAATTGTGCTGCTCGTCGGTGTGGCTATTCACGGGGCCGGCTGGCTGTATCTCATGTCACGCCGCTATCCCGACGAGCCCTGAGCACTTTCAGAAGCTGAGCGTGCCTGCCAGGTTTGTGGCCACTTCACGGGCCCTCTCCGTCAGCTCTGCCTGGCTGCTCAGCGGATCGGGTCCTGCTTCTGCCGACAAGTCGGCGTAGATCTTGAGCTTCGGTTCCGTGCCGCTGGGCCGCACCAGCACCCGCCCTTGCTCCCCAAGGCTCATCTCGAGCAGCGATTGCGCACCCAACCACGACGGCCTGCTTTCCGCACCGGTTCGATAGTCGGTGAAGTCGGTCACCTCGATGCCGGCCACCGACGAAGGCGGCTCGTCGGCAAGGCGTTCGACGGCCGTGGCGATCTCTTGCGGTCCAGTGCTGTTCAGCCGTGTTATCGAATGCTGAGCACTTGCCCAAACACCCACCTGCTCCCACATCTCGATGAGTCGGTCGACGGGCGTCATCCCAGAGTCGCGAAGTCCCGAGACGAGGTCTGCGAAGACGAGAGCCGCCGAGATCCCATCTTTGTCTCTGACGACTCTGCCGACGGTGAATCCGAGCGCCTCCTCGTAGCCGAAGGCAAAGATGCCGACTCCCTGCTCCTCGAGAGCAATCCCGGCGTTAGCAATCCACTTGAATCCGGTCAGCGTCTGTTCGTGGTGAGCCTCTCTCACCGCCGCGATCTTCTCCAGCATCGGGCTGGAGACAATGGAGTTGATCACAATCGGCACCTGATCGAGATTCCAATGTCTCAGCACGTAATCGCCGAGCAGCACGCCTAGCTCGTTGCCGGTCAGCGTCCGCCACTCGCCCTGATGACGGACGACGGCAGCGAGACGATCGGCGTCAGGGTCGTTGGCAATGACCAGGTCGGCGCTGGAATCGGCTGCCTGTCGAAGTGCCAAGTCGAGTGCTCCCGGCTCCTCGGGGTTGGGAAAGCTGACCGTGGGGAACGTCCCGTCTGGCTCGCCCTGTTCAGGAACGGAGCGAACCTGTGTGAAACCGGCGCGCTTGAAGACATCGTGGATGAGATCGCCGCCGACACCGTGGATCGGGGTGTAGACGATCGAAATCTGGGATGGGTGAGGTGCCGGTCGAGCAGCATCGACTTCCTGCCAATAAGCCTCTTCGATTTCGGTTGACAACGATGAGACCAACGGAGACGATTCGTCGAAGGCCATCGACAACAGCGGCACCTCCATGGCGGGAGGGGCACTTTCTATGGCTTCCGCTATCGCCACGTCGGTCGGCGGGATGATCTGCGCGCCATTGTCGGCATAAACCTTGTAGCCGTTGTCGGCTGGCGGGTTGTGTGAGGCGGTTACGACGACGCCAGCCGCTGCGTGCAGATGCTTGACGGCAAAGGCGACCAACGGCGTCGGCGCGTAGTCGGCAAAGAAGCGAACCTTTAGACCGGCGGCCGCGAGGACTCCGGCTGCGTCTTCAGCGAACCCTCGGCTGGTCGGCCTGGCATCGAAGCCGATGACAACGGGTCTCTCGCTTCGCTCGCTGGTGTCGAGAAGATAGTCGGCCAAGCCCCGCGTCGTGCGAATGACCACGGCCCGATTCATCCTGTTGGGGCCCGCGCCTACCTCACCTCTGATGCCTGCGGTGCCGAACTGGAGATGGGAGTCGAGGCGTGCCGACAGCTCGTCGTAGTCTGCGGCATCTACGAGAGACTCCATCTCGCGCCGCGTCTGTGGATCTGGGTCCGAGTCGATCCAGTCCCTCGCTCGCTGAATCAGGTCGTGCAACTATCGGGCTTTCTGCTGCCAGCGCCACGAATCGGCGCACATCTCTGCAAGGTCGCGCTTTGTGGCCCACTCCAGGTGCTGCTGTGCTTTCGATGCATCGGCCCAGTTGGCCCCGACGTCGCCGGCCCGCCGCCCGACGACTTCGTAGGGAACCGGTTGGCCGCTGGCCAACTCGTAGGCGTTGATGATCTCGAGCACGCTGCTCCCCTGCCCAGTGCCTAAGTTGTAGATGTGTGTCCCCGGGTCGTCGAAATGGCGATCGAGAGCCGCGACGTGGCCTTCCGCCAGGTCGACAACGTGTATGTAGTCACGGACGCCGGTGCCGTCATGTGTGTCGTAGTCGTTGCCGAACACCTGCACTTTTGGCAGCTCGCCGAACGCGACCTTGGCCACGTAGGGCATCAGATTGCTGGGTACCCCCATGGGGTCTTCGCCGATGAGGCCCGACGGGTGCGCGCCAACTGGGTTGAAGTAGCGGAGCAACGTGACCGTCCAATCGGGGTTGGCAACCCGCACGTCTCGAAGCACCTGCTCCATCATGATCTTCGACCAGCCATACGGGTTGGTGGCGGTCCCTATCGGCATGTCCTCCGTCAAGGGGAGGCTGAGGGGCTCGCCATAAACGGTGCAGGACGAGCTGAAGACGAAGTTCTGAACACCGGCATCAAGCAACACCTGAAGCAACGAGATGGTGCCGCCGACGTTGTTCTCGTAATAGCCGAGCGGGTCCTCAACCGATTCTCCAACGGCTTTGAGAGCCGCGAAGTGCATGCACGCGTCAAACCCGTCTGAGGCCAGGTCGGCGAGGCGCTCCGTGTCGCGAATGTCGGCTTGGTGGAACTCTGGGGCTGTACCCACTATCTCACCAATTCGCCGTGTCACCGACCGATGTGAATTGCTCAGGTTGTCGAGGACCACCACCTCGTGGCCGGCCTCCATCAACGAGACAACCGTGTGGCTCCCAATGAACCCGGTACCCCCCGTGACTAGAACACGCATCGGGATTGAGGTTAGGCCTGGTGTGTCAGGCAACCGGCAGCGACAAGACGAAGCACGACATGTCGCTCGAGTGCCGGTAGGTCAGGTCACCGTCCATCAGTCGGGCCAGTCGCCTGGCCACAGGCAACCCCAGCCCAACCGATGCGCTGTGGCGATTCTCGCCCAGAGTCTCGAATGGTTTGAAGATCTTCTCCACATCGGCGCCGTCGATGGCCGGGCCATTGTCACAGACGCGGACTTCCACCCTGTCCCCCACGGCCTCGACTTGCATGGCGATGTGGTCGCCTCCGTGCCTCTGGGCGTTGCTGACCAGGTTTCTCAAGATCTGACGGGCGCGGCGAGGATCGGCATGAACGCGCCGATCGCTCCCCACCACCTCGACTTCGATCGGCTGATCGACGACCTCGAGGACCCGCTCGCACGCCTTGATGACATCAAAGTCCTGGCTGAGTATGGGAACAGTCGAGACATCTTCTCGGTAGGCGATAAGCAGATCCTCGATGAGCCAAGAGGCGTCTTCCGCCTGTCGGGCGATGAGCTGGGCGATCTCTCTCCGATTGTCATCGGAGAAGCTGTCGTAGTTGGTGGCCAGTTCTTCTCCTAGACCGAGCACGGCAGTGATCGGGTTTCTCATCTCGTGAGAGACTGTGGCCAAGAACTCGTCTTTCGCCTGTTTCGCCCGGACCTTCTCGGTCACGTCGAGCAAGGCTCCTTCGTAGTACTTGAGATTGCCGTTTTCGTCTTTGACTGCTCGTGCTGTGTCCTGAAGCCACACTGAGGTTCCGTCGGGGCGGCGGAGCTGAACGTCGAAGTCGTAGACGACTCCGGACTCATCGATCGTCGTCAGCCACTGCTCACGTTGCGAGGGATCGACAAACGCTGCATCGACGACCGCCTTCTTGGCCTCTTCCACGGTGTCGTACCCGAGCAACTCGGCTAGGGCGCTGTTGCCGGCAAGCAGTTTTCCGTCGGGGGCCGTGCGGTAGATCGGCACGGGAATCCGATGAAACAGCTCGCTGAGCTCCTCGATTTGTGTCATGTCTTCCTAGATATCGGCACAAAGTCGCGCGATCTCCAGTTCAGCTTGAGAAACCTTCCAGAAACTCGCCGTTCACCTGCCAAAGCCCTTGTGCGTTTGCGGGCAGATCGGCCACTACGACAGGGATCGTCGTCCCGTAGAGCCTGCCGGCCACCGCTGCGCCGACAGTGAGCATCATGTCTGCTGACTCCAACACAACCGCGGCCGGACCAAGGCCACTTCGGATCAGATCGGCAAACCCGGAGGAGGTGCCGCTCGAACCGCGAGCGTGAGGCATGGCGAGAACCGTGCCTGTCACGGCAGCGCCTTTCTGTGGGTGATCGGCGTCGACTATCACCCCGGTGTCTGAACTGACCCCTCCCCAGAAAGAGACGGGCTCGACGAGACGGAGCAGCTGACCCGAGGCGGCTCCGGATACGAGAACTTTCTTGGCTCTCACAACCACTTGTCCGTCTGGATGTGCTCGCCTGCCACGGCGCTCTCCACACAATCATGCAGGGAACCGAAGATGACACCCACTCCGAGGTTGCCAGGTGCGTAGTAAGCCCATTTGCCACTGTTGGTCATGACGTCTCCGGCCACGTCCTCCATGATCGGTGTGATGTAGGTACAGGTGTCGGTGACAAGAGTTGCGCCAAAGGCCTCCACTGTGGCACGCAGTTGCGAGTCCGCTGCTTGAGCCAGCACGTCACGCGAGGTGTTCACGTAGAACGGAATCGTTGCGCGTCTCCCCCCGCTGACCTCCGCCAGCAATCGAAGCTCATCGAGCGAGAAGTGGGGTGTCCCCACCGACACCGCACCCACGATGCCGGAGCCTTTGCTGAGCCGCTCTTTTGCTCGAATCAGGTCGCCGAGATCGAAGACGTGCCTCTCCCCCGGCTGTCGGCCACCGCAAGCCGTCTCGACATCGGGAGCCTCCGGTGTCACTCCCACGACATGGAACATCCCAATGGTGCCGGCCGACGCTGCTGCTGCACCCAACGCTTTGAGACGATCCTGATCTGCTCGCTGGTCGAGGCCGTTGATCACGGGCACAGCTTGACCAACCAGCTTCCCGATCAGAAAGCCAATGAGCGGGTATGCGATGTCGCTGTCCAACACCTCGTCTGGGACGTCGATGTCGATCATGACGGTGGCGAGCCTCCCCTCGTCCGTGTGAAATCCGGTGAGCGGTGCCCTGCCTGCGAGAGCACAGAGCAGGTCGATGAAGTCGCCGTAGCGTCCTGTCCTGGCACCGATCACAGAGTTTGCGAACACAATCGCATTCGACTCGCCCCAGGCTATGTGCTGACCGAAAGACGGCGTCGATGAGAGCTGATATGGAGCACATGTCCACGTCGGCCCACAACCCATCGCCACATGTGCGTCCATGAGAGCTCTCGACTCCTCGGCACGATCGCCTCGGTACAGCTCCGGGTGCAGCAGGTCGAGTGAGGAGACGTTGAGAGTCGTCGGGACACGGACGCTTGCATCCATGTCGAGCAGACGGTTTGCGAAGTCGAGCAGAACCGGAGCGTGATAGAGGCAGCCGTCGATGTGAGCCTGAGATATCTCGACGAACCGGTCTGCTCCATGGGCTTCGGCGACATCGGAGAGAATCTCCATGGCAAATGCTGGAGCCGGGCCCGACTCACCGGCAAGCAGGCTTCGCTCCTCAGCGGTCAGATGCACAGAGATGACGTTACCCAAGCGGGTCAACGCTCAGACGTCGAACGGAAGCTCCGGCTGGTCGTCGGGCCGGTTAAGACGGTGGAGGCCGTTCCATGGCAGATGGTCCATGAACACCCATGACCTTCTGTGGATCGCACTCGGCCCCATGGCTTGGAGATGGGCCTTATGGGTCGGACAGGGGTAGCCCTTGTTGGCCTCGAAGTTGTAGCCGGGATATTGCTCGGAGAGGTCGCGCATCATCCGATCACGAGTCACCTTGGCCAGAATCGAGGCCGAAGCGATCGACAACGATGTCCGATCACCACGGACGATTTTGCGTGCACCGCCGACGAAGTCCCAGTTGCCGTCCACCAGGATGTGATCCGGCTGTCTGTCCAGCTGTTCCAGAGCCCTTCGTGCCGCCAGGCGCTGGGCGTCAGACATGCCCAGCTCGTCGCACTCCTCGGCAGTGGCGTGACCGACACTCCAGGTCTCGCACCAGCCGGCGATGCGATCAAAGAGCGCTTCACGCTCACTCTCCGTGAGCATCTTCGAGTCGCGGATCTTGTACACGCGGCGATCCCTGGGAACAACCGCGGCACCGACCGAGATCGGTCCGGCCCAGCTCCCACGTCCGACTTCGTCCACCCCGACCACGACGGTGTCGTCTGCGGTCCAGAGCTCGCGTTCCACGGAAAGGCCCGGGGACGCCCGTTTCAGGCTCGGGCGCAGACGAGGAGCTGTCGCAGTGGCCACGACGTCAGAGTAGGCATACCGGCTGACGCGTCGGGATCTAGTTGAGCGTTATGTCGTCCGGGAACGATGAGACCAGCGACAAGAACCCTGGCTGCCTCCTCAAGACCCTTCGCCATTGCTCCGTCGGGTCTTCGAATGGGTCGTCTGGCGAGGCCTGCACCACGTACCAGGAGCCAGTGGCGATCTCGGCCTCCAGCTGGCCCTCCCCCCAGCCCGAGTATCCGGAGTAGATCCGGACTTCCGACGATCTGTCCGCAGGGGGCGGCGAGTCGAAGTCGACCATGTTGAGGCCGGGAACGCCCGTTGGCATTCCTTCTCCGGTCAGGGCCAAACCGATGGCGACCTCAGGCTCTACAGGCCCTCCATAGTGAACCTGGCCACCTCCGGATGCGTCCTCCCAGTCGGGCAAGTGTGCAGCTACCGGCTGCTCCGTCTCGCGGTTGAGCACCACGCCGATGCAACCTTCTTCATCATGCTGGAGTAGCAGGACCACAGTGCGGTAGAAGTTGGGATCCGCCAGATTCGGGGTCGCCAGCAACAGTTTCCCGGCGTGATTCTCGGGCACGGGGGAATCGTGCCACACCTGGAGCCGTGCTGCGGAGCACGACTACCGTGACCAGATGATGCTTCCCTCGGTGCTGCTCCACGATCATCTCGATGGTGGCCTGCGCCCGGAAACGTGTCTCGATCTCGCCAATCAACACGGTTACAACGACCTGCCGACGAACGACGCTGAAGAACTGCATGCCTGGTTCGATCAATCGGCTTCCGGATCGCTCGAGGGTTACCTGGAGTCGTTTGACCACACCATCGGCGTTATGCAGCAGGCCAGTGCGATAGAGCGGGTCGCCTACGAGGCAGGCGTCGACGTCGCCTCACACGGTGTGGTCTATGCCGAGTTCCGGTTCTGCCCGGGGCTTTTCACCAACCGGGGGTTGACTTTGAACGAGGTCATCGAGGCTGCGGCGTCGGGATTCTCGAAGGCGGGTGCGGAAACGGGGCTGGTGTGGGGGATCATCGTCGACGCAATGCGTCAATTGGAAGACAGCATGGAAATGGCCAGAGTCGCCATCTCATGCCGTGGCTTGGGTGTGGTGGGCTTCGACATCGCCGGGCCCGAGCAGGGCTTTCCTCCAGCCAACCATCTTGCGGCGTGCCGCCTGGTCAGGGAGTCCGGGCTGCGGCTGACGCTCCATGCCGGCGAGGCCGGCGGAAAGCACGGCGTCGCCTACATGGCACAGGCCATGGACATGTGTGGAGCCGAGAGGCTGGGCCACGGGATCGAGATCATCAACGACTGCCTTGTCGAGGACGGGAATATCACGAAACTGGGAGCGGTCGCCCGGCGCGTGCGCGATCGGCAGATCCCGCTCGAGGTGTGCCCGACGTCCAACATGGCTACGGGAAGCCTGCGACCGGAAGAGCATCCGCTGGGTGCTCTCCATCGGGCCGGGTTCAACGTCACTCTGAGCACGGACAACCGGCTGATGAGCCAGACGACGATGCCCGCCGAGTTCGAGTTCGCCACTACCCACCACGGCATCACAGTTGACGATCTTGCCATCATCACCCGAAGGTCCCTCGCTGCCGCCTTTTGCGACCACGACGTCAAACAACAGCTGTGGCATGACAGGATCCGCCCTGCCTACACCGACGCCGGGGCTACCCCTGGCGTGCTCCACTGACATGCGCGCACTCGTCAAACATCCCGATGAGGAGGGCTTCAGGCTCGAGGAAATGCCGAAACCGACACCGGGGCCCGATGAAGTCGTGGTGAAGGTGCACACAGCCGGCATATGCGGGACCGACCTCCACATCTACCGCTGGGATGATTGGGCGCGCTCAACGGTGCCGGCGCCAATGACGATCGGCCATGAGTTCTCGGGCCACATTGAAGAGCTCGGCAGCAACGTCGGCGGCTTCGTTGTAGGTGAGCTGGTTGGTGCGGAGGGTCACGTGGTCTGTGGGCAATGCCGGAACTGTCTGGCCGGGAGACGCCATCTCTGCCAGGAGCCAAAAGGCATCGGCGTGAACATTCCAGGCGCGTTTGCCGACTACGTGGTGATTCCCAAGGGGAACCTATGGCGTCATGAAGAAGGCCTCTCTCCCGAGATCGCCGCTTTGTTCGATCCGTTTGGGAACGCGGTTCACACCGCCCTTAAATTCCCGGTTTTGGGTGAAGATGTTCTCATAACCGGCGCAGGCCCGATAGGGCTGATGGCCGCGGCAGTGGTGAACCATGCCGGTGCCCGCAACACGGTCGTGACCGACGTCAACCCCTTCCGATTGGCCCTTGCCTTGGAGATGGGGGCCACCAGGGCCGTGGACGTGCGCTCAGGCGATCTCGGAGCCGTCCAAGCCGAGTTGGGCATGACCGAGGGCTTCGATGTCGCCCTGGAGGTCTCGGGAAGCCCAGCGGCCTTCGATGACATCCTCGCCAACACCATCCATGGTGCAAACGTCGCCATGCTCGGCATCCCGGCTGAGCCTTTCCCGATCGACTGGAGCACGGTCATCTTCAACATGCTGAACCTCAAGGGGATCTACGGGCGGGAGATGTTCGACACCTGGTACAAGATGAACGTCCTGATCCAGTCGGGGATAGACATCTCCCCGGTGATCACACACCGGTTCCCGGCGGCAGACTACGAGAAAGCCTTTGCTGCTCTGCAAAGCGCCGAGTCGGGAAAGGTGCTGCTCGACTGGACAAGCTGAGCCGTATGCGGGCTTTCAGGTCCGTGCGTTGATCCAGCGGATTATCTCGCCGACGATCTCAGGCCCCTCCGGCTCGTTGAGGATCTCGTGACGAAGATCCGGGTAGAGACGACGCTCACAGTCGTTGATGTCGGTGAAGAGCTCCGTCGAAGCCGGCGGTACCAGAGGATCGCCACCTCCGTGTAGAACAAGCGTTGGGATGTCCAAACCTATGACGCTGTCCCGCGCCTCCGCCATTGCATCGAACAAGGCCTTGCCGAAGCGCATGGTCGCACCTGTGTGGACCAGAGGGTCCTCGAAGTACTTCTCCCCCACGCCGGGGTCACGAGACAGGTGCTCGCCTTTGATTGCCTGAGGGATCGAAAGCGTGGGAGCGACCCGGGATGCGATTCCGGCAAGCTTCTTCTGCCACGCAGCCCCACCGTCCATCGCCGGTGCGGAGAGAACGAGCAGGTCCGGCCGGACCCGATCATCAAGCGCATAGCCAAGCGCCAGCAGCCCGCCCATCGAGTGGCCCATGAGCACCAAAGAGGCTCCCTGTTCCGCTGCCCAGCCCATGTGCCGGTCGATCTGGTCGTAGAACAACGACCAATCTGCGATGTCGACCCTGGCGCCTCCGGTGGCTCCGTGACCGATCGCATCGAAGGAGCGCACGTGGAATCCAGCACTGGCTAGAAGCCCCCCGGTCCGCTCATACCGTCCTGAGTGCTCGGCAACGCCATGGACGAGCAAGATCACGGCTCGTGGCTCCGACACCGGGACCCAATCGCGGACCAGCTCAGTGCCGAGCTCGGCATGGGGGACCGCATGTGCAACGCTCGTCAAACGGCTCTCCTGATCGATAGCGCGATGTTACGAGTCTTTGTGGAACGGCGGCTTGACGATGTGACCCGGCACCCACTTATCTCGGATTTCGACCTCGAGTTCACCGATGGGCTCCGCCGGCGCCGGTGACAGGTAACCCATGCCAATCCCCTTGCCGAGCATCGGGCTCATGTTGCCTGACGTGACCGTCCCAGTTGCCCCGCTGTCGGTGCGGATGTGGTGACCATGGCGAGGGATGCCTCGATCATCCAAGACGAAGCCGGTGAGAAGGCGGGGGACGCCGTGCTCCTTCTGCTCGACGAGCTTGGGCTTGCCGGTGAACTCGTGATCCAGATCAACCGCAAAGCGCAAGCCTGCTTCCAGCGGTGTGGTCGACTCATCCAGATCTTCGCCCCAGAGCGGAAAGCCCGCTTCGAGTCTCAGCGTGTCACGCGAGCCAAGACCACACGGGGTGACTCCGGTTTCGACGAGCGCTCTGACAAGCGACTCTCCGGTGGCCGGGTCGGTGCAAATCTCGCCCCCGGCCTCGCCCGTGTACCCGGTGCCGGCCATTGACACCGTGCCGCCTCCCCATTCGATCGTTGTGTTCCTGAACCTGCCGGGGGCTGCACCGAGCACCGACTCGAAGACGCCTGGAGCGTCAGGGCCCTGAAGGGCGATCATCACTGTCGTCGTCTGGAGGTCTGTGACCTCGCAGCCAGGTTCCTCGGCGAACAAACCCATGACCCGAGAGTGATTGGCCGCGTTGGGCAGCACCCAGAAGCGCTCGTCGTCCCACCACCAGACGATCAGGTCATCCACCACTCCCCCGGCTTCGTTGAGCAGCATCGTGTACTGGCATCGCCCAGGATCGACACGGTCGATGTCGTTGCAGAGAAGCGACCTGACGGCAGAGTGCGCTCCCTTGCCCGTCAGCTCGAACCGTCCGAGGTGTGTGACATCGAAGAAACCCGATGACCCTCTCACGGCCCGGTGCTCGTTCAGGACCGAGTCGTACTGGACGGGCATCTCCCAACCCCCGAAGTCCACAAAACGCGCCCCGAGGGACGCGTTCAGATCGTGCAGAGGGGATCGGTTCATCCGGTCAGCCGCTCGCCCCTGTCCTCGAGCCTCGTTATCTCGGGCCGTCCCGGCATGCGTGTCGGAGCTACGACGTCCTCGAGATGGTCCGGCTCTTCCAACCCGTACTTGACCACGAGGTTGAGATAGTCCCGCTGGTAGAAGAGTTTGCAGTTGACGTCAGGGTGGATTGCCTTGAGTCGCTTCAACTTCTTGTTCTTCTTCGTGACCAGCTTCTGATTCATCGTGGTGATCTCGATGAACATGTTGTCGTCCGGGAGGTAGAAGTCCGGCGTGAAGAACTTGACCGGTTCGCCGTCGTCGTCGAACTCGATCGGAAAGCTCTCCGGCTCGTAGACCCATGGGACTCCGTAGAAGTCCAGCAATAGGGCGAACTGGCGCTCACTGTTGTGAGCGAAGTCAACTTCGTGCGCCGTGGGGCGGTCTGTGATCAGGTTGCTCCTGCTTCTACGGCCCCGGCGTACTGCGTGTGGTCTGGGAAGAGCTGATGGATCGCGCCTTCGACCTCGTCCTGCACCGGGCCGATGGCGATCCCGAACACACCCTGGCCCCGGCGGAACACGTCGACGACTTCTTGCTCAGAGTGCGCCGCATAGATGGTCTGGCCATCGCTGAGAAGCGTGACGTCGGCCAATGGCTGATCTGACTGCAATTGGGCGCGGAGGATCTCGACGGCTGAGCGGATCTTCTTCAAGCTCATCCCGGCATCCAGCAGACGTTTGATCACCTTGAGCTGGACAACGTCGGAGAAGGAGTAGAGCCTTTGCGACCCCGACCCGGTTGCCTGTTGAAGTGAGGGCACGATCAGCTTTGTCCGCGCCCAATAGTCGAGTTGCCGGTATGTGATCCCGACCAGCTTGCAAACTTGTGGGGCGCGATAGCCCAGTTCCCGCTCTTGGGTCATTCCATCCTCCGGTGGTTACAAGTGTGTAACTCCGCCGCGAAGAAACTACCGGGTCGGTATCGGGTGTGTCAACGCTATCCCTGTGGAAAACTCATCGACCTTCGGGCTGAACTATCTGCGCTGCCTTCTTGACCTGGTCTTTTGTGCCTACCACAACCAGGCGGTCCCCCTCACTCAGCGTGATGTCCGGGCCCGGGTTGACCGTCATCTCGTTGGCTGTGCCCTCGACGGCGAGGATGGTTGCCCCCGACTCCTGACGTATGCCGGAATCTCGGATCGAGTGATCCACAACCGGACAGCTGGCTGTGACGTCGATCTCCTCTACATGGAACTCCAGAGGGCGGTCTCCGACCACAACGTCGAATATCTGAGCCAGCTCCGGCTGCACCGCCATCAGCGCCAGCCGCTCCGCACCGACGGCCTGTGGTGCCACGACACCATCGGCCCCGGCGAGACGCAGCTTTCGCTCAGACTCAGCTTCCACAGCACGACAGATGACTCGAAGGTCAGGCTTCAGAGCTTTCACCGACAGTGCTATCACCAGGTTGTCGGAGTCGTCTGCCACACAAGCGATCAGCGACTGGGCCTTGTCAATGCCGGCTTGGTCGAGCACGTCGTTGTGAGTGGCGTCGCCGCTGATCACGAGCGCTCCAGCATCGTGGGCTCGCTCGGCTCTGGCAGCGTCGAATTCGATCACAACAGAATCAATCGCTCGCGACTCCAACTCGTGCCAGGTCCCGCGTCCGACTCGGCCCCATCCGCAGATGATGACGTGACGGTTCAATTGGGCGACTTCTCGGCGCATACGTGCCTTTCTGCGGACCTCATTCAGGTCGACCAGGTACTCGATCGACGCAACGGCCGTGAAGATAGTGATGCCAAAGCCACTGACGAGTATGAACAGGGTCCAGGCTTGGCCGGCGCTGGACAGCACGAATACCTCTTCGAAGCCAACGGTGGTCACGGTGATGATCACCATGTAGAAGGCGTCGAACAGAGAGACGCCTTCGATCAGGACGTATCCCAAGGTGCCTGCGACGACGATCACCGCCAGGGCCTCCAGCCCGTAAACGATGCGTCGACGGATGTCCACTAAGCCTGATCAGGGTGCTCGCCGCCGAGAAAGTCCTCGACGGTCACGTCCTCGAGGAACTCTCGGAAGCGCTCGACCTCGTCCTCCGCTTCGGTCTCCTCTTCGAAATGCACGCCGGCTTCGTCCATCAGCGATGGCGAGGCAAAGACCGGAGTGCCGGTTCTGACGGCAAGGGCAATGGCGTCCGACGGCCGTGACGAGACCTCGATCTCATTTCCAGCCATGTCCAGGGCGAGATCTGCGTAGAAGACGGAATCCCTCATCTCGGTGATCACGATTCGCACGGCCAAAGCGCCGACCGCGTCGATGACCGACCGCATCAAGTCATGAGTCAGCGGCCGCGGCGGCTCCACGCCCTCCATGGCGGTGGCTATCGAGGTGGCCTCGTTGGCCCCGATCCAAATGGGCAGATAACGGCTTCCCTCCTGCTCGCGCAGCAAGACGATGGGCTGATTCGAGGGCAGCTCGACGCGCACGCCCACAATCTCGAGGGGCACAAGCCCGCCGTTCTCAGACATCGGGCGAGGTTATCACCGGCTTCTCAGTCAGCGGCATGGTCAGATCAGGCCAAGCTCACGAGCCAGGCAGAGGGGTTCGTCGACAAAGGCCTCCATGTCCAGCAGCGCCCATATCGAGCGCAGGTTCCGGTAGTAGCCCTTCCAGTCGAGGCCGTAGCCCACGAGGAATTCGTCCCCAACCTCGAAACCCCGGTACTCGATCGGCACATCGGTGACTCGACGCCGGCTCTTGTCGAACAGCGCCGCGGTGGCAACGCTCGCCGCGCCCCTGTCGATCATCATCTTTCTCAGCACCGTCAGCGTCAGCCCGGTGTCGATGATGTCGTCGACGATTATCACGTTTCGATCCAAGACCGGCGTGGACAGGTCCATGGCGATGCCAATCCGGCCGCTCTCACCGAACCTGTTGAGGCCGAGGAAATCGATCTCGGTGGTTCCTTCCACCGCGCGAACCAGATCGGCCGCAAAGGGCACGGCGCCGACCAGCATCACTACGAAGAGCGGTTCTCTGCCGCTGTAGTCGTAGGTGATTGCCTCTCCCAGCTCGGCAACTCGCGAGCGAAGGCTCTCCTCAGGTATAGCCTCGGTTGCGAAGGGAAACTCGCGAAGGATCACGACCCCACCAGCTCGTTCCACCAGTAGGCGAGAGTGCCCAGGATGCCTTTGGGCGCTTCCGTGGGGTTCCGTTTCGTCGTGCGAACGGAAGGCTCCACCGGATCTGCCGCAGGTTCGTCCTCAACAGTCGTTGAAGGGGGATTCGATTGGAGTCCCTGGGCAGAGAGGTGCACCAACGCCTCCAATCCGGCCTCGATGCGCAGTGTCCCCGCTCCTATCTTGGGTTGAAGGGACGTGTAGGGCGTTGATGCGGCGAGAGTCCCGTATATCCGTAGTTCTCCGAATCCCCAGTCGAGCAGGCTCTCGGCGTCGGAGAAGTGAGCCCTGCGCCCGTCGGAGCCAAGCACGACAACGTAGAGCTCCCGCCCATCACGCTCCGCCGAGGCCACGAAGGTGAGCAGGGCGTCGTTGGTGAACCCCGTTTTGACCCCGTTGGCTCCTTCGTAGTCGCCGAGCATGAGGTTTGTCGACGTTCCCAGCCGTTTCGAGCCGTCAGGGGCGTCAGGGAACGTCAGCTTCCGGGATCTGGCCAGGTCACGGAACTCTTGATGCTTCATGGCCTCCAGCGTCAGGTTGAGCATGTCCCTTGCCGTCGAGTAGTGGTTCTCTTGATCGAGCCCGTGCGGATTCGCGAAGGAGGTCCCGGTCAGGTTCAACTCATCGGCTCGGGCGTTCATGATCGCCACGAAGCCTTCGACGGATCCTCCGACATGCTCGGCGATAGCCGTGGCGGCATCGTTCGCGGAGTGAATCATCGCGGCCTTGACGAGAGCGCCCAGCTCCAGCTGTTCACCTGCAAAGAGCTCGATCTCGCGCTCCCCTGTCTCGGCTGCGTTTCGGCTGACAGTCACCATTTCGTTCATCGGGCGCATCTCGATGGCCAGAAGTGCCGTCATGATCTTCGTGACCGAGGCAATTGAGCGCTCTTCGTCGGGGAGTTGCGATGCGAGCTCCGTTTCCGCGGAGTCGTCGTAGATGATCCAAGTCGCCGCCGTGACTGAAGGCGGCGGGCCCGTCGGGAAGCCGTCAACGATCGGGACCGGATAGGTGAGCGGCGCCGCCCCACCAGGAAGCGCGAACGCAAGCGTGAAAGCCACCACGAGTGTGGCCAGACTTCGAAACCGGGTCATGTTGTCAGGTGCTGTCTCAGCTCTAGTGACAACAAGGCCCTGTGCATGACGCTGACAGAGTCTGAGCAGGCTTCCAGGGTGTCTTTGGCCCTGCCGCGGGCCTCGGCGTTGTTGGCTCTCGCCAGCGGTGTGACCAATTGGCCCAACAGATCTGAAGCCCTGTCCACCGAGATCCTTATCGAGCGAAGATGTCGTGGCTCCAGGCCGTAGTCCATGAGACGTTTGGCTTCGGTGGCGACCACTGCTGCCTCATGAGGAAAGACGGTGGTGCCGTCCACCGGCTTGACGACGCCCACCTCTATCAACTCTCTGAGCTGATCCTCTTCCAGACCCGAGCGTTTGAGGAGGGTGGCTCGATCCAGAGGCTCGCCCGGCTCCTCGAGGTCGGATGAAGCCGGTGCCAGGCCGGTCTCCTCGCCCCTCTCCCAGAGGGTCAACTTCGACTTGATCACTTTCAACGGCAAGAAATGGTCGCGCTGCTGTTGGAGGATGAACCGGAGGCGGGCGACATCGTCCGAGCTGAACTGCCGGTAGCCGCTTGCCGACCGGTCGGGATCGATCAGGCCTTGGCTTTCGAGGAATCTGATCTTGGACACTGAGACATCTGGGAAGTCATCCCGAAGCAGGTTGATCACTTCTCCGATGCTGAGGGCCCCCGGCTCAGGCGTCACCATGAGCCACCAGGAAATGGAATCTCCCCACCAGCACTTCGTCGCCGGCCTCCAGGTCGGCTTGATCGACTCTCTGCTCGTTGACGTACGTCCCGTTGGTCGAGCCGCTGTCCTCTACCGACAGAGACTCGTTGCTGATCACGAATCGGCAGTGCTGTCTCGAAACGGTGACGTCGTTGAGGAAGATGTCGCTCTCGGGATGACGTCCCACGGTGGTGTTGCCAGGGCGAAGAAGGTAGGTCATGCCTGCCCTTGGGCCTTTCTCGACCACTAGGGCAAAGCCACTGAGGCCGTCGACATGGGCGACCTGTTCTCTCGTGAGCGGATGACCGGCGCGGTCAGAAACTGGCACATAGAAGACCGTCGGGTCGGTCTCGACCTCTACCTCAGGTTTCGGTTCCGGCGTGTGCTCGTCGGCCATCAGAGAAAGATGATAGGTATTGCCAGGCCGTGTGCAGGGTTGCTACTCGGTGAGATCCTTGTAGGCAGCAGCATCCAGGAGGCCGTCGGCGCTGAAGCCGCCGTCTACTTCGAGGTCGGCAAGCCAGCCTTCGCCATAAGGGCTCGAGTTGATCAGCTCCGGCGAGTCCGCCACTGCCTGGTTGACGGCGACGATCTTGCCCGCAAACGGTGCGTAAACCTCACCGACGGACTTCGTGCTCTCGATCTCAACCACCAAGTCGTCCTTGGCGACGGTGTCGCCTTCACCAGGAAGCTCGACGTAGACGACATCTCCTAGTTGATCCTGGGCATAGTCCGAGATCCCGATCCGCACGGTGCCGCCATCCATCGGCTTGATCCATTCGTGCTCTTCGTTGTAGAAGCGATCGTCTGGTGTCTCCATCAACTCTCCTCGGCGTCGGCGGGTGACTCTACCGCCGCAAGAACGCCACGCGCATCACCCATGTATTGCAGTGCAACCCACCAATACAGCACCAGGCCGACAATGCCGGCGACCCAACCCGCTGCGCTCATGACAGTCTCGAGAAACCCCGCGGCGGCCAGATAGAACGACGGGATCGCCCCGTAGAGCAGGAATGTGGCCAGCTTGCCCAGATATCGAACCTCGAGCACGCCCCCGCCTCTTGCCATGAGCAACAAGGTGACCAGCCCCATGAGCCCTTCTCGCGCTATCAGCCCCCATCCGATCAACGAAGGCAGCACTCCGGCGATGAGCCCTCCCACCACCGCGGATGCGATCATCAGGCGGTCGGCGACGGGGTCGAGTGCCTTGCCCAACTTGGAGACTTGGTTGAGCTTTCGGGCCAGATAGCCGTCAATCCAGTCCGTCCAGCCGATCACAAAGATGAGGACCGCTGCCGCTCCAACATTGTCTTTGCCGAGAAGCAGCCACCAGAACACAGGTATCCCCAGCAGCCTCACGAAAGAGACAACGTTGGGGATCGTCAGGACTCGGTCAGATACCTGCTCGTCGGTCACCCCGCGAGCGTAACTCGGCCTCAGCCGGCCACCGGCGTGACCGCAGTGATCGCGCCCGACACCGCCTGGAGCCCGCCGAGGCCCGGTGTGGTGGTGAAGGTGATGCGATCCGAGCGGTAGGCCTCTGTGATCGAGGACGAGTACAAGAGCAGGTACGGCAGGTCGGCAGCCAGCTCGGTCTCCATCCGCCACAACGCCTCTCGTGCATCTTCCACAGCGAACGACGACTCGAAGTCGTCGAGCAAGGCGTCGAATTCGGGGCTTGCGTACCCGGTGTTGTTCATCTCGCCATCGGCTGCGAAGAGAGTGCGGTAGTAGCCCGGCAGGGACGGGTTCCCCAAAGTCCATCCCAGGAGGTACATGTCATAGCCAAGGGCACCGTCAGCTCCGGGGGTGAAAGCCAGGTCTACCACCGTGTCGAAGTCCGTCTCCAACGAGTGGGCTTCAAATCCGAGCCAGCCAACGATCTTGGCGATGCTGGCCGCATACTCAGGGCGCCACGGGTCATGGCTGTTGCCGGTGGTCAGGATCGTGAGAGGAGCAGGTGTCTCCCCGTCGATTGTCAGGCCGCTGCCGGCGACAACACTTCCGTCGGCACCTATGCGAGGCTCCGTTGTCCACGTGTACCCGGCACTGCGAAGTCCCTCTAGCGCAGCGTCCAGTCGCTCCGGCAGTGGACCGCCGAATCGTGAGGCGTTGCCATCGGCCGACTCTGGGTCGTACCAGACCGCGTTTGCCTCATTGACGAAGGCGTAGGTCGCCTGGCCGTTGGGAGCGATGGCCTGCGCCAACCCTTCTCTATCGACCAGCAAGGCGATGGCCTGTCGAAACTCGAGCCCGCTCATCGGATCGCGATCGAGGTTGAAGCCGAGGTAACGGATCCCGTTTCCGGGACTTGCCGTGACTTCGATGCCTAAGTCTTTGTCGAATCTGCTCACTTGGTCGTCGGTGAGGCCGTTGGGAGTGAGGATCGTGTCCACGTCCCCTTCAACCAGGGCGTCGGCAGCCTGATCGATTCCGTCGAACACGACGTACTCCACGGTGTCGGGAGCCGTCGCTGCGGTGTAACCCGGGTTCGCAATTGCCACCACACGTCGCGTCGACACCGAGACCACCGTGAGCGGCCCCCCGCCAACATCTTCGACATTCTCGATGGCATAGAGGTCGTCGGCCGTGGAGCCCCGGGAGTGCGGCAACCAGACATGGGCGGGCATCAGTGGGACCAGCCCCGATCCGTGCGGCCATACGGCGAGATTGGGACGTGCGCCGAACTCAATCAGGAGTTGATGTTCGCTTGGAGCTTCAACGGATTCGATGGCTTCAGGGAACCCGTCGGCCCAGCTGCCCCCGAGCTTCAACTCCGTGACCGTTTCATAGGTGAAGACGAAGTCGTGAGCGGTGATCGATGTGCCGTCACTCCAGGCCATGTCATCGCGAAGGGTCACCTCCACCTGCCAGGTTCCATCTTGCTGGGTCGGAGCGACGACTTCGGTGGCCAACTCGGGCGTGACAGCGCCGCTTTCGTCAAGTGCGTACAAGGTCGGCTTGGTGGGGCCGAGAATGTACGAGTTCCACACCGAGGGCTCGCGGCCGTAGAAGTCCCAGAAGTTGTTGGCGGTGATCCCCGCCAACACTCCCACCCGGTAGACAAAGGGCTCTTGATCGCGCTGCGGCTCAGCTTGGCCCTCACCGGTGTCACCGGAGGCGTCGTTGGTGACGATCGAGATCGAGGGAGGTTCGCTGCCGTTGTTCGCCTGGATCACGACGGCAGCAAGCACCCCGAGCAGGACAATTGTCGCTCCAACCGTTCGCAAATACTTCTCTTGCTTCACCGAACCTCCCGTCTGAAGAATCGGCAGGGAGGCGAAAGGCCTTGAGAGAAGGGTGTTAGGAGGGCTCGATCAGGTACTCGATCGCGTTGCCCCGCTTGCCCACTTCAGTGATGGCTCCCATCTTCCTCAGGCAGTAAGCCATCTGTTGCGCCGTGCGCATCGGCCGACCAAGGCCAGTCGCCAGATCACGGGTGATGAAAGGGCTGGGGAGATCGGCGGGGAGCAGTGCTGTCATGTCATCGACATTTGAGAGACGGACAGTCGTTTCCACCGCGATCAGCCGTCGCTCGGCGACGACCCAGCCTTTGCGACGCCACGCCTTGCCCGGCTCGTGACGTCTCAACTCCTCTTGCGTCGTCATCAACAGCTCGACCTCGAGTGCTTCGTGTGCCGCGAGCTGTGGAAAGGCCACCAGCTCCGAGAAGACGTCCACCGGTTGGCCGTGTTTCGGCGAGCGCCGTCGCGAGACGATCGTCCCGTCGTCCTCGACCTTGACGATCCAGTTGTCAACCGGGATCGGATGGACAATGCGCACCCGGTGACCGTTGTCGAGCAGCTTGGTGAGCTTCGACCGCATCTTGGCGAAGCTGCCAGTTTGGATCTCGATGAGGAGATCATCCCTGACGATGTCGATGACGTAACCGTCGACTGGTGTCTCTGTCCGATCCCCCGGCTGCGAATACCACTCTTTCAGCGAAGCGTGGAGCGGTGCCTCCCGAAGCATGCCGATGTGAGGTGCCGAGGCCACCCGATGAGTCTACGAAGAGACACCTTTCTCACCGGGTCTAACATTGCCCGATTCGGGCTGTGGCGCAGCTTGGTTAGCGCGCGTGACTGGGGGTCACGAGGTCGGAGGTTCAAATCCTCTCAGCCCGACGAAGCTCAGTCGTTGCGTCAGGTCCCGGCCATGGTGACGACTTGCCTTGGTGGGTTCTCCTCGTAGTCCGAGGGCCGCAGACGTGACCCGATTGGCCCTGCGATCAGACCACCGATCAGCATTGCTCCGAGGTACCAGCCGATCGTCACGTTGCCGTCGCCGATGTAGCTATCGGCAACTACCGGCACATGAGTCATGCCTCGATACTCCTCGGGAAGCCGCTGTTGCGCGGTGCGCTCTTGCCCCTCGCCGTCGACCCAGCGGACTTCAGCTACTTCGGCGACTCCCACCGTTTGCGTAGAGATGACCTCTGCGATGACAGGCTGGGGAATGGCCATGTCGAAGGCGAACACCAAGCCCGCTGCGAGCAGAGAACCAATGACGACGTTGCGAATGGTTGCCCTCATCGATGTCACTTTCGTGGCTTCTCCCAACTCTACCGGCACTCGACTTGTTTCTGTCGTAGGCATGCTGTACTATCGAACATATGTTCGACACATCATCACGAGATGTGATCGAGCTCTCGGATCCGACAAGTGATCTGAGCGGGGAGAGTTACGACACCGATCTTGCCTATTCGGTTACTTGTGCCGAGTTGGGGTCGGGGCACATGGCTGAACAGCACGTGCTCCCCCATTCCTTCGAAGAGATCCCGCCCGGCCCCCATCTGGCCGCGGTTGTCTCGACCGTTGATCGGAAGAAGCTGAACGGGCACGACGTGGTCCGGCTGATGCAGGCGGAGGCCCGGCTCGCCTCCCACTACGAAGCTCAGAAGCTGGCGACGATGGTCGAAGTGGCCATGTCGCCAGAGGGCGGTCCTGACGACCCGGTGGAGAGAACAACCGAGTTCCTCGAGTACGCACCAGATGAGGCAGCCGCGGCTCTGTGCACTACCCGGCGCGCAGCCGAGATGGACATGAACCTGGCTTACAGCCTCACCGGCCGCCTCTCCCAAGTGTGGGAGCGGTTCCAGCAAGGTGAACTCGATCTGAGACGGGTCCGTGTGTTCGCCGACCAACTCTCACATCTGTCCCAAGACACAGTCGACTCAGTCCTCACGGAGACCCTCGACGACTCGACTCACCTCACCACCGGCCAGCTCCGGGCTCGACTCGCTCGGGAGGTGATGCTGGTGGACCCTGCCGCCGAAGACCTTTCATACCAAGCCGGAGTCGAGGACAGGAAGGTGGTGCTTCAGCGAAACCCTGATCACACCGCCAACATCGTCGCCACCAACCTGCCTGCCGACGGTGCGGCGAGTCTCATGCAGCACATCAACGATGTTGCTCGGCGGCTCAAGACCGGCGATGAGACACGGACGATCGATCAGATGCGGGCAGACGTGTTCCTCGGCTTGGCAGGTAGCGACAGCTTCATTGGAAGCAGTGGTGGCGGAGTTCATCTCACCGTCAACCTCGCCACCCTTGCCGGCCTGACTGATGAACCGGCAGACCTCGATGGTTACGGCCCGGTGGTCGCAGACATCGCCCGCAAAGTGGCCAAAGCCCAAGCCAAGAGCACCTGGGACTTCACGGTGCATGACGAGGACGGCCACGTGCTGCTCACAGGCTCCACCAGAAGACGCCCAACGGCGAGCACGACCAGATCGGTCGCCGCGACATACTCAACATGCGTGGCTCCGGGTTGCCGGATGCCGGCCCACAGCTGTGATCTTGACCACCGCGAGCCTTGGGCAGACGGTGGAGCCACTCACGAGCACAACTTGGAGCCTCTTTGCCGCCACCATCACATGATGAAGCACCACGCTCCGTGGCAGCTGGAACGTCTACCCAACGGAGATCATCAATGGACGACACGACTCGGCCATACCTACCGAACCAAGCGCGCTCCTCCTAGAAGATCCGGTTGAGCAGCCACCAGATCGCCTCGACCAAACGCCAGCCGAGATAAAGCACCGCCAGGACCACCATCAGCTTGAACGAGAAGGGTGTCTTCAGGTCGTCCTGTGGTGACGCCGGGTCGGTCATCGCTCTGACTTCGACCGTGTCACGAAGTGGATCGGTGTTCCCACAAAATCGTGTGAGTCGCGGAGCTTGTTCTCCAAGTAACGCAGATAATCCTCGCCGAGCTCTCCGCCGGACAGAAACACCACGAAAGTGGGAGGTCCGGTGCCTGCCTGCACCGCGTAGTGGATCTTGGGTCGCCTCCCTTTCCGAACCGGTGGCGGGTGAGCCGCTGCCCAATGCCTGATGTCACGGTTGAGCCGGCCGGTGGGAACCCTGGTCTCCCTGGTCTCCAGTACCGCTTCGATGGCACCGCCGAGCCGACCCACCCTGGCACCCGTCTTCGCCGCCATGCGAAGCGCCGGCGCCCAGGCGACAAAACCGAAACGATCGGGCAGGGACAACTCAGTCCACTCGCGCTGCTCCTCATCCAGTGCGTCCCATTTGTTGAGGATGATGACGAGCGACACTCCGGCGTCGACTACTTCGCTGGCTATTCGCTGATCTTGATGGGTGACGCCTTCGGTGGCGTCGACCATGAGCAAGGCTGCGTCGGCCCCTTCCAACGCCTCTCTGGCCCTGAGCACTGCGTAGAAGTCTGCATCTTCGCTGATTTGGGGCTTGCGCCGAATGCCGGCGGTGTCGACCAGTGTGTAGACCTCGCCATCGATCTCCACCTCGACGTCGATGGGGTCACGTGTTGTCCCGGGAGTGTCGGAGACGATGACTCGATCCTCACCCAGCAGTCGGTTTAGAAGCGTCGACTTGCCGACGTTGGGCCTGCCCACGATGGCCAAGCGTGGTGAGCCACTCTCAGCGACGCCAACCGACTCCTCCGGCAGCACTTTCACCAGCTCATCGAGCAGGTCCCCCACCCCCCTGCCGTGATAGGCGCTGATCGGATGGGGCTGGCCGAGCCCGAGGCCCCAGAACCGGTCGGTGTTCCACTCTGAACCGTCGTCGTCGAGCTTGTTGGCGGCGAGCAGGATCGGAACGTCCGCCTGCCTCAGAATCGAGATCACACCGGTGTCGTCGTCGGTCAGCTCCGTCGTGCCGTCTACCACGAGGATCACGGCGTCTGCTCCGGACACAGCGCCTTCCGCCTGCTCTCTGATGGACTGGTTGAGATCGCCATCCGGCTTCACCTCCCACCCGCCGGTGTCGACGAGGATGAAGCTGCGACCGGCCCAGTCCGCTTCGAACTCGCGACGGTCTCGCGTGACACCCGACATCTCTTCGACGACGGCTGAGCGGGAGCCGATCACACGATTCACCAGAGTGGACTTGCCGATGTTCGGGCGCCCGACAATGGCGACAACAGGCAGGGCTGACATGATGACTCAGGCGCTGATCTGCCCGAGCGCCTCCGTTGCGGTCCACTCACGGTCGCGGTCCAGCCACGAAGGCTCCCGCGGTGGCTTCGCGGTGACACCAGCTTCGACCACCTGCGTCAGGGTGTTCACGAAAGCTCGAAGCTGCGGTGGCAGCGGGAAGTACTCCTGCTCTTCCGTCGAGCGCCACAGTTCGAAGCCGTCGCTTGGGTCTAGACGGTCGATTACCTCCTGCACGAGGTGGTCGGGTGCTGAGGCACCCGCGGTCAGGCCGACAGTGGCGGCCCCCGTGAGCCATTCGTCACGGATGTCGCCGGCCGAGTCGATCCGTTGTGCCGCCACGCCGTTCTCACCGGAGACCCTCACCAGGGCCTGGGTGTTCGATGAGTTCTCCGATCCGACCACCAGGATCAAGTCGCACTCCGATGCGAGCTCCTCAACTGCGTCTTGGCGATTGGTCGTGGCGTAGCAGAGGTCTGATTTCCGGGCGGTGTGAAGCTCCGGATACAGCTCAGAAGCCTTCTCCATCACGTCTTGCCACTCGTACATGCCAAGAGTGGTCTGTGCCACCAGGGCCACCTTGTCAGGGTCTTTGGGGTTGAAGTCGGCGAGACCTGTCTCCGGCTCCACCAGCGTGATCGCGTCTGGGGCTTCGGCAACGGTGCCGACAGCCTCGTCGTGGCCCTCGTGGCCTATGTAGATGATGTCGTAGCCCTTGCGCGACATCATCTTCACCTCGTGGTGAACTTTGGTCACCAGAGGACAAACCGCATCGATGACAACCGCTGCACGGTCTTGCGCTCCTGACACCACGTCGGGAGATGAGCCATGGGCAGACAGCATGACCGGGGCACCCTCCGGCACCTCCGATATGTCATCGACGAAGACAACGCCGACCTTCTCGAAGGCACGCACCACCCACTCGTTGTGCACGATCTCGTGGTAGCAGTACACCGGGCCGTCGAAGATCCTGATCATCCAGGTGAGAGCTTTGATGGCCATCTCGACGCCGGCACAGAACCCACGAGGCTCGGCGAGCAGCACTCTCTCAACACTCATAGGTGGCAATGGTAGAGACGCTCAGGAATTGGCCTCTATCAGCTCGAGAACCCGTTCAACGACACCCTCGAATCGCATGTCCGAGGTGTCGATGACCACCGCTCCTTCCGGGACTTGCAGAGGCGACGTCTCTCGCGTCGAATCGAGGTGGTCTCGTCTGGCGATGTCGGCCAGCACATCTTCGGCCGGCTCACCGGTCTGGGCCGCCCTTCTCCTTGCGCGCACCTCGGCCCGTGCGTCGAGGTAGATCTTGATGTCGGCGTCGGGGAACACCACCGAGCCGATATCCCTGCCCTCGACAACAGCGCGGCCGCCCCGTGTCTCCACCCATCGCCGCTGTTCGTCGACGAACTGCTTCCGGACCTCGGCATGAGCTGCCACCTTCGAGACCACGCTGGTCACCGCTTCTCCCCTGATCTCTTCGGTCACATCGTCGCCGTTGAGGATCATCCGCCCGTCTTCGTATTCGATCTCTGACCGGTCCACGGCGGCGGCCACGGCCGCTCCATCGGCAAGGTCCACCGCTGCACGAAGCGCAGCGAGAGTTGCCACTCGATAGAACGCACCGGTGTCGAGATGAGGAAGACCTGCTCTTCGGGCCACCTCTTTCGAAACAGTGCTCTTGCCGGTGCCACTGGGCCCATCCATGGCGATTATGAGTGTCGGCACGGCGCAGAGAATAGGGAGAGACAGGTGAGCCCGTGTAGGTCGGTACAGGAGAGGCGCCGGCCCCGGAGGGGTTTGTCCTACTCGGGGGTACTTCGGACAATGGGGGCGAAACGGAGCCGGTCTGACCTCTCCAGTGGAGAAACATACTCGCGAACAGGGCCGCGGTGCGACCTCGCTGCGGTTATCAGACGAACGCGGTGCCCATTGTCTCCCAAAACCCGGGCCAGGTCTTGGCGACGACATCCGGGTTGGACACTTCCACGGCAGGGACTCGGAGACCAGCAAGCGCCAATGACATCGCAACCCGATGGTCTCCGAAAGAGTCCACTACTCCCCCGGTCAGAGCCTGTGGCTCGATGATCAACGCGTCCTCGTCGATCGTTGCGTTGCCTCCAAGAGCATTGATCCCGTCCGACATTGCCTGAAGCCGATCCGACTCTTTGTGCCGCAGCGAGAAGAGACCGTCGAGCCTGCTCGGCTCCTCAGCAAACAAGCAAGCAACGGCAACCGCCATAGCGCCATCGGGGCAACCCGAGAGATCGGTTTCGATACCCCCAAGACGCACACCATTGGCGTCGACGACCAGCCCGCTCTCTCCTCTGGCTAGCTGACACCCCATGCTCTCGAGGACTTGTGCCACGTGAATATCGGGCTGCAACGACTCCAGCCAAACGCCAGGGAGCTCGACCCGGCCGCCGGTGATGGCGGCAGAGACCATCGGGTAGACCGCCGCAGAGATGTCCGGCTCAACCACGTAGTCCTGTGGCTGGTACCCGGAAGGCTCGACGTCGAAACCGGCGAGTGTCGGCGTGACCTGTGCTCCGAACGCCTCCATGACCCGGATCGTGACATCGAGATATCCGGCGGAGCCGGCGAGGCCTACTGGCTTGAGTGAGCTGCTTCGCGATGCCATAGGGGCCCCTAGGAGCAGCGCGGTGGCGAACTGGCTGCTGCCGGAGCAGTCGACCTCGATGACCTCACCCCAGAGACCGGTTTGGCCGGTCACAGTCACTGGAAGATGTCCTTCTGTCGCCGTCACCGCGACTCCCTGGGCTTTGAGAGCCTCGAGCAGACCCTCCATGGGACGCTCGCTGAGCCGGCCCTGGCCGTCGATTGTCGTGTCGCCGCCGTCGGCGAGACTTGCCATGACGATCGAGATGCGAGCCGTCAACCCCGACTCGATCGCATCGATGACGTCGCGAGGTGCCTGCAAGTGCCGTCCCAGGCCGTCGATCGTCCACGGCTCCGATGATGTGTTGACAGAAACTCCGAAAGCGGTGAGGGCTGCGGCCATTGCCTTGGTGTCGTCAGCATCCAAGCCGTCGTAGACATGCGAGCGCCCTTCCGCAAGGGCGGCGCAGGCCATGGCCCTGATGGTGATCGACTTGGAGCCGGGCACCACCACGGCGGCGTCGAGCGGCGCCGAGACCGGCTGAAGGCTTCGAGTGATACTCACTGCGACCCCGAAGATAGGAGCGCCCTGATCTCCTCCGGCTCGAGAGGCCGCGAATGACCAGGTTTGAGCTGGGCGTCCTTGATCGGGCCTATGGCGGTCCGCACGAGACTCAACACCTCATGACCGACCGCCGAGAGCATTCGCCTCACCTCACGGTTGCGCCCTTCACCCATCACAACCCGCACCAGGGAGCGGCTTCTCTGTTTCTCCAGAACTCTTGCAGCCACCGCCTTGGCCGGACCGTCTTCGAGGTCGACGCCCGACATGAGCCGATCGATCGAGGATCTCAATGGAGCACCTTCCACTAGGGCCAGGTAGGTCTTGGTAATCCCGTATCTCGGATGGGTGACCCGATTGGTCAACTCTCCGTCGTTGCTCACCAGAATCAGGCCCTCGCTGTCTGCGTCGAGTCGGCCCACCGGGTACAGCCGCGCATCAGACTGCACGAGGTCGATGACAGTGGTTCTGCCTTGCGGGTCATCGGCCGTGGAGACCACACCGACAGGCTTGTACAACAAGTGGGTCTCGACATGCGGGTTGACCGGGAGTGGGGAACCGTCGAGTGTCAGCAGGTCTGCCGTCGGATCGACACGATCGCCCAGCACCACTGGCTGTCCGTTAAGCCGCACCCTCCCTGAAGTCATGGCTTCCTCAGCCGCCCGGCGCGACATCAGCCCGGCGTTGGCGATGGCCTTCTGAATGCGGATCCTCTCCGCCACGACCTCAGACCTGACCCGGTCTGAGACTCTCTTCGAGCGAGTCGACGATGTCTGCCGGAGGGACGTGATCGGCGAGAGGTGGAAGCTCCTCTAGTGAGCCGAGACCGAGCTTCTCCAAGAACACCTCGGTCGTGACATAGACGGCGGGATTGCCAGGAGCATCAAGGCGCTCCTTCTCTTCGATGAAACCGAGCCGTTCCAGGGTGTGCACAGAGGATTCTGAGTCGACGCCACGAATCTCGGCGATCTGTCCCCTCGACACGGGCTGGCGATAAGCCACCACCGAGAGTGTCTCTAGCGCCGCTCCCGAGAGACGTCGCGCCGTGGCGGACTTGGTGAAACGCTCCAGATAGGGATATGCGTCGGGATGCGAGTACAGGCGCCAACCGCCGGCCGCCGGTTTCAGCACAAGCCCCGAGCCCCTCATCTCGAGCTCACACTGCAGTTCTTCCAACAACTCTTCTACGCGACTCTTGGAGACCTCCAGGACTTCGGCAAGTTCTCGAGTCGGAACCGGGCTCTCGGTCACGAACAAGACGGCTTCCAGTGCAGCGAGATCGTTCATGACGCCCACTCCGAGGTCAGGTCGACCTCACCATCGGCCTTGTGCCGGACTTCAATCGATGACAGCCAATCCTCTTGAGCCACCTCGATGAGGCCCCACCTGGCCATCTCCAGCAAAGCCAAGAAATAGGCAGCAACCTCGACTGGGCGCTCGCAGTGCTCGGTCAGGTCCTCGAAACTGGAGACGGCGAGCGACTCGAGGCGTGCCCTCAGCTCGATGATCGCCGACTGGACGCTGGGCAGCTCCAAGTCCAAATGATCGAGGTCGAGATCGGGCTCAGGCCGGCTGAACACCCTGGCTGCGATCTCGGCAAGCCCGTCCCGGTCCACTGGCAGGTCCACCACGACCGTCGGAGGTGCGATCTGCTGATCGATGCCGGAAGTCCTGGGAACGAAGCGATTCGTGTCCTGGAGCCTCCGCAACAGCACGGCTGCCACATCCTTGAAAGTCACGCAGACGAGCAGCCGGGACAAGAGGCGGTCGCGCTCTGCGATCAACTCCAGCTCTTCGTCGATGTCAAGGTCGGTACCTCTCGGCAGCAGGGCCTGGCTCTTCAGCTGGACAAGAGTCGCCGCGATCAGCAAGAACTCCGACGTCACCTCGATGTCGAGCTCTCTCATCTCGTTCAGGAAGGACACGTACTCGCTCACGACGTCTGTGAGGCCCACCGCGGTGATCTCGACCTGATGCTTGGTGATCAACTGAAGCAGCAGGTCCAGAGGCCCTTCGAAGACCGTTGTGCGGACGTGGAATGCCATACGGTGGCGGAGATTATCCGCGCTGCGCCCTACCGCCCCGGTTTTGGAGGCTGGTCGGCGATCTGCAACACCCGCCAAGTTTCAACTGGGATGCCGGCAGGCCGGGTGCCGTGATGATGCATGGCGAACTCGACGGTGAGACGGGCAGCTCCCAGCTCCGCCAGCTCGCGTGCTGCCACAGCGCCATGGTCGCGGTATGCGGCCACGCGACGGAACAGGGGGAATCGAATCTTGATCAGGATTGATGCCAGCACTCGGCCGAAGAGGCCGAGACGCGCATGACGTTTCCCGATGTCGTGCAACAGGGCTGCCTCGACGACATCGGCCTGCTCCAAGCCGTGGGCTATGACCACCTGCGATGCGTGGTAACCGTGGCGCTGGTCGGCCACAGACTGCTCGAAGAAAACCGGGGCCAGAGTGTCGCCAAGGCGATCGAGGACGAACGCAGCCTCTTCCACGTTGAGTGGCTTCGCGGTCGCGACGTCAAAGAACCTGGCGACCAGGTGGCTCGGCGAGCCAGGCATCTAATCAGCCGGCAGCCTTGGACTTGCAGTCGACACAGAGAA
The DNA here is from genome assembly GCA_028285585.1 of Acidimicrobiia bacterium. Taxonomy (GTDB): domain Bacteria; phylum Actinomycetota; class Acidimicrobiia; order Spongiisociales; family ZC4RG35; genus CAXMPK01. Next base: position 49,632 of record JANQOU010000002.1, read on the forward strand.
CAGAGGCCGGCCTGAAAGCCATCCGGTCAGCACCGATCTCCTTGCCGCAGTTGTCACAGACCCCGTAGGTTCCCGCTTCGATGTGCGCCAGCGCCGCGTCGACGTCATCGAGTTGCTTCTTGAGGGAATCTACCAAGCCGAGTATCTCAGTGCGCTCCGCCGTAACAGCAGCAGCGTCGGCGAAGCTCCCTTCGAAGTCCAGATCGGCCCGCAGGTCCCCAGACTCGGCGGCACCCAACTCGTCCAATTGATGGACAAGATGAGCCCTCTCCTCCTGCAGCGCCTTCTTCGCAGTGGGAATGTCGAGCGCCATCATCTGCTCCTCGGATGTGCTTGCACGTAGATCTCCATCACATGGGCAGGGCTGACCCGTGTGTAGACCTGGGTCGTGCTAATCGTAGCGTGACCGAGCATTTCTTGGACTGAGCGAAGGTCCGCACCGGCTTCGACCATGTGGGTCGCGGCGGAGTGGCGCAGGACATGCGGCGAGACTTTTTCCGCCGGCAGCCCGGCAGCAGCTGCGTGCTTCTTGACGATGTCGAAAACGCCCTGACGGCTCAAACGCCCACCCCTCAGGTTGGTGAACACAGGATCACCCGAGACACGCCGGTTGACAAGGTGATTTCGGTCGGCGAGCCAGTGGCGAATCGCCTCAACGGCATGGCCACCAAGCGGAACCAACCGCTGTTTGGACCCTTTCCCCGTGACAAGCACCACCTTGTCGTCGAGATCCAGATCGGTGAGGTCGGTGCCAACCGTTTCCGAGACTCGCGCTCCGGTGCCATACATGAACTCCAGAAGAGCCCGGTCTCTCCTGCCACCGACGGTGGCCAAGTCGGGAGCCTCGACCAGACTCGTCGTCTCGTCGATGGTCAGTGCCTTGGGAAATGGGTCAGGTCGGCGCGGGGAGTCAATCAACGCAGTGGGGTCCGTCTCCGCCATCCCCTCCCTGACCATGAACCGGTGCAAGCCTTTGACCGCAGCAAGCTTGCGACTGATGGTTGAACTGGCGAGGCCTTTGTCCCTCAACAGGGTGATGAAACTCTCGGCAGCGGCCTCGCTCGGCTCGCCTGCACCTACCGCTTCCCTGTACTGGCCTAGGTCGCGTTGGTAAGCAGCGATGGTGTTTGCCGCCAGACCCTTCTCCACCCGCAGAGCGACCAGATACTCGTCAATGGCCCGGTCGAGAGAGGACCGGACTTCACTCACGCCGATGCAAGGGCCTCGATCGGCGGGACGTAGCTCTCTCCGAGGCTCTCGGCCACGGCAGGATGGCACACCCGGTCACCCACCACGTTCACCCCGCCGGCAAGCTCGGGCAGAGCTGAAATGGACGCTTCCACGCCCCGGTCGGCGAGGCTCACCGCGTAACGCATGGTCGCGTTGGTAAGGGCATAGGTGGAGGTGTGGGGCACCGCTCCGGGGATGTTGCCGACGGCGTAGTGGATCACGTCGTGGGTCGAGAACACGGGATCGGTGTGAGTCGTCTCTCGCGATGTCTGGAAGCAACCCCCCTGATCGATGGCGACGTCCGCGAGCACCGACCCTGGCCGCATCGCCTTGACCATGTCTTCAGTCACCAACTTGGGTGCCGAAGCTCCGGGCACGAGAACGGTGCCGACGACGAGATCGGCCGCCGACACCTGCTCTTCGATGGTCAACCGGTTGCTGTGAAGTGTGACCACGCGGCCCTGATACAACGAGTCCAAGGCGCGGAGCTTGTCGACATTGTTGTCGAGAACCACGACATCTGCCTGCATGCCCATGGCGATGACCGCGGCGTTGGATCCGGCGATGCCTCCCCCAATCACCACCACTCGAGCGGGCGCAACCCCGGCAACTCCACCGAGGAGCACACCTTTCCCACCATGAGCCTTCTCCAGGAAGTGAGCGCCGGCTTGCGTCGCCATCCGCCCAGCGATCTCCGACATCGGTGCCAGCAACGGCAAGGCCCGGTTCGCCATCTGCACCGTCTCGTAGGCGATGGCAATGATGCCTCTGGACATCAGGTCGGCGGCTAGGTCCTGGTAGGCAGCGAGGTGCAGGAATGTGAAGAGAACCTGGCCCTCCCGAAACAGGTGTGTCTCGGATGCTTGTGGCTCTTTGACCTTGAGGATCATCTCCGCCGTCGCAAACACGTCCTCAGCGGTGGGCACGATCTTGGCACCTTGCGCCTCGAAGAGAGCGTCGGAAAGGCTCGAGCCCTCCCCGGCACCTTTTTGGATCAGGACATCGTGACCGCGATCGGTCAGCTCCCTGACGCCCACCGGTGTGATCGCGATTCGATGTTCGTCGGTCTTGATCTCACGCGGCACACCTACGATCAACGATTGGCTCCTTCAGTCTCATCGATGACGATGACAGGTCGTGACCGGCGTTTGCGCTCGGCAGCACCGATCAACCCGGCAAACAGAGGATGGGGGTTGTCGGGCCTGGATCGGAACTCAGGGTGGGCCTGTGTGGCCACGAAGTAAGGGTGATCGACCAACTCCACGTACTCGACGAGGTTGTCATCAGGCGAAAGCCCAGAGAGACGCATGCCAGCGGACTCCAGATCCTGGCGATAGCTGTTGTTCACTTCCCATCGGTGGCGATGTCTCTCGTAGACAAGCTCTTCGTCGTAGAGGGAGCGGACGATCGAGCCCTCGGCGAGCTTCGCCGCGTACAACCCGAGACGCATGGTGCCGCCCATGTCTTCCACGTCTTCCTGGCTCGACATCAAGTCGATCACAGGATGAGGTGTCGAAGGGTCGAACTCGGTGCTGTTGGCTTCAGGGTGGCCCAGCACGCCTCTTGCAAACTCGATGACGGCGCATTGCAGGCCGAGGCAGAGCCCAAGGTATGGGACCTGGTTCTCACGAGCGAACCGGATCGCCTGGATCTTGCCTTCGACGCCCCGGTAGCCAAACCCACCGGGCACGACCACGCCATCGAGGTCCTCCAGGTAGGAGTCGGCGAGGAGACCGGTCAGCTCGTCACTCGGAATCCATCGCAAATCGAGCTTGACGCCATGAGCAGCCGCTCCGTGGCGCAATGCCTCGGCCACCGACAGATAGGCGTCGGGGAGCTCCACGTATTTTCCAACGATCCCGACGGTCACTTCTTCGGTTGCGGCCAAAGCCTTGTCGACCATGGCTTGCCAGGCCTCGAGGTTCGGCGGCCCGGTGACCAGCCCGAGACGGTCACACACGACGTCGTCGAGCCCGCCTTCGTGCAGCACCAGCGGGACCTCGTAGATGTCGCGAGCATCCGGCGCGGCGATCACGGCACGCTCTTCCACATCACAGAACAGACTGATCTTGCGACGTGACGACTCGTCTATGTCGCGGTCGGAGCGGACGATGATCATGTCCGGGTGAATCCCCTTGCTGCGCAGCTCGGCAACCGAGTGCTGCGTGGGCTTGGTCTTGAGCTCCTCGGATGTGGCGATGTACGGGACGAGAGTGACGTGGACAAACAGCACGTTGTCCCGGCCCACTTCGTTTCCGTACTGGCGGATCGCCTCGAGGAACGGCAGGCTCTCGATGTCTCCGACCGTCCCGCCCACTTCGGTGATTACGACGTCGACCTCGGGAGAGGCGACACGACGGATTCGCTCTTTGATCTCGTTTGTTATGTGCGGGATGACCTGGACGGTGTCACCGAGGTAGTCGCCCCGCCGCTCCTTTTGGATGACCGACAGGTAGACCGAGCCGGATGTCACATTGGATGTCCGTCTCAGGTTCTCGCCGGTGAAACGCTCGTAGTGCCCCAAGTCGAGGTCGGTCTCTCCGCCATCGTCGGTCACGAACACCTCGCCATGCTGGAAAGGGTTCATGGTCCCGGGGTCGACATTGATGTAGGGATCCAGCTTCTGGTTGACCACTTTGAGGCCGCGGGCCTTGAGCAGCCGGCCCAGCGAGGACGCCGTGATCCCCTTGCCCAAAGAGGAGACAACACCGCCAGTGACGAAGATGTACTTGGGCACAGACGACTCGTCCGGTGGGGTGTCGGAGCTTTCAGCCAGCGGTTCGGAGGTGTGATCTTGGCTAAAAAGAGGCCCGTTCATGACGGGATGCCACAGTAGCACCGGCCGGACGACATGCCACTCATTCGGAAGACGCTCGCTGCAACAGGTCCTCTGCCGCCTCGACACTTGCTGTCGACTCGGGGAGGCCGGCCATCATCCGAGCCACCTCTTCGACTCGGCGCTCCCCCGCGACGAGCTCGACGACAGCGCTGTCTCCCTCGCGACTCACCACGTAATGGGTGTCGGCAAAAGCCGCTATCTGAGGCAGATGAGTCACGCACAACACCTGTGAGGTTGCCGCGAGGCTGGCGATCTTCTTCCCCATCGCCAGAGCCGTCGCGCCTCCGACACCCGTGTCCACTTCGTCGAACACGAGGGTTTCAACCTCTGTGGCGGCCGTAGCCAGGCGAAGGGCCAACACCAAACGGGACAACTCACCCCCTGACGCGGTTGATTCGACTGGCCCGGCTTCGAGACGGGGGTCAGAGGCGAACTTCAGTGTCACGTGGTCTGTCCCGGTCGCGCCGCGCTCGATGTCGGCGAACTCGAACCTCACGACGGCATTGGCAAGACCGAGATCGGAGAGATGCTTGTGAACTGCATCTTCGATTTTCTCGGCCCGGCTCTGCCTGTGTGCCCTCAGCTCTGTGCCAGCTGCCTCCACTGCCGAAGTTGCTTGCTGGGTTTCGCTCTCGATCTCGTCAGCCGACTCGAGAAGTGCCGTCAGCTCGGCGGCTCTCGCCCGTGCCTTCCTGCCAAACGACTGCACTTCTTCGATCGTGGCTCCGTACTTCCGCTTCAGATCTCCGATGTCAGTGAGGCGAGACTCGACCAATTCGAGCTGATCGGGGTCGGTCACCGTCAGCTCACGTTGTCGGCGCAGATCAGTTCTGAGCTCGATCAGCTGGCTCGATATCGACTCGGCGGTGCCGACATGGGATGCCGCTCCTGTGTCCAACTCCCCGACTTTGCGCAGCCGAGCAACTACGTCGGCCGCGTCTTCGATCAGACGTTCCGCCAGCTCCTCGGAGGAGCCGAGCTGCTCCAGTATCTCCCGCGAGTTGCGAAGTCGGCCTGCTTCGACGTCCAACTGCTCGTCCTCGCCATCTTGTAGGCCCGCACCCTCGACCTCAGATGCCTGATGCTCCACCAGGTCAAGCTCCCGACGTAGTGAGCGCAGGTCTCCCCCGAGACGTTCTCGCTGCTTGCTCAACTCCGTCAGCCTCGCCCATGCGTCCTGGTAGGCCAGTAATGCGTCTCGCCCTTTGCCATTGAGCGTGGAGTCGATCATCGAGACGACGTGACCTGCGCGCCTCAAAGAGAGCTGATCGTGCTGGCCCACCACCTCGAGCACCGCGCCGACCTTCTCCTCCAACACCCGGGCGGCAACGATCGACCCATCCAGGTGCGCCCTGCTGTTCCCCACTCTGGGAACGATCCTGGTGACGCCGACCTCGGAGCTGTCACTTCCGATCAGGCCTTCGGCGGTGGCCTCATCTGCTTTGGGCCCGACAATCCCAGGAGAGGTCTTCTCCCCCATCAGCAACCGCAGGCCGCCGATGAGCAGGGTCTTCCCGGCGCCGGTTTCGCCGGTGATCACTGTGAACCCAGTGGACGGGCTGAGCTGCGCGTCGGCCACCACACCCACGTTGCGGACTGCCAGGTGCCTGAGCATCAGTCCAGCCCGAACTTGTCCCGCACCAAGGACGAGAACCTGGCATCGCCCAAGCTGACGAACCGCGCCGGCCGATCGTGGCGGCTGATTCGGATGGTGTCACCTTCGGTCATCCGGCCCAGGTCTGTCTTGTCGACATTCACTCTCACCGGCCGATCCCGGCTGACAGTCACCTCGACCACCGAGGAGCTGGGAAGAACCATGGATCGATCAAACAATGAGTGTGCAGCCACCGGCGTCATGACGATCACATCGTTTCCGGGCGCGACCAAAGGTCCGCCTGCCGAGAACGAATAGGCCGTGGATCCGGTCGGAGTTGCAAACACGAGGCCGTCAGCCCGATATGTGGTGAAGGGCTGGCCATCGATCGAAACATCGAGACTCACCAGCCTCATGGTGTCGATCTTCTCGACCACTACATCATTGAGCCCAGCCGCACTCGTGTCACCGATCTGAGCGGCGATCGTCATTCGCTCCTGCACCGAGTAGTCGCCCGCAACCAGCCGCTCGACGACCATGGCTACGTCGTCGGCCTCCGCTTCCGTGAGAAAGCCCAAGGTGCCGAGGTTGAACCCCAAAGCCGGCACATCCCATCCGAGGGCGCGCCTAACCGCAGCCAGCATCGTCCCGTCGCCACCTACGGCAAGCACCATGTCGGGAGACGCGTCTTCGCCTGTCACCAGCTCGGACCCGTGCCTCTCGATCTCGGCGACGAGACGCTCCGAAAACTGCTCGGTGACGGGCCGGCCGGATCGAGTCTCGAGCGCAAACCTCATCCGGCTTCCTCCGTCTCTACGTCATCAAGGACCGGCTTCGCCCAGAGTAGGAACTCGACGTTGCCGTCGCCTCCTTTGATGGGTGACGTCATGGTGGCCTGCACGGCAAGACCAGACCCCTCGAAAGCGGCAGCGACGGAGTCAAGAGCGTGCAGCCGGCCTAGCTCATCCCGGACCACACCACCTTTGCCAATCGCCGAGCGTCCTACTTCGAATTGAGGCTTGATCAGGGCGACCAGATCGCCATTGGGCAGGACAAGGCTCGACAAGGCGGCCGCGACCTTGGTCAACGATATGAAGGACACGTCGACGGTAACGATCCCAGCAGGGCCGCCGGGCACTGTTGTCGCTTCCAACGAACGGATGTCGGTGCCTTCGAGAGAGGTCACTCGGTCGTCGGCAAGCAGACGTTGGGCAAGCTGACCCCTTCCGACGTCGATCGCTACGACGTGGCTCACCCCCTTTGCGAGCAGGACCTCAGTGAAACCTCCGGTCGACGAGCCGACATCGATGGCAGCCCGCTGCGAGCAGTCGATGTCGAAGTGCTCCAGAGCCGCGAGAAGCTTCAACGCTCCACGAGAAACCCATCGCGGCACCTCGGCGATCGAGATCTCAGTCGACGGCCTCACTTTGTGCGCCGGCTTAACGGCGACTCTGCCGTCGACAGTCACGGCTCCAGTAGAGATCAGCGAGCTCGCCTCTGACCGGCTCCGAACCAGAGAACGCTCCATCATCTCCCTGTCGAGCCGCTGGCTGATCAGCTCGGCTCCAGGTCCTCGAGTATCCGGCCCAGCAAGTCGGCCAGCTTGGCGGCCGGCTCTGGCAACTCGGCGGGGTCGAGCGTCTCCAGCTCTTCGAGTGCTCCTTCGATTTCGGAGATTTGTGACTCGTTCAGCTCCACATGTGGATTATTAGCCGCCACGGTTGGCCAGAACCAGCTCTACGGCAGCGGCGAAGTCCGCAACCACATGGTCGGGCACAGGCCCGGTGTCAGACTCCGAGGAGACACCGGTCAACACCAGCACCGAGCGCCACTCGGCGACGCTCTCAGCGAGGGCTATGTCCGTGTCGAGCCGATCACCGACCACCCAAACGTCATCTCCGACACGTGCGTTGACCAGGTCGCTGATCTCCGCGTTCGGCTTTCCGGCGAATTCGGGCTCGGTCAGCGACGCGGTGGCCACGGCAGCGACGATGGAGCCGGCACCAGGAAGCAGGCCATCTGCTGCCGGGAACGTCGGATCCGAGTTGGTTGCGATGAACCGAGCGCCATCTCGCACGGCTGCCGACGCCTGAGCCAGCAGGTCGTAGGAGATGTGGCGAGCGACGCCGACCACCACCGAACGCGCCTCCGCCTCGTCTTCTGTCATGTCGATGCCCTCGGAGCGAAGAGCTTCTCGAATGCCCGTCTCGCCAACCACAAACACCGGTGCGTCATCCTGACTCAGAAGCGAAACCGCTGCCATCGCCGAGGTCACGACACTGGCGGGCTCCGGGTGAAAGCCGGTGACTCTCCCGATCTTGTCGGCAACTTGCTCAGCTGTGCGCGCCGAGTTGTTGGTGACGAAGGTAATGCCGACACCGGCGTCGGCCAAACGAGTCAGGGCGGCGCCGGCCCCCGGCACTTCGGTTTCGCCCCGATAGATGACACCGTCGAGGTCACAGACGACATCGGTCACGTCTGGAGAAACCGGCTGAGCACCTGCTCGTACAACTCTGTGGTCCTGTCGACTGACTCCACGCTCACACGCTCATCGTGGCCATGGAACAGCGACAGCATCTCGGAGAACGTCATGCGGTCGTCGAAGCGACCCACCCCATAGGAGATGGTTCCCTTCTTACGCCAGAACCTGGCGTCCGTGGCGACGTTCATCATCGCGGGGAGAAGGTTGCGGTGACCGTCCAAGTTCTCGATCGAATCGCCGATCGCATCCCACAACGGGTTCGCCGTCGTGCTGATGGTCGACTCCATGTCTTGGATCGGGTAGATGTCGATCTCGTCTCGCGCCGAGCCCATCGCCTTCATCAGATGGGAGTTGACGAATGAGCGGTCCATCCCGGGCAGTGCGCGGATGTCGACGGATGCGTCGGCGGAGTCGGCGACGATGTTCGCCTTCATTCCGGCGTCGAGCATGTTGGGCGAGATGGTGAGGTGGGTGATGGCGTGGGCGTACCGGGCAAAAAGAGGATCGGTGACGGCCAAGTCGTCGATGGCCGAGTCGACCCTGTCGGGATCGGTCAGGCCTTGTTTCATGTCCTCGTCGAGGTCGAGAGCGGACACAAAAGCCTCCCACTCCGGGGATATGTCGACTGGAGCGGGTGTCTCGAAGAGGCCATTGACTGCTGTGACCATCTTCCGAAGAGCGTTGTCTGAGCCATAGGGCGCCGATCCGTGGCCTGGCGTCCCCTTGGCACGGAGCCCCGACCAGAAGGCGCCTTTCTCACCCACAGCCACCGGCACGACGGGATCTGTCGTGTAGGCGAGCCCCGGATAGGCGACTTCTGTCAGGAGGTAATCGGCATGCACGAGGTCCCAACGGTCCTCCACCAGCGGCTGAGCGCCGTACTTCCCGCCACCCTCCTCATCTGCGACACCGATGAACAGCAGGTCGCCCCGCGGCGTCAGCTCACCGGTCACATAGGGGCGAGCCGCCACAGCCATGGCCGCAGTCACGTTGAGCATGTCCAATGCGCCCCGTCCATAGATGAAGCCGTCGACGATCTCGGCGCCGAAGGGGTCGACAGTCCAGCCGGCGGGATCAACGGGAACGACATCTAGATGAGGCACCAAGGCCAGCGAAGGTGCCTCCGGGTCGGAGCCTTCCATGCGGTAGATGAGGGACTGCCTCCCAGGCAAGGGCTCGAAAACCGTGCCTTCTTCACCGAAGTAGTCCTGCAATGTGGCAACAGAGCGGTGCTCGTGGCCGCTCTCGGGAGTTCCCTCGTTCACACATTTGTTGCGTATCAGCTGTTGGAGGAGTGATGGTGCGTCAGTTCTCATTGGTCATCGTTTCTATCAGGTCGTACATGGTTTTGGTGAGCGGGTAGCCAGGTATCTCGTCGAATGGGACCCACTGTGCGTCGTCGGCGTCGTCCGCAGCGGCCAACTCACCACCGACAACCGAGCCGGCGAAGTCGATGAGAACCAGGTGGTCTTGATCCGTGACCACCTCTCCGACCCACACCACATCACCGACGTCGACCTCGAGACCGGTTTCTTCGAGCACCTCGCGTCGAGCGGCGTCCCGCATCGACTCACCCCACTCCACCTTGCCCCCTGGCACAGCCCACAATCCCTTGCCCGGCTCACGACCACGCTGAACCAAGAGCATCTTCCCCTCGTCGATCACGGCTACTCCTACACCGACGACAGGTGCCCTACTCACGGTCGTCGTCGTGATGCATGATGATCGAGCGAGCACTGAAGCCACCGGCTTCGAAGAAGTTCTTCGCCAGCCTGTGGCCGGGCAGCACGTGGGCATCGAACTTCGTGATGCCGCGCTCTCTCAACATCTCCATCACCGCATCCCGCATGGCCTCACCAACCGCCACTTCGCGAGCCTCCTGATCGACGAAGATGAGACGAATGGCCCCGATCGTCTCGTCACCGGCTTGCTCGAGCATCGGCTCGACGCGGGCCATCAAGAAGCCGAACGGGTAGTCATCGATGAGCCCTATCAGCACCAGCGAGTCCTGGTCTTCGATCTCGGAGCTAAGGCTGTCACCAACAGGCTCATCCAGGCCGTCCGCCATCGGCCACATCGAATGGAGAGCAATCATCTCCTTTTCGAGCGATCGATAGAGACGCTCCAAGGTCGGGAGATCATCTGTAGTTGCGAGACGTGACGTGACTCTCATCGAGATCTCCCCACGATACGGCCGATTCCCCAGACTGTGACCAGGCGCATTGCTTCGATCACGATAGGAAGCCCCATCTTCGACTTCCCCTTCGTGCGGTCCCGGAATGCAATCGGAACCTCCACGACTCGCAAGCCGGCCTGATCGGCTCGCCATGCCATCTCGACCTGGAATCCGTATCCGGAGGCCTCGGCCTTCTCGAACGGGAGTCTTGCCAATGCCGAGGATCTGAATGCGCGAAACCCGGCCGTGGCGTCTTTGGTCGGGATGCCAAGCATCGTCCTCGCGTACAGGTTGCCGCCACGCGATATCAGCCGCCGAAGGAGAGGCCAATCCGGCGTCGACCCTCCCGGGACATATCGAGAGCCGATGGCGAGGTCTGCTCCGGCTTCTACAGCCTCGACGAGCCTGGGCAGATCAGCAGGGTCATGCGAGAAGTCCGCATCCATCTCGACCAGGACCTCACTGGACCCTTCCTCGAGCAACACAGAAAAAGCTTGGGCATAAGCAGGCCCCAACCCCTCCTTGGATGCTCGGTGGATCACCGACAGGCGATCATGCCGACCGGCCAGCTCGTCGGCCAATGCCCCGGTGCCGTCAGGCGAGTTGTCGTCGACAACTGTCAGTCGGTAGCCGTGTGCCAGGACAGCGGCTGCTATCTCCTCGAGGTTCTGAAGCTCGTTGTAGGTGGGTACAACAACTGTGACTTGGTCAGGCGACACAATCCTGGCAAATCATCTTGCGTTTGTTCGCCAGCTGAGAGGTGCGTTTCACCATGAAGCAGCTCTGACAGACGAACTCATCCGACTTGGCCACCTGGGCGTCGACGTTCATCGTCAGCTCCTCACGCCGCATGGCGCGAAGCTCTTCGACCTCATCAACGAGCAAGGCCTCGTTGGCCTCCTCCTCGAGAAGCTGTAACTCTTGGCTTTCCAGCTCCTCTAGAGCTTCGGCCGTTTCCTCGTCGTGGTCGCCCGACGAGCCTTCAGACTCATCGTTGTCGTCATCGTCGTCGTCGGACTCCTCGTCGGAATAGCCGTCTTCTTCGGCTTCCACTTCGTCGAGCTCGACATCGTCGTCTATCTCGAGGTCTTCTTCATCCTCGTCGGCTTCGACGAGAGCTTCCTCTTCGTCGGCGGGGAGATCTTCGGTCAGTTCTTTCTGTGCCATTTTCTGTGGGGTAGGGCTACGCGGCGCGGGAGTATAAGTCAAGAATCGTCAGATCTTGAGACCTATCGCGGCCGGGACAACCCTCCCGGCGACCGTCGTATTCCCGACCAGGTCTCCGTCGGCTTCCAGAGGCCAGGCCGGGTCGGTTTCTATCGTGAACTCCGCTGCCCGGAGCCGCCGGACCGAAGGGTCTGTGAGATGGGTGCCTTTGATGATCTTCGGCACGAGCACAGGTGCCTGAACTTTCTTGGCGTTGATGATCTGGATGTCGAGGACTCCGTCGACCAGTGTGGCTTTGGGCGCCACATTCCAGCCGCCGGCGAAGAACTGGGCGTTGGCCATGATCACGGCCAGAGCCGTCGACTCGTACGTCCGGCGCTCGGTGGTGACCTTCACCTCGGCATGTGGGAATCGGGCCAGCCGAGCCCCGAAAGCCAGCGGGTAGCGCAAAGCACCGATTCGACGAGGCAGGCGCGGAGCGGTCTCCGCAGCCGCCGCGCCAGCGCCCACTTGTGCGACGTTGACGAAGTATCGGGTCCCCCAAGAGCCTTCCAAGGTGGCGACGTCGATGTTGTAGACGTCGGAAGTGCTCAGATGCTTTGCCGCAGCGGTGAGCTCCTGCGGCAGCCCAAAGGTTCGAAGAAGGTCACATCCCGTGCCTGCGGGAAGCACGCCCAGAGTCGGCTTCTCCCCCATGTCGAGGCTCATCAGGGCGTTAACCGCCAGGTTGACCGTGCCATCGCCACCAGCGACTGCGAAGTGACGGCTGCCGGCTCGCGCTTGGGAGATGATCGTGTCGATCATCTCCTCTTTGCTGTTCGGAGCGGTGAGTTGGGCATCGACTCCCGCTGCCGTCAGTGCCTCTTTGATCGTCGAAACGGACGCCGGCCTCGACCCAGCCTGGCGGTTGACGAGGACGATCCATCGAGGTCTCATCCAACCCCTTGAGCTGCAACAACACCTCTGTCGATCGACCGCAGTGCCGAGTTGGCATCGTCGCGCAGCTCCGCAACCGCATCGCGGAGCTGACGGAGTAGGTCGACCAGCTGCCTGGAGACCCTGACGAAGTCGCCGGGGGCCATCCCTCCAGTAGACAACTCGTCGAACCCGGAGCCTGTTGCCCACTGGTATGTCAGAAGGGCGAATCCCGGATCTGGCCGGCGACTGGGGGCCAGGGTCTGTGCCTTCTCCTTGACCACTAGCTCGTCCCAGATCGCCATGACCTGATCCCAACGCTCGTCCAGGATCGAGCTCGGCCATTCCGCCGTCGAGACATTGTCCGACCTGGGGTCGTATATGAAAACGGAGGCAAGCGCTGCCAACTCTTCGGGCCGGAGCCCGTGCAAGGCGCCTCGCTCCACGGACTCGGCGAGAAGAAGATCGGACTCGTTGTAGATCCTGCGGAGCCGCTCTCCCCTGCTTGTCAGCGACCAGTCGTCGACATATCCGAGCTGCTCCAGCAGCGAGTGGATCGACCTGAACTCGGCGACCAGTCCGTGTCCGCTGGATCGCCGCGCCGACATGTGCTGATCGAGCCGGCGGCTGAGGCGGTCGCTCTTCCGCAAGGCGGCGAGATGCCGGGAGGCGTCCGGGCACTCGGCCACCGGGTGTGCACTGGTTGGTGACGAGGAAGTGCCCTGAGGTGGAACAGTGGGCACCTTTCTGAGCCTTCTCGCCGCCTGTTGGACGAATCGGCGGTCCCGGGGCTTGAACGGTGTCGGCAGCTCGATGCTCCCGACACGTCTGCTCAGGTCCGTTATCTGCTTGTAGCCAAGCGTTGAGACACGCCCCGAGGTCGAGAGCACCAGGTAGCGAGCACCGCCATCCTTGGAAGAGAGACGGCGTAGCACCGCGTATCGCCCGTCCCTCGCCCCGCCGACGACATCGAGCACCGCACCGGGCCCCAAAGTGGACTTGACCGGGTCCCTGCGACCCTTCGGCTGAGCCGACTCGAGTGACGCCAGGTACTCGCGGACGTTGCCACGCTCGCAGTTGGCCTGCGCCAATTCTCGCTCCAGCTCCTCCTGAATCGCGTCTATCGACTTGATCATGGCTTCGCTGTCTTTGTCGCGCTGAAAGGCGGCAAACGAAGCCTGGAGCAAGGTCTCGGCTCTCGACCTGCTGTAGTTGGCCACGAGGTTGGCGGTCATGTTGTAGGTAGGGCGGAAGCTGGAACGAAGCTCATGAGCTCCCACCGAGGCGATCTCCGTCACCTGTGCGAAACGGACAAACTGCGAGTGAAGGACCACTCCGTACCCCTCCACGTCGATCCCCCTGCGACCTGCCCTGCCCGTCAGCTGGGTGTAGTCACCTGGTCGGAGCAACTCGTGGCTCTCTCCGTTGAACTTCGACAGGTTCTCGAGCACAACCGACCGGGCCGGCATGTTGATCCCCAACGCCAGCGTCTCGGTGGCGAAAACCACCTTGAGCAACCCGGCCTCGAACAACTCCTCCACGGTCTCCTTGAACGCCGGGACCATCCCTGCGTGATGTGCCGCGACTCCGGCTTCCAGCGCCGCGATCCACCTGTCATAGCCGAGCACGCCGAGATCACCGTCCTCCAGATGCGCGGTCCTGGTGTCGGCCACCTCACGGATCATCTCCCGTTCATCGAGGCTGGTCAGCCGGACCCCCATGTCGACCAGTCTCTGGCTGGCAGACTCGCAGCCGGCACGAGAGAAGATGAAATAGATGGCGGGCAGCAAACTCGCGCGTGACAGCTCCTCTACGACGTCGGCTCGGTTCGGTGTCTTGTAGCGACGCCGCCGGCCCCGCTCCAGGCCGAGCATGTGCTCCACCTTGTGGTTGGGTCTCCTTCGGCCGTCCCTCGTCGTGAAGGTAGGAAGCATGATCGTCTCACCCATCCGCTCCTTGATCATGTACATCGACTCCAGGGGCACCGGGCGCTCCTTGGTGTCAACCAGTCGAGTGGGCCCCCGCCGCTCTTCGATCCAACTGGCGAACTGCCCGTTGTTCGAGATAGTGGCCGAGAGGCATGTCAGCTGGATCTGCGGCGGGCAGTGAATGATGACCTCCTCCCACACAGCCCCCCGGGCACGGTCCTGGAGGTAGTGCACCTCATCCAGCACGACTGTCGCCACGTTGTCCAACTGCGAGCTTTCCGCGTAGATCATGTTGCGCAGCACCTCGGTTGTCATCACCACCACGTCTGCTTCACCGTTGACGACGTTGTCGCCGGTGAGCAGCCCGACGCGTCCGGCGCCCAGCTGATCGGCGAGATCGGTGAACTTCTGGTTGGACAGAGCCTTGATCGGCGTGGTGTAGAAAGCTCTCTTGCCGGTGCTCAACGCCACATGAATCGCTGCTTCGGCGACCAAGGTCTTGCCCGAGCCCGTCGGCGCAGTCACCACCACTGTCTCGCCTCTGGCGATGGCTTCCGCCGCCTCGACCTGAAAGGGATCCGGTTTGAAGGAGAGGCTGTCCCAGAATTCGTCGAGGACGCTCACTTCTTGAGCAGCAGTCTCACCAGCCAGTAGGTGATCTCGTACATGAGATAGAGCGGGATGGAGAGGGCTAGGAGATTGAAAGCGTCACCAGTGGGTGTGATCAGAGCGGCTCCGATGACGATGATCAGGACCGCCCATCGCCGCCCCCGAGCGAGCTGCTCCGAGGAAACGACTCCCGCTGCGGCCGCGGCAAACAGAAACACGGGATAGAGAAAGGACACACCGACAGCGAACATGAAGCGAAGGACAAACGAGTAATAGGCCCCGATCTGCAAGTCGGTCTGCACACCAGGAAAGATGCCGAGAAGGAACTCGAGGCCGCGCGGGAGAATCCAGTAGCCGAAGAGCACACCGGCCACGAACAAGATCGCCATCGCCCCGACCACCGGGAAAGCCCACTTTCTCTCCCGGCTGGTCAAGGCCGGGGTGATGAAGGCCCAGAGCTGATAGATGACAACCGGGCTGGACAGGATCAGGCCGCCGAAGAAGCCGACCCGCATCAGCACTCCCCACTGCTCGGCGACGGCAAGGCTCTGGAACTCAGAGTCGGGAACCGCGGCGAAGAAAGGGCGTTCGAGAACAGCAGTGAGGTCGCTGGCGAAGAAGAACGCAACAATTCCTCCGGCCAGGATCGCGATGAAGATCTTCACGATCCGCCAACGCAACTCCTCGAGATGGGTGAGGATCGTCTGTGGCCTGTCGGGGTTCATGTGGCGTCCTGAGAAGACGATCCGGTTGACTCGTCATCGGGCGACTCGTCTTCAGAGGTCTCATCTGACTTGGCTTCGAGCTCTTCCAGATCGCGCATGGCGTCTTCCGGTGTCGGGCCCGAGACCGGCTTGGGGCCCGTCCAGTCAAAGCCGCTCACCCCGGCATCGTCGATGTCGCGCTGGATGTCTTTGATCGGCTCGGAAAGCTCTTCCAGAGGTGCTTTGAGATCGTCGCCGATCTTCTTGAGATCCCCCACCTCGGCTTCGAGCCCAGCGGTTATCTCACGAGCAGCCTTGCGAAGCTCCGTCGACCATTGGCCGATCTTCCTCGCCAGCTCGGGAAGGCGGTTCGGGCCGAGCACGATGAGAGCGACCAGAGCGATGATGATGAATTCGCCACCCTGAATCATAGAAGCGAATGCTAGGGCGTCGATTAGGGCTAGCTGTGTGAGGGTGACGACTCCCCCAAGTCGTCACCTCCACGGTCGAGGAGCACCATGCCCGTAGTGCCCGTCGAGATCGGTTGGGAAATCTCGGCTAGCCGGCCAGCAGACGGAGCGGGTCCGGCTCCATCTCGAGGGCGGCCACAAAAGCCTCGATCTCGCCTTCAGTGATGGGATCGGTGTTGATGACCTCGAAGTGCACGCCTGTCGCCAACAGAACGCTCACGACTCGCGAGTTGGCGGGCCTGCGCTGCTGAGCGGTGCATGTTGGGCACCTGAAGCAATAGTCGCCTTCCCTACCACCGGGGCGCAGCTCGAGGGCCACGTCATCCGGGGTGAGGTGAATATCGCCACATTGGGAACACGTGGTCTTGATGGTCGTCATCTCTGGTCTCCGGTCTCCCATTACAAGAAAGGGCATCGGCAGCTACCGGCGATGACTGAAGGCCGTTTGCTAGGTCGTTAGACCCCTATTGGTAAATGGAGGCGAGCTCACTGCCCAAAGCGGCAACTCTGGCAGCGACCTCTTCCCCTTTTCGGAGCTTGGCGTCGGCACCGAGTCTCAGCAGCAGACGGGCCGGGACCTCGGCATCAGGGGACAAGAACTTGATGATCGTGCTCCTCTTCGTCTCGCGGAGAGTCTCCACCGGGTAGTAGTCGAGGACCCATGTAGCGGAAGGAAGAAGCTCGATCTCGCACGTCACGTCACCGGGCGACGGTGAATAGCCAACGCCGGGCTCCGGTATCGACTCCGGTCGCTGGAACACCTCATCGGTCAACTCCAGCTCACGGATGCGATCCACCCGGAACGTGCGCTCGTCGTCGACGAGCCGGCAATGGCCAGTTACGTACCAACGGCCAAGGGTGGCAAACACCGACCATGGCTCCACCTCGCGGCTGGTGGTCTCCTCCTTGCCCACAGATCGATAGACGATCTTCACCACTTTCGACTCGGCTGCTGCCTCTCGCAGCCGGCTGGTGTTCGCCGTCTCGTCGAGGAGATCCACCGCCAGAGAAGTCTCCGCCTCCGGCATGACGGCCTTCGTCAGCTTGGCCACCGCCGACTCCAACGTGGCCGTGGACTCACCGGCACCGATCACGGCCATCCCGGCCGCGAGCAGCCCGAGAGCCTCAGTAGGGGTCAGGCGGGGAGCGCGGATGAAGTAGTCCGCAGCGTCGATCACCACTGCGTCTTCGTCGATGTACGCCTCCATGAGGTCGCCAGGCCCGTAACCAGGGAGACCACACACGAATACGGTGTTGAGGTCCTTCGTGAGCTGAGCCTCGGTGTACCCGAAGCGCTCGAGGATCTCGGCGACGTCCGCGGATTCGTTCTCGAGGACGAAAGGGATCAAAGCGAGAATCCGGGACAGACGAGAGACGGTCCTCGAGCTTGTGCTCAACTCGATCCCTCCTGTGCCGCCAGCACCCGAGCGAGGATCTCGGCCCTGATCTCAGCTGGCTCGACGACTTCGGCTGCTGCTCCGAAACTCAGTACCCAGCCGATGAAAGCGTCGCGATTGGCGACGGGGATGGATGCGACAAGCTCGCCTTTGGGCTCTTCCAGGCCCAGAGTCCTCGCTGCCCACCACGAGACATCCTCCTCAAAACGAACCTTCGCTTCGATCTCGGCGTCGGGGCCAGCTTCCCACGGCTGACGGTCCATGATCGTCCTGGCGTCAAACCCGGCGGGCTTCTCGAAGGACTGCGGTTCACCCGTGACGGAGAGTTGACTGATCCGATCAACCCGGTAGACCCTCTCCTCGCCGCCGGCAGCTGCACCGACTACGTACCAGTGCCCTCGGCGATGCGCTATGCCGTAGGGGCTGAGAGCTCGCTCGTTGCCCCGGTAGTCGAACTCCACTGGTCGACGTTCTGTGATTGCGCCAAACAACGCTCCGAGAGTCTCCGCCTCTGCACCCAAGTCGGCGCCTAGTGGCTCGATGCCGACACCTCGCTCGATGCCACCGAGCTTCAACAACGCGTCCAGCCCGACGTGGGAGCCGCCCAGCCGCACCATGCGCGCTGCCACGGAAAGCGCGACACGTTCCTCCTGCGTCAACCCGGGGTCGGGCACTGCGTACTCGTCCGGATTGACCGTGTAGCCGAAGTCGACCTCCCAGACGTCCAGCGCTTCCCGCTTCAGAGGCACTCCGAGACGTCTCAGCACGTCCTTGTCACGCTCGAACATGCGGTGAAAGGCCTCATCTGTCTGCCCTCCGTAGCCGGCAACGGTGTTCCTCACCTCATCTGCGGTGACTGGCGTGGGCGACTCCAAGAGGAATATGAGGAGGTTGAGCACGCGCTCGACGACGCTTTGCATACTCAGCTATCTACAAGCTCTCGATCAGCTTGTCGACGCGCTCATCTTCTGATTTGAACGGGTCTTTGCACATCACGGTGCGCTGAGCTTGGTCGTTCAGCTTCAGATGCACCCAGTCAACCGTGAAGTCGCGCTTCTTGGCCTTGGCGGCCTTGATGAAGGCGCCCCGGAGCCGGGCCCTTGTGGTCTGAGGCGGTCTGATCACCGCATCGGCAACCTTCTCGTCGGTCACCACGCGATCTGCCAGGCCCTTGCTTTCGAGGAGGTAATAGAGCCCTCTGGTGCGATCGACATCGTGGTAGGCGAGATCCATCATCGACACCTTTGGGTCGGAGAGCGGTATCCCTCTCGTCGCCGCATACCTGTCCAGAAGCCGGTATTTCATGACCCAGTCCACCTCGCGATCCAGGGTCATCGGGTCTTTCTCCAACCCTGTCAGCAGATGCTCCCACTTGTCGACGGCGCGCTGCACCTGTGGAGGGAAGCCAGGACTGCGAGCAAACCTCATCGCCCGGTCGAGGTACTCCCACTGGATGTCGAGGGCACTCAGCTCCCGGCCGTTGGCAAGCCTGATCTTGCGGTTGCAGGTGGTGTCATGCGACACCTCTCGGATGGCCCTGATCGGGTTCTCCAACGTGAGGTCCCTGAACACCACATCACGCTCGATCATCTGGAGCAGAGCGACCATCGTGCCCACCTTCACGAACGTCGCGTACTCGCTCATGTTCGAGTCGCCGGCGATGACGTGAAGCCTCCGATACCGCTCAGCATCGGCGTGAGGCTCGTCCCGGGTGTTGATGATGGGCCGGGACCTCGTCGTGGCCGAGGAGACCCCTTCCCAGATGTGGTCGGCGCGCTGCGCGATCGAGAAGGCAGTGCCGCGAGGAGTCTGCGCCAGCTTTCCTGCCCCCAAGAAGATCTGCCGGGTGACCAGGAACGGGATCA
Organism: Acidimicrobiia bacterium; assembly: GCA_028285585.1. Lineage (GTDB taxonomy): Bacteria > Actinomycetota > Acidimicrobiia > Spongiisociales > ZC4RG35 > CAXMPK01. Next base: position 69,008 of record JANQOU010000002.1, read on the forward strand.
GGACATCGACAGTCCGGTGGAAGTCCTTATGCCTGCTGACCAGGTAGTTCTCATGACAGCCGTAAGAGTTGCCGGCACTGTCGGTGTTGTTTTTGAAGACGAAGATCTCACCTCTGATGCCTTCCTCGTCGAGTCGCTCCTCGGCACCTTTCACCAGCCCCTCGAGTATCCGCTCGCCGGCCTTGTCGTGGGCGACCACATCTTCGAGGTCGTCGCATTCGGGGGTGGCGAACTCGGGGTGGGAGCCGACGTCGAGGTAGAGACGTGCCCCGTTCTCGAGGAACACGTTGGATGACCGGCCCCATGAGACGACGCGTCGGAACAGGTAACGGGCAACCTCGTCGGGGCTCAGCCGGCGCTGCCCGCGCAGCGTGCAGGTCACCCCGTATTCGTTCTCCAGCCCGAATATGCGTCGATCCACTCGGGTCAGGCTAAACGCCGGGCCTGCCAAGCCGGGCTACGGCGTGGGAATCTCCCCGGGCTCGAGTCTGCGGAAGGTTCGGCGGCCGTTGGCCTGGTCGAGGACTGCGGCTTCCCAGCCCTCTGACTCGCGGCCTTCGGCTCTCCTGAAGGCCTCTGCACCGGCTTCGAGAGCCTCTTCCAGAGACATGCCTTCACTCCAAAGCTCGCCGAGCGCCTCGGTCAGCTCCTCGGCCTTGCCACCGATGGCCACAAACGATCTCTCGTCGAAGAGAGTCCCGTCGTAAGTCACCCGGAAGAGTCGATGCTCCGAGCCATCCTCTGACAACTCGGCAAGGAGGATCTCTGTCTCGAAAGGCTTGGGGTCTCTGGTGAAGATCATGCCCAATGTCTGGGCGAAAGCGGTCGCGAGGCCCATCGCGGTCACATCGTCACGCGAATACAGATAGCCCATCAGGTCGGCCTGGCGGACTCCCGCCTTGCGCAGGGTCTCGAACTCGTTGTATTTGCCGACGCCGGCGAAGGCGATCCGGTCGTAGACCTCCGAGACCTTGTGGAGCGCAGTCGAAGGATTCTCGGCGAGTAGCAGCACGCCGTCCCTGTAGTCGACGGCGACAATAGACCGGCCACGTGCGATGCCCTTTCGGGCAAACTCTGCCTTGTCCCTGACAAGCTGCTCGGGAGCGACGTAGAAGGGGATGCTCATCTGATCGTCTCCACGGCGGTCTCGGCGATCGGGCCTATCACCGAATCGCTCAACTCTTCGACACCGTCCTGGTCGATCCTGACCACGTTGGGAAGGATGCCGCGACGCAGGTCCGGGCCGCCAGTGGCCGTGTCCTCCACCGCAGCCGAGACCAGGGCGCGAACTGCAAAGGCCGCAGCCTCCTCACCAGAAAGGCCCTGCTCATAGACGGTCCTCAGATATGACCTGGCCAGACGAGAGCCGGATCCGGTGCTTCCGAACTCGATCTCCTCGTAGCGGCCGCCCACGACGTCGAAGGTGTAGACCTTGCCCTCGTCATCACGCTCGTCGAACCCGGCGAACAGCGGCACCACGACCAGCCCTTGGAACGCCATCGGGAGCTGCGAGCGGACCAATCGGGCCAGGAACGACGCCTTTCCTTCGAGCGAGAGACGCACTCCCTCGATCTTCTCGTAGTGCTCCAGCTCGACCTGAAAGAGGCGCACCATGTCGATGGCCAGACCGGCGGTGCCGGCGATGGCGACGGCCGAGTACTTGTCGGCGGGAAACACCTTGCGGATGCGGCGATGCGCGACGAGGTGGCCTTCAGTGGCCCTTCGGTCGCCGGCCATCACAACCCCTCCCTCGTATCTGAGGGCGAGAACCGTCGTCCCCTCGGGCGCAGATGGGATCGACGCACCCTCCGGAACGGAAATCGCTGGAGCGGCTCCGATCGACTCGAGGAGGTCGGTGAAACTCGACCCCGGGACCGGTGCGTCTATCGGGAGAGGGCCGCTTGGTCGGTCGATCACTCGCCGCCCTTCTGAACGTAGTTCTTCACGAACTCCTCAGCGTTCTCTTCGAGAACCTCATCGATCTCATCGAGCAGGTCGTCCAGCTCTTCTAGATCGGTTTCGGACTCGACCGTTGACTCCACAGCCTCTTCGGCTTCGGGCTGTTCCCTATCCCGGGACTGTGAGCGTTCCCTATCTGACATCTAGCTCATCCTCCTAAGTGCTTGAGCAGGTCTGCTGCGTCGTCGGCTTCGTCGAGAAGATCGCCGACACGCGCTGCATCTCCTCGCAAGGGCTCCATCATAGGAACCCGCTTGAGATGCGCTTCTCCGACATCGAACACCAGCGAGTCCCAGTTGGCGGCCACCAGTGAATTGGGGAACTCAGAGACACATCGACCTCTGAAATAGGCCCTGGTCCTCGTAGGAGGGTCGGTGACCGCAGCACCGACCGTGGCCTCATCAAAGAGCCGGCGGAAACCTCCTCTCGACTCGATTCGGTAGTGAAGGCCCTTGGCCGGATCGACGTCGTGATATTGATGATCGAGCGCTTTCAGCTTGGAATCCGACCACTGCAAGCCGTCCCTCTGGACGTAGCCCTCGATGAGACGCTGTTTGGCCACCCAATCGAGAGTGTCGGCGAGTTTCCCCTGGTCGGTCTCGAGAAGGCTGAGGGTCCGCTCCCACTCGTCGATCAATTGGGCCCAAACCGGGTCGTCGAGCTCCTTCTCCGCGTACTTCGAGAGCCACTCCAGATATCGAGTTTGAATCTCCAAGGCGGTGGCGCTGCCCCCGCCGTCGAGTTTGATGGGACGTGCCAGTCCAGTGTCGTGACTCACTTGCCAGCAGGCTTCCACGGGATCCTCTAGATCGAGCGGATCGGGCAGGGCTCCGTCCTCCAGCGCCGCCAGCATCAGAGCAGTCGTCCCCAACTTCAGGAAGTTTTGGACTTCTGACATGTTGGCGTCGCCGATGATGACGTGGAGCCGCCGATACTGTGACGGGTCGCCGTGGGGCTCATCGCGGGTGTTGATGATCGGGCGTTTCAGGGTCGTCTCCAACCCGACCTGCTCCTCGAAGAAGTCGGCGCGCTGCGTGATCTGGTAATCGACTTCGGGACGGTCGTTCTCCTTGCCCACCTTGCCGGCGCCGGTGAAGATCTGGCGAGTGACCATGAACGTCATCGCGTACCTGATCACGTCGCCGAACGGTGTCTCGCGGCTCAGCAGATAGTTCTCGTGTGCTCCGTAGGAGTTGCCCTTGCCGTCTGAGTTGTTCTTGTAGAGGGAGATGTGACGCCCCGAGGCCTCTCCCGCAGCGACAGCTGCCGCATGCATCACACGCTCCCCCGCCTTGTCGTACAACGCCGCCTCGAGCGGGTCGTATGACTCTGGAGCCGAGTATTCGGGATGGGCGTGATCCACATAGAGACGGGCACCGTTGGCCAGCACCGAGTTGACGACGGCACCCTCCGGATCGATCAGCCCGTAGGTGTCATGACCGAAGCCGCGGGCGTCCCGACCGGGTGACTCCTCTTCATACGACCACCGGACTTTGACGCGTTCGCCCGGATAGCTGTTGACGACAAGTGAAGATGCCACGGCCGGGTTGAAGCCGGGATCACCCCTGACGACTATCCCGTACTCGGTCTCGGTGCCGAGCACCTTGTGGATGGCCATTACAAGTACTGGCCGCCAGAGACTTTCTCGATGAGCCGGCTCTCCTCGTCGCCGCCAACCAGAGTCCGCACGTAAACGATTCGCTCGCCCTTCTTGCCCGAGATCTTTGCCCAATCGTCGGGGTTCGTGGTGTTCGGCAAGTCCTCATGCTCGCGAAACTCCTGCTTGATGGCAGCCTTCAAGTCGTCGAGCTTGACTCCGCCTTCCCCGGAGCTGATCTCACGTTTGATCGCGTCCTTCTTGGCCCGGCGCACGATGTTCTCGATCATCGCACCCGAGGCGAAGTCCTTGAAGTAGAGGATCTCCCGGTCGCCATTGGCATAGGTGACCTCGAGGAATTGGTTCTCGTCTGCTTCCGAGTACATGTCCTCGACGGTGGCTTCGATCATCTTGTCTATGACATCGCCAGGATCACCATCGGCTTCACTGCTGAGAGGTGTCTCGTCTGTCATGTAGATGCGGAAGATCTCGCGTGCGGCCACTGGATCGGGGCGATTGATCTTGATCTTCACGTCGAGTCGTCCCGGCCTCAGGATGGCCGGGTCGATGAGGTCTTCGCGGTTGGACGCTCCGATGACCACGACGTTCTTCAGCGATTCGACCCCATCCAACTCGGAGAGCAGCTGCGGCACGATGGTCGACTCGACATCTGAGCTGATCCCGGTACCTCTCGTTCGGAACAACGAGTCCATCTCGTCGAAGAAGACGATCACGGGCACGCCTTCATCTGACTTCTCTTTCGCCCTTTGGAAGATGAGCCGGATCTGACGCTCGGTCTCGCCGACCCACTTGTTGAGCAGCTCGGGGCCTTTGATGTTGAGGAAGTACGACATGATGTCGGGCCGGCCAGTCCTCTCCGAGACTTTTTTGGCGAGGCTATTCGCCACTGCCTTGGCGATGAGAGTCTTGCCGCAGCCCGGAGGGCCATAGAGGAGAATCCCCTTGGGCGGTTCCAGCTCGTACTCCCGGAACAGGTCTCGATGGAGGTATGGCAACTCGACGGTGTCCCGGATCTGCTCGATCTGATCGGCGAGGCCGCCGACGTCGCCGTAGGTGATGTCGGGCACCTCTTCGAGCACGAGCTCCTCGACCTCGGGACGCTCCATCTTCTCCAGCAACAAACCCGTCTTGTTGTCCACCCGCACATAATCGCCGGCTCGGACGAACACGTCGGCCATCGCTTCGGAGCGTCTCAAGACCTTCTCCTCGTCGGCGTGGGCGATCACCACCACGCGGCCGTCGGGAAGTGTCTCTCGGATTCTCAAGACGTCACCGGCCGGCTCGAAGTGACGAACGTCTATCACGTTGAAGGCCTCGTTCAGAAGCACTTCCTGGCCTACTTGAAGCTTCTTCACCTCGACGCTGGGTTGTGCGGCCACCCTGAGCTTGCGGCTGCCGGTGAGCACATCGACGGTTCCGTCTTCGTTGACCTGAAGCACGGTCCCGAAGTTGTTTGGGGGTGAAGTGAGCTTCTCGACTTCCTCGCGCAACACTCCGAGCTGCTGGCGTGCTTCTTCGAGAAGCTGGCTGAGCTTGTCGTTCTGGGCGGCAGCCCGCTCCAAGCGCTCCCTGGCCTTGCCCAAGTCGGCCTCGAGCTCGTCGATCCGCCCGGGTGCCTCGCGGACGCGGCGGCGCAGGTAGGAGACCTCTTCTTCGAGCGCCACAACCACCTTGCGCAGCTGCGCGTTGTCTTCGTGTGTCCGTCCGTCCACGGCTTCCTCCTGGCTCAGGGTCGCCTTCGGTCAGTATACGAATGGCCTCGGATACTGCTCAGAGTTGCACGAGCGATCATCTCGAGTCGGTCTTTCTCATGAAGATGAGGAAGCCGGTGTGGGCGACCATGCTGTGCTCGGGCCGCACTGATCGCCCCTGCACGTTCCAATCCCGGAACAGGAACTCCTTGACTTCGATCTCGGCAAACCTCTCTGTAGCGCGCGCCCCCTCGACAACGGCTTGCACCTGAGGAACCGTGGGCAGGTATGTGGTCACCACTCCCCCTCCGGGCATGTGCTCGGCAGCGGAGTCGATGGCATGCCATGGTTCGGGAAGGTCGAGAACCAGACGATCCGGCCTCACCTCAGCAAGGTGTTCGACCACATCGCCGGTCCGAAGGTCGAGGTTCTCGGGCACTTCCCCAAACCAGCGCTCGATTGCTTTGCGAGCATGTGCCCCGTGGTCATCGCGAAGCTCCACAGAGACGACGGTTCCGGATTCCCCGACAGCTCTGGCAAGGGCCAGAGTGAGGGCCCCGGAGCCGGTGCCGGCCTCCAGCACCGTCATACCAGGGGCAATGTCCCCGTAGATGAGGATCGGCCCCAGGTCCTTCGGATACACAACTTGTGCGGCGCGTTTCATCTTGAGGATGTAGTCGGCGAGCCGGGGTCTGAGCAGCAGCAGCTTGGCTCCTGTCGATGCCTCCACCCAGGAGCCGTCCTCGGAGCCGATCAGCGCCGAATGCAGAACGCTCCCTTGGTGATATTGAAACGATCTCGCCGGATCCAACTTGAGCAGGAACTGCCGGCCTTTGGAGTCGATGAGGAGGGCGGGGTCGCCCTCGTTGAACGGCATCAGATGATGGCTGCGGCAGCAGCAACGATCAGGCTCAAGACCATCGCTATCACGACGAACCAGATCACTGCCTTTGTGAACTTCTTGCTTTGCATGCTGATATACGTCCGAACTGAGGGAGCCACGGTAGACAAATGGCGAAGTTGAGGGACAGAGCGCTCAAGAAGGTGTTCGGCTCGTCGGATGCCCGGAAGGTCGGTCGCCATAGAGCGATGCGCGGACTGCGAGAAGGAGACTCGCGAGAGCTCGTGCTCGGACTGGTTCTGACCGCCGTTGCCTATCTTCAACGGACCAAGCCCAAAAAGGAGCGCATCTACCGCCAGGAGCTTGCCGAGGATGCTGTGCTCGTGATCAGGCATCGCAATTCGGGTGAGTCGAAGTTAGAGATCATCAGACCTGACGACAGCTGATGATGCCGGCCGGGCTTGATTCAGACCCGGTACACCTCGACAACGGTTCGGTTGCGGCCGCCCCTCCGGCGACCGATGACGAAGGCCGCCACCACGACTACTGCCGCCACGGCCACACCGATCATCGCCATGTCCCGAGCCGACTCCTTGGTCTGATCGACAGCACCGACGATCTCCATGGCCTTGGCCTCGATGTCGTCCCGTGTGATCGTCATGCCGTCTCCGTTGTCGTCGTCGAGTCGCCTTGCTTCGAGATTCGCCAGCCGATCACGCCTGCGGTTGCACCGGCAGCCAACGCCGTGGCTAGACGAGACACAACCACCCACCAGCGGCTGCCCGAGACAGTGGCTTCGAAGAGCTGAGTGAGCCCGTAGTAGAAAGCCCAGGTGAGACATATCGCACCGAGTGAGAGCGCAAAGGCCCCGCCGATGCCCAGCCCGGCGTGTTTGCCGAGGCGTTTCGCCGGCTCGATCGTCTCCTGTCGCAGATATTCGCGCGACATGTCGACGAGCTCGGTCGTCAGCTGCGGGATCTCTTTCGGATCAGCCATCAACGTCAGAATCTAACAAGGGCTCGACACTCCGCTACTGGGGTCTATCGTGCCTGGCGGTGAATTTCGTCAGGTCCATGCGGTCTTTGGGGCCGAGGTACTTCGCTCTCTGGGTTGGCCAAACCATAAGCGGATTCGGCACCTACATCGCCTTCTTAACCATCCCTCTCCTGGTTCGTCACATCCAACTTGCGGCTGAAGAGGAAAACACGCTCGACTTCGCCATCGCCTACGCATTGGAGACTGCACCGACCTTGCTAGTGGGCCTCGTGGGCGGGGTCTTGCTCGATCGCTTGGCTTTGCGCCCGGTGATGATCGCGACGGACCTGCTTCGAGCATGTGCCTTCTTCTATCTAGCGGCGACAGTCGGCCAATACGGGACGGGCACCGTGTTTGTCATGGCTTTCTTGGTGGGCTCTATGACCACTCTCTTCGACGGTGCGATGTACTCCATGATCCCGTCGCTAGTGAGCAAGAAGAGCCTTTCCGACGCCAACTCTTTTGTCGCTGCAAGCCAGCAAATCATGTTCGCTCTGGGGCCCCTGGTCGCCGGAGCATTGGTTGTCGCCTCGACGAGCCCGGCCTTGGGGCTGTTCATCAACGGCATCACGTTCGTTTTTTCAGCTGTGTCGCTGAAATGGGTGGGAAAGGTCAGACATCATCGCGATCCCGACGAGGAGCGCTCCCCCTTCCTGACCGAGGCATCGAATGGCATCCGTTATCTCTGGTCAGAGCCACGGCTCCGAATCAGCACCATCGCCTCGGCGATCCCGAACCTGGTGATGGGCTTCATCGAAGCGACGTTCGTCGTGCTCGCCTTTTGGGTGCTCGGTGCCCAGGACGAGCTGGAGGCCGGCATGCTGGTGGCGGCGATGGGCGTTGGCGGTGTGCTTGGGGCACTGCTGGCGCCGAAGATCACGGCGCGGCTCGGCTTGGGCCGCACTTACGTCTTCGGGATGGCTCTCGCTGGTGTCGGTTTGCTGCTGGTGATGTTCACCTCGTATGGGCCGGTGGCACTCGCCCTCCAGGCTGTCTGGATGGTTGGGGTCTCGGTCATCAACATCCCACTCGCGACGATACGCCAGCACTATGCGGCCGAGTCGATGTTGGGTCGCGTCATCACGGCGAGCCGGGCAATCGGCTGGGCGACACTCCCGATCGGAGCATTGGTTGGTGGGTGGCTCGGCTCAACTCCAGAGACTTATCCGTGGGTAGCGCGCTCGGTCCCCGTCCTGCTGATAATCACCGCGATCTGGCTCTACAAGACGGTTGTCTGGACTGACACATTCGGACCGGAGTTCAAACACAGCTCGTCGTCGCCCAGCGGTGACGTGGAGCAGATCGGGTCCTGATAGGTTCACTCCATGCGTGGATTTGGCATTGATGCTTCTGTTCCCATCGACGTGGCGCGTGAAGTGGCGTCGATGTCTGAAGAGGCCGGATACGGATCCTTCTGGATAAACGGAAGCCCTCACGAAGCGGCATTGGACATTCTCGAGGCAGCCGCCGAGGAAACAGACCTCGACCTGGGAGTCGGCGTTTTTCCGTTGACGAGAATCTCGGCAAATGAGATTGTCGAAGAAGTCCGGGCTCGCGATCTGCCGCAATCCCGGCTCTGGCTTGGAGTCGGGTCGCCACGCTCTCCTGGCGCCCTCGCCGAGGTCCGCCAGGCTGCGGAGACCTTTCGATCCCAACTGGATGTGAAGGTTACGACCGGGGCCGTAGGGCCAAAGATGACTGCTTTGGCCGGAGAAGTCTTCGATGCGGTGATCTTCACCTGGTCGATGGTGGGCGAAGTCGAGCAGAACCGAGCCATCCTCGCCGAGTCCGCTCAGGCAGCTAGCCGGGATTCACCCACGGTCATCTCCTTCATCCGTTGCGGGCTGTTGCCGCAGGCTGCAGAGGCGGTGGCGACGCGTGCCGAGGCCTACGGCACCATCCCCCACTATCAGGCCGTCTTCGAGCGGAACGGTGTTTCAGCCGCCGACACGGTTGTCACTGGTTCGAATCGAGCCGAGATCCTTCCGGGCATCGTCCGAGAGGAGGCACCCTTGGACATGTCGGTCATCCGGGCGATCCCAGCCGACAACACCGTCGAGTCGATCGGTGAGTTGATAGTTGCCTGCGCTCCCTGACGGCGTCGTCCATTGGCTCGTCGGGAGCGAATCTGACCCGTCCGTTCGCTGGCAGGCCCTGCGAGATCTGTCGAAAGAACCAGAAGAGGTCTGGTCGACAGAGAGGTCCAAAGTCGAGCACGAGGGTTGGGGCGCTTGCCTCCTCGCCACACAGGATCCTGATGGTCAATGGGCAGGTGGCGCATACAACCCCAAAGGTTTTGATTGGGACGGGCCAGAAGGGCAGCCCGGGGCCGGTCAGCCATGGACCGCAACGATCCACACCTTGTCGCTGCTCCGGGAGCTCGGCTTGGGCCCGGAGTCGGCGAGCGCCCGCAGTTCCGCCGGGAGGATCGGCGCCAACTCCCGGTGGCTGGCGACGGATACACCGCATTGGGAAGGAGAGGTGGAACCGTGCGTCAACGGACGGACTGTCGCCAACGGCGCGTATTTTGGCGTCGACGTCTCCTCGATCGTGGATCGGCTGAACAGCGACCGATTGGATGACGGCGGATGGAACTGCGACACAGAGCGCGGTTCAGTCCGGTCGTCATTCGACACGACGATCAACGTCCTCGAAGGGCTCCTCATCTTTGAGATGAAGACTGGCGGCACCCAGGCATCCGTCGAATCGCGGAGAGCGGGTGAGCAGTATTTGCTGGAGAGGCAGCTGTTCCTCCGCAAGACCACGGGAGAGCCTGCCGACCCCGACTACCTGGTCTTACGCAATCCGTGGCACTGGCAATACGACATCCTTCGCGGTCTCGACTATTTCAGAGCCGCCGGCGAGCTCGACGGGACCGGGCCCGACCCGGCACTCGGACTGGCGCTAGAGCATCTCCAATCCCAAAGAGACTCGGATGGGAAATGGCCTCTTGGCAAGACACCACCAGGTCGGATGTGGTTCCCGCTCGATAGAGGCCCGGGCAACCCATCCCTCTTGGTGACCCTGCGAGCGGCTCGGGTGCTGCGCTGGGCCGGAGAAGCCGCCCCTAGTGGCTCGGAGGCGCCGGAGTCTTGACCGGTGGCAGGCCGATGACAGCCACCGGGAGTGACGACTCGGCCAGGATGTAAGAGACGCGATGCCCATAGAAGGGCCTATCCGTCAGCGCTCGCGTGCTCGCTCCGATCACGAGCAGGTCGAAATCACCCGAGTTGGCAAAGTCGACGATCTCCTCCTCCGCATGAGGAGCAACTTTGACACCTGTGCGAACCGAGACTCCCAGCCGTTCTCCAAACGCTGCGGCGACGCCGACCATCTCCTGTCCGGCTCTCATCCCTTCATCCACTGCGGCAGATTCGACAAGCAGCCCTTGTCCCTCGGGACGGTTGATCACATGAAGTGCGAAAGCGCTTCCTCCGGCTGCCTTGACCACTGAGTACGCAAACTCCTCAGCGGCGCGAGTCGATCGAGTGGCTGCCACCGGCACCAAGACGTTGTGAGGCAGGTGCCCGACGTGGCGGTCCCGGGGTATTCGCATCACGATTGAGGGCACGTCCAGTCGGGCGAGCACTCGGTCGATCACATTGTCGAACACACCCTCGCCGGCCTCGGTCGCCCCCATGACGACCAGGTCGTAACCGAGCTGGCTTTCAGCGGCGATCGCTTGAGCGGGGTCTCTGGCCAGCCGTCTTATGGTCCTCGCCCCGGGTACCTGCTCCAGCACATCCTCTGGATTACCGGGCTCGCCCTCGAGCCGGCGGAACAGTCGTCCGAAGAACCCCGGTTTGACCAAGTCGACGGTGAGCACCGTCATCTCGGCATCGGGATATGCCGAAGCAATCAAGATGGCCGCGTACCTGCTGTTGGCTCCGCCCCTTGTCGGGATGAGGATGCGTTGTGCGCCGAGTATCTCGCTCGACTCTTTGATCTCTTCCTCGGCCAGCCGCCGCGCTTCGTCCTCGGGGATCTGCCAATTGCGAACGATGAGCTTGAGAAGTTGTGGCGCACCAACCGAGGTCACGATGGCTGCCAGCACCATCACGGTGTAACCAGTCTCGCTGACGACCCCGATGTTCAGGCCGATGATGGCGACCACGATGCCCATCGCTCCCAACGCCGACAGCCCGGCCCCGAGAGCGAAAGCCTCGCGGCCGCGGATGTCACTGAAGAATCCGCCGGCAAAGGTCCCAAGGATCTTTGCCACGACAGCTACTCCGATCAGGGCCGTCGTCCACCAGATCAGCGTCGGGGTGTCGAGCAACCCCACGTCGACTCTCAGCCCGGAGAAAGCGAAGAAGATCGGGGCAAAGAACGCCGCGGTCACGGTCTCCAGAACGGAGCGAACCTGTGGCAGCTGGTGACGCAGGCCGGCAAGGACGATCCCGACCAGGTAGGCACCGAGAATCGCCTCGATGTTCAGAGCCTGAGTTATGGCACCACCGATCAGGGCGGCGACCAGGGAAATCGAAAGAGCTGCTGTCAGTGAGGACCCGGTCGCCATCACCCGTCGCAGAAGACGATCGAGGAGCCAGCGCATCAGCGTGAAGGCCACAATGAGAAAGAGCACCAAGCCTCCAAAGCTGATCAGGAGGCGATCCGGGTTGAAGCCATCCAACGCGATTCCGGCGATCGTGGCCAGTACCAGCCACCCAATGGCGTCGATCGTCATCCCGGCGGCGAGGGTCACTTGACCAAAGTTCCTTCGCAGATACCCGAGGTCCTGGAGGATCTTTGCGACCACCGGCAGGGCCGCAACAGACAAGGCCAAGGCGAGGAAGCCGGCGAATATGAGCCGATCAGTTCCCTCTCCTATCAGCGACTCCGGCACGTAGAACGCCATGGCGCCCACAACCACAAAGGGGGCGATCAGGGCACCGGCAGCCACGGAGAGTGCTGCGGCGCGGTATCGAGTGATGATGCTGAGGTCGGTCTCGAACCCGATGACGACCAACAGCATGATGACGCCTAGCCAGGCGAGGCCGAACACCACTGAGTTGACGATTGGCTCGCCAAACACCCAATCGAAGGTTTCCGTGGCGAATCTGCCGAGAATCGTCGGGCCCAAGACGATGCCCGCCAGAAGCTCACCGATGACTGGAGGCTGGCCGACCAGCTTCACCAGCCAACCGAATATGCGAGCAACGCCAACAAGCAGGATCAGCTGTACGAGCAGGACCAGGACTTCGTGTTCACTCAGTGGGGCGAGTGAGCCGCTCTCAGCGGCGAGGAGGGACACAAGCCAAACTTAGTGCGTGGCGGCCCGTGGCGGCCATCATCCGATTCGGAGCGTGCCCGGCCCTCGCTGTGAGTGACATCAACGGTGTGTACTCTCACCCGGAGTGACGGTCAGACACGGGCCAGCGGGTCGTTTCGCACTCCGCGCACAGCGCTTGTTCGATGGTGAACGGTTCATAGATAGCCCTGTCGCTCTCATCGAAGACGAGCGAATCACAGCCGTTGGTGCCGATGTGCCCGATGACGTGACCACCCATGACCTCGGTGCCGTCACTCTCCTGCCTGGCCTGGTCGACTGCCACCAGCACCTTGTGTTCGACGGCAAGGGCACCCTCGAAGAGCAGGTTTCTGGTGTCAGCGACGCTGACCTTCGCTCGCGTGCCAGAGCTTCGGCGCGGCGGGCGCTGCTCGGCGGGACGACGACTTTGCGCGATTTGGGTGACCGCAACTACGTGACGCTTGACCTGCGCGGCGACCCTGAGATGCCCACCATCGCCTGTGCCGGCCCTCCCATCACCATTGTCGGAGGACACTGCTGGTATCTCGGCGGCGAAGCCACGCCGGGTGACGGGATGGTCACCGCCGTCCGTGAGCGTATAGAGCGAGGTTGCGACACAGTCAAGATCATGGTCACTGGGGGTTTCCTGACACCGGCCACTCCGATGTGGAAATCCCAATTCGAGCTCGAGGACATTCGGACGGCGGTGCAAGAGGCCCGAGCAGCAGGCATGACCGTCGCTGCACATTGTCACGGGCTCCAGGGGATCAGTGACGCCATCGACGCCGGAGTCGACACCATCGAGCACTGCACTTTCCTGGATGAGACGATGACACCGGCCCCGAGCACCGATCTGCTCGAGCGGCTGGCAAAGTCGGATACGACGGTGTCCGCCACTTTCGGGCTGACGCCAAACGGCGCCATGCCGGAGGCATTCGAGCGGATCTTGTCGGATATCCGCAGCGCCTTTGGCGAGGTGCACACCCGCGGCGGCCGAGTCGTGCTGGGCTCTGATGCAGGAATCGACGAGTTCAAACCACACGATGTTGCCCACTACTCGATGGGTGACTTCGTGGCCATAGGAATGAGTCCGGTCGAGGCGCTTCAAGCGCTGACTATCGGCGGTGCCGACACACTGAAGATGCCGCGGAAGGGACGTATCGTCCCGGGCGCAGATGCCGATCTTCTTGCCGTGCAAGGTGACCCGGAGAGCAACCCCGCAGATCTCAGTCAAGTTGAGCAGGTCTGGCGAGCCGGCAGGCCGGTCAGAGAGTCGGGGCCAGCCTTCAACTAGACGCAGCCGATTCCGACAGGACGTCGGCATCGATTCGACTTGTTGTCGGTGCGAGCGATGGACAAGGTCGCTCAATGCCCAAGAGAGTTCGACTTACACCTGCACTGGTTGCTTTGGCGCTCGTGATCGCTGCCTGCGGCTCAGACAACCCGGCTTCAGCAGGCGACACCACCACCACTTCGGCACCGCCGACAACGCAAGCGGAGCCGGATCCAACGACCACAACGACATTGGCGGAGACCACAACCACGGCGCAAGCGACGACGACGACAACCACCGCCGACATTCCCTTGGCACCAGTCGAAGCCGGTGCGGATGCTGATGTCGACGCCATCGTCGCGGTGTATGCCGTGGTCTTCGATTCCACCACCAGCTTCGAGGAGAAGGCCGCCCTCATAACCGAGCCCGACGGCCTCGAGTCCACAGTGGAGACCTATGCCTCGACCGGAGATTCCGTGGGGGGTGTGACCGCCACGGTTACCGCGGTCGGAATCGCCGGGTCTGAGGCGAAGGTCGAGTACACACTCGAGTTCAGTGGGAATCCGACCTATCCGAACTTGAAAGGCACCGCTGTGCTGACCGATACCGGTTGGCAGGTCTCTCGCGAGATGTTCTGCGGGATCATGGCTTCTGCGAGGTCTGCCTGTCCCGCCGCCTGATGTGGCGGCTCGCCTGGCTGGCCGCGCTGGCACTAACCGTCGGAGCGTGTGCCGAGAGTCAGGAGCCGACACCCGAGGTCGACACCAGCCGAATCGTCACCTTGTCAGGTGACCTCACGGAGTTCGTCTACGCCTTGGGAGCAGGCGACCAGGTCGTCGGAGTCGACGTCACAACGGTCTCCCCAGACGAAGCGCTTGAGCTCCCCATTGTCGGTGTCGGCCGATTCATAACAGCCGAAGGCGTGTTGTCTGTTGAGCCGACGCTCGTGCTCGGCGACTCCCAGACAGCACCGGAGGACGCTCTCGGCCAGATTGAGGATGTTGGAGTTCATGTGGAGAGGCTCCCGATTCCGACGGACTTCGAGAGCTTCTTCGAGAAGCTCGAGTCGTTGGGCGAGTTGTTGGGCAGGCAGCAAGAGGCAGCCGATCTTGCCACCCGGCTCGAGAGAGAGCTGGACGAGGCCACTGCCGATGCGCTGGGCACGGATCTACGTGTCGCATACGTCTACGCCCGCGGCCCGGATGTGCTCCTGTTCTTCGGTGACGGCATGGTCACCCGCCCAATCATCGAAGCAGCCGGGGTCATCGATGCCGGTGCCGCCAGCGGCATCAAGGGCACCGTACCGGTGTCGGCGGAGGCCCTCGTGGCCGCCGCTCCCGACGTGTTTGTGCTGCCCGAGGAGGGACTCTCGATTCTCGGTGGTGTAGAAGCTTTCCTCGATGTGCCGGGAGTCTCCGAGACTCCAGCCGGCGAAGCCGGGGCGATTCTCGTCTACCCGGAAGGCGACTTCTTGACGTTCGGGCCGCGGATCGCCGAATCCATCAAGAGACTCATTGATGACCTGAACGGCCTGGCTCGGTGACAACGCGCTGGGCGCTGCTGGTCGGTGCCGTCTTGTTGGCGGCGGTCGCAGGACTCTTCGTAGGGGTGGCCGGTGTAAGCCTCGATGAAGTTTGGGACGGGCTGACACGCCAGGGAAGCACACTGACCAACGGTGTCATCTGGAACATTCGTGTCCCTCGCATCTCAGCCGGCTTGATCGCCGGTGCCGCCTTGGGCCTTTCCGGTGTCGGCCTCCAAGGGGTGTTGCGCAACCGTCTCGCCGAGCCCTTCCTGCTCGGTTTCTCTCCGGGTGCAGGTGTGGGAGTGGCGGTTGGGGCTCTCGTCAGTGCCGCTGCTTGGCCGGTATCTGAGGCCGTGGCAGCGGTGGCTGCCTCTCTTGTCGTCGCATCAATCCTTGTCAGGATCGCCCGATCAGCCACCAGTGACAACGGTTTCCTGCTTGGCGGTGTGGCCGTGGCCCTGACTGCTCTGGCCCTGATCCTGCTTGTGATATTCGCCGCCAACTCGCCACGTTTGCCGACCTTCACCTACTTCATCTTCGGTGGTCTCTCCGTGGCATCTTGGGAATCGATCGCATTGGCGATGATCATTGCCTCATTGGGCGTTGTTGCCATCAGCACCCAGTCTCGATCACTCGACCTCCTGACGCTGGGCGATGTCGAAGCCAAGACTCTCGGAGTCGACGTCAACCGCGCGAAGCGACTGGTCATAACCGGCTCGGCTCTCGCGGCGGCTGCATCGGTGCTTGTCGCCGGCGTCGTTGGTTTTGTCGGGCTTGTCGCACCACTGCTGGGTCTCAGATTGTTCGGCCCAGACCACAGGCGTCTCGCTCCTGCTGCCGCTCTGATCGGTGCGCTGATCGTGTCTAGCTCAGACCTTCTGATACGAGCCTCCGGCACCGTGGTGGAGATACCCCTTGGAGTGATCACATCTGTCGTCGGCGGCCCGATCCTGCTCGCTGCGATACTCAAGGGCCGGGTGACATGAGCTATCTGTCGGCTAGGTCGCTGACCAAGACGGTGAATGAAGCGTCCATCGTCTCCGAAGTAACCATCGACGTCGAGATAGGCGAGTTCGTCGTGATCGCCGGCCCCAACGGAGCCGGCAAATCGACGCTTCTCGGGATGCTGGCAGGACTCGTCTCCCCGACCGAAGGACAAGTCACCATCGCAGGTGACGAGCCTGGCCAGCTCACTGCGGGTGAACTCGCCTTGCGTCGCTCGTTTCTGCCACCTGCGGCCCCGCCGAGGTCGCCGTTCACTACTCGCCAGGTGATCTCCATGGGCCTCCACCCTTGGAACCCCCAAGACGACGACATGGCGACTGTGGAGTCTGCGCTCGACACCGTTGACCTGTCGAACCTCGCCAACCACCGCTTCGACTCTCTCTCGTCTGGAGAAGCTCGCCGAGCGGAGCTGGGTCGAATCCTGGTTCAGGACACTCCTCTCGTGCTTCTCGACGAGCCGACGAACGGGCTCGACATCGCACATGAGGAGAGCATCCTCGCCGCCTTCGCTCGGCTAGTCGAGAAAGGCAAAGCCGTTGTAGCCACCACTCACCACCTGGCCGGAGCAGTTCGACACGCCACCCGTCTGGTGCTCATGGATAGCGGCAAAATGGTGGCGAACGGTACTCCCGATGAGGTCTTGAACGGTGACCTGCTCTCCGAGCTCTACGACTATCCGATAGCCGTCACCAATCACCCATTTCGATCCGGCTGGCTAATCGACGCACTCGATCCCGAGGATCCTTCACCGCTGTAGGCAACGACCAGCCTGAACACTGCCCAGAGGACTCCGAATACTGCTGTAGCCGTCAACGCCAAACCCAAATCAGGTTGGAACCGGCCCACAACGCTCAGTGGGGCACCCAGCGTGTTTGGAACCAGCCACAAGATGACAACGGCCGCGGCGAGAGTAGTGAGCAGAGGAAACCATAGGCTGAACAGGCCAAACGCCCCATGCTTCGCCCGGATGTCAGCACGACGGTGCCAGGCCCACACCATGCTGAGAAGGTAGATGAAGGGCAAGAACGCCAGTGAGAGAAAAACCGCCTTCTGGAACCAGCGCGACCCTTCACCTTCGTAGTTAAGTGCCAGCGCTCTTGCAACGATCCCGTTGCGAAGCTCCGTGGTCTCGCCAAATCCCATCCCGCTTCCTCTGTTGACCAAGACAACGGCTCCACTGCGCTCAGCTGGGATCATCACAGCAAGGGTCTCGACGCCGGGAGTCGACCCACCATGTGACACGCTCTCGTCGGCTGAATCCAAGAACCAGCCGAACCCGTAGAAGGGAGATGTTTCGCTGGCGGCACTCATCATTTGCGTTTTGCCTGCCGCACTCAGTACGTCGTCTTCACCGTTCATCATCATCTGCATGTAGATCGCAAGGTCATGCGCACTGGAGATGACACCGCCTTGAGGTGCAGTCCCCCGGTCGGTGAGGTTTCCTGCCAGAGGCCGCCTACCTCCGAACCAAGGCCTGTGCCCTGTTGCCATCGAGTCGTGCGTCTCACCGTCTGCGACGAAGCTGTCGTTCATACCGAGCCGATCAAGGATGTTGGATTGGATGTATGCCTGGTACTCCTCCCCACTCACTACCTCGATCACACGCCCCAGGATCTGATAGTTGGTGTTCGAGTACTCCCAACGCTCATCGGGCCCATATGCAGGCGCAACGCCAGTGAGCAGGTCGACGGTACGTTCCAACTCGTCGTCGCTGCTTGCGACGCTCGAATCCGAGCTGTTCCCTTGCAGCGTAGAAAATCCGCTCGTGTGACTGAGCAACTGGCGGATCGTGATCACCCCGGAAGGCTGGTTGCCAAAAACTTCGAGGTAGCGAGAGAGTTGCATGTCGAGATCGATCTCACCTCTCTCGATCAGTTGCATGATGGCCAAGGCAGTGAAGCTCTTCGTGATGGAACCGGCCAGGAACGGTGTGTTCGGCGTGATCTCTTCGTCACCACCCAGCCTGAGCACTCCATACGCGCCAACTGACTTGATCTCACCGTCGGAGACCACGGCGTAGGACAGCCCCGGCACGCCCGATGCCGACATCTCGCTTTCGATGAAGTCCTCGATGGACCCGTCTGCCGGCGCGGATTGCGCGACGAGGCCGATACTGATTGAGGCGACGGCTAACAACCGGATCAAAAGAACGTCCTTCTCAAGACTCGTTTGGCATTGAGACCGCCGGCGACGCTAGCCACCATTCCGGGGTGCGACTCGAGTGACAGGGTGAGAAGTGCACGAGACCAGGTCGATCACTTCATCGAGCCGGCTACCAATGATGCCCGGCGATGAAAGCCCAACTGGGGAAAGCCTCTGAAAACGTATCCAGGTGTCCTGACCAGTCATCAGGCTGGAGTAGATGCACTGGGCCGATGAGCACCTCGCCCTCCACCATCTGAAAGCCCCAGCTGAAGCCCACGACAGCTTCGACCTCCTTGTTCATTGGATGTCTCGGGGAAACGCACAAGAAGGCATGTGCCAGCCAATCCAAGTAGACGCTCCTGTCGCTACGGTATGGAGCATCGAACATGACCGGGTTGAGGCCGTAGAACGCGTACGGCAGATCGAGACCTTCGAATACCTGAAGGGGGTCAACCTCAAAACGGCGGTCGTCATCTGGCGATGTCTTGGTGCCAATCGTCTGGACCCAGCCGAGCAGCCCGTTGTAACCGTCTAGCTCGAAGTCGACCGTCGCCGTGCAGATCGGAAACCCAGCCGCACCATCTACTTGACCGTATCGGCTGGGATCTTCATTCCGCTCGATGGTGACTTCTACGAGTCCCGCACCCGATCTGGCTGCAAACGGGATGGTCAGCTGATGCATAACTGTTGGTGTCCTGAGAAGCGTTCCGCCTGCGGAATACACAGCCGCGAGCCCTGATGACAGTGTTCCCGCAACGTTACCTTTGGCCGGGCAGTTCAGCAGAGTCGTAGCATCAGGTGCTACGCTTGTCTTCATGAGTGGCGAGATCAGTCAGCGAGAGCTGAGAAACAACAGCGGACGCATCATGCGTGCCCTCGTCGACGGAGAGACATTCATCATTACCCGCAATGGTGAACCGGTCGGTGAGCTGGCTCCGCTCCGGCGCCATCGGTTCGTGCGAGCAGAAGCTGTGATCGAGCTGTTCCGCACGGCACCCACCGTGGACTACAAGCAGCTCCGCCAAGATCTCGACGACATCGGCGACCAGACAATCACTCCCCGTGCCTGACAAGGTCCGACCTGATCGGGGCCTGCTCGACACGTCGGTGGTCATCGACTTGGAGTCGATTCCCACCACCGCACTGCCTGTCGAAGTGGCCATCAGCTCAATCACGCTTGCAGAGCTGGCCGCTGGGCCTCATGCCACCACTGACCCGACCGAGCGAAGTCGCCGACAAGACCGACTCCAGCGAACCGAAGCGACCTTCGACCCCCTCCCCTTCGACGCCAACGCTGCCCGCGCCTACGGCCGCGTCTTCTCCACCGTCACCGCTGCGGGTCGGAAGCCCCGAGGTGCCCGAGCCGTCGACCTCCTCATCGCCGCCACCGCCCTCGCAGCAGGTCTCCCGCTCTACACCCGCAGCCCCGCCGACTTCCGAGCCCTCGACAACCTCATCGACATCTTCACCATCTGACCGCGCGTGCCGAGGAGTGAGTAAGCGACGCCAAACTCCAGCCCTAATCGCCTTTTGGGCCCTGTTGCTTCGTGTCGGAGGGCTGAGCTGGTCGCAGGCCTTGAGCTGTGGTCGAATTCCATCTCCTCGAGAGCAAAGAGGTTCGAACGCCTGCCTGAATCGGTGTCGCTACCGTCAGCTGGGTCGATACAAGGCCGAGATCCTGGATGCCACGACATCGAATCAGCTGGCTAGATGGTTGCCTTAGGCAACCTCGCCTTCGCGTGGGTGCCGCAGCCCGCGAGAGGTGGGACAAGCATTCTTTAGACATCCAGAGAACGGATATCTAAACTGATCGCATGACGCCATCGACGGCTTTCACCCACGACATCCACCAAGACGACTTCCTCCACGATCCGCATGCGTCGAAGTATCGCGATGAGTTGGATCGTCGACCCGAGGCGTTCGTCCGGCTCTTTGCGCTACTCAACGATCCCGCAAACGAGCAGCGCCTCATCGACGCCGAGATGCACGAACTTCCGGCGCTTTGTGGCGTCGTGCGCTTCATTGAAGCTGATCCTGCAATCAAGGCCGTGCTCGCCGAGGGCCGCGCTGGCTATCGCTTCCGCCAGACCGTCGGCGTCGTACTGAAGCTGAAGATGGCCAAGCTCGGCTGGCGAACCACCGGCAGAAAGGGCAGCGTGAAGGGCGCCAGCCACTTCACCAAGGCCGAACACTACGTCGCCGATCCCTCGACTCGCGACGATCCAGCGTCGAGGGCCCTCGCTGCTCTTGATGCAGTTGCAGCAATCGGCGATCACGACGAACGAGAAGCGACCGGACGTGAGCTCATGGACGCGCTAGCCGCAACCCGACACGCCGAGGGACGTCCGTTCTGACATGCTGATCGTCCTCGACAGCGGACCACTCGGACTACTCAGCAACCCAACCACCACTGGCTCTGGCCAGCAGGCACAGGACTGGGCCCGCGATCGAATTTCCGCAGGCGACGAGTTCATCGTTCCCGAGATTGCCGACTACGAGGTTCGGCGCGAACTCACCCGCGCTGGGAAGACCCAGGGCATCGCCCGCCTCGATGAACTCTGCGTCGGGCTCGGCTACCACCCGCTCTCGACATCCATCATGCGCGACGCCGCACACCTCTGGGCTGAAGCTCGCAGCGGCGGCTATCCCACCGCCCACGAAGCGGCACTCGACGGCGACGTGATCCTCGCAGCTCAGGCCCGCGATCTAGACAGCAACCTGTCGGCCGAACGAGTTGTGGTAGCGACAATGAACGTGATGCACCTCGAGCGGTACGTCGACACCGAGCTTTGGACGTCGCTCTAGTCCCCGTAGACCGCCTGACCGCCGCTCATCGACAACACGCATCGCCCCGATCAGTTGAACCGCTCGACTGAGCTGCACGAAGTTGCGACTGACGCAACCCTGTGCAGCGCAAACGAGTTTTGGAGTCTTGGGTGTCGGAGAGAGGATTCGAACAACGGAGAGTTGCCTCCGACTCGTGCCACCCTGTGCGTGTTTACCAGGTCAGAGCAGGTTTTGGTCAGATCGCCGTGACGGCTGCCGCCCTCGTGGAGAAGCACAACGGGGTGTGGGGCGGTCAGCGACAGTCACGTCAGCTGGGACGCTGTGCTGCTGGTTCGCGGCGGCTTCGGTGCCCGGTTCAGCCTGGTGTTTGGTAGGTGTGGCCGCGTGGGGAGAGCCGGTAGCCGGTGTCGAGGCTTTCGGTGAGGCCGAGTCCCTTGAGTTGCCGGACTCGTCGCTTTAGTCGGGGCTGGTCGATGTCGAGATGGTCGGCGAGATCGGCGGATCGTCGTCCGGGCATTTCGGCGAGGGTGTCGAGGAGTGCGGTTGTCCAGGGGCCGGTGCGGCTCGCGGCGTCCCAGCGGAGAAGCTGGTTGTCGATCTGGGCGCGTTCGACGTCGCTCATCTCGGTCTTGGCTCGCAGCCCGATACGAGGGTCCTCGCTCTTGCGGTGGAACCGGATCCGGTAGAGCTGGCGGTCCGGGCCCGGTCGCAGTGAATCGATGACGGCGTCACGGTTAGCGAGTCCTGTGCGTGGGCGTCGGCGTCGTCGATGTCGGCGGTATCGATCGGTGTGACCTCATCGATCTGCAGAAGGCCGCTTCCAGTTCCGGAACGCGACGGTGACGTCGCCGGAGCGGATCTGGTCGTGCAGGTCCGAAGAGAAGAGCATGCGAGAGCGGTCAGCGCCCAGAGCGGTAACGGCGCGGAGGTTGCGTCGGGTCGCCGTCGTGTATCGACACCGTCACCGGCGTCAGCTCGACGAACAGCAACTCGGGGTTGTCAGCGGTTACGTAGAACTGCTCCTGGTCGTATGGCAGGACGTGCCGGTCCCACAGTGTGCGGCGTTCGATGGGGTCGTCGACGAGACGGGCGGTCGCGCGCATGAAGATCAGCCGGTCGGGTCGTTCGGGCCAGTGAAGCGCGACCCGCGGTTCGTGACGGAGGTTCTTCGCCTTCTGCGAACTAGCGTAGGTGGCGGTCCACATGACGTCGGCGTCGAAGCCGATCCCGACCCAGGCAACGTGGGGGTGGCCGTCGCTACGGACCGTTGCGAGGTAGGTGCCATCGGCCACACCGGTGCACTCGGTCCTAACACTCTCCCAATCGAGCATTCCTCCAGCGTACCGCTGCCTGGCCGGTGCCGAGAAAGCGCGATCGCCCCCAGCCGATCCGCACTGCTCAGACGATTGAGGGCAACCTTGGACCGACGACGTCTCCCGGCGCCGCCGTCAGCCGCAGGGTCGTCGCCCAACGTGCACAGCACGAAACCCGCCCTACCGCTCCCAATACTGTCGCCACTCCGCACAGGAGTGGCGTTGGAATCAACGGTGTCGGAGAGAGAACTCCACTGCTCCCTGGCGGTTCCGACTGTTCATGGCGATTCGCTGTTTCCCCAACTCAACAAAGTTTCTTGTGATTCCGGTTCCGATCGATCCCGGGGTGGTGCGGCTGCTCCCGGGAATCTGATGACATCGTGATGACAAGCGACACGACCTCAGCACGATCAGAATCGATCGATGATCAGGGAACGAGCGACGTCAGGGTCTGGCTCGAAGTTGGGCACTGATGCCTTTGCTATCCGAAATGCTCCGCGACGTTGACCATGGAGGTTGCCCGCCGTTGGTCCCAGCACTAGAGCGGCCGGCGCTCCAACAACGTGTACAGGCATGCCAGCCCAACCGAGGTCCTCATCCAGGTCAGGGATGCCGTCGTGTATTGGGATCGGATGGCGTTGTGCCATCTGGCTGAGTATCGGATGGGCTTCCACACTCTGGTCGAAACCTGTTGCGAGCCAGACCTCATCGACCCAGCGTTCAGCAGTTCCGAGCAATACCCGTACGCCATTTGTGCCGGCTGCCACTCCAACTAGCGGACTCTTTCGGAGAACCTCGATCACACCCGAGCGTTCGAGATCGGCCAAGGCCCGACGAGCCCATGGCGGCAGGTGGCCTCCGCCCCGGGCCTCTTCCACAGCCATACGGCGTTGGGATCGATTCGGCTCAGCGGTGAATCCGGTCAGATACTTCGGACCCATCCATCCCGGAACTACGTCGAAGTGTCGAACACGGAACTTCGAGCGCAACGCCAGAGTTACCGAGAGGCCGGCAGCCGCCGCTCCGATGACAAGATGAGCGGCGGTCAGTCCACCGCCGACCACAACAACTCGTGTCCCGGGTGGGGGCGGAGTTCGCAAGTCAACCGCTTCAGCATGCCTCACTCTTGGGTGGTTTGGAATGTTCTCGCCGATCCTCGGCTTACCGATCCCGGTGGCTATGACAAGCCGTCGGCATGAGACTGTGTTGCCGCAGGTCAAGTTGACCTTCACGCCGTTGGGTTCCACGTCGAAATCAGCCACAGCAGATGGCATGACATCCGGCAGGGCGTGCTCGGCGATCACCGAATCTGTGAAGTGGGCAAACCCAGCGGTGCTCGGCAACTCCTTGCCGTCTCGAACGACGTGCGGCAGGCCTTCCCGGGCACAATGTTGGATGAAGGACCACGGATCCGGGTGTGGATGGTGCGTGCTTGGCGACCGTAAATGCTCTATTCCTTGACGGGCCATCCGATCGTGCCACCTGGCCAACCAGGCTCCTGACGGATCCACGACGGCTGTGCGCTGCATCATCTCCGGATCGGTAGTAGCCAATGCGAGAGCGATTGCTAGGCCGGCTGGGCCCGCACCTGCCACGAGCACGTCGACATCCGTTTTACTCATGGTCGCCCGACGGCAGCACGGCAACATCGCCGTGAAGGTCCTCTGTCATTTGGCAGACGGCCACCCAGATCGTCTTACAGGTTGTCTTGGGGCTATTCGGATTCCGAATGCTGGGGGCTGTGTTCATGTGACGAACACAGCTCCAACCCAGGCGATGGTCAGCGAGAAGACCGCCGCCGCGGCCGCCTGCCTGACGATCAGCTTTCCCGCCATCATCGTTGTGCGCTCGCGAGCAATCGTGGTCACTGTGACCAGACACGGCAGGAGGACGCCGGCCAGATAGGTAGCCGTGAGTAGCTGAACTGAGTCAAGGGTGGGCGCAATGCCATCGGTGGCCAACAGCAGTATTCCGTCCTTGCGAACCGACGCCAACACCACCGCCAGGGCGGTGTCAGACGGCAGATTGAACAAAGCCATCAGCGGGCTCAAGGCGCGGGCCGCTAGGTCGAGCAAACCTAGGTGCTCAGCCAAAGACGCAAAGGCACTGATTCCGAGAAACACAGGGATGGCTGTCCCAAAAAACTGGCGAATCGAAGTGGATGCCTCCCTCGCCATTTCTGAAATGCTCGGGACCGACAGAAACGACCGGTGGTCAACGAGAAGCAGGTTGTGACGACTCCGCGCTTCTTGGGTGGAGGTCAGTCGGATATAGACCAGTGTTGAGCCCGTTAGCACCAACAGAAATGGGATCACCAATTCCGGCGCTCCAGCAGCCCCGAGTACTGCAAGCGTCGCTCCTAGCTGGTAGCTGCAAGGTGACCCGAAGGCGATGGCGGCGATGGTCGTGTTGCGAGTAGATCCGCTACACGACCGAGTGGACACCACCGCAGGTACGTTGCACCCCAATCCCATCATCACGCGCACCAGATCGCGACCTTCAATACCGACCCGAAGCATCACGGTGTGAAGCGCGGCAGCCAATCGATCGACAAGTCCGCTCGCCTTGTAAGCACCGAGCAGCGCCGCGTACGCCACAACGGTTGGAGCGGCCCACACAAACAGCAACGGGAACATCGTCAGAATTCCGTAGTCGCCCACCAGAATGTCGGAGACCAGGCTTGGGTCGCCAACTGCCCCGACAATCGGAGCCAATGCAGTTTCAACGACCGGCTCAAGCAAGCCGGCCACAACGTTGGCGACAAGGACCGCTGCCACCGCGGGGACGAGCAGCAGGATTGCTGCGAGGATCGGGCCGAAACGGGGCCGCTCGAGGGGACCGGAGCGAGGCTCTATGCGCCAGCCGACGGTCGGAGCCGAGGAAGGCAGGGCTTTGTGGGATGACATTCCCGCCAGAACCGCTTGGCGGTCACCAGTCTGCAAGCTCCTGGCATCCACGAGCATCACCGGCACATCCATCTCATCCGAGAGGAGCTCGAGCGTTCTCGGTGCCGTCCGCTGATCAACTTTGTCAGCGAATGTAACTACCACCAACCCCCGTCGGCCCGCAACGATGGGAAGGAGGCTGGCTAAGTCGTGGTCGATGCTGCCAGCCCTAGCCACCACAATCATGATGGCTTCCGCCTCGGTGGTTGCTTCTACTGCAAGCCGTGCGGTCTCGGCGTCTGACTGCCTGCTCAGTCCGGGAGTGTCGATAATGGTGGCGTCAGGAGCGGCATGACGGTGGACAGCCACGGTCGAACCACGAAAGTTGGCTGAGCTGGTCCCAGGCCGCCCCGTGAGAGCACATGCAAGGGTTGACTTTCCGCTGCTCTCGAGGCCGACAAGGACTCCTGTTGGTGTCTCAACTGTCGGTCTTAGCAAGCGCACTCCACGTCGCAGCACGACAGGTCGTCAAGGAAGAAGCCATCAGCGGCGAGCTCAGATAGGGGATCTGTATCCAACTCAAGCCGGGTGGCGATTTCACTCGCAACGACGGCAAACCGTTGCCGAAACTTGTATATGAAGCAGAAGACGACTCCTCTGTGGCGAAGAGCGGGACCCGTGACAAACATTCCTGGGGTGATGGTCGACTCATCAGCTCTCTCAGTTACTTCGGGGAAGCCGCCCTCATCGGAGGCGAAGTGTGGAGATGCAACCGCTGAAAGAGGACGGAACCCTGTTGCCAGTATCGGCTCACCGTCACATGTCCAGCACTGTCCATCAGCACCTCGAACGACGTAGCCACCTTGCGAGGTCTCCAAAGAGAGCACGTCGACACCGCCTACTAGCTCGATCCCTCCCCCCTGGTTCCAGAGACGGTCATGAGTGTTCGGCGAGAGCACCATGCTCGGATCGCTTTCTCGCCCTGCCCAAGGCTCTCCGCGATCGAGAACCGTCACCTTGCTGCCCCGACGAGCAAGCTCCAATGCTGCGTCTATCCCGCTTTCGTAGCCGCCAACGACCACATGGTGATCGCCTCCGGTGAGCTCACCCCATTCGCCAACCCGACCAACGTGGACTCCAAATTCAGCGCCGGCCATCGTCCCGGTACTCGGCTGGTTGTATTCACCACCGGCCCAGACCACGAATCGGGTGCTGATCGGACCTTGCGACGTATCTAGTCGGAACCCTCCGTTAGTTGGCCTGATTGATTCCACGTTGACGTGGGTTTCAACCGGAATCTCGTAGTAGTCGACAACTGATTGGAGATAGTGCGCGTACTCGGCGCCGGTCGGATGTTGAGTACCGAGCGTGAAGGCCGGCGATGTCGTTGGGGTGACCGCATTCAGGTCCACCATTCCGAATGCATTTGAGGTGAAGGAGGGCGTCAGAAACCGCATCTGCTCGTGCCACTTGCGAAAGGTCTCTCCAACCTCCCCTGACTCCAGAACGAGGGTGTCGATACCGGCGACCTCGGACAGGACCCATGACACTCCGACGCCTGCGGCTCCCGCTCCCACAACCACGACTTCCGCTGTCGCTTCGCTGTTCGATCTATCCATCCCCAATATCATAACTAAGAATGATTCTCATTCGCAATCAGTGCTGCTTCTTGCAAAAAGCAAATCTGATCTGCGATTTTGGTTTCACGGACCCCCGCCCCATCTTCAACGCCAACACCCTCCCGGGCGGTCATTGGCGAGATACCATCAGGCTGCCCTCCCCCACCATCAGACGGTGCTGACGACAGACGACGGTGGGGCGACCCGTCGGAACTGGACGAAGTGCAGGTCAGTGCCGTTCTTGGGTGCTGGTGTCGGAGAGAGGACTCGAACCTCCACGGGGCTATAAACCCCACCAGATCCTTAGTCTGGCGCGTCTTCCAATTCCGCCACTCCGACGTGGCTATGAGCCGAGCGATTCTACGTCGGTGATCAGCTCAAGACGAAGGTCAGCACGAACGTGCTGATGCCGAACAGGACCCCGACGATGACTGTGAGCCGGTCGAGATTCCTCTCGACGACGGTGGAGCCGGTCAGGTTCGATGTCGACATGCCACCACCAAACACGTCGGAGAGCCCCCCTCCTTTGCCGGAGTGGAGAAGCACAAGGGCGGTCACTCCGAGTGAGAGCAGGATGTGTACGACGATGGCGAGGGTTTCGAGAATTGAACTCATGGGAACTTCAGAAAGTTTGGGATCCTGCCGGTGGGCAGGCACGGTCATCGTACCAGTCGTACCGCTCTTCACCTATCCAGCCTGGCGGCTGACTGCGTCGGCAGCTGCTTGGGCCGCATCGGGATCGCCCAGGTAGCGGTTGCTGATCGGGTTGAGGTCGTCGTCCAACTCGTACAGGAGCGGTATTCCGGTGGGGATGTTGAGAGCGATCACTTCTTCTCTGCTCAGGCCGTCGAGATGCATCACCAACGCCCGCAGCGAGTTGCCGTGAGCAACCACGAGCGGGGTCTTCCCTTCCCTGATTTGCGGGACGATCGTGTCGTGCCAGTAGGGCAGCATCCTCTCAACGACGTCGGCAAGGCACTCGGTCGACGGCAGGTCGTCGGGATCGATTTTGGCGTAGCGGGTGTCATGCGACGGGTGTCTTGGGTCAGACTCCTCCAGGGCAGGGGGTTGCACGTCGTATGACCGGCGCCAGGCGAGAACCTGCTCATCTCCGTACTTCTCCGCCGTCTCCTTCTTGTTGAGCCCTTGCAACGCCCCGTAATGACGCTCGTTAAGACGCCAGGTCCGTTGTGTGGGTATCTCGTCCCATCCTGCCGCTTTCATGGCGATGTCGGCTGTGCGCACCGCCCGGGTGAGCAGCGACGTGTGAAGGACGTCGGGGGCAAGGCCTTCCTCGACCATGAGCAGGCCCGCCTGGTGGGCTTCTTCTTCTCCCTGCTCGGTGAGGTCGACGTCAGTCCAGCCAGAGAAGAGGTTCTCCAGGTTCCAAGTCGACTGCCCGTGGCGAACAAGGATGAGCTTGCTCATCGCCAGTACCTGACGATCGTGGCGAATTGGTCGGGGTCTAGAGACGCTCCACCCACCAGAGCTCCATCGATGTGCTCCTTGGCCATGAAGTCCTTGATGTTGCCTGCGTTCACAGAACCTCCGTAGAGAACGTTGGTGTTGGAGGCAACCTCACTGTTGCTGACGTTCAACACAGTCTCTCGGATGATGCCCGCGATCAGGCCGGCGTCGTCAGGCAGAGCGGTTCGCCCGGTTCCGATCGCCCAAATCGGCTCGTAGGCGATGACGACGCCTGACACGTCGAGTGGGTCCACGCCTTTCAGCGCGGCGGTCACTTGAGACGTGACGACGGTCTCTGCCTCACCGGCTTCCCTCTGCTCGAGAGTCTCGCCGACACAGAGGATGGGTGTCATCTCCGCTGCCAGGACTGCTTTCAGTTTCTTGCCCACAATCGCATCGGTCTCACCAAAGTGCTCTCGGCGCTCCGAGTGACCAACGATCACATGACCGACATCGAGCTTCTTCAGCATCGGAGCCGACACCTCACCAGTGAAAGCTCCGCTCTCCTGCCAGTGGACGTTCTGCGCGCCGAGCCCGATCCTCATGTGGTCGGTCTCGATGAGGATTTGGAGTGATCGCAACGACGTGAACGGTGGAGCGACGACGACATCGGCGCGGTCATAATCCTCCAGGTCGAGCCTGTAGAAGAGCTTCTGAACCATCTGAATCGCTTCGAGATGGTTGGCGTTCATCTTCCAGTTGCCCACCATCAGCGGCTTCCGATCAGTCATTCACCCATCTTCCCAGAACCTCGACACCAGGCAGCATCCGGCCTTCCAACAACTCCAGACCGGCACCACCACCCGTTGAGAGATGCGACACGGCTTCATCCAGTCCCAGTAGCCGGAGCGCCGCTGCCGAGTCGCCACCACCGACTGCGGTGAACCCATCGCAATCGGCCATCGCCATCGCTATCTGCTCCGTGCCGTTGCGGAAGCTCTCCCACTCGAAGACACCCATGGGACCGTTCCAGAAAACGCTCTCAGAGGAGGCAATCAACTCTTTGAAGGCCACGACGGACTCAGGGCCGATGTCGAGCCCCATCCCATCGTGAGGAAAATCGTCCGCCGATGCGACAACCCCGTTGGCGTCTTCTGCGAAACGGTCGGCGGAGATCAGATCCACCGGCAAGACGATCTTGCGGCCATGTGATCCCTCGAGCAGGTTGCGCACCTTGTCGATCATGTCGTCCTGGACGAGTGATTGGCCCACCTCGCGTCCTGTCGCGGCGAGAAACGTGAAGCACATCCCTCCCCCGATCAGCATCCGGTCGACTTTCGGCAGCAGGTTCTCGATCACGCCGAGCTTGTCACTGACCTTGGCCCCTCCCAACACAACGGTGTAGGGGTGCTCCGGCTCACCAAGGAACCGGCCTAGTGACATCAACTCGTTATCGAGCAACGGGCCTGCCGCAGACCTGACCAGCTCGGCTACTCCCACCGTCGAAGCGTGAGCCCGATGAACCGACCCGAAAGCGTCCTGAACGAAGAGACCCACATCGTCGGCCAGTTGCTCGGCGGTTTCGCGGCTGTTCGAGGTCTCCCCATCGAGAAAACGGGTGTTCTCGAGGACGGTGATGTCACCTCTAGCCTCGAACCCGACTTCGACTTCTGCCAGTTGATTGAGCCGGTCAGCCACCACCCGCAAGGACAGCGCCGGGTCAACGCCCTTGGGTCGTCCGAGGTGCGAGCACACCTTGACGTTGGCCCCGTCTTTGACAAGACCTTCCAGGGTCGGGAGGGCGGCTTGGAGACGGAAGTCGTCCGCAACTCTGCCACCATCGAGCGGCACGTTGAGATCGGAGCGGACGAGGACAATCAGACCGTCGACATCCACTTCTGAGAGGGTGAGATAAAGAGACAATTCAGGTTTCGGTGACTAGCTGTTCCAGGACCCTTCCCAGCTTCAACGGGTCGTGCGCGGGCCAGTCTGCCGTGTCGTCGGCGACATCAGCAAGAAGAAGCCGCCAACCGTGCTCGGCAGCCGCTTCCGGTGTGACAGTCACAGCATCGTGGCCTGCCGGCACGTCGAGATCACCGAGGTGGGCGACGACCACCCCTGGCCCCTCGATCCCAGCATGACGACTCAACGCCCGCAGGTGATCCTCGCCGTCCAAGCCCAGTGTCTCACCGTCTTGGGTGACCAGGTTGAGGACGAAGACCCTCTGAGCTTCAGCTCCCATCACTGCGGGCCCCAGCATCTGCACCTGGAGAGCGGACAAGACCGAGGTGTAGAGGCTCCCCGGGCCGAGGACGATCTGGTCGGCCCCGGCCACGGCCTCCAGAGCCTGACGATTTGCGAGCGTGTCCGACGGCTCGATGGCCAACTCCGAGATGAGACCGCTTGTCTTGGTTATGGAGTCTTGACCGGTGACCTCACGACCATCGATCACCGCCCGCAGAGTGACGGGCGTGTCGGCAACGGGGATAACCCTGCCAAGAGCACCGAGCATCATCTCCGCTGTCGAGACTGCGGTCGGAAAGTCGCCGAAGACATCTGCCAGAGCAGCGAGGATGAGATTGCCCAGCGAGTGCTCGTTGACATCACCGCCACTGAAGCGATGGGCAAACAGCTCCGACCAGAGTGATGGTTCCGGTGTCAATGCCAACAAGCATCGGCGCACGTCACCCGGCGGGGGAATCCCCAGCTCGGCGAGACGGCCCGATGACCCGCCGTTGTCGGCAACCGTCACCAACGCCGAGATGGCACCGGCGTAGGTCTGGATCGCCTCTAGGGCTGACGCCTGACCGTGGCCTCCTCCGATCGCAGCCACGTTCGGGCCATCGGGGTTGAGCAGTAGAGGCTCGAGGGCAGTCTCGGTCTGGGGTTTCAACGGTCGATGTCTCGATGTCTCACCGCGGTGCTGACATCGTGTTGCGACACGCGGCGCGAGAGCTCTTCGGCGATGGCCACCGAGCGGTGATGCCCGCCGGTGCACCCGATGCCGATCGAAAGGTATGACTTGCCCTCGACCTGATACTTGGGGATGAGGAATTCGAGCAGCTCGTCGACGCGATCCACGAACTCTTCGGCACCGTCTGTCCCCAGGACGTACTGGCTCACAGGCTCGTCAACACCTCTGAGGTCCCTGAGCTCTGGGACCCAATGTGGGTTAGGAAGAAATCGAACATCGAAGAGCAGGTCCACATCTCGAGGTGAGCCGTGTTTGAACCCGAACGAGCGGATCGACACCCTCATCGGCCGGACTTCCCCGTCTTCGCTGAATTGTGTCGTGAGTCTGGAGCGAAGCTCGTGAACGTTGAGCCTGGAGGTGTCGACGATCACGTCGGCGTTCGCCCTCAACTCCGCCAGCAGGGCCCTCTCGGCGGTGATCGACTCCGAGATAGTGTCGAGCCCGAGTGGATGCGGGCGTCTGTTCTCCTCGTAGCGGGCGACGATCACACCATCGTCGGCATCGAGGAACACGGTGCGTGTCGGCACTCCTTCACGGTCAAGGGCGACCATCGCATCCTGGAGCTCTTGCACAGGCAGGCCACCTCGCGAGTCGATGACCACGGCAAGCCGTTTGCTCGACTCGGGAATGTCGTGCTCTCTCACCGACAAGCCGAGGAGCGCCGGCGGGAGGTTGTCGATCACCGTGTATTCGAGGTCTTCGAGGATCTTGGCGGCAGAGGAACGACCTGCACCCGACATGCCGGTCACGACCAGCACCTGAGGTGCTTCGGTTGCAGCAGAATCCATATCGCCCTCGTCAGGTGTGAAGAGCAGCGTACAAGTCGCCGGCCACGCTCCCTGGCACCACTTCGGACAGGTCCTCGACTGTTGCTGCTCTCATCTTCTTCAGGGAACCGAAACGCCTCAGCAAGTCTCTCTTGCGCTTTGCTCCGACACCGGGCACGTCGTCGAGGATCGAATCGACCATCGACTTAGAGCGAAGCTGCCGGTGATAGGTGACGGCGAAGCGGTGTGCCTCGTCTCGCACTTGTTGCAGGAGATAGAGCGCTTCGGCGTCTCGCGGGATCCGGATCGGCTCGGGTCGGCCCGGTAGATAGACCTCCTCCATCTTCTTGGCGAGCCCGATCGCAGGGACGTCGAGACCCAGCTCATCGAGAACCTTCACAGCCCTTCCGAGTTGCCCCGCTCCCCCATCGATCAGGACCAACCCTGGCGGGTAGGAGAACTTCCCCTGCTCCGACACCGGCTTGTCACGCTCCCGCAGGTATGCCTTGAAACGACGCCGGATCGTCTCCTCCATCGCAGCGAAGTCGTCTTGGCCTTTCACCGTGCGGATCTTGAAGCGGCGGTAGTCGTTTCGCCGGGCCACTCCGTCCTCGAGGACAACCATCGAAGCCACAGTGTTGGTGCCTTGCAGGGTCGAGATGTCGTAAGCCTCGATGCGCAGCGGAGGCTCTGAGAGCCCGAGCTCCTCCTGAAGTGACCGCAGGGCTTTGGCGCGGGCGTTGTGGTCTTTTTGCCGGCTCAGCCGATGACGGGCGAAAGCCTCAGCGGCATTGGCCGATGTCGTTTCCATCAACCGCCGCTTGGCGCCACGCTGCGGCACTCTGAGGCTCACCAACGACCCACGCAGACCTGCGAGCCACTCCTCGAGCAGTTCGGCCTCGTCGGGGGCGAGACTCACCAGGACCTCACGGGGCGGTCGATCGTCTCCATAGAGCTGGCGAACGATGCGGCCCATCAGCTCGGGATCGGTCAACTCTTCCACCCGGTCCACCACTGTTCCCCGGCGCCCCACCACCCGGCCGCGCCGGATGTTGAGCACCTGAAAGGCTGACTCGAGCTCGTCTCCGTGGAAGGCGATCAGGTCGAAGTCCTCCGGCTTCTCCGTGACCACTTCCTGGCGAAGCATCGCCCGTCGCACGTCCTCGATTCGGTCGCGATACCTGGCCGCGAGCTCGAACTCCTGACGCTCGGATGCTTCCCACATCTGAGCCTCGAGATCGGCGTTGACGCCTTCGGTGTCACCGCTGAGAAACGCGGCGAGGCCGTCGACCATCGTGTCGTACTCGGGAGTCGTGACTTCTCCGATGCAGGGACCTGAGCACTTCTCGATGTGAAAGAGAAGACACGGTCGGTTCTGCGCCTTCTGCCGCTCAAACATCGCGTTCGAGCAGGTACGGACCGGGAAGGTGCGGAGCAGTTGATCCAGTGTCTTCCGTATCGCGTAGGTGTGTGCATAGGGCCCGAAGTACTCGTTGCCCTTGCGTTTCTTGCCTCGCATCACCATCGCCCGGGGCCAGTCGTGGGATCGCGTGATGGCGAGGTACGGGTAGGACTTGTCGTCGACGAGCTTGACGTTGAAGCGGGGACGATGCTCTTTGATCAACGAGTACTCGAGCATCAGTGCTGCAACTTCGGATTCCGTGATGATCCATTCGACAGTTCGGGCGGTGTCGACCATTGCCGCGGTTCGGGGATGGAGGCCGACGCCGAAGTAGGAAGACACACGGCTCCTCAGGCTTTTGGCCTTCCCGACGTAGATCACCTTGCCGTGGCGATCGCGAAACAGATACGCCCCCGGCTTGGCCGGTATCTCGGATGGTTTCGGTCGATCGAACATCTACCCCTCAGGGTAGGAGGCGCCACCGACAGGCCAGCAGACGGGGAATCCCGGCTTGATCGTCGAGCTCATGGTGTGGGGCCTCTTCCACGTGCTCCAACGACCACTTCGCCTCAGCCGCAGCGTTGAGCAGAGCGGCAAGCGATCGATGATGAAAGACGATCGAGCCTTCACCGGCCGGATAGGTCGTGGACCCGTGCGAGAAGTAGTCACCCGGCCTCCAGAGGACTTCTCCGTCCGTATCGGTGATGGGCGTGGACTCAGGCGATGTCCAGACAGGGTGGTTCATCACCAATGCCAGCGAGCCGTCCGGCCTCACCACCCTGGCCGCCTCTGCAAAGAAGTCAGAATGATCCGGGACATGCTCGAGGGTCAGCACCGTGTATGCGCCGTCACAACTGTTCTCCTTCAGAGGAAGGGACTGTGCTCGTGCAACCGCCGCCGGCTTGGTGGCCAGTGCGGCGAGCGTGGGGCTGAGATCGATGCCGAAGACTCGTGCGCCTGCCTCCGACACGACGGCCATGACACGCCCCTCCCCGCAACCGATGTCGAGGTACAGCTGCTCCGGCTGGGGTGAGAGGGCCCGTATGAGCATCGGAGTGACCGCCTGCTCATACGCCGGATCGGAACTCAGCTCGGACAGCCACCATTCCGAGGACGCCGACCAAGACATTGAGAACGTTCAGAGAAACCGCAGAGCGATGTCAGTGACCAAGGACGTCCTTGAACCAAGGAAGCGTCCGCTCCAGGCCTTGCCGCAGCGAGATCTGTGCTTTCCAGCCGAGAATGTCCTCGGCTCGCGTGGTGTCAGGCCGTCGCACGGTCGGGTCGTCGGTCGGACGTGGGTGAAACTCGATCCCGGGGTGATTGCCGACGACGTCTTGCACTGCCTCTGCCAGCTCGATCATCGTCACCTCTTCGGGGTTTCCGATGTTGACCGGATCGGTCTCGTCCGATAGCAACAGACGCAGGATGCCCTCCACCTCGTCGTCGACGTAGCAAAGAGACCTGGTCTGGCTGCCGTCGCCATGAACGGGAAGCGGTGTGCCCTCCAAGGCGGCCTTGAAGAAGGCAGGCACGGCACGCCCGTCGTCAGCGCGCATGCGAGGGCCGTAGGTGTTGAAGATGCGGACGATCCTGGTGTCGAGGCCGTGCTCACGGTTGTAGGCCAGAGTCATGGCCTCGGCGAAGCGCTTAGCTTCGTCGTAGACGCCTCGTGGGCCGATCGGGTTGACATTCCCCCAATAGGTCTCTGGCTGCGGGTTGACCTGTGGGTCGCCGTAGACCTCCGACGTCGAGGCGAGAAAGAAGACGGCACCTTTGTCCAACGCGAGCCCAAGGCCCTTGTGAGTGCCGAAAGCTCCCACTTTGAGAGTGTGGATAGGCCACTTGAGGTAGTCCACCGGTGATGCCGGCGAGGCAAAGTTCATCACATAGTCAACGTCGCCGCTGATGTGCATGTAGTCAGTCACGTCGTAGTCGATGAGCCGAAAGCGCTTGTCCCCCATCAAATGAGCGGCGTTTGATGCGTTGCCCGTGATCAAATTGTCGAGACAGGTGACCTGAGCCCCGGAGTAGACCAGCCAAGTGCACACGTGTGAGCCGAGAAAGCCGGCACCACCCATGACCACGGCGTGCTTCCCCTCGAGATCCTGAAATCCGCCGAGAGCGGACCGCCTCATATCGAACAAGTTCTGACCCTCCAAAACGTCTGTAAGGGTACATCGGCACAAAGCACGAGCGGTTGAGCCAAGCCGTGGAAAACTGAGTTGGATGAAAGCCAGTTCAGCCTTTTGGCGCTGGTTCACTCTTGGCACGATCGCCGCCGGGGTGCTGGTGCTCGCTCAAAGCGCAGCCGTCGACGGCATGGCTGGTTTGTTGCAAGTCGGTGAGAGCAGCAGCTTGAGACTGTTGATAGAGGAGCAGCTGGGACCGGTGCCACTGGCGCCCGGACCAGGCCATGACGGTCAGATCTTCTACGCAATCGGCATTGACCTCATCGGTGAGCAGGTACCTGACCTGCTCGATCACGCCGGCTATCGCTACAGACGCATCCTGTACCCGGCGGTTGCAGCTGCCGGAGGGCTTCTCGAAGGATGGCCCCTTCTCTACTCCATGGTTGCAGTCAGCGTGCTCTCGTTCGGATTGGCTGCTGGAGCCGTAGCCGCGATCGCTGTACGAGGTGGAAAGAGCGACTGGCTCGCCCTAGTCGTGATTCTGAACCCTGGCATGTGGTTGTCCGTGAGGCTCCTCACCTCGGACACTCTCGCGCTGGCGATGATGGCCGGAGCATTGGCCTTGATGTCGAGCAGGCTTGTTCCGTCGATAGCCCTCTTCTCGCTTTCTGGGCTGGCCAAAGACGTCTATCTGGCCACGCCGGCGGGTGTTGCGATCACCAGCGTCAGACGACGCCGAGTTTTTCTCATCGTCCCGGCGATAGCCCTGGTGGTTTGGATGACCTGGCTGAGCATCGCCATGGGTAACGGGTTCACCGGCAGGGGCAACTTGTCGATGCCGCTCGTGGGCATCATCAGAGGCTCGGCCAACTGGTCATCGCTAGAGGCCGAACAATGGGTGTATCTGGTCTTTGCTCTCGGGTCCATGGCAGCCGGGCTGGTGAGCGGCCTGATCAGAAGGAGCTGGCTTCGCTGGCCGATCCTGACCTGGTCACTCCTCGCGCTGATCTCATCAGACTGGGTATGGGACTACGGCAACAACGCTGCCCGAGCCTTTGCGCCAATCGCGGTTTTGATAGCGCTGTCTTACGTGCCTGAGAGAACCGCCGCCCGGACAGGGCCAAAGAAGCGACCCTTCACCGCCTGATATCCAGGGCCAAATGCCCAAAGCACAGGGAGCATGCCCGCGGCACGCCAAGCGTTGACTGGATCCAGGGTCACGTCGGTCCCTAACGACACGACCAGCAGAGCAGCGGCCCCCCAAGCCCAGTCCTTGCGCCAGATGCCGACGAGGAGAGTGACGACGGCGAGGGCTGCCAACACCCAGCCGAGCAACGAACTGTTCTCGAGATAGGCCGTGAATGGGACAGCGACCCGACCGCCATCAGGAACGAATTGTGCAGAGCTGAACCGAAGGAAACCGTAAACCAGGATGGCAATGGTGGCTATGACCCCGACGACGATTTGCCGCAGGCGTCCGGCGAGTGCCACCAGATAGCTGGGGCGGGTGATCCCGAGAAGCGCCGAAGCGATTAGTGAGCCACCACCCAGCGCCCACACCAATAGGAAGATCCCGAGGGGCTCAGCGGTGTCGCCGGCAAAACCCAGATACAAAGCTGGGTTCGCCACGATGAGCCATGCTCGAGCGCCGAGACGATCTCTCAGTCTGGCGGCGAGAGCAAGTGTCCCAACGATGGCGAGGGTGCCGACGACAGCTAACCCGTAAGGGATCCACGTCTCTCTGCCGAGAGAACCGAGAGTCGCAGCCCAGCCGTATCCGGCCCTCGTGTACCGATAAGCAGGCTCCTTGATCTCGCCGGAGAGCTTGACGCCGCTCGGGTCGGCGGCGATCACAGCGAACGCTTGACCGTCACCCAGCGACCAGGCACTGAACCAAGCACCGGGTTCGGAGATATCCAGGTCGTACCTCTCCGCGGCGACTTCGACGTGTCTGTCCGCAAAGGGAGGGATGTACTCATATCTGGCCCAGAGGGCGACGCTGATGACGATGAGGGCCACCAGAGCGAACTCGTATCGATGTCTCGTCACGTTGAGACTCTGATCGGCACGAGGTCTGAGATGGTGAAGTCCCTCGTCAGCCTCCGACGAGCTCCCGCAAGAACTTGCCGGTGTAGCTCTCCCCTACCTGCGCAACTTCTTCAGGGGTGCCACTCGCCACGACTCGGCCGCCGCCGCTGCCACCTTCGGGGCCCAGGTCGACGATGTGGTCAACAGACTTCACGACATCGAGGTTGTGCTCGATGACCACGACGGTGTTTCCCGAGTCCACAAGCCGGTGAAGCACTTGAAGCAGCTTCCTGATGTCCTCGAAGTGCAAACCCGTCGTTGGCTCGTCGAGGATGTAAAAGGTCTTACCGGTCGATCGTTTCCCGAGCTCAGATGCGAGCTTGATCCGTTGCGCCTCACCGCCGGAGAGTGTCGTTGCAGGCTGACCCAGCCGGACGTAGCCGAGCCCGACGTCGAACAACGTCTGGAGGATCCTCACGATCTTGGGCTGGTTCTCGAAGAATCCCAGCGCTTCCTCGACCGACATCTCCAACACGTCGGCGATGTTGTGGCCTTTCCAGAGGATCTCGAGTGTCTCCCGGTTGTAACGGCGGCCGGCACAGACCTCGCACGGCACATAGACGTCTGGGAGAAAGTGCATCTCGATTCGAATCGTCCCGTCCCCTTTGCATGCCTCGCAACGCCCACCGGAAACGTTGAACGAGAAACGCCCAGGTTTGTAGCCGCGAGCCCTCGCCTCCTGGGTCTGGCTGAACAGGGAGCGAATGTTGTCGAAGAGCTTGGTGTAGGTGGCCGGGTTTGATCGCGGGGTCCGCCCGATCGGCGACTGGTCGATGTCGATGACCTTGTCGATGTGCTCGATACCGTCCACCTTCTTGTGCCTTCCGGGCACGACGCGGGCGCGATTGACCTTTTGCGCCAAGGTCTTCCAGAGGATCTCCTCCACGAGGGTCGACTTGCCCGAGCCCGAGACCCCGGTAACCGCCGTGAACACTCCCAATGGGAATTGCACGTCGATGCCCTGGAGGTTGTTCTCCGAAGCACCCGAAATGGACACGAATTCTCCGTTGCCCTGGCGGCGGAGCAGCGGGATCTCGATCTGGCGTCGGTTGGCCAGGTAGTCCCCGGTGATCGAGTCGGAACTGGCTGTGATCTTCTTCAAAGGCCCCTCGGCGACGACGGCCCCACCATGCTCACCCGCGCCCGGCCCGATGTCGACGATGTGATCGGCCACTCTGATTGTCTCTTCGTCGTGCTCGACCACAATCAGAGTGTTTCCCAGGTCCCGCAGCCTCAGCAGGGTCTCTATGAGCCGCTGGTTGTCTCGTTGATGTAGGCCAATCGACGGCTCGTCCAGGATGTAGAGCACCCCAACCAGACCCGAACCGATCTGTGTGGCGAGCCTGATCCTCTGAGCTTCACCCCCGGCCAACGTTGCGGCTGAGCGGGACAGGGTCAGGTAGTCGAGACCGACGTCGAGCAGGAAGTTGATCCGCGCCCGGACCTCTTTGAGTACCCGCTCTGCGATGTGGGCGTCGCGCTCGGACAGCTCGAGCTTCTCGAAGAACTCATATGACTCGCCGAGGCTCATGTCGGAGACGGCTGCAATGTTGTGCTCGTCGATGGTCACCGCCAGAGCAATCGGATTCAAACGACCTCCATTGCACCCGTCACACGGGACTTGAGCCATGTACTCCTGGTAGTACTCCCTCGCCGAGTCGGACTCCGCCGACTCATGACGCCGGTTCAGGAACGGGATCGCACCTTCGAACGTGGCGTCCCACTTCCTCTTGCGGCCAAACCGATTGGTGTACTCGACCGTTATCCGCTCGTCACCCGTCCCGTAGAGGATCATCTCCCGGATGTCGTCGCCGAGATCCGACCAGGGCACTTCCATCGAGAATCCGTGAGCCTTGCTCAGCCCGGCAAGCAACCGGTGGTAGTAGCGCATCCGATTCGAGGACCACATCGCGATTGCGCCCTCGTCGAGTGACAAGTCGGAATCTGCAATGACCAGCTCAGGGTCCACCTGGTACTTGGTGCCGATGCCCGAGCACTCGGTGCATGCGCCGTAGGGGCTGTTGAAAGAGAAGTTGCGAGGTTGGAGGTCCTCGAAAGAAAGCCCGCACTCCGAGCAGGCAAGATGCTGTGAGAAGGTCAGCGTTGGGCCGTCGTTGATCTCGATGTCCGCGACGCCTTCGGCAAGGGTCAACGCAGTCTCGAGAGACTGGGTGAGCCGCTGATTCATCCCTTCCTTGCGTACCAGCCGATCGACGATGACCTCGATGGTGTGCTGGTAGTAGCGGTCGAGCCGGATCTCCTCGGTGAGGTCGCGAACCTCGCCGTCGATGCGCGCTCTGGCGAATCCTTGCTTGGCCAGGTCGGCGAGCAGCGACTCGTACTCACCCTTGCGGCCCCGGACGACCGGAGCCAGCACCATGAACCGCGTTCCTTCTTCCAGCTCGAGGATCCGATCCACGATTTGCTGTGGTGTCTGCCTCTCCACCGGCGTGCCGTCATTGGGGCAGTGAGGCACTCCGATCCGTGCGTACAGAAGCCGGAGGTAGTCGTGGACTTCCGTGACCGTCCCCACTGTGGATCTCGGGTTACGCGACGCGGTCTTCTGATCGATGGAGATCGCCGGCGAAAGCCCATCGATGAAGTCGACGTCGGGCTTGTCCATCTGGCCGAGGAACTGCCGCGCATAAGCCGACAACGACTCCACGTACCGGCGCTGCCCCTCGGCGTAGATGGTGTCGAACGCGAGCGAAGACTTCCCGGATCCGGAGATGCCGGTGAAAACGATCAGCTTGTCGCGGGGCAGCTCAACCGTGAGGTTCTTGAGATTGTGCTCACGGGCACCCCTGATGAGTATCGAGTCGGTGGACAACGCTCCGCCTGGTCGCCGCTAGTTACGTCACTGTAATACGTTTGACGGGCGAACACCTGTTCGTTCGGCAGAGTTCTGTGACAGAAACATGAGAAGCACGAAACTGGTGATGACCGGCGCAACTGCCCTCGTGATGTCGAAATAGGAGCGCCACACCTGCTCGGTGAACACCACGCCGAGAACGGCGAAGCCCGCGAATGCGAGGCCAACGATACCGCGAGAGATGAGAACCCTTCTGATGAAGAGAACGAAGAGAACCATCATGGCCACTCCGACAACGAGGTCGATCGGATCCTCCACCCAAGAACTAAAAGCTTCGATGAATCCGTAGAACGGCCAACCGATCTCTTGCACTTCAGACACTACTGACGCTCCCCCAATCTGAACCCGGAGGTAAGCGGCCCAGGCCGCAACTGCCGCAACCGGGACCAGCGCCGTCGTCAGGGCAACACGTCGCTCTCCTTGCATCCACAGCCAAAGGGCTGACCCAGCGGCTGCAATCAACATCGCCTCTCTCGACAGAGCCGCAAGAGCCAGAAGCACCACAGCCAAAACTCGCCTATCCACTTTCAGGGCCAGCACCGCTCCGAACGCAGCTGTGGCTGCGACGACGCCGGCACCACCGATGTTCACCTCACTGATGAAGCCGAGATTGAGAGCAAACGCCAGCCCCCACCATGGCGAGCCCCCCATCTCCTCGGCGATGCGAGCCACCACCCATGTTCCCGCACCCATGGCCACGATGTTCACCAGCAACATGGCCCAGGGAATGGCCGCGGGGGCGAACAGGCCACCGCCGCCGGCAAGCATCGGGTACAACATTCTCTGACTCCGGTAACGCGGACGGTCCAGAACCTCAGCGTGCTGGTCAGGCTCGAGCACCCAGGGGTCGTTGGCCTGCACGAAGAAGAACTTGCCGTCGTGACCCTGACTAGGACGCAAGAAGACGCTGCCGAGTCTTTGCTCGGCATAATCCCTGGTGGGCGTTGCGTCTTCTCCGAATCCGACGAAAACGCTCGCATCCCATTCGGATCCACTCAGAACTCGAATCGAAACACCTGCGATGAGACCTGCGCCAATGACGGCGACTACCAACGGACTGATCTTGCGGAGCACTGACCTAGGGCACTCGGGCCACTGCGAGAAGGCTGAGCCCTCCGCTTTGGAGTAGCGGATCCATAGCCTTGGCTAGAGGAACCAGCAGATCAAAGGCTCTCGCCTCAGTAGCCGAGATGCGGCCGGCACCGAAGGCATGGTGCAACCGCCAGCCAAGCGCCCCCAGCCGGTTGAAACTGCGAACACTGACCAGCTCCAGCCCTGAGGCCCCGACTACCTCTGTGAGGTCCTGCTCGGTGAATCGACGAGCATGCCCGGCTGCTTCGTCTGTCTTGCCGTAGAGGCCCGGGTCCTCCGGTACCTGGATCAGAACATGCCCGCCCGAGCTCACGTGCCGAGCCACAGCGGCAAGCTCTTCTTTCGGTTCCTCCGAACGTTGAAGACCGTCAAACAAGATCGCGGTGTCCACGCAATCGGTTTCGACGCCTTCGTCCGACATGTGCACTTGCACGTTCTCCATGTGCCCGAACCGTCGCCGCAGCGTTTCGACATGCACCGGATCATCATCCGTGACGATCAGACGATCGGCGTCGAGGAGATGGCTGGTGGTGTGACCTGGTCCGGCGTTCACCTCGAGGACGCGGTCACCGAGATAGCCATCGAAAGACTCCAAGACCCAGCGCCTGAATCTCGGAGCACGCCCCAGGCTCTGACGAGTGACCACGGAGTCTTCGTTG
The DNA here is from genome assembly GCA_028285585.1 of Acidimicrobiia bacterium. Taxonomy (GTDB): domain Bacteria; phylum Actinomycetota; class Acidimicrobiia; order Spongiisociales; family ZC4RG35; genus CAXMPK01. Next base: position 111,348 of record JANQOU010000002.1, read on the forward strand.
GTTGCTCGGCTGTCGAGAAACCGGAACTTGAAGATCAGCCAGATGGCTTCGACGCCATCTCTCCAGCCGATGTTCTTGCCTTCTGCATAGGTTCGCCCGTGATAGCTGATCGGCACTTCGTAGATACGCGCCCCCCAAGCGGACAGACGGGCGGTTATCTCAGGTTCGAGGCCGAACCGGTCGCTGGTGAGCCTGAGCCGCTTCAGCACGTCGCCGCGGACCGCCTTGTAACAAGTCTCCATGTCGGTCAAGTTGAGGTCGTTTGCCATGTTGGAGAGCAACGTCAGCAACCGATTGCCCAATGCGTGCCAGAAGAACAGCACCCTCCGTTGCTCACTCGCCGCGAAGCGCGATCCGTAGACCGCATCGGCGCGGCCCTCGACTATCGGGGCGAGAACTTGCGGATACTCTGCTGGGTCGTACTCAAGGTCGGCATCCTGAATGATGGCGACGTCGCCGGTCATGGCGTCAATGGCGGTCCGGATCGCCTTTCCTTTGCCCATGTTCACGGGCTGTGCGATCACTTTGATCCTGTCGTCATCTGCGGCGAGGTCGCGAAGGATTTCGAGGCTGTCATCCCGCGAGCAGTCATCGACACAAACCAGCTCCAGGTCCATCTCGACCGGAGTGGCCAGAACCTTGGCAACGATCGTGCGCAGAGTGCGCGACTCGTTGTAGACAGGCATGAGAACGGATAGCTTCATCACGTGGGCTTTCTAGCTAGACAGACAACAGACGTTCCGAACGGAAGAAAGTCTCGTCTCAGCAGCGCAAGCCGAGTCTCTGCTCGAAAGTAGCTATTCCCTAAGGCGTTGAGAGCGGAACCAATAGCTAGACCTGACCCAAGTTCTCGATCCAGCAGTCGCTCGCCAACTGCGATCATCGCCTTAGGAACCACCAAAGCGCCGAACCAGTAGCCCGTTCTCTGAGGCAGCAACCCGGCCAAAGACATATCAGCCGCTAGACGACCTCTCGTGTACCTCCTGAAGTGCTGGTTCCGCTCATCATGCGAGCTCCAGAGCCACTGATATGCGGGCACGGTGACCAAGACAAACCCGCCTGGTTTGGTGTTGTGAACTAGGGCTTCGAAAGCTCTCCCTTCGTTCTCGAGGTGCTCCACAGAGTCCATCGCCATCACGAGATCAAACTCTCCCAACGAAGAGCTGAGGGTCAGATAGTCACCGCATACAAAAGTCGGCGAGCGAGCACCGCCCTCGACGACGGGCGGCAAAGGACCAATATCGACGCCAACAACGTCCGCTCCCGCATCAGCGAGACTCTTGGCCGTCATACCTGATCCGCAGCCAACGTCGAGTATCGAAGCGTCCGCCGAAACCGATTGAGCGATCAGCTCCACTGCAAACTCTCTTCGTGCTGACCACCAAAAATGGTCGCTCTCAACCTGCGGATATTGGGTTACCAGACTCTCGTCCACGATCCTGCTCCGATTCGTAAAGTTTGTCTACGACATATACCGGTCGCTTCTTTACCTCTTCGTAGATACGTCCCACATACTCTCCGATCACGCCCAGCACGAGCAGCAGCATGCCGGAGAAGATCACCTGGAGCAGCGCTAGCGTGGCGAACCCTTGCGGCGGCGAACCCGCAACGCGAGCAATGAGCACGTAGATGCCGTATACACACCCACCAGCAACGGTCATGAGCCCAAGCAAAGTCGCCACTCGGAGTGGAATTCTTGAGAACGCGAAGAGCCCAGAGAAGGCGAGACCAAAAAGGTCCACCACCGAATACTTGGTAACACCCGAGTGTCGTTCGTGGCGGTTGACAGCAACACCTACTTGTTTCAAACCGATCCAGGCTCGCAAACCACGGACGTAACGCTGCTTCTCTGGCAAGCCGTTGACTAGATCCACAGCGCGACGTGACATCAAGCAGAAGTCACCAGCATCGACCTGGACCGGCGAGTCGCTGAGCATGGACATCATTCGGTAGTGTGCGGCGTACGCTGCACGTCTGAGTAGACCCTCCGGCCGACCTTCGCGGCGCGCGTACACGACATCGGCACCGGCTCGATACTCGGCGACAAACGTAGCAAGCATGCCGGGATCATCCTGAAGGTCGCCGTCCATGACCATCACAACGTCGCCGCGGACATGCTCCAAGGCGGCGGTGACAGCGGCCTGATGGCCGAAGTTCCTCGACAGGTTGAGGATGCGGAGTCGATGAAAGCGCGACTGGAGTGCGGCGAGGCTCCGAAATGTCTCGTCTTCAGAGCCGTCGTTGACGGCCAGAATCTCATGGTTCCCTGGTCCGATGGCATCCAACGCAGCGTTGACCTGAGTCATCAACTCCACGATGTTGCCTTCTTCGTTGAACAGCGGAATTGCGACACTGACGTCCAAAGGGGCTGCCGAATCCGATTGACTCACTGCGACTCACTCCAATAGACGTCAAAAGGCCCGAAAGAACTCATGTGGGAGAAAGCACTGTGGATACGATCGACTTCCGGGTGAGGGATCGGGGCCGAGAAGTTCGGATCGTTGTTGACAACGACAGCACTTCCTGACCCCACCCATCTCGCAGGCATCGTATAAGACCAGTCCGGGTCCAAGACCTCGAAGAACCCTTCGTACAAACTCGGGACGTCCGCCAGGAACGAGACTTCGGGGGAGTCAGGCCCTGCGTACAGGTCTGTGACCCCGAGATCCGCGATGTGAGCCGTCATGTCGTTGTAGTAGTCGTGGAACACAGGAATAGAGATGCCACCCCGCTCTGGCTCCAGCGCCACGAACGGAACTGACTCCTCGAGAGCTGTCACACCGACCAGCCGGCCCGACGCAGAGTGGGCTGCAACAATGACGAACGCTAGCGCTGCGACAACGGCGACAGTTTTTCCCACATGCGGCATAAGTTTGACCAACGCCAGCAACAGCAAGGGAATCGTGTATGCGCCGTAGATGCCGTTCCAAAGGGGGACCTGGACGACAAGAAATGACGTCGCCAGAGCTACCACCAAGATGGCATCTGGCGAATAAGCCCGGTACTGATGGGTGGCTATCGCATACATTGAGATCCCGAACCCCATCCAGAGTATGGCAAGAAAGAAACTCCCAACCGTTTGCGAGAACCCGGTATACAGCGAAACGATGACCAGGAAGGACATAACCACAAGGGTCTTCTGCTCCCCTATGGCTCTCCTGGCGAGCCAAGCTGCGATTACGGATCCGCCCAACACGACGAGTCCGCCCAAACTCAAGGGTGCATTTCTCGAAGCTGAGCCAAATCTCAGAGCTGGCGACTCCACCCACCCCGACAGCAGGGCCTCGGCTTCGCCCATCATGGCGAAGGCTGATATGGCCAATAGTGGAAGCGCAACAACGCCGAGGCTGTATATCACGTGAGGCTTGTCGAGCATCGAGGGAACTAATGCGGGCTTGACCTCAGTCCTATGGAGCCATATCAGGACAAGGCCTGCAAGAGCTGGGCCTCCGATCAGGATGAATCGTGACAGCGGCGCTCCCGGGACAACAACCGCCATCACGGCCGTGGCGCCCAAGATCGAACACACAGCAAGCGACATGTCCGATCGGCGGGGTGATCTAGAAAGAAGCCACAGGAAGGCTGGGATTGCGACGATGGCACCACCCGTCGACTTGATGAGAATACTTGCTCCGGTGATCAGCCCCGCAAGGAGAACGTAGCGTCTGCCATCTCGACTTCGAGGCCTTTGCGACGCCTGTAGCAACCAGGCGACAGCAAGCGCCGCGGCCAGATTCCACCATGTCGGCATCGAGGACGGATAGAACACAAACCCGGCGAGAGTGAAGGCGAAGCCTGAGATTGTCGCCCAGGCTAGCCCTAACTCTCGCACCACCAGGTGGAACGACACCAAGCCAGCGATGGCTGCCACGACTAGCCAAGCGATACGCATGGACGCGATGCTCTCGCCGAGGACTGCCATGAATCCTGCATGGATGAATCCTTGGAGACCCGGATAGACGTCAAGAAAGTCGATATGTGGCATCTGGCCGTCGAGAATCCTCGTGGCCGCTTGGGCGAGCGTTCCCTCGTCGTGCGGTATCCACCCGCGAAAGGCCACCGGAAGCAGTGCCAACGCAGTCAAAGCTCCGACGGCCAAACCCGCGCCCACTTTGATTCCGGATGGCTCAAATGCAGTGAGCCTCTGCCTACTGATCATCGTCATGGCGTCTCCTGTGCGTTCCAATTCGTAGTTGTCGCCTCAGTTTCTCGAACTCTTCGCACAGTCCTTGCTGCAGTTCCATAGCAAGCCCCCTCGTCGCCACCGATCCTTGCCGACGAGCAACCGGTTTCGTTGGATCATCACGTCGAAATCGAAGGACAGGCCTCCAGACGACGGATCTGTATCGAATCGAATGGACCGGCAACACCTACCCTCGTCAACACAGATCAATGTCTTGAAGAACTCGGCGTATCAACGGCTGTTACCTGCACTCAACTAGCCGCGCCCTAACACCGTATTGGCCAACCAGCCCTGTTTCGACGCCTGCCGTTGTCGCTACACCACTGATCGGTATAGCAAAACCCAAATGGTCCCGGAGCAACGCTGCTCAGCCCGCTTCTGCGACTTCCCTCAGCTCTCTTCTGAGCTCGTTGACCTCGTCGCGCAATCGGGCCGCGTATTCGAACCGAAGATCCTTCGCTGCCTCGTGCATCTCCTCCTCGAGACTCATCACCAGTCGGGCCAGGTCGTCTCCCTCGAGGTCGAGAGGAGCGCGCGGCTGACTCTCGCGGCGGCGCCGGTCCCCTGCCGGATTCTCGGTTTGAACCAGCTCAAGGATGTCCGAAACTCTCTTGCGAACCGTCTGGGGGTCGATCCCGTGCTCTTCGTTCCAATCCCTTTGGAGTTGACGACGGCGATTTGTCTCATAGATCGCCCTCTGCATCGAATCGGTGATGTTGTCGGCGTACATCACCACTTCACCGTCGACGTTGCGAGCGGCGCGGCCGATGATCTGGATCAAGGAGGTCTCCGATCTGAGGAAACCCTCTTTGTCTGCATCCAAGATGGCAACGAGCGAGACCTCGGGGAGATCCAGGCCTTCACGGAGCAGGTTGATCCCGACCAGAACATCAAAGTCGCCGAGTCTCAGCTCACGCATGATCTGGACACGCTCGAGGGTATCGATCTCAGAGTGCATGTAACGAGCGCGGACACCCATCTCCAATAAGTAATCGGTGAGATCCTCGGCCATCTTCTTGGTGAGGGTCGTGACCAACACTCGTTGATCTCGAGCCGCCCTCTCCTTGATCTCACCGAGGAGGTCGTCGATTTGCCCTTTGGTGGGCCTGATCATCACCTCGGGGTCGACGAGCCCGGTTGGCCGGATGATCTGCTCGACGACTTGGGCCGAGTGACCGATCTCGAACTCTGCGGGAGTCGCAGAGAGGAACACCACCTGGTTGGCCTTTTCCAGCCACTCGTCGAACCGCAAGGGGCGATTGTCTTTTGCCGAGGGGAGGCGGAAGCCATGGTCGACCAAGACCTCCTTACGGCTTCGATCACCTTCGAACTGGCCTCCGATCTGGGGCACAGTGACATGCGACTCATCGATGATCGTCAGATAGTCGTCAGGGAAATAGTCGAGCAGCGTGTACGGCGACTCCCCTGGTGCCCTGCCGTCAAGATGCCTGGAGTAATTCTCGATCCCGTTGCAGAACCCGACTTCCCGCATCATCTCCAGGTCGTAGTTGGACCTCATCCTGAGACGCTGGGCCTCGAGCATCTTCCCGTTCGACTCCAAGTGCTGGAGCCGGTCAGCAAGCTCCTCTTCTATGCCGGCAATCGCTTTGAGCAACCGCTCCCGCTCTGTCACATAGTGGGTCGCCGGGAAAACGAAGAGCTCGGTCAGCTCATCGATCACCTCTCCGGTCACCGGGTTCAGCTTGACGATCCTCTCGATCTCGTCTCCCCAGAACTGCACACGCACGATCGTCTCTTCGTATGACGGGAAGACTTCGAGCGTGTCTCCACGGACTCGGAACTTGCCACGGATCAGGTTGACCTCGTTGCGCTCGTACTGGATGTCCACCAGACGCTTGATGGCATCTTCCATCGGGTACTCCACGCCTTGCACAAGCCGGAGCAGCTGGCCTTCGTACTGCTCAGGAGAGCCAAGGCCGTAGATCGCGCTCACCGATGCGACGATGATCACGTCCTCGCGAACCAAGAGGCCTGCCGTCGCAGAATGACGCAGTCGATCAATCTCGTCGTTGATCGTGGCGTCTTTCTCGATGTAGGTGTCCGTCTGCGGGATATACGCCTCTGGCTGGTAGTAGTCGTAGTAGGAGACGAAATACTCGACTCTGTTATTCGGGAAGAACTGCCGGAACTCGTTGGCCAGCTGGGCGGCCAGCGCCTTGTTGGGAGCCAGCACCAAAGTCGGCTTCTGGACCTGCTCAATCGTCCAGGCAATAGTCGCCGACTTGCCCGACCCGGTGATGCCGAGGAGGGTTTGAAAGCGGTCTCCGCGGTCGATGCCCTTGGACAGGGCCGCAATGGCACGGGGCTGATCACCTGCAGGAGCGAACTCGGAGGTCACCTCGAAACGGGGCACATTGCTCAGGGTACAGCCGGGCTGGGACAGGATTGCTCGAAGCCGATCGAGTCAGCCAGGCACCCCGTAGCCGTCGACGGCTTGTCGCACCGTGTCGGACAACTGTTCCAGATCATCGTGATTGGGCAGGATCAGGTCGCCGATGGCAAGCCATTCAGATCTGGATGGCTGAGATCGCATCCGCTCGACGGCTTCATCGTTCGATAATCCCCTGCTGACAACTCTCTCCAACCTGACCTCGTCCGTCGCGTCGACTACGACCGTCAACCACTCGCCCGATGGCGTCACGTTCCGCAGTGGGGTTTCAACGACAACCGAGTTCTCCCCGGCTCCGGCTACGAGCTGCTCGATCTGGCCGAATATCAGCGGATGAGTGATCGCTTCCAGACGGGAAAGCTCTTCCGGGTCACCAAAGACCACTCTTCCCAATGCGCGGCGATCGATCACTCCATCGGCCACGACCCCTGGCCACAACCTCGAAACTTCGTCGAAGCCGGCACCAGCCGGTTGAAGCACTTGGTGACCGACCTTGTCGGCTTCGATTCGCAACCAACCGAGATCTTCCAGCACCTCGCAAACAGCGCTCTTGCCGCTCCCGATTCCTCCCGTCACCAACCAGCGATGTCCTGGGCCTGCCACCCACGCGACGGTAGCCTCAAAGTCATGGATTCCTCCCCTGCTCCTTGGGAATCTCGCGTCCACCGAACGGTGGTAATCGGACAGTGGGTGGCACTCGTGATAGCGATCGCATCCGAGATGATCGCATCAGGAGGGCCACCATCCTCGATAGTGGCGCTGACCGTCGCATCGCTATACGTGATCGGGTCAACCGTCATACCGGAAGCCTGGTACTGGACGAGATTCGGCACCGAGGCCATCACCCTGCTCGGGGCGGTCTTGATCGCCGTCGTGCTCACCCTGACCGGCTCTGCGAACAGCCCCTACCTCCTGCTCTCCATGGGGCCGCCGATCTTCGCCACGCTCTACGGCGGGCTGAGGAGTGGTCTGATGACTGGCCTGTTCTCGGCCGGCCTTCTCGCCTTGGTGACCCTTGCCGGGTCACTGCCGATGATCGACACCGCACCGGCAATGGCGCTCTACCTCGTTTTTGTCCTTCTCGTCGGTGTCATCCGCAGGCTGCTCGAAGACATACACGAGCAAGCAACGGCTCTCGCCCATGAGAAGGCTTCGGCGACTCAGCAACTCGAGCGACTGGAGTCGATTCATGGTGCTCTGCTGCGTCTCTCCGAAGATGTGTCCGCTGGCCGCCTCAATGCCATCGAAGTCGGAGCCGACACTCTGGACAACATCCTCGAGCGTTTCCCCGGCTCGGCGGGACGGTTGGCGGTGCACGGCGAGGGAGGTCTCGTGGTTCTGGCAGCGCGCGGGATTCCTGACGAGCACGGTCATGTCCACGAATTGCCACTCCGCACCACAGACGCGGACGTCGGGACTCTCGAGTTGATTACCCCAGCGCCAATGACCGCTGACGAAACAGCGGAAGCTGCGGCGATCCTCCTTCCTGTGACACTCGCTTTCGCCAACTTGCAACTGCTCCAGGACATCGTCGGTTCGGCTGTTGCTGAAGAGCGAGCCCGTCTCGCCCGGGAGATGCACGACGAGATCGGGCCTTCGCTGGCGTCCCTTGGGCTAGCCCTGGACATGGCCGCGATGCAGCAGACGGAGCGTCCCGAAGTGGCTGCCGACCTCCAGGTCCTCAGGTCCAACGTGACCAAACTGGTCGAGGATGTCCGAGCCTCCGTGGCCGACCTTCGGAGCGCACCCGGCCCAACCCTCACCGCACGGATACTTCAAGGTATCTCTGGCCTCGAAGGCGAGCCGCCGGTCGTTGTCGACATCGACGAGAGGCGACCCCCCAGAGCGGCAATCATCGCCGACCTCACCTCGATCATCACCGAGGCGACTCGCAACAGCCACCGGCACAGCAAGGCCTCGAAAGTTGTGATCTCCGGCCAGGTGGACCGCGCATTCGGTCGGTGCGCCATCGTCGACGACGGCTCAGGATTCGACACCGAGCACCAGCCGGAAGGCCACTACGGGCTGATCGGCATGCGAGAACGAGCGACCAAGATCGGAGCCGCCATCAAATTCGACTCAAAGCCCGGAGTGGGCACGGCGGTGACTGTTGAATGGGGAAGCAAATGATTCGCGTCATGATCGCCGACGACCACCAGCTCTTCGCCGAGGGCCTCAGCCAAGCTTTGAACAGTCTCCCCGACACTCGTGTGGTGGGCGTGGTGGCCTCCGGCCCGGCGTTGGACGAGGCACTGATGTCACAGCCGGCAGAGGTGTCGATCGTGGACATCGAGATGCCGGGTGGTGACGGCATTGACACGATTGCCGAGCTGGGCATGCGAACCAAGGCGATTGTCGTGTCGATGCATGCCAACGAAGCTCAGCGAGAGCGAGCCTCGGACGCAGGGGCAAGAGGTTTCTTCTCCAAGGCAGTTCCGCTGACCACACTGGCAGCAGCTGTAAGGGCCGTTGCCGACGGCGAGAACCTTCTCGAGATCAGCGACGAAGCCCGCGACGAACTGCTCGAGACCTACCGGGAGGCTCAGCTAGACCCCGGAGCCGCATCTCTGACCCAGCGTGAGCGTGAGATCTTGCAGCTGCTCGCCGCAGGGGTATCTGCCACAGATGAACTGGCTGACCGTCTCTATATCTCTCAGAAGACGGTCAAGAACCACCTGGCGTCGGTTTTTCAGAAGCTGGCGGTGAGTGACCGAACCCAGGCGGCGATCGAGGCCATCCGGCTCGGCATCGCCAAGCCCAACTGATAGGTATGGGCCTCAAGACCCATGATCTCCTGGGGTCCTGGACTTAATCTGACTGTCGTGCGCAGACTCCTACAGGTTCTTGATGATGATCGAGCCGCAGGTTTGGTGGAGTGGGCACTCCTCGTGCTCTTGATCGCCGTGGTCGCGCTGGTCGCTGTGAGGATTGGCGGGAACGAGCTTTCTTCGTCTTATTCAGAGATTGCCTCAAGCCTGGCCAATGCCTGACCGTAGATATAGATGTTGATGGTCCCGAAGACCCATTGTTTTGGGGACCTCACGGGCTAATTTGCCCAACTGCAAGCCGGAAACACGAACCCAAGGAGGGGTTAAATGCTTGCTCTGTGGACCAAGGTAACGACCTGGTTGAAGGATGAGAAGGGTGCTTCCATGGTGGAGTATGCCCTCCTTGTCGTTCTGATTGCGATTGTTGCTCTCGTGGCCATCTCTATTGCTGGCCAAGAGGTCTCAACGGCCTTCAGCGAGATCAGCTCGGCTCTCTAGTCGTACCTACAAGTCAAAAAAACGAGTGAGTGGGGCCCGCTTCGGCGGGTCCTTCTCTTTTGTGCGGCCGGTTGCCAGCCGGGAGGCACGCAGCTCTCAAGGTCGAACCTGCGAGTCGTCTACCTATCTGAGGACGACGTAGTGCTCATCTGCATACTCGACTGACCAGCCTGAGCCTGTCAGTTCCTCGACAAGGAGTTCGTCAACTCCCATCAGAACCTGGGTGATCCCGTCACGCTCGAACACTGGCTGCCACGGTGCCTCCAGGTCACGAATAGCGACAAACTCGGCCATCCGTTCGCCATAGAGTTCGGCCCGGTCGTCGAGGAAGACCTGTCTCTCTGGGCCGTCACGCCAAATCAGGAAGCCACCTACCCGATCGTCGTGGAAGGTGTTGGCGTCCAGCAAAGCGTCAGCTGCCGCAACCGGGAACCGCACCTCGTTCAACGATCCGTCACCCCTCAACAACAGAGGGACGACAATGACCAGGGCCGCCATTGTCACAGCTGCCGGACGTCTGATCAGACGCACCGAACCAACCTTCACCGGTCCCAAAGCGGCGGCGACATAGGGAATCAAGCCGATCCAGGCCGTGGGAACCGCTCGTGTCGAGGTGAAGCCGAGGGCGATGAACGGTGCGATCACCCAGAGATCTGAGGTTCGAATGCGACCTCTAAGCGCGCCGAAGAAAATGATGCCGACACCGATGAGAAACGGTGTGAACACAGCGGACAGCAGCTCCGGCCGGCGCCACTCTGTGAGCAGGCGCAAAGTGTCACCGGCCTCGGCAAATCCGAGCAGCATGGTGACGACCCCGAGCCCGTGTGCCGTCGCCAAGGTGACCGCTGCTGAAACTGCGACGTTGGGCATTGCACGCCAGTCCCTGCGGGAGAGAACGTTGAGCCCGATGTAGGCGAGTCCAACCGCAAAGCTGCCATGTGCCGATGCCCAAACCCAGAACAGGAACGGCACCACCCAACGCGTGCGTGGGTGCTCCCACGCCAGCACAACCAGCACGAAAAGCGCATATGAGAACAGAACAGGCCTGGGCACCAAGAAGCTGACTATGAGGAAGGTCGTCATCAAAAGCACGACCGCCGTTGTAGAAACTGAGCGAGACCTCTTGTATGCGACCAGACCGACACCGGCAAACGTGAGCGTGGAAACGGACAACAGCATCAACGGAACAAACCCGAGACCGGTCCAGACTTCGAGCCGGTGATACAGGAGCTCCACCAGCCAGCTCTGAGTCAGCCACGGCTCGCCACCTCTGGTGAAGGAGAAGGGATCTTCGGTGAGGACACGCGAAGCCTCAGCCTGCAACCCACCCGCCCGAATGTGCCAAAGGAAAGAGTTGTCTCCTATTGGGACCCAGGCATCGATTATCAATGCCACCAGAGGCACCAGAAGCGCCAGTTGGGCTACAGAGAATCGCCGCGACGACGGCTGAGACGCCGTCATGGCATCAGTCGACGAACGCTTCGCCGATTTGAATGGCGGCTGGGCCGAGGAGGACCACAAACAGCGACGGGAAGATGCAGAAGACAAGGGGGAACACGAGCTTCACCGGGGCAGCGAACGCCTTTTCCTGTGCCCTTTGACGCCGCTTGACCCTCATCTCGTCAGCCTGGACTCGCAGCACCCGAGCGATAGTCACACCGAACGCCTCCGCCTGGATCATCGCCAGGAGGAAGCTCCTCAACTCGTCGAGGTCAGTGCGCTCCATCAGGTGACGCATGGCATCTCGGCGGCTGACACCGACGCGCGTCTCCTGAAGCATGCGGAAGAACTCCTCGGACAATGGGCCAGGCACGGTGGCCACGACACGCGAGAGAGCCGAGTCGAAACCGAGGCCGGCCTCCACGGAGATGACCAACAGGTCGAGGATGTCCGGCAACGCTCTGAGCATTGTTTGGCGTCGCTCGTCGATCTTGCGCTTCAACCAGGCGTTGGGGCCAAAGAACCCCAGTGCGATGGGAAGCACAAACAGGACGATTCGCTGAAGACCGTCACCGCCCAGATCCACCAAGAAGAACCCTGCAACCAGACCACCAAGTGTTGCCAGCAACTTGACGACGACGAATGCCGGCGCATCCAGGTTCCCCGGGCTCCCCGCCAGAATCAACTGCTGCTCGATCTTCTCGAGATATCCGACTGGAGTAAATCGCCTGAGGAAGTTGGAGATGCCGAGAACGACCGGCCCGACGGTCCGCTGTGCCAGCGGCTTGGCCAGTTCCTCTTCACGCGCTGACTGAGCGGATTGGTTGCGGCCATAGAGGGCAAGCCGATCCGTCATCTCCTCGCGCGCTCTGGTGACGCCTATCCCGATCCAGACAACGACGAACAGCATCAGCAAGAAGACCGACACCACTGCCAGCACCTGACCATCGATCGACTCGAGGAAACTCATATCTCGATGTCCACGATCTTCTTGAGCCAGAACAAGCCGCCAGTCATCAGGAGCAGCCCTACACCAATCGAGATCTGTCCGAAGGTGGATTCAATCAGCGGCAACAAATAGTCGCGATTGGAAACCCAGAGAAACCCAAACAGGAGGAACGGCAACGAGCCCAGCACCATGGCCGAGATTCGACCCTCGGCCGTCAGCGCCCGGATCTCACCCTTCAGACGGTTCCGAGCTCTCATGGTGTCGGCGACGGTCTGTAGGACCTCGGCCAGGTTCCCACCCACCTCACGCTGAATGTCGATGGCCATGACAGCCCACTGGAAGTCCTTGGATCGAGTCCGCTCAACTATGCCGTTCAGAGAGTCGGACACCGTGACACCTAGCCTCGCCTCAGCTATGGCTCGCCCGAACTCGCGCGCCGTCGGGTTGGGCGCCTCGGCCGCAACCGCCTCGGTCGATTGAAGAAGCGAGTAGCCCGCTCTCAGCGAGGTAGACATCAGAGTCAACGTGTCCGGCAGCTGGTTCTCGAACTTCCGTCGCTCTCTCCCGCCGGCGAAGTTGATCAAGAAGACCATCAACAAGAGGAGGAATCCGAAAGTGATAGCTCCCCAGAGGGGGCTGTTGAAGATGGCCGTGAAGATGCCACCAACGGCCGCCAGGCCAAACATGGCGAGGATCGCCTCACCCGGTGTCATCGGGATGTTGGCCTGCTCCAAGGTCGAGTTGACACCGGACAGGAGACCCCGCTTCTTCACCTCTTCCTCAGCGGCTTCGGTGAACCTGTTGAGCAGCGGGATGCGCTCGAGGAAGGAACCCTTCTCCTCGGCTTGGGGCTTCCCTTTCCGCCCATAGGCCTGGAGCCGCTTGGCAAAGCGGCCCGGGTCGTCGGCATCGTCTCGCCCGAACAAGATCACGAGGAAGAGAAAGAGCGTCAACCCCAGCCCGACAGCTCCGACGAGAGCAAGTGTTGTCGTGTCGAGCGGTGCGTTGTTCTCGATGATGACCGTTGTTATCGGCTGGAGCGTCGTGGTGGTGGTGGGACCGGTTGTGGTGGTCGTGGCGAAACCAGAAACAGCGAAGGTCGTGGCAGTCGCCAGCCCTTGGTAGGAGACCGCGAACTCGACGTCTCCGGGCACGCTGATAGGAGAAGCAAACCTCGCCACCAGCGTGTTGCTGATCTCTCTGCTGATCTCGCTGTACAACGCCGAAAGCTGAGCCGGGTCGGGTGTCGAAAGGAAAAGCCCCGTCCCAGCCGCTGCAACGGCACCGACGGGATCCGGATTGAAATCGGGCGACTCCAGAGCGACGCCGAAAACTCGCACATCATTGGCCGCGACGGCGGCTACGACATCATCTTGTGTGGCCACCGACACTGTGTCGTCGCCGTCGGTCAGCACGATCATGTTCGCCAGCAGATCGCGCGCCGTGGCGTCGCCATACATGTCGATGCCTTTCAACACCGCGTCATTGAAAGCCGTTTCCCCGCCGGCCTCGATCGAGTCGATCAGACCGTTTAAGACCTGAGCGTTTCCGGTGAACCCAGATATGACCTGCACCTCATCGGCGAATGTGACCAAAGCGATGCGATCCTCAGGACGTGCCTGCGAGACGAAATCCTGAGCAGCGGTCTTGGCCGCCGCCAGAGGGTCACCGGCCATCGACCCAGAAGCATCAATGGCAAGAACCACACCGACAGGAAGGGTCGATTCCGCAAGAGGTGTCACGTCGAGGTTGGAAACAGGCTCACCGTTGGCGGTCACTTCCAGGTCTTCGGGATTAGGCGCATTGGCCAGATTGCGAAACTCGATGACCATCGTTGTCTGGCCACCCTCGGGATAGCGCGAGCCATTGACATCCACGATGCCAATCTCGGCGCCAGTCGTCTGGGCCAGCGCCGGTGACGCCACCAGGAGAATGGCGACCAGAGCGAGGAGGGCTCGTCTCAAGTCGACTATCTCCGAGCGAAAGGCTCTGGGTCGAAGAGGTCGGAAGGCAGTCTGATGCCCTGGTTCTCCAGTTCCTCGGAGAACGTCGGGCGGATGCCTGTTGCCTTGAGACGGCCTTTGTAGACGCCGTCGTCGTCAACGCCCATGCCGTAGTCGAAAAGGAACAGATCCTGAAGCGTGATGATCTCGCCCTCCATCCCCTCGACCTCTGTGACGTGGGTGATTCGGCGCGTGCCGTCCTTCAGCCTGGAGACGTGAACGATCAGATCGACCGCCGATGAGACCTGCTCGCGAATGGCCTTGACCGGCAGGTCGTAGCCGGCCATCAGCACCATCGTCTCGATACGAGACAGGGTGTCACGCGGGCTGTTCGAGTGAACCGTCGTCAAGGAGCCGTCATGACCCGTGTTCATGGCCTGGAGCATGTCCAGTGCCGCAGCGTCTCGAACCTCACCGACAACGATGCGGTCAGGACGCATGCGCAACGTGTTCTTGACCAGATCGCGAATGGTCACTTGGCCCTGGCCTTCGATGTTCGCCGGGCGGGACTCGAGTGTGAGCACGTGTTCCTGATGGAGTTGAAGCTCCGCAGCGTCCTCAACGGTGATGATGCGCTCGTCACCTGGGATGTAGGCGGAGACCACGTTCAAAGTCGTGGTCTTACCAGAGCCGGTACCGCCCGAGATGAGGATGTTCAGCCGGCCCCGCACGCAGGCCCGGAGGAAATCTGCCACACGCTGTGTCAGTGTCCCGAAGGAGATCAGGTCGGCTTCCTGGAATGGATCGACTGCGAACTTGCGGATTGTCAGGTAGGGCCCACCAATCGAAAGCGGGGCGATGATGGCATTGACCCTGGAGCCGTCGGGGAGCCGAGCGTCGACCATCGGCGTGGCCTCGTCGACTCGACGACCGATCTGGCCGACGATTTTGTCGATGATCCGACGAAGGTGAACCTCGTCCACGAACCTCACGTCGGACTTCGTGATCCGGCCTGACTTCTCGAAGTAGATGTCGTAGGGGCCGTTGGCCATGACCTCAGTGATCTCGGGATCGTTGAGCAGAGGGTCTATCGGCCCGTAGCCGAGGACGTCTGAAGCGATCTCGTTGAGCAGGCCTCTTCGATCGGCAGAGGTCAGCGGAAGACCTTGCTCCTGGTCGACCGCCCACTCCAACATCTCGAGGACACGGAGACGCAGCTCGGCGTCCGACATGCCCCGGTCATAGAGGGTGGGGCCCAATTCCTCGACGACTTTGAAATGTAATCTGCCGCGAAGCTCGCCAAGGGCGTCCGACCGGTTCACCGTGGTGTCGGTGGTCTCGGTCTGCCTGGCTGCGGCAACTCTCTCTGATAGCGACGGCACTGCCTACCCCTTCCCTACTTCCGCCCGAAGATCCCCGACTTCGGGGAGCCTTCCGGGATCTTTCCTGCAATCAGCGCTGCCACCGACTCGAAGCCCTTCGCCACCTTCGATTTGGGGTCTGTCTCAACCACAGGGCGTCCCTCATTGACGGAAGCTGCGACCATGGCATCTGACGGCACCGCAGCGGAGATCTCCATCTTGAGAGCACCTTCGATCTCTTTGTTGTCCAGCTTGGCCTTGGAGTTGCTGCGGTTCATCACCAGCTTCACGTTGGCCGTGCTGAACTTGAGGAGACGCAAGGTCTCCAACGCAAGCTTGGCGTTCTTCACCGATGGCAGGTCCATGTCGACCAGCATCAGGATGTCGTCCGACTTCTCGATCAAAGACAGGATGAGCTCGTCGAGCATCGACGCCGTGTCGACCACCACGTAGTCGTAGTTGTCGCGAAGGACATCGAGCATCTGCATCAACCCGGCAGTCGTGATGTCGTCGGCGAACGCCGGCTCCAAGGGAGCAGCAAGCACCTTCAGGCCGCTCGGGTGCTCGGTGAGCAGCGAGTCGAGAAGCTCTGCATCGAGCTGGTGCAGCTCGTGCGCCGCATTGACCATGGTGAATCGTGGCTCGAGCTGGAGAACCAGGCACACGTCGCCGAACTGGAGGTCGGCATCCACCAGGCACACCTTGGTGTCGGGGATCCGGTTCAACAGGAGAGCGAGGTTGGTGGCAAGAACGGTCTTTCCGCTGCCACCTTTTGCCGAGGAGATCGTGATGATCCGACCCTTCTCAGACCTCTCTTGATAGTCCGTTGTGGGGGCAGCAATCGCCGTCTCTCGCTTGAGGATGTCATGGGCGAACTGCTCGATGGCCGACTCGATCTTGGCCTCTTCGAGCGGGGCCTCGATGACATCGGACACACCTGCTCGCATCCCTCGTCTCAAGAGATCGGCAGTCACCTCTTCGGCGACAAGCATCAGGACCAGAGCCGGATCCTGGTTGTGGAGCGTGCGAATCTGCTCCATCGCCGCATCGTCTCCATACGAAGGGCCGAGCAGGATCATCCGCACATCACCTGACTCGATGGTCTGGCTTGCCTCTTCAATTGTGCGGGCTACCGGGAGACGACCCTCGAACAGCTCCTTTGCTGTTGAGACAAAGTCGTCATCCTGATCAACAACCAGGAGGTTGTGCTCTGCCATCGACATTCATCGACCTCTTATGGGCTAGAAGGATCTTGCAGGCCGCCGAAGATCTCGTCGACCAGATCGCCACCGAACAGGTTGTCGATCGCAACACCGTCGGTCTCGATCTCGACGAAGTCGGACGGGACCAGCGTCAGCCAGATTGAACCATTCTCGAACGCATACACGATCCGCTCTGCCTGATCGGGCGTAACTTCGAGAGTAAAGATCGTCGAGTTGCCCAGGTCCTCTTCAGCGGCGCCATCTTCGGTGGTTGTCGCCTGGCCTTGGTCGACCTCGACAGTGGGAGGTGCCTCTTCGTCAGGTCGCACGTCGCGACCTGCGGCCAAGACCGGTATGCCTTGGAGCACGAAGCGGGAGTAGGTCACGACAACGGTGTCGGAACCTTCTGTCGTCCCTGTATCACCCTCGATGCCACCTGTGCCACCGTCACCACCGGGAAGGGTGACGCCCTCGAAGTCGACAGGGATCTGCTCGAACTCGATGTCGAGCGTGATGATCATGTTGATCCGATCTCCGGCCTCAACAAAGCCGTTGACACCTTGAACATTGCTGGTGCTGATAGTGATGGCCTGCTTGCCAGACGGGATCTGATCCCGGAGCGGCACCACGTCGACGGTCACCTCGGTCCACTGAGCAGCTGTGAGGATCGAGCCTGCAGACACGGGGCCTGCCGCGACCTTGCCGGCGAGAACCTGACGCAACTTCTCCTCGGAGTCGAGGACATCCTCGGGAACGTCCTCGCGCTCGTCGGTGTCCTTCTTGATCGTGCAGTTGGTCACGTCTGAAAGGGCGAGATCAGGATTCTGACAACGAGCGTCAGACTCGTAGCTGGACAGCAGGATGCTTCCCTCGGCGCCTTCGGCGATGCCGTTGTTGCCGGCCACAAAGACGGTGACGGTTGCGCGGTCCTCTTTCTCGGCGTTCTCGACGCTCTGAAGGAAGTTCCACACTGCCCACGCGGCGAGACCGGCCAGTATCAAGGCCACAAGAAGAACGATGGCTCTCCTACCCATTGAGTCCCCTTCGGTTGTCCCCTCGGTTTCTCACCGTCACTTCAACGGCGACTGCCAGAGGGCATAGTACCGGCGGCCTAAAGCCCGCCAGGTGATTCAAGTCCAATATCACAAAGTGAATTTTCGGCTCTAGACGGGCACTCTTGAGGTTTTGTGCTCGAAATATGTGACGAGGATCCCCACCCGTTTGGATGGGGCCTCAGCCGGAGCTCAGCGTCGGCCGATCCCGCGCTCTTTCAGCTCTTTCAGGATCGCCTCGAGGCTGGCATCCACAGGCATTGGCGGGTGCTCCTCAGCGTCGGCGCCGAACTCCCGCTCGAACTCACGGGGCTTACGCGGACCACCCTTCTTCTGGGCTTCAGGACGCTCTTTGCGCTCCTTGTAGTCAGGCAGCGCCTGCTTGATCGACAAAGAGACACGCCGCCGCTCGTCGTCCTTCTCGGTGATCTTCACGTTCACCTTCTGGCCGATGGAGAGCTCCAGCTCCGGGGACTCCACACGGTGCATGGCGATCTCGGAGACGTGCACGAGGCCCTCGACACCGTCTGCAACGGACACAAAGGCACCGAAAGGCACCGTTTTGGTGACACTTCCCTCGACCACGTCGCCCACATCGTGTGCGTCGGCGAAGACGTTCCAGGGGTCGTCGGTGGTTTGACGGATCGAAAGCGAGATCCGCTCCCGGTCGCGGTCCACTTCCAGGACCTTGACCGTGACCTCGTCTCCAACCTTGACCAGTTCGCCAGGGTGATTGACGTGCTGCCAGGACAGCTCCGAGACGTGAACCAGCCCATCCATCCCCCCGAGGTCGACGAAAGCACCGAAATTGACCACGGATGAGACCGTGCCGTCTCGCACCTCGCCCTCATGGAGATTGTCCAGGAACTCCGTCCGCTCCTCGGCCAAGGCCTCCTCGAGATGCGCTCTCCGGGAAAGAACGACGTTGTTCCGCGCCCTGTCCAGCTCGATGACCTTCGCCGTGATCGTGTCCCCGATGAATGGATCCAGATCACGGACTCTCCTTAAATCAACCAATGAGGCCGGGAGAAATCCGCGGAGGCCGATGTCCACGATCAGCCCACCTTTGACTACTTCGATGACGGTGCCCTCGACAGTTCCGTCGGCGTCGGCGACCTCCTGAATCTGCCCCCAGGCGCGCTCGTACATCGCTCGCTTCTTGGAGAGGATCATTCGACCCTCGTCGTCCTCCATGTCCAAGACGACGGCTTCGACTCGATCGCCGATCTTCGCCTCGTCCTTCGGATCGACGTTGTTGCGAATCGAAAGCTCGCGCACCGGTATCAGGCCCTCTGACTTGTATCCGATGTCGACCATCGCACCTTCGGCATCGACACTGACGATCGAGCCTTCGACGATGTCCCCTTCCTTGAATTGAAGGACGGTGGCGTCGATCGCGCGCTCGAAGTCGTCACCGATGTCGTCGGGCAGCTCACTCAGGTCTGGAGCCACCTTTGCGGTGCGGGACACGGCCTTCACTGGCTCGGTCTCAGGGGTCTGAGCCTCTTCCACGGCGGGCTCTGCGGCCGGTGTTGTCGTCTGCTCGTCGACTGTCGTCTCGGGAGCGGACGTCTCGGGCGCCTTTGCTTCTTCTGAAGCCTCTACAGGCGCGGCATCTTGGGTGTTGGACATGTGTGGATGGGTACCTCTCAAAGGGACTCCGGCGGCGCGCGGCCACCGGGCCCCAAAAGTGTAAGCATCCACAAGGCGAAAGGCCAAGCGGTTATGCGCTGATGCCGTCCTTCAGCCTTTGACACCTGCCAGGTCGTCACCCCAAGCTGTGTCGACTTTCAGTGGCACATCCAAGCCTGTGACCCCTTCCATCGTCTCGATCACGGCCTTCTCGGCGACGACCGACTCCTCCACTGGCACCTCGAGAATCAACTCGTCGTGAATCTGGAGCAGCAACGTCGACGCCAGCTTCTGCTCTCGCAGTTCGGCGTCGAGATCAATCATCGCCTTCTTGATGATGTCGGCGGCAGTGCCCTGCACTGGGGCGTTCAGCGCCATCCGCTCCCCCATCTGCCTGATCCTGAAGTTGTCCGACTTCAGCTCGGGCAAGTACCGACGGCGTCCGAAGAGAGTTGTGGTGTACCCATCGTTACGAGCCTGGGTCACCACCGAAGACATGTACTCCTTGACTTGGTGGAACTGGGCGAAGTAGTCGTCGATGTGCTCCTTTGCCTCATCGCGGGATATGCCGAGGCGGTCGGCGAGACCGAAGGCCTCCATCCCATAGAGGAGGCCGAAGTTGATCATCTTCGAACGGCGGCGTTGCTCTGCCGTGACTTCTTCGGGCGGAACTCCCCACACCCGGGCTGCGGTGGCGGTGTGGATATCCAACCCCTCGCGGAAAGCCTCGATCAAAAACGGGTCTCCGCTCATGTGCGCCAGAACACGCAGCTCGATCTGGCTGTAGTCGGCTACCAGAAACTGGCTCCCCTTGCCGGCGATGAAGGCCCGCCGGATGGTCATCCCGGACTCAGACCGCACCGGGATGTTCTGAAGGTTCGGGCTGTCGGAAGAAAGACGCCCAGTGGTGGCGGCCATCTGGTTGAAGCGCGTCCGGATCCTCCCGTCGGGATCGATGAGCGGGAGGTACCCGTCGACGTAGGTGGAGCGGAGCTTCTCCAGCTCTCGATACTCGAGCAGCTTGCTGACCAGCGGATGGTCGAGCTTCTTGAGGACCGAGGCATCAGTCGAGGGCTTCCCGGTCGACGTCTTCTTGGTGATCGGGAGATCGAGCTTCTCGAAGAGAATCGCCCGGAGCTGATCCGTCGAATTCACGTTGAACGGCTCGCCGGCCAACTCGTGGATCTCTGCCTCGAGCTTGCCTATCCGCTCCCGGAGGTCGGCACCCATGTCCTCCAGATAGGGCCGGTCAACGCCGATGCCGGCATGCTCCATGCGAGCCAGCACCGGCACCAAAGGCAACTCGTATTCGTGGAACAGGCCCAATTCGTCTCGGGTATCCAATTCGGACTCGAGCGAATCGGCGAGCCGCCGCACCGCCTCGACACGTCTCCCCTCCAGCTCGACGTCGGGGCCGGCGTCGAAAGGAAGCATGCCCGAGGTGTCTTCGTCGTCGGGCGACACCAGCTCGAGCCCCAGCACCCGCTCGGCGATCTCCTCGAGCGTGTAGGTGCGCTGTGCCGGGTTGATGATGTATGCCGCCAGCGCCGTGTCCATCACCGGGTTGGTCAGGTCATGGCCAAGGCCGAGCAGCGCCCGGGACAGCTCTTTGAGGTCGTGCCCGGAAACAGCGATCGAGCCGTCACCAAGCCCTTCGAGGAGAGGTCCGGCATCCTCGAACGGCACGACGACAGCTTGAGCCTCCCCGACCGCGACAGCCAAGCCATACGGCTCTCCCCCATCTCTCACCAGGCCCGCAACCAGCGTCTCGGTGTCGGCAAGATCTGAGATCCGATCTGAGGTGGTGACCAACTCGGTACTCACGTCGAGCACCTCTGTAGCTCCACCCGTCGAGGGCAAGGCCTCCTCAAGGTCGTTCCACATGGTGTGGAACTCGAGGCTGTCGAAGAGGTCTTTGACCGTTGCCTTGTCCCACTCTCTTGTTCCGAAATCCGAAGTCGAATGCCCGACATCCAGATCGGAGACGAGTTGCATCAGCTCCCTGTTCAGGAACACCTGCTCTCGCGAGGCCGCGAGGTTCTCGCGCAACTTCGGGGTCATCTCGCCGATTGCTGAGTACACGCCGTCAATCGACCCGTGCTCGCCGATCAGCCGCGAAGCCGTCTTCTCCCCCACTCCAGGAACCCCCGGCAGGTTGTCCGAGTTGTCGCCGCGAAGTGCCGCGTACTCGACGTATTGAGAAGGGCCGATCCCATAGCGCTCCTCCACCCAATCCTCGTCGGCAAGAACCGTGTCGCTGATGCCCCTCCTGGTGTACAGGACCTTGACCGGCCCGCCGATCAGCTGAAAGGCGTCGCGATCCCCGGTGACGATCAGAACTTCCCAATCGTCGCCAACCGCCTGATCGGTGAGCGAAGCGATGATGTCGTCCGCTTCATAGCCCTCGAGACGCAGTTGGGTGATTTGGAGGGCTTCGAGCACTTCGTCCATCAACGGAAGCTGCGATCGGAAATGGTCCGGGGCCTTGGAGCGGTTGGCCTTGTAGTCCTCGTACATCTCGGTGCGGAAGGTCTGCCGTGACACGTCCCAAGCGACCGCGATGCCCTCTGGATGGTGGTCTTTGAGAAGACGGATGAGCATCCGAGTGAAGCCGAATACGGCGTTGGTCACCTGGCCGGACTTGGTCGCCAGGTCCTCCGGCAACGCATAGAAGGCCCGATAGGCGATCGAATTGCCATCGATCAGGGCGAGGGTTGGCACCCTGGCGACGGTAGTAGCTCAGTCGTCGAGTTTGGCAAGGAGGCCGTCACGCTTCCCGGCGAGCCTCGCTCTCTTGGATTCGAGAGTGGCAATGGTCTTCTCGAACCGCCTCACGTCCCCTGCGGTGAGGCCCGCCTCCTCACGATCGATGTAGTTGCCGATGGCAGCGTCCTCCTGTGCGTCGGCGTTGATCGAGCGGTGATATTCGAGCTCGGCGGAAGTCTGCCCAATCTCGGATTCGAGTGAAGCGATCTTGTCGTTGAGGCGAAAGATCTTCCGGTGTGCTCTCTTCACGGCCTCTCAGCGTATCTGCTCGGCCGGATCTCCCGGTCTTCGCGGCGATCTCGTCTGCGCTGCATCTGGTCGTGCTCACCGCAACCCTGTGCAGCACAAACGAGGCAAGGTCCGTCGCCACCTGGACCATGCTGCATGAGGTTGCGCTCTGAGCGACTTCATGCAGCGCAGACGAGAGTTCGTTGTCGGTCCGAAACGCTGAGTCGTACACTTGCCGTCACCGCCGGAGTGACGGAATTGGCAGACGTGCGGCACTCAAAATGCCGTGTCCTAGTGGCGTGTGGGTTCGAGTCCCACCTCCGGCACCACAACTCACTGATCCCATGGCTAGCTTCTCGCCGGCATGGCCCGACTGACTCTCCTCCCCGATCGTGTCTTCGACTCGCACAACGGGTCCATGCTCGACGATGAGGGCATCGAGTTGACGGCCGCCGAACTCCTCGGCTGGGAGGATCGGGTTGGGTCGCTGCATGAAGGAGCCTTCGCCGATCTGGTCTTGGTGGCCGGAGACCCTCTCGACGACATCAGCACTCTTCGCTCACCCAACGGCGTGATGAAAGACGGAAGGTGGGTGAAAGCCCCCTAACCCGGGAGTTGCACCCGGAACATCGTCCCCTTGCCCACCTCTGACTCGGCTTCAACCGTCCCGCCCAGACGATCCACCAGGCCAGCCACTATCGAGAGACCCAGCCCGCTTCCCTCGTTCCGAAGTTGTCGCTGCGTTCCCACGTAGTGACGATCGAACACATGAGGCAAGTCCTCGGCGCTGATCCCCAAGCCACTGTCCGAGACCGTCAACGTCGCGCTTGTCCCATCGCGGGCGACATTCACCGACACAGTCCCGGCCTCCGGCGTGAACCTCAGAGCGTTCTCGAGGAGATTCTGGGTGATCTGGCCGAGTCGATCCGGGTCGGTCTCGGCGATGACGCTCCCCTCCGTGTCGATGACCAACCTCACCCCGACATCATCTGCTTTCTTCCTGAAGCTCTCGACGATCTCGCCGACGTGGGCACCAACGTTCACCTGCTCGGTGCGCAGGCTGAACTCCGGCTGTTCGAGTCGAGCCAGCATCGACAGATCCTCGATCAACCGGCTCAGCTGCCGGCTCTGAATACCGAGGACCGAGCCAACCCGACTGAGATCCGCTGGATCGACATCACCGGCTTCGAGCGCCTCGGCGTAGCCGCCGATGGTCGTCAGCGGCGTTCTCAGGTCGTGACCGACACCAAGGATGAACTCGCGCTCCCTCTCCCTCGTCGTCTCCAATTCCACAGCCATCTCGTTGAAGGCCCTGGCCACCTCGTCTAGCTCGGGGTCACCCAGATCCGGGACCCGGGCACCCATATCCCCCTCTGCGAGCTCTCTCGAAGCAACGGCCAGAGGCTCCAGGCGAGATGCCACCTTGTTCGCCTGCACTCTTGCTGCGATGGCGGCTAGCAGGCCGACACCAGTCACCACCAGGATCAGGCCGACGCTCTGGTCGGCCAACCGCACCACCGGGGCCTCCCTGGACAACGCAACGAGGAGGGTGCCTCCCTGCGGGACCTGGGCGCGTGCCACCACAATGAGAGCTCCGTCCTTTGATCTGGCGAATTGCGTCTTGCCTTCTTCCAGAAGGTCTTCGTTGAGCCGAACCGAGTCGAAGAGCGATGAGTTGCTCCGCACAGCACCATTCGCGCTCACAATCCCGAAACCGATCTCGGAGCTCCCGGCTGTGCGGCGGATCCTGCCAAAAGTCGGGCTCAGCTCCCCTTCGAACACACGGATCAGCTCACGACCCGCCGCCGGGTTGGCCTCAGCTCTCTGAGCAGTCTCCTCGATGATCGCAACAGCCTCCCTGGCCGACTGGCTCATCTCGCGGTAAGTGGCTTCCACGGCGGCTCTCTGCGAGGCGATCACGGCGCCCGCCAGAACCAGCAGCCCGGTCACGGCTGCCACGCCGACAATGGCCCAGAACAGGCGTCGGCGCACTAGCTGCCCAGCCGATAGCCGACACCCCAAACCGTCTCGATGGGGATGCCCTCGATCTTCTTGCGGAGCTGACGTATGTGGACGTCCACCGTCCTCGTCTCACCGAAGTACTCGTAGCCCCAAACGGCTTCGAGGATCTGTGAACGGCTCATGGCCAAACCGGCGTTCTCCGCCAAGAACCAGAGCAAGTCGAACTCTTTCGCCGTCGGCTCGATCGACTCCTCGCCAGCTGTCTTGACGAGACGTTTCCCTCCGTCGATCTCGAAGCCTTCGATCTCGAGCAGCCGCGGGCGCGCCGGAGGCTCCTCGGAGCGACGGAGCACCGCCTTCACTCGAGCCATCAGCTCCCGTGGCGAGAACGGCTTGGTCACGTAGTCGTCCGCCCCCATCTCGAGACCGAGCACCTTGTCGATCTCGCTGTCCCTGGCTGTGAGCATGATCACAGGGGTCTTGGAGAACTCCCTGATCCGGCGGCAGGTCTCGACGCCGTCGATTCCGGGGAGGTTGATGTCGAGAAGGATCGCCGAGGCAGGCCTGATGCGAAGACGCTCTACCGCTTCCTCACCGGTGATGGCGTGAAGGAATCTGTACCCGTCGCGTTCGAAGAAGCCACGCAGCATGTCGGCGATGGCGTCATCGTCTTCAACCAGCAGCACGGATTTGACTGGTCCTGACATACGGCACAGTTTGGCTTCACATTTGTAAAGAACCCGTGAACTATCGGCGTGCTTTCTGTGGGATCTCCGAGACGATCGCCGTTGACTCCCCGATCGACACCATCGTTCCCGGCTCCACCGAGCGCTTCACGAGGCCCAGCCCGATCCCGTCGGAAACAGAGGTCAGGTCACCGACCTTCGCGCCTTCAATCTGGATCTCGGAGCCCGGGTCCGCGCTGCCGCTCAACTCGAGCCGGCGCAACATGCGAGGTGCCGTGGCCCCCCGGCTGTCCATGCGGGCCACCAGCTCCTGACCGAGGAAACAACCTTTGTCGAAGTCGACCGAGCCGGCCACGAGCGTGGTCTCGTGAGGGATCGTCCCCTCCGTCATCTCGCGACCCCAGGCAGGCTCACCGGCTTTGACACGCTCACGGTCGTAGTCCGACTGGGTTCCCACCGTCAGATCGGGTTGCTGTCCGATCACGAGGTGACGGGGTTGGTCGTCCCATGAGACATCGATCCCATCCCACTCCCCCATCACCAGCCAGCGATCTTCGCTCTCGACCTCGATGGTGACGTCAACTCTGATTCGATAGCGGGAGAGCTCGCTAGCCAAGTCGTCACCACGGCCCGGTTCGGTGACCAACCCGTAGGAATCCCCTTTTCTGGCAACGAACAAGGAGTAGCCGAGTTTCCCGTCAGGCTTGAGGAGAAAAGACCTCACCGACTCACCGTTGCTCAGCGAAGAGAGCTCTTGGCTCACCAAGTCGTTGAGGAACCGGAGTGCGTCACTACCTCCAATCCAAACCACGTCCGGGGCCATAGGTGCCAGCCAGGAGGTAGAGGGAGTTGAAGTCATCTCGTCAGACACTGGCCAAGTCGCGGAGGAAGGGCACTGCGTCGAAAACTCGGACGAACCAGGCCGACAGAGTGCCGAGGTTGCCGGTCACCATCACGATGCCAAACAAGGTCAAGAACACGCCAGAAGCGATGTTGATCGGCCGCAGATAGGGCTTGAGACGCCCGAAGAACTTGAACAGGCCAAGCCCGGCGAGCAAGAAAGGCACTCCGAGCCCAAGCGAATAGGACACGAGAAGCAGTATGCCCTGCCCAAGCGTCTCTTGTGTTGCAGCAGTAGCCAATATCACGGTCAGCACCGGACCGATGCACGGTGTCCACCCGAACCCGAAGGCAGCACCCATGACCGGAGGCGCCCACTTGCCCAGCCGGGACGGCTTCACGTGAACCCGCTTCTCTTGGCTGGCCACCGCAAGAAAGCCCCGGTTCGAGACTGCCATCGCCACCATGAGCACCCCAAAGGCGATTATCACGAGGCCTGACACGAACGTGAGTGTTGAGACGTTCTGTCTCATCCAGGTGCCAAAGGCGGTGGCGCCGGCTCCCAGCGCTGCAAACACCACGGTGAAACCGGCGACGAACAAGAGGATGACACGCGTCATCCGCCCCGCAGACACCTCACCTTGCTCGAGCTGGGCAGCCGAATACCCCGACATCATCGACAGGTAACCCGGGAGAAGAGGAAGAACGCACGGCGAAATGAACGAGATGACGCCCGCGCCAAAGGCGATCACGAGCTGTATCAGATACGCCGCTTCTCCAACACTTTCGAACATCTACGACCTCGACAACCTGGGGTTACGCAGCGATGTTCCCATAGTTGCTGTTTACGCTCCCTAAATGAGGTCGGCTGTTCGTCGGGTTCTCGACCCTCTTCTCCCAGTCGAGCATTTCACCAAGGCGGACCGTCGGGTCGTGTTCATCATCTGGGTGGCAGGTGTGATCCAGGGATTCGGCCAATCCCAAGCCAGCGCTTCGCTCCCCTTCACCAGGGACGGGCTGGGCCTGAGCGAGGGTGAGATGAGCCTCCTGCTTGGGATAGCCAGGCTGGCTGCTTTCGCCGCGCTGCCTTTGGGATGGCTGGGTGACCATCGAGGCAGGAGACGGCCGTTCCTCTGGGCGATGACCTTCATAATCGCGGGTGGATTGCTCTCCGGGCTGGTTGTCGAAGCCTGGCAATTCGGCTTGTTCCACTCACTGCTCAGGACCGGCACAGCAGCAGTCTCGGGCCTGGCGATAGTCCTTCTCGCCGAGAACTCGAGCCCTCGAGTGCGGGCCTACTCGATCTCCTTCTACGGGGCCGCCGTCTCCCTCGGCAGCGGAGTGGCCTTGATGCTGCTGCCCATCGCAGAGATCGACTGGAGGCTCCCGCATCTGCTGACAGGGCTGGGCCTGATACTGCTCCCGTTCCTGATCAAGAACGTCCCGGAGAGCAAGATCTACGTCATCGAGCACGCTGGCGGTCACTGGCGCGAACTCGTGTCGGGGCCATGGGCAGGGCGATTCTGGAAGGTGGTCGCAGCAGGGTTCCTCGCCTCTGCCTATGGGGCCGTGGGCGCCGCCTTCTCCACGGAGCGACTGATCAACCAAGTCGGCCTCACCACCGGCACCACGGTGACGGTCCTGCTGGTCGGAGGCACGCTGGGCGGGATCGGCTTCTTCATCGGAGGGCACATGGCCGACGCGTGGGGCCGGCGAAACACCTCGGTGGTCGCCTTGCTGATGGCCCTGGTCGGCGGGCTCACTCTGTTCTCCGCCACTTCATTGGCCTTGATCCTGGTCGCTGCGATGGTGTCCGGCTTCGGCACCTTTGCCTTCGTCCCTTCCGGTGGCTCACACCGGGCAGAGCTGTTCCCCACCAACCTCAGGTCCAGCGCCAACACGGCGGCCTCGAACGGTGCGCTGGCAGGCTCGGCATCAGGGCTCATTGCTGGGATCTGGACAATCGACACCTTCGGACTGACCTCAACCATGTTGATCCTGGGCGTCGGCGTGCTGCTCGCCGCCGGTTTGACGATGCTCCTGCCGGAGACCCGCGGTCAGGACTTGACGGCTATCGAAGCCGATCGGCGATAGCCGAGCGCAAAGACGACCCCTCTGATCAGCATCATCGCACCGATCGCCCACCAGATACCGGTGAGTGAGTCACCCAGCGGGGTGTAGAACATGAGGCCGATTGCGACCAACGCTCCAGCGCCAGTGGACACCACCATCGTCCCAAGTGACAACAGCCCGAGGAATATGCCGTCAGCGACGAACACCAACGCGCCGATCGGCTCCATCAATGCCGCCACCCCTCCGGCACTGACTGCGAGATCTCCCACTTCTTCGCTCGTCGCCAGCAGAGGCAGGCCAAACCGCGCAACCAAGACAAACACGGCGAGGATCAGGCCGGCGATCAGGCCCCACATCGAGAGACGACGAGCCAAGCGGTTCAAAGCACCCAGGTCACCTTCGGAAGCTGACTCGGCGACCAGAGGCTGAGCCGCTATGGCGAACGAGTCTGCAAGCAAGGCGGACAAGAGAAATAGCTGAGCTACCAGCTGATGCGCGGCGATCTCGTCGGTTCCGAGCCTCGTGGCTGCACTCGCCGCAAATGTGAATCCGGCCAGCAAGAACCCGGTCCGCGCCGTGAGCATCACCCCGTTGCGACCCAACGCGAACAGCGAGGGAAGGGACTCGAGGAAGCGTTGCGGCCAGCTGACCATTCCATGGGCAACCATCAGCCGGAGGAACCAGACGGCGCCAACCAGCTGAGCTATCAGCGTCGCCAGAGCGGCACCTTGAAGCCCCCATCCAACACCGAAGATCAGCAGGGGGTCGAGAACCAGGTTGATGCCATTGACGACAGCAACCACCTTGAGCGGGGTCACGGTGTCTTTGTGGCCGCGGAACGCCCCATGGCCCACCGTTGCAATCAGCACGGCAGTCGTCGACAGCCCCCTGATGCGCAAGTAGTCGACAGCCGGCCCGGCTATCTCATCAGTGGCTCCCATCGCCCGAACGAGAGCAGGTGCGAAGACGACGAGCACGATGGTGACGAGCACCCCGAGAACGGCAGCAAGGACGAGGGCATCACCCACCCAGCGGCGAGCTTCGGACACATCACCTTTGCCCAGGGCGCGTGCCACCAACGGCGTCAGCACGCCGGCCAGGAAATTGAACAGGAAGAAGGCAAACGTGAGGATCGCGGTGTCGACCCCCAGAGCAGCGAGCTCGACGGTCCCCAGTCGGGCAACGAAGGCCGTGTCCGCGAGCGACAGAAGCGGGTCGATGGCGAGCGAGCCCAGAGCCGGGATCGCCAACCCGAGAATGGTCTTGTCGGTGCGGCTGAGGAGTGACCTCAAGGGCTGGGCTTCCCGGCCTTCTCGAATCGGTCCGGCCACTCGCACAGCCGGAACATCTCACAATCGCCGCACTGGGGACGCTGAGCGTCGCAGGTGTCCCGGCCGAACTGGATCACCCGCATCGAGATACCGGACCAGGTCTCTCTTGGGTACAGGGCCATCAGATCGAACTCGATCTTCACGGGATCGCTCTCCGCCGTGAGCCCAAGCCGCGCTGACACTCGCTTGACATGGGTGTCGACCGCTATCGCCGGGATGTCCCACACCTCGGCCAGCACCACCGACGCCGTCTTTCTCCCAACTCCCTGGAGCTTGACGAGCTCGGAGATGTCTCGCGGGACCTGACCGTCAAACTTGTCCTCGAGGTCCTGAGCAAGCCGAATGATCGACTTGGTCTTCTGCCGATAGAAACCGGTCGAGTAGATGATCTTTTCAACGTCTTCGGGCCGGGCGTCAGCAAGCTCACCCGGCGTCGAATACCTCTCGAATAGCGAAGGGGCGACCTTGTTGACGTTTTCGTCGGTGGTCTGAGCAGAAAGCACCGTGACCACGAGCAGCTGCCATGCATCTTCGTAGTCCAACGCGGTGCCGATGTCGGGGTACCGCTTGACCAGCCTGTTCAGGACGGCGCGAGCCTTCCCGCGTTCGGCGGCGGTCGGAGTTGTTCCATCAGCACGAGAACCTGGCACCAGCTCATCGTATTGCCCGCGATGGCGACCGCGAACCTCTGCTCAGCGAGTGACCTGGTACGAGTCGTCTTGAAGTCGCCTCGCCAGCCGCATCAGGAGGCGAATTGTGAGGACCGTGGCGAAAAGGGCGATAGTGAGGACGATGGCGAACTCGGCTGCGGTCGAGTACGGCTTGTCACAGGCTTCGAGACCACCGGCACACAGGCCGTATCCGGTGCCACCGCCGAGCAGGTCGATCATCACGAGGATCGGAACGGCCGCTATCCCGACCGCCGTCGCGCCGAGAAGAAACACAGAGAAGCGAATGAGGAACACGGCCACAACAACGAACAAGGTAACCGCGGAAGTTTCCAATCCATCGGCTTGATGAGTCAGGGCTACGCGCGTCGATATGTGACGAAGGCGTAGCCAGGTCTCTCGACGCGGGCTGCTTCTCGCCAAGCCGACCAGTCCACGTCCGGGAAGAAGGTGTCGCCCTCAGGATCTTGATCTACCTGTGTCAGCTCCAGGACGTCGGCTACCCCGAGTGCCTCCTCGTAGACGGTTGCACCACCGCAGATGTAGGCGTCGTGACCGCGGGACTCGACCATCTCCAGCGCTGCTTCCAGGGAGCCAGATACCGAGACTCCCTCACTCTGCCAGCCGGGATCTCGAGTGAGGACGATCGTCGAACGCCCTGGGAGCGGCCTCCCGATCGACTCGTACGTCGAGCGTCCCATCACCAGGGACTGGCCCATCGTCATGCTCTTGAACCGGGCCAGGTCCTCTGGGATCCGCCAAGGGAGGCGGTTCTCGACGCCGATCACGCCGTTGGAGCCGACGGCGGCGATGATCACCGTCTCCATTGGCCTACACGGCTATGGGCGCACGGATCGCCGGGTGCGGGTCATACCCCGCCACCTGAACGTCTTCGATCATGAAGTCGTCGATAGACCTCCGCTCCTGGTTCAGATGCAGGGTGGGCAGGTCCCTCGGCTCTCGCTCCAACTGAAGCTTGGCCTGATCCACATGGTTGAGATACAGGTGGGCGTCTCCCAATGTGTGGATGAAATCGCCGACGCCCAGGTCACACACCTGAGCCACCATGTGTGTCAACAGTGCGTACGACGCGATGTTGAACGGAACCCCTAGGAAGATGTCGGCCGATCGTTGATAGAGCTGGCAACTCAGCCGCCCATCTGCGACATAGAACTGGAAAAGGGTGTGACAGGGCGGCAGTGCCATCTCCTCCACGTCCGACACGTTCCAAGCGCTGACGATGTGTCGCCGAGAGTCGGGTGCTTGACGAATCGAATCGATGACCCTTGCGATCTGATCCACATGCTCACCGGCCGGTGTGGGCCACGATCTCCACTGATAGCCATACACCGGCCCCAACTCGCCGTCCTCATCGGCCCATTCGTCCCAGATGGTGACACCGTTCTCCTGGAGCCACTGCACGTTGGTCGAGCCGCGAAGGAACCAGAACAGTTCGCCGATAACCGAGCGAAGATGGACTTTCTTGGTGGTGACGACAGGGAAACCGGCATTCAGGTCGAACCGCATCTGATGCCCAAAGACCGACAGCGTTCCCGTGCCCGTTCGGTCCGCCTTCTCGACTCCTTCGGCCAGCACCCTTCTGAGAAGATCGTGATACTGGAGCACGCCGGCATCGTATCCATGCGAGCACGCGGCTCAGCGACAATCGCAATCAGACCTTTCGCGCTCTGAGCTGTAACGTCGCTTTCATGGCTGACTTCGATGTTGATGCAATGATCTCAAGGTTTGCCGACCGCGCTCAGGCCGTGCGCGACCGGCCTCTTCCACCGGTCGCCGGCCAGGAGAGACAGAAGTTCATCACGCAGGCCAACACCGACTACACCGACTTTGCGCTCGTAGCGAACGCTTCCTGGGAAGTTGAGGAGGGCAACCTGATTCTCCGAATCCCCCTCGGCTCGGGCCAGTAGCCACTGCCAGGCGTGCTCGACAAACGCCTGATTGTCGTCTCCGGGAAGGGAGGCGTTGGAAAGTCCGCTGTCTCCGGTGGGCTGAGCCTGCTCGCTCAGCGGCGAGGGTTGCGAGTGCTGGCAATCGAGATCGGCGCGGCAAGAGGTCTCTCGAGCCACCTGTCGGCCGGGCATCTCGACTTCCAGCCCAAAGAGATCCGACCGGGTCTGCATGCGATGCGGTTGGTTCGCTCCGAAGCGCTCCTCGAGTACCTCTCATTGCAGCTTCGTGTTCCAGGCATAGGCCGATTCGGAGCGATCGCCCGAGCATTCGATGCTCTCGCCACCGCAGCACCGGCAGTGCGGGAGATCATCACCATCGGCAAGGTGTTGTGGGAAGTCAGGGAAGAGCGATGGGACATCGTCGTCGCCGACTCCCCACCCACCGGCCAGATCGGCTCGTATCTTCGAGCGCCTGTCTCCATTGAGGAGCTCGTCCCATCCGGCCGGATAAGGTCGCAATCGACTTGGATGCGAGAGACGCTGGCCGATCCCGACATGACTCAACTAGTCATCGTCAATGTGCCCGAGGAACTGCCAACTACCGAGACT
Source organism: Acidimicrobiia bacterium (assembly GCA_028285585.1). Classification (GTDB taxonomy): domain Bacteria; phylum Actinomycetota; class Acidimicrobiia; order Spongiisociales; family ZC4RG35; genus CAXMPK01. The sequence continues at coordinate 143,859 of JANQOU010000002.1, forward strand.
CTCGAGACGACCAAGTGGCTGGAAGCAGAGCGGCTCGTCTCTGATCCTGTTGTCATATCCAACCGAGTGGTGAATCAGGTGACAGACAACTCCCTGCCACGCGGGACCGCCGGTGAGATGGTGGCCCTGCACCGGTCGATATGGGAGGAACAGCAAACATGGCTGTCGAAGCTCGAGGACAAAGGACGCATCCCGTACCTCTTCGGAGTGTTCACCCCGGGTGAGGTCGCGGCACAGATGAGCGACCATCTGGAGCGGATCCTATGACGACCACACTTCTCGTCACCGGTGCCGGCGGAGTGGGCAAGACCACGATCGCAGCCGCGATGGCGGTCCACTCCGCGAGGCTGGGGTTGAGGACGCTCGTCGTCACCGTGGACCCTGCGAGAAGGCTGGCGACTGCCCTGGGGCTCGACACACTGGGAACCGAACCGCAGCCCCACACGGAAGAGCCGCTGCTGTGGGCGGCAATGCTCGATGCCGGCGCCTCCTGGAAGGCGGTCGCCAAACGCCACGCCGACCCCGACGTGGCTGAGCGTCTTGCGAACAACGAGTTCTTCATAGCGGCGTCACAGCACTTCCCTGCCTCTCAGTCCTATGCAGCAGCAGACTCTGCGGTCACCTTCGTGCAAGCAAAGGCGTGGGACGTCGTGGTGGTCGACACACCTCCATCCGGGGGCGGCATCGACTTCTTCACTGCGCCGTCTGAAATGGCCGACCTGGTCGGCGGGAGGTTGCTGCGTTGGATCACAGGGGGCCCAATCCCAGGCCGCAGGCTCTTCTACGACCGCGCAGCTCGCCCGATGCTGCGCGTCGCAGGCTCGATCCTGGGGTCGGACCTTCTCGAGCGTGTCTCCGAATTCCTACTCGATCTGAGAACGACTTACGACGGGGTCTCGCGACGCGGCCGAGAGATGGAACGAGTGATGAGTCAGGCTGCGACCGTTGTAGTCACCACCGCCGACCCGGCCCCGGTCCAAGAGGCCGTCCGCTTCTATCGCGAGCTCCCAGCGGTGGCATCCACCCCGGCAGCCGTCATCTTCAACCGGGCATTGCCAGACATATGGATCGAAGCATCCACCCCTGACGGCTCGTCGCCGGAGCTTCGGCAGCTGGTCGAGTGGTGGTCATTGGAAGCACAACGCCAACATGACGTCAGACGGGAATTCTCATCACGTCACGGTGCGAACGTGGTGACCGTCCCGTGGTCGCCGACGCCTCTCACCGACCTCGACCGGCTCGCAGCCCTCGTCGGCCGTGATGCCGACTTGCCTTGGGAAAGCTTGGGAATCGGCCCGGATAGTGTCTCCACGTGAGCAAATCCGCCGCATTCTTCGATCTGGACCGAACGCTCATCGCAGGCGCGTCTCTGTTTCCGGTTGGCATGGAGGCCTGGAGAAGAGGTTCGGCAAGCAACGGTGACGTGGCGAAGTGGGCCCTGGCCGCCGCAGCATTCATGACTGTCGGCGACAAAGGCGGAGAATCCAGCACCGACGTTCGCACCGACCTGCTTTCTCAGATCGCCGGCGCATCGGCTGATTCCGTGGATGCTCTCGGCTCGGCTGTGCTCCCCCGGCTGGAGGCCAGGGTACGTCCTGAAGCTGCTCGGCTGATTGCTATGCATCATGACGCCGGCCGGGAGACCTGGATTGTGTCGGCCAGCCCTCACACCGTGGTGGAACCGCTGGCGGTATCACTCGGGATGACCGGAGCCATCGCCACACGAGGCGAGATCGTGGACGGGCATTACACCGGAGAGCTCGATGGGCCTTTTGTCTATGGCGAAGGCAAGTCAGCGGCCATCGCCCGGCTCGCAGACACCCGCGATTACGACCTGCACCTTTGCTACGCGTACTCGGACTCGATTTCGGACCTGCCGATGCTCGAGATGGTGGGGCACCCTGTGGCGGTGAACCCGGACTCGGAGCTTGCTCAGGTCGCGAACGATCGCGGCTGGCCACGCGTCATCTTCGCCCGCAAGGCGAAGAAGGTCATCACTTTCAGCGGGGTGGGCTCGGGGACCGCCGCCGGGATCGCCATTGCCTACTTTCTGGGCCGTCGCCACGGCCGCTCATCGACACTGACCCGGATGCGACGCAGATAGGGCTTCAGAGGATCGCTCTCGGGCCCAACAACTCCTTCAGCTCGGCAAACAACGCAGACCGGGGCTCAACCCGATGCTCGTCGCTCAGCTTCAGCACTTTGGTGTCTCCGTTGTCGGTCATGTGCAGGTAGACAGGGGCGGAGCCGGGGTGATTGCGCAGTATGTCCTTCAGCCGGACCACGACTTCCGGGGTCAAACGGCCGGCCGCAGCCGTCAGCCGAACTGTCGAGTCGTCCCGAATCTCGAGCTCTTTGATCTCGCGGCAGACCACTTTCACATCGTCCCCTCTGTGATCGAGCGACCCGCTGATGACCAGGATGGCGTCCTCGGTGATGAAGGGGCCGAAGTCGTGCACGGTCTTCGGGAATGCGATGCACTCGACAGACCCCTGGAGGTCTTCGAGTTGGAAGAAGATCATCGGATCACCGTTCCTCGTCCAGCGCCTGGTGATCGCCCCCACGATCCCACCAACCGTTAGGCTCGATCGGTCGGACAGGTCGCCGAGCTCCGCGATGGTGATGCTGGTCGAGGCAGCCAACGCGGCTCCGACGGCCAGAAGAGGGTGATCCGAGACATACAGGCCGAGCATCTCCTTCTCGAACGCCAGCCTCGTCTTCTGGGGCCAGGACATCTCCGGGATCTCCACCTCTGACTCCTCGACGTCACTCTCGCCACCGGCGAACAGCGAGTACTGGCCCATCTCTTCGTTGCGCCGCCGCTCGAGAGTGGTGTCCAACACCTGCTCGTGAACCAAGGTCAGGCCGCGACGAGTGTCACCTGTCGCGTCAAAAGCGCCCGCCTTGATCAACGACTCGACAGTCCTCTTGTTGAGTGCAGAGACATCGACCCGGTCGACGAAGTCCGTGAGCGATGTGAAGGGCTCTTCCGCCCGTGCCTCTACCACCTTCTCGACCACGCCCTCTCCGACGTTGCGGATGGCCGACAGGCCGAAACGGATCCGTCCCTCTGAGACTGTGAAGTCGGTCTCTGACTCGTTGACGTCGGGCACCAGCACCTCGAGACCCATCTGCCGGCACTCGTTGAGGTAGACCGCAGTCTTGTCTTTGTTCGACTTGGTCGCCGTCAGCATCGATGCCATGAACTCAGCCGGGTGATTGGCCTTCAAGAAGGCGGTCTGATAGGCGACGAACCCGTAAGCGGCCGCATGAGCCTTGGGGAAACCGTATCCGGCAAAGTGCTCGATCAGCCCGAAGAGATCCCGGCCGGTCTTCTCGCTGTGACCCTGGGAGACACAACCCTCGACGAACTTCTCCTCCTCGGCGATCATCACCTCTTTGATCTTCTTGCCCATGGCGCGACGAAGGTTGTCGGCGTCGGCAATCGAGTAGCCGGCCATCTCCTGGGCGACGCTCATGACCTGCTCCTGATACACCATGATCTGATAGGTGTCGGCCAGTTTGTCGGTGAGCACCGGGTGGAGCTCTTCGACCTCGGCGCGGCCGTTCTTGCGATCTGCGTAGAGGTTGTGCATGTTGGCGCCCATCGGGCCCGGCCTGTAAAGGGCAACCAGCGCCACCACGTCTTCGAACGTGTCCGGCTTGAGCGACCGGATCAGTGCGCGCATCGCAGACCCCTCCATCTGGAACACGCCGATGGTGTCACCTCTCTGGAGAAGCTCAAAGGTCTTTGGATCGTCCAGCGCCACGTTGTCGATGTCGAGCCGCTCTCCGGTGGTCCGCTCCACCAATTCAAGGCACCGTTCGATGATGGACAGGGTGCTCAAGCCGAGGAAGTCCATCTTGAGGAGACCGAGATCCTCCACTCCGTGCATCTCGAACTGGGTGACCATCTCGGCCTCTGCCCCCTTGCGCTGCACTGGGACTATTGAGGTCAGTCGTTCCGGGGCGATCACCACGGCGGCGGCATGGATCGAGTCCTGCCGTCTCAGACCCTCCAGCCCGCGTGCGGCGTCGACGATCTCCCTGACTCCGGCGTCGCCGTCATAGAGCTCGCGAAGACCCTGAGCGTTGGCATACCAATCCCTCACCTCTGACGGGGCACCCTGCTCCGGGGCCGTCAGCACCTGATCCAGCGTTGCGTCCTTGCCGAGGATGGCCGGTGGCATTGCCTTGGCGATGCGGTCGCCCATCGCGTACGGATGGCCCAACACCCGGGCGGCGTCTCGAATCGCCTGCTTCCCCTTGATGGTGGAGAAGGTGATGATCTGGGCGACCCTGTCGTCTCCGTACTTCTCCGCGGCGTAACGGATCATCTCGCCGCGGTAACGGTCGTCGAAGTCCATGTCGATGTCGGGCATCGACTTCCGGCCCGGGTTGAGGAAGCGCTCGAAGATGAGCCCGTATTCGAGCGGGTTGATGTCGGTGATCTTGAGGCAATAGGAGACGATGGATCCCGCTGCTGACCCTCGTCCCGGCCCGACCCGAATCCCGTTGTCCCTGGCGTGACGGATCAGGTCCCAGACAATGAGGAAGTACGCAGGAAAACCCATCTCCTCGATGATCTTCAGTTCGTGCTCGACGCGTTCCCAAACGTCGGCATCGGGCGCGGCGCCATAGCGTTGGCGCGCGCCCTGCTCCACGAGATGCCGCAGGTAGGTGACTTCCGTCTCACCCTCGGGAACCGGGAAATGCGGCAGCAGTATCTTCCCGAACTCGATTTCGACGTTGGCCCGCTCGGCAATGACCAGCGTGTTGTCGCACGCGTCGGGGAACTCATCCGCCGGGAACAGCCGCCGCATCTCCTCTGCGCTCTTCAGGTAGTGCTCGGACCCGTCGAATCGAAGCCGGCCAGGCTCGTTGCGTAGGGAACCGGTCTGGATGCAGAGCAGGACGTCATGGGCATCGTGCTCTTCCCTTGTCGTGTAGTGCGCGTCGTTGGTCGCCAGCAGCGGTGCACCGGTCCTCACAGAGATGTCCAGCAGGTCGGCCATGATCCGGCGCTGCGCCTCGAGCCCGTGGTCCTGCACCTCGATGAAGAAAGAGTCACGCCCGAATATGTCCTGGAACATGCCGGCTGCGCGTAGCGCCGCATCGAAGTCGCGCTCCACCCCTTTGTTGCCTTCTTCGCTCATCGAGTCCGGGCCGAGAAGCTGTGGGACCAGACCGCCGAGACAACCCGAGGTTGCGATCAAACCTTCCGAGTGCTGGCTGAGCAGCTCAATGTCCATCCTCGGCTTGTAGTAGTAGCCATCGGTGTAGGCCTTGGAAGAGAGCTCGAGGAGGTTCTCATAGCCGACCTGGTTCTCAGCCAGGAGGTTCATGTGAAAACGCTTGTTGGCAGCCCCTGTGGGCCGGTCCAGCCGCGACCCTTCGACGAAGTACGCCTCCGTGCCGATGATCGGCTTGATCCCGTGCTTGGTCGCGGTCTTGACGAAATCCACGACGCCATAGAGATTCCCGTGATCGGTGATGGCGATCGCCGGCTGATTGTCTGCAGCCGCGGCAGCCACCACGTCTTTGATCTTTGCCGCACCGTCCAAGAGGGAGTATTCGGTGTGGAGATGGAGGTGGGCGAACGACACGTTGGCTCTGAAAACTTACATGGATGTGATTCGAGGCAAACCTAGCACTGCCACCGGCTCCAGGCCACGTCGCGAAAACCGGTTCGACTCAGACGAGAACGGAGAGCATGGCGAGGACGGCCACCGCCGCTGCGACCATGAATCTGGCCCTCTCGGCCTCGCGCCCGCCGAGCCGCGACCAGATCTCCCCGATGACATAACCGGCGATGAAGCCCCCAAGATGGGCTTGCCAGGCAATGGCGGGAACGAACAGTGGCAGAGCCGCGTTGATCAGTAGCAGGAATCCAATCTGCCTCAGGAGCATCTGGCCCTGCACGGTTCGCCTTCGATGCACAGCCCAGTTGAGCCAGATGCCGAACAGCCCGAAGATGGCACCCGAGGCTCCGACCGCAATCGCGTTCGGCGAGCCCAAGAGATAGAAGAAGGCACCGCCGACAGCCGCAGAAGCCAGGTAGAGGCCCACGAACGGCAACGTGCCGACGCCACGCTCAATCTGGGGGCCCAAGACCCAAAGGGCCCACATGTTGAAGAGGAGATGCATCAACGAACCGTGGAGCAGGACAGGTGTCACCAGACGCCACCACTCCCCTGCGTCCACTGCCGGATTGATCTGTGCGAGGTTGCGCAGGAGCGTCCCCTCCATCCCAGCGAGGCCCAAGACGAAGAAGACCGCTGCGAGACCTATGAAAACCCTGGTCGCCGACATTCCGTCGCGACGTGGCGCCACTGTCGTCGGGATCGTCTTCTGTGTGCCCTCGGCTCTCATGCACTCAGGGCATCGCTGGCCGACGGACGCATCGACCGAGCAAGCAGTGCAGATGGGCCGCCCGCAGCGACTGCACTCCAGCAGGGTGTGCCGGTCAGGGTGTCGGTAGCAAACAGGTGCCTCGGTGGTGTGATCCTGGGTCACGAGCTGAACGCTATCCCGGATAACGGGCTAATCCCCGTCACTCTCTCGCAAGCCGCGCAACACCTCCTGGAGATCGCGTCTCAGCGGTGCGTCGACTGTCATGTCGAAGCCGGTTCCAGGATGGGTGAACCTCAACGTGGCGGCGTGAAGAAAGACCCGGGGCGACGATGCCGTCGTCGGCCGTCTGCTGTAGAGCCGATCGCCGATCACCGGGCGGTCGATCGACGAGAGATGAACTCGGATCTGGTGGGTTCGCCCCGTCTCGAGGGTCACCCGGAGCAACGAGCTGTTGCTGCCCGAGAAGACTTCCACCACCTCGAAGTGAGTGCGGGCATGTTTCCCGGTGGCCACCACTGCTCGACGTGTCGGGCGCGTCGGGTCCCTGCCGATGGGAGCCTCGATGGTCCCGGTGGGAGCGTCGAAGAAACCGTCGACGAGTGTGATGTACTCCCGACCGATCGCACGACTTCGCAGCTGCTCGGTCAGGTTGCGATATGCAGAGTGATTCCTGGCCACCAGCAAGGCTCCCGACGTCTCCTTGTCGAGACGGTGCACCAATCCCCAGCGATCACGCTCACCTACCCCGGCAAGCTCCGGGTATCGGTGCAGCAGTCCGGCGGCAAGGGTTCCCTTTCGTCGCCCGGAACCCGGGTGCACGACCAGCCCGGGCGGTTTGTCAACCACAACAACATCGTCATCTTCATGGAGCACATCGAAATCGACCGGCTCTGCCGCCAGCATCTCCGGCTCGTCTGGATGCGGAGATACCAGGCTCGAGCCTGCCCTGACCCGGTCGCTCGGCCTCACCGCAAAGCCGTCCGCTGTCACACCGGACTCGACCAGCTCTCGAGCCGCGGCCCGGCTCAAGTCGAGCAGGCTGGCGAGTGCCTTGTCGACTCGCTCTCCGTCGAGCTCCTCAGGGACTCGGAGTGTTACCTCGTCTGCCATGCGTGGATGAGTAGCAGGCCGACCGCACATGTCACGGCGGCGTCCGCGACGTTGAAGGTCGGAATCCACCACAGCAACACCCAGTCGATCACCGGGCCGTCGAGGAACCCGTCACCCCTGAACGCTCTGTCGACCAAGTTGCCGATGGCACCCCCGATGACAAGGCCCAAGGCGACAACCTCGGGCTTCGCCCGAGGAGCCCGCAACGCAAGGAAGACAATGACGGTCACGATGATCGCCGCGACACCGATGACCTGGCCGCCGTCGGGAAAGAGGGAGAAGGCCGCTCCTGGGTTCTCGGTGAAGGTGAACCCAAGGAACCCCGGGATCACATCAACGGAGCCATCAGCGAAGCGGATCGAGGCATATCTCTTGGTGATCAGGTCAGCCGTGACAACGGCTGCTGACAGCCCAAGAGCGAGGGCGTACCGTCGTGTCAACTCGACTTGGAAGCGCAGTCGACGCAGAGCGTCGAATACGGGAGCACGTCGAGCCGCTCGATGGGGATCGACTTGCCGCATGACTCGCAGATCCCGTAGTCGCCGGATGCGACACGACCGAGAGCGTGATCCACTTTGCTGAGCAAGTCCGCCGTGTTCTGCTCGATGGAAAGCTCCTTGGCGTACTCCATCTTCATCGAGCTGGCCTCTGCGTTGCCGGGGTCCGGGCTGCGATCTGAAGAGCTTTCGGTGAGCCGGGCAACTTCGAGCTCGCGCTCGTACTCCTCGATGAGCTCCTCGAGACGCGTCTTCTCAGCCTCCAGCCGTTTCTGGAAGCGATCCAAGGTCGATTTTGCAAGTTTTCTCGCCACGAATGCCTTTCAAAAGGCCGGGAACCCTACCAACGTCGGCCATCCAAGCCGAGTTTCCGAGTTAGTTGATCGGCTGTGGATCGGCCGATCTGGACCGGATTCTTCGGCCAAGCAATGTCCAACGACACCTAGCCGCGGAGTCTCGCAGTATCGGCCTAGCCCTGAGTACCCTGCCCGCGCTGATGACAGAGCGAGCCAAGACGGCACACTTCTCCCAGCTCGACCCGACTCCTGACCACAACCAACTGGAGCGCGAGACGCTCGAGTGGTGGGACGACAACGAGATCTTCGACAAGTTGCGCTCCCAGATCGCAGGCAACGAGCCTTTCAGCTTCATCGACGGCCCCGTGACAGCCAACAAGACCCTCGGCGTGCACACGGCCTGGGGGCGCACCCTCAAGGACGTGTTTCAGCGCTACAAGGCGATGTCGGGGTTCGACCTCCGTTTCCAGAACGGATTCGACTGTCAGGGCTTGTGGATCGAGGTGGGGGTCGAGCAGGAGCTGGGGCTGAACTCCAAGAAGGACATCGAGGCCTACGGACTCGACAACTTCGCTCGCAAATGCCGCGAGAAGGTCGCATGGTCGGTCGGTGAGCTGACGCGAGGCTCTCGGCGTCTCGGCTACTGGATGGACTGGGGAAACGACTACCTCACCTTCTCCGACACCAACATCGAGTACATCTGGCGGTTCCTCAAGACGCTCCATGAGCGTGGATGGCTCTACAAGGGACACCGCTCGACTGAATGGTGCCCGCGCTGCGGCACCTCGATCTCACAACACGAGATCACGATGTCCGGCGTCTACCAGGAGAAGTCCGACCCGTCGCTGTCCGTCAGATTCCCCCTTGTCGACCGGCCTGGTGAGGGTCTGGTGATCTGGACGACCACCCCATGGACACTGCCTGCCAACGTCGCAGCGGCCGTGCATCCGGAATTCGAATACGGCCGCCGTGAGAACGGCGACTGGGTCGCTGTCGAGTTGTTCCCCGACGACACCTTCGCGGAGACAAAGCAGGGCAAGGACATGGTCGGATGGCGATATGAGGGGCCATTCGACGATCTCGAGCCAGGATCAGGTGTGGAGCACTCGGTGATCCCGTGGGATGACGTGACCCTCGACCAAGGCACCGGAGTGGTACACATCGCCCCAGGTTGCGGTGCCGAGGACTTCGACCTGGCCGGAGCACACTCGCTGCCCATCCTCACCCCTGTTGACGAGACAGGCCGGTTTTACCAGGACTACGGATGGCTGTCCGGCAAGACAACCACCGAGGCTCGCGAAGCGATCATCGAGGACCTGGACCAGAAAGGCGTGCTCGTCGAGTCGGCGGAGTACGTCCACTCGTATCCGCACTGTTGGCGGTGCGACACGCCGTTGATCTTCCGGATCGCCGACGACTGGTACATCGGCGTCGAAGAGATCCGGCCTCAACTCATCGAAGCCAACAGGGGCGTGGAGTGGACGCCTGCCTACATGGGGAAGCTCATGGAGGACTGGCTCAACAACATGGGCGACTGGAACATCTCCCGACGGCGCTACTACGGGCTGCCGTTGCCCATCTACCCGTGCGAGTGCGGTGAGGTGACGATCATCGGCTCGAAGTCCGAGCTGACCGACCTCGCCACTTCGGGTCTCGACCAACTCGAGGAGTTGCGGCGGCCATGGGTGGACAACGTGACCATCCGATGTGACCACTGTGGGCGCGACGATCTGACCCGCATACCCGAGGTCGGTGACGTCTGGCTCGACGCCGGCATCGTGCCTTTCTCCTCACTCGGGTGGCAGAACGACACTTGGGTGAAAGGCGGCTACGCCACGGGTGCATCCCGCGACCTGAGTGGGGCCGACCTGCCAGACCACGAATACTGGTCGAAGTGGTTCCCGGCCACCTGGGTCACCGAGATGCGCGAGCAGGTCAGGCTTTGGTTCTACTCACAGCTGTTCATGTCGGTGGCTCTGGTCGGTAAGGCCCCTTTCAAGTCGGTTCTCGGCTACGAGAAGATGCTTGCCGAGGACGGCCGCGAGATGCACGGGTCTTGGGGCAATCTGATAAGCGCCGAGGAGGCGTTCGAGTCGATGGGCGCCGATGTCATGCGGTGGCTCTATTCCGCTCATCCTCCAGACAGGAACCTCTTGTTTGGCTATGCCGGGGCCAGGGAAGTCAAGCGAAGACTTCTCACTCTGTGGCACTCCGCGTCGTTTCTCGTCACCTACGGGAACATCGAGTCATTCCAGCCCCGATATTCCGACCTCGAGGATGGACTGGCCGATGCCCCCATTCTCGAGATAGATCGCTGGCTTCTGGAACGTGCCGATCAGGCCGTCGAGAGTGCCACTCGCGCCCTGGAGCACTGGCGTGTCGACGAGCTGGTTCAGGACTTCGAGAGATACCTCGACGACCTCTCCAACTGGTACATCCGGCGCAACCGACGCCGCTTCTACGACTACGACGAGGCTGCCTTCCGCACCCTGTGGGTCGGTGTCGTGACAGCTGTGCGAATCATCAGCCCAGTGCTGCCCTTCCTCAGCGAACGGTTGTGGCAGACCCTGGTGGCCGGTCCTTGCCCGGACGCTCCCCGATCGGTCCATCTCGCCGGCTGGCCGGGAACAAGCTCAAACCGCGACGACGCCCTGCTCGACGAGATGGCCATGACCCGCCGGATCGTCGAAGCCGGTCGCAAGGCCCGTGGCGAGGCCAACATCAAGCTGCGGCAACCCCTGTCGAAAGCAGTGGTCCGCGGTGGTGACATCGCAGAAGGCCACGCCGACGACATCGCTTCCGAGCTCCGGGTTCGTGAAGTCGTGTTCGACGAGAGCTCTCAGGTCGAGGTGACGGTCAAACCCGATTTCAAGGCGGTGGGCCCCCGGCTCGGAGCAAAGGTCCAAGAGGTAGCCAAGGCCTTGGCCAACGGGGAGTTCGAGGAGCTGACCGACGGGAGCGTGGCAGTGAACGGAGAGACCCTCTCCTTGGATGAGGTCGTCAGGACGGAACGCGTCGTCCTGGATGGGTGGTACGCGGCCCACGACGGCGAGGTCAGCGTCGCCATCGACCCGACACTCGACGACGACTTAGTTCTCGAAGGGCAGGCGCTGGAGCTGATAAGGCTCGTGAACGACCAGCGAAAGCGAGACGGATTCGAGCTGACGGACCGGATTGAGATGACTCTCCCCGCTCAGTACGCGAATGTCATCGAGGTCCACGGCAGTTGGATCGCCGACGAGGTTCTGGCGGTGGTGACGAGGCTCGAAGAATCTGCTGAAAGCCCTGAGCTGACCCTGGCTGGCCAACCCTAAAAATCGCCCCGGACCGGCTCGGGATCGGTGTCATCTTCGTCAGCAGCCGGAGCTGATCCTTCGTCCGCTGAAGAAGTCGGCTCGTAGCTGTCACCTTCGTGACCATCGGCTTCCTCAGAAGCCGATTCGGCATCGATGGTCTGGTCCATCTCGTCCAGCCGATCAGCCACTGCCGTGGCAAGCGCTGCCAGCTGCGTGCGGATGTTCGAGACATGGTCCTTGAGCTCTGCCATCTCCTGTACCGCCGCCGCCTTCTTGGCATCCCTCTCGGCAGTCCAGGTCTCGGCGTCGCCTTTGGCGTCATCCACGATCCGATCGGCCTCTTCCTTTGCTTCGGCCAGCAATCCGTCTGCGGCGTTCTGGGCGGCGATCAAGGCACGGCCGATCGCAGACTCGTCGGCCGGCACCGGTGGAGATTCGGGCTGCTCCTCGGGCTTGCCGGCACGCGCCTCTGCCACCTGGTCGTGCAGCTCCCGGATGGTCGCGACAACCTCGTCCAAGAAGTCGTCGACCTCATCGAGGTCGTATCCCCTGAGCGCGGTGCCGAAAGTCTTTTCTTCTACGTCCGAAGGAGTAAGTGCCATCGCCAGCCTTTCTACTCGCCGAGAGGATAAGAAAGCGGCACAGGGTCTACAAACATCAGACGATCCCTCGCAAGATCTGGATGCCGAGGAGAAGAATCAACGGAGAGAGGTCGATGGCGCCACCACCGAATCTGATCGGGGGAAGGACCTTTCGGATGGGACGGAGCACCGGGTAGATCGCCCGGTCCAGCGCCGCTTGGATCCGGCCGAGGGGATGACCGGGTGACATCGGGATCCAGGACAAGATGACCCATGCGAACACAGCGAAGAACGCGATGGTCAGCAACGAGTCGAGAAGAGCGAGCACGAGTCAGTCGATGTCGTCGAGCTCGTATGCACCGAGGCTGGCGAGACGCCTCTTCTCGTCACGGCTGAGCGTGACCCTCGGTGGCAGCACCACGACGAGCCCGTCCCCGACCTTGCGCATGGAGCCATCGAGCGCGTAGATGAGCCCGGAAGAGAAGTCGACGACACGCCGGACCAGATCCGAATCAGCGAGTCTCATGTCGAGCACCACAGGAATGCGATCACGCACCCGGTCAGCGAGCATCCGGGCATCACCAAACTCTTCGACGACGAGGATGTCTGACTGGACTTCCACGGGGCGAACCATCGGTGACGCCATGACAGGCTCCGAGTGCCCCTGTGGCCTGGTTGCTACCCGGGCGCTGCTGGGCGGCTCGACTCTCCGCCCCTGAGGGATCGGCTCGACTCCACCTCTCTGGATGGGCTGCTCGGCGGGCGCGGCTCCGACCGGGTCCATTGCCTCGGCATCCATCTGGTCCTCGTCGACGAGCCCCAGATACACAAGAGCTTTAGAAAAGAGGGACGACATACGGTGCTCCGGTCATTCGCGAGGGCCAAAGATAGCCCGTCCCACTCTTATGATCGAAGAACCCTCCTCGATCGCCACCTCAAAATCATCAGTCATGCCCATGGACAACACTCCCTCCCATCCGGGCGGACCGTCGACCAGGTCGGCGATCCGCCGCAGCTTCTCGAACCACGCCCGACCGTCCTCTGGAGACTCGGGGATAGGCGGGATCGCCATCAGGCCGCGAACAGAGAGGCCCAGGTCGACCATTTTGGAGAGCAGCTCCGGCACTGCGGAGGCAGCCACCCCCGACTTCTGCTGCTCATCTGCCACGTTGACTTGAAGCAAGACGGGCGGGGGCATGCCCGAGCCTTTCACCCATGCCTTGGCCAAAGACTCGCGGTCGACCGAGTGAAGGAGGCTGGTGGCCGAACGAATCATCCGCACCTTGTTGGTCTGAAGCGAGCCGACGAAGTGCCATCTGATGTCTGCGGGCAGAAGAGGTGCCTTGGCGGCCATCTCCTGAGCCCGGTTCTCGCCGAAGTCGCGATGGCCCAAGTCGTAAACGGCCTTGATGTCGTCCACCGACTTCGTCTTGGACACGGCCACAAGTGTGACCTCGTCGGGTGACCGGCCGGCCCCCGTCGCGGCCTCTCGAACTCTCCCGATTATCTCTGAGTACCTAGTCACAGCCAGCCAATCGCCGCCATTCGCTCAGTCGCTCTGGCTCCGCGGTGGCTGAACCACCCCGGCTCGTGCACGGTGCATCCGCCTTCGTACCACGTATCCAGGTCGATCAGCTCTTCAGACACCACGGCAGGCAGATCCACAGAGGTCGTTCCCCAAGTCGTCTTCGAGCGGTGCCCCTCGAACCTGGCGGCGACATCCTCTCCGACCTCGAAGCAGCAGGGCCTTATGCCGGCCCCAACGTAAGCCTTGCCTGGGCTGGAGCCGTGTTGGGCCATGTCCTCCCTCAAGGCAGCTATCACGCCCGCAGCGGCTCCGCGCCATCCCGCGTGAGCCACTCCAACGGCATCATCGGCGGTCAAGACGACACCGAAGCAGTCGGCAGTGAACACAGCGACCGGCAATCCAGGCACACTCGTCCAGATTGCGTCTCCATCACCGGTATCGCCTGCCTGGGTGACCCTTCTGACCACCGCTCCGTGAACCTGGCGCAGGACCGCCCATTCCTCCGGGATGCCGAGTGATGCAGAGACACGGCGACGTGAGCCCATGTCATGACGGACATCACCGTCTGCACTCTCGGTGAAAGCAACTCCTCCCGAAGAGGGAGGGACCTTCATCCCTGGACGAAGTTCGGGATGTCGAGGTCGTCGTCGCCGCGCTCGGGCATAGCGGTCTCGGCTGCGCTTCGGGCGGCCGGCCGGTTTGGCCGTCGCCGTCCCTCGAAGCCAGCGGCGATCACGGTCACCTTCATCTCTTCTGCGAGGTCATCGTCGATGATCGCCCCGAAGATGATGTCCGCTTCACCGTCGGCGTGATCCGAGACGACACGCGCCGCTTCGGTGGCTTCGTGAAGGGTCATCGAGCTTGGCCCGGACACAGAGAGCAGCACGCCCTTCGCTCCGTCCATCGAGTTCTCCAACATCGGGGAGGAGATCGCCCGGTCAGCTGCCTGCTTGGCCCGGTTCTCACCGGTGGCTCGACCGATGCCCATGACTGCCGATCCGGCATCGGCCATGATCGTCCTCACGTCGGCGAAGTCCACGTTGATGAGGCCCGGCGTCGTGATCAGATCTGTGATGCCGGTCACTCCACTCATCAACACCTCGTCAGCGAGGCGGAAGGTCTCGGCCATCGGCGCGTCCGGGTCTCCGACATCCAGCAGCCGATCGTTGGGTATCACGATGAGAGTGTCCACCGCGTCTTTGAGCGACTCGATTCCTTGCTCAGCATGGACTGCTCGCCTGCGACCCTCGAACCCGAAGGGTCTTGTGACCACGCCCACCGTGAGGGCGCCCACGGAGCGGGCGACCTCGGCCACGATCGGAGCGCCACCGGTGCCCGTGCCACCACCTTCGCCGGCCGTGATGAAAACCATGTCAGAGCCCTTCAGCGCCTCTTCTAGCTCTGCTCTGTGCTCCTCAGCAGCAGCCCGGCCGATTTCCGGGTTGGCTCCGGCTCCGAGGCCGCGTGTCACCTCACGCCCGATGTCGAGCTTGACATCGGCATCGCTCATCAAAAGGGCCTGGGCGTCGGTGTTCAAGGCGATGAACTCAACGCCGCGAACGCCTGCCTCCACCATGCGATTGACTGCGTTGACGCCACCGCCACCGATGCCAATCACTTTGATCACAGCGAGATACCCGCCACTCGAGTTGCTCACAAGAGACCTCCATCTCAGAAAAATCGAAACCTGAACCAGAGGTTTACCGTTAGGTTCAAGCTAAGTAAACCCCCAATTCTTAAGGCTTTAGTTGACGTTTAGGGTTGCTCCTCAGCGCTGGTCTCATCGGAGTCGACGACGGTTTCTTCCGATTCGGATGGGCCCAACGCAGGGTTGGTGGGCGCTATCAGGACGATCACCTGTCCCTCTTCCAACTCTCGTTCCAGCATCGCAGCGAGAGTCCGGGCCTTCTCCGCCATCTCCACCGGTCTCCCCAATCGGACTTGGTGGCCGGCCACACTCGCCCACAACTCTTGACCGACCAGGTACATCTCAGACTCTGGCCAAAGGTCTCGAGGAAGGCTCTCGAAGAACTCGACGGAGCCCAGGACGAGTGGCGACGTGATCGCGTCCACCTCGGCAACGACACCGAGACGAGCCCATGCCAGTGAGTCATCTGGTTGTGATGGGCTGGGCAGCGGGTGACCATCTACCGCGCGCCTCACCCATCCGCCGCCGGTCTGCACCCACGCCGCCGGTGTCCGCTCGACCACACGGACGACGATCTCGTCAGGCCACTGTCGATGGACTCGAGCATCGCTGATCCAGGGATCGGCCAGCAAGCTCTGCTCGGCGGCACCCGGCTGAATCAGGATCATCGGCCTGCCAGCTGTAATCCCACTATCGACCAGAATCGCATTGGCATCGCTGACTCTTATCCCCGATGTCCGCACCTGACTCACGCTCAGCCAGGGAGAGAAGAAAAGCCAGGCCACCCCGGCCAACACCGCCACAACCGCCAAGAAACGGAGAAGCCGTCCGATGTTGCGCTGAGCGCGGTCTTCTGCGACCACTTTGCGACGCTCTGCGAGTCTTGGGTCAATGCTCATTGGAACCCCACGAACTGGATCTCTGTCTCCAGCTTGGTCCCCGTCGCTTCAAACACTCGGGCTTTGACCACTTCGACCAGCTCCAGGATGTCCGACGATCGTGCGTCCGGGCCCGCCACGAAGAAGTTCGCATGCTTCTCGGACACTCTCACATCCCCCACAGCCAGACCTTTCAAGCCCAACTCGTCGATCAGCTCGCCCGCTGCGACATGCGACGGGTTCTTGAAGACGCTCCCTGCGTTGAAGGTCCCACCCGGTTGGTTCTCCTTGCGCCAACGGGTGATGCGGCGCAGTTCGGCACGTGAGGCCTCGGCATCGCCCTCGATGACCCGAAAGTGGGCTCGAGTCACCACCTCAGAACTCCCGACATTCGAGTGGCGATAGGCCATCTCGAGCGCATCAGGGTCAGCCCGTCGAGTTCCTCCACTGCGAAGGTCGAACAAGTCGGCATGGTACAGCCAGTCCCTGGTCTCGGAGCCGAAGCAGCCGGCGTTCTGCCGCACTGCGCCGCCAACCGTGCCAGGAACACCGACGAAGAACTCGAGGCCGGCGTAGCCGGCATCGACCGTGGCCCGGGCCAGCCGTGGCAACGGCACAGCCCCTCCGGCCAGCACACCACCCTCGCCAACCTGGAACTCGGCAAACGAGCCTTCGGGTTTCACCACCAGGCCCGCGAAGCCGGAATCCGAGACTACGAGATTGGAGCCTCGGCCCAAGATCAGCACCTCGACATCGGCCTCCTCTTGAAAGGCGGCCGCCAGAACGCCGAGTTCCTCGTCCGTCCTCACTTTCGCCAGGTAGCGCGCCGGCCCCCCCGCCTTGTATGTGGTGTAGGGGCCGAGAGACACGTCACGACTGATTAGGCCGGATGCCACCAGAGCGTCGAGGCTCATCTCGACTCGGCCAGGCCGGCGGCTAGCTCGCCATGCAGCAGGGTTATGTCGCCGGCGCCCATGGAGATCACCAGGTCTCCCTCTTGAAGCAGCGGCAGCAGAAACTCGGCGAGATCAGCGCGGTGTGGGACGTAAGAGACGTGCGCGCCCTCCTTGGCTGCGGCGTCCACGATCAATTGCCCGGTTATGCCCGGCACCGGCTCCTCTCTGGCTCCGTACACATCCGTGACCACGACCCGGTCGGCTTCAGACAAAGCAGTGCCGAACTCATCTGAGAATCGCTCTGTGCGTGAGTAGAGATGAGGCTGGAACAC
The DNA here is from genome assembly GCA_028285585.1 of Acidimicrobiia bacterium. Lineage (GTDB taxonomy): Bacteria > Actinomycetota > Acidimicrobiia > Spongiisociales > ZC4RG35 > CAXMPK01. The sequence goes on from JANQOU010000002.1 coordinate 161,275, forward strand.
CGCCCAGATCCGGCCCCTGTCCACCGAGCGGGCCGCCGATATGGTTGCGGCTACTTCTGTCGGATGATGTGCGTAATCGTCTACGAGAGTGACACCACGCACTGTCCCGCGATGGTCCCAGCGGCGGCCCACGCCTCGAAAAGACGCTATGCCGCCGGCAGCTTCACCGAGATCGACTCCGCGCTCGGCCAAGAGCGCCAAGGCACCGGCAGCGTTGAGGGCGAAGTGGCGGCCGGGTTGCCGAACCGTGACGACGGTGCCGTCCCTGGGGCCATCCAGACGAAATGAGGAGCCCTCTCCTGTGGCCTCATAGCCACTGAGCCTCCACGTCGGCTCGCCTGAGAACCCATAGGTGAGCGTTCCGGCCCGGGTGGCGACCAGGCGCGAGCCCTCGTCGTCGGAACAGGCGAGAACCGGCCCGTCGACACCTTCAGCGACAGCGACAAAGCTGGCAACGAGGTCGTCCCACTCGCCGAAATGCTCGAGATGCTCAAGCTCGACATTGGTGATGACAAGGCCGTTCATTTGAATGCTCTCGAACGTGCGAAAAGCCTCATCAGCTTCTATGACTAGGAGCTCAGTCGTCCCCAAATGACCGTTTGTCCCGAAGTCGATCACATCTCCACCGATGACAAATGAAGGGTCCTCACCAGTTGCCCGGAGCGCCGACAAGAGCATGGCGGTGGTAGTGGTCTTGCCGTGAGTGCCGGTGGCTCCGATCGTGTCGATCAGAGCAGTGAGCGCGGCGAGGAGTTGTGGCCGACGCCACGTGGGAATGCCCGCTTCGCGAGCAGCTTCCAACTCCTCGTCGTAGTCAGGAACCGCTGAGGAAGCGACTACCAGGTCGGCGGTGACTGCGACATCGGGATTGTGACCCGTGGAGACAGCGATGCCGAGGTCCGCCAACCCCTGCAACGTGGCACCGCCTCGGAGGTCCGATCCGGACAACTCGTGCCCCAGGGACATCAACACCTTGGCGAGGGAACTCATGCCTGCTCCCCCGGCACCCACGATGTGAATCCGGTCGTAAGGAAGCCTCATGTCACAGACATCATCGCTTTGGCGATGCTGTGGGCAGCATCTGGGCGAGATATTGCAGCGGCACTTCTCTGCATTTCGGAAAGACGACTCTCATCGTGTAGCAGTGAGCCGACCAACTCGGGGAGGCCGGGTAAGTCGCTCTCCTGCATGATGACACCTGCTCCACTGCGAGCCAGGTAACTGGCGTTCTCCGCCTGATGACGGGCCGAGCCGAACGAGCCCGGGACCAAGATCGATGGCGTGGCCGTGGCAGTCAGCTCGGCTACTGCCCCTCCCGCCCTCGCCAGCACCAGATCGGCGGCCGCGTAGAAAAGGTCCATCCTCTCCTCGAAACCCCTGCGGGTCCAGGTGACGGAATGATGCGGCTTCTTCGACTCCAGCGCCTCGATGTGTGCCGTGCCAGTGACGTGCACGATGGCCATCTCTCCGCCCAACCCATTCTCGGCGATGGCCTCTACGGCCTGATTGAGCACACCGGCTCCTAGCGAGCCGCCGAACACGCCCAGGACAGGCACTCCGTCTGGAAGATCGAAGTGATGCCTAGCTGCACGCCCGAGAGCATCGCGATCGAAAGCCCAGAAAGGGCTTCTCACCGGGTTACCAACCCACTCTCCACCAGGCAGGCCCCTGGTCTCGGGAAAAGAGGTGAAGGTGCGCCGGGCCCATCTCGCTGCGACTTTGTTGGCCAAACCGGCCTCGGCGTTCTGCTCGGCGTTGAAGAACGGGACCCCAGCCTTTCTCGCTGCCCAGCCAGCCGGGATCGTGACATAACCGCCCAGTCCCAGGACGCACCTGATGCCGGCCGCGTCTATCTCCCCCCGGATCCGATCCCTAGCTCTGATCACGATGCGAGGGATGCCTAGGTTCTTTGCCGCTAGCGACCGTTGCAGCCCGCGCAGCTCTACTTGGAGGAAGGGGAATCCTTCGGCCGGGTAGACCTCAGACTCGAGCCGGCTCCCGCCAACGAAACGGACCTCGGAGCGTGGCATTCCGAGGTCGACAAGAGCTTCGGCAACCGACAACCCGGGGAAGACGTGCCCGCCGGTGCCGGCCGCGGCGATCAGGTAGGTCATTTCTTCTGCGGAGCCCCGCTTTGAGCGATGTTCACCAACACTCCGATCGATGCCATCGAGACGACGAGTGCGGTCGACCCGAACGACACGAACGGAAGGGCGATGCCCGTTATCGGTACGACGCCGAGCACGCCGCCGATGTTGATCAGCGCCTGGAGTGAGAGCCAAACCGTGATTCCCGCGGCAACCATCCGACCGAAGCGATCAGGCGCCCTCGAGGCAACCATCCACCCTGTGAGGGCCAGGACGATGAAGAGGCCAATCACGGTGAGCCCGCCGATCAGCCCGGTTTCCTCACCGATGATGGCGAAGATGAAGTCTGTGTGAGCATTGGGAAGGTAAAACCATCGAGCCCGGCTCGCACCGAGGCCTACGCCAAACACCCCGCCGTTCCCAAGCGCGTAGTAGCCCTGGATCACCTGATAGCCGTTGCCGGCCGAGTCCGAATAGGGGTCGAGGAAAGCTTCGATGCGCGCCGCCCGATATGCCTCATCGAAGGCAAGAAACGCCACGGCACCGACCACGGCAACACCGAGGAGCAAGACCCAGCGGAAAGGAGTGTCGCTGGCGACGATCACGGCCATTGCCGCCGCACCGATGACAATCGTGGTGCCTAGGTCGGGCTGGCGGATCACGAGCACGCTGATCACGCCAACCGTGGCGAGGACAGGAACGATGAAGTGGCCGAACCTCTTGAGAAGCTTGTGCTTTCTCTCCAAGAGGAAAGCGAGAACGAAGATCACGGTCACCTTGGCGACCTCGGATGGCTGGAATCGAACGAAAGGGAGGGGCAGCCATCTTTGGGCGCCGCCGACGACCGGGCCGACAGCGAGCACGGCGACCAGGAGCGCAACTGTGGCCAGATAGGCAGGCACGGCCAGCTTCCTGTATATCCGGTACGGGACTCTGCTGGCCAAGAGCAGGGCGATGGTTCCGATTCCAACCCCCACCAGCTGCCGTTTGAAGAAGTAGAGCTGATCATCGGTCTGGTCGACCGCCACAGCCGACGAAGCCGATTGGGTGGCGCCCAGGCCGATGACCACCAGCACTACGACCAGGACGAGAAGCGTGGTGGCCGTGCGGTTGTTGGTTCTGATCAACTCAGCCTTGCTCCTGGCAGCTGCTCGCACCTTTGAGATGGATGTCACGTTTGCTGTCACTGAGAACCCCCCAAGCGTTCCTCGACCAACTCTTCGAAACGGTCTCCCCGCGCCTCGTAAGAGTCGAACTGATCGAAACTGGCGCATCCCGGCGCCAAAAGCACGACATCTCCTTGCTCGGCCAATTGCGCTGCAACCTCCACCGCCACATCGAGCGTCCCCGCATAACGGCCCGATTCCCCGGCAAGCTCGGCCAACTCCTCGCCACAATCGCCGATGCCGACGAGATACCGGACACCAGGAGCCGTAGCCAGGGGTGACACGTCCATGCCCTTGGCCAGGCCCCCTGCGATCAGGACAACGCTGCGATGGGCTCTGATCGATGCCATCGCCGCGTGAGGGTTTGTGGCCTTGGAGTCGTTGATCCAGAGGATGCCATCGGCGTCCGCAACCAGGCTCCGGCGATGCCGGCCGGGTTTGAACGACTGCGTTACCTGCGCAATCGCCTCATGACTGGCTCCAAGCCTCAGAGACAAGGCTACGGACATCGCCAAATTGGAGAGATGCGCAGGATCGTCGGTGGTCAACGCACCGAGGTTCATCCTGAAGTCCTCCACAACGAGTTCACCGGCCTCAGGACCGCCGCCGCCTTCGGGTTTCGAGTTGCCTGAGACGGGGAAACCGTGCGATCCGGCCTGCACTGCCAGCGACGCTGCTCCCTCGTCATCTGCGTCATAGACCAAAAGGTCGTCTGGATCTTGATTCTCGAAGATCCGCGCTTTGGCCGCCCGGTACGCCGTGACTGATCCATGCCAGTCGAGGTGGTCCTCCGCCACGTTCGTGATAGCCGCTGCGGCCGGGTGGAAGTCCTCGATGAATCGCAGCTGGAAGCTCGAGACTTCAACCACCAAAGCGTCGTAACGCTCGTTGGCGAAGTCGGAGAGAGGCGCACCAATGTTCCCCGTTGCGGGTGCTTCCAAGCCGGACGTCTCGAGCATGGCCGATGTCGCTTCTGTGACGGTCGTCTTGCCGTTGGTGCCGGTGATAGCAGCCAGGGGAACGTCGATGAGCCTGCTGGCAAACTCGACCTCCGAGATGACAGGGAGACCGAACTCCAGCGTCTCCACCACCGGGAGCGAGCGCTCGGAGAATCCAGGGCTGGCGATCACCAGGTCTATGCCGTCGAGGAGAGTCGAATCCCACGCTCCGTGTGACAGCGAGAACCCCTGATGCAGCGCCTCTGGCTGAGCCTTCTCGTCGTACAAGGTCACCGCGTGACCAAGGTCCCGAGCCAGCCGGGCGGCCGCGAGCCCGGAGACACCGGCACCGAGGATCAGAGACCTACTCAAAGATGTCCGCCACGTTGATGAAATCTCCATAGAAGAAGCCGAGGCCCAGAGCCACGCCGATTCCGGTCAGGATCCAGAACCTCACCACAACCGTTGTCTCCGGCCAGCCGCCCATGTCGAAATGGAAGTGAAGTGGCGCTATCCGGAAGATCCGCTTTCCGGTCAGCCTGAAGCTGGCCACCTGAAGGATCACTGAGACCGTCTCGGCAACGTAGATGGCCCCAAGAACCATCAAGAGAAGCTGTGTGTTGGTGAGCAGGGCGAGCGCCGCGAGCAGGCCACCGATCCCCTGGCTGCCGACATCGCCCATGAAGATCTTCGCCGGCGGGGCGTTCCACCAGAGAAACCCGAGAATCGCGCCGAATGTGGCTGCTGAGATGATTGCCAGCTCGAGCGGGTCAACCGACTCGTAGACCGTCGGGTTCCTGAATTGCCAGAAGGCGATCACCGTGTAGGAAGCGACGACGAGCGAAGACGTGCCTGCTGCGAGGCCGTCCATCCCGTCGGCGAGATTCACACCGTTGGCCGCTCCGGTGAGCATGATCAGGACCCAGGCGACGAAGAACACACCGAGGTCGATGCCAAGCGGCCTGACGAACGAGATCTCGGTGACGATCCCGGCATGGGTGGCTCCGTAGGCAAAGGCGCCGGCGATGGCGAGCTGCCCGCCGAACTTCGCCGTCTTGGAGAGGCCCAGACTCCTCTTCCTGGAGTACTTGATCCAGTCGTCGGCGAGGCCGACCGCTGCCATCCCGACCAAAGCGAGAACGGCCAGCAAGCCGCCGCTGTTGAACTCTCTCAACTCGAAGTCGAAACCGGCGGTTGGCGTCCAGACTCTCACATGCGCCAGGGCCCAGCCGACGACGGCGGCCGTGACAAAGACGACACCGCCCATGGTCGGTGTCCCTTGCTTGTGGCCATGTTGCCCCTGGATGTCCTCCTGGATGAACTGGCCGATTTCCCTGCGGCGCAGAAAGCGAATGGCCAGCGGTGTGCCGAATATCGACACGAGCAGGCCCACCGCTGCCGCTATCAGAAGGGGAATCACCGGTCCATGCTCCCTGACGGCGGCTGAGATTCCGCGGTTTGTCCCAGAATCTCCCGCACAACCGCGCGGTCGTCGAAGGGAACCTTCTCACCATCGATGTCCTGTGACGGCTCGTGCCCCCTGCCCAGGACCAGCACCATGTCACCATGGCCGGCTTCTCCTATGGCATGCTCGATCGCTTCTCGGCGGTCGACAATCGCGGCCGCATGGGTGGGATCGGCGCCTGCAACAACTTCGGCGACAATCGAGGCAGGATCCTCCGACCGCGGGTTGTCGGAGGTGATGACCGTCACATCCGCCTTCAAGGTGGCGGCACCCATCAGAGGACGCTTGTCGCGATCCCGGTCACCACCGGCTCCGACGACGACGATCACCCTGCCCTGTGTGATTGACCTGGACGCCTCGATCGCCTTGGCGATGCCTTCGGGGGTGTGTGCGTAGTCGACGACGACCGAGAAGCCGCTGGTGGTCTCGATCAGTTCGAAACGACCGGGAACCCGGTTGACGCTCTCAATGCCTGCGATGACCTCGTCAAAGCCGAGGCCTGCAGCCAGAGCACAAGTGGAGGCCATGACGAGGTTCTCGAGGTTGAAGCGACTGATGACTGGTCCGTGGGTCGAAGCCTCACCCCAAGGCGAGAGCATCGTGAACGACGTCCCATGCGGGGTGGGAGTAACCGATGTCACTTGCACATCACCCTGATCGCCGACCGTCACCAAATCACCCGAATAGGAGCGGGCGATGCCGACACCGGCCGGATCATCGATGTTGATGACTGCCGAACCGACTTCGTACTCCTCGAACAGACGACGCTTCGCCGCGAGGTACGAGCTCATGTCACCGTGGAAGTCGAGATGATCTTGGGACAGGTTGGTGAAGGCGGCCACGGCGAAGCTCGTGGCCCGTACGCGCCCCAGCTCGAGAGCATGTGACGAGACCTCGGTCGAGACGAGGTCGACGCCCTCGTCTCTCATCTCAGCCAGCAACCGCTGAAAATCCGGGGCCTCGGGAGTTGTGTGAATCGACTCCTTCTTGACCCCGGCCACTCTGGTCTCGATGGTTCCGATGAGGCCTGTCGTGACCCCGGCTGATGAGGCGAGTGAGTCGAGATAGTGCGTGACCGTCGTCTTGCCGTTGGTCCCCGTGACACCAATCACGCGAAGGTCGGCCGATGGGGCACCTTGCACGTGTGAAGAGAGCGGGCCGATCGCCTTGCGAGTTTCATCTACCACGATCTGAGTTGCCGTGGTCTCAACGGGGCGGGTCACACAGACGGTGTCGCTGCCTCTGTCAACCGCGTCGGAGATGAAGTCGTGCCCGTCGGCAAGGGCACCGGCCATCGCGACGAACAATGTGCCCTCCCCTGCCTGCCGCGAGTCGTGGGTCACGTCGCGAACCGGGGCAGGGAGTGATGAACCGGGGATGACCTGGCCGGAAGCGACCGCCGCGAGCTCGGCCACGGAGTTATCCCCCACTGCCATCTGGTGAGATCCCGAGCCGGTGGAGTGCCTGCTCCATCACTTCGGAGAAGACGGGTGCTGCGGCAGCCCCGCCGGTGCGAAACTCGAACTGCGGGGTGTCCACGACCACTGCCACGACAAGCTTTGGGTCGGATATCGGAGCCAGCCCTACGAAAGAAGCGCGGGTGTCGTCGATGTACCGGCCGTCTTCACCGAGTTTGTTTGCTGTGCCAGTCTTTCCTCCCACCCGGTACCCCTCGACGGCGGCTGACTCTCCGGTGCCTCTCTCGACGACTCCTGCGAGCAACTCCCTCATCAGCAGGGCCGTGCCGGCGGACACCACCTGCCGTGTCTCGATCCCGGCAACCTCGGTCTGGCCGTCGACATCCACCTGAGTCGACACGAGGTGAGGAGTGACCCACGTCCCGTCGTTGCCAATAGCCGCATAGGCAGCGGCCATCTGTAGCGGAGATACCGCCACCGAGTACCCGATGGCCGCTGAGGCCCAGCACGTCTCACAACCGGCCTCGAAGTTGAGCAAGCCAGCGGACTCGGCGGTGTAGTCGACACCGGTCTTCGAGCCCAGCCCGAACCGTTCGATGTAGTCGACGAGAGTGTCCTGCCCAAGGCTCTCGGCGACCCTGATGGTGCCCACGTTGGAGGAGCGAGTGAATATCTCGGCAACAGTCATGTCTCTCGCCTCGTGCGGCTTGAAGTCCCTGTAACAGCCGAAGAGATCGTCATCTGTGGAACGACAGGCCTCGGGCCTCAGTTCCAGGACGTCACTCACCCATGGGATCGTCGTACCGATCTCAACTACACCCTCCTCCAGCGCAGCCGCGACTGTGATCAGTTTTTGGGTCGATCCAGGCTCATAGCTGCCGCGGACCGCAAAATTCGAGAACTGTCGACAGACGGCCCCATCCGGACCTCCCTCGCATTGAGGGTCGAGCGTTTGCCGTTGCACCGGGTCGAACACAGGTGCTCCGGTGAGTGCAAGAATCTCCCCGGTCTCAACGGCCATGACGACAACCCAGCAGTTGGCCGCACCCGTCCTCTCCACGGCGTCGACACAAGCCTCCTGTGCTTGGTACTGAAGTGGCAGGTCAATCGTCGTGTTGAGATCGACACCGGGCACGGCAGGCGTGATGTCGCTGTGCCCTTGAAGAATCGGCGTCCCATCGAGGGCGCGCTCGAACTCGGCTCTACCTGGCACGCCGGTCAGTGCAGGGTCGTAGACAAGCTCCAGCCCTTCCTGACCAACCCCATCGATGTTGACGAAGCCGGTCACGTGTGCAGCCACCTGGCCTGCGGGGTAGATCCGAGCCGGCTCGGGATGTGAATAGACCCCTCGGATCTCCATGTCGAGAATCCGCTCGGCCTCGACCCCGTCGAGCTGGCGCTTGATGTAGACGAAGTTGGTGTCGGAGGTGAGCCGCCTGTAGAGAGCGTCGGAGTCGACTCCGAGCAGTCCTCCGACCTGCTGCGCCAGCCAAAGAGGCTCCTCGACCTGGTCGGGCACGGCGAAGAGGCTCTGCGACTCCACGGTCATGGCCAGAAGCTCTCCGTTGCGATCAAAGATCTTTCCTCTCTGAGGTGCGAGAGGACGCGAGACGAGACGCTGGCTCAGGCCCTCTTCGGCAAGTGCCGGAGCATGGAACACCTGGATCTGAACCAACCGATACGCCATGACTCCCCAGGCCACGACGATGGCGAGGCCGATCAGGGCTATTCGGACTTTCGTTGGGTGCGTTCGCGGAGGGTTAGCAGTTGCCATGGCCCCGACTCCCCCGGCTCGAAACCCGGAGGGGCGGTGCCCCGCTCAGAGTCCCGGTGCCAGCACAACGCCCGGTCGTCATTGATTTGCCTCATCTCGAGCGAGGTCGGCCACGACAGGACCACTTCCGTCGAGATCGACCAGTATCTGATTGATCTGGGAGGGAATGACAAGACCCAGTTCCTCCGCAAGAGGCGCGATCCGGGCCGGGTTCTCCAGACGAGCGATCTCCATCGTCAGCTGCCGGTTGATAGCCGTTTGCTCGGTGATTGCGCGATCCAGCTCGGCAAGCTCGAAGGCAGCCCGATCGAGCGATGTGCGGGCAAATCCCAGCCCGAGAAAGGCCACGACGGCTATGAGCGCCATGATCATCCAAGGAGCCACCGTCGGCTTGCGCAGGCGCCGACCCCGAAGAACTCGAAGCCCCTCGGTTCGATCCGGTTGAGGTGCCGGACGCACGGTCATGCGGCCACCTTCTCTGCGGCGCGGAGGATGGCGGAGCGAGAACGGGGGTTTGCCTCGATCTCGGTAGCGCTGGAGCGAACTGGCTTCCGAGTGAGCACCCTCAACTCGGCTGTGACGCCACAGCCGCATACCGGAAGCTCTGGAGGGCATATGCAACCGGTGGCGCCCTCGGCAAACCGTTGCTTGACGATTCGATCCTCCAGAGAGTGGTAGGAGATCGCGATCACCCGGCCGCCAGGAGCGACCATGTCGATCGCGTCGTCGATGCCGTCCGCAACAGATGTCAGCTCGTCGTTCACGGCTATCCGAATCGCTTGAAATGTGCGTCGGGCGGGATGACCCGCCCGACGCCGGGCCGCAGGCGTTGCCTCTGCGATGACGGTGGATAGCTGGGCAGTGGTCTTGATGGGGCGAGAGGCGACGATGGCCCTTGCGATGCGCCGAGCCATCGGCTCTTCGCCGAACTTGGCGATGATCCCGGCCAGGTCCTTCTCAGGCCAGCCGTTGACGATCTCGCCTGCATCAGATGAGGCGTCCGGGCCCATGCGCATGTCCAGTGGGCCGTCGTTGCGGAACGAGAAGCCACGGGCTCCGTCGTCGAGTTGACGCGAAGAAACCCCGAAGTCGAACAGGATGGCGCTTGGACGATTCTGCTCAGAGCCATCCAGCAGCGTCTTCAGGTCACCGAAGTTGCCTTGAATGACCGAAACGGGAAGCGATCCGACGTTGGCTTGCGCCTCCGGGTCCCGGTCGATTGCAACAACGGTCACGTCTTCTCCAAACTCATTCAGCAGGCGCCGGGTATGGCCACCCCCGCCAAACGTCGCGTCAACCACGACGCCCGGTATCACCGGAGCAACCAACTCGACGACTTCCTCGACCAGGACCGGCCTGTGGTACTCACTCGTCTCTGTCCCGTCCTGGTCCATTGCCAGCCCCCCGGGCGCTGGTACCAACTAGAAGCGGGCGGAGTCAGGGGCCTTCCAATTGGTTCCGGGGGGCTGGCAATGAGCCAGCCGATGGCTGCTTTAGGCGCCGTCCTCCTCTCGATAGGTGTCATCCCCCTGGGCTCGGTCCTGGAGGTAGGTGTCCTTCGGCCACAGCTCGATGTGGTCGAAGACCCCGACAACGGCGATCTCGGTACCTGAGCTCAGGCCGGCGAACTCGCGAAGGTCGGGCTTGACCAGGACACGGCCCGACTTGTCCAGCGATTGGAGGTCTGCGCCGCCGAACACGGTCCTGGAGAACTGACGGCCGCCTCGGTCCTGCGGTCGTTCCATGACGTCGGCTGCGCGCCTTTGGAAGTCCTCGACGGCAGAGATGGTGAGCTGGCCATCCTGTCCTTTGGCGACAACGCACCCGTCTTCGAGACGACGGCGAAAACCGGAGGGCATCACAACCCTTCCCTTGTCATCCAAACTGTGGAAGTACTCACCGAGGAACACTTCTGCCCACTTCCGTCCGTCCTCATTCGTCTGACCCTCAGCTAGAGATCAGGACGCCACTATGACCCACTTTGCCCCACTTGTCAACTTATTGCCCCCACCCAACGCCACCGGCAAACCACAGCTCCACACGTCTGCGAAGCGACACCGGAACACCGGATACCGGGCGAATGCCGATCGGGCCCGTTCCGGGTTGGGGACGCGCGACAATCCCCCCGTGAAGTGTGCTGAGATCCTCTGGTACAGCGCTGAAGACCGCAGCTCCGAACATTGCACTCTGTCGAAAACCGATGAAGGCTGGCTCATCGGCGGATGGACGGTGCTCCCTATCGCCGGCGTGCCATCTCACATCCGCTATCAGGTGCAAACCGATCATCACTGGAGCACCCAGCGCGCTTCGATCGAGGTCGAAAGCGCTGTGCCGAGCTCCATCGAGGTGACCGTCAGCGGTCGGCGATGGTCGATCGCCGGGGAGAGACGACCTGATCTGGACGGGTGCACCGACATCGACCTGGGTTGGACTCCGGCAACAAACCTGCTTCCGATCCGACGGCTCAATCTCGAGATCGGTGACACCGCGACAGTCGATGCGGCATGGTTGAGGTTTCCCGAACTCGAGTTCGAGCACAGCGAACAGCGCTATGTACGTACCGGTGGGCGCAGATGGCGCTACGAGTCAGGTTCGTATGGCTGCGAACTGGTTACTAATGACGTTGGATTCGTCGTCGACTACGACGACGGGCTCTGGACCGCAGTCGCTGACGTGACGGCATCAGACCTCTGATTCCACTGTCAGGCGGACTCTTGGAGGAGGAAGGGCTGCCAGTCAGGGTCGACCTGGAAACCGGTCGACGCATAGATCCAGGCGAAACGACGAGGCGGGCCGGGGTCGGTGCGAAGAGCGAACCCACTCTCATCCGGGGTCCGGTTTCCTTTCTTCACGTTGCATGAGCGACAGCAGGCCACAACGTTCTCCCACGTGTGGTCACCACCGCGTGATCTGGGCGTGATGTGATCCAAAGACTCGGCGGGACCACCGCAGTACTGGCATCGATGGCCGTCGCGACCGAAGACGGCGCGTCTCGTAACCGGGACCGCGCGTCGGTATGGCACTTTCACGAAGCGATTGAGGCGAACCACAGACGGGAGCTGGACGGAGAACGACTCGGCATGCCAGGTCTCGTCACGCTCGACGACGACGCTCGCCTTCTCACTGAGGACGAGGATCAGTGCCCGGCGCTCGTTGACGACGGACAAAGGTTCGTAGCTGGCGTTGAGAACAAGGGCTCTTGCCATTGCCTTTCCTCGACCTACCTGACTGAGGCCAAGGGTAATCACAGACTCAGGATGCGAACTACGGGCTGACGGCTACCGCCGAGTCGCTCGACGCGAAGATCTGGTCCAAGGCGATGCCCATCGCTCCGGCGAGGGCCTTTTCCCAGCCGGCGGCGACTTTGGCAGAGCCAGAAGCCTCCATCACACCATTGCTGACGGTTGCGGTGAGCAGATGATCGTCGCCAACGCCAACGGACACCACCTCTATCGGGACTCGGCCCACCACTTGGCACCACGCGTCAGCCAAGCCTTGCGCTATGGCCGCAGGAGTGGCCTGCACGACCCTGAAGGACCGTACCTTGCTGGTGGCTGCCTCCACCCGGGCACCACCGGAGACGGGGGTGATCTGCACGTCCACATCACGCTTGGCATCCGTCAGTGGGAGAGTTGCCGCCGGTATCGACGTGTCGATTTGAGGAGGCCCCTCCGACCTGACCCCGTAAGCGACTAACAGCTCCCGTAACTTCTCCAACACCACGGCCTCATCAGCATCGGGCTCGAGACGAAGGTTGATGCCGCCGCTGGCGTCGGTCAGGTCGACCGTGGCATGAGCCACCCCGGGTATCTCCTGAAGCCTCGAAACAAGGCCGGTCGTGCCCATCACCTAACGCCCTTGCGGATTCGTCGCATCTGTCGCCGCCACTCGAGGTAGTGAACCAGGTCAGCCGTTGGACCAGCGGCATTCGACGATCCGTAGGCGGTCTGTGCCCGCCACTCGACATAGGCTTTGGAGGGAAACAGGCTGCCGCTTCCCCTCATCTCGACAGCCGAGCGAATCGCCTCGAGAAGCAAAGAGGGTCGTGCCATCAGCGCCCCGACTTGCCTGACGATCCCTAGTCGGAAACTCAAAGACTTGCTCCCAGTCGCATCCCCTGGACGAGCCTAGCTCACGCAGTTTCGACCCGCCGTTAGAGTCCTTTTTCTCAGACTCGGAGGCAAAAACCTTGTCCGACACCACAGTCAGCGGCATCGACGGATTCGGAGCCCGCTTCGACCGGATAGCCGAAAACGTCGAAACCGTGATCCAAGGCAAACGTGAGGTGATCGAGCTCATACTCCTGGCCTTGGTATCCGAAGGTCACGTGCTCGTAGAGGACGTCCCCGGTGTCGGCAAGACACAACTCGCAAAGTCACTGGCACGGTCGATCGAAGGAGCCTTCAACCGAATCCAGTTCACACCGGATCTCCTCCCTTCGGACGTTACGGGCATATCGGTATGGGATCGCGACCGCAGGGAGTTCGAGTTCAAGCCCGGGCCGATCTTCGCCAACATCGTCGTCGGTGACGAGATCAACCGGGCCAGCCCCAAGACCCAGTCTGCGCTTCTGGAGGCGATGGAGGAACGCCAGGTCACCTCCGATGGCGTGACTCGAAGCCTCGACCTTCCGTTCATGGTCGTGGCCACACAGAATCCCCTGGAGCACGAAGGCACCTATCCCCTCCCCGAGGCACAGCTCGACCGTTTCATGATGCGTGTGACCGTCGGATACCCGAGCCGCGAGAAAGAGCTCGAGATCCTCGACACTCACGGGGTCCGCTCCACCTTCCTCGACCTTGGTGCCGTGGCATCTGTTGAGGATGTGCACCAAATGGTCGCTGTAGCCCGCCAGGTAGCAGTCTCACAGTCTGTGAAGGACTACATCATCGACCTGATCGAGGGAACACGGCTCCATCCGGACATACAACTCGGAGCCTCACCGCGTTCCTCACTGTTCCTGCAACGCCTGGCGCGCTCTCGTGCGGCGTCGCAAGGCAGGGACTACGTCATGCCCGACGACATCAAAGCCCTCGCTCACCCGGTCCTGGAGCACCGGCTCGCCCTCCGACCTGAGGCCCAGATGCGTGGCGAGACCGTGAGCGACCTGATCTCCGACATCCTCGCCCGGCTGCGAGTGCCCGGCACGACCTCGAGGGTCGCTACCTGATGCCAACACTTCGAGGCTGGGCTCTGCTGGGAGCCGGCCTCGCACTGGCTCTGCTCTGGTACCTGTTCGGAGATCCGGAGCTGCTACTCACAGGGGTCTTCACTCTCGCAGCGTCTCTCCTCGCATTGGCTTACATACGATTTCATCGACCGAGCCTCGCAATCGGGCGCCGCTTGGGCTCAGCCGTCGTCCACAACGGCGACACCACCACCATCACTCTCGTGTTGGAAAACCGGGGCGACCGCACCATCCGTCGGCTCACGGTCGAAGACGAGGTCTCGCAGCTGGGCCTTGCCGGCTTTGAATTGGCCTCTTTGGGCCCCGGTGAAGTGGCGACCGCGACATATCGCGTGACATGCAGGCCCCGCGGGGTCTACAAGGTCGGCCCCGCTCTCGCGTCGTCGGCTGATCCTCTCGGCCTCGCCGAGATGCAGTCGCCCGGGAAAGTGACCGATCGGATCGTGGTTTATCCAACGGTCGAAGGTCTCAGTGGCTTCCCAATCGTTCGAGGGCGCGATCAAGCTCTGCACGCCTCCCGACCTGAGCACAGCCAACGTGGCGGTGAAGACTTCTACACGTTGCGGGAATACCAGCGTGGCGACGACCTGAGACGTGTTCATTGGCCTTACTCGGCCAAAACCGAGGATCTGATGATCCGCCAATTGGAGACACCCTGGCAGTCGAGAGCCTTGGTTCTCTTGGATGTGAGACCTTCGGTTTACGAATCGGCAGATGCGTTCGAGACGGCCGTGTCCGGCGCTGCGAGCGTCGTGACGCACTTGATCCGGTCTGGATTCGATGCAGACATGTGGGCAGGCGACTCCGAGACCATCGACGCCACCCGATACTCGGCGGCCATGGAACGGCTGGCACTGGTGGAGCCAAACCGCGACATCGACATCTCCGCGGTTGCCTCCCGGCTCAAGTCGGCAGGGGGCGGTGGTGCCCTGGTCCTGGTGACGGGTGTGGCCGATCGGTCCCTCCTGGGAGTTCAGCAATTGCTCTCCACCGAGTACCGGACCACCGTCCTGCTCGGTGCTTCCAGCACCACACCGCAGACGCTCGTGGGCTTCCATCGAATGGGAGCCGCCACCGTCACCGTCGAGCCAGGGCAGAAGTGGGCCAACGCATGGCTCAGCGCTATGAGGTCATCATGGGACGCCGTTTCGGTCAGCTAGCGGGCCTCGTCGCATTCGGGCTGGTTCTCGGCCGGCTGGGAAGGCTGCTGGAGAGCGGCCCCGGCTTGCCTCGCTGGAACCTGATACTGGTGGCCTCCGCCTTTCTCGGAGCGATTGTCTGGTGGTTGCTGCGACAAACGACGATGAGGACCTGGCTGGCGACGACCACCTTCGTGGTGCTCGGGTTCGTTTTGTTCCTTCGAATCGCGGTGCCCACCGAGCTCATCGCCCTGGTGGTCCCCGGCCCCGAGACACTCGAGCCGCTGGGTGCTGTCATGGACCGAGCGCTCGCCTTGATCCGGCACGGAGTGCCGCCGGTCGACCCGACTCCGGGGATCATCGCGATCCTCGCCGTGGTCGCATGGGCCGTTGGCGCTCTCTACACCTGGGGATACACCACCGGGCCCGCCATGGCGATGGTGCTGCCGTCGATAGTCCTATATCTCCAGTTTGCGATCCTGGACCGCCTCCAAGCCGGCCTCGGATGGATGCTTGCCTCCGGGGGGATGCTCGCCATCGCCGCAATCGCGATGGCTTTGGAACGACGACAAGAGTCGGGCCGGGCCCGTGATCTCGACGGACGGCCAAAACCGGCGCGGAGCACGGCGGCCAGCGCAGTCATGGCCTCATTGGTGGCAGTCGTTGCCGTGATGACGGCGAACAACGCCGTGGGAACGGTGTCCGAATACGGGAACTTGCCTTGGCGAGGGGGCGGTGGAGACTTCGGGGTAGGCGGGAGCGGTGTCCGGCTCGACCCATTCGTCGATCTCCGCGCCGCTCTGATCGAACGTCAGAACGTGGAGATTCTCCAGGTGTACGTCGGCGAGCAGACCCCCAACCTGGCACGCACGTACCTCAGGCTTCAGACTCTGGACAGCTTCAACGGCATCCGTTGGAGCACCACGGACCGAAGCGTCTTCAGGTACCAGAACGGCCAGGCGATGGGGACCAGGTCTGCCTACTACCAAGGGACAACCACAGAGTGGGTGCACAAGGTGCTCAACACGGGGCTTCAAAGCGGTGTCGTGCCTGTCGGTGGCGTGCCCCTTGCCATGGAGCGCACCACCGAAGACAGTGCCATCCGGCCGGAGGACTTCCACTTCGGTGCCGACTCTTCCGTTTTCATCAGCCCCGACTTCAGCGACGGCCAGATCTATCAGGTGCGAGCGTTGCACGCGAACAGCAACGCCGACCTGGGGGCCCTGGCCACAGGCGCTGACGGAGAGCTGAGCGGAATTTTCGCCAACGCAGCTGAGCAGGGTCGCTTCGATCACCAGCCCTCCCCCGCCCCGAGCGACCTGACTCTCACCTCGGACGAACTCGACGCTTTCACACAGCTGCCCGCGGACATGCCCGCATCCATAGGCACGAGGGCTCGCTCGGTCACGGCAGGAGCGACCACGGACTTCGAGCGAGCCTGGATGTTGCAGCACTGGCTGAGGGACAGTGGCAGCTTCACCTACGACCTCGACGTCGCCGACGATCAGGACATCGAGTCCCTGGACGACTGGCTGAACGACCCTGCCCACGGCTCCTACCGACGCGGCTACTGCCAGCAATTCGCACTCTCCATGGCTGCGATGGCTCGCACAATGGACATCCCGAGCCGAGTGGTGATCGGATTCACCCCGGGAGACGTGAACGTGGCGTCCAACGGAGCGCGCTATGTGTCGATTCGCGACATCAATTACCACGCTTGGGTCGAAGTCTTCATCGATGGGTTCGGATGGGTTCAGTTCGATCCCACTCCTCGCGGTGAGACACAGCCCACGAGCATCACGGCCGGGTTCACACCGCAGGTGGAGACGGCTCAACCGGCGGTCGAGGCCCCGACATCCCCGGAGAGCCCGGGGTTCCTCGAGCCGGAACTACTCGACGAGCCGACCCCGATTACCCCCAGTGCAATCAACTGGTGGTTGCTGGCACCTGTAGTCGCGGGACTGCTGGTTCTCGCGGTTCCGCTGCTCAAAAGGGCAAGATTGCGACGTCGAGCCGCCCTCATCCGGGACGGTGACATAACAGCCCTCTGGGACGAGATCGTCGACCGGCTCGAGGACATTGGAGAGCCCGTGCCGGCAACCAAGACCCCTCTCGAGTTCGCTCGCGACAAAGACGACGCTTTGGTCCCGGTGGCTGTTGCCTACTCTGCCTCCGTCTACGGAGGGCGTGAGACAGCTGCTCGAGACAGCGACCTCTACGGAGTCGAGACCTGGTACGAGAGCCGATACGAGCGGTCGCGGCGTCTGTTGGCCGCGGTCAACCCAAGATCCCTCTGGCGGCGCTAGCCCTCGGCGACTTGCCGCTCTTCGACGACGTCTTCCTCGACACGCTTGAGCATTGTGAGGAAACGGTCGCGATCCAGTTCGAAGTGAGTGACATCCTCTTCGACCTCACGGGTGATCTCGTCTATCGCCACGAAGAAGGCCAGCTGGCCCTGGCGCAGCGCATCCATGAGCTCTCCTTCATCGCTGGAGACCTTGAATATCGACTGCCCGTCGGTGACCAGTTTGACGTCGGCAAGATGCTCATCCATGCCACCTTCACGACGTAGGTAGTCCCAGGCTCGTCTGACCCGCTGGAGTGACATGCCGTTGTCGAGAAGGCTGCGAACGACTCTGAGCGCAACCAGGTCTCGGAAGCTGTAGAGACGGCGCACACCGGGACGGCCTCCGGAGTTTTGGACAGAGGGACTGACAAGCCCGACCCGATCCCAGTAACGCAACTGGTGGTGGGTGCAATGGCTTAGCCGGCAGGCTTGCTCGGCCGTGAATGCGTCCACGTTGTCCTTTCTAAACCTTCAACTCGGGCCCGCGGCAAGGGCCCGATCCACTCCTCCGTCCCGGCCGTAGCGTTGAAACCACACCGGCAGGGGCCGGAACAATAGCGGTTTCGCGAGACCGAGGAGCAGCGAGGTTTAGGAGGTTCTACTCGGCTGGTTCTTCATCGGTGTCCGCTTGGTCCGAGAGAGCCCCCCGAACCCGCAAACCACTCACCAAAGAGGTGGCGGACGCCACGAGAATGCCGAACCCGAGCACTGCCACCCAGGTCGTGGAGACGTAGGCGATCACGATCACGAGGCCAAGGACAACGCCCAAGAGCGAGAGTCGGACACCTACGCGGGGCGGGCGCTCGATCCGCTTGACAGCCCGGGCCAGCTCCGGGTCTTCCTCGTAGAACTGTCGCTCTATCTCTTCGAGGATCTTCTGCTCGTTGTCATCTAGTGGCATCGAATCACCTGTCGCCCCGGAATCTCTCGGGCCCTTGCAAACAATACACCGGCTAGCGATTCAGTCATCAAGGTTCTCGGGTCGCGTCCTCATCCGAGATCAGGCGCGCCGGTGCCACAGCCGAGTCCCCAAACCTGTCCCTGATGTCGCCGACGACATCATCCACCGCCTCCCACCCGGTCTCTTCACCCAACCCCAGTTGCGCCGGCGCCGACTCCGGACTCAGGCCGGAAGCCGCCAAGCCGATTAGCCGCACCGGCCGATCGGTGTCGAGTTCACCCAGAAGGGATCGGGCTATGGCGTAGATCTCGCGTTGCGCAGCGATAGGGGCGTCGACAGTCTTGGCTCTGGTGGGGGTCTCAAAGTCCTCGTACCGGAGTTTCACGGTGACTGTCCTGGCTCTCAACCCGGAGCGCCTGAGCCGGCCTGCCAATCGTTGCGAATGGGCAAGCACGGCGGTCTCCATCGTCTCACGACCTGTCAGATCCTGCTGATAGGTCTCTTCCACGGAAATCGACTTTGCCGCCTGATCCGGCTCGACCTCTCTGGGATCTTCGCCCCTAGCCAACTGCTGGAGGTGCGACGCGAGGGATCCTCCAAGAGCAGTCGCCAGCGTCGCCTCGGGAATCTCGGCGATCTCGCCGACTGTCGTCACACCGAGCCGGGCTAGCCCTGCGAGCGTGGCAGGCCCGACACCCCACAGCGCTTGGGCGGGCAGCGGCGTGAGGAACTCTTGCTGTTGTGAGCGAGGAACATGCCGGAGACCGTCGGGCTTGGCCGCTTCTGATGCGAGCTTCGCGACGAATTTGGTCGCGGCGATCCCGACCGACGCCGGGAGGTCCAACTGCTCCCGGATGGTCGATCTGATGCTCGTCCCGATCTCGAGTGGGTCGCCATAGTGGAGACGCAAGCTGGACACATCGAGAAAAGCCTCATCCAGGCTCACTCCCTCCACCATCGGCGTAAAGCCCCGAAAGATGCCGAACACCTCGGCTGAGATCTCCGAATACAGGGAGTGACGAGGAGGCACCACGACGAGGTGCGGGCAACGTCGGCGTGCGGTCCCGGTTGGCTGTGCGGATCTCACTCCGTACTCGCGTGCTTCGTAGGAGGCACTCGCGATGACGCCGCGGCGCCCGGTCCCTCCCACCGCTACGGGAAGGCCGCGCAAGCCGGGGTCGCTCAACCGCTCTACCTCGACGAAGAACGAGTCCATGTCGACGTGGAGAATCGGCTCGGACCACATACCGCTGCGAAGTTACCCAGTGTTTGGGACGACAAGGGCCAAACTGGCGTCATGGCTGCCCTGGTACATCTGGTCCGTCACGCGGAAGTGGACAATCCTGACCAACTGGTTGTCGGGTCGATGACCGGGTTTGGCCTTTCGCCCCACGGCCTCGAACAGGCTCGTCGCGTCGGCCGCTACCTCGGTCCCCGACCTGTGGTGGCAATCTGGTCGTCTCCGCTCGAACGAGCTCTCCGAACAGCCGAGGAGATTGCCGCGCGTTCTTCAGTGCCGGTCAGAGTCGATGCCGGCCTCTCCGATTGGCTGCTCATCGAGCGTTGGAAGGGCCATCGGTGGCCCGATGTGTCAGACGCCTTCCCCGGCGAGCTGGAGACCTACCTCGACAAGCCAGGAGATGTCACGTTTGGTGACGAAACGCTGGATGCCTTGTCAGAGAGAGTTGCAGATGTGGCTCGAAGGCTGGACGCGGAGCATCCGCACGGCGATGTCGTGATCGTCTCCCATCAGGACGCCATTCAGGCGGGCAGGCTCCGGCTGCTTGGAGCGCCCATGACCGACTTGCATCGCGACCAACTCGGGCACGGTGCCGTGGTCTCGATGCGCCCCGGCGACACGTGGAAGGTGGAGACGGTTTGGGAGCCAGGCGAGTCGCCGCGATTCGGCGAGAGGTCGGATCTCCGATTGGTCCCCGACGACGACCCGACTCAACCAACTTCGGCTTGACCAGACCGGCTGGCAGACTTCGCACGTGAAGTCGCCGCTCATAGTTTCTTCGACGCTGATAGCCGCCGTCGTCTGGCTGCTGGGACTCATCGCGGATCCGGCGCCCTTGGATGGCGTCTCCATCTTGCTCGTCGGCAGCGGTCTCGTGTCGATGGCAGCGGTTGCGACTGTCGGCATCGTCTTGTCTGGTGGCAGGTGGGCTCGCCGGTTCGCACTCATGACGCTGGCCTCGTGCCTGGCCGTGGCGGCGATCAGGCCGATCGATGCCTGGTGGGTCGCCGGTCTGGCCGCAACGGCTCTGGCCTCCGCCTCGCTGTACTTGCCGAGTGTCACAGATCGAGTGCGCAAGCTCCCATCTGCGGCAGGTCCCCCGCCTCGAGCGGTGATGGTGCCGCTGATGCTGATCTCGACCCCGTTTGTGATTGGCATCACGAACAGCGATGGAGAGGCATGGGCGGCTGCTCTCGTCTCCATAAGTGCTCTGATAGCCGCCTTTTTGTATTCGAGAGCGGTCACCGGCAGCGTCGTGACTGTTCGACTTGCTTGGCCGGCTCTGGCGTTGGCGTTGTCGCCGTTCATCGGCCTCCCGGGGTCGCTGGCCTCTGCAGTTGCCGGAGTGGCAGTGGCCGTCGTCGCATGGCACCCGTCGGTGAGCCTCGCCGTCCATCCTTCAGTCGAAGCAGGGACCGGCTACTCGATTCCCCCAGAGTTGACACCGACTGAGATCCTCGACGCGGCACAATTGGACGACCGGGGCAAGCGGAAGTGAGGCGTCGCCGCCCCAACCCATGGATTGCCATACCTGCCTTGGCTTTGGGGGTGTTGGCCGGGGTGCTGGGATGGGTGGTCACCGACGTCAGCTGCCGCCAAGACGGAGCCGGGTGCAGCGGTTGGGCGGCACTCGTCTCCATCGTGTCCTTCTTGGGGGTGATGGTCGGGGTGACGCTGGTGCTCGTCCTGGTCTACCGGAGCCTCGCCGAGTGGAACGAGAGGGAAGGCCGGTCAGGCCCTGCTGAACACGAGTGACACGTTGTGCCCGCCAAACCCGAACGAGTTGGACATGACATGGTCGAACCTCGCCTCCCTGGCCTCGTTGGGCACATAGTCGAGATCGCAATCGGGGTCCGGAGTGTCGAGGTTGATGGTGGGCGGCAGCACCTGCTCGTCCAGGGCCTTCAGAGAGAACACGGCTTCAGCAGCTCCCGCGGCGCCCAGCAGGTGGCCGGTCATCGACTTGGTGGATGAGACGGCAACATCTCGAGCGCTGTCACCGAGAGCAATGTGGATGGCAGCCGTCTCCGTCGAGTCGTTTGCCTCGGTGGAGGTCCCGTGGGCGTTGACATACCCGATGCTCCCGCCGTCAAGGCCTGCGTCATGGAGAGCGGCTTTCATCGCCCGGGCCGCCCCCATGCCGCCTGGTCTGGGCAGTGTTATGTGGTAGGCATCGGCGGACATCCCATATCCTTTGATCTCACCGAACACCTCTGCCCCGCGTTCCTGAGCATGCTCGTATGACTCCAGGACAAGGGAAGCTCCACCCTCTCCCATGACAAACCCGTCTCGATCGAGGTCGAAGGGTCGTGAGGCGGCTTCGGGAGCATCGTTGCGGGTCGACATGGCTCGGGCTTGGCTGAACGACGCGATGCCAAAACTCGTGATCGAGGCTTCGGCTCCGCCGGCAACCATCACATCGGCGGCACCCCTGCGGATGATCTCGGCGGCGTCACCGATAGCGTTCGCAGATGCAGAGCAGGCGGTTACGACACAAGAGACAGGTCCGGTGAGGTTCTGCTCGATCGACACCAGGCCGGCGCCCATGTTGGGGATGATCTTGGGGACCCCCGTTGGCGAAACCCGCCCCGGGCCGCGCTCGGAGAGTGTCTCTATCTCCTCGATGAAAGAGCCCATCCCCCCAAAGCCTGCTCCCACCATCACCCCTGCTCGAGAAGCGGCTTCTTCGTCGTCCCTGAAGTCCAGGCCGGCCTGAGCAAGGGCCTGTCGCGCCGACACCACGAAGAACTCGAGAAATCGATCGAGACGCCTCGCCTCCTTCTTGTCGAAGTGCTCAGACGTGTCCCAGCCGTCAACTTCCGCGGCGATCCTCGTCTTGTATTCGGACGCGTCGAAGAGGGTTATGCCAGAGACACCTGACAACCCTTTCTTCAGTGAAGCCCAGGTTGAATCGACGTCCTGCCCAAGAGGGGTGATAGCCCCCATCCCGGTGACGACGACTCGTCGTCGCTCGGACGACATCGGTCAGCCTCCGAGCTTGCCCTGGACCAGATCGATTGCCTGACCAACCGTGACGATGGACTCGGCCTCTTCGTCTGGGATCTTCACGTCGAACTCGTCCTCGAGTGCCATGAGAAGCTCAACGACGCCGAGGCTGTCAACATCGAGGTCCTCCTCGAAGTGCGCCTCGTCTTTGATCTTGTCCTGCTCGAGGCCGAGCTCGGAGACCAAGACGCCTGTGAGGCGCTCTGCGATTTCGTTTCTGTCCATTGTTTCTCCTGTTTGTTTGGTCGGTGGAATCTACAAGGCGATGCCACCATCGACGGCTATCACCTGGCCGGTGATGTATGAGGCCTGCTCCGAGGCAAGGAAGGCAACCAGTGCGGCCACTTCATCCGGTGTCCCGA
Source organism: Acidimicrobiia bacterium (assembly GCA_028285585.1). Taxonomy (GTDB): domain Bacteria; phylum Actinomycetota; class Acidimicrobiia; order Spongiisociales; family ZC4RG35; genus CAXMPK01. Next base: position 184,306 of record JANQOU010000002.1, read on the forward strand.
ACCTTCCCAAAGTGATCGAGTCCGAGGCAGCGTCCTTCACGTCTTCACCGAGCGCGTCGGTCATGTCAGTCGTGATGAAACCCGGTGCCACCACGTTGGCTGTGATTCCTCGCGACCCCACCTCCTTGGCGATGGACTTGGTGAAGCCGATCATCCCCGCTTTGGAGGCCGCGTAGTTCGCCTGACCGGCGTTGCCGGTGATCCCGGCGACGGATGCAATCGACACCACTCTCCCCCACCGCTCCCGAAGCATGGGCCGGAGCGCGGCGCGAGTGCACAGGTACGTCGAGCGCAGGTTGGTCGCCACGACATCATCGAACTCCTGTGGGCTCATGCGAAGGAGCAGATTGTCACTGGTGACACCCGCGTTGTTGACCAGGACGGTCACCGGCCCCAACTTCTCAGTCACGACTGAGAACAAATCATCGACCTGCGACTCGTCGGCAACGTCTGCCTTGACTGCCAACGCCCTGCCACCGGCGCTCTCGATGTCGCTGACGACGGAGTTGGCCGCCTCTTCGTTGCTTGCGTAGTTCACCGCGACGGCATTGCCTGCCGCAGCAAGTTGCAACGCCATCGCTCGCCCCAAGCCTCTGCTGGCGCCTGTGACGAGTGCAACTCTGCCTTCGATCACCTCACTCACGCCATCTTCTCCGGCAAGCCGAAGAAGTCGAAGTTCGGCTGAAGCAAGTCCATCGTCGTGAGATCCGTTGGCGGAAGCTGAGCGTCACTCTCGGCGATGGGCTCGATCCGCTTGCCCCAGCGGTAAACAGCCGACCCCCAAGTGAGCCCGCCACCGAAGGCAGCGAACACGATCAGAGAACCCGGCTGGATGCGACCTTGCTCGAGCGCCTCGGTCAATGCGACAGGGATGGTCGCTGCCGAAGTGTTGCCGTAAGAGTGGATGTTGACGAAGACCTTGCCTTCGTCCAGGCCAAGCCGCCGCGCGGTGGCGTCGATGATCCTCACATTGGCCTGGTGGGGGATGAGCAGATCCACCTCTTCGAGGGCGATGCCGGCTTTCTCCAAGGAGATCGTTGACGACTCGCCCATCTTGGTGACGGCGCGTTTGAAGACCTCCTGGCCTTCCATCGAGATGCCGCACATCTGTGGGTCAGGGTGCGTCCGGTCACCGTGTGAGCCGTCAACTGGAACCTCGAGAATGTGGCCGACTGATCCGTCGATGCCCAGGTCCGAGGCGAGGAGACCGGCATCGTCCTCCGTGGCTTCGAGGACCACGGCTCCTGCTCCATCACCGAAGAGAACACACGTGTTCCGGTCGGTGAAATCCATGATGTAGTGGAGTTTCTCGGTGCCGACGATCAAGACCGTCTCGTACCCGCCGCTGCTGATCATGCTCGTGCCGGTGACGAGCCCGTAGACAAATCCAGAGCAGGCTGCGTTGATGTCCATCGCAGCCGCGTTCCATGCCTCCAGGTGCTTCTGGACCAGCGAGGCCGTGGCAGGGATGATCGAATCTCCTGAACAGGTGGCGACAAGGATCAGATCCACGTCTTCAGCCGTTTTGCCCGCCGCGGCAAGGGCCCGCTTGGCAGCCACCGCACCAAGCTCAGAAGCCTCCACGTGGCTGATACGACGCTCTTTGATGCCCGTCCTCGACGTGATCCACTCGTCAGAGGTGTCGACAAGCTGCTCGAGATCGTGGTTCGACAGCACGTTGGGGGGCATGCACTTGCCCCATCCTGTGATTTCAGCGTTCCTCATCAGCTTCTCCTGAACGATCCATGGTAACGATGAGGTCCGCCGCGGCAGCGATGTCGTCGATGTTCGAGATCGCGATGGTCTCCGACCCCTTCACTGTCCGCTTTGCCATGCCTGCGGTCACATCACCCGGTCCGACGTGCATGAAGATCTCGACGCCGGTCCCGGCCATCTGCTCCAGTGACTCCGAGAAGCGCACCGGGGAGACCACCTGCGCCGACAGCGTCTCTTCGATCGAGCCCGATCTGTGTGGTGCCGCCGTGGTGTTCGACCACACGGGAAAAACCGGTTCCTCCATCGCTATGCCACTCAATGCTGCAGCGACTCGGTCTGCCGCCGGCTCCATGAACTCAGTGTGAAAGGCACCGGCGACTTTGAGCTCGACGACTCTGCGCACACCCAGGATTCGAGCTTCTGCCATCAGCCAATCGATGTCCCCGGAAGCGCCGGCGACCACCACCTGCCCCGGTGCGTTGACATTGGCCACATAAAGCCTTCCGCCGTCGGATCTTCTCGACTCGGTGATCTCCTCGACCTTCTCCAGGTCGGCCCCGAGCACCGCGGCCATTCCTGAGGCCTCCGCATCGGCCGCCGCCGCCATAGCCCGCCCCCTCTCGGCGACAACGGACAGCGCAGTGTGGAAGTCGAGCACTCCGGCTGCAGTCAGCGCTGTGTACTCGCCCAGCGAGTGCCCGGCCGCGCCGGATGGGAGCTGCGGGATGGCCCTGCGCACCTCATCCCACAGGGCATAGCCGAGGGCAAAAAGCGCCGGCTGAGCATGCTGCGTCAGAGTCAACTCGTCTTCGGGGCCATCGAGACACATCGATCGCAGGGACCACCCAAGAGCTTCGTCGGCAGCATCGCCAAGCAGGTCAGGGCGTGCCTCGAACAAGTCGGACCCCATTCCGACGAATTGGCTTCCCTGCCCGGGAAAAAGGACTGCAAAGCTCACGAGATATCCGACTTTGAAACCGGGAGCCTGGTTACGAGAGGGCGGCGAGGAGCCGGTCGACGTCGGCCGGGCCCACATCTCGATGGGTGACGACTCGCCACCTGCCGGCTGAAGGAGGGCTTGCCTTGATCCCCGCGCTGTCCAGCCGGGTGTCAACTTCTTGCCAGGTCATGCCCAGGGCGTCGAAGCTCATTTTGACGATGTTGGTCTCGACGAGATCGACATCGATCGAGCCAGGGAACTTCTCGGCGAAGCCGGTGGCGAGCTTTGCCGCCAGCTTGTGATCGTCGACCAGGCGGTCGCGTCCGGCCAACGCCACTCGAGCCGCGGCAGCAATGACACCTGCCTGACGCATCCCGCCTCCCAGGCGTTTGCGCAGGTACCTGATCTCGTCGATCGTGTCCTTCGGGCCGCAGGTGATCGATCCGACCGGCGCCCCCAAACCCTTCGAGAAGCAAAACTGGATCGTGTCTGCGTGAGCCGCCCACCGGTCGGCCGGTATGTCTGTCGCCGCCACAGCATTGAAGATCCGAGCACCATCGATGTGGACCGCCAACCCGTGCGAGCGGGCAGCCGCCGACGTGGCCTCCATCGTCTCGTAGGGCACGACGCGCCCGCCACTCCAGTTGTGGGTGTTCTCCCATGTCATGAGGCCGATGCGGGGGAACATCCCGACCAGATCCATAGCCGACTCGACATCCTCGACTTCGATGGCACCTCCGGGACGGCTGACCGTCCGGAACCCGACACCGCTCAACGCTTGAGGAGCACCAGCCTCGATCGACCTGATATGGCTCTCAGCATTGGCTAGGACTTCCTCTCCGGGGTTTGTGTGGAACATGACGGCCAGCTGGTTCCCCATAGTCCCGGTGGGCACGTAGATCGCCGCTTCCTTGCCCACAACGGCGGCAGCTTCCTCTTCAAGGGCATTGACTGTGGGGTCGTCGCGATAGACGTCGTCACCGAGAGGCGCTGCGGCCATGGCCTCGAGCATCTCGGGGGTCGGGCGCGTGACTGTGTCCGAGCGAAAGTCCGCAGTCCCGTCTGAGAAAGCCATAAAAGGATCGTAGGCAGCCGGCGCCGGCTTGCTCTATCAGCCGTAGAGACGATCGATTGCCGCGCCAAAGCGCTTGGGGAGGATTTGGCGAGAGAGACCAACCCCTTCGCGCACCAGCGACAACAAGTCGCCCGGCCCGTCCCAGTGCTCTTCGACGACCTCTTCTCCGGCCCGGTCTATCAGAGAGTCGATTGCGAACATGATCAGGATCAGCTCGTCCGCCCACCCGACCACTGGAATCATGTCCGGGATCAGGTCCAACGGGCTTGCCACGTATGCGGCGGCGAGGCCGAGGGTGATCTTCGCCCGGCGGGGCACCCGCGGATCGAGAAGGAGACGGCTGATCAGCTTGACGAGATTCGGCAGCATCAGGGCGGCGTCGGCCAGAAAACGTTGCCTCTGGACGCTCGACCCGTCAGGTGGCATCACGTCATCGGGCCGAACCTTCTTGGAGTCCTCTGTCATTCGATTTCGATCTTCTCGCTACGAGTTGAAGGGCCATTTTCGCGACCCTTCTCCCCTATGCCGCCGATTTCGTCCAAGATCGCTTCGATGGCCTTGAGGCCTTCCACGGCCGCCTGAAGCAGGTGAAACGTTGCTCGACGCCCAGCCCTGCTCACCGCACGCATCGTCTCTGACCGATCGGTCACTACTCGCCCTCCGGCGTGCCGAAGGTGACAGACAAAACCCCGTCCTCGAGACGGGCTCGGGTGACGTCTCGGCGGTGGAGTGCGTCTGGGAGAAGGAACGACCGCCGATAGGGGCCGAGTTGGACCAGCAGCTCGTGGCCATGTCTCGAGACCGATAGATCAGATTTGTCCACGTGAGGAACATCCAACTCCATGGTCACGGCCTCCTCGCCCTCCTTGATGCGGAACGGAGCGGTGGCCGAGAAGTCGAAGGCCGGGTCGGCGTCGGTATACAGCTCGGACGCCATCATCCTCAGCCGATCCAGGCCCACCATCTCGTCGTCGAACAAGCGAAGCCTGAGCCGGGGAACATCGGCAAAGGCGTCCTCGAGAACCTCCAAGTGCCCCTTTTGGATGGCTCTCCACCTCTCGAAGTAGGGGTCGGCGACGATGTCGGGCAAGACACGGTTGACGACGACGCCGTCGACGCCGTAGCCGAAGAGGCCCAGATAGCTGTAGGTGCGACGAGCCTCATCGATCACCATCTTCTCTGGGTTGACAACGAGACGAGCAGAAGTCACCTCCGGGTTCGACATCAGCTCCTTCACCCCATCGACTGACTCGAACACCGACTGGGCAGCGCTGAACACCTCGTCCTCAGGGATCGGCAGGTCGGTGAGGCGGGAGAGCAACGGGCGTGCCGCGCGCATGAGTCGGCGCTCGGTGGGCATCACCTTCTCGAAGTACCAGGACAAGACCTCCGGCAGTGAGAGCAACCGGAGTGTCTCAGCAGTCGGAGCACAATCAACGACGACGACGTCGTAGTTGCCAGACCTCGCGTGCCTGTTGACCTCGAGCAGTGCAAACAGCTCGTCCATGCCGGGGAAAATCAGAAACTCCTCGGCTTCGATCCCTGCGACTCCACCCCAGTCGAGCACGTCCATGAGCTGGGTGCGGATAGACCCCCAGTACTGATCCAGCTGACGCTGGGTGTCGATCTGCTGGCCGTCGAGGCCGGCTGCAATCGGAGTCGGCTCGGCGTCGAGCGGAGCGTCAATCGCGTCCGCGAGCGAGTGAGCCGGGTCTGTCGACGTGACCAAAGTCCGGTGCCCGAGGTCGGCGGCGGCCAGGGCAGTAGATGCGGCAACTGTCGTCTTGCCCACTCCCCCCTTGCCGGTGACGAGGACGATCCTCATGTTCAGCTGCCTTCGGCGACTCGTTTCCTCAAGCCACGCAATGCGGTGGTGACAATCTGCTTCTCGGCCTGGCGTCTCAGGAACCCGGGGAAGCTGAAGTTGGGCTCCACGATCAGCGAGTAGACGACCTCGGTGGAGCCGTCACCCGACGTGAACTGATAAGAGCCTTCGAGGGACTTGAGATCGTCGCTGTCTTCAGCAACCCAGCTGAGCAGCGATGGCCGGTCGTGGGTGTATCGGAGTACGTACCGGATCTCTTTGATCCCTATGTCGAGCACGAAGCGGGCCCGTGCCACAGTCCCGTCGGGGTTGTTCTCGACAACCTCGACCGCTTTGACACCGCTTGCCCATTCGGGATACGAGGCCACATCCGCGGCAACGTCATACAGAGGCTCAGGGGCCGCGTCGATCTCCAGTGTCGCAAAGGTTCGATCGGTCATCTTCCCCGTCGAGGCTAGCCCAGGCTGTGGACCTGGACGATTCCATCGACCAGCTCGAGATAGCGGCCCGTAGCCCGAAAATATCCGGCGTTGTGACAGGTCGTCCTGCCTATACGCCACTGTGATGCCTGCGCCTGATGGACGTCCCCGAAGAAGTGAAAGCGGGGCTGGGTCTCCAGCAGATAGTCATGGATAGGGCCCGACCCGCGCTCGTCACGACCGGTGATCACATCGCGGCGCAACGACCTCACTGCGGGAGGGACGTGGGTGGCCAGCACGTCTACGTCTCCTATCTGACGGAGAAGCCGTGACATCTCCTCGTCTGTTACCTCGCCTTCGACTGCCATCGGAGTCTCCACGCCACCGCCGATCAGACCCATCCTGATCCCATCCATGTCGATGACGACACCATGGGCATAACTCATCGAGTCGGGCACAGCCTCGATCAGCCTCGCCGGGCGATCGACATTGCCATGGATCACGAAACCGGTCCCACGCCGCATCGCCTCGCCCATCTCCTCGTACTGCGATGCCAGCGCCAACCCGATCTGTGCCCGGATCTCGTCTCCGTTGGCCCCTGCATGGTCAACCCACAGCGATCGCATCCCCCTGAAATCACCCAACGCCCTTGCCCGGGCGCTCTGTCGAGCAAAATCCATCCCGAGAACGTCGGCGATGGCACCTTCCCCCGTCCTGTAATCGGTGAGATTGACCAGGTCACCCAATATGACTGTTGGCCGCCCGAGTCTCAAAAGCCTGCTCAGAGCACTGGAGGCTCCATGAACGTCCGAGACGAAGATCACAGCAAATGTTTCCGCGTGGTTGAGAACCTCGCCCACAGCGCTCCGACGCCGGCCGCGGCAACGGCGATCGACAGAACGACTTGCCAGCCGAGATCGAGTGGTGAGAACTCAGCGGCCATGCCGCCCATCCCGAAACCCGCCACTGCGCCTATGAGCGTCTTGCCTCTAGACCCGAGCTTGCCGACGACGTCGATCGCCGGCTTGTCCAGGCTCTCTGCAAGGGCCGCTCCGAGCACTGTGGTGATCAGAGCAAGCAAACCGCCGAGGAGCGCTATGGAGTAGACGGCCACCATTGGTGTCGAGCGTAATTGTGATCAAGCTTCTCGCCAGCGAATCGTCACGACACCCGGCGCTCGGCAGGGATCAAGCGCAATCTCGGGACGAGCCCCTCGTCAGCCAGGTTGACCAGAGCGTCGGCGACCTGGTCACTCACCTCGTGTGGGCCGTCTGACAACAAGCAAGTCACGACACAGTCGTCACAGGCGCTGGTGTCACGCATCGCACATTGTTCGCAATCAATCAGCATGTTTTCTCCTCGCCGAACAACCTAAGAAGCGGGTGTGACAAGTTCGCGAAGTCGAGATGTCGTTCAGGATAAGTCCTGGTCAGGCACCCAAGCCGTCGAGGAAAGCCAAAACCTCTTCGACGTAGCCGTCTGGGTCGACTTCATGCGAGCCGACGTGGCCGGCACCCGGCACCTGGATCAGCGTGATCAGTGCGGGGTTGGCCTCTGCGAATTCGACACTGGTGCGAATCGGGACCGAGTCGTCATCGGTCCCGTGATGGACGAGAACCGGCACGAGCAGCGAGGTGTCCGCTCCCTCCACGTAGTCGATCGACCGCCAGTTCACGTCTATACGGAGAGCGGTGAAGAACTTCGCCATCCAGGAAAGGGTCCTCGGAGCGTTGAGAGGGAGAATCGGAAGCTCCTCCATGCTGCCCTGAAAGTCGACGGTGGTGCCCATGTCGATGTTCGGCGAGTCGAGGACGATCCCGTCGATGTCATCGAGGTTGTTGGTGTACACAAACGAGAGGATGTGGGATCCACCGGTGCTGAAGCCGGAGAAGACAATCGACTCGGCGCCGTTGTCCAAGGCGTAGGCCATGGCCGCCTCGACGTCTTCGTGCTCGGTGGCTCCATACCGGTAGTACCCCGAGGGATCCAGAGGTTGCCTGTCGTCGTTGCGGTAGGTGATCGACAGCTGGTGATACCCAGCCTCTTGGAGAGGGGCAAACAGGTGATCCGCCTCCGCTGGAGTCGCCCTCAAGCCGTGGACGTGAATCACCCACCTGTCCCCCGAACCAGGCAGATAGAAGGCATCCATGGGGCCAAGCGGCGTGTCGTAGGTCACCTCCTCGAGTTGAAAGTCACCCGACGGAGTCGCGAGGGGCCTCGGGTCGGGCACAAACGCACGGTCAATCAACTCACCGGAGTAGTACCACCCGCCACCAACGTGAAAGAAGAACAGCAAGCCAACCAAAACCCAGAGGGTGCCTCTAAACGGGAACCGGCGGTTCATGACCTCGATTCTTGTCGCTATCTGGTGGCTGACAACGACAAACCCCCGACCAGGTGCTCATCGTCATCGGTCACGGGAATCGGGTCGGGACCGAAAGTGGGTTCGAGAGCCCATGCTTCGGCCACGGTCTCGTCCACCCGCACCGATATCGCCTCCTCCATGATCTCTCCGACAGGAGATCCTCCGGCTTCGGTCAGTCGCTCTCTTCTCACCAGGCCCACCAGCCGGCCCTCGTCGGCAACCGCCAGAGTTTTCTCCGAGTGGAATCGCAAGGTGTCATCGGCTTGACGGAGAGGTGCCACATAGACGGGCTCGCCCATGAAGCGGAACACGCGATCCGGAGCGCTCCGGACGACGACGGCACCGGCTTGCGCCGTTCGTCTCAGTCGTGCACCCGGCCCGAACATCGCTCTCTGAAGAAACGATCCACCGGGTGCTCCAAGAACCAGAAGCGCACCCTCGTCCAGACCGTCGACGAGGTCGGCGACACCCTCGACTTCGACAACTCGCCCCGGAAGCTCCGGCAGCTCCGCCTCGATCAGCCGAATCATCTCGTCAGCTGAAGCAGAGTTGTCTCTGGGTGCGGATGCAGACACCATCTCGGCTGGGACGTTCAAGGCACTACCCAGCTGCTGTGCGGTCCTCGCGGCCAGCAGCGAATGCGGGCCTCCAGCGACGGTGGCGACGACGCTTGTCACCTTCTCGGGTTGGAAGTCGACCGGCACGGCGACGTTGACCAGGTCGAACCCACTCGACAAACGGCGAGACACCAGCAAGTCGGCCCTCTGCTCGATGCACGCCTTCTCTATGTCTCCGTTGATCCTCGAGGCGTCCTGGTTCGAGAGAAGTTCGGCGAGCAGTGAGCATCCGCGACCTCTGGTCCAGACGACCGCCGAATCGGCTCGTGGCGATGTGTGCGTCATCTCCAGATCCGAGTCTTGCATCTGAGAGCGGCAATGTGGGAAGAACTTCGCAATGACTCCATCTGTTGTGGAGCATGCCGTCTCGTGGTGACAAGATGTGGCCATGGAATTCTCAGAAGTTCTTCAGCAACGTCGCATGGTTCGCAACTACGAGGACCAGCCAGTGGCGGAGGATGCGCTCGAGCGAGTCGCCCAGGCCGCTCTACGCGCCCCTTCAGCAGGCAACAGCCAGGCGATTGGCGTCGTGGTGGTCACCGACCGTGACAAAAGGCACAAGATCGCGGAGCTGGCCGGTGAGGAGGGATATGTCGGCGCCGGCTTTGATCCTTGGATCTCTCGGGCCCCGGCTCACATCGTCATATCTGTAAGCAAAAAGGTCTACATCGACCGCTACTCCGAGCCCGACAAGCTCGGGCCCAACGGCGAGACAATCGACTGGCCGATCCCGTACTGGTGGGTCGATGCCGGTGCCGCCATGATGGCGGTGCTGCTCGCGGCTGTGGACGAAGGGCTTTCCGCTGGGTTCCTCGGCGTGCACTCGGTGCCCGACCTGGCCCATCATCTTGGGCTTCCCGAGGACCAAACACCCATCGGCGTCATCACGTTGGGTCACGGTGCGGCCGACCGCCGATCATCGAGTCTCGACCGCCCGCCCAAGCCGCTATCAGCAGTGATCCACCGCGACCACTGGGCTCAGGAACCCGATTCGGGCGGCAGCATCCGCTGAAGAGCCTCCAGAGCCGCAGGAAGATCGTGCTCACGCACCAGGACCTTCACCCCGGTGATGGCCTCGATTGTTGGGATCGACCCCGACGCCACATCCCCTTTCACCACGGCTTCGATGTCGTGAGTGAGAAGCCGCGCCTTGACCAAGTTGGCTTCCGTCACCGACATATACGTTCCCACTTCTGCGAGAGCCATGTCGGGACTGTAAGCAGCACGGTGCGATACTCGCCCAGTGTCATCACCCGACATCACATCTCCCTCCAACGAGCGGATCAAGCGTTTGGTGCGACTTCGCGACCGGCGGCACCGCGATGCCGAAGACATCTTCGTTGTAGAGGGCGAGCGTCTCTACAACGCCGCCAAAGCTGCCGGCCTACGGCCAACCGAGATGTATGTGACGCCCGGCCACCGCCTGGAGAATGAGCCCAATGCCTTGACCGTGAGCTCAGACGCAATGGACCGGGCCAGCTATCGGGCGAGCCACGAAGACCTCATCGCGGTGTTTCCTCAAATGCCGGTTGGGCTGACAAGTATCGACCCCGGCCTTGACCCCGCGATTGTCGTCGTGGAGAACCTGGAGAAGCCCGGCAACCTGGGAGCCATCCTCCGCACAGCGGATGCTCTTGGAGTCACGGCGTTGATCGCCATCGGAGAAAGTATCGACAAGCACAACCCCAACGTGCTGCGCTCATCCACCGGCGCCGTCTTCTCCATCCCCTTCGCAGCGGCAGGAATCGAAGAGACGATCGAGTGGCTGACGGCCAAGGGCATCCCGTTGCTTGCGTTCTCTCCTGACGGCACGGATTCGCTGTGGGAGGCGAACCTCGAACCGCCCGTGGCTCTGGCGTTCGGCGCCGAAGACATCGGACTCAGCTCCGAGCTCACCGAAGCGGCCCGGCAGTCGGTGTCGATACCGATGGTCGGCTCGGTGGATTCGCTGAACGTCTCGGTCAGCGTGGCGATAGGCGTCACTGAGATCGCACGCAGGAGGCTCGGCTCACAACCACGTTGACATCGAACGTTTGTTCGATAGTTTGGGCTGGGCTTTGGGTCAGGCCTTCCAACCGAGTTTTGACGACTTGTCCGCTCCTCTGATCGATGTCACCTTCTGCGTTCTCGACCTGGAAACGACCGGCGGCTCTCCCGCCAACTGCGAGATCACCGAGATCGGAGCGGTCAAACACCGCAGTGGTGATCTTCTTGGGTCGTTTCAGACCCTGGTGGACCCCGGCCTACCGATTCCTCCGTCGATAACGATTCTTACCGGGATCACCGAGGCGATGGTCATCGACGCCCCCAAGATCGAGCGGGCGCTGCCGACATTCCTCGAGTTCGTGGGTGACAGCGTGATAGTCGGGCACAACGTCCGATTCGACATGTCGTTCCTCAACGCAGCTGCTGTTCGGCTCGGTTACGGCCGGCTGGAGAATGCGACAGTGGACACTGCCGCGCTGGCAAGGAGGATGATGCGCCCCGAGGTGCGGAACCTGCGACTCCAAACGCTTGCCGCTCACTTCCGCAGCCCGACGACACCAAACCATCGGGCTCTGGAAGACGCCAAAGCCACAGCACATGTGTTTCACGGCTTGCTGGAGCGAGTGGGGTCCCTTGGTGTGACCAACCTCGATGACCTGTTGCAACTGCCCAGAGCAAGAGGGTCATCTCACTACGGGAAGATCGAGCTCACCAAAGACTTGCCCCGCCGCCCCGGGGTCTACATCTTCAACGACCGTCATGGGACTCCCATCTACGTTGGAAAGGCAAGCAACCTCCGCGCCCGAGTGCGTCAGTACTTCTATGGCGACAAGCGGCGAACCATCGCCAACCTCATGCGCGAGCTGGACAGCGTCGAGCACATCGTCTGCCCGACGACTCTCGAGGCAGAGATCACGGAGCTGCGGCTGATACATGCCCACCGACCTCGCTACAACCGGCGTTCCCGGCCACCCAAGACATCGCACTTCGTGAAGCTCACCAAGGAGAGATACCCGCGTCTCTCGGTGGTTCGAACGGTCAGAGAAGACGGCATCGCATATCTCGGCCCATTCCGATCGAAACGCTCGGCCGACTTGGTCGTGGCAGCAATCTGGGATGCCCTCCCCATCAGGCGCTGCTCGGGGCGGCCGGGAACGCGGTCCGGCAAGTGCGCCGGGGCCCAGCTCGGGGTGGCACTCTGCCCGTGTGACGGGACACAGGGGCAGGTCGAGTATGGAGCCATCGTCAATCGCTTGATCGATGGCATCGAGGGCAACCCGGCGCTCTTACTCGATCCACTGGCCGACCGAATGACGGATCTCGCGCGACGACAGCGATTCGAGGAAGCTGGCTGGCTCCGCGACCGGCACGATGCCCTGGCGAGGGCGTTGGAAGCCAAACGAGGCTGGGTTGCGCTCAGCGGAGCGGGCTTGATCGAGTTGGAGAGCGACGACGGCTCACGTGTCCTGGTCGATCAAGGGATGTTTGTCGAGTCAAGACCCCCAGGAGCACCCCAGGGCCTTTGGGACTCAGACAGTGAGGACAGGGAGACATCACCGGTGCCTGCCAACGTCCAAACGGCCGAAGAGGTGGCAACGATCTGGCGTTGGCTCTCGGCGTCCTCCGTCAAGATCGTCGACTCGTCAGGGCCGCTGTTCCTTCCTGTCGCACCGGTAGAGCGGCTGACACCAGCCTCTCGATCGGCGGCATAAGGGCACTGAGTCCCTGGTTTGCATCTGTGATGCGACCGAAACGACAGCAGATCCGCTGGACGGCCGCCATGGCAGCGCTGGCTCTCGCTCTTGCCGCATGCACGTCGAGCCCGGCGGTCGAGGTCCCTTCGGCCCATGAGCTGCCCGATACCTCGGTACCAGAGTTTGAAGCCCACCTGGCCGGTGTGGATCGGCCGGCGGTGGTCAACATATGGGCGTCGTGGTGTCTCCCGTGCCGGGCCGAGGCCCCACTGCTCGCCTACGCCCATGACAAATACGCTTCAGAAATCGAGTTCGTGGGAGTCTCTGTCCAGGACAACCGCACGGATGCACTTGCGTTCCTGGACGAGTTCGACCTCGACTTCGACCACTTCTTCGACCGTGATCGCCAGATCCCCCAGCTCTACGGCGGGATCGGGACCCCGATCACATTCTTCTTCGGTCCCAACGGGGAACTGGTTCGGACCCACAACGGTGTCGTCGACGAGAGAACACTGGCTCTCAACATCGACGAGATCCTTAATCTCCCATAGGTGGAGCTCACCCTTCTCTGGGCAACATTTACCGGTGTCGGTTTCGCGTGGGCCGGCATCAGACTCTGGTCAGAGCGCCTGCCGGACCGGCCGCTAGACCGGATCATCGTGGCGGCAGCGATTGGCCTGCTGGCCGGTCGTCTCTGGGCCATGATCGGTCAGGGTGTGAGCCCGTTGTCCAACCCAGCAGACATCATCATCGTTCGCGGTGGCGTTAGCACCGGTGCCGCAACCGTTGGCGCACTAGTTGCCTACCTGTGGGGAGTGAAGTGGAGGCCTGCTCAACTAGACGCGATCGCACCGGCGGCGCTCGCCGGCCTGGCTGGCTGGCACGCCGGCTGCCTTTGGCGAGGGGCGTGCCTGGGAACTGCGTCAGACTTGCCCTGGGCATGGGCACAGGCAGGCAGCGACATCACCCGTCATCCCGTGGAGCTGTATGCAGCAATCGGGCTTCTCATGGCCGGGTGGGCTGTGTCGAAGTTGGGATGGGAGACACTGACGAGGTCGGGCGTCGCCCTCGCATTGGCGGGACTGGTGAGACTGGCGACCGAGCCGATGCGGCCCAGCCTCGGCGGCGGGCCTATCGAGATCTATGTTGCCGCCATCGCCGTCGGCGTCCTTGCTGTGCTTCTCGGAAGAAGGTTGCTCGCCAACTCGACTTGATCGCCAGGTGTGCCGCAGGGAGACTCGCGTCGTGGACACCCTTGCCTGCCTCGAGGGAGTCGGTGTATCCCTGGGTGGGAGCCCCGTGCTCCGCGAGCTCGACCTGATCGTCAGCGCCAGCGAGATCGTGGGCATATCCGGCCCCAACGGCTCCGGCAAAACCACTCTCATCCGGGCGTTGGCGACCCTGCAAGCGACTGATGGTGGGTCCGGGACGATTCTTGGAAAAAAACTGGGATCACCCGCGGTGAGATGTGTGCGGCCGCGCATCGGGCTGATCGGCCACGCCCCCGGCCTGATCTCAGAGCTGTCCCTTCGCGAGAATCTCATCCACATCTCCAAGCTCGCCGGAATCGACCCCAACCGGGTTGACCACGCTCTGGAAGTAGTCGGGCTCCGGGGAGCATCCGATCGACGCGTGAGCGCTGCCTCATACGGTATGAAGCGCCGAGTGGAGGCAGCTCACCTGCTCCTGCGCCGACCCGACCTTTTGCTCCTGGACGAAGCAATGTCGGGCCTCGACTCGAACGGAGTCGATCTCATACGAGCCATCGTCGAGTCCACTGTTGCTGAAGGCGGAGCCGCCGTTGTGGTCAGCCACGACGTGGACCATCTCTCCCGGCTTGCTCAGCGCACACTTCATCTCGAAGCCGGGAAGCTGAGGGCCGGCGAATGAGCTTCTGGGCCCAAGCTTGGGAGGTCGCCCGCACCGACATCCGCATCGAGAGCAGGGCCGGCGAGGTCTTCAAAGTGGTGACGCCGTTCGCCGTTGTCGCCTTGCTCGTATTCCCCATCGCACTCGGGTTTCAGTTGTCAGTTGTCCGTGAGATCGGGATCGGAGTCTTCTGGGCGCTGAGCATCCTGTTCGGCATGCAGATCGCCTTGCGCCAGTCGGCAGCGGACAGCCTCGAGCGACGAGACGTCCAAGCTCTGCTCGGTGTCGACCCGGCGGCCCGATTCACCGGACGGGTGATGTCCGCAACCCTGCTGACCTTGGGGTTCATGGGCGTTCTTCTCGTCGCAATGACGCTGCTGTACGCACCTTCGCTACCCGACGGATGGGCGGTGGGCCTGATCGTCACCTCCGCTCTGATGGCCGTGGGCCTAGCCGAGCTGGGGACGCTCGCAGGCGAGCTGACGGCGGGTCTTCGCAACAGGGCAAACCTCGCCTCATTGATCGTGGCCCCGCTCGCAATCCCCTTGGTGATGGGAGCTTCACAGAGCCTGGAAGCACTAGCTCGGGACGAAAGTATCCTCCCCTGGGTACTCCTCCTCGCAGCAAGTGCGCTTGCCCTGGCGGTCGGTGGAGTGGCCCTGGCGAGACCTCTCGAGGAAGCGGCGCAATGACGAGAACCAAGATCCTGTTCGGACTGGCAGGCATTGCTCTGGCCTATGGGCTGTGGATGGCTTTCACGGCACCACCCGACGCTCTACAAGGTGAATACGCCCGAATCATCAACATCCACGTCCCTTCTTTCTGGCTGGCATTCCTCGCCTTCTTCGTGACTGCCTTCGGCTCGATCATGTGGCTGTCACGGAAGAGGCAGCGTTGGGACCGGCTCGCAAACAGCTCTGCTGAGGTGGGCGTGGTGTTCACCGCTATCGGGCTGGTGACCGGCATGATCTGGGGGCAGGCGGTGTGGGGCATCGCGTGGGACTGGGGCGATCCGCGGATGGCTTCGACAGCTGTGATGTTCTTCGTGTATCTCGCCTACCTGGCCCTGCGCGCTGCCATCGACGACCCGGTGATCCGGGCTCGACGGTCGGCAATCCTCGGGGCCATCGCCGTGATCCAGGTGCCTCTGGTCTACTACTCGGTGAACTTGTTCCGAACCATCCATCAAACCCAATCCATTCGGCCCGACGGCTCAACGCTGCCGGACGAGATGCTGGTGGCGATGCTGGTCAACGTCGCTGCCTTCACGCTGCTCTACATCGCACTGTTGAGCGCTCGCCTCGAAGTCGCCAAGGCCGAAGAGAGCGCCGAGACCGAATCAGTTCTCGCCGGCGACGCTGTCAAGCCTCCGAAGATCTCCGAGGTCAAAGATGTCTGAGACATTGGTAGTGCTTGTGACCTTCGCCGTCACCTACGCCATCATCATCGGCTACGCCTGGTATCTCCACCGCCGTCACGCCCGGGCTCAGAGCTAGTCGTGGAGCATCGCAAGTTCGTCCTCTTCGGGATCGGAGGGGTGGTGGCTCTTGTCATCGCCGTCACCATCTCCGGGCTCTCCTCCAACATCACCTACTACCTGTACCCCACCGAGGCCAGTCAGCAGAGGGCCGACTTCCCTGACGGCGAAGTGTTCAGACTGGCCGGGCTCGTGGTGGACGGCACTCTCCAGGAGACAGATGACGATCTCCGGTTCGATGTGACCGACGGCGGAGCCACCATCTCGGTCGTTTTGGTCAACACACCACCTGCTCTCTTCGACGAAGGGGTGCCTGTCCTTCTCGAAGGTGCCTGGACCGAGGGCATGTTCCGCGCCGAGACAGCCATCATCCGACACGACGAGAACTACGAGGTCCCCGAAGAGGGCAACGCCCCCGCTGAGAGCCCCTGATGCTTGCAACACTCGGCAGCGCCGGCCTGATCGTCTCCGCTCTGGGGGCCGTGCTCCTAGTGACTCGGGGAGTGTCAGCTACACGGTCCGATACCCGGCGTGACCTCAGGGGACCAGCACGCTTGCTCTTGGCAGGCTCGATCGTGGCCATGGGAGCCATGCAAATCGGCCTTGCCACCGACGACTTCTCCTTGGCGTACCTCGCCAACCACCACTCGACCGCCACCCCGTTCCCGTTCGATGTCGCCACCGCGTGGGCAGCCCTCGAGGGCTCGATCGTGCTCTGGGGCCTGGTGCTGGCCGGGTTCACCTGGTTTGCGTACCGGCGTTACGAGCGCTCACCGGACCGGCTGGGAAGCGCCGCTCTCGCCGTTCTTGGCGTAGTGAACCTGTTCTTCTTCGGTTTGATGCTCACCGTCGCCAATCCCTTCGAGGTGTGCGTCCAGGCCGGGGCCAGCTCGTGTCTCGAGTCAAGCCCGTGGCCATTTGCCACCGCTGATGCACCTGTCAATGGCCCCGGGCCCAACCCACTTCTCCAGAACAACATCATGATGGCGATTCACCCCCCCATGCTCTACCTGGGCTACGTGGGACTCACCGTGCCCTTTGCCTATGCCTTTGCAGCGCTGGCCATTTCGATGCCGGGGCCGGAGTGGCTGCGCAGGAGCCACCGCTCCACTCTCGTCGCCTGGTCATTCCTCACGCTCGGGATCGTGCTCGGGGGCTGGTGGGCCTACGAGGTGCTCTCATGGGGAGGGTATTGGGCCTGGGACCCGGTGGAGAACGCCTCTCTGATGCCTTGGCTCGTAGCAACGGCCTTCCTCCACTCGGGACTCGTGCAACAGCGACGGAACATGCTCCAAGCCTGGAACTTCGTGCTGGTCATATCAGCGTTCTCATTGACGATCCTCGGCACCTTTCTCACCCGGTCCGGGACCATCAATTCGGTGCACTCCTTCACTCAGTCGGCAATCGGGCCTGCCCTTCTTGGGTTCCTGGTGCTGGTGCTGGTCGCCAGCTTCACGCTGTTCGCGACCAGAGCACACGTGGTGTCCACGTCGCCGCGCATCGACTCTTTCCTTTCCAGGGAAGGCAGCTTCCTCGCCAACAACCTCCTCCTCACCATCTACGCCTTCATCGTGCTGGTTGGCACCACGTATCCGCTGATCCTCGAGGCCTTCACCGGCACACAGGTCGGAGTCGGCGAGCCGTTCTTCAATCGTCTGGCCGTCCCACTCTCGTTCCTTCTCCTGCTGGTGATGGGTTTCGGGCCGGCAACACCCTGGGGCAATCCGGACCCATCTCTGGTTTGGCGGCGGGTCCGAACACCGGCCGTTGTCGCAGTGCTGCTGGGCCTGGTCACGGCACTTGCACTCACCAGGAACGGCTGGGTTGTGCTCGCGGTGACATTGGGCGCCCTCGTGGTCGGCGTGATTGCAGGGCTCGCCGTCGAGCAGGCGAGACGTCGAACACGCAAGGACAGCCGCAGCTTTGGCCGGGGCCTGCAAGAGGTCATCGCGGCCGACACGGCGTTCTGGGCTGGTCAAGTCAGCCATATCGGAGTCGTCTTGATTGCGGTTGGCATCGCCTTCGCCGCCAATCTGGGCACACACACCGAGGTGGAGATGGAGCCAGGAGACACCGTCTTCTTCGCCGGCTTCGAGCTCACCTATGAATCACCATTCCAAGAGGTGACTCAGCACAAGACCACTCGAGGCGCCCGACTCACGGTGCTCCGCGATGGCCGGTTCGTCGGCATCATCGAACCGTCGGCCAACTTCTTTGGAGGCAACACTGGCGTCAGCACTCCCGACGTGATCTCCCACCCGCGTGGCGACCTATACGCCTCGCTGATCGACCTTGACTCCGAGTCGGCCGACATCGCCTTCGACACGTCACCGTTGATCTGGCTCCTTTGGCTTGGAGGAGGGGTGGTCGCCGCCGGCGGCTTCTGGTCGATGCGCGCCCGGAAGAGTGAGCGAACAGAAGCATCGGAGCGCACAACAGCAGATGTCTGAACGCGTGCGCAACCTCTTGTCGGTGGCAGTTCTCATTGTCGGGGGACTGGTTATCGCCGTGGTTGTGCTCACCGCTCCGTCAGATGCCGATCGCGTGGAGCATCTCGGTCAGATCATCAAATGCCCGGTGTGCCAGGGTGAGTCGATCGGCGATTCCCCGGCGGACATGGCCCGGGACATGATGGGCCTCGTCGAGCAACGTGTCGCCGAAGGGTTCTCCGACGAGGCGATCATCGACGAGCTGCTCTCTTCATACACCGGAGCCGTGCTTCTCGACCCGCCGGCAAGCGGAGCCACCCTTCTGCTCTGGCTACTTCCTGGGATGGCTCTGCTCTCCGGCGCTGGGGTCATCTGGTGGTGGCAACGCAACCCCGGTGAGGAGATTGCCGTGCCGACCGCAGGTCAGGCTCGGAGCGGTGGCCGGATGCTCGTCGGTGGCCTGATACTCGCCGGCTCTCTCGGATTGATCGTCGTGGTGGCCGGGTTCTTCCTCCAGGACCGTGCGGGCCCAAACTCGGGTGTGGCCAACCTGGGCGTCGAGAATCTCGACGAAGTCTCCAACGAGACCATGGAGGCGGTCATCGCCGCCAACATCAACCACCCTCAGATCAACGGCATGAGGTTGGCCCTGGCAGAGAGGTACTACCTGGCCGGGGACTACCAAGCCGCCTTCCCGCACTACCTGTCGGTGGCCGAATCCGCCAACGCCACCGACCTCGAATCGGTGTCGGCCCTGGTCAGATTGGGTTGGATGGCGTGGGACGGCAATCAAGCAACCGAAGCGGCGCTGGGGATGTTCGATCAAGCTCTCGAGATCGCCCCGGAGTCGACGACAGCGCTCTATCTGAAAGGACAGGTGTTGTGGTGTGGCAGCTCGGATCCAGAGGCGGCGACAGAGTTGTTCTCTGAGATCCTCGAGTCTGACGAGCTCCCCGACGACACCCGCCGGCTGATCGAAGCCGACCTGGCTGCCGCTTCGCAAGGATTGGCCTGCGCATGAGAGGCCAGTGGTTGCGACGGTCAGGCTTCGGCCTTGCGGCTGTGGCCGTTGTCTTCTCCGTGGTGCTCGCGTCGCGCTTTGGCGCCGACCCGGGGCTGGTCGAGTCTCCGCTGATCGGTCAGGCTGCGCCCGAATTCACCCTCGATTCGCTGGACGGCAACGGCTCGGTGAGCCTCGTGGACATGCGCGGCCAGATCGTGGTGGTCAACTTCTTCGCCAGCTGGTGTCCCGAGTGCCGCGCCGAGCACGCTGACCTCGTGGCGTCGTCCGACGCCTTCACTGACGGCGTGTCCTTCGTCCAGGTCTCCTATCAGGAGTCACCCGAGACGTCCTGGAAGTGGCTGAATGAGGTCGGCACCTCATCGAACACCGCCTACCTGACCGATGATCGCAGCCGCACTGCCATCGCCTACGGCGTGTTTGGGATTCCGGAGACCTTCTTCATCGACGCGAACGGCGTGGTGGTGGGAAAGATCATCGGGGAAGCCGATGCGCTGACTATCGGTGCGACCATCGACGCCATCAAACGAGGTGAATCACCTGGGCAGACCGTTGCCGGAGAGACTCGGCAGAGCCCCTAAGGCGAGATCAACTCCACGGAAACCTCCTCGAAGGTCACCGTCTCCAATGACGCAGGCCCAGTGCCGAGAAGGAAGACGTCGAAGAAGCCGAGCAGGTAGTTGTCGACTATCGGGATGATTCGCCCCGTCGCAATCGGGCCTTTCAGGCCCAAACTGGCCGCTAGCGGAGAGAACAGCGGTGTCACCACGAAGTCGTTGTGATGTGCCCCTTCGACTCCCAGCCAGTAGGTCACATCTTCGCTCCGGCCGGCAAGCCCGCGCAGAACCGCATCGTTCTCTGTGCCCCGCCACGGGTCCGACCTCATGTACAGCGACGGCCGGACCGGAGAGTTTCGGATGATCCGATCGGGCAACGGCTCCACCCAGGGATCGAGGCCAAGGACAGCATCACATCGCTCGTCGGTGAGGCACAGCTGGATGGCGGCGCCGCCACCGGTGGAGTGCCCGTACACACCGATCCGGGTCAAGTCGGCTCGTTCGGCAAGGATTCCGAACGGGCCATCTCTCCCCTGCTCCAACGAGCTGATGACATGCCCGAGGTCTGCCGCAAACACCGAGATCAACTCGGCAGCCGCGTTGCGGTACGCCTCCTCCCCCACTACCTCCTCGTCAGGGAGCGCGTTCTCGTCGTGAGTTATTACCTCACCGGAGGGGAACCGTGTTGCAACAGACCCGTAGGTGTGATCGGGTGCGACGACGATGTAGCCGTTGGACACCAGGTTCTCGATCTGGTTCACGGCAATGGTGCGGAACCCAGTCCACCCATGGCTGTAGATGATGACTGGGAAGGTCCCGTCGATTATGGGAGCTTTGTCGTAGGTGTTGGACGTCGTGTACCGGGTGTGATTCAGGGTCCATGAGGGAAACCCGATGTTGGTAGCGGTGGCAGGGGCGACAACGTCCCAGTCCTGGCTCCACGGCAGTGGATCGTCATCTTCTGTCGGGTTGGCCGGATACCACACCTGCGCCATGTAGGTCCGGGGTGTGCCAGGGCTCGGCCCGTAAGCCTCCTGGCGGCTGGCGTCGATGAGCTGGAAAGAACGCGTTCCGATTGCCTCAGGCCCCGACGGCACCGGCATCACCGGCACAGGCAACAGGGCCGGAAGCAACACGAGAATGCCAACACCAGCCGACCCGGCGAAGGCCCTGGCGACGCGGTTGCCCCACTTCAGGTCCCTGTCGATGAAGAGGATGTCACCGACGGCCAGGCCGACAGCCAGCAGATAGAGCGGCACCATCTGCCAGCGATACCCTTCGATCTGGAGTTGCGCTATCAGCGTGACGATCAACGCGCCGGCCGCGATCCCTCGTCGAGGCCGCACCCCGAACGTAGCCGGCCAAAGCACCGCGAAGAGGATGGCGAAAGTGAGGGCCAGCTCGAACTGTCTCAAGACCTTGGGAGGTTAAGGCCGAGCTTCCTCTAGGTAGACCCGCTCCACGACCAATTGCCCGGGATTCTCGTCCCTTGGTGAAAAACCATCTGCCAGCGGCCCGCCCTGTGCACCCAGATTGAAGATCGCCGTGCCTCCTGACCTGCCTGTCCCACCGTTCGGTAGGTGACAAGCGCGGCGTTGTCGGCCAGGTCCCTGACGACGAAGTCCCGTATCAGGACCGCGGCGTGCTGCTCGTTGACCATCATGTCGATGAGCATGTTCTTGTGATAGACCTTGCCTGAGCTGCCGAATTCAACGAAGTCGCTTCTCAGCAGCAGGTCGAGGCGATCTGGGTTCCCCCTGGTCTTTGGGTCGAGGATTTCCATCTCCAGCTTGTGGAGATCCTCATACCAAGGGTGTTCCCCGGTGGATACTTTGCGCAGTCGGTCCAAGACTTCCCCCGTTCCGGGGACAGGATATGGGACGGAACCCTATCCGGCCAGCGCTATCAACTCGTTGAGCCAGGCTTCGATCTCGGCGGGATCCTGCATACCCGCCCATTCGGTGACCACGGTCCGATCATGAGCGATGAGGACTGTGACCGGCTGATACGGCACTCCGTAGGCGGAGAAGACCTCTTCCTCCTCATCGAGCCCCCAGAAGATCTTCCCTGATTGCAACAGCTCGTTGCCTCGGGCAAACGTGGCCTCAGGTGTGCTCTTCCAAGCCGGTGCCACAAAATCGATCCGGTCCCCGTACTCGGCGGCCAGCTCGTCGATGACGGGCAACTCCCGTCGACATGTCGGTCACCACTCAGCCCAGAAGACCATGAAAACCGGCTTCGAGCCCTCCGAGAGGGTGTAGGTGCTCCCGTCGGCCAGACGAAGGTTGAAGTCGGGTGCCACCGGCCGATCCGACGTCGGCTCCGTGGTCTCGGTGACTCCCTCACCCGGCTGGGGTGACTCGCCACCCGTCGTGCCGGGCACCGCCTCGGTGGCAGTAGGAGAAACGCCACCAGATGTGGTTGGAGCCGGCTCTTGCACGGCGGCGGCCGAGCAGGCGGCGACGACGAGAAACAGGGGCAGTATGCGACGCATCGGAAGTCACGCTATCCGTGTCGCTGTTTACGCCAAGTAAATCGCGGCTCGACCTCGACGCGCAGGGATCCTTGGCAATGCCTGTACAATCCGCTCCCCGTGCCCAAGACGACGCTGTATTTCGCCTACGGAGCCCTTCTCGACCCGGATCGAATCGCCGAAGTCGCCCCTGGCGCCGAGTTCCGGTTCATAGCCCACTACCCGGAGACGAAACTCGGCTTCGTTCCCAACGGCACCGATGGAGCGACTCCGACTTTGGTGCGAGACCCCGGGCACACGGTGTGGGGTGGGGTGTTCGAAGTGCCCGGCGACCAGGTTCAGGCGCTGACGACCGCCGAGAAGGCTGAGGGCCGAGAGCCCGGCTTCGACCACAAAGCCGTGGACCGTGAGGGCAACAAATACGACTGCCTTGCCTTCGTGGCTCCAGGCGACGCCGACAGCGACCACCGCCCGGACAGCGACTACCTCGCCTCCATGGTCAAAGGGGCCCGCCACTGGAGCCTCCCCGCCGGCTGGGTGATGGGTCTCGAAGACCTAGAAGAAGACCCGCTCTTCTCCTGAAGAACGGGCCTCCTTGCTATAGCAACGGGTCGCGCTCAGCGCGACGCTGTGCACGCCAATCGAGACGTTTCTCCTACTCCTCTACCGGGAACAGCCGGTACAAGGCCCAGGCGAGCACGGCACCAATGAGTGGCGCGTAGATGTAGAGGGCAAGCTGGCCAACGTCGCCGCCGACGACGGCAGGCCCGAACGAGCGAGCCGGGTTGACCGAGGCACCAGAGAAGGGGATGCCGGCGAGATGGACACCGACGAGGGCCATCGCAATGGCTCCCGGTGCGGCGGTCCCACCACGCTTGACCGTCACCATGATCATCCACACAAACACGGCTGTGAGCAGGATCTCCACGATCAGGGCTGTCGAGAAGTCGGCGTAGCCTGTGGCTGTCGAGGCGACCGCGTCGCGGCTGGAAGCGATCCAGATGACGACCGCAGCCACCGACGCACCGGCGAACTGACCAATCCAGTAACCGATCGCATCACTGAGGGAGATCTCCCCGTTGAGGAGGAAGCCCAGAGTCACGGCCGGGTTGTAGTGGGCGCCGGAGACATGGCCGAGAGCCCAAATGCCGATCAGCAGCGCCAACCCGAAGGCGAAGGCGATTGCGATGATCTGGGCGGCTCCACCCGCTCCTCCAACGGCAAGGATGCCGAGGGAGCCGAGCCCCACGAGTATGAAGGTGCCCAGCAGCTCTGCGAGCACTTTGTTGATGATCAAGGTGGTCTCCTCCTCTTGTTGTGAGTCCGAGTGTTCGACTCGGGCTCTGTGGCAAAGGTTTCCAACATGAGGCTATCCGTTGGATCGCCGACCTGGGATCATCTTCCTCTTGCTTGCCGCACTCAATATTGGCGCCGTGCTGATCGGCGTTGCCGCCGGAGGGCTGATCGCCTCCGTCGTCGGGTTCATCCTCGGTGGTTTGCTTGCCATCGCCGGTGTTGACGGAGGAGCCGGCATCGGCTTGATCACCGGGGTGATCACAGGGTTGCTCGCCGGTGGATGGGTCTCGGGTCTGCGAGCCAGACACTCAGAGCGGTTTCACGGTGCTGTCACCGGCTTGGCGTTGGCCTTCGTGATCATGGTCATTGCGATACTCGGAGGGTCACCGGCACCGACGTCGCAGATACTGCTGTTGGCCGCCATCGCCACCGTGTTGGCCGGGACCGCCGGATGGCTGGCCGGTAGACGGAAGCGGCACCTTTCGTAGAATTGGGGTTGCGAGCCTGTCGGGCGACCGCTGCCTGTTGTTCTCAACACGCAGAGGAAAGTCCGGACTCCACAGGGCAGGGTGCTGGATAACTTCCAGGCGGGGCGACCCGACGGAAAGTGCAGCAGAGAGCAGACCGCCGATGGTGCCGATTCGCATCGACACACAGGCAAGGGTGAAAGGGTGGTGTAAGAGACCACCAGCGTCCCGGGTGACCGGGGCGGCTCGGCAAACCCCACCCGGAGCAAGGTGAACAGGGGCGTCGGCGGCCCGCCGGCCAAGTCCCGGGTAACTGCAAGAGCGCCCCGGCAACGAGGCGCCCAGATGGATGGTCGTCTTCAACAGAATCCGGCTTACAGACAGGCTCGCCCCCTCCCCCCTCCCCCCTCTCCGCCAACCTCAGGCAATACGGCCCAGATACGGTAAGAATCACCTCGAGAATGCAGCCTGCAAGACCATGGGGACCCAGCGAAACCCCTTACCTCGAGATCGGTGGTGACGAACACGTCCGTGCGCTGTCCGACGCCTTCTACGACAGGATCGACTCCGAGTCGCCCGTGCTCAGAGCGATGCTCCCTCGCAACACGGTCAAGACCAGGGAGAAGTTCGCCATGTATCTCTCCGGATGGATGGGCGGCCCTCCCCTCTACGAGATGAAGTGGGGCCACCCTCGTCTCAAGATGCGTCACATGCCCTTCACCATCGGCGCATACGAGGCCGACGAGTGGATGCGTTGCATGCGCCTGGCCATGAACGACATCGGCATCGAGGCCGATCTGAGAGCCTTTCTCGAAACCCGATTCTCCGAGTTGGCCCAGCACATGCGCAACGCCGAAACCGTCACACCTGACTCGTAACCTTCGAGACATGTGCGGACGCTTCTCGATCACGGGAGACCTCGACTTCTACACCGAGTACTTCGGGGTCGACGAAGTGCTCACCGACGAGTTGGACAAGAGCTGGAACGTCGCTCCCACCGACCCTGTGTACGTGATCTCGGAGCGGGAAGACAGTCGGCAGCTCACGTCGATGCGATGGGGCCTCGTCCCCCATTGGGCAACCGATACCAAGACGATCCATATCAACGCCAGATCCGAGACAGTGGCCACCACTGCGGCTTTCCGCGACTCGTTCGCCCGCAAGCGCTGCCTGATCCCCGCAGACGGCTTCTATGAATGGGAGCCCCCGGACCAAGGACGAACCCCACACTGGGTGTACAGGGCCGACGGGTACCCGATGGTCTTCGCGGGCATTTGGGCGTCGCGCATAGACCCCGAAACCGAGACCTGGCATCGAACCTGCTCGATCATCACGGCTTACGCCCAAGGGACGATCAGCAGGATCCACGATCGCATGCCAGTGGCGCTGGTGCCCGATGTCTGGGACGCCTGGCTCGACCGCGACCTGCGAGATCCCGAGGTGGCCTCGACTCTCCTCCAGCCGATAGACCCCGACTCGGTGATGGAGCACGCCGTCTCGCGCAAGGTGAACTCGGTCAGGAACAACGAGCCTGCGTTGCGTGACAAACTCAACGATCCCGAGACACTCTTCTGACGACAGGCCGGGCCAGGAGTACGATTTGGGCGCTCTGAGAGTCTTCTTCCTCACCACCATGCTGCTGGCCGCGCTCGTCTTGACTGCGTGCTCCGACTTCTTGGGTGACACGCCAGCCGGAACCAACGGCTCTACAGACGATGCAACCACAACAACAGGCAACGCCGACTGCCTTCGTCAGAGCGAAGCCACGACCGAGATCGACACGGGCACCAACTCGAGAGACGCCTTGGCTATTGCCGGCAAGCTGTTCGTCTGCGCCGAGCACGTCGTAGTTGTCGCCGAAGACGACCTCAACCAGGTTGCTGTGGCGGCACAACTGGCCGCCTCCCTAGGAGGCCCGCTGTTCTTCCCCGACGATCGACTGCCTGCCGAGTTGGGACGTCTTCACCCGGAGCACATTCACGTGGTCGGCGAGTTGCAGATCACCACCCCACCCGAAAGTGAGCTGCTGACCTTGACCATGGCCGAAGCCGTGCAAGCAGCAGCTGATGCGCTGGGCGTGATCCAGACGGTGACACTGCCGGCCACGCCGAGCGCCACATCGATCATCGAAGCCGTCGCAGCGATCAACGCCCGTGACCGTGTGATCACCGCCGAGACCGCCACCGGATCTCCCTCCATCGACATGCGCGCGCTGATCGATGGATTGAATCCTCCAGCGGAAGCTGCCGAGGTGTGGATCACCGACGCCTCGGATCCGACTGGTGTCCTGCTGTCAGCCGCCTCGGGCAGAGCTGTTGGAGCTGCCACCGTTGCCATGGACCCCGCCAACGCACTCGAAGATCAGACGATCGGTCAGATCCTTCGCTCGACAACCGCGGCCTCCCGGCTCATCGGCTTGTCCGAGATCGACGACTGGGAGCTTGCCCTCCTCACCGGCGGCCCAGAACTGCCGGGTGGAGGCTTCCTCATCCTTCCCGACGCCCAAAGACGCTACGTCGCCTTCTACGGCCATCCTGAGACGACCGCTCTCGGTGTCCTCGGCGAGCAGGATGGCGAGGCGACCATCGAGCGGATGCGGCCGTTCCTGGAGGAATATGCGGCCGACGGTGCTCTGGTGATCCCGACGTTCGAGATCATCGCCAGCGTGGCCAGCGCCGGAGCCGGGGACGACGGCAACTACAGCTTCGAGTGGCCTGCCGAGACCTTCAATGACCTCTTCGAGGCAGCAGAGCGGCACGACGCATACATCCTGTTGGACCTTCAGCCTGGACGGGCCGACTTCCTGACCCAGGCCAAGTTCTACGAAGACCTGCTTCTGCGTCCCAACGTGGGCCTGGCGCTGGATCCGGAGTGGCGACTGAAGCCCGATCAGGTTCATCTGGAGCAGGTGGGCACCGTCACCGCAGCCGAAGTCAACACGGTCATCGAGTGGCTCGCCGACCTGATTCGGGACAACGAGCTGCCCCAGAAGATGCTTCTGCTCCACATGTTCCGCACATCGATGATCACCGACCGCGAGTTGCTGGTCGATCGGCCTGAGCTCCAAATCGTGATCCAGATGGATGGCGATGGGACCGAGCCTCAGAAGGACGCTACGTGGAGTCGGCTTCGCGAAGGGTTTGAAGACGCCTTCTGGGCTTGGGGTTGGAAAAACTTCTTCGATGAGGACGAGCCAGGCCCGCCCACTCCGCTGTCGACCATCTCTAAACAGCCGACACCCGTTTACGTCAGCTACCAGTAGACCTGCCAGTATCGGGGCATGACGAAATTCGCCTACTTCGCCGGCCATGAGCAATGGCAGCCGGAAGAGCTGGTGGAGCACGCCGTGCTCGCCGAAAAAGCCGGGTTCGACATGGTGGTTGTCTCCGAGCACTTCCACCCCTGGGTTGACGACGCGTCGGCGTCGGGCTTCGCCTTCTCGACCATCGGAGCTATGGCCGCCGCCACCAAGAGCCTCGAGTTCACCACCGGTGTCACCACTCCCCTGTTTCGCTATCACCCGGGTGTAGTGGCGCAAGCCGCGGCCACTCTCGACCGACTCTCGGGCGGCAGGTTCAACCTCGGTGTGGGCACGGGTGAAAACATCAATGAGGGGCCCCTCGGCTACGAGTTCCCCAACTATGCCGAGAGGAACGCTCGGATGACCGAGTCGCTGGAGATAATGCGAAGGCTCCTCGACGGCGAGAAGCTCTCTTTCGACGGTGACTACTACACGACCGATCGAGCCAAGCTCTACTCGCCTCCCATCGGAGCCGTCCCGATCCTGATGGCAGCGGGCGGGCCGAAGTCGGCGACCTTGGCCGGCCAGCGTGCGCAGGGCGTGATCACCTCGGTCAAAGATCCCGCCGAGACCTTCGAGCGAGTCATCGATCCACTCCGCGCAGCCGCCAACGACACCGGCAACCCAGATCCGATAGTCCTTGCCACTCGCTGGTCGCTGTTCGCTGCCGACGAGGAAGAGGCGTGGGAGGCGTTGTTCTCCTGGAGAGGCTTGAGAGCACCCGGCCGTCTCGAAGCTGTCGACCCTCAGACTCTTCGAGAGCGGGCCGACGAGCTGCCCCGGGAGGAAGTGCTCGGCAGGTACAGCCTGGTGAACAGTGTCGACGACATCGTTGAGACCTACCGGCCGCTAGTCGACGTCGTGGGTGCCGACATCGTCACGTTCCAGATGGCGTCACTTGATCAACCGGCGCTGATCGAACTTCTCGGAACCGAGGTGGTGCCGAGGCTGAGGGGCTAGCTGACCCTCGTGATCAACTCGACCAGTCGGATCAAGTTCTGAATCGACTGAGGGTTCAGCTCCGGCTGCTTGGCGGCGACGAGAAGTGAGGGCACGATCGTCTTCAACTCGTCGAGTATCTGGAGTGACTCGTCGCTGCTCACGTCGATTAGACGCTCCACAGGCCGGATCATCTTGTCGGCCAGCCCGGCACCGAAGCTGGCGAATAGATCAACACGATGGCCGTCGATGTCGCGTGTGAACAGAGTCCGTTGGCTTCCGTCCAAGACGGTGACCGTCACCGGGTGAAAGGTGACATCGCCCTCGACGAACGGTTCGCCGACGGTGGCCTCGATGCCGTCAGAGAAGAACACACCGGCTCCTTGGGCAAATCCGGCCCAGAAGTTGGCCACCACCACCTGCTCGTGGGATTCCAGGGCTGCCGCCACATCTGAGAACGAGGCACCCTCCAACAGCGACGCCATCGCAGCCTGGCCAGGGACCGCGAGATGGCTGGCGCTGTCGAAGTCTCCCGCGGCCACCGCCGTCGCTATCTGACTCACCGCCTGGGTCGGTGATTCGGCACCTTGGCCGGTGCCTCTTGGCGCAGGCTCATCGGAGCCCTGGCACGCCGTGAGCAATAGGGCGGCCAACGCCGCGTAGCTAAACGCTCGGCGCCACATGATCAGGAAGACGCCCGTTCTCGATCACCTTTTGTCTCCGCTCTTTGCTGCTCAACCCAAGAGCAAACCAGAGCCAAACGAGATACGACAGCCCGGCAAGCTCCTTCACCCATCTCCAAGGATCAGAAAACGCACGCTCCCAGGCGAGAGACCAGTACTGGGCCTCGCCGACAGGAATGTCCAAGCCGAAGAAGGGCCACAGGAACACCTCTTGGCTGACCCACATCCCGTCGAGCAGCAGGTGGAAGAGCCAGCCGACGCCAACCGCCATCCACGCTCTCCTTCTCCTCCCCCGCCTAGTGGCGAGCAACACGACTGTCATATAGATGGTGGGTGCCAGAAGCGAGTGCATCCACAACTCACCCGTCGAGAATCGATCAACAAGGGCCAGAGTGCCGATAGGGAGATCGATCAGGTCGGGCAGCACCGCACCAGCGAGTAAGAACCTGACGTCGACCTTTGGGTCACGAAAGATCCAACGGAAGAGCCAGAGCGTGGCACCAAGATGCCAGAACAGCATTGGTCAGGCGACAAGGAGACGCCGACAGTGGACACACCTCGGCATCTCTTGGCTGAACGCCTCGTCCCGCTCGGCGGGCGACAGGGTCATGTGACAACCGCCACAAACTCCGTGATCGAAGCTCGCCACGGCCACACCTTCTTTGATCCGTCGCAGCTTCTCGTACAACTCGAGGAGCTCGGCTCCAACGGGGGACATGGCCTCTTGCTTGCGTTCCTCTTTGCGCGCCAACTCGGCGTCGATCTTCTTCCATTGCGCTTTGATCGATGACTCCAACTCGGCCTTGGCTTCGTTAAGGGAGGAGATGCGGGTTTCAAGGTCTTTCACCGCTTCGCGAGCCGGGTCGATGCCTTCGAGCATCTGGAGCACCTTCTCTTCCATCGTCTCTCGCTGCCCTTTGAGGCTCTGCACTTCGAGACGCATGTGCTCGGTCTCCCGGGCACTCATCCCGCCGGCGAACAACCGGGTCTCGTGCTCGTCGAGCTTCACTTCGAGCAACTCCAGCTCACCCTCTGACTTGTCGAGACTCAGCTCCAAGTCTTTGAGCTTGGAAGCTTCGGTCTCGCGCTGCTCTTCGAGAGCCACAGCCTCCTCGTGAGCCTCCTTGTATTCGGCCAGCTCAGGCAGGTTCTGGCGCTCTTCGAGAAGACGATCGATCTGAAGATCGAGAGCCTGAACATCGAGCAGATCGGCGAGACTCACCAGTTCCATGAGTGGCGGGAGAGTAGTGGGGTGCTCAAGCCCAAGTTTCGGGGTCGATGTCGGTGAGATCGACAGCGACCACCTGATCCGACTCGGAGACCATCTCGTACAGAGCCCCGATGCCAGGGCGTTCCGTGGCGATGTGGCCGGGATCGACAACGGCGAGACCGAGATCACGGGCCAGAACCACACGATGATGGCCGACGTCGCCCGTCACCAACGCATCGGCTCGCTCCGCGGCGGCCTCGATGAGTGAAGATCCCGATCCAGGCACCACGGCCAGACGCTCAACCGCCCGTTTGGGGTTACCGCTGACCCGCAGGCCGGACACTCCGAACGCATCGGTTGCCAACGCATCCACGGCGGCAAGCGTCCCCTCAAAGTCCCCAACCCGTCCGATCTCGGGCTCGTCAGGGTCGGCTCCGAAAGAGTCCACCTCACGGAGCTTGAACAACGCCGCCAGCTTGTCGGCCATACCACCGGGCGCCACGTCGAAGTCGGTGTGCGTGACCAGCAAGCCGACACCCATCTGGATCAGCTGAAAGGCCCGCGCTTGCGGCGACCGGCCGGAGAGGATCCGGTTGGTTTTGGCGAAGAGCAGCGGGTGGTAGGTGACCAGCAGGTCGACTCCGTTTGCCTCCAGCTCGGAAATCACCTCCTCGGTGACCTCGTGGCAAACGGCCACGGTCTCAACCTCGGCGGACGGGTCACCGAGTTGAAGACCGACCGGGTCCCAGTCGGCCGCCTTCTCGGGGTTCGTACGGGAGGCAAGCCAAGTTGCGAAGTCGGCAACGGTGGTCACGCGTCTCATCGTAGGCTGACGTGATGGACCTCTCCGCCGCTGCCGAATGGAGACCACCCGCATCTTGGGAGCGGATGACGGTGATCGACGCCCACACGGGTGGCGAGCCGTTCCGGATCGTGATCGACGGGCTTCCCGAGATACCAGGGAACACGGTCCTCGACCGTCGTCGCTATGCCTTGGAGAACCTGGACCACCTGCGGCGGGCCACGATGTGGGAGCCCCGCGGCCACGCCGACATGTATGGCGGATGGGTGGGCCCTCCCGTCGAGGAAGACAGTGACCTCTCAGTTCTCTTCCTCCACAACGAGGGATTCTCCACGATGTGCGGGCACGGAATCATCGCCTTGACCACCGCCCTGTTGGATCTCGGGATCGTCGCCAGGAGCGAGACCGACCAGACCTTGAAGATCGACACACCAGCCGGCCGGATCACCGCCACGGCGAAGATCAACGACGGCCGAGTCGAGACGGTGAGCTTCCTCAATGTCGCCTCGTTTGTTGTCGCCACCGACGCGACGGCCGACGTGCAGACGCTGGGAGAAGTGACCTACGACCTTGCCTTCGGTGGTGGCTTTTACGCCTACGTGGATGCCGCTTCTGTCGGTGTGGATCTTTCCGATACGTCCGCGCTGATCGCAGAAGGACGACGCATCAAGACCGCTGTAGGGGGAACGACAAAGATCTCACATCCCGAGCACCCGGATCTCGGGTTTCTCTACGGCGTGATCTTCACCGGCGCAGCTAAGGATGCGGGCAACCACAGCCGCAACGTCTGCGTGTTTGCAGATGGCGAGATCGACCGCTCGCCGACGGGCACCGGGGTGTCGGGACGGCTTGCCCTGCTTCATCACCGTGGCGAGATCGGACTTGGCGACAAGGTGACGATCGAGTCGATCACTGGAAGCACCTTCGAAGGCAGCGCCAGTGCGAAGACGACTGTGGGCGGTATCCCGGCGATCATCCCAGAGGTAACGGGCACCGCGGCGATCCTGGGAAGGTCGGAGTACTGGTTCGACCCGGACGACAAGATCGGGAAGGGCTTTCTTCTCCGATAGCGCAGGTCACATGACCTGGGTCAAGCCTCCATCAATGACCATCACGTCACCGGTCACGTAACTGTTTGTCACCATCGCCATGACTCCCGCGGCGATGTCATCGGGTGTCGCCGATCGGCGGAGCGGGGCATGCTCGGCCACCTGGCGATGCATCTCATCCCAGTCTTCGGTCCATGGGGTGGCTACCAGGCCAGGTGCGATCGCGTTGACCCGCACCGGCCCGACGGACTTGGCCAAAAGCACCGTCATCTGATTGAGCGCCGCCTTCGACATCGAATAGGCGATGGATGAGCCGATAGGCCGGACACCTGCGACCGACGTCACGTTGACCACGTTCCCGTCTGGAGACTCGCTCAGTAGCGGGATTGCCAGCTTGGTCAGGTTCCAGGTGCCGAACACGTTGACTTCGAAGGTTCGACGAAAGATCTCATCGGTCAGAGCTTCGAGGTCGTGGTGCGGGATCGAGGTCGTCCAACCGGCGTTGTTCACCAGGATGTCCAGCCGTCCGAATTGTGCGACCGTCTCATCGACGAGTCGGGAGCAGTCGTCTTCATTCGAAATGTCCGCCTGGACGTAGAGGGCATCGCCCGGCAACGCATCGGCTACTTGCCGACCCTGAGTGACTGACGTGGCTGAGTTGACGACCACGCTGGCACCTGCCTCCGACAGCCGCTGAGCTGTCGCCTCTCCGATTCCACTGGACGATCCCGTGACCAGGGCGACATGTCCGCTGATGTTCGACATTGGGCCAACATAGAGAGATGTCAACCGGTCTGTCCCGTGTCGTCGTCTTCGTGACGTCGGCTGCCGTGCTCGTGATCGAGATACTGGCGGTCCGCCTGGTTGCGCCGTACCTCGGCGTTTCCCTCGAGACCTTCACAGGAGTGATCGGCGTGATTCTTGCCGGCATCGCGTTTGGGGCATGGGCAGGGGGGCGAGCGGCCGATCGGCGCCCACCGGCCGGCTTGCTGGGCCCGCTTCTCGTCGTGAGCGGGATCCTTGCCCTGGTCTCGCCTCTGATCGTCGACGGCCTCGGTCCGTCCATCGGCGCCGACGCAGCATCGATAGTCGTCCTGACGTTCTTCTCGTTCTTCGCACCTGCAGCGGCGCTCTCTGCGGTGCCTCCGGTCATCGTCAAGATCCAGCTGGCGTCGATCGAAGAAACCGGCTCGGTCGTCGGCTCCTACTCCGCCGTTGGCACGGTGGGTGCCTTGTTCGGGACGTTCGTCACCGGGTTCGTGCTCATCGCCGCCTTTCCGACACGTCCGATGGTCGCCGTGTTGGGCGCTCTGCTGATCGTTGGCGGAGTGACGCTGATGTCGACGAGGCGGCTGTGGGGCCTCACTTCACTAGTCGCCGGCCTCCTCGCGGGATCGGCCATGCTCTTGGCCGGATCACCCTGCGACTACGAGACCACCTACCACTGTACGCTAGTCGAAGAGGACCCTGACCGCCCTGATGGGAAGGTGCTGGTGCTGGACCGGCTTCGCAACAGCTACGTCGACGTCGGCGACCCCACGTATCTCGAGTTTCGTTACATCAGGACCATGGCCGACATCGTGGATGCAACGTTTGAGGAGCAACCCCTGCGGGTCGTCTCAATCGGAGGTGGTGGCTTCACCTTCCCCGGCTACGTGGAAGCCACACGTCCTGGCTCCAGCAACGCCGTCTACGAGATCGACGGGGCACTGACCGAGATCGCAATCTCCGAGCTGGCTCTGAGCGAGTCGATCGATGTGTTCGAGA
Source organism: Acidimicrobiia bacterium (assembly GCA_028285585.1). GTDB lineage: Bacteria > Actinomycetota > Acidimicrobiia > Spongiisociales > ZC4RG35 > CAXMPK01. Next base: position 218,283 of record JANQOU010000002.1, read on the forward strand.
TGGATGCTCGACGCGGGGTCGCATCGGAGGCCTCCGACGGCGCCGACTTGGTAGTCGGTGACGCCTTCTCCGGGGTTTCGGTGCCGTGGCACCTGACCACGGTCGAGTTCGTCTCGGAGATAGAGCGGGCCTTGACCGATCGGGGTGTCTACGTCATGAACGTCATCGACTACGGGGACTTCGAGTTCGCCCGCTCCTCGGCGGCAACTCTGAGCGAAGTGTTCTCGACTGTGGTCGTGTTCGCCCCGGAGTCGGTTCTGAGCGACGGTCGTGGCGGCAACTTCGTGCTTGCTGCATCGGCATCCGAGATCGATTCCGACTTGATCAGCGGTCTCACGGCGGCGCGAGGTCAGCGTGAGTGGGTGATCCGAGACGAGAGCCTCACCAGATTCATCGACGGTGCCCTGGTGCTCCGGGACGACTTCGCACCGGTGGATCAGATGCTGGGCAGCAGGTCGTAGACACGCCGCTCAGTCTTCGACTGACGCCTCGTCTTTCTCTTCGCCGTAGACGACAACCCAGGTGACCCGACGTCGCAGAGTCTGCTCGACAGTCAGTGCGAAACCATCGACCTCCACCACATCGCCTGTGCCGAGAATCCGTCCAGCAGAGGCCATCATCAGGCCCGCCACCGTGTTCCAGTCCCCTTCCGGCACCTCCATCCCCGTCTGACCGAGATCCTCGACCGGTAGGGAGCCTGCTACTCGCCAAGTCGAGTCGTCGATGCGCTGAAACTCACGCATCGACGGGTCTTCGCTGATACTCCCCAGCAGCTCCTCGACGATGTCCTCGATAGTGACAAGGCCGCTGGTCGACCCGTATTCGTCTACGAGCAGTGCGATGTGGGTTCGCTGTGACTGCATGTCGTCTAGAACGCTGGAGACACTCTTCGACTCGGGGACCAGCAGCGGCGAGATGGCTAAGTCTCTAAGAGTGGCGTGGCCGTCTTCCCTGGCCCGGATCATGTCACGAAGCCGGACCACACCGAGGATCGTGTCCAGGCTGTCGTCGTAGATGGGCAGACGCCGGTGACCAGATTTCAGGGCCACGTCGATTGCTTCTTCCAACCCGTCATCGGCCTCCAGAGCCACGATGTCGGGGCGGGGAACCATGATGTCGTCGGCACGACGGTCGCCGAAGCGGAAAGCGCGCTCTATCAACGCTCGGTCATGACGAGAGATCTCACCTTCGGACTCCGCCGTGTGCGCCAGAATCCTCAGCTCCGACTCGGTAATGGTGGGTGCGGTCTCTATCCCCTTGCCTGGCAACTGGATGTCAGCAAGCCACACAAGAAGGGCAACTACCGGGCGAAGAACGCGTTCAAGAAAGGCCACTGGGGCGGACACCCGCAGGGCGACACTCTCGGCATGCCTGATGGCGTACGTCTTGGGGATCGCCTCGCTATAGACGAAGAGGACAAACGTGAGCACCACGGAGGCGATGGACACGGCGAAGTCTCCGAACCAGCGTTGGGCGAGGATGCCCGTGATGGAAGCAGCCCCGATCTGGGTGACCAGAGCGAGGAGCAAGATCATGTTGAGGACGGACGGCAACCGTTCCAACAATGATCGGAGCCGACCGGCCCCTGCTACGTCGGTTTCGACGAGCGCCTGAGCCCGGACTTTGTTGACCCGGAGGAGAGATGCCTCGGCGGTCGCGAAGAAGGCTGCGGCCAAGATCGCCCCCAAAAGGGCGGCGAGTAAGCCAATGTCTCCGTTGGTCATCGTGGGCATTCTCGCAGCACCGGCGACGCTGAGCGACACCGATTATGGCGGAAGGTGACGATTCTCAGGCGCGTGCCGTCACGATGTGTGCGGGCGCATCAAAAACCATCTTGCCGTTCGGAGTGACGTACTGGCTGAGTGCCTCCTCGGCCTCGGTCAGGATCTCGTCGATCAGCGCTTGGTCGAGGTTGACCCCCATCACCGGCAACCAGCCGAGCAAGTCAGCTTCAACCATGGTGCGAACGCTGGGAAACCGCGCCGTCCCGATGCGAGTTTCCAATGACACCTCGGAAGCTCCGGCCTCTCTGAACAGAGACTCCAACTCTGCGGTGTCACCCAGCACGAACGGTGCGCGCAGAGCATCGGCTGCGCCCTGACCCGCCATCCGCTGAAGCACGTCGACCGATATCGGGTATGCCGCCGAACGCTCCAAAGCTTCCCACACAGCAACCACGACTGGGCCACCGGGTTTGACGCACCGGAGCATCTCGCGAATTGCGCCTACCCGATCCGGGAAGAACATCATCCCGAACTGACTCACCACGGCGTCGAACTCGTCATCCTCGAAAGGAAGGTCACCGGCGTCTCCTTCCACCCAACGGACGCCCGGCTCGATCGAATTGGCCACCTCGAGCATCCCTGGGCCGATGTCCAAACCTGCCACCGCTCCGCCAGAGCCGACCCGGCGATAGGCCTCACGCGCCAGCACTCCGGTGCCACAGGCCACGTCCAAAACAGCGTCGCCGGACTTGACCGCCGCGATTTCGAGCACGGGATCGACCCATTGTTCGAACAAAGCTCTGACGTGGAGGCCTTCGTAGGCCCATGCCCCTTGAACCGCCGGATCCGAGCTAGTCAATGGTTCTCTCCCTCGTCATCAGGACGTTGAGCACCAGACCCACGGTCAAGCCCACACTCAAGAACAGGTAGGGCGAGACTCCCACCGGAAAGCAGTTGACACTTGGGCATTGCTGATACCAGGGATCGACAAGCCGAGGCACCACAAACGCCATCGCAACTGGCACGACGAGGAGTGTCAGCCGAATAGCTCGGTTCACTTGCCTCGTCATCCTCGTGAGCCTACTGAGCCCTTCGGCTAGCTATCAGCAAGAAGCTGATCTCGATACCCCCGTAGGGCTCGGTCGTACCCGTCGAGGTTCGGAGCGCCCGCATCTACCAGAGCGGTCAACGCCTCAGCCATGGCCTCTTGGTGTTGTCCAGACTCGGCCAGAGCTATAGCCAGAAACGCATGGTGAGCGCTGAAATCGGGATAGTCGGAGATGGCGAGGCGATGGGTTGCCACCGATTCGTCGAGGCGACCAACGTTGCGCAGCGTCGACCCGTAGCCGACGAGGAACCGACACCTCTCCTCTGCCGGCACTCCGATAGCCCACGCTTTGTCGTAGTACCGAATCGCACGTTCCTCGCTGCCGTAACGATCGTTGCCATAGGCAGCTGCCATCTGAGCTTCGACATCTGACGGATTCGAGTCTGCAGCTGACTCGAGAGCTTCCAGTTCTTGATGATCCACAGTCCACTCCTCCCACCTGACACGATGACTTCTCCTCATCAGGTTCTTGTCAGGGTACGGATTGCATCGTTTGACCAACTTCGACTGAGCCCGCCTCGGGTAGTAAATGTGACCTCGTGCCGCCTGAGTGCCATCACCGCCTCTCAGAACGAGTGGGGCTTGACGATCAGTCAGCCTGGTCTGCCGCTGATTAAGGCGACTTCTAGGCTAAGATACGCCCAGCAACGTCCTACACCCTCGGTGTCTTCGTCCGTCGGATGTTGTGACTACATCGACTCCCGCCTCTTCGAGTGCCGGATCGTCTCGTCGGCTCACCGCCAAACCACGACGGGTCTTACTCCCTAGGAAGTGCAAATGTCCACCAACATCTACGTCGGCAATCTCACATTCGACACCAACAGCGACCAGCTCAGATCGCTCTTCGCCGAGTATGGCGAGGTCTCTTCGGCCAACGTGATAACAGACCGGGACTCCGGTCGGTCACGTGGCTTTGGCTTCGTCGAAATGGCTTCGAAAGAAGCCGCCGAGAGCGCAATAGAGGCTTTGAACGGCACAAGTCATGGTGGCCGCCAGCTGACCGTCAACGAGGCCAAACCGAGATCACGGTGACCGCGCCTGTGACTCGGAACCACAGATCGTCACATTCGGCCAGAAGCTGACAAGGCCGCTGCCGACAAAGGGAGCACCAACATGGCTAAGAACCGAGAGGCGGCCCTCAAGAGGGCCCGCGAGAAGGCCCGCCTGGAGAAACGGGAAGCCAAGCAGCTGAAGAAAGCAGCGAAGCACTCCGACGACCCCGAAGGCCAGAGCATCGACGAACAAGCCCTTTGGGAGCAATTCGCACGGCTGAGCGAGCGGCGTGCAGCCAACCAAATCAGCGAGCAACAGTACGAATCCGACCGCAAAAGCATCCTCGAAGCGTTGGGCATCGAGCAAGAAGGCTGACCGCGCTTGCCGCAGGAGCTCCTCCTTGCAACCCGACCACCCGTCGTGACGCTTCCGGCGACGTTAAACACGGAAGCTCTTACTGGACGGACGTGGGCCTCGCGCCACTTCCTTGAAGGAACAACGCAAGGTCCAGTCCTTCCGTGAACTATCTAGCCAACCCCAGGCCGCTCAACAAGGCGAAGGCCACCGCTTGATACTGTCTCGCCTCGTTGACTGAAGACCTGACAAGAGGTGATCAGCGCCCACCGCGTCGCGCGGCATACGTGCTGTTCGTCGCCAACGGGATCTCAATGGTCGGCAACCAGCTGGCCCTGTTGGCCATCCCCTGGTTCGTGCTCGCCACGACAGGCAGCGCCGTCAAGACCGGCATCACCGCCTTCTTCTCACTGGTTCCAGTGGTGCTGGCCACGTTCTTCGGCGGAGCGTTCGTCGATCGCTTGGGGTTCAAGACCTCGAGCGTCGTCTCGGACATCGCCAGCGGTCTAGCCGTGGTGGCCATCCCGATCTTGTTCTCGCTCGACCTGCTCTCGTTCTGGCTACTTCAGGTCCTGGTGTTCCTGGGAGCGTTGCTGGATGCCCCGGGTGTAACCGCACGCGACTCGATGCTTCCGGAGCTGGCCGACGAGGACATGCCAGTTGAACGGCTCGCTGCCGTTCGTCAGGTCGTGGAACGTGGCGCTCGCCTGCTCGGCGCACCCATCGCTGGGTTCCTGATTGCCCTGATCAGCGCCGAGAACGTTCTCTATCTGAATGCGGCGACCTTCGGAGTGTCGGCGCTGCTCATCGGATTGGGAGTTCCAGCGATCGAGCTGACTCGCGATGAGGAAGAAGCGGCACCGAAGTCCTACATCCGACAGGTGAGAGAGGGCCTCAACTTCATCAAGCTCGACAAGCTGATCTTGACATTCATCATGGTTGCCCTGGTCACCAATCTCCTCGACGGGGCACTGGGCTCGGTGATCTACCCGGTCTTCGTGAACGACCTGTACGGATCATCGGTTGGCCTGGGCCTCATATTCGGGGTCTCCGGTGGAGGCGCCGTGATCGGCGCCCTTCTCTACTCCTGGCTCGGGCAGGGCCGCTCACTGCGGAAGATCTACCTCGCAGGCTTTGTGCTCATCGGCGTGGCAAGGCTCGTCCTGGTGTTCTTGCCGCCACTTTGGGTGGTGCTGATCTCATCGGCGATCGTGGGGATCGCCGCCGGCCCGCTGAACCCGATCATGGACACCGTCTACTACAAGCGTGTGCCCGCAGTGATGCGTGCCCGAGTGCTCGGCGCTCTCAGGTCGTTTGCCTTCATGGCAATACCGCTGGGAGTCCTTCTGGCCGGATTCGCCGTCGAGGGGCTAGGCCTCCAATTGACCCTCATCCTCACCGTGGGCCTCTATCTCGTCACTGCACTTGCATTGGTCTTCAACAAACGTCTCGGGGAGATGGATCGCGCCGACGCGGCCTGACGGACACGAGGCCCAGACTTTCGCGTTGAGGATGTTCTCGACTGCGCTGCACCAAGTTGCGCATGACGCCACCTCATGCAGCCCGAACGAAGGTCTGACGGCTTCATCTGCCACCTTGGAACCGGAGGTCACATCAAACACTCGCCGTTGCCGCCAATTCGTGTGACTCCTAATTATGAAGGATTCCCTTGACACTTCGTTCATCTCGCACCACCATCCGAATCTATGAAGGATTCTCTTCACAAATGACAGACCTACGAGACCAGCGGACGGACATCAACGACGTCCGAACCATGCGAGCGCTCGCCCACCCTCAACGGTTGGCCATCTTGACGTTCCTGATGTCCGGTCCACCTAGGACCGCCACGGAGTGCGCACAAGAGGTCGATGCCTCGGCTTCCGCTTGCAGTTATCACCTGCGTGAGCTGCAGCGATTCGGCTTCGTGGAACGAGCCGAGCCAACGGATGACGGACGATCCCGCCCTTGGAAGGCAACAGCAGTCAGCTTCTCGGTTGGGAACGACTGGACCGATAGCTCACCCACAACAGTTGCCGCTCGCCATGCGGTGACCGAAGCCGACCTGAAGGAGAACCTCCGACTGGTGCGCCGGTTTCTCGAAGCCTCGGTAGAACTCGAGCCGACATGGGGATCTGCTGTCGACTTCCACACATATGGGCTGGTTCTGTCCCCTGAGGAGCTGACGGAGCTGAATGAACAGATCCGCCGCCTTCTAAAGCCGTATCGAGCGGGGGATCGACGAAACATCCCGGACGATGCGACCGCAGTCCATGTCGTCTACCAAGCCTTTCCCCGAGTTCCCCCGTCCTCTTGACCACATCCGGAGAGCGCGAGCCAGGTTTGTGGCAAAACCGAGACTTCCGAATCGCCTGGTCGTCGGTCTTGGTCAACGACACCGGGGATTGGGTGCTCGCAATCGCTCTGCCCGTCTACGTCTTCGTCGAGACTCGATCGGGTTCGACAACCGCAGTCCTGTTCGTCCTGCAATTCCTGACCGCCGCTGTCCTGGGCCCGATAGGCGGCAGCTTGGTAGACCGATGGAACCTGAAACGAGTGCTTGTCTGGACGAACATAGGACAGGCTCTCGCTCTGCTCCCGCTCCTCGCTGTCAACAACGACCGAATCTGGCCGGCCTTCATCACCATGGGCCTTCAATCGGCGCTCGTTCCGATCAACAACCCGGCAAGCATCTCGCTCCTGCCACGTGTCGTCTCAAAAAACCAGCTCACACAAGCCAACGCCGCCTTTGCCGCCGCTTCGAGCATCGCGCGCCTCGGAGGAGCGTCGCTCGGTGGAGTGCTGGTGGCCTGGGGAGGTCTCGGGCCTGTAATCGTCGTTGATGCAGTGAGTTTCCTTGCTGTTGCTTCTGCCATTGGCTTCATCAGATCCGACACATCAGCTGCTGCCATTCCGCAGGATGAGCCCGGAGGACGCCTACGAGCAGCATTGAGGACGGTCGCCACCAGGCCACCGCTCAGATCGGTTCTGTCTCTCCATGGGTATGCGCAGATCGCGCAAGGGGCGTTCGTAGTCCTGTTCGTCGTCTTCCTCGTCGAGGTTCTCGGTGACGACGGCAGCGGACTCGGGCTGATCCGGGGAACGATGGCCATCGGAGCGCTGATCGGTGCGTCTCTGATCGGACGGCTTTCTGGCCGTATCCACGCAACAGTCCTGTTCGCAGCAGGGCTCATCGGAATGGGAGTCGTTTCCGTTCTGTTCTGGAACGCCCCGCTACTGACCACCGACCTCTGGGTCTATGTCCTCTTGTTTGCACTGTCTGGGCTCCCTGGATCCGCATTGTCGGTAGGGCTGTTCACAACGATCCAGAGTCGAACCCCACGCCCGACATTGGGGCGTGTTGTCGGCTTTCTCGGCACCACCGAGGCAATCGGCGTTGCCATCGGCTCCATCGTTGCCGGGGTGCTCGTCGATCAATACGACCTCGCACCGATCCTCAATGGTCAAGCGGCCATCTACATCACTGCGGGAGTCCTGGCCCTCTTTTTGGTTGCACCACATCGAAACCGCTGGCCGTGAACACGGTCAGGGGTTTTACCTCGCGTCGCTCACGACAGGTCTTCGTCGTTTCGCGTTGTTATGTCGACGCGAGCGTTTGCCAAGATGCTCCCCTGCCGGCACGCCTAGAGCCGGAGTCGCTCGTAGCGCCCCAATAGCTCCTCCAGAGGGGAACTTGAGAGCGGAAAGACGGTCTTCGCAAGGGCGTGTTCCACCCTTTCGTAGGCCGTATCGAGCATCACGTCAGCTCCAGGGATTCCCCAGGACTCAACCTCTGCGCGCAAGTGGGCCCCGGTCACCGACTCAGGCCGCAACACATCCCGATCAACTGGCTGGGCCAAGTGGCGAAAGTGACTTGGGTAGTGGTACGTCGGAATCACGTCATACGCCGGAGCGAGCTGGACGGTTCCGTCCGAGAGATGCAACAGCGAAAGGTTCCGGGCATGTGCATCCGCATTGCCGATTGCCACATTGACGACCAGGATCGTGACGAAGGCTTGCATGTCTTCCGCAGGGGTCGCCGAGTTCTCGTAGACAACTGAAGCCAGACGCGAGAGGGCCGTTTTGGAACGATGGCTACTCGCATACTTCTCACCGGGGCGCACACCCAGCGCCATGCACAGATCCTCCTGATGTAGCCGCCGGTGCTCGAGATCAGCATCAGGTACTCGGTCGTATCGGTGAACCACGAGGGTTCGGATGCCCTCGAACTCCTCGATCGACCAATCCGGGGTGGGGACGCTCGCAAGTCGCAAGACGGCTAATCCCCAGGACTCCAGATCTACAAGGCCAGGCCACGCGCTTGGCTCCGGCTTCAGAATGACGGCGGACGGGATGCTGAAGCTCGGGTCGACGTAATCGCCGTTGGTCAAGCCAAGGGGCAGTTTGGATTGGACGCCTGGCAGAGACAGCCGCACTTCGGTTTCCTTGGACACCCCGAGAGGTGCCGTCGGCAGCCCACGGAGACGAGCGGCAATGTCGGACTCCGTGAGCGGTGCCGGCTCTTCGCCGAGCTTGTACAGGGGTGGATCTGCGTCGGATTCCGCCGCCACTACAGCTCCGATCGTCTCCCGACCGAGTTCGAGCAACAGATTCTCCTGAGATCCGAACTCACCCATAAGCACTGCTAGGGCATCACCTTCGGGGAGCAGGCCTTCGACGACGGCAGCGGTGGGCCCCGGCGTGAGAGTCGCCGTCGTCAGAGGTTGGGACACCGTGAACACTCTCGAGCCGAATCCCCACCGGTCTATCGCTTCCTCCACGTAGGACAGTCGCATTCGGGAACGACGCTCGAAAGCAATGCGAGCAAGACGTGTCCCATATAGCCAGAGATCAACCACGATTGCGCTCCAGCCGAAGCTCCCCCTCCAGCAGTCGGATGGCTCGGAGAATCAACAGAACCTGCGCCGAGACGTCGCCGTCCTCGATGCGAGAAAGTCTCTGTCTCGTCGTGCCAAGGGATCGTGCGATGTCCACCTGGGTGAGGCCGCGCTCCTCTCTCATGGCTCGGAGTGCACTTCCCAAAGCCTTGGGACTCTCTATGCGCCACGTGTGATGTTTTTGTTCCATCGTCTCCTTCCGACCGATTGGCATAATACTGTACCATTTCGGACTGGAGGCGTAAAGGAATAGTTTTATGCCATGATCCATGACGACGTCCATTCGATCAGTGAGGCTCATGCCGCTCACCTCGTCGATCTCACCCTTGTGACCGCATCCACGGAGGGACAAGACGCGCTGACCAAAGACGATCAGACCGTCGAGACAAAGGCCACCACTCGCCGCTCAGTCGCACTAGAGGCCTCAGGACACAAGCCCGACTTGCTGGTGGTTCTGTCGCTGGATCCAGAGACCCTTCAACCGACACTCGAATACTTCGGTCCAGCAGCACCTGTATGGCAGATTGCCGGCAAGCCACAGAAGATTGGTCAGCGGCAGGTGTCACTCTCGAAACTGCCCTCAACTCATTAGCGGCTCCCGTCCCTTCGTTTGGTGGGGCTAAGTAGACAGAACACGAACCACGCCAGAGCCCTCGCTGGACGCCTCCAACACACACTGACGCATAACGTCCGACGCCCTGCCCGGTCAAGTCGCCGATGTGTGCCGTTGTGCCTGTCTGATGGAACCTGCGTCGTTTCGGTGACGTTCTTGAGGGGAATGAGGCGGTTGACTCTTCTCGCTGCACTCGTATTGGTGAGCGCTGCCTGTACGTCAGAGGCAGATCCAGCACCGACCTCGGCCGATTCCACGCCAGTCACCGCTGTTCCTGCGACCACTTCGACATCCTTCGCCCCGACGCCGACGGACCCGCCCGGCACCACGTCGACATCGTTACTGGTTTCGGATAACGAACCATTCGAGCTGGGTCCGCTTGCTCCTCGTGGTGGCCATTCTGTCGTCTGGACCGGAACCGAGATGATCGTGTGGGGTGGATGGGGAGACGAGACAGGCGATAACGCATATGCCGATGGGGCCGCCTTCGATCCCGTTGCGAACAAGTGGAGAGTCATCGCTGAATCGCCCCTTCCTCGATCCTGGTACCACTTGGCTACTTGGACCGGATCGGAGATGCTGGTCTTCTCGGGATTCTCGGCCGCTGCATACGACCCGGTAGGCGACGTTTGGCGCACCCTGGCCGCACCACCGTTTCCCTTGCGTCGCCAAGGGTTCCTCGACCCGATCAGCGGCGTCTGGGCACAAGACACCTACGTCGCTTGGGATTCATTCGACGATCGAGTTGTCGCCTACTCACCGGCAACGGATGAGTGGACCGAGATGCCACCCGTAGAGATAGACGTTACGAGAGGTGTGCTGCGCTTCACCGGCGAGTCGATATTCGCATTCGGCACAGACGTCAACACCCGGCGACCCATCCTGCAGGGCGCGGAGTTGAAGGGAACATCCTGGATCCCGACTCCATCAGTCCAGTTCTGGACCTCGGAGAATGCTCACGGGGCAAGGCCGAATCTCGTCGCCTGGGCAGGAGACCGGTTTGTAGCTTGGAGCGACGGAGGCCGTGGATCGGAAGCGTTCATGTACACACCCGGAGACGATGCCTGGACACCCACCGGACCAAACACGGTCTTCGGCTGCGAGTACTCGTCATCACCCACTGAGATGGACACGCGAGTGTTTGTCCCATCCTGTGGTGGACAATCGATATACGACTCCCAAACCGATCAATGGACTCGTCTCAACATCGATGGACTCGGTGAAGGTCGTGACACGGTTTGGACCGGCAAAGAGATTCTCGTCTGGGGTGACACCTGCTGCTTCGGAGCAGGTGGCGAACCCTTCGACGTCTCCGCCTGGCGATATCGACCATGACAACGCACGAAGCCTCGGCTGCCAACCCGCCCACAACCGGTAGTGCAAGCGCTCGCCCACTCCGACTGCAAGACGAGGATTGCCGCGGAGATCGGAGGCTGGGACTCAAGTTGAGCAAACAGTCGGCCGAGCGGCCAGACAGATATTCGGATAATCGGAAACGTCAGTAGAACGATGACAGACTCGAACCGCCGACCCCTGCCTTGTAAGGGGGGCAATCAACAGCCGGGGAGGGCCCATCGTGACGGGCTTTCTCGCCAATCGGTGGCCTCCGGGGGAACACGAAACGAACCTTCCCTATCCACCCTCGGTGCGCTTGACCATGTACAGGAAGAACTGCCCCTCCCATCTCTTCTCGACAACACCGTCGGCAGACAGCCGATCCAGAGTTTCCTTTGCGCTTGCATCGAGGGCCTTGTGAGCCTGGCCTCGATACCTCCCCATCGGTATCTCGGCACGGTGGGCCATCACATCAGCTAACTCCCCCACGGAAGTCCACTCCTCACCATAAACGGTCTCACCGAATGTCGAGTTCTGGAACTCCTCGCCAAAAACGTGATCTAGCCAGCCACGAAAACGCTGTTCGGCTCGCCAGGAAATGGCCCATTGCGCAGCAAGTCCGGTAAGCACGACGAGATAGATCATGTTGAAGTAGGTGGACCAACTCGACGGCCCAATGTCAAGGAAGAGTTCTTCGAAAGATGACCGCTGAGTCCATAGAAAGGTCGTGAGAGCGGCAACAGATCCATACGGGATCAGCACGCGATTTCGATAGCTGGCCACGCTCTCGCGCCGTGCCGTAACGCTCGCTGCCTCCCTGGCTGGGGCGTTTGGGCTTGCGGGTCGAGTAGCAGCTTCAATGAGCTTCTCTAGGCTCGCCTGAGGCAACGGCACGAGCGGAGCGGGAGCTTTCAGACGTTGCCTGATGTCGAGAACTTGGCGGAACAGCTCTTGGTCTGTTTCTTCGCCGTCAACGGCTTGATGATCCATCAACCATTCATCGACCGCGCTTTGTACCTCGTCGATGGTGTCTCCGGAGACAATCACGCCGAGTTCTGCTAGCTCCTGAACCCCGTCTTCAAGATGTCCCACTCCAGATCCTTCCGCGACCGATTGCTACGAACTGCATACCCCCAAGCTACGCCGATGCTTTAGAGCTAGAGGCGGCGGAGTAGACAGCTGGGTTCGACCCCGGCGCCCTGGCCGAAGCCCGAGAGAAACGCCGGGAGGAAGCGCTGGCCCTCGTGGAGTGGTTCCGGGGCCTCTGAGGCCACCATCGGTACCGTCCGAGATCCACGGGAGCCACAGGACGGTACCTCCCTGGCCTCGACGACCCCTCCGGGCTATTCGGGGGCCTAGAGGTAGCTAAGGGTCGCCCGGAGGACTTTCTTGGATCAGTCGAGGAGTCGACGACGGACCACCTCTTCCTGCCCGAGATGGGTGATCCTGTAGTCGTCGGACTCTACGAAGCCGTGTACAAACAACCGGGCAACTAGAGCGTTAAGGGTCCGCCGCAGATTTGTACGCATTGTCGGTCGAACCCAGTCTCTGAGATTTATATACGAAACGCGTTGCGGCTCCTGCCAATACAGCAAGACCAGCACGTAGTCGGAAGCGGGGAGGTCCCTAAGGATGACCGGAAAGTCGTCCATAACCTGGATGGCCGGGATGGCCTTGGCCATGATTCCGTCGATGGCAACTTGCACTTCGTCATGAGTGATAGTCGAGTCCTTCTCACGGACTAACTCCGCAAGAACCCAGTCCATGCAATGAACCACCAAAGTGGCATCCTGAAGACCGGCATCGACAGGTCCCAGATGAGCACTGTCCCTCTTATTCCGGATGTCGTATATCAGCCTGAGGGTCCTTGGGATGTGTAGACGGATGGCGTCGCTGTGCGAGCCGTTCCGAGGAAGGTTCCCGAAATCTCTAACCAGAGAATCAGAACTTGGCAACGTGTCCCCGATCGGGGTGTAGGACCCTGTGGTTTCGAACTGGAGTATTCGAAAGACCGCCTCGCTGAAGCGCCCTCCTTCGACACGGTTTGGCCGATGGTCGCTCCGCGCGAATCGGTCCTTTGCCTCTTGGTATGAGTCGGCCAGCTCCTCGACCAGAACGACTGGCACACCGGAAGCCTTCAGGCCGCGGGCAATCTCATCAAGAGTCATCCGACTGGCCAGCCAGCCTCAATACCAGCTCCTTGAAGTCATCTTCCCTGCCTGCCTTGAGGTCCACTCGCTTCGACCTTGTGGGCCCAAGGTACGACACCGAAGGGTTGGCCCTTATGTACCTAGAAAAGTTCGTGTCGGCTGCCTTAAACGCCTTGGCAGACGAGCGGGCGTCCTCAGAAGAAAGGTCCTGACCCAACCCCAACCTATGGGCGCCTGCCAGCAGTGTGGTTAGCGCGATTGCTCTCTCCTTCGTGTTGTCGCCGAGGTCACGACCTCGGACGTTGAGACCTACGCGCTGGCTGTCGGCTTGGTAGAAGAAGACTTCCTTTAGATGCTCGACCGGCACCTCTGAATTTCTCGACAGCTCGTCAAAGAAGCCCCCTTCCGAAACCCCTAGCGACTCCTGGTCTGACTCTGGCTCCGCCTTCCGAACCGGTTTACCGGGCGGTGAAGGAGGCTTGACGTCGGAGGGTGCAACTCCCTCGGCAAAGGCGAGCTTGAGGCCTTCGCTTTGCAGATGCTCTGGTAGCTCAGCTGCCAGAACGTCCTCATATGCCTTTCTAAGACGGTCCGCAACTGATTCTTCACTTCCCATGCTTGGCAATTCTAGGCAGTAATCACATTGTTGTCATTCGATGAAGCCGGATGTTGTCGCTCGTCAAGGGGAGCCACGGGGGAGCAAAAACCCTTCGGGGAAGCACCGGGGAGCACTAGGTGTACGAGGGTCGCAAGGCCCTGTATAGGTCTCGGACCACCGAAAGAGGCCGACGGGACGGGCCTTTCTGGCCTCTCGACCCGTCGTGACGGGTTGTGGGCGTTGACGGACTCGAACCGCCGACCCCTGCCTTGTAAGGGCAGTGCTCTAGCCAACTGAGCTAAACGCCCGGGATCGGCCAGATTCTACGAATGGGTCGGAGTTGCGCCCACTCAACCGGCGATCAGATCGCCGAGACGCTCCGCTTCGATGCCGATCTCACGAAGGCGGCCGGTGGGTGGCTCGTGGAAGCCACAGAAGTAGAGGCCGCGCATCGACGTCTGTTTGCCCGAGGCGAGTGGCCGACCTTGGTCGTCGAGCAGGTCGGCTCTTTGTCCGAGCAGATCGCCCACACCCGGCCGGTAGCCGGTGCCAAATATCACAGCGTCGTAGCGCTCGGATGCACCGTCGGTGAACACCACTTGGTCACCCTCGAACCGCTCCACACCAGGGCGAGCCTCGATCAGCCCCTTCTTCAGAGCAGCCATCGTTCCAACATCGAGCAGCGGAATCTTTCCCTTCTTGGCTATCTGCTCCAACGGCCCCCAATCGGCAGCAGGGATCCCCACCTTGGACACATCACCGACAAGCAGCCAGAGCAACGGCTTGGAGAGAATGTCGGCCAGACGTGGAGGGAGGACCGACAGGAACCGGGAGATGGTCAGGATCGGGATGCCCAGGATGTCCCGGGGCACCACCGCAGAAGGGCTGCGAACACTGATGTCGGTCTCGACCCCGTGTTCGCCGAGATCGAGGGCGATCTCCCCCGCCGAGTTGCCGAAGCCGACAACAAGCACACGTTTCCCGGCGTAGGGGTCGGCATTGAGATAGTCGGCGGTGTGGATGATCTCGCCGGTGAAGTCGTCCATCCCGGGCACCTCGGGGATCGAAGGGTGATGGCTCAACCCGGTGGCAACCACCAGGGCCGGCGCCTGGAACACCCCACCTTGAGCCGTCGTCACCGTCCAGTCGCCACCACTCCCCTCCACCGCGGTCACCTCGCTGTTCAGCCTCACATCGATGCCCTCGTCGGTGGCGTAGGACACCATGTACTCCGCCACCTGATCCCGAGACGGGTACCTCGGGTAGGTGGAAGGCATCGGGCGGCCGGGAAGACCGGAAGCTCCCCTGTTGGTGTGAAGATGGAGACGCTCGTAGTGGTTGTGCCAGGCGGGGGCAACTGTGGAACCCTTCTCGAGGACAATCGAGGTGACACCACGTCGTTTCAGGCTTGCCGCCGTGGCGATTCCGGCTGGCCCGCCACCGATGATCAGGACTTCTGTCTTCTCCATCTGCACCGGAGACTACGGCTGAGAAAGGGCCCGGGGACCCTTACCAAGATTGGGTCTAGCTGCCTACTAAATGCACTGTGGATAAATGTCGATAGAGATATCGACAAATCCCCAAGACTGGCCAGCCCCATTCCTACGCTGGCCCGGAGCCGGTTAGAGAAGCATATGGCAAAGCGGTCAATCGAAAGAGAAGTCAGCGACGAGGCGATCCGTCAGTACCTGGACGGCATCGGTGTCTACGAGCTGCTCACAGCAGAAGACGAGGTTCGTCTCGCCAAGGCCATCGAAAACGGCCGCAAGGCCGAGATCGCCCTCGAGTCCGAGAAGGACCAGTCGAAGCGACGCAAGCTGCGTCAGATGGTCCGCGCCGGTGAGGAAGCCCGTCAGCACTTCATCCGGTCCAACCTCCGTCTCGTGGTTTCCATTGCCAAGCGATACGGCCATGCCAAGCTCCCCTTCCTCGACCTGGTTCAGGAAGGGAACCTGGGCCTGATCAGAGCTGTCGAGAAGTTCGAGTACCGCAAGGGCTTCAAGTTCTCCACCTACGCCACCTGGTGGATCCGTCAGGCCATCACCCGAGCGATCGCCGACAAGAGCCGGACCATCCGGGTTCCCGTCCACATGATGGACACCATCACTCAGATGCACTCTGCCGAGACCAACCTCACCAAGCGGTTGGGCCGCAAGCCCACCGATGAGGAACTGGCCGAGGAGTCAGGCCTGACTGTCGAGAAGATCTTGGAAGCCCGGAAGGTGGCTCCCGAGCCGGTCTCCATCTTCGAGCCGGTCGGTGAGGACAACGCCACCATCGGCGACTTCATCGAAGACACCGAGGCCGCCGCCCCGTTCGAGCTGATCGCCTCCAAGCTCAACATCGAGAACCTCAAGTACGTGCTGGAGCGTCTCAACGAGCGGGAGCGCACCATCATCGAGATGCGTTACGGCCTGGGCAATCGCGAGCCAGCGACTCTCGACGAAGTAGGCCGTCACTTCAACGTCACCAGAGAGCGGATCCGTCAGATCGAGGCCAAGGCTCTGGCCAAGATGCGTCACCCCTCGACGCCCGGCGGTCTTCGCGAGCTCGCCGTCTCCTAGATCACGACTCGTTTGTGTGCAGAAAGGAGTACTCCGTACTCCTTTCTGCACACGCATGGGCACGCTTGGAGACGCAACGCCGCGCTCAAGCTGATCTGACCAGTTCGAGCAGTTCGCTGCGCTCCGCCTCCAACGGAAGGTTGGCGTCTGCATGACGGGGCCTCCCCCGGCCTCTCCGCCGATGGAACGGCTGGCCGTCCCAGAAGATCACACCACCCCAGACACCCCACTCCAGGTTCTCGCTCAGCGCGACTTCAAGGCATTGCACCCTCACGTCGCACTGTGCACAGATCATCTGCGCCTGGGTCAGTTCCGCTGGTCTCTCCGAGAAGAACAGGTCGTGCCTGCCCTCCTCGGTACATCGTCCGTCTTCTTGTAACTCTCTCAATCTCATGTTCATCTCAAACCTCGTTTCGTTGATGCGTGCGGCCAATCAAAAAGCCGCCGGGTGCTCCGGCGGCTTGATCCAGAAGGAGTTGGTTGCTCACATCATGTGACAAGCTGCCGCCGTAGCTGGGAGTTCGGCACGAGACCCGAGGTGAAAAGGGCGCACGTGCAGAATTCTGTGGAGGTGATTGGCGCGGTGTTACGCATCCTCATCATCTGGCGCTCCTTTCCATTGAGGCAGCCATCTTCTCTCATCGTCCGTCGCCAAGTCAAGGGAATTACCTGACTTTCTGGTGACATCTAGTGAAGAGCGCGGAATCCCATCAGACCGAGGACCACCAGACCTGTGCCGATGACCACAAGACGAAGGTCGAGACTGGCCCAGAAACGCCACAACGCGATAGCCAGGATGATCACAACGATGACAAACTGGGCGACGACGCCCGCATCGGTGGCGGGCAAGAGCAGATCAGGAAGAAACCCCATGGAAACGGCCAACCAGTAATGACCGCCAACACTTCCCACCATCCTCTGGAAGCAGCCCTTGGGATAGCCTTTCGCCGCCTGATCTATTGGGGACTGCCGATGTCGGTGCTTGCTCTGCTGTTTCCCGCCCCGAGCCCGGCATCGGGCCTGCTCAGCTACGCGACAGCCCACCTCGTCGTGCTCCAGGTGGCCACCCTGGCGCTGACGATCCGGCTCGCCCCGCTGACCGATCAGCCTTGGTTCAGCTCGCTGAAGCGACCTTGGCTGGCCAGTGCAGCCTCGCTGGTTGCAATCGGAGTCGGCTACGCCGCTCTGCTCACACTCGCCACATCAGCAGCGGCCCGCTACGACCCTTCGCTGCAGTTCCTCCAACTGCTCTCATCCCTCGACATCGCCTGGGTGGTTGCAGCGCTCTACCTGGGAGCCAGGATCCTGTGGAACAGGGGTGCCGCCACAACCGCCGCCGGCGTGATCCTCCTGGCCTGCGTGGCGTCGATCACCATCTACCTCGACCAGGTCGGGTTCGCCGGGTCGGGAGGCTGGATCGTGGACGGTCAAGCGATGATGACCATCGTCCTGCCGGCCGACATGGTGGCGGCGATTCTCTCGGTGACGGTGCTGCTGTTTGGGTCGAGGACCGCTCAGGCCACGTTGCAGGCAAGGCCCCAGTCATACTCCTGAAACCGGATCTTCTTCGCCGATCGGAGATCTGAGGGGACCCACCGCTCGATAGCTTTCAGCGTCGCACGTTTCGACGTGGGCCGAAACCACGGCATCCAACCCGGCTGGGTGAAGTCCGCCCCGTACCAACGGAAGATCTGGCTCAGCTCGACACTGCCCTCCTCACCCCGCACCACGGCACCTGATCGGACAAAAGCCGCCATCTGATCATCGAGCTGTACGGCGAGATCATCACCAGTGAACGGAGTGCCCCTCAAGGTCGGACAGGAAAGGGAGCCACAGACCAGCGCCGCATGGATTCTCGGATCTTTAAACCGCCGGATCTTGGCGTGCTCGATCGCAGCCAGGCTCAACCTCTCGCCGGCCACAGTGACGATGGGACGTCCGAAAGCGCCGTCAATACGCAACACCGACACCGCACCCACCTCGAAGGCCTCCATTGCCAGCTGGATCGCACCTGCGTTGTAGAGGTTGATCCAATAGGCGAGGGCTTCATCTCTGCTCAGGGCGTCAGGATCGACATTCTCCAGATTCGACACGTAGTCACCCAGCTCAGAGGACAACTCGATGACACCGGGCAGACCCCGGCTGGCCAGTGCGTCCAGGACGGGCTGGAACCGAGCATGGTCAACAACACCACTCCCCTGCGGACTGGGAGACTTGGTCCCGAAGATCACACGCAGGACTTCAATAAAAACCTTGATCGGGTTGGGCTGCTCCACGCCCAGGACAACCCATTCTGACATTCATGTCTTCCCCGACGGCGCGACGCAATAAGGTTGGCGTCGTGTTCAGATTCCTCTTCAAAGTCGTGCGAGCCGGCTTCGTGGCCCTGTTTGCTGCGGCACTCGCCGCCAAGTTCCTGCTCGAATCGAACGCCGAACCTCAGACCGAGGAGATCGACCTGATCGCGATCTTCGAAGGCCAGAAGCTGATCTCGACGGCTGAACCCTTCTACGGAGGCAAGGTCACATCTGTGTTCGGCGGCGTTCTGCTGGACCTCCGGCGCGCCACACCGGCTCCGACCGGCATCCACATCGACCTCACGGTGATCATGGGCGGTGTGAGCCTCGTCGTCCCTGAAGGCTGGCGGGTCAACACCACTTCTGGCCTCAACGTCCTTGCCGGCGGCTATGACGATCAGACCCGGACCACTGCCGACGAAGACGTGCCAACGGTCACACTGAAGGGCAGTGTGATCATGGGCGGCGTTCAAGCCACGACTAAGTCACCTGTGGAGCCAGTGGAGTGACGACTCGAATCGAAGCAACTCGGCTCATCCCGGGACGAGGTGATGTGGTCGACAACGGCGTGGTCGTCCTCGACGACGACGTCATCACCTATGCGGGACCGACCGATGGTGCTCCGTCTACTCCAGACGCCGATGTGGTCAGCACCGACACGGTCATGCCCGGCATGTGGGATTGTCATGGCCACTTCATGGGTGTCTACGAGGCCGACGTAGAAAAAGCCCTCACCACGAGACCTCAGATCACCACCGCCCGATCGGTCGGCGATGCGATGAAGGCTCTCGACGCCGGCTTCACCTCAATACGTGAAGTGGGCGGCGTGGGAGTGTTCCTCGCCGTCGCCATCAACGAAGGACAGGTCCCAGGGCCCAACATCTACGGAAGCGGTGCCACCCTTTCCATGACGGCCGGACACGCCGACTTCCACAGTCTCCCGCTCGAGCACAGCAGAGCACTTTCGATCGCGGCATGGGGTGAAGACGGGGTCGTCGATGGCCCCGATCAAGCACGGGCCGGCGTGCGGCGGCTGCTTCGGGCCGGAGCAAGAGTGATCAAGATCCATGCCTCAGGTGGGGTCATGTCGCAGATCGACGATCCGCACCTTCCCCAATTCAGCAAAGAAGAGCTCGAAGCGATCGTCGACGAAGCCACTCGAATGGAAGTTCTGGTGGCGGCCCACACCCACGGCAAGCGGGGGATGATGGCTGCCATCGAAGCAGGCGTGAAGACGCTGGAACACGGCACCTACATGGATGATGAGGTCGCCGACGCCATGGCCGAGAACGACGTGATCCTGGTCCCGACTCGTTTCATCGTCGAACTTCTGGCGTCCAAAGGTGAGTCGCTCGGCATGCCCGAGTACGCCAAGAAGAAGATCCGCGAGACGGCCGAACATCATCGCAACGGCATCTCGATAGCGGTCGAGAAGGGCGTGACCATCGCCAACGGCACCGACATCTTCAGCTCGGGGATATGGGGCCGCAACGGCGAGGAGCTTGGCTTGATGGTCGGCTGCGGGCTGACACCACTAGCAGCCATCGAGACTGCCACCGCCAATGGCCCGCTGACTCTCGGGCCGCAGGCCCCCAACTCAGGTCAGCTGGTCGAAGGCATGGACGCCGACGTCATCTGTGTGACCGGTGACCCATCGGCCGACGTGAGCGTTCTCGCCGACCCGAACAACGTGACCCACGTCTACAAGGCCGGGGTGAAGCACAAGGGTTAGACGATGCGGCGTTTGCTAGCCCAGCGTGCCAGCTCGTGCCGATTGCTCAGCTGAAGCTTGCGCAAGACGCTGGACACGTGAGTCTCGACGGTCTTGATCGAGATCTCGAGCTTCCGGGCGACCTGCTTGTAGGCGTAGCCACGGGCGATGAGCCGGAGCACGTCTTTCTCTCTCGACGTGAGCTGATCCAGCTCCGGGTCGTCGTCGGACGGGATCGCACCGGCAAATGCGTCGAGAACGAAACCGGCGAGACGAGGCGAGAAGACTGCATCGCCGGCATCTACGCGCCGCACCGCATTCGCGAGGTCGGGCGGCTCGATGGTCTTGGTGACGTAGCCGCGAGCGCCCGCTCTGATCATCGCAATCACGTCTTCGGCCTGATCCGACACGGAGAGCGCCAGGAACTTCACGTCCGGTGTGGTCTCGAGAACACCTTCGATGACAGCGATGCCGCCGCCGTCAGGCATATGGACATCGACGAGCACCACGTCGGGCTGGAGCCCGCGGATCTCGGTGATGGCGCTATCGACATCGTACGCCGATCCGACGATCCGGAACTCCTCCGCCAACTCGGCCCTGACCCCGGAAAGGAACAACCTGTGGTCGTCGACTAGATATACCTTGACACTCATACCACCACCACCGGCATCCTCAGAACCACTTCTGTCCCCTCGCCAGGCTCGCTGTCAATCTCAACCGTCCCGCCGGCTTTCTCAACCCGACCTTGGATCGAGTCGGCGATGCCTCTCCTGTCGTCACGAACGGAGTCGACATCGAAGCCACTCCCCTGGTCTGTCACGAACACGGACAACTCGTCTTCATCCGCCTCGAAGTACAGAGACATCCGGTCGGCGCCGCTGTGCTTGGCGGCGTTGACCATCGCCTCGGTGGCTGCGCCCACCAGGGCCCGGGAAGAGTCATCGACTGGATAATCGCCGACGGTCACCACATCCACTGGAACCTGATGGGTCTCCTCGATCTTGGCGGCAGCACCTTTCAAGGCAGTTGAAACGAGATCGATGCCGTCGAGCGGAACCGTGCCATAGAGCCAATCCCTCAACTCCGACTCCTGGTGGCGGGCAAGCATGGACATTCGGCCGGGGTCATCCGATCGCTGGATGAGAGCGAGAGTCTGGAGAACCGAGTCATGGAGGTGGGCTGCAACTTCGGCTCTCTCCTCCTGACGGATCCGCTCGTTCCTCTCAGCATTCAGGTCACCGAGGAGACGGCGCACCCAGGGACCAAACGCCACCGCTATCCCCACTCCGGTGACTGCGATGGCGATGAAGACGGTGCTGAACTCGAAGATATCGCCAAGCCGGAGGTTGAGCATGCTGAGCCCGCCCATCAACAGCACCACGCCGACGAGAAGGCGGATCCTCGAGGGTTTCTCGACCCCAGGATCGAAGAGACCGGCAAGCGGGGCCGGCCTCGACGTCCCGACCAACGCCGCAGTCCCGAAGGCGAGGGCTGCAATCGTCAGTACGAGAACCGGGTTAGGCCACCAACCGATGGCGCCCAACATCATCAGGAAGCCAGAGAAGGCCGCGGCCAGTCCGAGAGTCTGTGAAGGCTCGATTGGTCTCGGCTGACGATCCTCGACCTTGTCGAAGGCAACCAGCCACAGGGCCAGATAGAGGAACCCGCCCAGCCCCCAAACCGTGAGCAGGGTCAGGAAAGCTGCACGAACGTAAGCGTCGGGGAGACCCAGCCAATCGGCAAGGCCACCGCAGACACCGGCGAGGACTCGATTGGTCTCGCGTCGTTTGAATTCAAGGGACCGAATGCCGGGCACGGGTCAAATGATGGCCTCGACACGGCTCAACCACAATCAGGGATCACCCGGAACGTTTAAGGGTGATCTCAGGGGCGTCCCCGATAGGAATCCTTCGCCAGTTTCAGAGAATTAGGGCATGGAACAAGAAACGACCACTACCGAGACCGGGGCTGGGCCCGAGACTCGAGAACTGCTGCGCCCCCGGGAGGGGCGCGTTCTCGCGGGTATCTCCCAAGGTCTTGCCAACAGATTCGAGGTGCCGGCCTGGCTCCCCCGTCTGATCTTCGTGATCACCGCATTCTTCGGAGGGCTCGGCGTAGCCATGTACCTCGCGGGATGGGCACTGATCAGAGCCGAAGACGAGACGGAGTCCCCAGCCGAGCGCTTCTTCAGTGGAGCCTCCTCATCCCGAGCATGGATTGGGGTGGGGTTCATATTCATCGCGGCTCTGATCCTGCTCGACAACTTCACCTTCTTCTCGGGAGGTGTTGTGTTCGCGGCCGGGTTGCTGATCGTCGGTGTTCTCCTCTACCTCGGCCAAATCCCTCTGGGGTCAGGCTCGGGAGGAACCCAATCAAAGGAGGGAGTTCAACAAATGACGACAACCGACACAACCATTGAAGAAGCGGTGGCCACCGAGACCGGCGACTCCCCCGCCGGCGGATCCACTGCCGCGCCTCCCCCACCGCCACCTCCGGCCCCGACACCGCCGCTGCTCCCCCCGAGGGCAGCCAAACCCAAGGAGCGGTCGATCCTCGGCCGTCTGACAGTCGGTGTGACCTTGCTGGCACTCGGTGTGCTCGCTGTCCTCGACAACATCGAGGCTGTCAACATCGACGCCGAGCCACGGCACTACCTGGCACTGGCGGTGACCGTCGTTGGCTTGGGGCTGGTGGTCGGATCGATCTGGGGCCGTGCCCGATGGCTGATCCTTGCGTCAGTGATCCTGGTGCCGACTCTCCTGTTCTCACCGGTGTTCGAATACGACTGGAACAGTGAGACCTTCGACGCATCCCACCACCCGACTTCGTTCGAGGAAGTCGACTCCAACTACTCGATCGACGTGGGCAACCTCCAGATCGACCTCACCGACCTCCCCTGGAACGGACAGGAGATCCAGCTGAAGGCGAGTGTCGATGCCGGCAACCTCGAGATCTGGATTCCCTCCGATGTCGGGATCATCGGTGAGGCGTCGACCGACGTGGGCAGAGTCGGTACCCGGGGCCGGGAGTCGGCAGGCATAGGCAACCCGTCACTTCGTTTCGACTCCGAAGGCTCGAGCGGCACAGTCATCATCGACCTGCACGTCGATCTCGGGAACATCCAAATCAACAGGACTGGAGGCTGACATGAAAGCTCACAGATTCGACCCCGTCTCGTTCTTCTCGGGACTTCTCATCTCGCTGATCGGCCTCCTCTTCCTGGTGCCGAGAGAGCCCGCCGACGTCATCGATGTGGTGGGCCGCATCGGAGGATGGTTCTGGCCAGCTCTCTTCCTGGCGGTGGGTCTTGCGGTCCTCGTGCCCATGCTCACTACCGGCCGAAAGTCCGAAGAGGCCGACGAAGCCGAGGAGGTCTAGGCCGGCTTGGTCCTGAAAGTCCGCCAGAAGGATCGGAGCGCAACGAACAGCACCAAGAAGCCGAATGCGAGCGACAAGGTGACTCCTTCGACACCTAAAGCAAATTGCGATCCGATCACGGCTCCGGCAGCACCGCCGGCGCCAACCGCGAGTCCGTCCTTGGGGCGGACTCGCCGGTTTTTGAGGTTCACCATCGTCCCCGCCACCGACGTGAAGATCATCGCCGTGAACGAGGTCCCTTGCGCCTCGTGCTGAGTCAGCCCGAGCAGCAACACGGTGAGAGTGACGATCACGACCCCACCCCCGATGCCGACCAGTCCGGCAAAGAACCCTGCCAGTAGCCCTATCCCGCCTGCAATCAGAGTGACGCTTAGGTCTGACAAGTCACCGGCACCCGGGATTGGGTCTGCTCCCGAGATCATGCGGATGGCCGCGATGAGGAGAAAGGTGCTGAACACGATTGTCAGAGTGCGGGCACTCACCCGGTTCATCAGCGTCGCACCAATGAGAGACCCAATGACCCCGCCCACCCCCACCACGATCCCGAGGCCTGCGTTGATCTCACCGGAGGCGCCAAACGAGATGGCTCCAGTGGTGACGATGATCACGATTGCCGAGAGCGACGTGGCATGAGCGCGGTGCTGGTCGAACCCGACCACGAGCAACAGCGGGACGATGATGATCCCGCCACCCACACCAAAGGTCCCGCCCACCGTGCCGGCGGTGAGCCCGATGAGGACGAGCTTCCAGGGTTGTGTGACTGTGGGGAGACTCAAGACACTTCACGATAGAGGTCCGGAATGACCGCTTCCGACAACGACCCTGACTCCTGGCTATCCCTCGACCCGGACTCCCGTCATCGCTGTCACGACGAGGATCGCCGCCATTGCGGTCACAAGAGCTTGCGGCGACAACCCGGTCAGCAGGCCCAACCCGAGGATCACGGCCGCTGCGGCGAACCTGGTGAACGCCACAGTGTTGTGCAGGTGGTAGGTCTCTCGAGATCCCGAAGCAAGATGGGTCAGGGCCAGCGAGGTCACTGCGAGACATGCTCCGGTCACCAGCAACCACCGCTCGAAGCCGGGGAAGGCTCCGTGCCCGGCCTCCACGATGGCGTGCTCCATTCCTATCGCGGTCACGCCCAACCCGGCCACGATGCCGAAGTGGGAGTAGATCCAAACGGTGGGACGCCACGTCCGCCTGGTGTTGGGGTCGCGGCGAACCACCATCCCCTCGACGTTGTCGAAATAGAGCCACCACATGGCGGTGGCGACGACCAGGGCCATCACAGCCGTGAACACGCCAACCGAGTCCCAATGCACATGTCCGAGACCGGTGACCGTCGCCACGAACGACTCCCCGAGGATCAGGATCGTGAACAGGCCGAACCTCTCCGGGAGGTGTGAGACGTCAAGCGGCACCTTGGCTTGCTCGCGTCTCATGACGTACGGCGTGCCGATGTCGATGGCGAAGGCGACGGCCCACAGGATGAACCGGGTCGGCTCGGGGACGAAGACCGATGCGACCCACACTGCGGCGGCTGCACCGTGCCCGATGAGGTAGCCGGTGACCAGAGCCCGGGTCTCGGGGACATGGATTCTGGCTCGCAGGTACATGGCGAGAAGGGCGAGCCTCGCCAAGGAGTAGCCAGCGGCAAATGCTGTCGTCGACTCCGAGCCACCGAAGATCGCCGTGGCGATGACCGCCACAGCCACCAGTTGGACCGTGGCCAGGATGCGATAGACCAGGTCGTCGGTGTCATATCGGTCTGCGTAGAAAGTGTGGCTGGCCCACAGCCACCAGACGAGAAGCAGATAGCCCAGGTAGGACCAGACACCAGCGGCGTCGTGAACCCCGCCAAGCTCCAAGCCGAGCGCCGCCACCGTGACGACAAAGGCCAGGTCGTAGAACAGCTCCAGCCAGGTGGCGGACCGGTGGTCTTCGATCTCAACGGTCCGCAGACGCGGCGGCCGGAGAGCACGCATCTTCATCTGTGGCAACCAGCTGGGGAGGTTTGTGGCTTGACCTGGGACATCGGGCCGCATTTAAGCGAAGGCGGCTGCGTGGAACTCGACAACCGATGAAGACGTTCCAAGTAGCAGCTCGCCACCATCACAGGACGGGATTGATGAGAGGCACCAACCGATCTTTCGACATCGTCGCTTTGACGGTGATCATCCTCGCATCGACGGCATGCGGCCAGCAGGTCGTGGCAACAGCCGAATCGCACGCAGGCTTCATCGGTGGTGAGTGCCGGCCGACGATGCCCACCGAGGAGTTCACCCCACCGGAGCCTTACGCCTCCTCGCGGCAGTCCGCAGGGTTGATCTGGTACGGCTCGGATGAGCTCTGGACAGCTCTGAGCTTGGATGGGAATCACGGCGGACGCAAGAGCGTGTGGTGGAGCGTCAACTTCCCCGGAGGAGCGGTCGAGTCACAACCCGCCATAAGTGTGACCTGGCGTCAATTGGACGGTGACACGGTCCACACTCACGACAATGACGGAACCAACGCCTACACCGGAGAGGACGGCTGGTTCATGATCTCGGGGATCGACCCGCCCGATGCGGGTTGCTGGGAGGTAACGGCCACCTACAAGGGCGCTTCCCTCTCCTACGTCTACGAGAAGGCTTGACGAATGCTTGGCGGGGTGGGCTATCGATTCCGATAGCCCACCCCATACCTTTAGGTAGCGGTCTAACCGTTGGCGATGGCCAAGAAGCCAGGAGCGAAGTCGAGATCGATGACTCTCTCCAATGTCAGCGTGTCGCCAACTGCGACCTCAACCACCTGATCGGTGGCAGGGTCAGTGACGTAGACGTGGTCACCGGTCACGGCAACCTGACGCCATGGCTGCTCGGTATCGCCTTCTTCAAACGGGCTGACGATCTCGAGAGAAGCGATCACTGAGCCGTCTCCGGGCTCAACCAGATGGATGAACCCGTCGAGGGTCAAAACGATCAGGTGTCCCTCCGAATCGAATACGACACCGAAGGTGGCGATGCTCCGCTCGAAGTCGATCGATCGAATTTCCGCGTTTTCGGCATCGACCACAAGAAGGTGACGGCTCCCTTGTGGCGCAGCCAGCATGGTTTTGTCTGAGGAAACTCGCAGGAACCACGCCCTAGCCGGACCGAACCCGAACGGGTCTTCGTCGTCGATCTCCGGGTATGTGAGATAGGTGCCAGTCCAGGTTCCAGCATCTTCTGTCACCAGGACGACGCCGTCACTACAAGCTGACGCAGCGCCGTCGACAAGGCTCGCTTCACCATGGGTGAGCGGACAGTCGAACTGTGCCTCGACTGTGCCTTCGGCATCGCTGATTCCCACGACGTTGGGAAGCCCCTCCATGTCTTCGGTGGGCACGGTGACGAAGTAAGCGCCGTGGACAGGCATCGCAAAGCCATGATGAGGCTGGCTGGTCGGCACTTCTGCCATGACGGTCACCTCTCCTTCTTCGAGGCTTTCCTCAGAGATCACCTTGGCTGTGCCGGTGCCATCGAAGTAGAGAGCATTGACGTGATCGTGGCTGATGAGGTGGGTCGGGTTCGGGCCGTTGACTCGACCCAAGACCATTGGCTCAGACGTGTAGTGATGCAGGTGAGTTCCGTGGCCTTCCGACCACACACCGGTATCCACCACCGTCACACCGTCGTCGTGGCCAGCCAGAAGGAAACGACCCGACTCAGTGATCGACGACGACACGGCCGCGATCGCATCGAGCTCGATCGACTCAGCCGATCCGTCAGCTAGGTCGATGAAGTGGATTACTGCTTGATCGTGGGCCGCAACGACAAGCAGGCGACGAGCTTGGTCCAACTCGACGACCCCCGCTTCCGGATTCTCGGAAGCGTCATCCTCGTGGTCGTGGTCCTCGTCGTGATCATGGTCGTGGTCGTGCTCATCTGTCGTCGTCGTGGCTTCTGCGGCAACGGTCGTCGGAACGGTTTCGCTCGACTCAGAGTCAGAAGGGCTGCACGCCGCAACGACGACAACTAACAGGAGCAGGAGGCCAAAGAAGAAGGCTGGCCGGGCCAGGTTTCTTGATTCATATCGCATATGTGGCGACCATATCAAGAATGGGAACCATTCTCAAATACATGGAAATGGACTGAGAAACCTCACTCCTTGTCGCCGACGAGAGCTTCCTTGACCAGGTTCATCGTGTCGTAGATCACCGAAGTGTCTTGAAGAGCTCGGGCGACGCTCGAAGCGCCCTCGTATGCCGCCACGACGAAGCGGGCTGCGGACTGGGCGCGATCTGACGTGAAGCCTCGATCTTCGAAGGCAGCCGCGATGGTGTCGATCCACGATTGGAACGCCGACTCACCGGCCGTTCGAACCGCTTCGATCCCAGCCGCCTCCGTCGACGGCACGCCAACGGGACAGCCATACCGATAGTTGGCTTCCTCCATCTCAGTTGCCAGTGCCGTGAAGAAGACCTCTGTCCCGTGGGTTGGCTCCGCCGAGCTCTCCATGACCGTCGCAAGCAACGTCGCCCCCTCTGCTCCAGCTGCCTCGACGGCAGCGACCGCCAGTGACTCTTTGCCGTCCGGGAAGAAGTGGTACATCGATCCGGCGGTCACACCAGAAGCCTCGAGGACGTGTTCCACTGTCGACGCCGCCAGGCCGTTCTCGCGGATGCTCTGCGACATGTGCGTTACGAGCTGATCACGCCGGCTCATCGGCCACTCTCCTTTCGTCGAAACCTCGCCACCCCACCCAAGCAGCGCCCAGACGGTTTGCGTGTATCTGTGCATCATACTAGAATGATCCTTCTAGTCGATCGAGATCGGAGCAAACAGATGGCAAGCCCAATGGTGGATTTCAAGGCGCTCGAACGCCTCGAGTGGAGCGAAGTCGAACGGGACAACGCACAGACAGTCGCAGAGTTCGTGCAGCTCTTGATGAATGAGCACGACTTCGACCAGGTGCGAGACAAGTTCTCAACCGAGTCGTACATCCAGCACAACCGAGCCATCCCTGATGGCATCGGCGGCCTGATCGCTTACGTAGCGCAGCTTGTGAAACGATTCCCCGGCTACTCCTACGACGTTCTCCAAATCCTTGCGAGTGGAGACCGAGTCGTGTTCCACAGCCACGTCACCCTCAAGGCAGCGCATCGCGGGAATCAGAAGAAGGGCTTCGTCGTCTTCGACATGTGGAAGGTCGAAGACGGCCGAATCGCCAATCACTGGGACGCCCTGCAACCCCTCGACCTCACCAGCCGCCTGATCACCCTGCTGGGCGGAGGACGGATACGAAACGACAACGGCATCTACTGACGCCGACAGCGCTGCCTGAAGCTAGAGGGTCATCGGTGGATCTCGCTGGCCATCACCGACGGCAAGCGGACGATGATCTCCCTGACTTGTTCTCGAGCCTGCTCGACAAACCGCAGGAACTCTTCGACATCACCTTCGACAACGCGG
The DNA here is from genome assembly GCA_028285585.1 of Acidimicrobiia bacterium. GTDB lineage: Bacteria > Actinomycetota > Acidimicrobiia > Spongiisociales > ZC4RG35 > CAXMPK01. Next base: position 247,435 of record JANQOU010000002.1, read on the forward strand.
TCGAAGCGGGGCACCGCCAACCCTGAGGCACCCTGTGCCATCTCGTTTTCCAGCAGCCAGGCCAACCGCGTGAGATCTCCGGAGATCTGCCGGTACATCCGGAACAAGTACTCATTGCCTGCGCACTCCGCCAACAAGTCGAAACCGGCGAGCACGGTCATCGCTCTGTGTAGGGCTGTTTCACTCGGACGGCCTTCCTGTGCCTCGGTGTCCATCCGTTCCCGCCCCAAGGTCCGGAGTCTGGCCATCTGCTCCGAAGTCGCTCTGGCGGTACCGCGGCTGATCAGCTCCGGGCCGAGCATCTGCCAAACATCAAACAGCTCTTCAATTGACCTCACCGTCAACGGAGTGACCAGGTAGCCCTGTCGAGGGAGCGTTTGGACGAGCCCGTCCTGGTCAAGGCGGGTAAGGGCACTCCGGACGGCAGACAGGCCCATGCCGGTGGACTGGGCCAACCCTCGCTCGGTCACCAGATCCCCGGGTGCGAGTTGACAGGAGATGATGTCGGATCGGAGCCGACGGTAGGCGGTCTCGCTCAGGGTCGAGCCTGGAGCCGTTTCGGTCCTGTCATATGACGACGAAGCCTCTCGTGCGCGACTGGTTGACACACTGACATGTCAGTTAGTAGGTTTTGAAATGTCAAGCCTTTCGGGACACTCAGAGAATGAGGACGAACGTGAAGCTGATGAACATGACCGACTACGAGGAGACACGGACCTCGTTTGCCTTGGAGGTTCCGGACAGGTTCAACGCTGCCATGGACGTGGTCGATGCGCGAGCCGAAACGGATCCAAACGGTTTGGCTCTGCGGATGGTCGCGCCAGATGGGCGCACCGCCGATGACTACACGTTCGCCGATCTCCGAGATCGCTCCAACCAGATGGGCCGAGTTCTTGCTGACCTTGGCGCAGCGAAAGGTGATCGAGTCTTCCTCATGCTTCCCCGGGTGATCGGTTGGTACGACACCATGCTTGGTGCCATGAAGCTGGGGGCGATCCCAATGCCGGGCACAACCCAGTTGAAAGGCAAGGACATCGCCTACCGGGTGAACCGGGCGGAGGCAACGGTGGCCGTCACTGACCCAGATGGAGCCGCCGTGATCGACACCGTCCGCAACCAGTGCCCCAGCCTCGAGACCGTGATCGTGGTCGGTGGGGCGCTCGACGGCTGGGTGGATGGCAATACCGCCCGGGACTCGGCGACAGCCGATCCCCTACCGGCCGACCCGACTGCGTCTGACGATCCGATGCTCATCTACTTCACGTCGGGAACCACCGGAAACCCGAAAATGGTCTTACACACCCAGGCGTCGTACGGGATCGGCCACCAGATCACAGCCAGGTTCTGGCAAGACCTGCGACCCGGGGACATGTTCTGGGGGGTCTCCGACACCGGGTGGGCAAAGGCAGCGTGGTCGAAGCTGTTCGGGCAGTGGTCCCTCGGTGCGACGGTGATGGCGTGGAACGCGACGGGCAAGCCGGACTTCGACCAGATGTTGCAGATGATCGTGGATCACGGCGTCACGGTCTTCTGTGCGCCCCCGACGATCTACCGCAACTTCGTGACGAAAGACCTGGCGGGGTACGACTTCTCAAAGCTGAGACACTGTCTCGCGGCCGGGGAGGCGCTCAACCCCGAGACCTTCAACGCGTGGAAGGCCGTCACCGGCACCGAGATCCACGACGGATACGGCCAGACCGAGACTGTCAACCTGCTGGCGAACTACCCGTGCATGCCGAAGAAGCCGGGTGCGCTCGGCAAGCCAACGCCCGGCATGGAGGTGGCCGTCGTCGACGCAAATGGCACACCCCTTGGGCCGGGCAACGAAGGCCAGATCGCAGTGAAGGTGGCACCGGAGCGCCCTGTGGGCCTGTTTGTGGAGTACTGGAAGGACCCACAGGCGACTGCAAATGCCCACATAGGCGACTGGTACCTGACCGGAGACCGGGCCAGCGTGGATGAGGACGGCTACTTCTGGTTCGTGTCCCGGGCTGACGATGTGATCATCTCGGCTGGGTACCGAATCGGCCCCTTCGAGGTCGAGTCGGTGATCATGGAGCATCCGGCAGTTCAGGAGGTTGCCTGTATCGGCGTGCCCGACCGCGAGCGGGGTGAGGTGGTCAAGGCATTCGTTGTGCTTGCCGCAGGCAAAGAGCCAAGCGACACTCTCGCCGCGGAGATCCAGGAGCACGTGAAGGCGAATACGGCCCCCTACAAGTACCCAAGGCAAGTCGAATTCATCGACGAACTCCCCAAGACCGTCTCAGGAAAGGTCCGGCGCGTGGACCTCCGAGCCCTGAGTTGATCGCGGATCTGTCAGAACCGGATTGAGGCACATGCGATGACGAAATGGCACGACGGAGTGAGGTTTCGAGCGGTTCGGCCGGTCAAAGATCCGACAGGCTTCCATCCAGGCGTCAAGCGCGAAACGAGAATCTTGCCTGCTGGGTCCACCTATGGCCCCTCCCGACCTGCACCCTTGGGCTCCCGGTGGCACGGGGGCAATCGCCCTCTGCCGGTCGACATTCAGTTGGACCAGGACGTGTCGATCGAAATGCGCGATGGCGAGTCGATCTACGTCGACATCTTCCGGCCGCCTGGTGCGGTTGATGTCCCCGCCATCGTCGCGTGGAGCCCGTACGGCAAGCAGGGCGGCTACTGGAGCTATGCACGCGGAAACCTGGGGAAGATGCCACCTCTCGATTGGGTGTCCGGTCTTCAGAAGTTCGAGGGGCCCGACCCGGCCGAATGGGTGGCCCACGGCTATGCCGTCGTCAACCCCGACCCGCCCGGAACATTCGCCTCGGAAGGCCTGATCCGAACGTGGGGTGAAGCCGAAGGCCGCCACGTCTATGACGTCGTCGAGTGGTTGGCCGAGCAGGAATGGTGCAACGGCCGTGTCGGAATGGCCGGCAACTCCTGGCTCTCCGTTTCCCAGTACTTCGCGGCAGCCGAGCGCCCTCCACACCTCGCAGCGATTGCCCCGTGGAATGGGTTCTTTGACGTCTACGACTTCACAGGGCCCGGGGGTATCCCCGCCCCTCAGTTTGCCGAACTGCTGACAGACTTCCAGTGGGGAACCCGGATGGAGTACCTCCCGACCATGCGCAAGCGCAAACCGTTGAAGGACGAATACTGGGAGGCACACGATGCGAAGCTCGAGAACATCGAAGTCCCGGCCTACGTCGCCCACTCGTGGCAAGTCGGGATCCATCGTTGGACGCCTGAGGTCTTTCGGCTCATCTCTTCTGAGCACAAGTGGCTACGGCTTGCGAACACCCATGAGTGGTACGACCAATACGCGCCTGAGTATGTCGAAGATCTACGGAAGTTCTTCGACCGCTACCTCAAAGGGCTGGACAACGGATGGGAAGACACACCACGGGTGCGCGTTTCGGTCCTCGACTCTGTTCTGCAGCCTACGGAGAGCGCCAACCCGCAGCACGCCGACTCGAAAGGATACGAACCGGCCGCAGAGGTTGATCGCCCCGAGCATGAGTGGCCGCTCGCCCGGACCGAGTACGTAAGGCTCGATCTGGCGCCCAAAGGCCGCCTGGCCGATTCCGGCAAAGTGCCCGCAGACTCAGAGACCTACAGAGCGCTTTGGGGTTCAAAGTCATACCACCACACCTTTACCGAGGACACCGAACTGACCGGCTACGCCACGGCCCGTCTCTGGATAGAAGTAGCCGGGAGAGACGATGCGGACATATACGTCGACCTGTGCCGACTCGACCGCCGCGGCCGCAGAATCGCTCTGCTCGAGACCGCGTCTCTCCGAGTATCTCACCGAGAGATCGACGAGGAACGCTCGACGGACTTCGTCACGTATCACACTCACCGCGAAGAGCAGCGGCTGTCACCTGGGGAGCGAGTCGAGACGGTCATCAGCTTCCCGCCCAAATCCATGAGATTTCGGGCCGGCGACCAACTGCGGCTGCGTGTTGCGGGGACTCAAGTGCGTTGGAAGCGGGACCTCTCCGGCGGCATATTCGGCGGGATCCTCGGCACGCTCCTTGCCTCAATTCCATCCCGCAATCGCGGAGCCAGACACATAGTCCACCTGGGAGGTAGCCACGCCTCCTCGATCACGTTGCCAATTGTCCCGAAGCGGTAGAGCAGGGCATGGAGCGTAAATCGGCCATCGCACATTCGACCCCTCATGAGCCGGAGTTTGCCTAACAGGACAGAACGCGAACCAACTCCCCGAGTGGGTTGATCCTTGGCTTTGACAATCTGGGCCGCGATACGCTCCGCGTCGTGAGTAGGCGGTACGTAGCGCTACTGCGCGGAATCAACGTCGGAGGCAAGAACCTCATCTCGATGGCCGACCTGCGCGGCGAGATGGAGAACGCCGGATACAAATCCGTCCAGACATACATCCAGTCCGGAAACGTGCTCTTCGAGACCGACACCCCACGCGACGAGTTGGAGAGATCGGTCGAAGCGCTCCTCGCTCAGCGCCTCGGCGTTCCCGTGCTCGTGGTAGTCCGGTCCCACCGTCAACTCGCCAACGTCGTGGCGTCGGCACCCGAGGCTTTCGGGACTGATCGAGACACCTACCTAGCAGACGTCGTATTTCTGAAGGCACCGCTGACATCGGCGCAGGCGATGGGCGCCGTGTCGCTGCGCGACGGAGTCGATCGGGTGTGGGCCGGGGCGGGTGTGCTCTACTTCGAGCGCCTGGCGGAACGCATTTCTCAGAGTCGCTTCAGCAGGCTCGTCGGCACACCGCAGTACCAGCGAATGACGATCCGCAATTGGTCCACGACCACCAAACTGCTCGCCATATTGGACGAGCGCATAGGCTGACGGCTCGCGGCAACCAGCACAAGTGCCGCGATTCGCAGCACACCGAACCCACTCCCTGGTTCGAGAGTGTTGCGTCTCCCACCGACGGGCAGCGAGGCGACGGGCTCGTTTCATGACCCTGAGTTTGCAAAGCGGAGTCCTGTAGACAAGGAGGGACACGACGGGCTCGTTTCACGAGCCGGAGTTTGCGAAACGAACCCCACCAGCAACATGCAACACGAAAGGGTCATTTCATGACCCAGAGTTTGCAAAGCAAACTCAGTTAGGTCGCCAGCGGCGACCGGCGGTCATCTCATGACCCAGAGTTTGCGAAGCAAACTCCAAGGAACCGGATTTCATCCGGTTCCCGTGGGCCCTGCAGGATTTGAACCTGCAACCAACGGATTATGAGTCCGCTGCTCTGACCAGATTGAGCTAAGGGCCCGCTCCCCTGACGTTATTGCCCCACTGACCCGTTGACCAAGTGTCTCCGCCCGAGATCGGGCGAACGGCGAATGGACCTCAATCCGACAAAGTCACCCACCGAGACCACACGCGACGCCAGTGGTTGATAGGTTCGCATCGTCCATTCGCGAAGGAAAGGGACCTATGCAAGTCTCGATGACCGTCAACGGGCGGGATGTATCGGCAGACGTAGAGCCCCGGACGCTTCTGGTCCACTTCATCAGGGAAGAGCTTCGCCTCACCGGCACCCACGTCGGGTGCGAGACCGGTTACTGCGGAGCCTGCACCGTGCATGTCGATGGCAAGCCCATCAAGAGCTGCACGATGCTCGCCGTCCAGGCCGACGGCGCCACCGTCACCACCATCGAGGGCATGGCCTCCAACGGTGAGCTTCACCCTGTGCAAGAAGGGTTCTGGGAGCGGCACGGGCTCCAGTGCGGATTCTGCACACCCGGCATGATCATGTCGGCAGCAGCGCTCCTCGAGGAGAACGAGAACCCCTCAGAAGACGAGATCCGCCACGGCATCGAGGGCAACCTCTGCCGCTGCACCGGCTATCACAACATCGTGCGCGCCGTCGAGTACGCCGGAGCGAAGATGCGTGGCGAAGAGCCGCCGGCTCCCGACTGGGAAGGTGGCGACTGATGGCTATGACCACAAGTGCTCTGGGCGGGAGCGTCCGCAGACGTGAGGACCCCGCCCTGATCCAAGGCTCCGGGCTCTACACCGACGACTACACGCCTCACGGCACTTCGTACGTCGCCTTTGCCCGCAGTCCCCTGGCTCACGCCAAGATCAACTCGATCGACACCAGCGCGGCGCAGGCTGCCGACGGTGTGGTGGCCGTCTACACCCATGACGATGTCGCACATCTCGGCGATCTCCTGGCACAGGTGGTTGTCGCCAAAGGCCGGCCGCTGCTGGCGAACGGCGAGGTCAACCATGTCGGAGAAGCCGTGGCCATGGTTGTCGCCGAGAGCGTCGCGCAGGCAAAAGACGCGGCCGACATGATCGATGTCGACTACGACCCGCTTCCAGCGGTCATCGACCTGAAAGAAGCCCTGGCGAGTGACAACCTCGTTCACGCCGACCTCGAGTCGAACGTGATCGTCCCCTGGGAAGCCGGTCCCTTCGGCGACGAGGAAGCAATTGCTGCCACGAAGCAGACGATCGCCGACGCCAAGGCCAGAGACGACACGGTCACGGTCTCAGTGGAGGCGGTGAACCAGAAGTTGATTCCGGTGCCGATCGAGCCACGATCGGTCGTCGCTGAGTGGAACGGCGGCTACGGCAGGTTCCGTGTCCACTCCAGCAGCCAGGTGCCTCATGCCCTGATGGGTGCGATCAAGACCACATTCGGGCTCAACGCCAACGACGTGCACGTCACCGCACCAGAAGTCGGAGGCGGGTTCGGAGTGAAGCTCAACGTCTACAACGACGAGATCCTCTGCTGCTTCGCAGCCCAACAGTTGGGAAGGCCCGTCAAGTGGACCGAGACCAGACGCGAAGCGCCTGGATCCTCCATCCAGGGACGGGGATGGGTGGGCACAGCCACCGTCACCGGGACCAAAGACGGTGAGATCCTCGGCTACGAGCTGGACGCCATTGCCGACATGGGTGCCTACGAGCAGAACTTCACTGCGGCGATCCCCTTCCTCGGGTTGTTCGTCGGCTCGGGCCAGTACAAGTTCCCTACGCATTGGAAGGCGACATGTGTGTTCACGAACACCATGACCACCGACGCCTACCGGGGAGCCGGTCGGCCGGAGGCCGCCTACTACCTGGAACGAGTCATTGACGCATACGCCCGGGAGATCGAAGTTGACCCGGTCCAAGTTCGGCTGAAGAACTTCTTCGAGCCGTTCGACGAGGCGGTGGTCTCCCCTATCGGGTTCGCCATCGACACCGGTGACTACGGCAACAACCTCGAGAAGCTCGTCGAGGTCTCCGGTTACGAGGACCTCAAGGCAGAGCGGGATGCGGCAAGGGCTGAGGGCCGTCACGTCGGCATCGGCATCACCACCTACTGCGAGGTTTGTGGGTTCGCCCCGACAGCTCTCTCCGAGCTTGGGTTCTCGTGGGCCACGTACGGCCTGCCGGCCGGGTTCTACGGGACCAGCCTGGTCCGGATCAACCCGGATGCATCGGTCACGGTGATCACCGGCACCGGCCCCAGCGGCCAGGGGCACCAGACCACTTGGGCTCAGCTGGTATCGGACCGATTGGGAATCCCCACCGAGCGGATTCGCGTCATCCATGGCGACACCGAAGAGTCGCCCATGGGCATCGGCACCTTCGGCAGCCGCTCACTGGCAGTCGATGGCTCCGCCACGTACGACGCGGCGGAGCGGGTAGCCGCGAAGGCAAAGAACATCGCGGCACACCTTCTCGAAGCTTCGGCCGACGACATCGAGCTGGATGCCGACGGAGCATCGGTAGCCGGATCGCCGGACAGCAGCGTCGACTGGGGCGAGATCGCCTCAGCCGCCTACCTGCCGTACCGGCTGGGCGAGACCGAGATCGAAGGCGGCCTGGAGTCGCATGTCATCTTCGACGCACCCAACGCCACCTGGCCCTTCGGCGCTCACCTGGCGATGGTCGAGGTCGACGGTGAGACCGGCGACGTCAAGATCCTGAAGTACATGACGGTGGATGACTGCGGAAACGTCGTCAACCCGATGATCGTGGCCGGACAGGTCCACGGCGGTGTCACCCAAGGGATCGGCCAGGCCTTGTTCGAAGAGTCGATCTACGACGAGAGCGGCAACCTGCTCACAGGGTCTCTGCTCGACTACCCGATCCCGGCTGCGGCCGACCTGCCGATGTTCGAGACCAGCCACACGGTCACACCTACGAACATCAACTCGATCGGTGCCAAGGGCATCGGTGAGGCGGGAACGATCGGATCGGCGCAGACCATCGTCAACGCGGTGGTCGACGCCCTCGAGTCGCTCGGCGTGAAGCACATCGACATGCCGCTGAGGCCAAAACGGGTTTGGGCCGCGATGCAGGAAGCGAGGGGTTGACATGTACCCGAGGCAATTCGACTACGTAGCACCCGGCTCACTCGACGAAGCATTCGGGGCGCTCGGCGACACCTCCAAGGTGATGGCGGGCGGCATGAGCCTCATCCCCCTGATGAAGATGCGACTCTTCTCGCCGGGAACGGTGGTGGACATCGGCCGCATCGGCGGGCTCGACACCATCGACGACCACGGAGACCACATCTCGATCGGGGCTCTTGTCCGGCACGCCGAGACGGCTTCCAGCGGCGCCGTCCCCACGGCTCTGGCCACAGCGGCCTCGCTCACGGGAGACGTGCAGGTCCGCAATCGGGGCACCACATGTGGTGCTCTGGCCCACGCCGACGTCGCTGCCGATCAGCCCGCAGGCGCTCTCGCCTGTGGAGCGGTCATGGTTGCCCAGTCGGCCAGCGGCACTCGTGAGATCCCGGCTTCGGAGTTCTTCGTGGATGCGCTGACATCAGCGCTTCACCACGACGAGATACTGACGTCGGTCAAGATCCCCAAAGCGGGCGACGGAGAAGGCTCGGCTTACGACAAGCTGGGTCGTCGCGGCGGCCGCTCGGACTACGCCGTGGCCGGTGCAGCCGCTTGGGTGAAGAAGTCAAATGGCTCTATCGAGGCTGCCCGTGTCGCGCTGACCGGGGTAGGCACTAAGCCACAGCTCGCCGACGGGGTTGCTGAAGCTCTAGTGGGCACCGACGGCTCCGACGGGGCTGTCGAGGCAGCTGCCGACCGAGCACTCGAAGGGGTGACCGTCCTCGAGGATCTGTATGGATCCGAGGAGTACAAGAGCCACCTGGCAAAGGTCTACGTCACCAGGGCTGTGAAGCAAGCGCTGGCGAACATCTGACCGACCAACGGACGACGGACGAGTAGCCCGCTCTCAGCGGGCTACTCACGTTTTAAGGTGCCCCAATGACCAACCGGAGCTGCTCTCATTTCGAGACGCTGGAGTCGGTTACCGACCCGACATCAACAGTCTGCGATCAATGTGTTGCCTCGGGTGACGTCTGGGCCCACTTGAGAGCTTGCCTGCTCTGCGGCAGCGTCGGCTGCTGCGACAACTCCAAGAACCGTCATGCCCGCCGCCACTGGGAAGACCACCGGCACCCTCTGATCCAGTCGATCGAGCCGGGTGAGACCTGGCGATACTGCTTCGAAGACCAGTACCTGGTGAAGTGAGCGAGAAGAAACCGATCATCCTCGCCGTCGACGACGAGCCCGAGGTGCTGCGTGCCGTGCAGCGAGACCTCAGGTCGAACTACGCCGCCGACTACCGAATCGTCGCCGCGATCGGTGGGCAAGAGGCCATCGACACCCTCGACGAGCTGGCCCTCAAGGACGAGCCCGTGGCGCTGATCGTGGCGGACCAGCGCATGCCCGGGGTAACCGGCGTCGAAGTCCTCTCCCGGTCCTTGAGCTACTACCCGAACGCGAAGCGGACACTGCTCACCGCCTATGCCGACACCGAAGCCGCCATCAGCGCCATCAACGACGTAGGGCTCGACCACTACATCATGAAGCCGTGGGACCCGCCCGATCAGAAGCTGTTTCCCATTCTTGACGACCTGCTCTCCGATTGGCAGGCCGGCTACCGGCCTACGTTCACGGGCCTCCGAATCATCAGCCAGGAGTGGTCCCGTGAGGCCTTCGAGTTGAAAGCGTTCCTGGCCATGAACCAGATCCCATACAAGTCGTTGACTCTCCGAAAGGATGCAGAGGCCGAAGTCCTGATGGAATCGGCAGGCGCCGCGATCTCGGACCTCCCTTTGGTCTTGCTCACCGATGACTCCCCGATCAAAAGCCCGTCGACCGACCAACTGGCGGGCGCCATCGGCCTCAAGAGCCACGCCTCCGAGCCTGCTTACGACCTGGCGATAGTCGGCGCCGGGCCGGCAGGCCTCGCTGCTGCGGTGTATGGAGCATCCGAGGGCCTGAGCACCATCCTCATCGAGGCTTCAGCTCCCGGCGGGCAGGCGGCGCAATCGACTCTCATCGAGAACTACCTCGGCTTTCCAAAGGGGATCAGTGGTGCAGACTTGGCACGACGCGCCCACAGTCAGGCGACCCGCCTGGGTGCCGAAATCGTGGTGCCGGCGACTGTGCGCTCGGTGGAACGAAAAGATCCCTTTCGCATCCTGCACATGGCTGACGGATCCACGATCACCGCCAAAGCACTGGTGATCTGCAGCGGTGTCGAGTATCGCAAGCTGGAAGCAGAGGGCCTGGACCGGCTGAAAGGAGCCGGGGTCTACTACGGCACCTCAAACATCGAAGCCACGTCACACCGCGACTCTCCCATGTACGTCGTCGGTGGCGGCAACTCGGCGGGACAGGCAGCTCTCTTCCTCAGTCGCTTCACCGACTCGGTCACCATCGTCATCCGTCGAAGCGACCTCTCCGAGACGATGTCGCAGTATCTCATCGACAACATCGCGGACAACCCCGCTTTGACCGTTCTTCCACGGCACGAAGTGGTGGAGGCGAGAGGAGACACCCACCTCGAGTCGATCAACCTCAAGAACCTGGACACGAATGAGGCGACCGACGCAACGGCGGGAGCGATGTTCATATTCGTCGGTCAAAGGGCTCACACGGACTGGCTGGGCGACCTGGTGGACCTGGATGATGGTGGGTTCGTTCTGGCCGGCAGTGATCTCGGCTCACTGGCCGGTTGGAACGTGGACCGGGACCCGCTGCCCCTGGAGACTTCGGTCCCTGGCGTGTTCGTGGCCGGCGATGTTCGTCACGGATCGATCCGCCGGGTGGCCGGAGCCACCGGCGAGGGTGCGACGGCGATTCGATTCGTTCATCAACATCTGGCTTCTCTGTGACTTCAGTCGAGAGCCTGCGAAACCTCCCCTACTTCGAGGATCTCCCTGACGAGCTTCTGAAGCGGGTGGCAGAGGTCTCGGAGATGCTCGAGCTCGAAGCCGATCGCGTCATCATCGAGGAGGGCAGTGAGAGCGAAGAGATGTATGTCGTCGTCGAAGGCGAGCTGGTTGTCACCAAGCGAACCGGCGACAAAGAGGTCACTCTCGCCGTCTTGAGCCCGGGTGAAGTTGTCGGTGAGATCGCCTTGCTGGACGAAGCACCCCGCACCGCGACCGTGACGACAACCGTGCCCTCGACGGTGCTTCGGGTCCCTGCGGCAGCCTTCGGCGAGCTCTTGTCAGATGCCCAAGTGGTGCGACGCATGTTTCGGACTGTCACTTCCCGTTTGCGAGGCATCGAGAACACCCTGCGTCATGAGGAGCGAATGTCGGCGTTGGGAAAGATGGCGGCCCAGTTGATGCACGAGCTGAACAACCCGGCGGCTGCGGTGGGTCGAAGCAGCGGCGAGCTGGAAAGGGTCTACGACCTGCTCTCCGAAGAGGCAGCAGTGCTGGCCCAGTCGGTGGGTGGCGGCGTCGAAGTCGAAGCACCTGAACCACCCGAACTGAGCCCTCTCGAGATGAGTGAGCTAGAGAACACCATGGCGGATTATCTCGAGGATGCTGCAGTTCCTGACCCTTGGGATCTGGCACCGGGACTCGTCGCCGCTGGTTGGCAACCCGAGATTCTTCAATCGAGCCTTTCAGGCACGGAAGAAGAGCTGAGACCACACCTGCTTCGCTGGATCGGGCTCCGGGCCACCGCGGGCCAGCTGATCAACGAGATATCAATGGCGGCAGGGCGGGTCTCGGAGCTGGTCAGAGTGATCAAGGAGTACTCCTACCTGGATCAGGCGCCGGTTCAGGAGGTCAGCATCGCCGACGGAATCAGAGACACGCTCACCTTGCTGAAACACAAGTTGAAGCATGTGTCGGTGACAACCAGCTTCCCTGACGACCTGAACCGAGTCGAGGTCCCTGGCCGGGACTTGAACCAGGTGTGGACCAATCTGATCGACAACGCCGCTGACGCACTAAGCGACGGTGACACCCTGACCATCACCGCTCGCAATGAGGGCGATGGAGTCGTCGTGGAGGTCGCCGACTCTGGATCCGGGATCCCCGACGACATCATCGACCGGGTGTTTGATCCTTTCTTCACCACGAAGGAGCCTGGGAAGGGAACAGGTCTCGGCCTTCACACCGTGCACACGATCGTGAGCCGCATGGGCGGCGACATTCGAGTCTCCAGTTCGTCTTCAGGCACCATCTTCACAGTGCAGGTGCCTGCTCGGGCCGGCTAAGGCCTCCTGAACGCCGAGGCGGCCTTGGCCACCAACACGTCACAAGGCGCCTGAGAGACCAGGCCTTCGGCCACCGTGCCCAGCAAGACCATCCTCGTGGCCGTCGCCCCCCGATTGGCCACAACCACGAGGTCGGCGTTGCGACGTCTCACTACCTCATCGATCGCCTCGGTGGGCGGGCCGTCAGCGATCATCGTCCTCACGGTGCCGTTCCATTGCTGCGAGAACTCCGCCATCCGGTCACCCGCTGCCTCGAGCCGGGTTCCTCTGGACGCATCCACTTCCTCCTGGAACAACCCCGCCTCGGACATGACAGGGTCGAAACGGGATGGCAGGGAGTAGAGCGCGGTCAGATCGGCTTCTGGGAACATCTCCAACGACCTGTCGACAGCTGTTCTTGATGCCTCCGAGAAGTCGACCGCAGCAACAACCCGCCGATAGGGGACACGGGGCTGCCGCCTGACGATGAGCGTGTCTGTGTTGGACATGGTCGCTACTCGCCGTGCGACAGGACCGGCGGTGAACGCATCGAGTGTCGAGGATCCAACCACAACCAAGTCTGCCGTCTTAGCCCGTGACGCCAACTCCCAGGAGGGTGTTCCTTTCGGAACTTCGAGCGACACCGACGCCGATGACCGCTCGGCACACCAAGAGGCCAGCTTCTCTGCCTCCGCTTTCTGATGCTCTCTCATCAGCGAAGCGAGGCCAGGATCGATCATCGCCTCTGACATCGGCTCGAGAACATGGACCAGCGTGAGAGAAGCGTCCAGGGCCTCAGCGACGAGGCGGGCGCGGTCGGCCACGCGACGTCCCATGGCGGTCAGGTCAACGCCAGCTACAACTGCCCGCAATGCGCCGGTCCCAGAAGCACGCGGCGACTCTAACCCCGTAGGTGCGGTCAGTGCCCCGGGAAGGGACTGGGAAGATCGATGTGATCCTCGAGCAGCTCCAGGTAGCGGTCCCGGCCCACAGTCACGGAGCCCAGGGACTCGAGATGTGGCGTCTTCCACTGGACGTCCACCAGCCCGCCGTCACCCGAGCTCATGATCACCATCAGATGGAAGAGGGCTACCTTCGAGGCGTCGCGAGCCCGATGGAACATCGACTCACCTGCGAAGAGCCCACCGATGTTGACTCCGTACAGACCTCCCACCAACACCCCTTCGGAGTCCCACACTTCGATCGAGTGCGCCCAGCCCAGCTCGTGGAGTCCTGTGTAGGTCTCGATGAACTCGTCAGTGATCCATGTCCCGTCTCGCTCGGGCACTGCGCAGCTGACGATCACATCGCCAAACGCCTCGTCGACGGTCACCTGGAAACGACGAACCGACTGTCGCAGAGAACGGCTCACGTTCAAGCCGCCGAGAGGCAGGATGGCCCGCTCGACTGGCGACCACCAGCCGAGGTGCCCGTCTTCGAGTCCCATGGGGAACATCCCTTTTCTATAAGCCTGAAGGACAAGCCCAGGTGAGAGGTCTCCCCCCACAGCCACAACGTCACCTTCCGCCAGACGAGGGTCGGGCAGATCGAATATGGACGGGATCGGCTCCACCGGCACGAGAAGATTCTGTCAGACCCGGCCGCGACAAGCCCGGCGTAGTCTCGCGACCATGAAGGCGCTGATTTGTGACGACTACCAGGGCATCGACGCTCTGCGCGTAGGAGACTTGGTTGAACCGAAGCCCAAACCCGGCTGGTTGCTGGTGCAGGTGGAGTCGGTGGTTGTGAACTTTGCCGACACGTTGATGGTCGCAGGCCTCTATCAGACCCGACCGGATCCGCCATTCGCTCCCGGATACGAGATCGCAGGAACCGTTGTCGTGGCGAACCAGGCGGACGGATTCTCCCCCGGCGACCGTGTGTGCGCCTCCCACTGGCATGGTGGCATGGCCGAACGTGTTGCCGTCCCCTCCAAGAACGCAGCCATCCTCCCCGAGTCAATCGACAGTGACATCGGTGCTGCCATCCCGGCTACCTATGGGACGTCCTACCACGCGTTGGTAGACCGAGGTCGGCTTCAGCCCGAGGAGACGCTGCTGGTGCTCGGCGCTGCCGGCGGTGTGGGACTTGCCGCCGTTCAGATAGCAAAGGTTCTCGGCGCCACGGTGGTCGCGGCGGTGTCTAGCGAAGAGAAGGCAGAGGCCGTCCGGGCAGCTGGAGCGGACCACATCATCCGCCACGACGAGACACCCTTGCGAGACGGCATAGCCGAAGCCACCGACGGCGAGGGTGTGGACGTGGTCTATGACCCGGTCGGAGGTGACAGCACCGAGCTGGCCCTCCGATCCACCAAATGGAACGGGCGGGTTCTCGTCATAGGGTTCGCCGCCGGCCAGATCCCGAGCATCCCTCTCAACCTGCCCCTGGTGAAGGGCAACTCATTGGTCGGCGTGTTCTGGGGCCGGTTCACCGACGAAGAGCCGGAGAGGCTCAAAGAAAACACAGCCACCCTGATCTCATGGGTAGAAGAGGGGAAACTCACGCCTCGCATCCAGCGAAAGTTCTCTCTCGACGACGGGCGGGAGGCAATGCGCTGGGTGGCCGACCGGAAGGCGATCGGGCGCGTCGTGATCAACCCGTGACCGACATCGTCGTGATCGGCGGAGGCATCGCCGGTGTTGCCGCGGCAGCTCATCTGGCACCACACGGCTCGGTGACGCTCTTGGAGGCGGAGCCGGCGCTTGCTTATCACACCACCGGAAGATCGGCAGCACTCTTCGTGCTCAACTACGGGGAACAGGGTTTTCGTCCCCTCACGAAGGCGAGCGAGAGCTTTCTTCTCAACCCTCCGGAAGACGCGACCGGAGCTCCCCTGCTCAGCGAGAGAGGGCTGCTTTGGCTGGGCAGACCCGACCAGATGGGGAATCTGGAGAAGCTCGCTTTGGAAGGCTCCGAGTCGGGGGCCAACTCCCGGATCGTGGACCTCGACGAGGTGCTCCAGATGATCCCGGTGGTGCGTCCCGACGTGGTTGCCGGCGGCTTGCTGGAGCCGTCAGCTCAGGACATAGACGTAGCCGGGCTGCATCAGGTGTTCGTGAAGATGACCACGGCGGCCGGAGGCAAGCTCCTCACCAACCAGCAGGTGACCGGGTTGAAGCGATCCGACTCGGGATGGCAGGTGAGGACTGTCGAGCAAGAGCTCCATTGCGACGTCATCGTGAATGCCGCAGGTGCCTGGGGAGACGTCGTTGCCGGGCTCGCCGGGATCCCACCAGTGGGCCTGACACCGAAGCGGCGAACGGCGTTCATGGTCCCCGGCTCCGAAGACTTCGTCCGCTGGCCGATGGCGGTCGACGCCGACCAGAAGTTCTACTTCAAGGCAGACGGAGTCCAACTCCTCTGTTCCCTGGCCGAGCAACGCCCATCCCCTCCCGAGGACTCCCGCCCACAGATGGAGGACGTTGCCCTCGCCATCGAGAGGATCAACGAGGCGACGACCTTGGGAATCAGGACGGTCAACTCACAGTGGACCGGCTTACGGACTTTTGCCCCTGACGGCAATCTGGTCGCCGGTGAGGAGCCTGAGGCCCCAGGGTTCTTCTGGCTGGTCGGCCAGGGCGGCACCGGAATTCAGGCGGCGCCGGGCTACGGGGCGCTTCTGGCAAGTCTCGTACTGGGCGGGGACCTTCCCGACGAGTTGGCCGGCGCGGGCGTGGATCCTGCCGTCACCGATCCTTCCCGTTTCAGGTCCTAGCCGGTTACGGCACCGTCCTTCGCCGAGCCGACGAGACGTGCGTATTTGGCCAGGGCACCAGACTCGTAGCGAGCCGGCTGTGGCGACCAGACCTCGCGTCTGGCGGCAAGCTCATCGTCGTCAACGAGCACATCGAGTGTTCTGGCCGGGATGTCGACCCGAACCGTGTCGCCGGTCTTCACCAGGCCGATGGCCCCGCCAACCTCCGACTCCGGCGCCACGTGGCCGATGCACATACCGGTGGTGCCTCCGGAAAAGCGGCCATCAGTGATCAGGAGCACATCCTTGCCCAGGCCGGCTCCCTTGATTGCCGCCGTGATCGCGAGCATCTCACGCATGCCTGGGCCGCCCTTGGGCCCTTCAGTGCGAATCAGCACGACATCGCCTTTCTTGATCTTGTGGTCAAAGAGGGCTGCCAAAGCGTCCTGTTCCCCCTCGAAGACAACCGCCGGGCCCTCGAAGACCTCGAGGTCGATGCCGGCCACCTTGACCACGGCTCCTTCCTCGGCGATGTTGCCGTGGAGAATGGCAATGCCCCCTTCTCGCGCCAGCGGCTGGTCGACGGGGAGGATGACGTCCTGATCACCCGGGAACTCCACCGCATCGAGATTCTCCGCCATCGTCTTTCCGGTGATCGTGAGAACGTCGCCTTCTAACAGCCCTTCAGCAAGAAGAGCTTTCAAGACCACAGGCACGCCGCCGATGTGATCGACATCGACCATGTGATAGCGGCCGAACGGCTTCAGATCACCGATGTGCGGGGTGCGCCGTGAGATCCGGTCGAAGTCGCCCAGATTGAGGTCAACACCTGCCTCATTGGCAATCGCCATCAGATGAAGCACGGCGTTGGTGGAGCCGCCAAGCGCCATCACCGTCGTGATGGCGTTCTCGAACGCCGGCCTGGTCATGACCTGCCGCGGCGTGATCCGGCTCTCCAGAAGACCCATCACAGCCTCACCCGACGCTTTCGCATACTGGCGAAGACGCGGGTCCACAGCAGGGACCGCGGCGGAACCTGGCAGCGAAAGGCCAATGGCCTCGCCGACCGAAGCCATCGTGTTGGCAGTGAACATCCCAGCGCAACTCCCCGCCCCAGGACAGGCCGAGCGCTCGATCTCGGTCAGCTCATCGGTCGTGATGCGGCCGTCGGATTCGGCACCTATACCTTCGAACACATCCACGATCGAGATGTCCTTGCCGCGGTAGCGGCCGGGCAGGCTCGAGCCTCCGTAGAGGAAGATCGCCGGCAGGTCGAGACGCGCTGCCGCCATCATCATCCCGGGGAGCGACTTGTCACAGCCGGCGATCGAGACCATGGCATCGAATCTCTCCGCATGCATGACCAGCTCGACCGAGTCGGCGATCACCTCCCGGGATACCAAACTGGCTCTCATCCCTTCGTGACCCATCGAAATGCCGTCGCTCACGGCGATGGTGGAGAAAATCAACCCCACTCCCCCGGCATCGGCGACACCGTGCTTGGCGTGCTCCGACAACTCGGGCCCGGTGACGTTGCAGGGTGTCACCTCGTTGCCGGCTGAAACCACGCCGACCTGGGGTTTTGAGAAGTCCTCATCTGTGAGCCCAACGGCTCGCAGCATGGCTCTGGCTCCGGCCTTAGCCGGTCCTTCAGTTACGTCCTGTGACCTGGTCTTCAACGACATAGTCAGCGAATGGTACGCCCAGGTTTGGACACTGGCGCAAAACCGACGCACAATTCCGGGATGGCGACCATCTACTACGACAGCGATTGCGACCTTGACCTGATCAAAGGCAAGCGTGTTGCAGTCATCGGATACGGCAGTCAGGGTCACGCTCACTCCCTGAATCTCAAGGAGTCGGGCGTCGATGTCGTGGTAGGCCTCAGGGAAGGATCGTCGAGCCGGGATGCCGCCGTGGCGGAGGGGTTGAAGGTCCTCTCGCCTTCGGAAGCGGCTGCCTGGGCAGACGTGGTGATGATGCTGGTGCCCGACCAGATCATGGGCACGATCTACCGCGAGTCCGTCGAGCCCAACCTCGAAGCCGGCGACACGCTGCTGTTCGCCCACGGCTTCAACATCCACTTCGGTGAGATCACACCGCCTGGCGACGTGGACGTCGCCATGGTCGCCCCGAAAGGACCGGGCCACCTCGTGCGCCGCACCTACACCGAGGGCTCTGGCGTCCCCTGCCTCATCGCCGTGCATCAGGATCCGTCTGGCGCGGCTCACAATGTCGGCCTTTCCTACGCATCCGCTATCGGTGGCGGGCGAGCCGGGATTCTCGAGACCACCTTCAAAGAGGAGACCGAGACCGACCTCTTCGGTGAGCAGGTCATCCTCTGCGGTGGTGTTTCCGAGCTGATCAAGGCCTCGTTCGAGACCCTCGTCGAAGCCGGCTACCAGCCAGAGTCCGCCTACTTCGAGACGCTCCACGAACTGAAGCTCATCGTGGACCTTCTCTACGAAGGAGGGCTGTCCTGGATGCGCTACTCGGTGTCCGACACCGCCGAGTACGGCGACTACACCAGAGGGAACCGGATCGTCACCGACGAAGCCCGGGAAGAGATGCGCAAGATCTTGGGCGAGATCCAGTCAGGGGCCTTTGCCAACGAGTGGATGGCGCAGGCGCGAGAAGGTGCCCCCTTCCTCTTGGAGCAGAGAGACGCCAACCGTTCCCATCAGGTGGAGCAGGTCGGTGCCGAGTTGCGCAAGCTGATGCCGTTCATGGAGCCGAAGACCGCTCCCTGACGCCAAACGCATCGATGCGTGCGCAAAAGGGAGTACGTGGTACTCGCCCCTGCACACGCAAGAGCCCTCAAGGACTGTGAAATCCTTGTCGAATCTTGACATGTGAATACACCCCGCACATACTCCCACCTCAGCAAATGAAGACCGACCTGACAGCCATCTCCGTACTCCTTCTTATCGAGTAGCGCGCGCAGACTCCTGCGTGCGCTCAAACCTCCCAACGGGAGGTTTTTTTCTTACCCATATGACACAGAAACCATTCACAGGCAGCAACTCACTACTCCGCTCTCTCGAGCACGAAGGCGTGGAGACAATGTTCGGCGTCCCCGGCGGGGCGATCCTCCCCGCCTACGACCCGTTACTCGACAGCCCGATCCGGCACGTCCTGGCCAGGCACGAGCAAGGCGCCGGCCATATGGCCGAGGGCTTCGCGATGGCCACCGGCCGGGTCGGCGTGGTCATGGCCACCTCCGGGCCGGGTGCCACCAACCTGATCACGCCCCTCCAAAACGCCAAGATGGACAGCACGCCACTGGTCGCCATCACCGGTCAGGTGGGAACGACCGCGATCGGCAGCGATGCGTTCCAAGAGGCGTACACGACGGGGCTGGCCATGCACTGCACCAAGCACTCCTACCTGGTGACTGACGCCGACGACATCCCCAACGTGATCCATGAGGCCTTCCACCTGGCGGCCACCGGCCGTCCCGGGCCTGTCCTCGTCGACTTGCCCAAGGATGTCCTGAACACACCCACCTCGTGGAGTGAGCCCACTCTGGCCGGGCTGCCCGGCTACAAGCCCACGGCTCAGGGACACCCCAAGCAGATAAAAGCTGCGATCGACCTGATCGAAGCCGCCGAGCGGCCTGTCCTCTACGTGGGCGGTGGTGTCATCAACGCCGGCGGCTCGGCCGAGCTGCTCGAGTTCGCAGAAGCCGTCAACGCTCCGGTGGTGACGACGCTGATGGCGCGTGGGGCCTTTCCCGATGATCACAGGCTGGCGCTTGGCATGCCCGGCATGCATGGGACCTACACCGCCACCACGGCCATCCAACAGTCCGACGTCTTGATTTGCCTCGGCGCCCGCTTCGACGACCGGGTCACCGGCAAGGTCTCAGACTTTGCTCCTCAAGCGAAGGTCATCCATGTCGACGTTGACCCGGCGGAGATCGGCAAGGTTCGCAACGCCGATGTCCCCATCGTCGGTGATGCCAAGAAGGTGCTTCGTTCCCTGGTGGATCGGTTGCTCACCAAGCGCGACGCCGCTGACGCGCCGTGGCGCAAAGATTGGTTCGAGACACTCGACATGTGGCAAGAGACAAAGCCGCTGTCCTACGTCCAGGAACCCGACGGACCGATCAAGACCCAATACTTCATCGAACGCCTCCAGAAGGTGGCCGGGGATGATGTGGTCATCGCCGCAGGTGTCGGCCAGCACCAGATGTGGGCCTCTCAGTTCTGGTCGTTCTCCCAGCCGAATTCCTGGGTCAACTCGGGAGGGCTGGGAACCATGGGATTCGCCATCCCCGCCGCCATCGGCGCCAAGGCTGCCCGACCCGACGACACCGTCTTCGCCCTCGATGGTGACGGGTGCTTCCAGATGACCTTCCAGGAGTTGATCACGGCCACGACCGAGAACATCCCAGTCAAGGTCGTCGTCTTCAACAACGGCGGTTACGGCATGGTGAAGCAGTGGCAGAACCTGTTCTACGACGGCCGCATCTCGGCCAGCCACCTCCCGCCCGACGTCCCCGACTATCCCAAGCTCGCCGAGTCGATGGGATGTGTCGGATTGCGGGCCACCCACCCAGACGAAGTCGATGTCGTCATCGACAAGGCCCTCGCAATCGAGGACCAAGCTGTTGTCGTCGAGGTGGTCACAGACGCCGACGAAATGTGCTTCCCGATGGTCCCGGCCGGAGGTTCCAACGACGACATCGTGATGAGCAGGGACGATCTATGAGCCAGCACACACTCTCGGTGATCGTCGAAGACAAGCCAGGCGTGCTGGCACGGGTGTCCGCGATGTTCTCCAACCGAGGGTTCAACATCCACTCGCTGGCGGTCGGGCCGACTCACGTCCCCGGCAGGTCGCACATAACCCTCGTGGTCGACGCCCCTGCGTTGGAGCAATTGAAGAAGCAGCTACACAAGCTGGTCAACGTGATCAAGGTCCAGGAGCTGCAGCCGGTGGAGACCTTGGAGAGCGAAGTGATGATCACCCGGGTCTCGTGTGAGCCTCAGAACAGAGGCCAAGTCACTGACACGGCCGCCCTCTTCGGAGCCCGCATGATCGACCTCAGCCCGATCTCGATGACGTTCGAGATCGCCGGCACCCCCAAGCAACTCGCTTCTTTCGTAGAGCACATGAAGCCCTACGGGATCATGGACCTCGTCAAGTCAGGGCGGGTCGCCATGAAGAGACTGTCCGACATCGAGCCCGCCGTGGTAGGCGCGTCGGCACGAGACCGGACCTAAGGAACCACGACAAGAAAGCGGACGATGGACCAGGTCACCATCTTTGCCACAACAGAGAGCCACACCGAGAAGAGACGCGATCAATCCGAGAGAGATTGGCTGCGTGAGCGGCTTGCCGACATGTCGATCCGGCTCAACAACGCCTCCTTCGAGCGTGCCTATCGCAGAGTTCAGCAAGCAGAGTCGAGGTTCGGCTTCCTGAATGACCAGCAGCTGAGAACGATCATCGAGGAAGCCACGGCAGGAAGTGAAGCCCTCGAGGGAGTAGCCGAGTCGTTCAGATGAGCTCACACCGAATCGCAGTCATCGGCGGGGACGGAACCGGCCCCGAGGTCGTCGCAGAAGCTGTCAAGGTGATTGAGGCCGCCGAGGCCCGATTCGGGTTCACGGTCGACAAGACGAGCTACGAGATAGGCGGCGAGCGGTACCTGAGCACCGGCGAAACCCTCACCGACTCGGACCTGGAACAGCTGAAAGAGGAAGATGCAATCCTCTTCGGAGCGGTCGGCCACCCCGATGCCAAACCCGGGATCCTCGAGCAGGAGATCCTTCTTCGACTGCGCAGAGAGCTGAGCCAATACATCAACCTGAGGCCGATCAAGCTCTACCCCGGAGTGCGGTCACCGATCTCTGACCTGAAGCCGGAAGACGTCGACATGGTCATCGTGCGTGAGAACAGCGAAGGGCTCTATGTCGGCAAAGGCGAGTTCACCGACAAGGGGTCTCAATCAGAGGTTGCGGTGCAGGAGTCGGTGAACACGAGGCACGGAGTCGAGCGTTGCGTGCGGTTCGCTTTCGAACTGGCTGAGACACGTCCCAGAAAGCATCTAACTCTCTGCGGGAAGACAAACGTCCTCACCTACGCCTGGGATCTGTGGCAGCGCACCTTCGACGAGGTCGGCAAGGAGTTCCCTGACGTTTCGACCGGGTATGCCCATGTAGACGCCGCTTGCCTCTGGATGGTCGAGGACCCGAGCCGGTTCGACGTGGTGGTCACCGACAACATGTTCGGCGACATCATTACCGACCTGGGGGCCGCGGTCCAAGGGGGGCTGGGCATCGCGTCGGGAGCCAACATGAATCCATCTGGCGTGTCGATGTTCGAACCGATCGGTGGGACTGCGCCTGGGTTCGAAGGCACTGGCAAGATCAACCCCCTGGCGTCGATAGGGTCCGCAGCGATGATGCTCACGGCGCTTGGAGAAACGGCCGCGGGACAGGCGGTCGAAGATGCTGTGGGTGCCGTCGCCGGCACTCTCCCCTCACTTCGGGCCGGAGAGATGGGCATGTCGACGTCCGAAGTCGGAGACCAGGTGGTGGCACGGGTATGACCGCTCAAACCCTCTTCGACAAGATCTGGGCGAGTCATGTCGTTGACAGCCCTCTCCAAGAGCAGGCGCGTGTCGAAGCCTTGACCGGCGCTGGCCTCAGCGTCGACGGCGACGCAGGCGAAAAGCAAGAGATGCTCTACATCGACCTTCACCTGATCCACGAAGTGACCTCGCCACAGGCCTTCGAGGGACTGCGACAGGCCGGGAGGGGCGTCAGGCGCCCGGACCTCACTCTCGCCACGGTCGATCACAACGTCCCGACAATGGGTCGCGACCTTCCCAACCCTGATCCGCTGTCGGCGACTCAGATCGAGATGCTCCGCCGCAACACCCAGGAGTTCGGCGTCACCCTCTACGACATCATGGACCCGAGACAGGGCATCGTGCACATCATCGGACCTGAGCAGGGGTTCACCCAGCCGGGCATGACCATCGTCTGCGGTGACAGCCACACCTCGACACATGGGGCGTTCGGGGCTCTCGCCTTTGGCATCGGCACGTCAGAAGTGGAGCACGTCCTCGCAACCCAGACGCTGCGACAGCAGAAGCCAAAGTCGATGTCCGCCGAAGTGACCGGGTCGTTGGGCACCGGAGTCACCGCAAAGGATGTGGTTCTGGCCATCATCAACAAGATCGGCGTCAAGGGCGGAACCGGTCACGTGATCGAGTACCGGGGATCTGTCGTCGAGTCGCTTTCGATGGAAGGCCGGATGACCATCTGCAACATGTCCATCGAAGGCGGCGCCAGGGCAGGGCTGGTCGCACCCGACGAGACGACCTTCCTCTACATGAAAGGGAGGCCGCACGCCCCGGCGGGCGACGCCTGGGAAGAGGCGGTGGAAGCCTGGCGCTCGCTGCCAAGCGATGAAGGCGCTCACTTCGACAAGCATGTGCACCTCGACGGAACCGAAATCGCCCCGTATGTGACTTGGGGCACCAACCCAGCCCAAAGTGTCCCTGTTGGTGGCCACGTGCCCGAGCTTCACGAGCTTCCAGAGGAGCATCACGAGTCTGCCGAACGCGCATACGCCTACATGGACCTGACTCCAGGCACTCCCATCTCGGAGATCTCCATCGACAGGGTGTTCCTCGGCTCATGCACCAACGGCCGCATCGAAGATCTGCGAGCCGCCGCCAAGGTGATCAAAGGGAAGAAAGTCGCATCCGACGTGGGCGCGATGGTCGTGCCCGGCTCCGGGCTGGTGAAGATGCAGGCCGAGTCCGAAGGGCTCGCCGACATCTTCACCGAATCCGGGTTCGAGTGGCGTGAGGCCGGTTGCTCGATGTGCTTGGGGATGAACCCAGACATCCTCTCTCCCGGTGAGCGTTGCGCCTCGACATCGAATCGCAACTTCGAGGGACGCCAAGGCCCAGGCGGACGCACTCATCTGGTCAGCCCGGAGATGGCCGCGGCAGCAGCGATAGCAGGACGTTTCGTCGACGTCAGAGAGGTCGTCTCGTGAGGTCTGTCAGCGTGGTCAAGGGGAAAGCCGTGCCGATGGATCGAGCCAACGTCGACACCGACCAGATCATCCCGGCCAAGCATCTCAAGAGAATCGAGCGAACCGGCTACGGGGAGTTCGCATTCGAGGCCTGGCGTAGCGACCCCGAATTCGTGCTCAATCGACCGGAGCATGCCGATGCGAAGGTCATGATCACCAGGGAGAACTTCGGGTCGGGCTCTAGCCGCGAGCACGCAGTGTGGGCATTGGACGGCCTCGGGATCGAGGCACTGATCGGTGAAGGCTTCGCCGACATCTTCAAGAACAACTGCTTCCAGGGTGGGATGCTGACCGTCGAACTCCCCGCCGACGACATCGACCACTTGATGGAGGTCGTCGGCAAGCAGCCCGAGAGTGAGGTCGAAGTCGACCTCGAGGCGCAGACGGTGTCGCTCGGCGACGTGTCATGGCAGCGCCACTTCGACATCGACCCCTTCCAGAAGTACCGCCTCCTGCGCGGGCTCGACGACATCGGCATGAGCCTCGAATACCAGGCTGACATCGCACGTCACGAGAGCACCCGACCCGGCTGGCTCCCCGCCACTTCCTGACCGTTGCTATAGCAAGGCGTCGTGCTCGTCGAACACCTCTGCCGTGTCGGAGAGCTTGTCGCTGATCCAGGAGTCGATTTCGGCCCACATGTCGTACAGCCACGTCTCCTGCTCTTCTACCGGTGGCAGATTCTCGGATGGCACGTACCAGAGCTTCGTCGCGATCTGGGTGTCGATGGGCATGCTCCGCCAAAGGTCCCCTGGACTGACCAGGCCCTCGAGGCCGACGTGGCCGATGAAGACAACGTCTGTCTGTTCGGGAGCGGACGCCAGGGCGGTCATCACTCCCTTTGGCTTCGGCGGCAGGGTGTTCTCCAACTCCTCCGCTCGCTCGGCGAGATCTAGTCGGCCGATCTCCCTCAACTTCTGGATGGCCCGAACGTGACGCTTCAACGTGTAGTTGCCACCCTCCGGGAAGATGACGAAAGCGTCTTCCGACCCCATCGTCGCGCTCATGTCCTCGATGGCCTCCAGGACCCGATCGCCGGCCTCCTGCTCGAGCGGCACGAAGGCCGAGGGAATGCGATGAAGCAGGATGTCAACCGACGGGTCCCATTTGAAGAACTCTTTGAGAACGATCCTTGGACGCCGCCTGGCCCGATGCATGATGCCGTCCATGAGCAACATCGAGTCGCCCGGTCCCGCATGACGGGACAGCACGAGCACCGGCCTGGGGCTGGACCCCACCGGGGCCGGGAGGTTGCGATCGCTGATCGTCCTGACCTTGAACGTGAACTCGGCTGAGGCAACCACCCTCCGCAACGCCCAGCCGAAGAGCCGGTAGTGCGTGCTCTGCGACCAGTCTGCCTGGAGCCTCCATCCGAAACCGGTGGCGACCCACAGTGCGAACAACGCCATGACGGCGAGCGCATCGACAGCCAGATAGAGGAAAAAGAACCAGACCACTCGGAGAGGGCGCCACTTCCCCGGCACGTAGCGCGAGGCGAAGGCCACAGCCAGCAGAAGCAGAGGAAGGGAGACGATCGAGAGCCCGACAGCAACGACGAACAAAGGGTCGATGATCAACCGGCGCATCCACCTCGGAGGCGGTCTCACGCCAAACCCTCACCTGCCAGATACTCACGAGTGGCCGTCTCTGCTCCCTCAACCAGTTCTGCCGTGCTCCCGGTGTCTCTCCACCTCAGCTGGCGAGGGTCGTCGAACTCCACAGGGTTGCCAGAAGGGAGAACGTGGACCTCCACTCCGTCTGGGAGATTGGCCATCGCCTCGGCGTAGGCATGGCGTCTAGCGATCTCGAATGAGATGAGAGCAGATTCGTACAGCCGGGCTGGTGGCCTCAGTGGTGCCTCCATCCGCCCGACTTGAAGAACGAAAATCTTGGAGGTGCCCAACTCGACGGCCCGACCGAGCGGAACGGAGTTGACCAGACCTCCGTCATAGAAGTGCTCATCGCCCAATTCCACGGGAGGAAAGAGCACCGGAACGGCAGAGGAGGCGAGAAGCGCTGGCACGAGCGGCCCCTCGGTGAACCAATGCTCGGCGGATCGTTGAATCGAAGCAGCCACGCATTGGAACGGAACCGCGAGGTCCTCGATTCTCTTGTCTGGCCCATGGATGTGCTCGAGGACCGCTTTGAGCTCGGCTGAGCGATGGATGGCCGGCTGAAGAGTGGCCACGTTCCTCACCCGTCCCAGCATGCTTGCCTTGAACAACCCGGCTTCAGATAGCTCTTCCCAAAGCTCGACGAGCCTCACCACCCCGGGTGCTCCAGGCTGGTCAGCGATGACGGAGCCATTGAAAGCTCCTATCGACGTGCCGAGGACCAGATCCGGCTGGATGCCGGCCTCGGCGAGGGCCTTCAGCATCCCCACCTCGACTGCACCCCAGCGACCGCCTCCCCCAAGGACGAACGCCGTTCGGGTCAACCTGACTCCTCTTCGATGTACCACTCGGTGAAGTCGTAACAGCGGCCTTCATCGTCGAAGCGGACGACGAAGAGATTCCTATATGCGAGAGGGGGCTCGAAGTAGTTGGTCTTCCCCGTGATCACGGCCAAGTCGTCGGTCTCGACGAGGGGCAGCCACTCGAAATCCCAATTGTCCTCGTCATCGGCGATATCAACCCACCAAGCGACTATCGCTTCGCGACCGGACAACTCGCCGGCTGCCGTCTGCGGGTCGTAAACGGCGTCAGCAGCGAACAGCTCACCGATTTGGCCGGGATCATTGGTGCTCCACGCCAAGACATACGCGTCCATCCAGGCGTCAAGTCGCTCACTCATATGGCGAACTTAGCCGCAGTGGCGACCGCTATTCGAGTGATCGGCCGTTGCCGTTGCCTCTCCCGCCGAGACCCAGAGCTCTGGCCAGCGCCCGATACTGATCGAGGTGCAGTGACTGAGGGCCGTCGCTCAACGCATTCTCCGGATCGGGATGAATCTCCACCATGATCCCGTCAGCTCCGATGGCCTGTGAAGCCAGCGCCATGGGCGGCACCAGGTCACGGACTCCAGCAGCGTGAGAGGGGTCGACCACAACCGGCAGGTGGGAACGCGACTTCAGGACCGGAACAGCACTGAGGTCCAAGGTGTTGCGTGTTGAGCGCTCGAATGTCCGTATCCCTCGCTCACACAGGATGACCTGCTGGTTGCCCTCGGCGAGGACATACTCGGCAGCCTGGAGCAACTCGTCGAGTGAAGAGCTCATGCCGCGCTTGAGCAGCACGGGCCGATGAGTCCTTCCTACCGCTTGGAGCAGTGAGAAGTTCTGCATGTTGCGAGTGCCGATCTGGAGCACGTCGGCCTTTCTAGCGACCTGCTCCACATCCTCAGGCGAGATCACCTCGGTGACGACTGGCAAACCGAACGTCTTGCCGGCCTCCGCGAGCATGTCGAGACCCTCGAACCCCAACCCTTGGAAGGAGTAGGGCGAGGTTCTCGGCTTGAAGCACCCGCCTCGCAACAAGGTGCCACCGGCGTCCCTCACCACTCTGGCGGTCTCCGTGACCTGATCCCACGACTCAACGGCGCACGGACCGGCGATCAACACGAGATCGTCGCCTCCGACACGCACCCCGCCAACCTCGACGACAGTGTTGTCTTGCTTGTGGCCGCGGCTCCCCAACTTGTACCCGCTT
Organism: Acidimicrobiia bacterium; assembly: GCA_028285585.1. GTDB lineage: Bacteria > Actinomycetota > Acidimicrobiia > Spongiisociales > ZC4RG35 > CAXMPK01. The sequence goes on from JANQOU010000002.1 coordinate 275,275, forward strand.
GGCTTCGCCTTCGAGAGGACCGGCACCACGAGCTCATCTCGTCCCTCAGGCTCGATCCGCTCCACGCTCTTGCTCCGGGTGTCCGGCCTCAGGTCGCGTGACGGGTAGGAGCCGAGCACCTTGAGGAAGCGGACCTGCTTGGTCAACGACTCCAGGACCCCGGCGACCGACTCGTCGGAGACGTTGCCGGCAAAGTCGAGATAGAAGAGCTCCTCCTGCGGATTGTGCGGGATCGGCCGTGACTCCAGCTTCACCAGGTTGATGTCGGCACTCCTGAAGGTGGCAAGAGCGTCCATGAGGGCACCGGGGTGGTTGCCCACAGCCATGACCACGGACGTCTTGCTGGGCACACCGTCGAGGACGGCCGCCGGCTCAGGAGAGACAACGACGAAGCGAGTGAAGTTCTCAGCCCTGTTGGCGATACCGGTCTTGAGCACCTCCAGCCCGAAAAGTCGGGCGGCGTCTTCGCTGGCGATGGCAGCCACACTGGGGTCGTTGAGATCTTTGATCATCTTCCCGGAGAGGGCCGTGTCCGAGAAGTACACGACCTCGGCACCTTCGAGACCGGCGAGGAAGTCTGTGCATTGAGCGATGGCCTGCGGATGGCAGTAGACACGCTTGACGTCGGCAATCGAAGCTCCGGAGAGCCCCAGCAGGCAATGACGGACCCTGTACTTGACATCGCCCACGAAGTGGAGCCCACTGTCGAGCAGGAGGTCGTAGACCTCTGAGATCGCACCCGATGTCGTGTTCTCGATGGGCAGCACCGCAACATCGGCCTCGCCCTCTTGAACTCGCGTGATTGCATCGGCGAAGGTCACAGACTTCACATAGCTCGTCTCGAATCCACGCGCCTTGTGGTATTGCTCGGAGGCAAGGTGGCTGTAGGAGCCTTGAATGCCTTGGATGGCAACTGTGATCGTCCGCTGATCTTGATCGCCACGTCCCAGGCTCTCCTGCTGAACACGCACCGAGTCGTCAACGATCTCACGCCAGAGTCTGATGATCAGACCGGAATCGAGGTCGTGCTCGAGCGCAGAGGAGATCCTGTCGGCAATCAGGTCTTCCTCGCGGAGCTGGTCACGGGATGGCTGGTCGGCACGACCTTTCTCCCTGGCTATTCGAAGACTGTGAGATCGTCGCTCAGCCAGCAGCCGGAGTATCTCTGCGTCGACATCGTCGATGTCGCGTCGTATGTCAGTGATGTCGTCTTGTTTCTTGTCGCTCATGATTGAACCTCGCGGTGAGGGGTGGGTGGGTAGGACGGAATGTGCGGAGGTGGGGTGATACGGCGCTAGGCGCCGAAATAGACGAACCCAAAGAAACGGCCGAAGCCGTCAGAGCGACTGGAAGTCGGGTTCGTCGTCATCGGTGGGGGATGTTGCCGACGAAGCGTCGGGATGTCAACCCGGAGCCGGCTACGTCTTGATCGTATCGGGCCCGGCTCCGACCAATTCGCCGCCGAGTGACTCGCTTTCTGCCAGTTCCACCAGTGGCATCGTCACCGAGAATCGTGTCTCACCGTCGACGCGGCGGTATTCGACCTTTCCGCCCATCCCCGTTGCCAGGGCATCGACAATCGACAGGCCGAGGCCAACGCTGCCTCGTGCCGCAGTCTGCTGACCCTGGTGCACAAATCGGTCGAACAGCCTGTCTGTGATCCCGTCGGGGACACCGGCACCGTCATCGACGACGTCGCACACGTAGTAGGCGCCGTCCACATAGCCAAGAACGTGAACGTTGGGACCGCCGTACTTCCCGGCGTTGGAGAGCAGGTTGCGAACTATCTGGCGAAACCTGACCACGTCGGCCCGGATCACGGCAGGCTCGCATGCGACCTCGATGCTCGAGCCCGCCCGGGTCAGGGACTCGGCCACCTCTGCGACCTCCGCCTCCGGGCGCACGTCCTCGAAGGTGTATGAGAGAGCACCGGCGTCCAGCCGGGCAGTCGCGAGGAGATCGTCAACGATGCGATTGAGGTCAACCGACTCCGAGATCATCAGATCTACCAATTCGGCTGAGGCCTCGTCCTCTTTGATTGTCGGCATCTCTTCGAGCAGCATCGCCAGGCCTGTGATCGATGTCAGCGGTGTGCGTAGCTCGTGGGATGCGTTGGCGATGAACTCCTCGCGAGACTCGGCGATCTGGTGGGCTGCCTCGAGCCGGTTCTCCAACTCGACCTGGCGGGCATGGCGGCGGACGAGATCTCTATAAGTGAACAAGATCGCCGCCGGGATCAGATAAGCAAAGAGAAGCCGGGCCACGTTCCCGATCTGGTTGAGCAAGGCGTCCGATGAGCGGACTCTCTCCCTGAGGCCGTCCTGGACCATGATCAACTCCGAGCTCAGGCTCATGAATTGTGCTTCGAGATCCTCGGTCAGCTTCGTTCCGGCGCCCGGGTAGTTACCGACCCGGATCAGAGCGATTATCTCGTTTGCCGTTGTGGCGAAAACCGCCCCCATCTCATCGATGTGACCAATCTGCTGATCCTCGGCAAGCTCGACCAGATACATCTCCATACCTGTGAGCGCTTGAGTCGCCTCGTACGTGGAAAGGGCGATCGCCTCTGAGGAGTCGGAGCCAAACCGACTGTCAACGTTCCCAGAGCGAATGCCGAGGGCAAGCTGGGCTCTGACCACGGCGGACGATCTCACCGCCTCGCTGGCATTGTGAAGCGATGTGGCGTCGGGGGTGATCCGCTGGTTCCCGTAGGCGATGGCAAACACCAAGCCGACGAGAAGGAGCATCACAAGCCCTGCTATGAGCGAGATCGCAAGAGCGCGGTCCCATTTGTTGGCGCCCTGCCGCCAAAGAAGCATGAAGGACTATCGGCCTCTGAGCGTGCTGCATTTAGGGCAAACCTGGTTGAGGCTCGAACTGGTCCCTTTTGACTAGTCAGTAGGATTGTGAGCATGGAGCCGCTGCGAATCTGGGTGGCCGGAGAAGGCGAGTACGACGTCGTCGAAGGGCTGATGCGGGAGTACGTCGATTGGCTCCCATTCGAGGTCGGTGAGTTCCAGGATGTGGAGCGGGAGATGAGTGAGCTCTCTGTCGAGTATGGGCCTCCAGCGGGCTTCGCAATCCTCGCTGCCTTAGGTGACGAGCTGGCCGGCGTTGCCGGCGTCCGTCGGCTCAGCAGCAGTGTGGCTGAGCTGAAACGGATGTGGGTGAGACCCACGGCGAGAGGTCACAGCGTTGGCAGATGGCTGGCCGACAGGGCCATAGCCGAGGCACGGGCCCGGGGTTATCGATCGGTCCGTTTGGACACCGTCACGGACGTGATGGCGGCTGCCAACACCCTCTACGAGTCGCTCGGCTTCCGCGACATCCCTGCTTACCGGCACAACCCACTCCCCTCCGCTCGCTTCATGGAACTCACCCTCGAAGAGGAATAACCAACCCCCCAACATGCAACCTCAGGCAATGCCGACCAAATACGGTCCCTATGGCCTCCAGTTCGCAGCGCCAACCACAACAAAGACCCCAACTAGAAGCTGGGGTCTTCTGGCACCGCTCCGGGGGTGGGACTCGAACCCACAACCTCCGGATTAACAGTCCGCTGCTCTGCCGATTGAGCTACCCCGGAATGAGGTGGAACGGTCGGGCGAGGATACCAACCGAAGGTCGATATCCCGAGTCAGATGCTCTCGAGGAAGCCCTGTAGCTTGCCCGACTTGTCGGGATGCCGCAGCTTGGCGAGGGCCTTGGTCTCGAGCTGTCGGATCCTCTCCCGGGTCACGTTGAAGTGAGAGCCGACCTCCTCGAGGGTCCTGGTACGGCCGTCAGCGAGCCCAAATCTCATGATGAGCACCTCCCGTTCCCGATCGTTGAGTCCTTCTAAGGCTGCGGCCAGCTGATCCTGGAGAGAGGTAAAGGTGGCGACATCGGCCGGTGCTTCCGAGTCCACGTCCTCGACCAGGTCGCCGAGGGTGCCGTCCTCGTCTTCCCCAACGGGGGTCTCCAGAGAGACTGTGTCCTGGGCGATGCGGCGCAACTCGGCCACACGGGTCACTTCGAGGTCTAGATCCTCGGCAAGCTCTTCGAGCGTCGGCGCGCGCCCCAGCACCTGGGTGAGCTCGCGTTGGGTCCGGGTCAGCTTGTTGACCGCATCAAGCACATGGATCGGCATGCGAATTGTCCTGCCCTGATCTGCGATCGCCCGCGAGATCGCCTGCCTGATCCACCAAGTGGCGTAAGTTGAGAACTTGAAACCACGTCTGTAGTCGAAGCGCTCCACGGCTCGCATCAGGCCGACGTTCCCCTCCTGGATCAAATCGAGGAGAGCCATCCCCCTGCCCACGTACCGACGGGCCAACGCAACCACGAGCCGCAAGTTCGATTGAACGAGCTTGCCATGACCCACAGCACCGATCTCGACCTCATGGTTCAAGAAAAGGCGGTCTTCGTCGGTCAGGTCTTCGTCGCTGTCAAGGCGCTCCTCGGCTCGCCGCCCGGCTTCCATCTGCATTGCCAGCTCGACTTCTTGCTGCGCCGTCAGCAACGGATACCGGCCGATCTCGTTTAGGTAGAGGCGAACCGGATCGGACACCGAGATCTGACTGACCTCGATCACCTCTTCCTGAACGTCCGGGCCTTCTTCTTGAAGCTTGATCCCTTTGAGTCGAAGCTCGTCGGCGACCTTCTCGAAAGCCTCACCGGGAGCCTCGATGTCCTCCAGCTCCTGCTGAACTTCGGCCATCGTCAAGAAGCCGCGGTGGTTCCCCCGCTTGATCAGTGCCGATGTGACCTTGGCCAGCTCGTCGCTCATGCTTCCCCTAGGAACCGCTTCTTCTGCTCTAAAGCTATCAAGCGCCGGAGCGCATCGGAATAGGCATCGCTGCCATCTTCGAGACCATCCAGTTCTTTCCTGATTTTCCCTATCTGCTGGTCGAGCCGACGAAGCTCCAGCAACGCAGCCATGTCCGACCACTGGGGAAGCGGACGGGTGTCCATCACCAGGCGACGCAGCACCTGCTGAATGTCCGGATCTGGCACCGTGGTGATGTCGACTGGCTCACCGGGTGATGCCGCATCGATCGCGGACACGACCGCCTCGTAGGCGGACCTGAGGATGGGGTCGTTGAAGTCGGATGGTTCAACGGTGCCGACGCCGCGGGGATTGCTGAGCACGACCCGGAGCAACTCGGATTCGGCCCGATCTAAGGGGCGGGAAGAGGCCTCTGCGGGCCCACCTCTAGATCTGCCGCCTTGCCGAACCGCATCCTCGACTGTCTGAAGCTCTACGCCAATGGCCCTGGCCACGTACCTGGCGTACTCACGCCGGGCGATCTCGTCGCCGACCCGGCGGATCTGGGCGGCGGCAGAATGCAGTGCGCGCGCCCTCCCCTCAGGCCCGGTGATGTCGAATCTGGAGATCTCGTTGTCGATGCGTGTCTCCAGGAGAGGTCTCGCTGCTTCAACGGCTTTGGCCAGCTCGTCACCCCGGCCGTCCTGGACGAGATCTGCGGGGTCGAGGCCGTCGGGCATCAGGGCAACGCGCAGGTCCAAGTCGAGTCGGAACGGCGACTCCAACTCGTCACTGCGCAGCGCCGCCTTCTCTCCGGCCTCGTCGGAATCGAAGGCGAGCACGACCCTCTCGGTGAACCGCCGAAGAAGGTCGAAGTGGTCGTCGCCGAGGGCGGTGCCGCAGGTGGCGACTGCGGTGTCGACGCCAGCCAGGTGCATGGCGATCACATCTGTGTAGCCCTCGACGACAACAGCCAGGTCTTGATCGGCCATAGGCCGGCGCGCCCGGTCGAGGCCGAACAGCACTCGGGACTTGTGATAGACGATGGAGTCGGCCGAGTTCACATACTTGGCATCGGGATTGTTGGTCTGCTGCCGGTCCACTTCGGCGATGACCCGCCCTCCGAAGCCGACAGCGTCGCCGCGCACGTCATGGATCGGGAACATCAGACGGCCGCGGAACACGTCGTAAAGACCGTGTCGGCCGCGGCGCGCCAGGCCACCGTCGGTGAGCGCACCGTCGCTGACACCGGCCGACTTCAGACGTTTGGTCAGCGTGTCCCAATCCACGCCGGCGAACCCGATCTTCCATTGGTCGATCACATCCACGTCGTAGCCCCGGCCTCTCAGATAGGCACGTGCTGCACCGGCTTCGGGCGCCGACTTGAGCCTCTGGTGATAGATGTCGATGGCTTGGCGAATCGCCTCCACAGCGGCCTCACGCCGCCCGCGGTTTCTTGCAGCCGCTGGGTCGGCGACCAGTTGTATCCCGGCCCTCCTCGCCAGCATCTCGAGAGCTTCAGGAAAGTTGACCCCCTGCGTCTCTTGGACAAAGGCGAAGATGTCTCCCCCCTTACCGCAGCCGAAGCAGTGATAGAGGCCCTGAGCCCGATCGACGGACATCGAGGCGGTCTTCTCTTGATGGAACGGGCAGACGGCCATGTAAGAACGGCCCGACTTCTTGACCTTGGTCACCTCAGAGATCAGCTCAACGAGGTCGGTCGCCTCCCGGACCCGATCGATGTCTCCACGGTCTGCCATTCCCCCGGATCATACGAAGCCGGACGGAGTGTTCAGCCAGAGATTGCTGTGAAGTCGAGGCTGAGAGCAACCTCATCGGCCACGTTGGCCACACCAGGCACGCTGGGGATGCCGATCTCAAAGTCGGATCTCAACACCTGTGTGCTCGCCGTGCCTTCGATGGTGGAGTCGTCGACCAAAGTCGCAGTGACATCAAACGAAACGGTCTGGGTGGTGCCCTTGATCGTGATGTCTCCGGTGACGATGAACTCGACCGAGCCACCCACTTCCAAGGATCCACTCAGGCCATCGATCGAAGTCGGAGTGAAGGTGACGAACTCGAACTCGTCACTGGCCGAGTTGAGGATCACCGGCCCTCGTATCGCTCTATCTCGTCGATCCGAGTCAGTGGCGAAGGTGCGAGCGTTGATGACGATGTCGGAGAACTGAGCACTGCTCAGATCTGTGAGGTCGACCGAGACTTGGCCTGCCACCTCATTGGTGGTCCCCACCACTCGCTTCGGCGAGCCCTGGAGCTCCTCGTCGATCTCGAAGGTGGCGACACTGTCACCGCCGGCCTCAATGACGAAAGAACGCGGTCCCGCGCCGTCTTCCCCGTCGGCTGACGTCGTCGGTGCTTCGCCAGCTTGGGTCGTGGGCGAACTGGCGATAGTGGGAGTGGTCAGCTCTGTCGACGGCTCACCCGACCCACCAGCGAACCAAAGCCAGGCAATCGCCGCCACGCCGACAGCGAATGCCGATCCAACGATCCATCCGATAACTTTGCGATTCATCAGGCCTCCTGGCGTCGAGTTTGCCTTGAAGATGTCAACAGGTGGTAAACCTCAGAACAGCTTCTCTGTCATGAAACCGACAAGTGAGTCCATCCCGACCCGCTCCTGTTCCATGGTGTCACGGTCTCTGACCGTGACCGCGTTGTCTTCGAGGCTGTCGAAGTCGACTGTGACGCAGTACGGGGTGCCAATCTCGTCCTGACGCCGGTAGCGACGCCCGATCGACTGAGTCACATCCACCTCGATCATCCATCTTTTTCGAAGCTCGGCGGCGATCTTCTGGGTCGGCTCGATCAACTCCGCTTTCTTCGACAGGGGGAGCACAGCAATCTTGTAGGGAGCGAGACGGTGGTCGAGCTTCAGCACGGTTCTGGTCTCGTCGTTGACCGTGTCCTCGGAGTAGGCATCGATCAGGAACGCGAAAGTTGTCCGGGTGGCCCCGGCGGCCGGCTCGATGACATGCGGGAAGAAACGCTCGTCGGCCTCCTGATCGAAGTACGTCAGATCCTCGCCTGAGTGCTCGGCGTGCTGTCTCAGGTCAAAGTCGGTCCGGTTGGCGACACCCTCCAGCTCATCCCAGCCCCAAGGGAAGAGGTACTCGACGTCGGCCGTGCCCGACGAGTAGTGAGACAGCTCGTCCGACTCGTGGTCACGAAGACGCAGGTTCTCCGCCGTCATGCCCAGGTCGGTGTACCAGTCGAACCTGGCCTTCTTCCAGAAGTCGAACCACTCGGCACTCTCCTCCGGGCGGCAGAAGAACTCCATCTCCATCTGCTCGAACTCCCGGGTCCGGAACACAAACTGACCAGGCGTTATCTCGTTGCGGAAGGCCTTGCCGATCTGGGCGATTCCGAATGGGAGGCGCAGCCGGTTGGTTCTCCGGACGTTCTCGAAGTTGATGAATATGCCCTGCGCCGTCTCCGGCCGCAGATAGACCATGTTCTCGTCGGCCTCGACTGGCCCCATGTGGGTGCGCAGCATCAGGTTGAAGTCACGTGGCTCGGTGAACTCTCCGGTCTTGCCGCACGTCGGGCACTTGTCGGGGTCGGCCAGCTTGTCGGTGCGATGTCGTGCGTTGCAGTTCCGGCACTCGACCATCGGATCGGTGAAGACCTGCTCGTGGCCCGACGCTTGCCAAACCTTGCGTGCCTGGATGATCGCTGAATCGATACCGACCACATCGTCGCGCTCCCGGACCATCGACCGCCACCATTGGTCCTTGACGTTGCGGAGCAGCTCGACACCGAGGGGTCCGTAGTCATAGGCGGAGCGAAGCCCCCCATAGATCTCGGAGGATTGGAAGACGAAACCGCGCTTCTTAGCGAGGTTGGAGATGGTTTCGAGCGTCAGTTCAGGCATTGGTCGTGAGAACGGTGGCCCAGATGGCACACCTAGTCAATCTGACTTCCCCGGTTTGTCTTCGGCAGCACCGAAACGTCGATCCCGAGACTGAAACTCGGCAACGGCGTCGACCAGCGCATGTCGATCGAAATCCGGCCAGAGGATGCCAGGGAAATAGAACTCGGCGTAAGCGGCTTGCCAGAGGAGGAAGTTGGAAAGGCGGTGCTCGCCCGAAGAGCGGATGATGAGATCGACGTCGGGCATACCGTCGATATACATCTCGTCGGCAACAGCTGCCTCGTCGATTTGAGCCAGATCGAGCTCGCCCGATAGGGCCCTGGCAGCGAGACGCTTCGCTGCTTCCGCGATCTCTTTGCGGCTTCCGTAGTTGAAGGCGAAGACCAAGTGCAAAGCGTCGTTTCCTTTGGTGAGGTCTTCCGCCTCGCGCATATGGAGACGGTTGCGATCAGGGATCCGAGGGTCGTCCATGTCTCCTGCGAAGTGCATGCGGACGCCCTTGGCATGCAGCTCGTCGCGTCGTCGGGTGAGAAGATCCTCGTTGAACCACATGAGGAATTCGACTTCCTCATCGGATCGTGACCAGTTCTCGGTTGAGAAGGTGTAGGCGGTGACCCACTTGATCCCGATCTCCAGCGCACCTTCAACTGTGTCGAACAAGGCCGCTTCTCCAGCGAGGTGACCGGCCGTCCTCTCCAGGCCGCGCTCGTTGGCCCATCGGCCGTTGCCGTCGAGGATCAACCCGACGTGGGTGGGAATTCGCGCCGGATCCAGTCGGCTGACGTCGAGATTCATTCCATGACCGCCAGGGAAGCCAGCTTGCGGTCGAGGTGATACTCCACGAACCGGCGAGCGATGCCCATTGCCTCTCCAGATAGGGCCTCGTCCGAAGGCGGAAGCGTCACTAGCTCGGCTTGGGCCAAAGCTGCGAGGTACTCGGTGACACCGTCGCGGAGGCGAACCGCACCCTCCGTTCGGCAAGTGTCGCAAACGGCCCCTCCCCCGCCGAAGCTGAATCGGTGAAGGTCGTCGATCCTCCCGCAGGAGGCGCACCGATCGAGAGATGGAGCAACTCCGACCACATCGGCAAGCTTGAGCAGGAACGCCGTGATCAAGTCCTGGCTGGCAGTTCCAGTCTCCAGTGCCTTGAGCCCGCGCTGGAGGAGCAGGAACAGGCGTATGGATGTTTCCTCTTCCTGGGCGACAGCATCGGCGGCTTCGACCATCGTCCCGGCGGCGACCACAGCGTCGAGGTCGGAGCGAAGGTTGGGGTAAGGCTCCAAGACCGCCACCTGGGTGATCGTGTCGAGGTTGCGTCCCTCGTAAAGCACCAGGTCTACGTGTGTGAATGGCTCTAGGCGGCCACCAAAACGGCTCTTGGTCTTGCGTACGCCTTTGGCCACGGTCCTGATCTTGCCGTTGTTGGGGCTGAGAAGGACCACGACACGGTCGGCCTCACCGAAGGGGTAAGACCTCAGGACGATCCCTTGGTCATGGCGAATTGCCATAGCTGCGACAGGGTATCTGCTCGACTGCGTAGTCTCGCGCCATGTCACTAGTCGGAAGCCACGAAGTCGACGCCTTCCTCGAAGCTCACCCCGAGTGGGAGCTGGCGGGCAATGAGATCACTCGGACCTATGAGTTCGGCAACTTCAACGAGTCGATGGGATTCGTCACACGGGTAGCGCTCGAGTCGGAAAAGGCGGACCACCATCCCGACATCGACATCCGCTGGAACAAGGTCACGCTCACCCTCTCGACCCACTCCGAGGGCGGTCTCACCGCCCGCGACCTCACCCTCGCCGACACCATCGACCCCCTCTCCGGCAACCTCAGGTAATGCCTGATGAAATCAGGTTGGAGTTTCTGCCAGAAACTCCGATGCCCTTTCAGGGCACACGACCGTATTTGGTCGCTATAGCCTCGAGTTGGCAGCGGTCGCGTCGAACCTGAGGCCATAGGGCCCGTATCTGGTCGCTATTACCTGAGGTTCGCGGTTAGGGGAAGGTGGGGGTGCGCTTTTCGCGGGAGGCGGAGACACCTTCGGTGGCGTCGGAGCCCAGGAACCCGAGAAACTCGTAGGCGACCGAGGCGTCGAAGATCGGGTACGCCATTCGCAGCCAGTGGTTGAGCGTGTGCTTCGTCCAACGGATCGCGTCCTGAGCACCTGAAGCCAACTCGTCGGCGATCTCGTCCGTCACCGCCACCAACTCGTCGTCGTCCACCACCCGGGCCACGAGCCCGGCTGCCGCCGCTGCCTCACCATCGAGAGGGTGGTTGGTGAGCAGGTGGTACTTGGTCCTGGCCATGCCCATCAGCAGCGGCCAGATCACGGCGGCGTGGTCGCCTGCGGCCACGCCGATCGTGGTGTGGCCGTCGAGGATCCTGGCGGACCGGGAGGCCACCGGGATATCGGCCATTAACGCTGCTGCGAGACCGGCGCCAACTGCGACGCCGTTGATGGCCGACACGATTGGCTTGGAGCACTCGATGATGTTGCGCACCAGGTCGCGCGTCTCTTTGAGGATGCGACGATGGGCCTCGGGATCATCCATGATGCTGTCGATCATCTCGTAGTCGCCGCCGGCCGAGAAAGCCCGGCCCTCACCTCGAAGCAAAACCACCCTGACTTCGGGATCGGCGTCGACGTCAGGCCAGAGCCGCACCAGCTCCTGGTGGCCTTGCTCAGTGACGGCGTTCAGCTTCGACGGGTTGTCGAACGTGACGACGAGAACCCCGTTTGGACGCAGTTCGAGCCTCAGAAACTCATATCGGCTGTGATCCATCACAAGGACGCTAGATCAACGCGATACTCCCCTGATGCGATTCAAGGGAGTCAGAGCCATCGTCACCGGGGGCGCTGCGGGCATCGGCCTTGCCACGGTGGAGCGGTTGATGGACGAGGGAGCAAGAGTGGCCGTGCTCGATCTGTCGGCGACCGATACAGGCGACATATCCCGGCGGCTCGACATCTCAGAGCTCGAGTCGATACCGGGAGCCATGGCCGAGGTCGTCGATGAGCTCGATGGTCTCGACCTTCTGGTCAATTGTGCAGGGTGGGACAAGGCACAGCCCTTCGTTGATACCGACCAGGGGTTCTGGGAGCGGATCATCGGTGTGAACCTGCTCGGCCCCATCGCCGTCACCCACGCCGCGCTGACACACATGGAAGATGGTTCGACGATCGTCAACGTCGCCTCCGACGCAGGTCGGGTCGGCTCGTCAGGAGAGGTTGTCTACTCGGGGGCCAAGGGGGGCATCATTGCTTTCACCAAGGCTCTCGCCCGCGAGACGGCTCATCGGCAGATACGGGTCAACGCGGTTGCGCCAGGCCCCACGGACACAGCGTTCCTAGCGTCCTTCGACGAGACCGGGCAGTTGGCGGACGCAATGACCAAGCAGACGCCTCTGCGAAAGCTGGCGACACCGGACGATGTCGCCGGAGCAATCTGCTTCCTTGCCTCTCCCGATGCCGGGCACGTCACGGGTCAGGTGCTGTCGGTGTCCGGCGGCCTGACGATGGTCTGAGGTCACTCCGTCTCGAAGCCAAGCCTGTCCAGCAGCAATGGCTGCCTCTGCCAATCCTTCTCGACCTTCACGTGAAGCATGAGGTTGACCTTGTTGCCCAGGATCGCCTCCAGCTCCTTACGCGCCTCGGTGCCCGCATCTTGGAGAAGTGAACCTCCCTTGCCGATGACGATGCCCTTTTGGCTCTTGCGCTCGACCACGAGATCGGCGGAGACATCGACAAGGCCATTGTCTCGCTGCTCGATCTCCTCCACCCTCACCACCAGAGAGTGGGGCAGCTCGTCACGAAGCCGATCGAGGAACTTCTCCCTGATGATCTCAGAGACCACCAGAGACTCCGGCTGATCGGTGACCATTCCTTCCGGGTAGAAACGAGGCCCTTCAGGAAGCCGGCCGGCCAACTCCAGGGTCAGCTCGGCGACACCATCTCCCGTCAGCGCCGACACCGGATAGAACTCCTCGAAAGGCCAGCCCGAGGCCTTGATGAGCTGCTCCGCAGTCTCGCCTTTGCTCGCCCTGTCGACCTTGTTGACCGCAACGACGACTTCGGCCTCCGAAGATATCAGCCGTTCGGCGATGAGCTTGTCTCCCGGTCCTATCGGTGCTGTGGCATCGACCATGAAGAGGACCGCGTCAGCCTCGCCGAGCGTTCCATAGACCAACGAGTTGAGCCGGGTTCCCAGCTCGTTCTTGGGCTTGTGCAGGCCAGGAGTGTCCACGAGCACCAGCTGATACTCGGGGTTGTCGGCGTCCGGGCCGACAACCACTCCCCTTATCGCGTTGCGAGTGGTTTGGGGGCGAGACGACGTGATCGTCACCTTCTCCCCCACCATTTGATTGACCAGCGTCGACTTTCCGACATTGGGCCGTCCGACAACGGCAACGAAACCCGATCTCATTCGGGAACGGGTGCCCCGCTCTTGACCACCGCCAGCTCCGAGACCCTTCTCCCCTGCATCCGGGTCACCTTGAAGACGAGCTGCTCGTACTCGAAGACCTCGCCTTCTTCGGGCACCCGCTCGGCCAGAGCCAGCACCAAGCCGCCAACCGTGTCCCACTCGTCGTCGGGAAGCTCGACGCCCACGGCGTCAGCCAGGTCGTCAACGGAAAGGCGGGCGTCGACGTCCCAACCGCTTCCGTTGTCTTGAATCAACGTCTCCACCAGGTCGGTCTCGTCGGCGATCTCCCCCACCAGCTCTTCGAGCAGGTCCTCGATAGTGACCAACCCGGCGACATCTCCGTACTCATCGACCACGATCACCTGATGCACCTGCGACTCCTGCATCTCACTGAGGAGCGCCGACACCTGTTTCGTCTCCGGGACGAACTCGGCCGGCCTCATCACTTCGGCGACCGCAGTCGGGCGTGTCTCGTCATTGAGCATCGGCAGCAAGTCCTTCACCATGACAAGACCGACGATGTCGCCGTGGCTGGCCACGGGCACCCGCGAGAAACCCTCCTCGGTGGCGACATCAACCAGCTCCTCGATAGTGGCCGTCACAGGGATGGTGATCATGTCAGGCCGCGGAGTCATCACCTCGCGGACGATCGTCTCTCCAAACTCGAGCACCGAGTCGATGAGATCTCGCTCCTGCTCCTCGTCCTCGCCCTCTGGCTCCGTCTCGTCCTCCTCCTCAGGGAGAAGGTCGTTGGCCCAACCCCCGAAAGCAACCGAGAGGGTCAGAAATCGAGCAGACATGTAAGCGATCCGCCGCGGATTCCAGCGGCCAGCTCGGCGAGGAACCAGGTCACCCAGCAGAAAAACGACCACTCCGACCCCGATGGCTCCGAGAAGGCTCTGCGTGCCCTCCAGGCCGTCGACAACCAACACCACAGCAATCACGGCGCTCAAGATCAGCAAGCCCGAAGCCACCACGCCCACGGCCGGAGCAATCACCTCCCGCTCGTCCAACAGGTCTGCAACAGCTTCGGCACCCTTGACGCCTTCTGACTCATCACGCAGCGCGTCGGCCCGTGGAACTCGAGAAATCGCAGTCCCGGCGGCTCGCAGCCAGAACGCCAGGAGCAGCAACAGGACAGTGACAACAACGAGAAGGAGGGTCATGGTCTCACCCGCCCCACCTTGGCCAGCAGATCACGCTCACGGGCTTCCATGCGCTCGGCATCGGCATCGTTTTCGTGGTCGTAGCCCATGAGATGAAGGATCCCGTGGGTGACCATCAGTGCCATCTCGTCGTCGTAGCCCACTCCGTTTGCCTTGGCCTGACGCCGCACATAGGTAGGGGCGATGATCACGTCACCTATCAGTATCGGCGGGCCCAACGGGTCGTGCTCGGGCACCACGCCGGGGATGAAGTCCTCGACAGGAAAGGCGAGGACATCTGTCGGTCCCTCTCTCTCGAGGAAACGTTCGTTGTACCCCGCTATCTCGTCCTCGCTGACAAACAGGATCGTCACCTCGGTCGTCTCGGGGTAACCCTCCTCGGCGACCACGAGCTCCGCCAATTGGTGCAGAGGGCCTGGGTCGAGAGCTGACTCCGACTGCTCGTTCGCCACGAAAACACTCATGACCGGGGCAGGCTCGGTTTCGGACTGGAAGGATCGTCCATCAGGATCCGGGGAAGTTCGGATACGCGATGCGCTGATGGTAGTGACCGACCAGCGACTCGAGGAAGGCTCGCCGAATCGAGGTCAGCTCTCCGAGTGTCAGAGGAGACTCCATCAGCTGCCCGTCTTCGATCTTCTCGTCCATCACCCTGTTGACGACCTTCTCGATCGCATCGGGTGTTGGCTCCTCGGTTTGGAAGTGCGCCCGGCAAGCCGCCTCCAGCGAGTCGGCCATCATCAGGATCGCCGTTTCCGCTGTGCGCGGCTTGTGGCCGACGTGCCGGAACTGCTCGATGTCGACCTCGTGCCCATGGATCTCACGCGCCTTCTCGTAGAAGTAGCGCATCACACCGTCGCCATGATGACTGACGATTCCTTGAGCGACGTCGGTCGGGATCTTGAACTCTCGAGCCAGGGCGACGCCGGCGGTCACGTGGGAGCGGATGATCTCGGCTGACTCCTGCGGCGGGAGCTGATCATGTGGGTTGGGGATCCCAAACTGATTCTCGATGTAGAAGCTCGGGTTCTCGGTCTTCCCCAGGTCGTGGTAGTACGCCATGGCCCGTGCCAGAAGCGGGTCGGCGCCGATCGACCGTGCGGCGGCGTCGGCCAAGGTCCCCACCATGAGTGAGTGGTTGAAAGTGCCAAAGGCCTTCTCCTGGAGGAGCTGGAGCGCCCGGTGATTTCGGTCGGTGAGGTCGAGGAGGCTGAGCGTGGTTGTGATGTCGAAGGCCGACTCGAAGAATTGGAGAGCGGCAAGCCCGACCAGGGACGCCAGGACGGACACACCGAAGGCCCATGCGACCGCCTCCAGAACGACCGTGTAGGGGAACTCGACCCCGAGCGCCATGAAGACGGGATCGCCAGGAGTCACATGGAAGAACCACGAGGTGGCGACGGCGATCACGCCGGCAGCTGCACCGGAGACGACCACGGCATTCCTGAATGCGCCACGTGTGCTCACCGAGCTGACGAACGCCACAGGTGCCAGAGCGGCAAGAACCGCGTAAACGGTGATGCCGGCGTCGAGGCTGCCAACGGCGGTGAGAACGCCGACAGAGAGGGCCATCAAGATGGCGATTCGCTGGTCGAAGAGAACTGCGGTCATGAACCCGAACGCCACTGCCGGGACCACGTACCAACTCGTCGACTCTTGAACCGCCACCGTGGCTTTCACCGACGTCGCGGCGAGAAGTATGAGGATGCCGAGCAACGACACCATGCGTGGCCTCGACCAGAACTCGGGGCGGAATCTGGCGAGGTAGAGGCCAACCAAAGAGACGAGGACGCCGACAACGAGAAGCAGGCCGAAAGAGGCCTCCCCGGAGGCTGCCGGAATCGCGGTGGCCTCGATGGCGGCGATGTCCAAGGCAGTGAGCACCTGCCGGTCTTCAACGATCACCTGCTCGGCCAGGTATGAGAACGTGATCGGATCGACTTCTGCGGCCCTTGCCTCTCGCGCAGCGTCGGTGGCCTCCTGATCCACGATGTAGTTGGCCTGGAGATTTGCGGCGACAACTTCTCCCGCTGCCAATCCACCGGCGATGTCCTGGCCGGTATCGGTGTGGAACACAACAGGCGGGTTGGCGATGACTCCGCGCTGAACATCGGCGAGTTGAGTTGGTGCTATCAATCGCCCGAACTCGGCAAAAGCGGTGTCCAGGGCACGTTGCCGAACGGTGGGCAGATGCAGCGGCTCACCAAGCGGAGCCCTGACCAGGTCCTCCCTTCCCGTAGCCGCCAAGTATTCGACGGTCTCTTGTTGAAGGAGGTGGGTGCCTGCCAGCGCCGCAGCAATCTCGGCGGCCGGCCGCAGATTGGTCACAATGGCTACATCGGGTGCGTCACAGGACTCTCCCAAGCCACATTCGACCAGTTGGGAATCGTCCTGGGGCCCGAAGACCCAGCCGATGGGGATGACGGGGTCGTTGAGGTCGTAGGTGACGACGATCGCTCCCGATGAGACCGCAAACGACCAGAGACCATTGACATCGGTGCGCAGCTGATGGGGTCCGTCATCGGCGAGCACTTGAACGGTGGCACCGGCGAGGCCCTGATCGACACGCTCTCCCTCGGCTTCTGGGTTGAAGACGCCGTCACCGTTGACATCGAGATACAGACGTCCCGTAACGACTCCAGGCGCGATCGGCTCCGAGGAGGTTGTCGTGGACTCACCCGCAGCGGCGGTTGTGGTGCTGGGTTCAGGTAGGTCGGGCAGCGGGATTGAGCTGCGAGCAGCCGTGTCCCCGACCACCAACTGCTCCGTCTCGTCGAACACCGAGTTGATCTGATCGATCGTGGCTGCTTCGAACTGCGAGTTTCGCTTCTGGACAGGTTCTACTTCGTCACGAGCTGCTTGACGAGCTGCCTCGGTTGCCTCGACATCTTCCACAGTCGCGGCACGGCCGGCGGTATAGGCCTGCGTGGCGACGGTCCCCGCCTGGAGAGTCGTCGTGCCGTCACCAGAGCCGAGCGAGAGCACACCCCAGCAGGCGACAACGGTGGCCAGAAAGATCGAGAACCTGACCAGAGCAGGACGATTCATCAGCTGTCCTCTGTCTCGAAGCGCTGATAGGCCTCGACGATGGAGGCGACTATCCGATGCCTCACCACGTCACGGGCACCCAACTCGACGAAAGAGACCCCAGGGATGTCTCTGAGGATGTTGCGCACGACACGCAGGCCGGACCGACGCCCTGTTGGCAGGTCGGTTTGGGAGATGTCCCCGGTGATGATCATCTTCGAGTTGAAACCCAGGCGAGTGAGGAACATCTTCATCTGCTCCGGCGTGGTGTTTTGGGCCTCATCGAGGATCACGCATGCGTCGTTCAAGGTCCTTCCTCGCATGTAAGCGAGTGGAGCTATCTCGATAGTTCCCCGCTCGATGAGCGAAGCCGTCTCCTCGGGGCCAAGCATGTCCCACAACGCGTCGTAGAGAGGTCGCAGGTACGGGTCGACTTTTGCGGTGAGATCGCCTGGCAAGAAGCCGAGACGCTCCCCTGCCTCGACCGCCGGCCGAGTGAGGATGATCCTGCGCACCGAGCCGTTGATCAGGCTGTCAACGGCAGCTGCCATGGCCAGATAGGTCTTACCGGTGCCGGCCGGCCCGATGCCGAACGTCAGCGTGTTCTCGCGAATGGCCTCCATGTAACGCTGTTGACCGTGTGTCTTGGGCCGCACCATTCGGCCTCGTCCCACCGGTATCCCGTCGGTGAGGACTCCCGAAGGGCTCGGAATCTCGTCGCGAACCATCTTCACCACTTCGGTGACTCTGCCCTCGTCGAGAGTCTGGCCTTCCTGGACGAGAATCAGAAGCTCGTCGAGAACGGTGCGTGCCTTCTCCACGGCGTCCTCGTCACCGGAGATGACGATCTCGTCGCCACGCGCGACAAAGCGGACCTCGGGGAAGAGATCCTCGACCTGACGGAGATGTCTGTCGGCTTCGCCGATCAGATCCAACATCAAGTGATGACTGGGTACGCGCAAGCGCGCTTCGTTCGATGGGGTCACGGGCAATCGAAGGGCATGAGACGTCGAGACAACGCCTGGGCCATTTTACCGGCCTTTAAAGCCTGGGCCAGATGATTCAGTCAGATGAAGCCGGGCTCATCGCCTGGAGCAGCGAGCTGATGATCGCCCGGTCCGACTGGCGGACGACATCCGGGTTGTTCTCTTTGCGGAGAAGCTGGATAGCCGCGAGGTACTTGTCCACCAAGTCACCAGATGCCTCCTCGCTGAGCGAGTCGAGATCGATAACGAGATCAGGAACGGTGGTGACAACAGGCAGCAGCTCGGCTGCGGGCACGCGGTAGACCTCGGCGAGACGGGCGAATCGCGACACAGAGATTGCGCGCTCTCCGCGCTCATAGGCGCCGACAACCGAAGCTTTGAACTCGCCGTCGGTATGCATCTCTATCTCGCCCAGAGACCAACCGCGCTGCCGTCGAGCGGCGCGCAGCCTCTGACCCAATGCGTTGTTGAATTCGTCCGTCAAGGTCTAGCTCTCCCAGTAGGCCAAGATTCTAAAGGCCATTATGGACGGTTGCTACCAAAAATCTGTGTCATGTCAGAGCTCTGGCTGCAGCAACCACAGCAGCGGTCTCCACGCGGAGGATCCCTGGACCGAGATCCCATGTGGCCAATCCCGGAGGAATCTCATCTTCGGCGAACCCTCCTTCCGGACCTATGACCACTGTCCGTGGTCGCGTCGTCAGACCACCACCATCCGGTTGGCACACCACAACAGGCTCTTCCAGATCCCCGAATCCCACCAATCCGGGGCTGGTTTCCATCAGCCATGCACCTCGTGATTGCTCTGCCGCAGCCAGCACCCAAGAGAAGACTTTGGCCGAGTTGGCGGCGCGGCCGGAACCGTGCCGTGTGTCCAGCCAGAGAAGCCGGGCGACACCCAATTCGGCCAGCTTCTCGACCAGGAAGCGCTGCCGGTCTTTGTTCGCCGGAGGAGCAACCGCGACGGTCAGCTCGCCAGGTCGTGTCACCGTGCGCTCTTCTCCGCGCTCGACGGCGTGATCGGAAAGGTGCCCGTCTCCCACCGTGCCCAGCCCGTCGGTGTAGCTGACCGGCTTCCCTCTCTTCAGTCGGAGGACCTTGGTCAGGTGTCTCCACTGCTGGATGGAGAGGCCCAGTTCCCGCCCCTCCCACGGCGCACCAACAACGACGTGTGGAACGTGTTTCGTCACGTCTGAGCCGGCCGGTCGATTCTCTCGTCGCGAAGTTCAGCCCAATTGCGAAGGAGATCCTCCTCTTCAACTGTGACTTTCGTTGGGATCTCTACATCCACCACCACGAGCAGGTCACCACGCACCCGCCTGCCAAGAACTGTCATGCCCCGGCCTCTGATACGGAAGGTCGTGCTCGGCTGTGTCCCTGCCGGCACCTCGAGACTCATGGTGTCGCCCTCAATCAACGGGACGTCGAGCCTGGTGCCGAGAGTGGCCTCGGCGATCCCGATCGAAGCAGCGTGATAGAGGTCGGACTCCGAGCGCCGGAACCTCTCATCGGGCCGAACGCTTACCTCCACAAAGAGGTCACCCGGAGGTCCTTGCCGTCCACCTGACTCGCCACGCCCGCCGAGCCGAAGCCTGGTCCCGGTGGAAACACCAGCGGGAATCTCGACGCTGACGCTCATGTGGTCGGCAACAGACCCCGACCCTGCGCACTCGTGGCACGACTCGCTTATCAAAGAGCCCTCCCCCCGGCACGTCGGGCAGGTTTGGACACTCATCATCGTCCCCAACAGCGAACGCTGCTGAACCCGAACCTGACCGGCCCCGCCACAGTCAGGGCAGGTGTGAATGTCCGCCCCCGGCTCGGCACCGCTGCCATCACAGACCGCACAATTCGACCGGGTGTCGTACTCGGCCACTGCCTCACCCCCAAAAGCCGCCTCGAAGAGGTCCACTTCGACACGCACCAGCACATCCCGGCCGCGCTGCGCCCTCGATCTGGACCCGAACAACCCGCCGTCACCGAACACGGAACGGAGCAGATCGTCAATGCCGCCCAGCCCCGAGAAGAGATCACCGAGGTCGACAGTGTCGCCTCTGTCATAACGAGAGCGTCGGTCAGTGTCGCTGAGCACCTCGTAGGCCTCAGCCGCCTCCCTGAACTGCGCCTCGGCATCGGCATCGCCCGGATTGGTGTCAGGGTGGGTTTCCCTGGCGATACGCCGGAAGGCCTTCTTGATCTGCTCGGTGCTGGCGTCTTGGCCGACACCCAGAACGTCGTAGTAACTCCGCTTTGCCACTAGTCGGACCTGGTGACGATCTGGTCTTCCAACTCTCTCGAGACTTCCTCGACAGCTGAGATGGCACGTCGATAGTTCATTCGCATCGGGCCTATCACCCCAACGGAACCACCCTCACCGCTGCTCTCGTAAGACTTCGACACCACGGCGAGATCGATGTCGGACTGCTCCATCTCGGAACCGAGCTGGATCGATGTGCCCGATGCTCCGGCGAGGAGTTTCATGACTTCTGCCTCGCGCTCGAGTATCTCCAGCACTCGCTGGACCGACTCGAGGTCTTCCCAGGTGGATCCCATGTGCTGCGTGCCGCCAACGAACATCTCGGTGGTCGAAGTGGCGGCGAGATGTAGGGCATCCAGGATGGTCAGGATGGCTTCCCGCGTCGGCTCTACCAATGCGATCATCTCGTCGTCGGCGACTCCGAGACCAGCGCCCAACTCGCTTCCGACGACCGAAGCAGCCACCACACGCTGGGCCTCTTCCACCTCCATCGGCGTCACAGGAACCCGGACTCGGCCACGCTGCTGGACGACACGACCGCCGTCGGTGATGACGACGATCAACACTTGATCAGCCGACACCTGAACCACATGCAGGGCGCGGACGCGGTCCCTCGCCACTCCAGGGGCGACGACCACGGCTGGGAGGTCAGTTATCTCTGCCAACAACTCCGAGGTGGCCTTGAGCAGCTTCGACAGTTCCAGGTGAACCTCGCCGAAGACACTGTCGATGCGCTCCTGTGCGGCATGCCGAAGCTCACCGGGGCCGAGATGGTCTACGTAGTAGCGATATGCCGCTGCTGTCGGGACACGGCCCGCCGACGTGTGGGGCTGCATCACGAAGCCGTCAGCCTCTAGGGCTGTCAGGTCGTTGCGGATGGTCGCCGCCGAGACCGAAAGTGCTGAGTGCTCCACAATCGAGCGCGAGCTGACAGGCTCACCGGAGCGGATGTGCTCCTCGACGAGCGCACGCAGAACCTCTGAACGGCGGTCTTCAAGCATGACTTTCGCCCATGACGTTAGGGGCATCGAGTGACATCACTGAGCGATGCACCGCATCAGTCATCAGAGGCCTAGTCACCCGGAGACGCTCGGCTTGGCTCTCCACGACTCCGGCCTCGATCAACCTCAGGCCAGCCGGCGATTCCAGGAGCGCTCTGGTGCCCGGCCCGTGGAAGACGCCGACGACCCGTCTCAACCCCACGAACAGCCGGTCTTGCTCCAAATCCCACCCGGCCAACGCGTCCTCGCCTGCCCTTGGGAGCGCCCCGGACTCGACATGCTCCAGATAGGCCTCGAGTCTGCGGTGGTTGCGGTAGCGACGTCCGTCTCGAAAGCCATGGGCGCCGTTCCCGAATGCCTCGTACTCACCTTGAGCCCAGATGGTCAGGTTGTAGCGGCACTCCTGGCCGGGCAGCGACCAGTTGGAGACCTCATAGCGCTCAAACGGCACGGCCGACTCCACATGCTCGTAGCGGTCAGCTTGGATGTCTGGGTCCGGCGCCACCGCACCATCTCTCACCGCACGTCCCAGTGGTGTTCCGGCTTCAACTGTCAGGGCGTAACAGGAAAGGTGATCAGGCTTGAGTGCGAGGGCTCGAGAAACGGTGGCAGCCCACAACTCGTTGCTCTCGCCAGGTGACCCATAGATCAAGTCGAGTGAGACGTTCTCGAAGCCTCCATCCCGAGCAGATCCCACCGCCGAATCAATCTGGGAAGGCTCATGACGCCGCCCCAGGTAACTGAGGACGCTCTGATCGAAGCTTTGAGACCCAAACGAGACACGGTTGAACCCGATCCTGTGGAGCAGGCCGGCGCGCTCGGCCCCGAAGTCCTCAGGGTTGGCTTCAAGCGAGATCTCGGCTCCATCAGCGATGCCGTGCCGATCGGAAAGGGCCTCCAGGATCCGGGCGAGAAGCACCGGATCGACGTGACTGGGCGTCCCCCCGCCGAAGTAGATCGCTTCCAGCGGTCGCCACGGCTCGGCCATGCGAATCTCGGTGACGACGGCGTCGACGTAACGCTCGGCCAACTCGTCTTGGCCCGCCACCACGGCAAAGTCGCAATAAGGGCAGATCGCCGAGCAGAACGGGATGTGGACATAGGCAGCAGCTGACGCCGAGAAGGAGTCGGCTACCTCAGGTGTCATCGTCCACTTTGAGGGCGGCGACGAATGCCTCCTGCGGCACCTCGACCGAGCCGACCATCTTCATCCGCTTCTTGCCTTCTTTCTGACGTTGCAAGAGCTTTTTCTTCCGGCTGATGTCACCGCCGTAGCACTTCGCGGTCACGTCCTTGCGGGTGGCTCGGACCGTCTCACGGGAGATGATCCGCCCGCCGATGGCCGCCTGAATCGGGACGTCAAACAGCTGACGCGGGATGAGCCCGCGGAGCCGTCCTGTCATCTTCGACCCGTAGTCCTGAGCGTTATCTCTGTGCACAATCGCCGAGAAGGCGTCGACCGGCTGACCGTGGAGAAGGATGTCGACCTTGACCAGATCGGCCTCCCGATAGCCGGTGGGCTCGTAATCGAGCGAAGCGTAACCCTTGGTCTTCGACTTGAGCAGGTCGAAGAAGTCGAAGACGATCTCGGCGAGTGGTATCTCGAAGTCGAGCTCAACCCGCTCTGGGCTGAGGTAGTTCATGTTGCCGACGATGGCGCGTCGGCTGGTCGCCAGCTCCATGATCGGGCCGACGAACTCACTCGGGGTGAGGATCATCGCCTTCACGTAAGGCTCGCTGATGCTCTTTCGATCCGTCGGCTCCGGCAGGTCTTGCGGCGATTTGATCTCGACCTCCGAGTCGTCCGGCATCACCACCCGATACGCAACCGATGGAGCAGTGGCCACGAGATCGAGGTCGTACTCACGCTCGAGACGCTCCCGCACGATCTCCATGTGGAGAAGGCCGAGGAATCCGACTCTGAACCCGAAACCCAACGCCTTTGACGTCTCGGGCTCCCAGAGCAGCGAGGCGTCGTTGAGACGCAGCTTCTCCAGCGCCTCCCGAAGCTTCTCGTAGTCGTCGCCGTCGGTTGGGAACAGGCCTGAGAACACCATCGGCTTGGGCTCGGCGTATCCGGGTAGGGGCTCCGAAGCAGGCTCGCGGGCGGCAGTGACGGTGTCACCGACCTTGATTCGGTCGATCTCCTTGACCCCGGTGATCAGGTAGCCGACCTCTCCCGGGCCAAGCCTCGCCACCGGCTCCACCTTCGGGGTGAGGAAGCCGATCTCATTCGCGTCCTGGGTCTCGTTGGTTGCCATGAACCTGAGCAGCTCCCCCGTGTCCAGATAGCCGTCCACGACACGGACGTAGCAAACCACCCCCCGGAAGGCATCAAAATAGGAGTCAAAGACGAGAGCGCGCAGTGGCGCATCAGGATCGCCTTCCGGTGCCGGGACCAGCTGGACCAGCTCTTCGAGCATGGCATCAACGCCATCCCCCGTCTTCGCCGACATCCGCACCACATGATCCGGCTCTCCACCGAGTATCGAGACCAGCTCCGCAGCGGCCCGCTCCGGGTCGGCGGCGGGCAGGTCGATCTTGTTCACGGCGGGAATCACCTCGAGGCCGGCGTCGACGGCGAGGTAAGAGTTGGCCAATGTTTGCGCTTGGACTCCCTGAGCAGCGTCCACCAGCAGCAGAGCCCCTTCGCAAGCGGCAAGGGATCGGCTCACTTCGTAGGAGAAGTCGACGTGGCCAGGCGTGTCGATGAGATTGAGCACGTACTCCTGACCGTCGGAGGCCTTGTGCTCCAGACGCACGGTCTGAGCCTTGATGGTGATCCCCCGCTCTCGCTCCAAGTCCATGGTGTCGAGCAGCTGCTCCCTCATCTCCCGCTCGGTGACCGCACCGGTTCGCTCGAGAAGACGATCGGCCAAAGTCGACTTGCCATGGTCGATGTGAGCGATGATCGAGAAGTTGCGTATGCGCGATTGGTCAGTCATGCCGGTCCGCTTGGTCCGTTGGGTCAGTGGTGTGAGCGGATCGACAGCCCGCTCTGGGTTGTTGCATTCTACCGGCGACTGTTACCATTCCCGCTCCGCTGACCTTCGTGTCTCAGGTCTTCGGATCCCACAACTCCACGGATTTAGCCATGGCCAACATCAAGTCACAAAAGAAGCGCAACCGGCAGAACGAGAAGTTGCGGCAGCGCAACAAGTCGCTCATGAGCGACCTCAAGACCGCGGTCAAGAAGGTCGAGGCCGCTCACGCTGCAGGCGAGCCCACGGACGAGCTGTTCCAGGCGGCTCAGAAGAAGATCGACGTCGCCGCGCAGAAGGGTGTCCTCCACCCGAGAACTGCTGCCCGTAAGAAGTCGCGTCTCGCCACCTCGATCAACTCTTAGTTCTTGCTATAGCAAGGCGTCGCGCTCAGCGACACGCTGTGCACGCCCAACCACGGTTCCGGGCTGATTGCATCACCCGTACCAACGGCACATGGCGACGGTGAGCCGCTCCAGAGTCACCCTGTGAACCTCCTCCGGCTGCGTCTTGACCACACGGTCGGCCCGCACCAACGCTTCCTGGGCTCGACGTAGAGACGACTCTCGTACTTTCGCCCTCTGTGACCAGAGACGAGACAACTGGTTGGCGTTGCTCCGACCTCCAAGCCACTCCTTGAGCGTCTCCTGATCTGGTGCAGCCGCTGCCAGAGAACGTCGCTTCAGATCTCCTTCGAGAGCAGCCAGATACACCAGGGGGTGACCGTGAACGAGGAAGTCGGAAAGGCGTCGCAGAGCCTCACCGGTGTTGCCCTTGCCGATCGCATCTGTGATGAGCCAAGCCGGCTCGTCGGGCCGGTTCTTGAACCGCTCATGAATGGTCTCGGCGGTGATCTTGGCACTGACCCCCGATAGCTGGTCGAGGGCAGATCCGAGACTGGCCGTATCTGTGCCGAAGTGCTGGACCAGAGCCTCCCGCGCCCCCTTCTCGAGGGACATCTCCCGCTCTTTCAACTCGGCGTCGAGCCATTGACCGGCCTGACGCTCCCACATCTTCTTCACCGACACGGAGGCCCCACGACTATCGGCCACAGTCTTCAACGCCTTGGGCACGGTCCCAGCACACAGCACAACAACATGGGTGTTGGCGAGGTCGGCGCCTTCGAGCAGTTCGACCAGCGTCTCCAGCTCGGCCTTCTGGAGATTTTGTGCGTCGACCAGCTCCAAGCCCTCTGGCTCCCCGAACAACGAGCCGGACTGGAGAAGAGGGATCATCGGCTCCAGCTCACCCCGGATAGAGCCTTCCCCAGCCTCACCACCTCCGCGGCCAGGCACATCGACGCGCACGATCTGTTCTCTGGCCACCCCAGCCTCCTCGAAGTGCTGCCGAGCGGCTTTGAGCATCTGATCGCGCTCCCCCGCCCCGGCGTTGGCAGGTCCGGAGACGATCAGCAAAGCCATGAGCTCAACGTAGTCGTCACAAACGGCCGAAGAGACGAGCCAGGTCACATGCCATGGCCACGTCGTGGACTCTGACGATGTCTGCTCGATGCTCGAGGGCAAGCGAGATGTAGGCGGCGACGCGGTGGCCGTCACGCTTGCGCGGTATCGGGATCAGCACCGGCTTACCGAGGGCGTGAAGATGCCGGGAAGCCGCGATGACCTCGAGCTGCATGCGGGTGTATGCCTCGTAGTCCCCTCGATAGTTGAGAGCGATCCCCGGGTCGACGATCACGTTGGTGATGTCCTCCTGAGCCAGCTCGACCAACAACTCCCTGAACGCCGCTGAGGTCTGCTCAGCCTTCTCAGAGCTGATCTCGATGGCTTCGACATCGTGGGGATTGTCCCCCTCGACATAGACGGCGACGGTGGCGCTACCGGAGCGGGCAACCACTGCTCTCATGTCCGGGTCGGCGAGGCCGCCGGTGTCATTGACTATCACGGCACCGGCATCGATCGCCACTTCTGCCACAGCTGGCTTCCAGGTGTCGATCGCAACGAGGTGCCCTTCGGCTGCCATCGCCTCGATCACAGGGACCACTCTGCTGATCTCATCGGCCGCAGCGATCGTCTCGTTGTCGTAATGAGAAGACTGTCCGCCGACATCGACGATTGTCGCTCCCCATTCGCGGTACCTGTCGGCCATGAGCAACGCTTCGTCAACCGACCTTGCCACAGTGTGGGTGTTCTTCGAGTCGGGTGAGACGTTGACCACTCCCATCACATAGGTCCGGTCACCCAGCGGAAGGTCGACAGTGCCGAGACGCAACGATTCGGTCATTCGCAGCGAGGTTACGACAGGGGCACGACAACATCTCCGGCCTCGTCGGTGCGGACGACCTCGGCTCCGGCCTCCTCCAACACCTCGGTCACCCAGGGCTCGGGATGCCCGAACTGGTTGGGCCCCACGGAGATGACGGCCAGCTCTGCACCAACCCTCTGCAACCACGCCGGGTCCGACGTCGCGGCGCCCTGATGAGGCACCTTGAGAACATCTGCCCTGGCCGGAAGATCGGCCTGAGCAAATGTCTCGATGTCACCGGCGAGCAACATCGAGCGGGCCACACCGCGAACCTCGATGACGATCGATTGGTCGTTGGGCGAGGCATACCGCCGCAACGGCCCCAGGATCTCGAGAGTGAGCTCCCCCAACTGGTGTGACTCGCCTGGTGAAGGCACACGGACAGCGACTCCGTCGGCGGCTGCCAAGAACTCGGTGACCAGCTCGCTTTGATGTGGCTCCGTGTCCATCAGGATCTGACCGACCGGCACCGTCCTCACGACATCGATGAGCCCCAACACATGGTCCGCATGGATGTGAGTGAGCACCACGATGTCCAACGCCGCCACGCCGTAGGAGCGGAGCTTGGACCGAAGCAACACAGGATCGGGACCTCCGTCCACCAGGGCCCACCGTCCCTCGCCGCCGTTGATCAGGATCGCGTCACCCTGACCCACATCGAGGACAACCACCGACCCGGGCGGCGCTGTCTCCGCTGGGACCACCGTCGCCCAGCCGAACCAGACAGCCGCCAACAGCGCTGCCGCTGGTGCCAGAGATCTCCATCGCAAGATGA
The DNA here is from genome assembly GCA_028285585.1 of Acidimicrobiia bacterium. Classification (GTDB taxonomy): domain Bacteria; phylum Actinomycetota; class Acidimicrobiia; order Spongiisociales; family ZC4RG35; genus CAXMPK01. The sequence goes on from JANQOU010000002.1 coordinate 302,796, forward strand.
CCAATCCAGCCAGCCCGGCCGCCAGCCCGCCCAGAAAGCCGACCTGGGGGAAACCCGAGCCCATGCGAGCGATGGCTAGAACCAACCCGGCACTGACTGACGCGAGGTCGATGAGGATCTCAGGGCCGGCGACCCCCAAAGCACCCATTGCGGTCGCCGCTGTGACCAGCGGAGCGGCAAGAAGGTTCAAGACTGGGCTGAGCAGCGGGATCGTCCCAAAGTGAGCCATCAGAAGAGGAGCCACCGAGAGTTGCGCCGCGACAGTCACGGCCAATGCCCTCTGAACCACTCCGCCGGTCAGGGGCCACTTGGCTCCGACCAGGACACCTGCGGTCGCAGCCACCGAGAGCTGGAAGCCGACATCACCGGCCAGATAGGGATCACTAACGAGGAGAATCACCACCGTCACCGAGAGCAACTGCCAAGCATCGAAGCCGATCCCGACCAGTCGCCCACCGAAAGCGACGGCAGCCATGAGAGATGCCCTCATCACCGACGGCTCAAACCTGGTCGCCGCCGCGTAGACCGGTATGGCCAGCAAGCCGATGACAGCCCGCCGCTTGGGACCGAGAGCCAAAGGCCCGCTCAATACAAAGACCAAGAGCAGAAACAGGGCGACGTTCGAGCCGCTCACGGCGACGAAATGTGAGAGGCCGGACAGACGCATTGCTTCGACATCGCTGTCGGAAACGTGTGAGACGTCGCCGATCAGGAAACCGGCGAGAAGGCCTCGACCTTCGCCGTAAGGCTCGAGCCGTCGCATCACGTGGCCTGAAACAGACCCGCCAACGTCGGACAGAACGGACCCGTCAGCCAGTTCGAAGCTCCTGACTCGAATCCGCGCTGCGTAGGGACGGCTACGGGCGACGCCGGGCTTGCCGTCGGAGATGCCGACAATCTCGGTCTTGGAGCCGGGCCTCAGACCTGGATCATTGGCGAAGTCGGCAAGAGCATGACTCGACGAGGTCTCGACCAATGCCCACCAGCCGTGTCGGCCTTCAAACGGTCCCTGGGTGACCGACACCGTGCCGGTGAACGCGCCACCGGGCATTGGGAGGGGTGGCACCGGATCGAACACCACGACAAGCAGCCATACAGCCGCCGCGGCTGCCAACCACGGGAGGGTGGCCCGAGGCGGTGCCGCAGGATGATCAAGGTACGACGACTTGATCACGGATCGCTGCCAGCTTGGCTTCTCCGATGCCAGGGACGAGTAAGAGATCTTCGGCAACAGTGAAAGGGCCGTTTGCCTCCCGATAGGCGACGATCCGCTCGGCGAGGACCGGGCCGACACCGTCCAGCTCCTCCAACTCACCGGCGTTGGCGCTGTTGAGCCGAACCGGGCCATCACCGGTTGGTCCTGCCGTTGTGCCTTCGGTGCCGGGCACCACTATCTGCTGGCCATCGATGACTGGAGCGGCCAGGTTGATCGCATCAGTGTTGGCACCAGCCAGAAGGCCGCCCGCCGCGGCCACTGCATCAGCGACTATCGAGCCTTCGGCGACAGTCACGACACCGGGCGATACGACCTGCCCGGCCACGTGCACGTCAAAGCTGGTTGGCGTTGTCACAGCGGGCGGAGTTGGTGCCGGCTGAGACACGGGTGCGCGGCTCCAGCCGGCAACCACGCCCACGATCAACCCGGCCGTCACGATGACGACTGTCGCTCCCCTCACTCCGGCCTAACTACCGGACCAGAACGACGGTTGGAACCCTGTTGCTAGATCAGCTCAAGCGACCTGGTGCGAGCCTCGACCTCGAGGCCAATCTCCAGATAGGCCTGACGATGCGAGAGACCACGCCGTCTTCCCTTGAGATAGTCGGCCAGGTACCGGCGCGAGAACCCAAACCAGCCGAGCTCTCCCCACTGTCGAACGTGGATCAACTCGTGCAGGGTAAGCCGAGCGAGCTGCTCCTTATCTCCGTTGAGGATGTCCGGATCGACGAGTATCAGCTTGCCCACCGTCATCGCCCCGACACCTTCGCCCCAGATCCACCTCATGAGCGGAGAAGCGGCACGCAACCGCAGTTGATCCGGGTTGATCGGGTCCAGAAGAGCACGCAACCGCTCCGTGCCATGGCCCGTCTCCTCGAGCAGACGACCTACGCGCATCGACTACGAACGTCAGCCGATGACGACGTTGACCAGGTTTGGTGGGCGTGTGATCACCCGTCTCACCTCCTGGCCGTCCAGCCACGCCTGGATCTTCTCCGACGCCAGCGCCGCTGCTTCCGCCGCCGCCTCGTCGATGTCCGACTCGACTTCGAGCCTGTCTCTCACCTTGCCGTTGACCTGGACAATCATCGTGACCGTGTCTTCGCGGGCTAGCTCCTCGTCCCACGACGGCCAGGCTTCGAAAGCCAGCATCGACTCGTTGCCGCGCCTCTCCCACAGCTCGTGGGACACGTGAGGTGCCATCGGCGAAAGAAGCTTGAGCATCATCTCGATGACCTCGCCGTGTGTTTCTTCGCGAGGCTCATCGCCGAGATAGGACTGCAACTCGTTGGACAGCGTCATCAGTGCCGGCACCGTGGTGTTGAACCGGAACCGCTCGATGTCCTCGGTGACCTTCTTCACCGTGCGGTGGGCGTGGCCCAGGATCTCCCGATCACGATCATCAGCTGACCTGGCATTCCACCCGCCGTCCCAGGTGGCCTGCTTCCAGAACCGGTCGAGGAAACGCTTGCTTCCCGAGACACCCGAATCGTTCCAGACCGCGTCGTCGGTTGGCGGTCCGACGAACAGCTCGAAGAGACGGGTGGCATCTGCGCCATGGTTGTCGTAGTAGTCGTCCGGCGGCACCACGTTGCCCTTCGACTTGGACATCTTGGCCCCTTTGTGGACCAGCATCCCTTGGGTGAACATCCGCTGAAACGGTTCCTGAACCGGGCTCAGGCCCAGGTCATACAGGAACCTGGTGATGAACCTGGCATAGAGCAGGTGAAGAATCGCATGCTCCACCCCCCCGATGTACTGGTCGAGCGGCATCCAGTAGCGCGCCTTCTCGGTGTCGAAGAGGACCTCGTCGTTGTGAGCGTCGGCATAGCGCAGGAAGTACCACGACGAGTCCATGAACGTGTCCATGGTGTCGGTCTCTCGTCTGGCCGGCCCGTCGCAGTCAGGACACGTTGTGTTCACGAAGTCGTCGTCGGCGGCAAGTGGGGACATGCCTTTGGGCAGGTAGTCCTCGATGTCGGGAAGCAGAACAGGAAGTTGATCGCGTGGCACCGGCACTAGGCCGCACTGGTCGCAGTTGAGCATGGGGATCGGGCATCCCCAGTAGCGCTGGCGTGAGATCAGCCAATCGCGAAGCCGGTACTGCACAGTGGCCTCTCCGATTCCCTGGTCGGCCAGCCACTCGATGATCTTGGTCTTCGCCTCGTCCTGGCGCATTCCATCGAGGAAATCGGAGTTGATCGTCGGCCCGTCGCCAAGGAAGGCCTCACCGTCGAAGCCCTCCTCTGGCTGGACGGTGCGCACGATGTCTATCCCGTACTTGGTGGCGAAGTCCCAGTCACGCTGGTCCTGGCCGGGAACCGCCATGATCGCCCCGGTCCCGTAGCCCATAAGCACGTAGTCGGCGATGTAGACGGGAACCCGCTTCTCGTTGACCGGGTTGATGGCGTAAGCGCCCGTGAACACACCGGTCTTGTCGCCCTCAGCCAATCGCTCGATCTCGCTGGCTCGCTGAGCCGCGGATACGTACTGCCGGGCCTCATCCTCAGTCTCAGAACCTGAGATCAACTCCTCGACCAAAGGATGCTCGGGGGCAAGGACACAGAACGTCATCCCGAAGATGGTGTCGGGGCGGGTGGTGAAGACGTCGAACGAGCCGCCGCCGTCAACCTGGATGGTGAAGGTGGCCCCTTCGGAGCGGCCGATCCAGTTGCGCTGCATGGTGCGCACTCGATCCGGCCAGTCGTCCAAGTCGTCGATCGCATCGAGAAGCTCGTCGGCGTACTCGGTGATCTTGAACTGCCATTGCGACAGCATCTTCTTCTCGACAGGTGTGCCGCAGCGCTCGCACACGTCGTCGCCGACCACCTGCTCGTTGGCCAGGACCGTCTGGTCCTTCGGACACCAGTTGACCGCAGCCTCGGCCTTGTAGGCCAGGCCCTTCTCCCACAACTCGAGGAAGATCCACTGGTCCCATCGGTAATAGTCAGGGTCGTGGCTGGCCAGCTCACGACTCCAGTCGAAGCCGACCCCAAGCCGCCTGAACTGGACTTTCATCCTCTCGATCTGTTCGGCCACCGACACCTTGGGGTGGATGCCGGTCTCGATGGCGTGGTTCTCGGCGTTGAGGCCAAAAGAGTCCCACCCCATCGGGCTCAAGACGTTGAAGCCCTGCATCATCTTGTAGCGGGTGATGAGGTCGATGTACGTGTAGTTGCGAACGTGGCCGACGTGCAGCTCGCCCGACGGATAGGGGTACATCGCCACGTTGTAGAACTTGGGTTTGGACGGATCCTCCGTCACCTCGAAGACCTTCTCGGACTCCCACCGGTCCTGCCACTTGGCCTCGATCGCTAAATGGTCATAACTCATCAGATTGCGTGAGGGTAATTCCGGATCAGAAGTTGACACAGACACATTCTCAGGGCGGAAGCCGGCCACATCGACTGGCAGCGGCCCGCGTCGCCAACCATGATTGCCTGCAACGTCGAAACGGGAGACACAGTGACAATCGAGAGAGTCGGGGTTGTTGGCGGAGGCCTGATGGGCTCGGGTATCGCCGAGGTGAGCGCCAAGGCCGGCGCTGACGTCGTGATGATGGAAGTGAACGCCGAAGTCGCCGAGAAGTCACTGGGTCGCATCGACAAGTCGCTCGCTCGCGCCGTCGAGCGCGGCAAGCTCGAAGAAGCGGAGAAGGCGGCCATTCTGGACAGGCTCAACGTCACCACCGATCTGGGTGACATGGCTGACCGCCAGCTGGTGGTCGAGGCGGTCACGGAGAACGAAGACCTCAAGAAGCAGATCTTCACCAGCCTCGACGAGATCGTCGCCGACGATGACGCCATCCTGGCCTCCAACACATCGTCCATCCCGATCACCAGGCTCGCCGCAGCCACCAATCGCCCCGACCATGTGGTTGGGATGCACTTCTTCTCTCCCGTGCCGGTGATGGCGCTCATGGAGTTGGTGACGACGGTGATGTCGGACGAAGGCGTCGAGGATCGAGCACAGGCGTTTGCCGAGGAAATCGGCAAGACGGTGATCCGGGCTCAGGACCGCGCCGGGTTCGTCGTCAACATGCTGCTCGTCCCTTACTGGCTGGCTGCGATTCGGATGTATGAAGCCGGCATCGCCTCCAAGGAGGACATCGACACCGGGATGAAGCTCGGCGCCAACCATCCCATGGGACCGCTGGAGCTTGCTGACTTCGTGGGTCTCGACGTCACCAAGTTCGTCGCCGACGTGCTCTTCGACGAGTACAAGGAGCCGCTCTACGCCTCCCCACCGCTGCTCACGCGGATGGTGGAGGCCGGGTTGCTGGGCCGAAAGTCGGGCAGAGGCTTCTACAACTACACCTAGCCCCCACCTGCGAACCTCAGGTAATAGCGACCAAATACGGGTTCTATGGCCTCAGGTTCGAAGGGCCCTCTGCCAACTTGAGGCCATAGCTACCAGATACGGGCGGTATTACCTGAGGTTGCGGACGTAGTGGTCGATGTGGTCGATCAGGGAACGGCCGGAGTCGTCCCACATCGGTTGATGACCAACGCCGGGCAACATGACGAGGTCGGCGTCGAGGCTGTTTGCGGTGTCACGCCATTCCTCTTCGGTGAAGAAGGCATCGTCTCCCCCGCCGATAACCAAGGCGGGCACGTCCACAGCGGAGAGATCTGGGCGGTTCAGCAGCAGATCGAGATACACCCGGTAGGAAGCACGTTCCATCCGGTCGAAGTATTTGGCGCCTAGAGGGCCAAGGAAGTCGACACAGGCTTCAGGTGTCTCCACGATCGCACCGACGTCGAGGGTCACATTGGCCTTGAGAAAGAGCAAGGGGTGCTTACGGGCGGCCTTGAAGGTGGCACTCCAGCCCCCTTTCCTCGGAACGGGTGACACCAGCACGGCGGCGGCCGCCGGATGCTCCTTGGCCAAATAGTGCTGGATTGTGAACCCACCCATCGAATGACCGACGAGAACTGGGACCCTCTCAAAGGTCCTGACTACACGGGCGAGGTCGGCGACGTTGTCCCTGATGGATGTTCCTCTGATCTTGCCGTCACTCTCCCCATGACCGCCCAGACTCATCGCAACACAGTGATGCCCCCGGTCAGCCAGTTCGGGCATAACGAACTCATCCCACGTCCACGCTGCCTGCCAGTAGCCATGGATGAAGAGCAAGGAAGGAATGCCGTCGGACGGCTCGCCTCTCTCGATCATCTCGAGGTCGATGGTCTCCGTTTGACCGATGAGTGTTTCTCCTTCTTCGACGCCCGGAACCTAGCCGTGGGGGCCGTTGGCGGCTCCGAGACGGAGCAGGCCGACGATCACGCCGTCGGCGAGTGCCTGCCACGAGGCCTCCATGATGTTCTCGTGCACACCGATCGTCCCCCAGGCACCGAGATGGTTGGAGGTCTCGATCAGCACCCTCACCCGCGCCGACGTGCCGTCCTCGCTGTCGAGGACCCTCACCCGGTAGTCGGTCAGGCGGAAGTCGTCGACCTCCGGGTAGCGGCCAATAAGAGCAGAACGCAGCGCCTGGTCGAGAGCATGGACCGGGCCGAGGCCCTCCCCGACAGTGATCGTCCGGACACCGTCGACGTCGAGCTTGACCGTGGCCTCTGAGACAACACCGCTGCCGTCCCGGTCCGACTGAACGCGGAACGACTCCAACATGAAGAAGGGGTTCTTCCAGCCGGTAGTCCTCCGCGCCAGCAACTCAAAGGACCCGTCTGCTGCCTCGAAGTGATAGCCCTCGTGCTCCAGCTCCTTGACCCTCTCAACCACCCGTCCGGCAGTCTCCGCATCCAGCTCGAGACCCATCTCAGCCACTTTGGCCAGAACCGATGCACGTCCGCCCAGCTCGCTGACCACCATCCGGGTCGAGTTTCCGACATCTCCCGGAGCCTCGTGCTCGTAGGCGTCGGACCGCCGCGCCAACGCCGAAGTGTGGAGACCAGCCTTGTGGGTAAACGCCGACGAGCCGACATATGGGCGATGGGGATCAAGGGTTATGTTCACGATCTCGGCCACATGGTGAGAGATCGGAGTGATCAGCTCCAGGTCACCCGCTATCGGCTTGAGACCCTTCTTCAACTCGAGATCGGGGATCAGTGTGGAGAGGTCTGCGTTGCCCGTCCTCTCTCCGTAGCCGTTGATGCAGCCTTGGATCTGGCGCACACCGGCATCCACCGCGGCTAGGGAAGCTGCCACCGCGGTGCCCCCGTCGTTGTGGAAGTGGACACCGACATCAGCCCCAGAAAACGCTTCTTGGACCGCGTTGATCGTGGCCAGAGTCTCGGCAGGAAGGGTGCCGCCGTTGGTATCGCATAGGACAAGCCGTTCGGCTCCGGCCTCGTGTGCGGCCTTGAGCACCTCGAGGGCGTATGCCGGGTTGTCCCGGTAGCCGTCGAAGAAGTGCTCGGCGTCGAAGAACACCCGCCGGCCTTTGCCTTTGAGGAATTCGATGCTCTCCCCGACCATCCGGACACCTTCGTCGAGGTCAACGCGAAGCGCCTCCGAGACGTGATAGTCCCAGGTCTTGCCGACGATGCACAGGTACTCGGTCTCGGCGTCGAGAAGAGCCTTCAATTGGGCGTCACCAGCGAGGTCACCACCCGGCCGTCGTGTCGCACCGAAGGCGGTGAGAATTGCGTTGGAGAAGTCGAGCTCTGACTTGGCTCTCTCGAAGAATTCCGTGTCTTTCTGGTTGGCGCCAGGCCAGCCGCCCTCGACGAAGGCCACGCCCAGCTCGTCCAAGAGGCGAGCGACCCGCAGCTTGTCGCCGACGGTCAGGCTGATGCCCTCCTGCTGGGAGCCATCCCTGAGTGTGGTGTCGTAGATCTCGAGTGTCATAGGTCCTTGGCAATAGAAAAACCCCCTGCCGGTGCAGAGGGTCAGACGCAGTCCGGTATGTGGGCTGCGCCTCAGTCGATAATGATGATGGTGTTGATAGGGGCCATCGAGGCGAGAAGTATCGCGAGTCGTGGTCGAACGGTCAAGACCTGGCCCTTCGCAGCACCTCAGCAAGCCAGTTGGAGTAGATGGCCTGGCCTTGGGTCACCCAGGCCGGCTTCCGCCTTCGGGTCACCTCGTGCTCGGGGAATTCTGGAGATTCACCTCCGACCACTAACTCCTTGAACCGGCTCAGGACCTCGCGCGCCTCATCGTCGAAGTAGTGGTCGGGGAACACCGGAAACTCCCTCTCACCGGCGAGGTAGCGGCCTACCTCCCTCTTGTATTCCTTCAACAGGCTGATGTCGTCGTATTCGGGATGGCCCTGGAAAAAGACGTACCGGAACCCGTCTTCGCTTGTCGCCATGTGCACGCCGGCCTCGTTGCTCTCCAACAACACGTTGACACCGACGCCCTCCAGGTCGGTTCGGGTCATATCGAACCAGTGCGAGTGAGGGGCTTCAACCGACGAGTCGACCCCGTCCAGCAGCGGATGATCGGCGTCGAGCCTGGCGTGCTCATAAACACCCCATCGCTTGCTGTCGAGCTTGGACCGCTTGAGAAGGCCCTTGTGCTCCAAGACGGCGTGAGTGGCCAGGCAGGAGCAGAGAGTGCTGAGAACCGATTCCTCCCCCCAATCGATGACCTCGGTCAACCCCGGCCAAAACGGCTCGTCGGAGAGCTCGAAGTGGGCGGGGTTGGCGCCGGTGATGATCAAGGCATCGAGACTGTGGTCCTTCACTTCAGAGAAAGTCAGGTAGTTCTCGGCGACGTAGTCCTGTGCCTCGTCGCCACGTGACCATGCGGCCAGCGTAAAAGGATGCACGTAGAGATTGGCCTGGTCTTCGAAACCCGAGACGAGTCGCACGAACTGGCGGTCGGTGGCAGCCAGGGCCGCATCCGGCATCAGATTGAGGAGGCCGATGCGGAGGTCGGGCAGGCCGGACTCGGCCTGGCCGACGGCCACGCCCTCGGAGTGAAGCCGCTGGAACGCCGGCAGCGATGAATGCTCTACGACAGGCATTCAGACAATCCGGATCAACTCGTCGAGAACGGGATCGGGCCTCTCGCTGAGCAAGGCGTGACCGGCACCCTTGAAGACCACTGTGTCCTCCTGGCTTATGACGTCGCGCAAAGCCCGGGCCACCTTGACGGGTGTCATCACATCCAGCTCACCGAGCAGGAGCAAGACAGGGCAGATGATCTCGGCAGCCCGCTCCAACCCGGTCACGTATCCGTCACAAGCCTTCAGGTCTGCGTGAATGGCCTCCGGTTCGGCCTCCTCCCAGAGCCGCATGCTCCCGCCAACCATCCACATGCCGGGAGTGGCGTTGCCTCCGATTTGACCCGTCTTGGAATGACCCCAATAGGTGAGCATCTCGATCGCATCGTGACTGCCTGCTTCGGCGCTGGACATGAGCGGCTCACTCACCGCGATCGGGACCGAGACACCGACGAAGGCAACCGCCCGGGCGCGCTGCGGATGCCGGCTTGCAAGGTCGAGAGCAACGAGGGAGCCCAGGCTGTGACCAACGACAGCTGCTCTCTCGACACCTGCGGCATCCATCACGGCGACCACCCAATCAGCCATGGCTTCCACCGTTTCCAGAGGTGGGACAGCCGATCGCCCATGACCGGGAAGGTCCAATGCGAGGACGTTGCGGTCGTGTCGTGCGAAGTACCGGGTCGGCAGCACCCAGATCGTGTGGTCCTGGCCGACCCCGTGGATGAAAACCACCGTCTCCTTGTCCGGGTCTATCGGCTTGTTCCCGGTGGCCGCGTAGGCGGCGAGCCCCCCAACTTCCAGCTCCATGATCAGGCTCTCTGCGACAGATAGAGGGCTCGGCTCAGGTCTTCCGTCAGATCATCGACGCTCTCCAGACCAACCGAGATCCGGATCAGGCCTTCGGATATCCCACCAGCAGCCAACGCGTCGGCATCCATCCGATGATGGGTGGTTGAAGCGGGGTGGATCACAAGAGTCTTGGCGTCCCCGACGTTGGCGAGGTGAGATGCCACCACCACGGACTCGATGAATTTCTGACCCGCCTCCCTGCCACCTTTGACGTCGAAGCTGAAGATCGACCCGGCTCCCCGAGGCAGCAGCTCTTGGGCCAGCTCGTAGTCGGGATGAGATTCCAGACCTGGATACCTGACCCACTCCACCGCATCGTGAGCCTCGAGATAACGAGCGATGCTCATCGCGTTCTCGACGTGCTTGTGCATCCGCAGCGGCAGCGTCTCCAGGCCTTGGAGAATGAGAAAGGCCGTCATCGGTGCCATGGCCGCACCGAAGTCGCGAGCACCTTCCTTCCGGGCTCTGGTGATGTAGGCAGCGGGGCCGAACTCCTCGACGAAGTCGAGGTCGTGGAAGCCTTCATACGGCTCGGTGAGTGTGGGGAACTTGCCGGATGACTCCCAGTCGAAGGTGCCGCCGTCGACGAGAAGCCCTCCGATGACCACACCGTGACCGCTAAGGAACTTGGTTGCCGAGTGAATGATGATGTCTGCACCCATGTCGAACGGCTTAGCCAGGACCGGAGTGGCGAAGGTCGAGTCGATCATCAAAGGAAGCTCGTTCTCGTGGGCGATCTCGGCGATGACGGGGATGTTCAGCACCTCGGCTCCCGGGTTGCCCAGGGTCTCTCCGAAGATGAGCCGTGTCTCGGGCCGAATGGCCGAGCGGAAGCCGTCGGGATCGCGCGGGTCGACGAAAGTCGTCTCGATCCCGAACCGAGGCAACGTGTAAGCCATCAGGTTGTGGGTACCGCCGTAGATCGACTGGCTCGACACGATGTGTGAGCCGGCGCCCATCAACGTCGCTATCCCGAGATGGGTCGCAGCCTGGCCACTGGCGGTGGCGATGGCACCTACCCCGCCTTCGAGGGCGCTGATCCGCTCTTCCAAGACGGCGTTGGTGGGGTTGGTGAGGCGTGAGTAGACGTGGCCGGTTCGCTCGATGTTGAAGCGAGAAGCCGCCGTGTCGGCGTCGGGTAAGACGTAGGAGGAGGTCTGATAGATGGGGACCGCGCGCGCTCCAAAGTCGGAGTCCGGCTGCTGCCCGGCGTGCAACGCCAGGGTGTCGAGATCGTATGGCTTGGGCTTGGCGATGACCTAACGGTAGGCGCTCGCCAGCAGCGGTAGTGTCGCCGTCTCATGAAGCCCAACGAACTACATCTGCTTGCCTCAGCCGGTGACCCCAGGGTCAGCCCGGACGGGACCAAGATCGCCTATGTGGTGTCACGTCCCAACCTCGAAGACGACCGCTACGACAGGACGATCTGGATCGACGACAAAGCCTTCACCTCGGGCCCGAGTGACTCCAATCCTCGCTGGTCCCCCGACGGCAAACGACTGGCGTTCCTGCGCAGCGACAACGGTAAGCCGGCCCAAGTGACGGTCATCCCGGCTGACGGCGGCGAAGCAACCACACTGACCGATTTGGAGCATGGCGCGGAGGGAGTCGAGTGGTCTCCTGATGGCAGCAGCCTCGTAGCCGTCGGTGTCACTCCGACCGAAGACTGGGAGGAACTCGACGATGACGAGCAGAGCCGGAGACCGAGACGCATCACCCAGGTTCCTTTCCGCTTCGACAATCAGGGATGGATCCACGACCGCAAGCGCCACCTATGGCTGGTAGACCCCGATGGGACCGACGACCCGCGTTGCCTGACCCCTGGTGAGTTCGACGAGTCCTCCCCGGCTTGGTCCCCGGATGGCACGACGATCGCCTTCGTCACCGACCGCGACCCTTCGAAGGGCCTGGCCAGTGGGAACGATGTCTTCGAAGTCGATGTCGCCTCTGGAGACGTGACCAGAGCTGCCGAACGCGGCCTGTGGGTGCTCCCCTCGTATCGACCCGACGGGGTGCTCCACATCCTCGGAAGCGCAACGGTCGACTACCCCGGCAACTACTACCTGTACCGCCGTGAAGACGACGGAGGCTTCACAGACCTCACCGGGGCCACGGACCGATCGTCCGTCGGTCTTTCAGCCGGGCCACCGAACGTCGTCTGGGACAGCGACCGCGCCGTCGTCGGCTACGAGGACTCTGGGAAGTTCGGGGTCATCTCAGTCGATCCGAATGGATCGGTCGAACATCTGGTTGAGGGCGAGCAGGTTGTCACCGGGTTCGCCATTTCGAACGAAGGTGTCGTCTACACGGCGAGCCGATGGGACAGCCCTGGTGAGCTGTATCGGGGCGACACCCAAATCTCGTCGGTCCAATCTGGCGAAGGAGCGTGGGTCGAGCCGGTTCACATGCGTGTGCCCTCCCCTGGCGGGGAAGTCGACGCCTGGGTGCTGCTGCCCGACGGCGACGACAACGTGCCGCTACTGCTCAACGTGCACGGCGGGCCGGCCTCGCAATACGGGTTCGGGCTCTTCGACGAGTTCCAGGTCTACGTGGCGGCCGGTTACGGCGTCGTTGCCTGCAACCCACGCGGCTCAGCAGGTCGAGGCGAAGAGTGGGTCGAGGCGGTGAAAGGCGAAGCCTGGGGAACGGTTGACGTCGAGGACGTCGATGCCGTTGTCGCCGCCGCCCTCGAGCAATTCCCTCGGCTCGACCGGGACCGGATGGGTGTCATGGGGGGCTCGTACGGCGGCTTCTTCACCTCTTGGATCACGGCACATCAGGACCGTTGGAAGTCGGCGGTGGTCGAACGAGCCCTGATCACTTTCAATAGCTTCGCCGGCACCTCCGACATCGGAGCGCACTTCCCCAAGAGCTACCTGGGCGTGGACTATCCCGATGCGTGGGACATGTGGTGGCGGCTCTCACCGCTGTCGGTGGCTGAGCAGATCACCACCCCGACTCTCGTGCTCCACGCCGAGGAGGACTGGCGCTGCCCGATCGAACAGGCCGAGCAGTTCTTCATGGCACTGCTGAAGAACGGGACTCCGTCGGAGATGCTCCGTTTCCCCGGCGAGGGCCACGAGATGAGCCGGAGCGGATCGCCGAAGCACCGAGCGGAGAGGTTCGAAGCCATCCTCGACTGGCACTACCGCTATCTGAAGTAACTCTCAGCCGAGCTTCGCCGCCAGCCGGGAGAAGGTACGCTGAGTGCGGATCGTCATCGGGCCGATGGCCGACTCGACCGCACCAACATCGAGCGTGGAGTCTGAGATTCCCTTATTGGGTAACCAGTACATCTCACGGCCGTCGACGATGACGCGGTCGTCTTCCGGGATGTCGATCGATGAGAGCGACGCATCCATTGAGTGCTCATCGCGAAGCACTGCCACCTGAACCCGGCCTTCGGACCTGGCCAGATGCTCAGTGTCGAAAGGATGAGCCTCCGCGATGCGGGCAACCTGCGATCCGGTCCGGATGAAGCTGGGGACCTCGTATCCCAGACGCTCCTCGAGGACAGCTTCGATCTCCGGCTCGAGATCATCCACTTGACGCTCGGTTGTGAAGGCGACGTTTCCGCTGGCCAAGAATCCGAAGACGTCGTCGAGCCCCATCGATTCAAAGCAAGCGACCAACGCTTCGTTGGTGACACGGCGATTACCTGTGTTGATCGCTCGGAGAAAGGCGACATAGCGCATCGAGTTCGACGTTACCGATGAAGCGGAAACGGCCACCTACGCTGGCATCGTGCCTGAAGACCAGAGCGACTTCGAGACACTGCTCGGCCCGGACAAGCGGCGTATCCCGATGCCACGTGGGCTCGGTGCCGTTGTAGCCGTGCTCGCCGCCGCAGTCTTGGTGGGCATGCTGTTCCTCTGGCCCAGAGACTCCGTGGACATCGACCTGACCACGTTCGGGTTTGCGGAGGGGGCGGTTACTGCTGGCGTGGCGAGCAGCGACGCAACACCATGCAGCTACGACGCGAACCTCGACTGCAAACTCACAACCTTCGAGATCAACGACGCCGCGTCCGCCGACCTGGGCACCCAGGTGTTGATGGAGCTTCCCGACGAGGACAGCCAACCGGTGTTCAACCGAGGTGACGCCGTCTTCCTGTTCGTAATCGACAACGGCGACGGGACCGCGAGCTACCAGTACGCCGACCGGGACCGACGGGGATTGCTGGCCACCTTGACCGGTCTGTTCGCATTGGCGGTGATTGTCCTCGGGCGCCTGCGCGGTGTAGCCGCCATGGCAGGCCTGGCGATCAGCCTCTTGATCCTCTTCATGTTCATCCTGCCCGCGATCATCGCCGGGACCGACGCGGTATTGGTGGCGATGGTTGGTGGCGGGGCCATCGCGCTCGTATCCCTGTACCTCGCTCACGGATACACACCGATGACCCATGTGGCCACCTTGGGAGCGTTCAGTGCGCTTGCGCTGACCACCGCCCTTTCGTGGCTGGTAGTGAACATCGCCAACTTCACCGGATTGGTCGACGACGAGGCTTTCTATCTGCTGTCGATACCGGACCTCGACCTCAACGGGCTGCTTCTGGCAGGCATCGTCCTCGGCGCCATCGGAGCTCTAGACGACGTGACAGTCACTCAGGCTTCTGCGGTATGGGAGGTTCGCAAGGCGAACCCGGCCTCATCAGTCACCGATCTCTATGCGGCGGGTCTGAGAGTGGGGCGCGACCACATCGTCTCGACCGTGAACACCCTGCTCCTCGCCTATGCGGGTGCATCGCTTCCGCTGCTGATCCTCTTCACCTTGTCGTCCCAGTCCTTCGGCGTCATCGCCAGCAGTGAGGTCGTGGCTGTCGAAATCGTCCGCACCTTGGTGGGATCGATCGGCCTCGTGGCGGCTGTTCCCGTCACGACCTGGCTCGGCGCCCGGATCGTCTCCCAGCGGGTGGTCGACCAGCCTGATTGATACTGGAGCCGCAAAGCCTCCGCTCAGTCGTCGAGGGGCCGGTGATGGTCATAGTCCGCCTCACCCCTCCGCCAATATCCGTCCACGGACACCTGCTCCTGCTCGAAATCGTGTTCATCTGAGAGCCAATCTCTTACCGAGCGCATCGCCAGCACTTCACCAGCGGCCCACACGTACAAGTCAGGTCGTGTGAGGTCGAGAAGATCGAGGCTAGAAGCAAGTCGATCGGCAGGAACTCCGGACTCGTCGTGGACCCAGTGGATGGTGGTGCTTGCACGGCTCTGTAGCTCGATCTCGTCTCCTGGCCCGGCCCCGGCCACCAGTGTCTGAGCCGTGGCCGAAGCCGGGAGCTCCTCTAACCATCTTGCTACCGCCGGTAGCGACGAAAGGTCGCCGATCAGCACATAGTGATCGGATATTGGCATCGGATGGGATCCTCGGGGACCTCCGGTTCCGACAAGTGCGCCGACCGAAGCAGTGCGGCTCCAGGTTGACACATGACCCGCTTCGTGCACTGCAACGTCGATGTCAATTGCGTTGCTCTGGACATGGTGGCGACGGATGGTGTAGTCACGCAACGGCGGCCGCCTGCCTGACGGGAACCTGATCCGCCCGTTCTCGATCACAGGCCACTCTGGTTCGTCCTCGCCTTCGCCAGGCACCAAGAGCTTGATGTGATCCGTGGGGCCGAGACTGGCGAGAGTTTCCAGGTCACCCCCGCCCAACCGCACCCGGACCATGTGAGCAGATAGGTCCTCCACTGTGATCACTTGAAGCTGGCGAACTGCCAACTCGTGAAGGACGACTTTGGGGATTGTGAGCACAGGTGCCTCCCGTTTTGCCAAGCCGGATAATTAACACTATCCATGTAGGAGAAATTCGTTAGGTGAACCTAACACGGCTCGCAAGGGCAGCCTAATCAAGAGAAAGGAATCCACATGTATGCGAGATCATCGAAGCTGCGCTACGTCACACTTGTTGCCGTCGTGGCTCTCTTTGTGACCGCCTGCTCGGGAGACGAGAGTGGTGATGACACCACTACAACCACAGTCGATGCGACACCAGCAACCGAGGCTCCCGAACAGACGACAACCACCCAAGCCCCAGCCACCACAATTGGCGCTCCCACCGAGATCGACGTCACCACCTACTACGGCGGCGATGACACTGTCCCCTACGACCCGCTCCGAGTCGTCGTCTTGGACTACGCCATTCTCGACACTTTGGATGCTCTCGGTCTCGGAGACCGCGTCGTCGGGATCCCGTCGGGCACAACCGTGCCGCCATACCTCTCGGCATATTCGGATCGCGAGAACGTCGGAAACCTCTTCGAGTTCGACCTCGAGGCCATCAACGCCCTCGAACCCGACCTGATCATCGTGGGAGGTCGTTCCTACGACAAAGAGGAGGAGATGGAGGAGATCGCTCCGGCCCTCAACATCACTTACGAGTGGGGATCGCAAACCTTCATCGACTCGTTCGTCATGAACACGACGGCAATCGGTCAGATCTTTGGGATCGAAGACCAGGTGCAGGCAGCGCTCGCCGCTATCGACGCGGCCACCCAAGACGTTGCTGCACAAGCGGCCGATGACGGCACCGGGCTCGTCATCCTGACCAGTGGTGGCGAAGTCTCGGCATATGGCCCTAGCGAGCAGGGACGATTCGACGTCGTGTACAACGTGCTTGGCGTCAACCCGGCCGCGGATCAAATAGCCATCGATACCCACGGCGACGCCATCTCGTTTGAGTTCCTGGCTGACACGAACCCAGACATCCTGATCGTCCTCGACCGGGATGCCGCTATTGGCCGAGAGGGTCCCGGAGCCCAGGAGATACTGGACAATGATCTAGTCAACGGGACAAGTGCGGTTCAGAACGGAAACGTCGTCTACGTGGATACGGCCAAGTGGTACCTCGCTTTCGGGGGGTTAACCGCTATGCAGTCCGTCATCGACGAGGTCGACTCTGTCGTCGACTAGCAGTTGAACTCAGCTCAACCCTCACGTATGGCGACTGTCGTCCTTTGGGCGGCAGTCGCCGCAGTGGTGACCCTCAGCGTCGCCTCGATGTTCGTGGGTGTCATCGACATCGACTTCGGCGCCGTCCTCACAGACCCTGAAGCAAGACGGGTCTTCGCACTAAGTCGAATCCCGCGCACATTGGCGCTGATCCTCGCCGGCACCGCCATGGCCGTCGCCGGCCTGATCCTCCAAAGCCTCATGCGCAACCGTTTCGTGGCGCCTACAACGGCTGGGACGGTCGACGCCGCGGCCGTGGGCCTCCTGGTCGTGATCATCATCAGCCCGGGAGCGCCCGTCATGGGAAAGGTGATGGTCGCGCTGGTGTTTGCCCTGGTGGGAACCATTCTCTTCCTTGCCGTCGTGAGACGCACCAGGTTTCGTGAAGCAATACTCGTCCCTCTCATAGGGTTGGTGCTCGGCGGCGTCTACCGAGCCGTTGCCGAGTTTCTCGCCTACAGATACAACCTCGTCCAGTCGATCGACACCTGGTTCAACGCTGACTTCTCGGGGATCATCGCTGGGCGATACGAAACACTCTGGCTCGCCGGAGCCGCAGCGGCCGCCGCGTATGTCTTTGCGAATCGCCTAACCGCCGTCGGCATGGGCGAGGCTTTCGCCACGTCCATTGGCGTCAACTACCGGGCCACGATGGCAGTCGGCATGGGAATAGCGGCCTTTGCCACAGCGGTGGTCGTAGTCACCGTCGGCGCGATCCCGTTCCTGGGGTTGATCGTCCCAAACATCGTCACAATCCTTGTTGGGGACAGCCTGCGCAAAGTCCTTCCGATCACGGCGCTAGCAGGAGCCGTTCTGGTGCTGGGGTGCGACATTGCGGGCCGGATCGTGATCTTCCCCTACGAGATCCCCGTCGGCACCATCGTCGGGACCGTCGGTGCCGGAATCTTCCTCTTCCTCGTGATGCGAAAGGGCAATCGCTATGCCGCCGCTTGACACTGCCGTGGCACCGAGAAACGGCTCCACGCGACCGGGGACGAAAGTACGCAATCGCATTCGCACAGTTACGTCCGTCATCGTCGTCCTGTTCCTGGCCTCGGTGGCCTTTTTTCTCACGTGGGGCGTAGACGGTCACTGGGACTTCGCACTACCTCGACGTATCGAGCAGCTGGCTGCTCTGCTCGTCGTCGGCATCGCTGTTGCCGTTTCAACTGTGATCTTCCACACGCTGACCGAGAACCACATTCTGACCCCCTCAATCATGGGGTTTGACGCCCTCTACATATTGCTCGCAACCTCAATCGTCTTCTTCGTGGGTGCCTACGCCTATGCAGAGATACCTGATCTCCTCTTGTTCTCGATCAACACCGGAATGCTGGTCTTGGGAGCCACTCTGCTCTACCGCTGGATTCTGTCCGACGCGACGCGAGGGCTGTACACGCTGGTGCTGGTGGGGGTGATTGGAGGGACACTCTTTGGCTCGGTGACATCGTTCATGTTTCGGGTGATGAACCCCAACGAGTTCGACGTGTTGATGACTGTCCTATTCGCCAGCTTCAGCAGCATCGACACCGCCGTTCTCGGCATTGCTTCTGTGCTCCTGGTTGGCGGCACAATCGCGGCCTATCGCATGATCTCGGTTCTGGACGTGCTGACCCTCGGCCGAGACCGCGCCATCACGCTCGGCGTCGACTATCGACGAGTGGTCACTGTGCTGTTGGTCATCGTGGCCGGTCTTGTTGCCGTTTCCACAGCTCTGGTCGGCCCGATCACATTCTTGGGACTGCTGGCCGCCAACCTTGCGTACCGTCTCACCAGCACCCATCGTCACACCGTCAACTTTCCAGTCGCTGCATTGCTCGCTGTGACCATGCTGATCCTCGGTCAGGCGGCGCTCCAACACATACTTGGTTACGCAGGGACGTTGGGATCAATCATCAACCTGGCAGGGGGCATCTTCTTCGTAATCCTTCTCGTGAGGCAATCCAAACCATGATCTCAGTCGAATCCCTGACCAAGGCATACAACGGCGACGCCGTTGTGGATGCGGTGACCCTTCAGCTACCAGGCTCTGGCCTCACGACGATCGTCGGGCCCAACGGTGCCGGTAAGTCCACTCTTCTCTCTCTTATCAGCCGCATTCTCGGCCCGGACGCCGGAACGGTGATCGCCGACGACATTGACGTGCTGAGCGCGCCAGGGACCGAGGTCGCAAAGAAGCTGTCGATCTTGCGCCAGGACCAAAACACCACGGCACGCATCACTGTGCGCGAGTTGGTCGAATTCGGCCGCTATCCCTATTCGAAGGGCCGATTGACCGAAGCGTGTCACATCGCCGTGGAAGAAGCGATCTCCTATTGCGACCTGGTTTCTCTCGAAGAGCGACCGATTCACGAGATGTCCGGCGGGCAGCGCCAGCGCGCCTACTTGGCGATGGTCCTCGCTCAGGACACACGCTACGTGTTGTTGGACGAGCCGCTCAACAACCTCGACATGGTTCACGCCACGGGGATGATGAGGCTCTTGCGCTCCCTTGCTGACGACCAGGGCAAGTCGATCGTCTTGGTCCTCCACGACATCAACTACGCGAGCGTTTACTCAGACCGCATAGTCGGCATGCGGGACGGCGAGGTTGTTCAAGACGGGCCGACAAGCGAGGTGATCACGCCTGACGCCCTGCAAGCTGTCTTCGGCACGGCCTTCCCGGTTCACGATCTGGCGGGCAACAAGTTCGCCGACTACTTCCGATGACATCGACGACCGGCGACACTGTCCCGGCCGAGCGGACATCTTGATGTGGAACCCATCTTTCGATGGATTCTCAGCCGCGCTCAGCCCCCATACCTTCGACCTCATCCGAAAGAAGGACGCCGATGGGAAAGCTTGCGATCATCGTGAAGACACAGACTCAGTCGGGGAAACGCGACGAGGTGAAGTCGCTCTACACCGACATCATGGCCCCAAGGGCTTTGGGAAACGACTCGCAGGAGGTCGTGGTTTGGTGCGACGATCAGCACGACCCGGACACCTTCTACCTATTCGAGATCTACTCGGACCCCGAGGCAATGGGACAGAACGCCCAAGCCGAGTTCTTTGCGGAGTACATGGCCAAAGCCGGTCCGCTCCTCGCCGGCGAGCCGGAGGTGGCAATGGCCACTCCCCAATGGGCCAAAGGCGTCTAGATCCTGCCGTACCAGGCAGCGGACACTTCGGATCGCGAGGCCAGGTCGGTCTTGCCGAGGATCGAGTGGACATGGTCTTTGACGGTGGCGACGCTGATGAAGAGCGCTTCGCCGATCTGTGCGTTGGAGAATCCCGCCGCCACCAGTGTCGCCACCTCGAACTCGCGGCGACTGAGCGCATCGAATCTCGGGTCCGGCCGAGGGCTCACGTAGACAACCGGCTCCTCGCCTTCCCGATCGACTGTGATCGATATCTTCCCGTCAGACAGCTCGACCAACTCGGCCAGTGGCATCTCAGATGGGCGCTGCCTGACTGCGTCGAGGAGCTCTCTGACCTTCTTCTTTGTCTCTTTGTCGATCAAGGTGAGGCAAGGTATCACGACACAAGATGAGCAATAGAGAAGTAATCGACTCGTACTTCACCGCGATGCGCAGAGGCGCACAAGCGGAAGAAGACCTGATTTCGCTCTTCGCTGAAGAGGCGACCTACAGCGAGCCGTTCAGTGGCCATCCGTCGGCGAACGGCTTGGAGGAGATCCGGCAGCGGCTTCGACTCGGCTGGGAGCAACCACTCCCCGACCTCGAGCTGGATGTTCTGGAGATCGAGGTGGATGGCCGCAACGCCCGGGCTCGATGGGAGTGCCGGTCCCCTGCCCTGCCTCGCCCGATGCAAGGCGAAGACAGCTACGAGATCGTGAACGGACAGATAACCAGACTGGAAGTCCGGCTGCTCTAGATGTTTGGCGTGAGTCAAACGCCGTCGTGCTCTCCGACTATCTCCTTCGGGTAGCCGCAGATCGCCTGAGAGGCCTGCAGCCCACCCATGGTGGCACTCTCGATGCAACCGAAGTCGAGGCCGTTGCGAACCCAGTCTCCCGCTAGGAAGACGTTCTCGAAACCGGTTTGGCCTGCCGTGAGCTTGGAAGCCGTGCTCGACGGCACCGACAGCACATACCTTTCGGCTGGAGCCACGTTTGCCCGCCAATACTGCGAGTCGAATCGGCTTTGCCCAACGCCACCGCCGGGGTCGTCGACCAAGGACCAATCAAACTCACCGTTGGTGTCGTGCGACAGAGGCCAGATGCCGAGGATGTTCGAACTGACCCACTCGAGGGCATCCTGTTTCGCTAGCGCCGTTTGTTTTGCAGGAAAGCCGTGGTCCGAAAATGGCGGGATAGGGCCGGTAGCCGGCATGGCACCGCAGAAGTAGGCGATCGAGCTCGGCCCTTCTCCAGATGGCCACTCTTCACGCGGGATCACTTGGCTCATGTCGGCCCAAGTCTCATAGGGGTGTGCATAGCCCGTCAGCACGGTGGGTCCAGCCGTCCAACCGAGAGCTTCCAAGTCGGCGTTCATCCACAGCTGGAAGGCTTGTGTCTGGACTGTCTTCACATCGCCCATCATCTTCTGCCAGGCCAGGCTCTCGTCGACCAACGATCTGGCGTAGTCGGCGATCGGTGCCAACGATGTCGCCAAGACCACGATGTCGAAATCGGTCCCCACCTCGAGCTCATAAGACGCCACCGGATTCCAAGGCGCCCAGGGCGACTCGAGATCGATGCCCTCTCTCTTGAGCTCGTCACCTTGAGCCAGCTGGTCGTACAGAGGCTCCGACGGCCAACATTCCAGGTCTTTGACAGAGACCAGCGGCTGATACTCACCGGAGGTAACCGTTGCCTGCTCACCGATCTCAATGGTGGCGACTGACTTCTTGTCCTCGGAGAGGGTGAGGGATTGAGCCTCCTGGAAGAACTTGAAGATCACTCCCCGCTCCTTCAACACCTGATAAAGGGGCGTGAACACGGTGTCACCCATGCCAGCCTGCATCTTCCAGAAGATGGCGCCCTTGTACCACATGATCAGCCGGAAGATCATGCGCAACCCGGTACCCGCTTCCAGCAGCGGTTTAGCGGGGTCTCCATCCTCGTAGGCGAAGATGAAGTCGTAGGCGCCGCGTACCACTCCAGATTCGACGGCGGCCTGGCTTGCCCCATGTTTGGTGAACCATGCGGCCAGATCCATGCCGTTGATGACGTCGAATCCGTGCAGCAGCACCCCATCGCTAACGATGCCCTTGACCTCGGCGATCCCCAAGTTGATCAGGATCTCGGTACGCCGGAGGTTGGGGCTCTGCTCGACGGAGGAGGCCCTGCTCTCGCGGATCACTTGGAGCTTGTCGAGCAGCCCAACCAGCGCATGATGTACTTCGCCGGTGTCCTCGGAAGACGCCAGACCCACTCTCGACATCAGCTTGTAAGCGGCCAAGAGCAACTCGTGTTCTCCTTGGTGCTCGGCTGTCTCAATCCACTCATGCACATCTGCCGACAAACCTGATCGTCGCTCCGCAAACGCCGGATCGACTGGGAGGGCCAAGGCCTGGAGAACCGACTCAGGCAACGGGTCTTGGGTCTCCGTGGCTGATGGATCTCCATCTGCTCCATCGTCGAAGTAGGTCTGGATGATCCATTCGATGACCCGCAAGACCCCCTCCCAAAGACTTGGCATCGGAGTGCCGTCTCCCGGGGTTGACTCGTACTGAGGGAAACGGTTGTTCCAGGCGAGCCATGGATCGAGATCCTCCATCCAGGAAACCATGACATTTGGCTTGAAAGCCGCATCCCATGTTGCCAAGGGTGCCGTGGGAGGACGTCCCAACTCGGCGTATGCAGCCCGAATGACTCGGAAGGCGTTTTCGTAGAAACCGCCCCAAACATGCAACCCGTGCTCTTCGATGCGCTGCATCTTCGAAGCGTTGCGACCGCTGGCACCTTTACCCCCGAGCCGCCATCCCAACTGGTAGACGGTCACGTCGAAATGGTCTTGCCAGTCCGGGCTCTCGGTGATGCCGAAGGCGGCGGAGAGGCCACCCATCCCGCCACCCAATATGACGACCTTTTGCTTCTGAGCCTCACCAGTCACAGCCACCCCCTTTACATCAGCTGGACCAGTTCAAACCTAGCCCGTGAAGTCGAGCCGGTGCACGGTTAGCTATCGGTGAGAGGTCCTACGCGTGAACACTTGCCAGAACTCGTCGCGCCGATGCTCAGTTGTCGATCGCCTCTTGCAGTTGACGACGGACAGTCAGCAGGTAGAGCGCGGGACCGACAACTGGAATCAACAAGATCAGAACCACCCACAAACCCTGATTCTGCTTTGCCGCCGCCCACCTGTCGGTAGGAATTCGCAGCACATCGACCAAGGCAACGATGGTCGGAATCCACCAAACCCCCGCGATCAGCCACTCACTAAGTCGTAGAGCAAACATCAACCCCTCCCTTGTTGAGGAGAGGCTACTTGCTGAGCCGTCAGCTAAGCAGCTAGCCGATGTCCAGCCTCTCGAGACGTCCGTCGTTCAGCTTGAGTTGACGATGAGCGAGGGCGGCGATGTCTGAGTCGTGGGTGATCATGATGATCGTCCTCCCCTCCTGGGGAAGCGTCTTGAACAGCTCCATGACCTCTCTCCCCGACTTGGCATCGAGGTTGCCGGTCGGCTCGTCGGCAAGCAGCAGCGTGGGGTTGGTGACCAGGGCGCGGGCAATCGCCACTCGTTGTATCTGACCACCTGAAAGCTCACTGGGGTCGTGAGTGACCCGATCACTGAGCCCAACCGCGTCAAGGGCGGCCGCGGCTCTCTCGTGCCGCTCTGATCGGGACATGCTCCGATAAATCAGCGGGGTCTCCACGTTGTGAAGCGCTGAGACTCGCGGCAGCAGGTTGAACCTCTGGAAGATGAACCCGATGTCCCGGTTTCTCGCCTGTGCGCGCTGGTTGTCGTTGAGATCGGTGACCGAAGTCCCGTTGATGATGTACGAGCCGCTGTCCGGCCGGTCGAGCAGCCCCAAGATGTTGAGCAGGGTCGACTTCCCGGATCCGCTCGGCCCGAGAATGGCAACCCACTCCCCCGACGCGACCTCCAGATCGACTCCTTTGAGAACTTCGAGCCGGATGGGGCCGGTCTGATACGACTTGGTGATGCCGGAGATCGACACGATCGGATCCGACCGATTCGACGACTCCCCGGTGATCAGTGAGCTTGATGATATGGACATGGCGATGAACGTATCCCCCAGGCCATAAGACCTCTGTAAGAGCCTTACTCCCTGCGTATGAACCCTTTCTTACGTTGAGCGCAAATGTCTCATGAAAGGACGCGATGAAATCCAAATGGTTCGGCAGAGTCTGGAAGACGCTCGGGGCGATCGCACTGATTGCGATCGTCGTCTGGTTCGTCACCTGGGACGAGGGTGCCGAAACAACGGCAGCCGACGAGAACCGCTTCGAGACCAAGCCGGCGACGGTCGAGACCCTCGAAGAGCTGGTCAGCGGCTCGTTCACCTTCGAAGAGCGCGACGCCAAGACGGCCATCGCCGCCGTTCAAGTGTCCGGAGTCGTCACAGATATCGCAGTTGAGAAGGGCGACAAGATCGAGCCGTTGCAGCATCTGATGGATGTCGACGGCGAGCCTGTCTATGTCGTGATCGGCGGCGTTCCTGTCTATAGGGAGATCACATCCCGCACCAAAGATGGGGACGACATCAGGACCCTCGAAGACAACCTGGTGGCCGCCGGCTACGAAGTCGGTGAAGTCGATGGCAAGGCCGACAGAGATCTCAGAGATGCCCTCAAGGAGTGGCAGGAAGCCGAAGACCTCAAAGAGACCGGGGTGTTCAACCCCTTGTCGTTCGTTTGGTTGCCGGAAGGCTTCGTTGTCGAGAACGTGCTCGTCGAACAGGGCGAAGTCGTGAGCTTCCAGACGCCTGTCATCGAGACCACAAAGACCGGCAACCTCATGGCGGTCGCTCGCATCGAGCAGGCCGACATCACCAAGATCCGCCAGGATCTCGACGTCGACCTCACACTCGACGGCATCCCCGAGATCGACCTCTCAGGCACTGTCCTCAAGATCGAGGATGAGCCCTTCCCAGGCACGTCGGAGTTCTTGGTCGAGATCCGCGTCAACGACCTTCCTTCACAGGTGAGGAAGGGAATGAAGGGCGAGGCCGAAGTCCTCGTCTCACGCCAGCGCGACGTGCTGGTGGTGCCAACGGGTGCCGTAGGCGGTCCTGCTGGTGCTCCGACCGTTCGAGTGCTGGTTGACGGCCGTGTCGAGGTCCGCACTATCAAGGTGGGCCTGGTGACTCCGGCGGATACTGTGGTTGTCTCGGGTGTTTCAGCCGGCGAGCTGATCATCGTCGCGGAAAACGAGGTCTGAGTGATACTCGAGAACCTCATCCAAAGCCTCACACGGCTGCGAGCGAGCCTTCTTCGCTCGGCACTAACGGTGCTGGCGATAGTCATCGGGATCGCATCGGTGGTGTCCCTCGTGTCGCTGGGAAACGCGGCGCAGGAATGGGTCAGCGGCCAGTTCTCTGGCCTCGGCGCAAACTCGCTGCTCCTCGCCCAGGGCACGGAGCGCATCGAAGGCAAGCCGATCACATTGGAAGACACCGAAGCGATCGCGAGGCTGCCCAACACGGTGGTTGCCCCGGTGATCACCACGACATCGGCGGCGTCCAATGACGGCGAGTCGGTTTTCTTGGACGTGATCGCCTCTACACCTTCCCTCCAAGATGTCGAGCAGTTCGACCTCTCACATGGTGCATTCTTCACCGAGTTCACCGAGGGGTACCGGCTTCCAGTCGTGGTGATCGGAGCACGGGCAGCCGAAGAGCTGGATCTCAAGCCGGACGTGGCGGTGGGCACCGAGATATCACTCGACGGCCATCGGTTCACTGTGATCGGTGTCCTGGAGCCGGCTGGCGCGGTGAGCTTCGTTGCTCCCGACCTGTCTCTCATCGTGCCTCTCGGTGCTGCCCAGGGCAGGTTGGTGGACTCCAACGACAACCTGAGCTACGTCAGAGTCGCTGCCACCAGCGGATCCATCGGACCGATCAGCGATCAGATCACCGAGTTGATGAGAACACGTCATGAGCTGGCCGAAGGTGAAGCATCGGACTTCACCATCATCAGAGCCGATTCCATCATCGATGCTGCCAACGAGACCACCACGTTGCTGTCGAGGCTGGTCACGGCCATCGCCGCGATCAGCTTGCTGGTGGGCGGCATCGGCATCGCCAACGTCATGTTGGTGGCTGTGATCGAGCGCACCCGTGAGATCGGGATCCGGAGGGCAGTTGGCGCCAAACGCCGGGACATCCTCGGCCAGTTCGTCACCGAGGCGATGATGCTCAGTGTCATCGGCGGGGTGCTCGGGCTTGCCATCGGCGCATCGCTGGCCACCTTCGTGTCCAATCAGCTCGACCTGGGCCCGGCCCTGTCGGGCGGAGCCGTGGCGCTGGCACTTGGCACCGCGGCGGTCATCGGAGGCCTGGCCGGCATCGGGCCGGCATACAAAGCAGCCTCGGTCGACCCGACCGTCGCCTTACAGTACGAATAGGCATGCGAATCCTGGTTGTCGAAGATGAAGCTCGGCTCGCCATGACCGTCGCCAAAGGGCTTCAAAACAACGGCATGGCAGTCGACCTTGCCTATGACGGGGCGGAGGCTCTGGAGAAGGCGGCCGTCAACGATTACGACGTCGTCGTGCTCGACCGTGATCTTCCAAAGGTGCACGGCGACGACGTCTGCCGGGAGCTGATCGCAGCTGAAGACCCGGCTCGCATCCTGATGCTGACGGCAGCCCGCTCGATCGACGAGCGGGTCGACGGCCTCAACCTGGGTGCCGACGACTACCTGTCGAAGCCCTTCGACTTCTCGGAGCTGGTCGCCCGGATCCACGCTTTGCTCAGACGGACGGCGGCACCTGCCGCGACGGTTCTCGAGCACGACGACATCCAACTCGACCCGGCCCGACGTACTGTCACCCGTGGCGGATCTGACCTCGCGCTGTCTCCCAAGGAGTTCGGAGTTCTGGAGACCTTGCTTCGAGCCAAAGGTGGAACGGTGAGCACCGAGGAGTTGCTGGAAAAGGTGTGGGACGAGCACATCGACCCGTTCACCAACGTGGTGCGGGTGACGGTGATGACGCTCCGTCGCAAGCTCGGCGACCCACCCGTCATCGAGACAGTGACGGGAGTTGGATACCGGTTGTGAGGTGGTGGCCCCGGCGAACGATCCGCAACCGGCTAACGCTGTGGCACGGCGGGTTGTTCTTCCTGGGCGGGCTGCTGCTCCTGGTGCTGACCACAAGCCTTCTGGTATGGGCTGCCTGGTCAGAAGGACAGGCGACCATTGACATCGGTCGCGCGGCCGGGATTTCTGAGGAACTCCTCACCGGTGACGACCCGATCGGCGAGATAGAGAAAGCAACCTCTATCAACGGGGTTCCTTACGAAGACTTGATCGCCCAAGTCGATGTCGAGGATGCCGGTGAGGGCATCGAGGACCTGTTCAACTTCTCCTTGATCTCACTAGCGGTCCTGACGGTGATCGCTTCTCTCTTCGGCTACTGGTCGTCGGGCCGGATGCTGCGGCCAGTAGCAGCGGTCACCGGAGCGGCGAAGCGGATCTCGGAGTCCAACCTCAGTGAGCGCCTCGACTTCGGAGGCCCCCAGGACGAGTTGAAGGACCTCGCCGACACCTTCGACGGGATGCTGGAACGCCTCGACGCGGCATTCACTGCTCAAGAGGACTTCATCTCGAACGCATCTCACGAGTTGAGAACACCGCTGGCGATCATGAGGACCGAGATCGATGTCAACCTTTCCGATCCTTCTCTCACCGACGAGGAGCGGTCGGCGAGCATCGCCGCCGTCCGTGATGCGGTGTCCCGCTCCGAGCTGGTGATCGACCGGCTGCTGCTCTTGGCCGGGTCGGAGGTGCTGCACGATCGGGTGGCCGTGGACCTGGCCGATCTTGCCGAGGGGGAGATCGCCCACAGAGAGGGCATGGCTCGTAAGAGGGGCATCGAATTCTCGGTCGAACTGGGCCCGGCACCGGTGAGCGGAGATGCTGCACTGCTCGCTCAGATGGTGGGCAACCTGGTTCAAAACGCCATCGTCCACAACAACGACGACGGCTGGATCCGTGTGTCCACGGGGCGCGGAGACGGCCAGTCTTGGCTCGTGGTGAGCAACTCCGGCAACCCCATTCCACCCGAAGCCGGAGCGAAGCTGTTTGATCGCTTCTACCGGGTACCCGGCTCTCAATCAGGCGGGCACCGCGGGATCGGCCTTGGTCTCCCCATCGTGAGGAGCATTGCTCGTGCCCACGGCGGAGACGCTGACGCCACCCCCCGAACTGAAGGGGGCCTAGAAGTCAGCGTGTGGCTACCCGGACCCTAAGGCTATAGAGCTGCCCCAGGTGAAGAGCGTGTTTGAACTGCTGGACAAAGCGTCACAACCACTTGGTCTCACCACATCGACCGGAGCGCAGCATCTGGGGATACCTGAACCTCCGCCTCTCCTCCTGGGTCAGATCT
Source organism: Acidimicrobiia bacterium (assembly GCA_028285585.1). Taxonomy (GTDB): domain Bacteria; phylum Actinomycetota; class Acidimicrobiia; order Spongiisociales; family ZC4RG35; genus CAXMPK01. The sequence goes on from JANQOU010000002.1 coordinate 331,249, forward strand.
TACGCGCCTACCTTGGCAATCCCCTTCCTCAGTCTCATGAGGGGAACGCACGTAGCCGCATCGCCTCGGAGTACAAGTGGCTAAGGATCTCGAATGTCATCGACTTGATGTAGTTGTCGTCTGCACTGACCTCGGTCTCGAGCGTTGGGTGTTCCGAGCCAATCAAGGTAAGTCGCCGCACGTTACTCCCGGCCTTCTCTCGGACGGCCCTCTCCAATCTGGGGAGATGAAAGGTTGAACTGATAACAATAATATGGTGCTCCTGATCGGCTCTAACTGCGGTTTCCCAGAATTTATCGACATTCTGTTCGGTTGTCCTAGAATCGTCGTCCGAGTGCACCACGAAATGCGTGAAGCGTCTACTTCGAGGCGGTATGAGATTATCAAGTTCAGCGAAATAGATCTTCATCTCATTCGCTTCGTCGGGAGTTACAGCGCCTCTCTCCTTAAGGTTATCTGGATGGAGACCACAGAAGACGATGTTCAATTGAGCGTATAGAGTCTCCTTCACACGGATCGCTGCCTCGACACGAGATCGCCAGAGTTTAGGAGTCTGACAACCAGCAACAAGCATCGCATGGTTGCATTCCCCGAGTCCAGCAGCAAGGTTGACCAGATCGTCATCGATGGATATCTGCTTGTAACCCCTATCTTGTAAGATTCTTCCGCTGTACTGTAAGCCGGAGGCTCTAAACTCATCTTTGAGCAGATCTCGATATTGGAGTTGAGCGACCATCGAGGCAATGATGTCGTGAATAAACTGAGGACGTTCGCCGCGAATTTCTTTGAAGAATCTTTCGCGGTGTTGGAAATGAACCCAATCATGCATCTTCAGCTTTTGCCAAAAATGCCGATAGTCGACATTTGCCGAGTCACCGTCAACGCCAGGCGGTGAAGCGGTTGCTTCGTTGAGAGCGGCTGAATACACAGGCAAGGTCTTCTGCAGTACTCGATCAATAAACCCGTACTCGTCGCTCATCCCCGAGCTCCTTCAAGATACTCCGCAGCTAACCGCACCATAATGGCATAGAAAGCGAGCGCCAGTAGCACCTTCTCACACGACGCCAGGCACCGACATCCTTTACTGACTTGGATCGCCACTGATATCGGTAACACAACGGTCGCACACCTGGGACGTTCGTTGAGGAACACCTAGTCTCTGAACCGCCGCTCGATCAGCTGCGCTGCATTGCCAGTATGTCCGGGGCATCAGGACCATCTGTCGACGAGCTAATCCGTCTCTCTAGGAACTTCTGCGAACAACCGTCGTTTACAGATAGAAAGCTGAATTGGCGGATATCCGTTGCGAAGAGTTGTTCTCATCCTGGTCGCTGGGCTTGCTGTTGGAGGCTGTTCTGAAGCGGCCACAGAAACCACAACGCCTGACCTACCTACAACCACCACTGCACTAGCAACGACCACGACCAATCCCCCATCGCAGGAGGGCCAAGTCAGTCAGTAGCCGACGCTGAGCGTGACGGGATCCTTCTCGATCTGGCGGAGACTCCATTGTCGAGCCGACTGGAGCCGAAAGTGTCAGTCGAGGTAGAAGAAGGAACCTGGGTGCTCTCCAGCCCGAGTGGCCCGCTCTCGACGTCGGGTAGCTCCGCACCTTGGATCGTCGGCGACTCGACGGGACAGCACGGGATCGACTTCATCGTCCCCGACCACTACGGCGAGCTTGTTCTGCTTGACCATGACCAGCAGATGGAGAAGGCATACCCAATGATCAACTTCCCACCCAGTTGGCTCCACGTGACAGACGAAGCCGTGTATGTCGGTCGCGTCGGTGACGGTGCTCTGCCGTGGTCGATCATCGGGCGAGTCGATCGCCTCACTCTCGATGAGGGGTTCTACATGTTTCGGACTTCCACCGAGGATTACGACTACTGGGCAGACAGTTGGACGTTCGCTCCCGACAGTGACCTCTCGAGGATGGTGGTGACGGGTGATCCAGCATCAGACCAATTCGACGAAGCGCAGAGTTGGATCGGACCTGTCTTCGTCAACGTCGAAGAACTCGAGAACCTCTTTGTGGGCGTGTCCACCGAATTCGATTTCGACGGCGGCTACCTTTTCTACGGCGAGAACGGTGTCGTGGCCCTCAACTACGACGGCCGCCTGCAAGTAGTCTCCAGGGAGCCGGCCGCGTACGCGGTGGCGGTGGACAACCTTGTACTGGCTCAGCAACCCGACCGACTCGGCGACTCAGCGATCTACCCGCCCTGGCGAGGTTGGATGGTGGATGTCTACGGCCTGGATACAGGTCCTTGGCTGATCGGTGTCTCCAACATTCAGCTGCGGCTGTGGGACGCTCGGGTGATCGATGGCAAACCGGTCGCGTTGATGACAACAACCAAATGGCAGGACCTGGAGACTTACGAAGACATCGTCCTTGTCGATCTTCGTCCCGAGCCAAGTGACGATGTGGGAACGATGTTCACCAAGGTGGGCCGGGTCGGTTCCTACGAGAACCTCGTAGACAACGCCCAGTTTGGTGGAGATCTCATCCTGACATCAACCACGGAGGCAGGCCTCGAAGCCCGGACACTGACAGGCGATGTCGTTTGGAGCACAGAGATCGAAGCTGACAGATCATCGTTTGTCGTCGTCGACTCCGAGGTCTGGGTGCTGACGCCCGGATTCGAGGAAACCACCTTCGACCCTCTACTCGAGGTGCATCGACGTGACCTAGTGACAGGACAGCAGGTGGCCTCTCCAACAATTGTGAGAGTCCAATGGCCATTTGCCGGCGGGTTCTGCCACAGACCGGACTGGAACGGAGAGCGACTGGTGTGTGACGAGACCTACGGGCCGCCTTTCACCCTCGATGTGAAGACAGGAGAAGTCGAGCAGATTCTGCATCCCGCAGGGCAGCACCAGGCGGGTGTCACCGCCCTGCCCCAAAGTTGAGGACCTAGCAGCGGGTTGATCTAGCGGGAACGCACGAACTGGTTCCAGAGTGGGCGCACTCCGATGAAGTACCCGAAGATCACCCCGAGAACAGCCATTGCTGCTCCGACAGCCAAGGGCACTTCCCCTTCCCACCACTGAATTGCTCCCATGGCAACAAGAGCGATGCCAAAGACTGTCACGGTGAAACAGAAGAAGGTGCTGAGGGCTAGCTGAACCCGGTGTTCAGCTGGTGACAGGTCGTCTCCCATGCCACCAAGCTACTCGCCCACAGCAGAAACCGGCTTGCCCTCACCGATACTGGCAACGATGAGTAATCGGGCCCTGCATCCCCACTAACAGTCCAACCGCACGATCTGAGAATCGTTGTAGCCGCGCATGACCACGCTGCGTTCGGCTAGTTGTAGCCGCCGCGTCGATATGGAGGTCTTCAGCGTGATCGAGCTGCGCTCGTCCTCTGGGGGGAGAAGGACAAACGGTCGACTCGCCTTGAACCGGGCAGGTTCCTCTTTGATCGACTCAATCAAGCACTCGAAGAAAGCGCCCTGCCTTGGACGCCACTCCACCAGAGCCGAGTATCCGTGGTCGGGAGGGAACACAGTTCGGAAGTGACGCACGGCCGCGATACCACCAACGAGCAAGGCGACTGCCACAACACCGACAACGACCGACCTCCTCAAGCGACGAGCCTTAGTCATGCCGAGCACCAGACTCGATTGGGCTCATTCGCCTTTCTCAACGTTCAACAAGACGCCAAGAATCGGCAACTGGGTCGTACAGGGCGGCATCTCCATAGGCCAGAACGTTGGGGTCACCACAAACAGGCAACCCGCCAAACACAAGCACTTCTGTTCCAGTCCAGGTGAGAGTGTGGTCGCATCGGTCTGCCAGCGGGCTCTCGGCAAGCATTCGCCACGTGTCCGTGCTCGGGTTGTATGCAGCACCGTTGCCATAGACGAAGTCTCCGTCGTCATCTCGTTCCGATGGGTAAGTCGCGTAGCCACCCCAGATGATCAGCTCGGTGCCGGTCCAAGCAACAGCAGCCCGGTCCCTCGGAGACAATGGCATGGGAGTGGACTCACGCCAGGCGTCGGTTTCGGGGTCGTAGAGACGCACAATGCTGACGGCTTGAGGCCCAGAGTGACCACCCACCATCGCGACGAGGCTTCCGGTCCAGACCAGATGGTGGGATTCGATGTGAATCCGACCGATGTCGGCGATATTGGACCAGTCGCCGCTGGCAAGATCGAACGCCACGGTAGGTGCATCCGGGTATCCGCCAATGAAGTAAGCCTTGTCGTCGCCGACCACTGCCTCGACTCCCTCCATTGGATGGGTGGGCATCTCATCGAGTCGACGCCAGGCCTCGTCGGCGGGGTCGTAGGCCCAGGCTTGGTTGGACTCCGCGTTTGTGTCACCCCCGGCCATCACGACCTCACCTCCTGCCCACACCGCGGCACCCGGCGTCCCGTACTCGGTCGTGTCTGGTCGTGGCGGGGACACGTCCCAGCTGTCCGTTGCAGGCGTATAAGTCAACACCACCACCGGGTACTCATCTCCTACGCGATAAACCCCCACTACATGGAGTTGATCACCGCCCCACATGGCATTCACGCCGGGCCAGGCCGGTAGCCCAATCGGTGCATCGACAAGCTCTCGCCACTCTCCAGTCGCCGGATTGAAGCCAAGCCCGGTAGCCAGGGGCGCAGCCTCGGTTGTGCTGGCAACTCCACCGAAGACCAGTACTTCAGAACCTGTCCATGTCGCTGTGTGACCCGACCGAGGGGTAAACGGGCCTTCACATTGTGGTGGAGCCTCGAGTCGATACACGACATGAAACCGGCAGGGGTCAGGAGCACTGATCGCCTCGGCCGCCTCGACCCGATACTCACAGTCCTGGCTGGTCCAGAAGAGGAGCGTGGTGGCGACATGCTCGATACCGGCCGCTTGCAGTGTCGGATTGCGCCGTTCCACGATGAGCCGCAATGGGCCTCCAGGGCTGTAACCGTTTACTTTCAGCACATCCCCGATGCGATCAGCGGCATCAATCCATGCGCCCACGCTGTCATATTGACCTGAGGCCTCGGGCTCGAGCGAAGCGTCGGACACGGGACCGTCCCCAATCAGACGAATTAGCAGTTCAGCATTTCGAGTGTTGTAGGCGGATGCGATCACTTCGTGCCGATTCTCTAAGCCAGCACTCCCGACGCCACTTCTGCAACGGGACAGCGTGTGGACTGTTGTGGTTGTCGCTGACGACATTGCTGTGTCCGCAACCGATGTGACAGCAGTAGCCGAGGTGGTTGTTGAAGAAACCGAACTGCTCGCACAAGCCGCCAAGAGGATCCCTGCGAGCAAAACGACGCCACTGCGAACCAAGAGCGACACGACAAAGAAACGCTATCGGCATTGCCGCGGTTCCGACCGGAACGTCGTCACGCTGCGATCAATTCTGTGGGTCTGAACATGTACGGTCGCCAGGGTGAGTTCTCCAGATGCATCTGCGGCGATAGACCAAGTCATTCAGCTTCAACGGAGCTAGGCGCTTCGACATGAGAAGGGTCTCAATGGCGATGAGTCCGGCTTCGCCGATCCAGCCAGCGGGCTCATTCGAGGAAGCCTCTACCCCGAAACGCTAACCGAACTCGAAGAGGGTGCAGGTGAGGAACTCAAGCGTATTCACTCGCTACGAAGCTCCACCACGCTCAGCCTCAACGTCTTCGAACCGTGGCGCCCCAACCCCAACCCTCTCGGCTCGCTGTTTGGGGTCAAAGCCACCGGGCTCTGCTTCGAGGCAAAGCAACCGACCGGACTGAGCGGCGTGCCACCTCATCTCGATGCACTCCTCACCGGACCAGGCCAAACCGTTGGCATCGAGGCGAAGTTCCTTGAGACATACACGATCAAGTCAGGCTCCTTCGCCGATTCCTACTTCTCAACGCCGGACCTATGGAAGAACCTGCCGAACGCACGCCATCTCGCCTTGCAGATCAGAGACGGGGAGCAGGAGTTTCGGTTCCTGCAGGCCGACCAACTGCTCAAGCATGCACTCGGACTATCCAAGAACCAGCATGCCGGCTTCAGATTGGCACTCGTCTGGTACCGAGTCGAAGGCCGCGTGGCGACGCAAGTCGAGGAGGAGATCGGGCGTTTCGCACGCGCTGTTTCAAGCGACTTCGATTTCAGTGCGATTACTTATCAAGAGCTGGCCGCTGATCTCGCCCGACTGCAAGAGCCAACGCCTGGGTACCTCGACTATCTGGCAGATCGATATCAGCTACAGCCTGCGCCACGTGACGAACTACCACTCGTCCTGATCGGGAACGATCCGACGATGAACAGACGAGGAGGCCTGGAGGATGCCATTCGACGCGTTGACGTAGCCGATCTACGCGTCGCCTTTTCGCGAACCGTTGCTATGGCCCCTCAGCGTCCACGAGCAGGGAAGACCTATTTCGTCGGACACTCCGGTGCTGGAGACATGTCAAACATGAGAAGTGAGAGGGTCCTCGCCAAGGCAATCTTCAACTCCGGTGGTCCCATCGAGATCGGTGGTCGCTCGATAGTGATCATCGACTACGAAGTCCCGTTGCGGTCGCAACGGGCCGACTCAGGTGTTGGGGAGATTGACCTTCTCGGATTCGATGCTGCAAACAGGCGCTTATGCATCATCGAGTTGAAGGTCGCCCCGAACGCGGACACGCCGCTGAAAGGTCTCCTCCAAGCACTGCGCTACTCAGCCATCGTCGATGCCAATAGACATGCCATTGAGCGACAGGTTGAGCATGAATTCCGAGTAGCTGATCTCAACTGGCCTGCATCGGTCGTCGTAGCGGCCGACAGTGCCTACTGGGACTCCCTTAGAGGAACGCCAGAAACAGGAGACTGGTTGGCGGCGATGAGAATCCTGACGAGTGATCTTGAATCACACCTCAATCTCGAGATTGCTTTCGCAGACTTTGGGGAGTTGGCGGCCGACGCAGTTATCGGTTCAGCCCAGTTGAGATCAAGGCTCGTAGCAACCCTTATCTGACTGCTCGAGGGTCTCAGACAGCTCACCTCAAGCGAGCCTTCCCCGCGGGAAGCGACCGCTGATGCAAGGCACAGGTTGAGGCAATGTGTCCAACTCGGAGAGAGCGGATCCCCTGGGAGCTTGTTAGCTCCCTGCGGCACGGCACCTACTTCGGTGCTGTTGGGCGACATGGGTTCAAGCTGCAGAAGGCACCGCACAGGTGCCTCTTCAGGCCGAGGTTTGTTCCAAGGACGTGATGCGTGCGACGGTGGCGTTGCGGGGACGTCAGGCAGGCTTGATTCCGCCTCTGTTGATCTTGGCGATCCAGGAGTCGTCACTCTCGTGGTCTTCGACCCAGGCTTCGACCCTTGACCAAAGTCGCATGAGGGTGTGAACCTGATACCAAGTCGTCTCCCTCGACTCATCAATGCTCAGGACGAACCCCTTGCATCCGTGGAACCGCCAAGCGCGGTAGCTCGGTGTATCGCGGATCAGATGGTCTTTGTCTCCGCGGAAGATGACGAGATCCAACCTCCCAGCTTCTGGGAGCCAGATCTCGTCAGGCGTCCCGGACGCGATGTCACAAGGCAGGTTGCCAACTACCCAGACGTCGCCGTAGACGCCCCTGGCCGTCTGAAAGAGCTTTCCGACCCCCTGGAGGTCCTCGTCAAACAGGTACCGAGACAAGTCCCGCCCCGATCAGGCAGCTTCGACCCAGCGGTCGCCGTAAGTGAAACGTCCTGCCTCGCGAATGAGTGACGGGGCGAGGCCGTAGAGCTCGGCCACGTCAGTGACAGGAGTCCCGTTGTAGACCAGACGCGCCACGGCACCAGGGCTGATCCCAGTGTCTTCGATCTTTGGCTTCCCGAAGAATCGGTCGGCGTATACAAGGACATGGTCAATGTCCATCCTCGGTCTGAGGGCATGGGCGATCCCCTCCTCGTAAGAGATCCGCCTGAGTCGCTTCTTGGCCATCTCGTCGAGTTCAAAGCGGAGCTGCCCGGTCTGGACGACCATGAAAACGTCGACCCCGTACTCCTCTTGGATTCGCCAAACGACTTCAAGGGTTTCTGGGTCTGCGTGAAGGATCCGGTCGTCAGAGAAGAGATAGTGGGATTCAGTTCTCTCTCTTATGTCGGCAAGAATTCGACGAAGTCGGCGTAGGGGAATTCCCTCGTCGCGAAATCTTGAGAGATAGTAAGTCTCGATGAACTCTCCCCAGTTGACCAACGAGTCGAGAGCCTCGGACTCTGCCCGTACTACAGGCTCGTAGGCCCGTCCGCGCCGGTCGTAGCCGTTGATCCACCTCTGGGCGGTGCCAGCCGTCAGATCGAGTATCCGGTCTACCTCCGGGTAGGTGTAGAGACGGCGCTCGACAAGGGGGAGTTCCTGGGCCACGAAGATCAGTGTATGACGAGACGAGTACAGAAAGCTGAATCATCTATGCACTGCCCATGTGCACCCGATGACGTGGGCAAGGTCGTTTCGCTTCACCCTTTCGACGACCGATCGTGAGCGTTCCATGCCTCGAGAAGAGCTGTTCTCTCTTCATCGGAGAGGACTCCCGCGAAGGGCGTGTTTTGCCTCAGCTCCCTCCCGTACGGCGACCGGCTTGTCATTGCACTTAGAAGATCGGGCACCGATCCCCCAAGAAGGCGCTGCCATTCGTCCAGCCAAGAGAGCGCTCGTCCCCGAGCACGAGCCCGCATTCTCTCCAGGTTGCCAAGCGCGACGGTGCGCGTTCTGTCTGGATTGGCAACAACCTTTCCAGCTACTCCGTATGAAAGCCAAAGGCTTCGACGTTGGTCCCTGGTCAGTCGCAGAGTGCGGTCAGCAAGAGCATCCACGTCGCTTCGACGTATCCGCCTATGAGTACCGACTGTGACATAGGGCAGATCACCTCGGTTGCAGAGATCGACTACATGCTGACGAGACGAATTGAGAATCTGAGCCGCCTCCCCAGTAGTAAGCAGCACCTCCTCATGTGCCTCATCTATTTGCGCCTGCGCTAGGTGCCGTCTCATGCCAAACACCTTAGGTTTCAAACACAAAAAACACAATATAGCGCCATATATTGCGTTTCTTGTGTTTCAAAGAGAGGGCTAGGTTGACTGCCATTGAAAGGACACCGTGACCGCGTCGAGCGGACCAGACTGCTGGAGAAGGGACCTTGGCAGGATCAACAGAGGCGGAGCGGAAGATCGAGGCTATCGGCGGTGACCGCAGGTGGAGCCCGACCAGCAGTCAGAATCACGAGAGATACCTGTCGTGCAGCCATCGTCTCCACGTCTCCCACTGGGGTAGCCTCGATGGGAGTGGTGAAATCGCACATCAACGCCACCCATATCCCCCAGCAGATCGGTGTGACTACTCAGTGCGAATTGTTGGTCTCTGGAGGAGACTGGAGACCCCACTTGTTCAATGAGTCGGGTTTGCGGTCGGATCTGGAGGGGTAGCTGTGCGGTACGTGACCGAAATGCGCAAGAGCGTGCCGGTTGGCAAGAGTGTGTTCTTGATCGTCCTACTGCTAGCGGCAACAGGATGCAGTGACGTGGTCAACAGCGCTTCGGAGGGCTGTGATGCGACGATTCACGATGGGCCACTGCCTGAATGAGCCCTCGACGCCGGAGTCGAAACGGCCCGTCACGTGATCGACGCTCAAGACAAGATCGTCGGTGTCATCTTTCCGGAGGCCCTCATCGCAGGAGAGCGGTCTGACGGTGCAAGCAACAAGATCCTCTGGATTGTCAAGGACCGGAACGATTCCCACCTCGCAGTTGAGGCTGTTGCGACGGAATCCTCGAAGGAGGCACCCCTGGTCACCTTTCCCCCCAATTCAGGCCCCGGCGAGATGTATCCGTCGAGCGTCGATGTGCCGGAGCCTGGGTGTTGGGAGCTGACGCTTTCCTGGGCCAGCGAGACAGCCGTGGTGGAACTAATATACGAGTGAGCATCAGGGGTAACCGGCTCTCTTCGTGAAGGACCGGTGGCACCTGATCAAGTGGTTCAGGATGAACCGTCGTGCATCAACATTGACGGATGACGCGCCACCAAATGCCATAGCCAAAGAGGCTGGATCTGGAGCAAGTGCACTCACTATCAGGAGGTTTGTGGGTGGAGCTGAGGGGATTTGAACCCCTGACCCCTTGACTGCCAGTCAAGTGCTCTGCCAGGCTGAGCTACAGCCCCGTGAGGGATCGGTCAGTCTATTTGGCCCGACCCCCGAAGGTGAAACCTGAGCGTCGTCAGCTTCTGCGGAGCGGCTGCCAACTGCGGTAGGTGGCACACCTCCACAACCACTCGGCGGGCCCGAATCGGAACCGGTCGAGCCAGGCTTTCGACCACCACAGCTGCAAGGCCCAGACCGCAAGGACGAACACGGCGATCATCGAGCGAGTCAGGTCGACATCTCCGAGTAGCAGGGTCAGGACCGAGACACCGAGAATCGACTGGGTCAGGTAGTTGGTCAGCGCCATACGGCCGGCAGCTTTCAAACGAACTTTGAGCGTCGACTCAGCCCGCAGGTTCCACAACACGATCACACCGATGTAGCCGAGAAAGATTGGGATCGTGGCCAACGTGTTGGGCACCAACCCGATCAGCGCAACAGCGGGAGCGAAGTCGTTGACGGCCACGAACACGACACCAAGCGCAGCCAGCGGTACTCCGATGCCGAGCCCCCAAACCGCCATGCGACGGTATGTGTCGACCGGCCGCTCGCCGGTGATGACCTTGGTCAGGTATAGACCAACCCCGATCAGCATCATTCCCACGGCGCGGAGGAAGTAGTCGGCGAGGAAGAACAGGTCGACCTCATCGCTGCTCACGCCGGCTACGCCCCAGGACGAGCCCAGGCCGGCACCGCCCGTTGGCACCGTTCCTTGAGCCCACACTGCCAGCAACGGCGACATCAGCACGGCTGCAGCCCCAATGACGTAGAGCGTCGTCGGGCGGAGACGTCTCATCAGGATCAGGATCGGCGCAGCCAGGGCGTACACCACCAGGATGTCACCTTCCCAAACCAGCGTGTGCAGCAGTCCAATCAACAGCAGCAGGAAGTTGCGCCACAGGCTGAGCCGTACCGGCCCCCGTCCTTTCATCTCGGCACGATCAGCGAACAGCACGATCCCGGCTCCGAACAACGCCGAGAACAATCCCATGAACTTCTGGTCGACGAACACCTCGCCAAAGACACCAACCACCCAGTCGAGCCAGTTGCTGATGCCGTCGAAGCTGATGTTGTTGTAGGCGGCTTCGGCCAGTCCGAACGAGACCGCGTTCATGACCAAGATGCCCAAGACGGCAACACCCCGGATCAGGTCGAGACTGGTGTTACGGGCCGACTCTTGGGTCGGCGCCGACTGTTCGGTCAGTTGCTCGCTCATCCTTCGACGACTTCAGCTTCAGAAGACTGGCTGAGACGACGGGAGATCTCGGTGAGACGGATCGCTTGCTGGACATGCAACGGCATGGCCATCAAGCCCTGCACGTAGTCGAAGACATACATCAAGGCTGAGATCACGAATCCAGCCTCGATCCCACCGGTCACCAAAGCCAGCGGCGTGTAAGCGATCAGGCCGATCACACCGACGAAGAACAGTGAGAAGTTCCAGGTCTCCAGATCGGAAAGCCGGATGTTCCAGTTCATCAGCTGGGAGTAGTGGTGAGCCAGGCCGCTCTTGCTGCCGTCAGCTATTGCTTCGACCTGACGCTCCAACTCGTCGTTGTAGCCGGTGTTGAGACGCAAGTTGAGGCGGCCGGTCACGATGTAGATGAGCGCCGCGATCACCGCCAGGCCGAGTGAGGCCAAGAACACCTGGATGTCGATCGACGCCAGGATGATCAGCGTCCCGACAACCGAGATGACCGCTGCGACGATCTCTGGCATCGAGTTCTCCATGAACTCGACGAACTCGGTGAGCAGGTTCGACCGCGCCGTGATCTTGGAAACGTTGGTGCCGCGCTTCTTCTCGTTCTCGACCATCTCGACGGCAACCGTCTTGTAGATGCTGGCGTAGGTCCTGGTGTCATAGAAACGCCGGCTAGAGCCCACCACCAACGCGGCGACACCGAGCCCGGCGAGTGCGATCACCCCGCCGTAGTTGTCGTCGACCAGGTCGTTGACAGCCAGACCGATGAACAACGGGAACAGCAGAGTGAGGAGTGCTTCCACCAGCACGATCCCCAGCGTCACCGATATTCGCCAGCGGAACCTCTTGGTCATCGACCACAGCGACAGGTTCTTCATCTCACTCACGCGGCGTCTCCCAACGTCTCGATCAACCGGTCAGCTGCAACACGCAGACCGACCACCAACTCCTTCTGCTCGGCACCCACCACTTCTGCGGCCAGGGCCATCCCCCACACTCCTACGCCGACCACATCTGTGGAGGCGTCAGCGGCAGCGGGGAAAGCGAGTCTCAGCTCTTCAATGAGCGACTTGAGGACCTCCCCCACCAACTCCTCCACAAGCGCGTACGCCTCGGGGAAGTCGCCCGACGAGCGCGATACCGAGTCGAACAGCGCAAGCTCGAAGGCGTCGCCTTCGGTCTCGAAGATCAAATCGACGAAACGACCGAGACGCTTGGCACCCGACTGAGCATCACGGACCTCTTGCAGCTCCACCCTGTACTCGTCGACGGTGCGCACCGTCAGGGCATTGACCAGATCTTCCTTGCTCCCCACGTAGTGGCGGATGATGCTCTTGTGCACACCGGCACCATCGGCAACGTCCTGCAACGACGTCGCAGCCACCCCGCTCTTGCCTATGCAGTCGGCGAAAGCGTCAAGTATCTGGGCGGTTCTCTCCTCTGTGAGATCAGGGCGAGGCATATCGGGTGTTGATTATACGCTTGTATAATCAACGTCTCAACTCAGCCGTCGCTGGCTACGGGCTCCTCCCAGCCAATGCGCTCCGAGTCACCCCACAAACGCTCCAGCGAATAGAACTCACGGGCGCTCTCCTGGAACAGGTGGATGATGATGTCGCCGTAGTCGACAAGGACCCACTCCGCCTCCGAGCTGCCCTCGACACGAAGCGGCTTCATCTCGAGGTTGAGTTTCAGCTTCTCCTCGACACGCTCGGCAAGAGCTTGAACGTGGGGCCGGGAGGTGCCGGTGGCGATCACGAACACGTCGGACAGAAAGAACGACTCTTCGACATCGAGCAGCACTATGTCTCTCCCCTTGGCATCGAAGATGGCGTCTGCCGCCATCTTGGCCAGATCGACACTCTGCTCTACGACCGCTCCTTCACAACTGTGGAATCCAGCACTCTAGGTACCTCTAGTCCCTAGGTGCCTGGCGGCGATCCGGGTAGAGACCGTTCTCGGCGATGTAGTAGTGGACCGCACCGTGGAGCAGCCAGCGGCAAGGCTGGCCGTCCCTGGTCAGGTTCCTGATGTCGGTGCTGGAGATCTCGAGGACGGCCATGTCCAAGAAGACGGCATCGGGAAGGGTGTCGGCCACAGCCATCGAATCGGTCCCCGGCCGGGGCACCACCAGGATCGTCGCGCGCTGTGTCACCAGCTCGTGCCGATCCCACGTCTCGAGGCCGAGTGCGGCATCGGCACCCAAGATGAGAAACAGCTCCTCGTCGTCGGGGAAGCTCTCCAGAGTGTCGGCGGTGTACGTGGCGCCGTCACGAGACACCTCACGGTCGTCGACGTCAAAGCCTTCCAGCCCCTCGACGGCCAGCCTGGTCATCTCCAGCCTGGTTGCCGCCGGGGAGAGATCTCTATCGGCTTTCTGCCAGGGATCGCCTGCCGGGATGAACAACACCCGGTCCAACTCGGCCTGATGCAACGCCGTCTCTCCGGCGTGGAGGTGGGCGATGTGAATCGGGTCGAACGTCCCCCCCAGTATCCCTGTGCGCACGAGATCGAGGATAGGGCCGGGGAGGCGTGACCAGGCGGAGCGCCCGTGTGATATCGGTGTCGACACATCCCAAGTGGCGTTCAGGATCCACATACCGGCCCTTGATCCGGAGGGAGAGATGAACACCCGGTCTCCCCCGCTCCAGGCCTGCGGTGCCGATCACCGAACCGCGCTTGACCCACTCGCCGCGCACCACTCCCACCGTTTCCAGATACGAGGCAGAAAGCTTCACGCCCGGGACCGGCTCGATGGTCACCGACTTGGTGCCGGCCACCGAGCCGGCAAAGGTGACACGCCCCGTGGCCGGTGCCTTGACCGGGTCACCGAGTTTCGCTGCGAAATCCACACCCCAATGGCCCGAGTATTGGCCGTTCGGGGAATACGGCTCGATCACCGCCCCGTTCACCGGAGCAGAGATGCAAACGGCTGCGATGGCCATCACCAAGAACAACTCCACCTCCCCTGCTGTCAACGTATCTACTGAGAATTACGACCGCCAGGGGGTTGGCCATTACCTTGGGCCGCTGCACGAAAGGAACCGATGACAACTACCCGTTTGGGCTTGATGGGTTTCGGCCGGATCGGCCGGAACATGTTCAGGCTTCTCCACGACCGGGACGACTTGGATGTGGTCGCGATCAACGACATCGCCGACCCGACAGGCCTGACCTATCTCCTCAAGTACGACTCGATCTACGGGCGGTTCCCCCTCCCTGTGGAGTTCGGCGACGGTCACCTCACATACGGCAGCAAGAAGGTGGCTTTCGGCTCGGCCCGGACACCAGCCGAGACGACTTGGGCCGATGCCGAAGTGGATGTTGTGGTCGACACCACCAGCCGATACCTCAACCAGGAGAGCCTCTCCGGCCATCTGGCAAGCGGGGCCAAGCGAGCGATCCTCACTTCGAGCCCGACAACACCGGGCAACATTCCTCTGCTCCTACGGGGAATCAACGATGAGATCCTCGAAGAGAAGCCGTCGATCGTGGCGCTGGGCTCCAACACGTCCAACGCCGCCGCTCCCATCCTCCAAGCCCTCGACCAGGCTTTCGGGCTCAAACGCGCCTACATGACCACCGTCAAAGCCATGTCCAACTCCGGTCGGCTCGCTGACGTGCCCACCGACTCCTACCGGACCAGCAGGGCATCCGGCGAGAACATCATCCCGACCGACACCAACTCAGCCGAAGTGATCGCCCAAGCCCTCCCCGAGTTGGCAGACAAGATCTCGGTCACCTCGATGAACGTCCCCGTCCCAGACGGGTCGAATATCGACATGGTCGCCGAGGTTCAAAGAGACGTGAACATCGAAGAAGTCAACCGTGAAGTCCGCAGCGCCATCGAGAGCCGGTACTCAGGAGTCATCGAGTATGTCGAAGACCCCATCGTCTCCTCCGACGTGAGGCTCGACTCACACTCGGGCATCTATGACGGTCTGGCGACGATGGTGATAGGGAACCGCATGGTCAAGACCATCACATGGTTCAACAACGGATGGGGATACTCGCACCGCGCCGTCGAGGTCGCCGCCGTCATGGGAGATCAACTGAACGGAGCATCCGAATGAGAGTCGCAATAAACGGTTTCGGGCGAATCGGGCGGAACGTCTTCCGGATCATCGCCTCCCGTCCCGAGTCCGACATCGAAGTGGTCGCCATCAACGACCTCTCCGACGACGACATCCTCGCCTACCTCCTCGAGTACGACTCGGTCATGGGACGCTTCGGCCAAGAGGTGAGCGTCGCCGACGGCGTGATGACCGTCGGCGAGCACGAGATCCAGATGCTGATGGAGCGTGACCCTTCACAGCTCCCGTGGGAGGAGCTGGGCGTCGACGTGGTCATCGAAGCCACCGGTGTCTTCCGCGACCGCGCCGCCCTCGAACAGCATCTCGAAGCCGGAGCCAAGCGAGTGATCCTCACCGTCCCGGCCAAAGACGAGATCGACGAGACCGTGGTGCTCGGCGTCAACGACGAGGTGTTGGGAGCCGACGACCTCCTCGTGTCCAACGCCTCATGCACCACCAACTGCCTGGCGCCGCTGGCCAAGGTGCTCGACGACGAGTTCGGGATCAAGAGCGGAGTGATGACGACGGTCCACGCCTACACCAACGACCAGCGGCTGGCCGACGTGCCACACGCCGACCTGAGACGGAGCCGTGCGGCAACCGAGAACATCATCCCGACCACAACCGGAGCGGCCAAGGCGGTGGGCAAAGTGCTACCCGAGCTGGACGGCAAGCTCGACGGGATGGCGATGCGTGTCCCGGTGCCCGATGGGTCGACCGTCGACCTGGTGGTCGAGTTGGAGAAAGACGTCACGGTCGAAGAGGTGAACGCGGCCGTGAAGGCGGCCGCCGAAGGGCCCCTCGCCGGGATCCTCGAATACAACGAAGACGCCATCGTCTCAACAGACATCATCGGCAACCCACACTCCTCGATCTTCGACGCCGCCGGGACACACGTCCTCGGGGGCAATCTGGTCAAGGTGATGTCGTGGTACGACAACGAGTGGGGCTACTCCAATCGTGTCGTCGACCTGATCGAGCGGCTAGGCGAGCTCATCGAGGCTGATTCGAGCTGAGCATTGGTGCCGCCAGTGCTGTGACGGCAGCCGCCAGCAACACCGGGAGCGATCGTGAGCCGGTCGCGTCTGCAACGAATCCGGAGATGGCGGGCCCGACAGCCCCCATCATCGAGAAGACCATGTAGAGCACGCCCATTGCCGTGCCCAGGCTCTTCTCACCGAACAACTCGGCTGAGTTCATCCCGATGAGCGGCGAGGTCGCACCGACCCCGAATCCAGCGAGGACCGCATACACCGCGGCGAGGACTGGGTTGCCGGCGAAAGCGAGGACGACCATTCCGACAGCGATGGCCACGTAGGAAAGCCGCAGTGAGTTGATCACCCCGAAACGATTCACGATCGGCATCAGTGGCAGCCTCCCCAGAAGCTGGCTGAAGCCGCGAGCCCCCGCCCAGAAGCTGGCCGCCGCCAGGGGCAGGCCTGCGGCGGTCATGGCAGGCACTTGATAGACCAGAACCGTCGAGACACCGATCCCAGCCAAACCCTGCGCTATCAGAAAACGTCGAGTCGAGTTTCCTTTCACCGACTCCCACAGCTCGGTGAACACATGCCGGGAGCCGGGCATGTCGGTGGTCTTCGTCGAGATCGTGATAGCCCCGACGGCAAGTGCGATCACGGCCGAAGTTGTGACTATGCGCAGGGTGGGCCGCCAGCCCAACGGCTCCACCAGGAGAGCAGCGATCGGCATGTAAATGGCGCTGGCGAATGCACCCCAGATGGTCAAGACGGCAATGGCCCGATCCTTCGACCTCGGGCTGATCCGCACCGCTGTCGTCTGGGTCACGTGATAGAAGGCGAGAGCACCCAGCGTGCCACCGGCGATGGAGCTGGAGACTGTGAAAACGATGATGTCCGACGTGCCGGCGGCGACCTGAAAGCCGGCCAGCGTCACTATGGCGGCGAGACCGAACACTCCCCTGCTCCCGAAACGGTCGAGCATCCAGCCACCAGGAATGGAGCCTGCTCCGCTCAACAGCGAGGAGACCGAGAAGGCGACCGCCAACGACGGCTCGCTCCAGCCGGTGTCCGCGAGGATCGGGTCGAACAGAACCCCGAAGGCGTAGAACCAACAGCCGTAGGCAGCGATGGTGATGACACCGAGGACCCCGATCTGCGCTCTTGGGATCCTGGCAGCCGTCGTCATCAGCTCAGGTTATGACCCGGATGTTTCGACGGTGTTTCATCGCTTGGCCGAAGCTCAGTTGATGTGGCTCCAGATCTGTGATGCCGTCAGCGGCACCTGGACTTCAGCACCGTCGAGCGCATCGGAAACCGCATTGATCACAGCGGGTGTCGAGCCGATCGCCCCTGCCTCGCCGACCCCCTTGGCTCCGAGCGGGTTGGTGGGAGTCGTGGTCACGGTGGCGTCGAGGCCAAAGGACGGCAGCGACACCGCCGAAGGCAGCAGGTAGTCCATGAAGGACGAGGTGACGAGGTTGCCGTCCTCGTCGTAGATGACCTGCTCCCAAAGAGCTTGCCCTATCCCCTGGGCCAATCCTCCGTGCCGTTGGCCATCGGCGAGCATCGGGTTGATGATGTTGCCGGCGTCGTCGACGGCCCACATCTCGGTGAGAGTCGGCGACCCGGTGTCACGGTCGATCTCGACCACGGCGAGATGCATCCCGAACGGGAAGTTGAAGCCACCCGACTTGACATGAACCTCCTCGTCGAGACCAGGAGTCACACCTTCCGGCACATCGCCGCGAATAGCCGAGGAGGCAACCTTGGCGAACGGGACCGAGACATCCGTGCCCACCACCTTGGCCAGGCCATCGGTCAACTCGATGTCAGCCTCCGAGGCTTCGAGAAGATGCGCGGCGATCTTCTTGGCTTTGACCGCCACCTTCTCGGCAGCTGCATGACTCGCCGAGCCGCCATGAGCGACGGACCGGCTACCCGAAGTCCCCCATCCATAAGGGCTCGAGGTGGTGTCGCCGTTGAGCACAGTCACATCGTCGACATTCAGGCCCAACACGCTGGCCACCAGCTGGGCGAAGGTCGTTCGGTGGCCCTGGCCCTGGTCGAGGGTCTCGACAAAAACTGTCACCGAGCCGTCGGGCTGCACTGCGATCCGGGCAGCTCCCCAATCCTCGAAGCCGCATATCTCCACGTACGCGGCGATGCCAACACCCATCAGCTTTCCCTCTGATCGTGCCTCTGCCTGCCGGCGCCTCAGCCCCTCGTAGTCGGCGACCTCCAGCAATTTGTCGAGGGCGGGCTCGTAGTCACCGGTGTCGAACTTGTAGCCGCCAAGCTCGGCTCCGCCTGATGAGTGATACGGAAACTGATCGGGCTGGATGAAGTTGCGCCGTCTCACTTCGGCTGGATCTATGCCTGTCGCGTGGGCGACAGCGTCGATCACCCGCTCGATCGTCAGTGTCGCTTCCGGCCGTCCCGCTCCCCTGTAGATGCCGCGTGGCGCACGGTTTGTGAAGACGCCTCGCATCCTCCAGCCGTAGACGGGAATCACGTAGTTCCCGGTCCCGATCCTCGGCGTCAGCTCCGTGAACGGGATGTACCGGGCGCGGCAGCCGATGTCGATGAGGCTGTCTATCCAGAGGGCTTTGATCTTGCCGTCGTCGTCGGCAACTACCTCGTAGCGATGCCGCTGGGCTCGGCCGTGGCCGATGGTGAGCATGTGCTCGCGTCTCGTCTCGGTCCACTTCACCGGGCGCCCGGTGCGCTTCGCACCCAGGATCGCCAGGTAGTCCTCCTCGGCGGCGTCGAACTTGGCACCGAAGGCGCCACCGACGAACGGGGTGATCACCCGCACCGAAGTCTGAGGAAGTCCGAAGTCCCGGGCGAACTGCTGCTGCATGTGAGAAGGGCCTTGAGAGGACAGGTGAACGGTGAGGCCACCTTCCTTCCACTCGGCGAGAACCACCCTGTTCTCCATCGGAGCCGGGCTGACCCGGGGGTGCTCCACCAGCCCGCTGAGCTTCACCGAGCCGTCGACGGCCTCAAACGCAGCGCGGTCTCCCTTCGACCTGTCGTAGGCGACGTTGGAGTCGGTGTCGAGGTCGGAGTGGATAGGTGGCGCGTCGAGTGCCTGCTCGGCATCACCAACCACGTCAAGGGGCTCATAGTCGACGAAGACGAGATCTGCGGCGTCTCTCGCCTGATCTGGAGTCTCCGCGATGACCGCTGCCACCGGATCACCCGGCATCAGCACCTTGCCTTGGACCAGCGGGAAACGGGCTGGGACGTTGCGGCCCGGATTCGCCCGGGGAGACATCGAGGCATCCGCGACATCGTCGGGCGTGATGATGTCCCACACGCCGGGCATCTCAGAGGCGGCCTCGATATCGATCTCGGTGACGAGAGCGTGAGGTAACGGTGATCGGACCAGGGCCAGGTGGAGGGTGCCCTCCGGAGAGAGGTCGTCCACGTAGCGGGCGGTGCCGGTGATGAGGGCTGGGTCCTCCCGTCGTTGCACGGGGGCTCCCAAGAAGGAAGGAAGAACAGGCTGGGCAGTCACAGCCGAGCACGTTACCCCCACCTCCGCCACCCCCCGTCCGCGAACCTCAGGTAATAGCGCCCGTATATGGGCTCTATGACCTCACGTTGGTCGGCGGTGCGGCAAACCTGAGGCGATACGGCCCGTATTTGGTCCGTATTACCTGAGGTTGCAGGAAGGGGTTACTCGAGTAGGGAGAGGACTGTGGAGCGGAAGTCGTTGGGTTGGAAGGGCTTAGTGACGAAAGCGTCGGCACCACCCTCGTTCGCTCGGCGACGTGACTCCTCCTCGGCGTGTGCCGTCAGCACGACAACCGGGATCTCTTTCGTGACCGCATCCCTGCGGATTCGATCGAGGACTTCCCAGCCGTCCATGCCCGGCAACCCGATATCGAGAACCACGAGGTCGGGCGACTCTGAGCCGACTGCCGAGAGACCCGTCTTCCCGTCGTCGCGGGTGACGATCTCGAGGTCGGCGGCACGGAGACAAACCTCAATCAACCGCCGGATGACGGCCGAATCCTCAACTACCAGAATGCGTGAGCCCATTTGATACCTCAATGTCCAAAGCCCGCTTGCGTGGGCCTTGGCACTTAATCGGCACCATGGCTCTCCCGGTTTAGCCTTTCTGTGAACCGATTCCGGCAGGCAGCGTCAGGTTCTCGACGAATTCCTCGAGTTGGCGCAACGTCCGCACCTCATGCACCGAGGTGCAATGTTTCGCATAGTGGGACATCGTCGAATCCCCCGTGTCCCAATAGGTATGGGGCTCCGGATTCAGCCAGATCACTGCACGAGCCGCCTTGGCGACATCGTCGAGCACGGCGTCTCGGGGAGGGCGATAGTTGTTCCGGGCGTCTCCTGTGATCAAGACCGTGGTGCGCGGCGTGAGCTGGGAGCCGTACCTGGCGTAGAAAGTCTCCAGGGAGTTTCCGTAGTCAGAGTGGCCGTCCAGCCAGACAACCTCGGCCTCCGTCGTGATCCGCCCCACAGCAGATCCGAAGTCGATGCCAGGACCGAAGAAGTCGGTTACCTCATCGACCGTGTCGACAAAGGCGAACGACCTGAGCTTGGAGAAGTGGGTCGACATGGCATGGGTGAACTGGAGGGTGAATCGAGAAAAAGTCGCCATCGACCCCGAGATGTCACAGAGCAGCCAGACCTCCGGCCGATGCGGCCGGGGATGCCTGAACTGAGGGTCAGCGGGAACTCCCCCGGTCGCCAGCGAGCGTCTGACGGTGCGACGGAAGTCGAGCCGGCCGGTGCGCCGTTTCCGACGCCTGGCCAGCCGCGCCGCCAGCTTCCGGGTCAAAGGGCCGATCGCGGCTTCCATGTCCGCTAGCTCGTTGCTGGTGGCATGCATGAGATCGACGTCTTCAACGAGCGGGCGACGAAGGGTGCGTGCTACTGCCTCACGGCCACGGTCGGCGACGAGGCGTCGCCGGATCTCTTCCTGGATCTCCTCACGCAAAGCTTCAAGCCGAGCCTGGACGTCCTCCTCGAGAAGCCTGCGCTCGAAGTCGGTGAGATCCTGATCACCGATCATCGCCTCGATCAGCTGCGCCTCCAGCTCGGCCAGGTCGAGCCGGCGCAAGGTCCGATACAAGTAGTAGGTGCCACCTACGGGGCGACCAGGCTCCATCCCGGCAAGCTGCTCCACCGCCTCCCGGGCACCACGCCGCATCGCATCGCTGTCCAGGCCCGCCAACGCCTCCAACAGAGACTCGAGAAGCTGATCGAGGCTGAACTCGGGCTGGTCGAAGTCACGGTCGGCAGGAAGGGACTGGGGCAGATCGTCGGGCGACAGCGGGTCCTCTGTCTCGTCGGGCTGGCTCGGCGGAGGAGGAACGGTTGAGAAGTAGATGTCGAAGGCTGTGTCGAAGGCACGCTCGTGTCTCTGGTTCTTGACGAGTGTCGCCCTCAGCGTCTCGCGGAGAGCCACTCGCTCACCGACATCAACCGCCTCTACCGCCTGCATGGCGTCGATGGTCTCCACCATCGACACGGGGACACCGGCTTCTCGCAGTTCGTCGATGAACCCGGTGATGACACCGACCATCAGCTCGCCGGCGTGTTGGTGAGTTCCTTGGCGGCCTTCTCGATATCGGTCTGATACTTGAGCAGCACGTGCAACGTGTCACCAAGTATCTCCTCGTCAACGTCCTCGACAGACAAGGCGATCAGGGTTCGCGCCCAGTCGATCGTCTCCGACACCGACGGCGACTTCTTCAAGTCGAGACTCCGGATCGACCGCGCCACCTTGGCCACCTGCTCGGCAAGATGGTCTGACAAGCCGGGGACACGTGCGCTCAGGATCTCTGTCTCGCGCTCAGGATCGGGGTAGTCGATATGCAAGAACAGGCAGCGGCGCTTCAGCGCCTCACTCAACTCCCGGGTGTTGTTGGAAGTCAGGAAGACGAGAGGCTGGCTGTGAGCGCTCATCGTCCCCAGCTCCGGGATCGAGACCTGGAAGTCGGAGAGGATCTCCAGCAGGAGAGCCTCTGTCTCGACTTCGACGCGGTCGACTTCGTCGATCAGCAGGACAACGGGCTCATCGGCCCGGATCGCCTCCAGCAGCGGGCGCTCGAGCAGAAAGTCCTCAGAGAAGATGTCATGGGAGATCTCATCCCAATCGTGATCCACATCGGCCTGAATCCGGAGCAGCTGTTTCTTATAGTTCCACTCATACAGCGCTTTGGCCTCGTCGAGTCCCTCGTAGCACTGCAGCCTGATCAGGTCTCTGCCGGTGACCTTGGCCACAGACTTGGCCAACTCTGTCTTGCCCACGCCTGCCGGGCCCTCCACCAGAACAGGCTTTCCGAGTTGAGCAGCCAGAAAGACAACCTGGCTGATCCGGTGATCTGGCAGATAGCCGACGCCCGTGAGCGCCTCAGCTATGCCGGCGGGACTTTCAAAATCCATGTATCTCCTGGAAGTGAGCATCTCATTGTACGGATGGCTCCCCGGAGGGCCAGATTGGGCATCGGATTTTCCCGTTGCAGAGTTAGCCTGAAGCTTCTGTGCTGACACGAATCAGGCGGAAATGCGAATAATCATCGTGGGTGCCGGGGCTGTCGGTTCCTATCTTGCCGAGAGGCTGTCATCGGAAGGCCAAGACGTTGTCGTGCTGGAAGACGACGAGCGGCGAGCCGCCCAACTCCAGGAGTCGATTGACGCTCTCGTCATCCATGGCAACGGAGCTTCTGCGCAAGCCCTGGAGGAGGCCGGTGCCTCCAAAGCAGACCTCCTCATCGCCGTGTCCGACTCCGACGGCGCCAACGTCCTCGCCTGTTTCACGGCCACTGAGCTGGGAACTCGCACCACCATCGCCAGGATCGAAGACTCGGAGATCCGAGAGGGAGCGGACCGGCTCGGTGTCGATGTCGTCATCGACCCGTCGGCAACCGCCGCCGAGGAGTTGGTCGACATCGTCGGACTGGGCGGTGCCTCCGAGCTGATCCAGTTCGCCGATGGGAAGCTGGTAATGGTTGGCGGCATCGTCGCGCCCAACGCTGCGATCACCGCCGGCCCGCTCCGCCAGCTCCGAGTTCGGCAAGCGGAATGGGGCTGGGTTGTCGCGGCACTGGTACGGGACGGACGCACCATCGTCGCTCACGGTGACACACTCGTGAAGGCCGGCGATCACGCACTTCTCATGACCACGGACGACCGAGTCGACGACGCCACTCGCCTGCTCGGCCTCCGTCGAAGGAGCCTCGACCGCGCCATCATCATGGGCGGAACCCGGCTCGCCGAACTGGCCGCTGATCAGATGGCCGATGCCGGGTTGAGTGTGGTGATCGTCGATGAGGACATGGACCGGTGCAGCGTCCTTGCCTCAAGACACTCCCAGGCTCTCGTCATCTGTGGCGACCCCACAGACCCCGACGTGCTCGGCGACTTGGACCTCGGGCCGAAAGACGTCGCAGTCGGGCTCACCGGCTGGGACGAGGTGAACCTTCTGGGTTGCCTTGTCGCCAAGGCCAGCGGCGCTGGCATGGTGATCGCCAGATTCAATCGCATCTCCTATGTCGGCCTGCTTTCGGGTGTGGGCATCGACGCGGCAGTGTCCTCCAGGCTGATGGCGGCCTCCGCCATCCTCCGATTCGTTCGCGCCGGACAGGTTGAGATGGTGGCGACCTTCTCAGACACCGACGCCGAAGCCATCGAGGTGGAGGTAGAGGCAAAGTCGAAGGCGTGCAACAAGAGCCTCCTCGATCTGGAGCTTCCGGTCGGGGTGATCATCGGCGGCATCTCGCGCAATGGCACGACGTTCGTGCCCGACGGGTCAACGGTCATTCGCCCCGGGGACCACGTCATCTTCTTCTCGCTCCCACGTGACATCGAAGAGTCCGTGGGGCTCTTCATGGCATGACCGTCAAGAGCAAGAAGGAAGGCAGTCGGCCGACGCTGACCCTCCTCAAGACGGTGGCCTACGTACTTGGGTCGGTCCTGTTGTTCGTGGCCATCGCCATGACCGTCTCGGCTCTGATCTCGACGATCTACGGCGAGCACACCACCGCGCTCCAGATCGGCGTCTCAGCCGGGATCACGGCCGTCTTCGGCTATGCGACAAGGCGCCTGGTCAGGCGTCCCGAGTCGATAACTGTGAAACAGGGCTTCGCCACCGTCGGGCTCGCCTGGTTCGTCTTCTCGATCTTTGGGGCGCTCCCCTACCTCATCACCGGGACGATCCCCGACATCTCAAACGCGATCTTCGAGACCGCCTCCGGCTTCACCACAACCGGAGCCTCGATCCTCAGCGACCCGTCGACCCTCCCCTACGGAGTCTCCTTCTGGAGAGCGATGACACAGTGGCTGGGTGGCATGGGGGTCATCGTCCTCGGTGTGGCCATCCTTCCCCTGTTGGGCACCGGGGGGATGCAGTTGGCGAGAGCAGAGTCACCCGGCCCCACCCCGGACCGCCTGACACCACGCTTCCAGGAGACCGCGAAGCGTCTCTGGCTGGTCTACGTCGTGCTGACCCTCATCGAGGTGATCTTGTTGTGGGCCGGCGACATGACCGGATTCCAGGCTGTGATCCACTCGATGACCACGATGTCGACGGGAGGCTTCGGGACCGAAGCCAGCTCAATCGCCGAATTCAGCAACTACACCAAATGGGTGATAACGGTCTTCATGTTCATCGCCGGCGTCTCGTTCGCCCTCCACTTCCGAGCTTGGCGGCGGCCTTTCGAGTACTGGCGAAACTCAGAGTTCCGCCTCTATGCGTTGATCATCGTGCTGGCCGTCGTGATCGTGGCCGGAGGCCTGCTTCAAGACTTCGCCCCGATGGCCGCCTTCCAGACAGCGGCTTTCAACACGGTGTCACTGGTCACAACCACCGGTTTCGCCTCAGACAACTTCGGCGTCTGGAGGCCGGCGCTCCAGATAATGGTGGTGGGTCTGATGTTCCTCGGAGGAATGGCCGGCTCGACGGCAGGAGGCATGAAGACTTTCCGCATCGGTGTCCTCTCCAAAGCCGCCTATGCGGACCTGCGGCGACTGGTCCACCCGAAGGCGATCTTCGTCACCAGGTTTGGCTCACAGCGCGTCACCGACCCGGTGATCGAAGCGGTGCAGTCGTACTTCCTCTTCTACATGTTCCTGTTCATGACGGGGACATTCCTCCTGGGTTTCATCGACGCCAATCTCGCCACCGACCAGCTCGATCTGGTGACCGCCGGCTCGGCCGTTGCTGCCTCGATAGGGAACATCGGCCCCGGGTTGGGAGAAGTGGGGCCGATCAGCAACTACGCGGACCTTCCCTACCTGGCCAAGTGGCTGCTGTCAGGTCTGATGATCGTTGGCCGGCTCGAGATCTTCCCGGTCCTGGTCTTGCTCACCAAAGACCTCTGGCGCCGCTGATCACCTACTCGTAGCCCTCGACGTCGATGACGTCACCATCGTCCTGGCCACCTACAGGCGGCTGGAACCCCGAGGTAAAGACCTGCACCCGGGAGCTGAAACGCCGTGAGACCTGGCGGTAGACAAGAGCTCGAACAGCCGGGACAAGAAGCAAGAAGCCGAGGATGTCGGTGATGAATCCAGGGGAGATCAAGAAAGCGCCGGACACGAGAACGGCGGCACCGTCACTAAGCTCGCGACCCGGGACCTGACCCTCGCCGACACGTTGCCGGAGTCGTCGGAGAACGGACACTCCCGCTCGCCTGACCAACACCGAACCGACGATGGCCGTCGAAAGGGCGAGGCCAAGGGCCCACGCCAAGCCGATCCTCGACTCGACCCAGAAGAAGGTCGCCATCTCGGCGAGAGCCACCAAGGCGAAGACGGCGAAGAACCTCATGACCTGAACGGTACCGGCACAGGGCGCCAATCAACCGCGGCTCACTCCTCCTCGAAGTGCTCCGGGATGAACTCGAAAGCCAGGTCCCCGATCCGAACCTCATCGCCTCGCTCGGCGCCGGCGGCTTCCAACGCATCATCGACACCGAGCCTGGAAAGCCTCTTGGCAGCCATGTCAGCAGCCTCGTCCAAAGTGAGGTCGGCGAAGCGAACTGCCCGTTCGGCAGCCATGCCGATCACACGCCAAGCGTCTTCCTCGCGGGCGATCTCGAAGCCGGGGCCAAGCGGCCGGTACAGGATGTAACCGCGACGTTCGGGTGCTTCCCGCTGGGCGCGATCGACGAGGTCGGCAATGGCGTGAAGCGCCTCCTCGATGCCGTCACCGGTGAGGGCAGACAGCTCGATTGCCTCCACCTTGACGTCAAGGCCAAGGTCGGCTTTGTTCACCAGAACCAAACTCGGCCTCGCTGCCAGCTCAGACGAGTAGTCGGCGATCTCGCGTGACAAGACGTCCAACTGCTCTGACGGCGTCGCCGTTTGGGTCTCGGCCGGATCGAGCAAGTACACCAGCGCGCGGGCCCGCTCGGTGTGGCGAAGGAACTCATGCCCGAGCCCTTTCCCCTCGGCGGCACCCTCGATGAGACCCGGGATGTCGGCGAGCACGAACTCACGGCCGTCGACATTGACGACGCCGAGGTTTGGCTCCAGGGTGGTGAATGGGTAGTCGGCGATCTTTGGCTTGGCAGCCGAGACCTTCGATATCAACGTCGACTTCCCAGCATTGGGGAAGCCGATAAGTGCGGCATCGGCCAGCAGTTTCAACTCGAGCGTGAACCAGAGCTCCCGCCCGTACTCTCCTTGCTCCGCCACACCTGGGGCCCGGTTCCCCGGGCTGACGAAAGCGGCATTCCCCAGCCCTCCCCTGCCACCTCGGACCGCTTCGACCTCTTGGCCTTCTTCGACCAGGTCGGCGATGAGCGCTCCGTTGTCATCGGTCACCGTGGTTCCGAGAGGAACCGGCAACACCAAGTCCTCGCCGCGCTTGCCGTGCCGGAGGTCGCCTTCACCGTGGGTTCCGTTCCCGGCGGAGTGGTGTGGATTGCGCTTGTAGCGAAGCAGGGTGGCCACAGAAGAGTCGGCTCGCAGATAGATCGAACCGCCGGCACCGCCGTTGCCTCCCACCGGCTTTCCCTTGGGCTTGCCTTTTGCCCTCGCAAACGAGACAACCCCCGCACCACCGTTGCCGGGGCGGAGGCTGACGCGTACTTGGTCGATGAACATGTGTGTCCCTTGAGCGTGGCTTCGCTCCGCGAGCGACACGTCACAAGGAGCGACTTGCGTCGCCCTTGCAGGCTGTGGCTACTCGGGGGTCACCGAAACGAGGCGACGGTTGTTGCGAACACCGTATTTGACGGTGCCAGAAGCTGTGGCGAACAGAGTGTCGTCCTTGCCCTTGCCGACGTTGTCACCCGGGTGGATGCGTGTCCCGCGCTGACGCACGAGAATCGCGCCGGAACTGACGAACTCGCCGTCAAAAACCTTGGGACCGAGACGCTTCGCCGCTGAATCGCGGCCGTTCTTGGAGGAACCGCCTGCTTTTGTCTTCGACATTGTCTACTCCTCTTCGGCCGCGGCCTTCTCGGCCTTCTTCGGCGTGGCTTTCTTCTTCGAGCCTGCCGGCACCTTGATGCCGGTGATCTCGATTCGGGTGTACTTCTGGCGATGACCCTGACGGCGTCGGTACCCCGACTTGTTCTTGTACTTGAAGATGTCGATCTTGGGCCCGGCCGACTCACCGAGAACCTTCGCGGTGACAGTCGCCTTCGACAAGACGGTCTTGTCAGACACCGCAGTGCCGTCGTCGTCCACCACGAGCAACGGCGAGAAGGTCAGCTTCTCGTCGTCTGACTTGACTCGCTCGATGTCGATGACGTCACCCGACGACACCTTGGCCTGCTTGCCGCCGGCGCGGATGATGGCGTACATAAGGAAACCTCTCCGGGAAGGTGGGATCGGGAGTAAATGCTAATTCCGAGGGGGCCCTTAGCCAAGCTCGGTGTCAGATCCCGTCGGGGCCTTGGGCCGGAACGTCTCGTCGATGATCACGCCGCGTCCCGAGCAATGCTCACACTTGTGGGAGAACTGCTCCAGCAACCCTGCCGACACGTTCTTCCGTGTCATCTCGACCAGGCCGAGATGCGAGACGTCAAACACCTGGGTTCTTGTCTTGTCCCTGGCCAAAGTCTCCTTGAGGCGACGCAGCACCTTCTGTTGGTTGTCGATCGTCTCCATGTCGATGAAGTCGATGACGATGATCCCGCCGATGTCGCGCAACCTCAGCTGGCGCCCGATCTCCTCAGCAGCTTCGAGGTTGTTCTGGAGGACCGTCTCTTCCAGGGTGCTCGACCCGACGAACTTGCCGGTGTTGACGTCGATGACGGTCAATGCCTCGGTTCGATCGATCACCAAGTGCCCGCCCGAAGGGAGGAACACCTTGCGGTCGAGAGCTTTCTTCAACTGGTCGTCGACGTGATACCGATCGAACAACGCGATCGAGTCCTCGTAGAGCTGAACCTTCGACACGAGGTCCGGGGCCGTGGCCTGGAGGTACTTGAGGACCACGTCGTAAGCCCGCTTGTCGTCGATCAGAAGCTTGCGGAAGTCGGCCGTGAAGTGCTCTCTGATCACCTTGATCAGAAGCTCGGGCTCCTCATGGACCAGCCGCGGGCCCCCACCCGATTCCGCCTCCTCCTGGATCTTCTCCCAATCCTTGAGCAGACGAGAGATGTCAGCGGCGAGCTCCTCGGCGGTGGCGTGCAGGGCCGCGGTGCGGACGATGACCCCGAACCCGGAAGGGCGCACCTTGTTGATCACATCACGCAGGCGGTTGCGGTCCTCATCGGGAAGCCGGCGACTGATGCCGACATTGTCGGAGTCCGGGACTAGAACCAGGTAGCGGCCCGGCAGCGACGGCATGCCGGTGAGCCGGGCACCCTTTGCGCCCATCGCATCTTTGGTCACCTGGACCAAGACCTCGTCACCTTCTTTGAGCACCTGCTCGATCCGCTTGTTGGACCTGCCACCCGAGCCGGGTGACGCCACGTCGGATGCGTAGAGCACACCGTTCTTGGAAGCGCCGAAATCGAGGAAGGCGGCTTCCATGCCGGGCAGGACGTTCCGAGTGGTCGCCAGGTAGATGTTGCCTGCGACCGTGTTGGACTCCTCGCGAGCCACGTAGTGCTCAACCAGCACCGGCCCTTCGAGGATCACTATCTGAGTCTGGGTCGAGTTGACCGAGACCAGCATTTGCTTCCGGGCGGACTCGGTTGGAAGGATGATCTCATCGTCCACCGGGCGCCGGGAACGGGTCCTCGATGTCGAGATTCCGTTTCTCGATCTGTTCGGCGAACCGCCGCCCCCTTTGGAGCGGTTCTTTCGGCGTTCCTGCTTCGGCTTGGCGGGCGCAGTCGCCTCTACCCGCGTGACCTCGACCTTCTGGCCTCTGACCCGAACGGTCTTGTGCTCCTCGACAGTCCCCTCTGACGAGGACTTCCGTACGATTTCGGGGCCCTTTCTCTTGAATAGAGCCATGAGTATTCACTCCTCTGCAAGCTGTTTGTGAAGCGGGCACCGGCCCCTCGTTTCCTGGTGAGGTGTGGGCCCGCAAAGGCTGGAGTCAGCCGGAAGACACCCGACGCAACCGAGTGGTTGCCGGGTAGAAGCGCAGTCAGGGTCGAAAGAAACGACCTGAAAATGTGGACGGTCATCGCGGATGACACTCCAAGAAAGAAAAAGACTGGCGTCCGGCGGACAACCAAAGACTACCAGACGACCGGTGAATGCCTACTCATCGCCAAGCCCGAGCGACGGCTGTTCCGGCTCAGTCGGGTCGTAACACATGCGACATCGGGCCTCGTAGGCGTCAGTGGCACCCAGCACAACCAGGTCATCGGAATGCACGATGCGTTGGGTGTACATGCCGGCGCCCCCGCATCGATGACAAACCGCGAGCATCTTGGTCACGTACTCGGCCCTGTCGCAGAGAGTGGGGATCGGCTCGAACGGCCGGCGAAGGAAGTCGGTGTCGAGCCCGGCGACGATCACTTGCTTGCCTTTGGCAGCCAAGTTGTCGACGATGTCAACGAGGCCATCGTCGAAGAACTGGCCCTCGTCGATGCCGATCACCTCGGTCGCGTCGCTGATGGCACGGAGCAGCTCGAGGGAACCGTCTACAGGCTCGGCCTCCACCTTCAGGGCCGAATGGGAGACCACCTCCTCATCCGCATACCGCGTGTCGAGCTGTGGTTTGAACACCTGCACCGGGATCCGAGCGATCTTGGAACGGGTCACCCGCCGGATCAGCTCTTCGCTCTTGCCGGAGAACATCGGCCCGCAAATGACCTCAACCCAGCCGTCAGCACTCCGCCGATACATGGTCAGCGAGCGTAACGCGTTCCCCCCTCCTGCGAACCTCAGGTAATAACGCCCACATTTGGGCGCAATAGCCTCAGGTTCCCGAATCCGAGCTTCAAGCTGAGGCTATTCGGACCGTATCTGGGCGCTATTACCTGAGGTTGCTGGTGGCGGGGGTTAGGTGAGTTGGTTTTCGCCGGGGACGGGGGTGCGCATCAGCCAGACTGAGTTCACGATGCCCAATGACAAAGTCATCGACATGTAGAACGAGCCACCCTGGCTCAGGAACGGCAGTGGAAGCCCGGTGACCGGCATGATCCCGATGGTCATCCCGATGTTGACCACGACGTGGAACATCATCATGGCGGCCACACCGACGGCGATGAGCGCACCGAAACGGTCCCTGGCGTTGGCCGCGATGACAAGCAGGCGCCAGACCAGAACCGCAAACGCGGCCAGGACGAGAACGCCGCCGACGAAACCGAGCTGCTCCCCCACCGCCGTGAAGATGAAGTCGGTCTGCTGTTCGGGGACGTACTCGAACGCCGTCAGCGTGCCATCTTCGAGAAGGCCCTTCCCGAATAGCTGGCCCGATCCGATGGCATTCTTCGACTGGATCAGCTGATACCCCACTCCCTGCGGGTCAAGATCCTGATCGAGGAGAGCTTGCAAGCGCAGAATCTGATACTCACTGAGCAACCCCAGCCGCAAGACAGCAATCGAACCAAGCACCACAGCCGTCAGCAGAGTGACCATCTGCCTCCAAGTCGCACCCGAGACGAAGACCATCGTCAAGAAGATGAAGCCGAACACCAAAGTGGTGCCTAGATCGGGCTCGCGCAGGATCAGATAGCCAGGGATCGCGACCAACAACGCCGCTTGACCGATCTTTGCCCAACTCAGGCTACGCGGGCCCAACTCGTCACGAGCGGGGTTGCGTGGCGCCAGAAGCGAGGCGAGAGCGACGATCACCACCACCTTGGCGAACTCGGCAGGCTGGAGATTGAAAAAGCCGAGCGGGATCCAGCGATTCACGTTCTCGATCGCGGGGAAGAACAGGACAGCCACGAGCAGTGCCAGGATCACCCCGGAAGCCAGAGGCACCATGCTCCGGTACTCCCGGTAGTCGATGTTCGAGGCGAGCACGAAGATGATGAGCCCGGCAGCAACGAAGATCATCTGACGCTCCATCGAGAACGTGCCCGACGACCTGGTCGCCGAGTAGATCATCAGCAGGCCAAGGCCGGAGAGGGTCAGCATCGTCCCGAAGAGAATCCAATCGCTTCGGTTGTCCCGACGCTGGACGGCCACCTCGCGGACTCGGTTGAGAAGTGTCATCAGTCGGTGTCCTCACCCTCGACGATCGGAGTCGGCTCGTTGCCCATCAGGTACTGCATGATGTGACGGGCCACCGGCGCGGCGATACGGCCACCGGAACCGCCTTCCTCGATGACGACAGCAACGATGTACTGCGGGTCGTCGAGCGGAGCCACACCGACGAACCAGGCGTGATCGTCCCGATTCGAGCCGGCCTGCCCAGTCCCGGTCTTACCACCGACCCGGTCGAGGCCTTCGCCAAAATCTTCGAACGCCGCACGAGCGGTCCCATTGGTGACTACACGGCCGAGATCCGTCAGGAGGCTTCTTCGCACAGTCGCCGAGATCGGGATCGTCTCGAGCACTGGCGAGTTGACCGACCTGACCAGATTCCCCTCGGTGTCCACTACTCGACTGACAACCCTGGGCTCCATCACCTGGCCGCCGTTGGCCAGGATCGCATAGGAGGTGGCCACCTGGAGTGGTGTGGCAGTGAAGGAGCCCTGGCCAATTGCGAAGTCCATCAGGTCACCGCCGAAGAACGGGCTGCCCGCCTCCAACCTCGACCGGTCGAGCCTCGGCGGCTCATCCGGGTTGTCGATCTGATACTGAGCCCACTCTTCGAACAACTCACGCGTCGGCACGACGCCACCCACCTCGTTGGTCAGGTCGATGCCAGTGGCCGACCCATAGCCGAGGTCTTTGGCCCAGTCCTGGATGATGTTCTCCCCCACCGTCTCCCGGTTCTGCCAAGTGCCAAGCGCCACCGACCAGAAGTAGATGTTGCAGGACTGCTCCAAGGCACCATGTATGTCCCGCCACCCAATGTTGGCCGGCTCGTACCAGTCGTCCTTGACCTGCGGCGAGCCGTCCTCGAGGTTGGGCAGCTCCAACGTCCCATCGCAGTGAATGAGACGGTCGGCGGCGTTGACACCTTCGATGTCGGAGGGGAATGGGAGGTTCTCCTGCTCGGCCACTGTGTAAGTGATGGCCTTGAATGTCGAGGCCGGCGGGTAGAGACCGCTCACCGCGAGGTTGTTGAACGCCCGGGTCTCGTTGAGTTGGGCGAAAGTCTCTTCGTCGATTCCGGTGACGAACTGCTGGGGGTCGAAATCGGGCACCGAGGAGATCGACAGCACTTCAAACGTATTGGGGTCTATCACCACCGCAGCCGCGTTCTTGGTCTCCGAGAAAAACTCCTGACCGTCGGCACGACCGGCCTCCTTGACGCTGTTGGAGAGGGCGATGCCCTCCTCCAACGCCAACTCGACCACCTCCTGAAGATCAAGGTCGATGGTCAGCTCCAGTGAGTTGCCCGACTCCGGCTCCACCGGCGGTCGCTGTGCGATTATCTCCCCTCCGCGAACCCGGTACTCCTGGAGGCCGGAGGTGCCTTTCAGGTAGTCCTCATAGACGTTCTCCACACCGATCTTGCCGATCCGAACGTCGGGTGGCAGGTCCGGGTTCTCTTCCAGGTCGGCGGCGTTGGGGAGACCGAGATGGCCGATGACATGGGCCAAGGTGGGCCCGGTGAGATAGACCCTCTCCGGGATCTTGACTATCTCGACACCGGGCAGGTCATCGAGGCGCTCGTTGATCAGATAGGCCGCCTGTGGCTCCACCGTCTTCACCTGAAAGCGGCCGTTGACGTTTGCGTCCTCATACATCTGGTCTAGCTCCCCCGGGTCTATGCCCAAAAGCGCGGAGAGCTGCTGAACGAGCCCCTCTCTCTGCTCGGGCTGGACGAAAGTGCGATCCACCACCACGGCGGGGACGAACTGACTGGTCACCAGCAAGGTTCCGTTGCGGTCCCTGATGTCGCCACGCAGAGCATGCGTCGACTTCTGGATCCAGGTTTGCTCCTCAGTGGCCCGGGCTATGGCAGGGCCTTCGGCCACCTGGAGGAACCAGAGCCGGAGCCCAAGCACCGAGAACAGGCCCACGAAGATGAACCCCAGGACAGAGAGACGAACCGCAAACCTCATGAGAACCGGAGGGCAGCAGGGTCACCGTCAACAAGACGGACGAAGGTGGGAGCAAACAGGCCGGCGAGCACGAGATTGGCCAAGGCGACAACCCAAACAGTTCGGAACACATCAGGCCCGAGGAGGCTGGTCTGGCCGAAGAGAGTCCCGATGACGACGAGAAGGAAGACTCCGATCAGGCTGAGGACGCCAGCCCAAATGGCGGCAGCAAGTCTCCCTATCTCAGCACGTTGCCTGGTGCGCAGCCCCATGTAGGCCACGATCGTGAAGACGACTGCTCTGAGGCCGAGGATCGAAGATCCCAGCAGGTCGACAAGAAGCCCCGCCATGAACCCGGTCAGCAGCACCAGCTCGGGCCTGACCCGTGTCAACGACATCATGATCACCACAAGAAGGACAAGGTCCGGCGTGATGATGCGGATCTGGGCGAACAAGGTGGTCTGCAGCACAACGGCCACAACGAGCACGATGGCAATGACAAGGGGCTTGGGTAGTCGCATCACCCCTCCTCTGCAGTCGTAGAGGAGGACGCCACCGTGGTGGTTGTCGACGTGTCGACAGGTATCACCCTGTCATCGGCTGTGATGGACACAGGATCTGGCGGCCAGGCAAGAACCACAACCAGACGAAGGATGTCGGGGTTGACGAAGGGAGAGACAAATGTGGTGAGAGTGTCAATGCCGGGTGCAGAGTCCCCTATCACCTCACCGATCGGCAGCCCTGCCGGGAAGCTGGCGGACACTGCGGAGGTCAGGACACGGTCACCGGCGAGAATCGGCTCTCTCGCGTCGAGAACCTCGAGACGCATCTCGCTCGACGCCACTTGGGACACAAGTGTCCCAATTTGCTCCCCGACGATGACCGTCACCGCCTGCCTGTCCCCGGTGATCGGCACGATGGTGGCGCTGCCGCCGGTCACGTCCTTGACCGTGCCAACGACGTAGCCATTGGTGTCGACAACCGGCTGGCCCACAGCAACGCCATCCGCCGTCCCCTTGTTGATGATCAGGGCTGAGTCGAACGCCCCAGGACGGCCGATGACGAGCGCAACGGTCCGACCGAGCTCATCACCCGCCGTCTCCAAGTCATAGAGCTGCTCGAGAAACTCCAACCGGGCCAAGTCGTCCTGCACACCGATCAGAGCCGCTTGCTGTTCGGCGATCTGCGCCCGCAACACCCGGTTCTCCTCCTGAAGCGAAGCAACGTTGGTGAGTGAACGAACCATGTCGGCAACCGGGTTCACCACGACCGCCGCCGCCTTCTGAAGGGGTGCCACCAACGTCTGCGTCCCCGTGCGCATCACACCAACCACACCTTGGCCCTGAACACGCACGTCAAACGTCATGAGAAGGACGCCGACAACAATCAAGCTGATCAGAGTTGGGAGGATGCGGCCGCGTGGCTCGTTATCGAGCATGACCGCGACGGGTTGGGGCGATCATGGCCGGGCTGAGGACGCCAGCACGTTGTGCAGCGCGTCGAACTCCTCCAGGCACTTCCCCGAGCCGATCACCACGGACTGCAATGGCTGCGCTGCCGTCACGATGGGCATCCCCGTCTCATGAGCCAGACGATGGTCCAGCCCCATCAAAAGCGCTCCTCCTCCAGTGAGCACGATTCCACGTTCAACGATGTCGGCGGCAAGCTCGGGAGGGGTCTTGTCGAGTGTGAACTTCACGGCATCGACGATGGCTTGCGTGGGCTCCTCGATCGCCTCCCTGATCTCAGGGCTGGAGAGGAGAATTGTCTTCGGGAGCCCCGTGACCAGGTCGCGACCTCTCACCTCGGCTGAAGGCTCATCGGCATAGGGCCAAGCCGAGCCAACGGCCATCTTGAGCTGCTCGGCAGTGCGCTCACCGACAAGCACGTTGTGCTCCTTCTTGATCCAATCGATGATCGCTGTGTCCAACTCGTCGCCACCGACCCGGATAGAGCGAGACACGACGATGCCCCCGAGGGAGATCACAGCGACTTCGGTGGTGCCTCCACCGATGTCGACAACCATCGACCCCGACGGCTCGCCTATCGGAAGACCGGACCCGATCGCAGCGGCCATCGGCTCTTCGATCGTGTAAGCGCGACGAGCGCCGGCGTGATAGGCAGCCTCTTCAACGGCGCGCCGCTCAACGGGAGTGATCCCGGACGGAACACAAACCACGATCCTCGGTCGGGCCCACCGGCGACGATGCACCTTCTGGATGAAGTAGCGGAGCATCTTCTCGGTGATGTCGAAGTCGGCGATCACACCGTCACGAAGCGGGCGAATGGCGGTAATGCTTGCCGGGGTGCGGCCGATCATGCGTTTGGCTTCCATGCCAACGGCTAGCGCCTTGCTGTTCTGCGAGTTGATCGCAACGACCGACGGCTCGTCGAGCACGATCCCGCCACCGCGGACGTATACGAGTGTGTTGGCAGTGCCGAGGTCGATGGCCATGTCCTGGCCAGCGAACGACAAAAGGGTTTCAGCCATAGCTGAGGATGACTCCCGGACGGACCCCTGGAAGTTTAGGTGGCCTGTTTCCCTAGTGCCATAGGCAATCAGCCAGGATCAGCCGAAGAAGATCTCCAACTCCCTGGCAGCACTCTCGGGGCCATCCGATCCGTGGACCAGGTTGTTGGTCACGGCGAGCCCCAAATCGCCCCGGATCGTGCCCACTTCGGCCTTCTTGGGGTCGGTGGCGCCCATCAAGGTGCGGCACACGGAGATCGCCTCCTCCCCCGACCACTGCATGGCCACCACCGGCCCCGAAGTGATGAACTCGAGCAACTCGGGGAAGAACGGCTTGTCGACATGCTCGGCATAGTGACGCCGGGCCAGCGCCTCGTCGATGTCGAGCTTCCTGATCCTCTCGAGCGTCAAGCCCTTGCGCTCAAACCGTGAGATCACCTCGCCAACGAGCCCGCGGGCCACGCCGTCTGGCTTCACCATGATGAAAGTGTGTTCGGACATATGGGATCAACGCTATCCGAGCGGCTGAGCCTGAGCGAGTCAGTCGACGAGCAACTCCCTGACCTCGCCTACCAGGTAGAGCGAGCCGGCAACCAGAACCGCTCCCTCTGGACCGGCCTCGGCGCGTGCCATGTCGACCGCATATTCGGGCGTCTCGGCGACAAGAACAGGAACGTCCACGAGAGGCGCCACACGCTCCGCCAGCTCGGCGGAGGGGACCGCTCGCTTCTCGTTCACCGAAGTGGCGACGATGCCGTCGACGAGCGGAGCCAGCCGCTCCACCATCAGCTCGACGTTCTTGTCACCCATCACCCCGAGCACCAACTGCCACCGCGTCGACGGGAACTCCTCGCGTAATGACTCGAAGACTGTCGTCACGCCGTCGGCGTTGTGCGCCCCGTCGATCATCATCAACGGGTTGGAGCCGACGCGCTCCAGTCGCCCCGGCATGGTCATGGCCGAAGCTGCGCTGCGCAGGGCGTCGGGATCGAGCTTGTCTCCCAACATGGCCTCTGCTGCTGCCACGGCAGTGCTGAGGTTGCTCAACTGGTATCTGCCGTGAAGAGGCAGGAACACGTCCTCATAGGTGTCCTCCGCTCCATCGATGGTCACTAACCATCCGCCGACACCTCTCTCCGCTTCGGCCACCTTGTGATCCGACCCGTAGCGACGATGCTGGATGCCCAGATCACGGCTTCTCTCGTTGGCAACCTGCATCGCCTCATCAGGCAACGGGCCGGTGACCAGGATGGAGTTGGGACCGGCTATGGCCAGTTTCTCACCGGCAATCGTGGGGATGTCAGACCCGAGATACTCGGTGTGGTCGACTCCTATCGACGTGACCACGCAGACTTCCGCGTCGACCACGTTTGTGGCGTCGAGACGGCCGCCGAGCCCAACCTCCAACACGACGGCGTTGACTGCTTGGTCGGCGAAGAAGGCGAACGCCGCCGCGGTCGTCAGCTCGAAATAGGTGTTCGGCGGAGAGCCGTTCGCCTCCCGGAGGTCAGCGAAGGCGGCGACATCTTGAACCGCCAGTGCGAACTCCTCTTTGGTCGAGTAGCGGCCGTTGACGGCCAGCCTCTCTTCGACCTTCTGAAGATGCGGTGATGTGTAGGTGCCGGTGGTCAACCCGTGGGCAACCAAGATGAGGGTGGCCATCCGGGATGTGGAGGTCTTCCCGTTGGTCCCGGCAACGTGGATGATCGGGTAACCCTCATCGGGCCGGCCCATCATCGCCAACAGGTCGTTGATGCGCTCGAGCCCCGGCTCGAGCCCCTGGCCGATGTGGTTGTCGAGGTATGCGACGGCGTCGGTGTATTCCATGAGAAAGCTCCGGGAGGTTAATCCCGGGGCTTTCGTTTACCGACTACAGACGTTCTTCTAAGAAGTCGTCTCTTCGCGTCGTCTCGAGCTCATCACCAGTAGCAAGCCGGATCCCAAGAGCATCGTGGAGAGAGCGAACAACACATCGCTCTCGATACCCGTGAGCGGAAGCTCGTCCACCGGCGTACAGTCATCGATGACCAGCGAGCCGTTGGCCACAAATCCCGTCGGGAACTCGAAGCCGTCCGCGGCGGTGGCCTGCCAGACGTAGTCACCTGGCTCAACCTTGATGGTTGCATCGTTGGTGACCGTCGCCACGACGTTGCCTTCGCCATCCCTGATCTCAACGGTGGCACCATCGGCGACCGACACGGTCACGGTGATCTCACCGACACCCTCTTCGTTGACGACGCTGCAATCTCCACCGACCGTCACCAGGATCGAGGCGAGGACCTCATCCTGAGTGTTCGTCCAGGTGCAGGTGACGACCTCTTCGAAGTCGACAACTGCCGTTGCAGTCGCTCCACTTGTCGAAGAGTTCTGCGGTCCGGTCTCTTCACAGACCACCCGCACGAAGCTCCACCCTTGAGCAGCGAGCTCGTCGGAGATGACCTCCGTGATCTCGTACTCACCGACGGGAACCGGCGCCATGACAGAGCCTCCGATCTCAACACCGACAACAGGGGCGCTGCCGATGAAGTCACCGATGGCGGGGGCCGCGAAGTCGAACGCCTCCGTAGTCGAGCCCAGAAGAGCGTTCTTCTCGATCACGATGAGCCCAAGCTCAGGTGTGTTCTCGTACGTGCACTCGACGGAGCCACGCTCCTCGGTCACGGTCATCGAAACGGCACGTTCCACTATCTCGTATTCACCACCATCAGCGGTACATGAGATGTTGGTCAGCTGCCAACCATCGGGAATCGACTCACGGGTTGCGAACGGCTGGCCCACTGGGGCCACTTCTTGGATCGAGTTTCCGTCACGGACGGTGCCGACGAGGTCACCGTCGAAGGAGAACAGCTTGTCGCCGTAGGTCTCCTGGAGCAACGCATCCCACTCGCCATTCCCGATCTTGGGGAAGACGACCTTCTTGGTGACCGTCACGGTGCCCGGATCCGGCGGGTCCACATCGTTGATGAACGAACATGTGACGTTCTCCCCGGGGCGGAGATCGAAACCAGCCCCTCTTCCATGGAGGTTCTCGACACCGGTGGCCACGAAGCCTTCCCTCATGTCGGAGTCGCAGAGCCAACCGACGTAGGTGAACCCATCAGCCGCCGCCTCGGTCAGTTGGTAGGTCCCAGCCGCCACGGACCAGGTGTGTGAGCCGACGCCATCAGTGACCTCGACCGTGTTGTCAACCCCGTTTCCGTCGGACAGGTTGAAGGCGAA
Organism: Acidimicrobiia bacterium; assembly: GCA_028285585.1. GTDB lineage: Bacteria > Actinomycetota > Acidimicrobiia > Spongiisociales > ZC4RG35 > CAXMPK01. Next base: position 370,781 of record JANQOU010000002.1, read on the forward strand.
AGCCTGTTCAACACCATCGATGTCCAGCTTCTCGACGGTGACGCTCTGAGTCTGGACCACGTCGTTGATGAACCTACATGTGATGTTCTCACCAGGATCGACCACGAAAGCAGCCCCTTCTCCATGCAAGTTCTCAACTGCGGTCATGACGAAACCGTCCATGTCGGACGTGCAGTCAAAACCGAAGAGTGAGAACCCATCGGCTGCCGCCTCCGTCAGGTGATAGCTCCCGACCGCCACGTCGGACCAGGTGTGTGAACCACCATCAACGACATTGACCGAGCTATTAGACGAACCGAGGGGATCGCCGAGGTTGAAGTTGAATTCTTGCTCCACACCGTCGATGTCCGCCTTTATCACGGTGACGCTCTGCGTCGGCTCCGGGTCGCCGCCACAGTTCAACTCGATGTTGAGCGTGAACGAAAACTCGCCAGCAGGCCAGTTCGGTGAGAACGAGCCAGCTGTGTTGTAGTTGTACACGGGCTGGGCGTCGTCGTCATAGGCGTCGACGACGATCTGAAGCGAGAAGATCCCACCAGGATCCCTGACCCCGCTGTTGCTGTAGCTGGTCCAACCGGCGTGGGACTCCACCACAGAGCCGTCCTCAAGAATACTGATGCTGGCACCGTTGAAGTAACGGTTGAGGTCAACTGTCCAGCCGTCACAGCTCCATGTGACAGTCCCGTCGTGTGCGTCGGCACGTTCTGAGTACGCCACCATGAGCGACATCAACATCGCCAGCGCGGCGAAAATCGCCACGAGACGCTGACCGTTGGTCACCGGGCGTACGGGCGTGTTGAGGCCCATCATCGGATGTCCCCCATTCGCCAATTGCGAATACTCATTCTGTCCTACCCCTTCGTAGTTCACGGGATAGGTCGGTCTCACCACTGGCTCCACCAGATCCAGGTGACCGGATACGGATCTGGCTTCAGGGCCTCCCTATTTCCCAACTCGTGATTGACCACTCAAAGTGAGTGATAAGCACAGTGTGTAGCCTTGTTGTCAGGTGTCAAACGACATTTGACGACAAACGCCAACCTACACCGATTGGACTAGACCTTGCCAACCGGCTGGTGGGTCTAGCGACCTAAAAGGCCCACCCAGAAAGGCCCTTTTAGGCGGTCCGCTCCGTCGGCGGCGCTACGTCGGTGACCGGAACCAGCGTCGGGTTCACCTTCTTCTCTACCACGTCGCGATCGATGAGGACCTGCTCTACATCGTCACGTGACGGCAGGTCATACATTGTGTTGAGAAGAACCTCTTCCATGATCGCCCTCAAGCCGCGCGCCCCGGTCGATCTCTTCAATGCCTGCTCGGCGATCGCCTCCAGAGAGTCCGGCGTGAAAACAAGATCGACATGGTCCATCTCGAACATGCGGGCGTACTGCTTGGTCAGGGCATTCTTGGGCTCGGTGAGGATCGCCACCAGCGCCTCCTCGTCGAGGTCGTCAACCGTGGCCATGACCGGGAGCCGGCCGATGAACTCAGGGATCAGCCCGTACTTCATCAAGTCCTCGGGGAGCACCTCGGCGAGCAACTCCGTCTGGCGGCCCTCCTCTTTGGATCGAAGCTCGGCGCCGAAACCCACGCCGCGCTTGCCGATCCGGTTGCCGATGATGTCTTCGAGCCCGCCAAACGCACCACCGAGGATGAAAAGGACGTTGGTGGTGTCGAGCTGAATGAACTCCTGATGCGGGTGCTTGCGCCCGCCCTGAGGCGGCACAGAGGCAACGGTTCCCTCCAGGATCTTGAGCAGGGCCTGTTGCACGCCCTCGCCTGACACATCCCTGGTGATCGACGGGTTCTCGGCCTTGCGGGACACCTTGTCGATCTCATCGATGTAGATGATCCCCTGCTGAGCGCGATTGACGTCGTAGTCGGCGGCCTGGAGCAGCTTGAGAAGGATGTTCTCAACATCCTCACCGACATAACCCGCCTCGGTGAGGCTCGTGGCGTCGGCGATGGCAAAGGGAACGTTGAGCTGTCTGGCCAACGTCTGGGCCAGGAGGGTCTTCCCCGACCCGGTGGGCCCGATGAGGATGATGTTCGACTTCTGCAACTCGACGTCACGCTGCACATCCCCGGTGCGGATCCGCTTGTAGTGGTTGTAGACGGCCACGGCCAGCTTGCGCTTGGCCTCCTCCTGGCCAACCACGTAGTCATCGAGATAGACCTTGATCTCAGCCGGCTTGGGGAGCTCGGTGAAGCTGATCTCCTCAGAGGTCGAGGAGAACTCCTCTTCGATTATCTCGTTGCAGAGGTCGATGCACTCGTCGCAGATGTAGACACCGGGACCGGCGATGAGTTTCTTGACCTGCTTCTGCGACTTGCCGCAGAAACTGCACTTGAGCAGCTCACCACCGTCACCAAGTCTTGCCATTCGGGCGCTTCTCCTCCGAGGACCGATTTATTCGGAGGGAGAGGCTACCGCGGCAAGCTCTCGTCTTGTGAGCACTCCGTCGATGACCCCGTACTCCTTGGCCTCGTCCGCCAGCATCCAGTAGTCGCGCTCTGTGTCCTGGGCGATCTTCTCCAGCGGCTGACTGGTGTGGTCGGCGAGGATCTCGTTCAACTGCTCTCTCATCTGCACGATCAGGCGGGCTTGGATCTCGATGTCGGTCGCCTGGCCTTGAGCGCCGCCATGGGGTTGATGGAGCATGACTCGCGCATGGGGAAGTGCGTAGCGCTTGCCTTCGGCACCACCCGCCAGGATCACTGCGGCGGCTGAGGCGGCCATACCCATGCAAACGGTGTTCACATCGGGCTTGATGTACTGCATGGTGTCGTAGATCGCGAAAAGTGACGTTATGGAGCCACCCGGTGAGTTGATGTAGAGGAAGACGTCCTTGTCTGGATCGTCGGACTCGAGATGAAGAAGCTGGGCCATGATCAGGTTGGCGATCGTGTCGTCGATCGGCGTGCCCAAGAAGATGATCCGGTCTTTGAGGAGCCGGCTGTAGATGTCGAAGTAGCGCTCACCCCGGCTCGTCTGCTCGAAGACCGTGGGTACTACGTAGTTGTCAGCTCTCATTCCTCTTCCTCCAAGACCTCGGCTGTGACGACTTCCCCTTCGACGACGTCATCGTCCAGCACTTCAGCCTCAACTTCGGGGATTTCAATGCTCAGGTCAACCGGGTTGCCGTCCTCGTCCACCGCCGCGGCGTTGTCGAGAATGGCTTCCAGCGCTCTGTTGCGCAGAATATCACTGGCCAGTGCCAATTCTTGACCGCTCTCCTGAAAGGCTTTGAGATAGGCCACGGGGTCACCCGACTGTGCCGCCAGCGCCTGGAGGGCGTTGGACAGGTCCTCGTCGGTGACGTCGATCTCCTCGGACTTGGCTACGGCCTCCAGCACCAGGCGGTTGCGTATGGAGAGGTCCGCCTGAGCTTGGAGGTCGGCAACAAACGCATCCTGACCGATCCCCGAAGCCTGGAAGTAGTCGTCCAGAGTCAGTTCGGTCTCCTCGAGACGGTGGAGGAAGTTGTGCAGGTGCCGGTCCATCTCGGCCCTGGTGAGCGCTTCCGGCAGCTCCACCTCGACCTGGTCTCGGAGAGTGGAAAGCGCCTTCTCCGAGTATTCCCGTGACACGGCCTGGAGCTTGGCGTCGCCCAAGCGGTCACGAAGCTCCTCGGTCAACTCCTCAACGGTGTCGAACTCGGTGTTTTCGTCCACCCATTCATCGGTCAGGTCAGGGAGAACACGCTCTTTGACTTCGTTGACGGTGAGTTTGAAGGTGACATGCTCCCCTGCGTTGTCACCGAAGCCCTCGGGCAGTGGGGCATCCAAGGACAACTCCTCGCCGGCGGACACGCCAGGCAACTCCTCGTCGATGCCCTCGATGAACAGCCCTGAGCCGACCTGATAGAGAAGGTCCGCAGCAGAGGCTTCCTCCAGTTGCTCACCGTCCTGGTGCGCTTCGACATCGATCGAGACGAAGTCACCCTCGACTGCGGGACGCTCCACCTCTTCGACAGTGGCGAACTGCTCGAGCATCCGCGTGGTCTGCTGATCTAGGTCCTCGTCCGTGACCGCCGGGTTGGTGACTTCGATCTTTCGCTCCCGGTAATTCGGCAGCTCGATCTCGGGCCACAACGTGACCCTCACCTCGACCTCCACTCCCCCGTCGATGTCATCGAGCGAGCTGAGCTCGGGCGTGACCGCGGGCTGGATGTCTTCGTCAGCGAGAACCTCGGTGAGGACCGGCGGGACCAGATCGTCGATTGCCTCCTGGCGAACCCGCTCCGGGCCAACCGTTGCCTCCACGACAGGCAGCGGGGCCTTGCCCGGCCTGAAGCCGTGGATCTTCACCTCGTTGGCGAGCTTCCGAGCAGCAGCCTTCTTGGCCTCGGCGATCTTCTCGTCGCTGATCTGGAACTTGACGAGCCGCTCAAAGGGACCCGACTCGGTGATGGTTGTCGTCATTCTCTTCCTCGTAACAGTCAAACGGGGCGCTGACGCGCCCCGCGATCTGGGGTGACCGACGGGACTTGAACCCGCGACATCCTGGACCACAACCAGGTGCTCTACCAGACTGAGCTACGGCCACCATGTGGCGAATGGATGCAGGCTAATTGTGAACCTGCGCCTGACTTTCGTCAGACCCTGCCGGCGCCCCCGGGAGGACTCGAACCCCCAACCTACGGATTAGAAGTCCGTCGCTCTATCCAATTGAGCTACAGGGGCCCGTGGCGCTACTCGACCCGGCCCTCATCGAACCTGGATCCGGCAGACCCGCCTCTCGGCGATCCATTCGAGCGGGTGAAGGGAATCGAACCCTCACCGCCAGCTTGGAAGGCTGGAGCTCTACCATTGAGCTACACCCGCAGACCCTCCCATTTTAGGGTCGTTGGTCGGGCTGGTCGGAATCAGATCCTGTCACTGTCCGATGCGACGCTCAAGGCATGAGCAAGACAAGAAAGTGTGGAAGCTGCCAAAACGACCTACCGCTCTCGAGCTTCAACTTCAAGAACAAGAAGTTGTCGACGTTTCAAAGCTACTGCAGAAGTTGTGCAAACAAGGCTTGGCGCGAGTGGTATGCCAAGCCCAGGAACAAAGCCCGCCACCTCGAGGCACTTCGACAGCGCCGCAAGAGGCGCACTGCCCGCAACAAAAGCGTCGTCGAGAAGCTCAAGTCGTCTCCCTGTGCCGACTGCCATCAGGTCTTTCCTGTGGAGGCCATGGACTTTGATCACCTCTACGACAAAGAAGCTCTGATATCCAAGCTCGTCTACACAGCCGGCACTGAACGTCTGTTGGCCGAAATCTCAAAATGTGAAGTGGTTTGCTCAAACTGTCATCGCATCCGGACGGCCGAACGGCTTCGAAGCCGTGTCAGCAAAATGGCCGCCGAGAACTAGGGTGAACCTTGTTCGGGCTGTGGCGCAGCTTGGTTAGCGCGCGACGTTTGGGACGTCGAGGCCGTCGGTTCGAATCCGACCAGCCCGACCAGGCCCCCAATGCGATGAGTTCAGACCCGCCCTTAGCCTTCACCGGCCCAGCCGGTAGAGTCGACCCGGGTCGCTAGCTCAATTGGCAGAGCAGGGGCCTCTTAAGCCCAAGGTTGCGGGTTCGATTCCCGCGCGACCCACGAAGCCCCTCCTTGGAGGGGCTTCATTCATGCCACAATCACACATCACGCGGGTGTGGCGGAATTGGCAGACGCGCAGGGTTTAGGTCCCTGTGTCCGAAAGGACGTGGAGGTTCAAATCCTCTCGCCCGCACCCAGCTAGCCGTCGTCCCAGGTGCGGACCCAACCGACAACGGCCGTCACCGACCAGACGACACTGACTCCCAGAGCCGCCGCGATCGTGTTGAAGACAATGTCGACCCAGTCGAACACTCGATTGGGCAGGAACCACTGGATCAACTCATCGAAGCCGCCGAGCAGAACAGTCGTCACGAATGCCCAAACCGCAGGCAGCACCACAAGAGATCCGTTCGTTCGGCGTTCCCGGAGGGCCATGTAGACCAGGCCGGCCACAACGCTGTACTCGATCAGATGCGTTCGCTCCTCGATGTTCACATCAGTGGGAGCCAGCCAACCCCTGAGCACGGCTAGCGCGAAGATCGACAGGACGAAGCCAACCGCGATCACCTCGGCCCAACGCGGCCGTCTCCGAAGCCACCACACCAGCCCGGCCAGTCCGGCGACACCCAACGCCACAGCCAGGCTCAGCCTCAGCAGGTTTCGCTCCCTAAGGTAATTCGCCACCCCCGGGGCGAGCCCCAGTGTCGACCAGATCAACAACTGTGTGATCGCGACCCAGGCCCAAATCCGTCTCTCTCGCTGCGAGGTGAACAACCCGCTCACGACATCACGAATGCTGGGGTCCGGTCACAACCCGACTTCTCGAGCCAACGCCCGGATGGCTCGCGCACGATGTGACAGCTCGTTCTTCTCGGCGGTGGACATCTCGGCGAGCGTCACCCCTTCCACCTCGAAGATCGGGTCATAGCCAAAGCCGCGGTCACCCCGTTGAGAGCTGGAGATGACACCGTCGAGCGCGCCCTCGGCTGTGATCTCCACCCCATCGGCAAATGCGAGAGCCACCACCGTCCGGAACCGGGCCGACCTCTCGGCAACACCCTCCATCTCCGTCAACATCTTCACGACATTGTCCTCGTAGGTAGCGTCCGGGCCGGCGAACCTTGCGGTGTAGACCCCCGGCGCACCACCCAAGGCGGCCACTTCGAGCCCGGTGTCGTCGGCGATCACCGGCAACCCGGTGGACTCGACAACTGCCCTCGCCTTGATCAGTGCGTTCTCCTCGAGGGTGTCACCCGTCTCCGGCACATCTGGCCAAGAGAGCCCACGGACGACCTCGTCGGCGAGGCCGGACGACGCGAGCACGTCTTCTATCTCTGCGATCTTGTCGGGATTCTTGGAGGCGACGACCAGCCTCGGGATCATCCCGCCACCGCCCGCCGCTGCATGTCATGCAGCTCCGAGATCCCCTTGGTCGCCAGATCCAGCATGGCGTCGAGGTCGGAGCGATCGAACGGAGCGCCCTCGGCCGTGCCCTGAATCTCGACTATCAGGCCACGGCCACTCATCACCACGTTCATGTCGACTTCAGCACCCACATCCTTCTCATAGTCGAGATCGAGGCACTTCTCTCCATCCACGATGCCAACGGACACAGCCGCGATCTCGTCGACGATGGGATTCCTGGGCACAACACCTCGCTCAACGGCCTCGACCAGGGCCTGATGAAGCGCAACCCACGCACCGGTAATCGCAGCAGTCCGAGTCCCGCCGTCAGCCTGGATCACATCGCAGTCGACTCTCACCATCACCTCACCCATGACCTTCATGTCCACACCGGCACGGAGTGCCCGCCCGATCAGACGTGAGATCTCCTTGGCACGGCCACCCGAGACATGATCCCGGCGAACCCTGCTCGGCGATGAGCCCGGGAGCATCGCGTACTCGGCCGTGACCCACCCCTCACCACTGTCACGCATCCAGCGCGGGACATCGTCTTCCACAGATGCCGTGCAAAGCACTCGGGTCTCGCCCATCGAGATGAGGACTGATCCCGGTGTCGCATTCGTGTAGCCGAGTTCGAGGGTGACATGACGGAGCTCGTCGTTGGGTCGTTCGGTCATGGCCCAACCGTAAGCCGGCTCAAACGTCGAAACCAGCCCCCGGCACCGCCAGGCCAACAGGGCGGTCAAAGGTCTGCTCGGCCTCATGGACCGACAACGCCACGTCCATGTACGGCGGGATGTGGGTCAACACCAGTTTCTTGGCACCGATGTCGCGGGCGATGCGACCGGCATCGGCGGCACTGAGGTGATGTGGATACTCGGGATTCTTGTTCGACTCTTGATACGAAGCTTCCGTGAGCAGGATGTCAACACCGGCGGCATGCTCAGACCACGAGCCACCCGGCCCGGTGTCACCAGTGAAGAACAAAGACCGGTTGTTGGCTTCCCAACGAGACCCGACCGTCGGCACCGAGTGATCCATCTCGGTGAAAGAAACCGACAGATCCCCGATATCCACCTGGTCGCCGGTCCAAACCGGCCTGAAATCAAACGTCAACGAGAGATCGGAGTCATCCCCCTTCTCGAGGAACAAGCCCAGCCGATCCCACACGGCCTGCGGGGCGTACAACGGCACGCCGCGTCGAGGCTCCGGCCGATACGTCCACGCGTGGAAGGCCGCAGCGAGATCGGCGCAATGGTCCGGATGCTGATGGGAGACGACCACAGCATCCACCAAGTCACTGTCGACCGGCAGTGCGGCAAAGGTCCCGAAACCGGCATCACACCAAACCCGGGTGGAGCCCTGAACGATCAGATATCCCGAGGCCGGGCGACCAACCGTGGGGAACGTCCCCGAAGAGCCGATCACCTGGACTCTCATGGAGCCAGTCTCTCCATCGACCAGGCGTCGCCTTCGAGCCGATAGAGGATGCGGTCGTGGAACCTGTTGGGAAGACCCTGCCAGAACTCCACACTGCTCGGCTGAAGACACCAACCTCCCCAGGTATCCGGCCGAGGCACTTCTTCGCCAAACGACTCGTCCAACTCGGCATAGCGCCTCTCGAGGAAGTCACGAGACTGGACGACCTCACTCTGAGGGGAGGCATGGGCACCGATCTGCGCACCTCGGGGCCTGCTGGCGAAGTACTCGTCCGCAACGCTGTCGTCGACCGGTGTCAGCGAGCCCTCGAACCGCACCTGCCGGTGAAGCGGAAGCCACACGAAAGTCGCGGCACCTGCCGGATTCTGTTTCAGCTCTCTCGACTTGCGGCTGCTCATGTTTGTGTAGAAGACGATCCCGTCGGCGGAGAAGCTCTTCATCAAGACTGCTCGCGCCGACGGCCGGCCAGAGGGGTCCGCAGTCGCCAGCACAAACGTGTTCGGCTCGAACAACTCGACCTCGACCACCCCGTCGAACCACTCTCGAAACTGTTCGAACGGGTCGGAAGCCATCTCTGCCTCGATCAGCCCTCCGGCCTCGTACTCCCTTCGGAGCCGGGCGGCTTCGTCCTGTCGCACGGGACGACGATACCCTCGCCGCTCTTGAGCACTCCTTCTCTACCAGCGCGATCCACCATGGTGGCGAGAGCCCTGCGCCGGCGATGCCCCAGATGTAGCAGCCGCGCATTCGAGAGTTGGTTCCGGATGGCCGAGCACTGCCCGGGGTGTGGGCTGGAGTTCGAGAGGGAGCCCGGCTATTGGGTGGGAGCCATCATCATCAACACGACCGTCACTTTCGCGACGTTCATCGGAATGTTCTTGTTGCTGATCGGCGTGACCTGGCCCGACGTGCCTTGGGGCATCGTGATGGGAGTCACCGTGGCCGCGAACGGAATCATCCCGGTTGTGTTCTACCCGCTGTCGAAGACGGTCTGGATGGCGTTAGAGCTGAGCTGGCACCCGCTCGAGACCGAAGAGATCACCGCAGCATCACAGAGAGCGACACTCGCCGAGTACCAGGCCGGCTAGAGCCTCTTCGCCGCGTAGTCGAGCATGATCTCGGTCGCGCCGCCACCTATGGAAGAGATACGAGCATCCCGATACATCCTCTCGATGGTCGACTCGGCGGCGAAGCCCATCCCGCCGTGGAACTGCACACAGTCGTACATGACCCTGTTCTCGAGCTCGCCGACGAAAGCCTTCAACTCGGAGACCTCGCGCACGGCATCGATCTCCTGATCCATCAGCCAGGCACACCGATAGGCCAGCTCCCTGCCTGCATCGACCTCGGCCTGACGCATGGCCAGCCTCTGCCTGATCGCCTGGTGCTCCCATAGGGGCTGACCGAATGTCTTCCTCTCTTTGACGTACTCGAGGGTCAACTCAATCGCCTTCTGGGCCTCGCCGAGAGCCAACCCCATCACTGCCAGCCTCTCGTTCTGGAAGTTGTTCATGATGTAGTAGAAGCCCCGCCCCTCTTCACCAATGAGGTTGTCGGCGGGCACCCACACGTCATCGAAGAACAACTGGGCCGTGTCGGACGAGTGCCATCCCATCTTCTCTATCTGCTGAGAAGTGAAGCCCGGTGTGTCGTGCTCGACGGCGATGATCGAGATCCCACGAGAGCCTTTGACATCGGTATTCGTCTTTGCCGCGACGAACACCACATCTGCAAAGCCTCCGTTGGTGATGAACATCTTCGAGCCATTGATCCGCCAGCCGTCACCGTCACGAACCGCAGCCGTTCGGATCGCCTGAACGTCAGATCCGGCGTCGGCCTCGGTGACGCCGATGGCCGTGATCATCTCGCCGGAAGCGAACTTGGGCAACCACCTTGCCTTCTGCTCTGGTGTCCCGAAGTTGGTGACATACGGTGACGCGAGGTCGGTGTGGACGATCGGAGTGATGGCCGTGCCGCCGGCGGTGCAACGACCCATCTCTTCGGCAAACACCACTGAAGCGACGTGACCAAGACCGAGCCCTTCGTATTCCTCCGGGATGCGCAGACTGAAGAACCCGAGCTTTCCCATCTGATCGAGGATCTCTCGCGGGACCTTGCGGTCCGTCTCCCACTGCTCCACGTTGGGCACGACCTCCCGCTCAACGAAGTCCCGCGCGGAGGCCCGGATCGCTTCGAGGTCTTCGCTGATGTAGATCGACTTCATGCTCCTCCTATGCCGCGAGCAAGGCTCTGCCGGCGCGGCTGTTGTAGGTCAGGTTGTGCTCGGCACAGAATCGTTCCGCCACCTCAGCCACCGACCGCAGGTCTATGCCGTGGCCAATGCCCATGCCGTCGAGCAGGTAGAGCAAGTCCTCAGTCGCCACATTGCCTGACGCACCCGGCGCATACGGGCAACCGCCGAGGCCTCCGGCTGAAGAGTCCATCTTCGCCACGCCGTGCTCCAACGCGACGAGGGTGTTGGCGATCGCCTGCCCGTAGGTGTCATGAAGATGAACACCGAGCACATCCACCGGCACACGGCCCAACACCTCTCCGAGCAGCCGCTCCATGTGATACGGAGTCGCCTTCCCGATCGTCTCACCCAAGGTCACCGTGTGCGCTCCCCACTCGAGAAGCGTCTCGCCGAGATGAGCCACCCAGTCCGGGTCCTGCTCACCCTCGAACGGGCAATGGGTGGCCGTTGACACATAGGCGTTGATCGTCACCGCTTCTGGAGCTTCGAGGATGATCCGCCGGATCCGGTGCATCGACTCGTCGACCGTCGCATTGATGTTCTTCTCATTGAAGGTGTCCGACGCCGCCGTCAGCACACCAATCGAGGTGAGACCGGCAGCCATGGCGTTCTCCAGGCCCTTCATGTTCGGCACCAGGCCGCCCAGGGTCACGTTCGGGGCGGTGACGGCGGCCACGACCTCTGCTCCATCTGCCATCTGAGGCACCCACTTCGGGCTGACGAAAGAGACTGCGTCGAAATCCGTGATCCCGGTCGCGGCCAGCGCATCGATCAGAGCGGCCTTGGCCTCCGTCGGGATGATCGCCCCGAGCGACTGGAGCCCGTCGCGGGAGGAGGACTCGACCACATGAACCGTCGCCGGGAAGCTCACAGGCCAGACGGTAACCGGCTAGGCCGCATCGAATACGAACACGCGGATCTGGCGGTGAGACGCACGCTCTTGGTAGACGCCGTACCCGGGGTAGATCTTGCTTGCGGTCGACCAGGCTCGGGCACTCTCGTCTTCGCTGGCAGGTCGCGCCAACACACCGACCGAGCGGTCGTGGTACCTGACGTTGGCGGAGGGGTTGGCCTCGAGGTTGTGAACCCAGCCCGGGGTAGCCGCTTGACCGAAGCCGCTTCCGATCACGACGAGTACGTCTCCAACCGGGATCCCCAAGAGCGGGCTGGTTCGCCGCTGGCCGCTTCTCACACCAGTTGTGGTGAGCCACAGAACCGGGAGACCGGCGGCCCATCCGGTCAAAGTCTGACGGCCGGAGGTGAGCCGCAACACCCACCGGTCACAGAAGGGCAGGACATGTGACGCAATTCTGGAGACCGGCCCGAACGCCACCAGGTTCGCCGCAAGACGCTGCAACGAGTTCTGAGGCCGATAGGCGTAGCCGAGGTTGTCTGCCAGGCCCATCAGCCGTTGAGCGAGGAGAGCAGTCTCGCCGACACTGTCATCACGAGGTACGCGCCAAAAATGACTCGATGAGCTCTGTGTGCCTCGCACGAGCCTGACCCTGGTCGATGCGGCGGCCGAGCGCCTCCCAGGCCGGAACCCAGGCGCCAATGTCGGGCATCGGCCGACAGAGGGCAATCGACTCCCAATGGTCGAGATTGGGCAGGTCATCCCCCGTCACCTCTCGATACTGGGCGACGAAGTGATCCGCCACCTTGTCCATGCCGAAGTAGCGGATGTCCAGCGAGCAATAGGCAACGTCCATCTCGGGATCGCTGATCCCCGGCGCTTCCCAGTCGACAACAGCCGTCAGCTCCTCGCTGCTCCACATCGTGTTGCCCGGCCAGAAGTCACTATGGCTGAAGGCCTGTTCCCTTCTGGCAGTTCGAGCCGCCAGGCCCACTCGCCTTCGCAGCAACTCTTCTCCCAGAGGGTGCTCCAAGACCACCTCTGGGTTCTCCGAGATCTTCCGCTCGTCCTCGCCAGCTGTCGGCTGAAAGAGATCGGCGTCGTCATCCGGCACATTCACCGAGTGGATTCGAGCCAGAACCCGGGCGAGAGTCTCGGCCCAATCGAAAGGATGGGACGGTGTGAGGTCGGGAGCGCCGTCGACGTGTGAGATCAAGATGGCCTGTTCTGCGAACACACCGGCGTTGTCGACCCATATCGGGGCTGGGACGGGAACCCCGACCCGTTGCAACAACTCGAGGGCTCTGCTCTCCCGAGCAGCCGCGTCTTCCCCTCGCTCCTCATACCAAGAGCCGTAGCGACGCAGCACCATCCTGGTCCCGTTATCGCTGAGCACGTCCATTGTGCATCCCAACCCGCCCTCGATCCGGCCGACATGGGTGAGCCGAGAAGACCCGAGGGCGTCGCCCACGCGTTCAAGCTGTTCTTCTGATGGGATCGGTGCGTATTCCATAAGAGATATAGCTGGGGCATTCGCAAGGCCAATGCCCCATAGTGTCGGCCCTAAGGCCGACACACGTGGAGGTGCGGGGAGTCGAACCCCGGTCCGCTAAGCCATCGGCGAAGGCATCTCCGAGCGCAGTCGTCAGCGAGCTTCGGCAGCAGGGACTCTGACGACGAGCACCCCTGTGCCTATCCGAAGTTGGTCTTAGCCGTCCGGTCCCGGACTCCCGGACGGAGCATCCCGCAAAGCGACGCCCTGACCTGACCGAGCGGGAACCGGCCAGGAGGACGGGCTACTTAATTAGGCAGCCAGTGCGAAGTTGTCTTCGGCACTTGTAGTGGTTCCGGTTTGTTGACGGGGCCCCGGAGACCCCGGCTCGCTTCCAACGCCTCAACACTCAACGTCGAAACCGTTTCACCCCCAATGGGTGTGAGTTGTCTTCATCCATTCTACCGGTCTTCCCCCCTCCAACACCCAGCTTCCGCCATCCCCCCTTCTTGCAACCTCAGGTAATGACGACCAGATGCGGGCCGAATAGCCTCGAGTTCGAGGAACGCAGGCCCAACCTGAGGCCATAGCGACCAAATGCGGGCCGTATTACCTGAGGTTGCCGGTGCGGGGGTGGTGGGACATTTCTCGTTTGTCCTGGCGCTCGCGGAGGGTCTGACGCTTGTCGACGGTCGTCTTCCCCTTTGCCAACGCCAGCTCGACCTTGGCCTTCCCCTCTTTGAAGTAGACCTTGAGCGGAACCAGCGTGAGGCCTTTCTCGGCCACCTGCCCGGCGATGCGGTCGATCTCACGCCGATGAAGGAGAAGCTTGCGGTCACGCTCCGGGTCGTGACCCCCGTCCCAAGCGAACTGATAAGGCGAGATGTGAGCGCCCACCAGCCAGGCCTCGCCCAAGCGGACCTCGGCGTAGCTGTCCTTCAGCTCCATCTTCGACTCGCGCAGCGACTTCACTTCGGATCCGACCAGCACAAGGCCCGCCTCGAACACATCGATGACCGAGTAGTTTCGTCGAGCGCGCCGGTTGGTGGTGACCACCTTCACCCGCCCTGCGTCGGCGGACACGATCAGACTCCTTGAGGAACGTTCTGGCCTTCGTCATCTGCATCGCGGAGATAGCGGCTCAACCCGAGCAGTGACCCAAGCACACCGGCGGCAGCTCCAAACAGGAGGAACACCAGCCCCCATTGGAAGAAGAACTGGTCACTGACGTCAAGACGGAACAGGGAGAAGTCCTGGCCGGCCCGGGCCAGGTTGTTCGTGCCCAGCCACACGGCGAACACGGCCAGAGCCGCGCCCACTAGACCCTCGATCATCCCTTCCAGCAGGAACGGCACGCGAATGAACCAGTTCGAGGCACCGACCAGCTTCATGATCGACACCTCGTCGCGTCTCGCATAGATGGCGAGCCGGATGGTGTTGGCGATGAGCACCATGGCAGACAGCCCGAGAACGACCGCCATGCCTAGACCAAGAACGTTGAGGATGCTGGAGAGATTCTGAAGCTGCTCGATCGACTCGGCGGCAGTTGAAACCTGCCTCACCAATAGAGCGTTCTGGTCGAGGCGGAACTGGACGGAGCTGTGGAACTCGATGTCCTTCAGCTCGATTCGGATCGATGCCGGCAGGATCGAGGGGTCGATCTCGAGCAACTCTGGCTGATCCTTGAAGATCTCCAGGTACTCGATCCAGGCTTTCGATTTGTCCACGTAGAAGGCGTCCTCGACCTCGTCCCAAGCCCTGACCTCACTCAGCAGCGAGTCGTGGGCGTCCGCGGGAACACCGTTGGCACCGGCGTCATTGAGGAAGGCGATGACATGGACGCCCTCCTGCCACGCCAGCGTGTTCACTCTCAGAATCTCGTTCACCACCAGGGCCCCGAAGGCGAGGCTCAAAGAGATGAAGACGGCGAGGATCGCTCCGAAAACGACGAGAAGGTTGCGGCGAAGGCTGACCATCGCCTCACGGAAGAGGAAGATGACGCGGCTCATTCCTCCTCCTCGCTGACGATGGCTCTCTCGTAGCGGCCGGACTCCTCGTCACGAGTTACCCGACCACCCTCGAGGCCGACGACTCGTCGTTTCATGGCGTCGACGATGGCGTGGTCATGGGTTGCCATGACGATGGTCGTCCCGGTCCGGTTGATCCGGTCAAGCAGCTTCATGATCCCAACCGAGGTCCTCGGGTCGAGGTTCCCGGTCGGCTCGTCACAGAGCATGATCGGCGGGCGGTTCACGAACGACCTAGCCACAGAGACACGCTGCTGCTCACCACCAGACAGCTGCCGCGGGTAACGGCCCGCCTTGTCCTCCAAGCCGACGAGATCCAGGACCTGCTCGACCTGGGGGCCGATCACTGATTGGGGACGGCCGAGAACCTCGAGGGCAAAAGCTACGTTCTCATGGACGGTCTTGTTGGGCAGGAGCTTGTAGTCCTGAAAGACGGTTCCCACCGAGCGACGAAGGTATGGGATCTTCCACTTCGGCAAGGTGGTGATGTCTTTGCCCGCGACCCAGATCTTGCCCCTGGTGACGGGCTCGTCGCGAAGCATCAGCCTGATCAGGGTCGACTTGCCGGAGCCGGACGCACCGACGAGGAAGACGAACTCTCCCTTCTGGATGTCCAGAGAGACGTCGTTGGCGGCAACAGTGCCGCCTTCGTAGACCTTGGTGACGTTTTCGAGTCTGATCATGCGATCGAAAGGGGGTCTCGGCGCCCGTCAAGCGACAGCGACGAGAAAGTGGATTCGCAAACGCTAACCAATACTCGCCGTTTAATTGGAATCTCCACGGGTTTCGTGCTCGGAGCGCCGCCAGCGCAAATAGGCCTCCACGAAGCCTTCGAGGTCGCCATCGAGGACACCTTGCACGTTGCCAACCTCATGGTCGGTGCGTAGATCTTTCACCATCTGATACGGCTGAAGCACGTATGAGCGGACCTGCCGGCCCCATGCGGCCTCCCCTTGCTCCCCCCGGATCTCGTTCAGGTGCTCCTGACGATCGAGACGGGCCTGCTCCGCGAGACGGGCTTTGAGCATGGCCATGGCCCTCGCCTTGTTCTGGAGCTGCGAGCGCTCGTTCTGGCACTGAACCACGATCCCGGTGGGCAGATGGGTGATGCGAACTGCCGAGTCGGTTGTGTTCACATGCTGACCGCCGGCCCCTTGGGAGCGGTAGGTGTCGATTCTCAACTCGTCCTCGTTGATCTCCACGTCCGCCTGGTCGCCGAGATCGGGGACCACATCCACCCCGGCAAAGCTGGTGTGCCTCCGTGCGTTGGCGTCGAACGGGCTGATCCTCACCAGACGATGCACACCCCGCTCCGACTCCAGCGTGCCGTAGGCGCGATCGCCCTTGATGGTGAACGTCGCAGACTTGATCCCCGCCTCATCTCCTTCGGTGACCTCCTCCACTGTCACCGCGAACCCGGAGTCGGAGAGAAACCGCTGATACATGCGGGCCATGATCTCGGCCCAATCCTGGGCATCGACTCCACCCGCACCGGCGTGAACACTCAGGATGGCGTCGGCATCGTCGTACTCGTCGAAGAACAAGGATTCGAGCTCGAGCTTGTCCAGAGCCTGGGAAGCCTCGACGAGCTGGCCTTTCGCCTCGTCCAAGGTGTCCGTGTCCCCGGCTTCGTCGGCTAGCTCTATCAGAACCTCGGCGTCGTCGATCAGGGTCGAGAGGCCGCCGACCATCTCGAACAGACCCTCGAACCGGGCCAGTCGCTGGCTGACCGTCCTCGCCTCGTCGGGATCGTCCCACAAGTCAGGCGACGACGCCTTCTCGCGGAGCTGCTCCAGCTCCTTCGACTTGCCATCTAGGTCGAGAAAGCGACGCGCCTCATCGAGCCGCTCACGCAGGTCGACGACGGCACCGGTCGGATCAGTGATCTCCACAGTCGGTCAGCTTATGGCAGCCGGCTTGCGAACTAGCATTACCAAGATCGAACTGGAGGCCTTGCTCAGGCCGCCCCGTGGCAGCGCTTGTACTTCTTGCCACTGCCGCACGGACAAGCGTCGTTGCGGCCAATCTTGTCCGATGTCGCCGGCTTCTTGGAGCCAGAGCCTCCCGCCGGGGCCGCTTGAACACGTTGCGGCTGAGTCTTCGGCTGGCTCACCTCGACGTGGAACAGGTACTTGACCGAGTCACGCTTGACGGTGTCGACCAGGTCCGTGAACATCTCGTAACCCTCGCGCTGGTACTCAGTGAGAGGATCGCGTTGGCCCATGGCTCGCAAGCCGATGCCGGCCCGGAGGTAATCCATCTCCGACAGGTGCTCACGCCACTTGTTGTCGATGACGGACAACATCACGGACTTCTCAACCGCCTTCAGCACCTCGGGGCCAAGCTCGCGCTCTCTCTCCTCGAACCGGGCCAACGCCTCGTCGACCGCCGCGTCGACCACATCGTCGACGTCGTAGGAGCCTTCGAACCTCGACGAGTCGATGTCGGTTGGGTAGAACTGGCCGAGCTCCCGCCTCAGAGCCTCCCAGTCCCATTCCGCCTTGGACAGATCCGGTGAGAACTCGAACTCGACAGTGGTGGCGATGGCGTCCCCGACCCAATCGTCGATCAGGTCCTCGCCGGCCGTGCCTTCGAGAATCGACTTGCGCCACTGGTAGATGTTCTCCCTCTGGGTGTTCATCACCTCGTCGTACTTCAGGACGTTCTTGCGGATCTCGAAGTTCTGCGACTCGACCTGCCGCTGAGCGCGCTCGATGGACTTGGAGACCATCTTGGCCTCGATGGGCTGGTCCTCAGGGAGCTTGAGGCGCTCCATGATCCCCGACACCCACTCCCCCTGGAATCGACGCATCAGATCATCCTCGAGCGAGAGGTAGAAACGGGACTCCCCCGGGTCACCCTGACGGCCGGACCTACCTCGAAGCTGATTGTCGATCCGTCTCGATTCGTGACGCTCGGTTCCGACCACGTAGAGACCGCCGGCATCGAGAACTGTCTGCTTGTCCGGGCTGATCTGGCCGTCGAACTCTTCGGTCAGCTTCTTCTCCATGTCCCCGTATGACGGGTCGTCGGGAGTCACTCCACGCTTCTTCAACTCGGTGCGCGCCATTCCCTCCGGGTTGCCGCCGAGCATGATGTCAACGCCTCGGCCGGCCATGTTGGTGGCCACTGTCACCGCGCTCGGGCGCCCGGCCTGAGCGATGATGTCCGCTTCCCGGGAATGCTGCTTGGCGTTGAGCACCTCATGCTTGACCCCGGCCTTGTCGAGAAGCTTCGACAAGATCTCCGATCTCTCGATGGAGACTGTGCCGAGCAGGACGGGCTGGCTGCGGTCGTGACGCTCCTTGACATCTCTGACCAGAGCCGAGAATTTGCCTGCCTCGGTCTTGTAGACAAGGTCGCCTTGGTCCATCCGGCCCAACGGTCGGTTGGTTGGGATCGCCAGGACCTCGAGGTTGTAGATCGACGCAAGCTCTGCGGCCTCAGTCTCGGCCGTACCTGTCATCCCTGCGAGCTTCTCGTAGAGCCTGAAATAGTTCTGGAGGGTGATCGTGGCGAGGGTCTGGTTCTCCTCCTTGATGTGGACGCCCTCTTTCGCCTCGATCGCCTGATGCAACCCTTCCGAGTAACGGCGTCCATCGAGAACACGGCCGGTGAACTCGTCGACGATCTTCACTTCGCCATGGTCAACGAGATACTCCACGTCTTTCGCGTAGAGGGCCTCGGCCTTGAGGGCCGTCTCCAGATGGTGAACGAAGTCGACCGCGGCGTGGTCGTAGAGATTCTCAACGCCGAGTATCTGCTCAACCCTGGCGACACCCTCCTCGGTGGTGAGCACCTGACGCTTTTTCTCGTCGACCTCATAGTGGAGGCCGTCCTGAAGCCGGCGGGCGATCTTGGCGAAGTCGCGGTACCACTTGGCACTGTCCGACAACTTGCCGGAGATGATCAGCGGTGTCCGAGCCTCATCGATGAGGATCGAGTCGACCTCGTCGACGATCGCGTATTGATGGCCGCGTTGCACCCGATTCTCAGCAGCCATCGACATGTTGTCCCGCAGGTAGTCGAACCCGAACTCGTTGTTCGTCCCGTATGTGATATCTGCTGCGTAGGCGGGATGCCGCTCAGCAGTGGGCATGTTGTTCTGGATCAGGCCGACTTCGAGTCCGAGGAACCGGTGGATCTGGCCCATCCACTCTGCGTCGCGACTGGCCAGGTAATCGTTGACGGTGACCATGTGCACGCCGTTGCCGGCCAGAGCGTTGAGATAAGCCGGCATGGCCGAGGCCAAGGTCTTGCCTTCCCCGGTCTTCATCTCAGCCACCATCCCGCGATGAAGCGCCGCGGCACCGACCACCTGCACGTCATAAGGACGCTGGCCAAGAACGCGTTTGGCGGCTTCGCGGACGACGGCAAAGGCTTCGACCTGGATATCGTCAACCGACTCCCCGCCGGCTAGACGGCTCGTGAGCTCTGATGTCTTCGATTTGAGGGCTTCGTCGGTGAGCGACTCGAACTGCGTTTCGATCTCGTTGACCGCAGTGGCAACCGCCTCGAACTCCTTGAGGGTTTTGCCCTCACCGGCGCGAAGCACCTTCTGAAAGATGGGCATGAGACCCCGATTCTAATTGCGAGCCTGAGTTGACCGGTCGGTTCGGTTAGGAGCTCGCCACTTCGATAAGGCCTTCTCGGTAGGCCCAATTGACCGCTTCGAACCTCGACTTCATCCCAAGCTTGTCGAGGATGTTCCGGACGTGGTTGCGAACCGTGTTCTCGGAGATGTACAGCCGCTCAGCGATCTCCTTCGAAGTCTTGCCCTCACCGACCAGCGACAGGATCTCCAGCTCACGGCCGGTGAGCTCGGACCGACGCGCCGCCGAGGTCCCCTGGTGCCTGAGCAGGTCGCGAAGAGCGGAGAAAAGCTTCCCTCCCATCGCCGGCGAGACCGCCGCCCCGCCTTCGAGCACATCTTGCATGTCGGATACCAGCCGTGGCAGCGGAGTGTCCTTGGTGAGATAACCCGAGGCTCCTGCCTTGACGGCAGCCAGCAAGTCTTCGGCGCTCTCGCTGGCTGTGAGAAGAACGACTTTCGTTCGCGGGCTTGCCTTGACGATCGCACCCACCACCTCGAGCCCCGACATGCCGGGCATGAGGAGGTCGAGCATGACCAGGTCGGGCTCGTGCTCGCGGGCGAGATCGATGCCCGCCATCGCGTCAGCGGCAACTCCAACGACATCGAGGCCTTCCTGGGTGAAAGCTGCTCTCAATGCCTCGCGAAACAGCTCCGCGTCGTCGACTACTACTACCGATGCCATGGATTCAGGTTTCTCGGCTGGGGTTGTGAGCTGATGCGCGCAAGAGACTAGACACCTCTGGCACCACATTCGCGACCACCGCGGCCCGGACGTTTTCCAGACCAACCGCACGGATAGCCGCCGTCATCGTGGCACCGGTTGTAAGTACATCATCGACCAAGACGACTGGCTCTTGAGGCCGAACCGACAAAGAGAAAGGGCTAACGGGCCTCCGATGATCCCCGCCGGCCCGGCGACGGTTGTGGAATGGGCGAGACAGCAAGGTGCTACTTTGCGCACCCGTGGCCTGCGCCAGCTTGCCGGCCAACACGGCGGCCGGGTCAATGCCGTACTTGACCAGCCTCACCCAGGATCTGGGAACAGGGACAAAGACCGCCGCCGGCAGCCGTCCCGCTACTGCTCTCGTCACCAGGTCGAGGTACCCGGTCTGCCCGCGGTACTTCACATCGTGGATGAGCGTCTTCGCCGGCCCGATGTGCTCGAATCCCCCTACGAGGCGAACTCCATAGCTGATGACACGCTCATGCGCCGGCACCACCTGAGACGCACACTTGGCGCAGAGCAGAGGGCGGCTGGTGACACGCCGGCATTCACTACAGACCACACCACAACGTCTAGAGCGGGTGGCCGACAGATTCTTGTGTCTCGAGCCTCAGGTGCCTTCCTGCCAGCCGCTCAAGTAGGCGATCTGGTCCTCGGTCAGCTTCTCCAAACCACCGCCGAGGCTCTCCAGCTTGATCGATGAGACCTGCTCGTCGATCTCACGGGGAAGTGTGTAGATCTTCGGCTCGAGCTCGTCGCGATTGATGATCAGGTATTCGGCAGCGAGAGCCTGGTTCGAGAACGACATGTCCATGACGTCAGCTGGATGGCCTTCAGCAGCACCGAGGTTGACCAGGCGGCCTTCAGCCACCAGGAGAATCCTTCGGCCGTCTTCGAGGAGGTACTCCTCGAGATTGTTCCGGACGTCTCGACGAGATGTTGATGCCGCACGGAGTGACGCCAGGTCCAGCTCGATATCGAAGTGGCCCGAGTTGGCGAGGATCGCCCCATCCTTCATGCGGTCGAAGTGCTCCATGCGGAGAACGTGCTTGTTGCCGGTCACAGTGATGAAGATGTCGCCAGCTGCGGCAGCCTCGTCGGCTGTCATCACCCTGAATCCGTCCATGGCGGCTTCAAGAGCCCTCACTGGGTCGACTTCCACGACGATGACCTTGGCCCCGAGCCCGTCAGCTCGGTCGGCCACACCGCGCCCGCAATCGCCATACCCGACCACAACCAGGTTCTGGCCGGCAAGGAGGAGGTTGGTGGCGCGAATGATGCCGTCGAGGGTCGACTGCCCTGTACCGAAGTGATTGTCGAAAAGGTGCTTGGTGGCACTGTCGTTCACAGCCACGACCGGAACACGCAGTGTGCCGTCTGCGGCCATCGCTCGCAGTCGGATGACACCAGTGGTGGTCTCTTCCGTCGACCCGATCACCTCGAGATCGCGGCGATCTGTGTGAAGCACTGTGGCCAGGTCGGCGCCGTCGTCCATGGTCACGGCCGGCTTGTGGTCGAGGACCGCGTTGATGTGCTTGTAGTAGGTCTCGGAGTCTTCCCCGCGGATGGCGAAGACCGGGATGCCTTCAGCCACGAGCGCGGCGGCGACATCGTCCTGCGTCGACAACGGGTTGGAGGCGCAAAGCAACGGCTCCGCTCCCCCGTCGCGCAGAGCCATCATGAGGTTGGCCGTCTCAGCCGTCACATGCAGGCATGCGGCCACCACATGGCCGTCTAGCGGCCGCTCGGCCCTGAAACGCTCCCGAACGGAGTCCAAGACCGGCATCCGGCGGCCGGCCCATTCGACGCGGAGTGCGCCGTCGCCGGCCAATTCGGGCTTTGCGATGTCGTAGTTCATTGATGATCCTCGACTAGGAGCTTCTTCAGTTTCTCGATGGTTGCCACAGGCACGGGATCCACACCGGACCTTTCGGCAAGCATCAGTGAGACCAGGTCCCCGACAGCTGTCAGCGAGATGAGCCGGGCGAGCAGCGAGACACCCTTGGAAGTGACCTCGCCGACCCAAGGAACCGCATCTTCAGTGAGGGCAGCTGTATGAGCGAGGCGTGCGCCGATCCGGTCGTGATCGCTGCGATCCCGCAGGGACACGACGGCCACCGCCTCTCTGGTGAGCTCGGGCAGGGTCTCCCAACCGGTGATCTCGTTGTGATTCAGCTCGGGAAGCAAGGAGTACCAGGCAGGCACCTTTGCGTTCTCGTTGATCTGGGTCTTCCAGCGTTGCGCTACTACACCGCTGAGCGGCCCGCCGCCGTAGACGATTGGGATGCGTCCAGTGAGTCTCTCGGCTATCTCGGACGCCTGAGCCCACTCCTCACTGCCTTCCCCAAGAGCCTCGTCCGCCAAATCTGCGGCCTCCGCCAAGGCGAGCCGCTGATCGTCGACTGCGTAGGCACTCTCGAGAATTTGGAGCGTGGCACCGATCATGTATCCGGCTGCGGCCCGTGGCTGCATGCCCGCCGGCACCGCCACAGTCGGCCAGGCATTGTCGGCGGAGAGCCCGCCGAGTTTCCCACCAGTCGTGATCGAAGCCACGGGAAGGCCCGACTCGTGTGCATTGAGGGCGAAGTCGAGTGTCTCCTCGGTGTTCCCCGAGTAAGAGGCAGCGATCACGAGAGGCCGCTGGCGAACCGCCCAAAGAGGCACCGGGCCATACCCTTTGTGAACGGTGACTCGAGTCCCGAAAGGCCCGGCAATCGCGGCGGCGTAGTTGCCGGCGATGCCCGAGCCTCCCATCCCGGCAAAGAGGATCTCTGAATTAGTCCCAATCTGGCCGTCAATGCGAGCTCCCCAGCGAAGCTGGTCACCGAGTGCCTGGATCTGCTCGAGCATGTCAGACATTGGAACCACCTTCGGCCTCCTCGACCAGCATGATGGGGATCCCGTCGCGAACCGGATAACGACGACGGCACTCACTGCATTCGAGACGAGAGGACTCCTCGTCTTCGATCAGGTCGGCTTTGTCGACGGGGCACACGAGGATCTCGGCCAGTGTCGAATCGATCAAGCTCACTTCTGCTCCCTCAGGATTCTCTCTACTCGTTCCACGATCTCTTGGACCTTCTCCTCCGAGCCGGCCTCGACGTTCAGTCGAAGCAATGGCTCGGTGTTGGAGGGACGGAGATTGAACCACGCTTCCCCGTAGTCAACGGTCAAGCCGTCCATGTGGTCGACAGAAGCGTTATAGACCGATTCTTCGACATGAGCCAAAGCCTCGCGCGTGTTCGCCACCTCGAAGTTGACCTCTCCGGAGGCGGAGTAGCGCTCGACCTCTCGCCTGACCTCCGAAAGCGGCCTGCCTTCCTCGGTGAGGATCGCCAGCAGGAGCAGCATGGCGATCATCCCTGAGTCCGCGTAGTAGTTGTCCTGGAAGTAGTAATGGCCGCTGTGCTCACCGCCGAACAGTGCGCCGCGCTCGGCCATCACCCCTTTGATGAAGCTGTGGCCGACGCGAGTTCGGACCGGGATGCCGCCGGACTCTTCGATGATTTCCGAGACGGCTTTGCTGGTGATGAGGTTGTGAACCATCACGGAACCAGGGTGCCGCTCCAGAAGCTTGCGAGCGATGAGGGATGTCACGGTGCTGCCCGACAGGGGCTCGCCGCGATCGTCGAGGAAGAAAGCCCTGTCGGCGTCACCGTCGAAAGCGACGCCAAGGTCGTACCGGCCCGAATCGACCTTGGCGACGAGGTCGGCGAGGTTCTCCGGGACGAGAGGGTCGGCAGGATGGTTGGGGAAGGTGCCGTCAGGCTCGAGATAGAGCCCATCCATGGTGGCGTCGAGGTTGTCGAAGACCCGTCCGAGCACCACACCGGCCATTCCGTTGCCGGCGTCGACAGCAACCTCGAGAGGCCCGACGGCTTTCGGTGCCACGATTGAGAAGATGTGATCGATGAAACCGGGCAAGGGATCCTCGGTGTTGATCGAGCCAGGCAGCGAGGACTTGATGGTCTTTCGCTCCATGACCGCTTTGCGGATGTCGAGAAGGCCAGTCTCCTCCCCCACCGGTGCTGCTCCCGGCCGGCACAGCTTCAAGCCGTTGTACTCACCCGGATTGTGGGAGGCGGTGATCATCGCACCCGGCACGCCCTTGGCTCCGGAGTAGTAGTAGACGACATCGGTGGGCACCTCGCCGAGGTCAATCACATCTGCTCCGGCCGTCGTCATCCCATGCGCCAAGGCCTCGAAGAAGTGCTGAGACGTGGGCCGACAGTCGCGGCCGACGGCGATGACCGGAGCTGCGAGAAGCCGGGCGAACGCGTTACCGGTCAACTCGTAGAGCTGAGCGTCCACCTCGCCGGTGTCGGCCCGGCCTCTGATGTCGTATGCCTTGAACGCGACCGTGGGCTTCATCCAAGGCCAAGTGTACGGCCGGGCGCCTAAGCCACCGCTCGCCCATACACTCCGACGACCCATGTCCCTCAAGCTCGATGTCGTCGTCCCCGTTTACAACGAGGCAGCATTCCTCCCCACCGGGCTCCCGGCGTTGGTCGAAGCCGTTCGCGCAGTCGGCATGTCATACCGAATAACTCTCGTCGAGAACGGATCCACCGATGGCACCGCCGACCTTGCCCGCAAACTCGCGGGCGAAGCAGCTGTCGAAGTCATCTCACTCCCCGACCCGGACTATGGCGCGGCCATGCGCTCGGGCTTCCTGCGCGCCGACGCCGAATGGGTCGTCAACTTCGATATCGACTACTTCTCATCCGCCTTTCTGAGGACCGTCCTCGATCAGCCGGACGAAGTCGATCTTGTGATCGGCTCCAAGCGAGACCCAGGCTCCGATGATCGGAGACCTTTGATCAGGCGACTGGCAACAAGGGTCTTCAATCTTCTCCTCACATTGGTGCTCGGCTCCAAGGTGTCCGACACTCACGGGATGAAGGGGTTTCGGGGCTCGTTGATCTCCGATCTCACCTCAGAGGTGGTGAGCACCAAGGACCTCTTTGACACCGAACTGGTCGTTCGAGCGGAACGAGCCGGGTATCAGATCGTCGAAGTTCCCGTCACGGTCGAAGAGATGAGATCGGCGAGATCGTCCCTGATCCGGCGAATCCCGCGAACAGTGGCCGGGTTGTTCCAGATCAGGCGTGCTCTGCGCTCTCGGCCGGAACGCCGCCTCGCCGCCTGAAGGCGTACACCCCGACACCGACAAGGGCGACGGCCCCGGCCAGGGTCAGCACCCACCCACCGGTCTCTGCCCACGTGTCGGCGAAGCGAATCTCGACGTTCTCCTCCGTCGGCACGACAACCATCAGCGAGGGCGCAGCGCGCCAAGGCCCCTCGGCACCGGTCGCCTCCCAATTCGGGAAATAGGAAACCTTCACGACGTGCGGGACTCCGACAGCCTGGGTCCTGAACGAGATCCGGTGATCTTCCAGCACGATGTTGGTTACCGCGCCGGCTCTTTGGCGGAGATCGATGTCCGGTCGCTGGGCGAGGGTCTCGATCCTCGGCCATTCGTCGGGCCCGTCGGCAACCACCCAGCGGTGCATGTTGTCGACGTCCTCGTACCAGTCGAGAGCGAAGTCATGGAACGACGGCAGCGGCTCTCCGTCGGCACCGACAACAGTCTCCGAGCCGATCAGCGCACTGAACAACCCTCGCTCCGGGACGTCGTAGACCGCCGGGAGATGGGTAGCCACTTCAACGAGCTGGGTCTCAGGCAGGCGGTAGATGTGGAATGGCTCGGTCACTGTGATCTTCTCGAACCCCTCGATGCGATCTGCCTTCTCGGCCGCCTCGGGGGTGAAGCTGACGTAGTAGTCCACTCCGTAGACATCCATGTGCTTGAGCCCGCGCTCCATGTCGAAGGAGTGGTATCTGAGGCCGGGCACGGGGTTCGACGACCTGAACGACATCTCGGAGTGGTTGATGAAGTGGAAGGGTGTCGTGAGAGACGACTCGAAGTAGAGACCCTCCATCGACTTGTGGGACCCCTCGGTCCAGTATGGGATCAGCATCGGCGACATAGGCGTCCCGTACTTGTTGAGGTCGCCGTTGTTCTCCCACATCACTCGCCCGTCGGGGAGCTTGTCCAATTCGGCCATGAGAGCCTGGTACTCGTGGAAGGAGTCTTTGCCCTCGTAGCCCTGGTAGTTCCACCGAGCCCACCCGTCGATGAAGGTGACCCCGGCTGTTGCCCCGAACACGGCCAAGCCGACTGCGGTGGCCACCAGCAGGTCCCTCGTGCCGACTGACGCCGGCGAACCGGAGCTGAGAATCAACAAGAACCCGGCGGCAGCCACCCCGAACAGGATCACCCATGCGGGCAATGCCGAAGGGTCGATCCCGCGATCGGCGGCGACGTAGCCGGTGACGATGAGAACGAGAGCTGCCACTCCCGTGAACTGGGCAGCCTTCTTGGGCTCGCTGAGGCCTTCGGCGACAAACGTGATCAAGGTCACGCCGGTGCCGAGCACCGCCATGATCGGCCAGGTGTAGCTGGGAAAGTCGTTGGACTGCGCCACGAGACCGGTCCCCAGGGCGGCTGCGAGAAGGATCAGCGCTCGACGCCAGTCGGCCGATACTCGACTGGGTAGACGCCTGGACAACCAGACGACGGCAGCCCCGAGCCCCACCGCGGCAAAGAAGGCAACGCCGAAGTACCAGTACGGGAGGAGACGGCCGTTCCACAGCTTCCACCGCTCACCGTCGAACAACTCGGGTAGCAGCTCAGGGAGGATGTTCGGCAACGGGAAGTAGACGACCGGGAGCAAGGTGGCGGCGATGATCGGCGCGGCCCTCGATGTCTTCCGAAGAGCCCAGATCGCCGCTGGGACGGCAACCGGCAACAGCAGCCACACTTCAACGGGGAAGATCTCCTCCCAACGGCTCAATGGTGTCCACGCCATGTCCGATGTGAGGCCGATGCGGGCCAACAGCGGCAGCGCCCAAAAGGCGGCGATGGCGAACCCCCACGCCCACACGGCAAGCGTCCGCCAGAGACTCTTCTTCCACGCAAGCACGAACAGCGAGGCAAAGATGATGACGATGGTGGTCAGCACGTGTGACAGTGCGGTCACGGCCAAGACGAGTGCGGCCCACTTCAAGTAGCGGCGATCGTCTCGAACCGCCTTGATCAGAAGACCGAGATAGATCAGGGACAGAGCAAAGGACCACGAGTACGAGAACTCGCCGGCAAGAGTCGAGGCGACGTTCCCGCCGTAGATCGTGAAGCTCTCGTAGAAGACGAAGATCGCCCCGGCCCCGGACGCCACCAGCGAGACGTGACGACTCAGAGTCATCGCCCGGGCGTGGAAGTAGACCGCCAGCGGCATCGCGACCAGGCCCATCACCGTTACCAGCTTGAAAGCCACCCCATAGGGCAGGAAGAGATCCAAGGCCACGATGGTCAGCGTTGGGAGGGGGAAGTAGAAGTAGAAAGCAGGGAAACCTGCGAACCAGTCGTTGGACCAGCCGATAACCCGGCCCTCCGGCAACAGGTTGTCTCGCATGTACGCGGGCCCGAACACATGTGCTCCCATGTCACCGCCTGTGGGGGTGTTTGCCGTGAGAATCAGCCAGGGGCTCAGCGAAACGAAGATCACGAGAGCCGATCCCGCGATGAACAGGACCGGAAGCACAGGAATGCGCTTGATTGCCCCCTTGAGGGTGTTCACGCCTTGGAGCGGCGGACTATCTCCAGCACCTGAGAGATGTCGATTACCTCTCCTTCGCGATTCCACCACTTCTCCTCGCAATTGTGGCAGGCGAAGAAGCGCACCTCGGTGCCGTCGGGAAGCACGTGCTCGATTTCGAGAACGTCTGTTTGTTCGCAGCGGGGACAGTCCATGGTTATGAGCTCGACGAGACGGTCATGCTAAGTGGCGCCGGGGGCTACGACAACGAATCCTCGTCGAGCAGACGTCCCACGTATCGACTGCGACGCCGTCCGTTCTCGGTCCAGTATGCGTACCAATAGGGCCCGTGCGGGCAGCGAGTGCAGCCCTGTTTCCCGCAACGAACCATCTGCTGTCGCATGCTGACTCGAGGCTCGTGGCTGCCTTCGAGCGCTCCCGATCTCTCTAGCTGCGCTCTGGTGAGGATTTGGAGACGCCGCAGATCGTGCTCATCGAGCTCCTTGACCGCGTCCAGGATGTCGCGGTCGATCGCCATCAGGCGACATGGACCGGCGCGAACAGTCGAGTGACCGTGCGCCGGTCGGTGAGGGTCCAGCCATGAGGTGGTGTCATCCGATCGGCATGATCGGCGCAGAGCGGGTACCCATAGGGCTCAACGGACTCAGATAGGTCGTCGAGCCAGACAGCGCTGTCGGAGTAGGCGAAGGTCATCATCGAGGCCGCGGGTGAGCCGCAGCGCGCACAGCTAACTGTCATCGCAGGCACGCTAGAAGTCGTCAAAACGGCAATCAAGGACCGAGCCGCGACAGAGCCTCATCCGGGTTCCCGGGGAAGATGGTGCCCGAGCCATCCACAGCGACCACGAGAGTTGTCGGCACAGCCGCAACGCCCAGGTCGTGGAAGATGCCAGGGCTTTCCTCCCAACTCATTTCGAGGAACCCGCTGGAGCCCAAGACCTCACGCAACCGCTCGCGGACAGCCTTGCAGTCCGGGCAAGCCGTGGAGCTAAACAAGTAGACGCCTTCCTGGAGGCCTGTGACCGGGATGGAACGTGGCGATCCGGAAGAGCGAGCACGGATCACCAGGGTCGACAGATAGGCGATCACCAAAGCTCCCGCAATCAGCCCAATCCGGGCCCAGACCTCATCCATCGAAGATGGGGATGCCCATTGCAGCACTGGAGGACTGCGGTCGCTTGGCGGTCCAGAGCACGACTGTCTCCCCGACTGACTCGACCAGGTACCCGGTGCCATCGGCCAGCGCCAACTCTGTCACGGTGTCAGGGTCGACCGTCAACCGCAGCTCTTGGGCGCCTTCTCGAAGCGGGCGCACGACAACGGCTCCGCTGTCGATCGCGGTGTTGAGGATCACCAAAGTCGCCGTGCCGTCCTCCGGCCGCGCCGCGTTGGGCAAGAACCAGCGATTGGCGGCCACCTGACTGGCAGTCGTCACACTCAGACCTTCCTCGGACTCCTGCCACATCGTGGCGACCAGCGGTCCCGTGGCCACCACCCGGACGGCTGTCTCCCGGGCGGTCAGGCTCGTTACGTCGACCACGGCCTGGCCGCGAGGTGCGAGCACACCAGTGAGAAGCCCCTCCTCGAGCCCGTCAGGGCCGTAGAAGTCGATCTGATACTCGACCTCGGCGTTATTCGGGGTGGCGATGACCAAGTTCCTCTGGCCAGAGCCTGCGGGAATCGGCAGAAGCCATTCCTGAGCGGGAGATGTCGCCCGCCAAACGGCCGAATCACCAGATGCTCCCTGGCGGCCTACGGTCATGACCCTCCCGTCCACAGTCTCGACCAGGACCGAGATCTGCTCGCGTCCCGGGATCAGGTCGGTGAAGTCGAGAATCCTCGACGACCTGGGAGGAACCAACACGGAGTCGAATCGCTCATTGGACTCGAGGCCCGCCTCTGACTGCACGGTCAACTCCACGAGGGCCGAGCCGGCGTACGGATTCATGAGGTGCAACTCGAAAGTGTCTCCCGACGCAGTCGTGGCACCTGTCAGGAAGGTGGTGGCATCGGGCAGAGACGCACAAGCCTCCGCGGAGGTTGTCTCGGCCCCGGACACGAAGACACCGGCCGCCGACGACGCAATCGGCATCTCCACGAGGCCGGCCACGGTCCCGACCGCGGCAACGTCGACGACCGGGATCGTCACGGCACCATTGGTCCCTGTGCGATGACCGATGCTGCCGGCGGTCTCCCCTCCGGCAAAAACCGTGAGCGACAACGGTCCGTCGATGGTCGACAGCACGGACAGTCCGGTGGTCCGGCCACTGCCCTCCTCGATGGCACAAACCGCTACAGGAGGCTCCTGCCTGCCGGGTGACGCACCAGGCTCGATCTGAGCGAGCGGCGGCATCGCGACTGCTCCAGCAGTGAGCAGGACAACCAAGAGAATCCCGACGAATCTCATGCCCTTCTCCCGACGACGACCAGCCCAAAGCCTGTGATCAGAAGAACGAGCGCGGCGAACGCAAGAGCTCGATTGACACTCTCCCCGGCGAACAGAGCTTCGCCGTCAGCAGCGCTCACGCTCGTCCACCACTCGATGGCACCGGCTTCGGGCTGCCAGCCGGAAGAGTGGTTGATGGCCAAAGCGACCCTGCCCGAACCGGCCTCTCCAACGAACCCAGCCCCCTGACGGTGCCAACCGTTGTCAACGCCGTCCGTCGCAAGAGCCGCTCCCCCAGGGTTCTCGTAGACGCGTGACGATGGGTCCAACGGCGTTGGCACCAGGTCTATCTGCGCGAGCAAAACGTCGTCGAGCCTGAAACGAGGTCCCTCGAGCAGGACCCAGTCGATTGCAAACGGGGCCAGCAGGTCTCCGGGCCGCAACTCGGCACCGGTTGAGATATCAGATAGCGCCTGGTCGAGTGCGCGGTCGCCGGGAAGAGGCTCGGGAAGCCATGCCTGATCGCTCGTCACCGATGCGCCGTCCACGACTCGATACCAGAACCCGGGGCCGGGTCGGGCCTCCCCCGGGATGTCGGCACGATCGGTGGACGCGAGAAGAATCCGTCCAGGCCCTTCCGGCCCAGCGAGCGTGGTTGCGAAAGCAAGCCTGTCATTGATGTCACCGTCGCGCAGACCGAGGCGCCCGTCCGCAATGACAGCGACGGACAAGACCACGATCACAGTGCCGGCAATGCTCGCCAGCAGGCAACCCGGGGAGACTGATATGCGATCGAGAGCCGCTGCAACGACGAGTGCCGCTCCCAACGAGGCAGCGATCAGAAGTGCCTCCTCCACTCCGGGCCCTCCATAAGGCAGGGCAACGAGGATTGGCGCACCCAACGCCATCACCACCCCGAGCAGAGCGACCCGCCTCACCAACCCGTCGAAGAAGACGATCGGTAAAGCGGCCAACCCGACCACGACCGGCCAGATCAGCTCGACGCTCAGACCGAGACGACGTGTTTCGTCGGTCAACCAGCCCGGGTCGCCAAGCAAGAAGGGCAAGGCCACGACCACAGCCGGCAGCGTCGCCAGCAGGCCGACAGCGCTGATCCGGCGGCCACCCAGGCCGACCCAGGTAATCGCTGCCACCAGTGGAACACCAAGTGCGAGAGGCGAGAATGCAGCCAAGGGGAGAGCCAGAACAACGGCCCAGCCTGCTTTCGAGGCCCAGCTCCGACGAGCCACCCCCTGCTCCAGAACCGACCGAACCACCCAAGGCAGCAGCGAAGCGGCTGCCAGCGCAAGCCACGAGCCTCGGCTTGTCAGCACAGAGACCCCCGGTCCGGCGATCAGCACCAACCCTGCGAGGTATCGGCCGGGACCGCGGAGCCCGAGCAGGCCGGCCAGCCGGCCCATGCCAATGATCGCCACAAAACCGAATGCGAGGGTCATCAGTGTCCTGGCGGCACCCTCTGCACCAAGAAGAAGCCAGGAGATGAGACCGGTGACTCCCACGGAAGGGTGAACGGTGGCGGGCGACCCGAGCCCCGACTGATTCCACCCGGCGAGCCATCGGTCGAGAGCGACGTTCGGCGCCTCGAAGATGAAGCTGAAACCGGCATCGGGCACGCCGCTGAAAACGATCGTCCGGACGGCAAAGAGGGTTATGGCACCGGCAACGGCGGCTCCCCATATCCCTGGTGAGGCCCACAGGCGACGAGTTCCCCTGGCCAACGCCTGGTCGTCATCAAAGACCGACAGCACACGGCCGGATAGCTCGGATCCCAGCTCACGAAGCCGCAGCGACCCCTTCGCCTGGAAGCGGAACAACTCCTCGTCGCGGGCGGATCGGACGTTGCGGAAACGAAGCCGTTGACCGACCGTCGACGGAAGATGGATCAGGTTCCAAGCCCAGCTGACCAGATGACGCGCTGCCGGCCGCCACCGTCCGAGGAGCAAGCTGCCGATGGAGTCCAGCAGGCCGACGACGATCTCATAGGGCACCATCCAGAGAAGTGTCAGCAGGCTGTAGGCCGTCAGCATCGCCCGAAGACGACCTGCCTGCTCGCGCCAGCCTTGCCCCTTCTCGCATCGACCCTGGTGATAGACCTCTGAAGAAGGGACACTCACCACTCGTCCGCCGGCGAGCCTTGTCCGTTGCGAGAAGTCGAGGCCGGCAGCGACAGGAGGAAGAAGCGGGTCAAGGCCCTTCAGGCCCTGAGCCAGGTCACGTCGAACGAGCATCGAGGCGGACCTGACGAAGGCCACCTCACGAACCACGTCGTATTGCTGGAGGTCGATCTCGCCCCGGTCAAGACCCGAATAAGGCTCACCAAACACGTCGGTAGCGCTGCCGACCGACTCCAACTCATCGTGGCTGCCGGCAACCAGCAGCTTGGAGCCGCCCAAAGCAGCGTTGTTGCGCTCCACCTCCGACACCAATGCTCTCAGTGCGTCGGGTCGGGGACGTGCGTCGGAGTGGAGGATCCAGAAGTAGTCCACGCCGCTGCCGTGCTCGGCCATGGCCTCCTCCATGGTGGCGGCCACC
This sequence comes from Acidimicrobiia bacterium, assembly GCA_028285585.1. Classification (GTDB taxonomy): domain Bacteria; phylum Actinomycetota; class Acidimicrobiia; order Spongiisociales; family ZC4RG35; genus CAXMPK01. The sequence goes on from JANQOU010000002.1 coordinate 403,656, forward strand.
CCGTCAGCGTCATGAAGATCGAGCTCGATGTTGTCTGTCGGGCCCACGATGATGACCTTGGGTGACGGCTCGTAGACTTGACGGCTCAGGACCGCCAGCGCCGCTTGAAGATCAGCACCCGCCACCAGATCGAGGAGGATCGCGATGGTGGGCGCGGGCGTTTCGTCGGCTTTGGGAATGGATTCCGCCGCTGTTGGCGTTGAGACGTCGGTCATGCGGGATGCCATTGTTAACTGTGCCGGCAACTGTGGGCAATATTCGTGAGGAAAATGAGAATCGTTGAACTATCCGGTGGAGTGGGCGGTGCCCGTCTCGCCGTGGGGCTGGACCGCATCCCTGACGTGGAGTTGACGGTGGTCGTCAACATCGGTGATGACGAGGTGATTCAGGGGTTTCACGTGTCACCTGACCTGGACACGGTCATCTACACCCTCGCCGGCATTCAGGGCCCGGAAGGTTGGGGACGGGCAGGAGACACGTTCGTTACGAACACCGAGCTGGCCAGGTTCGGCATCGACAACACGTTCCAGCTCGGCGATCTGGACCTCGCTCTCAACATGACGAGAACACAGCGACTTGGAGCCGGCGAGCCGCTCTCGAAGATCATGTCAGACATCGCCCGCTCCTTTGGAGTCGAGTCGCACGTTCTGCCGGCCAGTGACGACCGCATTGAGACGCGCCTGCTCAACGACCAGGGCGAGTGGCTCGGCTTCCAGGAGTACTTCGTGATACGACAGCACCGGGACGTGATCAAGGAGGTCGTCTACGACGGCGACGACAGAGCAACTCCCGCACCAGGCGTGATGGAGGCCATAGAGCGGGCCGACCAAGTTGTGATCGGGCCCTCGAACCCCCCACTGTCGATATGGCCGGTTCTCGCGATACCGGGAGTCCGCGATGCGGTCGAATCACACCCTGCGGTCACGGCAATCAGCCCCCTGATAGGAGGGAAGGCGCTGAAAGGGCCGGCGGCAAGCGTCATGGCGTCGCTCGGGCTGCCGCCGGGCATCGAAGGCGTGCTGGAGGCGTACGAGGGAGTGGTCGACCGTCTCATCGTCGATCACGCCGACCAAGCACACGCAGGACGAGAAGGCGAGGTGGAAGTGACGGCTGCCGAAACCATGATCAAAGAACCTGAGCGCGCCGAAGCGCTGGCGCGTTTGCTGCTCGGCATATGACGTTGACGGTGATCCCGATGCTGGGCATCGGTGAGGTCAACAAGGGAGAAGATGTGGCGAGCGTGCTGTTCCCATCACTCCAAGAGGCGGGGGCAACCGAGGGGGACGTCCTCGTGGTCACTCACAAGATCGTGTCGAAGGCCGAGGGGGCGGTTCGCGAGATCGTTGGCGACCCCGAGGCTTTCAAGCGAGCTTTGGTCGAGGAGCAGGCTGTCTCGATCGTGCGCCGGCGCGGCGACCTCATCATCGCGGAGACCAAGCACGGGTTTGTGTGCGCCAACGCCGGGATCGACCGGTCCAACACAGCGGGCGAGACAGTGGTTTTGCTGCCTGAAGATCCAGATCGCTCGGCACATCGGATTCGCCTGAAGCTGACTCAGATGCTGGACATGGATTTGCCTGTGATCATCTCAGACACCTTCGGCAGACCTTGGAGACGCGGCCTCACCGACGTTGCCATCGGAGTGTCCGGGCTCACCGCCGTGCTCGACTTGCGCGGGACCAGCGACTGGTCTGGAAAAGAGCTCGACGTGACCGAGATCGCCGTCGCCGACGAGTTGGCGGCTGCTGCTGACCTCGTGATGGGTAAGGCTGACGGGATCCCAGCCGCCCTCATACGAGGCTATGGCGGCCCCCGCGGCGACGGAAGAGGGACCGACCTGGTGAGACCGGTCGACGAAGACTTGTTCCGCTAGGCCCCGGGCCTGCCCAGGCCCCAGTAGTCGAGCCCGGCACCGCGGACGGCCGCCGGGTCGAGAAGGTTTCTGGCGTCGACGACCCGATAGCCCTTCATTGCCTCCGCCACAGCACCGAGATCGACGGTGAGGAACTCCGGCCACTCCGTCGCGATCAACAGGACATCGGCGTCCCGGGCGGCCTCGACAGGATCGGCGATCATCTCGACTTGGTCGGAACTCGCTTCGGGGTCGTAGGCGACTACTTCTGCGCCGTCAGCCTGGAGGATGGCGGCGATCCTGAGCGCGGGCGATGCCCTGACATCGTCGGTCCCTGCCTTGAAGGCGACTCCCCACATCGCGATGCGGCGACGATGGAGGCCACCTCCCGCTGCCTGCCTCACCTTGTGGGCGACTCTCAGTCTTTGCGCCTCGTCAGCCTCGATCACCGCTTTGAGCAAGTCGAACTCGTAGCCGGCGTCTTCGGCCACCCCGATCAGGGCCGCTGTGTCCTTGGGGAAGCAAGATCCGCCGTACCCGGGGCCAGGCTGGAGGAAGTGCGGTCCGATCCGGTGATCGAGCCCCATGCCATGAATTACGTCGATGACGTCTGCCCCAACCGCCTCGGACACATTGGCCAGCGTGTTCACGAAGGTGAGCCGAGCGGCGAGATAAGAGTTGGATGCGTATTTGATCATCTCTGCGGAAGTTGGGTCGGTTTGGACGATCTCGGCGTCCAGCGATCGATAGAGACCGGCCACGGCATCGGCATGAGCCGATTCGTAGGCGCCCACAACGATCCGATCCGGATCCTTGAAATCGTCTACCGCCTTGCCTTCTCGAAGAAACTCGGGATGTGAGACCAGTCCGGCCTGGCTCCCCACATCGACGAGCCGTTTCCGCAAACCGGCCGTCGTGCCGGGAGGGACGGTCGACTTGATCACGAAGATCGCATCTGATTCAACTTCGACGGCAAGCTCGTCTACCACCGAGTTGATGAAGCTCAGATCGGCCCGTCCGTCGTCTCCCTCCGGGGTCGGCAGGCAAAGGAAGATCATGTCGGCACCGGTCGCAGCCTCGACGTTCGATGTGTGATAGGAGATGAGGCCACGCTCAGCAGCCCTGCTCAACAGATCCGGCAGGCCCTGCTCGTAGATCGGGACTTCGCCAGACTGGAGCATGGACACTCGACCCGGATCGGCCTCGCCGAGCCTCACGTTGTGGCCGAGATTGGCGAGGCCCCCGGCTGTCACCAGGCCGACGTAGCCCGCGCCGATTACTGCGATGTTCATTTGCTCGCTCATGCTATTCCAGATGGGTCTCAGGCCGTGTCGGCTCCAGTGATCACGACGGCGTCGTATCCGTTATCGACAGTCCCCACCTGAACTACACCAAAACCGAGGGCATCAATGATGACCTCGCCACTGCCGCTGCCTTCGGGGACGATGACGGTGGTGATCTCGTAGTCCCTGGTCGCGGCGTTGCCTATCGACTCGACCCTAAACCCCAACGACTCGAGTGTCTGTGACATGTCACGGGCCGATCCCCCAACCCCGTTGCCATTGAGCACCTGGATCCGCAGCGGCTGTGCTGCCAAGGACAAACCGGAGCGGAAGTTGGCCAGCATCTCTGCAGCGTCCGGTTGCCGAGCGACCACTACCGACCTGCCGTCGCGGTTGGCCCCGTCCACGGGGAGGGTGGCTCCCTCAATGCCACCGGCGAGAATCCCCTTGAAGTCCCAGACAAGGGAGGCGACCGAAGCAGAAGCCAGATTGGAGTCGATCGTCATGTGCTCGGCCATGGCTGATGCGATGCTGCCCGCCTCTGTGATGGAGCTTGGGCGCTTCAGCTTGGAGAGGATGGCGCGCACCACCTCCTGTTGTCTGCCGGTTCGGCCGACATCGCCCGAGTCCACACTCACCCAACTCCCGCCCTGAAGCTCCTGATAAGTCCGTGAACGCGCATAGGCGAGCGCCATGTCTCCGTCGAGCGTCTGGCTGCCGGCGTCGACGCTCAGACCCGACTTCAGGTCGCGGGCAGGGAACGGGAATGCGATCTCGATGCCTCCCAACTCGTCCACCAACGCCGCAAAGCCAACAAAGTCGATCTCTACGTAGTGATTGACCTCGACACCGAGGTTGAGCTTGATCGTCTCCACCATCAAGCTCGCCCCACCAATCGCGTATGCGGCATTGATCCGGTTCTGATCGTGACCGGGTATGTCCACATAGAGATCTCTGGGAATGCTCAACATCTGGGCGGTGGAGGTGGACTGGTCGAGGCGCACCAATATCACAACGTCTCCTCTGCCACCCCCGAAGTTGCCGAAGTTCTCCAGATCCTCGAGACCTTCTCTCGAGTCGGAACCGACGATCAGGAACGTGAGACCGTCACCAGTGGCGGCGTCGAGGACCTCGGCCACCCTGGAGTCGGTCTCCGCAGCCGCCAGGACGTTCTGGCCGGTGCGCACCGCCCAGATCGCTGCCAGCGCAGCAAGGTTGGCCGCCACGAGGAGAAAGAGGATCGTGACCTTCAACCACCGGGGCAGGCCACGACGGGCGGAGGTTGGCTCGGAAGACATGGACATCGCCTGTTAGAGACGTCGGCAGGCTAACGGGAGTTCCAGTTCTATCGAACCTCACTTCGACCGGCCGGAGCCGTCCCATCGGGCAGTCGGAGATCCGGTCCCAAGCCGGTATTGTGCCGTCCGGTCGATCATCTGGAGGTCACACCAGTGGCAGTGCTGTCCCATGAAGGGACCTATCCGATTCTCTACGGCACCTGGCCGGTGCCCGTCGGTGCCGGGCACCGAGACGGCTACATCGCCCGCCCCGACGAGGCAGGCGTGTTCCCTGTCATCTTCGTTGTCCCGAGCATCGACGGATTGGGAGGTCTCGAGAAGGACCTTTGCCGGCGTTTCGCACGTACCGGCCTGGCCGCCGTGTCGCTCGACCTCTACCGAAATGAGGAGGAGCCTCTTGCCGCCTACAACTCGCTGTCCGACGACCAGGCCACGACCGACCTCGATGAGCTCCACGAGTTCATCGTCTCCGACGATGTCGATTGGAACAACAGCGACAGAGTCGGTCTGCTCGGCGTCGACACCGGAGGCAGGTTCGCACTGATCAAGGCGGCAACGCGGGAGTGGGCGGCGTCGGTTGCTGTTTGCTACACGCCCTTGACCGGTGATGAGGAGAGGGAACACCAGGTAGCCGACTATCTCGACCATCTCCCCGTCCCGGTGCTGGGCTTGTACGGAGCCGAAGATCAGCTCATCGACAACTCGACCGTCGACGAAGCCCAGCGGCGCAACGATCACGGCCAATGGCTGCTCTACGAGGACGCAGATCACGGGTTTCTCGACATTGAAGCCGAGAACTACCACCAGGGTGCGTCTGACGATGCCTTCAACCGGTTGACGGCCTTCTTCAAGGCAACCCTCCCCGAAGCCGAGGTCGAGAACCTCGGCTGAAGTTCAGCTGGGCGGAAGCTCAGCCACCACCGCCGCCGGCCGGGCGGACATGACGGACTTCCCCTGAGTAGAGGACGCTCCTCACAGAAGCGGTCTCGACCACAAGACCGCCATCGTCAGCCACCTCGATAGCCACCCCGCTGCCGTTCGGCTCCCAAACGATCTCCAGGCCAAGAGTCTCGCAAGCGGCCCGGTATTCCTCGATCGGCCAGTGCTCACCGTGGAGGATTCTCATCAACTCGGCACCCCACAGCCCGCCAACCTCCGCCGGGCCATCCGGCCCTGGGTCTTCGAGGTTCAACGCAGCGTGACCAGACGGTGCGTCGGGCCAGAAGAGATTGAGGCCCATGCCGATCACCACCACGTCACCGCTCCTCTCCACCAGGATCCCGCCCGCCTTCCCCTCACCACGGATCACGTCGTTGGGCCACTTGAGGCTCACATCCCGGTTGGCACGCACCGCCGCCACGCCCGCGATCAGCGAAAACGGCCGGCGATCGGCCTCGTCCACTCGCAAGGCGAGCGAAGCCGCCAGGGCACGAGGCGCCGTCAGCCAGCTGTTGCCACCACGGCCTCTCCCCGCGGTCTGCTCGCCCGCGATGACCAGCACCGGCAACGTGTCGAGGGCGTCGCGAGCGACGTCCTGAGTTGATGGTGCTGTGTCCAGACGCAGTTGCAAATAGGGTGTAGCCATCTCGTCCTCGGGCGAGTCTGAACTGTGAGATTACGGAGGAGTCTTGGGCACTGAGGCGCGCATCGAAGAACTGAGAGAGCTTCGCGACGAAGCTTTGCATGCGGGCACTCAACGCGCAGTCGCCCGACAGCACGAAGCGGGCAAGCTCACAGCCCGAGAGCGGATCGAGGCCCTCCTCGACAAGGGCTCGTTCCAGGAGATCGATCAGCTGGTGAGGCACCAGTCGATCGGCTTCGGGATCGAAGACAAGAAGCCCCTCGGAGACGCCGTCGTCACCGGGCACGGCACCATCGACGGCCGCCCCGTTTTTGTGTTCGCTGAGGACTTCACCGTGTATGGCGGCAGCCTGGGGAAAGTGGTTGCCGACAAGATCTGCAAGATCCTCGACATGGCCATGGACACTGGGGCACCCGTGATCGGCCTCAAGGACTCAGGGGGTGCCCGGATCCAGGAGGGTGTCAGCTCTCTCGACGGCTACGGGCGCATCTTCGAGCGAAATGTGCGGGCTTCCGGAGTCATACCCCAGATCTCGGTGATCATGGGGCCTTCGGCTGGAGGGGCGGTGTACTCGCCGGCTCTCACCGACTTCGTGTTCCAGGTCGACCAGACCTCGCACATGTTCATCACCGGCCCGGACGTCATCAAACAGGTGACCGGGGAAGACGTGACCAAGGAAGACTTGGGTGGAGCGATCACCCACGCCTCGAAGTCGGGAGTCACCCACTTCGTCTACCCCACCGGTGGAGAGGCACTCGACGCAGTTCGTTACCTCGTGTCGTTCTTGCCGCGGAACAACATGGAGATGCCGCCCTTCTACGCGCCCGACGATCGCTCGGACCGGCTCGACGACTCTCTCGACGCGATCATCCCCGACTCCGCAAACCAGCCCTACGACATCAAAGAGGTGATCAGGACCGTCCTCGACTCAGAGGAGTTCTTCGAGATCCACGAGCGCTGGGCACAGAACATCGTCGTCGGGTTCGGCCGTCTCGACGGCCACGCCGTCGGAGTGGTCGCCAATCAGCCGGCCGTGCTTGCCGGGACGTTGGACATCTCAGCCTCGGAGAAAGCGGCGCGTTTCGTCCGTTTTTGTGACGCCTTCAACATCCCCATACTGACCTTTGTCGACGTGCCGGGATTCCTGCCCGGTGTCGACCAGGAGCACGGGGGGATCATCCGGCATGGCGCGAAGCTGCTGTACGCCTATTGCGAGGCCACCGTCCCACGGATCACGGTCATCACCCGCAAGGCATACGGTGGCGCATATCTGGTCATGAACGCACGAGGCATCAGGGCCGACCTCGTGTTCGCTTGGCCCTCCGCGGAGATAGCGGTGATGGGCGCTCCCGGGGCGGTGAACATCATCCACCGCCGCGAGTTGGCCGAATCGGACGACCCGGACGACAGGCGGGAAGAGTTGATCTCGGACTATGAGTCGCGGTTCAACAACCCCTATGTTGCTGCAGAGCTGGGTCTCGTGGACGAAGTGATCGAGCCGCGGGAGACCAGGGTCAAGCTGATCCGAGCCATGGAAATGCTCCGCACCAAACGGGAAACTCTTCCCCCGAAAAAGCACGGCAACGGGCCGCAATGAAGTCGATTCTCATCGCCAACCGCGGCGAGATCGCGGTGCGCGTAATCCGCACTGCCCGGGAGATGGGTCTCCGGACCATCGCTATCTACTCCGAACTGGATCGTGACGCCTTGCATGTCGACCTGGCGGACGAAGCCTGGAACGTGGGCCCTGCCCCCGCCTCAGAGAGCTACTTGAACCAGGAGAGGGTGCTCCAAATCGCACACGAGTCCGGTGCGGAGGCGGTCCACCCGGGGTACGGGTTCTTGTCGGAGAACGCAATCTTCGCCGCTGCGGTCGAGGAGGCCGGGATCACCTGGGTCGGGCCGCCACCGGCGGCCATCGAGGCAATGGGCGACAAGATCACGTCACGCCGGCACGCCGAGGAGTTCGGTGTTCCCACAGTGCCCGGCATCACCGACCCGGTGACGACCGTCGAAGAAGTCGTTGCCCTGGCTGGGGACTTTGGCTATCCGGTGGCGATCAAGGCCGCCCACGGCGGTGGAGGCAAGGGTCTGCGAGTTGTTGCCAGCGAGGACGAAGTGGCGGAGGCTTTCGAGGGTGCCCGGCGGGAAGCCGACGCCTATTTCGGCAACCCAGAGGTGTACGTCGAGAAGTACCTGGAGAAGCCCCGGCATGTCGAAGCTCAGGTCCTGTTCGACAAGGCAGGCAACGGCCTGTTCCTGGGTGAGCGCGACTGTTCCGTGCAGCGACGTCACCAAAAGCTGATCGAGGAGACCCCCTCCCCCGGGCTGACCCCCAAGCAGCGCAAAACTCTGAGCAAGGCTGCAATCGCAGCAGGCCGTTCCTGTGGGTACGTCAACGCCGGAACCGTCGAGTTCCTGGCTGACCAGCAAGGCGACATCTACTTCCTGGAGATGAACACCCGACTCCAGGTAGAGCACACGGTCACGGAGATGGTCACCGGCCTCGACCTCGTCGAGTGGCAGCTGCGAATCGCCTCTGGCGAGGAGCTCGACATCGACGTCGTAGAGCCGAGGGGTCACGCGATCGAGTTTCGGATCAACGCAGAGAACCCCTTCGACAACTACCTGCCGACCCCTGGACAGGTGGTCGAGTGGCAGGAGCCCGCCGGGCCCGGTGTGAGGGTCGACTCCTGGACCAGGCCGGGGACGTCGGTCTCGCAGTACTACGACAACTTGATGGCCAAGCTGGTGGTCTGGGGCAGCGACAGGCAGTCGGCGATGAACCGCGGCAGAAGGGCCCTCGAAGAGTTCAAGGTCAGAGGCGTGTCGTCGACCATCCCCGCTCACCTCGCCGTTCTCGATCACGAGGACTTCGTGCAGGGCAAACATCACACCAAGTGGATGGAAGAGACCGTGTCCCTGGAAGGGAGTGGCCCAGAGTCGGCTCCGGCCATTGCCGAAGAGGAGGAGACGACCAAGCGCGACCTCACTGTGGAGATCGGTGGCCGCCGATTCGCCGTGTCCTACTGGGCTCCGGAAGCACCCGTCCCAGGAGGGGCCACCAAGCGCCGGCCTCCGAAGCTCACCTCATCGGGTGGAGCGACGGCATCAGACGGGGTGATCTCGGCACCTATGCAGGGCACCATCGTGAAGGTTCAAGTTGCCGCAGGCGATGCGGTCAAGGAAGGCGATCCCATCTGCGTCCTCGAAGCCATGAAGATGGAGAACGAGGTCACGTCGCCCAAGAGCGGCGACGTCGTCGATCTGAAGGTAGAGCCAGGCGACACGGTTGCGCCGGGGCAGACCATCGCAATCATCAAGTAGGCCAGAAGCACCCGACTAGGTGCGCCGAGCTGTTGGGGAGCAATCAACCGCTGGGACGGTGCCTGCCAAAGACCTCTCTCAAGGCGTCCGAGACCTCTCCAAGAGTGGCACCCGCGGCGAGAGCTGTCTTCATGTGTGGCAAGAGATTGTGCTCCGTGCCGGCCACAGCCACCACCTGGCGCAAAGCCGACTCCACCTCCTCTTGATTGCGGGAGTTTCGCCGCGCCTCGAGGGCCTGCCGCTGGCCGGCTTCGAGCGCGGGGTCTACTTCGAGCACGTCCATCTGCTCTTCTTCGGTGTTTTCGAACTTGTTGACGCCGACAACCACGGACTCACCACTGCTTTGCCGCTTCGCCTCCACGTAGGCAGACTCCTCGATCTGAGACTGCATCCAGCCCTCCTCGATCGCATTCACGGCCCCGCCCATCGCAGCAATGGTGCTCAGAAGCTCCTCTGCCTTCTTCTCCAGCTGATCGGTCAGCTCCTCCACGAAGTACGAGCCGGCCAGGGGGTCGACTGTGTTGGCGACACCCGACTCGTGGGCGATCACCTGCTGGGTGCGCAAGGCCACCAGAGCGCTCTCCTCGGTGGGAAGGCCCAAAGCTTCGTCGTAGGCGTTGGTGTGCAGCGACTGCGTGCCGCCCAGCACGGCTGCCATCGCCTGAATGGTGGTGCGGACCACGTTGTTGAAGGGCTGCTGGGCCGTGAGAGTCGACCCCGCGGTTTGGGTGTGGAACCTCATCAGCCAGGCTTTGGGGTTCTCCGCTCCGATTTCGTCACGCATGTGGCGCGCCCAGATCCGACGCGAGGCCCGGTACTTGGCAATCTCCTCGAAGAAGTCGTTGTGGCCGTTCCAGAAGAACGAGAGCCGGGGGGCGAATGAGTTGACGTCGAGACCGGCGGCGATGGCAGCATTCACGTAGGCGAGACCGTTGCCAATCGTGAAGGCGAGCTCCTGCGCCGCCGTGGCGCCGGCCTCCCTGATGTGGTAGCCGCTGATAGAGATCGTGTTCCACTGCGGGAGGCGCTCGTCTGCATAGCCGAACAGGTCGGTGACCAGCCGCATCGACTCCCGAGGCGGGTAGATGTAGGTGCCCCGAGCCACGTACTCCTTGAGGATGTCGTTCTGAACCGTCCCCCGAAGCGATGCCGGGCTCACTCCTTGCTCCTCGGCGACCAACTCGTAGAGCAGCAGCAGTATCGGCGCCGTTGAGTTGATCGTCATGGAAGTGGACACCTCGCCGAGCGGGATACCTTCGAAGAGGCGGCGCATGTCTTCGAGGCCGTCGATGGCCACACCCACCTTGCCCACCTCGCCCGTCGCCAGGTCGTGATCCGAGTCCAGGCCCATCTGGGTGGGAAGGTCGAAGGCCACACTCAGACCGGTCTGGCCGGCCTCGAGCAGATCGCGAAAGCGCCGGTTGGTCTCTTCGGCGGTCCCGAAGCCGGCGTATTGCCGCATGGTCCACGGCCTCCCCCGGTACATGTTGGGGTAGGGACCGCGTGTGAACGGGTACTCCCCCGGCCGGCCGATCCTGGAGGCGTCGGGTGCCTCGTCATAGACCGGCTGGATCTCTATGCCGCTGCTGGTGTGGACGGGCGCGTCGTCTTCGGTGCCACGAGTTTCACTCATGCCTTTTGTATCCTGACATTCCCGGAGATCGTAGGCCGGGAACTTCGCGACCCCGACTGACGTCCAATACTCCTTAGATGGCCAGGAAAGCCCTCATCCACCAGATCGAGGCGCGGGAACGGCGCGGCCGATGGTTCGGAGCGCTGGCCACCCTCCTCTCAATGTCCCTTCTCCTCTCGGGCTGGGTCGGCCTGTTCGCGTTCTTGGGGGCCAACTCGGCCTACGGGACTTTCGATGAGCTCCGCGACGAATGGGTGCCGGACACACGCTCAATGGAGCTCACGCTTCCAGACCTGAGCCGGGTCAGCCGGGTCTACGCCGACTCCGGAGAGGTACTGGCCGAGTTACACGACGGCCGCAACTCCGAGCCGATCCCATATGACGAAGTCCCCGAGATTGTTGTCCAGGCGATCCTGGCAGCTGAAGACGCCGAGTTCTTTCAGCACGACGGCGTCGACTTCTCGGCGATCGCCTCTGCTGCCATCGACAACATCATCTATGACACGACACGCGGCGGCTCGACCATCACCCAGCAGGTGGTCAAGAACGCCTTCGTCGGCAGTGAGCTGACCATCCGGCGCAAAGTCAACGAGGCATTCGTTGCCGCCGAATTGGAGCGTCGCTTCCCCAAGGAGCGGATCCTCGAGTTCTACATGAACTCGGTGTACTTCGGGGCCGGGGCCTACGGAGTGCAGAGCGCCGCCCTGGAGTTCTTCGACAAAGACCTCGACCAGCTCCGCATCCACGAAGCTGCGGCCTTGTCTGTGCTGGTGCGAAATCCAGCGTTCTACAACCCGCGACGTTTCCCCGAGCGGACGTTGGAGCGGCGTGACGACGTCATCCTCCAGATGCAAGAGGAGGGCTGGATCACCCAGGCTCAGTCCGATTGGGCCACCGGCCAGCCACTCGATGTGGTCGACTCGCCACTACGCCGCGGGGAAGCCGACCATGTGGTGGCCGAAGTGAAACGCCAGCTGCTCAACGACGACGAGTTCTCCTTCCTGGGAGCAACCAACGAGGAGCGCAAGAAAGCCATCTTCGGGTGCCCGGCCGACGACGTCGCCTGTGAGGGAGGGGGCGGCCTCCAGATCGTCACCACCATCGACTTGAACCTCCAGAAAGAGGCCAACCGGATCCTCAACGAGTGGCTCCCTTTGCCGCCCTACGAGGAGAACCTGGCGGCCTGCGGCGGCATTTTCGACGACTTCGCAGACAACCAGGCCTACTACGCCAAGTACGCAGAGACCCACTCATGCAAGCCCACAGGAGCGATCTCGATGGTGGACAACCGCACCGGGGCAGTCAAAGTGATGGCTTCGGGTCTCCCCTTCGAGTTCTCCCAGTTCGACCTGGCGGTGCAAGGTCGACGCAACCCGGGGTCATCCTTCAAGCCGATCGGTCTCGCCGCCGCCCTGGAGCAGGGATACACGCTGGGTCATCACTGGAGCGGCCAACGTCAGATCGACATCGAATGCCCTTTCCCCTGTGCTCCCAACGGCTCCAACATCTGGCGGGTCCGCAACGCTGGCTCAGGAAAAGGTGTCATCAGTCTCCAGGCTGCAACCTACGGTTCGGTCAACACCGTCTATGCCCAGCTCTCATTGGCGACGGGGCCGGAGAACGTGGTCGACATGGCTCGGCGAATGGGGGTCACCGAGTCGGCGTTGAACCCGGTTCTCTCCATAGTCCTCGGATCGTCGGCGGTCTCGACACTGGAGATGGCTTCTGCCTACTCCAACTTCGCCACCAACGGGCTCCACGCCGACGACTACATCGTCGCCCAGATCATCGATCACGAGGGCAACGTCATCTACAGCCACGACTCCGAGCCAGTGCAGGTCGCCGACCCAGCCCTGTTCGCCGCGGCTCGGCGTCCGCTGCTCCAGGTTCCCAGGATCGGCACCGCAGCACGGCCGCTGGGCAATTTCGAATACGGGCGCTTCGACGACGGCACCGCACGAATTGGAGGCAAGACCGGCACCCACCAGAGCTATCTCGATGCCTGGTACGTCGGCTTCAGCCCCGAGTACTCGACGGCAGTGTGGGTTGGTTTCGAGGCCGAGCAGATCCCCCTAGAGAACGTCGTGGCCAAGGGGCAGACCTACAAACGTGTCTTCGGTGGCTCGATCCCGGCACCGATCTGGGGCGAGTTCATGGAAGTCGTCATGGCCGACCTCCCGGAGACCAAGTTCCCGGGAGAGCCCGACAACATCCGCGATTATCTGATCCCACCTCTCACCACTGTCCCGGTGGTGGTAGGCCTCGACCTGGACAAGGCGGAAGACCTGTTGATGATCGAAGCCCGGCTCAACGTCGAGATCGTGGAGGTGGCTTCACTGGAAGCCGCTGGCACCGTCGTCCATCAGTCACTAGAGCCCGGGGCCAGAGTCTCCCAAGGGACGTTCATCACCATCCACGTCTCTACCGGCGAGATACCTCAGGCACCGCTGATCAGCCTGATTGGACAGACGTTCGAAGAGTCCATCGCGACGATCCGTGACTTCGAATTGGCGACCGGGCTCAAGATCACCCTCGTCGAGACCAAGGTCGACGTGAACGATCCCGAACTGGTGGGCAAGATCGTCAGCAGCAACCCGGCACCGGGCAGCGTGATCACCGAGTCAGCCACGGTCGTGCTGGGAGTCGGGCAGCTGGCCCCGCCACCGCCCGAGCCCTAAGCCATTCTTTCGCGCTCTCACTGACGGGACTTGACGTTGCTTAACGTTGTCCAGTAATTGTTACAGCATGAGAGCTGAAGCACCCGCATACGGTTGGAGTCGTCCTCCCTCCAGAAGCGCCGTGGGGCATGTGGGTGCTTCGGCCAGGCCCACCGTGAGAATCCGGCCCACGGTCCCAGTGAGGCACTCAGGCAGGTCAGGGAAGTTCGAGCCCTCAGATCCCTACGTGAGAAGGTTCTGGGTGGCCGCCATCGGGGCCGGCGCAGTCGCAGAGTTGCTCAGACTGATCCGTTCCGCCGGAGTGGGAGAGGATGTGCGGCTACCCAGGCATCTCCCCGTTTTGCTGAAAGCCGGTCTTGTCGAGGTCGAGCGTGACACTCTCGTCGTGGACAAGACTCTGCCTCCGGTCCCCCGCGAGTTGAGATGGCGGTTCCCACCCAGTCTCGCCGCCGAGCACAGCCGGGTGTTCAAGGGCTAGCGTTTGGTGGCGAGTATCGCCATCAAACCCAAGGCGACGAACTCTCCAATGGCAAAGGACAAGGCCACCCTGGTGCCGGGCTCTCCACTCAGAAAGAGGAGCGCAACCACCGCCACGACAAGGCCACCGAACCAGGCCAACGACAACCGGCGAGTCCGTCCCTCTGCCACCAGGACCTGTGAGGCGATCTGAGCAGCGGCCGCCGCCATGACACCGGCTGCAGCCAGCATCGCCACCGTGTCGGTCGGGGCGAACTCGGGGCCGTACAGAAGTGCGACCACGTCCGCGCCCACCAACCAACCGACCAAGCCACCGATCAAAGCGAGGCCGGCGCCTCCAAAAACCACCAAGCGGGCGATCCTGGTGAGCCGTTCGTAGGAACGGTCGCGGGCCAAACCGACCAGGTACGGAAGTATCCGGCCTTGGAGAGCGAAGATGAGCGTCAGGGGTGCTCGGTAGAGAGTGAAAGTGACAAACACGATCGATCCCAACGCTGCCGACCCACCGAGCGCGGCTACAGCTATGGGGGCAGCACCCAGCAGCAGCTGCGAAGAGGCGGAGCCTGCCACGTAACCACTGAGAAACTTCGCCGCCGGTGAGGCGGGTCTTCCCGGTTCCCCGGTGTCGTACCGCCACCAACGCAGCCCGAAAACAGCAACCCCGCCGATCACCATCGCCCATCCCAGCGAGGTGGCCGAGGCGAGAATCTGGATGGCGATCACGCCGGCAACCAGACGCGCAACGGTCTCAATGATCATGACCCACCCCACTTGCGCGAAATGACGAGTGCCGGCAAGAACACCTTTGCCCGCGAACAACAGCGAGTAGCCAAGGACCAGCGCCGCGATCTGGATCACATACTGGAAGTCGCCATCGAACAGGTCGTCCAAAGTCAAGAGGACGAACCCGCCGCCGATCACCATCCCGATCACAGCCATGGCCAGAGTTGGCCGTAGATCGCGGGGCAGTGCTCGTTTCCCGGACGCCACCTCCCGGGTGACGTACTGCTCAACCGGGACTAATAGAACAGTGGCGAGGATGAAGAAGGCCGTCCAAAGGACTGTGAGCGGAAAAAACGCCTCAGGCCCCAGGACCCTCCCACCGTAGACCTGAAAGAGGTAAGCGCCGAGTGCTCCGAGCAGTCCCCCACTCACCATGAACCCGGTGCCGGGTGCTCTGAACCCCCGTCTCTCGGCCTCGGACACCGAGGCGCTCATCGGGCACCTGAGCCGGTGAGAACGGTCCAGATGCTCTTTGACAGGATGCGCAGATCCATCACCGGCGACATGTGCTTGATGTAGTAGAGGTCGTAGGTGAGCTTCTCGACGGTCTCTGCCTTGTCGTCTGCATATCGATAGTTCACCTGGGCCCAGCCGGTCAGGCCGGGCCTGACCATGTGCCGATGGTCATAGAACGGGATCTGATGGCGAAACGACTCGACAAATGGGACTTGTTCGGCTCGCGGACCCACCAGGCTCATGTCGCCTTTCAGCACGTTCCAGAGCTGGGGTAGCTCATCGAGACGGGACTTGCGGAGAAAGGTGCCACCGCGAATCAATCTCGGGTCGTCCGGTTGGGCGAAACGGGGACCATCCTTCTCCGCGTCGATGTGCATGGTCCGGAACTTGTACATCGTGAAAGTAGCCGTGTTCAGACCCACCCGTTCTTGCCGGAATATCGAGAATCCGGGATCAGAGACCTTCACATAAGCGGCTACGGCCAACGCCAACGGAGCCCAAACGACTGCGGTCAACAGAGTGATGGTGGTATCAAAGAGCCTCTTGCCCGGCAGCCAGCGAGCGACTTCGAGTAGAGGAGCTGAGATCTCCCATCCCTCGGCGAGATGAACAAGCGGAACACGCCCGGTGTGCTCCTCGTAGACACTGACAAAAGGGCGAATGGTGTAGCCGGCGACATCACACGACGAGAGGTACTGCGCCACTCGATCGGAGAGGACTGAGCGAAGGTCGATGGCGATGGTCACATCGCGGTCCGGGAGATCTAGAGGACCATCGAAGTCAGGTGCCAGAACCCATAGAACATCGGCATGATCCGAATCCGCCAGGTCGTCGGCAAGCTGCTTCTCAAAGGTGATGACACCGATTCGCTCGGTCCAGGGGCGTTGCCGCCGCACGAGCCGGTGAACGGAAGCCGGTACCAGCCAACCCGCTGCGGTCAAGGCGATGAAAGCTCTGGAGAAGTACACATCGCGAAACAGCACGAGCAGGCTTGCGGTGAGGAACACCGTCCCGAAGAGAATGGCCAGCATCCGCCCATAGGTGGGCCGAGGGACACCGTGACCCGACATCTGCTCGGTCAGCAATGACGTGGCGATTATGGCTGTGACCAGGAACAAGAGCATTGGCAAAGGTGAGCCGGCCACTTGCGCCTCCCATGGGAACGGTATGTCGAATACCACAAGAGAGGCGAAGGTCATCGCGGCCGCGAGCGAGATCAGATCACTCAAGGTCACCGAGATGAGGAATCGGGAGCGCACTAGAACCCCGATGCTAAGTGTCTAGCCGGCTTCTCCAAGGGAACGCGCCAACTCGACCAGGGTTCGCACCCCGACACCCGAAGCACCTTTGACATGCTCTCCGCTGGTCTCGCGGCCCCGGGCAGGTCCGGCGATGTCGAGGTGAGCCCAAGGGCCATCCCCCGCATACTCGGCAAGGAAGAGCGCGGCGATGATCGCACCGCCATAGCGGGTCCCAGAGATGTTCTTGATGTCAGCTATGTCGGAATCGATCTGCTTGCGGTACTCCTTATGGAGGGGCATTTGCCAGAAGGTCTCCCCGGCAACCGAGGCGGCCTGGAGCACCGACTCGGCTACCTCGTCATCCGATGCGAACACGGCGGCGATCTTGTCGCCGAGAGCCACACGAGCGGCGCCGGTGAGGGTCGCCACATCAACCGTCAGGTCTGGCTCCAGCGCCTTCACCAAACCGAGCCCATCGGCAAGGATCAAGCGCCCCTCGGCGTCAGTGTTCAGCACCTCGATCGTCGGGCCGTCGACCGGTCTCAGGACATCTCCGGGCCTGGTGGCATCACCGCCGATCGCGTTGTCGGTGAGAGGGGCGATGCAGCTGACCTTCACCGGCAAACCGATCGTGGCGATGGCGGCAATGGCAGCGGAGACGACTGCCGCTCCCGACATATCGTCTTTCATCTCTTCCATGGACGCCGCCGGCTTGATGGACAGACCACCGGAGTCAAAGGTGATCCCCTTCCCGACCAGGGCGAGATGCGCCTGAGGGTTCGCCGGCTCATAGGTCATCTTCAGCACGACCGGATCGCGATCCGACCCCGCAGCCACCCCGAGAACACCACCGAGGCTCTCTTCCTCGATACGGCTTCGATCCCATATCTCCGTGGTGACACCGGCCTCAGACACGGCCGCAGCGATCGACTCGGCGAGCGCTGAAGGCGACTTGTCGCGAGCTGGCGTGTTCACCCAGTCACGGGCGAGGTTGGTGGCGGTGGCCAGTGCCTCGGCTTCGGCAAGTGCATCGGCGTCGCCGTCTACCAACTCCAACTCAGAGAGGTCCAACGGCTCCCCATCGGTCTTGTAGGTGCGGTACTGATAGGCCCCGAGGACGGACCCCTCGACCACAGCGCGTGTGGCTCCGTCGATCCCCGAAGCGGCCAGCAGCGTGACAGCACGACCCGTCTTGACTTTCCTCGCGGCGGTGCCCGACGCGGCACGCAACTCCTTGAATCCCGGAGCTTCACCAAGCCCCACCAAGATGAGCGTCTCCGCATCGGGATGCGGGACACTCAATACCTGGCCCTCTTTGCCCTCGAACCCGGAGGAGGCGACCAGGGCTTCATCGACATCTCCCACCACCTCTGAGCCCGGCAGCGGCTCGAGGTCTGCCAGTACCCCGGCAATGACCGTGGTATCGACCACTGACACTTCTCCGGATACGACACGAAGTTCCACAAACACTCCTATCAGCTGACGAAAGGACCGAGACCAGCCACCAGCGCCCGGCCCAGGAACACCGCTCCAAGGGTGGTCAGAACGGCGAGATACGACAAACCGGTCGCGGCCATGACGCCGGAGTAAGCGGGATAACGGAGAGCGCCGACGACGGCGGCCATCAGCACGATCGACGTCGCCAGCAATACCCAGAAAGCCAGAGTTGCCCCACCGCCCGGCATGCCTCCGGCCAGCCCGAGGACGAGACCGTCAACGGCCAACCCGGCGATCCCGGCATAGGCCAGGCCACGAAGGGCCGATCTGGGAAGACGGGGATCGACGAGATACCAATGGCCCAGCATCATCTCTCCGGTGACCCCGCCGAGAGCGGCGGCGGCACTGATCGCCGGAAGCCAGCCGCCAACGACACCGGCCTCGATCACAAAGCCCAGCCCAGCCAGCACCATCAGCAGCCCGGAGAATGGCCCGTTGGCTGCCCAGATGGCCGCGATGACGATTAGAAGCAGCGCGAGCCGGGCCCACCATGCTCCATCCGAAAACACCCCTGCCAGGCCGATCAACCCTGTCGTCCCGGCGGTGAGCCACAAGAACCCCGGGCCCACGATCCGCGCCAACCCGACCACGCCTCCGGCTAGAGACAGGCCTGCTGCCCACGCCAGGAGTATGAACCGGGGCTCGGCGATTGACGCTAGATCTGCGGGCACGGCGAGGCATGATATGGCAACACCGGACGAGTACGTGCACTCGGCGCGTATTGCTAAAGACGAGAACTCGAGTGCCGAATAAGCAGGTGATAGCCGTGCCCACAATTCGTCTCCCCCAAGTTTCCCGAGTCCGGGCGATAGCCCTCTTTGTCACAGCTGTGCTGGCCATTCCGCTCCCGGCGGTGGCGGCCGATGATGTCGTGGTAGATGGAGGTGGCTGGGGTCACGGAATCGGGATGCCTCAGTACGGCGCCAGGGCAATGGCCGAGGCAGGCTCAACCGCCGAAGAGATCCTCGAGTACTTCTACACAGGTGCCCAGTTCGGGGACGTCGGGGTTGAGTTCACGAACCACGCAAGCCCGTTGCGGATCGGGGTGGCGCAGGACCGCGGGTCGATCGGATTCGAGGCCGTCGGCGGAGATATCACAATCTGCATCGCACTCAACGACTGTGTAGTGGGTTCACCCGGCGAGACCTGGGCACTGAGCTGGGGTGGGGGAGCTTGCCAACTGACCCGCGACGGAACCGATGTTGGCGGACCAGCCTCCTGTGAAGGCGAGATCACACTGGGTAGCGACACCACTACTCAGGTGCACTTCTCAGCCCTCAATCGCACGTACGCAAGAGGCAAAGTCATCTTCGACGACACCGCTGCCTTCGAAGCCTTCCACGTCATCGTCGAGTTGCCACTCGAGGAGTACCTTCTCGGTTTGGGCGAAGTGCCCAACACGTGGCACATGGAGGCACTGGAAGCTCAGGTGATCGCCGCTCGCAGCTATGCGCTTTACAAGGCCTGGGTATATCGAAACAACCTCAGGACATCCTGTCAGTGCCACTTGTACGGCTCAACCGCTGACCAGGCTTACCGCGGTTGGCACACCAGCTCGGTGGGCGACATGACCGAGGCGGGACCCAACGGGGATCGCTGGACCCAGGCAGTCACCGGCACGGCCGGCAAGGCGATGTGGCATAGCCGTCATGGAAACACAAGAGCGTTGGAGGCGTATTACTTCTCCTCGACGGGCGGCGGCACGGAGAACAACGAAGACGTTTGGGGTGGTTCGCCGTACCAATATCTCCGCGCCAAAGACGACCCGGGCCCCACCTTCTGGGAGAAGGGCTTCACCTATGCATCTTTCGCCTCCAAGCTGGGATTCGATGTGGTGACGTGGGTCGAGATTGCAGAGCGATACGACTCCGGGAGCCCGTCGAGGATCGAAGTGCAGGGCAAAGACGAAGCGGGTGACTACAAGGTTGAGAACTACACGGGCAAGCAGTTCAAATCAAAGCTGGGGCTCAGATCCCACCACGTGATCTCGGTGAGCGGATTTGTCCCATCAAACGGGACAAGAGCCGTTCTCCACGATCCCACTACCGGAAACTGGCTGTATCGGGGCGACAACGGCGCCATCACCAGCATCTTCTTCGGGGATCCGGATGATTTGGCGTTTTTTGGTGATTGGGATTGTGATGGGGTGGCGTCGCCTGGGTTGTATCGGCAGTCTGATGGGTTTGTGTATTT
>JANQOU010000004.1 GCA_028285585.1 Acidimicrobiia bacterium
GGCGGCGATGTCCGGGATGACACGGTCGAGGCTCTGGCGATTGAGATCCACGACCATGGTGAAGTTGCCGAGCTCCTTGGTCGTGGGCTCCGCGATGGCTTCCCAGATGTTCCCTTCGTCGAGCTCGGCGTCTCCGACGAGAGCGATGAACCGAGCATCAGGCCGCTGGCCGAAGTGGGCGTTGACGTATCGGCGCGTGAGCGAGGAGAAGAGGGGGGCGACGGCTCCTAGCCCGACAGACCCAGTGGAGAAGTCGGCGACATCCGGGTCCTTCGTGCGGGACGGATAGGCCTGTAACCCGCCACGCTGCCGCAACGTGGTGAGGTAGGAGCGGTCGAGTTCGCCAGTGAGGTATTTGATGGCGTGATACACCGGCGATGCGTGTGGTTTGACCGCGACTTTGTCGGCACCGTTGATGTGGCCGAACCACAGAGCGGTCATGACCGACACCATGGAAGCGGAGGAAGCTTGGTGGCCGCCGACCTTCACCTCGTTGCCTTCTCGTGCGTTGGCGACGTCGATCATGCGCGTGGCGAGCCACAACACCCGCCGTTCGATCTCACGCAGGACGTCCGTGTTCACATCGGCTACGACTGCTAGCTCCTATCGCTCGCAAGGAAGTCGATGAGTGCGCGCTGCGCGTGGTCTAGATGTACCTCCAGCAATGCCAGGGCGGTGGCGACATCGCCGGCGCGGCACGCCTCGAGCAGTTGGTGGTGCTCCGCATCTGACTCCGCGGCTCCGCCCAACCCTTGGGTGTAGAGGTGAACGTAAGGGGCGACGCCCGCATGGAGCATCTCGGCGATCGCGAGACCGCGTGACCATCTCGCTGCCCGATAGAGGGCTCGATGGAACGCCCAGTTCGACTCAGTGATTGACATCTCTGGTGAGCTCAAGGCGAGCTCGGCTTCGGCCAAGTCAACGACGGTCAACAAAGGCAGTGCCCGCTCGAGAAGCTGTGGCTCGATGGCGCGTCGCAACGCGTAGTTTTCCAAAGCGTCGTCGGCACTCAGAGAGGGGACGACGGCACCTCGATTGGACTCGAACAACAGGAGCCCTGAAGCAGCCAGGCGCTGGAGCGCCTCGCGCACCGGGATCTTGCTGACCCCGAGCTCTGAGGCAAGCTCGTCTTGGCGGAGTCGTTCGCCGGGCTCCAACTCGCCGCGAAGCATGCGGTCCCGGAGGGTCGATTCGACCTGGTCGACAGTTGACATGACTTCAACCGTATACGATTATCCGACGGTGGCAAGAATCAATTCAGGAGAACGCTATGAGCCTTGATGACTTCCGCCGCGAACCCCTGCTGTTCGGGCCTTCTCCGATCCATCCGCTTCCCGGACTGTCGGAAGCCCTCGGTGGTGGCGTCGAGGTATGGGCGAAGCGAGAAGACTGCAATTCGGGCATCGCATATGGCGGTAACAAGGTCCGCAAACTCGAGTACCTGGCCGCCGAGGCGCTCGACACCGGTTACGACACACTCGTCTCCATAGGTGGCATCCAGTCCAACCACACTCGCCAGGTGACCGGTGTGGCATGCAAACTCGGCCTCAAGGCGGTCACCGTCCAAGAAGGCTGGGTCGACTACAACGACATGGCCTATGACAAGGTCGGCAACATCCAGCTCACCCGAATCATGGGTGGTGACCCTCGGATAGACCCGGCGGGATTCGACATCGGATATCGGGATTCATGGAAACGGGCTCTCGAGTCGGTGGAGGAAGCGGGAGGCAAGCCGTATCCCATCCCGGCGGGAGCGTCGGACCATCCGCTCGGAGGCCTTGGGTTCGCCAACTGGGCCGTGGAAGTCGCAGAGCAGGAGGCCGACCTGGGCACTTTCTTCGACACGATCATCGTGTGCACGGTGACCGGCTCGACCCATGCCGGGATGATCGCCGGCTTTGCCCTCGAAGACCGCGACGATCGGAATGTGATCGGCATCGACGCCTCGGCGACACTCGATCAGACCATCGATCAGGTGACACGCATCGCCACTCAGACCGCGGAGAAGATCGGCGTCAACCGACCGCTTCGCGATGACGAGATCACGGTCGTTCCCGGCTACGAAGGCCCTGCATACGGGGTGCCTGACGCCGGCACGGTTGAGGCGATCCACTTCGCTGCCCGAACCGAAGGGATGCTCACCGACCCGGTTTATGAGGGGAAGTCGATGGCAGGTCTCATCGGCATGATCCGCTCTGGGGAGATTGCCGCCGGATCGAAAGTCCTGTACGCACATCTCGGAGGCCAGCCCGCATTACCTGCTTACGCCGGCTTCCCCGGCCTTGGCTCACCCGAACGCGAGCTCTCACACTGATTGATTCCCACCGTGTTGCGCGTGCAAGGCGTGTCGCTCAGCGACACGCCTTGCTATAGCAAGGGGGTCAGAGTCGGCGACCTGACTCGACATCGTTGAGGTCGAGATGGTTGCGCATGTATTGCTCAGAAGCGTCGGTGTGCGGCTGGTAGTCCCAACCGGTATAGGCACCCTGTCGATGAGCGTGGTCGACCAGTCTGCGCTCTTCCTGGCTTCTTCGCACTGCCTCGTCGATGGCTTCGGCGTCCCATCGCTCCCGAACCTCTTCTTCCCAGTCAGAGACGTCTTGGGTCTCGGCGAGGTTGTTCAGCTCGCGCGGGTCGGTGGCTAGGTCGTAGAGCTGTGGTGGATCGGCCGCCGACCAGATGAACTTCTCGGTGCCGCGTCTGATCATGAGCACAGCCGCCACGGCTCCCTCGCCCATGTACTCGCCGAGGACGGTGCGGTCCGGGTCTGAACCGGACGCGACCTTCAAGAGGTCGGAGCCAACGGCTTCCTCGTCCTCTTCGCAGCTGCCGAGTGATAGCAATGTCGGAAGGACATCCAGGAGACTCACCGGGGTGTCGACTGATGAAGGCTCTACCCCTGCACCGCTGACGATCATCGGAATCCTGGAGCTGTGCTCGAAGAAGCTCATCTTGTACCAGAGCCCGCGCTCGCCGAGCATGTCGCCGTGGTCGGTGGTGAAGAGGATCACCGTGTTCTCGTCCATTCCCAGCCGTTCCAGTGTGTCGAGCATCTCGCCGATCAGAGAGTCGACGTAGCTCACGTTCGCCAGGTAGGCGTGACGGGCGGTGCGAACCTCATCCTCGGTGGGCGGAGTCGTGTCCGACTCGATCATGTGAGCGAGGCGTCGGCTATGCGGGTCGGGATTGGGCAGCTGCTCGACGGCCGGCATAGGGATCTCGTCGTCGTCATACAGATCCCAGAACTCCCGCCTGGTCAAGTAGGGATCGTGCGGATGGGTGAAGGAGACGGTCAGCATCCAGGGGCGGTCGTCTTTGGTGCGAGCCAAGTCCCTGATCTTGCGGACGGCCTGGAATCCGGCCTCGTCGTCGTAGTCGAGCTGGTTGGAGGCCTCGACCACGCCGGCGTCGGTGACGCTGGCCATGTTGTGATACCACCAGTCGAATCGATCATCTGGATTGTCCCAGTCGGGAGTCCAACCGAAGTCGACCGGGTAGATGTCGGTGCTGAGCCGTTCCTCGTATCCGTGCATCTGGTCGGGACCGACAAAGTGCATCTTTCCCACGAGGCAGGTTTGGTAGCCGGCCGAGCGGAGGTGGTGAGCGAACGTCGGTATGGATGCCGGCAACTCCGCGGCGTTGTCGTAGGCACCGATGGAGGAATTGAGTCGCCCGGTCAGCATCGCTGAGCGCGCCGGCGCGCACAGTGGGCTGTTCGAGTAGGCGTTGTTGAAGCGGGCTCCCTCTGATACGAGTCGATCGAGGGCAGGTGTCTTGGCCACATCGAGCCAGGCGTCGGACAGCTGATCGGCCATGATCAGAAGGATGTTTGGTCGTTTGCTCAACGGTGGCTCCACATTGTGTTCATTCGCGGCGAGGAACCTAGCGCTTCCGAGAGTGTCCTAACGGCTCAGACCTGTTCGTAGATAGGGTGAGCGCGGGAGAGCCCGCACCGAATCAGGAGCTAGAGATGACTCAGTATCTGCTGTCCACATTCGTGGTTGAAGGCAAGGGACCTGGGGGCCCACAGACACCCGAGGAGATGCAAACGTTCATGAGCAACGTCATCGCTTTGGAGGAGGAGATGGAGGATGCCGGTGCCTTCGTCTTCGGAGGGGCGCTTCACAGTGCTGACACATCAACCGTGCTCGTTGCTACCGATGAAGGTGTGATCACCACGGACGGCCCTTTTGTGGAGTCGAAGGAACACATCGGCGGCTTCTACATCATCAATGCCGTTGACCTCGATGAGGCGCTGGACTGGGCAAAGAAGGTGACGGTCGCCATCAACAACCCGATCGAGGTACGGCCTTTCCAGGCGACCGGCAAGGTGGCTGACAACATGCCTGAGGCCTGACCATGAGCACATGACTTCCGAGGTTGATGCCCGAATCGCGAGTGTGTTCAGGCGGGCTCACGGGCAGGCCGTGGCCACCCTCGTTCGCTACTTGGGCGATGTCGCTCTGGCAGAAGATGCTGTGCAGGACGCCTTCACCAAAGCCGTCGAGAAGTGGCCTGTCGAGGGAGAGCCTCCCAACCCGGCCGGCTGGATAATCACCACCGCGCGCCGTGGCGCTGTCGACGTGCTGCGTCGGACCAGCCGTGGGCGAGAGCTCGAATCGGAAGTTGTGGCTTTGGAGAGTCGTCTCGCCGAGACCCTGGAGGAGTGGGAGGAAACCGGGCCCGTCGACGACGATCAACTCCGCCTGATCTTCGTCTGTTGTCACCCGGCGCTGAAGACCGAGCACCGGGTGGCTCTGACCCTGCGGCTGCTCGGTGGTCTCGGTGTCGACGAGGTGGCCAGGTCGTTTCTGGTCACCGAAGCGACGATGGCAAAACGCCTGGTCAGGGCAAAACACAAGATCAAGGCGGCCAACATCCCCTTCCGTCTACCGCGTACGGAAGACCTCGAGGAGCGGCTCTTCGCCGTCCTATCCGTGCTCTATCTGATCTACAACGCCGGGCTGGAGCGGGAGGACGGGACGGCCCTCAGGGAGGAGAGCATCCGCCTTTCGCGGGAGTTGGCGCGCTTGATGCCAGGTGAGTCGGAGGCTCTCGGGCTGCTGGCCCTCCTCCTGCTGAACGAGGCGAGAAGCCCGGCACGTTGGGTCGACGGATATTCAATCCTGCTCCAGGATCAGGACCGCTCCCGCTGGGATCGTTCGATGGTCGACGAAGGGCTGGCTCTCGTGCGCTCCTGTGTGACGATGGGTCAACCTGGTCCGTTTCAGGTTCAAGCCTCGATCCAGGCAGTTCACTCGGTGGCTCCGGGCTTCGAGTCGACGGACTGGGAGCGCATCGTGGACAGCTATGACCTGCTCTACGAGATGATGCCCACACCGGTTGTGGCTTTGAATCGGGCGATCGCCATTGGCGAGGCACGGGGGCCACAGCATGGCCTGGAGGCGATCAACACGGTCGAGTCTTCACTGGAGACTTATCACTTGATGCACGCGGCCAGGGGAGCGGCGCTGCGGAAATTAGGGCGGTCCGATGAGGCGAGCGAGGCCTACCGGCGGGCAGCCCAACTGGCGAGCAAGCGCTCAGATCGTGAGTTCCTCCTCGAAGAGGCGCGGTCACCGAAGACCTGAGCCGCCCACTGTCACCGATCGACGAGGACCTTCGGTTCTTCCGGCACCGGTTCCGCGGTTTCGGTGTGTGGAACGTGTCGTCTGCGAATCAACAAGCCGATGCCAGCTAGCAGAAGCACCACGACGCCGGCTCGCCAGGTCCAGTTGGCCGTCTCAGTGTCAGGTGTGAGGGAAGGCACCGCTTGGGTAGGTTCGGTTGCCTTCGGCTCTGTGACGACGGCGGCAGCTGGTGCGAGTTCTCTGGTGGTCTCAACCGTGGAGTCGGTCGCCAAAGGCTGTGTCGAGTTCGTGGTCGCGGGGTTGGTCACTACCCCGGGCCGATTGAGGACTGAGGGGTCGAGCATGAAGTTCTCCGCTCCCGGTGGATATCGACCCGCACGCAGACCCGCCACAGAGACCGAGAATCCGGGACCAGCGATCACCCTCTTATCAGACAATTCGGCGATCAAGGGATCGTCTAGTGGCCACTCCAGCCAACTCAGGTACTCAGGGTCTTGGCTGACGTTGACATACCCGCCGATCAGATCACCGAAGAGCCGATCCTCCCGGTCTTTCACAATCAACTGATAGAGGCCAGGCTCTGGGACTTCGGGCACGGTGAACGTTATCCATACTCGCGTGGTCAGGTAGCCGTGCAGTCCGGTCGACTCCGCCGACGCGAAGCCAATCTCGACCAGTTCGACTGGTGCCATGTCGTCGTACATGGGAGAAGTCACGAAGAATGCTGTGAGCTGGGTGCTCTCGTCCGGTTGCGCGTACGTGTAGCCCACAGCGGTCGCCTCTTCACCAGGTTCGTAGCGGGCTTGCGTGGTTTCCATCCAGCTCCCTCCACCAGCAGCGGAGGTGGTGCTTGCGGTCATCACGGCTGCCACAACCACCACCGCAACGGAGGCTCGTCTCATGTCTCTGTAGAGGGCACGAGCGACTGCTTGGCGTTCCTTGCCGACAACGGTTTCTTGGCCAAGAGGAGCGCAGCCAAGGCCAATCCGATGGCTATACCGGCGAGGACACCACTCCAGTTGTCCGACTCCAGCCTCAGCACCGGCTGTGGTGCCGGGTCCGACGCCATCAACTGTTGTTCGATTGCGGAGGTGAGGTCGGCCTGGGCCTTGGTCAGGTCGTTGACTTGAGTTGGCATCGCCGCAACTGACGACTGGAACCTGTCCAGCACCGAGGTGACCGGGGCAGTCTCTTCGGCCACCGCCTCTTTGACGTTGCGGAGCAACGCGGTGGAGGCGACTGCTGGCGGCGTCGCGTCGCCGACCAGTAGGACACCGGCCATTCCCGAACCTTGTGTGGTGCCGTGAAGAGTGCAGAAGACTTTGAACACACCCGGGTCGTCCACCTTCAGCGCGAAGCTCTCACCGGGGGCAAGGACGCCGGTGTCGAACGACCCGTCAACTGCGGTGTATGTGTGAGGGAGTTGACCGTCGTTGACGATCAGCAACTCAGAATCTGACGGTGCGAAGTGAGTCACTCCCTCAAAGCATGAGTCGAGCATCGGGATGGTTTCGCCTTCTGTGAACCCCGAGCAGGTAGAGAGATGGCCTCCACCCCCTGCGTAGGCAGTCATCGGGATCAGGGCTATCGCGGCGACAACCAATGTGAGTTTGCGCATCCGAGGGCACCTCCACTCTCGTTTTGATGTGGAGACGCTCCTTAATGACAGATGGTTCAAATCATGTTTTGAACTTCGAGTGGATCTCGAGCGTCTCAATGGTCAGAGCTCATAGACAAGGAGAGCTATGTCCGCCAACATGCGGTTGTGGAGGGAGGCCGTTGTACGAGCCCGACCCCGATGTGATACGAGCAGCCGGACACGGTGACCAGGCTGCTTTCGAAGAACTCGTCAGGAACTATCAGGCCCACGTCTGGAGGTTCCTGCGTCATCTGCTTGGTGATCCTGAGTTGGCAAGAGACATCACTCAGGAGACGTTCGTCCGCGTCTACCGCAAAGTGGGTACGTTTCGATTCAGGTCGAAGTTCTCTACCTGGGTGTTTCAAATCGCCCGCAACGCCGGCGTCGACGCAATCAGAGCTCGTCAAAGGCGACAGCGGCTACGCGACGAGGTCATGCCTGCGCCACCCGTCAGTGATGCCAGTTTGGGGACGGAACTCGAGTGGGCTCTCCAGAGTCTCGGTCGAAAGCAACGTGAGGCCTTTGTCTTGGTGGAGTCGTTGGGATTGACATACCGAGAAGCGGCAAAGGCGCTGGGCGTGCCCGAGGGGACCGTCAAGAGTCGCGTCTTCCACGCCAGAAGCCACCTGATGGCTTGGATGTCAGCGGGGGAAGGGTCCGCAGATGATGCCTGACGACACCAGACGCCTTCTCTCTCGCTACATAGATGGAGACCTGGGTTCCGACGAGACCGAAACTGTCGAAAGGCTCCTGGGGGAGTCGTCCACAGCGAGGGAGTACCTAGTCCAGCTGGAAGCGCTTCGACGCCGTTTTCGATATGAGCCAGCCGGCTCGCCCCCGGATGTGGTGCAAGTCGTGCTCGACACGGTTGCGAGCTCTCGGCCGAGGATCTCAGCTCCTCGGGCGGCGGCGGTGTTTGTCGCTGCAGCAATTGCGGGAGCTGTGTTTGTCGGTCTGACTGTTGATGGGCCGGGGCCGGTGGCGTCGGCCGACATACCTGACAGGGTGCTGGAGGCCCAGGCGGTAGTTGTTGCCCTGGACGCCGAGTTGACGATCTTGGAACGAGGCTGGCATGAGGACGTTGCAGAGAGGACGTATCTCGGAGAAGTCAGTTATCGCTCACCCGAGACTCTGACCCTGCAGGTTCGCGACACGACGGCGTACCCATCTGACAAATGGACCAGCAATGATGTGACAACGGTGGTGGCCGAAGACGTCGCGTGGGTTGAAGGCATCCCAGGGTGTCCTTCCTGGGCCTTGCCGGACTGTCTTCTCGACACTCCCAGAGGCCGGGTCACAGTGGGCCGCGAGCCTTTTGCCGACGGATCAGAGCATCTGCTCGACCTGATAGTCCCGGTGGGCGGGTTCAGCAGGGCGAGCCAGCCTGAGGTCATTGGAATGGATGAGATCAGCGGTCGCGATGCGGTCGGTGTGCGAGTGACGGTTGCTCAAATGGCCCCACTCATCGGGGTGTTGACGCAAGGTGGAAACTGGAGGAGCTTTCATCCGACGGACATCGTTGAGCTCTGGCTCGACTCCGAGTTGCTGGTGCCTCTTGCGATGACGATCGCGCCGGCTGTGAGCGACGAGCGTCGCTTGTGGGCGGTTAGAGAGGGTTACGCCGATCCACTTGGTCAAACCGTGCTCGAAGTTCGCTGGCACGATGTGTCGACGTCTGAGGTTCCGATTGTGTTTCCAGATCGAGATTCAGGGTTGGCGCTGATCGATGCAGGCTTCACCGATGTTGACGTGGCAATCCCGTTTGGGGTGGACCTTCCTGAAGGCATGGAGCGGCATCGGAGCGGGAAGCTGGTCAGTGGTGGCCCGATGGTCGAAGTGGCGACTTGGTCGGATGGTCGGGCCTGGATCAAGGTTGCGTGGACGTATGAGTGGAGCTCTAAGCGGCTATTTGGTGGGCTAGGCGACTTGGTTCGTTCGACGGCCGTTGGCGGGGGAGTGGGATACCTCAACGAACGCGGCGACCGGGTGGCCCTCCACACCTCTGACGTGGATGTCTTGGTGACGGGCAGCCTCGAGACCGATCAGCTCATCGGCGTGGCGGCCAGCCTGGGCGTCCAAGGTCTCGGTGTGCCGGGCACGTGGGCCGAAGCAGACAGCGCAACGCTTGCGGAGGCACGAGAAGCGGTTCCTGACCTCTTGACCCCTTCAGATCTGGAGGGTTTCGGGGTTCCGAACTTCAAGCTGGTGGATGGTGTGGTCCTGCAACGATTCGCCGGTCCGGGGAATCGAGGTTTTATCCTTGCCCAAGCTCCCGGGTCTTCCTTGACCCCACCGCTGGAGGAATCGGTGAGCGGAGTGGTGGTCCGCGGCACAATCGCACGATTCAGTCCGGACCGGGGTCTCCTTGAATGGTCTGAAGGGCAACATGTCGTCAGCTTGGAGAGCAGCACACTTTCGCTCTCAGAGTTGGTGGCGATAGCCGAGGCGTTGAGTACGTGATTCGGCGACTCGCTCTGACTGCCGTTGTCGGTCTGGTCGGGATCGTGGTGGGTGTGGCACTCACGCTATTGCTTCAAGAGCCGCCGGCGGATGAGCCTTCGCTGGCTGACCCACCTCGCGATGGATCCGGGGTCACAGTCCCATCTTCGGAACTCACGACGTCATCGATCATCGAGAAACACGAAGCGCCGGCCTCGGAACAAGTACTTCTGGTGTGGACCCCGGGTGGTCTTCCAGATGGATTCGCGACAGCGGTCTCGTCGCTCAGCGATGTCACCTCCCTGACCGTTGTCAGATCCGATCTGGTCCACTTGACACGATCTAGACAAAACCAAGTGGTGGTAGATGAGGTCGATTTGGGGTACGTCGTACCCATCGAGACGATGGCTTTCGATCCATCCAGCTATTGGTCTTTTGTGAACAGCAAGGATCGATCGTTGTTCACCACACTCGGAGACAACGAGGTTCTGCTCGGCAAGACATCGGCGGCAATCCGCGGCCTCAAGTCGGGTGCAACTGTCGAGCTTGACGGTGGAGCGTCGTTGCTAGTGGCCGGCATCGTCGACGACGTGCTGATTGGAGGGGCTGAGTTCGCGGTCACGCAAGTTGTTGCGGAGCAGCTGGGGGTAACAACGGAGCGCTATCTGCTGATACACCATGTGGGAACACGCGCCGATGTTGAAAAGGCCATCAACTCGCACCTGCCGGATGGCACGGCCGTTCGGATTCGCGCACCTGGGGAAACGCCGATACTTCGTCACGGTGATGCCGTTCTCGCCCAGGTGTTCATCAAGCAGGAATTCGGCGAGTTTGCCTACCGTCCCAATGGGTCAGGAGGGTTCGAGATAGCCCCCGCATGGCTGAAGGCGAACATCGTCACCGAGGAGGTGCCACTCCTGGGACGTGTCACCTGTCATCGCAACCTGATCCCGACGTTGGCAGGAGCTATGGATGAGTTGAGCAAGTCGAATCTTGCGTTTCTGATCGACCGAGATGGCTTCGCGGGTTGTTTCAACGCCCGCTTCATAGCGAATCGAAGCGACATATCGCGACACTCTTGGGGCGCGGCGATAGACCTCAATATGGGATCGAACTTACGCGGAGTGGAGTCGGCTCAAGATCCTCGACTCTTAGCCGTGATGGAGGAGTGGGGCTTCACCTCTGGTCACGATTGGCTAATCCCTGATCCAGGTCACTTCGAGTTTCTCGCCCCAGCCTCCTGAGTTTCTGTCGAATAGATCGACAATGGGGTCGATTGCCTGGTCAAGATGTGGCAAGATGTTATCAAATGACAATGTCACAAGACCACAAGACAGCCCTTGCGCTGGGAAGAAAAGAGTCCAGGGCCATCAGGGCTTACCTTGATGCTTTGGCATCCAAGAAGCCAGGACGCCCCGCCACCAAGGAGACTCTTGAGAAGAGACTCACTGATGTCGTGACGAAGATCGACCAGTCGGACAACCCGCTGGAGAGCCTCGAGCTCGTTCAGAAGCGGATCGATTTGGAGGCCGCGCTGAGCCAAGTCCAGAGCTCCGAGGATTTCGATGACCTAGAGGCCGGATTTGTGGCTCATGCCAAGAGTTACTCCGAGCGCAAAGGCATCAGTTACACCGCCTGGCGTGAAATCGGCGTGCCGGCTGCCACGGTGAGAGCCGCTGGAATCGCGGAGACCAGACGGCGCTAATCCCAGCCCAACTCGGTGAGTCGGGCATCGTCAATTCCCAGATGGTGGGCGACTTCGTGGAGGACCGTCTTACGGATCTCTGATCGAAGAGTCTCCTCGTCTAAGCCCATGGCCAGGTGAGGCTGTCGAAAGACCACGATGCGGTCGGGCATTGCCCCGAAGTAATCGCCGCGTTCGCTGAGGGCTACGCCTTCGTAGACGCCGAGGACATCCCCCAACTCCGGTGGGGGCATCTCCTCGACCACCACGATGAGATTGTCGACTTTGTCCACCACCCATTGGGGGAGACTTTCGATCGTCTCGTCGACCAGCGTCTCGAACTCGGCCCTTCGCATCGTTCAGGTGACTGTGGCCTCGGCATCGAGGTACCGGGTGTGAGCGCCGGATTCGACCACTCGCTTCGTTCTTTGCACGGCGGTGTGCACCTCGGTGAAGGTGTTGTAGAGGGGAGCGATCCCGAAGCGGATGTTGTCGGGGGTCCGGAAGTCCGGGATGACCTGGGCGCGTTCGACAAGTGCTCGAGTGATCGGCCATGCCATCTCGTGCGAGATGGACACGTGTGACCCGCGTTGGCCGACGTCACGCGGCGAAGCCAGTTCGAAGCCAAGTGGTTTCAGATGTGTGTCCACTTGACGGATCATGTACTCGCTCATGGCCTCTGACTTGGCCCTGATCTGATCCATCCCGGCGTCGAGGACATCCTGAACACCGGCTGCGATAGGCGCCAGCGAGAGGATGGGCATCGTCCCGGTGTGGAAACGGCGTATCCCTCCAACAGGCTCGTAGTCCAGGCCGAATTCGAATGGCTCAGCGTGACCCCACCACGCGGTGATGGGGTTTGTCAGCTTGTCTTGGAGGTTGCTCCTCACATAGAGCCAGGCAGGAGAGCCAGGCCCGCCGTTCAGGTACTTGTAGGTGCAGCCGACGGCGAGGTCTATTCCGGCGGAGTCGAAGTCGATGGGGACGACACCGACTGAGTGACTGCAATCCCACAGCACCAGCGCACCGGCATCGTGAGCGATTTCGGTGACAGTCGCCAGGTCGTAGGTGTATCCCGACTTGAAGACGGTGTGTGACAACGAGACCAAAGCAGTGTCGTCGTCGATGGCTGAGCGGAGCCCGTCGATGGGCCCTGTGACGCCGTCGGACTCCACGACAACCAGATCGGCTCCATGGCTTTCGGCTAGTCCGTCGAGCACATAGACGTCGGTCGGGAAGTTGAGATCGTCGGTGACGATCTTCTTCCGACCGGGCCGAGCGCCGAGAGCTGCGTTCGCAAGCTTGTAGAGGTTGACCGAAGTCGAGTCCGAGACGATCGCCTCGCCGGGGAGAGCGCCCAGTATTGGTGCCAGCTGGTCGCCAATCTCGAGATGAAGTGTCCACCAACCTTCGTTCCAGGACCGGATTAGCCGCTCACCCCACTGGTTAATGGTCACCTCATCGACGATCTGGGTGGCCCTGCTGGGCAGACGCCCGAGGGAGTTCCCGTCGAGATAGACCAGATCAGCGTCGGTGATGACGTATCTGTCTCGAAATCCGGCGAGAGCATCGTCAGTGTCGAGTTGCGCCGCCTCATCGAAGCCAGGCGAATCGGTGAACGGTCCCAGGTCCATGCCTGCATTGTGCCACCAGCCGTATCGCCTACGAGATGGGGCATCGTTAACCTGATCGCCCCAGGGCCCTTAGCTCAGTCCGGCTAGAGCGCTCGCCTCACACGCGAGAGGTCAGTGGTTCAAGTCCACTAGGGCCCACGCCGGTCGCCGCAGGCGACCTAACGGAGTTTGCAGACGATGTCGCCCGTGGTGCTGCGCAAACTCTCGGCTCATGACATAACCCGGCTGCTGGTCGATAGTCAGGAACTCACCCGGATCTTGAACGTCCAGGCGAAGTCGCCGGGCAACGAGTCGGGCAGCTGCTCGATGACCAGTTCATCGCCGTCCATGTGCCAAGAAAGAGGCTGGTCGCTTCCCAGCATTGTGATCTGCGAACCGGCTGCTGGGGTCACGCCGGGAAGGCGATACGGTGCGGCCGGCGGTGTGCTCTTCTCGTAGTCGGAGAAGCCGACTGTCGGTGGCCAGGTGTTGCCGAGGTCGATGGCGTACAGATAAGCGCCCTTCTCGGTGAATCGGACCCGGCCGTCGTTCGCTTGCCAAACGTCGACACCACCTGGGGAGTACGGCGCAGCGGAGGCAGCCTCTAGTGCTTCTCTATTGATGGCCATCCACCCGGCAAGCTCTTCGAGAGCTCGCACTTGTTCGGCCGGAAGGGTGCCATCGGCCATCGGTGCCAGGCTGAGCAGGGTTACGCCGTTCTTGGCGACGCGGTCGACGATGCCGTCGATCAGCATGTTGGTCGGACGGGCGCCGACGCCTTCGGCGTACTGCCAGTAGTTGCCCAGTGGCACGTCCTTCTGCCAGCGGACGGGGAACGGCTCGCTCATGCCTCGCCACTCCCAGACACCGCCCGGGAACTCGCCTCCCTCGATGTCGAACGTGGTGTGCTCGTGAAGGAACGCTGACGTGTCCTTCTGAGCGATCAGCGCCCCTCCGTTCCCCCAGGACTCCGCTTGGGTGTAGTAGTCGGCGACAAAGCGCATCCAGGCCTGCTCGTCAGACTGCAGGATCGGGTTGTCGATCCACAGCTGATCGGGTCGATACTCGCCAACCAACTCGTACAACTTTGCTTCGTAGACCTCTGGGGTGTCGGCCTGGTACAGGTCGGCGTATCGCGGGTCGCGCAGGTGGCTGTCAGGGGCGGCTGACTCGAGGGCATCGCCAAAGAGGGAACCCGGATGCTCGTGTACCGCGGCGAAGGTCTTCAACCCCTCGGCGCGGGCGGCTGAGAAGATGTCGCCGAGCAGGTCACGGCGCGGCCCGGTCGTGACCGCGTTGATGCTGTCATGCTGGGTGTCCCACATCGGGTAGCCGTCACCGTGCTCGGCGCCGATCCCAATGAACCCGCAGCCGGCGTCTTTGCACAGCCGGACCCAGTCGGCAGGATTCCAGTTCTCGGCGCGGAACAGCTCGATCAGGTCGTGATACCCGAACTGCTCAGGGTCGCCGTAGTTGGCCAAGTGAAAGTCGTAGACACCGCTTGGGCTGTCCGGGTTGTACATCTCGCCCCCGTACCAGATGCCGCTGTCGACTCGCTCGCCCGGATCGAGGAACGCAAACCCGGGCACGGACCCAGGGTTCCAATGGACGTACATGCCGAGGAACGTGTCCTGGAACCAGTCAGGGGTTCGCCAAGCCGCTAGCGAATCCCTTTTCGGCTCAAAGGACTGGGTCCTCGGTCCGGAAGCATCTTTGGCGATGGGTTTGGGGGTCGGCGTTTCCTCGCTCTCGCCGGCGACTTCCTCGCCATCTGCTTCCTCTTCTTCGAACTCGTCACTCTCTTCGGTCTCGCCGGGCGCATGGTGTCCTGGCTCACATGTCTCGAGATGAGAGTTGTCACGCTCGAGGTCCTCGAGGTCGACGGCTCTCGGCCCGTCGACGATCTGCCCACCGCCGTCTTCGTCGGGGATCAGATACTCGACGTCAGTCTGATTCGAGAGTGTCTCTCCGGTCAGGGTCACAGCTGCGTCTGCGTTGATCCGAATTCCGGTGCCGAAGTCCTCAACGGTCACGTCATTGATCTCGATGCCGAACTGGTTCATGAAGTGATCCACGACGACGCCGGTCGTGTCGTTGGTGCTGTCGCCGACAACGCGTAGCCCGTCGACCGTGATGCGATTCGTGTAAGGCGCGGCGAACCCGACCTGGTCAACGTTCCAGATGGTCGTGTCGGTGAACGTCGAGCGCAGCTGGTCGTCGTAGGCCGCAGGTGGGTCGATGGTGCAGTCTTCGAGGTGGAGCCCGTTGCCGAAGAACTCTGTGTGCAGGTAGAACAGCTGAACTCCGCGAGTCGCGCTGTACGCCTGGTTGCCCCGGAAGGATCCGATCGGTACATCCATGATTTGCATGCGGGTTCCTGGCGGCCCGATGAGATCGCCGCCGGGGACATTGGCGGTGTCGTGAAAGACCTTCGAAGTGGAGCCGTCGGCGTTGCGTTCCAGGAGACCTTCGGGCCAGACGATGACGGCATGGCCTGAGATTCCTGAGAACACGTTGTTCTCGACCTTCACGTTGGGGGAGTGAAGCCACATGCCGTCGCCCTGGAACCCAAAGTCCTGACGGTTCTCGCGGGCATCGGGATGAAGTTCCTCATCATCAGGCCCGCCTTTGAGTGGCATGTTGGGGTTGACGATGCGAATTGCAATGTTGCCGATGAAGGAGCCGTTCTCGTCTCCGGCTTCTGTGTAGTACGCGGCTCCGACGATGTCGTAGGCGGTGTTGTTGGTGAACTCAACGTGGGACGAGTGGTTGACGAACCCCCATCCCGGGTCGTTGGACACAACGCTTCCGTTCACTCGAGCCGGCACAGAGTCGCGATCGCTACCCCCTCGATGAAAGTGCAGTGAATAGCGGCCACGGACGTTGTCACCGCCGATCACCTGCGCCGGGATGTGCGGGTTCAGGTCGATGAACTCGTGGTCGTCGTAACCCAACACCTTGTCCGATCTGCCCAGCCCGTTGAACCAGGCGTAGTCGATCGAGGCGTTGTTTGTGTGGGCCACCATCACGTGGCCACGGCGGGCAACGTCCGTGGACTCGGACGTGAAGACGACGTTGCGGGTCAGGTTGGCGACGTGCACGTCGAGATCTGATCGCGGGGCGACGTGGTCGAGTGCCAGCGGAGCGTCGAGCTGCACGAGGTTGCCCTCGACGGCGGTGATCGTGCGCCGCTCGTCGCTGGTCGGGTCCGATGGGTCTGTTCCGGCCACCACGACGACGTCGCCGGGCTGCCAGCCGGTTGGGGTTTCGGCGAGGCTCAGCGACAGGTCTCCTGCCTTGGGGAACTCCATCACAGCTGTGAAGGCGCGCTTCTCTGATCCGTGGATCACGGTGGTGCCGTGGAGGAGAGCTCCGCGACTGACCAGCGTCGGATCCCAGTCTTTGTCTATCGGCCCGTCGTCGACGAACACGATGCGAGCTGTCGCGTTCGGGCCAACAGGCGACTCCTTGGTCCCGACTTCGAGAGTTCCAGTGGGTGTCGTCACCAGGGTCCCTACTCGCAACTCCGTGTCGCGGCTCGGGTCGAATCGGAGAGTTCCGTCGACTCGGATCGTCTTGATGTCGGACGGCAGGAGTTGATCCACAGTGACCGTGATGCTTGCCGGCACATGAACGCGGCTTGCGTCGCCTGGCTCGACGCCGTCTTGCCATGTGCTGGCTGAAGACCAGGTGCCCGAAGCAGTCGCTACGTGAGTCACAGCAGCCAGGTCGACCAGGGCCATCGCCGGGCCGTGACCATCGACGTCGTGTGAGGCGTGGTTTTCGCCGTTGCCGGCCGGCATTGTGCTCGACCCGTTCGAGTCGACGTGAGTGCATGCCGCCGTCAGCAGGGCAGTAGCCGCCAATGCGACGAGAAGTCGTGATTTGCGAAACATGGAAGTCTCCTGTGTGTGATTCGGCGCCACCATGCCCAACGGGTCCTGAGAGATCGCTTGGAGAAGTCCGCTTTCTCAGCGGTTTCTAAGGTCCGTTGGTCGGAGCCGTGAGAGACTGAGGGCATGCGAGTGCTACTCGTCGAAGACGAAGAACGATTGGCCCGACTCGTGGCCGAGGGCCTCGAGGAGCATGGATTCTCGGTGGACATCGAGAACGATGGGCTTCTCGGCTTGGACCGCGCCCGACACGGCTCGTTCGACGCGATCGTCCTCGACATTCTCCTTCCGGGGAGGAATGGCTATCGGATATGCGCGGAGCTGCGCGCCGACGAGAACTGGACTCCGATCATGATGCTCACGGCCAAAGACGGAGAATTCGACGAGGCTGAGGCTCTGGACACCGGCGCCGACGATTATCTGCGAAAGCCTTTCTCGCTACATGTGCTCGCCGCCCGTCTGCGAGCCCTGATTCGGCGCGGGCAGTCTCCGCGACCTGTGACGTTGGAGGCCGGCTCGTTGGTCATGGATCCGAACAGGCGGACGGTGACTCGCAGTGGGACCTCTATAGAGCTGACTCGCCGGGAGTTCGACTTGCTCCAGATCCTGATGCGCAATGCAGGTGAGCCGGTTCCCAAAGACGAGCTGCTCAGTCGTGTGTGGGGGAGTGAGTTCGATGGTGGCGCCAACGTGGTGGAGGTTTACGTGAGGTATCTCCGTCAGAAAGTCGACGAGCCTTTTGGCCTCGCAACGCTGGAGACTGTGCGCAACGTCGGATATCAGCTGGTTTCTGACGAATGACGTCGGTGCGGTTTCGGGTAACGGCCGTAGCGACGCTGCTGGTCGCACTGCTGTTGGTGGTGGCGTCGGTTGTCATTCTCCGGCTCGTAGAAACTGATCTCGTCTCTGAGGCCGAGGGGGCAATCAACGAGACGATCTCCGATCTCCGTGATGACATCGGTGCCGTTTCGTTGCCGGAAGAAGTCCTCCTCGAGTTGAACACGGGGTCGGACACCGTGTTCGTCGGGCTCATCGAAGGTGATGACGAGTTGATCGGCGAGATCATCGATCCGGACACCGAGGAGTTCGTAGCCGAGCTGTTCATCGACC
Source organism: Acidimicrobiia bacterium (assembly GCA_028285585.1). Classification (GTDB taxonomy): domain Bacteria; phylum Actinomycetota; class Acidimicrobiia; order Spongiisociales; family ZC4RG35; genus CAXMPK01. Next base: position 17,970 of record JANQOU010000004.1, read on the forward strand.
CCAGCACCGGAGAAGTCTTGAGGGTGTTCGCTGAAGGCGAGGAGGTGCCGGTAACCGAGATCTCAGAGTCCGTGCGCGAAGTGATCGCATCCGCAGTCCGTCTTGAAACAGGCCAATATCTGATTGCAGGAGTCGAGCTTGCGGATGTTCGCGACTCGATTGAGTCTCTTCGAAGAACCATGCTCGTGGTCGTCCCGCTGCTCGTTCTGGCCATGGCTCTCATCATCTGGTGGTTGGTCGGGCTTGCGTTGCGGCCGGTGAGCAGTGTGACTGCACGGGCCAAGGAGATAACAGCCGCGACACTCCATGAACGCGTGCCGGAACCGCAGACCGACGACGAGATAGGCGATCTGGCGAGAGTACTGAACGACATGCTCGATCGCATCGAGGGCGGCGTTGCAAAACAACGGCAGTTCGTTGCCGACGCCTCACACGAGCTGAGGACCCCGCTTGCCGCGATACGCGCCGCAGCCGAGATTCAGGAGTCAACCGACTTTCAACGATCGAAGGAGTTGGCGGAGGGCATCCAAGCTGAGGTGGACCGCATGGACGAGCTGGTCGATGATTTGCTTGCGCTGGCCCGGCTCGACGAGAGCGATCGAACTGGATGGGAGCTATTCGACCTCGCGGCCGTCAGCACAGATCTGGCTCTTCGCAGGACTTTGAGCTCGGAGGTGCTTTCGGCTTCGACTGGCCCAGTGTGGGTTCACGGCCGCCGGCGCGATTGGGAGCGGGTAGTCGACAATCTTGTGGTCAACGCCGACCGACATGGGGCGAGTTCGGTCGAGGTGGAGACTCGCAGAGAGCGTGATAGAGCTGTACTTCGGGTGACCGACGACGGCCCCGGCATCCCGGAAGCCGACCGGGAGCGTGTCTTTGAGCGCTTCACCCGTCTCGATGAAGCTCGTTCGCCGAGTGGGTTTGGATTGGGCTTGGCGATCGTCAGAGCCGTGGCTCGCTCTCACGCCGGTGATGCTGTTATCGGTGAGCCACCACCCGGAGGTGGCACAACCGTGGTTGTGACTCTTCCTCGAGCTGCGAAGGCTGTCAGATAGCAGCGTCAGGGGTGTGGACAGTTTTCGGTCATGTCCAGGACCTGGGTCTACAGCCGTCGTCGCAGTGTGCGACGCGAGGAATCATGAACCTCCGCATAACCGCTCAACCTCCTGTCTATCTTCTCGATAGGCGAGAACGATTCTCAGAGTAGCAACGCTGCCGAAAGCCTCGTGCAAACGACGCCGATGAACGCTCTGCGCTCAAGAGAGTGCTTCCGAGATGCGGATTGCGTTGTGGCGGATCATGTCTATGTAGGAGTCGCCGCCAGAGCCCGGCCCACCGAGTGAGCCAGTGAACAGCTCGACCACTTCGACGTCGGTTCCGACTTCGGCCGCGACTGCGTCGGCCAGCGTGGTCGGTTCGATGGTCTCAGCGAAGATCACGTCGATGTTCTCGTCGATCATGATCTCAACAAGCTCGGCAAGCTCACCCGAGCTCGGCGTAGCCAAGGTGGAGAAGCTCGGAATGACGGCACCGACTACTTCGACTCCGTAGCGGTCGGCGAAGTAGCCGAAGGCGTCGTGGTTGGTGACCATCTTCTTGCGATCCGCCGGCACGTTCTCGAGCAGCGACTGCACCTCGTCGTCGAGTGCTCGCAGCTCGTCGGCATACCGGGTGGCGTTCGCCATCCAGTCGATCGTCGAGTCCAGCGCAGCGAGCTCTGCAGCTATCAGCTCTACGGCTGAGGCCACTCGCAGGGGATCCATCCAGACATGGGGGTCGTCGCCATCGTGATCATGGTCGTGGTGGTCACCCTCTTCCTCGTTGTGGTGGTCACCCTCTTCCTCGTCGTGGTGGTCACCCTCCTCCTCGTGATGTTCCCCTTCTTCATCATGGTGATGGCCACCACCGGCGAAGGCGATGGGTTCGAGCAACGGAGCGACCTCAATGATGTTTACTCCGTCGGCTTCGAGAGACTCGATCACATCGAGGAGCCCTTCTTCGAGTTGCAAGCCGTTGACCACAACCAGGTCCGCCGTCTGCATCGCCTGCACCTGAGTGGAAGATGGCTGGTAGTCGTGTGGGTCCGCACCCACAGGGAACAGGACTTCTAGGTTCGCAGCGTCCCCGGTGATCTCAGAAACGATGTCGCCCCAAATCGTTGTGGTCACCACCACGGAGAGTGCATTCGTGTCGGGCTCTGTGGTGCCGTCGGTACCTGTCGAGCCGGTGCCGCAGGCGGCAAAGATCATGGCCAGGCCAACAAGCAAGACCGGGAGCTTCGATTTCGACATAGTCATGTTTCCTTCTGTTCTATGGTTAGTAATGAGAACCAATCTCAATTATTGTCATGTGCGAGCTGATAAGCAAAAGAGAGGTGTCGAAGCCGGATTCGAGTTGGCTAGCGGAGCGCTAGTTGCCCGGCCCAGCCACATGCACCGTCCGGGCCTCGAGTAAGTAGGTGTCTTCGCGCTTGGCGACGAAGTGAGGCGATTCGGGATCGGTCAGGTCGGTGAGAGCGGCGAGGTCGTCGTCCGGCAGGTAGTCGCGGAGGTGCTTGCTGGTGTGCTCCAGTCGGGAAGCGATGACACGTCGGAGATCACCGGAGAGAGGGGAGGGGATGTCGACCAAAAACGAACGCGACTCGATGCGCCAGTACCCGGCCTTTGCGAGTTTGGATGGCCAACCTTCTCCTGGTTCCACTGGTTCTGCCAATTCGCCCCTCATGGTCATGAACCGGTGCTCTGCGGCAAGCTGAATTCGCGTCTCGAGGCCAGGGCGGCCATGCCCCAGATCGAATGGGAGCATCCGAGTGGCCAGGCCACCTTCCGCAAGGGCAAGGCGTCCATGCGGCTTGAGCAACGTTCGGATCCGGGTGAGGGCACCGACCTCGTCGGCAAGATGGTGAATCGACGAGCTTGCCCAGACCAGATCGGCTGGAGGCAAGACGGACGGATCCCACGGCTTGGAGATATCCAGTTTCACGGTGTCGACCTGGGACGAGACACCGCTTGTTCTCGCCGTCCACATCGTTTCTTCGAGCATCGACTCGGATTCATCGACGGCCGTGACCATGGCACCCGTCTCCGCAGCAAGAAGAGCCGACATGGTTCCGAGGCCACAGCCAATGTCGATCACATGTCGGGTTTTTCTTCCTGCCGTCAACCATCGGGCGATCTCACCGAGAAGACCAGCTTCAGCCACGGCCTCATCGCGCATCGTGCTGACGTGTTTGGCCATCTTGTCCGCCGGTGGCTGGAGCGTCAGTGACCGCCAAACGAGCGAGACTCGAGGGTCCGACGCTTCGTCGACACGGAGGACCTCGAAGCCCTCTCTTTCGTAGAAGCGGGCTGCATTCGTGTTGGCGGCTATGTGCTCGAGAAGGAGGCGCTTGCTTCCTTTCGGAAGCCCATCCACCACACTTTGCAACAGTCGGGCACCTAGGCCTCGACTTCTGAATCTCTCGTCGACGTAGAGCTTCCACAGCACCGGGTCGTCACCGAGCCGGTCGACTTCTGCCATCCCGACGACGAGGTCGTCGTCGACAGCGACGAGAACCCGCCTGGCCCTGATCGCCGGATCAAGGGTATCCATCCACCAATTCGCCACGGTTTGCTCGGCGTAGTCGATGCTGACCAGAGGTCCGTACACCCCTGGGACCACCTCGGTGGCGAAGCGATCGAGCTCGGGTCGATCAAGGATCGACGCGAGTCGGATGGTGGGGGTCGAGGTCTTCACATCCCCGACACTAGTCGGTATTGAGAGCAGTTCTCATTCTTGACTGTGCGTCTTGCGAAGTAGAGAGATACGATTCAGTCGTGGCTGAACTATTGGCAACAGCTAGCCCCTCGGGTGCGATGGCGCGGCTGGGTGTGGCCTTGAGTGATCCGATTCGTCAAGTGATCTTGCTGCGACTTTCGGCAGGTCCGGCTTATCCGAGCGAGCTCGCAGACCTTGTTGACACCAGCAGGTCAAATCTCTCGAACCATCTGTCTTGTCTGCGCGGGTGTGGCCTCGTTGTGGCGGAGCGAGAGGGTCGTCATATTCGCTACGAGTTGGTTTCTCGTCAGCTCGGTGCAGCCCTCGACACGATGGCGGAGGCGGTCAAACAGACTCCTGTGGTGCTCGATGGTCGCTGATCTGGCTCGTTCAAGCGCAGTTCGCCGAGCTCGGTGGCTCAATGCGGCGACGATCGGGTGGAACACGATCGAAGGGGTGGTTGCCATCGTGGCGGGTGTAGCTGCGGGGTCTGTCAGCCTCATCGGGTTCGGCCTCGACTCCGCCATCGAGGTGTCGGCGGCGGCTGCCCTCTCTTGGCGACTCGCCCGCGAGCGTCGAGACGACTGCCGTGAGGGGGACGATCGCCTGGCGCAACGGCTTGTTGCCATTTCCTTCGGGCTGCTTGCGGTCTATGTCACCTCGACCGCGACTTCTGACCTCATCGCAGGCAATGCGCCAGATCCCTCAGCGGTTGGTGTCGTGCTGGCAGCTGTGTCGCTCGCCGTCATGCCTGTCGTTGCGCGAAAGAAGAGGAAGCTTGCACCGATCCTTGGATCCCGCGCCGCTTTGGCGGAAGCCGCTCAGACCGATCTGTGCACATTGCTCTCTGCCGCTCTTCTGGTTGGCCTTGGCCTGAACCTCACCCTGGGGTGGTGGTGGGCCGACCCGATTGCGGCCCTGGTCATCGGTGGCGTTTCTGGATACGCCGCCATCACGACTTGGAGAGCACCCTCGCTGAGTCACACGTGTTGCTGACTGGCGAGAGTCAGTCGCCAACTCGAGCGCTTGACGCTTCTGTCGCTACGTCTGGTGCGACAGCTGCCCGATTCCTCTTTCTCGAGTCCAGCGCCGAGCGGAAAGCGAGAACCAAGAAGAAGAGGACGATGGGCAGGCCGGCCATCGTCGCCGATCCCGAGACGTTGAAGTGGTAGCTGAGCATGAGCCCGGCAGCTACCGAGAACACGCCGATGGCCACTGAAGTGACCATGATCGTCGGTAGCCGGCGCGCCAGCAGGGCTGCAGTGGCTGGAGGTCCAACAAGTAGACCGAAGACGAGGAGGGTGCCCACCGTTTGGAACGAGGCGACGATGGTGAGCGTGATGAGCGCAAGCATCAAGCCATGGGAGAGACGAGGTCGAAAGCCCAAGAGTTGTGCCTTCTGGTCGTTGAAGGAGAGAGCCAGAAAGGGCCGGTAGAAGGCGAGGATTGAAGCCAGGGTGACAACTGCGACAACGGCTAGTGCCACGATGTCACCAGCGGTGACCCCCAATGCGTCTCCGAAGAGGATGCCGGTCAAGCTTCCCTGAAACGATGCGGTACGTGAGATCAGTATGACGCCCAAGGCAAGCATGCCCACGAAAAGCAGCCCGATCGATGTGTCTTCGGTGAATGTGGTCTGGCGATGGACCAGGTTGATGCCGGCGATCATGACGCCGGCTGCGAGCGCCGCACCCAGTAGAACGTTGAAGTCGAGCAGCACTGCGAGAGCTATGCCGGGGATAACTCCGTGAACCAGGGCATCGCCGAGGAAGCTCATTCCGCGTACTACCACCCATGTGCCGACCAACGAGAGACTCACAGACGCTAAGGCACCTCCAAGCAGTGCCCGCTGCTGGAACGCCAGCTCGAACGGTTCGATCAGCCAGTCCATAAGGGGTTCACCCTACGGCAGCGCGGCGTCATCATCGGGCTTGACGCATGATGCCGGGCCCATCAGGGCCCGGCATCACTTGGACATGCGACACTCAGGAGAGTGCGGCGGCGATCAGGTCGGCGTTGGCTCTCAACATGTCGATGTACGTCTCGGCGTCGGAGTCGGGACCACCGAGTGACTCGGTGAACAGTGTCACCACCTCTACGGACTCGCCCACTTCGGCAGCGACGGCTTCGGCGAGCGCGGCGGGCTCGACAGTTTCAGCGAAGATGACATCTATTCCCTCGTCGATCATCGCCTCCACCAACTCCGCCAGTTCAGCCGAGCTGGGGTCGGCCAGGGTTGCTCCACCAGGTATCACAGTGCCAACGACTTCGAAGCCGTAGCGATCTGCGAAATAGCCAAAGGCTTCGTGGTTGGTGACCATCTTCTTTCGCTCGTCAGAGATCGCGTCGAGTTTGCTGATGATCTCGTCGTCCAGGGATCGCAGCTCTGCTGCGTAGTCGCTGGCGTTGGATGCCCAGTCCACGCTGGAGTCAAGCGAAGCAAGCTCGCCGGCGATCAACTCGACTGCAGCTGCGACACGGAGTGGGTCCATCCAGACGTGTGGATCGCAGCTCCCTTCGGCGTGGCCGTGGTCACCTTCCTCTTCGTGGTCACCCTCTTCGTGATCGCCTTCTTCCTCGTGGTCGCCCTCTTCTTCGTGGTCATGTCCGGCCTCAGGGTCACACGCCTTCTCTTCGTCTTCGTGCCCCTCTTCCTCATGTCCCTCTTCTTCGTGTCCTTCTCCCTCGTGGTCGTGCTCGTCGTGATGACCCGACTCGCCGAAGGGGATGGGTTCGAGGTTGCCGGCAACCTCGAGCACATTCGCGCCATCTGCCTCGAGGCTTTCAATCACATCGAGGATGCCCTCTTCGAGCCCTAGGCCGTTGACCACGACGAGGTCGGCCTCTTGCATGAGTGCAACTTGAGAAGAAGAGAGGGCGTACTCGTGCGAGTCGGCACCTACCGGAAACAGAACTTCGACGTTGGCTGCGCCGGCGGTGACGTTGGAGACGATGTCGCCCCAGATCGTTGTTGTCACCACAACGGAAAGCGCATCCGCGCCGGGGTCGGCTGGGGTGGTGTCTGTGCTGGAGCCGGGGCCACAGGCTGCCACCACCATGGCGACGACCGTGAGCATCGCACCCAGGCTCTTGGACGGTTTGAGTTTGGACACTCCCATTTCCTTCCTTATAATGAGAATAGTTCTTGGTATGGAAAGGAATATAGTGCAATGAGAATCAATACCGAAAGGAGTTGTCGCTTTGGTTGAGACCGCCATTGAGCGTCAGGTAGAGCGCAGGCTCGCCGAATCAGACGTTCGCTTCACCAGAGGCCGTCGAGCTGTCATCCAGGCCCTTGTCGAAGCGGACGGGCCCAAGTCGGCAGCCGAATTGAGTGTGCTCATCGGGGCCGAGGTGCCGGTCTCATCGCTATACCGCACCCTCGCTGTGCTCGAGGAAACGGGAGTGCTGGCACCGCACTACTCATCGCCCGGGCTCACGAGGTTCGAGCTTGCCGAGTGGTTATTGGGCCACCATCACCACTTGGTTTGCATCGACTGCGGTCAGGTGGAGGACCTTGCCGTGGACGAGCCCACGGAGCAACAGATCCAGGCCCTGGTGTCGACTGTGGCCAAGTCGGTCTCATTCTCCGAAACCAACCATGCTTTGGAGATCGAAGGCCATTGCGCCAAGTGCGCATGAGCAACGCAGTCGTAGCCAAAGACCTGACGCTTGGCTACGGGGCACACGTCGCAGTCGGCCCGTCGAGTTTCGTCATCCCAAGGCCAGGCATCACGGCGGTCATTGGTCCCAACGGGTCAGGTAAGTCCACACTGCTCAACGCGATAGCCGGGCTTTTGACCCCGATGTCCGGGACGATCGAAGTGAACGTTGCCTCGCGTCGTGAGATCTCCTATGTGCTGCAGACAACGAGAGTCAACTATGCACTCCCGGTGACAGTGGAGGAAGTCGTCACGATGGGGCGGTATGCCTCCGCCGGCCGCTTCCGAAGGCTCACCAAAGAGGATCGGGAGGCTGTCGATCAAGCTATAGAGCGGACTGGCATCGGCGATCTGCGTCGTCGGCATGTCCACCATCTGTCGGGTGGGCAACGTCAGAGGGCTTTTGTGGCCCAGGGCCTGGCTCAGGACCACAGCATCCTCCTACTCGACGAGCCGATGTCTGGCATCGACGTGACCACATCGCAGGCCATCGACAAGGTGATACACAGAGAGGTGGAAGACGGATGTGCCGTGGTCCTCTCAACCCACGACCTCACCGAGGCCAGTGTCGCAGACCATGCTGTGCTCGTCTCTGGGCGGGTAGTGGCCTCAGGGCCACCCCAAGAAGTGTTGACACCTGAGCATTTGGCTGCGGCCTATGGCACTTCTGTCCTGCATCCAGGCGAGGGAATCACACTCATCGATGACCCGGTGCATCCCGGAGCCCATCGAGACCAACCTTTGGCAAGGCGCGACCGCTGAGGTCGAATCATTGACCGTCTTCATTAGCCGTGTCGCCTACAAGATCGTGCCCTGTCACCGTCACTCCCCGGGATCCCAGGTGGCCTCTTCGACCATGGTGCCGCTGATCTGACGGCGTCGAGATAGTGGTGGGTCTCCTCGGAGACCCACCACTCGCAATCGGTTATCCCTTGACCGTCAGCTCGGCGAACATGCCGCTGACGAAGTGAGGGGCACCTCCGGGCACGTCGGGTGGGCCACCTTCGGATTCGGCGGCAGCAGCCATGTACTCGGCGGGGTCGGCGCCGGTGGGGATGGCGCAAATGATGGCGTAGCGGCCGGGTTCGGTGAGCGTGGCTGAGCCTTCCACCGTGATCCCGTCCTCGTTTGGCGGAGCCAAGATCACCGAAGCCACGTTCGGGAAGTAAGCGGCAAGGGCGTCGGGATCTGCGATCAGATCGGCAACGGATCGTTCCTCGTCTTCTGGTAGACGGATCGCCACGAACTCGTGCAACTCGACGTCACTTTCGTTGGTCATGGTGATCGTGCTGCCAGCAACTATCTCGTCAGGCAATCCCTCGTAGGCGAAGTCGACCGCCGTGACCTCGATGGTGGTAGGACCGTCGTCGGCGCACGCCGTCAGGATCAGTCCAAACACAAGGGCAATCGCCCACATCCGGCTCATTTGGCGTCCAGTTCGCTTGGAGGCGGGCCAACGATGTCGATCCCGTAGCTGGCGCAGACCTCGGCGACATGGGCCGGGTCGATATACCCCGGGTCGGGGAGAGCAGCTTTGGTGGTAGGTGATCCAAGTGCCGAGACCATCTGATCGAATCGGGGCTCCCCGGCAATCGACGCCGTGATGGTCGCAATCCGGGCCGTGGCGCTCAACACCTGGAAGGTGTGCGGCTCTCCGTGCGGGAGATGAGCGAATCCGCCGGTTCCGGCGTCAGTCTCTTGTCCACCCGTGAAGAAACGAACCTCCCCGTCGAGAACGAAGAAGACCTCGTCTTCGTCTCGATGGGTGTGCTGTGGCGGCCCAAAACCGCGGGGTGCGAGGAACTCGACGACACTCATGGCGCGCCCCTCACCCTCGAGCTTGATGGTGGCGAGGTGATTGAGGAATTCGAAGTGCTGCCCCTCGCCGGTGGCAAGCACTGTCGCGCCGATTGCTTGTTCGATGCTCATCCTCGGATCGTGCTCGACGACCCTTCAGAAAACCTTACGACTGGAACGGTCTCACTTTGATGTCGATCTCGGCCATTGACTCGGTCCAGGCCTGATGGGCGCGTTGGGCCTCGCCAGTCTCGCCAGCAGCGAGCAAGCTGTTGACGAGCAGCTCATGTGAAGCCGAGTCGTAGCGGTCTGCTGTCACCAAGCGTCGAGCCACGTCGGCAGCAATCGGCGCGTTCCCGTAGCTCAGCTCCTCTTGGGCAACTCGTCTGCCTGCCGCTACGAAGCGGGATGTCGCCTCGTCCCGGGGGCCGCGTGACCAGTCTCCATACCGATCTTCGGGAAGGAACTCCCCGACGTAGGCGGCCACGACGGCTCTGTCGTCGACCGCCTTGTAGAGCTCCTCGAGGTCGGTAGACACCTCCTCCAGATCGAGCCGGACACTCTCACGGTCTGCGATCACACCGCCGGTGAGCACACGTCGCACTGCGGACAGTTGCACTGAGAGTCGTGCGCTGAGCCGGCTCATGTCGGCTTCGCCTGGCCAAAGCATGTCGATTAGCTCTTCTCTGGTCAACGGCCATCCTCGGGCGGCCACCAATCTCTTGCAGAGTTGCCGGGCCAGCCGAGAGCCCCACGCGGCCGTGGGGACCTCCACACCGTCGATCTCAACGGCGAAACGCCCCAATGTGGCGATGTGCACTGGAGGACGTTGGCTTGTTGTCGGCGACTTCGGTTGGACGGTGCCAGTGACGAAACGCTCGACTTCACCCATCCACTCGTCGAGATCACCCACGTATGCAAAGTGGTCATCACCGGGAAGCTCGAGCAGGCGGGCCCCGGGGATGGCGGCGGCAGTCTGTCGGCCGGCATCGATGGAGACCGCCTTGTCACCCACTCGGTGGATGACCAGGGTCGGCGTGTCGATTTTGGAGAGGATCTCGGTGGCGTCGATCTCTGCCGTCAGGTCAAGGAGGTCGCGCAAGGAGTCGGCGGTTGCGCACAAGCGCTCATAGCGCTGATGCCAACTCCGATACTCCTGGTTGGCGGCAAGCGAAGGGGCAAAGAAGTCAACCATTCGCGATGCGGGTGTTCCCCACTCGGAGACTTGGCGCTCACGACGCATGACTCGCTCCTCCTCCGACCATGGAGGGAGCAGCGTTGCTGCACTTCCCATGAGCGTGAGGCTGTCGACCCGGTGCGGGTAGGTGGCAGCGAAGACCATTGCCATCGGGCCACCGTCCGACTGGACGAATAGATGGGCGCTGTCGATCTCGGCGTGATCCATCACGGCTCGTATGTCCTCGACTCGCTCGTCGATGCCCGGGATCTGGCTCTGGCGGTCAGAGGCGCCGGTCCCGCGCTTGTCGAACACGAGGTAGCGACTGAAGGAGCCGAAACGGTCGAGCATCGCTCGGATGTCCGGCCACTCCCAGGCGGCCTCGATGTTCTGGGCCAGCGGTGGGATGGCCACCATCGTCGGCCCCGAGCCCCAGATCTGGTACGCAAGACGGGCCCCTCGAGCGGGTGCGAACTGGATTGGGGGTACCGATTCGCCCATCGGCAAACCCTATCCGCTGACCTTGCACCGTTGCTATAGCAACGCGTGTCGCTCAGCGCGACGCCTTGCTATAGCAACGAGTCAGGTCCAGATGTAGGCAACGGTGCCAGCCAACAGGATGGCAAGCGTCAAACTCACGATCCGCGAGGCGCGTGAGGTTCTGACAAGACGTTTCAACGCACTGCCACCGGCAGCCCACAACATTGCCGAAGGCAGCACAACCACCATCATTGTCAGCACCATCAGGGCACTGCCTAAGGCTATTGAGTATTCGGTGGGGCGGAAGGTCGTCAGCGCCGCCAGAACGAAGACCCAGGCCTTTGGGTTGGCGAATTGGAAAACGGTCGCTTGTGTCAGGCTGAGCGGGCGCGATGACGAGCGCTCTTGGGTCATCTGACTGCCGGCCACCTGGAAGGCGAGGAACAGCAGGTAAGCAGAGCCGGCGACTTTCAACGCGATCTCAATCTCAGGAACGGTTGTGACAAGCACACCCAGGCCAGTGGCCATGGCGACAGCCATTGCTCCGATGCCGGTCGAGGTGCCGATGACATGGGGCAGCGTGGGCAGCAGGCCGAACTGGATACCCGAAGCCGAGAGCATGATGTTGTTGGGGCCAGGTGTCGCCGCGCTCACCAAGGAGAAGACAGCCAAGCCCGCTATCTCGCTCATTTGATTCCTCTGACGATCACTCGTCGATCGTATGAGAGGGGCTGTTTCCCGTCTTGTACGATCTTCGCGTGCCTCACTCTTTGGCGTCTGCTCGGGTTCGGGCTTGGAAGCCGGCGGTCCCGGGGATCAGAGAGGTGTTTCACGCACGTTTCCTCGATCACAGTTACCCGCGCCACACACATGAGACGTGGACGCTGTTCATCGTCGATCAGGGATCGATTAGGTATCGACTTGGGCGCTCCGATCGCGGTGCTGTCCCATCAATGGTGAGTCTGTTGCCTCCGGGAGTTGCCCACGATGGCCAGGCCGCCACGACACGCGGATTCTCCAAGCGAGTCGTCTACCTCGAGCCGTCGGTCCTCGGGGATCGGCTCATTGGCCAGGTGATCGACCAGCCCTCGATTGACGACCCCGGACTTCGCTCCAAGGTCTCGGCGTTGCATCGTCTCCTCGGTGATTCCGAAGATGCCTTGGAGGCTGAGACTCATTTGTCCTTTATCGCCGAAGAGATAAGAAACTGGTTGGGAGAGTCCGACCAGGGTTCACCAAGGGATGAGGGCGATGATGTCGCCGAGGCACTCCGAACTTTTCTCGACGATCATCTGTTCGAGTCCGTGACACTTGCTGCCGCTGCCGACGTGGTCGGGGTGAGCCCAACGCACATGGCGCGTTCGTTCCGAGATGCCTTTGGCATCGCTCCGCACACTTATCGGTTGGGCAGGCGAATCGACTACGTGCGCCGGTGCCTGTTGGATGGCGAGCCTTTGGCCGCTCTGGCGGTCAGGGCCGGTTTCAGTGATCAGGCGCATCTCACCAAGCACTTCCGACGTCATGTGGGAACGACACCGGGTCGTTATCGAGCCTCGAATCGCGGTTGATTCTCCGGTTGCTATAGCAAGGAGTCGCGCTGAGCGACACGCGTTGCTATAGCAAGGAGGTCAGTGGACGCTCTCGGGCTTGTTCACGACCTCTTCGGCGTTGTGTCTCGGCAGGAACCGCTCCACCGGCCCCTTGAGCTCCTCCGGCAGTCGATGCACGTTGTTGGCGAAGGCTTCCTCCTGCTCCTCGAACCCGTCCAGCTCCTTGCGGCGATGGACGAAGTGAGGGAGCCACGAGTGGCCGATCATCAGCAGCCCGGCGAGAGTGAGCACAACTCCGGCCACTACCGAGCCTCCGGGCACGGCGAGGTCGGCCTCGACGCAGAAGTTGATGGCCCCGTCGAGGCCAATGAACAGGTAGGTGCAGTCGAGCAGGATCACACCGACTGTCCCAACCAACACGCCAGCAGCGGCGGTCAACAATCTCCAGAGCATTTACGACCTTTCGCCGCCAACAATCTCGAACGCTTCAGCGTTTTCTTCGGCCGGTGGTCGACCTGCCTTGAGAGAGCTTGATGAATGGAGAAGCCGTACCCTCACGGCGATGAGCTTCGAGATCACACGTGAGCAGATCGAGAGCGCTGCCATGCGGGTAGAGCCCTACATCCTGCGCACCCCGGTGATTCAAATCGGTGACGCCCTCGGCATGGGCTTCGATCTCAGCCTGAAGCTCGATCAGACACAGCCCACAGGGTCGTTCAAGGTCCGTGGCGCCTTTGCGCTGCTCACCGAGGTCCCTTCGGGTACAGCCGTGGCGGCGGCATCGGGTGGCAACTTCGGAGCGGCAGTTGCCTTTGCGGCTTCGAGGCTCGGGCTTGACGCGACCGTCTTCGTGCCGGGCAACTCTCCTGAGGAGAAGACGAACAGGATCCGGTCGTACGGTGCTGACGTGCAGGAGATCCCCGGCTATTACGACGAGGCCCTGGAGGCGTGCACTCACTTCGTGGAGGAGTCAGGGGCGTTCATGGCACATGCCTTCGATCAACCGGACGTGGTCGCCGGCCAGGGCTCCTGTGCTCGCGAGATCGGCGATCAGCTCCCTGGGACAGACTCAGTAGTCGTGGCTGTGGGTGGCGGTGGGCTCATCGGTGGGATCGCGAGCTGGTTCCGGGACGACGCAAAGGTCATCGCCGCCGAGCCCGAGCTTTGCCCCAGCTTCAACGCTGCGGTCGAGGCGGGCCATCCGGTGACGGTTGACGTAGGCGGAATCGCTTCGTCAAGCCTCGGAGCCCGTCAGATAGGGGAGCACAGTTGGCATGCTTCCCGATGGGTTGATGTGTCGGTGTTGGTGTCGGAGGAAGCCATCGTCGAGGCTCAACACTGGCTGTGGAGTGAGTTGCGTCTCGCTGTGGAACCATCGGCGGCCACCACTATCGCCGCCCTCGCCTCTGGTGCCTATCAGCCCGAGGCGGGGGAGCAGGTTGTGGCTCTTCTCTCCGGAGCCAACTTCGACCCCTCGTCACTCTGAGTCCTTGGGACGGCTACCAGTAGCCGCTTTACTCAGCGTCCCGTGATCCAGATGCTTCGAACGATTGTCGGCGGCTTCCTGATGGGCACGGCCGATCTTGTCCCCGGCGTTTCCGGCGGCACCATCGCCTTGGTCTTAGGCATCTACGAGCGGCTGGTGGCCTCGATCAAGGAGGGCAGCTCGGCTCTCGGCTACCTCGCTCGCTTCAGATGGGACAAAGCGAGCGAGCATCTGCGAAGAGTGGAGTGGGTCTTTCTCATCCCACTGCTGGTTGGGATCCTTCTGGCCGTCGTGACTCTCGCCGGCATTCTCGACCATCAGCTCGAGGAGAGGCCGACGCTTCTCGCCGGGCTCTTCCTTGGCCTTGTGGTCGGATCGGTGGTCATCGCGTGGAGCCGGATCGGCAGACGTGATTCGAGCAAGGTCGTTATCGCTGTTCTCGTGGCGGTTGCATTGTTCTTGCTCCTTGGGTTGGGCGAAGGGCAGGCGAGTGCCGAGCCGACTGTTCTCGCCTTTGTTGGCGCCGGGGCTTTGGCCATATGCGCCATGATCCTTCCCGGGATATCCGGGTCGCTGATTCTTCTGATGCTTGGGATGTACGCCCCGGCGCTCAGCGCGGTGAGGGATCGAGATCTAGTCACCATTGCTGCGCTCGCGTTGGGTGCCATTGTCGGGCTGGCTCTCTTCTCGCAAGTCCTCAACTGGGCGCTCAGAAACCACCACGATCCGGTGCTTGCCGCTCTGGTTGGACTCATGGCCGGTTCGACACGCGTGCTGTGGCCATGGCCGGATGGGGTGTTCAGCGCCGAGATCGGTGCTCCAGGTGAGGATTGGCTGGGCGTGCTGGTAGTCGTGATCCTTGGCGGGGTCGCCGTCTACTTGGTGTCGCGGCTTGCCGGCGAGAGAGCGACAGTCAGCGAGCCACAGTCTTCCTAGTTTTGGGTCGGAGGTGGTGGTCGAGTTTCTCCCAAATCTCGGGTTGAGCCAGCGTGCGTTTCATAGTGGTCAGAGTTCTCATGAAGGTCGGCACAGACCGCGCCGCGTCGAGTGGGTTGGGCCGTGATGCGTTCTGAACACTCGGAGAGGGGCGAAGCACGACAACGTCGCAATCGGGCCACTGTGACCGGATCATCTCGACCTCGTCCTTGAGCGATTTCGAGCCGACACGGTCGAACACCTTCTCGTGGATGCGGGCCCGCTTCCGGGAGGTCTCTGCTGCCAAGGGAGCGATAACGAGTACCAGATCGAGCCGGTCGGAGCCCAGGACCAAGTCGGCGTGGGTCCCCGAAGACACACCACCGTCCACGTAGAGATTCCCATCGATCTGATACGGGCGGAACACGAGAGGAACGGCCGAGGAGGCAGCAACCGCGTCCGCCAGCCCGACAGATGGTGCTGCCTCTGTGCCGAATGCAGTTCGACTGCCCGAGATGATGTCATGGGCGACGATCGCTGTTGACCGTTGTGGCCAACTGGAAGCTGCGTCCGTGCCGACGTGGCTCGTAACCCAGTCAGCGATGCCCCGAGCGTGATACGGAGCCGGCGAGCCCATGAAGAGGGTGAGCCCAGGTCTTCTCACACCCGGGACCAGCCCATGACGGAGCCATCGGGAGAGACTTCCCGAGGGGCCCTTGACGTATACGTGTCGACGGATTCTCTCTGTGACATCCGCCTTGCTGTCAGTTGGCCTGACCAGGGAGTCGAGAGTCAAAGCGTCGCTCCTGGCCAGAGCCGTGACGAAAGCCCCCGAAGATGTGCCGACCATCACATCGGCCTCGTTGGCGTTCCAGCCGGTTGCAAGCTCGAGTGCCATCAAAGCTGCCATCTCGTAGGCGGCACCGGTGATGCCTCCGCCACCGAGGACGACGCCTACTCTGCTCCCAGACGGCCGACCGGGTCGAGGACTGTCCACTCAGGACACCATAGGTCGACGACCTTGCCTAGAAGCCTGGCCGGCAGCTTGTGAGAGTCAGCCGAACACGCGGCCGCAGCCGTTGCAGCGGGCGTCGCGCTCGTCGGTGGGCGCGTAACACCAGGGACACGGGAGGTCGTCTCCTCGCTCGCCTCGTGATGCCATCACAAGACCTGGGTCTACACGGAACTTCTCACCGCCGCGGACCCCCTTGGCGAGTGCGAACAGTCCCGTGGTCGCCGTAGCCAATACAAAAGCTTCTAGCACTGTCCGTTCTCCTTGCCTGAGCGAAGGAGAAGCTAAAACGCGGCGACGTCGATTCCGCGGATTTACGCAGGTCAGGTGCCGAGTACTGCCTCGGTCAGGTCCGCTACGAGGTAGGAGAGGTCTCCGAGGCGGCCGTCTCGAACCTCCGCCGCATCCAGCATCATCATCGCCGAGTGGTACCCGACCCACGACCGGTAGCGGGACTCCGGCAGCTCGGCCGAGTAACCCTTGCGGAAGGCAGCAGCTGCGTCCTCACCGTGAACCTTTGCAAACTGCCACACAGCCAACGTGAGGTCCCATTCCGGGGGGCCGAGAGTGGCCCACTCCCAATCGGTGAGAGTCACCGCACCTTCCTCGTCGACCACGAACTTGTTTGGGGTAGGGCGGGTATGTGATGGGACGGGCTCGGTCGCAAGCGGTGGATCGACATCGAGAGCCTTGTTGAGCACGGCCTGATCGAGGTCGAACCGGCGGCGGTAGCGGGCGAGACGTTCAATGGTCGAGCGGTAGTGGCTCAAGACGTAGTCGGCGTCGATTCCCACGGACAAGTTGGTGATGTTGGCAGTGGCGTTGTGAACGTTGCGCAGTGTCGCTCCGGCAGACTCGATCATCTCGAGGTTCTTGGGCAGGTTGGACAGGTTCCAAGAGCCACCGTCGGTCATTTTCAACCACGCAACGTCAGCGGATGTGCCGTTGTTCTGGATTCTGGGGACGCCGGGCACACCCGCCAGTGCCTCGAGGGCATGTCTTTCCCGTCGTTCCCGTGACGGCACCGGGTAGACCTTGATGATTGAAGTGTTGGCCTCGGTCTCATGGACGCGGAACACCTTGTTGGCACCCGCAGCCAGCTCACGTATCCGCGCGCTCGGATAGAGCCCTTCGACCAATCCCCTTGCGTCCATTCCCTCGATACCCCTTGAAACATAAGGCGGCGAATACCAGCTGCCACCGAATTACTCTCCCGTCCAGGCTAGCGAGTGATTGGCGTGGCGATAGATCTGGAATATCCCGACAAAAAAGTGGTGTCGCACCCTGAAGGGGTCACCGGTGCCGAGGTCGCGGCGTCGATCGGGCCTGGTCTCGCCAAAGCAGCCGTCGCCGTGAAGCTGAATGGCGAGTTGTACGACCTCGGGCACCCCATCACGGAGAGTGGTGAGTTCGCGGTGGTCACACTCGAGTCCGCCGACGGCCTGCACATCCTTCGGCACTCATCCGCGCATGTGCTGGCCCAGGCGGTGCTGGACATCTACCCCGGAGCCACGTTTGCCATCGGCCCGGCGATCGAGGATGGCTTCTACTACGACTTTGAGGTGTCGGAGCCTTTTCAACCTGAGGATCTCGAGCGAATCGAGGTCCGAATGCAGGAGATCATCGCCGCCGACCAGAGCTTCGAGAGAGTCGCCATGACTCAGGGTGAGGCCCTCGATGTCTTCGCTGACCACAAGTTCAAGCTGGAGATCATCGAGAACGTCGACCCCTCCGAGATGGCGGGCTCCGAAGAGGTGACCGCCTACAAGAACGACGGCTTCATCGACCTTTGCCGAGGTCCTCATCTGCCGTCGACAAGGCGGATCCCGGCGGTGAAGCTGCTGCGCAGCTCAGGCGCGTATTGGCGCGGCGACCAGGACCGAGAGCAACTGCAACGTATCTACGGGACGGCATGGCCTTCGAAGGGCGAGCTCGAGTCCTATCTGACCCGATTGGAGGAAGCCGAGAAACGCGATCACCGGAAGCTGGGGCCGGAGCTGGACCTGTACAGCTGGCCTGACCAGCTGGGCTCGGGGCTTGCCGTTTGGCATCCCAAGGGCGGACGATTGCGGAAGATCATCGAGGATCACAGTCGCGCGGTCCACGAGCAGTTCGGCTTCGACTTCGTTTTCACCCCTCACATTGGCAAGTCGGACCTCTGGTGGACTTCGGGGCACCTCGAGTACTACGCGGAGAACATGTATGCGGGGATGCAGCATGAAGGTGATCCGGAGTATCGGGTCAAGCCGATGAATTGCCCGTTCCACGTGCTCATCTATGGGAGCAAGGGGCGGTCCTACCGGGAGCTTCCAATGCGACTGGGTGAGCTTGGCGGCGTCTACCGCTACGAGCAGTCGGGAGTGATTCACGGCTTGCTGCGCGCCCGCGGATTCACCCAGGACGACTCGCACACGTTTTGCACCGAGGATCAGATTCAGGACGAGTTGGTGCTCCACCTCGACTTCGTGCTGAAGTGGCTCCGGGACTTCGGGTTCGACGAGTTCGAGGCCGATCTGAGCACCCGCCCTGAGAAGGCGATCGGCGATCCGCATCGATGGGAGGTCACCGAGAAGGCGCTGGCGGAGGCGCTCGAAACTCGGTCGGTGCCCTATCAAGTGGCCGACGGTGAGGGGGCGTTCTACGGGCCCAAGATCGACGTCCACATCAAGGATGCCATTGGGAGGCGCTGGCAGTGCTCCACCATCCAACTCGACTTCAGCCTGCCGGAGAGGTTCGAGCTGGAGTACGTGACCTCCGACAACGCGGCCGAGCGTCCCTACATGATCCACTGTGCCAAAGCCGGGTCGATTGAGAGGTTCGCCGGGATCCTCGTAGAGCACTACGCAGGTGCCTTCCCGATGTGGCTTGCTCCGGAGCAGGTCTCGATTGTCCCGGTGGCCGACCGTCACGACGAGTACGCCAAATCAGTCAGGGAGCGGCTCAGCGACGCCGGGCTTCGTGCCCATGTCGACCTGTCGACTGAGACCGTTGGCGACAAAATCCGGCGTGCGTTGACCCAAAAGCACCCGGCGGTGATCGTTGTTGGTGATGACGACGTGGAGAACGGGACCGTGGGCCTGCGTCTCTACGGTGAAGACAGGGACACCAGGGGAGTCCCGTTGCCGGAGGCAACCAACCAACTGGTTGACTTGGCGAGGCGTCCGGCGCAATGAGCGATCAAGAGCGGAGGATCGACAGAGAGGGGATCCACATCGATCGCGATCTTGCCGATGAGATCGCCATCGAGGAGGAGCTCGACGCCAACGTCGTCGGCGCTTACCTTTTTCCGTCGCCGGCCCGACGTCGGATCGCAGCTTGGGTGCTGGTGGCGGCGGGTGTGATCGCGTTTCTCACGATCCCGGGCGGTTGGCCGGTGTCAATGGGGTTTCTCGGCTTGGCCGCATGGCAGTTTCTCTCTGCCTGGCCGTTGAACGTGGATGAGAACGAAGCGATGACGTTGGCCGGATCGGCCGTCGGATTCGCGGTGGGGCACGCATCGGCTGCGGTCCGGTTCCACGGTTTGCGGTCGCGGCCCCGGTGGGCGGTACTCGTCTATGCGGCCACGGAGCCACCTGATCAGCGTGCTCTGGTGGTGGTGGATGCAGTCAGCGGTGAGACCGGCGACGTCTATGTGGAGGACATCGAGCCGGTCTGACGGTCTCTCGCCGGTTACCGATCCTCGATGGAGACGTAGTCCCTCAGGGGTTCTCCCGTGTAGAGCTGACGGGGGCGGAAGATGCGCGTGCTTGGATCGGCGGCCAACTCACGCCATTGCGCCAGCCAGCCCGGCAGGCGGCCGAGAGCGAAGAGGACTGTGAACATGTCGGTCGGGAATCCCATCGCCCGATAGATGATCCCTGAGTAGAAGTCGACATTGGGGTAGAGGTTGCGCTCGACGAAGTACTCGTCGGAGAGAGCCACTTCTTCTAAGCGGAGCGCGATGTCCAGAAGCGGATCGTCGACGCCCAATGCGTCCAGGACATCTTCGGCAGCCTTCTTGATGATCCTGGCCCTGGGATCGAAGTTCTTGTACACCCTGTGCCCGAATCCCATCAGGCGGAAGGGGTCGCTCTTGTCTTTGGCGCGCTTCACCACCGTGTCGATGTCCTCGCCGCTCGCGTAGATCCCCTCCAGCATCTCGAGGACAGCTTGGTTGGCACCGCCATGCAGCGGCCCGGACAGTGCGTGGATGCCGGCCGCCACCGAGCTGAAGATGTTGGCGTGGCCGGAACCGACGAGGCGGACCGCCGAAGCCGAGCAGTTCTGGCCATGATCAGCATGGAGAATCAACAGCATGTTGAGAGCGTTGGTGAGAACCGGGTCGGGCGCGTAGTCCTCCGCCGGCACCGAGAACATCATCTTCAGGAAGTTCGAGGAGTAGTCGAGGTCGTTGTCCGGGTACACGTACGGCTGGTGCACCGAGTATTTGTAGGACCAGGCGATCATCGTTGGCGTTTTTGCGATGAGCCTTCTCGAGCTGATGTCGACCGCATCGGCATCGAGTGGGTCGAGGGCATCGGGGTAGTAGGTGGCCAAAGCGGAGGTGGCAGACGCCAGGATCTGCATCGGGTGTGCGGTGTTGGGGAACGCCTCAAACAGATGTTTCACGTCCTCGCGCAGCAGCGTGTGCAGGGTGATTGCCTCGACGTAGCTCTCCAACTCGGCCTTGTTCGGAAGTTCGCCGTATTGGAGCAGGTAGGCGACCTCCAAGAAGGTGGCGCTCTCCGCCAGCTGCTCGATCGAGTACCCGCGGTACCGCAGAATCCCACTCTCACCGTCGATGTAGGAGACGGTGGAGTGGCCCTCGGCGGTGTTGCCGAAGCCTTTGTCCAGGGTCACCATCCCCATCTCGGTGCGCAGCTTGCCAATGTCCACAGCGGTCTCTCCCTCGGTTCCCACATAGGTGGGGAGGGTGAGCTCTTTGTCTCCATGACGGATAACCGCGTCGGGCATCAGCTTCCTTTCTCTGCCGCTATTCGTCTGAGGATTTGGCGGCTGCGATTACGGCTTGGGCCTCACTATGGGGCACTTCGGCGTAATGGTCGAATTCGACCTCAAAGGTACCTCGCCCCGAGGTCAATGAGCGAAGCTCGGCTGCGTACTGCTGGATCTCCGCCATCGGCACCTCGGCAGCGACCGAGCGAAGGTTGCCTTCACCTTCCATCCCAAGCACGCGACCCCGCTTGGAGTTGATGTCGCCCATCACATCTCCGAGATAGGCCTCCGGCACTGTCACCTGGACTTTCATCACCGGCTCGAGGAGCACGGGCCTCAGCTTGTCACCCGCAGCTCTGAGGGCCTGGATCCCCGCCATGCGGAAGGACATCTCGTCAGAGTCGACCGAGTGGTACTTGCCGTCATACACCTCGGCAGAGATGTCGACAACGGGGTAGCCGGCGAGAATGCCTCGCGCCAAGGCCTCTTGAACGCCTTTGTTGACGGCCGGTATGAACCCGCGAGGGATGGACCCGCCTTTGATCGAGTCGACGAACTCGTAGCCACTCCCTCTGGGCAACGGCGAGAAACGGAGCATCGCCACTCCGAACTGGCCGCGGCCACCCGACTGTTTCTTGTGCTTTCCTTCGGCCTCGGCTGACCCGGTAATCGACTCCCGGTAGGGGATGGTGGGGAGTGCGGAATCGATCTCGACGCCGAACATCCGATTGATGCGGGCGAGAGTCACGTCGAGGTGGGTGTCACCGAGCCCGGCAAGGATGGTCTCTCCGGTCTCGGCTCGCCGGTCGACGTTCACGGTCGGGTCGGACTCCTCGATGCGGTGCAACGCTGTTGACAGCTTCTCGTCGTCGTGATGTGAACGAGGAGTGATCGCGATCTCGGCCACCGGCTTCGGGTACACCACCGGGGTGATGGCTGCATCGAGCCCCTGTGCGCGAAGGGTGTCGCCAGGGTGGAGATCCTCGACCTTGGCAACAGCGCCAATCCCGCCGACGGGCAGCTCTGTGACGTCGTGATGATCTTTGCCTTGCAGCTTGAAGAGGTTGTGCAGCCGTACCTTCCCACCACGGGCCAGCTCCAGCTCCTGGTCGGCTTTGGCTGTCCCCGAGAAGATCCTGAACAGTGAGATCCTGCCGACGAAAGGGTCGGAGATGGTCTTGAAAACGTAGGCGAGCAGTGGGCCGTCTGCTGAAGGTGCACCTGCTTCGCCGGCCTGCAGCGGTGGCATGTTCCGCTCCAAGGGGTTCGGCCCGTAGTCGACGATGAACTCGAACAGGGTGTCGATACCGACCAGCTTGTCCGCCGATGTCACCAACACCGGCTGGATGTCGCCGCTGACGATCCCGCTGTGAACGGTTGAGACGATCTTCTCGCGTGAGGGCTCTTTGCCTTCGAAGTAAGCCTCCATCATCTCGTCGTCGGTCTCGACCACGGTCTCGATGAGCGCGGTGTGCGCCGCGTGCACCCGCTCTTCAACACTCTCGGGAAGGTCGACGAGGGCCCCGTTCTTGTCTCCCGAGTACTCGTATGCGCGCTCACTGGCGACTCGGACCAGCCCTCGGAGGTCGTTCTCTTCTCCGATTGGCACCTGGATCGGGGCAATAGCCTTGCCAAAAGCAGTCCTGAGTTGGGCCAGCGTGCCCTCGAAGTCGGCGCGTTCTCGGTCGAGTTTTGTGATCACGACGGCGCGAGGGATTCCTTCATCGCCCGCGAGAGCCCAAAGCTGCTCTGTCTGAACTTCCACGCCATCGACTGCCGAGACGCAGAAGAGAGCCATGTCGGCTGCTCGGAGCCCGGAACGGGCGTCACCGACGAAGTCGCTGGACCCTGGGGTGTCGATGATGTTGACCCGAGTCCCCTTCCAGTCGACGGTGCCAACGGAGAGGCCGAGTGAGATCTCGCGCTCGGTCTCTTCAGGCTCGTGGTCGAAGGTCGTTGTTCCCTGCTCGACCGAGCCCATGCGGTTGACCGCGCCACCGACGTAGAGGAGAGCCTCGCCCAGGGTCGTCTTCCCGCTGCCCCCATGACCGACCAGGGCGATGTTGCGAACCTTCTCAGGAACCACGTGACCTCCTTGTTGATAGAACCGCCGATCCTAACCCTGGTTCTGGCAGGCCTCCCCAGGCGGCTGCTACTTTCAGGTCGTGATCGACATGAGGGTCCGGCCGCATGTGACCCGCTATCTCGATGTGATCGGCCGTGGTCTGGCTCGGCTCAGGGCGACACCCACCTTCATGACTGCCCTCGGCCTGGTCATCGTGGTGGTCGGAAGCGTCATGATCGCTACCGGGCGGCTCCGCAGCGGAGGGATCGTGGTGGCTGCAGGTTCTCTGCTCGACGGCCTCGATGGGGCGGTCGCGCGCGCAACCGGCAGGGTGACTCAAAAAGGGGCTTTCCTCGACTCGGTGTTCGATCGCCTGGGTGAAGTGGCAGCCTTCGCGGCTCTGGCTTTCGCTCGAGCCGGTGAGGCACGTGAGCTCCTGCTGATCGTGGTCGCACTGGGAGGTGCCGTGCTGGTTCCGTATCTGAGGGCTCGTGCAGAGGGTCACGGGATCGACGGCCGAGGCGGGCTGATGGGCCGCTCCGAGCGGCTCATCCTCTTCTGTGGCGGGTTGATCCTGTTCCCGGCCTATATCGAGGGGATGCTCTGGATATTCGTGTTCCTGGTCTGGCTCACGGTGATCACTCGCTTCGTCAACACCTACCGTTCGATCTGATGAGGGATCTCCTCGGGTATCTGGCGCTGCGCGCCGGGGTTGGCCTGCTGGGTCTCCTTCCTGAGCGGGTGATGCGATCGGCTGGGAACGCCGGTGGGCGTTTGTGGGCTTGGCTCGATCGAGGGCGTCGGCTCATGGCTCGCCGTCACATGTCACGAGTGCTTGGCGAAGATGCCGATGTCGACAACGCAGCTACCGCAGTGATGAGGTCCTATGGTCGCTATTGGGCTGAGGCCCTCTGGGTGCGAGGCCGTCGAGTCCCGGGGATGCTCGCTGCGACCGAAGTGGACGGGCTCGAGCGTGTGATCAGAGCTCACGCCGAGGGCAACGGAATGATCTACGCGCTGCCTCACATGGGGAACTGGGAGGCAGCGGCTCCAATCGCAGTGTCGAGGGGAATCCCCGTGGTAGCGGTTGCAGAGGTGCTGTCCAACAAACGAATCACCGATTGGTTCACCAGGATGCGGGCTGAGTTCGGGATCGAGATCGTGCTCGCCACCGGGTCGCTGCAGGTGATGCGTGCTCTGGAGAAGGCCATCGCGGACAACAAGGCAGTGGCTCTGCTGTCAGATCGTGACTTGAAGGGACGCGGCATCGAAGTCGAGTTCTTCGGCGAGAAGACGACCATGCCCGCGGGCCCCGCCACACTTGCCATCAAGACAGGCGCACCTCTGTACCCGGTGGCGTGCTATTTCACGGATCAGGGGTACAGGGTGGTGGTTCGCCCGTCGCTACCTGTCCCGGAGGAGGGGTCGCGGTCCGACAAAGTGCGTGCAATGACCCAGGACCTGGCCGACGAGTTGGAGTCGTTGATCCGTGAGGTGCCGGACCAGTGGCACCTGGTGGTTCCGAACTGGCCGTCGGACAAGGACGTCTGATGCGTGTCGGGCTGGTCTGCCCTTACGACCTTTCCAAGCCTGGCGGTGTGCAAGCACAAGTTCTCGGTTTGGCCAAAGCTCTGGCTGCCGGGGGAGACGAGGTTGCTGTCATCGGTCCGGGTCTGCCTCCCGATGTCTCAGGAGTTGATCTGGGCGACACTCTTTCCATTCCGGGGAACGGGTCCAAAGTGCCGATATCCCCGGACCCAAGAGTCCTCCGGAAGATGCGAGCCGCCACGAGCGAAATCGATGTTCTCCACGTCCACGAGCCGCTCATGCCAAGCGTCTCGTTGTCAGCACTGCGGGTCGGCCTGCCTGTTGTCGCCACTTTTCACGCTGCTCCGGGCGCGGTCGGCAACGCCTTCTATGGCTTCATCGGTTTCGCGCTCAACCGGATATTGGGCGTCAACGTCCGAACGGTGACGGCGGTGTCTGCGACCGCGAGGAACCCTCTGCCCGACGACCTCGATGTTTCCATCGTTCCCAACGGGATCGACGTGGCTTCCATGCGGGTGGATGTGCCCCGCGACCCTCTTGCCGTGGTGTTTCTCGGCCGGGACGAGCCACGAAAAGGCCTCGACGTGCTTCTCGAGGCATGGCCGGCAGTTCAATCGGCGGTCCCCGACGCCCGGTTGGTGGTCATGGGCGCGGCGAGGGAAGTCGAAGGAGTCGACTGGAGAGGGGTGGTCGATGAGGAGGAGAAGGCAGCGACTCTGAATGGCTCTGCGGTGTATGTGGCCCCCAACTTGGGCGGTGAGTCCTTCGGGATAGTGCTCGTCGAGGGGATGGCAGCCGGGGTCGCGGTGGTAGCAAGCGACCTGTCGGCGTTCGTGGAAGTCGGCGAAGACGCAGCCCTCTACTTCCCGGTAGGGGATGCCGACGCCCTAGCCGACCGGCTTGTCACTGTCCTCACCGACGAAGAGCTGCGAGCCGGGCTGTCTGAGGCCGGCATCGAGCGAGCGGCGGCATTCGACTGGAGTGTCGTGGCGGCTGAGTATCGCCGTCACTACGAGTCGGCGCTTTCTTAGCTGAGGGACCTGACTCGCAGTACAATTCGCGATTCGCAAAGGGAGTGTTTGTGGTCGAAACCGGAACCGATCGAGTCAAAAGAGGGCTGGCCGAGATGCTCAAAGGCGGCGTCATCATGGATGTCGTCGACCCGGACCAGGCCAAGATCGCCGAAGAGGCCGGGGCCGTAGCCGTCATGGCCCTCGAACGCGTGCCCGCCGACATCCGCAAGCAGGGTGGCGTGGCGCGGATGTCGGACCCGACGATGATCGAGGGCATTCAGGCAGCGGTGACCATCCCGGTCATGGCCAAGTGCCGGATCGGCCACTTCGCCGAGGCGCTGGTTCTTCAATCGCTCGGCATCGACTACATCGATGAGTCCGAGGTGCTGACGCCGGCCGACGACGACAACCACGTCGACAAGTGGGCGTTCACCACACCGTTCGTCTGCGGCGCTCGCAATCTCGGCGAGGCGCTCCGCAGGATCGGTGAAGGTGCGGCC
Organism: Acidimicrobiia bacterium; assembly: GCA_028285585.1. Lineage (GTDB taxonomy): Bacteria > Actinomycetota > Acidimicrobiia > Spongiisociales > ZC4RG35 > CAXMPK01. The sequence goes on from JANQOU010000004.1 coordinate 43,866, forward strand.
ATGATCCGCACCAAAGGTGAGGCGGGGACCGGGAACGTGGTCGAGGCGGTCCGCCACATGAGGACTGTCACATCAGAGATGCGGGCCATCGCATCGATGGACGCAGATCAGCTGATGGCAGCAGCGCGTGACTTGAAGGCCCCTTACGAGCTGGTGAAAGAGATCGCAGAGACCGGCAAGCTGCCGGTGGTCAACTTCGCCGCCGGCGGCATAGCCACACCTGCCGATGCCGCGTTGATGATGGGACTGGGTGTGGACGGCGTGTTCGTCGGTTCCGGCATCTTCAAGAGCTCCGACCCGCAGGGTTACGCCAGGGCCATCGTCGAGGCAACAACTTTCTGGAATGAGCCCGAGGTCGTCGCCAAGGTTTCGAGAGGGCTCGGTGAGGCTATGCCTGGTCTCGAGATGGAGACGCTTTCAGAGGCCGAGCAGCTGGCCAGACGAGGATGGTGACGTGACTCGGGTTGGCGTCCTGGCTCTCCAGGGCGACGTCCGGGAGCACATCCACATCCTTGAATCGCTGGGAGTCGAAGGCATCCCGGTCAAGAAACCCGAAGAGCTGGGCGAGGTCGACGCTCTGGTGATCCCAGGTGGTGAGTCGACGACCATCGGCAAGATGGCGGTTCGCTTCGGGCTCCTCGAGCCATTGCGCACCGCAGTGGGTGAGGGGTTGCCGGTTTATGGCACGTGTGCTGGCATGATCCTGCTTGCCTCAGCAGTCACCGACGGTGACCAACCCCTGATCGGCGGTCTCGACGTGGTGGTGAAGCGCAACGCGTTCGGACGTCAGAACGAGTCTTTCGAGGCCTCGCTGGACGTGCTTGGGCTGGCCGAGCCGTTCCAGGCGGTCTTCATCCGCGCTCCCTGGATCGAGAAGGTCGGCTCGGATGTGGATGTCATCGCCGCTGTCGACGATCATCCGGTGATGGTTCGCCAGGATTCGATCCTCGCCAGCTCCTTTCATCCCGAGCTGACGCAGGACGGGCGGATACATCAGATGTTGTTGGAAATGGTCTGAAGGGCACACATGGCTGGACACTCGAAATGGGCGAACATCAAGCACCGCAAAGGCCGGCAGGACGCGGCGCGGGGGAAGCTGTTCGGGAAACTGGCGAAGGCCATCGAGGTCGCGGCGCGGGACGGCGGTGGCAACACCGACTTCAACCCGACTCTGGCGACCGCCGTCGAGAAGGCCAAGGCCGCTTCGATGCCCAACGACAACATCGAGCGCGCCATCAAGCGAGGCACGGGCGAGGTCGAGGGCGCGGTCTACGAGGAGATGTACTACGAGGGGTACGGCCCTGGGGGTGTGGCGCTCTACGTGCAGGTCCTCACCGACAACCGCAACCGCGCTGCCTCTGACGTTCGCTCCACTTTCACGAGACACAACGGGAACCTTGGGGAGCCGGGCTCGGTCGGGTATCTGTTCAGCCAGAAGGGGTTGATCCTGGCCAAAGGCGAAGAGGATGATGTGATGCTGCTGGCTCTCGATGCTGGTGCCGACGATGTTCGTGACGCCGGTGACGGCGTTTTCGAGGTCGTCACCGAGGCGTCCGAGATGCGGGGAGTCCGGGAGGCGCTCGATCAAGGTGGGGCCGAAGTCGAGTCGGCTGATGTGACCCAGCTTCCGGCGACAACCGTCCCGGTGGAGGAGAAGGAAGCGAGGAGCTTGCTCCGGCTCATTGATGCCCTCGAGGATCTCGACGATGTCCAGTCGGTCTTCTCGAACTACGACATCCCCGATTCGGTCATGGAGAACGTCCTCGCCGAAGCCTGAGGCCTTCCCTCCTTTGGGCTGCATCAGGTCGTGTTGAGCGCTACCGCGTGCAGTGCAGACGAGAGGGGAGCGAGGCGGGAGAATCAGTCGGAATCGGCGGTCCTGGTACTACATTCACAGAACATATGTTCGTTTTGGGCATCGATCCAGGCCTGTCGGTCACCGGCTATGGCACTACGAATTCTGCTCCCGCGACCCAGAGGATGTGGGCTGTGATGCACCCACTGTGTTTGGCTTTCCACGAGCCAAGCTTCCACCCAATTGGCGAGATACCACCCTGCGCACATGGTTGATCACTCCGGGGTCGTCGTTTGGCTCCTCGCCGTCCAAGGACCTGAAGGCGATACCGAACAGACCGAAGGCTGCGATCCCTATTAGCACACCAATGGTGTTGGCGATCGGGTCATTGACGTCGATGGACCTATACATGACACCGATCGAGGCGCCTATTGAGAGCTGTATCAGCTCAATCGTTACTGCCGCACCGATGCCCAACAACAGTACCTTCTTTAGGGTTGGGCTTTCGAGCACAAACCAAGCACCGAAGCCAAATGGAACGCCGAGCAGCACATTCGGCACGAACTGTGTCCTGACCGTCTCGGCGGTTAGGTCACCGAAGGGGACAAGGTTGAGGAACCCCCAGAATGGGACCTCTGCGAAGTCTCGGGCCATCACGCCGTCGACTGGCAGCGGGAACAGCGTGACTTTCAGGACCTCGACGGTGTAGACGGCGAATATCAGCGTGAACAGAACATGTGCCCCCGACCATCCGCTCTTCTTCCAAAGAAGGAAGAGGGCTATGCCGATGAGTGGGTAGACCGTTACGGCAAAGGCGTTGCCAGAGATCATGTTTGGAACCTCCCTTGGGGCAGCTGCCCGAGCTTGGTCTGCCCGGACACCTTTCGAGCGTCAGTTTTCTCGTCAGCCGGTACTGAAGGATCCGGAACCTTTAGTGTTCCAACCGTAATCCGCGGTGGTATACGCGAAGATGTAATACGTGTCTCCGGGAGCGAACCCACAACTCGTAGAGACCAATACCAGTCCCTTGGCCATAGCTTTCCTGAGTTTCGTTTTCGTCACCCTTCGTCCTTCTTGGGTGGTCGTCGGCCTGTTGGCCCTTGGTGGCTTCAGCGCGCTTCAGCTCCTGTCGACCAGCTTGTGTCCAGCAACCTCAAGGTGTCGCGTCGTTTGTGATGCCGTCCGGTATGACATCCCCGATTCGGTCATGGAGAACGTCCTGGCCGAAGCCTGAGACCTTCCCTCCTTTGCGCTGCATCAGGTCGTGTTGAGCGCTACCGCGTGCACCGCGGACGAGAGGGAGCGAGGTTGGAGTCGCCGGGAGAATCAGTCGGAAACGCCGGTTCCGGTACTACATTCACAGAACATATGTTCGTTTTGGGCATCGATCCAGGCCTGTCGGTCACCGGCTATGGGCTCGTTGAAGGCCCGCACCCGCCCAAGGCGGTACTCGCCGGCGTGGTGCGCACTGACACCGAGTCTGCAATCGCCGAACGGCTGGCCGAGCTGCATCGGGGCCTCAGCCAGGTGATTGCGGACGCCGCCCCTGATGTGATCGCCCTCGAAACCGTGTTTACCAATCGCAACCTGCAAACGGCGATTTCTGTCGGACGGGCATCGGGTGTCGCGCTTCTCGCTGCGGCGGAAGCCGGGATCCCGGTGAGCGAATACGTTCCGACCGCGATCAAATCTGCGGTGACCGGTGACGGGTCGGCTAACAAGAGTCAGGTGCAAATGATGGTCGCAAAACTGCTCAGGTTGGAAAACCCGCCCAAGCCGGCAGACGCCGCTGACGCCCTTGCTATCGCGATATGCCATCTCCGCGCATCCCCCCTGGAGGCAGCGCGATGATCGGCCGTCTTCGGGGCATGCTCGTGGCTCGCCGCGAGACCAGTGTGACAGTCGACGTGAACGGCGTCGGCTACGAGGCTCAGATGACTCCACGTGACATGGGATCCCTGCCTGGCGTTGGCGAGGAGGTCGTCGTGCATACCCACACTCATGTCCGAGAGGACGACCTCAGCCTGTTTGGCTTTGCGCACGAGGGAGACCGCGACATGTTCCGCACGCTCCTCGGGGCGAGTGGCGTGGGCCCCAAAGTCGCGCTGGCGATGCTGGGCTCGTTGGCTTCAGAGGAGATCGTCCGGGCGATTCTGAGCGAAGACGCAGACGCGCTCACGGTGGCGCCAGGGGTTGGGAAACGTGGAGCGCAGAAGATCGTGTTGGAGCTGGCCCCCAAGTTCGCCGGCCGGGAGATCGACTTGACGCCAAGCAGTGACCTGGCAACGGTGCGCCAGGCGTTGGAAGGTCTCGGCTACTCCACCACCGAGATCAACGAAGTGATCGCCGAAGTGGACCCTGGTGACCCGCTAGATGTTCAGATCAAGGCCGCGTTGCAAAGCTTGGGAAATCGATAGCTGATGCGCGAGGACAGCCTGCTCAGCCCAACGATCGAAGACGACGAGGAGATCTCGCTTCGACCGAAGCGCTTGGAAGACTTCGTCGGGCAAGGCAAGGTCAAGAACCGGCTGCGGATCTCCTTGGAAGCTGCGGTGAAGGAGGGGCGTGCCCTCGATCATGTCTTGTTCTCCGGGCCTCCCGGTCTCGGGAAGACAACTCTCGCCGGGATCATCGCCGGTGAGAAAGGTGTCGCACTGCGTGTCACATCAGGCCCCGCCCTCGATCGCCCAGGTGACCTCGCTGCGATCATCTCCAATCTCCAGCCCCAGGACGTGTTCTTCATCGATGAGATCCACCGGCTTCCCAGAGCAGTGGAAGAGGTGCTGTACCCGGCGATGGAGGACTTCCAACTCGATGTCGTCTTGGGCAAGGGGCCAACCGCTCAGTCGATTCGCATCGACTTGCCCCGGTTCACCCTGGTCGGGGCCACCACCAGGAAAGGGAAAGTCACCGCCCCGTTGCGGGACCGCTTCGGCATCGAGGAGAAGCTCGACTACTACGAGCCAGAGGAGCTTGCAGTCATTGTCAGACGGTCGGCGTCGATCATCGACGTCCCGATCGATGACACGGCAGCCGAGCTCGTGGCCCAGCGGAGCCGCCAGACCCCGCGTATCGCCAACCGTCTTCTGGCGAGAGTGCGCGACTACGCGGTGGCTCGAGCGTCGGGGTCGATCGACCTGGCCACGGCCACCGAGGCGCTGAAGATCTACGAAGTCGACCATCTGGGTTTGGACAAGGTCGACAGGTCGATACTCGAAGCCGTCATCGAGCGTTTCGGTGGCGGGCCGGTCGGGCTGTCAACTCTGGCCATCGCAGTGGGAGAGGAGCCTGAGACCGTGGAGGACGCATATGAGCCTTTCCTGCTCCAGTCCGGGCTGATTAAGAGGACACCGAGGGGGCGTGTGGCCACCGCGAATGCCTACCGGCACCTCGGCGTTGAGCCGCCGGCGGACTCACAGGGCACCTTGCTCTAGCTCGCGTGAAGGTCGAGGACTTTCACTATGAGCTGCCCGAGAGGTCGATCGCGCAGAGTGCCGTAGAGCCGCGACACGACTCACGGTTGCTCGACACCCGAGACCTGTCTGACCACAGGTTTCTGGATCTTGCCGACCTTCTGGGTCCAGGGGACCTCATCGTGGTCAACAGCACGAAAGTGCGGGCAGCTCGACTCGTTGGCTCGCGGGTGGACACCGGGGGCCGTGTGGAGCTTTTACTACTTGACCGCGATCAAGGAGGCTCCTGGAAAGCTCTGGCCAGGCCGGCTCGACGGCTTCGCCCTGGCGTCGTGGTCGATTGCGACGGCATCGAGGTGACGGTGCTGACCGACCCTGCCGACGGCGTGGTCGGGGTCTCTCTGGACGCGGAAGACGATGAGAGTGTCATCGAGCGGATCGGTTCGGTCCCTTTGCCCCCATATTTCTCTGGCTCTCTCGACAGCTCATCGAGGTACCAAACCGTCTATGCCGACAAACCTGGCTCAGCAGCTGCTCCGACCGCCGGGCTGCACTTCACGTCCGAGGTGTTCGATCGTCTCAGACAGCGTGGAATCGACACGGCAACCGTGGACCTTCATGTTTCTCTCGACACCTTCAGGCCGATGGCTGTCGAGTCGATCGAAGATCACGTCATGCACTCCGAGTGGTGCTCAATCTCAGAGGAGGCAGCAGAGGCGATCAATGGTGCCCGTCGGATCGTCGCGATCGGAACAACCGTGGTCAGGACGTTGGAGTCGATGGCCACTGGGCAAGGCTCGGTGAGAGCAGGGTCACACCACACCGACCTCTTCATCACTCCCGGCTTCGAGATCCGAGTGGTGGATCTCCTCATCACCAACTTTCACATGCCGTCTTCCACTCTGCTGGTGCTGCTGGCGGGATTCATGGGAGAGAGTTGGCGGAGCGCTTACGACACCGCCATCGAGCGGAGCTACCGATTTCTGTCGTTTGGTGACGCGATGCTCGCGGAGCGGAAACGGCCCTAGCCTGGCTCGATGGCAGCGGTCACTTGGTCGAACATCGCCTCCGACGGCCCGGCGCGCACCGGCTGGTTGGAAACTCCTCACGGGCGGGTACGCACCCCGGCATTCATGCCTGTGGGCACGCGAGCGGTGGTCAAGGCCGTGGATACCGGTGACCTTGAGGAGGCCGGCGCGGAGATCGTCCTCGCCAACACGTATCACCTGATGCTGCGGCCCGGAGCCGATCTGGTCGAGCGGATGGGCGGGCTGCATCGGTTCATGGGATGGGACAAGCCGGTCCTGACGGACTCCGGTGGCTTTCAGATTTTCTCACTCGATCCCAAGATCGACGATGCGGGTGCGACGTTTCGCTCCGTGTACGACGGCACCAGGGTCGAGTTGACGCCGGAGCAGGCGGTCCGCGTCCAAGAGCAGCTGGGTCCTGACATCGCCATGGTCCTGGACGTTTGTGTTGGGCTGCCGGCACCCATCGAGACGGTGGAGCGTGAGATGCTGCGCACTCTCGAGTGGGCGGGGCGATGCCGCGATGCACACACCAAGCCTGACCAGGAGCTATTCGGGATCGTGCAGGGTGGCGTCGACCCCGGTTTGCGAGCAGAAAGTGCCGCAAAGACAGCCGCCATAGGGTTCGAAGGTTTCGGGATCGGCGGCCTGTCTGTCGGCGAGCCACCCGACCAGCGCAATGTCGCTTTGGCCGCTGCAATTGGCGAGCTGCCGACCGACAAGCCTCGATATGTCATGGGCTTGGGCGACACGGAGGGCCTGATAGATGCAATCGAGTTGGGCACCGACATGTTCGACTGTGTTCTGCCGACACGCCTGGCTCGTCACGGGAAGGTCTTGACTGCGGCCGGGGACTTCAATCTGAACATCCGTGCGTTCGAGGCCGACGACTCGCCGATCGAGGAGGGGTGTGGATGCCATACGTGTCGTCACCATTCGAAGGCGTATCTGAGGCATTTGATCAGGATGAAAGAGATGTCAGCGCACCGCCTTCTCACCATCCACAATCTCCACTACACCCTGGGGCTGATCTCGGGTGCCGCGGATGCGATCGGGGCCGGCGCCTTCGCCGAATACGCGAACCGGGTGCGCTCGCGACGCCAAGGTTCTGCGTAGACCACTCGCACCGCCTAACCTCACGCCGTCCGCTTTCCCCCACGGAGGAACCGTGCATTTTGTCGTGTTTGCCCAAGACGCCGCTGGTGGCAGTTCGGCCTTCTCGCTGCTGCTCCTCGCCGGAATGGTCGGAGTCTTCTACTTCCTGATCATCCGGCCACAGCGGAAGAGAACTCGCGCCCAGCAGGAGCTGTCGTCGTCGCTGGAACCCGGCCATGAGGTTCGCACCATTGGCGGGATCCACGGAACTGTGGTCTCGACTGATGACGAAAGCGTCGTGCTCAGTGTCGAAGAGGGCCGCATCCGGGTGTCGCGCCGTGCCGTTGGTGCCCGAGTAGGCGACGAAACCTGACGTGACCCGGCGTCTCGTCGGTCTGCTCGTCGTCCTGGCAATCGCCTGGGGCGGGCTGGCTCTGGTCCTCGCTCTGGGCCTGCAGCCACGTCTCGGACTCGACCTCCAGGGCGGGACATCGGTCATCCTCACTGCACCGGAAGGGACGGACCCTGAGGTTCTCGAGGTCTCGGTCGAGATCATGACGCAGCGCATTGAAGGCTTCGGGCAGGTACAGGAGCCCGACATCGCCATCTCTGGCGACGACACCGTGGTCGTCCAGCTCCCCGGCGTAGAGGACGAACAGCGCGCTATAGAAGCGGTTGGCCAGACCGGACAGCTTTCTTTCCGTCCGGTGCTGGGTTCTTTCCCCGGCTTCACGGGCCCTCTCGCGGGCTCGGAGTCACCAAACATCGATCCCGACACTGGGTTGACCATCGACGACGACATCTCCGCCGACTCCGCCTATCTGCCCTACGCAGACGGATTCGAGGTGCTCGAAGCCGGGCCGGCGGGTCTGGAAGGTAGCGACGTGGCCGCCGCCGTCGCGATCTTCGAGCCGAGCGCTGCGACATGGGCGGTCAGCCTCGACCTGACCGGCACCGGTGGACAGAACTTTGCAGCCCTCACCGGAGAAGCTGCCTTCTTCCCGGTCGGAGACCCAAGAAGGCAGATCGCCATCGTCCTTGATGGGAACGTCGTCTCTGCTCCTGCTGTCAACCCCGATGTTCAGCCCGGAATTGGGATTGCGGGCGGGAGAGCGTTGATCACGGTCGGCGCCGGACAGGACGCTCAGGAAGAGGCTCAGGACCTGGCCCTAGTCCTGCGGTACGGCTCGCTGCCCGTCGAGTTCGAAGTCTCTGCGGTTCAGAAGGTCTCGGGCACTCTCGGGGCAGACTCGCTCCAGGCCGGCATTGTGGCCGGTCTCCTCGGGTTGAGTCTGGTGGCCGTTGTCCTGGTTGCCATATACCGCTCGCTCGGGCTGGTTGCCATCCTCGGGCTCACTGTCTTCGGATCTCTCCTGATCGCCTTGTTCGGTCTGCTTGGAGCCTGGCAGGGCTTGACGCTCACTCTCGCCGGTGTCACCGGGATCATCGTCTCGATCGGGATAACCACCGACAGCTACATCGTTTACTTCGAGAGAATCAAGGAGAACCTTCGCTCGGGGATGGATGTTGAAGAGGCCGCGGAGCTTGGCTTCACCAAGGCCTTCAGGACAATTCTGACCGCCGACACGGTCAGCCTCCTCGCCTCGATCCTTCTATACGCGTTGGCCGTCGGTGCTGTGAAGGGCTTTGCGGTAGCACTGTTTCTCGCAACCGTTCTCGACATCTTCGTTGCCCGGACTTACACACGCCGGGCCGTTGCCATGCTCGCCGAGTCGAGGTTTGGCACCGGCGGTGGCTTCAGCATCGAGGGGGCGGCGCGATGAGCGCTCTTGGCCGACTGAACCGAGGTGACACCGCAGTCGACTTCGTGGGCTTGCGCAAGCGATGGTTCACGATCTCGGCGATCCTCCTTCTCCTGGCGATCGGCTCCTTCTTCGTGCGCGGCCTCAACCTGGGCATCGAGTTCGAGGGCGGGCTCGGATTGCAAGCACCCAACCCGGCTGGGGCGGAGGTGTCAGAGATGCGGAGCGCTCTCGAGGAGATCGGCATCGACGACGCGACGATCCAGGAGCTCGATGACGGCGAAGCCATCCGAATCACTACCGAAGAGCTCGAAGAGGAAAGGCTCGATACGGCTGTCGACGCTGTGGCCACGATCTCCGGCTCGACCAGGGCGGAAGTCTCTATCGAGGCGGTGGGGCCGACCTTCGGTGCGTTGGTGGCGAGACGAGCCCTGATCGCACTGGGAGTGTTCTTGGGGGCTGTGGTTCTCTTCATCAGCTGGCGTCTCGAGTTCAAGATGGCCATGGCCGGCATCGCTGCTCTTGTGCATGACCTGCTGATCACGATGGGTGTCTACGCCTTGACCGGGTTCCCGGTGACACCGGCGACCGTCGTGGCCATCCTTGTCGTGTTGGGGTATTCGCTCTACGACACCGTGGTCGTGTTCGACAAGGTCGAGGAACTGGTCGAGGTCGAGGAGAAGCTGACCTACACCCAGATCGTGAACAAGGCGATGAACTCTGTGCTGGCACGGTCGCTGGCCACTTCGCTCACGTCGCTGATGCCCGTCGGGAGCATCCTCTTTGTCGGCTCGTTCATCTTCGGGGCGGCCACGCTCAGAGACTTCGCACTGGCGCTGTTCGTTGGGATAGCAGCAGGGACCTATTCCTCGATCTTCGTGGCGTCGCCGCTGTTGGCGGCCTGGAAGGAGCGCGAGGAGGAGTGGCAGGACCGGTCACAGCGCTTCGAGAAGCGGGCGAAGTCTGGCGGTCGTTAGACCCTGTCTTAGACTCTCAGAAGTGGAACATCTCAGCTCTCTGATACGCGACGTCCCCGATTTCCCTGAGCCGGGGATCGTGTTCAAAGACATAACGCCCGTCCTTGCCGACGGAGGCGCCTTCGCAGACCTGGTCGACGGGCTGGCCGAGCCCTATAGGGATCAGGGGATCTCCAAAGTCGCAGGAATCGAGGCGAGGGGCTTTACGTTGGCGACACCAGTCGCCGAGCGCCTTGGTGCCGGGTTCATCCCGGTCCGCAAGCCGGGGAAGCTGCCCTATGAGACCGTTCGCGAGGATTACGAGCTCGAGTACGGCACGGATGCCCTCGAAATCCATCGCGATGCAGTGACAGAGGGCGAGAGGATCCTTGTCGTCGACGACGTCATTGCCACCGGCGGCACCGCTGCTGCTGCTGTCCGGCTGCTCCGGGAATTGGGGGCCGACGTCGCAGGTTTCTCCGTGTTCATCGAGCTTGCCTTCCTCAACGGGGCAAGGCTGTTGGACGGAGTGCCACTCCATGCTCTCATCAGATACGACTGAATCTGCGACATCGGTCGAACTGGCCGATGTCCTCGATGCTCATCGGGTGCACCACCCGGATGGGGACTTCGAGCTGCTGACTCGTGCTTTTGACGTCGCGTCGGAGGCGCATGCCGGCCAGACGCGAAAGACCGGCGATCCCTACATCAGCCACCCGCTGACGGTCGCCAAGATGCTGGCCGACTACGGCCTCGACTCCGAGACCCTGGCAGCTGCCTTTCTGCACGACACCGTGGAAGACACGGACCTGACCCTGCCCCAGCTCGAGAAGAGCTTCGGCACAGGAATTGCTGCGCTCATCGACGGCGTCACCAAGCTCGATCGGGTCCGGTACTCGAATCGCGAACAAGCTCAGGCCGCGACCATTCGGAAGATGGTGGTAGCGATGGCCCAGGATGTGCGGGTCCTCATCATCAAGCTGTTCGACCGCCTGCACAACATGCGGACAGTGCATGCCCTCCGCGAGGAGAAGCAGATGAGAGTGGCCCGTGAGACGCTCGATGTCTACGCACCACTTGCTCACAGGCTCGGCGTGGAGGAGATCAAGCACGAGTTCGAGGATCGTTGCTTCGCAATCCTGTACCCGGGCCCCAACGCCGAGATCCAGCGCAAGCTCACCGAGGCAGCCCCGGAGCGTGAGGCATTCATCGAGAAGATGGTCACCGAGATCTGGGGGCTGCTCGATGACTCGTCGATCAAAGCCGAGGTCACGGGCCGGCCCAAGCACCAGTACTCGATCTACCGGAAGATGATGGAGCAGAACAGGCCGTTCGAAGACATTCACGATCTCATCGGCATCCGGATAATCACGAGCTCGACTCGCGACTGCTACGCGGCTCTCGGGCTGATCCACTCGCATTGGGTCCCGGTGACCGGCAGGTTCAAGGACTACATAGCCATGCCCAAGATCAACCTCTACCAGTCGCTTCACACAACAGTGATCGGGCCTGACGGCAAGCCGCTGGAAGTCCAGATTCGGACCGACGAGATGCACAACCGAGCGGAAGCGGGGATCGCTGCCCACTGGCGATACAAAGAAGGAGAGGTCACCAGGGGGGCAACGGTGACCTTGGAGGCTCTCGATGAGGACCCGGAAGAGTTCCTTGCCAACCTGAAGCTCGACCTCTACCAGGACGAAGTCTTTGTGCTCACCCCGGGTGGCGACGTGAAGGAGATGGCCAAAGGGTCCACAGCGGTCGATTTTGCTTACGCCGTGCACACGGAGGTAGGCCATCGTTGCGTGGGTGCACGGGTCAACGGCCGGCTGGTGCCGTTGTCCACCGTCCTGGAGTCGGGTGACATCGTGGAAGTGCTCACAACCAACTCCGCTGAGGCAGGGCCCAGCAGGGACTGGCTCAAATTCGTCCGGTCGGGCAGGGCCAAGTCGAAGATCAAGCAGTGGTTCCAGAAGGAGCGACGAGACCAGGCCTTGTCAGAAGGCAAGGACATGATCCAGGCTTTGTTCAAGCGTGAGGCACCTGAGATGCCCACGGCGGAACGCGACGAGCACCTCCTCGCGATTGCGGTGGAACTCGGCCAGAAGGACATCGAGACGTTCACGGTGAGCCTCGGTGAGGGCAAGGTGTCGATCGACTCGGTAGTGGTGCGGTTGCACAGACGTTTGGAGCCCGACACCGGCGACGACTTGTTCCAGCCTCCGAGACGCCGGCGACCCTACGAGTCAGCCCATGTCGTCGTCGAAGGTCAGGACGACATGCTCGTCAACCTGGCCCGTTGCTGCTCCCCGGTGCCGGGGGACCCGATTGTCGGGTATGTCACGATCGGCCGGGGGGTGTCGGTCCACCGAGCGGACTGCACCAATGTCGCCTCCCTGGCAGACCGCAAGGAACGCGCCGTGGAAGTGACCTGGCCCGATGATCAGGCAGGTGCTTTCGTCGTTTGGATCCAGGTCGAAGCCCTCGATCGCACCCGGCTGCTCAGAGACGTGACTGCCATGGTCTCGGACACCGGAGGAAACATCACTGCCTCGTCCACGGCAACCGGAGATGACCGGATCGCGGTGCTCAAATACGAAGTGGAGCTTTCCGACCCGAGCCAGTTGCCGCGTCTGCTTTCGGACCTGAGGGGAGTGGACGGCGTCTTCTCGGCTTTCCGTCTTGCCAACGATCCTGCGGCTTCCTGAGTGCTGATCAAAGCAATCCCGGCCTGGGTGGTAGCGACGAATGCGTACGTCATAGCCGACGAGCCAGGAGGTGCCGCCGTGCTCGTCGACGCGCCACCCGAGCCTGAGCTGATTGGCAGCTACCTGGCAGAGTCGAGTCTCACCCTCTCTGCCATCGTGCTGACCCACGGCCATGTAGACCATATGGGTGGTTCCGGCTCAGTCGCCCGATCCACCGGAGCCGTGACCTACGCCCATCGCGACGACGACTTCCTCACTCTTCACCCGGAACAGCAGTTGCGCAGTCTGCTCGGAATGGTGCCACCCGGTGACTTCGACGCTCCCGAAGTCACCCGGGACCTCGTTGACGGCCATGTCATCTCGCACGCCGGTATCGACCTGGAGGTTGTGCACACGCCTGGCCACACCCCAGGGCACTGCTGCCTGTATTGGGAGGCGGAGGGAGTTCTCTTTTCGGGAGACCAGCTCTTCGCGGGGAGCGTGGGACGCGCCGATCTGCCCGGTGGCAACTGGGACCATCTGATGACCTCCATGCGGGAACGCGTGATGGTGCTGGACGACGAGATCAGGGTGCTCCCCGGTCATGGGCCTGAGACCACCATTGGTCAGGAGAGAGCGGCTAATCCGTTCCGGAGTGAGTGGCAGCTGTAGGTCGGCGCACGCTCCGAACCCACACTGTGGCTGCGATCACCACCGCCGTTGCCGTCACATAGCCCACTCCTAGCGGGGTCACCGTGTCCTGAATTGCCCGGTCAATCACTGCCGACAAGATGGAGCCTCCGAGGAGGCTCACTGCACCGATCGTGGATGTCGCGGTGCCGGCGATGTGCCCTACGTCCTCGAGTGACTGCGAGGTGAGAAGCGGCACCAAGGCCCCATCCGCGGACACGACCGTAAGGATGAGGAAGTAGAAGAGGTAGAAGTTGGGCACTCCCGAAGTGGCAAATGCCACAACCACCAGAGATGACGATGCGACCGTCAGCACCACAAGCCAGAGGCTCACTGTTCGCTCAGTGCCAAACAGGCGGACGAGACGTGCCGTTAGCAGAGTGACGAGCGCCAGCACTGCTCCTGCGATCCCGAACCACAGCGCAAACGAGGCCTGACGGTCGTAGATCAGGTCGAATATCCGCTCCAGGGCACTGAGGAAGGGCAGGAAGGCCGCGAAGAGAGCGGTCAGAGCGATGGTGCCGGCCAGCGCCGATGGTGTCTTGAAAACCGTGGCAACCGAGCGCGCCAGCTCGGCAGGTCGAATCGAGACCCGCTTGTCGGCAGCGAGGGTCTCAGGGAGCCTCGCTGACCAAAGGAGAACCAAGAGAGCGAACATCGGCCCGACGGCGAAGGTCCATCTCCAATTCCCCAACTCGAGGAACAGCTGACCGATCAGAGGTGCGACTGCTGGCACGATGAGGAAGATCGCCACCACGAACGACATCGCTCGTGAGAGATCGTCGCCGCTGTACCTGTCACGAAGGATGGCTCTCGACATGATGCGTGGCGCGGCAGCAGCGAGCCCCCAGAGAACACGCGTCACGAGCAGGACCTCGAAGGTGGGTGCAGCGGTAGCTGCCACACCGGCGATGACATACAAGACCAGGCCCAGGCTCAGCACCGGCTTGCGGCCGAAACGGTCGGCGAGCGGTCCGTATATGAGCTGGCCGATTCCCATGGAGCCGAGGAACAACGAGACGATCAGGCCGGTCTGGGCAGGGTTCTCGATGCCGAAGGTGTCCCTCACGGCCGAGAAAGCCGGGAGCATGACGTCGATGGCGATGGCCGTGGTTGCCATGGCGGCAGCCATCAACCCGAGGAACTCGCCTCGCTTCATCCCAAATTCGCTGTGATTGGTCCCTACCAAGGACGCCAAGGTAGCGGCTGCTCAGTGATCTCTGATCCGGGCCCGTCGCCGGTAACCTCCCTGGCTTCATGAGCTTTCGGCCCCCCAAGGGCACCGACGATCTGATCGCGCCACGCTCGGCGGGGTGGCAAGTTGTGCTGGCCACATGGGAGGACTGGACGCGTCGCTACGGATACCCGTTGGTGATGACACCGATGTTCGAGGCGACCGATTTGTTCGAGCGCGGCGTCGGCGACACCACAGAAGTTGTCACCAAGCAGATGTACACCTTCGAGGACGGTGGGGGACGCTCGCTCACACTTCGGCCGGAGGGCACCGCGCCGGTCGTGCGGGCATATCTCGACTCGGGCGGGCAGGGAGCGTGGAAAGGCGCATACGCCGGCCCGTTCTTCAGATACGAGCGGCCACAGGCCGGGCGTCGCCGCCAGTTCTTCCAGGTAGGCATCGAGTATCTCGACGTCACCTCCCCGGAGGCTGACGCCGAGGTGATCGAGGTGGGGTGGCGTTTCTTGTCAGACGCCGGTGTTCCTGGCCTGACGCTTTTGATCAACAGCCTGGGTGATCCCGAGTGCAGGCCGCGTTACGTCGAGGCCCTACGCAGCCATCTCAAAGACAGGGCTGATCAGCTGAGCAGTGACAGCCAGCGGCTGATCGATCGCAACCCGCTCCGCGTCCTCGACTCCAAGGTCGACCGCGCCGCGGTCGGGGAACCCCCGAAGATGATTGACTACTTGTGTGATGCGTGCGCGAGCCACTACGAGAGCGTCAGGTCACAGCTTGATGCCCTCGAGGTTTCCTACAAGCAGGACGATCGCCTGGTGCGCGGGCTCGATTACTACACCCGTACCACCTTCGAGTGGATCGGCGGTGAGCTCAACACGGCGCAAAACGCTGTCGGGGGAGGTGGTCGGTACGACGGTCTCGCTGAGATGATCGGAGGCCGGGCGCTTCCCGGGGTCGGCTTTGCGCTGGGTCTCGACCGGATCATGCTCTCCTTGGGTGACCCTGAAGTCGGCCACCTCGATGCCTACTTGGTGTCGGAGACTGGTGCTGAGGAGGCATTGATAGTGGCATCTCGACTTCGAGCCGCCGGGGTGGCCGTCGACTTCGACACCGAAGGTCGTTCGGTGAAAGCGCAGTTCAAGTCCGCCCGCAAGCTCCAGGCGCCGGTGATCTTGGTGTGGAAAGGCGATGGGTTGGATGTCGACATTCAGACAGACGACGGGCGGCAGACGCTGCCTCTAGAGGAGGTGGCGGAATGGTTCACAGACCAGGTTTGAGGTCCCACGAGGCTGGGTCGGTCACGGAGGCCGACGTCGACGCCGAGGTGACCGTGGTCGGATGGGTGCAACGACGACGGGATCACGGCGGGATCGCCTTTCTCGACGTGAGAGACGGTTCTGGCGTCGTCCAAGTGGTGGCGGACCCCGACGAGCACCCCGGTGTCGGAGATCTGAAGATGGAGTACTGCATCCGAGTCGAGGGTGTGGTTCGGTTGCGACCTACAGGGACCGAGAATCCTGATCTGCCCACGGGCATGGTTGAGATCGGCGCAGGTGAGATCGAGGTGCTAGCACCGGCCAAGACTCTGCCGTTCATGATCGACGATCGCTCAGAAGTAGATGAGTTGACCCGCCTCCGCTATCGCTATCTCGATCTGCGCCGCCCCAAGATGGCAGAAAACCTCAGGGCGCGGTCGAAGGCAACCTCGGCGATCAGACGTACCCTCGACGACCTGGGCTTTCTCGAGGTGGAGACTCCGACTCTGGTGAACTCCACGCCAGAGGGCGCTCGCGACATGCTGGTGCCTTCTCGTCTCAGGCAAGGGGAGTTCTATGCCCTCCCGCAGTCACCTCAGTTGTTCAAACAGCTTTTGATGGTCAGCGGCGTGGAGCGCTATTTCCAGATCGCCCGCTGCTACCGAGACGAGGACTTTCGCGCCGACAGACAGCTCGAGTTCACTCAGCTAGATCTCGAAGGGGCGTTCTGGGACCGGGACGACGTGCTGGCCACCATCGAGGAGGTGCTGATGGCGGTCGCGAGGGATATCCGCGGCGTCGATGTCGAGTTGCCCTTCAAACGCATTACATGGCAAGAGGCGATGGATCGCTACGGGTCGGACAAGCCTGACATTCGATTCGGGATGGAGATAGTCGACCTCTCCGATGCCGTAGCCGGATCCGAGTTCGGGGTTTTTGCCGGCGCCATCGAATCTGGTGGCACGGTGAGGGGCATCAACGCCGGCTCGCAGGATTGGCCGCGCAGTCGTGCCGACAACATGACGGAGCGGGCGAAAGAGCTGGGAGCCAAAGGGCTCGTTTGGATGGTGGTCGAGGACGACGGACAGCTTCGCTCGCCGGTCGCGAAGTTCCTCTCCGCACAGGAGCAGAGCGAGATCAAAGGCCTTCTGGGCGGTCAGCCAGGAGATGTGCTGCTCATCTCGGCAGACACCTGGAAGACCGCGGTGACTGTCCTTGGTGGCTTGCGTCTCGATCTAGGGCGGCCTTCTGGGCACGACGAGCTGGCGTTTCTCTGGGTTGTCGACTTCCCGCTGTTCGAAGAAGAGGATGATGGATCGATCACCTTCTCCCACCACCCCTTCACTTCACCGGCTTCCCTCGACGAGATGCGTGAAAATCCCGAGCAGGCTCTGTCGAAGGCATATGACGTGGTCCTCAACGGAGTCGAGTTGGGCAGCGGTTCGATCAGGATCCACGACCCTGATGTGCAGCGCCAGGTGTTCGAGATCCTCGGCATCGATGCCGAGACTGCGAATCGCCGCTTCGGGTGGTTTCTCGAAGCGCTCGAGTACGGCACGCCGCCTCACGGCGGCTTCGCCTTCGGCATCGACCGGCTGGTGATGATCCTTCAGGGCGAGGCATCGATACGCGAGGTGATCCCGTTCCCCAAGACTCAGACCGGCCTGGATCCGATGACTGAGGCACCGACCTGGGTGGACGACACCCAGCTGCGCGAGCTAGGCATAGACCTCACCGCCGACTCGAAGCTGCGACGCGACGGCGCCGACGCGGGTGAAGAGTCGTAGCAGTTGTTCTCCGAACTGACCGTTAACCTCGTCTTCTTCCCGTGAACAGCAACGAGATACGCAAGGCTTTCATTGACTTCTTCGTGGATCGCGATCACGAATACCGTCAGTCGGCTTCACTGATCCCCACCGACCCGACGCTGCTCATGACCAATGCGGGCATGGTGCCTTTCAAGCCGTATTTCCTCGGGGAGGAAGACCCGCCGTGGGATAGGGCGGTTTCCGTTCAGAAGTGCGTCCGCACCATCGACATCGACATCATCGGAACCACCAAGCGCCATCTCAGCTTCTTTGAGATGCTGGGCAACTTCTCTTTCGGTGACTACTTCAAGGAAAGCGCCATCCCATGGGGCTACGAGTTCTGCACGGATGTGCTCGGCCTCGACCCACAGCGGCTGTGGTTCACGGTGCATGAGAGCGATGACGAGGCCGAGCAGATCTGGATAGACGCCGTTGGC
The DNA here is from genome assembly GCA_028285585.1 of Acidimicrobiia bacterium. Classification (GTDB taxonomy): domain Bacteria; phylum Actinomycetota; class Acidimicrobiia; order Spongiisociales; family ZC4RG35; genus CAXMPK01. The sequence continues at coordinate 61,983 of JANQOU010000004.1, forward strand.
GTACCACCCGAGCGAGTGCAGCGCGGGGGGAAGGACAACTTCTGGCAAATGGGTGTACCCGGCCCTTGCGGTCCCAGCTCAGAGATCTTCTGGGACAGGGGTGAGGAGTTTGGGCACGAAGGTGGCCCGATCGGCGGTGACGAGGACCGCTACGTGGAGATCTGGAACCTGGTGTTCATGCAGAACATCCAGGACGAGCCCTACAACGTGGTTGGCGATCTGCCCGCCAAGAACATCGACACCGGCATGGGGCTCGATCGGATCGCTGCGGTGATGCAGGACGTGCCGTCTGTCTTCGATATCGACACAACCAGGCACGTGCTCCACACCGCGGAGCGATTCACGAAACTCGAGTACGGCGCCAACGCCGAGGCGGATGTCTCCCTTCGCATACTGGCCGATCACGGTCGCACCGTGACCTTCCTGATCGGAGATGGCGTGGTCCCTTCCAACGACGGCCGCGGCTATGTCCTGAGAAGAGTCTTGAGACGAGCCGTTCGCCACGCCTGGCAGCATGGGAGTGATGATCTGGTGGCGCCACAGCTCGTCGAGGCCACCGTGGACGTGATGGCAGATGCCTATCCGCAGCTAGAGGAGAAGAGAGATTTCATCCTCGACGTCGTAACTCGCGAAGAGGAGAAGTTCCGGAGGACCCTCGACTCAGGCCATCAACTGCTCGACACAGAGTTGGCCGAAGGGGAGAAGGTACTCACCGGAGCTACGGCCTTCCGGTTGCACGACACTTTTGGCTTTCCCATCGACCTGACCCGAGAGATAGCGGCCGAACGGGGCGTCGATGTCGACATGGACGGATTCGAGTCCTCGATGAGCGAGCAACGAGAGCGGGCACGTGCCGCCTGGAAGGGGTCGGACGCGGCTGAAGCGGCAGAGGTCTACAGGGGTGTCCTGGACACTCATGGATTGACCGACTTCGTCGGCTATGAGTTCGACCGATCCGATGGCGTGCTGCTCTCGATGGTGCGCGACGGAGAAACGGTCACAAAGGCGGAGGAGGGCATCGAAGTCGAGGTCTTCCTCGACAAGACCCCGTTCTATGCAGAGTCAGGCGGGCAAGTGGGCGATGTGGGCTCGATCGAGACCGAGACCGGCAGTGCGATGGTCGTCGACACACAGCACGCGCTGCAAGGCCTCCATGGCCACAGGGTGCGGGTCACGGCCGGCCATCTCGAGGTAGGTCAAGCGGTTCATTCCGTTATTGACAGTCCGCGGCGCGACTCGACCCGGAAGTCCCACACGGGAACACATGTGCTCCACTGGGCTCTCCGCGACGTTCTCGGAGACCATGCCAATCAGGCGGGATCCCTCGTTGAGCCGGGTCGACTGCGCTTCGACTTCTCTCACTTTGCCCGGATGACACCCGAAGAGCTGTCAACGGTCGAGACCGAGGTGAACAACCGTCTTCTCGCCAACAGTCAGGTGAAGACCACTGAGACGAGCAAAGACCAGGCGGAGGAGATGGGCGCCCTTGCTTTCTTCGGCGACAAGTACGGTGAACGGGTCAGGGTGGTTCAGGTGGGGGACTACTCGACGGAGTTCTGCGGCGGGACACACACTTCGACATCAGCTGAGGTCGGCCCCTTGATCCTGACCTCCGAGTCCTCCATCGGCTCGAATATCCGTCGTGTCGAGGCTCTCACGGGCACAGCCGCATATGAGCACGTGGCTGCGATGAAAGAAGCCCTGGACTCGACCGGGCGTCTTCTCCAGACCGGGCTCGCCGACATCCCACAGCGAGTGGAGAGCCTTCTGACGCGGGTTGGCGGGCTGGAGAAGGAGCTCGAGGCCATGAAGAGCCAGCGGCACGGCTCGGTGGCCGAGGAACTTGCGAGCAACAAGCTGACGGTTGGTGAGAGGTCGTTGGTGGTTGCCGACGTCGGTGACGTCAGTGGGAACGAGCTGCGTCAGATCGCCCTCGGGATCCGTGACCGCCTCGGCGGCTCCGGTGCCGTTGTGGTCGGCTCATCAGCCGGCGGAAAGGGATCCCTCGTGGCCGTGGTCACCAGGGACCTGGTGGAGGCTGGGGTGTCCGCCGGAGAGGTGCTGTCAGCCGCGGCCAAAGAGGTCGGAGGTGGCGGCTCGCGCGATCCTGAGCTGGCCCAGGCCGGCGGCCCCGACGGCGGGAAGCTGCAAAGTGCCCTGGACGTGGCCCGAGCAGAGATGGAACGACAACTCACCGCCGCGTGAGCAGGTTCCTGGGAGTCGATTACGGGACGAAGCGCGTCGGACTGGCCATCTCGGACGGTCTTGGGTTGACGGCGCGACCGCTCGAAGTGGTCCCCAGCGCCGAGGCTGTTGATCGCATCGTGGCAGTGGCAGCAGAACATGACGCGCACACGATCGTCGTCGGATTGCCCACCGGCCTATCCGGTGCTGAGGGTGCCTCAGCTGAAGGGGCTCGAGCTCTCGGAGAGGAGTTGTCCGCGGCCGGCTTGACGGTGGAATTCGTAGATGAGCGCTTCACGTCGCGGATGGCCGAGGACGCTCTGCTGGAGTCGGGCATGAAACGGCGGAACCGGCGTGACACGGTTGACAAGATCGCCGCTGCCATCATCCTTCAGAGCTATCTAGACCAAAGGACGTCAGGGAACCCGGGTGGCTCCTAAAACGTCGAACTCCCTGAGCTAATGACCTTCGAACCCGTCCCAGAGCAGCCCTTTTGGGCGCGTCTGCTGAAGCTGATGTCCATCGTCGTCATCGTCGGGTTTGCCGCTGTCGTCATCATTGGCGGGGCGTCCTACCTCGGCGGCCTCGTTGGCGAGTCAATCGGGCCGGCCGATCAGTCTGATCTGCCGGTCAATGTCGAACCTGGCCAGCCGGTGACGATTGAGATCGTGTCCGGGTCCACCGGGCAGGACATAGGCGCAATGCTCGCGGCCCAAGGAGTGGTGCGCTCAGCGCTCGAGTTCGAAGTGGCAGTGCGTGCGGTCGACGCAGCGCAACGGCTTCAGGCGGGCACCTACGACCTCACCACCCTGATGGACCCGGCGGAGGTGGTTGCGATCATTGTCGCCGGCCCAGCCCCTGCCGTTTATCGCTTGACTGTCATCGAGGGGCTGAGAACCGAGGAGGTCCTGGTCTCGCTCGCGGAAAGCACGCCACACGATTTCTCCGACTTCGAGGCCGCCCTTCTCGACGGGTCTGTGTCAACGTCTTTGATCGAGATGCCCGCAACGCCGACGCTTACCGACTGGGAGGGCCTCCTCTTCCCGGACACCTATGAGTTCACCCGCACGGCAGAGCCTGCGGCGATTCTGCAACGGATGGCATCCACGATGGAGCAGCGTGTGAACAGCATCGACTGGACGGCGTGGGAGGAGCTTGGGTACTCCGTGTACGAGGGGATCATCCTTGCGTCGATGATCGAGACCGAGGTGCTCCTGGACGACGAGCGCCCCGTGGTGTCAAGCGTGATCAACAACCGCCTCGAGATCGGCATGAAGCTCGACATCGACGCCACGGTTCTATATGCCCTTGGCACCCGTGACATCACTCAGTTCGACCGTGCGGTTGACTCGCCTTACAACACTTACGTCGTCGGTGGCTTGCCTCCGACACCGATAGCCGCGCCAGGACGAGCCTCACTCGAGGCTGCGGCCGCCCCCGAAGAGACCCCCTACTTCTTCTACGTCCTATCCGATCTCGAAGGGCGGCACGCCTTCGCGGCCACGATCGAGGAGCACAACGACAATGTCGCCAAAGCGCGTGCGGACGGTGTTCTCCCTTGAGTCTGTGACAATTCGACGATGACAGGCCCATGGCGATTTGCGGTCCTGGGGGATCCGATATCCCACTCGAGGTCACCGGCGATACACACCGAGGCACTGCGGATAGCCGGATTCGAGGGCAGCTACGAGGCGATACGAGCCGACGCTGCGAGGCTCGAAGAGGTCGTTGCTGAGATGGTTGCCGGCGAGTTCCAAGGCCTCAATGTGACGATGCCACTCAAGGAGGCAGCTGCGACGATCGCGGGCTCGTCGCAACCGGTCAACACCCTCCGGGTCGAAGACGGGCAGGTTGCGGGCGTGTCGACAGACCGCCTGGCATTTCGAGAGTTGTTGCAGCTTCCCGGGATCTCGGAGATGGGCAGCGTCCTCCTGCTGGGCACAGGTGGCTCGGCGAAGTCGTTCCTGCCCGAGCTTTCCGACAGGGTTGTCTATGTATCGGGCCGCAGCGAGGAAAAGGCGCGCCGGCTGGCTGACACTCACGAGAACGCAACTTGGATACCTTGGGGAGCGGGTGTTGTGGGTGCGTTGGTGGTGAACTCGACGCCTGTCGGCATGGGTGGAGAGAAGCTCCCGCTGGAGTTGCTGTCGGTGGCCGAGGCTCTGATCGATCTCCCTTATGGCCCGGCCGTGACACCGGCAGTGCGCGACCTGAGGAAGCGAGGCAAGCCAGTCATCGACGGTTTCGACTTCCTGGCCAGGCAAGCCGCCGGCTCCTTCCAATGGTGGACCGGCGTTGCCGTAGACTCCGAGCCGCTGGCGCGAGTGGCCAGAAACGTCTAAAGGGCAAATGGAGTGAAACCGAAACCAACTCGAGGCTTTCAACAACAAGGAGTTGACGTGTCTCTTTCTGGGAACCTGGGATTCGTCTCCCTCGACGAGATACTGCGCCTCCTGATCCGTTCCGGTCAGAAGGGGGCAGTCGACATCAGCGGCCAGCGTGTTCGCGGCCGGGTTTTTGTCGCCGACGACGGCGTCAGTCTTGCCACGACCGCCGAAGACGCCGGATTGAGGGATCTCTTGACAAAGTCCGACCTGGTTGGAGACACCGACCTCGCAGCGGTTGCCGACGGTGAGACCACCCTCGCCTCCCTGGCCGTGAGCAGCCAGCCTTTGGTCGATTTTCTTCGCGAGATGACTGTGGAGAGCATCTATCAGCTGAGTCTTCACGGTGAGGGATTCGAAGTCCGCGGGGGAGCCACGACGGCATTTGGCGCTTCACCTGTGTTCGAGCTCGAAGAGCTGCTCGCAGACTCCAGGCAAAGGCTCAGTGACTGGGCCGAGGTGTCCGCCGTGGTCGGCGATCTTCACGCATCAATGCAGGTCATTCGCGACCTGGGAGATCGAGATCGGGTCGAGATCGACCGCGAGTCGTGGATGATCTTGAGTGAGATCGGGTCGGGTTCGAGTGTCAGCCAGATAGCCGGCGAACTGGGGACAACGGAGTTCTGGGCCGCTCGTGCGGCGGCGCGCCTCATCAACATGGATCTCGTGGTTGCCGCTTCTGAGGCCCACGATCCGGGACCGCAGTCGGAGGTGTCTGAGCTCGTCTCTTCGGAGCGAACCGATGATGAGCAGATCCAAGAGTGGGACTTCGACGGTGCCACCGGTGATCCGGAACCCGATGTTGACCCCGACCAGTCATGGTGGCAGGAACCGGAGCCTGAGGAGAGCGAAGATCACGCGCCAGGCGACGCTCTGGAAGTGATCGCCACTGCTCTTTTGGATGACGACGACGATGATTCCAGCGACACAGTGCCCGCCACTCCTGGTGATGCCGATGACTCCGTCGAGATCGAAGACGACACCGAGGCTTTTCTCGAAAAGGTGTTCTCTGAGCTGGAGGCCACGCCGGAGGAGCCGCGCGAAGAGGGTTATGGGCTGCTTCGTCGCCGGCGCATGGGTGCGATGAGGGATGCGTCCAACGACGTTTGATGCTCATCCCTAGGGATCTCAACTAGCGTCCTCCCGCCGTGATCTTCATCGTCGGGCTCGCAGGTTTCTTGGTTGCTTTGGCAGCACACGACCTTGCCTTGCAGGGCTTGACATCCGACCGTCCGCTCAGGCCGTTTCAAGGCATGTGCCCTGGCTGTAAGCACTCGCGTGGTTGGCTCTCCCCGAGTTGTCAGGACTGCGGAAGGGCTCCGCTCCGCGAGTTGGTGCTGGCTCTGGCCACAGGGCTGATGGCGGCGGTTCTCACGGAGTTGGTCGGCATCGACTGGCTGCTGATTCCCTATTTGGGGTTCTTGTTGCTCACCGTTGCGCTGGCCGTGACCGATCTCGAGGAGTATCGGATTGTCGACCGGCTCAATCTTCGTGGGTCACTGTTCGCAGTGCTTGCGTTGGCGCTGGTTGCCCTCTTGCAGGGTGATGTCGATTCTCTGCTCCGCGGGTTGGGTGGAGCTGCTGCGTACTTCGGAGGGTCTGCACTGATGTTCGTAGCTGTCCGGGGACGTGGCTTCGGAGCGGGCGACGTGAAACTTGCCCCGCTGCTAGGCATGTTCACCGCCTTCGTGTCATGGGGGACTTTGGGTTGGGCAGTGTTCGCCACCGCCGTGATCGGAGGGGTGATCGCCGTCGGCATGATCGTCATGGGCGCGGCTCGGATGAAGACCGAGCTGCCTTACGGGCCACCGATGATCCTCGGATCGTGGGCGGCTCTGGCATTTGCTGCAATCGGATCTTTCCCCATCCCGGCGTAGCATCTGCAAATGCTGAGATATCTCACCGCCGGTGAGTCCCACGGCCCGGGACTGGTGACCATCGTCGAAGGGCTGCCCAAAGGCCTTCACATCAGCCCTGAGGACATTGCCATCCAGCTGTCTCGTCGTCGTCACGGGTATGGCCGAGGCGGGCGGATGTCCGTGGAAACGGACCAATTGGAGATTCTCGGTGGAGTGAGACATGGCCGAACGTTGGGCTCGCCGGTCGCCGTTCTGGTGCGCAACGCCGAGTGGCCGAAGTGGTCCGAGATCATGAGCCCTCTCCCATCTGATGCCGGTAACCCGGTGACGCGGCCGCGGCCAGGTCATGCCGACCTGGCCGGGATGTTGAAATACGACACAGACGATGCACGCGACATTCTTGAAAGAGCGTCGGCGAGAGAGACAGCTGCGCGAACGGTTGCCGGTACTCTCGCCGGGAAGCTCCTCGAGGCAGTCGAGGTCTCAGTCGTGAGCCATGTCGTGGCAATCGGTGAGGTGGGCAGCGAGGGAGCTCCTCCGGGGCCGGAACAGCTAGGGGCAGTGGACGCCAGTCCGGTCCGTTGCCTCGATACAGAGGCGGCACAGCTGATGATCGAAGCGATCGACCGGGCCCAAGAGGTGAAGGACACACTCGGGGGAGTGGTCGAGGTCCTTGCGTACGGCGTCCCTGTTGGCATCGGCTCGCATGTACAAGGCGATCGCCGGCTCGATGCCCTGCTTGCAGCCGGCTTGATGTCGATCCCTGCCATCAAAGGCGTGGAGGTCGGCGACGGCTTCGAAGTGGCGCGTCTCCTTGGATCGAAGTCTCACGACGAGATCCTGAAGGCTGACAGCGCGCTGACGCGCCCGACCAACCGAGCAGGGGGCGTGGAGGGCGGCATGAGCAACGGAGAGCCGATTCGCGTTAGGGCAGCGATGAAGCCGATATCGACCCTCATGCAGCCACTGCGGACCGTCGACATGTCCACTGGTGAAGCGGCTCAGGCTGTGCGTGAGAGGAGCGACGTTTGCGCGGTGCCGGCGGCTGGCGTGGTGGCCGAGCATCTGGTTGCACTCACCTTGGCACCGGAGTTTCAACGCAAGTTCGGTGGTGACACCGTTGACGACTTTGTTGCTTCGGTCAGGGCATATCGGAAGCGGGTGGATTCCCGTCTGATCGACTGACATGTGGGTGGTCGGAGTCATGGGCTCGGGGAAGAGCTCGGCAGGTCGCGTTGCTGCGGACCTTCTCGAAGTGACCTTCTACGACACCGATGAAGTTGTGGTGGAGCGCATGGGCTGCTCAATCGCTCAGTTCTGGGGCGAGAACGGTGAGGCTGCTTTCAGGGACATCGAACGGGTGGCCACGGCCAGCCTTGCGAATCATGAAGGCATGAAGTCGACCGGGGGCGGCGTCGTCTTGGACGAAGAGAACCGCAAAGTCTTGAGCAATGGTGAGCCTGTCGTGTGGCTCAAGGCCTCGGTCGAGACGCTGGCAGCGAGGCTCGCTGAAGAGCCGGGCCGGCCACTTCTGGAAGGCGACAGACCGACTCTCGAGACGCTGTCGTCGGTGATGGCGGAGCGCGAACAGTTCTATCTGGACGTCAGCACCCATGTGATCGAGACTGATGCGCTTGATGTCGCAGAGGTGGCGGATCGGTTGGTGAGGATATGGAAGAGCTGAGGGTTGGGGATCACACCAAGGTGTTGATCCAAGCCGGCCTGCCGGAAGAGCTGGTTCCTCCTCGCATGGACCGCAGCCGGGTTGCGATCCTCACCCAGCCCGCCGTCACCGAGCGCGCCATGACCCTGGCCCGCCTCCTCGATGAGCAAGGACTCCTCGTAGAGGTTGTCGGGCTGCCCGACCGCGAAGAGGCAAAGACGCTCGATGTGGCGGTCTCGGTCTACGAGGCGTTGGCCTCGTTCGGGTTGTCCCGTCATGACACGATTGTTGGCGTCGGGGGAGGAGCCGCCACTGATCTCGCAGGTTATGTCGCAGGCACCTGGCTGCGTGGAGTCGAGGTGGTTCATTACCCGACCACACTCTTGGCTTCGGTCGACGCATCTCTAGGCGGCAAGACCGGTGTGAATTTGGCCGGCAAGAACCTGGTCGGTGTGTTCTGGCATCCGACGCTGGTGGTGGTGGACACAGACCTGCTGGCCAACCTTCCCGGTTCGCTGATCGCCGAGGGAATGGCTGAGGCATACAAGGCCGGGCTCGTCGGCGACCCGGATCTGTGCGACCTGCTCGGGTCCCAGGGGCTCAGTGCCCCCATGGCAGAGGTGGTGCGCCACGCTGCCGGAGTCAAAGCCCGCATAGTCGAGGTGGATGAGCGTGAGTCCGATGTTCGCGCATATCTCAACTTCGGCCACACCGTTGGCCACGCCGTTGAGTTCGCCTCCTCGCTCTCTCATGGTGAGAGCGTGGCCGTCGGGATGGTTGCAGCCTCGGCTGTCTCCGAGAGAGTGATGGGTTTCGATGTCGTGTCGTCCGTGGTGGCGACGCTTCAGAAGCTGGGGCTGCCCACCAGAGCGGACGGGATCGATCCGGCGCGAGTTGCCGACTTGCTCAGGCTCGACAAGAAGAGAGACCGGGAAGGGCTCAGAATGGTGCTCCTGCGTGGTGTTGCCGACCCGGTTCTCATGCACGTCGGCCGTGAGGACATCGCGGCGGGCCTCGAAGCCGTAGGTTTGTGAGCCAGTTACCGTCCATCGCTCGTTCATGAGGACTTCCGATGATCAGCACAAATGACGTCAAGCCGGGCATGGCCCTTCAACTCGACGACGGGCTCTTCTCCATAGTGGAGTATCAGCATGTCAAGCCGGGAAAGGGAAAGGCCTTCGTTCGCATGAAGCTGAAGAAGCTCGAGACCGGCCAAGTTCTCGATCGCACTTTCCGGGCCGACGAGAACGTGCAGCAGGCGATCATCGACCGAGCCGAGCATCAGTATCTGTACTCGGACGACCTCGGCTTTCACTTCATGAATCTGTCCGATTACGGCCAAATCGTGCTGACCGCAGATGACGTAGGTGATGCTTCGAGTTTTCTTGTCGATGGGATGACTGTGAGCCTGCCGATGTTCCAAGGCACGGCTATCGGCGTGGATCTCCCGCCTTCCGTGGAGGTCGAGGTGACGTACGCAGAGCCCGGAGTGAAAGGCGACACCCGCACCGGAGCGACAAAGACGGTGACTATCGAGACCGGGCTCGAGATCCAGGTGCCGCTGTTCGTCGAGCAGGGTGACCGGGTCAAGGTCGACACTCGGACCGGGGAGTACCAGACTCGGGTATGAATGCCCGCGGCGCCGATGGGGTGACGATCCCGGCGCGACTGACGGTGAGAGAGCTGAGCGAGGCTGTAGGCATCGCCGTCGAAGAGCTGGAAGCAGGGCTCCGAGCACGAGGACGCCTGGAGGGGCCTGACGATCACATCTCTGGGCCGTTGGCCGCGGAGCTGGCGAAGACGGCTGGTATGGACGTCTCGGTTGAGCCGAGAGATCTGGCTCTCGAGTACCTCTACTCGCTCGAGTCGGTCGGCGAGGTGGGAGACATCCCTGCTGGGCGCGCCGGTGTCTTGATTCGAAGCGTCTCGGCGTCGAAAGACGCACTGGACAGCAGCATCGAGGAGGCTGCTGAGCATTGGAGTGTGGCTCGCATGCCCGTGGTCGACCGAAACATCCTTCGCATAGGCCTCCACGAGCTGAAGTCCGAGCCAGGGATTCCCACCGCCGTGATCGTGTCCGAAGCGGTACGGCTGGCGCAGAGGTACTCCACTGAGCGGTCGAGCTCGTTTGTGAACGGTGTGCTTGCGACTCTCGCCAAGACCACGAGAGGATGAGCTAGACGTAGGAGCGGGCGCGGGTTATCGTCGCTGCCGAACCTTTAAAGACGGTCCTGTGAGGCCGGGAAGGACACGATTTGCCGCAGGTAATGACGGGCGAGGACATGCTTCGCGCCACCCGTCGCATCTCCCACGAGATCTTGGAGTCGCATCGCGGTGCCTCCGAGCTGGCATTGATCGGCATCTACACCCGTGGCGTTCATCTGGCGGAGAGCCTGGCTGCGACGATTTCGAGTTTCGAGGGTGTGACTGTCCCGGTTGGTCGTCTCGACGTCGCCGGTCACCGCGACGACCGCTATCTCCGGGATGACATCAGGCCTCGCCCAACAGAGGTCGACTTCTCAATTGACGATCGGCCTCTGATCATCGTCGATGACGTGTTGTTCACTGGGCGGACTGTCAGAGCCGCGCTCGACGCGCTGTCTGACATCGGGCGAGCCAGATCAACACAGCTGGCGGTCATGGTTGACCGCGGCCACCGTGAGCTCCCGATCAGGGCCGACTACGTGGGCAAGAACATCCCTACGTCCCGCGAGGAGCGGGTGCGGGTGAGATTCGAGGCGGTGGACGCCGCCAACGGCGTCTGGATCGACAGGAGGGCTGCAGCGTGAAGTCTCTTCTCAGTTGCTCGGATCTGGGCACTGACGAGTTGCAATCCCTGATAGCGGATGCCGGCTCTTACCGGGCTCTGCTCTCGGAAGCCGGGACCGTTGATCGCGTGCTCGACGGGAGAGTGGTGGCGAATCTGTTCTTCGAGCCGTCGACACGCACTCGTCTCTCTTTCGAACTGGCCTCCAAGAGGCTCGGCGCTCACGTGTTGACTCACCTGACCGAGGCGTCGTCTGAGCTGAAAGGAGAGTCCCTCAAGGACACGGTGCTGACGATCGCCGCGATCGGAGTCGACATCTTTGTCGTGCGGCACGGAACGGAGGGCATGCCCGCTCAGGTCCACGAATGGACGGGAACACCCGTCGTGAATGGTGGCGACGGCGCAAGTGAGCACCCGACGCAGGGGCTGCTCGACGCAGTGACTCTCACGTCTCGTTTCGGGAGTGTCGAGGGTCTCAGAGTCGGGGTGGTGGGCGATGTCGGGCACAGCCGCGTTGCCGGCAGCCTGTCCAAAGTCCTTCCTCGGCTGGGGGCGGAACTCAGCTACATCGGGCCCGAGGGCTTGCTTCCCGACTCGGCACCCGACGGTGTGGTGATGTCCAGCGACCTCGATGCTGTGTTGGGCGAGCTCGACGTGGTCTACCTCCTCAGGGTGCAGCGAGAAAGGGGGGCGTTGGCTGGTGACGACTACCAGGAGCGCTTCGGGATGAACTCTGCCAGAGCCGTCCGGATGAGGCCGGAGGCAGTCATCATGCACCCGGGCCCCATGAATCGAGGTGTCGAGATCGAGCCGGAAGTCGCCGATGGCGCCCGGTCGTTGATCCTCTCTCAGGTGCGTCACGGCGTGCCAACTCGCATGGCGGTGCTCGCCGCGATTGGCGGGACGTTGTGACTCTCACCATCGCCAACGGGACCATCGTCACTCCGGGCGGCCTGGTTGACGCAGATCTCCGCATTGACGGTTCAACGATTTCCTCGATGGAACCTGCCGGCTCGGCTTCGGGCCGGGTCATCGACGCAAGCGGGTGCCTTGTCGGCCCTGGGTTCGTGGATCTCCATGTCCACTTCAGAGACCCCGGGCAGACATGGAAAGAAGACACGGTCACGGGATCGAGGGCGGCCGCAGCGGGTGGCTACACCGCCGTTGTGGTGATGCCCAACACCGAGCCTGCTCTCGATACACCAGAGTTGGTCGCCTCGGCGGCCGAAGCCGGTCGAGATGCCGGCTTGATCGAGGTTCATGTTGCTGCCGCGCTCACCAAGTCGCGTGCCGGCTTCGAGGCCAGCGACATCGAGAGCTTGTCCACCGCAGGGGTCACCATCTTCAGCGACGACGGAGACTCTGTGGCAGACCCGGTTCTGCTCCAAGACCTCATGGAGAGAGTTGGCGCTGTCGGTGGCTTGGTTTCGCAACACGCCGAGGACGCTCCCTTGACGGCTTCCGGCCACATGCATGAGGGTGCCGTCTCGGAGCGTTTGGGCATTGGCGGTCTGCCGGCAGAGGCTGAGTCCTCGATCGTTGAGCGCGACATCGATCTGGCGAGGCGGACGGGCTGCCGGTATCACTGCCAGCATGTCTCGTCGGCACAGACCGTTGCGATCATCAAAGCTGCCAAAGCAGAGGGCCTGCCGGTGACAGCAGAGGTGACCCCTCACCACCTCTGGTTCACAGACGAGGACGTCGGCGATGGGCTCAACACGAACTTGAAGATGTACCCGCCGTTGCGAACCCGGGCCGATCGGCACGCATTGCGTGAGGCTCTCATTGACGGCACCATCGACTGTGTAGCCACCGATCATGCCCCCCACTCCGATGCAGAGAAGTCGGTTCCGTTCTCAGACGCCCCTCGAGGCGTCATCGGTCTCGAAACGGCGGCTTCGGTGGCCTGGGAGACACTGGCCGACCCACTTCGCTTCTTTCGGGTCATGGCCACGGAGCCGGCGAAGATCGGCCAGATGGGACGTCAAGGCCATCTGATCGAAGTCGGTGTGCCCGCCAACCTCGCTGTCTTCGATCCCGACGACGTTTGGACACCATCTGAGTTTGCCTCCCGATCTGACAACAGCCCCTTCACCGGGCTGGAGTTGAGAGGTAGGCCGAGAGCCACCATCTATGAAGGAAAGGTCACCCACGAACTGAGCATGTCGACATGAGCACAAAACAGAAGGGCCTGTTGGCCACCGCCGATGGCGAAGTGTTCGCCGGCGTGAGCGTTGGCGCCGAAGGTGTCGCCACCGGAGAGGCAGTCTTCAACACCTCGATGACGGGGTACCAGGAGATCCTCAGCGATCCCTCGTACGCCGGTCAGGTGGTGGTGATGACGACTTCTCACATCGGCAACTACGGGGTTCACCCCCATGATGAGCAGTCAGCAGGGCCGGCGGTTTCCGGCTTCGTGATGCGCTCGATGTCACGTCGTCAATCCAACTGGAGGGCGGAGGGATCGATAGCGGAGTATCTGACGTCGAACGGGGTCGTCGCATTGAGCGAGATCGACACCCGTCGACTCACCAGGCATCTGCGAGATCGCGGAGCGATGCCAGTGGCCATGGGGGCGGGCGTCGATGAGAGCGAGGTCATCTCGGCGGCTTCGAGTGCCCCCGAGATGACCGGCCAAGACCTGGCATCGCAAGTGACCACGAAGCAGCCCTACAGCCTCGATCCGGACATCGACCAGATCGGGCGCGTGGTCGCAATCGACCTCGGCATGAAACGAGACATTCTTCGCAACCTCACAGCCAGAGGGTTCGGCGTTGATGTGGTCCCTGCCCACACCAGCGCCGATGACATCGTCGGCTTGCAGCCTGACGGTGTCTTCGTGTCCAACGGGCCAGGAGACCCGGAGCCGCTCACCGACACGATCGAGACTCTGCGCTCACTTCTTCAGCAGGTTCCCGTATTTGGCATCTGCCTCGGGCACCAGGTCATGGGTCTTGCGATGGGTGCCAGGTCCTTCAAACTCCCCTTCGGCCATCACGGCGGCAACCATCCGGTGCGCCGCATGGACGACGGCGGCATCGAGATCACCGCCCAGAACCACGGGTTCGCCGTCGACTTGTGGAACCTCACCGACGGAGAGCCGCCGGAACGAGGCAGGCTCGTCGAGCCCTCGCTGCTCCCAGCAGCGGTCGAGACCGAGCTGGGGACCGTTCGACCGACACACCAGAACCTGAACGATGGGACGTTGGAAGGGATGCGATTCGAGGACGTCCCGGCCTTCTCGGTTCAGTATCACCCCGAAGCGGCACCGGGACCGAATGACGCAAGAGGCCTGTTCGGCTCCTTCGTTACGCTGATCGAGGAGTCTGCCTGATGCCGGCGAGACGAGACATCAGATCGATCCTCCTCATCGGCTCGGGCCCGATCATCATCGGTCAGGCCTGCGAGTTCGACTACTCGGGCACACAGGCGGCGAAGGTTCTTCGCTCGGAGGGCTATCGGGTCATCCTCGTGAACTCGAACCCGGCGACGATCATGACCGACCCCGAGTTCGCCGATGCCACCTACATTGAGCCGATCACTCCGGAAGTGGTGACAGAGATCATCGCGCGAGAGCGGCCGGACGCTCTGCTGCCGACCCTCGGAGGTCAAACCGCTCTCAACGTCGCATCGGACCTGGCGCGTTCGGGAGTCCTCGAGGAGCACGGAGTCGAGCTGATCGGGGCCGGGCTGGAGGCCATCGATCGAGCCGAGGACCGTGGCAGGTTCAAAGAGACCATGGAGGAGTGGGGCCTAGACGTCCCTAGAGCGGGATACGCCCGCTCGATGGCGGAAGCGGTCAAGATCGCCAGAGAGATCGGGTTCCCGGTGATGGTGCGGCCTTCGTTCATCCTCGGGGGCGGGGGAACTGGCATCGCCGAAGACGAGGAGCAGTTCCTCGAGATCGCCAAGCACGGCCTCGACACCTCACCGGTCAGCGAGATCCTCGTCGAGGAGTCCGTCTACGGCTGGAAGGAGTACGAGCTCGAGGTGATGCGCGACCGCGCCGGCAATGCGGTCATTGTCTGCTCCATCGAGAACCTCGATCCCATGGGCGTCCACACAGGAGATTCGATAACGGTCGCTCCTATCCAGACACTGTCTGACCGCGAATACCAGCAGATGAGGGACGAGGGGATCGCAGTCCTTCAAGCCATTGGTGTTGAGACCGGAGGGTCCAACGTTCAGTTCGCCGTCGACCCCAAGACCGGCCGGCGCCTGGTGATCGAGATGAACCCGCGAGTGAGCAGGTCGTCTGCACTCGCGTCGAAAGCCACCGGCTTCCCGATCGCCAAAATCGCCGCGCTTCTGTCTGTGGGTTACACACTCGACGAGATCGCAAACGACATCACCGGAGCCACACCCGCGTCATTCGAGCCAGCTCTCGACTACGTGGTGGTCAAGATTCCCCGGTTCGACTTCGCCAAGTTCCCCTCGGCGTCGACGACGTTGGGCACCTCGATGCGAAGTGTCGGAGAGGCCATGGCCATTGGCCGGACGTTCCCCGAGGCGCTTCAGAAGGCGCTGAGGTCGCTCGAGAACGGTCGAGGGGGGCTCAACGCAGACCCGGCGGAGGAGACACTGCTCGCACTGGGAGATGAGGAGTTGGCGGATGCCGTCACAACTCCCACCCCTGACCGGATCTACGCGATGGGCGAGGCTCTGCGCCGGGGATGGGCCGTCGAGAAAGTGGCTTCGCTCTCGTACGTCGATCCGTGGTTCGTCGACCAGATGGCAGAGATCACAGAGCTCCGCAAGGAGTTGGAGCTTGACTCGGGTGACGAGCTGCTGCGAGAGGCGAAGCGATTCGGCTTCTCCGACCGCCAGCTCGCCCACCTCTGGGATCGAGAAGAGTCGGAGGTGCGGTCCGCCCGCCTTCACGCCGGGTTGGCCAGGACCTACAAGACGGTCGACACATGCGCTGCCGAGTTTGAAGCCTCTACCCCGTACATGTACGGCACATTCGAGGACGAGACCGAGGTTCTGCCCGCCGAGAAGCCTCGCGTCGTCGTCCTCGGCTCCGGGCCTAATCGGATCGGGCAGGGGATCGAGTTCGATTACTGCTGTGTCCACGCCAGCTTCGCTCTTCGAGAAGCCGGATACGAGACCGTGATGGTCAACTGCAACCCCGAGACGGTGTCAACCGACTATGACACCTCGGACCGGCTCTATTTTGAGCCACTCACCACTGAAGACGTGCTTGCCGTGATCGACGCGGAGAAGCCCGATGCGGTGATCGTGCAGCTTGGCGGGCAAACCCCGTTGAACCTCGCCGAGTCACTGCAATCGGCTGGTGTCAACATCGCCGGGACCTCTCCTGAGTCGATCGCCAAAGCCGAGGACAGGGAGCAGTTCGCCGAGATCTGCCGCAACCTGGGTCTGAAACAGCCACCGGCGGGCACGGCCACGAGTGCCGCAGAGGCCGAGGAAGTCGTCGACCAGATCGGCCTTCCGGTGATGGTGCGCCCGTCGTTTGTGCTCGGTGGCCGCAGGATGAAGGTGGTCTACGACTTGGAAGAGCTCGCAGGCTATGTAGGGGAGATCTACGGGGAGCGTGACCCAGAGCTGGTTTCGAGCCCGATCCTCATCGACCGCTTCCTCGAGTCCGCGGTGGAAGTGGATGTCGACGCCGTCTACGACGGGTCAGAGTTGCTGATCGGCGGTGTCATGGAGCACGTCGAGGAGGCGGGTGTGCACTCTGGCGATTCTGGGTGTGTGACGCCACCTCCGACGATCTCCGATGAAGCTCACAAGGAGATTCTCAGGGGAACTCGCGAGCTGGCGACCGCCCTCGAAGTGCGGGGTCTCATCAACATCCAATTCGCAGTCAAGGGTGATGACGTGTTTGTGCTCGAAGCCAATCCACGTGGCAGCCGCACCGTTCCTTTCATCTCCAAAGCGAAAGGGATACCTCTGGCCAGAGTTGCCGCAAGGGTGATGATGGGGTCCACGCTGGAAGAGCTGCGCGAAGAGGGAGTCTTGCCCGCCACCAAGGCGGAGGCCGACTTCGTGGCCGTCAAAGATGCCGTGCTGCCATGGGATCGATTCCCAGAAGAGGACTCGGTGCTCGGCCCGGAGATGAAAGCTACCGGTGAGGTGATGGGCATCGGCTCCGACGTTGGTGTTGCCTACGGCAAGGCCTTGCTCGGCGCAGGAAACGTGCTCGCCGACCGAGGAAATGTGTTCCTGTCGTTCGCGGACCGCGACAAGCCGCTCGGCCTAGCGGTGGCCCAGGCTTTCACAATGCTCGGCTTCAACATCGTCGCGACCGGCGGCACAGCGCGCTACCTGCGCCATCACGCCATAGAGGCAGAGTCGGTGCCCAAGATCGGTGAAGGCCCGAGAGACATCGGCGAGCGAGTTGAGAATGGTGAGATCCAGCTGGTCATCAACACCCCTAGGGGTGGGCGCGCCCGATCGGATGGAAAGACGATTCGTCGGACTGCGCGTCGGCACTTCATACCCTGCGTGACCACCATTCAGGGCGGGCTCGCGGTGGCACGCAGCCTCCGAGCCGGCCCCGGAGCGATCCACAAGCCGCGAAGTCTTCAGGAATGGCACCGGACTTAGCCGTTCAGCTCGGAGATTTGCGGCTGCGCAGCCCGTTGATCGCCGCCTCCGGCACGGTTGGCTCGGTGTGGGAGTGGGCCGATGTGGCCGACGTTTCTGTCTTTGGGGCAGCTGTCGCCAAGTCGGTAGCGCCCGAGGAATGGCCAGGGCGTCCCCAGCCCCGCGTGGCGCCGACGGGCACCGGGATGCTCAACGGGATCGGCATCCAGAACCCGGGCATCGCCGCATGGGTCGAGAAGATGAGGCCCGCCATCCCAATGCTGGACGTCCCGGTTTGGGGCTCCGCGGTAGCCGGCGACCCGGAAGGTTTCGCCATCGTGGCGAAACAGCTGGTCGAAGCGGGTGTGACGGCGGTAGAGCTGAATCTCTCTTGCCCAAACTTGGAGGAGGGTCATCTCTTCTCGTTCAGCGACTCGGCGAGTGCTGCTGTCGTCAGTGCCGCACGAGGCGCAGTCAATGTGCCGATAGGCGCCAAGTTGTCACCGAACACACCTGAGATCGTCGAGGTTGCCGATGCTTGCCTTCAAGCGGGTGCCGACTTCCTGGTGCTCACCAACACGGCGTTCGGGTTCGGGCTTGATCCTGAGACGTCGAGGCCTTTGCTCAGCGGCGGAGTCGGCGGCTACTCGGGGCCCGGCCTCAAGCCGATCTCACTGCGTTGCGTCTACGAAGTCGCTCAGGCGCTTCCGGACGCCAAGATCGTCGGGTGTGGCGGCATAAGCAGCGGCAGGGATGTAGTCGAGTACCTGATGGCAGGCGCATCGGCGGTGGAGATCGGCACTGTCTTGCTCGCCGAGCCAGAGGCGGGAAAGCGGATCTCACGAGAGCTGGATGATGAGCTGAGTCGCCTGGGAGCTGACTCGGTCTCGGACATCATCCGGAGTGTCGAGTCATGGTGAACCCAGTACTCGTTGCCCTGGACACACCCGAGCTCGACGAGGCTCGTCGTTTGGCTGAAGACCTGGTGTCCGTGGTGGGCGGCTTCAAGGTTGGGCTCGAGATGATCATGGCCAACGGCCCCAGTGCCGTATCAGACATCGCCTTGTTGGGTTTGCCGGTGTTCGCTGATGTGAAGCTGCACGACATCCCCAACACAGTCGAGAAAGCCGCGTCGCAGCTCGCCCGGCGTGGTGCGAGGTGGATCACGGTCCATGCGAGTGGTGGCGGGAAGATGATCTCGGCAGCTGTGGCTGGCTTGGAGCACGGTGGTGCCGCTCACACAGGAGTCTTGGCGGTGACGGTGCTGACCTCGCTCGACCAATCCGACCTCGTCGCGATCGGAGTCGAGCGGTCCGTCGAAGAGCAGGTGGCGGAGTTGGCGCATCTCGCCGGCGAGCAAGGAGCCGAGGGCGTGATCTGCTCTCCTCGTGAAGTCGGTGTTGTCAAGAGTCATGCGTCGAAGCTGCTCGCTGTCACACCAGGGGTGAGGCTGGACGAAGGTGATAGTCACGATCAGAAGAGGGTCACCACGCCCGTGGCAGCCATGGAGGCTGGTGCCGACTTGCTGGTGATCGGAAGGCCGATCACGGCCAGTGAGGCACCGGCGGAGTCGGCTGGTCGCATCGTCGAGTCGCTCCGATTGGGCGGGCACTTCTAACCAGCCCTTCCGTTGTTGCGTTGTTATGGTCGGCAACGGCCGATGGCGGGGCGGCCCGAACTCGAGGAGAGAGGACATGGCACAGCCACCACAATTGACAGACGAGCAGCGTCGCCAGGCTCTGGCAAAGGCCGCCGAGGCGCGACGTGTTCGAGCTGAGACCAAAGAGCTTCTCAAGACCGGCTCATTGAGTCTCGCCGAGCTGTTTGAGCAGGCCGAGAGCGACGAGCTGATCGCCGGCCTGAAAGTCGAGTCGCTTCTTGCAGCGATGCCCGGCACAGGCAAGATCAAGGCGAAGCGACTGATGGAGAGCGTCGGAATAGCCGAGAACCGGCGAATCCGCGGACTGGGAGAGAATCAGAGGGAGACCCTTCTGCAAGAATTCGCCTGATGATCGTCACCATCTCGGGGCGGCCGGGCTCCGGGAAGAGCGCGGTGGCAAAGCGGGTAGCCGAAGCGCTCGATGTTCGTCATGTGTCTGCCGGGGACTTCATGAGAGAGATGGCCGCAGAGCGCGGGTTGTCGATCCTTGAGCTGTCCAGGTCGGCAGAGGGAACCGATGCCATCGACCGTGAGATTGACGCTCGCACGGCTCGCCTCGCCGGCGAGGGCGCCAGCTTTGTTATCGACGCGCGACTCGGATGGCACTTTGTCCCTGTGTCGCTCAAGGTATTCCTCGATGTGTCCCTGGCTGAAGCCACCCGGCGGGTGTTCGACGCCGCCCGCGGGTCCGAGGTGGAGAACGTCGATCTCGCTGCGACGAGAGCAGCCATCGAGGAGCGAACCGAGTCAGAGCGAATCCGCTATCTCGACTACTACGACCTCGACTACACCGATCACAGCCACTACGACCTGGTCATCGACACTTCGCAGATGACGGTTGATGATGTCGTCGACCGGGTGCTCGCTGGCTTGGGTGCCGTTGAGTCCTTGTAGAAGGGGTCGGTGCAGTAACCTGAGGTTTCCGCTGCTGAGGATTCAATGAAGCTCGAAGACGTCATCGACCAAATAGGCAACCGCTTTGCGACCGTGGTGGTCTCGGCTCGTCGCGCACGCCAGATCAACAGCTATTTTCATCAGCTGGGAGTCGGGTACGGCGAGTATGTCCCGCCTCAGGTCCACTCCCTCTCACGCAAGCCTCTGACCATCGCCATGGAGGAGATTGCCGAAGGCAAAGTCGCGGTCGAGACCGTCGAGGAGTAGATGCTCGACGGCCGGCGAGTTTTGCTCGCCGTCACCGGGGGCGTAGCCGCATACAAGTCGGCTTATCTAGCCAGGCGGCTGATCGAGTCTGGTGCCGAGGTCAAGGTGATCCTGACCGAGTCCGCTCAGGAGTTCATCGGCGCTCAAACTTTCGCCGCAATCACTGGTGATCGCCCTTACACCAGCCTCTTCTCAGATGAGCGATCAGTTTCGCCACACACCGAGTTGGCGCGCTGGGCACATGTCATCGTCATCGCACCGGCGACTGCGGCGACCATAGGCAAAGTCGCCAGCGGCATCTCGTCTGATCTGGTCTCAGCAACCTTGCTGGCTGCGCAACGTCCGGTGCTCGTTGCGCCGGCAATGCACACTGAGATGTGGGAGCACGCATCAACTCAACGAAACATTGAGCAACTCGAGGCCGACGGCTACGAGATGGTGGGACCGTTCGAGGGGCCGCTCGCCGGCGGCGATGTCGGTATCGGCCGTGTTGCCGAGCCCGACGAGGTCGTCGCGCGGTTGAAAGAGCTGATGGGCACGCCAGACAACGCGAAGCGGCTCCTGGTGACCGCAGGTGGCACACGCGAGGCGATCGATCCTGTGCGGTACGTCGGCAACCGATCGAGCGGGAAGATGGGTCACGCCATAGCCAATGAAGGAGCAGGGCGCGGTATGGCCGTGACCTTGGTGACCACCTCGGATGAGCCAGTGTCTGCCGGGGTGAAAGTGACACGCGTCGAGTCGGCTCAGGAGATGCTCGAAGCGGTAGCGGCGGTTGAGGCTGACGTAGCGGTGATGGCGGCGGCCGTTGCGGACTTCAAGCCGTCGGACCCGAGCTCGGGCAAGTTGGCGCGCTCTGACGGATTGGAGTCGATCACATTGGAGCCAACACCTGACATTCTCGCCTCCGTCGTGGCTCGCGATGAGCCTCCGTTCGTTGTTGGCTTTGCGGCTGAGACCGGTGGCGTCGAGCGAGCAGTAGCCAAGGCGAAACGGAAGAACGTCGACCTGCTCGTCTACAACGACGTGACGGAGGAAGGCTCCGGGTTTGGGACCGACACCAATCGTGTTGTGATCGTTAATCGGGCCGGAGACACGGATGAGTGGCCGATGCTCACCAAACAAGAGGTGGCCGCGGACCTCATCAGCTTGGTTTTATCCGAGATCAATCCACAGGGTTAGGCTCGCACCTCGATGAGGAGCTTCTACTTCACGTCCGAGTCAGTCACTGAAGGGCACCCCGACAAGGTGGCAGACGCAGTTTCCGATGCCGTGCTCGACGAGGCGCTGCGTGTCGATCCGCACGCTCGCGTCGCCTGTGAGACCTTCGTCACGACGAGGGTTGCGATTGTCGGCGGAGAGACCTCGGTGGCAGGCGATCTCGACATCGACGCCATCGTCAGGCGCACCGTGCGCGGGATCGGGTACGACGGGTTCGACGACGACTTTGCTGCTGACACGATCGAAGTCCAGAACAGAATTCACAGTCAGAGCGCCGACATCGCCGAGGGCGTGGATAGGGAGCTGGGTGCTGGTGACCAAGGTCTCATGTTCGGGTTCGCAGTCAACGAGACGGACGAAATGATGCCTCTGCCCATCCAGCTGGCCCATCGTCTCGCCGAGCGGCTCAGCGAGGTGCGGAAGACTGGCCAACTCGACTACCTACGACCTGATGGGAAGACCCAGGTGATGGTCAAGTACGAAGACTCCAAGCCGGTGGCTGTGGAGAAGGTGCTGATCTCGACCCACCATGCGGAAGGCCAGGACCAGCTGTCGATGAAAAGCGACATCGAAGAAGCAGTCGTGCGGGCGGTGGTGCCCGAGGAACTGCTCTCGAAGAGACTCGACTTCATCTTCAACCCGAGCGGCCGCTTCGAGATAGGTGGCCCTGTTGCCGATACCGGTCTCACCGGACGGAAGATCATCGTCGACACCTACGGTGGGTTTGCCCGGCACGGCGGAGGTGCTTTCTCCGGAAAAGATGCGACGAAGGTCGATAGGTCCGCCGCATACGCGGCGCGCTCGGCGGCGAAGAATCTGGTGGCGGCCGGCGTCGCCGACATGCTGGAGATTCAGCTCGCCTATGCCATTGGGCAGGCGGACCCCTTCTCGGTGCATGTTGAGACCTTCGGGACCGAGCATGTGGATCCGGGCAAGATCGAGAGCATCGTGACTGATGTGTACGACTTCAGGCCGGCATCTTTCATCTCGGCGCTGGGCCTGACGGCGCCGGTGTTCGGCCCGACATCCGCCTACGGCCACTTTGGCCGCTCTGGTTTCTCGTGGGAGCAGCTGGACAGGGTCGACGAGATCAGGACGGCGGCCGGCATCTGAACCGAGCGGCACGCGTAGTCCCCAACGTTCCTTCGTTCGCCGTTGACGAAGGGTTTCTGTACAGCCTGCCGGAGTCTCTGCTCGAGCAAGTCGAGGTCGGCAGCATCGTCCGGGTGCCGCTTTCAGGCCGGAGGGTGCGCGGCTGGGTCGTCGGCTTCGAAGAGCCAGAAGGGAAGAATCTCAAGGAGATCCTTGGGGTTTCGTCACCGACCCCGGTCTTCTCGCATCAGTTGCTCAAAACGCTCCGTTGGGCAGCCGAGCATTACGGAGCCCCGCTGTCTGTCTTGCTGACCAGAGCTTCACCGCCGAACTTGCCCAAGGGTCGATCGTCCACCGGCCTGGAGGACGTCAACGTGGGCGCTCATGATCATGAGCTGGGAGACATTGCCCGTTCGCTGGCGAAAGGTGCGCGCATGCCCACTCAGGTGTTGGTGGGCAAATGGCGCGATCTGGCGTGGATCACTGCTCTGGGGCCTGTTCTTGGAGCCGGAAGCTCGGCAATGGTCCTGGCGGCGTCCGCCGCCGAAGCCTCCGAGATCGGGGATGCGGCGCGTGCCCAGTTTGGGTCAAGAGTGCTGGTTGTGGCTGGAGGAGACGACTCAGAGGTGACCACGGCTTGGGAGCAAGCTCAGGTGCCCGGCGTTCTTCTGGTGGGCACTCCGAGAGCGGCGCTGTGGAAGGTGGCCGGGCTGGTGTTGACCGTCGTGGTAGAAGAGGCGCGGCGAGCCATGAAGGAGCGTCAGACCCCGACGCTGCATGTGCGTGAGGTCGTCCGATACCGGTCGCTCATGGAAGGAACCGGGTCGGTGTTCCTGGGGCCGACGCCGAGCGTTGAGCTTCTGGCGAGCGGTGCGCAGTCGACGATGCTTGCGGGCCGGCCCTGGCCTCTGATCGAGGTGGTCCACCGCCGACGCGGTGAAGGGACCGCCGGGTTGCTCGAGGAGCAGACGACAGCGGCTTTGCGTGGTGCGGCCAAGCGCGGCAAGACGTCCTTTGTCCTCTCCACCCATTCGATGCTGGAGGGATATCGAAAGGAAATCCAAGGGAGGATCGGGACGACTGACGCTCCTCTGGTGCAAGTGGGAACAGAGAGCGACCTTGCCGGCATGAAGCCGGTGGCTCTGGCGATTGCTCCCTATCCGGAGGCAATCGTTCAAGGATGGGGATACCGAGGGTCAGAAGAGGTGTTGCGTGTTCTGGCCCGGCTCGCCAACAAGGTGGGGCCAGGGCAAGGGAACAGACTCCTCGTCCAGACCGATGAGCCGGAGTCGCCGTTGATCGTGGCATTGAGACGAGGAGAGCCCTTGCCCTATTTGGAGCGTGTGCTCGTTGAGCGCGCTCGGGCAGGGCTGCCCCCGTCGGTGGCGATGCTGGCCTTGGAGCTTCGAGAGAAGATCCCCGGAGATGTCGAGGACGTTCTGAAAGGGCTGGGCGTGGACCAAGTTCATGGGCCTCTCGACATCGAAGATGGGAAACGATGGCTGCTTCAAGGGGACTTGCGCACCGCTCGACGGAGACTGCGCCCGGTCGTCGGGCGCTGGCGTGAGGCAGGGTCGGTTGTTCGCATCGATGCCGATCCAATTGATCTCTAGAGAGGCAACAGCTCTAGCCTGCCGCCAAAATCAGGTGATCAAATGGCGATATACCCCATAAGAACCTTCGGCGACCCGGTGCTTCGTATGGAGACGAAGCCGGTGACTGACATCGATGACAAAGTCCACACATTGGTTCGAGACATGATCGAGACGATGTACGACGCACCAGGCGTCGGCTTGGCGGCGAACCAGATCGGCGTGTCCCGGAGGGTGGCTGTGTTCGACGCCCAAGACGAGCTCGGGCCGCGGGTGATGATCAATCCCGAGGTGGTCGAGACCGCAGGGGAATGGGAATACGACGAAGGGTGCCTCTCGGTCCCCAACCATTACTGGGAGATCACCCGGCCTGCGTTCGCGAGAGTGAAGGCGCTGGACCTCGACGGGAACGACGTGGAATACGCCGGCGACGGCCTTCTCGGCCGTGTGTTGCAGCACGAGGTGGATCATCTCAACGGGGCGCTGCTGCTCGACGCCCTTCCGAAACGTGTCCGGAAGAAGGCACTCAAAGAACTGCGGGAGGAAGCGCTGGGCCTCACATGACCAGGGTCGTCTTCATGGGGACTCCCGAGAGCGCCGTGCCGACGCTGCATGAGCTTGCCGACAGGTTCGACGTGGCTCTGGTCGTCACTCAGCCTGATCGGCCGCGAGGCCGCTCGAGCAAGCCACAACCACCGCCTGTGAAGACCGCAGCAGCCGCTATGGGGATCGAAGTGTCGCAACCCGAGTCAAAGGCGGAGGTCTACGAGGCTCTGGCTGCAATAGGCCGTTTCGATCTTGGTGTGGTCACGGCGTACGGGCGCATCCTCCGGCCGGAAGTGTTGGCGGCTCCAGCACACGGCCTGTTGAACCTCCACTTCTCGCTGCTGCCCCGGTGGCGTGGAGCCGCTCCCGTGCAGAGAGCCCTCATGGCAGGAGACAAGATGACGGGGGTCACGATCATCAAGCTCGACGAAGGCCTCGACACAGGTCCGGTGCTCACGGCACAGGCAGTTGACATCCACCGGGGCGAGAACGCAGCGGAGCTGGAAGCTCGGTTGGCGGTGGTAGGGGGGCGGCTGCTGGCCTCCAGCGTTGAGCCGTATCTGCGTGGTGAGTTGAAGCCCGTGCCGCAGTCCGATGAGGGAGTCACATATGCGTCCAAGATCGGCTCCGAGGAGAGAGTGGGGGAGCAAGCCGTCGACGCTGCGGCATTTGTGAACCTCGTCCGCGGCCTTGCCCCCACTCCGGCTGCAACTCTCGATCTCGATGGCGTGACACACAAGATCCTCTCCGCCGTGGTCTCGGAGGAGAGAATTGACAGCGGGCAGTGGAGATCCGTGGATGGGGCGCTCCTGGCTTCCGCCTGGGAGGGCACCGTCCGGATCGATCTGCTTCAGCCACCAGGCAAGAAAGTCCAGCAGGCGGCGGATTGGGTACGCGGTCGTCATGCCGTCTCAGGGGCCGTCGGAGCCACCTGACGAATCCGGGGCCAATCTCGGCTTGGACGTACACTCGGACCGGTGAGCGACATCAAGATCGCACCCTCGTTGCTGGCTGCCGACTTCTCGAAGCTGGAAGAGGAGGTGGCGCGAATCGAAGACCATGTCGATTGGCTCCATCTCGACGTGATGGACGGCCATTTCGTGCCCAACATCTCCTTCGGGATCCCCGTGATCGAGAGCTTGCGCCCGACGACATCGCTCTTCTTCGACTGTCACATCATGACCACCAACCCGGACGCATTTCTGCCTGAGCTGGCCGGCGCCGGAGCGAATCTGGTGACCATGCACATCGAGGCGGTGCCCGACCCGACCGGGGCGGCGGCAGCGGCGCGTGTCAACGAGCTCGGGTTTGGCCTCGTGATCAACCCTTTGACGCCGTTTGATGCAGTGAGCCCGTATGTCGAGCTTTGCGACGTGGTCGTTGTCATGTCGGTGGAGCCGGGGTTCGGAGGCCAGGCCTTCATGCCCGAAGTGTTGCCCAAAGTGGAATCGGCCAGAGAATGGGTTGAGGACCGGGGTTTGACGACCGATATTCAGATCGACGGAGGGATCACCCCCGAGAACGCAGGCATGGCCGCAGGGGCTGGCGCCACGGTGCTGGTAGCCGGGTCTGCCGTGTTCAGGGCTGAAGATCCCCAAACGGCTGTAGAGAAGATCAGAAGGGCAACTGCAACGACATGAGCGAACGCGTCCTCGTAGCGGACGACGATCCAGACATCCTCAACGTTGTCAAGATCAACTTCGACCTTGACGGCTTCGATGTGGATACGGCGGTGGATGGCGAAGATGCCTTGCAGAAGGCGACCGCCAACCCGCCGCAGGTCATCGTTCTCGACATCATGATGCCGCGCATGGACGGGTTGACCGCACTGCACCGGCTTCGCAGCCAGGCGGCGACCGCAAACATCCCGATCATCATGCTGACCGCCCGCGGCCTTCCCGAGGACCGTGTTCGAGGCCTCGAGCTGGGAGCCGATGACTACATAACCAAGCCGTTCGAGATCACCGAGCTTGCCGCACGGGTTCGAGCAGTCCTGAGACGCACCCAAGCTGCTCGGGACCTCTCGCCTCTCACCGGTCTGCCAGGAAACTTCAAGATCACCGCCGAGATCGAGGAGAGCATCAGCAACGGCACGGACTTTGCCCTGGTCCATGGTGACCTGGACAACTTCAAGGCTTTCAACGACCACTACGGATTCATGCGGGGCGACGAAGTGATCCGTTTCTGCGCATCCTGCCTGAGCGATGCTGCGGAGAGTCTCGGCATAGAGCAGGCTTTCGTTGGCCACATCGGTGGTGACGACTTCGTTGCCATCATCCCGCCTGAGATGGCGGAGTCGTATGCCAAGGAAGTCATCGAACGTTTCGACGACGGGATCCTCGACCTCTACGACACCGCTGATGCCCTGCGCGGGTACATCGAGGTGATCGACCGCAGAGGCGAGCGCTATGCGTTCCCTGTTGTTTCTCTCTCACTCGGAGTAGCGTCCACCGACGTGCGTGAGATCGGCACACAGTGGGAGGCGTCGGCGATTGCGGTCGAGATGAAAGAGTTTGCCAAGAAGCAGCCGGGCTCGACTTACCGCATAGATCGCCGAACGGCGTAGGTGTCGTCCGAAGCCCGCTTCATGGAGCGGGCAATCGAGCTTGCCAAGGGCTCGCCGCCAACACACCCCAACCCTCGCGTCGGTGCCGTGATCGTCGACACCGCTGGGTCGATCGTCGGCGAGGGCCGGCATGACGGCCCGGGCACGGATCACGCCGAGGTGATGGCCCTCGATCAAGCCGGCGAAGCGGCGCGAGGTTCGACTTTGTTTGTCACCCTCGAGCCTTGCTCTCATCACGGCCGAACCCCGCCTTGCGTCGAAGCCGTTGTAGCAGCGGGGGTGAGAGCGGTTGTGGTCGCCACACTCGACCCCGATCACCGGGTAAGCGGTGAGGGAGCTCGTCGTCTCGCCGAGAGCGGGCTCGAAGTCAGCGTCGGCAACCATGAGGATGAGGCCCTCGCCTTGGATCGGGCCTATTTCCATCACCGCAGGACGGGAATGCCGCTGGTCACTGTCAAGTGGGCGATGACTCTTGACGGGGCCGTGGCTGCTGCTGACGGGACATCGCAGTGGATCACCTCCGAGGAGACGAGAGCTGAGGCTCATGGGCTCAGAGCCGAAGTAGATGCCGTCGTTGTAGGTGCCGGAACGCTTCGGAGCGATGATCCTCGACTCGACGTTCGCCGAGATGGGTACGACGGCCCTCAACCTCGGCCCGTTGTCGTAGCCGGCAACTCTCAGATTCCGAGTGACTCGAAGCTGTGGTCACGAGACCCAGTTGTGGTGTCGACCGAAAAGCGTCCAATCCCATCCGGGGAGTTGCTCATAGTGGGAGGAGATGACGGCTGGCCCGACCCGGCAGGGACGTGTCGTGCCTTGGCTGACGTCGGGTTGCTTCACATGCTGCTCGAGGGCGGGCCGACGCTTGCCGGCTCCTGGTGGCGGGCGGGAGTGGTAGCAGAAGGTTTTGCCCACATCGGTGGCAAAGTCGGCGGGGGTGCCGGGCAGTCGCCGATGGCCGGAGTCTTCGCGACGATTGCCCAAGCCGAGCAGGTGGAATTCGTTTCGGTGCGTAACGTTGGAGATGACGTCGTCGTTGGGTTTAGGAAGAAGAGCTGATGTTCACCGGGATAGTCGAGCAGATGGGGCAAGTGTCTGATGTGGCGGTCTTCGAAGGTCATCACACCTTCCGGCTGGAGGGTCGCGATGTGGCAGAGACCGAGATCGGCGCATCGATAGCGGTGAACGGTGTGTGCCTCACCGCGGTTGACGTGGTTGGCGATGTCATCACGGTGGATGTGATCCCTGAGACGCTGGAGCGCACCAACCTCGGAGCCCTTGGGCCCGGAGCTCCGGTCAACCTCGAACGGCCGATGGCCGCCAACGGTCGGTTCGACGGCCACATCGTGCAAGGTCACGTCGACGGCACAGGTGAGATCGAGTCGGTTGTCGATGGCGATGAAGGCACTGTCATGAGAGTCAGGCCTCCTCGAGATCTGCTGCCGTTCATCGTCGAGAAGGGCTCTATCACGGTCGACGGTGTCAGCCTGACCGTTGCAGGGCTGACTGAGACCTCGTTCGACGTTGCCCTCATCCCGCACACCCTGGAGGTGACGACGCTCGGTTTGCGCAAGCCTGGCGATGTCGTAAACCTCGAGGTGGACGTGCTCGCCAAGTATGTGGAGAGATTGCTGGAGGCGCGAAAGTGAGCTTTGCTCCGACAGACGAGATCGTCGCCGCCATTGCACGCGGTGACATGGTGATCATGGTCGACGATGAAGACCGTGAGAACGAGGGCGATCTGATCCTCGCCGCCGATGCGGCGACGCCGGAGAAGCTCGGCTTCATGCTTCGCTACACGAGCGGAATAATCTGCCTGCCCATAGTCGGGGAGCGTTTGGACGAGCTCGACCTTCCGATGATGGTCAGCAAGAACACCGACGTCCGAAGGACGGCCTTCACGGTGTCCATCGATGCGGCGGAAGGCACCACCACCGGCATCTCATCAGCTGACCGATGCCGAACCATCGAGGCCGTGCTCGACCCGGCCACGCAGCCGGACGACCTGGCACGACCCGGGCACATGTACCCGCTCAGATATGAGCCTGGAGGGGTGCTGCGCCGCGCCGGCCACACCGAGGCCGCCGTTGACCTGTCCGAGCTGGCGGACCGCTACCCGGCCGGTGTCCTGGCTGAGATCATGAATGACGACGGCTCGGTCGCCAAGCTCCCGGAGTTGGAGCGCTTCGCCGATGAGCACGGGCTGCTGATGGGCACGATCGCCGACCTCATCGCCTACCGCCGCCAACAGGAGAAACTCGTCGAGCGGGTGGTTGAGGCGCGTGTTCCGACCGATCATGGGACGTTCCGGGCGGTCGGCTTCAAGTCTCTCGTCGACAACCGTCAGCACATGGCTCTGGTGATGGGTGAGATCGGAGACGGCGAAGACATGCTCACCCGGGTCCACTCGGAGTGTCTGACAGGTGATGTGTTTGGAAGCGTGAGATGTGACTGCGGTGATCAACTCGACTGGGCCATGGCCCGGATAGCCGAGGAAGGCCGGGGGGTGATCCTCTACATACGGGGGCATGAGGGCCGTGGCATCGGTTTGCTTCACAAACTGGCGGCGTACCAGCTCCAGGACGACGGGTTCGACACGGTCGACGCCAACATCATGATCGGCCAGCCGGTGGATGCCCGTGACTACGGGGTGGGATCACAGATTCTGTACGACCTCGGTGTCCGCTCGATGCGGCTGATGACCAACAACCCGACCAAAAGAGCCGGGATCGAGGGGTACGGGCTTTCCATCGTCGACCGGGTGCCGATACCAACTCACCTCACTCCGGAGAACCGGAACTACCTGGAGTCCAAGGCCAATCGGCTTGGACACGATCTCGACGTCGAGGCCGGTGCGTGACCACACCATCGGACACGCACATCGGCATCGCAGTCGCCACCTGGAATCAGACGATCACAGATCGTCTGCTCGAAGGTGCCAAGTCACGTTGTGACGAAGCTGGTATTGCCAATGTGACCATTCTTCGAGTACCGGGAGCACTCGAACTGCCTCTGGGGGCCCAGGCTCTGGCTCGTGCGGGTTGCGATGCCGTGGTGGCGATCGGGGTGGTGATCAAAGGAGAGACCGATCACTACGACATCGTGGTCAGAGAGTCGGCCTCAGGCATCTCGAGAGTCGCTCTTGACGAGGGCATACCTGTAGCCAATGCCATCCTCGCAGTTCATGACGTTTCTCTTGCCCTGGAACGTTCGGTGACCGGCGAGGCAAACAAGGGAATCGAGGCGGTGGATGCGGCTCTCGCCATGGTGAGCGCCATACAGGATCTCGACCTGTCTTGACCATCTGGATCTTGGATGCCCTTGGCTGCCTGGTACCCTTTGGGGGACATCAAAGAGCAAGAGCGGAAGCTGCTGCTTCCCCACCCGGCCGCTGTCGAAACCGAGAGACCATTCTCGGATTCCTTTCAAGAGTGACTCGAGCCGAGGTCCGAATACCACCGAGACATTCGGTGATCTTTCAGTGCAGCAGGGTTTCGCCTGCTGCTTTTTGTTTGAAGCAACGACGCGGGACAGGGACCTGCGGCACCATCAGGAGGTAAAGGCATCAGCGAACTGCGTGTGAACGGCGCCATCAGGGCCAAAGAGGTCAGGGTGGTCGCCCCAGACGGCGAGCAGATCGGAGTCAAGAAGATCAACGAGGCCCTGTGGCTGGCTGAGCAGCTGGACCTGGACCTCGTCGAAGTGGCACCCAACGCCAAGCCACCGGTCTGCCGGCTGATGGACTACGGCCGATACAAGTATGAGCAGTCGGTCAAACAACGAGAGGCACGCAAGAAGCAGACACGCACAACGATCAAGGAGCTTCGGATGAGGGTCCGGATCGGCGAGCACGACTTCGAGATCACCAGCCGCAAGGCACAGGAGTTTCTCGAGTCTCAGGACAAGGTGAAAGTCACGATCCGGTTCAGAGGGCGGGAGCGAGAGCGCCCGGAGTTCGGACGGGATCTCATGAGTCGCCTTGCTGAAGAAGTCGCCGAATACGGAACCATCGAGCAGGCCCCGAAGATTGAGGGCGGGTCGATGACGATGGTGCTGGCACCGGTGCGACGGTCCAAGTCGTCGCAGAGCGAAGACAACGAAGAGCAGCCAGACGAATAGGAGGCAGCTGTGCCCAAGATGAAGACACACAGTGGCGCCAAGAAGAGGATCAAAGTGACCGGCTCCGGCAAGTACATGCGCCGGCAGGCTGGACGCGGCCACCTCAGGCTCGCCAAGGGCAAGAGCACGTATCGCCGCCGGTCCGGCGAGGTCGAGATGGCGCCTGGCGACGCCAAAGTCATCAAGAAGCAGCTCGGACGCTGATCCAGGAGGTCTGAAACATGGCACGTGTCAAGCGGGCGGTTCACGCCAAGAAGTCACACAAGAAAGTCCTGGACAGGGCGAAGGGCTACAAGGGAGCCCGCAGCCGGCGATACCGGACAGCAAATGAGCAGGTCATGCATGCGATGCAGGACGCGTACCGCGACCGGCGCGCTCGCAAAGGCGAGTTCAGAAAGCTCTGGATCGCCCGCATCAACGCTGCCGCCCGGCAGAACGGGACCACCTACAGCCAGTTCATCGCCGGGCTGAAAGCGGCCGAAATCGAGGTGGATCGAAAGATGCTCGCCGAGATGGCGGTCAACGACCCTGGCGCCTTCGCTCAGCTCGTCGAGGTCTCGAAGCAGGGCTAGAGATCCAAGAAGTCGGAAACATGGAGCCGGTCCGCAATCACCGCAACCCTCTTGTGGTGGAGGCGGCCCGGCTTCATCGCGCCCGTGCCCGAAAGGAGCGAGACGAGACGCTGATTGAAGGCCCACACCTGCTCTCTGATGCTTTGGAGGCCGGGGTCGATGTGCGCCAGGTGTTCGCCGCCGACGATTCCACAGACAACGCGATCGTGGTCGATGACCGAGCCTTGCAGCGACTGGCCGGCACCGAGAGCCCGCGTGGGCCGGTGGCCGTCATCGGCATCCCGGAACCATCGTCGATCGATAGCCGGGACGTGCTGGTCTCGGTCGGAGTTTCCGACCCTGGGAACGTGGGGACGATGATCAGGACTGCCGCCTCGTTCGGCTGGGCATTCGGCTACACCGAAGGGACCGCCGATCCCTGGTCGCCAAAGGTGCTGCGTGCGGGAGCAGGCGGCCAATTCCAAACACCGATCGTGCCTATGCGTGACCTGCCGGCTCTACCCACGGTGGCAGCTGTGTCGCGAGATGGTTTATCCGTTGACTCTGTGCCGCCCGGCCAAATCGCTCTGTTGATCGGCGAAGAGGCGGCCGGTCTTCCGGATGAGCAGGTGGAGTCTGCCGACCACACGGTGACGGTGTCGACTCCGGGCCCGACCGAGAGCCTCAACGCAGCAGTCGCTGCCGGCATTCTCGTGTACGCCCTGTCGAGTCGATAACCTGCCGCCGACCATGGACGCCGTTCAGAGCCTCGACGAAGCCATCGAATCTGCCTCGACAGCCGTTGAGTCTGCGGACGACCTGGAACAGCTCGCCGCTGTCGAGACGTCTTTGCTGGGCCCGGACTCTGTGGTCGGCGTTGTGAGGAAGTCCATGGGGAGACTCGACCCTCAGGAGCGACCGAAGGTCGGAGCGAAGCTCAATGAGGCGTCTGTGGCGATCGGCGGCCTGCTCGACAGTCGCAGATCGGTTCTCGAGGTCGAAGAGGAGAGTCGCCGGCTGGCCGACGAGAAGATCGACGTCACTCTCGAGTCGATCACGATCCCCAGCGGCGTGAAACATCTCGTCCAGAAGGTGATCGATGACACCGTCGACATCTTCGTGGGCCTGGGCTATCAGGTGGCCAGCGGACCCGAGGCCGAGCTGGCTTTCTATAACTTCGACGCCCTCAACACACCACCCGATCATCCGTCGCGATGGGATTCCGACACCATGTACCTCGACTTCGGGGATCCGGGAGACGAGGTCCTGCTCAGGACACAGACATCGCCTGTTCAGGCCCGTTGGATGGAGTCGCATGACCCGCCGGTGTACATCGTGGTTCCAGGGCGCACCTATCGAAAAGACACCATCGACGCCACCCATCTCCCGGTGTTTCACCAGATAGAAGGCTTGGCGGTTGACTCCAACCTCCAGTTCAGCGATCTCAAAGGCACACTTCTTCACTGGGCGAGAGAGTTCTTCGGGCCGCAGAGCGAAGTCCGGCTCAGGCCGCACTTCTTTCCCTTCACCGAGCCGAGCGCAGAGCTCGACGTCTCCTGCTTCTCTTGCGATGGGGGACAGCCGGGATGTCGGGTTTGTGGGGGTGCCGGCTGGCTGGAGCTGCTCGGGTGCGGGATGGTCGACCCATTTGTGCTGGAGACGGCCGGCTATGACCCCTATGAGGTGAGCGGTTTCGCCTTCGGCATGGGCCCGGAGCGCCTGGCGATGGTTCGCTACGGCATCGACTCGATGAAGCACTTCATCGAGAACGACGTTCGTTTCTTGAGGCAGTTCGGATGAAGGTCCCGCTTCGCTGGCTTCAAGAGTTCATCGACCTGCCAACCACCGACGTCGATGAGCTGACTTACGCGTTCGACTTCTTGGGTCTCACCGTGGAGGGTGTCGAAGAGCACGTCGCGGGCTGGTCGGATGTGTTCGTCGGGAAGGTCACCGACATCCAGCCCCATCCCGACGCAGACAAGATCCGCGTCTGTCAGGTCGATGTTGGCAATGGGCCCAGTCAGATCATCTGTGGTGCCTGGAACTTCGGGGTCGGAGCCGTGGTGCCGGTGGCAGTGCCGGGAGCCATCCTGCCCGGCGACTTCCAGATCGGGCAGCGGACGATCAGAGGTGTTGAGTCGAACGGGATGATCTGCTCCGAGCAGGAACTCGGCCTCGGAGAGGACCACGCCGGGATACTGGTGCTGGGCGATGACATCGAGATCGGCGTTCGTCTCGAAGATGTGCTCGAGGTGCCCGATGTCGTCTTCGAGTTGGACGTGACGCCCAACCGCCCGGATGCGCTTTCGATCATGGGGGTGGCGCGCGACCTGGCCGCCTGGTTCGACATCGAGCATCATGTCCCCTCGCTGCCGATGACAACCGTCCCAGGGGCTACTTCGATCGAGGTCGATATCGAAGACACACACGGGTGCCGGAGGTTCACCGCCCGAGAGATCCAAGGTGTTGAGATAGGTCCTTCGCCTTTCAAGGTCAGGCATCGTCTGCACAAGGTGGGAGTCAGGTCGATCTCCAACGTCGTCGACGTCACCAACTACGTCATGTTCGAACTGGGGCACCCACTTCACGCCTTCGACGCCGACTCCATCGTCGGTGATCGTCTTGTCGTCAAACGCGCAGACGCAGGTGAGAAATTGGTCACTCTCGACGGCGAGGAGAGGGCTTTGGTCGCCGAGGACCTGATCATCTACGACGAAGACGGCCCGACGTCGATGTCGGGAACGATGGGTGGCGAGCGCAGCGAGGTCTCGGACACGACTTCCCGGGTGCTCATGGAGGCTGCCTCTTGGGACCCGCCGACGATCATGCGGATGTGGCGTCGCTACGACCTTCGCTCAGAAGCCGCCACGAGATTTGAACGCGGCGTCGACCCCAGCCTCGCCGACGTCGCCAACCAGAGAGCGAGTGCGATGGTCGTGGCCCTGTCCGGAGGTGAGGTTCTCGAAGGGGCTGTGGACGTCGTGACCACGCCGATGGAGCCCCTTCAGGTGTCTTTGGCGATGAAATACGTGCGAAGGATCCTCGGCGACGGGTTCGACGAATCGCAGGTTTCCGACATCCTCACCCGGCTCGGAATGACCGTCGAAGCCGGCGACCCTCTCGCAGTCACGGTTCCGACGTTTCGGCCTGATCTCACCCGCGACGCAGACTTGATCGAGGAGGTCGCGCGGATTCACGGCTTCGACAAGTTCGATGCGACGCTGCCGACGGGACCTGCCGGGGGACTGACTGTCGAGCAGAAGAGATCGCGTGAGCTTGTCGAAGCGCTGACGGCGGCAGGTCTCGACCAGGCGATAAACCTTCCATTCGTGAACCCGGTGGATCTGGAACCGCTGGGGTACGGCGACGCTGACCTGCTGACTGTCAACAACCCGCTTCGGGAAGAAGAGAGCAAGCTGAGGCCCACAATGCTCGCCGGGTTGCTTTCGTCGCTTCGATACAACCTGTCGCATGGTGCGGCAGATGTCGGCTTCTTCGAGATCGGGCGGGTCTTCTCGACGGAACCGAACGTCGAAGATCCCCGGCTCCCAGCTCAAACGGACCGTCTTGCTTGGGCTGTCGTCGGCGGGACCGGCATGCGAGGGCTCTCGGGAGCGACTCATCAGGTCGACGGCTCGACGTCGCTCGCCCTTTGGCGTCACCTGTCACGCCGGCTCGATTTGGATGACGTCGCGATCGAGGCAGCTGCACCGGCGGGTTATCACCCGGGTCGGTCGGCCTCGCTGACACTTCGAGGCGAAACAATCGGCCATGTCGGCGAGTTGGCTCCAGCGGCAGCCCGCCACTACGAGATTTCCGGCCGAGTTGCAGTGGCCGAGATCGACTTGGGCCCAATTCTCACAGAGCGGGCACCAGCCCTGGCGTCGGCACCGTCGGTCTACCCGTTCGTCGACTTCGACCTTTCGTTCCTCATCTCGATTGACCAGCAGGCGCAACCGCTCCTTGAAGTCACCGTTGCTGCAGGTGGAGATCTGGTGGAGTCCGCCCGGGTCTTTGACGAGTTCCCTGGCGCTGGAGATGGCCAGAAGGCTCTGGCTATCCGCTACCGACTCAGAGCCGGTGATCGAACTCTCACCAACGATGAGGTCGCCCCGGTCCGTCAGGCCATGATCGAGGCGGCCGATGGCCTCGGCGCTGTGTTGCGCGGCGTGTGACCAGGACCATCACCAGCCTTCAACAGGCGCTCGCAGGACCACCCGAGGAAGCAGCGCCCTTGTTGCTGGGCAACATACTCGTCTCGACTATCGGCGATGAAGTGGTCCGGATGAGGATCACCGAGGTCGAGGCCTACAAAGGTGCCGAGGACCCGGCATCCCACGCCTACCGAGGCCGGACCGACCGCAACAGCTCCATGTTCGAGCGACCAGGGACTCTCTACTGCTACCGCTCATACGGCATCCACACGTGCGCAAACACAGCGACGGGCCCGGTTGGGCAAGGCTGGGGAGTCCTGATCCGGGGCGGTGAGGTTGTCGAGGGCCGGGGCTTGGCCGAGCGTCGGCGTGGCCGGCAAGAAGAGCTCAGCAACGGCCCTGGCAAAGTTTGTCAGGCACTGGGCATCACTCTCGATCGCGATGGCACTTACCTCTTCGATCCAAGGTCGGCAGTGCGTCTCGAGCCAGGGGACGCTCCTGAGATGGTCGTCGCCACCCCGAGGATTGGGATCTCCAAAGCGAAGGAGCGTCCCTGGAGGTTCGTGGCTGTGTCTCAAGTGAGCCAGTAGCTTCGGAGTCGGCACTGGACCCGTTTACCCTTCCTCGACTATGCCAGCCGATCTCGACCTGATTCTTCGTCACGCGGACAAAGTCGTCCCGGAGCCCGAGCTCGCCGAGAAACTGGCTCTCAAACGCCCCCTTCGGGTCAAGCTGGGCCTCGATCCGACGGCTCCTGCTGTCACCTTGGGTTGGGCGGTGGTTCTCCGCAAGCTTCGCCAGTTCCAGGAGCTGGGTCATACAGCGGTGCTCATCGTTGGCGACTTCACCGCTCAGGTTGGAGATCCGTCCGAGAAAGGGGCTCAGCGGAAGCGTCTCTCGGCAGAGGAGGTCAACGCCTACGCGGACAACGTCCTCGGCCAGTTCGGCAAGGTGTTGCTACCCGACAACCTCGAGATACGCCGCAACTCGGAGTGGCTGGCCAGTCTCGACATGTACGGCCTGCTCGAGCTGACCAGCTCGGCGACGGTGGCACAGATGCTCGAGCGGTCCGACTTTGCCAACCGATACGAGACGGGCTCCCCGATCTCGGTCATGGAGTTCTTGTACCCGCTGCTTCAGGGGTACGACTCGGTGGCAGTGGAGGCGGACGTCGAGCTCGGAGGGTCCGATCAGCTCTGGAATCTGATGATGGGGCGTGTCGTGCAGGAGCGATACGAGCAGGAGCCACAGGTGGCACTGACCATGCCGCTCCTCGTCGGCACCGACGGCAGTCAGAAGATGTCGCAGTCTCTCGGCAACTATATCGGTGTGGAGGACCCCCCAGACGAGATGTTCGGCAAGACGATGAGTGTCCCTGACCAGGCAATGGGGGAATGGCTACGTCTCGCCGCCGACTTTGACGAAGAGGCCGCCGCTCGCATAGAGGGAGCCCTCGAAGCCGGGGAGACACATCCGGGCGATGCGAAACGTCACCTGGCAAGAGCCGTGGTTCACCTGTACCACGGGGAGTCGGCTGCCGCCGAAGCCGAAGAGGCCTTCGATCGCGTGTTCAGAGACGGCGGCATCCCCGAGGACATATCGAGCCATCAGCTCGGAGGTGACTCAGTAGTGAATCTTCCGGCTTTGATCCGGGAGGCCTTCGACATCTCCGGAGCGGAGGCGAGACGGCTGATCTCCCAAGGGGCAGTGAAGCTCGATGGGGCATCGGTAGAGGCTCAGGAGCTTCCTCGCGCCGAGTTGGCCGGCAAGGTGCTCAGAGTGGGGAAGCGGCGATTCACTCGTCTCATCGATTGACTTGTCTAAGTAGCCGGAATCTGTAAGCTGGCCGTCTGCACGGGACTCCGGTCTCGGGCAAACCGCCAACCGGCGGGACGCCGTGTCGCGTCCGGCCGGGATTGTTTTCTGTATCGGGGTCGCGTATCATCGCCGGCCCGCCTGACATGACCATCGAAGGCGGCTAGCGCTGTCTCGGAAACGAGCGGAGCTGGAACCAAGGAAACTTGGGCAGTCGAGTTTCCCAAAGGGAAAGTCGAACGTCTTGGCCGAAGGGCAAGACGCGGGCTCCTTGACAACTGAACAATGTGTGATCTTCGCGGCCTCTTTGGCCGTGGAGATACGGAGTTTCGGAAACGAAGCTCCACAGCCAGCAGAACGTCTCTTCCGTTGAAGTGCGGAGGATGACGTTTCTCTTAAGCAAGCGGCATCGACTCGATCGATGTTCGTGTGCAATCAAAGCTCGGGGTCCTCACGACCCCGGGACCCAATTGCAAACACTTCATATGACTCGTGCCTCGACTCCTCAGGGAGCTCGGAGCCAAGGAGTACGTTGGAGAGTTTGATCCTGGCTCAGGATGAACGCTGGCGGTGCGCCTAATGCATGCAAGTCGAGCGACGCACGTCCAGTCCGTAAGGACAGGGCATGACGGAGCGGCGAACGGGTGAGTAACACGTGAGCAACCTGCCCCACAGACCGGGATAGCCCAAGGAAACTCGGATTAATACCGGATGACCTCGTAGGACCGCATGGTCCATCGAGGAAATGCCTTTGTGCTGTGGGATGGGCTCGCGACTTATCAGTTAGTTGGTGGGGTAACGGCCTACCAAGACAATGACGAGTAGCTGGTCTGAGAGGACGATCAGCCACACTGGAACTGAGACACGGTCCAGACTCCTACGGGAGGCAGCAGCAGGGAAT
>JANQOU010000005.1 GCA_028285585.1 Acidimicrobiia bacterium
CAAGGGTGAAGTTCGCGACTCGAAGATTGTCGCCTCTGCGACGTGGGGTGAGTTGGAGAACGTGAGCCCGCTCGAGACTGCGAGGTTCATCTCTCAAACACCGATGCACTTCCGGAGCAAGCGCCGCACGATCCTTGAGCCTGACTCCAATCTGTTGTTTGGGAGTGTATTGAGGCGATGCTCCGATCTGCCGAGCCTCGAAGGTCTCGACTTGAGGTCGATTCGTTTTGGAACCGAGCTCGACGGCGCTTCAGAAACCACAACCGGGCCAGGGCGCTACGACCACACTCTTGCACGAAGGGTCGCTGGTCGCGTTGCAGCGTGGGAAGGCACTGTGACTGTCAATGTCCAGGAGGCTTCGAGCGATCAAAGAAGGTCACTCACAACCCTCGCTCTTCTCGCCGAGTTCAGCGGTGTGGGTGCCGATACGACGGCGGGGTTTGGTGCTGTTCGTGTAGATGTCTCTGATGCGCTTCCAGCAGAGGCCTCTCCTTGATGAGCTCGTTCCTCCAGCGCACTATCGAGCCGCGCAATCTCTTCGACGCCTTCGAGACTGTCCGACGGAGTGATGAGGCAGATGGGCGATCAACCCGACAGTTGCTCAAGATGCTCAGTGACCCGTCTGCTCACCTCGATAATCTAGCCGGCCAACTCACTACCGGTGCGTATCGGCCCGAGCCGCTTTGGCGTGTTGACATCGCTGACGGCGAGGATTCCACAAGAAGTCTGTCCATTCCTTCTTTCACGGACCGGGTGGTTGAACGGGCGATCTACCAGGTTCTCGTTCCTGAATTGGACGCTGAGTTCTTTCCTTCGCCATTCGGTTATCGGGTCGGCATTGGTGTCGACGACGCAGTGGGCGCGATAGCCGAGGCACGTGACCGTGGTGGGTATCTCCATGTTGCTCGCTTTGACTTCGAGAATTGCTTCGAGAATATTGACCGGAACAGGTTGGTGGAGATGCTATCTGAGGTCGTCGACGACGAATGGCTCCTAGATCTCATCGGAAAGCTCTTGACGAGAACGGTGGCCAATCGACGCGGGCGTCCGGCCTTGGACGGCCTCGCCCAAGGGTCTCCGTTGTCGCCGCTTCTCGCGAACTTCTATCTCCACAAGTTTGACGAGGCGATGTTTCGCCGCGGGTTTCGTGTGATCCGATATGCGGACGACGCCACCGTCTTGTCGTTCTCCAAGAGTGAAGCCTCGTACGCCTTGAGATCTGCACAAGTGGAAGCAGGGAATCTCGGGCTGACTCTCAATGAGGAGGAGACCACTGTGGCCGATTTTGACCAAGGATTCGATTTTCTCGGCGTTGACTTCAGTCGACGAATACCACCTTGGGATGAGGACCGTGAGTTGACAACGCCCAGTCGGCGCAGTCTGTTCGTCACCGAGCAGAACTCCTACCTGGCCTTGCAGAGAGGTCAGGTCATAGTCCTGAGCGGCGATGTTCAGCTCATGGCCGCCCCGATATCGCTCATTCGACAGATAGTCGTGTTTGGTCGAGTGCAGATGAGCCCATGGCTTCGGACTCAGGCACTGTCTTTGGGTATCGAACTGGTATTTCTCTCTCGTACCGGCCGCTACTTGGGCTCAGCTGCGGGTGATCGGCATTCTTCCGATGACGTGTTGCCGGCTCAGCTGGCCGCTATCGCCGAATTGGGAGTGACCGTAGCCCTCTCTAGGCGATTCGTCGCCGGCAAGATCGCCAACATGAGGGCACTGATGGTGAGAAGGGGGCAAGCGACGAGCGCAACTGAAGAGATTCTGGTGGCTACCCAGAAGCTGGCGGCTGCCCGACGTCGTGTTCTCCGAGCTACCAACTTGGACGTCATACGTGGCATCGAAGGGTCAGCTACCAAGCGCTACTGGAAGGTGTTCGGCGGCTTGCTCGGGGACAATGCCAACTTCGAGGGTCGTTCGCGTCGTCCACCTCGAGACCCGGTCAATTCACTCCTCAGCTTTGGTTATGCGGTGCTTCTGCCAGAAGTAGAGGGTGCTTGCCGAACAGCAGGACTCGACCCTCGCTACGGTTTCTTGCATCCAGTCGGTCGCAACCGCCCTGCGATGGCGCTCGACTTGATTGAAGAGTTCAGGACGTTGATTGTCGATACAACGGTGCTGACAGCTTTCAACCGCGGGATCATCAAACCGGACAGAGACTTCAAGATGACCAAGGCCGGTGCCTGTCGCATCTCCAACGATGAAGCGAGAAAGGCGTTTCTCGGCGCGCTAGAGAAGAGGATGTTGACACGATTCGCCCATACCCCGAGTGGTGTGCGAACGTCATACCGACGCGCCCTTCACCTCCAGTCGCGCCAGTTGGCGACGGTGTTGCTCGGACTCAGAACCCAGTATGACCCGGTGATGTGGCGGTGAAGTGGGTCGTCGCATACGATATTGCGGACGATCGTCGGCGCGCCCAGATTTCCACTCTGCTCTACCACATCGGTTGGCGAATCCAATACTCGATCTTTGAAGTCGAGTTGACCGCTGAGGAGTTCGCATCGCTACTGGGTGATCTGACTGCCGTCATGGATGAGCTTCGTGACAGGATGCACCTGTTTCCTGCTTGCAAGTGCCGTCGGGAGAGGGTGATGCTTGGGCAGGCCGAGTTACCTTCGGAGCAACTGTTCTCTGTCGTGTGATGTCTGGGTTGGTGATCATGTCCCCCAGTCCAGCCACAAGATCTAGTGGTGTCCGCGTCTTTGCGCGACGACTTGTTGAAGCGTGTAGCCGTTTGACCAGGGGGTTTGACGCTCAGCTGCTGGCACGAGATGTGTTGAGCGTGGCAGAAAGCGGCGGTTCGTGATGATGGGTCTCATACCTCCAGGTCAGGCATAGCCGAATTGGGGTAGAGTCACGCACAAGGAGCTCGAGGCGAGAGCATTGAAACTCCTCGCGACAACGCCACCTCAGCGTTAAAAAGTCACGCACAAGGAGCTCGAAGCGAGAGCATTGAAACGCCTTGGCGGCGGTGAGATCATTGATGGTCCGGTCACGCACAAGGAGCTCGAAGCGAGAGCATTGAAACGAACAACACAGCCAGCCCAAACACGATGAATACCGGTCACGCACAAGGAGCTCGAAGCGAGAGCATTGAAACGAGTCGAAATCCGGGTTTTGATAAACCCGGGCTGGCCGTCACGCACAAGGAGCTCGAAGCGAGAGCATTGAAACTTGAGCCGCCTCGAGAGCGTGACCGTCGTTGATCTGCTCGTCACTGACAAGGAGCTCGAAGCGAGAGCATTGAAACATGTCACGCTTGCCGGTGTACCAGACGATGAGTCACTGACAAGGAGCTCGAAGTGAGAGCATTGAAACTGGTTGGGCCTCGCTCGTGGTCGGCGACGTGGTCACTGACAAGGAGCTCGAAGCGAGAGCATTGAAACCTGAAGGATGCCGGTGCTGTGGCGTACATGTCGCTAGTCACTGACAAGGAGCTCGAAGCGAGAGCATTGAAACCTGGACCCTCCGGTGACCACTGCCAGTATCAAGTCACTGACAAGGAGCTCGAAGCGAGAGCATTGAAACTGACGAAAAATCGCCACGACGGCGGCAGAGCCAAGCCAAGTCACTGACAAGGAGCTCGAAGCGAGAGCATTGAAACTCCATCTCATTCCTCCTTTCTGTCCGGTTTGGAGTCACTGACAAGGAGCTCGAAGCGAGAGCATTGAAACCCGTCTTGTGCGATTCCCCATATGCCCAAGAGTCACTGACAAGGAGCTCGAAGCGAGAGCATTGAAACTCGAGGACGCTGAACGACGTTCTCCGTCCTCGTCGTCGTCACTGACAAGGAGCTCGAAGCGAGAGCATTGAAACTGGCCTTTGTCGGCCCGATTTGTACCACCAGTCACTGACAAGGAGCTCGAAGCAGACTCACTGCTAGCTACTGGCTTGGTTGGGTGTCACCAGCGTTGCGATCGCTGGGTAGAGCCGTGAGAGGCTTCGACGGTTTGCGAAGTCAAGGGTGCTGCGTCAGGACTACTGTTGCCAAAGGCGATTTGGAGGCGTGTCTAATGGCATCCGAGAAGTGCGTCGTGTGCGGCGGAACTGGGGTCTGTCAGAACTGTCGCGGTGACTATGTCAAGCGGAAGTGCCCTGTTTGCAGTAGTCCGAATGACGGGAAGTGCCCGCGTTGTAAGGGCTCTGGAAGGGAACCCTCATAGGTGTAGACTCAGCACGGGCGGAGAGCAATGTCCTCGAGCCGATGGGTTCGGACGGAGTTCTTGTTGTTCGGCGTCAGCCGGGTCCTCTGGGGGATGGCTCTCTCAACGGCGACACAGTTATGGAATCGGCGTTGATATCTGGTGGTAATTGCCCGACTCTCCATCCTTCACTCGTTGTTTCGCAGTAGTAGTAGCGGCGACCTTCGTAAACGACAAAGACGCCTTCTACCTCTGTTGGCGCAGCGATGCCAAGTGCCGCATGTCCCGGTGTCAGCAGAGGCAGAACTTCGTGTCCGAGGCGACGGAGAACCGCCGCTGCCAGGATTGTCGTGTCCTCGCAGTCACCGGTTTCCTCGTGGATGGTCTCGATCGGGTAGCGCCAATACTCGGGGTGGTCGGTCGTTTCTGCGTCAAGCGTGTAGTCCATCGATTGGGCGAAGGCGAGGACGGCAGCAGATTCTTGAAGGCTGGTGTAGCCGAGGTCATTGCTGATTCGCCGGATCGCCGAGGCGCTCTGGTCGACCTCGCCCGTGGCGCCTGCCACGATCCAGGGCGAGAAGTCAGGGAGTGTCAGGTCTGCTGGTGCGATCGGGTTCATCGACTGCATCTGGAGGAACCGCTCCGTGTCTACTTCAACCCTGATCGAGAACCGATCGTTCACTCCTCCCCAGGTGACATCCCACTCAAAAGAGTGGGTCGCGTAGCTGCCATCTTCGAGTTCGGTGATCAGGTCAGGGACCAGCGGGAGATCGTCTAGGAGCCGTCGCGGCGTGTTCGGCGTAGCGAGCAGAATCAGGAAACTGACGGCGGCAAGTAGCATCAGAGGACGGAGTGCTGGATCGTTCCAGAACAAGATGAGCCCAGCAACGGAAGCACCCCATGTAAACCGTTCGAACCAGATCAATCCGACTCTGCTGGCGATTCGCTCGAAGAAGCGGGCAACAGCACCTTCGACGTCGCTTCTGATGATTGCCCTCAGCAACAGCGCTACGCCCACAGCCGACCCGTAGATAGCGAGTTGGAACTGGCCTTCGGACAGTTCGAGCCAGTTGGGCCAGGGGGCTAGATACCAAAAGGCCACCGCTGCTCCGGATCCGATCATCAGGAGGATCGCACGGCCAGGGGTAGGTCTCGGATCTATGGGAACTTTGGGTGCCCTCTGAAAGATCCGGGCCCAAGCGGCGAGGAGCGCCTGGACCGCACGGCCCAGCCATCCTCTGATCGAGACCAACAGGCGCTTCAGGGCTTCGGTCGGTGGCCTGAACAGTCCGGCGACCAAAGCCGACATGTGCTGGAGAATCGACTTGACCACTCTCCAAGTCCCGAGGAACACCGTCTTGAGAAACTCGCGGATGGCACGAATGGCCCTCATGGCGTCGGCTCCCGATCGGGTGACAGTCGGTACAGGTGCACTGTTGCAGCGAACCCCGCGGCGTGGGTTCGTCTGGTGTCGGTGAGTTGCGGCATAACTCCTGTGGCCACGTCACCTTCTTCCGGAATCAAGAGGTTTGCTGTCCCCTCGTCCGGAGCCACGAGGTAGTGGGCAATGGAGGCGGTGCTCCCCCCAGCCGGTGTCAGATCCGTTGCCAGGACGCCCAGGGCAGTTTCGAGAGTCTGACCTCCTTCAGCGAGCGCTTCACCGAGTGTTTCCCAGCGTGCTGCCCGCGGTTCGACAAGCTGGGAGGACCACTGTTCGACAAGCTGCCGCTTCGCAGAGAGAGTGAGGTCGCTAGAAAGGAGGTTCTCTCGTACGACAGCGATGAGCCCACGAGTCGCCGCGGCTACGTCGATGGGGCGAGTCGCCTCGAACAGCGCTGCTGTCGGCACGTCGTCGGCGGTTGGCACGTCGATGGCGAATCTGCTTGTTGTGACGGCATCGAATCTTCGTAGATCTGACCGGTCTTGGAAGGTAGAACGGGCGTGTTTTAGCAGTGCTTTCAGCCATCCAAGCCAATCAGCGACCGAGTCGGCATTAGGTG
The DNA here is from genome assembly GCA_028285585.1 of Acidimicrobiia bacterium. GTDB lineage: Bacteria > Actinomycetota > Acidimicrobiia > Spongiisociales > ZC4RG35 > CAXMPK01. The sequence continues at coordinate 6,149 of JANQOU010000005.1, forward strand.
GAGGAGAGTCTTCGTAGTCGCCGTGAGCTTCGCCAACCCAGTCCCTGAGCCAGCTCAGCAGGGTGAGGTGCTCGGTGACAGCTTTCGCTTCGGTTGAGTCGACCAATTGCTGTTCCATACGTCGTGCCAGTCGGTCCCTGAGTTGGATGGTTCGACGGAGCCGGCGACGGTAGAGGCTCCACCCGATCAGGATGACTGCTGTCGAGGCAAACCCGGGCCAGCGGGAGACTGTCACATCCACCGGAATGGTTCCGGTTCCCACCGCGGCGGACAAGCCCACGAGAATCCAAAGAGCAACCATTGCCACTCGTGTGGCGACAGCAGAAGCGAACGGCAGCCATCGCAGTAGTTGGCGCAGCTTCTGTCGGTCCGTGGTGAAGTCGGCGATTGGAGAATCCAGCTGGTTGCTCTTGATGCTTGCGATTGCTCGGTCGAGGGCCGATCGCATGCCTGAGCAGTAGGCGGCTGCCTCCGAGACGTTCTTGGTCGCCTCGATCTGAGCAAGAATCTCAGTGGCTATCAGGAACCGCAGATCGCTGAACCGCTCGTCTCGTGTGTATGCAATCCGCGAGTTAATGAACGGAACTTCGTTCAGGGTGGCCAGGTCGTAGCGGGTGGTGAGCGTTTCAGACCAGGACTGGATGGGAATCGAATCGAAGTCGATGTCAAAGAGCCGCAGTTTGGCGAGGAGTGACCCACCGGAAGGACTGTCGAGCAGCTTTTGCCATGACTCATCGTCACTCAGTTGCAGGTCGTCGATCCATTGAGTGCCCAGTTCGTAGGCAACGTCGGTTTTTGCGTTTGCAAGGAGTTCATCCAGGGCAACCATGGCCTGAGCTGCGGCATCCGCCAGCAGAAGTCGCCTAACGCTGTAGGTGATGGACGCCGCACTCCACATCCAGGCACCGCCCCTTTGTCCTATCTCTGACTCGAGTCGGCTCGAGGCCAGGGTCGCGGCTGCGTCTGCTGCGAATGCGAACTCTTCTTCAGGAGTATGGGCCACTGATTCATTGGTCGATGCCGCGGTGACTACGACCCCGCGCATTTGATCGCTCAATTCAGTGATCGCCGACATCTCGACGGCGTCCAGCGTCCGGCCGGTGAGGATGATCGCCCATTGACGAAGATCGATCCCCAGATACGCCGATCGGATCTCGTGAGCTATAGCGCTTGTGCTGGCTGTGGCTTTTACTCGAGAGTCATCGCTGTCCACCTCAAGGAAGTGGATCAGGAGCAGGGGGTCACCCTGTCCCACATGCGCGACGATGCGCTCAACCGAAGCTATTGAGAAGCTCTCGACCGTGTCGGAATGAACGACCCCATCAAGGTCGTGGGCCAACCACTCGAAGCGCGTCGCCGCGTCCGTCGCAGCAGCGCCGTGTGTGATGGCGATCGTCGGCGTCGTCATTGTTGACTAACTGAGAATGGCCTGCTGTCGAAGTTCCACCTGCCAGGATGCGAGGCCGTCGAACACATGCTCAAGCACTTCGACATCCTTCGGACGTTGAGTGTTTGCGTCGATGAGGGCTTCCAGTTTCGTCTCCATGAAGTCATCGACCTCTTCGAGGAGTCGTTCGACCCCGAGGCAACGCTTGGCCCATTTGGCGGCGGCTTCGATGCTTGTTCGGAGTCCATGGTTATCCCCGACCGCTTCGAGCATCGAAGGCCAGCTCTCGCCTAGCGGGATGTCATCTCCGATAGCCCTAGCGCGTCCATCTCGGAAGTCCAGCTGTCTGCCCAGCCAACCACCGTCGTCGTCGACCCTCAGGTGAGCGACAACTGGGTTGGTGCGGGAGTGATCGTAAAACTCCTCGAGTCCAGTTGACTCGTCCCCGAGGAGGTCTTTGATGATGAGCGCTTGCCCCACCAGACGTGCCACATCCTCTACCTCGAAATAGAGGGGCACCAGCGTTTCGAGTTTCTCGGCGAATCGCCGATCGATGTGTACCGGTGGATGGCTATAGGGGGCGGCCTCGCGGCGTTGCGATACCATCTCATACGCAGCTTTCCAGTTGACGACGTCGTGGAGAGCGTGCACCGGGACCGCCCACTCGACGCTAAGAGCAACGACCCTTTCAGGATCGGGGATCGGATGCAGCTTGGTATTTGGCGGCAGCGACCCCTTGATCTGATCGGCTAGTCCTTCAGGATGTGCGATCACCGTTGTAACGGTGGGGGTTCTTGCCGTCCCCGCTCGGAACCGACCCTCTTCCCAGCTCCAGCAGATCGATCGGGACAGGACTGCCAGACCCGAAAAGGCCCGGGCCAGTTGGAGGGGCTCGGTTTCAGCCGAGGGAAGATCGCTGGGAAGGCGATTTTTCCTAAGGACCCCTTCGCCGGTCTCGAGAGCGCGCCGCCGAGCCTCCTCGACCAGAGCCAGAGTGAGCGACTTCTCGGCCGCCGACTGTTCAGCAGGGTCAGAAGAACCGAGAGAGAAGAAGGCACGGTTGGCCCGGTCGTCTGCCCAACGTTTGATGAAGGTGTTCAGATCCTCACCCTGAAGGCCGCTGTAGTGTTCCTTCTTGATGTCTTCAAACAAACTCCTCGCCAAGGTTGACTCTTCGATCTCCGGCTGAGAGTCGGCCGGGATCAGCGTCGTCGTCGCTTCCGGCCCGGCGTCCTTTCCAACAAGTGTGTCGTCGGTCCAACGCGCCTTGGCATCATCCGAGATCGCGCGCAAACGGGTGACTGACCTGTCCAGTTCAAGTCGTAGCGTTCCAACGCGCTCGAACATCTCAGTAGCAAGGCTGTTACGAGCCGCTGCGAGTTCAGCGTCATGAATAGCCCTTGCCCAGCTCTGAATCGATTGTCCGAGCAAGGTAGCAATGTCCTCTTCGGTCGAGGGCGTGCCCGTCAGGGAGGCTATCTTGGCAGCCACCTTCTCATGCAATGCTCGGTTCGAGGCCTTCTGGAGATTCTGCACCAGTTGGTTGACTCTTGCCTCCGCGCTTACCCGCCCGGCGGTGGTCGTCTGAAGACTGGCCTCCGCCTCATACTGCATCGTGCTCAGGTGCCTCTCCAGGAGCTGCAAAATTTCACCCGCGAATAGAACCCCGTGTCCAGAGGTGAACACAGACTCGACAACTCGCTGGTCGAACTCTGCTGCCAGACGTCGATGCTGTTCTTCAGTCGACTTGCGAATCGACCGGACTACCGACGGTGCCGACCTTTTGATCGACCCGATCAGCTTCTGCGCGGTCTGAACGTCGGCGGTTCGCTCCATCTCCGCCATCCCTTGTTCGGCGTAGTCCAGGAAATCGAGAACTTCGTCGTCGAACTCGACGCTTTGAGTTTCGATTCCAACAGATGTGGCAGCGTCGATAAGCCTATGTGTGAGTTCATGACTTCTCGCGATTCCTCGTAGATCTTCGGCATGCTCGAGAAGACCCTGGTTCACATACCAGTCGATATACCGGTGAGTCAGGTGCCGCCGGTAGGTGTCGCCGGGAAACACGACCCTGGCCACACCGAGACTGCAATACCGCCGCGATCTCCGAAAGTCATCCTCCTCCCCCAAAGCACGATCGGTGTTTGTGGAATCTACGCCCACCATGGGCATCCCGATGTCGGTCACAAGGAAGTGGTAGATGGCCTCGGCGGTGATCTCGTAGAGGTCGTTGATCCGAGTGAGCTCACCGATTCCTCGCATCGTGGATCCGACCAGGTAGATTTGCTTGAGAAGGTCTCTGTCGGGGATGTCCGGTCCGCCCGACTCGGCGGATCTGCCGAGGTAGGTGCCTAGCGTTGACCCGTGGCGAGTGAAGTGGTCGACTTCCCTGAAGTAGGCATAGGCATTGGAATCGTGGGCGACGGCTAGATCTCCACTCCCGACTGTCCTATTGATTGCAGCTCTAAACGTGCTCGGAAGATACGTGAAGGCGCGAATTTCGGGGTAGTAGCCGCGACCACGAGCCGCAGCCCATGCCGCTAGAACAACGGTAAGGAATCCGGAACTGCCGGTCCCGCCGGTCGAACTGTTGACGATGTAGACCGGGATTGTGGGTACGCCTGGGCTCTCACCCCCGCTGCCGAGTGCGCCGTCGATTTTCACCGCCTCAGTGATTGACGTTTCAATTCGGCGTACCAACTCATCGGAGCCGCGGTGAAACGCCAGTCTGCCGAGCATTCTCTCGCGTTTCAGGCCTTCGGTGATCGGTCCCATGGGGACTCGGTAGGCGGGGTCCCACCATTCGTTGAGGAACTGGTTGTGAGGAAGTTGGCCTTGAAGGTACCGGTTGGCATCGAAAGGAACCTCTACCAAGTTGAAGAACTCTCCGACTCCAAGTCCAACCCCCTGTGGCAGCGGTGGGTTCTGGTCACCAAGATCGACTGCGTCGATGCCGAGGAACTTGATGGAGTCGATGGCCGCTTGATCGGGTCGTTGGCCACGAAGGGCGGCTCTGACTCGCGAGATCGTCTGGATACCCGATCCGCCGATTCCGATGACGACAGCGGCCGAAATCGGTGTGAGGTCGTCACCTCCACCCACGCCTCGAACCGTTTGGTCGAGGCCCAGGTAGCCCAAGGCGCTTGCCGGCTTTGCGTAAGTCATCGTGGTTCTCCCGTTGATTTGGTGGGTCTCTTTGTCCGTGAACTTGGTTTGGTCAGATACTTCATCCGAGCGTTGCCTAGCCGGTACCGGCCGAATCGGATCTCTGCGCTGTCATGTATCTGGCGTTCCCTGAACTTGCTGGCGACCTCGTAGAAAGGTGGTTGTTCAACCGATGCCCAAACATGTCCTGGGTAGCCTCGCTTGGTGAACAGCCTGAGTCTTGCGTTGCCCGCTAGAGGGATGTTCGTCCCGTCGAGGACCATCCTCTTCCTTCGAAGCTTGATCACCCGTGAATCCTGGTCGAGGCCGGCTTCTTCGAGTTCAAAGACGCCGACGAGGGATGGGAGCCGCATGAAACGACGATAAAGCCAGATGAGGATCAGAAGTGTCAAGAGTCCTGCTCCTGCGACGATTGCCGCCTGTGTCACAGTCCATCCGAAGGTTCTCCGGGTCTCCACGAAGCCGGCACCGGTAACTTTCGCACCAAGCGGATGGGCCGTGACTCTTCCCAGGAGCAACCTGGGCTCGACGGTGTAGTGGGCGTCGATTTCGATGGTGAACTCTTCGGCTTCGGTTGTTGGCGGGATTGTGAAGTGCGGAGACTGGATCTCGGGTTGGAGCAGGACCGGTATTTCCACACTTCCAGTCGGAGGGATAGAGACGGTGGACTCGCCGATAAGTCGAATGGATACGGGAGTCCCGTCGCTACCGCGGGCGACTACTCCGTCGATCTCGACGGCTATCGGGAGCTTGTTGAACTCCGAAGTGAGAGTCACTGTGGTCTCGATTGCAGAGGTCAGGTCGGCAGCGGTGGTCGATCGGAGTCGGACGCCACCGCGATCTAGCTCGTTGTCAACCCGGAATCTGAGCCTTGCCAAACGCGACTGACGAACGGCGTCTTCAAAGAAGTCCGAGAGCTGGCCTGGGGGCAGACTGATGATCTCTGGGTTCGAGAACACAGACCTGAGGAGTTCAATGTCCGTGCCTTCAACGAGGCCGATGCCAAGGACTGTCAAATCGTGTGTTTGCTCAACACGCGTAGCGCGATCACGAAGATTCTCCCAAGACTCACCCGTTTTCTCGGAGTAACCGGAACCGTCTGGAGGGTCGTGCAAGCCGTCAGTGATAAAGACGACCGTTTGCACGTCGCTGGAGTCGGCCCGTTCGAGTCTCCGTAGAGTCGCATCTATGGCAGAGCCGATGTCTGTATGGGTGCCATCCGCGATTTCTGGAGTTGCGCTCCTGGCTGCCGTTCGAGAGTCGAGCTGAAGCGTTCCTTGAAACACAATGTTGGGGTCGGAGTCGAAGGTCACCACCGACACGAAATCGCCGGCAGGAATCGAGTCGACGAGGACTCCGAAAGAGTCGACTACGGCCGGATAGAGCGGATTGTCGCCTTGGGACATGCTCCCCGACGTATCGATCACGATGACAAAGTCGGCGGGGAAGTCGCCAACATCGAACAGGTCGAAGAGTTCGTCGAGCGTCTGAGGCTCATGCTCGGTTGCTGCCGCAGCTGTCGGGGGTAACCCCGCGGCAAACGCGATCGCAGCGATACCGCTTAGCGCCGCGAGCCGCTTCAAACTGCGCACGTTCCCTCCGATTCGTGGTGCCCACCGTGTGCCGACCTACATGACATGTTAAGTCGACTCACGGTTGATTGCTCAGAAGGTAGAGGCTGCTGCGAGCGCGGTGCGCAAGGTAAGGCTCGCACACCACGCTTCACGCCTAGCTTGCCGGAACAAGTCGCATGGCATCGGCTACGAGTTGGGTCCCGTACGGCGATGTCGAACGGTCGCTTAAGTGGACCATCACCTTGTCTCCGGGGTTCAGTCGCAGCGTCCTAAGTGTTACCCATTTCGCCGCGTAGTTTTCTTGAGTGACGGTCACGGTTCTCTGATACTTGCCATTGAGGTACACCTTGTACTTTGCATGGGCATAACCCCACTTGTGCGGGATGTAGACCTGGAGTCTGGTTTGGCCCCCCTTGCCGGAACCAACTCGGAACTCCCAGCGAAAGTAGTTGGTGTCCTTCGAGCGAGTGTTCTGTATGGTGTATGTGGTCCACGAGTCCCTGCCCCATCCGTCATACCAAGCTCCAGATCTGCGGTCGATGTACTTGGAAGGCCCGTAGCGCCTTGGCTCGTCGATGGTTACCTTGACGGGCCTCAGGGCTGGAGCTGACGGCGAAGACTTGAGGTCTTTGACGTGGATGAACTTGTTCGGCCAGCCTCGTTGACCCGGTCGCACGGTGCGCTGACGGAATCCGTTGTGAAGGTCGTAGTTCATCTCTGAGATGACGATCGAGCCGTCGTTGTTGAGTTTCTCCACATATGCAACATGGTTTGGATACCAAGCGACCGACCCAAGTCCTGGCGTGTTGTTCACCGCGATCCTGGCTCGATTGGCGGCCGCTACCCACTTCGACGCATTGCTCCATCGGTGGCCCGAGGGCTGTCTATAGGTGTTGTTGAAAGGAATCTGGTTTCGGTCGTTCAGACGAAACGCCACCCAACTTGTGCACTGTCCCTGGTAGAAGGCCCACTTATCCGGTACGCAACCGCCAGGTCCGTATTCGTTGCAGTCGGGAGCGTTGGGATGAGGATACGCCGTCGCATGAGCCACGGCGGAGGGCTCGTCGCCTACGACTGGGGCTGTAAGGAGCATGCCAGTGAACAACCCCGTCATGACCAGGACGATCATCCCTCTGCGCGCGAGGGATGTGTTCCACCAGGTGCTAGCCGGTTGGGGGCGGGTATGTGTTTTCTGTATTGTACTCACTCTGCTCTCCTCTCTTGATTGACGAGTTCGTACCGTGTGAGTATCCATGCCTGCCTGCGGCCACCGAAAGGACGTAAGGGTGCCGGAAACGCGACGAAAGGGTGACACTCCTCCGATAGAGGAGATGACGTCGGCACTCGAAGCATTCGCGAGAACGACCATCGGTTCCCTGGCTATCGCCGAGGTCGTCGACAAGCTGGCACCACTTCTTTCGCTTGACTGCGTTCGAGTGCGGGCCGTTGACTCCAGCGATGAAGCTCGCTATCTGGCTCTCGACGACCTGCTAGACGACCTGCTCCAAACAATGAGCCGGTCGGAGAAACGAACCGCTTTGCGCGACTTGTACGGGTTTGCGGTTTATGACCGACCTCTGACCTCACCAGAAAGGCGGATCGACGGCATTGAGGCTCGCGGGGCGCGGGCAGCGGAGACGCTCGGATACGCAGGCTGGCGTTCGCTCCAGCGCAGAACAGAACCCAAACTTCATACGATGGTTGCTCGCCTGCTGTACGCCGTGCCGCCGTCGATCCAAGAGCCTGACCTAGAGGGCGTATTGAGACTCAAAGATGATATCAACGATGCCTTCGAGGGTTTTGCGGTCTTTCACGATTTGCTCCGAGACGAGCCATTCCTCGTGGACAAGGGGAGGTTCGAACCAGACGATCCCGACGAAAATCTGCGATCCACCATTGTTCGACTTCGAGATGAGCTCGCCCACAACGAGGCAATCGCCTTCATAGGCCAGGTACCGGGAATCAATCGGAAGAGGCCAATACTGGAAGTCAGAAGCGCCGACTACGCAACACTGCGAGCCCTTGGCATCGCCAGTGCAGCGAGTGGTGATAGGGCGATAGACATATATGCTCTCGGGGCGTACAGCGTTGGCATTGACACGATCAGAGATGACGTGCTGTTGGTCAGGCGAAAGGCCGGTGTGAACCACTGGTCGGGTGCGATTGCCACCCCTGGCGGTCTGGTTGGTCGGGTAGGGGACGGTATGCCCCATGCTTACGACGAGGGTGTGGGATCAACGATCCGTCGCGAACTGGTGGAAGAACTCGGCCCGTTTAGGAGCTGGCGAGAACCCGTTGCATACGCATTCACTGAGGATTCGAAGGTGGGGCGACTACAGGTCGTAGGCATCGGGGCTGTGGGAGAGCACGATGAAGACGAGCCGACAGACCTACTGGAGTCCAGCGTCGAGAGGGTTCTTGTCGCGGATCTCCCTGAGCGACTCCTAGAAGGTGAGCAATGGATACCTGCAACTCGTATGCATGTTCTGATTTGGCTTCTGGCCGGTGCTCCCGGTGTGGAGTCAGATCGACTCACCTACAACCCTCAATTGGCTGCCGAGTCGATTGTGCAGCACATTGGCGATCTTCGTGACCATCGCTGTCTGTAGCATGTGCGAGATGGGCATGTCATCTGTGGTCACATAGATCTGGTCATGACGAGCGAAAGGTTTTTGCTCCGCGTCCGACCCGAGTAGGCCTCAGGAATCGCGGGGAGGGTCCCGATGTCGGGTTCGCGTATTTGTTGGGAACTAGTGGCCGATTTGGTGGCTCACCTGGAATTGCTGACCCAGATAGATCCGACCTTTGAGCCGGTGCTCATTGAGGCAACGAAGCTTGCTGATGCAGCTTACGAGGAACCAGATCTTGGGACCCTTCTAGAAGCTCAGGATCGAGTTAGTCAGTGTTTTGAGCAGGCGCAACCGTCGGTGACCACCATTACGTTCGATCATGAGACAACTCCTGCTTCGTTGCTCCGCAGAATCGAGATGATATGGGAGCGCAAGAAGCATGTAGCGATGTCGCAATCGGCGCTAGCTGCCGTTGCGGTACATCTAGAAGAGTTAACAAACAACGGCTCTTAGGCGGAGGCGCCCGTCGCGGAGATGCGATTGGTCGCTGCGGCGCCAGGCCGCACCGAGCTGGGCGTGGTTACTTGACGAACCTGATCGTCAGCGGGTACCGGTAGTGCTCACCACCACTTGCCTTCACTGACGCTACGATCACCAGGACGAACCAGGTCAACAGGACGGCGGGGAGAAGGATCAGCCCGACCAGCAGCAACAATGACGCGGCGGACACGATGCCGTAGATCAGGAAGCTGAGGTTGAAGTTGACCGCTTCCTTCCCGTGGAAGTCGACGTATGCGTCCTCCTGCTTCTTCACCGCCCAGAGCACTGCCGGCCCGACTACCGCCGGTATCCCCAAGAACATGGCGAACGCCGACAGATGGGTGAGCATCGCCCAGTTCGTGGATTGAGCCGCGATTTGACCGGTAGTCGCTGCCGTTTCGTCGGTTGATGCCGGTGTGGTCATACCGGTGTCGTTGTCTTCCATGACCCTGAGCATGCCTGGACGGCCGCCTCTTGCCAATTGGGGGAGACCCTGGGATGACCCTGATTCGCCCCGAGAAGAGACAGCAGCGTCGTCCGTGGTTCTTGAGGCCTTCTTGATGTCTCGATGAGGCGTCGATAGGGCGCCATCACCGATCCTTTTCACCGTACCCCCTATCTGGAGGAGCGTATGAAGAGAAAGTTGCTCAGCCTGCTGGCCGCGGTGGTGACCGCACTCTCGTTGGTCGGCGTCGCAATGGCTGCAACCGAGACCGGTCAGTCATCGACACCAGCCGAAGACAACGGTGCCACCACCAGCACGTCGCAGGTGGCGGACGTCAATCACTCGGATGATGACGACGAAGACGGACCTGACGCATCGACTGACGTCGCACCCGCGAGTGCCGACGATGAGGATCACGAAGCCGATCTGGACGACGAGGATGAGAACGACGAAGAGGATCTCGAGAACGAGTCCGATGACGTCTCAGACTCCGACGACACGGATGACGACTCCGATGACGATGACGACAGTGACGACGACTCGGACGACGATGACAACGACTCCGACGATGACGACGACAGCGACGATGAGGATGAGGACTGATCAGAAGCACCGCTTCCTGAGTCCGTTTCACCCTTCCCTATGAGTTCACACGGCTTGCAAACGTTCGGATGTGAACGCCTCTGGTTGGGAGGTTGAGATCGACAACCGGTCAGTCGATACCGTGCCCGAGTTCGACGAGTTCGAGAGCTGGTATCGCTGACAGGTAGATCGAGATCGAAGTGGAGCTCAACGACTGAGGCCCCCCTCCACTACCCAAACCAGATACGGACGACCGCCCCGCCCCCGGGGCGGTCGTCTACTTCCAGACTCCCTCCCGTTGACTCCGCAGTTCGTCTGACGATGTCGAGACCCAGGCCGGTCGAGCCGCCTCCGCTGATGCCTCTCTCAACAAGCGCCAAGTCCCCGAAGCCATTACCGCCGTCGGCGACTTCGAGCCAGGGTCGGCCATCCGTCACTCCGGTGGATATCCAGATCGGTATCCCGGCTTCGGTGTGTGAGAACACGTTTCCGATCAGCGCGTCGACGACTGCTTCCAACTCGCTCGACTCGAACCCCAATTCGACAGATGGAGCCCCGAGGGCGATGTCGAAAGCCCGAGTCTCCTCGTTAGCGAGGACACGCCAGAACTCCGAGCGTTGCGACACCACCCCGTCGAGATCGGAGCGAGCTCCGACGGCCCCACGGTCGGACCGTGCCGCGACGATCAATTGATCGATCGAGTGCTCGAGGCGGTCGACTAGAGCAATGGTCTCTTCCCTCTCCGTGTCTGCCCTGAGAGTCTCTGCGCGGAGCCGAAGGGCTGTCAGTGGCGTCCTGAGACGATGAGACAGGTCCGCCACCGATTCGCGTTCTTCGCGGAGCAGCTCGTCCAGCCGGGACGCCAGGGTGTTGAAGGCGTCAGCCACCTCTGCGAGCTCGCGCGGCTCACCGACCTCGGCTCTGGCCGTCAGGTCGCCTCCACCCAAGCGGTGAGCGGCATCCTCGAGCTCCCTGATCGGCTGCACCATTGAGCGACCGAGGCGATCGGCCACCCATACCGCAGCGGCTACGACGACGATGCCGAGCAAACCGAGAAGAAGCCAAGACTCGGTCACGCCATCGGTCAGCTCGGCGTTTGTTGTCATCACATCGACGACCACCACAACGTCCTGGCCGATCACAGGGAGGGCTATCTCCCACCCGCCATCGATCACAGCCGTGATCGTCGCCTGGTCCTGGCGGGCCGATTCCACCAAAGACCCCTGGCCTTGGTTGGGCTCGCCGATGACCGAGTCGTCGGGCAAGACAACGATCGTCCCCTGCTGGGTGGGCCCGAGGGCTGTCTCTATGGCTTCGGGCGCCGTGTCGTCGGCAACGGTCAGGGCTATCAATGAGGCGATGGCCTGAGCCTCTCTCTCGGCCTCGACTCGCGCCCGGTCCTCGGCCTGACGGCGGACGAGCAGGCCAAGAGGCATGAGGAAGGTGAGGACTACGAGTGTTGTCGTCGCCAATGCGACCAGGGCAAGGCGCTTTCTCACCCTTTCGGGTCGACCAGCTTGACCCCCACACCGTGAACCGTGCGTATGTATCGCGGCTCGGATGCGCTCTCGCCCAGCTTGTTACGGAGCCAGGAGAGGTGGACGTCGATGGTGCGGTCGGAGCCGCCATATGGTTCGCGCCATACCTCGGCCATGAGCTCTCTCTTGCTCACCACGGTCCCTGCTCGCTCGGTGATGACCCGGAGCAGATCGAATTCCTTGGGGCTCAGATCGAGAGGTTCTCCATCCAAAGATGCCTCTCTGGCGGCCACGTCGATCTTGAGCCCTCCGACTCGCAGCGTCGAAGCAGCACCGTCGGCCGACCCTCTGCGCAGCACCGCCCGAGTCCTGGCCTCGAGCTGCTCTACCGAGAAGGGCTTGACCAAGTAGTCGTCCGCACCCGCATCCAGGGTCTTTACGACCACGTCGTCGGCACCGCGCGCAGTGATCACGATGACGGGGACTTGGCTCACAGCTTTGATCATCCGAAGAAGCTCCGTCCCGTCGAGATCCGGAAGCCCCAGGTCCATGACGACGAGATCGGGCGAGGTATTGACCGCCAGCTCCAGGCCTTCGAGGGCGGTGTTGGAGCTCTCCACATCGTGGCCGTTGGCGGCGAGACCGTTTGCCACCAGGCGTCGGATGTCGACGTCGTCTTCGATCAGGACCACACTGGCCATCACGCCAGATTATCGCCACGTCCCAGGCTCAATCCACGCCTTAGGGATTCCTTGACGCTTCGTTGACGGCACCAAATGCAAAATGCTGAGACAATGCCGCGATGCGACGTCTTGGTCTCATCACGGCGTGGTCGTTGGTTCTCGTTCTCACCACCTCTTTGACGTGGCAGATCGTCAGCGCGGCCGACGACCGGGTCAGCGATCGCCCTGTTTCGCCGCTCAATGTCGCGGCGCCGACGTTTGCTCCTGCGTCGCCGACGACGACCACCACCATCGCTGTCGTCCCTACGACCTCCATCGCCGACACGGTTACGCCCACAACCATCCCGGCAACAACCACGACGACCTCGTCGGGATCGGTCAGTTCGACAACTTCGACGACCCAGCCGGAATGGTCGGTCAGGTCCATATCCACCGTTGGTGGAGATGTGGTGGTCAGGTATCGGCCGGGCGAGGTCGTCCTTCAGACGGCGACTCCGGCACCCGGCTTCAACACGGAAGTCGACGACGCGGGCCCGCCAGAGGTCGCCGTCGAGTTCGAGTCCGAAGAGAAGAAGGTCGAGGTATCGGCCAAGTGGTTGAACGGCGACCTTTCGGTCGAGGTCACTGAGTCGAGCCACGACGACTAGGCCTACTGGTCCTGTTTCTCGTTTGTGCTGCAGAGGGTTGCGTTCAAAGCCACCTGATGCAGCCCAGTCGAGGGGTGAGGTGACATCGCCGCTGCGTAGTTAGTGTCGATCGGTGATGGATGTGACGGCCTGGTTGCTCGAAGGTGATCCTGCGATTCGATGGCAGGTGATGGCAGATCTCCTCGATGAGAGCCCATCGAGTGTCGACGAAGAACGAGCGCTGGTGGCAACAGAAGGTTGGGGGAAGCAGTTGCTCGCCCTCCAGGAGCCAGATGGCACCTGGGCCGGCGGCTTCTACTCACCGAAGTGGATCTCCACCAACTACACCCTTCGCCAGCTTCGCTACTTCGGGCTCGACCCGACAAGCCCCCAGGCTCAGGCAGCTCGTGACCGGCTGATAGAAGGCGGCCGGACCTGGCGGCACGGCGTGGACGGAGGCGGCGGCGTTCCTTTCTTTCACTACATGGCGGAGACCTGTGTCACGGCCATGAATCTGGGGTTGGGCTGCTACTTCCAGGCGACCTCAGAGCGCACGACCGAGGTGGTGCGGTTCCTGCTCGAACAACAGATGGATGACGGCGGCTGGAACTGCGAGGTGGTCCGTGGCTCTGTTCGCTCCTCCTTTCACACCACGATCAGCACATTGGAGGCGCTGTTGGAGTTCGAGCGGAGTGGATACGAGCCAGCGCTCGAAGACGCGAGCCAGGCCGCCAGAACCAGGGCTCACGAGTACATGCTTGACCGGCACCTGATGCGCGGCCTGTCCGACGGCGAGATGATCAACCAATCGTGGACCCGCTTCTCTTTCCCCCCACGTTGGTGGTACGACGTGCTCCGCGGTCTCGACTATCTGCGTGACGCGGCTGTTCCGGTGGACGAGCGCTGGGATGAGGCGCTTTCACTGGTGGAATCGAGGAGGTCTGCGGAGGGCACCTGGAAGCTTCAGAACCATCATTCGGGCAGGGAGCACTTCCGCATGGAGCAACCTGGGAAATCGAGTCGGTGGAACACGCTCAGGGCCAGCCGGGTTCTCCGCTACGTGGAGGCTGGCTAGCTGTTCTCGCTCGTCTGGGCTGCATCTAGTTGCGCTCACCGCAACGCTGTGCAGCGCAGCCGAGAGGGCCCCTAGAGGCCCGGCGGTCCCGGCGAAAGTCCCTGAATCTCTGGTCATCGGACTCTGCGCAAACACGGATGACAGGCCGACGATTGGGGTGACCGAACCATAGGAGCCCATAGATGAGGCAGTTGTTGGTGTTGGGCGCAGGTACCGCCGGCACCATGGTTGTCAACAAGCTCAGGTCGCAGCTCGACGCAGACGAGTGGTCGATCATCGTCGTAGACCCAGACCCGGCACATCACTATCAGCCCGGGTACCTGTTCATCCCTTTCGGGACTTACCAGCCCGGCCAAGTGACGAAACCCAAGGCGAAGTTCATCCCCAAGGGTGTCGACCTCGTCACCGCCGAAGTCGACCGTGTCGAGCCATCAGAGAATCGTGTTTTCCTGTCCGACGGATCTGCGATCGGATACGACTTCCTGGTGATTGCCACGGGCACCACGCCGAGACCCGAGGAGACGCCCGGGATGCTGGGGGAGGAGTGGCAGCGGAGTGTCTTCGACTTCTACACCCTCGACGGCTCTACTGCCCTCGCCGACAAGCTGCGTAGTTGGGAGGGAGGCCGACTGGTCGTGCACATCTCTGAGATGCCGATCAAGTGCCCGGTCGCTCCTCTCGAGTTTGCGTTCCTCGCCGACTCCCACTTCAAAGAGCGCGAGATGCGCGACCGCGTCGAGATCACCTATGTGACTCCTCTTGACGCAGCCTTCACCAAGCCGATTGCCGCAGCCCACCTGGGTGGGATGCTGGAGGAGCGGAAGATCACGGTGGAGACCGACTTCTACATCGAGTCGGTGGACAACGAGAAGAAGGAGATCGTGTCCTTCGACGAGAGGGCGATCCCGTTCGATCTCCTGGTGACGGTTCCCGTCAACATGGGCGCTGACTTCATTGGCCGCAGCGGTCTTGGCAACGATCTCAACTATGTCCCGGTTGACCACGAGACGATGCTCTCGAGGGACTGGGACAACATCTTCGCAGTTGGCGATGCCGCAGACCTACCAACATCCAAAGCCGGGTCCGTCGCTCACTTCGCCATCGAGATCTTCACCGAGAACTTCTTGCAGCATGTCGACGGCCAGGAGATGACCCACGCTTTCGATGGTCACGCCAACTGCTTCGTCGAGTCCGGAGGGGGCAAGGGCATGCTGATCGACTTCAACTACGAGACACAGCCCTTGCCCGGCCGATATCCGATCCCGGGGCTCGGGCCCTTCAAGCTGCTCGAGGAGACCGAGTTGAACCATCTCGGGAAGCTGATGTTCAAGTGGGTGTACTGGAACGCCTTGTTGCCGGGACGCGACCTGCCACTTCCGGCCCTGATGTCGATGGCCGGCAAAGAGGAAGTCGAGGCCTGAGATCACAAACGAGAGAAAGGAGCCTGAGCGATGACTCTGGCGACCATCGCCGGCCAGGAGGTCCACGTCGACGACGAGGGCTTCATGACCGAATACGACGAGTGGAGCGAAGACCTGGCCAGCACATTGGCGGGCAACATCGGTATCGAGTTGACCGACGACCACTGGCAAGCGATTCGCTTCCTGCGCGACGACTACAAGGTCGAGGGTGTCACGCCGACACTACGAAGAGTGACGAACACCGGAGGGATCCCGACCAAGCAGTTGTTCGTCTTGTTTCCCAAGAAGCCGGCCAAGAAGATGGCCTACATCGCAGGTCTTCCCAAGCCGGCCGGCTGCGTTTGATAGGAGGTTTGTGAGATGACGATGACGATGGAAGCCCCGGTGCCCGTCTTCGACGACGAAGCCACCGACCGCAAGTTGGCAATCATCTGCTCCAAAGGCTCGCTGGACATGGCTTATCCCGGGCTGGTGCTGGCAAACGCGGCCCTGAGTGAGGGAATCGAGACCCACCTCTTCTTCACGTTCTGGGGCTTTGACATCATCAACAAAGAGACGATGGATCACCTTCAGTTCACACCTGTAGGCAATCCGGCCACGCACATGCCGCCGATGCTGATGGGATTGCCGGGCATGACCGCTTTCGCCACCCACATGATGAAGAAGCAGATAGAGGGGATCGACATCCCCGATGTCCCGGAGTTCCTCGAGTTGATCACCGACGCGGGCGGGCATTTGTGGGCCTGCCGTATGAGCGCAGACATGATGCACCTCGAGGAGGAGCAGCTCTACGAGCGGGTCGAGGGCATCATCAACGCTGCCGACTTCATCGAGCTCTCGGAGGGCGCTCAGACGATCTTCATCTGAATCGGTTTCCGCTCTGCAGCCGGTGGACCGTTTGCTGGCCTGTGAAGCCTTTGAGCTGTCTTGGCGCGCCTTCGTCGAAGGTGAAACCCGTCGCTGCACCTAGCTGGGCGACACGATCCGAGGTGAGGATCTCGCCAGAGGAGGCTTCCTCACAGATTCGGCTCGCCAGGGTCACCGCGTCCCCGAAGAGGTCCGAACCGCTCTCAACCGGCTCGCCGGCGGCGAGGCCAATTCGGATGTCCAAGTCCGGTTGGCTTGCGAAGTCGTCCATGACGTCGAGTGCCCAGTCGAGAGCCGGCTGCACATCGGAGAACACGACCATGATGCCGTCGCCGGTGTGCTTCACCTCACGTCCCTGCGATCGCAGCAGAGAACGCCGGATCGTCAGGTCGTGCTCGGTGAGAAGAACCATGTACTCCGACTGGCCCAGGCGGTCGAGTAGTTGGGTCGAGCCGACCAGGTCGGTGAATCCGATCACGCGGAAGGCGCTCGTCACCTCGCTGGCATCAGCTGGGTCGTGAACCTCTCCAAGGAACCGGACTACGTCCGTCTCGGAGACTTCGATGATCTCGGCGGCGACTTGGCCGTGAGATGCCTCGTGGGCACCGCTCATCGAGTCGGCGTCAGGTGCACGGGCAAAGCAGAAGACGAGCCCGGTGTCGGCGTCGTGCCAGTAGGAGAGGAACTCGACGCCGTAGTCACCGGCGATCTCGAGGTCGGCCGCGTGATTCTTGGCGGTTTCCTCCGCTGTCGACCCGGCGGCTTCGTGCCTGTCCAGAAAAAGGGGCAGTGCATCCTCCTCGTTCCCTTCTAGAGGATATTGATTTGGTGTCCGGGACGATGGGCTTGACGGTGAATGAATGTTCATACATAATGAATGAGTGTTCACTCAGGAGGCGTATTGAGTCGGGACGACCGGCCAAAGGCAATTCGAGCGGCATTGCGGGATCTGGTCGCCGAGCGCGGTTTCCATGGCGCGTCTATGTCGGCTGTCGCCGCCCACGCCGGAGTCGCCACAGGCACCGCCTACGTTCACTACGAGTCGAAGGACGAACTGGTCTATGCCACCTACCTGGAGATCAAGCAGGAGCTTGGAACGGCAGTACTGGCAGATCTCGATCTAGGCGCAGGCCCCTTCGAGCGTTACCGCCATCTCTTCATCGAGGCGTACCGATTCCTCGCCGAGCAGCCGGCGAGAGCTGGGTTCCTGACTCAGCTCGAGGAGTCGCCGTTTCACGAGGAGGCTCGTGCACGTCTCGTTGAGGCCGGGGACCGGCTCGTTGAGGCCTCAGCGGCTTCGGACTTCGCTGCCTTGCTAGTGGATCTTCCCCAAGACGTGATCTACGCCATGTCGCTCGGCGTGGCGGTTCGCCTCATCGCTGCTGGAGCACAACTCAAAGAAGAGGAGCTGGATCTCCTCGTCGACTCGACATGGCGGGCAATCACCCGCCCGGAAACGGAGACGTAAATGTCACAGAACAGGAATTGGACGATCGACAACATCGGCGACCAGACAGGTCGAGTGGTGGTCGTCACCGGCTCGACGAGCGGGATCGGCGAGCAGACGGCCCGAGTTGCTGCGGGCAAGGGCGCTTCGGTGGTGATGGCGGTGCGCAACACCGCAAAAGGTGAGGAAGTCGCTGCATCGATACGCGCCGAGCATCCGAGCGCCGACGTCTCGGTGCGGGAGCTCGATCTGTCGAGCTTGGCTTCGGTCCGTCAGTTCGCCGACGTCTTCACTTCTGAGAGGCAGCGCCTCGATGTGCTGGTCAACAACGCCGGCGTGATGATGCCGCCGTACTCGAAGACGACCGATGGCTTCGAGATTCAGATGGGCACCAACCACCTCGGGCACTTCGCTCTGACCGGCCTGTTGATGCCGCTGCTGAAAGCCACCGAAGGTGCTCGCGTTGTGAACGTGTCGAGCCTCGCTCATCGTTTCGGCAACATCGACTTCGAAGACCTGTCTTGGGAACAGAGGAGCTACAACACCCAGAGAGCCTATGGGGACAGCAAGCTCGCCAATCTCTACTTCACCTACGAGCTGGCGAAGCGAGCCGGCAGCGAGGTCCTGCCCGTGGCCGCTCATCCAGGGTGGACTGCAACGGAGTTGCAAAGACACTCGGGGCTGTTCCGGTTCTTCAACAGATTCTTCGCCCAGACGGTCGAGATGGGAGCACTTCCCACGTTGAGGGCTGCCTTCGACGATGACGTCGCCGCCGGCCAGTTCTATGGCCCGGCGAAGGCAATGCACTGGAGGGGTCACCCCGTGGCTCACGAGTCCAATGATCGTTCCCACGAAGAGCCTGTAGCCGAAACCCTCTGGGCGACTTCTGAGAAGTTGACGGGAGTCAGCTTCTAACTCGAGTAGCCGGGGGCCGACCGGTGGATAACGTGACCGCCATGTCCACATCGTTTGTCCCCCCTGAGTTCGAACCGCCTATCTCGTTTGAAGGTCCGGGTTTCAGGCTGGAGCCGTTGGCGCCGCACCACAACGAGCGTGATCATCAGGCGTGGACATCGAGCATGGATCACATCCACGCCACCCCTGGGGACTGGGGCAAGTGGCCGTATCCGATGTCGCTGGACGAGAACATGGAAGACATGGAGATGCACTTCCAGGAGTTCGTGGAGCGCAAGTCATTCACATATTCGGTGTTGGACGGCGACGAAGTGATCGGCTGCCTCTACATCTACCCCGACAAAGATGGCGACACCGACGCATATGTCAGCTCATGGGTTCGCCAGAGCAGGCCGGAGATGGATGTTGTGGTTTGGAAGACCGTCTCCGACTGGCTCCAAGCCGCATGGCCGTTCGATAGCTTCCGCTACGCCGAAAGATCCTGACTCTTACCTTTTCTTGACCTTTGGCGACTAAACCTGGAGCTATGGCTGGTTCCGATGAGGCAAAGCAACTGGTCGATGAGATCAACGCTCATGCCCGAGCTCATGACAACAAGAGCCTGAGCAAGCTGGCCGCCGACCCTTCGACGAGGGAGCTTCTGAGTCTTCTCTCCGAACGCGAGTCACGGCAGGCGTCGGTTCACCTGGACGCAGCACAGGTTTGGCGAACCCGCCAGAACGAGAAACTCGGCGGCAAACTCGATGCTGCTGACAAAGCACTCAAGGAGTTGGACCTTCAGCTTGCTCGAGGGATCCTTCGCAAGATCGATTGG
Source organism: Acidimicrobiia bacterium (assembly GCA_028285585.1). GTDB lineage: Bacteria > Actinomycetota > Acidimicrobiia > Spongiisociales > ZC4RG35 > CAXMPK01. Next base: position 25,738 of record JANQOU010000005.1, read on the forward strand.
GAGATCCTCGACACCGAGAAACTGGACAGGTTCAACCAGCTGTTCCTGGCTCTCGAGGCGAGAGCTCACGAGCTAGAGCAGTTCGAAGTGCCCGAGTCTTCGCCACGCCAGGAGCGCTCCAAGAAGTTCTGGAGACGCTGACAAGGGCCATTTCGGATGAGGGGTCAGGCCCTCGTGGTGAGCCACTTCCAATCGCCGCCGAGGAGGGTGTCGGCCTCACCGGGCCCCCATGAGCCCACCGGGTAGATGTTGGGCGCGGAGGTGTCTTCGATGGCCGGCTGGACGATGCGCCACGCTTCGAGCACTCCGTCCATGCGTGCGAACAGTGACTGGTCGCCGCGCAGGGCGTCGCCGAGAAGCCGTTGGTAGGCGTCGATCCCGGGGGAGGTGCCGTGGTCGGCGCCGGTCGCCAAGTCGACTCTCCGGCTCACCATCTCCGGGCCCGGCTGCTTGGCGCGCATCGACAGGGTGATCCGATCGTCGGGCTTCGATTGGAAGACGAGACGGTTGGGCCCGGGGACAATGTCGGCCCCGGCGAAGAGCATCCTGGGGGGACGGTCGAACTCGATCACGGCTTCTGTGACGGTTGAGGCCATGCCCTTGCCCGCCCGGACGATCCACGGGACGCCCGCCCAGCGCCAGGAGTCGATCTCGAAGCGAGCTGCAACGAAAGTCTCGGTCGTGGACCCTTCAGCTACGCCTGGTTCACCGAGGTACCCCTCATACTGGCCCCGGACTATCTCGCCCGGGTCGATGGTCTTGGTCGCCGACAGCACTTTCACTCGCTCGTCTCGCAGCGCGTTCGGCTCGCTCGTGACCGGAGGCTCCATGGCCAGCAGCGCGACCATCTCCAAGATGTGGTTCTGGACCACGTCGCGCATGGCACCGACTGTGTCGTAGAAGCTGCCTCGCCCCTCCACGCCGAAGTCTTCGGCCAGTGTCAGCTGGACACCTCTGATGTAGTGCCTATTCCAGACGGGCTCGAGAATGGTGTTGGAGAAGCGGTAGACGAGGAGGTTCTGCACGGCCTCCTTCCCCAGGAAATGGTCGATCCGGTAGACCCGGTCTTCCGGGTAGTGAGTGGAGATGACATCGTTGAGCTCGATGGCGCTCTTCAGGTCTCGGCCGAACGGCTTCTCCACGACGAGACGGCCCTCTAAGTGGAGGCCCGCATCGGCAAGCCCCCCGATCACATCCGTGAATGCTCCTGGTGGAACAGCTAGATAGGCGACGGAGCAGTGCGCTCCATCGAGGTGCTTTGTGATCTCGGCGTATGTCTCCGGATCTCGGTAGTCACCCTGGACGTAGCTCAGTGAGCGCGAGATGACGTCGAACACACCTGAGTCGACCTCGACGCCAGCATCATCCAGTGCCTCCGCCACCCGATCCCGCAACTCGTCCTCTGTGATCTCGGTGCGGCCGACGCCAACAACGGGGTGGGTCAGCGCTCCCTCCTTGGCCAATCCGTACAGGGCGGGGAAGAGCTTCCGCCGCGCCAGGTCTCCAGTGATGCCGAACAGGACGAGTCCGTCGGCTTGTCGGGCTGTCATCGCTCATCAGCTAAGCAGGCTCCGCTCCACGTCTACCCTCCGGAGGTGTCCAGGGAGCCGACAAGCGTTCTTTCCAAAGAGCTGCTGCCCATCTCCACGGCCGTGTTTGCGACGGCGGCCCTGGCCTCCTTCCAAGCGTTGGGGATCGCGGCCGCCCTCCCCGACATCGCCGGCGATCTCGGCAATGTCTCGTTGCTTCCGTGGGCGATAACCGCGTTCCTGGTCACGTCGTCTCTTTCGACGGTTGTCGCTGGGCCGTTCATCGACTCGGTCGGGGTCTCCCGGATGTTTCGGCTGGCCGTCATCACCTTCACGTTGACGGGGTTCGCTGCGGCATTCGCGCCCACGATGCCCTCATTGATAGCTCTTCGAGTGCTCCAAGGCATCGGGGCTGGTCTCATACTTTCAACTGGTAATGCTGCGATCGCCCTTGCCTACCCCAGCAATCTGGTTGCGCGAGCCTTCGCTGCGAACGCCACGGTTTGGGGTGTGATGGGTGTGGCAGGGCCGGCAGCTGCGGCATTGATCCTCACTGTCGGCTCGTGGCAGTGGATCTTCTACATGAACCTGCCGCTCGGCCTCCTCGCTCTGATTGCCGGCTGGAGCGTGCTGCCCGGACCTCAGGGTGAGGTGGGGGCGCGGCTCGACTTGAGAGGCACTGTCCTCCTGATGGTCGGCACCGTGGCGACGCTGATGGCGGTAGACGCACTGGACACGATCTCACTCGTTTGGCTTGGTGCTGCTGCTCTTGCCGTCGCCGGATACGTTTGGCACGCGAGGGGCGCCGGGTCGCCAGTGGTGAAGTTGGAACACATAGCCAGGCAGCCGTACCGCGGGTTGGCGCTTTCCACCGCCCTGATGCTGACCGGCACTTTCGCGATGAACTCCTATATCCCGCTCTATGTGCGTGCAGGCAAGGGAGGTTCCGCTGCGCTCACCGCATGGTCGATTCTCCCTTTGACCGTGGGTTGGACGATCGGCGCCAACATCTCGAGCCGCATGGCCGACAAGCATTCGGAGTCGTGGATCATGGTTGTCGGGTTCGTCGTCAATATCCCGGCACTGGTGATGACTTGGGCTGTTGTCACCATGGACGCTCCTCTGGTGTTGGCCTTTGTCGCCTTCTTCTTCGCCGGTGTGGGCGTCGGGATGTCGACCAATGCGGCTTTGACCCTGCTGAGAGCCGTCACCGACCCGACCAAGATGGGACGGGTGGGTGCAGTTCACCTGTTTGCCCGAAACCAGGGGTTCACCTTCGGGGCAGCCATCGGGGGAGCGGTCTTGCTGTTCGTGGTCACCGCACAACTGGGTGATGCCGAGATCGTCCGAGACTTGCTCGGATCGGCCGATGTGGTGGCTTCACCTGCCGCCGCCCAGGCGGTGCGGTCAGGTTTCACGGCCAGCGTCATCGTCGGGTTGGTCATGTCGGTTCTAGGTGGGCTCGCCTCGGTTCAGCTGAGAACCTCTCTCAGCGAAGCTCGCTTGGCGCGCCGAGGGGCGACGTAGCACCAGCTGGCGAAGGTCACGTGCGTCAGAAGAGGCGGCTCAGCCGCTGACTTCGACCGTCAGGCTCATGCCCTCTTGAAAATGGTCGACGATTCGCCCGTCATCTTTCTCGGCCACGATGCGGCAGGTGATCTGATACTTGCCCTCGGTGAGGTCGACATCCAACGTGGTTGTCTCGCCGGGTTGAATGAGATCGGTGGCCGCAACCACAACACCATCACCGTTGGTGACGATGATGGTGTGAGCGAATTGACCACTGTTGGAGGCGGTCAACGAGTTGGGGTCTTCGACGAAGCCGGTGGGGCCGTCGATATAGAACTCGCCGAGATCGTACTGGCTTGGGTCCGACGTTGTCCCCGTGCAAGCACCGACCAGTAGAGCCAAGACCGCCAGGAATCTGAATCTCACGATACTGCTGCGAGCTCCTCGATCCTGATTGCGGGCAGAGCGATCTCAAATGTGGTTCCTTGTGGTGAAGTCTCGACGGCGATCGAGCCGGCGAGCGCCTCCACCATGAGTTTCACGATGTACAGGCCAAGTCCCGTGCCCGAGCTGAATGAGGCTTTCTCGAACTTCTCGAAGATGCGAGGGAGGAAGTCCGGTTCGATGCCGGGGCCGTTGTCCGAAACCGTTATGAAGGCAGCTGTCTCAGGCCTCGATCCGACTGCCACCATCGGTTCCACAGCGGTTCTCGTTCCACAACCCACCACTACTTCAGTAGCGCCGTGACTGAAGGCGTTGTCCGCGAGGGAGGCCACGACAATCCCCAGTGTGGAGATGTCGGTGCTCACTTCCATCGGCTCTTGGACCTCGTGTCTGCCCGACAAGGTCCTGGGATGGCACTCGCTCACGGCCTGGCAGACCTCGGCCAGCGGGGTCGCTCGCAGCTCGTAGGTGAGACCCTTGTTCTCGATGCGGGCGACGGCGAGGATCTGGTCGATGATGTCCTGAAGACGGTGGCCGTCGGAGACGATCGAGTTGACGACCTGGTTGGCATCGCTCGGTGTGAGAGAACCGGAGGCGAGCAGCTCGGCACCGGTCACCACGGAGGTGAGGGGTGTTCTCAGCTCATGGTTGATCATCAGCACAAACTCGGACCTGATGCGGATCTTCTCTTCCGCCACGGCAAGTGCGTGATCTAGCTCGTGGTTGGTCGCTTCGAGCGTCTCCGAGTGTTGTCTCAGGAGCTGCGACTCCAACGCCATCTGGCTGTGCCGTCGTGAGGCTCGCATGTGCCCGACCAGGCCCGCTATCCCGAGAAGGACGAAGACGACGCCCAATGCGATCAGCTGAAGGGTCTCGCTTTGCAACTCGCCGGGCTGGGTGCGTCGTTGCAGCAACCCCGAGACGTCGTAGTGGATGAGCGTCAGTTGTCCGTCATCGAGAGGTGACAGCACCTGATAGAGGACACTTCCGGCGGGCCACTCCACCACGCCGTCGATTGCCAGCTCGACCGGGATCTCCCCGGCGAGGGCCATGAACCTCTGATTGCTCGCTCCGAAGGCGAGCAGCGGGCTGGAGAGAAGGGATCCGACCAGAGTCGGCGATGTCGATGTCGTGATCACCCCGTCAGGGCCCAACAAGGAAACTGCCTCGACGTTCAACGCGTTTCGTGACCGTCGGACGGCTTCGTCTGGTTCCGGCAACGCTTCGAGGAGGTCGGAGATGACTGACACATCCGAGACGAACACTTCGCCCTCGCCGATTGGCGAGGTGGCCGAGCGCTGAAAGGTGAAGGCTGCGATCAACAGCGCAGCGGCGAACACGCCGCAGGCGGCGATGACCACGAGCCACCAAACGGAGGATTTCTTCGGCACGGACGAGTTTGAGTCCACGTTCAACAATCGGCCTTTGGTGAAGGGTGCTGAAGCCTGGTGAGGCGATAGACCCAGGTCAGTGCTTATAAAATCCGACGTTCGGAGTGCTCAAATGTGGCGAGTCAGACCGTGACGTCGCAGGAATTCGTCTACTCGTTCTCGCTCGCCCGGAACAGGGCGGTCTTCAATATGGACGACGCCGAGACCCGGTTCTACCGTCACCATCTGCTCGGCTTTGTGCCGCATGGTCTCGTCGCCGACAGTCAGGATGTCTCCGTAATGGATGCGGAATCGGCCGCGACCTTCGTCGATCGTCTCGTGGTCGTAGCCGACCTCGTCAAACAGCCGGTGCGCCATCTCTGACGCCTTGCGGTAACTTTCCAACACGGCGTCTCTGCCATGACTCGTGTCGTCGCCGATGTCATAGGTCACGTTGGGGGCCAGAACGGCTCCGGCGGCCTCGTAGTCGTCGTCATCGAGAGCCTGGGCGAGCTTCTCGACGAGGTCACGAGCAGTCACGCGCTCAGCCTACGTTGGCTGAGGTATCCAAAGGGCGACCCTGACTGAAACTCCGGGAACCGGATCAGGCTCGCGCGCGTCGAACCGGGTAGAACTCAGATGAGGAGAACCATGCGGAACCGGATCAAGACCCTGGGAGCGGCCCTTGTCGGCCTGGTGCTGATCGTGACGGCTTGCACTACCGAAGGTGCGGCGGTCAGCAGCACATCACCCCGCCGAGCGGCCAACTCCGGCGGCCAGTTGGTCGACGCACCGAGAGCGCTTGCCGCCTTTGACTCGTGCCGTCCTTTTCTCGACTACGTGATCTCGCACGCCGTGGACCTCGTGGGCCCGTACGGGCTCGGCGATCAGTTCTATGGCTTCCCAGGTGTTGGGCGGGATTTTGCCGTTGAGGAATCTGCCGCCGACTCCGGGCTGCTTTCGGCCGGCGCCACGAGCGCACCGTCCTTCTCTGAGACCAACGTTCAGGTGTCCGGTGTCGACGAGCCGGACATCGTCAAGACCGACGGGGAGCGCATCGTTGTGCTCTCCGAGGGAATGCTGATCGTCACCGATGTGACAGGAGAGCGGCCTGTCGTGGAGGGAAGGTTGCGTCTCGGCAACCTCAACGTCCAGAGCTTGTTCCTCAACGGAGACAAGGCGCTTCTCTTCGGTTCGGCGTGGAACTCGTTCCATCCTCTCGTGGAGAGTGATGTCGAGTATGCGCCCAGCTACCAGACGCCGACCATCCAGATCGTCGAGGTCGACCTGGCACAAGGTGACCCGTCAATTACCCGGACCATGACCATCGACGGACGGTTCGTGTCCGGGCGCATGATCGACGGCACGGTGCGCCTGGTGATGCAGTCCGGGCCGGTCGGCTTCGAGTGGTCACTTCCCACGGGATCGGGGCTGCGCGCCGAGCGCAGGGCAATCGAGGAGAACCAGGAGATCATCCGCAATTCGCGGCCCGACAACTGGATCCCTTACTACCTCGTCACCGACTCAGATGGCGACGTGGTCGATGAGGGCACCCTCTTCGACTGCCAGAAGGCGAACCAGCCAGAGGAGTTCGCCGGGCTCGACATGCTGTCGGTCGTGGCCATTGACCTCTCCGACGGCTTGGCCGTCACTGACTCGATGGGTGTCCTTGCTGCCGGCAACACGGTTTACGCATCTGCCGAGAGCCTCTACGTAGCCACCCAGAATTGGGACACATGGCTGTGGGCCGCTTCCGGTGGCGGAGACGACGAGCCGGATCGAGTTTCGACGGACATCCACAAGTTCGACATCAGCGATGCCCGTGTCACCACATATGAGGCCACAGGCGTCGTTGACGGGTATCTGCTCAATCAGTTCGCCATGGACGAGCACAACGGGCTGCTGCGAGTGGCCTCGACTACTCAGCCGGCATGGTGGGGCGGCGGCTTCGACTCGGAGTCGCTGGTCACCGTCCTCGAGCAGAGTGACGGGGTGCTCGAGGAGATCGGCAAAGTCGATGGCCTGGGCCTGACGGAGCAGATCTTCTCGGTGCGGTTCATGGGTGACATGGCTTATGTCGTCACCTTCCGTCAGACCGATCCCCTCTACACCGTCGACCTGTCCGACCCGAGGAGCCCCGAGGTAGTCGGTGAGCTGAAGATCCTCGGCTACTCGGCTTATCTGCATCCGGTTGGAGATGGCTTGTTGCTCGGTGTTGGCCAAGATGCCGATGAGGACGGCCGGATCAAGGGGGCTCAGGTTTCCACCTTCGACGTGAGTGATCCTTCGGATCCGCGCAAGATCGACCAGGTCACACTCAGCGAAGGATCAAACTCGGCGATCGAGTGGGATCACCATGCTTTCCTCTACTGGCAGCCCACTGGACTGGCGATGATCCCTGTCCAGCAATATTGGTGGACCGAAGAGTCGGAGTCGGTGTTCTTCGGTGCGATCGGTCTCGAAGTTGGCGACGACGGGGAGCTGACCGAGGTGCAGCAAGTCGCTCACCCCGGCTCCACAGAGCAGGATTGGGACTGGAGGGCTCAGATCATGAGATCTGTCGTGATCGGCGACGCCATCTACACGATTTCCTCCAAGGGGATCATGAAGAGCGAGCTCGACGGCTTGGACGAAATCGACTGGCTGGGCTTCTAAGGACTAGTCACTCTGGGCTCACGCGGGATGACACCCAAGACGGGTGTCATCCCGGTCGAATATGTCAGGGAACGTGAAACGAGTGGCCAAAGGAGGCCTCTGATGTTCCTCAAGAAAGCACGGTTTGAGCGCAGGCAAGCGACGTGCGCCCACCCTGAGCGAATCACCGGCACGGCCCACGGCATCCGACGCGAAGTCTGCAAGACCTGTGGCCACGTCAGTGTCAGTCACGAGAACGAAACCGTCACCCGCTTCTTCGACGCTCCGCGCGTCTGATTGGGAGAGCTGCTTCGTAGCATTGCTACGTGGCCGAGCTTCCCGACGACCCCTACAACGATGAGCTCTACTTCGAGGAGCTCGAATACGAGCCACCCGAGCCACCGGCGTGGCGTCGACCTCTTCTCCTTGGGATAGCACTTGTCACGGCCGTGGCGATGGCTGGTGTCCCGGTCTACAACCTGATAGCGGCTACGCGGACGCCCGTTGCCGCCAATGGCCTCGCCGTGTGCACCCACGACTACTGCATCGTCCACGATGCGATGCGCGAGCGTGATCTCGATCTCTCGATGAGTCGCTACGCCAATCAGCGTCTCGACGATGCCAGCGCCGAGCGCCTGGCACAGTCTCTAGCTGAGCAGTTCGGGACGGGACCGGTATCGGTCGTTGTCCTCGATCAACTCCAGGGCGGTGTCGAAGGGAGCTTCAACCCGGCGACCCGCACCATCTTTCTTCGGCGGCCAGTGAGTGTCTGGACAGTGCTCCATGAGGTGGCGCACACCGAGGCGCCCGGTCATGGTGAAGACTTCATGGAGACACTCGCCGAGATGACCCGATGGCTCGACTCGGGTCTCGCCGAGGCCGCCATGGCCCAGGCAGCCATCTAGGCCAGTCTCTCGTCATACAGGGGAGCGACGGCCTCCCACGAAAACCGTTGCACATGAGCCGACGCTTGTCTCGAGATGTCCTCCCGGATCTCTTGGCCGGCCACCAGCCGATCAAGTTTGTAATCGAGGGCGTCGTCGGTGTCGTAGAGGATGTCTTCGAGCAGTTCATCAGGGACCAGCTCGGGATAGGAGAGGCCATTGGGAAGGACGGGTGCGGCACCTGCTGCCATCGCCTCGACGACTGCAACACCGAAGAACTCGTGTTTGGCCGTGCTGATGACGATGTTGGAGCGATTCAGGATGTCCCGGTAACTCTCCATGTCCGCGTAGCCGAAGTGATCGATCACATCCGATAGCCGACTTCTGGCGACATCGAACTCGTTGGGGACGTTTCTGAAGTTCTCGCCGCAGATCGACAGCCGGAACTCAGCGCCCCGCTCTGCAAGTCGATACAACGCCTCGAACAGCCGAACCGGGTCTTTGTCGTACTCCCAGCGTTGATTCCAGACGATGCTGGCGACTCTGCCCTCCGTTGCTGGTTTGCACCATGAAAGATCGACTCCGACCGGGAGGACCGACGACTTGCCGGCTACGGCATCTACGAGGCTTGTGTGGCGATGGTCGGGGAAGTGCCGAAGAAATCGCGGCAGGGCCTCGAACACGGAGTCGAGATGGAACTGGCTGTTGAACCAGACCTCGTCGGCTCGGACCATCGATGACCAGTTCATGTAGGCGTAGGCCAGGTCGTCGCGCGCGGTGGGCGACAATGGGTAGGTCAGCTGGTTCTCGTGCATGTAGAGGACGGTCTTCGCCTTGGCCAGGCTCGGGCCCGTGTGGCCGAGAAACGACGGCAGGTCGAGCATGTCCGACGCCAGGATCACATCGGGAGCTTCGCGTTGGGATGCTTGCCGGCCCAGGGAGAGGGTTCCGCCGAACATCCGCCACTTCCAGAAACGACCGGGAAGCGACAGGATCTGGACGTCATGAGCGCTGGCCGTGGCATAACCCTCGGCCCAGGCTTGGTGTGAGCCCGTCAGGTAAGGCTCCACGAGAAGGACCGAACTCACCGGGTCAACGTAGCCGCGTCAACTGTGCTGCATGTGGTTGCGTCCAAAGCGACGCTATGCAGCACTTTGAGATGGGAGGGAGATTCAGGGCACCCGGGATCGAGTGCCCTGAATTGTCAGATCAGGTGCGTGGCCTGGCGACGTTGACCTTCAGGTCACGCCCGCCGAAGTCACTGCCGTCGGTCGCCTCGATAGCCGCCTGCGCAGCGTTGTCGTCCTCCATCTCCACAAAGCCGAAGCCGCGGGACCGTCCGGTCTCACGGTCGCTTATGACCTGGGCCCGGGAAACGTCGCCATATTGGGCGAAGAGGTTCTCGAGGTCCTCATTGGTGGTGTTGAAGGGAAGGTTCCCGACATAGATGTTCGTTGCCATTGATGGTTTCTCCTGTTGTACGTCGTGTCCAGCTCCGCTGAGCCATCCGACGGAAGACAGAAGCAAAGCAAGTCCAGCACATCCTTGGATGTGCGGTAGAGACTCTACGCGTCTTTTGCGTCAGTATCTGCAACCACGTCGGTCTACTTAGCTGCCGAGCCTCCTGCGGCTCTTCTTCCCGCTACCAGCCCGGCTAGCTCAAAGCGGCAGACAGGACGTCATCGGCGGTGTCCGCGATATGGAAGGTGAGCGCATCACGCACTTCTTCGGGGACCTCGTCGATGTCGATCTCGTTCCGCCGGGGGAGGATCACCTCGGTGAGCCCGGCCCGATGTGCGGCCAACACCTTCTGCTTGAGGCCACCGATGGGCAGCACCTTGCCCTGAAGTGTGATCTCGCCGGTCATCCCAACTGTCTCCTTGACCGTGGTGTCGCTGAGGAGGGACACGAGAGCCGTGAGCATCGTGATGCCTGCCGACGGCCCGTCCTTGGGGATGGCACCGGCGGGCACATGGAGATGCACCCGGCCCTTTGCCTTCTCTGGGTCCACACCCAACTCATCGGCGTGGGCCTCCACATAGGAGAGAGCGATCTGGGCAGATTCCTTCATCACGTCACCGAGTTGCCCGGTGAGGGTCAGGCCCGGGTCCCCGTCTTTGATCGTGGCTTCGATGAACAAGACGTCGCCGCCGGCGCCTGTGACGGCCAGGCCGGTCGCAACCCCAGGGACATCGGTTCTGTCGGCAGCCTCGTCCTTCCAGACTTTGGGCTTGCCGAGGTACTCCTGGACGTCGCCCTCGTCGACGATGATCGGCAGTGATTCCTTGCCACCGGCTACCTGGGTCGCCACCTTCCGGCTCAACTTGCCCAACTCGCGTTCCAGGTTCCTGACACCGGCTTCCCTGGTGTAACGATCGACGACAGTGGCCAATGCGTCTTCGGTCACCTCGAGCTCTTCTGGCTCCAGCCCGGTGCTGCGGAGCTGGCGGGGGAGCAGGTGGTCGCGGGCGATCTCAACCTTCTCGTTGTCGGTGTATCCGTCGATCCGGATCACCTCTGTTCGGTCGAGCAGCGGGCCCGGGATCGTCTCGAGGACATTGGCTGTTGCGATGAACAACACCTCGGAGAGGTCGAGATCCACTTCGAGATAGTGGTCGCGGAAAGTGTGGTTCTGAGCCGGGTCGAGCACCTCGAGCAGTGCCGACGACGGGTCTCCCCTCCAGTCGTTGCCGACCTTGTCCATCTCATCCAAGAGGAAGACCGGGTTCATGGTCCCAGCTTCGGTCAGTGCCCGTGCGATTCGGCCGGGGCGAGCCCCGACATAAGTGCGCCGGTGGCCCCGGATCTCCGCCTCGTCGCGAACACCGCCGAGAGCGACGCGGACAAACTTCCTGCCGAGGGCGCGAGCCACGGATTCGCCCAGCGAGGTCTTACCCACTCCGGGCGGGCCGGCCAACAGGAGGATGGCTCCACTGTTGCGCTCGTCTCCTTCGTCGAGGCCGCGTTCTTTCCGGAGCTTTCGCACCGCGAGGTGCTCGACAATCCGCTCCTTGACGTCGTGGAGACCGGTGTGATCGGCGTCGAGCACGGTCCATGCCTCGTCGAGGTTGAGGCGGTCCTCCGAGGCGGTTCCCCAAGGGAGGTCGAACATCGTATCGAGCCAGGTCCTGATCCAGGAATGCTCTGGTGACTGCTCGCTCATTCGCTCCAGACGGTCGATCTCCTTGGCGATCGACTCGCTCACCTCTTCCGGCAGATCGCGCTCTTCGAGCTTGGTGCGGTACTCGGAAGAGACGTCTGCCTCCTCGCCAAGCTCCTTTTTGATCGCATCGAGCTGCTGTCTGAGGATGTACTCCTTCTGGCTCTTCTCGATGCGCTCGCTCGCCTCGTCCCGAACCTTGCGACGCAGCTCGAGGTCGGCAAGAACCTCCGTCATCCATTCGAGGAGCAGGCCCAGCCTGTGCCTGATGTCCAGCGCCTCCAGCAGCTCGATCTTCTGCGCCAGGGACAGGTCGGGGGAGTAGACGGCCAGGTCGGCGAGCCGGGAGGGGTTGTCCATCGACAGGAGCCGCTCGGCGACCCCGGCGAGGCCCCTGTTCTCGAGGACTGCTGTGACCACCGCTCGATACTCGGTGACGAGCTCTTCGAGAGGCTCGTCGATGATGTCGACCTCGGGGTAGGTCTCGGCTTCCACCCAGAGTGCGCCGTTCTCGTCTGTTGATCCGGCGCCGACTCTGGCTCGGGCGACACCGGAGACGACCACGTTGCCTTCGTCGTCAGACTGGAGGTCGGCGATGGCGCCGACCGCGGCATACCGCCCGTCGAGACGGGGCACCACGAGTATCTGGCCGTTCGAGCGCTGGGTGGCGGCGATCGCCGTTTTTCCTTCCTGAGTCTCGACGCTGATCGTCACCACCATGTGTGGGAAGACGACTCCGTTGTGGAGGGGGAGGACCGGGAGGGTGAGCTGAGCTGTGTCTGGCATCTGAGGAATTCCTATCCGTGCTGCGAGTTTCGGGCAACTGATATGACACGGAGAATATTCCAAATCTGAGCATATTTCGCTCAGGTTTTTGTCAGTACTGGTTTGGGGTGCCGCGGGTGCGCACCGGCCCTGTTGTTTGCGAACCCTGCGTGTGCAGAAAGGAGTACCAGGTACTCCTTTCTGCACACGCACACCCGCGCATGGCACGATCAGTTGAGTCGTGCCTCGAGTCCGTCGAGGATGATCTCCAGCCCGAACATGTACTCGCGGTCCCATTGGCATTCGGAGAGGAGAGGGCCGAGAGCAGCAACATGGGGGTAGCGCTCCTCGTTCTCGGCCATCATCGCTTGCAGGTTGCTCAACTTCTGTTCCATCACGCCCGGGTTTGTCGCAGCCTGAGATGCGTACCCCATGGTGTGCGAAGCCAGCATCTGCCAGCCGTGGTGGATGTCCTCATCGTTGAGCCCGGCGTTGCGAAGCCGGCCGACGACCTCGTTCATGAAGCTGAGGGCGGAGGGCCCGAAGTTGCCACGCTGCATCAGCGTGATGACCGCCCAGCTGTGCGTCCAGAGGATCTCCATGGCCGAGGCGCAGATGTCACGAATCCCCGTTCTCCAGTCGACACCTTCGGAGGGCATCTCGATCGACTCGAACACGTAGTTGATCATGCCGTCGTAGATGTCGTCTTTGTTGTCTACGTGGTTGTAGAGCGACATGGCTTCGACACCCAGCTCTGCCCCTAGCTTTCGCATGGAAAGGTCATCGATGCCGTGCTCGTCGGCGAAGGCAACAGCTGCCTCGATGATTCGTTCCCGTGTCAGGGGCAGGCGCTCGGTCGTGGTCACGGTTTACATCGTAAATTGCTGTCGGGCTACCGCTACCTAGGTGTTTGAGGGCCCCTTGGCCACGCGGTCGTAGACCTGGTGGTCGACGAGATCGTCGTATTCCGGATTCTTGGCTAGGAACGACGCCACGTACGGACAGAGCGGGACGATCTTGCCGCCTTTGGCCCGCACGTCGTCGAGGGCGTAGCGAACCAACTGCTTGGCAAGTCCACGGCCCGTGTATCCGTCGTTGACCACAGTGTGTGGGAAGAAGTAGAGGTGCTCATGGCGAAGGTGGTAGACGGTGAAGGCCGCGACATCTCCTCCGACATCGGCGACGTACCGCTCGTTCTCGGGGTCGTCGCGGAACGTGGCCGTCTCCATGACCTGAAGTTACCCCGTGGATAGCCTTGTCCCGGATGCAAGAGCTGGCCGAGCAACTACGGGACCGCAAAGTGCAGTTGGAAGGCGAGCTGGCTCGTCTAACCAAGCCTCCTGAGCAGGGCGCCGGTGTTGGGTTCGGCAAGCGCGTGGGCGACGGGACCACAGAGGCGGTGGAGCGACTCGCCACCACGGCGACCGCACGCTCGATCTCGGCCTCGATCAAGGAGATCGATGTCGCTCTAACCAAGATCGAAGCCGGTTCCTACGGGGTATGTGACGGTTGCGGGAGCCAGATCGGGGCGGCACGGCTCGAAGCTCGCCCAGCTACGGCGCTGTGCGTCGAATGTGCCTCGGCCGGCTGACCCATCAGATCAACTGACTAGTCCTTGTTGTGGTGTCTCACAGTCATGCTTTGCCTGGCGATCCGCCGATCTACCTTGTCGGGAGAAGAGGGAAACGGAGGCGTCTCGCATGTCGAGCAGTCGCAGGATCGTTCAGTGTCAGCACAGGCAGACGATCAGCACAATTCACGCAGGGTTGGAGAGGATCGTGTGTGAGAAGTGCGGGCACGTCAGTGTCAAGTACATCGAGAGCACGCTGCTGGTCGAACGCGACATGGACGACTCCAGCAGCGAGCCGGGAGCCGGATGCGGTTGGTGCCTGGCGCCGGTTGAGTTCCTCATCCCTGGGGGCAAGGCCTGTGGGATCCACGCATGGAGAGAGGCTTCCCGACAGCTCACCCTCGGCTCTGAGCCTTGGATCCCGATCGAGATCGACCAACCAACCACCACCCGCTAACCCCCCCTACTGCGAACCTCAGGTAAACCCCCTACTGCGAACCTCAGGTAATACCAGCCAGATACGGGTCCTATAGCCTCAAGTTGACGTCGTCGCCGCGTCATCGACACGGTGCCAGCCCATACATGGAGGTGTTTGATGGCTCATGGAATCCAGATCGTGTTCGCGTGTGAGGACCCGGCCCGAATGACGGTCTTCTGGTCGGAAGCACTTGGCTACATCCCCCAGCCGCCTCCTGAGGGTTTCGAGAGCTGGGAGCAGTTTGCCGACCAGGTGGGCATCCCGGAAGAACGGAGAAACGACATTGGTGCCGTCGTCGACCCCGATGGGGTCGGTCCCCGGATCCTGTTCGAGCGGTGGGACGGCGGAGCGCCGAATCAGCGAGTTCACATCGACGTCAACTCGGTGCACGAAACCCCGGCAACACTGGAGTCGGAACGGGAGCGTCTCGAAGGCCTGGGTGCCACGTTTCACCGCGAAGCCACCGGGATGGCAGGGGAGACATGGATCGAGATGTTCGACCCCGAAGGGAACTGGTTCTGCGTGCAATGACACGCGTTGCTATAGCAACGCGTGTCGGTCAGCGCGACGTCTTGCTATAGCAACGGGTCAGGACGGTGAGGGGAGGGCCTCTCCGGTCTCCAACAGGCTCTTGAGCCCGGCGACGATGTAGGGGAACCCACTCGTGAACTCGGTCATGGTCTTGGAGTCCTCAGCCACGTCGTACAGCTCGATGGTCAACTCGACCATGCCGTTCATCTCGGCCAGAGCCCAGACCTCGCGGGCCGGCCCTTCCTGCTTGAGCTGCTCGTCCCACAATGCGTGGAAAGTGAACTCGAGCCGTTTCGGCGGGTCGATCGAGATGATGTGGCCTTCTGACGCCAGCGTGCCGTCGGGGTAGGCATAGGTCATCGGTGAACCGACTTCCCATTCCGAGTCCACAGCTGTGCCGTAGAAGTACTGCACCGTCTGCTCGGGGTTGGTGATTGCGGCCCACACGGCCTCAACGCTGGCGCGGATGTAGGACTTGTAGATGTGGACGGGTTTGTCCATGGCTTGCTCTCCTGTTTCCAGACGAGCCTTGATGCCGGCGATCGCTCCGACCCGTGGCTCGGCGTACCGGCTGATCCAGCGATCATGGACCAGCTTGATGGGGACGGGGTTGAGGTAGTGGTACTTCGACCGCCCTTGCTTCAGGGTGGTGACCAAACCGGCCTCTTCCAGGATGTTCAGATGGTTCATGACTCCGTATCTGGTCATCTCGGGGAGGTAGGCGCACAACTCGCCCAGCGTCTGCCCATCGCGCTCGTACAAACTGTCGAGCAGCAGCCTTCGGCTGGGGTCGTTGATGGCCTTGAACACCTCGTCCATAGCCTTCATTATATGTGAGTAAATACTCACATGTCAATAGAGGGCTATTCGACGGCGCTGCCACCACGGACTGTTGCACCGATCACGAAGCCAGCCGAGATCAGGACGAAGTTCTTCAAGATGTATTGGCCTTCCAGAGTCAGGGCGAAAGGGAAAGTGGTCCAGATCTGATCCGGGAACAGGATGAGCGGTGTCATCGTGCCCGCCATCTGAGCGAAGAGCAGGAGAATGGTCAGCCTGAGGAACCGGCCCGCCACCAGCCCGATGCCGATCGTCATCTCGAGGAAGGCGAGAGAGAGCCGGGCAACATCTTCGGACACGAGGCCGAAGGTCAGCCGCATCGTGGTCTCAGTTGCAATCTGGTCCGCGGGCGAGAGGCCGGGCACGAGTTTGAGCGCTCCGAACCAGATGAAGATGACACCGATGCTCCAGCGGAGGAGAGTGACTCCGTTGGCCGCCATCCATCGGGTGACCTTCCGGTCGACATCGTCGAACCGCTCGGCGAGTGCCATGGGGAACGAGCGTAGGAATTCGTGCGGGCTACCCCGCCTCAGCCAGTCGTTTCACCGATCGAAGCCAATCTCGTCTCACCAACCCGCTGAACGGGCCGATCAGCCTCCAGTAGCGGCGAAAGGATCGCTCGGCGCTCGGATCGGTGGCCCCAATGAGTGTCTCGGTGGTCAAATGTGTCGTGCCGCCACGGTCATGGAGCCGGAATGATGCAGTCGCCTTGACGAACCCGGGTTTGTCGAACCCTCTGAAATCGTTCGAATCGAGGTCGACGAAATGACCTTTCGGCTTCCAGAACTGACCGATCAGCCCGATGATCAGCAACTCGTTGACCTCCTCGTGCAGAACCTTGAATCCGAGCTCCTCGAGGTCGCGCATGGTGTTGACCCGACCCATCCCCCGCAAGGTGAATAACACCTTGATCGTTGGTGAGGAGACAGGGTCGAGATGCCGTACGTGAGGCCACACGTCTTGCTTCGGAGCATCGATGTTGATGTGATGGCTGCTGCCGAAAGAGGCCTCCGGAAGGAAGCGTGGAGCTGCTGGTGTGCTGCTAATCGTTGGCGATCCTTGTCTTGGCGACGCCGAGCGAATCTAGGCCATGCCAGACACCTCTATCAGCGAGCACGTTTGTAGCCTTCGATGATGCAGCAAGAGAAGGTCCGCTACTGGTCGCGGGAAGTCCCATCGGGCAAGTGGGACTACATCGTGATCGGCTCCGGTATGGGTGGGATGACGGCGGCCGCTCTTCTCTCCAAGATGGGGAGGAGAGTTCTCGTCATCGAGCAGCACGCCATACCCGGCGGGTTCACGCAGACCTTCAAGCGCCCGGGCTATCAGTGGGACGTTGGTGTTCATCTCGTGGGAGAGATGACTGAGCGGAGCTATTTGGGCCGATTGCTCCAGAACCTCACCGACGGCCGTCTCGCATGGGAGTCGGTGGGTGAGATCTACGACGAGTTCAACTTCCCCGACGGGTTCACCATCCAGTTCCCGAATTCGAAGCCGGCATTTCGGGAGACGCTCTATGACTACTTCCCGGACGAGCGCGCGGCAATCGATCGCTATCTCGACTTGGTTCGGTCGGCCTCCCGCGCGGCGGCCGGGCACATGCAGGCGCGTGCGGCTCCGTCCCTGATCGCGAGAGGTGCCAAGAGAAAGGTGACCCGGGCAGCTCTGCCATACGTGAACCGAACAACTGCGAGCGTGCTCGAGGAGTTGACCGACGACCCGCGCCTGCGGGCCGTGTTGGCGGCGCAGTGGGGCTACTACGGCTCGACGCCCGCCAAGTCGTCTTTCGCAATGCACGCGTTGATGGTGGCCCACTTCTTGTGGGGTGCCTACTACCCGGTGGGAAGTGCCGAGTCGATCGCCCGGGAGATGTTGCGAACTGTGGCGGACAACGGCGGGTGGACTCTGGTGAGAACTGAGGTCGATCACATCCTCATCAAGGGAGGCAAGGTTGCCGGAGTCGTTCTGGCCGACGGCTCGACGATCGAAGCCGACTCGGTGGTCAGCGCTGCCGGCGCTCCGCTGACTGCCGCCATGCTTCCAGAAGGCACACTGCACGAGCCCGCGACGCTGACCCCCGGCCCTGCGCACGTCAGTCTTTATCTGGGTTTCGAGGGAGATGTGGCCGCCGCCGGTGGCTCGCGCTATTCGCAGTGGTTCTACGAGACGTGGGACATGGAGCGGGACATCTGGTCGATCAACCCCGGCGGTGGCCTCCCGCGAGCCGACGTCCTCTATTGCAGCTTCCCGTCATTGAAAGACCCGGCACACCAGCCCGGGCCTAGCCAGCGACACACTGGTGAGATCATCACGTTCGTCCCTTGGGACACCTACGAGCCATGGCTCGGCTCCCGCTGGAAGAAGAGACCGGCCGAGTACGACGAGTTCAAGGAACAGGTCTCAGCAGCGTTATTGGAGCAATACCTCGAGCACTATCCGCAGCTGCGCCAACTGGTCAACTTCTCTGAGCTGTCCACGCCATTGTCGACGCACCATTTTGCACGGTCACATCGAGGGTCCATCTACGGGTTGGCGTCCGAGCCCCGTCGCTTCACCAGCGACAACCTCCAGCCAAAAACTGGGATCAAAGGCCTCTACATGGCCGGAGTCGACGTCATGGCTCCTGGGATTGCAGGAGCGATAGGTGGGGGAGCGCTAGCCGTTGCCGCCGCCGAGCCAGTCGCTGGGATGCGCTACCTGCGTCCGATCATGCGAGGCTGATCACCGGCTGAACACATGGGTGGTCCAGATCACACCATCACCGTCCACCCACACGCCGACACCGAAGTGCGTGAAGTCGCCAAGCATGTTGACCCGATGCCCGCCGCTGTTGGCCAGCGCATTGAAGATGCCGCCGACCGATCCTCCTCTTCCGACGTTCTCGGCGCCGAACCCCGAGTGCCCGAGCTGCCCGGACCCGGCCATGGTCTGAGACCAGCTTCTCGCATGCGAATTGAGTGAGCCACTCGAAGCCAGAGCGTCGAAGCCTTCAGACGCTCTCAGGGAGTTGATCCGGGAGCGGAAATCACTCTCGTGGCCGCTGTTGAATCCACCCGATGGCGCTGGCTGGGTAGTCGCTGTCGTGGTGGTTGGCGACGGGCTTGCGGTCGGTTGAGGTGCCGTCGCAGTGGTCGTGGCCGGTGCAACGGTGGTTGTAGTCGAGCGGGCTATCGCAGCTTCGGTCAGCTCAGTTTCACCTGTGGCGATCTCGTCAGCTCCGGGCAACTCGGCGGCAAGAACCAACGGTTGAGTTGTTGAGGGCATGTCAGCCAGTGTGGATGAGGGAGCGACTTCGGCAGTGGGTTCGGGCTCTCGGTCAAACACGAGGAGAAAACCGACGCCCAAAACCACGACACCGACCAGCGCGAGAAGGTGAGAGGAACGCATATCGAGACGTTGCCGACCCTAGCGACGGCCGGCAGTACTCAGCCGAGGTGGCCCCAAGCCTCCAGATCGTGCATCGCATCCACGAAGGTCTCGTCGATGTTGCGGAACTCGAGCCCAAGCTCGTTTTGCACTTTTGACGTGTCGAGGCGGTATTCCTGCCCGATCGCCATCTTGAGGAAGGCGCGGGTGCCTTTCGGCTGGAAATTGGCCGCGAACTTGACGATGGCGTTGCCGAAGGCGTTGTCGAGGCTTCGAGTCGGGAACTTGTACTTCTCGCCGAACCCTTCCGCATTTGCCAACTCCACCATCCGGCGAAAGGACAGGGCGGGTGCGCTGGTGAGATAGCGACCCGAGGCCTCGGGCTTCTCCATGGCTCTGACGTGAGCGAGGGCTACGTCCCGAACGTCGACGAACGGAAACGCCAGGCTGATGATGCCGGGGTACTCGCCGCGGCTCGCCGCCACGATGAACTGGTGTGAGGCGTTGACATGTGGGACCACCGAGGGACCGATCACCCCGGTTGGGTTCACAACAACCAGGTCGAAGTCGACCTCGTTCTGTTCCACGAAGTCCCAGGCTGCCTTCTCAGCGAGGGTCTTGGAGTACGAGTAAGGGGAATTGTCGAGAGATGAGACATCGTTCCAGTGCTCCTCGGACCACACGTGGTCGCGGGCCTCACCCGAGATTGCGGCGAACGACGAGGTGAGGACAACTCTCTTCACGCTCGGCGTTTTCTTTGCTGCCTCGAGGACGGAAAGAGTGCCGCGCACCGCCGGGTCGATCAGGTCTCGTTGCGGGTCTTCCACATCGATGATGTAGGGAGATGCGGTGTGCATCACGTACTCGCAGCCTTGCATCAGGGCGTCGAAGGCGCCGTCGTCCAGCAAGTCGGCGGCGACCAGCTCCAGGCGGTCGGCGGCACCGGGGACTCCCGTCAGGTACCCGTCTTGTTTGGCCTTCTCGACGTTCCGCGTGGTCCCTCTGACGGAGTAACCGGCGTCGAGCAGTTGCTTGACCAGCTCGGCGGCGACAAATCCTGTTGCTCCGGTGACGAGTACGGGGGCGTTGGTGACTGGCATGAGCCGAAGTTACACGTACTTCAGCGCACTGCCGGTGTTGAACAGCACAACGGTCTCTCCGGCTTCGAGCCAACTCGAGTCCCGGAGTGTCTCGTAAGCGGCGAGGACCGCACCACCTTCGGGCGATCCCCAGATCCCCGCTTCTCGGGCAAGACGGTCGGTGGCGTCGAGCATTGCTGTCTCGCTGACAGCCACCCCCGTCCCATTGGTGTCACGCAGACCTTTGAGCATGAGCTGATCACCGAGCGCAGAGGGGACACGCAGCCCAAACGCTGCTGTTGTGTCGGGGTTTTCCCAGGCAGGTGCGCTGTCGAGGCCTTCGTGATGGGCTCTCACGATCGGTGCACACCCTTCCACCTGCACTGCGACCATGCGTGGCCGCTCGGAGCCGATCCACCCGAGCTGCTCCATCTCGTCGAAGGCTTTGATCATGCCGACCAGGCCGGTGCCGCCTCCGGTCGGATAGAGGACGACATCTGGCATGCGGCCCAGGTCCCAGAACAACTCGTAGCCCATCATCTTTTTCCCTTCGATGCGGTAGGGCTCGTGAAGCGTTGCCACGGAGAACCAGCCGTTGGCTACCGCCTTTTCCTTCTGGATCCGCCCGGCGTCGGCGATGGTCCCGTCGACGAGAGTCACGTTGGCCCCCAAGGCACGGCTTTCGTCGACAAGGGCCTGGGGCGTGTTGGCCGGCACGGCAATGTCGACCTTGACGCCGAGCAAGGCGCTGTATGCCGCAGCGGCTCCGCCGGCATTCCCGTTCGATGGAAGGCAGAACTCAGTCGCTCCCAGCTCGACGCTGCGCGCTATCGCCACCGCCATGCCCCGCGCCTTGAACGACCCAGTCGGATTCTGCGATTCGTCTTTGACGTGCACACCAGGACCGAGTGGCCGCGATTCGATCAGCGGGGTGGCGCCTTCGCCAAGAGTCGGGGTGCCGCCGCCGGCGGCGGTGGGCAGCACCTCGTGGAATCGGAATTGGCCAGGTCGTCGGCTCATCACCTCATCTAGGGAAGGCATCTCCGGGTTGGCAAGGTCGTAGCGCGCCAGCAGCGGCCCTGCACAAGCACCACAGGTGGTCTGGAGTCGGTCGGCGTCGTGGCTCTTGCCACAGTTGCCACACTCGAGGTGGGTGAAGAATCGGTTCACGAAAAAGGTCCCTCTGAATTTCGGGCGCCGCGCCATCATCTAGGCGGCTTCAACGAGGAGGCACGTTATGCCCGTGGACGAATTCATGGAAACCAATCGCGCCAACTGGGACTCCCGCGCCGCTATTCATTACGGGTCCGACATCTATGGGATCCAGCGGTTCCTCGATGATCCCAATTTCGTCGGCGAGGTGGCCAGCTTCGATGCGGAGCGGATGCCGCCGTTAACCGGAAAGAAGCTGCTCCATCTTCAATGTCACATCGGGACCGACACCATCGGTCTTGCTCGACATGGCGCCGAAGTCACCGGCGTGGACATCTCTCCGAAATCGATCGAGTTGGCCAGGCAGTTGAGCGAAGAGTCGGGGACGCCGGCCAGGTTCCTGGTCAGCGAGATGTACGACGCACCCTCTGTTCTCGGGGAGCCCTTCGACGTCGTATACACCGGTGTCGGCGCAATCTGCTGGCTGCCCGACATCGCCGAGTGGGGGAGGGTCGTCGGTTCGTTCCTCGAGCCGGGCGGGATCTTCTACATGCGCGAGGCGCATCCGATTGTTTGGACGATCGACGATGAGCGTGACGACGACGAGATCGTGATCAAGTGGCCCTACTTCGAGATCGACAAGCCGACGTACTGGGAAGAGGAGACCACCTACGCCGGTGAAGGTGTGTTGACCTCCAAGGGAAGTTACGAGTGGAATCACGGGGTGGCGGAAGTGCTTCAGGCGCTGATCGATGCCGGTCTTCGGATCGACCGCGTCGAAGACTATGACTCACTCGAATGGGAATCGGGCCCGATCAACCAATTGGGTGAGGATGGCCGTTTCAGGCTCAAAGAAGGGCGCGAGCGTCTCCCGTTGATGTGGTCGATCCTGGCGACGAAGACCTAGCAAAGGGCCTGCTCGCGGTAACCCTCGGTGCGTAACCTGAAGTCGAAGCACCGTCACGTCTAGGAGGTCATATGGACATTGTCGTATTGGTCGGGCGGATCTTGTTTGCGCTCATCGCCGTCGGTGCTGCCTTTGGCGGCCACTTCGGAGCTACCGCCGATACCGCCGCCTACGGAGAGTCTCGTGGTTTGAAGAACGCCCGATTCTGGGTGCTGGCTTCGGGTGCCTGGCTGCTGGTGGCCGGCCTGATGGTGATACTCGGCATCTACCCGGACTTGGGTGCTCTGATGTTCGGCTTCTTCACTCTCGTCACCGCGTTTGTCGTTCACCACTTCTGGACCGATGACGACCCGATGGTTCGCAACGGCGAGATGTCGAGCTTCATGAAGAACCTGTCGATCACGGGTGGCGCTCTGGTTGCCTTTGCCTACTTCGTCACAGTGGGCGAAGCCGGCCCGTTCCAGATCACAGCGAACCTGATCGATCTGTAGGCCGGTCTAGCCGGTGAGGTCGGAGACGACCTCGGCGATTGGGTAGACGACTGTTGTCTCCGTGTCGGGGACGGCCAGGGCTTCCCATGTGCCGCCGGCCACTCGCCAACGTGCCGTCCAGTCGTAGGAGACAGTGATCGGGACTCCGTCCTCGTTCTTGGTCTCATAGACATGGGTGGCGAACCCGTCGGGATATCCGGCCATCGCACGATCGGTGGCCGGATATGTCTTTGCTGTTCCGTCGCCCCAGTCGACTACCACGACCGACACTTCGATGTAGATGTCGAGGGTTGAGCTTCCACTGCCGATTTGGGTGGTGTGGAGGTCAGGCACCGGCACTCCGACAAAGGTCTCCAGCCCGGTGACACCGTCACCTGTGGCCGGGCTCAGCTCGGGCGTCGGTGGCGGGTGGATGTATTGGGTGACGTAAGCCCAGGCGTCGGCACGCGGGTCGGCGACGGGGACCGGTTCCGAGGTGCAGCGGGGGAGTGTCGGGCCGATGGCGACGATGCCACCGGGGACGGACGGGTCGGTGTCGAATCCGATGTCGGCCGACCCGTCGGCGTATTGCGCCAGGATGACGTATTGGGTGGGAGCGGAGGTGTAGTACCAGCACTGCCCGCTGAGATCGGTGCCGGTCTGGGCATAGAGGACCGAGGGGACATCGCCGTCCGAGGTGTAGTCGATGACATCCCCACCGGCGATGCGACAACGAGTGACCTGGTGCATGAAGCCCGTGTCGGGATCTTGAACTTGGGTGACCCAGCAGGAACTGAACGCAGCTGCTCCTGCGGGGATTGCAAGTCCGACGGAGATGGCTATGGCAACAAGACTGCGCAATCCGTCTCCCATAAGTCGTCAGGACTGGTCCAGACTGTCATGAGTTTCCACAAGTTCGAAGTACGACGAATGACGTAGACACCGCTTGTGCCGATGGCCTCGGGTCGGAAGTCGGCGACGTCGAGAGAGCCGAAGAGAGCGAGGCATTCGCTGTCAGATCTGAGTATCTGGAGGCCATTTACCTGTATCGCGTCCGCTGTTGGAATAGTTGAAAACGCCATTTGTCCAAACAGATCGTTTGCTGCTTGAACCGTTTCCTCCAGGATCACCACCTCGCGTATCCGGTCGATGTTCTGGTTGTAGATCCCTTCGAACCAGCCGAACCACAGCTCACGGAGGATCTCTTCGGCTTCCTCAACGGTGGTCACCACATGTGACTCCGGTCCGGTGGTGGATGTAGCTGTCGCGGCGGCAGTCGTCGGAGTCGGGGCAACTGTCGTCGTGGGCGAGGCCGCCACAGTGGTCGTAGCCGGCTCGACCACGTTTTCTTGTGGCCAGAACAACCAAATCCCCAGAGCCAGGACTGTGATCACAAGCCCGGCGACAACAAATCTCATACGTCTGAAGACGAAGCTACGCCATGTCGATACCCATATGAAGGATCAGATGAGAGGTCGCGAAAACGCAATTCCGGGGCTGAGTTAGAGTCGAGTTCGGAGGTGTTTATGGCAGCTGAAGTAGAGAAGGCACGTCATCCATTCCGCTTCATCTTCAAGTTCTTGCTCTTTGCCGGGATCGTCTACGTGGTCGGCAAGGTGCTCGCCGAGAAGAAGAACGAGTACTACGGGATCACGGAGTCGGAGGCCCGAGTCAAGATCGAGACCAAGCTCGGCCCCAAGATGGGTGAGGCTCAGGCGGCAGAGTTGGCCGACCAGATCATTCCCAAGTTGATGGAGAAGGGTGTCATCGTGGCCGACGAGCCACACGACATCGTTGACTCCGCGGAGGCGGCGACGGAAGACGACGACTCCGAGGAGTAGCGCCCTCGGCTGACAACCGATCGCGCAGGTCACGGTCTACGCTGAGCAGACGCGGACTTCTGGGGAATTGTGACCTATCAGGGACAGCCATCCACTTCGACCAACACCGTTCTCAAAGTGCTTGTTGTCGGGCTGATCATCTGGGTCGCCTATTGGGCCGCAACGGGTGGTCTCGACGAGATCGCCATCCCGGCTCCGGCCGAGCCCACGACGTCGAGCACCCTGGCGGGGTAATTCGCATACATCGCTGAGTGAGGCCCTCCTAGCCTCCCGCACTCATGGGTTTCCTCATTCAAAAGATCGACCCGCTTGGCGCGCCCGAAGAGGTGCTTCTGGAGATGTGGGAGTACTACAAGATGGTGCATGCCGAGGAGCGGCCTGGTGACCCGCAGATGCCGGCGGAGCGTCAGATCCTCAACTGGCGCCACACGGTCGACGACCATCTATTCGACCGCTGGATCATGCGAGATGATGCCGGCGAGATCGTCGGTGTTGCTGTCGCCTGGCGGAATCGGACTCAGAATCTTCAGAACGGCTTGGTGCGGGTGCACATCCGTGAGGACGTGAGGCGTCAGGGTCTCGCTGCCAAGCTCGCCCAGCCTGCTCTCGATATCCTCGAGGAGGACAAGCGAACCCGTGTCGAGACCGACTGTGCCATCGGGTCTCCGGCGGAGGCTTGGCTGGAGGGCCTCGGGTTGAAGATGGTGTATGTCGATCGAGTGAGCCGTCTCCTGGCTCAAGAGGTTGACCACGGGTTGATGAGGTCATGGATCGAGCGAGCCTCGGAGAGAGCTTCTGACTACGAGCTTCAATATCACGAGAACCTCGCCGGCGCCGAGATCGTCGAGAAGTACACCGAGTTGCTGTATCAGATGAACACCGCCCCGCTCGATGACTACGAGCAGGAGCCCGAGGTTTTCACCCCCGTGATGTGGCAGGACATCGTCGCCCAGGCCGACGCCACCCAACACGACCTCCACACCTATGTCGCGGTTCACAAGCCATCAGGCGACTACGTGGGCTCGACGACGATTCAGACCGACCGGCTCTGGCCGGAGCAGGCCTGGCAGTGGGAGACGGTCACTCACCCCGACCACCGCAACAAAGGCATAGGTCGTTGGCTCAAGGCAGCGTTGATCGAGCATCTGCTCGACGCCGGCCATCCGGTGGAGCGGATCGACACGGGTAACGCCGACTCGAACGCACCGATGCTCGCCATCAACGTCGCGATGGGTTACCGGGAAATGCACAAGCGCCACGTCTATCAAGGAGATCTGGCTAAAGCCAGAGAGAGGATGTCCAACTGATGGCCATTGAGTACCGAAAGATCGACATCCACTCGGTCAGCGACCATGTCCTGCAAGGCATACACGAGGCTTCGGTGGATCGTCACCGGAACTTCTATCCGGATGATCCCGACCTCACTCTGGAGTATCACAAGGCGAATTGGCGCGCCCCACAGGGTGTGCACCGCAAGGAGCAATGGTGGGTTGCTCTAGACGGCGACGATGTGGTCGGCTCCTCACGCGCCACCACCTGGGCAGACCACGAAGACTCAGGGTTGATCGTCACTGCGGTCAAAGACAGCTACCGGCGACGTGGAGTGGGGGCGGGCTTGCTTGGGCACAGCCTGGACGACCTGGAGGAGGAGGGCCGGAGCAAGCTCATCATCGATGCTCCGGAGAATTCGCCTGCGGAGCCGCGTCTCGAGTCATTGGGCCTCAAGATGGCGTTGGGCGAGCGGGTCAGCAGGCTCGCTGTTGGCGATGTCGATTGGGATCTGATCAAGGACTGGATCGCAAATGCCTCGGAGCGTGCCGCCGACTACAGCTTGATGTTCTTCGACAGCGTGGTGCCGGAGGAGCATCTGGAGAACTGGGCGCGGGTCAACAACGTCATGAACTCAGCCCCACTGGAAGGGCTGGAGCTCGAGGACTTCAACATGACTCCGGAGATGTGGCGCAGCATCGAGAACAGCTACGGGCCAAAAGGGCTCGAGTTCCGGGGTTGTGCCGCTGTGCATGGGCCGACAGGGGACTTCGCCGGGCTGACGGTTCTGATGAATCAGCGCTACGAGCCTTGGCTCGGCGTCCAAGACGACACCGGTGTCGACCCGGAACATCGGAACAAGGGCCTCGGGCGTTGGATGAAAGCGGCCATGCTCGAGCGTTTCATGGCCGAGTTCCCCGATGTAACACACATCGAGACCGGCAACGCCGGATCAAACGAGCCGATGTTGAACATCAACATCGCCATGGGGTTCGAGACGGTGCTGGTGGTCAACGCCTGGCAAGGCGACATCTCAACGGTGCGTGAGAGGCTGAACCGCTAGCCGGTCGGGCTCAACGTCCGTAGAGCGCCATCAACTGAGCTTCGCCGAGGACCTTTCCCTCCATCGCGGTGCGGATCCCGGCAGAGTCGATGCCCGGCGGCAGTCCCAGGCGCTCGCTCAGGGCATAAACGGTGAAGAAGTATCTGTGCTGCTCGTCTGGCGGTGGGCACGGTCCGCCGTATCCGGTGAGGTTCCAGCTGTTGACGCCTTGGATCCCGATCTGACCTGAGCCCTGCTGGATCGTGTGGTCGCCACGCTCTGCGGCGATGTCGTACTCGACCCAGTGATCCCAAGTGCCGACCGGTGCGTCCGGGTCGTCCACGATGAGGACCAGAGCGGCTGTCTCGTCCGGGAGCCCGACGATGTCGAGCTGCGGGTTGATGTCCGCCCCGTCGCAGGTGAACTGCGTCGGTACCAACTCTCCTTCCTGAAGCGAGGGGGAGCTGACGGCGAGTGGGGGCAGAGGCTCCGTGGTGCTGGTTGTCGTCGGTGCGGTCGTCGTGGTTGTGCTGGTGTTCGCCGGCTCGTCGGACGAGCACGCCGTCACCACGAGTGCGAAGGCGAATCCTGCGGCCAAGGCTTTGCGCATTGCTCCCGAATCTAGGGCAGCTCCGGCGAAAAGTGGTTCGTCTGGGGCTGGGTTATGTTTGGTCACGATGCTTCGTCACGCAGAAGCCCAGGATCAAGCCGTGGACCCAACCGGTCTCGTCCTCTCCGAACGGCGAGAAGGCCCTGATCGGCCTTGGGTGATGATGAACATGATCGCTTCAATCGACGGGGGGACGGCGATATCAGGCAAGTCTTCCGCCTTCGGCGACGAGGACGACCGGGAGATGTTCAAGGCGATTCGAGCGGTCCCAGACGTCATATTGGTGGGCGCAGGCACCGTCGCAGCCGAGGATTACCACCCGGTGACCCTCGACGCCGAGCACCGGGCGTTGCGAGCAGAGCTGGGCATGGCCGAGACGCCCACACTTGCGATCGTCAGCGGGCGCCTGAGCGTCAATCCCGAGGCTCGTGTCTTTGGTGACCCGGAGCACAAGCCGCTCCTGCTCACGAGCACGGAAGCCGATCCATCGAAACTGGTCATGATCGGTGACGCCGCGGACGTGGCGGTTCTTCCCGATTTGGAGCCAGCCACGATCCTCAACCACCTCGCTGCCGCCAAGGTCATCCTTCTCGAGGGCGGGCCCACACTCAACGGCCAGTTCGCGTTCGCGGGGCTCGTTGATGAGATCAACCTGTCGGTGGCTCCGGTGCTTCTCTCGGGGGATTCGCCCCGAATCGCCCGTGGAGGTGAGCTGGTGCCACCCCAGGAAATGCGACGCGACCGGGTTTTGCTCGGTGATCGCCTCATGTTTGTGCGATATTTGCGGGGCACATAGAAGAAAAGGACGGCGAATGGGCAAGCACGCCGAGCTATACGAGCGGCACCGGGCGGTTCTACCCGGGTGGTCCCCCCTCTACTACGAGCAACCGATATCGATCGTCGACGGTGACGGCCGCCATGTGACCGACGCCGAAGGCAACCGCTATCTCGACTTTTTTGGCGGGATCCTGGTCACGATGAGCGGATACAACGTCCCCGAAGTCGTCGAGGCCATCAAATCGCAGGCGGACCGCATGCTGCACACTTCCACGCTGTACCTGATCGAGTCGCAGATCGAGCTGGCGGAGAAGATCGCCGAACTGTCCGGGATTCCCGACGCCAAGGTCTTCTTCACCAACTCGGGGACCGAGGCGAACGACACAGCCCTGGCGCTGGCCACCACCTATCGCAAGTCGAACCAGGTGCTGGCGATGCGCGGGAGCTATCACGGCAAGTCGCATTCGGTGACCTCGGTCACCGGGCAGAAGACGTGGTCTGGCACCAGCTTTTCACCCTTCCAGGTGACCTACGTTCACGGGGGGTACAAGCTGCGCAGCCCGTTCGGCCACCTCCCCGACGAGGAGTTCATCGCCGCCTGCGTAAACGACCTGCGCGACCTGCTGACAGTGGCCACGGCGGGTGATGTCGCAGCGATGATCGCCGAGCCGATTCAAGGTGTTGGTGGTTTCGTCACCCCACCCGACGGGTTTTTCGGCGCGATGAAAGAGGTGCTCGACGAGAACGGAATCCTCTTCATCTCAGATGAGGTGCAGACCGGCTGGGGCCGCACCGGTGAGACGTTTTGGGGATATCAGGCGCATGGGATCACCCCGGATCTGATCACCTTCGCCAAGGGAATCGGCAACGGGCTGTCCGTTGGCGGCGTCATCGCGGGAGCCGAGATCATGGAGTCGTATCCATCCATCGGCATGAGCACCTTCGGCGGCAACCCTTTGGCCACGGCCGGTGCCCTCGCCAATCTCGAGTACGTCCTCGACAACGATCTTCAAACCAACTCGTTGAAGGTGGGAAACAAGCTGATGCAGGATCTTGTGCCTCTCGGAGAAGAGCTGGATGTGATCGGCGAGGTTCGAGGGAAGGGCCTGATGATCGGTGTCGAGCTGGTCGGGCCTGGCGGCGAGCCGGCACCAGAGAAGGCAGCGGAGGCTTTAGAGGCGACTCGGGAGAGGGGCCTCTTGGTGGGGAAAGGCGGCCTTTACGGCAACGGATTGCGGCTGGCGCCACCATTGTCGATCACCGAGGATGAGGCGGATGAGGGCTACACCATCCTCGAAGAGGTGCTCCGCGGTCTCTGACCTCTGACTCGCTGAGCGGCTCACTGTTTCTCCTCGTCTGCGCTGCATGACGTCGCACGAGGCGCAACCTGATACAGCGCGGTCGAGGGGAGTGCGCAGCGGCTCGCCGGGCTAGAGCAGGCCGGAGAGGTCGATGTCGCAGGAAGGGTGCCGGAGCTTGGCCAGGCCGCGAGCCTCGATCTGACGGACGCGCTCCCGTGTCGAGTTGATCACCTTGCCCACATCCGAAAGGGTCCAAGGCTCGTCACCGTCCAAGCCGAAGCGGAGCCAGAGCACCTGCTGCTCCTCGTGATCGAGATGTCCCAGGGCCACGACCAGCCGCTCGCGTCGCCAGGCGGCAGCAGCGCGGTCCTCCGGGTTGGCGGCGGCTGCGTCCTCGACGAAGTCCTGCAAGGAGACGTCGCCGTCTTCTCCGACTGGCCTGTCGAGGGACACGGTCTCCGCCGGGGCCTGCAACGCCGCCATCACCCGTTCCGTATCGAGACCCGATGCCTCTGAGATCTCTTCGAGAGTCGGAGCGCGGTGGTATTGGTCGAGAAAGCTCTGCTTGGTGTCGTGGACCGTGCGGACGACATCGACCATGTGAACCGGAAGTCGGATGGTCCGGCCGCTGTTGCCCAAGCCTCGGGTAATGGCCTGCCGGATCCACCATGTGGCATAAGTCGAGAACTTGAAGCCCTTGCGCCAGTCGAACTTCTCCACAGCCCGGATGAGCCCCAGGTTCCCTTCTTGAATGAGGTCGAGGAGATCGAGGCCGCGCCCGGTGTATCGCTTTGCTATCGAGATGACGAGCCGCAGGTTGGAGCGGATGAAGGTCATCTTGGCCTCGTCGCCGGCAGCGATGGCCCGCATCAGCTTGGCGCGCTCGGCACGTTTGAAATCGCCGGATTCGACGATCACCTTTGCTTTCTTGCCCAGCTCCATGGCGCGGGCGAGATGGACTTCGTCTTCAGCAGTTAGCAGCTCATGTTCGGAGACCTCGTCGAGGTACAGACCAACGGTGTCAGCGGGGCTGGCGCCACGCTCTGGTCTTGCATCACTGGCCCTGATGGCCTTCCCCAAACTCGGCCTCCTAACGGCCCCCTGTGGAAAACTACAGGTCCTGGTTGAATCTGGCAACCGAAACCTGTGTGACGGCGGATGCCACGTCGACTATCGCTTTTGGCTCGGTATTCTTTGCTTCCCGTGACCCGCCGAACCCAGTTTCGATTGCTGGTCGCGCTCACCATCGTCTGGGCGGCTTGGGCCGGCTGGTCATTGCTCGGGCGGGCCACTCCCTATGAGCTTCAGGTTGTTGATGACCTGGGGGAGCCTGTGGCCGCAGCAATCGTCGACATAGAAGGCACTCAGGTGGGCACCTCGGACGATGCCGGCCGGATTCCGATGGAGTGGGACCGTTCGTCGACCGTCCTCGAGGTGAGTGCCCCCGGTCATGTTCCCTTGATGCTCACAGTCGCCGAGGCGCCCGAAGGGGTTGTCGACGTGGTGCTCAAGGCGCGAGTGCTTCGTGGCCGGGTTGTGGACGACCAAGGGGTTGGCGTTTTGGCCGCGGTCGTCACTACAGAGGCATCGTCGGCGGTGACCGACGCCGAAGGCCACTTCATCATCCGTGGGGCGGAGCCGGGAGAGGTGTCGGTGCGCCGGCCTGCCTGGCAGTCCGCCACCTTTGAGTGGGACGGCGGGGGCGGCGAGGCCCTGGTGGAGTTGTCCCACTTCTCAGCTCGCGCAGTCCACATCACCGGGCCGATGGTGCAAAACGAGCTCGCTCGATTCATTGAGATGGCACGAAGCACCGAATTGAACGCTCTCATGATCGATCTCAAGGACGAGAAGGGCCACGTCTACTACCGGACTTCCAATGAGACGGCGATTGAGGTTGGAGCCGACAAGAACGCCTACGACCTGGAAACCGTCGTTGATCTGGCCCACAACGAGAACCTCTACGTCATCGGCCGGATCGTCCTGTTCAACGACCCGATCACCGCCAAGGCCAAGCCTTCGATGGCCATCTGGGATTCTGCGGCCAACGGTCCGTTTGAGTCTCGCGGGCAGTTCTTCTTGGACCCGACGGACCCCGACGCACGGCGGTACGGGCTTCAACTCGCCGTCGAAGCTTGCGAGTTCGGTATCGACGAGATCCAATTCGACTACGTCAGGTTCCCTGACCGGTTGACCGACTCGGCTGTGCTCGATCAGGGTGTCGGTGACGACGTGCGGGTGCCGACCATCAGTGGTTTCCTCGCCGA
The DNA here is from genome assembly GCA_028285585.1 of Acidimicrobiia bacterium. GTDB lineage: Bacteria > Actinomycetota > Acidimicrobiia > Spongiisociales > ZC4RG35 > CAXMPK01. Next base: position 57,530 of record JANQOU010000005.1, read on the forward strand.
GGCGGTGTCTCTGCTTCATCCCATGGGGTGTGCGGTGGCTGCCGACATCTTTGGCTTCCTGACCACCGCTCGCGACGACGGCTTCATCGGCCAGCAGTGGGAGGAGGTGGCGATGATCGTCGACGTGGTCTCGCCGATGGTGTACCCGTCCCACTACTCCGCCAATTGGTATGGGTTCGAGAACCCGAACGACAACCCGGGGCCCATGGTCAAGAACGCCCTGGAAGACGGGATCGAGAGACTTCCGCGCAACGTGGTTGTGAGACCCTGGCTCCAGGACTTTGGCTACGACGCATCGCAAGTGCGGGCTCAGATCGATTCCGCCGAGTACTTCGGCCTGGGGTGGATGCTCTGGAATGCCGTGTCCGAGGTCACCGTCGGTGCTTTGCTCCCGGTGGAGTAATTAGGACTATCGCCATAGTGGAAATACGATTCGACTGTTCCCTTTGGAGTGACTCTTGACCGCTTTTGATGCCGGATTGATCCCGATTCTCACAGCAGGCCTGCCCGAATGGCGCAAGTCGCAGATGGCGGCGGCTTTCCCTGTCTTCGAAGCGCTGGATGAGCCCACGGGTGTCGAGGAGGACTGGCGCTATGTCGAGTACGACCACCAGTTCTCGGACCTCCAAGCAGCTCTGGAGCCGGGAGAGGCATTGCCTGACGGGCCGTTTCTCACCTCGGTTGGCGATACGTCCGGGCATGTCCTCATCGTCGATGGTCACGTTGTCGAAGCGTCATCAGACAGTTTGCAGTTGGCGAGGCTCCGCGACTCGGAGGAGCGAGAGTTCGGTCTGGTTGCTCCTGATCACAACAAGCTGACGGCCGCTCATGCTGCGTTTGCCGCCGACGGCTTGTTCATCACCGTTCCCGAAGGCACCTTCGTGGAAGAGCCGTTGGTCATTGAAGTCCAAGGCTCCACACCGGGCGTCGCCTCCTTCCCGCACATCGCCGTCGACGTCGGAGTCAATGCCGAAGCACAGATCCTTGTCGTTTATCGGTCCGCCGAGGGCGAGCGCCTGCTCATGGTCCCCAACGTCGATCTCAACATCGCCGCCGGTGGGCGTCTTAGGTACCTGTCGGTGCAAGGGCTCGACCATCAGGCCTCCAACGTCATCCACCAGCGGATGAAGCTGGGTCGCGACGCGAGCGGCCGTGTTGGGGAGGTTGGCCTTGGCGGGGACTTCGCCAGACTCGACCTGGCCGTGGACCTCGAAGGTGACGGATGCTCATCCGAGGTCGGAGGCCTCTACTTCGGCGAAGGGTCTCAGACCCTGGATTACCGGATGGTGATCAACCACTCCGGTAAGAACACATCATCTGACGTCTTTCTGAAGGGAGCTGTCGAAGACGACTCCCAGAGCGTCTTCACTGGTCTGCTCCGGATTGAGAAGGACGCGACACGAACATCGACTTTTGAGACGAACCGCAATCTCGTCCTCTCGGAGAACGCCAAAGCGAATTCGGTCCCGAACCTCGAAATCTTGTGCGACGACGTTGTCTGTGGCCACGGATCGTCGGTGGGCCCCCTCGAAGAGGATCATCTCTATTACATGCTGAGTAGAGGGCTCTCCCGGGTACGGGCCGAGCGTCTCCTGATCAGGGGCTTCTTTCAGGAGGTCGTCGACAGGCTTCCGGTTGCGGGTCTCGCCGAGCCGGTGTCTGCGGAAGTGTTCCGCCGGTTCGTGCATGCACAAGATGAAGGCCGGGTGGCATGAGGGTAGAGATAACTGACCTCGACAAGCTTCCTGCCGATCGTGGGCTCAAGGTGACCGTCGGCGAGGAACGGATTGCACTGTTCAAGATCGATGGAAGTGTCTACGCCATCGGCGATCGTTGCAGTCACGCCGAAGCTTCGCTGGCAGAGGGCGAGTTGTGGGATCGCTCAGTCGAGTGCCCGCGGCACGGGTCGGAGTTCGACCTCGAGACGGGTGTTCCGGCATCGCTGCCGGCTACGGCTCCGGTTCCCGTCTACGACGTTGTGATCGAAGACGGCAAGGTCTTTCTCGATATGGAGTCATCATGACAGTTGCTTTGAAGGTTGATCGACTCTCGGCTGGCGTCGAGGGCAAGCAGATCCTCAACGAGTTGTCCATAGAGATCCCCTTCGGCGAGGTGCATGCCGTCATGGGCCCCAACGGGTCGGGCAAGTCGACTCTCTGTCATGTCCTCACCGGCAAGACCGGATACACGGTCGAAGGGGCCGCGGCGGTCGCAGGAGAAGACCTGTTCTCCCTGGACATCGACGAGCGGGCGCGGCTTGGGCTGATGCAGAGCTTCCAGTACCCGACCGAGATCCCCGGTGTCCGGCTGAGGGAGTTCATGCTGGAGGCGTCCGAGGAGCGCGGCATAGACGAGGCCACGGCCGTGTCGAGGATCGACGAAGCGGCTCAGCAGTTCAACATGGAGCCGTTTCTCGAGAGGTCATTGAATGACGACCTGTCCGGTGGAGAGAAGAAGCGCTCAGAGATTTTCCAGATCTCCGTCTTGCAGCCGAAGGTGGCCTTGCTCGATGAGATCGACTCCGGTCTCGACATCGATGCTGTCAAGCAAGTCGCCGAAGCGGTGGAGCAGATGCGATCCCCGGATCTCGGTGTGCTGATGATCACGCACTACAGCCGGATTCTTCGCTATCTGTCTCCCGACCGGATCCACGTGATGATCGACGGGAGGATCGTCGACTCTGGAGGCGCCGAGCTGGCCGAGGAGCTCGAACAGGGCGGCTATGACGCCGTGCGACGGCGTTTGGGGATCGAGAAGGTCGTCGAAGAGGCTCCGAAACAGAAGCCCTCCGACTTCTTCACCGACACACCCTTCGACGTCTAGGTGGCCTCCAAGGCCACGGTTGAGAAGTGGCTGGGGGATCTGACCAATCTCCCTACTGCCTCCGGCATGGAGGACGCGGTCATCGATTGGGTGAAGAGGTGGGTCGCCCGCCGTGATGACCTTCGCTCGGCTTCGGACAGCGGCGGCAACGTCCTGATCACCCAGAAGGGACGCAAGACGAAGCCACCCGTGATCGCCGTTGCTCACATGGATCACCCGGCGTTCGTGATCACGGGAGTCGAGGGTGATCTGGCGAGTTTCGAGTTTCGTGGTGGTGTCAACCCGGAGTACTTCGAGGGAGCTGCCGTCGAGGTGGTCTCCCGGGACGGCGGGCGAGGGGTGGTGATCGACTACGACCCGGCGGGCTCGAAAGGGACCATCGAGGTCAAAGGCGATGTGAAGCCTGGGGACATCCTCATGTGGCGCATGCGCAGACCGCGTGCCAGGCACGACGTTCACGCCGCACCTGCATGCGACGACCTGGCGGGTTGTGCCGCAGCGCTTGCTGCCCTCGACAAGTGCAGGGGCAGGCCGGAGCTGCGTCATTTCGGAGTGCTTCTGACCAGGGCCGAGGAGGTCGGCCTGATTGGAGCCCTCCACGCAGCCAAGACTGAAAGCGTCCCCAAGACGGCGAGGATTCTCTCCATCGAGACGTCGAGAGCCCTCCCCACCGCTCCGCTTGGCGGTGGCCCGGTGATAAGGACAGGCGACTACCACTCGGTCTTCGACCGTGACCTCACCAACCGGATCACCTTTGCTGCCCGAAGGGCCGGTTTGCGTCATCAGCGCAAGCTGATGGACGGCGGTGGCTGTGAAGCGACAGCTTTCGGCTCATACGGGTACGCGACGGGCGCTCTCTGTGTCCCGCTTCACTATCACCACAACCGGGGCAACCTGGACCAGTTCGAGGTCGGTGAAGCCGAGCCGGTGCCGATGCACGAGGAGATCTCGCTATCGGACTTTCACGGCCTGGTGGATCTGATGGTGCTGGCGGCGAAGGCAGTGGACTCGCCGGACCCGATTGTCGAATCGCTGGACAGGCTGTTCGACGCCAACAGCCACTATCTCGCCGAGTAACGCCAGTAGCGTCACGGATATGGAACATCGCATCGAAAAGGACTCGATGGGCGAAGTGAAGGTTCCGGCGGATGCCTTGTACGGAGCTTCCACGCAGCGGGCTGTCGACAACTTCCCCATCTCGCAGCATCGTTTCAGCCGCCGTTTCATCTGGGCGCTGGGTCTTCAGAAGGGCTCGGCAGCCACGGTGGCGGCCGACATGGGGTTCAAAGCGGCCGACGTCGCCGGAGCCATTCGTAAGGCTGCGGACGAAGTCATGGATGGGTCTCTCGACGATCAGTTCGGCCTCGACATCTTCCAAACCGGGAGCGGCACGTCCACCAACACCAATGCCAATGAGGTGATCGCAGCTCGTGCCAGCCAGCTCTTGGCCGACGGGTCCGTGCATCCGAACGACGATGTCAACTTCGGGCAGTCCTCCAACGACGTCATTCCCACCGCGATGCATGTCTCGTCCGTGGCATCCATCCGGGAGGACCTTCTGCCGACCCTCGATGCGCTTGCAGAATCACTCGAGGCCAAGGCCGAGGAGTTTGCTGACGTAGTGAAGTCGGGCCGAACTCATCTCATGGACGCGACGCCTGTGACTCTCGGCCAGGAGTTCGGCGGCTACGCCGTCCAGGTGAGAAACGGCGCCGAGCGGGTCTCAAAAGCTCTGCCCGAACTAGAGGAGCTTGCCCTTGGCGGGACTGCCGTGGGAACCGGGATCAATGCCCCCGATGGCTTTGCCGAGGCGGTGATCGCTCTGATGGCAGAGCGAACCGGGTTCCCCTACCGGGAGGCAGCTGACCACTTCGAGGCACAAGGAGCCAAAGACGCCGTCGTCATGGCATCAGGTGCTCTGCGGACTGTCGCCATCTCTCTGTTCAAGATCGCCAACGACATCCGGTTCCTGGGGTCGGGGCCGACCTCCGGCATCTCCGAGATCAAGATCCCATCGCTCCAGCCAGGGTCGTCGATCATGCCGGGGAAAGTGAACCCGGTGATGTCGGAGATGCTGATGCAGGTCGCAGCTCAAGTCATCGGGAATGACACGGCTGTTGCCTGGGGTGGCGCAAACGGCAACTTCGAGCTCAACGTGATGATGCCGATGATGGCCCACAATCTCCTCGAGTCGGTCTCCCTGCTGGCAAACGCCTCAAACGTGTTCCGGGAGCGTTGCATCGACGGCATCGAGGCCAACGAGGCCAGAGCCCGCGAGCTGGTGGAGCGCAACGCGATCATCGTCACTGCCCTCAACCCTCACATCGGCTACGACAACGGCGCCCGCATCGCGAAGGAGGCCGTGGCGACGGGTCGCTCCGTGCGGGAACTGGTCCTCGAAGCCGGCTTGATGAGCGAAGAGGAGCTGGACGACGCCCTCGACATCAAGAAGATGACCGAGGGAGGGGTGCGCTAGACCCAGTCGCGGGGTCGTGACAGCGGGGATACGCGTTGTAATCTGACTCTGTGCCCAACTACCAGCTGAGCCATTTAGACGCGCTCGAAGCGGAGTCGATTCACATCGTCCGCGAGGCAGTTGCCGAGTCGGAGAACCCTGTGATCCTCTTCTCAGGTGGGAAAGACTCGGCAGTGGTGTTGCATGTCGCCGTCAAGGCATTTTGGCCCGCCCGGCTTCCCTTCCCGGTCATGCATGTCGATACGGGACACAACTTCCAGGAGGTGATGGAGTTTCGCGATCGTGCCATCGAGTCAATAGGTGGTCAGCTGATCGTTGCCTCGGTGCAAGAGGCGATCGACCAAGGGAGGGTTGTCGAGGAGACTGGCCCCAGAGCGTCGAGGAACCGTCTGCAAACCGAACCACTGCTGGATGCAATCGACAAGCACCGTTTCGACATGGTGTTCGGCGGCGCCCGTCGAGACGAAGAGAAGGCGCGGGCAAAGGAGAGGATTCTCAGCTTTAGGGATGAATTCGGCCAATGGGATCCCAAGAACCAGCGTCCCGAGCTTTGGAATCTCTACAACTCCATGCATCGAATGGGTGAGCACATTCGCGCCTTCCCGATATCCAACTGGACAGAGATGGACATTTGGCAGTACGTCCGCCGCGAGAGCATCGAGCTGCCCAGCGTTTACTTCTCGCATCGCCGGAGAGTCTTTGAGCGGGACGGGATGCTGATGGCCGAATCTCCCTATCTCACACTGATCGACGGCGAAGAAGTGGTGGAGAAGACTGTCAGATTCAGGACGGTGGGTGACATGAGTTGCACGGGAGCATTCGAGTCGGAGGCCACGAGTCTCGATGAGATCATCGAAGAAGTCGCCGTGAGCCGGATCACCGAACGGGGGGCGAGCCGCGCAGACGACCGTACGGCCGAGGCAGCCATGGAGGATCGCAAGAAGATGGGGTACTTCTAGTGAGCGAGCTGGTACGCATCGCCACCACGGGATCTGTCGATGATGGGAAGAGCACCCTCATCGGACGACTCCTCTACGACTCGAAGCAGATCTTTCAGGATCAACTCGAAGCGGTCGAGGCTGCGAGCACAAAGCGGGGGACCGACTACGTTGATCTCGCCTTGCTGACCGACGGCCTTCGCGCAGAGCGTGAGCAAGGGATAACCATCGATGTTGCTTACAGGTACTTCTCGACCCCGAAGCGTCGCTTCATCCTCGCCGACACGCCGGGTCACATTCAGTACACGCGTAACATGGTTACCGGCTCGTCGACGGCTAACGTAGCGTTGATCCTCGTCGATGCTCGCCACGGGGTGCTGGAGCAGACTCGGCGTCATTCTTTTCTCACCTCTCTGCTTGGTGTTCCTCATTTAGTGCTCTGCGTGAACAAGATGGATCTCGTCGACTGGTCTGAAGATCGTTATGAGGAGATCGTCGACGACTTCAGATCATTTGCCGCTCGTCTCGACATCCACGACCTGCGCTTTGTCCCAATATCGGCATTGCAGGGTGACAACGTCGTCGAGCCGTCTCAGAACATGCCTTGGTATCGCGGGCGCCCAGTTCTGGAGTTGCTAGAGGATCTTCACGTCGGAAGCGATGAGAACCTGATAGACGTCCGATTTCCAGTGCAGTACGTGATCAGGCCACATCGCAACGAATACCAGGATTACCGGGCCTTCGCCGGGAGTGTCGCCGGCGGCGTCATGAAGGTAGGCGACGAAGTGATGGTGCTGCCGTCTGGTTTCACTACCACCATTGCCGGGATCGACACCTACGACGGACCGGTCGACGAGGCCTTTCCCCCAATGTCAGTCTCGCTGAGATTGGGGGATGACATCGATGTTTCCCGAGGCGACATGATCTGTCGCCCGCACAATCAGCCGACCTATAGCCAGGATGTCGATGCGATGGTCTCATGGATGTCTGAGACATCTGAGCTTCGCTCAGGAGCCAAGTACGCCATCAAGCACACCACCCGCACGGCGCGCGCCATGATCAGGGATCTCCAGTATCGACTCGACATCAACACTCTCAGCCGTGACGAGTCTGCTGGCTCTCTTGCCCTCAACGAGATTGGGCGAGTGAGGCTCCGAACCACATCTCCGATTTTCTTTGACGAGTACAGGCGCAATCGCCAAACAGGCTCGTTCATCGTGATCGACGAGGCGACAAGCGCCACGGTCGGTGCCGGGATGATCACCGGCGAAGCTGCGTGACCGAGAACATCCGCTGGCACGCAAGTGCCGTCGAGGGCTCTTCTCGGGCTTCTCTCAGTGGCGGTGCCGGCATGACCGTTTGGCTCACAGGCTTGTCAGGGAGCGGGAAGTCGACGGTGGCTGTCGCGGTTGAGAAGCGCCTGTTCGAAAGGGGTCGGATCGCATATGTGCTGGACGGCGACAATGTCCGGCATGGCTTGAACGAGGATCTTGGGTTTTCGGCCGACGATCGATCGGAGAACGTCAGGCGTGTGGGGCACGTAGCAAGGCTGATGGCCGATGCCGGCATCGTCACTCTGGTGCCCATCATCTCGCCTTATGAGGTGGATCGCGCGAAGGTCCGGTCCATCCACGACGATGCCGGCATTGGCTTCGTCGAGGTGCACGTCGACACTCCGCTGAGTGTTTGCGAGGAGCGAGATCCGAAAGGACTCTACGCCAAAGCTCGCTCAGGGGAGATCAAGGGGATGACAGGGATCGACGACCCTTATGAGGCTCCGGTCGACCCCGAGCTTCGGCTCGACACGTCAACGGCCTCGATCGAAGAGTGCGTCGATGGTGTGCTCGCCCGTGTTTCGATGGGCTGAACCGACCTCGTCTGGGCTGCATCGCATAGCACTGGCCGCCACCTTGTGCAGCTCAGTCAGGATGACTCCAGCGCCTCCATCAATGTGTTCCAGCCAAGGCTGGCGCACTTGATCCTCACCGGATACTGCCGCACTCCCTGAAGAGCTTCGAGGTCTCCGAGAACCGAGCCAGGTCGTTCCGGGTCGAGGCCGGTGTCGTCGCTCTCGTCGAGAGACATCATGGTCCTGAACTTGTCGACCAGGTCTTCGATCTCGGCCTTGGTCTTGCCTTTGATCGCCTCTGTCATCATCGAGGCCGAGGACTGGCTGATAGAGCAGCCTTGTCCCACGACTGCCACGTCCGAAACGACATCGCCGTCGTATCGGATCTCGATGCTGATCTCGTCACCGCACAGCGGGTTCACGCCTTGGGCCGTGGCATCGGGGGTATCCAGCTGGCCCTTGTTGCGAGGGTTCCTGTAGTGGTCGAGGATCACCTCTCGGTAGAGCTCTTCGAGTGCCATCAATTGACTCCGAACAACTCGCCGGCCCGTCGTAATCCGGCGACCAGGGCGTCGATGTCGGCTTCCTCGTTGTACACGTAGAAGCTGGCTCGGGCAGTGGCCGCCACTCCGAGGCACTTCATCAGCGGCTTGGCGCAGTGGTGGCCGGCTCGCACCGCCACGTTCTGCTCGTCGAGGATCGTGGCCAGGTCGTGGGCATGGATCCCATCCATGGTCATCGAGACCACTCCGCCACGCCGATCGAGGTCGTTGGGGCCCTGAATGGTGACGCCGGGGACATCTCCGAGGCGCTCCAGGGCGATCGCCGTCAGCTCCTGGTCGTGTTGGAAGATCTTCTCCATCCCTATCGAGTCGAGGTAGTCGATCGCGGCGTGCAGCCCGACGGCTTCGATGATCGGCGGGGTTCCGGCCTCGAAGCGATGGGGGATAGGAGCCCATGTCGCGTCGTGCAGGCTCACCTCTGAGATCATCTCGCCGCCACCTTCGAATGGCTCCGTTTCCTCGAGGGCGTCCATCCGACCCCACAGGACGCCGATCCCCGTGGGGCCGAGCATCTTGTGTGAGGAAAAGGCGACGAAGTCGGCTCCCAGTTCCTGGACGTCAACCGGGGCGTGGGGGACCAGCTGAGCAGCGTCGACCACGACACGGGCTCCGACAGCGTGTGCCATCTCAGCGATGGTGGGGATGTCGGGCATCGTTCCCAACACGTTGGACATCCCAGTGACCGCCACCACTTTCACGCGCGGGACCAGCTTCTCCGCATATGCGTCCATGTCAAGGCGATGATCTTCGGTGACCGGGATGTGATCGAGTGTGGCGCCGGTTCGTTTGGCAACCATCTGCCACGGAACCAGGTTGGCGTGGTGCTCCATCTCTGTAGAGAGAATGATGTCGTCCTCACCGAGGTTCTCGAGCCCCCATCCGAACGCGACGGTGTTGAGCGCGGTGGTGGCCCCTCTGGTGAAGACAACCTCGTCATCGGTCGAGGAGCCGATGAACTCGGCCACACGTCTCCGAGCGGCCTCGTAGGCGTCGGTCGAGGCGACGGAGAGCTTGTAGGCACCACGGTGGACGTTGGCGTAAGACGTTCGGGCAAAATTGTCCATCGCCTCCAGCACCGGGATCGGCTTCTGTGAGGAGGCGCCTGAGTCGAGGAAGTGGACGCCGTCGTCCAGGACCGGGAAGTCGTCCTTGAGGTAGGAGAGGTCGGTCACCGCGCTCAGCCTACGGCTGAGTTTGTGGCGCCCGGCTTGAACGACTCGTATCCCTCTTCTTCGAGCCGCTCCGCCAGCTCGGGCCCGCCGCTCTCGATTATCTGGCCGTCCATGAAGATATGGACATGGTGAGGGGCGATGTACTCGAGCAGGCGCTGGTAGTGGGTGATGATGAGGAACCCCCGCTCCGGTGTGGTCAGCTTGTTGACCCCTTCGGCCACAGTCCTCAAGGCGTCGATGTCGAGACCGGAGTCCGTCTCGTCCATGATCGCTAGCTCTGGCTCGAGCACCGCCATCTGGAGGATCTCGTTTCGCTTGCGCTCGCCTCCAGAGAAGCCCTCATTCAGATAGCGGTCGGCGAACGAGGACTCCATGTCGAGTTCCTTCATGGCGTCCATGACCTTCAGTCGGAGCTCGAGCACGGTGAGGTCGACACCGGTGCGATTGGACAAAGCTTGGCGTAGGAACTGGATGACCGAAACGCCGGGGATGGCCTCCGGGTGCTGGAACGCCAGGAACATCCCGGCCGCGCCTCTGTCGGTTGGCGGCGCCTCGGTCACGTCTTCGCCTTGGTACAAGATGCGGCCTTGGGTCACCTCGTATTCGGGGTTGCCCATCAGGACTGAGGCAAGTGTCGACTTGCCCGAGCCGTTCGGGCCCATCAGGGCATGGATCTTGCCGCGGTCCACGGTCAGGTTGACGCCTTTGAGGATCTCAAAGTCGCCAGCGGAGACGTGAAGGTCTTCGATTTGCAGGAGGGGTGATTCGCTCACGGTCTCATGGTATTTCCACTACCTCGATAGGGGAAATGTGTCAGGTGAGGTCGGCCCAGATCGGCGAGGCCAATCGGTCGAGGTCGGCCAGTGAGATGGGAAACACCGTGGTGGGAGTTCCTCCGGCAGCCCACACCGGGTCGTTCCGTCTCAGGGACTCATCGGCGAACACGCGGATGTTCGAGGAGTGCCCAAAGGGCGGTGTGCCACCGGCCGCATAACCGGTCGACTCCCGCACCTCATCCAACGAAGCCCTCCGAGAGGATTGAGCGCCCGCGACGGTGGCCAACTTGTCCGTGTCAAGGCGCAGGTCTCCAGGGACTAGCGCCAGCACCGGCTCTTCGGCTGCGTCGTCGATAACGACAAAGACGAGGCTCTTCACGATGGCTGCCACCGGGCAGCCGATGGCTGTGGCGGCATCGTCGGCGGTCTTGGTCCCTTCGGGGAAGTGGTGGATGTCCAACTCGAACCCGGGAACGGCGCCGGCGAGCCGCCGGCTTGCCTCCGGTAGCTCAGCCCCCGCGGACGATGTCAACTGTCTCTCGCATGCCGTCGGAGTCGTCGAGGTCGAGCCACTGAACGTAGATCCGCTCGACGCCGGCCTCTTCGAGGCCGGCGACAGTCTCGGCCACTCGATCGGGGGTGCCCATCGGGAAGCCGTTGTTCACGTAGCGGTCCTCCAACTCCTTGGGGGAAAGTCCCCGTGACTCCGCCGACCGAGCCAGGCGATCCTGATACTCGGCTTCGGTCCTCCCCACCATGGCGCCGCCCATGACGGTCGCTTCGACCTGACGATCGCCGGCGGCTTCTCTCATCGCGGCGATCTTCTGCCGGGCCTGGTCGGGCGGGCAGATGAAGAAGTTGTACTCGTCGGCTCTCTCGCCGGCGATGCGCGGGGTCCGGCTTGGGCCAGAGCCGCCGACCACAAGTCGTATCCCGGATGGCTTCGGCTTCACGTCGGCATCCAGTGAGTAGTACTTGCCTTCGTGCTTTCCGGTGCCTTCGCCGAATGCGGCGTCGAGGTAGTCGAGTGATTCTTCGAACCGCGCCCATCGCTCGGGCCACTCCGGGAAGGGGAGCCCGAGTTGAACGTGTTCCAGCTCCATCCATCCGGTGCCCACGCCGAGGTCGAGCCGGCCTCCCGACATCTGATCGATCGTCGCTGCGTTCTTGGCGATGACGGCAGGGTGCCGGAAGGTGATGGGTGACACGAGCACACAGAGCCTGATGTCGCTGGTCTCGCGGGCCAGCCCGGCCAAGACGGCGAAGGCATCGGTGGCGTCCGGGGTGGGGTCGCCCCCGGAGAGGAAGTGGTCGCAGCGGGCGAAGGAGGCGAGCCCCTCGTCTTCGCACCACTTCGCTGCTGCCAGCTGTTGTTCGTACGTGCCGCCGAGATGGGGCTCGGTCATCAATGAGAACTTCAAGGTTTCTCCTGGGTCAGGGCTGGTAGGCGTCGAAGATTAAGCCGAAGTCGGACGGGTCGTCTTCGTTGACGAAGACCTGTGAGTAGTAGCGCTCACACCCTGCCTCTTCGAGAGCCGCGATCATCTCTGAGGCCTTCGAGCCGGAGCCGTGTGGTATCTGCCGTTCCTCGTAGACAGTTTCGATCTCCTCGGGTGACCGATCGGTGATCTCAGCCAGCTTGTCCAGCATCCTCTTGTAGTCGGGCTCCTTCTTGGCGGCGATGCCCGGCCCGGCCGACGTCCAGGTGATCTCGTCGGGGTCGCGGCCCGCGTCTGCGGCCTCCTGCCGTGTCAGCTCCCTGATCTCGGCGTACTTCTCGGGATGGGTTCCGTAGAGGTTGTACTCGTCTCCGTAGAGGGCGACGATCCTGCGCGCCTTGGGCTTTCCGGCGCCACCTCCCATCAGCCGCAGGTTGGCTGGCACCGGGTTCGGCGAGAAGTCGGCGAGTTGGTAGTGCTTGCCGTCGAAGCCGCCGGAGCCGGGCGTCATGGCAGCCTTGATGTAGGCCATGGCTTCCTCGTACATCTCCATGCGGGTCTTCAGGTCGGGGTAGGGGAGGCCGAAGAGCTCGAACTCCTCATCCATCCAGCCTGCGCCGAGCCCGAGGACGAACCGCCCTCCTGAGATCTCGTCGAGGGTCACGCCCATCTTGTAGAGCACCGCCGGGTGCCGGAAGGTCACGGGGGACACGAGACAGACCAGGTCGGGTGTCGTTGTCTCTCTGGCCAGCGCCGCCAAATGGACCAGATGGTCCCATGCCGGCATCTCGGGAGCGTTGCCTCGATGCAGATAATGATCGGGGAGGGCGACCGCGGCGAGACCGCGCTGCTCCGCCCACTTCGCAGCGGTGAGGATGAACTCCCAATCACCCCTGGTCTGTATCCCGAATTCCATCAGACCGGCGCCAAGGTCATGTTGACCAGGGATCGGGCGTGGAGTGCCACGTCGAATGCGGGGTCGAGCACGCGATGGATTGCTATCCCGTTGAGGGACGAGACCAGGGTCTCCGCCCGCTGTCTGGCCTCGCCGTCGGCTAGCTCCGGGTGTTGGCGGCCTATCGCTGCGGCAAATCTGCTGACTCGGCCTTCGTGGTGCCTCAGCATCCGTCCTCGCAGCTCCGAGTTGTCCTTTGTCCCGGACACCGCCATCCGCACATACACCCGTGCCAGGTCTTCCTGCTCGACGGTGAATCTGATGTAGGCGTCAACGAGGTCGTCGAGAGTGTCGGTCCCGAGATGCTCCGGGTCTGGGTCCACCGCGTTGATGGCTTCCCTGACGACGGTGATGATCGCCTGCTCCTTGGAGTCGAATATGTTGTAGAAACTGCCCGGGAGCACGCCCGCTCGACCGCAAATCGCCTTGATGGTGGTGCCTTCGAGACCGGTTTCCGCGATGAGCGCTCCCGTGGCCTGGAGAATCTTGTCCCGCGTCTCCAGACCCGCCTTGTATCGCATGGCGTGCACCGTAGCGTCAGGGCAGTGGCAACCCGTTTTCCTTGAGCGTTGATTCAAATTAGAGTGACCACTCAAATCTTCACGTGTTGCTATAGCAAGGCGTCGCGCCAGGCGCGACGCCTTGCTATAGCAACGAGAGAGAAAGGTGCGGAGTGAGTCACTACAAGTCGAACCTTCGAGACATCGAGTTCAATCTCTTCGAGGTTCACCGCATTCAGGACTACCTCGGACAGGGCGAGTGGGCAGATCTCGACGAGGACACCGTTCGCCACATCCTCACCGAGATCGAGCGTTTGGCACGCGAGGACTTCGCTGCCTCCTATGAGGACCAGGACCGCATCCCGCTCGAGCTGGTCGACGGTGAAGTGAAGATCCAGGACTCGGTCAAGGCCAGTGTGCGCGCATACAAAGAGGGCGGTTGGGGATCTATCGGACTGCCTCAGGAGATGGGCGGCAACCCTGTCCCGCCAACGGTGATGTGGGCGGCCGAGGAGATGATGCTCGCCGCCAACACCACGGTCCTGTTCTATGCCGGCGGTGAGTCGTTTGCACGGATCCTGTTCGAGGAGGGGACAGAGGAGCAGAAAGACTTCGCCAAGCTCTGGGTGGAGAAGGAGTGGGCCGGCACCATGATCCTGACCGAGCCCGACGCAGGGTCCGACGTGGGTGCAGGCACCACCAAGGCAACCGATCAGGGCGACGGCACCTGGCATCTGGAGGGTGTGAAGAGGTTCATCACCAGTGGTGAACACGACATCTCAGAGAACATCATCCATCTGGTGCTCGCCCGGCCCGAGGGTGCCGGACCGGGGACCAAAGGCCTGTCGCTGTTCGTCGTGCCCAAGTTCCTGGTCAATGACGACGGCTCGCTCGGCCCGCGCAACGGCGTCTACGCCACCAACATCGAGAAGAAGATGGGTCTCAAGGGCTCGACCACCTGCGAGATGACCTTCGGCACCGGCGACCCGGCGGTGGGGTATCTCGTTGGCGACAAGCACGACGGGATCCGCCAGATGTTCAGGGTCATCGAGAACGCCCGGATGATGATCGGGACCAAGGCCATGGGAACGCTGTCGACCGGCTATCTGAATGCTCTCGATTACGCGAAGGAGCGTCTACAAGGGCCCGACATGCTGGAGATGGCCAGCAAGGACGCACCTCGCGTCCCCATTATCGACCACCCCGATGTGAGGCGGATGCTGATGCATCAGAAGGCCTACGTCGAAGGTCTCCGAGCCATGGTGCTCTATGCCGCATCGATCCAGGATGCGATCAAGATGAATCCTGGCGACGACCAGCTCGAGCGGCGCAACGACCTGCTGCTGCCTTTGGTGAAGGGCTACACCTCCGAGCGCTCGTACGAGCTGCTGTCGACCTCACTCCAGGTGTTTGGCGGTGCCGGGTTCACCCAGGACTTCCCCATAGAGCAGTACATCCGCGACGCCAAGATCGACACGATCTACGAGGGCACCACCGGTATCCAGGCGCTCGACTTGTTCTTCAGGAAGATCGCCCGTGACCAGGGTGAGACTCTGGCTGCCCTGGCAGCGGAGGTGCTCGAGTTCGTCAAGGGCGGCGACGACCAGGATCCACTGGCCGTCGAGCGGGAGCAGCTCGGCAAGCTGCTTGACGACACTCAAGCTCATCTCGGGTTCATGGTCGAAGACCTGATGGCCTCGATGGCCGGTGAGCGGGAGCGCATCTACGAGGTGGGTCTCCAGGCGAACGCCCTGTTGGAGTCCGTTGCCGAGGTTGTGGTGGCCTGGCAACTACTCCGGCAAGCGGAGCACGCCATCGGCAAGGTCGGCGAAGACCCCTTCTACCTGGGCAAGGTCGAGTCGGCTCGCTGGTTCATCGATGATGTTTTGCCGAAGGTCGCCGCGAGGCGAGAGGCTGCCGGAGCTGAAGATGGCAGGCTGATGAGCCTGCCTGTCGACGCCTTTTAGGCACGGCATTCTCGTCGGTTACGTTTAGCGGGTGTCCTCGGCCGTCGTCGTCGCATTCGTTGCGCTCCTCCTAGGAGTGCTGCTGGTGATAGTGGCGATGATCGTCTGGCAGGAGGCGAAGCGCCGACCCTCTTACGAGCCGCTCGAGTATGTGATCGAAGATGCCGTGAAACACGTCCTGGCCGGGTTGCCCGCAGAGTCATCGTTGAGAAGAGCCGATGTTCGGAGGGTCCTCGAATACGAGGTCTTCTACTTGCAAGGCCTGGCACAACAGGATCGAAAGAACCCGGTCGAGACAGTCGCCGGTGGTCACGACGCTTCGGTCGACTACATAGCAGCCGAGATAGAGGCAAAACACGGCGTCGCCTACTCTCCGGAGGACATCGAAGAGGTTTTGCGCCTCGAGGCCGACTATCTGGCGGCTATCGGCGCGATAGGTGACCCAGTGGACATAGGAGAAGAGGAATGAGGGTTCGTTGCGGAGCTTGCCGGACGCAGTTCGATGTTCCCGGCGCAGGGAGATACGCATGCCCCGTGTGTGGATCGGTCAATGCGGTCCGGGATGCCGGCGACGGCGCTCAGGATCAGACCCTCGGTGGCTATCAGGCGGCTCCGGGCGTCCCAGGTGCTGGAGCACCTCCGCCGCCACCACCCCCTCCGGCACCGGATGCGCCGATGCCGAAGATCCAGTGCCCGGAATGTGAGTTCACTTTTATCGTCGGGAAGATCGCCACGGCCACCTGCCCCAACTGCGCATCCGAGGTAGAGACGGGGATCGAGCCGGAGGAGCAGGAGAGTTGAGCAGGCTCGGGCGGTTCGAGGACTACCGCTTCATCGGTGTGCGAGACACGATGGTGGTCTACGACTGCGACGACGAAGAGCAGTTTGAGGAGCTTTCGGAGCGTGTCGATCAGGAGCAGCTCGTTGAGCGCAAGCTCATCCAGTCGTTTGCTCCCGACACGGTCGACGAAGCCAGGAATCGGGGTTTCTGGACCTGAATTCGTTCAGGGGCTCTCGGTCAACCCTTGGGCGACCAAGTCACCCACTCTCTTGCCTCGCCCGTGGAAGAAATGGTCCCCGGGGGTGATCAACAGATCGATCGATTGAGCAATGGCGTATGCCGTCAGCGCGTCACCGTCGATCACCTGATCGCGACTGCCCAATATCAGACGTTTCGGCCCGTCGGGCAGCTCCTCGGGCAGGAGATCTGCCGGAGGAGCGACGCCCACGTAGGGCACCGTTGACTCGTTGGCGGCGATCCAGGAGAGGGTTGTGCTGGCACCAAAAGACCAGCCCGCAATTGAGACAGGGAGCCCTCGCGTCTCCGCGTGTGCAACGGCGGACGTTATGTCCTCCAACTCACCCTTTCCGTGGTCGTGCTCACCGGAGCTGGCTCCGGTGCCGCGGAAGTTGAAGCGCAGCACGGTCAACCCGTGTGCCACCAGCTGGCCGGCTATGGCGATCATCAGCGGAGCATTCATCGATCCACCGTGCAACGGGTGGGGATGACAGAAAACGGTCATCCCAAGCGGTGACTCGGGGGAATCGATTCGAGCCTCCAGCGTTAACCCATCTGAGGTGCTGAGCGTCAGTCGTTCGGTCATGTCAGGAGGCGCAACAGCCAGATGGCCGAGGCAACCAGGATCACGACGGCCAGGATTGCCGAGTAGATGAGCAGCCAGCGGGTTTGCATCGGCCGGAAAGGGTAACTCCGGGTGGAACTAGGCTCGTCTCGAAGACAGGAAAGGTCAGGTTTGCACGACATCGTCATCGTGGGCGGCGGTCCCGGCGGATACGCCTCGGCGCTGTATGCCCACAACTTCGGTCTGGATGTCGCTTTGGTGGAGAAGGACCGCCCTGGCGGCACCTGCCTCATCAGGGGTTGTATCCCAGCCAAGCAGTGGCTTCACATAGCCGAGGTGTATTCGACAGTCAGTCATGCAGCCGAGTTTGGCGTGGTGGCATCGCAGCCCGAGATGGATTGGCCGGCAGCTCTCGCTAGGAAGAACCAGACAGTTGAGGGGTTGGTTCGAGGTCTCGGCGGCCTGCTCAAGAAGCGCGGTGTGGAAGTCATTGAGGGGTTCGGGAAGATAAGCGGATCCGGCCGTGTCGAGGTCAGCGACGGCACCCAACTCGAGGGTGGCACCATCATCCTCGCCACCGGGTCACACGCCCGCACCATCCCTGGCTACGAGATCGACGGGACCAGGATCGTCACCTCGGACCACGCTCTGGACTGGGAGTCGCAACCAGAACGGGTTGCGATCATCGGAGGAGGGGTGATCGGGTGCGAGTTCGCCTCGTTCCTGGTCGACGTGGGCAGTGAAGTTCACGTGTTCGAGATGCTTGATCAGATCGTCCCAGGCACCGATGCCGAGACCGCAAAGGCCCTTCAGCGCCAGCTCCAGAAGCGCGGGGTCAAGTTCCACCTCGGTGTCGGTGTGGGACCGGCGGAGATGACTGATGACGGTGTCCGAGTCCCGTTTGGCGATGAGGCGGTCGATGTCGACGTGGTGCTGGTGTCGGTCGGCCGAGGTCCCAACACGGCAGATGTTGGCCTTGACAAGACGAGCGCCGTCGTGGATCGCGGGTTCGTCGAGGTCGACTCCAACATGCAGACGGCCCAGCCTGGCCTATACGCCGTCGGGGACATCGTGGCCGGCACCCCGCAGCTGGCACACGTCGGCTTCGCCGAGGCCATCGCCGCAGTCACTCACATCGCCACCGGGGAGAGCCGGCCCGTCGACTACCGGGCCATCCCTCGTGTCACCTACACACACCCAGAAGTGGCGGAGGTCGGGCTCACGGCTGCCGAGGCCGAGGCCCAGGGGCTCGATGTCGAGGTCACAAAGCACGCGCTCAACGGTGTGGGCAGGGCGATCATCCTTGGCCAGAACCAGGGGCACGCCAAAGTGGTGTCGGTTAAGGACGGCCCAATCGTCGGTGCCAGCGTCGTGGGAGCCCAGGCCGGTGAGATGATCCACGAGTTGATGTACTCGGTCGGCTGGGAGGCGTTGCCCGAGGAGGCAGCGGCTTTCATTCATGCCCATCCCACGCTTTCCGAGGTGATTGGTGAGACACTGATGGCTTCGGCGGGCAGAAGCCTGCACTGAGAGGAGAAGTTTTGGCCACGACCGTATCGATGCCCCAGCTGGGTGAGACCGTCACGGAGGGGACGATCCTCAAGTGGGCAAAGCAGGTCGGCGAGGAGATCACCGAGGACGAAGTCCTCGTCGAGATCTCAACTGACAAGGTGGACACCGAGGTGCCGTCACCGGTTTCCGGGACTGTCCTCGAGATTCTGGTTGCTGAAGGCGACACGGTCGAGGTCGGGGTCGACTTGGTGGTGATCGGTGACGCTGGAGAGGCATCAAGCGCTCCAGCGGAACCCGCCGCCGAGCCAGAGCCTGCGGCCGCGGTTGAGCCCGAACCCGCAGCTGAGCTGCATCCAGCGTCGGAGACTCCTGCCGGGGCCGACACTGGTTTCGAAGCGAGTGGTGTCCCGACCGACGAGGAGGTTGAGGCTTTCTTCGCCGAGCCGATGGCCGACGACTCGAGCCCGCAGCTGCTGTCGCCAGTGGTGAGACGCCTGGTCCGGGAGAACCAGCTCGATGTGTCTCAGATCGCCGGCACCGGCCAGGGAGGCCGCATCACGAGAAGGGATGTCGAAGCACACCTGGCGGGCGGACCGAGCAGTGAGCCCGAGGCAGCGCCCACCCCATCGGAGGAGCAGGTCCCAGCGGCTCCGCAGCCAGAGCCAGCAGTTGCCGAGCCCGAGCCGGCACCGGTCAAGCCGACCCCTGCCCCGGTCGCGGCCAGTGGTGCCGAGACGGTCGACCTCGACCGGCTGAGGGTGCGGATTGCCGAGAACAACGTTCATGCCAAGGCCACCGCTGCACACGTTTGGACTTCTGTGGAGGTCGACTTCGAGCGAGTGGAGAGGGTCCGCCAGGCGAACAAGGCCAGGTTCAAAGCCGACGAGGGTTTCTCACTGACTTACCTACCTTTCATCTCGAGAGCAACCATCGACGCCCTCAAGGCCTATCCGGTGGTCAACAGCGCCTTCAACCTCGAGGAGAAGACAGCCACCTTCTACAAGAAAGTCGACCTCGGCATTGCCATCGACCTCAATCAGGGTGGCCTCATCGTCGCCCGGGTGCGCAACGCCGACGGGCTGCGGCTGGTTGGCATCGCGAGGGAGATCAAGGACCTTGCCGAGCGGGGCCGGGCCAACAAGCTCGGGGTCGATGACGTGACCGGCGCAACCTTCACCATCACCAACCCCGGCCCATTCGGTTCGTTCATGTCAGCGCCCATCATCAACGTGCCAAATGTGGCCATCCTGTCGACCGACACGGTGACCAAGCGGCCGACTGTGATCACGACGCCCGAAGGGCAGGACATGATCGCCATTCGCCACATCGGCTACCTGGGCCTGTCTTGGGATCACCGTGCCTTCGACGGATCGACCGCAGTGCTGTTCTTGCGCCGGATCAAGGAGAATCTGGAGACCTGGGACTGGGAGCAAGAGCTGGCGTGACCTTGCTACGCACCAGATGGCTGGGCCGGCTTCCGTACGCCGAGGCCTGGGATCTGCAACGGGCGTTCCACGAGGGGAGAGTGAGGGGACGGAGCGCCGACGACTACCTGTTCCTCGTCGAGCATCCTCCGGTCTTCACCATTGGCCGCAACGGTGACGGCTCGAATCTCCTCGTCGACCGAGCTTCGCTTACCGACGCCGAGGTGCATCATGTCGATCGGGGAGGTGACATCACGTTCCACGGCCCAGGGCAGCTGGTTGGCTACCCGATCCTGGAGCTGGCCGACCCCAAGCAGATCGTCCCCTACGTCCGGCGTCTCGAAGAGGTTCTGATCCGCACCATGGCCGATTTCGGCGTCACCGGATGGCGCGAAGAAGGTCTCACCGGGGTGTGGACTGAGCACGGCAAGGTCGCCGCCATCGGGGTTCGGGTGTCTCGCAAAGTGACGATGCACGGCTTCGCACTCAATCTCGACCCAGACATGGGCTTCTTCACCCGAATGAACCCGTGCGGCATCACCGATCGGGAGGTGACCAGCCTCTCGGAGATACTTGGCCGCAAAGTCAGCCTTCAAGAGGCAGTTGATGTTCTCGTCCCTCATTTCGCCGACGTTTTTGGGTACGAGAAGTCGGAGACCCAACTCGCGGCTTTTGCGCGGGGCCAGGGGAAGGTCCCGGCCTTCGAAGTAGACCGGCTGCTGGCCGATGGGACGTTCTCTGCGGAGAAGCGCAGCGAGGACCCGGTGCTGATCGACGGCAAGCTGCCAGGTGAGCCGGACCGACCCGACTGGATGAAGGTGACGGCGCGCATGGACGCGGACTATCTCGAGCTGAAGAAGATGATGCGAGGCCTCGAGCTCAACACGGTTTGCGAAGAGGCCAACTGCCCCAACATCTACGAATGCTGGGGGAGTGGCACAGCGACGCTGATGATCCTGGGTGACAAGTGCACCAGGGCCTGTTCCTTCTGCAACGTGACCACTGGCAAACCGACCGAATTCGACATCTTCGAGCCTTTCCGCGCCGCAGAGGCGATCGAGAAGATGAGTCTCAAGCACGCCGTGATCACTTCGGTCAATCGCGACGACTTGGAAGACGGTGGTGCCGGCATCTTCGCTCAGACGATCACCGAGTCGCGCCGACGCTCACCCAACACGGAGATCGAGGTGTTGATCCCGGACTTCAAGGGAGATCGCGATGCGCTTCAGACCGTGATGGATGCCCGTCCTGAGGTGCTCAACCACAACTCCGAGACCGTGCTGCGCCTGCAAAGGGACATCAGGACGTCGGCGAATTACGGAAGGTCGCTTGCCTTGTTGTGGCGTGCCAAGCAGATGAGGCCGGAAGGGCTGAGCAAGTCGGGCCTCATCGTGGGGATGGGGGAGACCCGCGAAGAGGTTCTTGGGATGCTGGCCGACCTGCGTGCTGTCGGTGTCGACATCATCACCATCGGCCAGTACTTGAGGCCCACGGCGAGGCACCGCCCAATACATCGCTACGTTCACCCCGACGAGTTCGCCGAGTACAAATCCTTCGGAGAGGGGATGGGGATTCCCCATGTTGAGTCCGGGCCACTGGTCCGATCCAGCTACCACGCCAAGGAGAGTCGTGAGGCTGTGCCGGCGGGAAACGCAGTCCCGGTGGAGATCGGCGCGAAGAGGCATTGAACCCGAACGCGTCTGACTATCCGGGTCGTGTCAAGCGGCTTCAAGCGCTCATGGCGGAGCGAGAGGTGGACGTTGTTCTGCTCTCCATCGGGGCCGACCTGCCTTACTTCACGGGCTATGAGGCAATGCCGTCGGAGCGGCTCACCGTCCTCGTGGTCCGGCCCGAGTCTGCTCCGGCCATGATCATCCCTCGACTGGAGGTGGCGCGTGTGGAGTCACCTGGGATCGAGGTGCACCCGTGGGACGAGACCGACGATCCGATCGCACTTGCCGCCGGAGCCGGTGGCACTCCAAACCGCGTGGCTGTGGGTGATCACATGTGGTCGGCCTTTCTGGTGGGCTTCCAGCAGCGTTGGCCTGAGGCAAGCTGGGAGAAGGCGTCGTCGTTGACCGGTGAGTTGAGGCTCGTCAAAGACAGCGAAGAGGTGGCTTGCCTGCGCAACGCCGCCCACGGTGTCGACCGGGTTATGGCTCGCATCCCGTCCGAGGTTCGGTTCACCGGCCGTACCGAGGCCGAGATCGCACGAGACCTTCGCGAGATGACCGTCGAGGAAGGCCACGATGTAGCGGAGTTCGCCATTGTCGGCTCCGGTCCCAACTCGGCTTCTCCTCATCACGAGCCCGGCTCACGAGTGGTGGAGGAAGGGGAAGTGATCGTCTGTGACTTCGGCGGCAGATGGGGTGGCTACTACTCAGACTCCACGCGGACTTTCGTGGCCGGTGAGCCGAGCGAGTGTCAGGTGGAAGTGCATGCCGCAGTCCTCGCAGCCAACCGCGTCGGCAAGGAGAAGGCGGGCCCCGGTGTGAGATGTCAAGACGTCGATGCGGCAGCTCGATCAGTGATGGCTGATGCGGCGCTCGACGAGTACTTCATCCATCGCACAGGCCACGGCATCGGCATGGAGGTCCACGAGCACCCTTACATCGTGGACGGCAACGACGTGGAGTTGCGTCCGGGCATGGCCTTCTCAGTCGAGCCGGGTGCCTACATCGCCGGGGATTTCGGAGTGAGGATCGAGGACATAGTCGTTTGCACGGAAGCCGGCGTTGAGACGCTCAACGAGTCGGATCGGTCGCTGGTAAACGTCACCTGAGTCAACTCGGCAGGTGAAGAACAAAGATTAAATTGCGCCGTCATATGCCGTCGCTGAACCGTCTCGAACTGGTCGCTCGGCTGGTGTTCGTGGTTGCTGGAGCTGCGATTGCCATCACGATCTGGCCGCTGGTTGCCTCCGCAGATGAGCCCCCGCACGGTGTCGGCGTCGTCGATGGCGAGACAGGCATCTGGTATCTCCGTGATGCGGGCTCTGGCGAGACATCCTCGTTCTATTTCGGTGATCCTGGGGACTTGCCCTTCAGCGGCGACTGGGATTGCGATGGTGTCGACACACCGGGGTTGTATCGGGACTCCGATGCTCACGTCTATCTCCGAAACAGCAACACGCAGGGAATTGCTGACACGAGATTCTTCTTTGGCAATCCTGGAGACATTCCGATAGCGGGGGACTTCAACGGTGACGGTTGCGACACCGTGTCCATCTATCGACCCTCAGAGGGCCGAGTGTTCATCATCAACCGCATCGGCAGCGAGTCCGACGGCTTGGGTGACGCTGACCTCTCCTACTACTTCGGCAATCCTGGTGACAAGCCTTTCGTCGGCGACTTCGATGGCGACGGGGTCGACGAGATCGGTCTTCATCGAGAGTCGACTGGGCTTGTCTACTTTCGGTACACGCACACCCAGGGGGTGGCCGACGAGTCGTTTGTTTACGGCAACCCGGGGGATGTCATGCTCGCCGCATTGTGGAATCCACCCCATGGATCGGAGACGGTCGGCCTGTTTCGTCCGGGCAACGGGAGCTTCTATCTGAGCTACGAGAACAAAGCGGGTGTAGCGGACGAGTCGTTCATCTACGGGAACAGCGGCACCCATCCCGTCTCCGGCGCATTCGGCATCCTCCCCGGTGGAGATGACGAACCGGATCAGGAGATTCACCTTGTCTCGAGATTCACCACGTACCACAGCTGTTGTCAGGCGCGTGTAGCGAACATTCATGTGATGGCTGACGAGGTGGATGGCCTGGTGGTCCTCCCGGGTGAGATGTTCGATCTCAACCAGCGAATCGGCCCTCGAACCAAGGCAAAGGGATATGTCGCGGCTCCGATCCTGCTCAACGGAGAGAGCTACTGCTGCGACCACCCGTTGAACATCGGAGGGGGGACCAGCCAGTTCGGGACCACTCTCTACGCGGCTGTGTTCTGGGGAGGCTACGACGAGGTGAGCCACAAGCCGCACAGCAGGTACATCTCACGGTATCCACTCGGCGTCGAGGCGACACTCGGTTTCCCGACGCCAAATGTGATCTTTCGCAACGACTCCGACTTTCCGGTGACCATCTTGACCAGGTACACCCGAACGTCGTTGACCGTTGAACTGTGGGGTAACAACCATCTGCGCACGCAGATCGGCTCGCACCGGTTCGGGCGAACCAGCAACTGGGTCTCCAGTCGGGGAGATGTCGAAGCTCGAATCGTCACGGCAAGCGTTTCCGGCTCTGCCACCTACTCGGATGGTGGACACGTTGTGGTTCGTCGTTGGGTCACGGTCGCCGGAGCGAGCTCAGTCGAGACTTGGTCGCACACGTACCGCGGTGATTGAGTCTCAAGGATTGTTGGATACCATGCCGTCCGTGCCGATTCACCTGGGCCTGTTCGTTGCTGCAATGGCCCTGTTGGCGATAGCGGGTTTTGCCAAAGTGTGGGAACCGATCACCACGGCGGGAGCGTTGCGGGCCGCCGGGTTGCCGTCGAGCTTGGGAATTGTCCGTGGCCTTGGGATAGCGGAGATCGCTACCGGCACCTTCGGGATAGTTTTTGGTGGTTCGGCCGTGGCTCTAATTGGTGTTGGGTTCTACAGCGCGTTTGCAGTCTTCGTTTGGTACGCCATCCGCAATGAGCTCCCCATCTCGAGCTGTGGATGTCTGGGAGCATCGGAGACACCGCCGAGCGCGATACACATAGCGGTCAATGTGGCAATTGTTGGCGTTCTGCTCGTCGCCGTTGCATCTCCTTTGGACCCCTTTGGCCAGTTGGTCGCCGCACCACTTGGTGAAAGCCTCCTGATGTTGGGTTTCGCAGCTGTGACTGTTTACTTGCTCTACGCCCTTGTGACGGTCTTGCCTCGTCAAAGCCCACGCGGCAGCGAGGCCGTGGTGCTCCTGTCTCCCACAAGACGGGCGGGCTAGTGAGTCGAACGCTGGTCCGGAGAGCCTCAGAAGCCTTGGACAGGCCGGTCAGCCGCCGCGGTTTTCTTCGTCGACTGACGTTTGGGGCAACAGCGATCAGCGTCGCTCCGATCAGCTATCTCTTGCGCCCAGGAACTGCGTACGCGGCGATCTGTGCGTGCCCAAACGTAGAGGGCGCCGCCAACCAGCAGAACTGTGATTGCGGGGATCTCTGCTGTGATGGCTACACGGAATTCTGCTGTTCGATGTATGGAGAGAATGTTTGCCCCACCGGTACCATGCCCATGGGATGGTGGAAGGCAGACGGCTCCGGCATATGTGATGACGCGTCGGGTGCTCAGCCCCGCTACTACCTCGATTGCAACGTCAACGACTGCGGTGACTGTGGCTGCGGTGCCAACGGGATCTGTGATGGCAGTTGCCAGGACCCTGAGGTCTACACCTGTGGGTGTGCCAACGGCGACTGTGGCCTTCGCAAGACATCGTGTACCGGTTTTAGGTACGGCCAATGCAATCAGGACATCGAGTGTGTCGGGCCCATTGTCTGCCGTGTGGTCACTTGTACTGCTCCTTGGGTTTGGGACGACTCTTGCACCACGACTTCCGCAACAGACAACAACACGCGCTTCCACGATGCGGCGTGTCTCAACGACCCTGACCCTCTCCCCAACGGGGTTCCATTGATGGGCGATTGGACCGGCGATGGCATCGACACCCCCGGCATCTTCGCCAATGGCGTCTGGCATCTGCGGCGTTCGGATGGTGGACCGAACATCGTTTTCGAGTTCGGAGACGCGGGTGACGTTCCCGTCGTAGGGGATTGGAACGGCGACGGTGTCACGACCCCCTGCCTCTTTCGCGACGGGTTGTGGCTCATCAGGGACTCGAACACAACGGGGATTGCCGACCGCACCTTCTGGTTTGGTGACCCTCGTGACGCACCGTTCTCAGGGGACTGGACCGGGAACGGCATTGACACACCCGGGCTATTCCGCCGGTCTGATGGAAGGGTTCTCCTGCGCAACTCGAACACGACAGGAATAGCTGATATCTGGTTCTACTTTGGAAACCCGGGAGATTTGCCGGTCTCAGGTGATTTCAACAACAGCGGGTCCGACACGGTATCGCTGTACCGCCCCTCGGAGCAGCGGTATTTCATCATCAACGAGCTCGGAGAGGACGGCAAGGGGCTCGGCTTCGCCGAGTACGACTTTTACTTCGGAAACCCAGGAGACCGGCCTTTGGTTGGGGACTTCAACGGGGATGGCGTAGACACGATCGGTATCTATCGCGCCGGCACGTTCTATTTGCGCAATGCCAATTCGACTGGCATTGCCGACCTGGTGATCGCGTGACAGCGATTCTGGTCATCGAGGGCGTCGCCGTAGCCTTGCTTGCTGTCTTGGTGGTCGGCCTGTTGCGAAGCCATGCTGAGATCTTGCGTGCGCTGCACCGTCTTGGAGTGACCGAAGGTGGAGAAGTCGGCTCTCAACCCCATCCACACCCGCGACCAAGGCTCACAGATCAGGCGCCTTCGGACATAGTGGGCGAGAGTCTCGCCGGGTCGGCGACCCATATCGGCATCTCCGGCACCGGCACCAACACGTTGCTGGCGTTCCTCTCTTCGGGATGCTCGGCGTGCATAGGACTGTGGGAGACAATCGAGAGAGATAGACCCGGCGATGGTCTGGCCAACACGAGACTCGTTGTGGTGACCAAGGGCGTCGAGGCGGAAAGTCGTTCGAGGCTCCTGGAGTTGGCTCCAGGAGACACGACAGTGATTCAGAGCTCGGAGGCTTGGGATGACTATGGAGTGCCAGTCACGCCCTACTTCGTTCTCATTGAGGGTGCGACTGGAAGGGTTGTTGGCGAAGGCTCGGCCGCAACTTGGGCTCAGGTCGAGTCGCTTATTGGTCAGGCGCTGGCTGATCGAGACGCCGAGGAAGACTCCGGTTCCGAGTTTCGAGCAGATCAAGAGCTGCGCAAGGCAGGGATAGGGCCAGGTGATCCGTCCCTGTATCCCGAGTCTCCCCCAATTCGAGATGACCGATGATCGACGTGCCCCTCATAGGCGCTTCAGCCGTTGTGTTGGCGATCACTGCTGGATGGAGAGCCACATGGTCCCCGTGAGGCGAGTCGATGCTCACGAGCATCAATCCGCTCGGCGAGCGGGCACGCGGCCAGAAATTCTCCAACACGGTTGCGTGGTATCTGGTGGGTTCGGCGTTGGGCGGAACAGCTCTTGGCGGGCTGAGCGGTCTGGCAGGCGCCCCACTGCCCGATGGGAGATGGAAACCGATCACAGTCGGTGGCATCGCCGTCGTCGCTGTGGCGATGGAACTCCTAGGTCGCACCCCACCGTCGATGCATCGGCAGGTGAACGAAGACTGGCTCGGCCGATACCGGGGATGGGTGTACGGGCTGGGTTTCGGTGCGCAGTTGGGGTTCGGTTTGGTGACGATTGTCCCCAGCGCATCGATCTACTTGATCGTGGCCATCACGTTTCTTTCCGGTTCGCCTGCTTTCGGTGCACTGATTGGTGGCGTTTTCGGCCTGTCTCGAGCCTCGGCGATTCTGCTGGCTGTGCCGGCGCGAGATCCTGTCTCATTGAGAGCCATGATGAGGAGGCTCCAAGACTGGTTGTCTCCTGCGAGAGTGGCGGTCGTGGTGGCTCAGGTGGCGGTTGGAGCAGCAGCGCTCATGGTGGTGATGTGAGATGAGGTTGAACTCGCAGGGAATCGATGTCGACGTCCCGAGGGGGTGGGATGCCGAGATCTACCGACGCTCGGCAGGGCTGCAATCGCTGGGAGGGCGGCAAGAGCAGACCATGCCGGTGATGCACTTGGCCAATTTCTCTCTGCCGGCAGAGAGGGGCGATTACGGATCCGGAGCCGTCGAGATAATGGGTCCCGATCACGTACTCATCGTTCTGTTCGAATTCGGGGCAGAGTCGGTGGGCAAGGCGCTGTTCCGCTCCCAAGGCATCCCGGACGTCCAAGCCTCGGATTTCGCTCGACACACTCTTCAACGGATCGTGGCCGGCCAGTCGGGAGCGCAGTTCTTCTTCACCGACAGCGGAAGGCCTTTCGTTCTGTACGTTGTTCTCGGGTCACATGTTCGGCGCCATGAGCTCGTGCCCGAGGTGAACGCCATCCTTGAGTCGCTGGACCTTGCCTCTATCTAGCGGTCATCCTTACGGGTTGCCCAAACTGAAGCTGTTGTTTCATCGCCGCGATGTTGAGGGAGAGTCAGCTCGCTTGATTCACCGAACACTCGTCTTTCATCTCGGGTGCTCCTTGCGTGCGACCACGGGCGGCACTCGATGGGGATAGCTCACCGGGTCGCTGCAGCTCTACCGGAGTCTTGGAAGAGGCTCATCAAGAGCCTTCCCGGAGTCGCCACCGTCCGCCGCCGGTTGTATGGCCACCCGCGTGGACCGCAACCTTTGGTCGGGGGGCTGCGGCCCGTGGTGTACCTCCCGACCTGGGTCGAGTGGGACGTCATGCCGCAACGGCCGCAGTTCATGGTTCAGGCCTTTGCTGACGCCGGTCATCCGGTGTGGTTCGTAGACCCGCGCCTCAGCCGGGAGCGGGTTGAGGGCGATCGAATCCACTTGGTGCCCAACCTGAAGACCGTGCCCGCGAAGCATGTCATCCTTCTGGTGCACTTCGCTCCTCTTGCCGCTCTCTTCGACTTGTTCGAGGAAGCTGTTGTTGTCTACGACATCCTCGACGACTTGGCCATCTACGAGCCCGATGAGAAGCATCTTCTAGAAGAGGCGACTGTGCGTTTTCACCATGAAAGTGTGGTGGAACGAGCCGATCTGGTCACGGTGTCCAACCCGCTGTTGGCCGAACGGCATGCAGGCGGCCGAGGCGAAGCCCTGCTGGTTGAGAACGGCGTGGGGTTGGAGCGTTTCACTCCGGCGGGCACTTCCGCCATCGAGTTGGGGTCACATCGCCCGATCATCGGCTATCACGGCGCGATAGCGGAGTGGTTCGACTTCGGCCTCGTGAAGAGTCTGGCCGAGTTGCGGGCCGATTGGCGATTCGTCTTGGTGGGGCCTGTCTACGAGCGGGTGTCTGATGATCTCCTCGGTCTTATCCAGATGCCCAACGTCGAGCATCTTCCTGAGCAACCCGGCGACCGAATCGCTGAGTTTGTCAGGGGCTTTGATGTGGGGCTCATCCCCTTCCTTGTCTACGGCATGACTGAAGGTGTGACGCCGCTCAAGATGTACGAGTACATGGCGTGTGGTGTGCCGGTGGTAGCCACACCCATTCCTGCATGTGTCGAACATCCCAACGTGACGACGAGCAGTGATGCGAGGGAGATTATGGGGCACATCGAGATCTCTTTGTCGGCATCGGATGAGGATCGGGATCGGTTGATGAGTGCAGCCGCCGAAGCGTCCTGGGACTCGCGGATGGCCCCTCTTTTCGAGCGGCTGGAAGAGTTGTCGCTACGGCGAGTTTGACGGCCTTGCCCGGCTCATCCTCTCCGCGACCGCAGGCCAGGTAAGGAGGATGGTCAGGGCAGCGGTCAGGTAGAGGGGATACGCGTAGCGGAACTCCTGAGCGGGTGAGGTTCCTGCGACATTCAGGGTGTGGGCCAAGAACAGGGAAGATGGGATCAGAAACCGCCTCTTCCCCGGGTAGATCGCGAAGAAGGCGATTGCCGCGAGGGCAGGGAGTATCAGGATCGCCGGCCGCCACGTCAGCCAGAGACGACTGTCGACTTCCGCCCATCTCCACAGTCGGTCGGTGGCAGAGAAAGCGCGATCCGAGATCGCTTCGCGATTCAGCCCGACATCGTTGGGCGCGATGTCATACGGGGGGCGGTGGAGGTATGCGTCTTCGGGATGAGCCGGGGAGTAGAGGAAGTTGGCGGCGCAGAGACGATGACCCAACACGGAGTCGGCGTCTCTGAGGAAAACTCGGAGCCCGAGGCTCCGGTATTCGCCCGGTGAGGCTCGCACCGGCTCGACATCGAAGCTGGGATCGAAAAGAAGGGGAGTGCTGTCGTAGCAGTCGTACAGGCCCGTCCAAGTGGTGAGTGGGGCCAGGTCGTCCATTAGGGCGATGTCCGAGGCCAGGAAGGTCTCCGGCTCGGCGTTGTAGGAGCCGGCGACATCAGGGAGAAACACAGTCGCGGGCTCGATGGGCGAGCCTGAGACGTCTGCCAGCGCATACACCGGTCCTGTTACCAAGGCCACAGAGATGGCGGTCGTCGCCAACGGGATGAGCAGCGCGCGAAGCCGCCGTCGATAGATCCAGGCCAGAACGGCCAATGTGGCCAACACGGTGATGGGCCCGTTGCCTCGGAAGAGCCAAAGACCGGCGAGAGCCAGGCCGAGGCGAACAGCCGGCCACTTCCGATCGACGAGCTTGGGTGATACGGCTTGGGCGAGCAGCTCTATCCACGCCCACAAGAAGAAGAGCCCGAACGGCACGTCTTTCCAAAGTGTGATGGTCGTGGGAGCCACGGCCGGTGACAACCCGAGAGCCCAGGCAGCTCCGATCGCCAGCCACTTGGGGACTCCCGCCGCTATCAGCCGATGAGCGGCGTAGGCAAGAAGGCCGCCGAACGCCAGAAGTTGAAAAAGCGTGACGATCCCGGGCTGTGCTCCGCCCAAGCTCAGAACTCCCATGTAGAGGGTGTGAGCTGCCGGGTGGTAGTCGAAGATCGTTCCCGACTGGATCATGCCGAACTGATCGATTGAGTCGCTGGAGGCAAAACCGGGATACCAACCGAGCCACCACACGAAGACCGGAATGGCGGCTAGCGCGGCAAGCGGCCAGGGAGGTAGCGATCTCCGATCCATTGTTGAGTGAGCCTACGGACGCTGCGGCACAACACCAGGACCTCCATATGAGATGTGCTGGCTACGCTGCCTGCTCGTTCGGAGCGCGAAGCCGAGCCACCAGTGAAGCTGACGCGAGGAGGTGAGATGCCTACATCTTTGGTAACCGGCGCTGCCGGTTTCATGGGCTCACATGTGGCAGCGTCTCTCCTCGGCGGAGGTCACGAGGTTGTGGCGGTGGATGACCTCTCTGGGGGGTTCACCGAGAACCTTCCCGACGGAGTCGAGTTCTTGGCCGGATCAGTCGTGGATGGCGGGTTCGTCGAGTCACTTTTCGAGCGCAAGATCGACTACGTCTTTCATCTTGCCGCGTACGCGGCGGAAGGCCTTTCGCACTACATCCGCAACTTCAACTACGCCAACAACGTCTTGGGGAGCGTCAACCTGATCAATCAGGCTGTCATCCACGACGTGAGCAGGTTCGTCTTCACCAGCTCCATCGCCGTCTACGGGGAGAACCAGCTGCCAATGACGGAGGATCTGGTGCCGCGACCCGAAGACCCCTACGGCATCGCCAAGTACGCGGTGGAGATGGACCTTGCGGCCGCTTCGGACCAGTTCGGGTTGGAGTACACGGTCTTCCGCCCACACAACGTGTACGGAGAGCACCAGAACATTGGCGACAAGTATCGGAACGTGGTTGGGATCTTCATGAATCAGCTGATGCAAGATCGGCCGCTGACCATCTTTGGAGATGGCACGCAGAGCCGTGCCTTTTCTTACATCGACGATGTGGCACCGGTGATCGCCGACTCGGTCAACGTGGCGAGGGCAGCAGGCGAGATCTTCAACATCGGCGCCGACCGGCCCTACACGGTCAACGAGCTCGCTCATGTTGTGTGTGCAACCTTTGGCGTCGAACCGCAGATCGAGTACCTGCCGCCGCGCAACGAGGTTGTTCACGCCTATGCGGCACACGACAAGGTTCGTGAGTTCTTCGAATTGCCTGAGCCGGTCACGTTGGAGGTCGGTGTGGGGAAGATGGCAGCTTGGGCTCGAAGCGTTGGCGCTCGCAGCACTGCACCCTTTGAGGGCGTCGAAGTATGGAAGGAGTTCCCTGAGGGTTGGCTCGGGTCGGTTCAGGCTTGACCGGGGCCCGTCGGCTTGCGCATCAGTGCCACCGTTTCGTTGTGGCGGAAGAACCGGCCGGCCCAAGAGGGGAATGGGAACGAATACACCTTCTCTATCCCGAGTCGGCAATCGCGGGCAACCTGAGAGATCTCGGCGTGACCCAAGGGTGCGACATGGGTCGGGTCGGAAGCGAAGCCTGCTTCTTGAGGGACGATGACCACCACAAGGCCTCCTGGAGTGAGGAAGCGCAGGTAGGTGCCAACAAGGGCGGTAGCTTCATCCAGGTCCATGTGCTCCAGGACGTGTGCAAACAGGAGGGTCCCGTAGCTCTCCGTTGAGGCATGCGGGCTGTCTTCGAAGTCTTCACTCGTATAGGCAATTAAGCCGCGTTCGCGGGCCAACTCGACGGAATGTGGGTTCACGTCCACCCCGACACCGTCGCCGTCTAGATGGTCGAGGTTGCGGCCGATCCCACACCCGATGTCCAGGGTGACTCCTTCAGCTATGCGTCGAAGGTTCCACCGATAGGGCAGCTGAGCGCCGATCGCTTTCTTCCACCACGCTCCTGACCGGGTGGCCAGCCGCTCGGTGTAGGCGGCGTCTCCCTCGCCTGCCGCTGATTCTCGATTCGATCGCGAAGACATCAGCAGAAGGTAGCCACTGGTTTGGCTGGTGGAGTGTCGTGCCCACCGCTAGAAACACGGTGATGTCTCAGCGACTGCCCTTCGTGAGTGTCTTGCTACCCGTCTTCAACGAAGCCGAGTCGATCGGGAGCGTGCTGACAGATCTCTTGAATCAGGACTATGCGGGGGAGATGGAGGTGGTGGTCGCGGACGGAGACTCGACCGATGGGACCGCCGAGGTGCTTGCTCGGTGGGCGGAAGACTCGAGCCTCGTGGTGATATCCAACCCTCACCGACGGCAGGGCCCTGGACTGAACAAAGCGGCACTAGAGGCGG
The DNA here is from genome assembly GCA_028285585.1 of Acidimicrobiia bacterium. Lineage (GTDB taxonomy): Bacteria > Actinomycetota > Acidimicrobiia > Spongiisociales > ZC4RG35 > CAXMPK01. The sequence continues at coordinate 90,333 of JANQOU010000005.1, forward strand.
AGGGTGACGTGCTGATTCGTGCGGACGGGCACAGCAGCTACGCAGCCGACTACGTGTCCGCCTCGGTGGAGGCACTCCGTGAGGACGGGGGAGCTGTCGGTGGCCGGATGAATCCAGTTGGCTCGACGCCAGTCGAGCGGGCTGTCGCCGCGGCGATGAACAGCCCTCTCACGATGGGTCCGGCTCGTTTTCATCACGCGGTGAGCCGCGAGGAGGTGGACACCGTTTACCTCGGCGCTTTCAGCAGGCGAGACTTCGAAGATGTCGGCGGGTTCAGGTCTTTCCCGTCGGGTTCTTCTGAGGATGCGGACTTCTACTATCGATGGAGAGCCTCGGGGAGGCATGTCTTTGTCGACCCTCGAATCGTTACTCACTACACGCCTCGAGGATCCTGGCTCTCGCTCTGGCGCCAGTACTGGCGATATGGGCAGGGCAAAGGAGAGATGTGGTGGGCAAACGGGCGTCTTCCTTCGTGGCGACCGCTCGCCCCACTCGGGTTGGTGGTTGGTTTGCTTGCCGGCGGTTCGCTCGGGGTCTTTGCCGGCACCTGGTGGCCGTTGGGCGGTCTCGCAGCTTCTTGGACCGCACTGCTTCTGTCAGTGGGCATGCGATCTCCGGCCAGCATATGGCTCACGGCGGCGGCCGCTCTGATCATGCACTTGGCGTACGGTCTCGGCATGGTCGGCGGGGTGTTGACCGGCTGGTTCTCCACCAGGAGCCTGTGAACCGACTGTCGCCAGCCTCGTGCTGGAGGTTCTTTCAGGCCTTTTGTTGGTCGGTTTCAGGCTCCACAGGTTTGTGGGGCGTGTGATACCAGCTCTTGACACGATTGGACATGAGTCGGACCGGGAGCCACAGCGCTGCCAGCAAGACCAGTAGGGGGTATCGGAGCAGCCGCCTGACGCCCACCTTCTCCCTGGCCAGGTAGGGGATCGGTTGCAGCACTTGCAAAGCGGTGGCCGTGGCCCAGACCTGCCAAGGCAGCAGCAAGGTTGAGCCAGTGAGAGCTGCAATGGCGGCCAGGCCTCCGGAGAGGAGCGCTACGAACGAGCGCCCGGGCTGCCAAAGCCGGACAACCATGTCGACGGCCGCAAGAGATCGCTTCCGGAGCAGAGCGACCGTGTGCCTTCTTGCCGCGCGCTTTCCCGACATCCATCGGGCACGTTGCCGGATCGATACCCCGACATGTGCCGGCTTCTCGTCGGCGATCCGCACGTCGTGGAGCCAGCTGACCAGGTGCCCGGCCAACAGGAGCCGCACGCCCAGATCCTGATCCTCGGCCAGTGTGTCACCAAAGCCTCCAGCATCGGCAAGCGCTGTTGCGCTGAGGGCCATACCGGTACCGCCGAGGTCGACGCTCCATCCAAGGTTTGAGCGAGCAAGCTGGACCATCCGGTTGCCTGCCCAATAGGAGAGAGCCGCTGCTTCGGCTATCAGCGACTCGTCGGGGTTGGTCACATCGAGATAACACTGCACGGCTTCTCTGCCCAGGCCGGCCTCTTGTGCGATTCTTCCCATGGCGTGAGGAGGGACTCTGTTATCGGCGTCGAGCACTACAAGCATCTCATCGTCTGCGAGCGGGTGTTGATCTAGATACCACGCAAGCGCTGCACCCTTGCCGTTCTCTCCGGAGTCCCTGACAGCCACGGAAGCCCCATGTTCGGCTGCTACCACCGCCGTGGCGTCTTCTGATCGATCTGACAAGACCCAGATGTCGAGGGGGAAGTCGGAACGAGCGAGGTCGCCGAGCACGCCCGGAAGCGCATGCGCTTCGTTGTGTGCGGGAATCACCACTCGCAGCCTCCGAGATGGCTCTTTCGGACGGTGCGGTGGGGGGCTCCGCCAGCCCCACAAGGCCACCAGAGCGTTGTAGGCGATCAACAGGAGAAGGGATACCTGGGTGGCTAGAGCGAGCAGTTCTAGCATTGGACGATCCCGAGGCTAGAACCCGACTGATGTGCGCACGTTCTTCCAACGATCTTCGCCCTGGCTCGATCGTGGTGGTTTTGGGCACGCGTCCTGAGATCATCAAGCTGGGTCACATCATCAGGATGCTCGGTCCGGCGGCCACAGTGGTCCATACCGGCCAGCATTATGACCAGGTTCTCTCGGAGAGCTTTCTCGAATCGTTCCGTTTGCGTGATCCAGACGTGCACCTTGGCGTGGGGGGCAAGAGCCGGGGAACTCAGATTGGTGAGGCTGTCGCAGAGTTGGATGGGTTTCTGGCCAACTCCGGTGCTTCGTGCCTAGTGGTTCAAGGTGACACCAACGCGGCCCTGGCCGGAGCGCTTGCTGCGAACGCGCGGGAGACACCTTTGGTTCACGTCGAGGCGGGTCTTCGCAGCAGGGACCGTCGCATGCCTGAAGAGCACAATCGCGTGCTGATCGATCATCTCGGCGATCTCTTGTGCGCTCCGACGAATGTGGCGGCACAAAACCTCTTGGAAGAGGCAATCCCCGACTCTCGTGTGGCGGTGACTGGCAACACCGTGGTCGAGGCTGTCGAGGAGGCCCTCCCAGGCTCAGAGGAGCAGCGAGCCTTGGTCGCCGAGCACGGCCTCGAACCTGAAGCGTTTGTTCTGTCGACCTTCCACCGGCCCGAGAACGTCGATGATCCCGGTCGTTTCAACACCCTCATAGAAGATCTTCGCTCTCTGGATCATCCTGTTCTTGTGCCGCTTCATCCACGCTCTCGGAGCAGGCTCCAGGAGTTCGGGCTGTCTGACCATCTGGGGAACATCAGGGTCGTTGCGCCAATGGGATATCGGGACTTTCTCGCTCTCGCAGCCGCGGCTGCGTACCTAGTCTCCGACTCAGGCGGCGTCCAAGAGGAAGTCTCGGTTCTCAAGAAGCCGGTAATCGTTGTTCGCCGGAGCACGGAGCGACCCGAGGTTCTGGGCACGTTCGCCAGGCTTTGCGAGCCTGGCGAGGTCGGAGAGGTCGTGGCGGACTGGCTCCGCGATCCGTCCGAGATCCATGAGCAACTCCGCGCGACCCCTTCCCCTTATGGTGACGGATCTGCTTCCGCTCAGATCGTGCAACGGATTGAGGAGCTTGTTGGTGCTTGATTTCCTCAGACGGTCACGGAGCGACTCTCCTTCAGCGCGAGAACCCATTCTCTCCTTCGGATCATGGGACGAATTGTCTGGCCAGGAGGCGATCCAGGTATGCCATCCTGATTGGCGGGGTGTCTGGACGGTGGCCTACTCGTTTCAGTCACCGGTCGTCGAGTCGGACGACTTGGAACGTTGGGGACCTGAGCTATTGGCCCGCATTGGAGAAGCCGCCATCGGCCTAGTGGTGATTCAAGGATGGCCACCGGGCTCGGCTGCATTCGCCCGGCTGCTCGTAAGTGCCGGTGTGACAGTCAAGTGTTTGCTCCACTCGTCTCCAGCCCAGCACGGAGCCGAGCCTGGTGAGGCCGGCGTAATCGACGAGATCCTCGAGTTGCGCCGGGAGGGAGTTCTTGCAGAGGTGGGTTTGGCCAAGAAGGGGGTTCATGAGGCGTTCAGGGCAGCCGGCCATCCGGTCGCCTATGTACCGAACAGAGTCCCGCAGTTGCCCCAGGTTGAGCGACGCGATCTCGGTGAAGGAACCCACATCGGTGTCTTTGCCGAGCCTTTCTGGCGGAAGAACGTGACAACGCAGTTGCTTGCCGTCGGCCAGATGCGCGGGGCCGTGAGCCATGTGCTGGCGCGGCCGTCAAACCGGTATCTGGCGGACTTACCCGTTGTTGAGCACGGTGAGATGGCTTGGCCCGAGTTCGTCAGCCTGCAAGGGTCGATGGATCTGAACCTGTACGTGACGCTCTCCGAGTGTCACCCCTCGACACCTCAAGAGTCCTACCTGGCTGGTGTCCCGTGTCTTGTCTCTCGGGTGTCTTCCGTCTTCGAGAGCGACCCGGTCCTTTGGGACCTCACCTCGGTTGACAGACCGGACAACCCGGACGCCATTGCGGTCGCCGCCGAGCGGCTGCTGGACAATCGAGATGAAGCTGTTGCCCGGGCGACCGAGTGGATGAGATCTGCTGATGCTGTCGCGAAGCAAGCCTGGGAGCACTTCACGCAGCTATGAACCGGCGTAGGCGTACCTTGATCGGCCCAATAGCTAGGCCTGTCAGTCGCCAGGGCACTGTTACCCTTTTCAGGTTCCCGACTCTTCGATCCGCGGCCTCATGACGACGACCCACATCTACGACTCAGACGAGCCCAGACGTCCTCTGGCCACGGAGTGGTCGAACATCTGGGGGTACCGCGGCCTGCTCAAGTTGCTTGTCTCGCGGGATCTGACGGCCAGGTACAAGAGATCAACGCTCGGAGTTTGGTGGACGCTTCTCAACCCGCTGTTCACGATGGCCGTGCTGTGGGTTGTGTTCGGCAACTTCTTTCGATTCGAGATTCCAGGTGACGTCCCGTATGTCGTCTACCTGCTCTCCGGGATCTTGCTCATCACATTCTTCTCTCAGGGTGTCGTCGCGACCGGATCGTCGATAGTCAACAGCTCCGGGATACTCTCGAAGGTCTACGTACCCGCAGAAGTGTTCTCACTCGCTGCCGCGATTGCGGCTTTGGTCAACTTCGGCATTTCGTTGATGGTTCTCGTCGGCATCCAGTTGGTCTCGGGAGTCGGTGTCCCTTGGACAGTGGTGCTTGTCCCGATTCCAGCCTTCTGCATGTTGTTGCTGGTCGCCGGGATCGGGCTTCTTGTGGCGTCTGCGGCCGTTTTCTTCTTTGATGTCTTGGATCTGATCCAGGTGCTCACGCAGCTCATCTCATACCTCACGCCGACCTTCTATCCGATCTCGATAGTCCCGGAGCGGTTCCTTCCTCTGATCTATGCCAACCCGCTTTATTCCTACCTGGTCGTCTTCCGGGGATTCATGTACGAGGGCGTGTTTGCTCCTGGCTGGACCTTCGCATACATGATTGGGACCTCCATAGCGGTTCTTGCGCTCGGCGTTTGGGTGTTCACCAGATCCTGGAAGAGACTGGTTGTGGTCCTGTGACACCAGCAGTGAGCCTCTCAAACGTCTCGTTGGCCTACTCCTTGACGAGGAACCGTGCCGGCACTCTCAAGGAGTACGCGATCGATGTGATGAGAAGACGTGTGGAGAAGGAGGTTCTATGGGCTCTGGACGACGTCACTCTGGAACTGCACCCAGGTGAGGTGTTAGGTGTCATTGGTGCCAATGGTGCTGGGAAGAGCACGTTGATGAAAGTGGTGGCCCGAGTGCTGCCGCCAACCAAGGGAAGAGTTGTGGTTAGGGGCGTGGTCGCCCCGATGATCGAACTCGGCGCGGGCTTCAACATGGAGATGACCGCCTACGAGAACATCGTGTTGTACGGGACTCTTCTGGGCCGAACACCCTCCGAGATGAGAGATCAGGTCGGCAAGATTGCGGAGTGGGCAGAGTTGACAGAGTTCGTGGACGTCCCACTGAGGAGCTATTCGTCCGGAATGCTTGCTCGCCTCGGTTTCGCAGTGGCCACCGACACAGATCCTCACGTGCTCGTTGTCGATGAGGTGCTGTCGGTCGGCGACGCTTCATTCCAAGAGAAGTCCAAGAAGAGGATCCTTGATCTGATCGAAAGCGGGACGGCGGTCCTCTTCGTATCTCATGCGATGGGGGCGGTGCTCGAGTTGGCTGACCGAGTCCTCTGGCTCGATCATGGCCGCTCTGTGATGATGGGGGACTCCGAAGAAGTGATCTCTTCGTACACGGAGGGGCTGTCCACCAATTAGAAGAGGCGAGCAGCGAACCCAACGAGGCTTGCTAGAGGGTGCTCCGGTACCAATCGACGGTCTCCTCGACGCCTTCACGAAGAGACACCGCCGAATTGAACCCCAGGTCTTGGATCTTCTGGGCAGTTCCCACTCTGTGTGAGATGCCGGCCGGTTTGGATGGATCAAAGACGATCTCCAACTCAGGGTTCACCGTATCCCTTATGACCTCTGCCAATTCGCGGATCGTGACTGCTCGACCGCTGTCGATGTTGTAGGCCTCCCCAGGCTTTCCCCGTGTCAGAACTGTCACGATGGCGCGTGCCGCGTCTTTGACGTAAATGAACGAGCGCACGGCTGATCCGTCACCCCACACGTCGATGGCGTGAGACGCTGTTGAGGAGAGTGCCTTCTGGATCAGCGAGTGGACAACCGTGGCTCGAGTGGTGTCGAGGCTGGCCTTCGGTCCGTACACGTTGGCGAACCTGCCAACAACGATTTCACTGCGACCGTTTCTCCACACGGCGTCGACCTCGTCGGTGATCTTGGACCATGCATATGGGTCCGGTCGGTCATCGAGGCTCAGGGTCGGGTCGTCTTCGCTCAATGGCCGAGTCGTTGGCCTATAGATGACCATCGAAGAGGCAAGGAAGACTCGCTCGACGCCATGGTGATCGGCCGCGTTCAGCACACTTTCGGTCAGAGCGCGGTTGGTGCTGAAGACATCGCTTGCCTTCTCCTGCTGAAACTGGATGCCGCCAGCTCGGGCCGCGAGATGCACGATTGCATCTGCTCCGCGCGTTGCTTCAATGGCCGCTTGATTGTCTGCGAGATCGGTGACGATCGTGTTTTGTGTGTCAGTGCCTGACCCCGAGTCAGGATGAGATATGACGACAGGTGCCGCGCCGGCTCTCTCCAGTTCAGGTATGAGATGTCGACCGATGAACCCATTGCCGCCAGTCACCACGATGCGGGCGTCGGTGAGGTCGGACGGATCAAGCCGTGATGCCATGCGCTTCCAGGTCGCTCGTCACCATCTCGGCGACCAGTTCCTCGAAGCTGATCGTTGGTTTCCAGCCGATCGTCGCCGCAGCTTTGGAGATGTCGGCTTCGAGGTAGTCCACCTCAGTGGGTCGGTAGAACTGACTGTCGATTTCGACGTATTCACTCCAATCCAGATTGACGACTGCGAAGGCTGCGTCGAGGAAGTCGCTGACCGAATGACTCTCTCCTGTGCCGATCACCAGGTCAAGTGGTTCTGGGTGCTGAAGCATCATGTGCATGGCTCTGACATAGTCGCGTGCGTGGCCCCAGTCTCGGCGTGCTTCCAGATTGCCTAGCCGCAGCTTCTCCTGGTCTCCTGTGAGCAAACGGGGGATCGATGACGTGATCTTTCGAGTCACGAACTCTTTGCCGCGTCGAGGGCTTTCGTGGTTGAACAGGATGCCGTTGCTCGCGTGCAAGCCGTATGCCTCGCGGTAGTTGATGGTTGACCAGTAGGCGTAGACCTTGGCCACAGCGTACGGGCTGCGCGGATGAAAGGGTGTTGTCTCGTCCTGTGGGGGAGGTGTCGCACCGAACATCTCACTGCTCGAAGCCTGATAGAACCGAGTGGAAGTGTCTTCCTGACGGATGGCTTCGAGCAAACGAACCGCTCCTATCCCAGTCACCTGCCCGGTGTGGATGGGCTGATCAAAGGAGGCGCGCACATGAGATTGAGCGGCCAAGTTGTAGACCTCGTCGGGCCGTAGGTCAGTGATCAATCGCATGAGCGAATGAGAGTCGCCGAGGTCGGTCACATGGATCTTGACCCGAGGTGGGTCTGTCGACAACAGATGGCCCACTCTGGTTTCTTCGATGTCGTGGGTCGTGGTTCGGATAGTGCCGTGAACCTCGTAATCCATGTCCAGCAAATGCTCGGCCAGGTACGAACCATCTTGTCCTGTGATACCGGTTATCAGTGCTCTCTTCATCACTAGATCCTTGGAATGCGAAGGGACATGCGTATCGTACCGGCATTGGCACCTAGGCCGGTCTCTTGAGAATCGCGTTTACGCCGCACGCGTACTTCCCCTCGATCGGTGGTGCGGAGGGCTACACGAGAAATCTCGCCGAGGCGATGGCCACTCACGGCGTCGATGTGCATGTGGTTGTGCCCGCCATCTCGAGCCCGGAGGCCTTCTACGAGTTGGGCCACGATCTTGTCGCCCCTGCTGAAGAGCAGGTTGGTGGTGTGGCGATCCACCGTTTGTCGTGTTTGCCGCTCCGCTATCGCCTAGGCACAGTCACTGGCCGCAAAGCCGGTATCAATGCGATGCGCTCTCGATACCGCGGAGCATTGTCAGATGCTCTTCAACGCCTGATACCAGATGTCGTAGTTGCCCTTCCACACAGGTTCCCCAATGTCGAGGAGGTGGTCGCCCTTCGCCGGTATTCCGACTGGAAGCTGCTCTACGCTCCGATGCTGCACGAGGCCGATCCGTACTGGTCGTTGGATGCCATTGCGAGTTGCGTCTCGGCTTCGGATGGGATCCTCGCTCTCACGAGCCACGAGAAACAGCGGCTCGTCGAGGCCTACGGTGCCACTCCAGACAGGGTCGCGTTGGTGTCACCTTCCATGCAAGGGTTCGGTCGCACAAACGGCACTCGAGACCCGATGGTGCTGTTCGTCGGCCGGTCGTCTCCGGCCAAGCGTCTCGACGTGTTGTTTGATGCGATGTCGATGGTGTGGCGGGATCACCCTGATGCACAACTCGTCGTAGCTGGGCGCGGAGTTTCGGATTTGTCCGATGCCGTTGGCCACAACCTCACCTCGGGCTCTCCTCGCGTCGAACTCATCGAGAGCCCAAGCGACGAAAGGAAGCAAGACCTCTTCCGCCGCGCCGCCGTCGTGGTGAACCCTTCGCTTGTCGAGTCGTTTGGGATCGTCACCTTGGAGGCGTGGGCGTCGTCGACGCCGATTGTTGCCGTGGACACTCCGGTCAATCAGTCCGTCATCAGAGACGGCCGTGACGGCGTCCTTACCGGTTCCTCAGCAGACGAGCTGGCGCAGGGCATAGACAGGTTGCTGGCTGAGCCCGGTGAGGCCCGCCGCCTCGGGAACGCTGGAGGACAACGGCTGGAAGCAGAGTTCAGTGCTGACCGGTCACGCCGACTGCTCATGGAGTTGGTCGACAAAGTGACGGCATAGGAAGCCAAGGTCACCATGTCAGGCCACCTCATCTACACAGACGATCTGACACGCCCACCGTCTTTGTCGAAATCTCCTCTCGGTCAAGCGGCGGCTGGGTCTCCCAAGGCGACATCCCGGTCAACCGTTCTGCGATCCGCCATGGTGTCGACGGCCTTCTCGCGGGGACCGAATCCAACTAGTCGGCCGTGGGCATATCTGAGTCGCTCAGCGCTCCAGAGTTCGCAGGTTGGTTGGGATCGGAGGGTCGGAAGAGAGCGAAACAGGAGTTTGCATTGGAGAGGTCGGCGGCGGACTTCACCGGTCTTGTCGAGAAGCTCTGGCAAGGGGGACCGTGGTCTACGAGCGAACGGCACAGTTGCCGACTTTGTGGAGCACAGCTCAGAGAACCCGCTTCAACTGTTCGTCGAGCCTCGACGCGTAACTCTCGAGCGATGCCGCTTTCAGGGCGTCATCACGGGCTCTTTTGCCCTTGTTTATTATCTCGGAGCGGTCGGCGTCGACGCTCCTCATCACCTCGATCGCGTCTTCGATTCTCGGCGAGGCCCAGACTGAGCCTTCGGGATAGGGGCCTGTGCGTTCCTCGATGCGGATCATGTCGTAGTCGACGAGCCAGGAGTTGTGGTTCGTGGTGAAATCCATGTTGCCGCTGTATCCAGTGCAGATGACCGGTGTGCCCATCGCCATTGCCTCGAGCAGGGTCAGCCCGAATCCCTCGGCAGCATGGAGTGAGACGTACACATCCGAGGCGGCCATCAGATCCATGACCTCCTCTCTCTTGAGGTAGTCGTCGATGACCGTGATCGCGGGGTAGCGCTCAGCAAGGCCGAGGAGCTCCTTCTGGCTGGCAGGGAATTTGTTCAGGTTGGACACCTTGACGACGAGCCGCACGTCCTCGAAACGTGGCGCAAAGGCGGAGACGAACGAGTCCATGACCAATCGCGGGTTCTTTCTCCCGTAAGAGGAGAGGGCGTCGTATACGAAGAGGAACACCAGGTCGTTATCACGCCACTCATATCGCGTGCGATCGACCTCGCGGCGCTGGGGCAGATCGGCTGCCAGCCCGATGACGTGAACAGGGACCCTGGCGTACTGCCCGAAGACGTCTGCCTGGTACGTGCTGGCCACCCATAACTCGTCGACGATGTCGAATGCAGGACGGCTCCGTTTCGGCAGGTCGGCCGTCTCCCAGAACCACATGGCAGCGTTGAACCGTCCACCAAATCGGTGCTTGAACGCTCCGGTCTCCAGAGTCAGCATCTCGTCGGCGTTGCTGTGGATCAGGTTTATGTTTCCGTGCTGGCCGTGAGTTGAATGGTCCAGACCGACGTCGATCGCGTTGCGAGAGGGATATTTCTCGGTCGTGTCGATGTGTGTGAAAGGATGTCCCAGCAGACGGATCGCATCGAGGCTGGCCCGGGATGCCTGGCCCAGGCCACTCTCCGACCGGAAGGGACCCAGGATGTTCAGCCCACGATGGCTCGAGCCCCACAGCGGAGCTTTCCGTTGCACAGATACCAGCTTGGGAGCGGAAAGCCCCCTGGTCTCGCCGGGGTCAGGTCCGAGGTAGGCGGTCTCCAGGCGCCTTGTCGCTCGCCGGTTGTGGCCTGGGACCATCGTTTTGAGGGTGTTCCATCGCCAGGCCACGGATCTGCGGAAGGACCCCTTGGTCAAGTCTTTGTTCTCTGTGGCGGTTCTCGGAGAGTAGCCCGGGTCGAAGGGGTCGAAGCCGAGCAGATCGCGCCCACGTTCGGCGACCCAAGCTCTCAGGAGTGCAGGTTCGGATCTGGCTCCGGGGAACTCTTGTGCCAGCTCAGGATGCGCTCTCACCACCAGGTCGGCCACTCGGGTGCAACCGGCCTCGTTCTTCTCGAAGAGCCATTCGTCGAACGAGCCGTCGGCGTCATTACCCCATCGTCTCCCGAACGGGTCGACCGCTCTTCGGATATCGGCTCTGAGCAAATCGAATGGCGTCTCCTCCTGACCCGGGTTGGGCAGTGTCTTTGACTGCTCAAGCATGGAGAGCAACGGTTCGACAGGTCGTGAGTCGTGAACGCGGTGGACGAGCATGCTCCACGCGACTTCGGGGTCATCGGAATACGTGGTCTCTCGAACCGACGTGAACAACTCATCACACCCGACGATCGCCGCAGTGGGACCGGTCGCCCGGCCGCCCTCCACACCCGCGTAGTCGGACCAGTGCAGAAACGTATGGTCACCCTCAACCGTGACATCTCGTCTCGAGATAGCACGCTGGAGGAACACGTCGGCTGCCCACTTCACCGTTCGCTGGTCGATGTCGAGCACGGCATCATCGCATGTCCGCGCCCAGGCTTCCAGGAACCCGCGGCCCTCGTCAGTGACTGCGACAACCCTGGTTTCGGGGAGCACTGGCCCTCTTTCGATCGAGCCAAGTGAGGGTGTCAGTGAATAGAGCGGTGTGACAATGGCGGGTACCACAACACCGACCCCACCCTCCTGGCTGGTGGAAATTAACTCGGTGGGTGTCCGGGTGACGAGGAGGCCGGGACCGATGAAAATGCACGATTCATAGTCAGCGAGTTGATGGGCGAGGAACCGAGGGAGGGCCAGCGCCAGCTCATCGCTCTCGCTCAGTATCGAGGCCGAGTTGAAACCGGTGTCGTGGACGAGCGAGGCTTTGGTGACGTGCATCCCGGTCACTTTCGGGCGAGCGGACGTCGCGTTCAGACGACTCGATGTCAGGATCTTCAGATCCGCATTTGGCCAGTTGGCGTCAACTGATCTGCCCAATGCGCCGGCGGCGTCAAGAGTTGCGGTGTCGGCGGTCGTCACGATTGCGACTCGGCTCATCCGTCACCGCCGTAATCCTCGATGTCGCGATTGCGGTTGCGCTCTGTTCTGCGCATGACTGCAGCCGCCTTGCTGCGTATGCGACTCATCGCGGCATCATGCCAGAACCACCTGTCGTACCCCCCCGGCTCCCGCCCTAACAATAGCGCGCCCGAGGACGGCTAGAGCAGTCTTATGTCGAGCCTGGTCAAGCCGATTCCCAGAGCTCTCTGGTCGACGGCGTGCGCCGTGGTCGTTGGCGACCTGGCATCGGGCAGGTAGAGCCGTATGGTGTCTCCGTCACGAGCATCGGCCATGACCGTCTCGGTCAGCGACTCCACCCTGTTCACCTCGAGGTAGGTCATCTCGTTTTCACCCACACCGATCCCGATCCTGACGGGACCGTTGGGGGCGTAGACACGGCCTTCGAGAGTTGCCCGCCACGAGGACCCGGCAGGCGCCGGGACCCGGATTGATGCTTCACCGCCATCGGTCCACACCCCCCAGGGTTCTTCGTGGCTCCATCCGAAACCGAGTACCGGGCCCGCTCGTCCCTCGCTTGCGCCGATGGCGAGTGATCCCTCCTCGGCGAGACGCCTCTTCATGCGCTGGAACTCGGCGTTCAGGTTCTTGTAGGCCAGGAGCGCGGCAGTGATTTCCGGGTGGATCGGCCTTCCCAGAGCATCGGAGTCTCTTTCGACGGCACCCGACACATCGGCACCGACTCGGGTCCGCGAGACGAAGTCGTGGACGAACCGCCGGATCTCCTGTGGGGTCTGCGGGACGTTGTGGAAGAATCCGCGTCCAAGTCGGTCGATGGCCAGCCGGTCGAGCAAGTTTGCGAGCACCAGGGGCCGTCGGTCTGGGTGGGCGACCTCTTTGGCTACCTGGTACATCCCCCACCCCATGTCGATCCAGGACCGACGGCGACGCCAGTCGGGCAGGCTCTTCCACTGCGTTGAGACGTTGCCAGCGTGCAGTCTCTTGAAGTACATGGCGTCCGCACACCTGACCAAGTCTCCCTCGGCCGCCATCCGCGTCAGGAACACGAACTCTTCCTGACTGCTTAGATCCTCGGTGATCGGGATCGGGTTGTCGTCGTCGGGGAGCATCGAAGCTCGCATCAGTCCCCGCAACGGTTCGTAGCGGATCGCCTCAATGCTCTGCATGACTCTCGACAGTGGCTCACCCTGGATGGTTGGAGTGCCTTCCCGGTTGAACCTTGCACCGAACCACTGGACATCTGTGTATGCCACGGAGGCCGCAGGTTGCGAGACCAGTGTATTGCGGAGTTCCTCCAGGTACCCCGTCGACGCAAGGTCGTCTTGCGGCCAGTAGATGAAGAAGGGCAGGTCACAGCTGCGAACCAGCCAGTTGAGATTGGCGGCCCATCCCATGTGATTCTTGTGTACAACGACCTCGAAGCGCGAGTCTGTGGCGGCGTACTCTTCACAGATCTCAAGTGCTGGTTCGTGTTGTCCGTCGACGCTGATCAGGACCCGGTACCCCTCGTAGGTCTGCGCCTTGATCGATCGGAGCGTTTCCGCTACGACGTCGGTGCCCTGGTGGACGGGGACGCCGATGAAGATGTCAGATCTCACACGTCGTTTGTGATGCGGCCTGCTGCCTGGACGGCGAAGAAAGGGGCGGTGGTGTACTTGCCGGTGTCGACGGTGTGGTACCAACCGAAGGATTGCGTACCGACTTCGCTCCTCTGGTGAAGGGTGCTCTCCCGGTCATCGATGTCGGTGTCACCCAACGCGTAGATGACACCACCTTTGACCTCGAGTTTCTCGAACTCTCCGCGGGCGTGCTCTGCCGCAGGCAGTATCGGCGTCAGGCCTTCGAGGGTCTGGTTCACCAGAGTTTCGGCTTCATCTCCATCGAGTTCGGAAGGCCAGGATGGGGGAGTGATGTCGGTGGAGAAGCCACGTCGGCCCACCGGATACCAGCAGAGGTAAAGATCGTTGTTCCCGTAGTTGACTACGTCCCCGAATCCACCCGAGACCATTGTGGAAGAAGGCAGTTGAAACCCCGACGTCTTGCCGCGCATGTAGTACTTCATCCGGTAGGACCAGGGAACGTTCTGTGGGATTCCGAACCGCGAGTCGATCATTGGTCTGCCTCCCCATGCGCAGTTCACCACATGATCGAACGGGCCCAGCACAGGCCGTGTTCCTCCCTCGACCAGGAGAGTCCGATCTTGTTTCTCGACGGAGACAACCTTCGTGCTCGTGGTCACCGTGATGTTGGGATCATCGACGATGTGTGCTCTGATGAATTCGCTTACTCGGTAGGGGTCGACCGCCACTTCGTTGGTGGCGAGAACCTCAGAGGCGGCAGGCCCGTAGTCCCGAGCTATGTCGGCTGGTGCGAGAGGCTCGACGTGCCATGGATCCTCGATCCCAAAGTAGTCACCGGGGGCGATGAGATCTCGCATCTCCTCTCCCATTCGTTTGTACGCATCTCGCACTTCCGCCGCCCGTACCATCGTCTTCTCGTGGATGACGTACTGGAATCGGCTCGAGACGGGGATCTTGTCCACGACATCGCCAAGCCAGTGTCTCAACAGTGGCAGGAATCTCCCGGCTCCCTGCATCTGGAGCCGGGCCGTCGCCAGGGTCGGGTCGTTGACGTAGACGAAGCCGAGATGGATCTTGCCTTCGTTGTATCTGGACGAGGCTTCGATCAAGTCGGGTCCCGCCTCGATGATGTCGCTCTTGATCCCTCGGTGAGACAGTTCCATGGCGAGGCAAGTCCCCATCAATCCCCCGCCGATTATTGCCACCTTCATTCTCTGTTCTCCATGTACCGGATCGGCGCAGCACCTTAGATGAAGACCGAATTGGGACGGATTATCGAGATTCTGTGGGAGGCGACGAGTCTTTGATGTGGGAGAGCGACTCGCAACATCGGTGATGTGCGAGTTCGTTGCCGAGTATCGGGCTCGGTTTGGGTCTTTCCGATCTGGAGGGCGGCTTGGACGCATACCCCCGACCGAATACGAGACCAACCACTATGCAACCCTCGGCAACGGCCAAAAAGGCGTCACACGCGAAACGACGTGCGCACCAAACCCGGGGTGGTTCACTATGTCGAACCTAGAGGATGGGTTGATGTCCGGTTCGCTGACGGGTCGAGTAGTGGCTTCTGAGTTGTAGATGTCGTGCATCATCTTCGCTACGTGTGAGCATCACCCCACGACTTCGGGTGGGGCAGGTGTCTTGGTCGCCGGTCTTGCCGCTGCTCTTGGGCCGCAGCAAGCCTCGGTGATCCTGGCGGTGCCGGGCGATGCGGCTGGTCAAAAGGACTTCTCGGTAGGTCAGATCGTCGACCTCGAGGAACCGAACGGGACCGTGTCCTGGTTCATCGAGCGCTCGCGCCTGATGGCTGAAGCGGTGGCGGAGAGCGTCCGAGCCGATCACGACGTCAAGCTGGTGGAGTTCACCGACTTCGAGGCTCTGGCATGGTGGTCGCTTGTCCATCGGTCTGAGCTCGGCCTGGAAGCTATCCGGATTGGAGTCAGGATTCATGGGCCGGTTGAGGCGATCACGGACGCCGTGGGGGTATGTCCACCGCCCCTCGACGTGCTCGGCCAGATGGAGCGGGACGTGTTCGCCATGGCAGATGTGGTGCTCGCTCCTTCGCGTGCTGTCCGTGAGTGGGCAATCGGAAGGTATGAGGTCGATCCGAGTCGAATCGTGGTTGCTCCACCTCCAGTTGCTGACATCAAACAGAGGAAGTGGTCTCCGAGTGACATCCCGTCGTTTGCGCATTTCGGGAGACTCTCGGAAGTCAAGGGTGTTCATGACCTGGTGACGGCCATGGGTGGTGTGATCGAAAGGGCCCCGGAGGCCCGGCTTTCGCTCATCGGGGCGGACGGGTGGTCGTTCGAGCAGGACCGGCCGATGTCCGAGGCTGTCCGGTCCCTTGCGGGACAGCCGTTGGTCGGGCAGGTCGAGTTTGTCGGGCGTCTCGATCGCGATGAGGCTCTGGATCGCTTGATGACGGCATGGGTGGCTGTCTTTCCCAGTAGATACGAGAGCTTCTGCCTTGCGGCACATGAGGTGCGCCGGGCCGGCGTGCCCATCGTCGTGCCCGACCTTCCGGCCTTTGAGCCATTCAACGCCGAGACCGGCGCTTCCAAGTACGACGGCTCGGTGACGGATCTCGAGCGAGTCCTGACATCTATCGCCGTCGACCCTGAGATTGTTGCTGGCCTCGCCGATCGGCCCGCACCTTCGGTGGGAGACCCTCTTGACGTCTATAGGTCTGAGCTGCCCGCGCCGCGACACATCATCAGCCAGTCTGCACTGGCGACGGTGGCAGCAAGACGGCTCGAAGAGCTCACCGCACCCCAAGTGCCGGCCCAGACGGCTGTGCTCGAGAGAGCCTTGCGCCTGGCGCCTGCCTGGCTTGTGACGTTGGCGGCCAAAGCTCTACCACGCAGGCTGAAGCGCCGTCTCCTCGACAGGAGCTCGTGGTGGCGAGAGCAGGCCCGCCGCGATGCAGCAAGCCGGCGCAAGTCCATCGCCGACGCGATTGAAGCCGGAGCCTTCCCCGAAGTTGAGGCTCCAGAAGTCAGTGTGGTGATTCCCTGTTTCAACCAGGGAGAGTGGGTGGAGGAGGCGGCAATCAGCGTGTTCGAGCAGACCGAGTCTTCTTGGGAGGTGATCCTGGTCGACGACGGGTCTACCGATGCCGAGACGATCGAGATCTTGGATGTTCTGGCCGAGATGCCAAGGGTTCGACTCATACGTCAAGAGAACCAAGGATTGCCCGCGGCTCGAAATGCTGGGATGGGCGAGGCCCTTGGCGAGTTCCTTGTCCCTTTAGATGCCGACGACGAGTTGCACCCGGAGTTCATGGAGGCCCTAATCGAGGCCCTCGCCGGCCAGCCGGACGCCGCCTATGCACACTGCTGGGGACGTCTCACCCACGACATCAACGCCCACTGGGCTACTCGTCCCTTCAACGCGTATCAGCTTCTGCTGTCCAACTCCGTCCTTGGGTGCGTCCTCATGCGTTCCGACGCCTGGCACGCAGTCGGGGGGTATGACGAGAGCCTCGTCGACGGGAACGAAGACTGGGATCTGTGGTTGCGGTTCCTCGAAGGTGGGTGGGGTCAGGTGCAGGTTCGGAGACCTTTGTTCAGATACCGAATCCACGGCCCTTCAATGAGTGCCGGCACGCTTTCCGAGTTCGAGGAAGCTCGCCTCGCGCTACGAAACCGTCATCCCGACCTTTATTCCAAGGCCGCCGAGCTCAAGGCGAGCCACTATCCGTGGGTGAGTGTCCTCGTCGGGCCGGGGGGCGAAGGACACGCGGCAGTTGGTTTTGAGGACATCGAGATGTTGGGGGCGTCCCGAGACCTGGAGTCTGTGGTCTCCGCGATTCATGCCGCTCGTGGCAAGGTGATCGTTGATCTGGACCTTCTGCTGGAGCCGACAGCAGAAGACCTGCGAGCCATTGCGGCGGCTCTGGAGAGTCGTCCTGATGTGGCTTTTGTCACTGCCAACGGCGAGCCGGTGGCGTGGCGGAGATGGGTCCTCTCTGATCCTGGTGCCGGCTTGTCGGCTTCAGTCGATTTGGACCTTGCGACAACTCCCGGCGGACAGCCGTTGATCGACATCGGAATTGCTCCGTCCGACTCGATGACGTTGCCTCCAGACTTGCCCGAGCCGGAGCTCGAGCTGATCCGGCAGAGGCCCGAGGAGGAAGGCCCGTTGCCGGAGTGGGTGCAACCATGAGATCCCCTCTGGCGGCTGTCAAGAAGGCTCGGCGGGTCGTCCTTGGACGGCTTCGTGACTGGTACCGGCGCCGTCGTCATTGGCATGGGCGGACCAATTACATGGTCATCCTCGAAAGCCGGCGCCGGATTGGCCGCTGGGTACGGGCAACCCCGGACACCTATCGATTCGGATCGGCTTCTCCTTCACCGGATAGCTCAGTCGAACCCGGTGCTACTGAGACCATCCAGACGCTGGGCGGCGAGGAGCCTGAGGTTTCCGCGGCGCGGCGAGCGCTCCTCTCGACGGGTGCTGATCTGGCCGTGGTCTCCCGGTTGCCCAAACCTCCGTTCTTTGCCGACGGCTCATACGAGATGGTGCTGCAACCCGTGGCGGGGGCGATCACCGGTGAAACCCTCGACCTAGTGCGTGGATCCATTGGTCCTTGGGGCGTTTCTTCGGCGATGATCAGGGTGCGTGATGCAGGCGGCAGTATTGCTGTACTGGAAAGCAGCGGCGTTTCAAAACGACCGCCACCAGAACCGAAGATCATGCGCCCAATTGTGGTGATGGTCGCAGCCGTTCCCATGCACGATGTGGGGGGAGGGTCGAGGCCGGCACAGCTAGCGCTGGAGATGCTGAACGCCGGTGCTCATGTCGTGTATGTGTCGATCTATCCGTCGTCCGAGTCGGTCGACCTCGGCCTTCGCTTTGTCCACCCTCATCTAGAGCAGCATGAGTCGCACACCTTCGACTGGAGAAGAGTCCTGCGCATGGCGGGATCCGCAGGCTGGCTGGTCTTGGAGATCCCTCATCTTTCGGCAGGGCGGTTGGTCAAGCGTTTCCGCTCTGCCGGCTGGAAGCTGTGTTACGACGTGATCGATCTCTGGTCGGACACGGCATTGGGGAATGACTGGTACAACGAGAGTTTTGAGACCGAGTTGCTCGAGCGTGCCGACTTGGTTGCTGCTTCGGCTGGGGATCTCGTCCGCGATGCGGAGGGACGAGGAGCGAAGGCGGTGCTGGTGCCCAATGCCGTGGGGGACCGCTTCTTTGAGAGCATCTCCGACCCGGCTCCCGCTGACTTTCCGCACGGCGAAGGCCCGGTCCTTGGTTACCACGGCTCACTGTACGGGGACTGGTTGGACTGGTCTGCTCTGGAGTCGGTCGCTGCGGCCAACCCGCGGGCCAGGGTGGTTGTCCTGGGAGACGATTCCCATGGCCCCCCGCCACTACCGGACAACGTGCACTTCCTAGGACTGAAGCCACAGTTGGCACTTCCCGAATACGTCGCTCGTTTCGATGTCGGGCTTCTCCCTTTTGCGGTGACCAGCACCACTCATGCGGTGAGCCCACTCAAGGTCTATGAGTATCTGGCTGCCGGTGTCCCGGTGGCTGCGCCGCCACTGCGTTCGCTCGAAGGCCTTGCCGGCGTGTATACCGCCGCCGAGTTGACCTCGGCGGTGGACGAGGCTTTGAGGGCATCATCTCCTGACCGAGAGGCGGTCGCCGCAGAGCACTCTTGGTCGAATCGCGTGGAGCAGCTCCTCGGTGCGATGGGGATCTCCCCGTCGCAGGGCAGTGACAGTGCCTCGGTGCTGATTCGGCACGCCGAGCACTATCCCGACGACCGAGTTCTCAGATAGTCGTCGTCCGGGCCCGTAGGGTTCCGGCCGTTAACCTCCGCTTCGCGTCGTGAACCGAGAACGTCTCCATTCCATCTCCCACGTTCTCTTTCTGACCCTTGTGGCTGTGCTGCCACTGCACACCGTCTTCTTCAGAGTGGAGATCGCCTGGAAGCCGTGGCTGATCCTCCTCGTCGTCGTGGCGTCGCTCGACTTGCTTGCCTCAGAGGGGTTCCCTTGGTCGCGTCGAGTTTCTACCGGCTTGGCCATCTTCCTGGCGTCTGTGTTGGTTTCGTGGCCAGGGCTCCCGTTGACCAGTGTCTTCTGGCGGCTTTGGCTGGCGCTTCTGGCAGGAGCCCTTCTTCTCTTGGTCACAGCTCGCCATGGCAGGCAACTCGACGCCGTTCTCCGGGTGGTGTTCTGGTCAGGTGCGGCCATGGGTGTCACCGCTTTCTTTGTCAGCCTGGCGACCAACGGCTCCTTTGGAGTAGAAGCGGTGGCTGCGCTGAATGATGTCCCTTTTGTTGAGAGGATCAACAAGCCCGCATATTTGTCTAGCGGCTTCATCGCCGTCACCAACTGGCATCAGGATCCTGGATATGCCGCCCTTTGGGCGAATGTCTGGCTGCTGCTCTCGGTTGTCGCCTGGCGCAGGGGCGTGGTGAGGGCACCGGCGTGGGTAGGGCCCGTCGTCATCGGCAGTCTCGCCGCCGCGACGGTTCTCACATACTCGAGGACTGGTTGGATCGGGCTGCTCGCCGCTGTCGCGGTCTTGGTCCTGGTAGCTCAAAAAGAGGGTCGCCGCTCCTTGCGCGCTACTGCGAAACTGCTGTGGGCGGGTGCGCTGGTGGCAGTGGCGCTGATCGCCATCCAGATACTGCTCGACCCCCGAGATGTCGGTGGTGACATCCTGGTGGCTCTTGGGTTCAGGCTGGATTACCTCGGCGAACTGGGGTTCATTGATCTTGGGACTGAGGGTGTCGTCGATCCGGGCCTTGTTGTTGCCGACAATCGCCTCGACGTGTGGCGGGAATATTGGAGTCTCTTTCTCGACAGCCCAGTGCGCGGGATCGGGCTGGGAACCGGTTGGGGCAGAGCGGGTCTGCAAGAGCCACACAACATGTGGCTGCAGATCCTCGCGGAGACCGGCCTCGTCGGACTGACCGGATTCGGAGCTTTGCTGGCCAGTCTCGGTCGCGGCGGGGGTCGGGTGGCGGCCGCGGGGTTGGTTGTTGTCGCTCTAGCCGCCATGAGTCAGACGGTCCTCTTCGAGCCGGTGCTCTGGTTCTGTCTCGGCCTTTGGGTAGCCGGCACCTTGGGCGAAGATGAAACAGGGGGATCTCAGCGGGCATGAACGCCCGCCGACCGAAGATAACCTTCTCCTCAAGGCACCAGATGAATCCTCCGATACAGCGACTGATGCGTCGATGGGTGTCTTTGGTGGCGTCGCTGAGTCTCATGACCAGTGTCTTTGTCTTTGTCGTGCCTGAGCCAGCTCAGGCCAGCACCACCATCAACGGGAGTGGACTCGTCTATGGCGGCATCTACTCGGAGGAGTTCTTCGCAGGGGCGGATCTGGACGCTCTCGCTTCAGCAACGGGGAAGCGGGCGACCTTTGGTGGGACCTTCCACAGTGTTGATGAGAACCCGGGGTGGGCGCCAACCAACGGATCCTGGTCGAACACACGGGAGATTCTCGACGAGGTCTGGAAGGGGAAGGCGACACCGTTTGCCAATCTGAGCATCCCGGCTTCTGCATCTTCGATCGCATCCGGATCCTGGGACACCAGGATTCATCAATGGGCGTCTCACCTCGAGTTGTATCTCGACAAGGGTGGAGGGAGAAGTCTGGTCTTGGCTCCCCTTCAGGAGATGAACGGGACGTGGACTCCGTACGGGTGCGACTCTTCCAACTTCAAGAACGCCTTCAAGCGAATAGTTGACATAGTCCGGGGGAGGGGCATCGATGAGACTCAAGTGCGCTTCGCCTTCGCTCCTAACGGGTGGACCAGCCCAGGGTGCGGCTCGATCTCCAGCTACTACCCCGGTGACAGCTACGTCGACGTGATCGGAATCTCCGCATACAGGTGGAACGGCTCCGACTCGGTGTACCAGGTGATGGGAGGCACCGTCGATTCACTGGCTTCTCTCTACCCAACCAAACCGGTGATCATCGCTCAGACCGCCGCCTGGCCTTCGGGGAGCAAGGCGCAGTGGATCCGTGACATGTTCGCATGGGCATCGTCGAATCCGAATGTCGTCGCGGTCGTCTACTTCAACTTCGACAAGTCCTCGACTGCCGGCGAGACCGACTGGCGAGTTTGGATACCGCCCACGGTGAACTCGGGATGGAAAGACGGGATGCTGGCGTCCGGCACGGCTTACCAATGGCCGCTGTCCGACTGGTTCCAGGCCGGGCCACTCAACCTGAGTCTGACGTCGGGGGTGACCCTCTGCCACGGTGATCCCGACTGTGACTCGGTGGCCTTCCAGGATGCAGGCGGCCTGTTCCAGGTTTGGGACAAAGCAACCAACGCCGTCGTCGATACCTCTTTCTTTTTTGGGAATCCGGGTGATGTGGCGTTTTCTGGTGATTGGGATTGTGATGGTGTGGACACGTTGGGTCTCTACCGGCGGGCTGACGGC
>JANQOU010000006.1 GCA_028285585.1 Acidimicrobiia bacterium
GATTCGCATCGGGCAGGTTCTGGTCATCCCTGGTGAGGAAGGGGAGCCAGACGTGGTTCATGTTGTGACCCGAGGGGACACACTCGGCAAGATCGCCGCCCAATACTCGACGTCGGTCTCGGCTCTGGTGGATGCCAACGGGATCTCCAACCCGAACCTGATTCGTCTCGGCCAGCAGATCGTCATCTCTGGTAGCGGAGGATCCAGTGGTGGCAGCAGCGGCGGCGGGAGCGGAGGTGGCAGCGAGCCATCGCAAAGCGGCGACCCGAACGTTCGAAGCGGCAGATACGCAGTCGTCCGCAAAGGCGAAAACGTTCAAGCTGTAGCCGCCCGGTTCAACCTTCCGGCCGATCAGGTGTCAAGAGCCAACGGCATCGTCAACGGTGTCATATACGCAGGCACTCGTCTCTTCGCAGACGGCCCCACCTACACGATCGAGGAGACTGACGGCGAGACCACCTACACCGTCAAGTCGGGAGACAACCTCGCCAGGATCGCCACGGCGAACGACACATCAGTTAGCCGGCTAGCCACGCTCAACAACATCTCCAACCCAAACCTCATCAGGATCGGGCAGAAGCTGACCGTGCCCGGAACGGTCGGATGGGTCTGCCCGGTGGATGACTCCAGGTACTTCAACGACTGGGGATTCCCGAGAGGGGGCGGCACCCGATGGCATGAGGGCAACGACCTCTTCGCGCCACGCGGCACACCGATCTACGCGCCTGTGAGTGGTGTCGTCGAGCACAAGACCGGCTCGATCGGCGGCAAGCAGTTCAACCTCAACGGCGACGACGGTGTCCACTACATCGGCAGCCACCTCAACGACTTCGGCAAGGACGGCCGGGTCAACGCCGGTGACATCGTCGGCTACATGGGTAACACCGGGAACGCCGTGGGCACCAGCCCCCACCTCCACTTCGGGATGTACGTGGACAGGGTTCCGATCAACCCCTACCCCACGCTGGTCGCAGCCGGCTGTTAGCCAGGCCGGTTCAACTCGAACCTGGCCCGGGTGTTGATGTAGCTGTTTCCTGCCATCCTCCCGATGGCGCGCAAAAGGTCGTTGTCGACGCGGGTGCCGTCGAGCACGTCTTCGCGGACATGGATGGCGAGAACTCGGCCGATCACAAGGCTGGTGCTTCCCTCACTTCCCAGATCGTGGATGTCGACAACAACGCACTCCAAGTTTGCCGGCGACTCCGCTACCAGCGGCGCCTTCACCTTGGTGCCCTCAACCGCAGTCAGCCCGGCGATGGAAAACTCGTCGTCGTCGGCCGTGAAAGACCCCGACGTAACACTCATCGCCTCGGCGACATCCTCTGACACGATGTTCACCGTGAACTCGCCTGTCATCTCGGCGAAAGCCACCGAGTCCTTGGGGCGATCAGGGTGACGCCCGCCCGAGAACAGGACCGTTGGGGGATCGGACGAAACGACGTTGAAGAACGAGAAGGGGGCCAAGTTGTGATTCCCATCTTCGCGTCGAGTGCCGATCCAGCCGATGGGCCTCGGCACCACCAAGCCTGACAGCAGTTTGTATGCATCACGGGTCTCGGCAGTCCCGAGATCGAAGACCTTCTTATCCAACAACTTCCTCCCAAAGGTGATCCAGGCGGATTGCACCTGCTGCCAACACCCTGCCGTGAAAATCCTTCCGATCGAAGCCGGAGCCCTCTCTCGCCTGGACCCGGTCGCGCATCGCCATGATCTCCCTCTCGCCCACCTTGTATGAGATCGCCTGCCCGTACCAGCCCAGGTATCTCTTCACCTCCGAGATACACATGTCTCTCGGCTGGAGGCCGACTATGTCCATGTAGTCCACGGCCCGGTCGAAATCCCAGACCTCTCCGGGATACAACGGAGCGTCATCAGGGATCGTCAGCTCGAGCTGGCACCCGATGTCCACTACCACCCGGATCGAGCGGAACAGCTGGCTGACCAGAAGACCGAGCCGATACTCGGGCTTCTCGAAGAAGCCGAGCTCGTCCATCAACCGCTCGGCATACAACGCCCAGCCTTCTCCCGAGCCCGACTTCCACACGCTCACTCGCTGGAAACGCGAGAGACGCTCCCTCTCCAACACAGCGGTGCCGACCTGCAGGTGGTGACCGGGGAACCCTTCGTGGTATGCGGTGGACACTTCCTTCCAATAGGGCAGGCGCTCCCGCTCGCCAGGTGCGTACCAAATCGAGCCGGGTCGGCTGAAGTCCTCCGACGGTGCGTGATACCAGGCTCCCAGCGGGACCCCCGGCGGAGCGATGTTGACGTTCACGGAGCGAAGCTGCTCAGGGACATCGAAGTGCTCGCCGGCGAGCTGGTCTATCGCCTGGAGCTGGATGCCCTCGACGAACTCGGTGAACTCCTGCCTGGTTGCCGCCGACCGCGCCGGGTCGGTGTCGAGAAGCTCGATCACATCCTCTAGCGAGAGACTTGCGTCTATCGCTCCGGAGGTTGCTCGCATCTCCTCGCGGATGCGATGGATCTCAGACCAGCCCCACTCGTAGGTTTCTCGCAGGTCGATGTCGATGCCGAGAAACTCCTCGGCACCTTCCAGGTACCGCTCCTCGCCCACGGCGTCACCGGGCCGGGCGTGCGGCAAGTACTCCTGACGCATCCAGTCGGCGAACTCACCACAAGCTTCTCTCACTGAATCGACGGATCGCGATATCGCAGCCTCATCGACACCAGCCGCCACGGCCTCTTCGACGAACGAGAGGAACATCGAGTCGTCAGATGCGGCAATGGCCGCTTGCTCTTGCACCGACTCTGCCTGCCGCACGGCCACGGTGTCACTTGCTGCGACACCCTCCTGGAGGCAGCGTCGATACCCGTCGAGCATCTGCGAGAAGCCGTCCAGACGCGCCATGACATTGCCCCAATCGGCCTTGGTCTCCTTCGCCATGACGTCGAACACGTCCCGAGCGTTCTGAAACGGGCTGGCAATGTGGTTGAGGTCTCGGCGGTATCTCTTCGACTGATACGCGCCGATCTTTTCGTCGAGATAGCCGGTCAAGACCTTGGCGGCGAAGTGCTGCACCGGATCGCTGTGCTCGAGATGCTCGACGAGCTGCTCCTTGGTCTCCCTATTGAGATCGTGCCGTTCGCCGTGCCCTTCCGGAGACAAGTCTGTGCAGAGGTGGTCACGGCCAGGTATCCCGTCGTATGCGGCTTGGATCGGGCTGAGGTCAGCCCACTTCTCGGTGAAGACATCGGAGATCTCGAAAGGGCTTGGCATTAAAGCCAGCGTAGACCGGGCCCCGCCGGGCTTCGGCCGGGATACTCTCAGATGGTGAGCGATCTCATCGAGGTCCGTCCAGACGAAGGGTTCGATGTCGCCGCCGTCGTGAGGTGGGCCGAGACACAACAGGCGTTGCCCGACGAAGTGCCTGACGTGCTCCAGTTCGGTGGCGGAAAGGCCAACCTGACCTACTTGCTTCGCTACCCCGACTCCTCCGAGCTGGTGTTGCGACGGCCACCCTTGGGTCCTGTTGCGGCCAGCTCACATGACATGAGCCGTGAGTTCAGGGTGCTCTCCAGACTATGGCAGTCGTTCGACAAAGCGGCGCGGGCCGTGGCCTTCTGCGAAGACCCGGAGGTGATCGGCGCGCCCTTCTTCATCATGGAGCGCCGGGACGGAGTGGTGGTGCGTGGCGACGTTCCGGCGATCTATGGCGGAGGCGAAGACCCGGTATCAAATCGCAAGCTGTCAGAGGTGGTGATCTCGACACTCGCCGAGCTCCACTCGGTCGATCCGGCGTCTTGCAGCTTGGACGACCTCGGGCACCCGGACGGCTTCATGGAACGCCAGGTCAACGGATGGGCACGGCGATGGGATCGCGCCAAGCACGAGGAGAACGATCTGGCCGACGAGATCAGCGGCTGGCTCACCGACAATCTGCCGCGTTCAGGGCCGCCACGCCTGCTCCACAACGACTGGCGTCTCGACAACATGGCCCTCTCTCCCGACGATCCGGCACAGTGCACGGCCGTGTACGACTGGGACATGGCCACCCGGGGAGACCCGATGGCCGACCTGGGAACTTTGATGGGCTCATGGTTCGACCCCGGCGAGGCTCCCGGCGAGCTGGGGATGATGCCCACGATGGTCACCGGCTGGCTGCCTCGCTCCGACGCAGTTGCCCTCTACGCCGAGCTGACCGGTGCCGACTTGGAGCACGTCGACTGGTATCTGGTGTTCGGCGCATGGAAGCTCGCCATCGTCTTGCAGCAGATCTACATCCGGTGGCTGCGTGGCCAGACCCAGGATGAGCGGTTCCAGCACCTCGACGAGGGAGCCAGGCACCTGTTCAGACTCGCATCGGATCGACGCCCCTGAGCGTGTGCAGAAAGGAGTAGTCCTTACTCCTTTCTGCACACGCTATGAGACGGGCATCTCCGATCAAGCCCTAACATCGCTCGACTGATGACTGCGGTCGCCTCACACAACATCGTCAAGACCTTCGGCGACATCGTCGCTCTCGATGGGGTCAGCGTCGAGTTCGAAGAGGGCATCGTCTACGGGCTCCTCGGCCCCAACGGCGCCGGCAAGACCACCCTGATACGAGTGCTGGCCACATTGCTCAAGCCGGACTCGGGCAGCGCAACCGTCGCGGGCGTGGACGTGATCGCCGACCCTGTCGGAGCGCGGCACAAGATCGGGCTTGCCGGGCAATCGGCAGCGGTGGACGAGTTCCTCACCGGGCGGGAGAACGTCGAGATGGTGGGACGTCTCTACAACCTGAGCAAGGAAGAAGCCAAGACCCGGGCAACCGACGTGCTCGAGGCGATCAACCTCACGGACGCCGCTGACCGCAAGGTCGGTACCTATTCAGGAGGCATGAGACGAAGACTCGACCTCGCCGCGTCCATGGTGGGACGCCCGCAGATCCTCTTTCTCGATGAGCCGACGACCGGCATCGATCCCGGGAGCCGGCTCGACCTGTGGGACCTGATCGAGGATCTGGTCGCCGGCGGAACGACTCTCCTGCTGACGACTCAGTATCTCGACGAAGCGGACCGGCTGGCCGATCGGATCGGCGTCATCAACCACGGAAAGCTGATCGCCGAAGGCACCTCCAACGAGCTGAAGGACCAGCTAGGCGGTGATGTCGTGGAGATACACGTCGATGAGCAGGACAGGGCGGCCGCCGCCGACGTGCTGACCGGGATCGCAGGATCCGAGCCTGTGGCAGAGCGTCTCTCACTGAGCATTCCCGCTCCGGAGGGCTCGAAAACTCTGACCGCGGTGGTTCGCGAGCTCGACGCAGCGGCGATCGAGCCCAGAGACATCGCTTTGCGCAAGCCAACGCTCGATGACGTGTTTCTCACGCTCACAGGGCACAAGGCTGAGGCCAAGCCGGAGGAGCCGGCCGAGACCGGCAGGAGACGCAGATGACAACTACTGCCAGGCTACAACGCCGAGTGGGTTTCAAGGACGCCGTCCGGCACACCGGGATCATGACCCAACGCAACAACCTGCGATTGGCTCGGCGCCCGGAGCTGGTGCTGTTCTCGACAGTGCAGCCGGTGATGTTCCTGCTGCTCTTCAACTACGTGTTTGGCGGTGCCATCAACTTAGGTGCAGCCGGGACCGCCTCGAGTGACTACATCAACTGGCTGATACCGGGGATCCTGGTTCAGACAGCGGTCTTCGGAGCGACGGCCACGGCTCTTGGCCTGACGGAAGATCTCGGCGCGGGTGTCATCGATCGCTTCCGAAGCCTGCCAATGGCGCGGTCCGCAGTGCTCGCCGGACGAACGTTTGCCGACCTGGCCCGAAACAGCTTCGTCAACATCCTGATGCTCGTTGTCGGCTTCCTGATGGGCTGGCGCTTCGAACAGGGTGCCCTGAAGATGGTGCTCGGCGTGGCACTCGCCCTCCTGTTCGGGTACGCCTTCTCATGGGTCATGGCCTGGATCGGGCTGGCCGCCAAGACGCCGGAGGCGGCACAGTCGGCAGGGTTCCTACCGATATTCCCCCTCGTCTTCATGTCGTCCGTTTTTGTTCCAGTGGACAGCATGCCCACCTGGCTTCAGGGGTTTGCCGCGAACCAGCCGATCTCTGTCCTCTCCGACACCGTGCGCTCTCTGATGATCCCAGAGCCGGCGCTCCCGATCTTCGGCCTCGACCAATCGACCCTCATCTGGCAATCGATAGCTTGGATACTGGCGATCGTGGCGGTGTTCGCACCTCTCGCCGTCCGTCAGTACAAGCGAACGGTCGGCTGAGATCAGCTCCTGAGAGCCTCCGCCCGGCCTGCAGGCAAAGTGACAGTGAACACAGCACCGCCTTCGGGCTTGTTGGCCGCGACGATGTCGCCGCCGTGAGCACGTGCCAGTGCCCTGGCGATCGAGAGGCCTAGGCCACTCCCACCTGAACCGGGCGTCCTTGCCTGGTCGGCTCTCCTGAATCGGTCAAAGATCACGGGTAAAAGGTCCTCCGGGATCCCGTGCCCATCGTCAGCGACGATGACCTGGACTTCCGACTCAGCCGAGCGGACGTCGACCTGGACGTTTCCTTCTCCGGCAGCGGTGATTGCGTTGTCGACCAGATTCCCCACGATCTGCTCGACACGTGTCGGGTCCACGCGAGCCATCGCCGACTCGCCACGGACCACGATGCCGCTCCCGGGACGGGCATCGACGACAGTGCCGACGATGTCGAGAACGTCTCGTTCCTCGAGGTCGATGCTGAGATGACCTTCGTCCGCCTGGGCCAGGCGGCCAAGGTCCTCAATCAGCCTGTGAAGCCGCTCCGCCTCGTTGAGCACGATGCCGAGGTTCTCGGCGTTGGCATCAACCACCCCGTCCTGGATGGCGTCGACATGGGCGATGATGTTGGTGACAGGTGTCCTCAACTCGTGGGCCACATCGGAGGTGAGCTGACGGCGTCGCTCGTCTTCGCGTTCGATGTCGGCGGCCATTTGATTGAAGGAGCTGGCCAGCTCCCCCATCTCTCCCGTGCCGGCATCTTCAACCCGGACGCTGAGGTCTCCTCGGCGGACTGCCCGGGTTGCCTCTGTGAGCCTCCTCACTGGTCCTGTGACAATGCCCGAAGCGAAGGCGGCGGCGCCAACGGAAAGGGCAAGGACGAGACCGGCAACGAGCACCAAGAGCGGCCATGGGATCGGCGGCGCAACCCCGAACTCGATGAAGAGCAACGCAGGCTCCACGGTGGCGGAGCCCACCTCCCCGGTGACGAACTCGACAGCCTGGTCGTAACATTCGTCGAGGGTCTCGAGGTCGGCATCGTCTGCGGTCAGAAACCCAAACTCGTCAAAGACCGCCACGACTCCGGCTTCCTCCAGGCACGAGGCAAACTCCTCGTCAACCGCATCTGCCAGTTCGAGATCGGCGAAAGGCCCGAACGGAATGGAGGGATCGATGATCGCGGTGAACTCGGGCTGCGTGCCACCAGGGCTGGTGTCGATGAGAACCCTCTCGACCTCATCAGTCAGCAGGATGCGTGCGTTGAACTCTTCGGCGAGAGCCTCGACGTCGTCTCGGGCCTGGCTCCAACTGTCGATCTCGAGGGCGAGCGACGTCAGGTGGTCTGTGATCACCGTCACGCCTTCGCTGCGGGCGTCGAGAGCATCGAGCAGCGAGTCCTGAGTGGTAGAGGCCACTCCCCAGGCCGTCAAGACGACGGCGAGAAGAGCGACGCCGGCCACCAAGAAAGTGACCTTGGATCGATAGCTATTCATCAGGTGCCTTGTAACCCACACCCACCACCGTCGCGATGTAGCGGGGATCACGGTGATCGTCACCCAGCTTCCGCCTCAGATTCTTCACATGAGCGTCGACGGTTCGCTCCATGCCCTGATGATCGAACCCCATTATCGAGTCGAGAAGCTGAAGCCGGGTGAAGACCCTGCCTGGTGAGGAGACCAGCATCAGCAGGAGGTCGAACTCGGCGGCGGTCAAGTCAGCGACTTGGCCGGAAACTGCTGCCGTCCTGCGGGCGGGGTCGATGCGAAGCTCCCGATACTCCACCGGCTCGGTGGCCAGCTCCTTCCCGCCGCTTGATCGCCGGAGCAACGCCCTGACCCGAGCCATCAGCTCTCTGGGCCGGTACGGCTTGGTCACGTAGTCATCGGCACCGAGATCCAGCCCGATCAACACGTCGTCCTCGGCGCTGCGAGCGGTGAGCAGGAGGATGGGGACTTCAGACTCGTACCTGACGATGCGGCAGACGTCGTGCCCGTCAAGCTTTGGCATCATCACGTCGAGGATCAGAAGGTCCGGCTCCCGTCGTCTCACCTCTTCCAACGCGGCCAAACCGTCGCCGACAACGACGACGGAATGGCCTTCCTGCTCGAGGTAGAGCTTGACGATTCTGGCCTGGCGGGGATCGTCCTCGGCAAGGAGGACCCTTCCCTTCATCTCCGAATCATCGCACTTTCGCCTCGCTGCAACCGGTTAGGACTCGATGTCTGCCATGTCGTAGTCGTAGAGGGCTTCTTCGAGCTCATCGGTCCACACGATGTCACGGACACCAGGAGCAATCTCCTCGGTCTCAACCGTGATCCCCTCCGCCGCAAGATCAGCGACGAACTCATCGACACCGGCATTCCACTCGGCCTTCTCCTCATCCGACCAGCCAGCAACCTCCTCGGCGAACTGAGCCATGTAGAAGGCATCAACCGCCTCCCACAAACCCTCGTCCTCGACCGTGAAGTCCAAGTAGCGGAGACCAAGCTCATCAGTCTCAACCGCCACCTCGAACCCGAGACCCTTCAAATGCTCAACAAGCGCATCCGTCTCAGCGTTGAACTCCGCGATCTCCTCATCCGACAACTCCCAATCCTCAAAGAAGTCGTCCTCATCGAACTCGCCGAACTCATCGACGTACTCGACTCCTTCGGCCAGGGTGGCGGTCGCCGCGGCCGACTCGGCCGGCTTCTCATCTCCCTGACCTGCCTGGGCGGCGGCAACACCGACCAGGCCGATGACGAGAACGGCGGCCAGCACGGCTACGGCTCTCAGTCTCTTCATGAGTGACATCTGGCACTCCTTTCACTGGCTTACACCCCACAGACGACCGGCCCCGTGTGAAGATCTTGTGAAGTGGCGGCGAAGCCGGCGCGGTTTCGCCGCCAAACCGAAGCGGCGTCAGCTTGACCATCACCTCGCTACTTGCTCTACTTGCAGTGCACAAGACGCGCTCATCAAGAGCGGTGGAGGGACAGGCCCTTTGAAACCGCGGCAACCGACAAACTCGGTGCCAATGCCTGATCGATGAGTCAGCCGAAAGCGGAATCTCCCGCTCGCGGCGCTCTCAAGAGCGCGTGACCAATCAGCGAGTGAAAGGAGAAGAGAGGTGCGCTACCCGATTGAACCATCGGTGTCCTCGCCGCGACACCGATGTTGCCGAATGCCCTAGGCATTCCCCAAACGACCGCTTTCAACTCGTGCGCAGCTCGCGCACGCACTCACAGAAGGAACAAACATGACAACAACTGCCTCACCAGTCAGCAACGGGGTAAACGTGCAAGCGCTGCTCGACGCGCGAACAGCACTGTCCGACGCCCCGGCAGGAGCCCAATTCACCTGGAAGGCCGCCACCACCTGGCAGAACGGGACCCACAGCCAGTCGACAGTCGACAGCTATTTCGGGCTCGGCGAGGAGCAGCGCCACCGCTCGACCTTCACCTTTGACGCCGACCATCCGGAAGTGTTTGCCGCCGAGGACAATGGAGCGACACCAGTCGAGTACGTGCTGGTGGGATTGGCCAGCTGCCTCACCGCCGGTGTGGCTGCTGTCGCCCAGAACCGAGAGATCCAACTCCGCTCGGTCAAGGCCACGATCGAAGGCGACATGGACATCCTCGGCATCCTGGGCGCGGACCCAGACGTCCGAAACGGGTTCAACGGCATCCGGGTGAACTACGAGATCGACGCCGACGCGACACCGGCGGAGATCGAAGCCGTGGTCGCCCAGTCACAGAAGCGATCGGCGGTGTTCGACGCCATCACCAACCCGACGAACGTGATCGTCGACGTCAACGCAGGCTGAACTAAGAAGCCATGCACATCCCCGTCGTGGTCATCGGGGCCGGGCACGCCGGCCTTGCCGTTAGCCGCGAGCTGACGGAACAGTCGATCGACCACGTCGTGCTGGAACGGGGTGAGGTCGCCAACACCTGGCGCACTGAGCGCTGGGATGCGTTGCGTCTCCTCACCCCAAACTGGCAAACCCGCCTGCCCGGCCTCGTCTACGACGGCGACGATCCGGACGGCTTCATGACGATGAGCGAAGTGATCGATTTCATCGATCGCTACGCAACGCTCATCGATGCACCAGTTGAGACAGGCACGACCGTGCAGAGCCTGCGCAAGCCAGGTGCCGGTTACGAGGTAGTCACGGACCGGGGCACTTGGACCAGCGACGCGGTTGTCATCGCAACAGGTGCATTCAACAAGCCGAAACTGCCCGCACTCGCCGGAGACCTGCCGGCGGAAATCACCTCGATCGCACCTGACAAGTACCGAGGACCCGACGACCTCAGCGAAGGTGGTGTTCTCGTGGTGGGAGCTTCGGCCACGGGCTCCCAAATCGCCGACGAGCTGCTTCGGTCGGGCCGGGATGTCACCCTTTGTGTGGGAGAGCACGTCAGGATGCCCCGGGTCTACCGCGGCAAGGATGTCCAGTGGTGGTTCGACCGCACCGGCCTGGCCGACGAGAGCTACCAGGATGTCGACGACATAGTGAGAGCACGCCATGTGCCGTCACCACAACTGATCGGGACCGCAAACCGGCGTGACCTGGATCTCAACGCCCTCGTCGCGGACGGAGCGCGTTTGGTGGGCCGTCTCAGTGCTGTCAACGGCTCTCGAGTTCACTTCGCCGGCTCGCTGCCCAACGTCTGCAAGCTCGCCGACCTCAAGCTGGGCCGTCTGCTCGACACCTTCGACGAATGGGCTGCGACCAGCGACGAGACCTTGGAGTCACCACATCGATACCGGCCCACCGAAGTGGATGACAGAGCGGCCCTGCAGCTCGATCTCGAAACCGACGGCATCAAGACGGTCTTCTGGGCGACCGGCTTCCGCCCCGACTACTCGTGGCTCGACATCCCGATCCTCGACCGGAAAGGCGAGATGATCCACGACGGCGGAGTGGTCACCCAGTCGCCGGGCCTGTACCGCATCGGCCTCCCGTTCTTGAGACGGCGCAAGTCGACCTTCATCCACGGGGCAGGAGATGATGCGCGTGACCTGGTCGATCACCTCGCGGCACATCTGGCGAGACGCACCACGGCAAGAACCGCCTGAAGATCCGAAGTCGAGACGTAGAGCCTTCTCAGAGCCACCACAGGTCCCCGCCGGATCGGGCAATTGCGAGGATCACGCCAAGAATCGCCATCTCGCACAACTGCTCCGCAGCGCCAAGGACATCTCCGGTGACCCCGCCTACCTTGTCAACGGCGGTTCTGCGCATCCACCAGACGATCGGAACGGTTGAGACAGCAGAAGGCAGCACCCACCACCCGCCCGCCAAGACTCCTATGCCCAGCGCTGTGGCCACGGCTGTCACGACGATCTTGGAGTCGGTGCCGATCACCATCTGCCGGCCGACGCTGTCCGGGCGGGTCGAAGGGGAGATCCCCATCATGACCACAACCGCGGCGCGACCCAACGCACCGCTGATCACAAGTGCTGCCAATGCGGGCCAAACGTCGAGAGAAGCGACCACGGCAACCCGCCACAGCACGGCGATAGCTAGAGCAAGTGTTCCATTGGTTCCGAGGAGAGAGTCACGCATGATCTCGAGCGCGCGGTCACCGACGTGCCCTGACCCGAAGGAGTCGGCAGTGTCAGCCAAGCCGTCCTCGTGAAACGCACCGGTGACCAACATCCCGAGCGCAACCGCCACCACAGCACCCGGCCCGGAGCCGACAATCGACTCGGCGGCCGCGTAGCTGAGACCGACCAGCGCGCCCACCAGGGCGCCAACGGTCGGGAACCAGGCGGGTGCTCGCGACAGCCACTCCTCTTGCTCGCCCTTGACAGGGACCCTGGTGAGAAAGGAGACAGCAGCCTTGAAGCCTCTCAGGCCAGACCCCACTCTTCGAAGGTCGCCACGTCAACGACTGCGGCCGCAGCCAAACGGAAGATGGGCACGGACACGAGGGCACCGCTCCCCTCCCCCAGCCGCATCTGAAGGTCCAGGACGGGCGAGCGCCCGAGTCTCTCCAGAAGCACCGCATGACCAGGCTCCGGCGAAACGTGCCCGGGCCAGCAGTGGTCGAGAGACCCCGCAGCCGCCAACTGGAGCGGGATCACTGCCGAGGTGACCACGAAGCCGTCGAGCACCACTGGAATTGAGCGAATCCTCGCTTCGAGAACGGCACCGCACATCGCTGCCAGCTCGAAGCCACCCAACTGACGCAGCGCCTCGAAAGGCTCGATGTCCCCGACGCGGGCCAGGGCCTCGGACACGACTGATCGCTTCCGCTCCAGACCGGCATCATCGACACCGGTCCCCCGACCCACCATCCGCTCGACCGGCTCCCCCAGAACTGCACACGCCACTGCCGACGCCGCGGTCGTGTTCCCGATGCCCATCTCACCCAAGACGAGCAGATCACAATCGAGCCCGGAAACAACTTCTCGACCGCGTTCGAACGCCCGGTCGAATTGCTCACGACTCATCGCCGCCTCGTGCCTGATGTTGCCGGTCGGTTCGCCGACGCCCACGTCGACCACGTTTATAACTGCGCCAAGCTGCCTGGCCATGACGGATGCGGTGGCCGCCCCTTTGTCGAGAGCATCGAACATGGCTCCCGTGATCTCAGCGGGATACGCGCTGACTCCATCGGTGGCTGCTCCGTGATCCGCGGCGAAGACCGCGACCGCGGGTCGGTCAACTCCCGGTTCATCGGTTCGTTGCCACTCGGCAAGCCAAACGGCCAGCTCATCGAGACGAGAAAGGGCTCCTGTGGGTCGCAACACACGCGAGCACCTGGCCCGCAGGAGATCACCCGAGCCGCGGTCGGGCCCCGGCAAGCCATCCAGGAGTGCTGCCTCAGGCATCGAGAGAGTCGAGACTTGCCAACTCGATCAGTCCGCCTGCCACCACCAAGAAAGACTGATCTGCCTGTTCAGCCCACATCTGATTGACTCTCCCAACAAGGTCGCGGTACCGCCGGCCCACAGGGTCCATGGGAACGATGCCGGAGCCAACCTCATTGGTGACGACTACCGTCGCCCCCGCCCGGTTCGAGGCCAGCTGAGACGCACGAAGGCTCTCTTGCTCGATTGAGTCGTCCGACCGGTCGACGAGAAGGTTGGCTACCCACAACGTGAGACAGTCCACGATCAGCGGCCGATCAATTGCAATCGAGCGGATTGCGGCCTCTAGGGCGACCGGCTCCTCCACCACCTCCCACGAAGCGGGGCGATCCAGGCGATGACGCTCGATCCGGTCCGCCATCTCCTCGTCGGTTTCGACACCGGTGGCGAGATAGACCACATCGTCGTCTTGACCTACCACGCTCACCGCGCCTCGAGACTTGCCCGACCGGGCTCCACCCGTCAGAAGAATCATCAATAGTCGATGCCTCGGCGAGCCATGACCCCGCGGTCAAAGGCGTGCTTGACCTTTCGCATCTCGGTGACCGTGTCAGCCACATCGATCAACTGCTGAGGAGCATCACGGCCGGTCAGGATCACCGTCACCGACTCCGGGCGAGAGACAATCGTGTCTACAGCATCAGAGATATCCACCCATCCCCAGTTGATCGGATACGTGACCTCGTCGAGCACAACCAATTCGTACGCGCCACTTCCGATCACATCCTTGGCGTGCTGCCATGCGGTGCGAGCCACCGCCTCGGTCTCATCCATGTCATCGGAGTCCCAGGTGAATCCGTCACCCAGTGCCCACCAGTCGATCCCGAGATCACGTCCGACGGCCTCCTCCCCAACACTCCAATCCCCAGACTTGAGGAATTGGACGACGGCAACAGACCACCCGCGGGCCAGCGCCCGAATCGCCGTGCCGAAGGCCGCCGTCGACTTGCCCTTGCCGTCGCCGGTGTTGATCAGCACCAACGAGGGTTCTCGCTCGGTGGCTCGAAGCGGAGGATCGGTAGGCGGCTTGGTGCCGCTGTCAGAACGTTCACTAGTCATTGGATCTCCTCATAGGGATAACTGTCGGACCGTCAGAATCGGGCACCACGCGCAAGCCGGGACCGTAGTGAGCATGGAGCAGCTCCTCGGTGAGGACATCACCGGGCAGCCCTTCCGCCACAATGGCCCCTCCAGAGAGCAGGACAAGACGATCGGCGAAACGGCCCGCGAGGGTCAGATCGTGCACAGCGCTGATCACTGTCAACCCATCGTCGCGCCTGAGGGCATCGATGACCTCCATGACCTCAATGGCATGCCCGATATCGAGGCTCGCTGTCGGCTCATCCAGAAAAAGGGTTGGCGCTTCCTGTGCAAGGGCGCGGGCCAGCACAGCCTTTTGCATCTCACCTCCCGAAAGCGTCGAAAGACGCCGGCGGGCAAACTTCTCCAGCCCAAGCCGGCCAAGAGCTGTATTGGCGGACTCGATGTCTGATCGGCTCTCGACACTGAAGTAGCCGATGTGCGGAGAGCGGCCCAGCAACACGTAGTCGAACACCCCCATCTCATCAGGGAGCTGCGGACGCTGGGGCATCCAGGCCAAGTCCCCTCCCGACTTGTGGTCAGCCCCGTCGAGAGCGCAGAGACCCGTGTGCTCCACGAGTCCCAACGCAGCCTTGAGCATCGTCGTCTTGCCGGATCCGTTGGGGCCGATGAGACCCAGCCACTCTCCCTGGGCAACTTCGAGGCTCAACGGCCCGAGAACAGTCGTCCCGTTGTAACGCACGGAAACGTTGTCCCAGCGGATCATCGTGCTCGTCCCATCGTCCGCAAGACAAGCAAGAAGAAGGGCGCTCCCAAGAAGGCGGTGACGACGCCGATCGGCAGCTCCCCTGGGGCCACCACGGTGCGTGCGGCCACATCCGCAAGCATGAGGAAAGCGGCACCAAACAACATCGAGAGGGGGATGATCGCCCGGTAGCTCCACCCGAACAGGAGACGAATCGTGTGAGGCACGATTATGCCGACAAAGCCGACCAAGCCGCTCACAGACACCGCGGCGGCCGTAGCCGCGGTGGCGGCCAGCACGACCACCCAACGCACCCGAGGAACTCTGACACCTAGAGCTGCTGCTTCCTCGTCTCCGATGCTGAGGACATCGAGCATTCGGCGAGAGGCGAACAACACACCTCCGGCGACAACGATGTAGGGCAGCAGGCCGAGCACCTCCTCCCAACCCACGGTTGTCAGGCGGCCGAGAATCCACGAGTAGACCTCTCTGATTGTCTCCACGTTTCGCTGGAGCACGTAAGTCTGGATAGCCGTGGCGAAGGCAGCTACCGCCACCCCGGCCAAGATCAGGCTGGTGGCAGACCTGCCCGCAATCGATCTCCCCAGCGTGTAAGCGATGGCGACCGCAACCGCCCCGCCGGCAAACGCAAGCGGCTCGACCAGTGGATCGTTCGCCGTCGCGAAGGCAACCGTTGCACCCAAACCGGCACCGGCGGCGACACCCAACAGATAAGGATCGGCCAGCGGGTTCCGGAAGACACCTTGGTATCCCGCGCCCGCCAAAGCCAGGACGGCACCCACCAGGCCACCAAGAACAACACGAGGAAACCGGATCTCGAGCAGAACCTTCAGCTCGACGTCTGTCAGACCGTGATCCAACGAGATGAACGGCAACAAGTCGACCAGCGCACGCGCCACCGCGGGAGGGCTCAGGCCGGCCGGGCCTACTGTCACACCCAAGCCAGCCGTGAAGAGAACCGCTGCGACGCCGGCCAGCAGGCCCGGCAACGGCAAGTGAGCCGGCTTGGCCAGCGCCGTCAGCGGTGTGCGAGTCATGAAGAGGGCTGCAAACTCATGATCGAGTCGGCGATCACCTGGAGGAACTCCACGATTCGGGGGCCCCAACGCGAGGCCACATCGGCATCTAGCTCCACGACGGCACCGCTCTCCAATGCGGACATCCCCTCCCAACCGGGACGAGCGGCCAGCGTCTCTGCCGACTCTCCGAACACCGCGTCGGCCAGGAAGATGATGTTCGGATCCGCGGTGACCACGTACTCGCTCGACAGTTGCGGGAACCCGAAGCTGGCACCGTCCGGGTCAGCCGGGTCCGCGATGTTCACCATGCCCAGCAACGCGTAGAGCTGTCCGATGAAAGACTGCGAAGTGACGCTGTACAGGGTGTTGTCCAGCTCGTGGTAGTAGGTGACGCCATCAGCTGCCCCAGCCGCTTCAGCGGCAACTGCTTCCAGGCCCTCCCGAATCTCGCCGTTGACGAGCAAAGCCCGGTCGATGTTCCCGGTTGCAACTCCTATGACCTCTATCTGGCGATACACGTCGTCGATTGTTGGAGCGGCATTGAGCAACAAGACCGGAACGCCGGCGACTTCGAGGCCCTCAACGAGGTTCCCAGGATCGAATGATGCAATCACCAGATCAGGCTCGAAAGCAAGGATCGCTTCGAGATTCGGCGTGAAGCCGGACAGGTCGGTCATCGGCGCCTCCGTCGGATAGTCCGACTGGTCATCGACAGCCACAACCTGATCGCCGGCACCAACAGCGAAGAGCATCTCCGTAGCGCTAGCCGAGATCGAGATCACAGCTGTCGGCCTGCTGTCGATGGTGACCGAGCCGTTGTCGGCTGCAACCGTCACAGGAAATCCGTCGTCGACGGTGGTTGTGGTCGCCGCCGGAGCACTCGTCGTGGTGCTGGCGATCGTTGTGGTCGTTGACTCCAGCGATGCTGTCGAGGTTGTAGTCGTGTCAACCGGGCTGCATGCGACAACCGCCAACAGCAACGCAATCAACAATGCGGTGCGTTTCATATAGAAACATCCTCCGTTCTGGAGGATGAAGAGGTGAATGGCTTCCCTGAGCCAACGGGTCCGTCTTCATCCGAGACATATTCGCAGCTCCGGGTCAGGCGACCTGGCTCGTGGATCTCCGATCGGAGATGCCTTCACAGTTGCGGGACAGCGTCGGATTCCAACCGACTTCGCTGAGCCCGGAGCGCCCGCCGGTTGTGGCGAGCGCTTTGCAGACTACAACGATTCAGATCGTCACGCCGCCGGCGGGCGCACTCCGAGCGTGACCTGAAGAATCAATTCCTCGCCGGCCCGGATCAGGACCAGCTCGACAACGTCACCTGGCTGGTGGGTGCGGATCTGAGCAGCGAGGTCGTCGCTCCCGTTCACTTCGACCCCATCTACGGAGATGATCACGTCACCGACCTGGATACCTGCGTCCTCAGCCGCGGTGTCGGGAGTCACCTCGCGTATCACGGCACCGGCACGCTCTCCGGCCGCTGGGGCACCAAGCACACCGAGGAAAGCTGTCTCCAGAGGCGTGCCGGCGATGATGCTTTCCGCGTACTCGACAACGGTCGCGGACGGAACTGCGAAACCCACACCTGCGTTGGAGTTGGAGCTGGTGCGGATCGACACGTTGAGCCCAACGACATGACCGTTGCGATCGATGAGCGCCCCGCCGGAGTTGCCCGGGTTGATCGCGGCGTCCGTCTGGACCTGGGAGAAACAGGTGCCAAAGTCACAGTTGGCCTGGTCAACCGCCGAGATGATGCCCGCGGTGACGGTCGATTCCAAGCCCCAAGGGCTGCCGACGGCGATAGCGAGCTGACCGACACGGGGCTTGTCCGTGCTGAACACGGCAGGAACCAAACCTTCGCCCTCCACACGCAGCACTGCCACATCCACATCGGAGGCAAGACCAACGACCTCAGCTTCCATTTGGTCACCGTTGTCGAACCTGACACCGACGGTCTCTTGGCCTTCGACAACGTGCGCTGCGGTGACGATCAGCCCATCCGCGGTGTAGACGACTCCCGAACCGATTCCGGTGCCGGTCGCGATGTGAACCACGGAGGGAAGGATGACCTCGGCGGCGTCGGCGATCGGCTCCTCACCCTGGACGAATGCCGGTGCCTCGACCTCGACGACAGCCACAGTCGTAGCTGGCAAGGTGGTGGTGGTGACCGCGGCCTCTGGCTCAGTCTCTTGACGAGGGTCGGTGATGACGTACACACTGATGACCAGCAGGGCGAGACCTGCGAAGTAGGCGATCGCCGGAAGAATCCCGGAGCGCCTGCCTTTGGTTTCCACTTCGTTGCTCAATCAAACCTCCTGGCCTGCCCAACTTAGGGGGCAGCGGTTAATCCGCCTCTAAAGACCGAGTTAACAGTCGGTAAAGCCAAGCTCTCTATCGGCTCAGACCAAGGCAACCCCAAGAGGTCAGCTCGAGATTCCCGCCATGCCTTGCCAAATCCGGTCGCGGAACCAGCCTGTAGTAGTGATCACAGGCGACATCACCCCCTCGGCCATTCGACCCTCGTCGAAGAAGCGGTCCCAGATTGACTCGTCTTTGCCGCCCTCGAAGCGAGCACCCTCGATCTGACATATGCCGACGTGGACACACCCCAGCGGAATCGACGTCGGTTGATGAGTTCAGCGGTGCTGGCAGCTACTTGGCGCCGATTCGCTCACCGGAGGTCTTGTCGAAGAAGTGGAGCTTGGAGGTGTCCACAACCAGCTCCACGTTGTCTCCATGCCGCACCTGCACGTCGGGGCTCACCCGGGCTATGAAGTTGGTGGTGTCACCCAGGGAGGATGCACTTTGGCCGGTGTCAGCAAGCAACTCTTCGATGTCAGGGGTGACCACGGGCGCCCGGTCCACCGTGAAGTGAATGTAGGTGTCGGCACCGAGCATCTCCGTGACGTCAACGGTCGCCATCATCGATCTCTCGGGATCTGAGCCGCCGACGACTGCTGCCTCGAGGGCGCTGGGACGGAGCCCCACAACCAGCTCCTGGCCGGTATGACTTTCGAGACCGGGATGATGGTCCAACGCCGCCTGATCGATCTTGAGACGAGTGTTCGGGAGCTTTGCGAACACACTCCCGTTCTCCGACTCGAGATGGCCGTAAGTCAGGTTCATCGGCGGGCTGCCGATGAACCCGGCGACAAACAGGTTGTCCGGGCTCGCATAGAGCTCGGCTGGAGGCCCTACCTGCTGGAGATTGAAAGGTCGATTGTCTGACACTGCGCGCAGGACGGCCACGCGGTCACCGAGGGTCATGGCCTCAACCTGGTCGTGGGTCACATAGACGGTTGTGGTGCCGAGCCGGGTGTGAAGCCGTTCCAGCTCTGCTCGCATCTGTACCCGGAGCTTGGCATCGAGGTTCGAAAGCGGCTCATCCATCAGGTAGGCGGCGGGCTCGCGGACAATAGCCCGACCCATCGCGACTCGCTGCCGCTGGCCACCCGAGAGGGCTCGGGGGCGACGCTCTAGGAAGTCGGTGATCTCGAGTATCTCCGCGGCCTCGTTGACACGCCGGTCGATCTCCTCTTTCTTCATCTTGCGCAGCTTCAAGCCGAACGCCATGTTGTCCCGCACCGTCATGTGGGGGTAGAGCGCGTAGTTCTGGAACACCATCGCGATATCGCGATCCTTGGGTGCCACGTCATTGATCACGCGATCCCCGATGCTCATGGTCCCCTCGGTGATGTCCTCCAACCCGGCGATCATCCTCAACACGGTTGATTTGCCACAGCCAGAAGGGCCGACCAACACCAAGAACTCACCATCACCGATCTCGAGGTTGACGTCACCCACCGCCCGGGTGCCGTCGTCATAGATCTTCCCGAGACCTTCCATCACGATTTGGGCCATTGCTACTCCGTCCCTTCTTCCGGGCCAGGCCCGAATCTAGCCGTTCTTTGACGACTCATGTCCAGCAGGTGACGATGATCTCCTCGCGCGAGGCCAGAGCCACTGATCCCTCCACCTGCTCACGGCCGGTCGAGCTGTCGGAAGTCCTCGGTTAGTCGAACCCGGGAAAACCGGACTCCATCCAGCTCGACAAAGCTTCGTCATTCTCGACGTCGAAACCTCTTTCCGTCGCAAGTCGCATCCGATGGTGGAGAAAGTCGCAGTAGCCCTGCACCGGATCGTCACCGGGCCAAACCGTCCGGATCTGCGAGACGATGGGCTCATAGACACCGCTGAGCCAAGCGAACACCCCAACAGCCCGATGAGCGTCCGATGCGTACCCGTTCTTTGCCAGGAAGTAGCTCAAATCGCCCAATAGCAGCCTTGCCTGATTCTCCTTTGCGGCCAAGCCGGTCAGCTGCCTCAAGCGGTCTGAGTTGAACTTCCGATTGCCGACATGAACGCGCATCTGGACGAGGTTCCCTTCATCGGTCGGGTCGAGCTCAACGTCGTCCACCGAGAACCCGAGATCGTTGAGCCTTGCGATGCGCTCCCTGATGCGGAACCCTTCATCCCTGGTGATGATGAGATCCGCGTTCAGCTCCTCCCAAAGAGCAAGGTAAGTCGCCTCGACGTCCTCGCCGAGACGGAGATCCGCCTGATCGATCCCAACACCCTTCTCCGCAGCGATGTCCGCCATCTCACCTGCGAGGTTCATCTTCATCACCTCCAGATCCTCGAGACGCTGGCCGTCGCTCAACGTCTCTCTCAGATAGGAGGTCTCGGCATCGATCATCACCGCCTCAATCGCGCCGCCGTCGTATCGATAGAGGAGGTTCGAGAGGGAGCAATCTCCCCAATAGCAGCCGGCCAGATGCAACTCGACGAGAAGGCCGGCCACGGAGTCCAGCAGCCGCGCTCTCCGTTTGCCGAACCCGATACCGGCGATCAAGCGTCTGTACGGAAAGGTGTGGGTCACATATTGGGTGATCACCGCCGCGGAGTGCTCTTCGCTGTCGTCGACCCATCCGCGGTGAACCAACCCCACCGGCGGCGCGGAGCGATAGGTTCGGTTCTCCAACTCGGTGAGCACCGAGTACTCGTTCTGCGCAAAGTGATGAGGCAACTCCTTGACGACATACACACCCTCGTCGTAGGCGACAAACACAACAGGGTGACGATGCACGCCGGCCGGCATCTCAACGATGCGATCGTGCTCCCAGTCTGAGACCGACTCGTCCCAAGGAAGGTCGAGGAAGTCAGGGTGCCCCGGGTGGATGAGCAGGTTGGGAAGGCTCATTGATCAGATTGCTCAGCCAGCAGCAGAGCACCAGCGAGACCTGATCGATCTCCCAAGCCGGGTGCCACCACAAACGAGGCCATCTCCCGGTCCGGGGCTTCTGGGTAGCCGGCCAGCTCTTCCTCGAGAGCCTCATACAACTTTTGGTAGAAGCCGGGCAACTTCGAGACACCTCCTCCAACCACGATCTTCTCCGGTGCGACCGAATAGACCAGGCTCCTCAGACCTTGGGCCAGGTAGCTCGCGATGAGCCTCACCGCCTCCTCGCTGTTACCTCGCCCCATCTGAGATGAGGCGACACCAAATCGGCCTTCAACCGCAGGGCCGGCGATCATGCCCTCGAGGCAGTCGCCGTGAAAGGGGCAGGCTCCGGGAAACTCATCGTCGTCGAGTCGTCTGACGACGACATGCCCAAACTCGGAGTGCGACCTGCCGCGCAAGCTATAGCCGTCTGAGACGAGACCGCCCCCGACTCCGGTGCCAATCGTCACATAGGAGACCAGTGATGCGTCCGCTGCACTCCCCCACTTGGCCTCACCCATGGCAGCCGCATTGACATCGGTGTCGAGAGCCACTTGAACACCGATGGCTGACTCCAGCGCCCCCACCAGGTCGAACCAGCTCCAGCCCGGCTTCGGGGTGCCAGTTATGTGGCCATAAGTGGGAGAGCCAACATCGAGGTCCAAAGGCCCGAACGACGCCACACCCAACGCCTGCACTCGATGGTCTCGGAGGTGGCCGACGATGGCGGAAACCGTGGCTTCGGGCTGAGAGGTGTCCACTCGCTCGTATGCATCGAGATCGCCCAAAGACGACCCGTGACCCACGAGGGCCTTGGTCCCGCCGAGCTCAATGACACCCCATTTGCTCACAGGGGCATTTAAGAGCCGATCGTCACCTCAGGCCGTGATTCCGGCGGCTGTGAGTCAGCTTCGGGAGTCGGCAGCCAGATGACCATGGCGGTGCCTGCGCCCTCTTCGCTGGAGAATGTGCGAAGGGCACCGCCGTGCGCCTGCATTATCTGTCGCACAATCGAAAGACCGAGCCCGATCTGCTGGTCCGCCTCGTCGGGTATGCCCGGGCCCTCGTCCATCACCGCCATCCACCCCCAACCTTGGGTCATCCCGCACGACAGTCCCACCGTGGATCCAACCGGAGCCACTTTCAGAGCGTTGTCGACCAGGTTGGCCAGAGCTCGATCCAGCGATACTTCGACTCCCTGCAATGTCACCGGCGAGCCCGACGTGACGATCCGAACGTCTTTCTCGGCAGCTATCGGCCCGTATTCGGCAGCTTTTGCCTCTATCAACTCGGAGAGGTCGAGCGCCACCGCCTGCGCCTTGCCGGCTTGGAGGCGAGCTGCCGCC
This sequence comes from Acidimicrobiia bacterium, assembly GCA_028285585.1. Taxonomy (GTDB): domain Bacteria; phylum Actinomycetota; class Acidimicrobiia; order Spongiisociales; family ZC4RG35; genus CAXMPK01. The sequence goes on from JANQOU010000006.1 coordinate 22,477, forward strand.
AGCAGCCCGTCGATCATGGCGGCCATCTTGTCGGTGTTGCGGCGCACGATCCCGCCCGTCTCTCGCCACTCGTCGATCGTGGCGGACGGGTCGTCGGAGACCAGCTCGACATTCGATTGGATGACCGCCAACGGCGTTCTCAGGTCATGGCTGGTGTCGGCCAGGAACTGGCGTTGACTGGTGAAGGCAGCGTCGAGACGGTCGAGCATGTCATCAAACGTGTTGGCGAGACGCCTCAGCTCATCGTCCGGTCCATCCAAGGCGATCCGACGCGAAAGATCCGAGGCCTGAATCTCACGAGCAACGTTCGTTATCTCGCCGACCGGTTTCAGGACTCGACCAGACATGACCCAACCCACCACGATGCTCACCAAGAACAGGCCGAGCAGCGCAACAAGAGTGAACTGTGCCGCCTTGTTGAGGACCTGAGAGGCGTAGACGGTCTGCACCGCCTCCATCTCTACCTCGTTCATGAGCGGCATCCGCACCAACTCGCCGGATGAGAGCTGGACCCAGGTGTGCTGGATGACGATCCCCATCATCGTCTGCGACTTCAGCCAGCTGCGAAGAGCGAGATACACCGCTCCGAGGATCACTCCTCCGATGCCAAACACCAGCGCCGAGTATTGGACGGAGAGCCGGACCCGTATCGACTGCCACACGGGCGACTACTCCTGGAGCCGGTAGCCCCGCCCCGGCACCGTGGTGATCAGCGGCGGCTCACCTAGCTTCTTCCTCAGATTGCTCACCGTCACGCGGACGACGTTGGTCAACGGATCGGTCATCTCGTCCCAGACATGCTCGAGCAGGTGCTCTTGGCTCATGACGATTCCGGCATTCGCCATGAAGTACTGAAGCAGAGCAAACTCCTTGGCAGTCAAATCGAGCTGCTCCTCTTCCCTCTCCGCGATGAACCGCGCCTCGTCGAGGCGGAGCGGCCCGACCTCCAGCACCGAGTCACGGTCCTCTTCCCGGCGAAGCAAGGCGCGAACCCGCGCTCCCAACTCGGCCATGGCGAAAGGCTTGACCAAATAGTCGTCGGCGCCGGAGTCGAGCCCGGCAACACGATCCTCGACATCGTCGCGGGCAGTCAACATCAAGATGCGGGGACGATCCCCTTCGAGAGTCGGCAAGTCCCCAGAGATCAAGTCGCGGCAGAGTGCCAGGCCAGAGCCATCGGGAAGATTCCAATCGAGACAGACCAAGTCATAGCCCGCAGAGCGGAGCTTGATGTCGGCATCCGCCGCGGTCAGTGCGGTGTCCACCGCATGGCCGTCGCGACGCAATCCGCGAGCTATCGCCCCGGCGAGATCCGGCTCGTCTTCAACTACCAAGAGACGCACAACCCTCCAAACTAGGTGCCCACACCTAACTGGTGGTTAAAACCGCCGAAACGGCTCCTCATCGGTCAGTATGAACGGCCTGGCCCTTAAAGATCGGGGAGATAGCAGCCGATGCTGGTGTCTGGAGCGCAGAGATGGTCGTAACCTTCACCACTCAGGATCAGGACGGGATTCACACATACACGGGCCACGTCGTCAGCCGGGGCCCGAGTTCCATAGTCGTCCTTCTCACCGAGCCCTTTGCGATGGCGGGCCGGTCGGTTCAGTTCCCAATCTCAACCGTGGTCGAAGAACGAGTCATCTCCTCCTGAAACTCTTTCCGCGTGCGGTCTGAAGACCCCGGGGTAGCCTGTCGGCATGTTGCTCGAGGCCTCGACACTTGAAGCTCTGCTCACCATTGGAGGAGTCGGTGGGATCGCAGGGCTGATCGGCGGCTTCTTCTCAGGCGCCAACAGCCTTTTTGGGGCAATCTTGATGGGTGTCATCGGTGGCATCTCGGCGGCGGCGATAACACGCATTGCCAACGCTCCGTCCGTCTACAGCGTCGGTGACGACTTCTCCGTCGTTTGGGGCGCGCTTGGCGGTCTCCTGCTCGGCTTCGTCGTCGGACTATCCGACAACTAAGCCACTTCTCAGGGACTTGGATCCCTAGCCGATCGCTCCGGCTGCCGCCATGTTCAGCTCGATCAACCGGTTCATCTCGACCGCGTACTCCATGGGGAGCTCCTTCACGATCGGCTCGATGAAGCCGGCCACCACCATCGATGTCGCCTGGTCTTCGGTCAGACCCCGAGACATCAGATAGAAGAGCTGCTCCTCACCGACCTTCGAGACGGTCGCCTCATGGCCGATCTCGGCATCGTTCTCCTCGATCTCCATGTACGGATACGTGTCGGACCTGCTCTCCTCGTCGAGGATCAAGGCATCACAACGCACGAAGCTCTTGGCGTCCTCAGCACCGGGCTCGACCCTAACCAAGCCGCGATAACCGGACCGGCCACCACCTTTGGAGATGGACTTCGAGACGATCGTCGAAGTCGTGTCGGGAGCGACGTGGACGATCTTCGCCCCTGCATCCTGATGCTGGCCTTCACCGGCGAAGGCTATGGAGAGGACCTCTCCGTGAGCACCGGGCTCCATCAGCCAAACTGCCGGGTACTTCATGGTGAGCTTCGAGCCCAGATTGCCGTCGACCCACTCCATGGTGGCGTTCCGGTATGCCGCAGCTCGCTTGGTGACCAAGTTGAACACGTTGTCCGACCAGTTCTGGATGGTGGTGTAACGGCAGCGCCCACCGTCCTTCACAATGATCTCAACCACTGCTGAGTGAAGTGAGTCCGTTGTGTAGGTGGGAGCTGAGCAGCCTTCGACGTAGTGCACGTAGGCACCTTCGTCGACGATGATCAACGTCCGCTCGAACTGGCCCATGTTCTCCGAGTTGATCCGGAAGTAGGCCTGGAGCGGCTGTTCGACATGCACGCCAGGCGGGACATAGATGAACGAGCCACCAGACCACACCGCCGAGTTCAGCGCCGCGAACTTGTTGTCGTTGGGCGGGATCACCGTCCCGAAGTGCTCCTGGACGATCTCCGGGTACTCACGCACGGCCGTGTCCATGTCCGTGAACAACACCCCGAGCTGCTCGAGATCCTCCCGATTGCGGTGATAAACAACTTCGCTGTTGTGAACGATGATTCCCTCGGCAACGAAGTTGTGCGGGCCGGATACCTCGATGTCGTAAACCGGCGCCACGTCAGCTTCTGCTATCTCGATGACTCGGGCGTAACCAAGAGTGTCTGACGTGTGGGCTCCAAAGGTGGCACCCCGGGCCGAGGTGTCGCTGTGCCGGTAAGCGCGATTGCCCAACCTCTCCGCACGTCTCGGATTGCGAACAGGGATCCGCTCGATGTCACCGGAGATCCCAAGACGGTGACCGGTGATCGTCCGGCTTTCATCGAAAGGGTGCTTTGAGGTGAACTCGTAGGGGCCCGCCGGGCGAAGACCGCAGAGCCGAGCCAACTCGTCGGCATCGCCGAGCAACGACGAGCTCGTCGATGTGATGCTCATCGCGTTCCCATGCTTCTGCGGGCTCACGTATCCATCGGCATCGACATATCCGGCTAGGAAGGCCAGCCGTTCGGCCTGCGTCAGCGAATAGACCCACTCGGGGAATCTCTTGGTGTGCGAGGTGCCGATGATCCCATTGATCTCCAGCCACTCGACCAAGTCTTTCGATGCGAACGAGATCCGCCACTCGTCGGGAGTCGTGGTTCTCAGCCCAAACAGCTCCGACACAACTCTGGCGATTTCTTGTTGAACGGCCTCATCTCGGGCAGGGATCGCGATCTCCACGCGGTAGGTGCTGTGACCTGGATCGTTCCTCGTATAGCCGTCTCCGATCCATAGCCCGAGCAACCACATCAGGTCTTCACTGGTCGTGAGCGGGAAATGATCCGGGGTGGAAGGGAGTCGCTTCAGTTCGTGCGACTCACCGAACTCCGGGATGTCACGGGCAACCGCGACAAGGTCACCGACCTCGAGCTCACCAACGGTCTTCCAACGCCTCTCGAAGCGAGCGCGTTGACGGCCAGGCCGACGTACATCGGCCAGCGTCAGGACGGGATGGTTGTCGGTTGCGTGGATGGTCCGGTGGAACCGGCCACCCACCGTGACCTTGTACGTCTGGCGGGTATCGGTTTGGGCAGCAGACTTCACCGCTGCGGTTCTCAGCTCGCCACTCTCCTCATCAAGTGAGAACACCTGGTCTCCGGCCTCGATCTCCTTGATCGGGACCGCGCCACGATTGGCCGTGTAGACCCGAACATCACCGCGCAGGCACTCGTACTGAGCTGTTACCCCGGCCAGGTATTTGCGCTCCGCCTCCGGGATGCCCAGCTTCTCGTAGGTCTCCTTGATGGACTCGGGAACCATGTCCCAGTCCTTGGCTTGCTCACCTTCGGGCTTGACGTAGTAGTAGATGTCGTCGAAGTCGATGGTGTTGAGAAGACCTCCACCACCCCACTGCGGGATCGGCTTGCTCAGGAACCGCTTGTAGGACTTGAGTCTGAAGTCGAGCATCCAATCCGGCTCGCCTTTCATTGCCGACATGTCTCGAATCACGTTCTCATCGAGACCCTTGCGAGGCTCGAAAGCCAGCTCGACGTCGTCGTGCCATCCGAGCTGGTAACCGCCTAGGTCGATGTCAACCGTGGCCATTGCAGATCACTCCAAGAAAAACTCGCTCAGCCGCCGCCGGCGGCACATCTCATCTGGATAATTTGCACTATCCGGATAGTGCAAATTGTACACGGATTGGCCCCAAGTAGAAAGTCCGCAGCCTGAGGTAACTTCCGGCCATGCCAGCAATCGTGATCGGCGGCGACACCGAAGCGGGAGGCAAGATCCTGCGACGCCTCAGCCACCCGAATCGGGAGGTCAGAGCATTTGTCACTGACGAGCTCGCCGGGGCGCGGCTCAAGGAAGCGGGGATCAAGGTGGCGATCGGCGACCTCTCCGACGAAGGCCATGTCGAAGCGGCCGCCATACATTGTTTCAGCGCGATCCTGATCGCCGAGGCGGCATGCGACGACCGCGAGCGCTCTTTCATCGACGACCCTGCGGAAGTCACCCGATCATGGGCCCGGGCGGTCACTGCCGCGGGGGTGACGCGGGCCATCTGGGTGTCCCAGGACGAGCCGGAGCCGACGGGCACCCCCGAGTCGGCATGGGTCAAACCAGACCACCATGACCTGGTGGAAGAGGTGGCGCACCTGGACGACGCTCAGTCGATCGAGTAGGCCCCGTCACTCTCATCGACAATCCACTCGAGGAACTCGTGAGCCCTGAGGTCGCGCTCATACGCCTCGGCGAGGATGTGATACGGGTTGATCGACCGACCGTCAACGACAATCTCGAAGTGGGTGTGAGGTACACCGCCTTCTGCATTCCCGCTGTCACCTACCCATCCGATGAGCTGGCCGGCCTTGACCTCCACGCCCTCTTCGATCCCGGGGGCGATGGTGAGCGACCAGTCGGCCTCGCCATCGTCGGTGCCGAGGTTGTCGTCGTTGAGATGGACATAGAGGCTCTCCCAACCATGGGTGTGCTCGATCCACAGGTACCTGCCAGGGCGGCTCCGCTCGTTGATCTTGGTGACCACACCGGCCGCAAACGCATAGACCTCCACCATCTTCGCCGTCGCCATCAGGTCGGTCCCCATGTGCCTTCGCCCGCCCGACCTGCGGTCACCCCAATCGTTGGTGAACCTTGTCTTGTCGATCTCCTGAGGGAAGCGAATCTCAAACGGTGGCTTGTCATGGTGGGCCAGCGCCGGCGACGCAGGAATGAGAGCGGTCACGGCGATCACGCAAGACAGGGCGACGACAAGCAGGTTTCGAACTGGTTCGGGCAGCATTAAGCCTCCTGGGCTTGTTGCGGGAAAGGGATGGGAGATCCCTGGGAGCAAAGGCTATGCGGAGACTCGCGCTACACAAACACGTTTTGTGCAGACATAGCCGCCGATACGGCTCGACTCCCAGCGCTCAATCAGCCTCTGGCGTCAACGGCTTCCTTGCTTTCACGGTGAACCGAAGCCTGGAGACCGGTTCGTCGTCGGTGGAGATGACAAATGAATAGGGCCCTTCGGCGCGAAAAGGAAGGTTGTTGAAGGTGAAAGACCTGACCAGGCCGAAGTCGGTGGCATGTTGTGATCGCTGTTGTCCCGGAGACAGCTTGATGTTCTGCGAAAGAGGGGTAGGCAGCAGCGGCTTGCCATCGGCGTCCTGAAGCTCCACGGAGAGCTTCAGTTTCTCCGCGGCCCACGAAACCGGGACTCGCAACCGGATGCCGATCGCCAAGCTGGGGTGTCGCGCCGGAAATCGCGGCACCCATAGCGTGTCCCAGCCGCCACCCAGTATGAAAAGCTTGCCCTGCACGGCCTGGACTGCGTCGGCGAGCAGGGCAACGTCGACTGACGGGCCCAGAGAGTCTGGTGGAGCGGACACAGTTGGAGCCTAACGAGCGAGCCACAGCGGCAGACCTGGCTCCATTGAGGTTCGGCTGAGCAGGGTCCCGTGGGTAACGTCATAGCGAGAATATGAGCGAATCACCCAAACCCGCGCCGGCCGAGGGCAAGCTCGGCGTCCTGACTCCCGGCATGGGAGCCGTCGCCACCACATTCATCGCCGGCGTGCTTGCGGCGCGCAAGGGCTACGCCAAGCCCACAGGCTCGCTGACACAGATGGCGCACATCCGGCTGGGGAAGCGAACCGACGACCGCAACCCTCTGATAAAGGACTTCGTACCTCTCGCCGATCTGGAGGACCTCGAGTTCGGAGGCTGGGACCCCTACTCCGACGATGCTTACGCGGCGGCGATGAAGGCCGGCGTGCTGGAGGCACACGATGTCGAAGGGATAGGCGAGGAGTTGCGCGCCATACGACCCATGTCGGCGGTGTTCTCGCCGCGGTGGGTCAAGAACCTGGAGCGAGTCGACCAAGTCAAGGACGAAGCCTCGCATATGGCTCAGGCTGAGTCCCTGATGGAGGACATCGACCGATTCCGGGCCGAGAAGGAGGTTGACCGGCTGGTGGCCGTCTGGTGCGGCTCGACCGAAGCCTACGAGGAGCCATCGGACGTCCATCTCGACCTCGACGCCTTCGAGGCAGGCTTGAAGGCCAACGACGAGCGGATCACCCCCTCGCAGATCTATGCCTATGCCCTGCTGAAGATGGGCGTGCCCTTTGCGAACGGAGCGCCCAACCTCACGGTGGACATCCCTGCTCTGGTCGACCTGGCAGATCAGGAGGCCATCCCGATCGCCGGCAAAGACTTCAAGACCGGGCAGACACTCATGAAGACCATGATCGCCCCCGGGCTCAAGGCACGAATGCTCGGCGTCGACGGCTGGTTCTCTACAAACATCCTCGGCAACCGGGATGGCGAGGTCTTGGACGACCCCGAAAGCTTCAAGTCCAAGGAGGTCTCCAAACTCGGCGTGCTGGAGCACATTCTCCAGCCTGACGTCTACCCCGACCTCTATGGCGACATCTATCACAAGGTCCGCATCAACTACTACCCGCCAAAGGGCGACGACAAGGAAGGCTGGGACCACATCGACATCTCGGGGTGGCTCGGCTATCCGATGCAGATCAAGGTCGACTTCCTTTGCAAGGACTCCATCCTCGCCGCACCGATAGTCCTCGACCTGGCGCTCTTCATGGATCTGGCGAACCGAGCCGGGAAGTCCGGGATCCAAGAGTGGCTGTCGTTCTACTTCAAGAGCCCGCAGCACGCATCGGGGCTCTACCCAGAAAACGACTTGTTCATCCAGCTGACCAAGTTGAAGAACAACCTGCGTCACCTGATGGGCGAGGATCTCATCACTCACTTGGGGACCGAGTACTACGACGAGGGCTGACGCCGCGAGGCTGATGCATGGATGACCTCGTCGCCGGCCCACTGGTCATACCCGGTGCCGAGCTCGTTGAGACCTTTCACACCTCAGGCGGCCCCGGCGGCCAGCATGCCAATCGGAATGAGACTGCGGTGCGGCTGCGCTGGAAGATCGTCGACTCAGCCATACCCGCTCCGATGCGAGAGAGGCTCGTGACCCGGCTGGGAGAGCAGATAGAGGTCACGGCGTCCGAGCAACGGTCTCAAAACCGGAACCGGGAGGCTGCGCGCGATCGTCTTGCGGAACTGGTGACACAAGCGCTCGTCGTGCCCAAGCAGAGAAAGAAGACGAAGCCGACGAGGGCTTCACGCCAAAAGCGGCTTTCGGCGAAACGGGCGCAGAGCCGGAAGAAGCGCGACCGGCGCCCGCCCGGCCCCGACGACTAGCCGATATTCTCGCCTCATGGCGATGACCGACGAACGATGGGGGTTCTTGACCAACTATCCCGGCCGGGTGTTCGGAGACGACGATGAGCATCTCGACGGGCTGATGGACCGGGCAGTGGCAGCAGGCTTGCCCTCCATCGCGATCAGCAAAGGAGCCGGCCAGCTTCTCGGGCTGCTCACATCGATGACACCAGGGCGCCTTGCGTTGGAGTTGGGAACGCTTGGCGGCTATTCAGGGATCTGGATCGCCCGCGGGCTCTCACCGGATGGGCGGCTAATCACTATCGAGGCTTCCGACAGCCACGCCGACCATGCACAGTCGGAATTCGAGGCCGCCGGCGTCGGTGACAAAGTTGAGATCGTGCGCGGGACAGCCCTCGATGTGCTCCCATCCCTTGCCCAACAGCTCGGCCCTAGCTCGGTCGACCTCGTGTTCATCGACGCCATCAAGACCGAGTACGTCGACTATTTCGATTCGGTAAAAGACATGGTCTCCTGCGGCGGGCTGGTCGTGGCGGACAATGTCTACGGGACCGGTTCGGGTTGGATCGACGAAGGTGGTGGAACTGACGACTTCAACCGTCACGTCGCCAACGATCCCGAGTTCGACGCCACCACAGTCCCGGTGGGCGGCGGCATGCTGATCGCCCGACGCCGATGAGAGTCACGGTCCTCGGAGGGAAAGGCCTCTTGGGGAGCCGATTGATACCGCTGCTCGACGAGGTCGGCAACGACGTGACCGTCGCCAGCAGAAGCGCTGGGGCGAAAGTGGACCTGGAGACGGGTGAGGGCTTGGAGCAAGCAGTCGAAGACGCCGACATCGTGGTGCACCTCGCCTCCGATCCGCGGAAGCCGAGAAAGGTCGATGTCGCGGGCACGGCACGGTTGCTGGATGCACTCGACGGACAGCACGTCTTCTACTTGTCCATCGTCGGTGTCGACCGACACCCGTTCTCGTACTACCAGGCCAAGCACGAGGCGGAACAGTTGATCACCCAGTCAAGGCTCCCCTACACCATCCTCAGGGCGACGCAGTTCCACGACTTCGTCGCGTACTTCCTCGGTGCTGCCGTCAGGTACCCGGTGGCTCTCGTCCCGAAGAGATTCGTGTTTCAGCCTGTCGACACCGATGAGGTAGCCAGGGAGTTGGCAACGCTCATCCACACCAGGAGACCGGGCCTCCAGCCGGACTTCGCCGGGCCCGAGGTCCACACCGCCGAGCACCTGGCGCGGACACTGATGACAGCCATGGGCAAGCGAAGGATGATGATCAACCTTCCCGTGCCCGGCGACTCTGCCCGCGCATTCCGCGCCGGGGCGCACACCAACCCGGAGCAAGCGGTAGGCCGCAGGACCTGGAACGAGTACCTCGAGGAGCGATTCCAACACAGTCGCTAGAGGTCGGTGACAAGATGCTGCGCCTGGCGACGATCAGGTTTGCCAAGTGGGGTCCTTGGGATCGAGTCCACAGCCACCCATTGCTTCGGCACCATGAAACCGGGGAGACGGCCCGTGAGCCACGATTCCAAGTCGGCCCGGCCAGCAGAGCCGTTGTAGACCGCCACTAGACGACTCCCCCAAAGCTCGTCTTCCACACCAACCACAACGACCTCATCGACAGATACGTGCCCCATCAGCTCCGCCTCTACGCGCTCAGGGTTGACGTTCTCACCTCCGGTGACAATCACGATGTCGGCACGGCCCAGGACCGTCACCGCTCCTTCATCATCGACCTCTCCGAGATCACTGGTCACGAACCAAGGGTCGCCGCGGTCCACCTCCCCCAGGTACCCGGGCGAGACCTGATCCGATCGAAGGGCGATGGGCCCGTCGTCGCCGACCCTCAGCTCAACCCCGGGAAGCGGGTGTGCTCTCCGGCCCAGAGCGGCGCCTGGCCGGAGCGTCGCCACCTGCCCAAACGTCTCGGTCATTCCGTAGCTGGGCAGGACCGGCATCCGGGCAGCCGAGGCCCGCTCGAGCAGTCCGTCGGGGATGGGGCCACCCCCGACAAGCACAGCGCGCAAGTTGTCGAATGGGCCGGCGTCGTGATCGAGGATCCGGTGGAGCATCGTGGGGACAACGGACACAATCGTGCTTCCACTCCTCATCTCTCTAGCGAAGCCGACAGCGTCGAACCGCGAGAGCAATCTCACTCCTCCGCCGGCATAGGCACTTCGCGCGACGGCTGAGAGGCCGCTGACATGGTGAAGCGGCAAAGCGGTCAGCCAGACATCCTCCGTGCCGTGCCCGAGATGCTCGACAGAAGCCCGGCATGCTGCCTCGACGTTCTCCCAAGTCAGCCTCGCCCCTTTGGGTCGTCCTGAAGTCCCCGAAGTGAAGATCGCCAAAGCCGCCCCAGCGAGGTCGGTAGTCGATGTCGGCGGACCCGAAGGTCCCAGCAAGATCGCACCGGCACCTGCCATGGCACCGAGCACTGCGAAGAGTGAATCCGGGTCGATCCCGGGACTGAGTATCTCGACCGAGTCGCCGGCTCGCTCCGCTATCTGGAGAGCCGCTTCGCCATAGGTCCAAACGTCGTCACCGCATCTGAGAAACACGGCATCCGGGTCAACTCGCTCGAACCATTCGATCACAGAGCGATTCTGCCTCTTATGCTCACGTTTCGTGGTTTCAGAGATCTTCGACGCGGAGGCGTGGGACATAGTCCCCGGCTTCGAGTTCACCGACATCACCTATCACCGGGCCAAGGACGCGGGAGTGGTGCGCATCGCTTTCGACCGACCCGAGGTGCGGAACGCGTTCCGCCCTCACACGGTCGACGAACTGGACCGGGCCCTCGACCACGCTCGTCAGAGCACCGACGTGGGCTGTGTGCTGCTCACCGGCAACGGACCGTCGCCCAAAGACGGGATTTGGGCCTTTTGCTCTGGGGGTGACCAGCGCATTCGCGGCAAAGACGGTTACAAGTACGCCGATGGCGCCGAAGCCGAGACGATCGATCCTGGCCGGGTGGGCAGGCTTCACATCCTCGAGGTTCAGCGGCTCATACGCTTCATGCCAAAGGTGGTCATCGCTGTCGTACCGGGCTGGGCTGTGGGCGGCGGCCACAGCCTCCACGTCGTTTGCGACATGACCATCGCCTCCGAGGAGCACGCCATCTTCAAGCAGACCGACGCCGACGTGGCTTCCTACGACGCTGGATACGGGTCGGCCTACCTGGCCCGCCAGGTAGGCCAGAAGCGGGCCCGTGAGATCTTCTTTCTCGGGCACGACTACTCGGCTTCGGAAGCCCTTGCCATGGGGATGGTCAATGCTGCCGTTCCTCATGCCGAGCTGGAGAAAACGGCTCTCGAGTGGGGAAAAACCGCCGCGAAGAAGAGCCCCACGGCGCAGCGAATGCTCAAATTCGCTTTCAACATGATCGACGACGGGCTCGTCGGGCAGCAGATATTCGCGGGTGAGGCAACCAGGCTCGGCTATATGACAGACGAGGCAGAAGAGGGCCGGGACTCCTTCCTGGAGAAGCGAGAAGCCGACTACACCGACTTCCCCTGGCATTACTGACCGTGAAGGGCTTCCAGGCCTGGAGAACGGCTGCACGACCTCACACGCTGCCCGCCGCGGTAGTGCCAGTCCTAGTGGGATCGGGGCTGGCTCGTGGAGAAGGTGTGTTCCGTTGGGATGCGTTCGCATGGGCACTTGTCGGAGCGCTGGCGATTCAGATCGCCGCCAACTTTGCCAACGACGCCTCCGACGCAAAGCGAGGCGCTGACCCCGAAGACCGGCAGGGACCACCCCGAATGGTCAGCCTGGGCGTCATCGGCCCCAGGCGAATGTGGTCGGCTGTGGGCGCAGCCGCCGCGGTGGCCATCGTGGCCGGTGTCGCCTTGACCCTGATTGCCGGGCCACTGATTCCCGTGATCGGAATCGCCTCGATCTTGGCAATGCTCGGATACGTGGGAGGGCCGTTCCCGTACGGGTACCGGGGCCTCGGCGAGGTGTTCGTGTTCCTCTTCTTCGGGGTGGTGGCGACGGTCGGGTCTCGTTACGTCCATGACATGACTGCCCCAGCAGCCGCGTGGCTCCTTGCCATACCGGTCGGGTTGCTGGTGACCGCGATCCTGGTGGCCAACAACTACCGGGACATCGAAACGGACCGCCGAGTCGGCAAACGAACTCTCGCAGTCATCATCGGATCAGCCAAGACGAGAACTCTGTTCGCCACCTTGATCTACGGTGCCTACCCGTTGATCGCCGTGTTTGCGATCGTCAGATGGACTCCGGTCGAAACCGCGTTTGCAGCGTTGCTCTTGCCCTACGCGGCAGTGCCAGTCCGACTTCTCAATGCCGGTGACGATGGGAAGACCCTGATCCGGGCGCTGAAGAGTGCGGCGAAACTGCATCTGTGGACAGGCATTGCTCTGGCCGCAGGAGCCGCCCTCTCGTTGTGAGGGAACCGCGAACACCGACGAGTCGTCCAAGCATCATGATCAGAATTGCAACGTTGGCAATGCTGCTGGCCGTGATGACAGCCTGTGCCTCCACAGGATCCGAGCCATTGACAGGCTCGTGGCAGCTCTCCTCGGGACAGGTCGACGGCGGGCCCCTCACACTCGTGGACGGGTGGCCAATCAGCCTCGAGTTCGACGAAGGTCAACTCGGAGGCACCGCGGCGTGCAACTCCTACAGCGGCGCCTTTGCGAGGCAAGGCGACATGCTGACCGTCTCAGAGCTGGCAAGCACCGAGATGGCTTGCTCGCCGTCGTCGGTGATGGATTCCGAGTCGGCGTACCTCAGCGCCCTCGATCGAGTCACGATGGTGACAATCGACGACGATGTCCTGACTATGACCGGTGAGGGTTTGACTCTGACTTTCGAGGCCGTAGACAGCGCGTCCGGCAACGAGAGTTAAGAACCGCAGATCTTTCACACCGTTCGTATACCTGACATGCGGCTGAGTTGTTAGCTTTCGCTCGCCGAGCCTCGGGAGGATCTGCTGCCACATCTCTATGACTTCGCCGACGCGGATTGGACAGATCGCGACCTATTGGGAGGAAAGGGCGCGGGCCTCGCCGAGATGACCGACCTCGGCCTGCCCGTGCCGCCGGGTTTCACGATCACTACCGAGGTCTGCCGACACGCCATCGCACACGGCGAGGTCCCGGACGGGCTCTGGGACGAAGTGGATCAGGCAATCGATCGTCTCGAGTCGGCCACCGGAAGATCGTTCGGATCCGGGCCGGTGCCGATGCTGCTTTCGGTCCGATCCGGAGCGAAGTTCTCGATGCCGGGGATGATGGACAGCATCCTCAACCTGGGGATCAACGACGAAGTCGTCCAAACCCTCGCCGAATGGTCAGAAGACCCCCACTTTGCCTGGGACGCATACCGCAGGTTCGTGCAGATGTACGGAAACGTGGTGCTGGGGATCGATGATCACCGGTTTCAAGAGGTCCTCACCAATCTCCGGGCCAAGCGCGGGGTCGCCGACGATTCAGAGCTGACCACAGACGACTTGGAACGGGCGACTCGGATGTTTCAGAAGATCGTGGAGGAAGCCCGTCCAGGCGAGTTGCCGACCGATGCCAGAGCCCAGCTGAGGGGTGCTGTGGAAGCGGTCATCTCCTCATGGGGAAACCAGCGTGCAATCGAATACCGGCGAATCTCTGGAATTCCCGACGACCTCGGCACGGCGGCCAACGTCCAGATGATGGTCTTCGGCGACCTGGGCAACGATTCGGGAACCGGCGTCTGCTTCACCAGAGATCCTGCAACCGGCCGCAAGGTCAGCTACGGGGACTATCTCCCACGAGCCCAGGGAGAAGACGTTGTTGCCGGCATCAGGAACACGATCGGCCTCGATGACCTCGCCGACCTTCATCCGGAGTGTCACAGCCAGCTGATCGCCACCATGGACCGGCTGGAGAACCACTACCGCGACATGATGGACATCGAGTTCACGATCGAGAAAGACATCCTCTACATCCTCCAAGCTCGCATCGGGAAGCGGACGGCCGAGGCCGCGGTGCGGCTTGCCGTGACCATGGCCGGGGAGGGTCTGATCGACCGCAAGACAGCCGTGACGAGGGTCGAGCCGGCTTCGCTCGAGCAACTCCATCGGCCCAGCATTGGCCCGTCCGCTCCAAAGCCGGCTCTCTCCGGCGTGGCGGCCTCGCCAGGTGCTGCTGCCGGCAAGGTCGTATTCGATGCAGACACCGCTGTTGAGCTAGCCAAAGCGGGCGAAGAGGTGATCTTGGTCCGACCCGAGACAACCCCGGATGACATCCATGGCATGGCGGCTGCGGCGGGGATTCTGACCAGCCAGGGAGGCAAGACTTCACATGCGGCGGTCGTGGCCAGAGGGATGGGGAAGCCCGCAGTCACAGGCGCTGCCAGTCTTATCGTGGACGTCTCGACGGGAGTGGCTTCGGCCGGCGACATCGACATCTCAGGTGGTGACCTCATCACGATCGACGGAACCACTGGCAATGTCTATGTCGAGCCTGTCGAGTTGATCGAACCGGAGTCGCTGCCCGAGCTGGAGCAGATCCTGGAGTGGGCGGATGCGATCCGGACGATGGGTGTTCGCGCCAATGCCGACACACCGGCTGATGCCGCTCTCGCCAGAGAGAGGGGTGCGGCCGGGATAGGCCTCGCCCGGACTGAGCACATGTTCATGGGTGAGCGGCTCGAAGTAGTGCGCTCGATCATCCTCTCCAACGATGGGCCAAGACGGCAAGAAGCCTTGGAACAGCTCGAGCAGCTTCAGGTGTCCGACTTCGAAGGGCTGCTGGAGGCCATGGACGGCCTCCCAGTGGTGGTCCGGCTGCTCGACCCGCCTCTTCACGAGTTTCTGCCGAGCCGCCTGGAGCTGGAACAGGAAACCGTCCGTCGAGTTCGAGCAGGCCGAGGCACCGACGATCTTCGTGAGATGTCAGAGCAGGTGGCGCGATGGGAAGAAGACAACCCAATGCTTGGCCTCCGAGGGGTTCGACTCGGCCTGATGCTGGACCAGCTCTACCGGATGCAGGCCAGGGCCGCCGTGAGCGCGTACAAGCGACGTTTGGCCGACGGCGGGAACCCTGTGCTCGAGATCATGATTCCGCTGGTTGCGGCCGTCGAAGAGCTGAGACGGATGCGGCTGGTCATCGAAGAGGAGATCGACCGCGCAAGCGAGAACGACGACATCTCGATTCCCGTAGGGACCATGATCGAGCTTCCCCGTGCGGCGTTGACGGCGGGTCATATCGCCGCAGTCGCCGACTTCTTCTCCTTCGGCACCAACGACCTGACGCAGATGACCTACGGGCTCTCGAGAGACGACGCCGAGGGCTTGTTCCTCCGGGACTACCTGGAACAGGGAATTCTCGAATCCGATCCGTTCCAAACGCTCGACGTGGGAGGGGTGGGACGACTGGTCAAACTCGCCTGTGAAGAAGGGCGTGAGGCCAATCCGGATCTCACCTTGGGGCTATGTGGAGAGCATGGCGGCGACCCAGCGACGATCGCATACGTCCGGAAGCTGGGCCTTGACTATGTGTCGTGCAGCCCTCCCCGAGTCGAGGGAGCGCGTCTGGCTGCCGCTCAGGCCGAGCTAAGCACCTAGTAACTCGGCGACCGTCTCGATCAACTCGGCGACTCCCTCGCCACTCGTCGCGGTAGTGACCAGTATTTCTGCACCCCTGCTGTCGGCGACCTCGTGCAACGCTCTACGCACGTCGTTGACGCCTGGCCGGTCCCCCTTGTTGATGACGAACACATTGGCAATCTCGACGATCCCGGCCTTGTCGGCTTGCACCTGATCTCCCCACGACGGACCGAGTACAAGCACCACAGTGTCTGCGACATTCATCACCTCTACCTCGGATTGGCCGACACCAACGGTCTCAATGACAACGTGATCGAACCCGGCATGGCTCAGCAAGGCGGCGGCGTCAGATGCCGCCTCGGCCAGCCCGCCTAGGTGGCCACGCGTCGCCATCGACCTGATGTACACCCCTCCGTCATCGATGTGATTCTGCATGCGGATCCTGTCACCGAGAATCGCCCCACCGGTGATGGGGCTCGAAGGGTCCACTGCCAGGACCGCCACCGACTCGCCTGCCCTACGCCACACCTCAATCATCGAGGCGATGAGAGTCGACTTGCCAACACCGGGGGGGCCGGTGACCCCGATGACGCGTCTGTCACCTTTCAGCTGCGAAAAGTCGTCGCCGCTCTCCACGGCGCTGATCGCCTTGGAGAGCGCTCGTCGATCGCCGTCGGCCACGGCAGCGAGGAGGGCGGAATCCATCTGGGCCACGTTAGAGGCCGCCGGCTAAAGCGTTGGAAGCGTTATTCCGGAGGCTTGGGTGGCTTCCTCGAGAGTGCCGGGAGCATCTGCCGACGCTCGAACCTCGCGAACTCCGGGCACTCGATCGGTGAGAATTCGCTCGATGCCGGCCTTCAGAGTCATCATCGACATCGGGCAGCCGCCGCAGGCGCCAACCATTTGCAGGTCGACGACACCGTCCTCGGCGGAGAGCAGGACTAAGTCCCCGCCGTCGGCCTGTACGGCTGGACGAATGTAATCAAGCGCTTCGACGAGCTTCGTCTCGTCGATGGGCACGGACTCCGTCTCGCTAGGAGCGATGGTCACTGGTGTGGCTTCTGGCATCGGTTTGGGAAACCCCTGCTGGCTGATGGTTGTTCCCATTCTAAGGAGCCTCACTCACTGCGCTCAATGGCAGCACCCAAGGAGGCCAGCCGGCCGGCCAGATCCTCGTAACCTCGATCGATATGTGTGGCGTCGCCGACTTCGGTCACACCCTCGGCGACCAGCCCCGCCACTACCAACGCGGCACCGGCCCGAATGTCCGGAGCGAGGACCGGGCACCCTGACAGGGAGTCGACACCGCGGACAATGGCGTGCTGGGCCTCGATCTGGATGTCTGCGCCCATCCGGGCCATCTCACCGACATACCGGAACCGTGCGTCGTAGAGGTTCTCGGTGATCACTGAAGTACCCTCGGCAACGCTCAGAAGAGCCACCATCTGCGGGTGCATGTCCGTGTGAAAGCCCGGAAACGGCAAAGTGGCAAAGTCGACAGCGACGGCACGTTCAGGGCCGCGCACTCGAAGCCAGCCATCGCCCAATTCCACGTCGCAGCCGGCTTCGGCCAGCTTCTTCATCTCCATGCGCAGGTGGTCGGGATGGCAGCCGGTCACGGTGACGTCGCCAGCCGTGATCGCTCCAGCCACGGCGTAGGTCCCCGCCTCCAAACGGTCGGCGATCACGTGATGTCCGACAGGTCTCAGGCGGTCGACACCACGGATCGTGATCAGTGAGGTCCCGGCTCCTTCGATGACGGCTCCCATCGCCGAAAGCTGCTTGGCGAGGTCAACGATCTCCGGCTCCCGGGCCGCATTGACGATGACCGTCTCTCCTTGCGCAAGCACGCCTGCAAAGAGCAGATTCTCTGTCGCGCCAACCGATGGGAAAGGAAGCTCGACTTCGGTGCCGACCAGGCGCCCTTCGACGCTGGCAACCAGCTCACCATGGACTAGTTGGAACTCTGCACCCATCTGCTCCAGGCCACCCATGTGCCACTCGATGGGACGAGCCCCGAGATCATCGCCGCCGGGGAGCGCGACACGCGCTTCGCCACACATCGCCAGAAGCGGGCCGAGCACCACTATGGAAGCTCTCATGGCGCGGACCAAGTCGATTGGAGCCTCCGGCTTCAACTCCTCGGGCACCACGATCCACAACTCGTGATGCCCCTTCTCCACCTTGCATCCGGTGTGCTCCAAGACTTGGCACATCAGCTCGACGTCGAGGATCGAGGGCACATTGGTCAACCGGTGACGACCCGGGGCCAAGAGTGTCGAGACCATCTCCTTGAGAACGGCATTCTTGGCACCAAGCACCTGAACTGTGCCGGAAAGGCTCTTGCCGCCCTCGACGATGATGTTGGGCATCACGGCGAATGTAGTTGTCGCCTCGTGCAAGAAGGGGTGACCGAAGTCGGAACACGGCATGGCTACCCTGCCGACCGAAATGAGAGTTGCCGTCGGATCGGATCATGCCGGATATGGGCTGAAGGAGCACTTGGCCAAATGGCTGGCCGAGACCGGGCACGCTGTGTACGACCTCGGCACCCATTCCACCGAGCCCGTCGACTACCCCGACTACTCGGCTGCCGTGGCCCAAGCCGTCCTGGACGGCCGCGCTGATCGAGGGGTCATTGTCTGCGGGTCCGGTGCCGGAGCCTGCATAGCTGCCAACAAGCTCCGCGGGATCAGGGCCGGAGTCGCTCACGACACTTACACCGCCCACCAGATGGTCGAGCACGACGATGTCAACGTGCTTTGCCTGGGGTCACGCGTTATCGGAGAGGCCTTGGCCGAGGATCTCGTGTCGACGTTCATCGACGCCAAGTTCACTCGAGAAGACAGGCATGTGCGCCGAATCGACAAGATTCGCGCCATCGAGACCTGAGTCGGATCAGCCGCCGATCGATCTCTGAGCTAGCTGGACCATCAGCTCGAGGCCGTTGATCCCCACCTGACCCGAGAATCGGCCCAAGTTGCGATTCTCGCCATCCAGGACGACGTAGAAGGGCGTGCCCGCCATCCCGTAGGCAAACACCGCGCTTCGCTGCTCGTCGTCCATGATCACCGGGACCGACCAGCTCTCGTCCTCGAGCCAGTCTTGTGGCGGCCAGTTGGGCCGCAGCTTGTCGGTGAGCACGGTGATCGAGTACATGTCGACGTCGTCGGGAAGCCCGCCCTCATCCAGCCATTGTTGAACCTCGGGGACCTCTGCCTGGCAGTGCGGGCACCAGTGGGCCAGGAAGATCACGATCTTGGGGCGCCCGTCGGCCTCGATCGACACCGGATTGCCGTTCCAGTCGGCACCACTCACAGTTGGCGCCTGAAAGCCCAGCGTGGGATCGGCAGCGGACGGATCGCCAAGCACAGGCAGGCTGGTGCCTTCGACCGTGACTTCACCAAAGCCGATAGAGGCATCGCGCTCCGGCTCGTTGGCAATCGACGAGGCCATCCAAACGACAACGCCAAGACCGACGACACCGCCAATGATCCATAGAACTGTCTTATTCATTGCTCGAAGCTTTCACGTAGAACATCAGTAGGACGGCGATCAGGGTAAATGCGCTTCCCGCCATAAACGGGATGCTGATGAAACCGAACACATCCACATACTTCGCCGAGCAAGGGTTGTTGGGGTCACAGGCACCGCCCTCGAGGCTGGGGAACAACTGCGTCAGGTAGTGCCACACCGAGATGAGCAGACCACCGACGGCGAAAGGCAGGGCATAGATCTTCGCAGCCATGTCTTTGCGTATCGCACCGACCAACAGGATCACCGTCATCGGGTACATGGCGATCCTCTGGAACCAGCACAGCCGGCACGGGAGGAAGTGGATGACCTCCGAGTAGATCAACGACCCGAGCGTCGCTGTCAGCGCCACCACCCAGGCCAGCCAAAGCGCTTTCGGGCTGATTGCATCGACAGCCTCCGGTCCGCGCACAGCGCGATAGGCAACCAACCCGATCGCGGCGACCAGCGCTATGAGCGTGAGGATCGCAAGCAGGGAGTTGTAGAAAGTGACAGCCTCTGCGGACATGGGCGGAGATCAGGTTATTGCCGGAGGAGGCATTAGCCCAGCTAACGACTGGTAGGTTCGATCCCGAAGGAGAGATACATGCCCGGTGGATCCAGCTATCCCGGACCTGCTGATGCCCTGGACCGTTATACCGCCGCGGTGAGCGCCGCCGGTGACGAGGTGAAGGGTGCCAAGAACCCATACACGTCACTCAACGGGCACATGTTCAGCTTTCTCGACCCCGATGGGGCCGTGGCCATCCGTCTTTCCGACGACCTCGCCGCCGAGTTCCAGTCGCAGCACGAGACTGGCCCCGTCATCCAATACGGGAGCGTCATGCGCGGCTATGTATCGGTCCCCGATGACCTGCTCAGCGACACCGCCGAGTTGACGGAGTGGTTCGAGAGATCACGGAGCTGGATCGGGACACTCGAACCGAAGCCGACCAAGAAATAGCGGCTGAGGCAGTTGCCGCCGACAACCGCAGACCCAACCCGATCGCCGGCTGGCTGCGAAGACCCATTGCCGACCGCAAGACGCCACACCACTTGACTAATCACACGCAATTAGCATCGAATGCCCTTGCGGGGTCGAACGGTGGGATGGCTGAGCGATCTAAGGCGGCGGGTTGATACCCCGTTGGTTTGAATCCCTCTCCCACCACAATGCGAGAGACCCCCACAAGGGGGCCTCATCGCAGATACTAAGTTGTGGCGCCTAACGGTTTGTCGCTTACCTCACAGCCTTGGCACCGAAGTGCTGGCGTCAGCGCATATACAAACCACGCCTGATTCAACCGACACGAAGCATATCGTCGCTCAGCTGCGAGATCCAGAGCCACTGTGACGGAATGGGGTAGATGGCACGACGGCACCATTCCTTTGGTGGCCCTCCCGTGAACGGGGGTTGAGTGGCAGTCCCGACCGGATTCGAACCGGCGTTTCCGGCTTGAAAGGCCGGCGTCCTAGGCCTCTGGACGACGGGACCGTGAACCCTCAAATGTTACGGCGGCAACGACGTCAACAGAAACCATTTGAACGCCGCACCGGGTGCTCTAGCCCAGCAAACCTCGCGCCCGCTCGATGCGAGCCAGGGTTGGGATGCGACCCAATGCGGCCAGCGACTCAAAAAGAGGCGGGCTCACCGACGACCCGGTCACCGATATCCGCAACGGCTGGAACACCTTCCCGGCACCGATCTCCAGCCTCTCCGGCAACGAGCGCAGCGCAGACTCGATGGCCTCCGTGTTCCAATGCTCCAGACCGGTGAGAACGGCTAGCCCGGCGTCGAGCACATCAGCGACACCCTCTTTGGTCATCACCTTGGCCCAGGACTTCTCGTCGTATTCGTCAACATCCTCGAAGAGGAAAATCACCTGCTCCCCGGCCTCGGGCAAGAGACGAGTCCGCTCCTGGACCAGATGGGCGATCTCCTCAAACCTCATCCACTCGTCGTCTGACAGCGCCCGACCGCAGGCCGCTTCTACGAAAGGCCGAGCCATCCGACTGAACTTGGCGGCCTCCAAAGCACGGACGTACTCACCGTTCATCCAGGCCAGCTTCTCCGGGTCGAAAACAGCCGGGCTCTTGTTCACATCGTTCAGATCGAACGCGGCCACAGCCTCTTCTCTGGAGAACACCGTCGTCTCCCCGTCGGGTGACCAACCAAGAATGGCCAGGTAGTTGAAGACAGCCTCGGGCAGATAACCCTGATCGCGGTATTCGCTGAGAGCCGTGGCACCGTGACGCTTGGAGAGCTTCTTGCCGTCACTGCCAAACAGCAGAGGAAGATGGGCATACACGGGCTCCGAAGCACCCAAGGCCCGAGTGAGGAGGATGTGCTTGGGCGTGGACGGGAGAAGATCCTCACCCCGAGCGACATGGGAGATCTCGTAATCGACGTCGTCGACGGTTGAGGCGAGGTGATAGGTGGGCGTCCCGTCGCTGCGCAGGATGACGAAGTCGTCGATGTCCTGAGGCTCGAAGGTGACGGTGCCCCGGACCATGTCCTCGAACACCACAGGGGCATCTTCTGGGACAGAGAGCCTGATCGGCCCAGATGTGGCCGGCTCCTCGGGCCTCCGAATGTAATGGCCCGGGTGCTTGCCCTCTTTCTGCGCCCGCCGGCGTAGATCCTCCAACACGTCAGGCTCGCGATTGTCGTGGTAGGCAAGGCCGGCAGCCACCAGTTCCTCCGCGACCTGCCGGTAACGCTCGAGACGATCCGACTGCCGGTAGGTGCCGTGAGGGCCGCCAACACCGACACCCTCGTCCCAGTCGAGGCCAAGCCACCGCAACGAGCCGAGGATCTCCTCCTCGAATTCCGGTGTTGACCGCTCCCGATCGGTGTCGTCGATGCGGACGATGAAGGTCCCTTGGCTGTGTCTCGCCACTAGCCAATTGAACAGCGCTGCCCGCGCCGTCCCGACGTGCAGTGTCCCCGTCGGTGACGGGGCCATCCTCACCCGGACACTCACGGAGCGACGACCCTGTTGGCCAGCGTGCCGATGCCGTCGACCTCGATCTCCATCAGGTCGCCAGGCTCCACCGGGCCGACCCCCGACGGGGTGCCCGTGAGGATCACGTCGCCTGGCAGGAGGGTGGTAAAGGCAGTGATGTACTCGATGGTCTCAGCCACGCCGAACACCATGTCCGATGTGAACCCGGCCTGACGCACCTCGCCGTTGACTCGTGCGATGACGGCAAGACGCTCCAACGGGTCGAGCTCGGTCTCGATAGCCGGGCCCAGCGGGCAGAAGGTGTCAAAGCCCTTCGCTCGGGTCCACTGCCCGTCACTTCGTTGAAGATCCCGCGCCGTCACGTCGTTGGCAGCCGTGTATCCGAAGATGTAGGGACCGGCGTCTTCGGCCTTGACTCGGCGCGCCGGCTTGGCGATGACCACCGCCAGCTCGGCTTCGTGGTGAACCTCCTTGCTCTGTGGCGGATACACCACCGATTGGTTCTGGCCTATCACCGACGTTGCCGGCTTCATGAAGATGAGCGGCTCGTCTGGCACCTCGCCACCCATCTCGTCGGCATGGTCCTCGTAGTTCTTGCCGACACACAGCACCTTGGTGGGAAGCACGGGAGCGAGAAGGTTGACGCTGGGCCAGGGGACAACCGTCTCCGTCGGCTCCCAGGCGACGAACGGAGACCCGTTGTAAACAAGGACGCCTTCAGCGTCTGCGACGCCGTACGCGATGTCATCACCAGCCTTGATGCGAACGATTTTCATCGGTACGGACGGTAGCCCGCAGGTACCCGTTAGCTCTGCTCGCCTCTTCGCTGCGCGTGGCGAATCTGCTCGGGCTTGGCCACGAGCAAACTGCGATCGAGTGACGCCACAGCGGTCGCCCCGGGACGAGAGTCGTGGGGCACCGCAGCGAGCCATCTCTCTCGCCGCTCCTCCAGCTCAGGTGATGGGTCTTCCACGTAGCCGCAAAGCACAAGAGCGGCTTCGATGTCCTCCGGTATGGCCGCCCGGCCGAACGCAGCAGCGCGGGCCTGGACCAGCCCGATGACGACGTCCTTCAGATTTGCGCTGTCGTCGGGCAGCTCTGCGTTGGCGACGAGCTTGATCGCCCAGCCGGGGTCAGGCCCGGTCGACCCGAACCGGCCGCCGGAGGGGACATCGGCAGGGCCAGAGGGGACTCCCGGCTTCCCGGCGCGCCATTTCACCGCCGGCCCCGGTTCGAGTGCCAGTACCGGCCGCTCACCTTCTGTCGTCTCGACGTTCGGCTGCTGCGCCATCAGACGAAGGTCAGCCAGTGCCTGTAGTCGTCGAGCTTGCCGTTGACCGCTGCCGTGAACAGGTCTTGAGTCTTACGGGTCACGGGTCCCGGGTGCCCCGGACCGACCACACGACCGTCGATCTCCCGAATCGGGGTGACTTCGGCCGCGGTTCCTGTCACGAAGACTTCCTCCGCGGTGTAGAGGCTGCCCCGAGCCAACTCGGTCTCGACAACCTCGACACCATCGTCACGAAGCAGCTCGACGACGGAGTTCCGAGTGATCCCCTCGAGGATGCCGGAGGAAACCGGTGGTGTGTAAACCACTCCGTTGGACACCGTGAAGATGTTCATCCCGCTGCCCTCAGACACCGACCCGGTGTCGTTGAGCATGATGGCCTCGTCGTATCCGCCCCTCTGGGCCTCCTGCTTGGCAAGCATCGAGTTGAGATAGGCACCTCCACCCTTCGCCGTCGGGATCAGCGAGTTGTGATTGATGCGCCGCCAGCTCGACACGACAGCGGTGATTCCCTTTTGCAGCCCTTCCTCGCCGAGGTAGGCACCGAAGGAGAAAGCAGCCATGTAGGTGTGCACCGGATTGCCGTGGGGGGCGGGACCGATTCCTCCCATCCCGTAGAAGACGAGCGGGCGGATGTAAGCGGCCTCCAACTCGGTTGCCCTGAGCAGCTCTAGCGTCGCCTCGTCGAGCTCGTCGGCGGTGTAAGTCATCGGGATGGTGTAGGCCCGCGCCGACGCCTCGAGACGCACCATGTGCTCGTGGAGCCGGAATACGGCAGTGCCCTCGGGAGTGTTGTAGGCACGGATGCCCTCGAAGACAGAGGTTCCGTAGTGGAGCACATGGGCCAGAAAGTGGACCTTGGCCTCGTCCCAGGGGACGAGCTCGCCGTCGGTCCAGATATGTGATGCCGGTTCCATTCGCCAAGGCTAACGCACCCAAACGGTCCGGGAACCACGATCTACCCACCCGTTATTTAGGCTCGCTGGGTGCACCGACTACTCGCATCGTGGTTTGGCACCGGGCTCGTGGTGGGGCGGGTAACCGGTAGAGACGTTGGATCAGGTACCGCCGCCTCCGTCGCCACCTTTCCCTTGGCGATATGGCTCGGATCGGCGTGGGGGTGGCAGGCTCAACTTGCAGTCGCAATCGGGGTGACCATCACAGGCTGGCTCGTGGTCAGGACACTGCCCAGTGAAGGAGACGCCGGGTGGATAGTCATCGACGAGGCGGCCGGAACCCTGTTTGCCGTCATCGGCCTGACAGTTGGGCCGGCCCTGGTGGCTCTTGCAGTCTTCCGCCTCGCGGACATCTACAAGCACTTCTTCCCTGGTGTGAAAGCGGCAGAGCGCCTCGATGGGCCCACAGGGATCATGGCCGACGACCTGGTGGCAGCCCTCTATGGAATTGCGGGTGGATACATCTTCCACGCCCTCATCTAGATTCTGGGCATGGATTGGAATCTCTCAACGATCGTCGTCGGGCTGGACGGGTCCGAAGGAAGCGACAGCGCGGCTGCCATCGGCGCATCGATGGCGAAGCACTGGAACGCCAAGCTGCTGCTGGTCACGGTGGTCCGGACCCCTGAGGGCTGGTGGGGCATCGGCGGAGCTCCGCCTACCCCCGAGGCTCTGTCAGCAGCTCTGGTGGAAGGGCAGCAGAAGATCCTCGACGACGCCGAGGCGAGCCTCGATCTGGAAGGAGTCACCTACGAGACCGTGGCCGAGCTGGGCGACCCAGTGAGCAGGCTCCTGGCAGTAGTGGAGATCAACGAGGCCGACCTGCTCGTCATCGGGCGACGTGGCGCCGGGCTCGCTGAACGCGTTGTCCTCGGCTCCACCGCAGACCGGCTGACACACCTGGCTTCATGCCCGGTGCTCGTGGTTCCCTAGGGCTCGATCTGGACCTTGCCGTAGAAGGCGACGTGATCCTTGATCTGCGCTGCGGCCTTCGACGGGTCCGGGTAGTACCAGGCGGCGTCGGAGTAGCGATCACCGTCGACGACCACGTCGTAGTACGAAGCCAAACCCTTCCATGGGCATCTCGTCTTCAGCTCTGAAGCCTCGAAGTACTCCAAATTGACCGACTCAGGAGGGAAATAGTGGTTCCCCTCGACCATCACCGTCTCATCGCTTTCGGCGACCACTGCACCGTTCCAAACTGCTCTCGGCATCCTTTTCCTCAGATGGGGTCTACAGCCGGAACGGAAAGTCGAGCCTTGCTATTCCGACCTACCCTCATCCAGTGATCTTCGTGACAGTGATCCCCGTCAAGGCGTTCGACAATGGATACAGCCGTCTCGCCGCATCGATCGCACCCGCCGACAGGGCTTCACTCGCAAGAGGCATCGCCGGCCGGGTGGCGGCCGTCGCCGCAGACGCCGGGACCATCCCGTTGATCGTCACCGCCGATCCAGGTGTCGCCGAATGGGCCGCTCACCTCGGCTTTGCCACCATCCCCGATCCGGACAACGGGCTCGACGCCGCCGTTGAAGAAGGCGTCGCCTGGGCCGCCCGCGCCAACTCGCGCTGGCTTGCCCTACATGCGGACTTGCCCCTCCTGACTACCGACGACATACACGCTTTGACGTCGGTCGACGGGGACATCATCGCCCCGTCCGCTGACGGCGGGACCTCAGCCGTCTCGTCAACCGGCCCGGTTCGGTTCCAGTACGGAGCAGGCAGCTTCCACACCCATCTCTCACAGATGACTGAGCCTGCAGTGGTTGCGCGCACCGGCCTTCTCCATGACATCGACACTCCCAGAGACCTCGAGGCGGCACTCAATCACCCTTCGGGCCAGTGGCTTCGCCAGTTGTTGCGGTGAAGAGAAGAATCCTCGAGTGGCTGGAGGCCGGGCTCGACGCAGTCGATCCCGAAACGCTCACATCCCGAGCTGTTCGAGGCAGCGAGGCAACCGTTGTCGCGATCGGCAAGGCCGCAGCGGCTATGTGTCGTGGGGCTGCGTTGTCCCTGGACGATGTGCGGGGAGTGTGCGTCACCGATCAGGAAGACGTGGTGCCCGACGGAGTCGAGCTTCTCCTCGGAGACCATCCCGTCCCCGGTGCCAGAAGCCTGGAAGCGGGCCAAGCGGTCCTGGAGGCCGTTGAGCGAGCGAATGGCCGAATCGTGGCCCTCATCTCGGGCGGCGGCTCCGCTCTGTGCGAGGCACCGCGCCCTGGTCTTGATCTCGCGTTCTTAAGAGCCGCGAATCTCGCTTTGCTCCACGGTGGGGCCAGCATCGACGAGACCAACTTGGTCAGGGGCCATCTCTCAGCCATCAAATGTGGCGGTTTGGCACGGGCTGCTTCAGGGCCCATCGAGACCTACGTCATCAGCGACGTGTCGGGAGCAGGGCCAGAGGTGGTGGCTTCTGGGCCCACCTTGCCGATGCGCTTCGACCCCGAGACAGCCATGGAGATCCTCAGCCGCTGCGGTATGGAAGTGTCGGCCGACCAACGCGAGGTGATGGCTTCCGCTCCAGGACCGGCCGGTCAATCCACTGTGGAAGTCCTCGCCAATGGCATGACGGCGGCAGTGGCGGTGGCCAGTGCGGCGCGAGCCGATGGCTTCGAGGCGATGGTTCAGCCCGATTGGCTCACCGGGAATGCAGAAGAGGCCGTGAGGCGGATGCTGGAAGAGGCGGGCTCGGGGATAACGGTGGCGGCCGGGGAAACCGTCGTCGAAGTGACCGGTAGCGGTCGGGGCGGCCGCAACACCCACGCCGCGTTGGTCGCTGCCAGGGAGATCGCCGACACGGATCTGGTGTTCGCAGCCTTCGCAACCGACGGCAACGACGGCGCATCGCGATCCGCCGGCGCGCTCGTGGACGGCCAGACGCTCGACTCAGGCCACGATCCTGGACTCGCCCTGGAACAGCACGACTCGGCAGGTTTCTTGGCGTCCGCTGGAGGGCTCCTCCCTCAGCGGAGAACCGGCACCAACGTCGCAGACATCTGGGTCGCCTACAGGCCGTGACCAGCACCGTCAGAGACCTATATTGACCCCGAGCGGAAGGGATCAGTGAGCAGAACCGTCGTCATCACCGGAGGCACCGGAGGCCTGGGCAAGGCCCTCGTGCATCGTCTTGTGTCACAGGACTATCGCCTGGCAGTTACCTACCTGCTGCCGGACGAGGCAACAGCGTTCGAGGAGGAGTTCGAGGTCGACGAAGATCGGCTCCTGCTCACCCGTGTCGACGCCACCAACGCCGAGGCTGTCGCCTCGCTCTTCAAAGACGTGTCTGAGCGATGGGGTGAGATCCACGGACTTCTCTCCTTGGTGGGGGGCTGGGCCGGCGGCCGGGATGTCGAAGAGACCGACGACGTGCGGCTGGAGCGCATGCTCGACCTCAATCTTCGCTCTGCCTTCTACTCAGTTCGAACCGCTCTCCCCTACCTGCGGGAAGCCGGCTGGGGCCGGATCATCCTCGTGGGGAGCCGGGGTGCCGTCGACTACCCGACGAGCCAAGCCGCTTTCAACATCTCCAAGGCCGGGGTGGTTGCTCTGGGAAAGAGCGTCGCCAACGAGTTGGAGGGCACCGGAGTGACCGCAAACGTCCTCATGCCATCGGTCATAGACACCCCGGCGACCAGGTCGTCCCTGCCGTATGCCGACTACTTGAGCTGGCCGACACCCGATGAGATCGCAGCCGTCGCCGAGTTCCTCCTGGGTGACGAATCGGGTGTGATGAACGGGGCTCTCGTCCCCGTATACGGTCAGGCGTAGAGCTCCAGCCACTCGCCATGCGGATGGGCATGGCCCAGATCGACGTACCCCTCGCCGCCATCGATCCTCAAGTTGGCCCACGTGTTGTCACTCGTGAACAACTCCAAGGAGACCCTGTGGATCGGCCGGCTGCCCCGATGCCGCTCCACCACAGCCTCCAGTTGTGACCTCATGTCAGGTGTGAACTGATTGAGCGCGAAGGAGTTCATGACAACCGCCGGCTCTCCCATAGGCAAGCCCGCAAGCACGTCATCGAGGGTCTCGACGGCGTTGCCCGCCACGAACTCGACAGGCGTCACCTCCAACTGATCGAGCGCAGCCCTGAGCCTCACGCGACGAGGCTCGTTCTCCGGCCAGACGAGGGCCTCGAGCCACAACCGGTGATCTGAGTCGCGAGCATCGATGGGGTTGAGGTCGAGCCCGGTTCGAGACAGAACAGTGACCCGATCAACACCCGGAGCGCCTTGCCTCAGATCGGTCTCCAGCAGGACCGGGTACTCACCGCCCCACTCGATCTCACCCCACCGATATCGATAGCGATCCGCGGCCAAGTTGAGACCGGCGCTGCATCCCACGTCAATAAGGTGAAAGGCGTCGAAATCAGCCCGAGCCATGGCGGGAAGAAGAGCTACACATCTACGGCACTCGTTGGTCTGGGTGTACCTCGTCGACCCCAGTTCCACGAGTGTCTCCTCGTTGTCGAGGACAAAGCTCTTGAAGACGTAGTCGATGCCCTGGATATCAGCCGGAGAGTCGGTGAGATTCGGGTAGAAAGCGGCCAGCTCGGGGCCATGACCTTGCAGCAGCAAGTATTGGACACCAGCAAAGAGGACGTTGGTCTGTGGCGTGTGCGGGATCCGGCCCAAGACCCGCATCAGATCGGGATCAGATGCGATCACCTCAGCCAGGTAGTGATAGTGAGGGCTGCCGTGGGCAAAAGTGACCCATCGCCTCACATCTTCGGGGGTGACGATCTTGTGGCCGGTCAAAACACGTCGCGGCGATAGGCGGTCGCCAGAGCATCGGCATACTCGTTCCAGCGGTTGCCCGAGTGCGCCTTGATCCAACGGATGTTGACGTCAGGGCGTGACCGCGCCAAGGCGTAAGCCTCTTTCACCAGCTCGAGATTGGCGATGGGGCCGGGTGACTTCTTCTTCCAACCTGCGGCTTGCCAGCCCTCTGCCCACTTGGTGATGATGTTGACGACCAGCTGTGAGTCGGTGTGCACGTCAACGGGCGTGTCCGCCGGGATCATCTTCAACCCGGCGATCATGGCGGTCAGCTCCATCCTGTTGTTGGTGGTGTGGCCCTCGGAGCCATAGTCCTCGGCCACGATCCGGTCATCGACGACCAGCACCGCTCCCCAGCCGCCGGGGCCCGGATTGCCCTCCGAGGCACCATCTGTGAACACACCAGTCTTTGGGCCGCCCGAGAATTCGGCCAGCACCTCCCCGGTTGTCAGGTCGCGGGACTTGGTCGAACTGGTCGATGAGCGCTGGGGAGGGCTTGGCTCACGGTTCTTGCAGTCGAGGCACTGCTGCGGGGTCCAGCCGGGATAACGATCGAGGATGTCCTGGCGAAGCGTGAACTCCTTGCCGCAGTCCTGGCAGACGAACAAGCTCAACCGGCTTTCTCGAAGAGGGAGATGAACTGAGGGCTCTTCCAGAGATTGAACTCACGGTGGCGCTCCACCAGGCCCAGATCAGAAGTCATTCGGCGAACTTTGGCCGGCCACAGCTTCTGGCAGTGCACCTCGCGGGCTCGAAGAGGAGTCCCGTAGAGGATCATCGAAGTAGGGATGGCGTAGAGGCCCATGATCGGCTCTGCGGGGTAGATGAACAGGGCATGCCCGCCGGGCTTGAGAACACGTGACATCTCGGCGAAGGCTCGGTCAAGCTGAGGAATGTGCTCGATGGAGTGAACCGCCACGATGGTGTCGAATGTCTCATCGCCGTACTCGAGGTCTTCGGCGTACATGCACACCACGAGGTCAGTCCCTGCCACCTCTGGAGCGTTGGGGTTGGCATCTATCCCCACGACGTCGACACCGCGCTCGGCAAGACGCTTGGTCAAGTGGCCGCTGCCACATCCCACCTCGAGAACGCGCTGGCTCGAATCGATGGGAAGGATCCGGTCGATCCTCTTCAAGTGCATGGGATCCCAGCGATTCACCAGCGCATATCGACTCGAGTCGTAAGTCGTCATCGAGCTCAGGCTATTGGAGTGTCTCGACATGCGGAGCGACCGAGTAGTCCAGTATCTCAGGCCCCCGCTCGGTCAGAGCCACATGGCTCACCGAGGTGTTCACCGGAGTGAAGAGTGATTCCGCATGGGTGTCGGAGGTCTTGGTGAGTGACGACACATAGGCCCGTATCGCCCCTCCGTGAGAAACGACGACAACCGGCTCGCCGGTCACGATCGGCAGAGAGTCGACGGTGTTGGCAAACCGACTTGCCAGTTCGCCCCAGCTCTCCCCCGTCACACCTCGCCTCAAATCGACACCGTCTCTGAAGATGGTCTCCATGACGTCCGGCCATCCCTTCTGGATCTCCGGCGTGGTGAGGCCCTCCCACGCCCCCATGTTGAGCTCTTTCAGCCCGGCAAGAGTCTCGAAGCCGTTTGCGGCGACTTTCGCCGCTGTAGACGAGGCGCGTTTCAGTGGCGATGCGTAGACGTGGTCCCAGGTCCCATACCAGTCTCCGAGCTGCTTCGCCTGCTCCTGGCCGACCTCGTTGAGATCCCAGTCACCCTGGCCTTGCCAGCGCCCCTCGACATTGGCATTGGTCTGGCCGTGCCGAATGAACGTGAAGACCTGGTCACCCGAGTCGAGATGAGCCTGCATCAGCTTGGAGCGAGGGCCCAGGTGCGAGACGTCGTTGAAAGTGGCCAGCCGCGGCCTGCCGAACTGCCATTTGATCCTGGTGATCGCGGTGTTCTGGGTGAAGGCGTGTGCTCTCGTGCCATGACCCGCCATATGACGATGGAGCACGGACTGGAGCAAGCCGCCGTGTGTGACGACAGCCGCCACTTCTCCATCGTCGAGACTGTGAAACAGCCGGTCGACGGCTCTCAACGCACGACGAGCGAGCTGATCGAGGCTCTCGCCGGTGCGGCCCAGCGGGATCGAGGGATCGTCGACTGCGCGGCGAAGCTGCTCACCGTCCTCACTCTGTATCTCCTCGAATCGCCGCCCTTCCCACTCGCCCATGTCCAATTCGAGAAACTCAGGATCGAGCTCGATGTCATCGGCAAAGGCGCCGGCTGTGCGCCGGGTGCGATCGAGCGGGGAGCTGACGACCTTGGAGAACTCCCAATCACTCAGCCGATCGGAGAGAGCTGCCAGAGAAGCTTCACCCGCAGAGCTGAGCGGACCGTCGGTCTGCCCGTTCCAGATCCCGTCGGCGTTGGCCTGCGACTCGGCGTGACGAACAAACACGATCTCACGTGTGCCGGTATTTGGGCGAAACGGAATCATCGCCACCGATGATGGCCGATTCTCTGCCTTTTGCTAGCTGATATCTGCCTGAAAGCTGTAGACCCCGTGGCTGCGGCCCGACCTATCCGATGAAGGCCGAAGCGAAGATCAGCGAGACAATGGTCATCACCTTGATGACGATGTTCATCGCCGGGCCGGAGGTGTCCTTGAACGGATCTCCGACCGTGTCTCCGATCACGGCCGCCTTGTGCTGCTCGCTGCCCTTGCCACCGAAGGCACCGGTCTCGATGAACTTCTTGGAGTTGTCCCAAGCACCACCGGCGTTGGCCATGAATATGGCGAGCAAGAACCCGGTGGCCAGAGCACCGGCCAGGACACCGCCCAGAGCCTCGACGTCGATGAACCCGACTATCAGCGGAAGGGCGATAGCCAGCGAGCCGGGAATGACCATCTCGCGCAAGGCACCGGCTGTCGCTATGTCGACACACGTCGTGTACTCCGGCTTGGCCTCGGGGTTGCCCTCCTTCAGCCCTGGGATCTCACGGAACTGACGACGAACCTCGTCGATCATCTTCCCGGCGGCTCGGCCGACTGCGTTCATGGTCAGAGCCGCAAACAGGAAGGTGAACCCGGCGCCGATGAACAACCCGATCGTGGTCGGCGCCCGAGAGATGTCGATCGTGTCCAGGCCAACCGCCTGCGTGAAAGCGTTGAAGAGAGCCAGTGCAGTGACGGCCGCCGAAGCGATGGCGAAGCCCTTGGCGATGGCCGCTGTGGTGTTGCCCAGCGAGTCGAGAGCGTCTGTCGACTCTCTCACTTCCGGGTCGAGATGGGCCATCTCGGCGATGCCACCGGCGTTGTCGGCAATCGGGCCATAGGCGTCGACCGAAATCGTGATGCCGAGCGTGGCCAGCACGCCGATGGCGGCGATGGCGACACCGTAGATCCCTCCGCCGTCGCCCATCGCGAAGTCACCCGCCCAGAAGGCGACGCCGATGCCGGCGGCAACGGCCAGAACCGAATAGGCGGCCGAGCGCATGCCTTCGGCTATGCCGGAGATGATGACGGTGGCGGGGCCTGTCTGTGACTGCCGTGCGATCTCCTTGACCGTCTTGTAATGGTCCGAGGTGAACCACTCCGAGATCTTGCCGACGAACCAGCCAACGACGAGGCCGGCGACGACGGCAACCCAGATGCCGACCCAGTTGTCGACCTTGTCCCCGAAGATCCACGACGCAAGACCGGCGACACCGAGTGCGGTCACCACCATGGCGAAGTTGGTGCCTCGGTGGAGAGCGGCGGCCAGGTGCGACTCGTCTTTGGCCCTGACCAGGAACGAGCCGATGATCGAGGCGAACATCCCAAGTGCGGCCACCGCAAGCGGGAAGATGATGGCCTCCGCCTGGAAACCGGTGCCGGCGAAGACGAGCGCCGAGTAGGCCACCGGCGCCACGATGGCTCCGACGTAAGACTCGAAGAGGTCGGCACCCATGCCGGCGACATCACCGACGTTGTCACCGACGTTGTCGGCTATGACCGCGGGGTTGCGGGGATCGTCCTCGGGAATCCCTGCTTCAACTTTGCCCACGAGGTCGGCCCCGACGTCGGCTGCCTTGGTGTAGATGCCACCGCCGACACGGGCGAACAGTGCGATGGAAGACCCGCCGAGCCCGATTGCAGTCACGATGTCGACCCAGTTCGGGTCGGCGATCACGTCCTTGAACAGCCAGAAGCCGAGAGAAACCCCGAGAAGGCCCAGCCCGGCGACGGTGAAGCCCATGACTGCACCGCCGCGGAAGGCGACTGGAAGGGCAGCCGGGATGCCACCCGTTCGCGCAGCCTCGGTTGTACGAGAGTTGGCCGCTGTTGCGATGCGCATGCCGACAAAGCCGGCAAGGGCCGAGAGAACGGCTCCAAACACGTAGGCGATGGCACCCCAGGGGCGGCCCCAGTCGAGGAGGGCAGCAATGAGGATCGCCATGGCGACGACGAACGCCGAGACCCAGATGTACTCGCGTCTGAGGAACGCCATGGCTCCGTCCCGGATGGCTGTCGCCAGCTCGATCATCCGCTCGTTGCCTTGCGGCGCGGCCAGGACCGCGCGGGTGTAATACACCGCAAGAACAAGAGCCAGCGCACCCGCGGCAAGCGCGATGTACAGAATCGTGTCCGTCATGTTGAGGGTTCCTCCCAGAGAGAAGTGACTTCGGAGCGGGCGGAATTATAGGAACTTGCTAGCGGTCCCACATATCGAAAAGGTCGCGAAGCGGAGTGAGGCGTCTCGGCTCCGGGCGGGGGCCGCGAATGATGCCGCGCACACCCAACACCAGCGACGCCAACGCGAAGACGACGCCGATCGTGGCTTGGAACCGAGCACCCCTCTCACAGGTCTCGGCATCGGATCTGAAGCGCAAGTCCTGTTCGGCGTCTGCCACGAAAATCGACCAGGGTGAGTCGCAAACGACGACCACCTTCACCCGATTGCCGGCCTCGTTTTTGGTCCAGCGATTCAACTCCTGGTTGAACGGGGTGAAAACGAGGATGTAGACGAGCAGAGCACCAAGAGTGAGCGCGACGAAGCCCGATCTGCGATACATGAACCGCAGCGAGTGTATGGCCGCCGACGCTGCTAGCTCTTGGGATTATCAGCCGATGGGCTAGCCGAGCACGCTGAAGCTGGAAGCTTCGTTGATCTCACGGTTGCGGCTGAACACGGACATGTCGAGGTCGAGGCCGGTGTAGGGCATGGTCACCACGACCGGGTGTGCGTCGTGGTCGTGACCCGACTCGACTGCTTCGATCAGCTGAACCATGCAGTAGGCGGCGATGTGGCAGTTCTTGAACTGATTCCCACTGGTCCCGATCATCAAATAGAAGCCGTCTAGATCCGTCTTGTCGTAGATCGGGATCCAATCGTCACTCACGTCGTACAAGTCGACGACGCCTTTCTTGTCGGCAGGCACACCGAGATCAGGCAGACGCCGCGCCAGCCGAAGCACTTGGGCACGCCACTGGTCGTCGCTGATCTCACGGTCGAACACATCAGGGTCGGGCACCCAAACCTGCGGGTCACACTCAGGGTCCTGGCTGCCGACGAGGATGTGGTTTGCCACCTCGGGACGGAAGTACGTGCCCAGGTCATCGTCGCCAACCAGCATCCCGTCCTCCTCGAAATGGATCGTTGGCGGGGAAGGCACGTGATGAACCTCGTGACGAAGGGCTTTGGTCTTGATGCCCATCGTTTCGGTGACACCGGCCATGTCGTTGATGACGAAGGAATGGGGGCCGGCAACATTCACCACGATTGCGGCATCGACGGACCGCCCGTCGGCAAGGTCCACCCCGGTGACGCGTCCCCCTTCCTGACGGATGGCGCTGACCTCTGCGTTGAACCAAAACTCCCCTCCTTTGGTCTCGGCGGCGCGCTGGAGGTTGTGAGTGGCCAGCTGAGGGTCTGTGATGTACCCCGCAATCGGAGAGTGAACGGCACTCGTAATCTGCTTGGGCGGGTCCTCCCAGAACGCGTCCTCTTCGGGCCGCTTCGGTGGTGTGTGCTCACCGGTGTCGATGCCAGGGAGGCGGCTGGTGAGGTCGTTCACGTCCCACCGCTCGTATGCGATGCCGATCTCATCGAAGAGAGGGAGGACCTTGTCCTCGTATCGGCTGTCGTCGCCGATGAACACGCCGCCACACTGGACGAAGCCGGCGTTGCCACGCTCGTCGGTGACCTCCAGGTAGGCGTCCCAGTCCTTCCAGTAGTGGAAACCCTCGAAGGCCATCGCCACACCCGCCCATGTCGAGTAATGGGTGCGCACGATCGCGCAGGAGTTCGCTGTCGACCCGTAGCCCGCTGCGGGAAGCTTGTCGATGTTGAGTGTCTTGTACCCGGCCTTGGAAAGCTCGAACCCCAGGTTGGCGCCGATTATCCCCGCTCCGATGATGACGGCGTCATAGCGCTCATTGTCTGACATGGCGCGAAGCGTATCCGCGATATGGGCATCGGTCTACGGCTTCTCGGGCCGGTTCTCGGTCTACGCTCCCGCCGTCTGCATGAGCGACGTCAAGCGACCCCGATACTCAGCCTGGAAGCTGCTCACCCAAGGCTTCTCGAAGAAGCCCTGGCCGAAGGTGTGGGAGCACCACGAGCTTCAGTCGTCCTATGACGTGGTCATCATCGGCGGCGGCGTGCACGGGCTCGCCACTGCCTACTACCTGGCCCGGAACCACGGGATCACCAACGTCGCCGTGCTCGAGAAGTTCTACATCGGCAGCGGAGGGTCAGGGCGGAACACCGCCATCGTCAGGTCGAACTATCTCACCCCAGAAGGCTCTCGCTTCTACGACCGATCGGTGAAGCTCTACGAGCACCTCGCCCAGGACCTCAACTTCAACGTGATGTTCGAGCAGCGGGGCCATATGACACTGGCTCACTCGGACTCCTCCCTTCGGACCATGCGCTGGAGGGCTGAGGTGAACAAGCTGGAAGGGATCAACTCGGAGGTGATCACCCCGAGCGAGATCAAGAAGCTGGCACCCTTTCTCGACATCACCGACCATCCCCGCTACCCGATTCACGGTGCGCTCTGGCACCCACCGGGCGGGATCATTCGCCACGACGCCGTCGTCTGGGGGTACGCCCGGGCCGCCGCGGCGCTGGGCACACACATCCACCAAGACACCGAGCTGACCGCCATCGACGTCGACTCAGGACGCGTGATCGGGGTTCAAACCAGCAGAGGGCCCATCGCAACGAGGGTCGTCATCAACTGCACGGCCGGCTGGGCGTCCCTCATCTCGGCGATGGCCGGCGTGACCTTGCCGATAACCACACGGCCGCTCCAAGCGGCTGTCACCGAGCCCGTGAAGAAGTTTCTCCACCCCGTGATCGTCTCGGGCAGCCTGCACACCTATGTGAGCCAGACCTCGCGAGGCGAGCTGGTGTTCGGGGCGTCGGTAGATCCTTTCGCCTCGTACTCGACACGCGGCTCGCTGGAGTTCACCACGGGACTGGCCACCCATGTGCTCGAGCTGATGCCGGCAATCTCCAACATGCGGCTTCTCCGCCAGTGGGCCGGCCTCTGCGACATGACTCCAGACTTCGGCCCGATCATTGGGCCGACACCAGCCGACGGCTTCTACGTGGACGTTGGCTGGGGCACCTACGGGTTCAAGGCCGGCCCAGTGGCCGGGGAGTCGGTGGCCGACATGATCGCCAACGGACAGCCCGGCCGACTCATCGAGCCCTTTGGCCTCGATCGTTTCGAGAAAGGCACCCTCACCGCGGAGAAGGGCGCCGCGGCCGTGGGCCATTAGCCGGTGCACTCCTGATGCTGCTTATCCAGTGCCCCCACTGTGGAGACAGGAACTCCGACGAGTTCACGTTCAACGGTGAGATCGTGCCTCGCCCCGACGCCGACGCCGACCCTGCGACGTGGCGCCGCTACCTCTATATGAAGAGCAACGGTGACGGCTGGCAAACGGAGCGTTGGTTTCACGTCTCAGGATGCCGACGATTCCTTCGGGTGGAAAGGAACCTCGACACAAACGAGATTCGCGACGTGCGGGACTACGGAGATCCGTCATGAGCCAGCATCGCCTTGGGGCGCGGCCGGGAGAGGTCATAGATCGCGACCAACCCGTCGAGTTCAAATGGAACGGAAAGACCGTTCGGGGCTTCGAGGGCGACACGATCGCATCGGCTCTGGCCGCAAACGGGGTGCGGGTCTTCTCCCGGAGCTTCAAGTACCACCGCCCACGGGGCATCCTCACCGCCACCTACCACGACCCGAACGTGATTGTTCAGGTCGGCGAAGACCCCAACGTCCGCGGGGCTCATCAGCGCATCGAAGCTGGCATGGACGTCAGATCGCAGAACACATGGCCATCTCTGGGCTTCGATGTGAAGACGGTCAACCGGCTGGTCGGGCGGTTTCTGTCTCCCGGCTTCTACTACAAAACCTTCATTCGCCCCCAGTCGCTTTGGCCCACCTACGCCAAAGTGCTTTCGCGCTTCGCAGCAGGAGGCGACGTAGATCCCAACCATGCTCCGGCGAATTTCGACCACAGATACGCCCACGTCGACGTGCTCGTAGCCGGCGGCGGGCCTGCCGGGATGGCCGCGGCGATCGCGGCGGCTGACGGAGGTGCCTCGGTGATGCTGGTGGAAGAGGAGCACGACCTCGGTGGCCATCTCCGTTATGGCAACAGCCAAGATCTCGAAGACCTGCGCGAGTTGAAGACGAGCGTCATGACTCGCCCAAACATCGAGGTTCTCACCGACTCAGTCGTCTCGGGGCGCTTCGACCACAACTGGGTTTCCGTCGTGCAACGCACGATCGGCCATGTGGAGGAGCGTCTCATCCAGGCGAGAGTCGGTGCGCTTGTCGTCGCAGCGGGCACCTTGGAGCGTCCCTACGTGTTCGAAGGGAACGACCTTCCGGGGGTGATGCTGTCGACAGCAGTGCGGCGTCTCATCAACCTTCATGCCGTGAAGCCGGGTGACCGAGCGGTGGTCATGACCTCCAACGAGTTGGGGGACGCCGCGATCACCGATCTCGAGTCTGCGGGTGTCGACGTGACCAAAGTGCTCGATGCCCGCCAGGGCGAAACTGTGGTCAAGGTGTCCGGCGGGCGTCGCGTGAAAACGGTGGCCGACTCGAGCGGCAACACCCACCGCGCTGATCTTCTGGTCATGGCAGCAGGGTGGACGACCCCAACCTCGCTCCTCAACATGGCAGGGGATCGTCCCAAGTACAGCCCCGAAGCCGCCCGTTATCTCCCTCTTCAACTTCCCGACAACGTCATGGTGACCGGAGGGATGGCCGGGTCGGGATCGACCAATGAGTTGGTCGATCATGGGTCCGCAACAGGCGCTGAAGCGGCGAGACGCACCAAAGGAGAAGAACCGCAGCCGGTCCCGAAGCTGCGGCCTGGAATCCAGCCAGAGCTATACCGATCCAGCACTCACGGGTTCGTGGACTACAGCGAGGACGTCACCTCCAAAGACCTGATCTCCGCCGCCCGTGAGGGATACGACTCGATGGAGCTGGCCAAGCGCTACACGACGGTGGGCATGGGCCCGGTCCAGGGGAAAGTCGAAGCGGTAAACGCCGTCGCGATCCACGGGGAGGCGGTCGACAACTCTCTTCTCGAGACTGCCACAACCACATGGAGGCCGCCGTATGCCCCCATTCGGCTGGGAACTCTTGCCGGCCGGAAGTACGAGCCTGTTCGATACTCCGCGATCCAGGATTGGCATGAGGCTTATGGCTACACACCCATCCTCGCCGGTCAATGGGTTCGTCCCGACCACTACGGCGACCCGGCCGCCGAAGTCAACGCCGTCAGGAACGGTGTGGGGATAATCGACGTCAGCCCTCTCGGGAAGATCGACCTCCGCGGAACTGATGTCCCCCGCCTGTTGGAGTTCGTGTACGTGAACAAGTGGTCGCGACTCGACGTGGGCAAGGTGCGGTACGGGGTGATGTGTGCCGAGGACGGTGTGATCATGGACGACGGTGTCACCGGCCGTCTGGCCGATGACCATTACATGATGACCACGACGTCGAGCGGCGCAGGCAGTGTCTGGAACTGGCTCGATGACTGGCTGCAAACCGGATTCCCGAGCTGGGACGTCCGGATGACTGCGGTCACGGACGGCTGGACGTCGATCAACGTGGCGGGGCCGAGGTCACGTGAGCTGGTGAGTCGCCTGACCGACATCGATCTCCATCCCGGTTCTTTCGGCTACATGGAAGTTCGAACGGGAACGGTTGCCGGGATTCCTGGTTGTTTCGTGTGGAGAATCGGCTTCACCGGCGAGCTCTCCTACGAGATTCACTCACCGGCAAATCATGGGCTGGAGCTATGGGAGGCGTTGCTTCGAGCAGGCCATGACCTCGGCGTGACACCGTTCGGGTTGGAAGCGCAGCGAATCATGCGGCTCGAGAAGGGGCACTTCATAGTCGGGCAAGACACCGACGGGCTCAGCCAGGCTCACGGATTTGGTGTCGACTGGGCGATCAAGATGGACAAACCCGACTTCGCCGGGAAACCCGAGCTCAGGTTTCAGGCCGAACACGGCGAATACCCGCGGCTGGTTGCGATCCAAACGCTGGATCCCGAAGTCGTGCCCGACGAGGCGTGCCAGATCATCAGTGAGACCGGGGGCATCATCGGCAGGGTCACCTCGAGCCGGATGTCCCCGACGCTGGGCCGCTCCATTGCTCTCGCCCAGGTGGAGCACACGAGTGCAGCCCCAGGGACCCGCATCAACATCCGGCTCACGGACGGCAAGACGGTCACGGCGTCGGTGTTGCAGCAGCACGCCCATTTCGATCCGGACGGGAGCCGCCTCCGTGCCTGATCTCACGCTCACGAATCAGAGCCATGAACCGAAGTGGCGCACCTTCGAGGATCCGGGTGGGCTCTCCTGGTCGGTCACACCCGGAGAGTGGACGCTTCTCGGGTCGAAGCCGCAGATTGACGCTGTCGACCTGACATCGGTGCGGGCCATGTTCCGCCTCACCGGGCCTGAGGCACCGAACCTGCTCAACAAGATCTGCGCACTCGACCTCGACGACACGGCTTTCCCCGACGGTGCCTCCGGCCGGACACTGGTGGCGGGGGTGGCCACCGAGTTGGTTCGCGACGACCAGGCAGGTGCCCTCTCATACCTGGTGCTTCCGTCTCGTTCGTTTGGCCGCTACATGGAAGAGACGATTCGAGACGCAGGTGAGGAGTTCGGCCTCACCTGAGCGGCGGCCGGTCTTATGGGGCTCTTGGCCGACGAGAACCCGAGAGCCGGTGATAACTTGCCGCGAGCCATGACAGGAGAACAGGGAGCCAGGAGAAGTCGCCGTCGCTCGCGGGAGCGCACGACACCAGCCGTCGCCCAGGTTCCTTGGAAGCAGCCCTTCAGGAGCTTCGAGCCCACCGAGCTGGCATCTAAGGACCAGATAGAGGCTATCCATCAGACATCGCTGACGATCATGCGCGATCTCGGCATCAAGTTCCTGGACGCCGAGACCAGAGAGATCCTCCTGGCCACCGGAGGGGTGAAAGTGGAGGACGAGGTGGTGTTCTTCGAGCCCGGGTTCGTCGAAGAATCCATCAAGACCGCACCCTCCGAATTCACCTTCCACGCCCCCAACCCGGAGAGAGACCTGGTCATGGGTGGCAACTCGGTGGCATTCGGAGCCGTGGCCAGCGCGCCAAACGTCAGCGATGAAGCCGGTGGCAGACGCGCAGGCAGCCGGGCCGACTTTCAGAAGCTGATCAAGCTCGGGCACTCGATCAACACCGTCCACATGTGGCCGGGCTACCCGGTGGAGCCGATAGATGTCCATGCCTCGGTACGACACCTCGACGCCGCCTACGACTTCTTGACCCTCTCCGACCTGGCTCTCCATGCCTACAGCCTCGGGCGAGTCAAGAACCAGGACGGGCTCGAGATGATCAAGATCGTCCGTCAGATCGACGAGGAGACCCTGCAAGAGGAGCCCTCGCTGTGGACCATCGTCAACGCCAACTCGCCGCTGGTGTTCGACGCCCCGATGACACAGGGAATGATCGAGTTTGCCTCGCGCAACCAGATCGTTTGCGTCACGCCTTTCACACTCATGGGAGCAATGGCGCCGGTCACACCTGCCGGGGCCATCAGCCAGCACAACGCCGAGGCGCTGGCCGGGATCGTCTTGACCCAGGTGGTCAGACCGGGGGCCCCGGTGATCTACGGAGGGTTCACATCAAACGTCGACATGCAGAGCGGGGCACCGGCCTTCGGGACTCCCGAGGCGATGCAAACGACCATCGTCACCGGCCAGCTGACCCGTCGATATGGCGTCCCCTACCGCTCCTCGGGCGTGAACGCGGCCAACGCCATAGACGCCCAGGCAGCATATGAGTCGGTCTTCTCACTCTGGGGAGCCGTGATGGGCGGCGCTCACATCCTGGTTCATGCCGTGGGGTGGATGGAGGGGGGGCTGAGGGCATCCTTCGAGAAGATGGTTCTCGACGCCGACTTGTGTGCGATGGTCCAGACGTTCTTGGAGCCGATCGACTTCACCTCGGATGCTCTCGCCCTCGACGCGGTGCAGGACGTTGGCCACGGTGGCCACTTCTTTGGCACTCCGCACACGTTGGAGCGCTATCGCGATGCCTTCTACAAGCCACTGATCTCCGACTGGCGAAACTACGAGACCTGGGAGGAAGCCGGCAAGCCGGAGGCCAAGGATCGGGTCACCGAGCTCGTCGACACCTTGCTCGCCACCTATCAGGCGCCGGAGATGGACGAAGCGGTCCATGCGGAGCTGACCGAGTTCGTGGAGCGGCGCAAGGCCGAAGGCGGAGTCGAGACAGACTTCTAGGCATTGCTCGACCTCCACCCGGCATCACAACTTTCGGAGACGTAGCCTCTGGGTTATGAGACAGATCGCCGAGAACATCTTCCGACTTGGATCGAGGTCTCACAACTTCTATCTGATCCGCGACGAAGACGAGGCCACCCTCGTCGACGCCGGGTGTCGCAAGGAGTGGCGGCAGATCGCCGACGCTCTGCAAACCGTTGACATCCCGCCGGAGTCGGTCTCCGTCGTAGTGACCCACGCCCACGCCGACCACTTCGCCTTGGCGAGGAAAGCTCAGGACGCCGGGATGGACGTGGCAGTCCACGATGATGAGGAGACCAGGGCCTTGGGCACATACAAGGGGCGCTTCTCGGCTTCCAGCTCGGATTTGCCGAAGACCAACCTGCGGGCAGTGTGGAACATGCTGCCCATGATCAGGGCTGGTGTGATGAAACACGAGCATGTCGACTCGGTGAGCACTTTCGCCGACGGCGACCAACTCGACATCCCGGGGAGGCTGGTAGCGATCCACACCCCGGGGCACACAGAGGGCCACACCATGTTTCACAGCGCCCAGCTCGGAGCTCTCTTCACAGGTGACGGTCTCGTCACCATGGATCTGCTCGGTTCCGCGACCGGCCCCCAGCACATGGGTGCAGTGTTCAACCTCGACGACGCTATGGCAGACAGGTCACTCGACAAGATCGTCGGAATCGAGGCCGACGTCCTTCTCCCCGGGCATGGAGAGCCGTGGAAAGGCAGCCCGCGGCAGGCAGTGAGCCTGGCCAGGTCGTAACAAACTCGTAACACGCGAGCCACAAGTCAGAAACCCGGTCGGCGTTACCTGGCCACTTCCAAACACAGGAGTTGGGACGTGACCGAGACGACGATCGCAATCAACGAGGTGTGGCTGATCTTTGCCGCAGTCCTCGTCATGTTCATGCAGGCCGGGTTCGCTCTGGTCGAAGCCGGGTTCACTCAGGCCAAGAACGCCGGAAACATCATCATGAAGAACGTGATGGACTTCTCGGTGGGTGGCCTCACCTACTGGGCTTTCGGGTTTGCCCTGGCGTACGGTGGATCCACTTTGGGCGGCCTGGTGGCCTACGGGGACGTCTTCTTCTTCGACGACACCGCCCGCGCCTCCGAGTGGTTC
Source organism: Acidimicrobiia bacterium (assembly GCA_028285585.1). Classification (GTDB taxonomy): domain Bacteria; phylum Actinomycetota; class Acidimicrobiia; order Spongiisociales; family ZC4RG35; genus CAXMPK01. The sequence continues at coordinate 65,638 of JANQOU010000006.1, forward strand.
TTCCAGGTCGTGTTCGCAGCCACTGCCGCCACCATCATCTCAGGAGCGGTGGCAGGACGGGTGAAGTTCACGTCATACCTGCTCTACACGCCATTCATCACCGGGCTCATCTATCCCATTGTCACCCACTGGGTGTGGGGTGGCGGCTGGCTCTCCGAGATCGGCTTCTTCGACTTCGCCGGATCAGGTGTCGTGCACATGCTCGGCGGTGTTGCCGCCCTCGCGGCCGTGACCGTGGTCGGCCCCAGAATCGGCAAATACGACTCCGATGGGAAACCACAGGCCATGCCGGGCCACTCACTGACTCTCGGTGCTCTCGGTGTGTTCATCCTCTGGTTCGGCTGGTACGGGTTCAACGCCGGCTCGACCCTCGCCGCCGTCGGGCAAAACGTCGCCCACCCCGTGGTCACAACGACCCTTGCGGCCGGAGCCGGAGCGGTCGGTGCGATGTTCACCGCGTGGGCGGTGACCGGGAAGCCCGACGTCGGCTACACCATCAATGGCGTCCTGGCCGGGCTGGTTGCCATCACCGCCGGCACGGCTTCGATCGGCTTTGGCTTGTCGATTCTCACCGGCCTGATCGGTGGAGCGATCATGGTCGGCTCCGTCATCGCCCTGGAGCGATTCGGAGTCGATGACCCGGTGGGTGCCATCTCGGTTCATGGCACCTCTGGTCTCTGGGGCCTGATCGCAGTAGCCCTCTTCTCGGCGGACGCCAGCTTGCCCACCCAGCTGCTCGGAGCCGGCGCAATTGCCCTGTGGGCCTTCACGACCTCATGGATTGTCTTCAAGCTGATCGACAGGACCGTCGGCATGAGGGTGTCCCGAGAGGAAGAGCTGATCGGCCTCGACATGTCAGAGCACGGCAACGATGCCTACCCGGAGTTCGTGTTCCAGCACGAGGTGGTCGACCTCAAGGAGATCGTTGGCGATTCTGTCCTCAGCCAGCCGGCTGCCGAGGAGAAGTCAGCTCTCTCAGCGTGATCGATTCCCGCCGGCTTCGGTCGGCGGGAATCACCCAGAAGTCGGAAAGTGTGCCGGCGAGCAGCTCGTCGGCCAGCACACTTCCGGTGGCATCACGATGTTGCTCGATCAGTGACCTCAGCTCCGCCAACTCGGAATCGGTGAGGCGCTCCGGCTTGGGGGCAGTGTCGGCCATCTTCGACTTGAGCGTCAGTGATGGGTCATACACGTAAGCAGTGCCTCCGGTCATCCCGGCACCGAAGTTGCGGCCAACCTCACCCAGCACCACAGCCACTCCACCGGTCATGTACTCACAGCCGTGGTCCGAGCAGCCCTCGACCACAGCCTCTGCTCCCGAGTTACGCACGGCGAAACGTTGGCCTACGCGACCGGCGGCGTGGAGGCGACCGCCGGTGGCACCGTAGAGAACGGCGTTGCCGGCCACATGGACACCTGGCTCGGCGGGGATGATCGACACCTTCCCTCCAGCCATGCCTTTGCCCACGTAGTCGTTGGCCACGCCTTCCAATCGGAGTGACACCCCCGGCGTCAGCCAAGCCCCGAAACTCTGGCCGGCAACTCCAGACAGACGCACCGTGATGGTGTCTTCGGGAAGCCCTTCATCTCCGTACCTGGCTGCCACCTCGCCGGCGAGCCGGGCTCCAACCGTGCGGTCTGTGTTCTGGATCGGATATGCCAGCTCAACCGGCTTCCCAGACTCGAGGGCCGGCCGGGCATCATCGGTCAGCCGGATCGACAGCAAAGAAAGAGGAACGGTCCTGTAACCCCGGTGCCGCTCTCGATCGTGTGCCTCGACCAGCATCGAGGAGAGGTCCGGTGAGAGTGGGTGCTCACCATCCACCGGCATCAACAGGTTTGCCCGGCCCACGATCTCCTCGATGGACCGTGCGCCAATCGACGCCAGATGATGACGTACCTCCGCGGCCAGATGCATGAACAGCCTGACGACCTGGTCGGGCGCTCCCCCATACTTCTCCCTCAGCTCGAGATCTTGCGTGGCTATCCCTACGGGACATGTGTTGAGATGACACTGCCTGACCATCTTGCAACCGAGAGCGAGCAAGGGAAGCGTCCCAAAGCCGAACCGCTCCGCGCCAAGCAGCGCAGCCACCACCACGTCTTTTCCGGTGCGGATGCCGCCATCGGTTTCCAAGGCGACACGAGAGCGCAGGCCCTTCGCGATCAGAGCTTGATGAGCCTCGGAGATGCCCAGCTCCCAGGGGGAGCCGGCGTGTTTGATCGAAACCAACGGCGAAGCACCCGTGCCCCCTTCCGAGCCCGAGATCGTGATCACGTCGGCATCGGCCTTGGCCACACCAACCGCGATGGTGCCGACACCCGGCTCGCTGACCAGCTTCACCGAGACGCGCGCAGTGGGTTTGAACGCCTTGAGGTCGTAGATCAGCTGGGCAAGGTCCTCGATCGAGTAGATGTCGTGGTGCGGAGGAGGCGAGATCAGCGTCACCCCCTCATCGGTGTGTCGAAGACGGGCGATCTCTTCCGACACCTTGTGACCGGGCAGCTGCCCGCCCTCACCTGGCTTCGAGCCCTGAGAGATCTTGATCTGAAGCTCTTCGGCGGAGTTGAGATAGGCAGGGGTCACACCAAAACGACCTGACGCCACCTGCTTGATCATCGAGTTACGCGGAGTCCCGAAACGAGCCGGATCCTCACCGCCCTCCCCGGAGTTAGACAGGCCGCCGAGATGATTCATCGCCTCGGCCAGTGCCTCATGCGCCTCGCGAGACAACGCTCCGAGGGACATCGCCGCCGTGGTGAAACGCCGGGCAATGGCTTCGGCCGGCTCCACCTCATCGAGAGGGACCGGCTCCCGACCGACGAAAGTCAGGAGATCGCGCACCAGGGCAGGCGGCCTGTCCTCGACCGTCGACAAGTAATCCTCCCAGGTGCCGCCTGAGCTGGGCCGCACCGACTTCTGAAGATCGAGGACGGCCTTCGGGCCGGTGATGTGGGCTTCCTCGCCGCGGCGATGCTTGTAGAAGCCGCCGGACGTGTGGCCGGTCTCGGCATGCAACGCGTGCCGGGCCAGAGTCTGACGAGCGATGTCCTCGAGACCGATGCCACGCAACCGGCGCGGTGCATTTCTGAAGGCAAGATGGCATACCTTCTCCGAGAGCCCGATGACCTCGAACAGCTCCGACCCTCGATAAGCGGAGAGGGTGCATATCCCCATCTTCGACATGATCTTGAGCAGCTCCGATTCCAGTGCGGCCCGGTAGTTCTCCTGGGCGGTGACCGGATCGATCTCAACCATCCCGGTTCGAGCGAGGTCGATCACCTGATCGATCGCCAGATACGGGTTGATCGCCGAGGCACCGAAGCCAACGAGACAGGCGATGTCGTGGGCGTCACGAGGCTCACCGGAGACCACTACTAGTGAGACCTCGCCGCGGATCCTCTGATCGATCAGACGATGGTGAACCGCCCCGACGACCAGCGTCATGGGAATGGGTGCGTCCTTGGGGCCGGTTTCCCGATCAGAGAGGACCAGGATCGTTGCTCCCAGCCGCACCGATTGCTCCGCTTCGTCGCAAATCTCTGTCAATCGCCTCTCCATGCCGTCTGGGCCGTCGGCTACCGGCCAGGTGGCAGCGATCCAGTGGGAAAAGAACCTCTTGTCCCCAGAGCGGACGATCGCTTCCAACTCGGCATCCGACAGGATCGGGCTGGCCAGCTCGATCAGGTGCGCTTGGCTGGCCGATTCCTCGAGCAGAGGCCCCCTCTTGCCCAGCTGGATCTTGAGCGACATCACCAGCCGCTCCCTGATCGGGTCCATGGCCGGGTTGGTCACCTGGGCGAACATCTGATGGAAGTAGCGGGTGAGCCGCCTCGGTCTCTCCGCTAGAACCGCCAGGCCGGTGTCGTCACCCATCGAGCCAAGAGGAGATTGGCCAAGCGCCATTGGCGTAAGGATCAGCCGGCGCTCCTCGGCGGTGTAGTCGAAGATCCGAGCTTGGGCTCCGGCATCAAAGCGATCGTCATTGAGGTCGTCGAATGGCGCGCTGATCTTCAGCGTCTCCGTGTTGACCCAGTCGCCATAGGGCTGAAGGGCTGCCAGCACATCCCGGACCTGATCAGAGTGCCAGATCTCGCCACTTGTCCCGTCGAAGACAATGGACTCCCCCGGCCCGAGCTGACCCGACTCGACCGCTCGCACCTCTTCCTCGGGGCAGACACCGGCCTCCGAAGCGACGACAACCACATCCGGGCTCACAGTCCATCTGGCCGGGCGCAGGCCGTTGCGATCCATGCCTGCGAGTAGGGAGATGCCGTCAGAAACCGCGATAGCGGCTGGGCCGTCCCAAGGCTCCGTCAGGAAGGCGTGATATCGATAGAAGGAGACCAGCTCCGGCGACAGGTCTGTGACGTTCTCCCAGGCAGCGGGGATCAGCATCTCCTTGGCATGAGCGAGCGAACGACCACTCTGCATGATCAGCTCGAAGGCGTTGTCGAGGCTCGCCGAGTCAGAGAGTTCCGGCTGGAGGAACGGGAACAGATCCTCCAGACGGTCGCCCCATGGGCCAGGGGTAGCGGCATTCTCCCGGGCCTGCATCCACGAGCGATTCGACTGGATGGTGTTGATCTCACCGTTGTGGGCCAAGGTCCGGAATGGCTGAGCGTTGCTCCACGAAGGGAACGTGTTGGTCGAGAAGCGCTGGTGAAAGATGGCGAAAGCCGTCTCGTAATCGGGGTCCCTCAGGTCCCAGTAGAAGTCGGCGACGCGCGAAGCGGTGAAGAGGCCCTTGTAAACGACCGTCCGACCCGACGCCGACGGCACGGAGAAACCGGGGTTGGCGTTTCGCTCCATCCGCTTTCTCGCGAAGAACAGGCGCCGCTCCATCTCGACATCGTCGAAGTCACCGGCCACGACGGCCTGCTCGATCAGCGGAAGGACGGCACGAGCATGCTCACCAAGGACCGATGGGTCGATCGGAACCGCCCTCCAGTAGAGAAGACGCAGGCCTTCGGCTTCCAGCGCCTCGCCCACCACGTTCCGAGACACCGCCGCGTCCAGCGCCGGGATGAAGCACATGACAAGACCAAGTGATTCCCGCTCGACCTCGAGTCCACGGGTAGCCATCTCCCGCTCAATCAGCCGATAGGGGATCTGTGTCATCAGGCCTGCGCCGTCACCGGTGCCGTCAGCGGCGCGGGCGCCGCGGTGATCTAGACGCTTCAGGCACTCGACGGCCAACCGGGTCAGCCGGTACGACGGCTCGAGGCTTCGCGCAGCGATGAACCCGACACCACATGCCTCCCGCTCGAAGCGATCATCGAAATGCACAGCTGCCGGCCTCTCGTCTGTAAGCGGCCGATGTTATGTGCCAAGGCACGATGCGTCGAAACGAGCGGTGCCCTCGATCCGAAATTCAGGCGATAATGCGGAGATGATCACATCAGTGAGCCCCGCCAACGGCCAGGTGTTGGCCCAGTACGAGGAGACCAGTCGAGAAGATGTCCAGCAGGCCATCGAGACCTCGGCACGGCTCCAGCGTGATTGGGAGAAGTTGACCCTCGCCGAGCGCGTCGTGCCGATGATGCGATTGGCCGATCTGTTGGAGCAGAACCGTGACGAGCTGGCGGCCCTCATGGCAGACGAGATGGGCAAGCCGGTCACCCAAGGGGCGGCCGAGGTCGACAAGTGCGCCTGGGTGTGCCGTCACTACGCCCAGAACGCCGAGCGCATCCTGGCCGACGAGCACATCGAGGCGGATCGGACCAAGAGCTATGTCGCCTATCGCCCGCTGGGCGTGATCTTGGCCGTCATGCCTTGGAACTTCCCCCTGTTCCAGGTCTATCGGTTCCTGGCTCCGGCGCTGATGGGCGGCAACTCGGCACTGCTCAAACATGCTTCCAACGTGACAGGCGCAGCCTTGTCGATCGATCGTTTCGTCACCGAAGCCGGCTTCCCAGACGGTCTCTTCCGGACTCTGGTCATCCCGTCGTCGCGGGTCGACGAAGTCCTCGAGCATCCCGCGATAGCTGCCGCCACCCTCACCGGTTCCGACCCGGCGGGACGGGCTGTCGCGCAGAAAGCTGGATCCCTTCTCAAGAAGACAGTCCTGGAGCTAGGCGGCTCCGACCCGTTCGTCGTGCTGGCCGACGCCGACCTGGAGTCGGCTGCCGGAACCGCGTGCACCGCCCGGCTCCTCAACGGCGGCCAATCCTGCATCTCTGCCAAGCGGTTCATCGTCGAAGAGCCTGTCGTGGAGAGATTCACCGAGTTGCTTGCGGCCAACCTGGCCAGGCAGGTCGTCGGCGACCCACATGACACTGGCACCGAAGTCGGCCCAATGTCCCGTGCCGACCTTCGAGACGAGCTGCACGACCAAGTCGTGCGTTCCGTCGATGCCGGGGCGAGGCTGGTCGTCGGCGGTGAGATTCCCGAAGGGCCTGGTGCCTACTACCCGCCGACTCTGCTCGCAGGGGTCACCAAAGGCATGGCCGCCTATCACGAGGAGACGTTTGGGCCGGTGGCTGCGGTCATTGCGGCGAAAGACCTCGAAGACGCGGTGCGGATCGCCAATGACACCGAGTTCGGCCTCGGTGCCGCCATCTTCACGTCGGACGTCGAGTTGGGCGAGCAGATCGCACGCGACCGGCTTCAGGCCGGCAGCTGCTTCGTGAACGCTTTCGTCGCCTCAGACCCCCGTCTTCCTTTCGGCGGAGTGAAGATGTCGGGCTACGGCCGTGAGCTCTCCGATCTCGGCATGCGCGAGTTCCTCAACGCCAAGACGGTCGTCGTCGCCTAACTCCCTCGTTGCTATAGCAAGCCGTCGCGCTGAGCGAGACGGGTTGCTATAGCAACCCGTGTCGGTCAGCGCGACGGTGTGCACGGAGGATTGGCTGCGATTTGCGCTTCAGGCCCGCATCGCCGACCCGGTCGGGTCGTATGGCGAAGGTGAGAGGACACGGGCCGGGTACTCGACACCAACGATGTGGGTCGAAAGCTCGGTGGCCGGTGCGGTCAACTCCTCGGGCAGCAGAGCCATCGCGAGACTCGAACCGACGGTGTGACCGTACTCACCGGAGGTGATGTAACCCACCCGCTCCCCGTCCCTCCAGACCGGCTCGTAGCCGTCGGCGTCAGCATCGACGCTGTCCACCTCGAGAGTGACCTGTCGCAGCTCAGGCCCCGGGCCATCCTTCTCGCGACGCGCCGCCTCGGCACCCACGAAGTCCTTGGACCAGTCGATCCAGCGATCCATCCCGGTCATCCCCGGTGTGTACTCCTGGCGAAACTCGGTGGACCAGATGCCAAAGCTCTTCTCCATCCGCAGCGAGCCCATCGCGTTGAAGCCGTACTCAACGGCACCAACCTCTTTGCCGGCTTCGATCAGCAGACGACGCAGCATCTGATGCTCCGAAGCCGAGCAGTGAATCTCGTACCCAAGCTCACCGGTCACCGATATACGGCCCACTTTGGCCCGGATCAACCCGACGTCGAGAGTGCGGCATTGCATGAACCTGAATGTGTCATTTGAGATGTCTTCATGAACGACCTTCTCGAGAAGATCACGCGACCGTGGCCCACTCAAGCCGAATCCGACGACAGCATCCGACACGTCCTGTAGCTCGACGCCGTCCTCCATGTGGTCGTTGAACCACCTCATGTGCCAGGACCTGAGGTAGTACGAGCCCATGATCCAATAGGTGCCGTCGCCCCAATTGAGAACGGTGAGATCTCCCTTGAGGCGGCCATCATGACCAAGCATCGGCGACAGCTTGATCCGACCCTCGGCCGGGAGCTTGGCTGCCATGATCTTGTCGAGCCACTGCTCGGCACCCGGCCCGGTCACCTCGTAGCGCGAGAACCCTGTGATGTCGATGATGCCGACGTCTTCGCGCACCCGCCTGCACTCCTCGCCGACGATGTCGAAGGCGTTGGACCTACGAAGGCTGGGAACCTCCTCAAATCCCTGAGGTGCGAAGTAGATGGGCACCTCCAACCCGTACATCTCTCCCCAATACGCACCATCGCGGGTCATGGCTTCATATGCAGGAGAGGTGCGAAGCGGCCGTCCCTCCCAGAGCTGCTCGTTGGGATATGTCATCACGAAGCGACGCGAGTAGAACTGGCCCGTCTTCTCCTTGATGTACTGGCGGTTCTCGGCGTACGACCCGAACCGGGCGACATCCATCCCGAAGATGTCCTCCTCCGGCTCACCGCCGATCATCCACTCCGCCAGCGACTTGCCCACTCCCCCGCCCTGGAGGAAGCCGGCCATCACCGCGCAAGCCGACCAGTAGTTGCGAATACCGGGCACTGGCCCAACCAAGGGATTGCCATCCGGCGAGAAGGTGAATGCCCCGTTGACCCACCGGCTGATCCCTGTCCGCTCGAGCGGCGGGTAGCGGTGCATGGCCAGAGCAAGCTCGTCCTCGATGCGATCCAGGTCGGGCTGGAGCAGCTCGATCCCGTAGTCCCACGGAGCCCCGTCGACTTGCCAGTGCCGATGGTTTATCTCGTAGATCCCGACCAGGACCCCTTTGAGCTCCTGACGCATGTAGGTGAACCCTTCGAGATCGATCATCATCGGGATCTCGCCCTCCATCGCCTCGATCTCGGGGATGGCTTCTGTAACGAGGTAGTGGTGTGCAAGCGGTGAAAGGGGTGCTTCCCACCCCACCATCCGGCCAACTTGCTTCGCCCAGAGTCCCGCTGCGTTCACCACATGCTCTGCGTGGATCGTCCCGTGCTCCGTGACCACGTCCCAGGTGCTGTCGGCGCGCTGGCGCAACTCGACCACGCGGTTGTGCTCGATGACATCGGCCCCACGGTTTTTTGCCGCCTTCGCGTACGCATGCACCACGGCGGAGCAGTCGATGTAACCCTCCCGGTCGGCCCACAGGCCGCCAAAGACGCCGTCGACGTTGATGATCGGGCAGCGCTCGGCGATCTCATCGGGCTCCATCAGCCAGCAATCCTCGATGCCCATGGTCTGGTAGACCCGATAGGTGGACTGGAGCCACTCCCAGCGCTCAGGTGCAGAGGCAAACGAGATGCCGCCATGCATGTTCATCTTCACGTCGACACCTGACTCGTCACCGATCTCGGTGAGCAGGTCGATGGTGTAGGCCTGCAATGCGGCGATGTTGGGATCGGCGTTGAGAGCGTGGATCCCACCAGCCGCATGCCATGAAGAGCCGGCCGTAAGCACTGAGCGCTCCAGGATGGCTATGTCGGTCCAACCCAGCTTGGCCAGGTGATAGGCGACGCTTGCGCCGACCACACCACCGCCGATGATGACGACGCGGTATCGGGTGTTCATGTCGGCGGCAACCTAGCCACTCTGAGACGACCAAGAGCCCTCCAGGGTGTACCGTTAAGTGGTACGTGTACCGTCAGGCAGACCGACCGAGGAGTGACGATTGAGCTTTCCCAGTGACCTCGAGATCGCTTATGGGGCGAACCTCAGGCCCATCTCTGAGATAGCGGTCGAGAACGGCCTGGAGCAGGACGAGGTCATTCCGTTCGGGCCGACCAAGGCCAAGGTCCACCTCGACTCTCTGAAGCGGATCGCCTCCAACCCGATGGGCAAGTACGTGGATGTCACGGCGATCACTCCCACCCCTTTGGGTGAAGGCAAGACCACCACCACTGTGGGGCTTACCCAGGGTCTGGGCACTCTCGGTCATCAAGCCATCTCCGCCATCCGCCAGCCGTCGATGGGCCCCACATTCGGGATAAAGGGAGGTGCCGCTGGTGGCGGCTACAGCCAGGTCGTCCCCATGGACGAGTTCAATCTGCACCTGACCGGCGACATCCACGCCATCACGGCGGCACACAACCTGGTGTCGGCCGCGATCGATGCCAGGTGGTACCACGAGCGGCGGCTCAGCGACGAGCAGATGGAGGCTCTCGACCTGGAGAGGCTGCGCATCGACATCTTCAACACGTCGTGGCGCCGCGTGCTCGACGTGAACGACCGGGCACTGCGCAACGTCATCGTGGGTCTCGGCGGACGGCTTGACGGCCGGCCCCGCGAGACGGGCTTCGACATCACCGTCGCCAGCGAGCTGATGGCGATCCTCGCCCTCGTCGACGGTGACAGCTACACATCGGCTCTCCGCAACCTCCGCGAGCGCTGCGGACGGGTTGTCATCGGCTACTCCAAGTACAAGAAGCCGATAACGCTCGACGACCTCGACGTGGCTGGTGCCGTGACCGTCTTGATGAAGGACACGCTGCACCCCACCCTCATGCAGACCATCGAGGGACAGGCCGCTTTTGTGCACGCAGGCCCTTTCGCCAACATCGCCCACGGCAACTCTTCGATCCTCGCCGATCGCATCGCTCTTCACCTCGGCGACTACGTGGTCACCGAGTCGGGGTTCGGCGCCGACATGGGCATGGAGAAGTTCATGGACATCAAGTGCCGTGTATCAGGCCTGAAACCCGACTGCGTCGTGTTGGTGGCGACGGTGCGGGCATTGAAGACTCACGGCGGCGGCCCCAAAGTGGTCGCAGGCCGCGACCTCGACTCTGCCTACACGGAAGAGAACCTGCCGCTCCTGGAAGCGGGGATGGCCAACCTTCAGTCCCACATCGCAACTGCAAAGAGCTATGGAGTGCCGGTGGTGGTTGCGATCAACCGTTTCCCGACAGACACGCGGCGTGAGCACGACCTCATCAAGCAGATGGCAGAGGCGGCCGGTGCCTATGCTGCCGTCACCAGTGAGCACCATGCCAAAGGCGGTGACGGTGCCCGCGAACTGGCCGAAGCGGTTGTCGACGCGAGTAACGAGGAGTCGACCTTTGACTACCTCTACCCGCTAGATCAGCCGATCAAGGCGAAGATCGAGACGATCGCCAAAGAGGTCTACGGCGCTGCCGATGTCGAATACTCGGCTACCGCCAACAGCCAGATCGCCGAGTTCGAGAAGTCTGGGTTCGGATATCTGCCGATCTGCATGGCCAAGACCCACCTCTCGATCAGCCACGACCCAGCCCTCAAGGGAGCACCGTCTGGCTTCACGATCCCGGTACGTGAGGTCAGGGCTTCCGTCGGAGCCGGATTCATCTACCCATTGCTCGGGGAGATGCGGACGATGCCGGGGCTGGGCACCAAACCGGCATACATGAACGTCGACATCGACGACAACGGCAACGTCGTAGGGCTGTTCTGAGACCTGTGGAGACGAGCTACCTGAACACGGCCAACAATGCACCGAAAACGGCAGTCAACACAGTCATGGCGCCGACAGTGGTGACCGTGTAGGTGCGCAGTTGATCCCTCATCACATCGTGAAGCCCGTCAATCCTCGCCTCCAGCCGGTCGAAACGGGCTTCGAAGCGAGTTTCGACCCGCTCGATATCGTCTTTGGTGGCGTTTTGCTCAGCCGGATGCATCGGTAAGGCCTCCATCAAGGTGCCGGCGTTGTCCTCACCGATCACCTCTCCGAGCCGATTATACAAGGCAAGCCGGGCGGCTTCCGAGGCCATGTCCGCCACTCAAACGTATCGAAAGCCGGGTTTCAAGACCCTCGTCGGGACAAGCAGCGCCTTTCAGCCAGGAGGATATGCTCCCGGTCCCATGCCCAACTCGGTCACCTTGAGCCTATGAGTGAGCGCCGCAGCAACCGGGGTGCGACACCCCAACTGACCATCATCTTCTGGCGTGACGTCCCGGCCCAGGTCAAAGCACGCCATGGCCGGGAGCGAACCAGTGCGGCTTTGCCTGATCGGTTCATGATCTCCGTCGACGCAGCTGCCACCAGAGCAGGCCGCACCAGCACCGAGGACTACATCGCGGAGTGGCGTGAGGAAACCCGCTCCTGCGACGCCGACTTGCATTCTGAGGTTCAGGCCGAGGTGAGGCGGATAGCCGAGTCCTACCCATCCGAGTTGATCAGGAGTTACGTCCGCAACAACGGATGGGCGCCTAGCGAATCTCCATGAAGGCGGCGTCCTCACACGCCTCGAGCATCCGCCTGACGTCGTCGTAGTCCGCAGGGCCCACCTGAGCCCAGCGCTCGATCATCCCACCGTCGAGGACTTCCCGGCCGCGCTCATCCCGGTGGAAGTCGAGCAGCACCTCACGAACCTCTTCGCGGAACTCTGGACCGAACCTCTTGGAGACGGCGACAGGCTGGATGGTCGACGGGCCCAGGGCGTCGACCACCTTGAGGTTGCCTGCCACGTCGGGATGATCCCGCATCTCGATGGCTAGGACCTGTGAGTCGATGGCCGAGGCGTCCACACGGCCGTCGGCCACCATCCGCACCGAGGTCTCGTGAAAGCCGGCGTCGACCACCTCGGAGAAGAAGCCGTCTGTCTCTCCAATCGAGACGAGGTGATAACGAGTGATGCCGTATCCCGACTGCGACAGGGGCTCATTGAACGCCCACGACTTCCCACGCAGGTCCAGAAACGACTCCGCAGGGCTGTCCTTGTGCACGATCACGTCGGAGTAGTAGATCGGTCGACCCTCATAGCGATCGCCCTGGAGGATCGGCGCAGCGATCGGAGTCGCAGGGGCGACCCCTTGTCTCTCGAAGTGGACGTACGGGAGGCTGCACACAAAACAGATGTCGTTCACGTCGTTCCGGCAGTTCTCGTAGTCGGTCTCAACCACGAGCTCCGTCGACTTGCCAAGACGTCTGCCCACCGTCTCTGCGATCGCCTCGTAGATCGGGAGCATGTTGGGAGCCAGGAACGTGCCGAAACGCAGATCAGCCATGAAGCGACCCTACGTGGTCGCCGGCGCTGCTCTCCAACGCGAGCTTCCTGATGCCCTCGGAGCCGCAGCAGCCACCGTCTCCGATTAGCTTCCGGGCATGGCCTCACTTGGGAACCCTCTGGTTGAGGAATGCGCCGACGGCGTCTATCGACTGGGCACCACATACGTCGGCTTCTACCTACTCTTCGAAGGCGGCAAGTACACGTTGGTCGACTCTGGTCTCCCAGGCTATTGGGACCAGCTCACGTCCTTTCTCGACGGCAGAGGCCACTCGATCGACGACATCGAGGCGCAGATCCTGACCCATCACCACATGGATCACCGCGGGAACTCCGAACGCCTCCGTGAGGCGGGAGCACCGGCACGGATACACCACATCGACGCCCCCTTTCTCGAGAACGAGGCGCCGCCGCCGAAAGCGCCTCTTTGGAGACTGCCCGTGCTCCGGTATCTCGGTCACCTGGTGAAGAACAAAGCGATGAAGACCCAATCGCTCACCGAATACACCACGTATGACGACGACGAGCTGCTCGAAGTGCCGGGTCGCCCCAGAGTTGTGCACGTTCCTGGCCACACCATGGGCCACTGCTCGATGTACTTGGGCGAGCAAAAGGCAGTGCTGGCAGGCGACGCCCTCGGAGGCATGGACGCGTACACGGAGGCAATTGGTCCGTGCCTGGCCCCCTCATTCGTGAACGACGACGACCAACTCGCCCTCGAGTCGCTGACACGTCTCGAGTCTCTGGACGCCGACAAGGTGCTGGTCGTGCACGGGCCCAACTTCAACGGGCCCATCGCCGAGGCGGTCGCTCTAGCCAGGAAGGCAGCAGCCGCCTGACCGGGTCAGAATCGAGGTTCCACACTGCCCCGAAGGTGGAGCTCCACCTGCATCTCGAGGGCGCCATCCCAATGACGACCATGTGGGAGTTGGTGTGCAAGTACGAGCCACACCCTGGAGACTTCGAGAGTTTCACAAGACGGTTCGAGTTCGAAGACTTCCTCCATTTCCTCGACGTTTGGGGGTATATGACGAACTACCTTCGTGACGCAGAGGACTTCGAGAGGATCGGCGAGGCCGTGGGCCACTCTCTCGCCGATCAGAACATCATCTACGCCGAAGCCTCGGTTTCGCCAAGTGACTACAGAAGGCACGGCATAGATCTGGAGTCGATGATGACCGCCGTGCGACGCGGTCTCGATCGAGTCACCGGAGTCAGCGTTGGACTGATGGTGGACTTGGTCCGAGACGGCAGCCGGGACCGGACGATGGATGTTCTCCGAAGGACCATCGACGCCACCTCCGAGGCAGCCATCGTAGGGGTGACGATCGGCGGCCCAGAGCACGGTTATCCGCCAAGCCTCTTCGTAGACCATTACGACATGGCACGCGATGCCGGTCTTGGCCTTTCCGCCCACGCCGGAGAGGCCGCGGGCCCTGAATACGTCTGGTCCGCGATCGATGACTTGGGGGTTGACCGCATCGGTCACGGCGTCCGGGCCGTCGAAGACCCGGCCCTCGTCGATCATCTGGTCGAAACCCAGAGACCGCTCGAAGTTTGCCCAACGTCCAACATCAGAACAGGTGTCGTTGCAGGTTGGGAGGACCACCCCGTCCTCAGACTGATCGACGCCGGCGCCAACGTGAGCATCAACAGCGACGATCCCACCTACTTCGGATCATCCGTCGTCGACGATCTCCGCGAAGTGACGGCTCGAACGGGTGCCGATCCTCTTCGTCTCACACTCAATGCCCTCGAGGCATCATTCACCGACACCACCACGCGTGACCTGCTGCGCGCAGAGATAGAAGAGGGCTGGACATGACGACCAAGGTCACCATCACAGGCACTGGAACCCCGATTCAGACCGCCGACCGCGCCGGTCCAGGCGTGCTGGTGGAGACCGACGCAGCCAAGCTGCAATTCGATGCCGGGCGAGGCACCGTGATGCGTCTCGCCGCGGCGGGGTCCAGGCTCACCGACCTAGACGGCCTCTTCATCACTCACCATCACTCGGACCACATCGTGGGCATACCAGACCTTTTGATGACCAGATGGCTCAACGACATTGAGAAGATCGGCATCCCTGACCTCCCGATCCATGTCCCTGACGGGCCTGCCGTAGAGATCATCCGAGGAATACTCGAAGTGTGGGAACCAGAGATGGAGATGCGTCGCAACCATACGGGCCGACCCAACATCGCTGGAGTCGACGTGCGCCCTTTCAACGCGGACAAGACATCCACCGTCACCGTTGGCACCTTTGGAGATACGAAGGTTTCGGCAACAGCCGTCGAGCACTCTCCGGTGGAGGCCGCCGTGGCCTACCGGGTGGACACCCCAGACGGCTCAGTGGTGATCTCCGGCGACACGGACGTGTGCCCACAGGTGGAAGAGCTGGCGAACGACTGTGACGTCTTGGTTCACGAAGCAATCAAGGCCGACCTGCTTCAGGGCCTCCTCTCCAACCCAAAGAAGCTCCTCGAGTACCACACGGAGCCCCACGACGTCGGAGCCCTCGCAGCCCGGGCCAGGGTGAAAAGGGTGATCCTCACCCACCTCGTTCCGCCTCCTGGCGACGAAGCCGATCGCGAGGCATATGCAGAAGCGGTTCGGGAAGGCGGTTTCACCGGAGAGCTGATCGTCGCCGACGACCTGTCGTCCGTGACGTTGGGTTAGATGCCGCGGCGGTTCTTTATCTCTTCGACAATCGCCGGGACCACCGGACCTAGATCACCGACTATCGCATAGTCGGCCTTGGTGACCATCGGAGCCTCGGCATCGGTGTTGATGGCAAGGATCGTCTTCGAGGCCATCATCCCCACCCAGTGCTGGATGGCGCCGCTGATCCCGCAAGCCACATAGAGCTCAGGAGCTATGACCGTTCCGGTCTGGCCGACCTGATCCGAATGAGGGCGCCAACCGTTGTTGGTCACAACTCGCGAGCACCCGACCACCCCACCCAGTAACTCTGCGAGCTCCTCCAGGGGAGCGAAACCCTCCGGGCTGCCGACTCCTCGACCACCGCTCACCACCACCGGCGCCGTGGCCAGAGTGACCCCATCAGCCGTCACAACTCGGTCGACCACCTTGGTGACCAGGTCGGCTTCACTCAGTTCCGGGGTGAAAGTCTCGACCCGTGCCTCAGATGGCGTTTCAGCCGGCACAGCCTCATGGGCATGTTCGGTGATGGTCACCAGCTTGATGGGAGCATCCAGAGTCGCATCTTCCAGCAGAGAGCCGCCCCATCGAGTTCTGCTGATCTGCCAGACATCACCTGAAGTCTCGATGGCGACACAGTTGGCGACCATGGGTAACCCGGTGATTGCCCCGACGTGGGCCATCACCTCATTGCCACGCTCGGTGCCAGTCGACATCACCGCCGTTGGCGAATGGAGCACGATGAGCTGGGCCAAGGCCTCACCCCAGGCCGATGGGCTGTAGTCGTCGAGTGCCTCGTGCTCCACGACGTGCTGGACGACTACGCCGTACTCGCCCAGTTCGGCGATCTCCGCGCCCACTGAGACGGCGTGGATCTCTTCTCCCAGCCGTCGCGCATACGTGAGTCCCTGGAGTGAGCTCTCATCGAGGGCTCCTCGATCGTGGGTGAGCAAGACGAGGATCACGTGAAGAGCTGCAATTCTTCGAGAAGGTCCACGACAGCTGACGCTGCCTCTGGACCGTCGCCCAGGATCACCGTCTCATTGATCTCGACTTGCGGGGTCACCAACCGGACCATGGCTTGACCGCTGCCTGCTCTGTCCTGGGTGGATCGGGTGACTTCGATCTTCTTGGCGTTGAGACGGCCTTTGAGGGTCGGGTAGCGGGGAAGATTGATCCCTTCCTTCACCCCGACCACAGCTGGCGACGGCACCTTGTAGATCTCCGAGCCGGTTGGCGTGTCACGACGGAGGGCGAAGCCGTCCGCCTCGACCTCGATCCCCTTGATGCCGGAGACGATGGGACGTCCCAGAGTGCGCGCGACTCGGACGCCAACCTGGTAACCGCCCGAGTCGGCGGACTCGTTGCCGAAGAGAATCAGGTCGAACCCGCCTTCGGACTCCAGCTCTTGGATGGCTGCAACAAGCGCAGAAGCCGTAGAGATCGGATCCCAGTCAGAGCCATCCGTTGGGACGAGAACCGCCTCGCTGGCCCCCACTGCCAGAGCCGAGCGAAGCTGCTCCTCCGCATCTTCAGGGCCCAGTGTCATCACGGTCACAGACCCCTCATGGCTTTCCGCAATCCGCACTGCTTCCTCAACCGCACACTCCTCGTGGGGGCTGACGGTGAACGAGAGAAGGCTGGTGTCGATGGCCTGGGCGTCGTCGGTGAGGACGATCTTGGCCCCGGGCGCCGGCACCCGTTTCACACACACCAGGATGCGCATCGCTAGCCCTTCATCCGCTGGTTCTCGGAGTCGAATAGCGGTGTGCTCCCCGCAACGGCAACCTTCACCGGGTACAGCTCATTCATGTACATCACTTGAAGCTCAGTGCCCTCGACTGCATGCTCCGGGGGGAGGTAGGCCAGCAGAAGGTACTTGCCGACAGATGGGCCGGCCCCGGCACTGGTGACGCGGGAGACCCGACCCTTGACGTCGAGAATGCGATCTCCGCCGAGAGTGAGAATCGGCTCGTTGCCGCCGGTTGGGAAGCGAGCCATGCCCGAGTCCGAGGTGTGGCTTTCCATGGTCAGAGTGCACATGACTGCTGCCGGCTCCTCAGCTCGCGCCTCCAGATAGGCCGCTTTTCCGATGAAGTCAGCTGCCTTGACCCGGGGTCGGGCCAAGCCGGCTTCCACTGGGCTGTACTCCGACTCCAACTCGGCTCCCATCAGGCGGTAGCCCTTCTCCAGCCGTCCCGTCGTGCCGTAGACACCGGCACCGACCGGGACGATCCCATACTCTTGCCCGGCTCCCCAGAGGGCGTCCCACAGGGCAGGCCCGTTCTCCATCTCCGTGTAGATCTCCCACCCGAATTCGCCCACGTAGGAGATCCGAAGCAACCGCGCCGGTATCGAGCCGATCGTGATCTCCTTGGAGCTGCCGTAGGGCAAGCCCTCGTCCGACACGTCGTCGTCGGTGACCTTCTCCATCACCGCCCTGGCGTTGGGCCCCCAAAGGCCGATGGTGCAGATGTCGGAGGTCTTGTCCTCCCACACAACTGAGCCGTCGTCGGGCAGATGTTTGCGAAACCAGTGGCTGTCCCTCGGGCCGTCGAAGCCACCAGAGATGATCCGATAGCGATCATCCGCCAGCCGGATCATGGTCAGGTCGGCCTTGAAGCCCCCATCCTCGGTGAGCAACGGCGTGTAGATCGAGCGGCCAACCGGCAGGTCGCACTTGTTGACTGCCATCTTCTCGACATAATCGACCACGCCGGGCCCGCTCACCTCGAAGATGGCGAAGGCGGTGACGTCGACCATGCCCACGCTCTCGCGGATGGCGAGATGCTCGGCGTTTTGGATAGGCGACCACCAGCGTGCGTCCCACTCGTGCGGGCGCTCCGGGATCTGCTCGGAGTACTTCTCGACCAGGGGCGCATTCGACTCGTACCAATGGGGGCGCTCCCAGTTGCCGGCTTCGAAATAGACCGCACCCAGAGCTTCGGTCCTGGGGTGAAGAGACGACTTGCGCAGACCACGCCGGCTCTCCCACTGCTCACGTGGGTGGACGATCCCATAGGTCTTGTTGAAGTGCTCCTCACACCTGGCGATGACGTGCTCCTCACTCCTCTGGTTGTCGTAGAACCTCGCTACGTCAGAGGCGTGGGGGTCGATCTCGGGGTATCCCTGTGTCATCCACTCGGCAATGGCGCGGCCCGTGCCCGGCCCTTCCTTGATCCAGATCGCAGCACACGACCAGACCCCGCCCACTTCGGTCTCGCCGACCAAGGGCATGGCATCCGGGGTCAGAGAGAGCAGCCCGTTGATGCCGTAGCGCATCTCGGCATCCCCGAGGAACGGCATCAGCTCGATTGCCTGCTCGAGCTGGGGATCGAAGTCGTCCTGAGTGAGAGGCAGCTCCGTGGGCGAGAGCCTCGACTCCTCTATCGAAGGGATTGTGTCGGGGTGATGGAAGATGGGGCGGTGGGCATACGAGCCCACCTCCATCGATCCCGCGGTCTGGCGCTCGTAACAGAAGGTGTCCATGTCACGGACGATGGGGAAGCCGATCTCGTTGCCGGTCGCCTGGAGCTCGGGCAGCGGGCCGACATCGATCATCTGGTGGACTGCCGGCGTCAGGGGGATGGAGGCCCCTGCCATCTTGGCGATCCTCGGCGACCAGACACCACAAGCGATCACCAGATAGTCACACTCGACCCGGCCTCGATCAGTGACCACTGCGATCACATGGTTGTTCTCGACTTCGACATCCATCACCTCGGTGTTCGGCGACACCGTCAGCGCGTTCTTCGACATAGCGCTCTCGCGCATCAGGGTGCCGGCCTGCAAGGAGTCGACGACGGAGACACCCGGGGTGTACCAGCCACCGACGAGGATGGACTCGTCGACGAACGGCACCATGTCCCTGATCTGTGCCGGGGTCAGCATCTCAGACTCGATGCCCCAAGCCTTGGCCGAGGTCATCCGACGTCGAAGCTCTTCCATCCGCTCATGGGTGCGGGCGACCTCGATCCCGCCGCTGGTGGTGTTGACCCCCATCTCCTCATACTGCTTCTGGCTGTCCAGTGTGAGGCTCGCCATCTCTTTGTTGTGGTCCACGGGGAAGATGAAGTTGGAAGCATGCCCGGTGGACCCACCCGGGTTGGGCAGCGGCCCTTTGTCGAGCTGGAGGATGTCCTTCCATCCGAGCTCAGCGAGGTGATGTACCACCGAGTTTCCGACGATTCCGGCGCCGACAACGACGACTTGGGCCGATGTTGGGATGTCGCTCAATTCTCCTCCTCCAGACGGATGACGAGGTCGGTTCTCTGTTCTAGACTTCCCGCCGACAGCGGAATTCCCACTGTACAGTACACGTGCCACATCGTGGAACTCCGGGAGGAGGTGACTTCTTGAGCGAAGAAGAGCTGGATCTACGGACACTCTCAGACGACGACCTGGTCCTTCAGATGCACGACGATCTCTACGACGGCCTCGCCGACGAGATCGACGAAGGCACCCGGATACTCCTCGAGCGAGGCTGGTCGGCGCCCGCAGTCCTCAACGATGCCCTGGTCGAAGGGATGAGGATCGTCGGTATCGACTTCCGCGACGGGATCCTCTTCGTGCCTGAGGTCCTGCTGGCAGCCAAGGCGATGAAGGCCGGGATGTCCATCCTGCGGCCGCTTCTAGCCGAGACCGGCGCCGAGCAGGTGGGCACAGTGGTCATCGGCACCGTGAAAGGCGACATTCACGACATCGGCAAGAACCTGGTGGGGATGATGCTGGAGGGTGCCGGTTTCGAAGTGTTCGACCTCGGTATCAACACCGACGCCGACGAGTTCATCCAGGCTCTGGACGAGCACAAGCCCGACATCCTCGGAATGTCCGCGCTGCTCACCACAACCATGCCCTACATGAAGGTGGTCATCGAGACCATGGTCGAGAAGGGGATACGCGACGACTACATCGTCCTCGTGGGGGGAGCGCCACTCAACGAGGAGTTCGGCGACGCCGTGGGTGCCGACGCCTACTGCCGGGATGCGGCTGTGGCGGCCGACACCGCCAAGCGGCTCGTCCTGGAGAAGCGTGCCGCAGTCGCCTGAGGGGGCAATCGCTTCGACGAGCCCCTCTCGCCCGACGGTTCTCGTTATCGGATGCGGCGCGCTGGCTCGCGAGCTGCTCGATGTCGTGGAAGCCAACGGGCTGGACAACGTCAGAGTCGAGTGCCTCCCCGCCATATATCACAACACCCCCGAGCGGATCACGCCAGCCGTGCGTGAGCGTCTGGAGCGCGCAGCCGGGTACGACAAGGTCTTCGTCGCCTACGCCGACTGTGGGACAGGAGGCCATCTCCAGGCTCTGGTCGCCGAGTTCGGCGCCGAGATGCTGGAAGGAGCTCACTGCTACCAGTTCTTCGCCGGCCAGCGAGAGTTCGAGGAGATGCAGGATGCCGAGATCGGCACCCTCTATCTCACCGACTACCTCGCCCGCCACTTCGACCGGTTCATCTGGCAAGGCCTCGGCCTCAACCGCCACCCGGAGCTGCTCACGGACTACTTCGGCAATTACACCAAGGTCACCTACCTGGCCCAGACCGACAATCCCGACCGCACGGCTCAAGCCGAGGAGGCCGCGGACCGACTCGGTCTTGCCTTCGAGCGCCGCTTTGTCGGCTACGGCGAGCTGGAGCCCGCCTTGATCGGTGTTTCGCGTACCTCAGGTAATACGGCCCAGATACGGGCAAATTCGCCTCAGGTTGAGGTCACCTCATGACACACACCGTCGTTTCGTCGCCCACCAAAGAGGTCGTCATCGGGTTCGACCGGCCGTTTGTCATCATCGGCGAGCGGATCAACCCCACCGGGCGCAAGTTGCTCGCCGAGGAGATGAAGAACGGCGACTACTCGCGCGTGGAAGCCGACGCGGTGGCCCAGGTGGAAGCGGGTGCTCATATGCTCGACGTCAACGCGGGCATCCCCCTCGCCGACGAGCCTGCGATCCTTGCCGACGCCGTCAAGCTGGTGCAGAGCGTCACCGACGTCCCTCTCTCCATCGACTCCTCCATCGTCGAGGCTCTCGAGCGCGGGCTCGAGGTGTATCAGGGCAAAGCCCTCGTCAACTCGGTCACCGGTGAGGAAGACCGGCTCGAAACGGTCCTGCCGCTGGTGGCCAAGCACGGTGCCGCCGTGGTGGCGATCTCCAACGACGAGACAGGCATCTCGGAAGACCCCGATGTTCGCTTCGATGTGGCGAAGAAGATCGTCGGCCGTGCTGCCGATCATGGGATCCCTGCGGAGGACGTGGTGGTGGACCCTCTAGTCATGCCGATCGGTGCCATGCCGACTGCCGGCCAGCAGGTGTTCCGATTGGTGCGGCGCCTCCGCGAAGAGCTGGGCGTCAACACCACGGTCGGAGCGTCCAACATCAGCTTTGGCCTGCCCAACAGGCTCGGGATCAACTCCGCTTTCCTCGCGATGGCGGCAGCATCCGGGCTCACGTCGGCGATCACAAACCCGCTCGAAGCCGAGATCCGCCAAGCGGTCCAGGCAGCCGATGTCCTCAACGGTGTCGACCCCGACTGTGTCAACTGGATCAAGACCTACCGCCAGCCATCGGAGGGCGGAGATCGGGAACGTCGCCGGACCGGGCGCCGGAACCGTGGCTGAACAGGCCCGCGTCCTCTTCACACCCTCCGGCCGTCAGGGCGACGTGGATCTCGGGACAGACCTCCTCTCGGCCGCCCGCTCCTTGGGAGTGGATCTCGACTCGATCTGCGGCGGTCGTGGGATCTGCGGACGATGCCAGGTTCAGCTCGGCTCCTCCAAGGCCGTCGCCCGCGACGACTCGAAGCTCAGCTCTCCGAACCTCACAGAGTCCAACTACCAAGGCGCCCGACCGCTCAAGGAAGGCAACCGCCTGGGATGCCAAACCCAGGTACACGGCGATGTCGTCATCGCTGTGCCGTCAGACAGCCAGGTCCACAGGCAAGTGGTGCGGAAGCGACCCGAAGTGCCGGACATCGACATCAACCCGGTGGTCAGTCTTCACTACGTCGAAGTGGACAGCGGCGAACTTGGCGAGGCCAGCAGCGATCAAAGGCGTCTGCTCGACGGGCTGGCAGAGCAATGGGGTCTGGACTCGCTCAAACTCGACGCGAGCGTCTTAGCCGACCTCCAACTGTCTCTCGCCGAAGGCAAGGGAGCGGTCACCGTCGCCGTCCACGACGAGACCGACATCACAGCCGTGTGGCCTGGGTTCCACGACCGGATCCTCGGGGTCGCCTTCGATGTTGGCTCCACGACCATCGCCGGCCATCTGCTCGACCTCGAGAGCGGAGACGTTCTCGCGACTCACGGAGAGATGAACCCTCAGATCCGGTTTGGTGAGGACGTTATGAGCCGGGTCTCCTACGCGATGATGAACGATGAGGGAGGCTCAGAGCTCACGGCGGCCGTGCGGCAAGCGCTCGACTCCGCGATCGGAGCCCTCGCACACGAGGCGGGTGCCAATCGTGAGGACATTCTCGAGGTCGTTCTCGTCGGCAATCCGATCATGCATCACTTGTTTCTCGGTCTCGACCCGGTGCCACTCGGGGCGGCACCTTTCGAGCTGGCCACCGACCAAGCCGTTCGCATCGAGGCGAGCGATCTCGGCCTGGCCACTCATCCCCTGGGCCGGGCCTATGTCCTCCCGTGCATCGCCGGCCACGTCGGTGCGGATGCCGCCGCCGCCATGCTCTCCGAAGCCCCGCACCGGAGCGAGGCCATCCAACTCTTGGTCGACGTCGGAACCAATGCCGAGATCGTGCTGGGGAACAGCCAGAAGATCCTCTCCGCCTCCAGCCCGACGGGCCCAGCCTTCGAAGGCGCACAGATCTCCTCAGGGCAACGGGCGGCGCCCGGCGCAATCGAGCGAGTTCGAGTCGACCCCGCCACCTTGGAGCCGAGGATCAAGATCATCGGTGGCGAGCACTGGTCGGACGAAGACAAGTTCTTCACCGAGATCGAACGGACTCCGGTCACCGGCATCTGCGGATCAGGGATCATCGAGGTGATCGCCGAGTTGCACCTCGCCGGTGTCATCGACGAAGCAGGTGTCATCAGAGGAGACATCGAGTCAGACCGGATCGTGGCCGACGAGCGCACCTTCGCCTATGTGCTCTGGGCAGACCCCGAGATCCTGATCACTCAGGCCGACGTTCGAGCCGTGCAACTCGCTAAAGCCGCCCTCTACGCCGGTGCTCGGCTGCTCATGGATCACTACGGGACAGCCACGGTCGATCAGATCCGACTCGCTGGAGCCTTCGGCAACCACATCGACCCGAAGTACGCCATGATCCTGGGGATGATCCCTGACTGTGAGCTCGACTCGGTCTCCGGCGCCGGAAATGCGGCTGGGTCCGGAGCGATCATGGCCCTCCTCTCCAAGGACGCCAGGAGCGAAGTCGAGGCTCTCGTCGAGCAGGTCGAGAAGATCGAAACCGCCACCGAGCCGCGATTCCAGGAGCACTTCGTCGCCGCCCTGGGGATTCCTCACGAGACGGCCGATTATCCGAACTTGTCGAAAGTCGTCGAGCTTCCCGAGCGGCTTGGTGCCGGCACAGCGAGACGCAGAAGGGGGCGTCGTGGCTGAGCGCGGCGGCCGCAGAGGCGGAGGCCGCGAAGCGAGACGAGCTGCCCGCGCCACTGGCGCAGCCGAAGCCGTCGCGTACGTGACTCGAAAGACGGAGCCACCGAAAGTCCTCTCCGAAGAGGGCTTAGAGACGATCGAGCAGAACGCCGACACCATCCTCGAGGAAGTCGGCATCGAGATGGTCGACTTTCCCGAGGCGCTGGAGATCTATGAGGCCAACGGTGCGAGCGTAGAGGGGACGAGAGTTCGGTTCCCCAAGGGCATGTGCCGGGAGATCATCACGGCGACTGCTCCGGCCCGCTACACACAGCACGCCCGCAACCCTGCGCGCTCGGTGGAGGTCGGCGATCCCCACATGGTGATGGTTCCGGCATACGGGTCTCCCTTCGTGCGCAACCTCGAAGAGGGCAGGCGCTACGCGACCATCGAGGACTTCCGGAACTTCGTGAAGCTCGCCTACTCCTCACCCCAGATGCACCACTCGGGAGGCACTCTCTGCGAGCCAGTTGACCTCCCGGTCAACAAGCGGCACTTCGACATGGTCTACAGCCACATCAAATATTCCGACAAGCCGTTCATGGGGTCGGTCACCCGGCCGGAGAGAGCTCAAGACACGGTGGACATGGCAAAGATCGTGTTCGGTGAGGAGTTCATCCAAGAGAACACCGTCGTCACCTCGCTCATCAACGCGAACTCGCCGCTGTCGTGGGACCACGCCATGCTCGGTTCGGCCAAGATCTACGCCGAGAACAACCAGGCATGCATCATCACCCCGTTCATCCTTGCCGGCGCGATGGCTCCGGTGACGCCGGCAGGTGTTGCTGCTCAAACGCTGGCGGAGGCTCTAGCTGGGATGGCATTCACCCAGATGGTTCGCCCCGGCGCACCGGTCATCTTCGGATCGTTCGCGAGCTCGATGTCGATGCAATCCGGCGCTCCCACGTTCGGGACGCCTGAGCCGGCCCTGGTGCTGTTCACCATCGCCGCGCTTGCTCGTCGCCTCGGCGTCCCAACGAGACTCGGGGGCAACCTGACCGCATCCAAGGTCCCCGACGCACAAGCCGCATATGAGAGCGCCGCTACTTTCCTCCCGACGATGCTCGCTGGCGCGAACTTCGTGCTTCATTCGGCGGGTTGGCTCGAAGGCGGCTTGGCCATGGGATACGAGAAGTTCATCCTCGACGCCGACATGGCCGGCATGGCCCAGGCCCTGGTCTCCGGTGTGGACATGACCGAGAACGGCCAAGCCCTCGACGCCATCATCCAGACCGGGCCAGGCCAGCACTTCCTCGGCACCGAGCACACCCTGGCCAACTTCGAGACGGCCTTCTGGGTGGCGGAGACGTCCGACCCGAACAGCTTCGAGCAATGGGAGCTCGAAGGCTCGAAGACCGCTGAGCAGCGAGCCAATGAGAAGTGGCATCAGATGCTCACCGACTATGAGGCACCTCCGATTGACGAGGACGTCGACCATCAGCTCAAGACTTGGATAGAGACACGCAAAGGCTCGTTTCCCGACTCGGACGTGGGATGAGCAGCGAGACCATTCGCCGGATGCTCGACCATCCGAAGTACGAGCTGATCCCCCTCAAGAACGTCATGGAACAGGCTGGCCACCTCCCTGACGGCTCGACGGTCACCGTCACGGCTTCCCCTCAGAAAGGGCAGATAGCCACCATCGATCTGGCACTCGACCTCCGGCAGATGGGCTTCGATGTGATACCCCACATCTCAGCTCGGCTGACCGCTGATCGACGCGAGCTGAAGGCCGTCCTCGACCGTCTCGACGAAGCGGGGATTCATCGTGCGTTTGTCGTGGGCGGGGATGCCGACCCCCCTGGCGAGTTCTTCGACGGGCTCGCCTTGCTCTCGGCGATGGATCAGATGGGCCACTCGCTGTCCGAGATCGGGATTCCCGGCTATCCGGAAGGGCACCCGAACATCTCCAAGGAAGCGCTCGCCGAGGCGCTGGAAGACAAGTCGCCTTTCGCCTCATACATCACCACGCAGATGTGCTTCGACGCCGACGCGATCACGAGTTGGCTCAACGGCATCCGCTCCGAAGGGCTGGGCCAGGGGGTCTATTTGGGCATCCCAGGAGTGGCCGAGCTGACCAAGCTCATCACCATCTCGATGCGGATCGGGGTCGGGGCGTCCGCCAAGTTCCTGTCGAAGAACCGGTCACTCGCCGGTCGTTTGGTGCGACCCGGTGGCTTCGGTCCCGATCGCCTCATCGATGACCTGAGCGACACCCTCGCCGACCCTGCGGCCAACATCCACGGCTTCCACGTGTACACGTTCAACCGGGTCGACGCCACCGAGGAGTGGCGTCACCGGATGCTCGAGGCTTTGGCCTAGCCCGGCCGACCGATCTGAAGCGAGACCGTCTGCCCTTGAGTCGGCTCTGCGCAGCAGAACCAGCTCTCGGTGAGCCTCGGGACCGACTCCGACGACTCCGTGAAGTCGGCCAGTCGAACCCCAGTCATCTCCGTGACGGCGGCCCACATCGACCTGAGGGTGGTAGTGGCGTCTGCCGCGCAATCGGAAGCCTCGGCGGCGATCGACTCGAGCCTGACTTGCAGAGCATCCATGTCCGGATCGGCGTAACGCCAGGTCCAGCTGAGCGCCTCGCCGTCGTACTCATCCAGGTAGGGGGTCATGGCGGGGTGGCTTTCAAGCAGTGAGCCACTGGGCACCAGCAGCTTGATCGCCAGCTGTACCGGGTCCGTCGCGGCTGCAAGATCATGCTCGGTGAGGAAATCGAGGATGCCGACGATGTCACCATGCTCGGCCCAAGGGAGGAACGGCAACCATGTCGGCCTCAGGTAGATGCCCGCGTCCCGGATGATGCCGACTGCCTCGCTCATGTCGGCAACCGTATGACCCTTGTCGAGGACCTCGAGAGTCTGGTTGTTGGTGCTCTCGAACGCGCTGACGACAAACAGGAGACCCAGCTCGGCCATCCGTGGCCAGATATCCCTTTTCGCCAGGATGTGCTCGACCTTCACTGTGATATCGAACGTCATGTCCGGGTGTGCCTGATGGGCCCGCTCCAGAACGGAAACGGTATGGGCGGGTGCGTTGAGGAAGTCGGGGTCGCCAAACGTGATGTGCTCCGCACCGGCAGCAGCGAGCTGATGGATGTCGGCGAGGACAATGTCCTCAGGGACAATCCTTATCCGGCCGTCATAAACAGCCGGGATCGGGCAATGCCGGCAACGATGCCTGCACCCATGTGAAGCCTCCACGGCCCCCACGAGCTTGGTGGTCCCGTCATGCTCGATTCGGGCGTATTGATCAACGCCGGGAAGCCGGCTGCGCTCCGGGATCTCGAATTGGGACGATCCTCGATGTGTTTGCAGGCTCTTCTCAGCCGCAATGCCAGCCTTCACGCCACCCACCCACTCGATCAGAGCGGTCTCGTACTCACCTTCGAGCGCGGCATCGGCGATGTCCTCGGAGAAGCCCACACCCGCATAGAGGCCGTAGTGGGCCACAGGAAGATCCGGCCGGTACGCCTTCATCTCGCCAGTGAGCGAGTTGGCGAGCCGCTTTGCAGTGTGCATGGGGACGGATATCGCCACGGCCTCGGCCCAGTCGAGCATGGTGCTGTCGAGATCGTCCACCGACGTGTCGGTGACACGGACGTCGTGGCCGCGTCTCTCCAGCGCTGCGGCAGGCGAGGCGACATGCACAGGCTGGCGGCCAAGCTCGTAGGTGGACACCAAGAGGACCTTCATTGAAAGAAGCCTATTGGCCGGTGCCTGCTAACCACGACGCCCGCGACCGGCCCTGACTCTCCTCGTTGCTATAGCAACCCGTCGCGCTGAGCGACACGCTGTGCACGCGCAATCGACCGTTCAATTCGTCAACTCGAACTGGCCGCTCGCCATCACCGTCCCGTTGACCATCACCGACAACCGATGAATACCCGGGTAGAGGGTGAAAGTCGTGGCGGAAGCGGGGAGACGATGCCTCTTGGCGAGAGTGCGGGTCTCGCCGGCGCGCATCTCGATCTGCTTGAGCTTGAACACCTTCGGCCGGGTCTGGCCATTCTTCTTGACGAAGTCGATCACATAGTCGACGAGCAGTGGCTCGTCTCTTGTTGCAACGAGCTCGACCTCGAACTCGAGGACGTCGCCGATCTCGACCTCGGGTTCGATTTCCAACGAAACCGCCTCCACCTCGGGATCGGTCGAGTAGCCGAGCAGGCTCATTGCATCGGGGTCGCCCTGCTTGACGAGAGTGCGCAGAGCATGGCGGGTCATCCATGACAGCTCCCGCGGTGCCTGCTCTCCTGCCCTTTGCCAGCGGCCCAGTGTCTCGACGGCCAACGTACTGTCGATCTTGGCGATGTCGTTGATGTGATTCGCGACCGATCGCGTCACATACCGAGTCGGGTCAGCGTGAAGCTGGTCGAGGAGCGGGATTGGCCGATCTATCTCAATCGGAATACGCGATGCCCATGGCAGCCTCGGCCGCGTGCCCTCGCTGACCAGCCGACGGACGTGATAGTTGTCGCTGCCGGCCCACTTGGCGAGGACTGCCATCGTCCGCTCTGGATGGGCCAGGAGGAACGGGCGGATGTAGCTCTCCATCGAGAAGCGCATCGTGAGCTGCTCGATGAGGCCAATCGAGATCTCGTAGTGCTCCTCACCGAGCCCTCGCCTGGCCACGTAGTCGCCGAGTGGGGCGATGATGAACTCACCAAAATCGTCGTCGGTCAGAGTTGGATCCAACGGTGGAGGCAGCGCCGTCTCGATCAAGGTTGCAGCAGCTTCGAAGTCGGACGGCAGATGCTCGCCGAGCACATCAGCTATCAGCGTGATCCGTTGCTTCAGCTCGAGGTCCGGCATCGCCGTCATGATCGAGCCCACGAATCCATCCCGATCAAAGCCGGGATCGGCGACTGCCAACCAGTCGGCGAGACGACCTACGGTCTCACGATTGAACAGATGGTCCTTGAGGCTGAAGCGCTTCTCTGCCACGGCTATAGGTTATGCCAAGGAAGCCATATCAGACGTCGTTCCACGATGTGGCACGCATCCCTTATGATGGAACACCATGGCCCACGTCGAGTCGGTGGCAAGAGCCCTGCGAATCATCGAATCCCTGGCAATGTCACCCGCCGGGCTGTCCGATATCGCCCGTGATGTCGATCTTCCCAAGAGCACTGTTGCGCGACTTCTTGCAACGTTGGAGCAAGTGGAGGCGGTCGAGCGTGACGAGGAGGATTTCCGGCTGTTCCGCCTCGGGCCGATGGTGCAGCGACTGTCAACCGCCGCAGGAGGCCCCGCTCAGCTCGCCGGCTTCGCCCGTCCCTACCTCGAGGAACTGACCGACTCGACCGGTGAGGCGGCCGGGCTGAGCATCCCGGACGGATACGAGGTTCACTACATCGACCAGACCTCCGCGACACACCCGGTTCAGGTTCGCGACTGGACTGGCGAGGTGATACCAATGCACGTCGTGCCGTCGGGCCTGGCGATCATGGCCCACTGGCCCAAAGAGCAGACCGACCGGTACCTCAGCCGCAATCTGGTGAGCCTGACGCCCAACACCATCAACGATCCTGGGCAGATCCGAGAGCGTCTGGCCGAGATCCGCGAGAGCGGATACGTATGGGTTCACGAAGAGTTCGTCGAAGGGATCAACTCCGTGGCCGCTCCTGTCCTCGAGAGCAACGGCCTGATCACGGGCGCCATCCACGTGCACGGGCCTGCGTACCGCTTTCCCGGTGAGGAGGACAAGGCGAACCTGGGTGCCTTGGTGAGCGATGCCGCGGGCCGGTTGTCGGGTGCCCTGGCCCTCTGATACTGTTGCGCCAACTCATCGAGACCGGCTGAGGGACAGGCCCTGAGACGCCGGGGCAACCATCGGAGCCAACCACTCCGGGAAGGTGCCAAATCCTGCGGGACACTCCGGTGTCACCGGCAGATGAGATGACGTGTAGCCGCCGTCGACTGGATGGGCACGTCCTCCCTCCGCCATTCCCGCGAATCCTCGATGGATGTGACATCCAGAGCAGGAGGATTGGAATGACGAACAGCAGATCCCACCCGGTGACACGAGCCGTGCGATCGGGCCTGGGCGGTGGGGAGCATCGCTCGGTGACGCCGCCGATTCACCTCACTTCCACCTTCGAATTCGAAGCGTTCGACCAGCCAGGAGCACACGACTACACCCGGACTTCCAATCCGACCCGTGACCTGTTGGCCGTGGCACTGGCAGAGCTCGAGCAAGGTATCGGCTCGACGATCACGTCGTCGGGGATGTCTGCGCTTCTCCTGGCTTGTCAGCTGCTGAGTCCGGGCGACAAGCTTGTCGCGCCTCACGACTGTTACGGCGGGACTCACCGGCTACTGACATCTCTTTCAGAACGAGGTCAGTTCGACGTCCTGTTTGTCGATCAAGGGGATGAGACCGCTCTCCGTCAAGCGTTCGAACAACAACCTCGCCTCGTGCTCGTGGAGACACCGAGCAACCCACTGCTTCGAATCACCGACATCCAACTCGTGGCTGATCTCTGCTCGAAAGCCGGGGCCACACTGGCGGTGGACAACACCTTCCTCTCACCCGGCCTGCAACGGCCGATACCGCTAGGTGCCGATCTCGTCATCCACTCGACCACCAAGTACCTGAACGGCCACAGCGATGTCGTCGGCGGAGCCGTTGTTGCCGCAGATCAAGAGCTTCACGACGAGATGCAATGGTGGGCCAACTGCCTCGGCCTCAGCGGCGCACCCTTCGACAGCTACCTCACCCTTCGCGGCCTTCGCACCCTCTACACGCGGCTCAGGGCCCACGAGGCGAACACGGAGGCCATCGTCGCCCTCCTGTGTGACCACCCCGAGGTCGCCAAAGTCCATTACCCGGGTTTGGCGGATCACCCGGGCCATGAGATCGCCGGCCGTCAACAGGACGGCTACGGAGCCATGGTCAGTTTCGAGCTGGCCGGCGGCAGGGCGTCAGCTGAGGATCTGGTCCAGGCTCTCAACCACTTCTTCCTCGCCGAGTCCCTGGGAAGCGTGGAAAGCCTCGTCGCTCACCCTGCGACCATGACCCATGCCGCGATGAGCGCCGAAGCTCGTGAGGTCGCCGGGATCGGTGAGGGCCTCGTCAGGCTCTCCGTTGGGATCGAAGACGTCAGGGATCTGACGGATGATCTGGCGCGCGCTCTCGATCGCGTCGCCGTCCGTTCCCACGCACCAAACGTACGATTCCGGTCGATCGAGCCGGAACCGCGAGATACGGCTCTGGTGAGAGCCCCTTGATCTCGGGCCGTCTCACCAGTCGATAGAGCGCAAACACCGCGATCGACGCAAACGACACCGCGAGGGTCCACCAGAAGCCACCCGGGCCAATCGAAGTCATCAGGAGCGACGCCACTATCGGCCCAATGATCGCCCCGACACCTGTGAGCAGGACATTCGTGGAGCTGGCCGTAACTGCTCTCCCCACCGGCAGCACATCGATCACATGACTCAGGGCCAATGAGTACATCGTGTAAGAGAGACCTCCAAAGATGAACATCGCGGCGAGGATGGGGAACCCGTCGACAGGCACCACCAGGCCGATCATGGCGACGGCGGCCGCCACAGCTGAAACCACCAGGATCATCGGCCTCCTCCCAATCAGGTCGGACACGTAGCCCAACGGCCATTGGAGAACCACCGCACCCACGGCCGCCGCCCCGGCGAACACCGCGGTTCGCTCCAAGGTCATGCCCACCTGGCTGGCATACACCGCAGCCATGCCTAGAAGGGCAGCGTTGGCCATTCCGGTGAACAGGGCGCCAACAACTCCCAGTGGAGCCGCCTCCCAGATCTCACGAGGATTCATCTTCGGAGGAAGCGTGAACTCGGGTGCCGAACTGGTGCTCAACGAGACAGGCACTATTGCCAGTGCCAGCACCCCGGCACTGACGATGAACATGATCTCTGTCGTCGGGTCACCGGCGCCCAGCAAGAACTGGCCCCCGGCGACACCGCCCATCGAGACCACCATGTAGACGGCCATGACCCGCCCGCGGTTGTCGTTGGTCACCGTCTCGTTGAGCCAGCTCTCGGTCACGACGAAAAGGCCCACCATGGCGAAGCCAAAGACAAAGCGGAGAACTATCCAGGTGATCGGCTCGACCACCACTCCCTGGAGCAAGATGACAGCGACGTTGACCGCTGTGAACGCGCTGAACACGCGGATATGGCCAACTCTGGCCATGATGCGTGGCGTCACCTGTGAGCCGATCAAGAACCCCACGAAGTAGCTCGCCACGATCACGCCGGTGACCGTGGTGTCGAAGCCTTCTAGCTCAGCGCGGACACCTGCCAGCACTCCGACGAGCCCGCGGCCCAGCATCAGCAGGAGGACCGATGCGAAGAGGCCCCATGCGGCGGCGACCGTCCTCTGCGCTGTGGTTGTCATGTCCGGACCTCAAACACTCTCACCTCCCGATGCTCATAGGCCTTTGATGCGGTCAACGTCTGTGTAGATGGTGAATACTCCCTCACGGAGGAACCCGACCAACGTCATTCCGAATTCCTCGGCGAGCTCGACGGCGAGACTGGAGGCTGCCGAGACACCACACACGATGGGGATGCCCGCGACGGCCGCCTTCTGCACGATCTCGAAGGACACCCGGCCCGAGACCATCAGGCCCATTGGGGCAACTGGCCACTCCTGCCGGGCCAGAGCTCCGACCAACTTGTCGGTCGCGTTGTGCCTGCCCACATCTTCTCGCACGGCAACCACCTCGCCTGACGGGAGAAACGCACCGGCTGCATGCAGGCCGCCCGTTGCGTGAAAGGCCGATTGTCTTTCCAGCAGGCGCTCTGGGAGATCGACGATGGCCTCGACAGGCACTTCCGGGCCCGGCGGCGGGAAGGTCTGGGCCACTCTGATCGCATCGATGGAGGCCTTGCCGCAGACCCCACAAGACGAGGTCGAGTAGAAGTTGCGCCTGAATTGCTCCGGGTCGATGGAGACGCCAGCGGCCAACACCAGCTCCCAGCGACCCTCCCCCAAATCCCTGACGTCGGCCACGTCTCCCGGTCCTGACACGATGCCCTCGGTGATGGCGAACCCCAGCGCCAGCTCGTCGTCGTCGCCGGGTGTTCGCATGATGACAGCGATCGGTTCCCCGCCCATCCGGATCTCCATCGGCTCCTCGACGACGAGTTCGTCCGACACCGATTCGAGTTGGCCCCTGTAACGCACCACCTGACGGGTGGTGATTGGTTCAGCAGCTTCCTTTGAGGGGGGACGACCCCCCTCAAACCCCCCGCCGGCCTTCGGCCGGTTGATACCGGCAGATGCCGTCACGAACCGGTCCCGCCGGCCGCACCCTCAGGCTCACTCGCTCCGGCGTGAACGAACGACCAGCCGAACCTCCCCTTGATACACAGGTTCCCCAAGGTCACCTCGTGATCGAGTGGTGAGGTCACATCGACGATTCGCCCGTCCTGGGTGTGGATGTCGAGGTTGCACCCGACGCCGCAGTAGGAGCAGACAGTGCGGGTGACCTCCTGGGCGTCGGCGTCCCAAGTCCCGGCCTCTTTCATGTCCCAGGCGATCTTGCCCTCCAGCGCTCCTGTCGGGCAGACCGCTATGCAGTTCCCGCAGTAGACACATGCCGAATCGGGCAGCGTCACGTCGAACTCCGTGGAGATGTGCGCATCGAACCCGCGGCCGGCGACGGTTATCGCAAAGGTGTTCTGGTGATCCACGCCACAGGCGTCGACACACTTGTAGCAAAGGATGCAGCGCTCGTAGTCACGCACATACAGATCGTCCTGAACCTTCGCGGGCTGTGCCACCGTCTCGGCATCGGGGCCGAACCGAGACGAATCCGCCCCGTACTCCTCGATCCAGCCGTGGACCTCGTCCGATGAGCGATCCAACTCGCTGGCGCTGCCCAGCAACTCGAGAACCAAGCGGCGGCTGTGCTCGGCTCGCTCGGTGCCCGTCTTCACCACCATCCCTTCCTCCAGAGCACGAGAGCAGCTGGGCACCAGAACTCGGGAGCCCTCGACCTCCACCATGCACACCCGGCAGGCATTGGCCGGGGTGATGGTCGGGCCGTAGCAGAAGGTCGGGATGTCGGTCCCGAGCTGAGTGCAGGCGTCGAGGATCGACGTGCCTTCGGGCACCGTCACCTCTTGTCCGTCGATGGTTGCCTTGACACTCATGCCAAGCCCAGTCTCATCGCCGATTGGATCGCTGACGCCGCGGTTTGGCCCAGACCACATATGGAGGCGTCGGTCATCACCAGAGCGAGATCGTCGAGTCTCACCTTTTCCTCCTCTATGGAGCCCAGTGCCGCACCACTGCCGATGCGAGCCAATGCCTCCTCCTGTCTCACGGTCCCGATCCGGCAGGGGACGCACTGGCCACAAGACTCGTCACGGAAGAACTGCGCTATGCGTCGTAGCACCGCGGTGAAGTCTGTCTGGTCGTCGAAGAAGACGATGGCACCGGACCCCATCGTCGTGCCGGCCTCCCTGGTGTGCTCGAACGTGAGCGGCACATCGAGGGCCGACTCGTCGGCGAACACACCGGCGGCACCACCCATCAGGACCGCGCCAAAGCCGGATCCGCCGCTGATGCCGCCTGCGAGATCGAGAAGCTCGCCGAGTGTCGTGCCGAACTCGACCTCGAAGACCCCCGGGTTGCTGACCGCACCAGAGACGCAGAACAGCTTCGGGCCCGTCGACTGGTCCGTTCCGATCCTTGCGAAAGCCTCACCACCGTTCGCGACCACCTCGAGTGTCGCCACCAGGGTTTCGATGTTGTTGATCCCTGTCGGCTTCTGGAACACGCCATGAGTTGTCGGGAACGGAGGCTTCTGGCGTGGCTCTCCGCGGTGTCCCTCGATTGAGGCGAACAGAGCGGTCTCCTCACCACATATGTATGCACCTGCCCCGCGACGGACCTCCAGATCAAAGTTGTCGAGAAATCCGGCGGCCGCCGCCTGGCGGACCGCAGCTAGAAGCCGTTTCTCTGCCGTCGGGTACTCGCCACGCACGTAGATGTATCCCTGCGTGGCTCCGGTGACATAGCCGTAGATGGCCATCGCCTCGACCACCGCAAAGGGATCGCCTTCCATCACCAAGCGATCTTTGAACGTCCCCGGCTCGGACTCGTCACCGTTGGCGATCACATATTTCTCATCGCCTGGTGCGTCTCGGACGCCCTCCCACTTGATGCCGATCGGGAAGGCCGCTCCGCCCCGCCCGCGCAGTCCCGACATCTTCAACTCCTCGATCACCGCCTCCGGTCCCAGCTCCTTGGCTTTGGCGAGTGTCTGGAAGCCCCCCGACTCGATGTAGGCGTCGATGGACGTTGGGTCCACCACCCCGACCCGGCGCAGTAGTCTCAGCTCCGAGGCTTCCTGGTGGACCACACCTGGCGAGAGATCGTCGAACCCGAAGACGCCGGCAGTGTCAGCAGCGACCGGTGCCGACACGCCATACCCGGTGCCTGGCCGGTGATACATGACCGCGGGAGCCCGGTCACATTGACCAAGACAAGGGCTCCTCTCGTATTCCACGCCGTCGGCTTCGAGCCGACTGCAAAGATCCTCGGCACCCGCCTGGGCACAGACGATGTCGTCGCAAACATGGGCCTTCGAGCCGCCGGCACTGTCCACATCGAAGAGGGCATAGAAGGTGGCCACGCCGTAAGCCTCGGCGGGCGGGACTGTCAATCGCTCTGAGATGTAGCCCAATGCGCCGCGAGTCACCGTGCCCGTCGCGTCTTGCACCGCGTGGAGGGCAGGGAGGAGCAGATGACGCTGCTGCCTTGCCGAGTGCCCCCCGAACATCACCCTGCCATTGAACGGCTCCGCCGGCCCGAGCAAGGAGTCGACGGCGTCTCGCTCCACCTCCGTGGGTTGCTCCAACAGAGCACGGAGATCCATCTAGGCCAGCGCTTCCACTCGTACGGCTGTCGCCTTGAACTCGGCAGTCCCGGCCTTGGGATCCCAGGCGTCGATGGTGAGGACGTTGACGTCGAGGTCATCGGGGAAGTGGACTGCCATGAAGGCCAAACCCGGCCGCAGGGAGCGATCAAAACGAACAGGTGCCTCCACACTGCCACGACGCGAGGTGACCTTGACCTTCTGGCCTTCCTGAACGCCCAGGGAATCGCCATCCTCAGGCGAGAGATCAAGGACCCCGTGGATTCTCCTCGGTGAGGCGTATCTGCCGCTCTGAACACCTGTGTTGTAGGAGTCGAGCCGGCGTCCTGTGGTCAGACGCATCGGGTACTCGTCAGTCAATGTGTCCACCGGAGCCGCATAAGGCGTGGGGAAGAACGGCGCCTTCATCGTGGTCACGGGGCGCTCCCACAGCCTGCCATGGAGAAAGAGATCGCCTTCGGAGTCCTCGTCCGGGCAAGGCCACTGGATTCCACCCATGTCGTCGAGTCGCTGATACGACATTCCGCCATGTAGAGGCGACAGCGACCGCATCTCGTCCCAAGCCTCCTCCGCTGTCGGCGTGATCCAATCGTGGCCCATCGCCCGGGCAAGGGCCGACAGAATCTCGATATCTCCCCAAGCCTCGCCGGGCGGGTCGACCGCCTTCCTCACCCGTTGGACACGACGCTCACTGGAGGTGAAGGTCCCCTCAGTCTCACCCCAGCCTGCCGCAGGGAGAACGACATCGGCTAACTCGGCTGTCGCAGTGAGGAAGATGTCTTGGGCGACGATGAACTCGAGGCCTTTGAGCCGCTTCTCCATCACCTGAGAGTCGGCCTCCGACTGGAGTGGGTTCTCGCCGAGGACGTAGAGACACTTGAGAACGCCTTCGTCCATCGACTCCTGCATCAAGCTGATGTGCTTGCCGGCTTTGGCAGGGATCTCAGCACCCCAGACGGACTCGAACTTTGCCCGGAGCGCATCGTCCTCGACATCCTGGAAGCCGGGGAGCTTGTTGGGCAACGCGCCCATGTCGCCGCCTCCCTGGACATTGTTCTGGCCCCGCACCGGCACCAGGCCCGATCCGTAGCGCCCGACATGGCCGGTGAGCAGAGCCAGGTTGATGAGGGACAGGACGTTGTCGGTGGCGTTGTGGTGCTCGGTGATCCCCAGCGTCCAGCACAGTTGAGCGGTCTCCGCCGACCCGTACTCGTGGGAGAGCTGCTGGATGACGTCGGCGGGAACGCCGGTGATCTCCTCCCCACGGGCAAGTGTGTAGTCGTCGACGAACTCGGCGTACTCGTCGAAACCCTCTGTTGCCTCTCTTATGAACTCCTCGTTGGTCAGGCCTTGCCTGATGATCTCCCTGCCCACCGCATTGGCGAGAGCGATATCAGAGCCGACGTCGATGCCCAGCCAGACGTCAGCCCATGCCGCACTGGAGGTGCGGCGCGGATCTACGGCAAACATCCGCGCCCCGTTATGAATGCCTTTCAAGACGTGGTGAAAGAAGATGGGGTGCGCTTCGCGCGCGTTCGAGCCCCACATGATGATGAGATCGGTCTCCTCGATCTCCTGATACGAGCTGGTGCCGCCACCTGCCCCGAACACGGCCGCCAGACCGGCGACGGAAGGAGCGTGTCAAGTGCGGTTGCAGCTATCGATGTTGTTTGAGCCCATGACCAGCCGAGCCCACTTCTGAGCGATGTAGTTGGTCTCGTTGGTGGCCTTGGAACAGCTGAACAGGCCAAAGGACTCGCCGCTGTACCGGCTCAGCCCGGCCGCCGCTGTTGCCAATGCGTCGTCCCAGGTCGTAGGGGTGAGCTGGCCGTTTCCATCCCGAACCAGCGGCTCGGTCAGGCGTGCGTAGTTGCGCTTCATCTTCTTCACCTCCTTCCTCCAAATGTTGGGCGCGAGCGTACCCACGAAATCGCGGGCCGATAGCGATGTGTGAGGCTCACTTGATGCGTGTGCAGAAAGGAGTACTCCGTACTCCTTTCTGCACACAAGAGAAAGCGGTCCCTAACCTGATCGGCATGCGGAGATGGGGGATGCTTCTCTTGGCTCTCGGCATGCTGACTGCCTGTGGCGGGATGTTCGCCGAGACATTCTCGCCGCCGCTCGAGCTGGACGGCGTGTGGCACCTCGAATGGGTCGAGACCGACGGAGAGCGTGAGGTTCCTGCCCTTGGGCAAAACACACGAACCCAACCGTGGGTCAGCTTCGAGGACCGCATCAACGGCAACGCCGGCTGCAACCAATTCGAGAGCACTGAGGCTTACTCATACGACTACTTGGCCGGTGTCCTGGTCCCGGGCACGGTCTCCCAGAATGCCGCCGGGTGTCATTCGGAGGAGGGTTTCGACCTGCATCGCATGGAAGAAGTGCTGATGGGCATGCTGGGAAACAGTCCCGATGGGTTTGAAGTCTCGGTCGACGAGGACACCATGATCTGGTTCTCGGAATCAACACGACTCGGGTTCAGCCGGCATGAGGCCCCACCCGAGCAACCCATCTCCGAGCCACCTCCAATCTCAGAACTAGGACGTTTGAATTGCGGCGACGGTGTGATCGTGGAAGACCGAGTCCCCGACGTGGGTCAGGAACCTCTCGAAGTCGCACGAGATGCTGCACCGGACGTGGTTGGTGTCATCAGAGGAAGACCGTTGTGGCACTGGGGTCTCAACCAGAACAACACCGTGATCGTGGGGCTGGCTCTTGGCGACGCAGAAGGTGCCGACTACCAAGTTTGGACGTGCGACCCGCCATTGGACAGCTCTACCCCGTACAGCGAGCAGATTCTTGTTCCCGAGTCTTGTCTGTCCACACCTGAGCCATTTCCAGAGGCATTCCAGGTCCCCGAGGGCAACGAGGTCGTTGCCGAGTTCGCCTTCAATGATGGTGCCGTGGTGCTGATCCGCAGCCTCGATGAACCAACATACTTCAACCCCATCGAGTGCTTTTCCGATGGCGGAACCGGGTTCACGGAAGGCGGTCCCGGCGAAACGTGGAAAGGTTGTTTTCGATGGGACTACTCAGATTCCGGGTACACGATCCTCTTCTTCGAGAACCCGGCCAGCGAGGAGCTCGTCCTCTCTGATAGGTCATACGGCATGACCATGGTCGACGACGTCGGGATCGTCTTTATCGAAGGCCAAAAGGTGCCCGGGTCTGCCGCACTGGCGACACGCGTCCAAGCCGAGGGTTGCTGATCAGTCGAACACGACGATCGAGCGTGCTGACAGTCCAGCCCGCATGTCGTCGAAGCCTTCGTTGATCTCGTCTAGCGAGAGCCGCCGGGTGACCATCTCGTCGAGCATCAGCTCCCCGCTCTGATAGAGGCCGACGAATCTCGGGATGTCTCGGCGAAATTGGGTGGAGCCCATCTTCGACCCGGTCAGCATCTTCTCGTCGAAGAAGTCGATGGCCGCCAGATCAAGCCGCGCCTCATCGGGCGGCAGGCCGACGATCGTGGCTCGGCCACCCCAGCGGAGCATGTTGAAAGCATCTTCGACGGTTCGCTTCGAGCCCAGCGCCTCGAATGCGTGGTGCGCCCCGTAGCCATCCGTCAGCTCCTTGACGGCCTCGACCGCATCTACGCTGCCCGCGTTCACCACATCGGTTGCCCCGAGTTTCGTCGCCAGATCGAGTTTCTCGTCGATCACGTCCACTGCGATCACCTGCGACGCTCCGGCGATACGAGCCCCCTGCACTGCGGCCAGACCGACACCCCCACAACCGATGACTGCGACCGTCTGACCCGGCTGGACATCTGCTGTGTTGAACACTGCACCCAGGCCGGTGGTCACCCCACAGCCGAGTAGCGAAGCCTGCTCCAGCCCGACCGTGTCAGGGATCTTCACCACAGCCTTCTCGAAGACGAGCATGCGCTCGGCAAACCCGGCGAGGTTGAGCAGCTGAGCGATCTCCTCGCCGTCCCGGCTCAGGCGTGGCGAAGAGCCGGGTGGCCGGTGGCCGGCCTGATTCCTGTTCACGCAATTGTGGGTGTTGCCCTCGACACAGAACGGACAGCTTCCGCAAGACACGGTGAAGTAGGCGACGACATGGTCACCAGGCTTCACATAGGTGACCTCGGAGCCAACCTCTGCGACGACACCGGCCGACTCGTGCCCGAGCACCACAGGTGTGGTCATCGGGTATTGCCCATCGAGGAAGTGAAGGTCCGAGTGGCACAGGCCTGAGGCGGCGACGTCGAGCAGAATCTCATCTGGGCCCACCGTGTCGACGTCGATGTCCTCGACGACCAACGGCTGATTGGCCCCGCGCATCACGGCGGCTCTCATCGGGGAGACTGTATCCCGATACCCTGTGGCCGGAGATGGCAACCATCGACGACTACCTGGAGCAGGCTCGCTCCCGTCTCGATCGGATCGATCCGGAGCGATTGGACGGCGAAGTCGAATCCGGGGCGCTGCTCGTCGACATCAGGCCCCAAGCCGATCGAGAGCGATTTGGCGAGCTGCCAGGAGCGACGGTCATCGACCGCAACGTCCTCGAATGGCGACTCGCCCCCTCCAGTGGAGCAAGATCCGTCGACCTCGACCCCGGGCAACGCGTCATCCTCTTCTGCAACGACGGCTACCAATCGAGCCTCTCCGCCGCCGTGCTCCTCGATCTCGACGTCAATGCCACCGATTTGGTCGGTGGATACAACGCCTACCAGCGGCTCCAGGGCGGGATCGCCAACGAATAGCCGGTCTAGTCCTTCCGGCTCGATCTGCGTTGGTAGCGGTAACGGTCCCCACCGTTCGTAGATTGACCCCATGGGAGGCGATCGATTTGCGATGCGAGGGCTGGGCCTGCTCATCCTCACGGTCACCGGAATAGGCGGCCTCGGAGCACTCCTGGTCTTGTCGAAGCTGGAGGCGCCGCGCCTCGATGTGGTGTTCCTGTTCGTCCCTTGGGCTGTGGTCAGCTTCATCGGCATGGCATTGCTCTGGAGCGGGGCAGCCGTGGTCGTCTTCTTCCGCACCAGGGCACAACGCCGCTCCTAGCGACAGGACGGCCCGGACACCGATAGTGTCCCGGCGATGACACAACTCCCCGCATCGGCCAAGTACGTGATAGTCGGTGCCGGCGTGCATGGGCTGAGCACCGCCTGGCATCTGGCCATGGAACTCGGAACGGGTGACGACATAGTCCTCATCGACAAGACCGCCCCCGGAGCGGGCGCGACCGGGATCGCCTGCGGGTGTGTCCGCAACTTCTACATGACCGAGCCCATCCACGCCCTGGTCCGCGAATCGGTTGATGTGTGGAATTACGACCCGGTCCTTCTCGGCTTCCAACAGGTGGGCTACATCTCGTGTGGTGAGGAGAACCAGATCTCCGAGTACGAGAAGATCCACAAGAGCCAGAACTCGGTCGGGTACTCGTCCGACCTCTACGTGGGCCAAGACGCCCGCAACTTCCTCTCTTCGGTCTGGCCGGACTTCAAGCATCACACCATCGACGTGGTCATCCACGAGAAGCTGTCCGGCTATGCCGGCACACAGCAGGCAGTCGATGGCCTGACAGCCCT
The DNA here is from genome assembly GCA_028285585.1 of Acidimicrobiia bacterium. Taxonomy (GTDB): domain Bacteria; phylum Actinomycetota; class Acidimicrobiia; order Spongiisociales; family ZC4RG35; genus CAXMPK01. Next base: position 107,023 of record JANQOU010000006.1, read on the forward strand.
CTGCGAGCGCCACGGCGTGAACATCGTCGGCGGCGTCGAAGTCACCGGCTACGACGTCCAGGGCGGCTCGGTGCGAGCCGTGGAGACCAAGACTGGGACCATCGAGGCCGACGTCGTGATCCTGTGCATGGGCGCTTGGATACCAGCCCATTGGGAGATGTTGGGAAAGCCGATGACACTCGACGTCGGCTATCAGGACGGCTCGTTCGTCGAGGGCAAAGACATGTGGACCTACTGGCGTCTAGAGGAGGGCGAGGTCTACTACGACGGCCCGTACTACACAGCCGACAACCTCAACCCTCCGGTGCTCCACATCGAGTTGATGAACACCCCGCTTGTCGATCCCACTACCGGCAAGGAGCTGGACGACAACATCTACGTGTATTGGAAGAACGGGACGGAGCGCATGGAGCGTCCCGGCATCCAGGGTGGGGGCCTTCCCAAGATGATCGGGCCTGATGCGTCGGTGGAGCCTTACGGTCACGCCAACGACGCATATCAGGCGGACGCATCCTTCGCAGATGAGTTCGCGGCAGCCATGGGCATGTTCATGGAGCGTTTCGACGGGATACGCCCCGACTTCAAGGAGCGTCGCAACGGCGGCATCGGGGCATTCACACCGGACAACATCCCGATCATGGACTGGATCCTCCCCAACGTTTACATGGTCGCCGACAGCAACCACGGCTTCAAGATGACCGGGATCGGCAAGCTGGTGGCCAAGGAGCTGGCCGGCTCATCCCCTGTCTCGGAGTTGCAACCGTTCCGCTTTGACCGGTTCGAGCGAGGTGCCGCCTACGGGTCGGGCACCACTCACTCCCCCTGGGTGTAGGCGTCGCTGAAGTAGGCCGACCGGTCTGCCATCCCGAGATGGAGGGCATCACCTTCGTAGGGATGTGCTCTGGCGACATCCTCATCCAACTCGACCCCGATCCCTGGTGCGGTCGGAGGTATCACCCAGCCTGACTCCCATTGCATCGGCTTCTTCAGGATCTCGGCGTGGAATCCGCCCCAATCCTGAATGCTCTCGAGGATGAGGAAGTTGGGAGTGCACGTTGCCAGCTGCACGTTGGCGGCTCCGACTATGGGACCGCAATACAGATGTGGGGCGATCTGAGCGTTGTGAGCCTCGGCGATCGATGCGATCTTCTTCCCTTCCAGGATCCCACCGGCCCGGCCAAGGTTGAGTTGGACGATGTTGAATGCGCCCATCTCCAACCAGCGGGCAAACTCCACCTTCGTAGTAAGACGCTCACCGGCGGCGATAGGGATGGTCGTTTGGCTAGCAACCCTGGCCATCCCAGCGGGATCATCTGGCGGAGTCGGCTCCTCGAACCACAACGGGTCGTAGGGCTCGAGTTGAGCTGCCATACGGATTGCCCCCGACGGGGTGAACTGCCCATGGGTGCCGAAGAGGATGTCGGCTTTGGTGCCAACCGCCTCCCGGATCTTCTCGACAAACTCGACTGACAACCGAAGCCGGTCGAGTGAAGGCTGACGCCCGTCGTAGATCGTGTAGGGCCCGGCCGGGTCGAATTTGATGCCGGTGAACCCCAACTCGACGTATTCCGCAGCGCGCTCCGCCGCCAGATCGGAATCTTCGTAGACGTCGGTTGCGTCGCCTTCCTTGGGGTAGAGGTAGGAGTAGGAGCGCAGCTTCTCGTTCACCTCGCCACCGAGGAGCTTGTAGACCGGTTGCTCGAGGGCTTTGCCCACGATGTCCCACATGGCGATCTCGATGCCACTCATGATTCCCTGAAGCGTCACGTCGGGCCGGGCTGTGAACCCACGGCCGTACGCACTCCTCCAGAAGCGCTCGATGTCGAACGGGCTGTGGCCCAGAACGTGCCTTTCGGCGACATCCTCGATACCGGCAGCGATCACGTTTGGAGCAAGGGTCGCCGCATATGACTCGCCGTATCCGACGATCCCGTCGTCGGTGACAAGCTTGACAAAAATGAAGTACTGGCCGCCAAAATGTGGCGGCGGGTTGCCCACGACAAACGTCTCGACATCGACGATCTTCATGAGAGTCAGGCTAACTCTCGGTACATGACGTGGACTGGGGTGAGCCCGTGCTCCGAGTGGCGAAAGGCGTCCGGGACGGTGCCCACGATCTCGAAGCCGAGGCTCTCCCACAGCCCGACGGCAGGGGTATTGGTCGAGACCACAGCGTTGAACTGCATGGCCCGGAAGCTCTTGGATGCCTCGCCGATCACGTACTCGGCGAAGGACCGGCCTATCCCCTGCCCTTGGTGATCGGGGTGAATCATCCAGCCCGCGTTGCATATGTGGTCACCGAGACCTGGCAGATTCGGCTTCACGTAGGCGGTGCCGGCTATCGCTTCTCCCATCTGCGCGACGTAGACAGTGTGGAACGGTGCAAGCCAGATGATCTTCGCCTCGTCTTCGGAGAGACCAGGCGGGTAGGGATAGGTGTCACCACCATCGGTGACCCTGTTGAAGATGGAGTAGATGGCCGGCCAATCGGAGGGCTCGGCGAGACGAAACGTGAGATCTGCCACGGTCAGAGACTATTTGTCAGATTTCTTCGCTTGGCACCCGATCGCGGGAGAAATCTGTCGGGGGTGGGTTGTACGTTGACATCATGTTGAACATCGATCACTCGATCGAGCTTCCAGCGGGGGAAGGCCGGAGACATCAGCTGCCGCCGCGCCTGGAGACGATGCCGCCAGGGCCGGAGCTGCTCGCCTTCGTCTCCGCCGTCGATCGCAGCAAGCTCAACGGGCACGATCTGGTCCGGCTGATAAAGGCACGAGATCGGCTGATCGCACACCAGCAAGCCGAACAGAACGCCGACATGGTGGAGATGGCACATTCCGCGCCGAGCAGTGCCGACTCGGTCCCCGAGCGGGAACAGGAGGCACATGAATATGCCTCCGACGAGATCCGCGCCGCCCTACGCCTGACCAGACGCTCCGCGGAGACGAGGCTCGGCTTCGCCATGGATCTCCAGGAGCGCTTCCCGAGAGTCAACGAGATGCTGAGGGACGGGAAGATCGACACACCAAGAGCGCGGACAATTGTCTCCGGTGTGTCTCACGTCTCCGATAGAGCCGCCGGCCGGATCCTCGACATCATCCTGGACTCGGCTCCCTCACTCACCACCAGCCAGCTGGCCAAGCGGATTCGCAAGCTGTGTGCCGAAGTGGAGCCTCAGGAGGCATACGAGAGATATGTCGACGCGATCGCCGAACGACGCGTCGTGTTCGAACAGTCGTGGGACCTCAGCGCCGAGTTCCACGCCTACGGGATTCCCATTGAGCGAGCGTCTTCGATTGGCCGGCGCATCAATGGCTTCGCCCGGTCACTGAAAAGCTCGGGCGACGAGCGGACGATTGATCAGCTTCGCGTTGATGTCCTTCTGGACCTCCTCGAGGGAAACGACTTGGGGGCCGCGGGAGGAACAGTCGACATCAAGGTGGACCTCACCACTCTCATGGGCTTGGACGACCGTGCCGGAGAGATCCCCGGTTGGGGGCCGGTCATCGCCGACATGGCCAAGAAGACCGCCCTCGCTCAACAGAAGGCGTCATGGTCGTTCCAGGTAAGCGACGAGAACGGTGACATCGTCGCCGCCGATGTCACCCGAAGACGCCCCTCGGCAGCACAGAAACGAATGGTGCACGCAATGTCGCCGACGTGCAGTTTCCCGGGGTGTGTCGTCCCAGCATCAAACTGCGACATCGATCACATCAACCCTTGGGCGAAAGGCGGTTTGACGACGGTCGCCAACAGCGACCCCAAGTGCGACCACGACCATCAACTCCGTGACCACGGCTGGGAATACCAGAAAGTCGAGGGCAGGCACCTCTGGACCAGCCCGTTGGGCCACATCTATGTCAAGGAGCGGGATCCTCCCTGATCGCGAGCCGGCTCAGCTGGCGACCCTCCTCGTCGAAGTTCGACGAGTCCAACCAACGCAGATACTCCCGGCGAAACACCGGCCACTCCTTGTCGGTGATCGAGTACCAGGCCGTGTCACGGTTACGTCCTTTGTAGATCGTGGCCTGCCTGAATGTCCCCTCGTAGCTGAAGCCGAGACGCACCGCGGCGCGCCGTGACGCCTGGTTGAGATCGTCACACTTCCACTCGTACCGTCGGTAACCCATTTCGAATGCGTGGTCGGCCATGAGGAACATCGCCTCGGTTGCCGCAGCCGTCCGCTGCAAAGCCGGTGAGTATGTGATGCCCCCCACCTCGATCGCGCCGTTGGCCGGGTCGATGCGCAAGTAGCAGGAGATGCCGGCAGGGTCACCGTCCACAACAACGGCGTAGCCCAGCCAATCTGCCTGATCGCTGATCCAATTGACCATGTTCTCCAGCTCGGCAACTGTGCCGAACGGCCCCCACGACATATAGGTCCAGAGGTCAGCGGTGCCAAAGGCCTCAAACAATCCGGGTCCGTGTCGTTTCGAATCCAACGGCTCGAGAGCGCATCTCGATCCAGCCAAAGTCTCATGCGTCGGAAACGGCGGAGGCGTCCAATCATTCATTGGGAAGCCAACAGGGAGATCAGGGCTCAGCTGACCAGCTCCCTCTGTGCTGCCCACTCTGGCTTCTCCGAGTAGTCCCAATACTTGGTGAGACTCACCTTGAAAGCCGGGCTGTCCGCAACCCTCCCCGTGAGCCGCGCGCTATGGATTCGAACCGTCTTGTAGTGCTCCGGAGCGAGAACTCGGGCGGCTTGGGCGTGCAGCGCGCCACGGCTCCAATACTCCTTGTCGACCGGGTCGTCGTGGAGGACCATGTTGGCCCAGTAGCCACTTCGCATCTCGATCGAGCTGTAGCTGATGATCCCCGGATAGTCCTTGAACTGGGCGACGATCGCAGAGTTGGCGTCCTCCAACGGCCCCAAATCCATGTCGGTGCGCCGCTCACCGAAGAAGCCAACCACACACGCGGCCGCGTGATTGCGGAGCTTCTCTTCATTGCAGACCAAAGCCCTGCGAACCAGGCCTTCTTCGATCCAGGCGACCCGTTGATGCTCGACGATCTCTCTCTCGCCACGATCGGCCTCATCGAGGATCCGCACCAGGTCATCCAGCATCCCGTGCAGGACCGAAAGATCGCGATCTATCAGATCGACAGATGTGAAAGGTCTCCCAGCGACGGACTCGTTGGGACCCAATGACAAGGTCTCAGATTCCGGCAATTCCCTACTCGATCGGTGAGGTCGGACTGTAGCGATGCGCACCTCGCGGACGCTTGCGAAACGGTCTGCTCAGGTGCTGCTCCGCCTGCCACGCCGCTCCCGCGTCCTGGTCGAGCGGGACACTGGCCCAAGACGCTCTTCGAGGGACTCAGTGGTGAAATCCCCTGGTGTGTGAGTGTCGATGGCCTGGCGGATCTGGGAGATGTGCGCCGGCACCGAGCCGCAACATGCTCCGATGATGCGTGCGCCGGCGTCAAGGGCCAGCTCTGCATACGCGGTCATGTCGTCTGACGAAGTCGGATACCACAGAGTCCCATCGATGACCTCGGGAACACCACAGTTCCCTTTCGCGATGACCACCAGGCCCGGGTCCGCCGCATGGATCTCCGAGACGGCGGCAACCACGTCGGCGGGGCCGATCCCACAATTGGCGCCCACGGCAAAAGGGGTCGTCTCGGCCTCGGACCACCAGCCGGCCAGAGCCGCGGGAGAAACACCCATCATCGTCGAGCCATGGGTGTCGAAACTCATCGTGGTGACGATCGGCAGGCCAGTAGGGACAGCGGCAGCCACAGCAGCGGCCAGTTCTTCCGTCGACGACATCGTCTCGATCCAGATGGCGTGCACACCGCCATGGGTGAGGGAATCGATCTGCTCGCGGAACATCTCAACCGCGGTCTCGTGCGTCAGCTCACCCATTGGCTCGAACAGGAGGCCGGTGGGGCCAACTGAGCCTGCGACAACGACTTCGCGAGCCGAGCCGGCGGCGACACCAAGCGCAACATCGACCCCTGCCCGGTTCAACTCATCAACGCGATCTCCAAGGCCATCGAGTTCGAGCCGAGCCCGGGTGCCACCGAAAGTGTTGGTGAGGATGATGTCGGAGCCGGCATCGACGAAACCTTGATGGACCTTGGCGACCCGCTCCGGCCACTCCACGTTCCAAAGCTCCGGAGTCGAGCCGGCCTCGAGCCCCAATTCGAACAAAGACGTGCCCATGCCCCCGTCGGCAACCAGCACACCGTTCTTCTGCAAGAGATCAGCGAGTTTGCTCATGTCGGAGTCCTCCTGGCCGGCCGGTGCGGGAGAACTCTCAGAAACAGCAAACCGCTCATGTCATACGACCGAGCGGCTCACGCCGCTTTAGCAAGATTTCTAGAGCGCCCGCAAGCTGGTCAATCAAATTGGCGCTTTGTGTGATGAGCAGCCTATCAGGCGCGTTTCGACACCGAGGAAGTGCCGTGGTGCATGACCTCAACCGTCATGCGTCCCGGTAACGAGGGTCGACAAAGGGAATCGAGGTGGTGACGGCCGAGCGAGTGTCGCCGGGCCTGTGCACGTCGACCTGCACATTCTCCTCCGCATGCTCGACACCGACTATCGCGTAGGCGATGTTGCGCTCCATCCCGGGTGTCCAAGTAGCGCTGGTCACGAAACCGATCTCCAGGCCGTCGCGAGTGACCGGCCACCAGCGGATAGGCATCTGGGCGATCGGCTCACCATCGACAAACAGCCCTATCTGACGCCTGGTCGGCCCTTCGGCATGAATCCGGGTCAAGGCCTCCTTGCCGATGAAATCATCGGAGGTGTCGAGGTCGACGAACTTCCCCAGATTCATCTCGTAAGGGTTCATCCTCCAGTCCATGTCAGTACCCCAAGACTGGAACCCGGCCTCCATGCGCCGGATGTTGTTCGGGGCACCCGGTGCTATCCCGTGAGGCCCACCCGCCTCGAACAGGCGATCCCACAACCAATCGCCGGCTGTGCCGTCTCTCAGGAAGATCTCATATCCGACCTCACCGCTCCACCCGGTCCTGGCCACAACCATCGGCACACCGTCGAGGTCGGTGTCACGAAACTGGTAGAAGCCGAGTTCGTCGAGCCAGTCCCCAAACAGGGCTCGCATCACCTGGGGTGACTTGGGCCCCTGAATTTGGATCGGCGAGACATCCGGCTCGTCGATCGTCACATCGAGCCCGGCGTTGACCGCGACCCCTTTGGCCCACATGTGTATGTCCGAGTCGGCCAGGGATAGCCAGAAGTGATCGTCCGCCAGGCGAAGCAACACGGGGTCGTTGAGAATCCCGCCGTCGGGCTGGCAGACCAAGGTGTAGCGAGCGCGTCCCGGCTTGATCCTGCTGACGTCCCTAGTCACCAGATGCTGGGTGAAGGCAGCGGCGTCAGGACCAGTGATCTCGACCTGTCGCTCGGCTCCCACGTCCCAAACCGAGACACCCTCTGTGACGTCGCGGTAGCCCCTCTCCATTCCACCGGCGTAGGTGATCGGGAGCATCATCCGGTTGTAGACACTGACCGAGGTCACACCTGCATTGACTGTCGCTTCGAAGAACGGCGACGGCCTGAGCCGGGCGTTGTAGAACAGCGGGATGGAGGGAAACTCGGCCATGACGGCAGTGTGACACGAGTCTCATGTGTTTGGGCGTGTGGAGGCGGCTACTGAATCAGCTCGAAGATCCATCCCCGGTGAACCAGATCACCTCGTTGACCCGGTTCTCGAGATACTCCTGCCGGCCGGAGGCAGGCTCGGGATCGAGCCCGTCCTCGACCACGCGGCGCTCGAGCGAATCCAGGGACTCGTCTCCGGAGAGGATGCCGCGACCCAGATCGCTGTCCCACCCCTCGTAGCGGCTTGCCAACGGGCCTTCGAGTGTTCCTCGCTCCAACATCTCGGCGGCTACCAGCAGTGCCCTCGCCAGGGTGTCGATGCCGCCGATGTGGCCGTGGAACAGATCAGAGCGATCAATCGACTGCCTACGCAACTTGGTGTCGAAGTTGAACCCGCCGTTGTGGAACCCGCCGCCCTTGAGGATCTCGTAGAGGATCAAGCCGAGCTCGTCCACCGAGTTGGGGAATTGATCGGTGTCCCACCCGTTCTGGGGGTCGCCCCGGTTGGCGTCGATGGAGCCGAACACGCCGTGCGAAACGGCATACGCGACTTCATGGTGAAAGCTGTGACCGGCCAGGGTGGCATGATTCGCCTCGATGTTGACCTTGTACTCGTCGCCGAGCCCGTGACGCTCCAAGAACCCGTGAACCGTCTGTGAGTCGTAGTCGTATTGATGCTTGGTCGGCTCGGCAGGCTTGGGCTCGATGAGCAAGGTGCCCTCGAACCCGATCTGGCGCTTGTGCTCGGCCACCATCGTCAGGAACGCGGCGAACTGCTCACCCTCACGTCTCAGATCGGTGTTGAGCAAGGTCTCATAACCCTCTCTTCCACCCCAGAGGACGTAGTTCGCCCCACCAAGGCGATGGGTTGCCTCGAGAGCGTGCTTCACCTGAGCGGCCGCATACGCATAAACCTCAGGGTCGGGGTTGGTGGAAGCGCCGGCCGCGTAGCGCGGGTGGGAGAACAAGTTGGCCGTGCCCCATAGGAGCCGAACCCCCGTCTCACTCATCTTCTGCTCTGCGTACTCGACCATCGCATCGAGGTTGCGAGCCGACTCGAGGAAGGTCTCCCCTTCCGGTGCGATGTCGACGTCGTGGAAGCAATAGAAGGGAACGCCCAACTTGGCGAAGAACTCGAAGGCCACGTCCATCTTGTGCCGCGCAGCCGCCATCGGATCACCTGCCGGATCGAGCCAGGGACGATCGAGTGTCCCTGCACCGAACACATCGCTGCCTGGCCAATTGAACGAGTGCCAATAGCAGACGGCGATTCGCAGATGGTCTTCCATTCGCTTGTCCAACACGACACGGTCAGGGTCGTAGACCTTGTAGGCATAAGGATCGGATGAATCCCGGCCTCCGAACGGAACCCGCCCGGGAACCTCGGGAAAGAATGACTCAGCCATTTTCAGCTCCTTGCTTCTTGCGCTCGGTGCACCACACCCCGGTAGTCACTTCCTCCGCGACCGTGATGCCGAGCTTCGTCAAGTGAGAAGACCGGTCCTCGCCACCTCGGAATACCACCGGGCAGATCGGCGAGGCAGCCGCTCGAGCGTGTCGAAGTCGACTTTGACGATGCCGAACCGCTGGCTGTACCCGGCAGCCCACTCGAAGTTGTCGAGGAGCGACCACACCAAGTAGCCCTTCACCGGCACCCCATCCTCGATCGCCTCGTGGATCACTTGCAGGTGATCCCGCAGGAAGTCGATCCTCGGCTGATCGTCGAGGTCGTCACCTGCATCGGGAAAGGCAGCGCCGTTCTCGGTGATGTAGATCGTGTCGGTTACCTCGGTCGAATGGACGAATCGGAGGATCTCTCCCAAGCCTTCCGGGTAGACCTCCCAGTTGAACCCAGTGCGACGAGGACCCACCGTCGTCGTCGGGACGGCGGTTGCATGTGGGTGCCGAACCACCCCGCGGCTGTAGTAGTTGACCCCGAGGAAGTCGATCGGCTGAGAAATCGTGTCGAGATCCCCGTCGAGCACTTCCGCCATGTCCCAGCCTGAGGCTTCCACACCAGACTGGGGGTATCCCCGTCCCGCCACGGGGCCGAGATACCACATGTTGTATCTGGCGTGCTCGACATCAGCGAGCGAATGGTCCAGCTCGTCGTCAGATGCAGGGTGCTTGGGCTCGAAGTTGAGGACGATGCCAGTCGCGAGCCCAGGCGCGGCATCGCGTATCGCCCGAACCGCCTGACCATGAGCCAACAGCAGGTGATGCGACGCGGCAAGAGCCTCGCCCAGATTCGCTCGTCCCGGAGCGTGAGTGCCGATCTCATACCCGTGATTGGCAGCGACCCATGGCTCGTTGAGCGTGGCCATAGAAGCCAGTCGGTCACTTAGCCGATCGGCAACGACCTGGGCGTAGCGGGCGAAGGCATCGGCCGTAGCCCTCACCGGCCAGCCACCGCCGTCTTCCAACCGCTGGGGAAGATCCCAGTGATAGAGAGTGGCGTGCGGCTCGATGCCTCGCTCCAGCAACCCATCGACGAGCCGGTCGTAGAAGTCCAGCCCGGAGTGGTTGATCTCACCATCACCGTCCGGGATCACTCGTGACCAGGAGATCGAGAACCGGTAGGCACCAAGCCCGAGATCGGCCATCAACTGGATGTCCTGCTCCCATCGGTGGTAGTGATCGCAAGCCACGTCACCGTTGTCGTTGTTGTAGACGTTGCCTTCCGTGTGCGAGAACCGATCCCATATCGACTCGCCACGGCCGTCTTCTCTGGCTGCGCCTTCTATCTGGTAGGCAGCAGTGGCAGCACCCCAAATGAAGTCCTCCGGGAATCGACTCATCGCGATGAGCCTCCGGAAGACTCGCGCACGACCAACTCCGTCTCCATCTGGATCGTCTGCGCCGGTGTCGACGGATCTCGGAGCTCCTCGATGAGGAGCCGGATGCCGATTCGGCCGATCTGGTCCAGTGGCTGATGCACCGTCGTCAGGCCGGGACTAGAAAGAGCGGCCTCCGGAACATCGTCAAACCCGGTCACGGCCAACTGCCCCGGGATGTCGATGCCGTGCTCTTTCGCGTACTGAATGACCCCAAACGCAGCCTCATCGTTAGAGGCCACGATGGCCGTCGGCGGCTCGTCTCTCGACAGAAGATGCATCGCGCCGGCGTAGCCCGACGGTCGCTCCCAATCTCCCTCGAAGACGTCTGGTGGGAGCGAGTGGATCGCACACCACGACTCGTAGGCGGCGAGGCGCTCGACAGCGGCCGACCCGGAGTGAAGCCGCCCAGTGATGAACCCGATCCTGGTGTGCCCCGACGAGCGCAAGTGGTCGAGGACTTGTGTCACTCCATCCACATTGTCGACTTTCACCGTCGACGTCTTGTCGGTTGGCCCAATATGGTCGAGCAGGACATGCGGGAAGTTGCGGCTCTCCAACTCCTCTATGTAGTCGGACAGCTCGGTGGGGATGACCACTAGGAGGCCGTCCACCATCCCGTTGATCAGCCGGGAGACGTACTCGGACTCTCTTTTGCGACGCTGATGAGTGGTGCAGAGCATGAGGTCGTACCCGGTGCTGGACACCTCGTGATCGACGCCTCTGATCACCTGCGAGATGTAGGAAGATGCGACATCAGAGACCAGCAGCCCTAGGACGTTGGTGGCACCGCCGGCCAATGACCTGGCTCTCAGGTCGGCGACATACCCGAGCTCTTTCATCGCCGTTTCCACGCGTTGCCTGGTCTCGGGTGCGATGTTGGGGTGATCGTTGACGACTCTCGACACGGTCGAATAGGAAACGCCCGCCGATTCGGCGACGTCGAAGATTGTGACCCTCCCCGTTGTCCTGTTGACTCTCTGGTTTTCTTTGCTTCGCACTTGATCAGATCCTGATGGGCCCAAGACGGTAGGCCCGGCCGGAAGGTCGGCCCGGTTTCTCATTCAACAACCTCTTGCAAGCGCTTGCAAGAGCAGTGTATATTCGAATCATTGGTTTCTCGGAGCGTGAGGCGGCTGGGTGTGAACCTGATTGCAAGCGCTTGCAGAGATTCAACCCAACGGAGGAGCAACACGAAATGACAAGAAGCACGAAAGGTCGCTTCTGGATTGTCCTACTCGTTCTTTCCATGATCGTTGCAGCATGCTCGGGTGCTGCCGAGGAAGCCGGTGGTGACAATGGCGGCACATCCGCCACAACGGAGGCGCCGGACGCCGGCGGTGGTGACGGCAATGGCGACGGCACCACGGACACGACCCAGGCTCCCGAGGCGACGACCACGACGGCACAGTGCGCCGGCGAGGACAACGTCCTCGAAGTGTGGGGCTTTGGCGCCACCGGCCTCGAGCCCGGCATGGATGAGTGGGGCGCAGCCAACGGCTACTGCATCGAGACAAAGATCATCGGATACGACGACCACCATCAGGGTCTTCTGACTGCCCTCGCTGCCGGCGAGGTTCCTGACGTGGCCGTCGTCGAGGTCGGATACTCGTCTCTGTTCAAGGGAAGCGCCGACGCAGGGTTCTTCACCAACCTCGGCGACATCGGGGCAAACGACCTCGAAGCCGAATTCGTCGACTGGCGATGGGCACAAGGTGTGTCCAACACAGGTGTGGTGTTCGGGATCCCAACCGATGTCGGCGGAATGGGCCTTGCCTATCGAGCAGACTTGTTCGAAGCGGCTGGACTTCCATCCGATCCCGCAGGTGTCGCCGCACTCTGGAGCACCTGGGAAGAGTTCCTCGATGTCGGTGAGGAGTTCTTCGGAGCCGGTGATCCCCACTTCCTGGACGACGCCGGTGTGCTGTACCAGGTGATCGCAACCCAAGCAGAGCAGCGCTACTACGCCGACGATGGAAGCCTGATCTACGACACCAACCCGAACGTCAGGTTTGCGTTCGACATCGCGACCGATGCAGCCGAACGCGGCCTGAGCGCCAACTTCGCCGCCTTCTCACCTGAGTGGAACACGGCGATGGACACTGGCGAGTACGCAGTGCAGCTCGCCCCGTCGTGGATGATGGGCTACATCCAGTCGGTTGCTCCGAACACCGAAGGCCTGTGGTCGGTGACCACGCTTCCGGTTCCCGGCGGCAACTGGGGTGGCTCCCAGCTGACCATCCCGGCCGCATCCGATCAGGTGGACGCAGCTTGGGAGATGATCCAGTTTGTTCTGTCCTCGGACAACCAGTTCGCGGTCTTCCAGAACAACGGGAACTTCCCCACGATCGAAGCTCTGTACGACACACCCGAGTTGCTCGGGACGACAAACCCGTTCTTCAGTGACGCCCCGTTGGGCGAGATCTACGCCGAGAGCGTGAAGAACCTGTCGCCGATCTACGAGGGAATCGACGAGCGTCCCATCCTGGACGCCTTCGGCCGAGCTATCGACCGCGTCGAAAACGGTGAGCTGACAGGTGAAGAGGCCTGGGAGGAGGCCCTCGCCGAAATTCAGCTAGACGTCGGATAGTCCTCCTCACTGGTGGGGAGAGGCATCTGCCTCTCCCCACCACATATCATCACTCTCGACCACAGGCGGTGTGCGTTGACCCAGACACGTGCCCTTCGCACAAAACGAAAGAAGAGCCGGAACGACCTCTCCGGCTACTTCTACATCGCGCCTTTCTTCATCGTCTTCGGGGTGTTCGGTGCGTTCCCGATCGTGTACACGGCTTGGATCGCCCTGCACGACTGGAATCCGATAGGCACCCAGACCTGGGTGGGGCTCGACAACTTCACCTTCTTGGTGTCCGACCCTCGATTCTGGAATGCGGTGCGGAACACCTTCTCGATCTGGTTCATCTCGACAGTCCCCCAGCTGCTGTTCGCGCTGATACTCGCGGCGGCGCTGAACAACGCCCTGCTCAAGTGGGCTACCGGTTACCGCATGTCGATCCTGGTGCCTCAGGTCACTTCCGTGCTCGCCGTGGGCATCATCTTCACTCAGATCTTCGGAAGAGAGTTCGGGCTCGCCAACTACCTGCTGGAGTCGTTCGGGATGGAGCGGCTCGACTGGCAGTCCGGTGTCTTATCCAGCCATGTCGCCATATCGACGATGGTGATGTGGCGATGGACCGGGTACAACGCCCTCATATATCTGGCGGCGATGCAGTCGATCCCGAGGGACCTCTATGAAGTGGCCGACATCGACGGTGCCAACACCTTCCGCAAGTTCTTCCACATCACGATCCCGCAGATCCGCCCGGCCATCATCTTCACGGTCATCATCTCGACCATCGGCGGGATGCAGGTCTTCGCCGAGCCCCTGATCTTTGGCGGCAACTCCAACTTCACCGGCGGCAGCGACCGGCAGTTCCAGACACTCACGATGCTCCTCTACGAACAGGGCTTCGGACGATTCAAGTTCGGATACGCCTCGGCGATCGCTTGGGCGCTGTTCGTGATCATCCTCATCGTCTCGATAGTCAACTACATGATCACCAGGCGGATTTCGAGGGAATGACGTGACGACGATTTTGCGCCGCACTAGCGAAGAGCCTGACTCAGGGAAAGCTCGCCCGCGCAGTAGCTCGAGACGCGGGCCGAGTTGGTGGGTATACCTTCTCCTGACCCTGTTCGTCCTTGCCTCGATCTTCCCCTTCTACTGGATGTTCGTCGTCGGATCTCAGGACTCGTCGGCAATCAACGACGTGCCCCCGGCGATGGTCCCTGGCCCGAACTTCTGGGACCAGACACTGGAGGTATTCAACAGAGTCGACTTCGGCCGGGCGCTGCTCAACTCGATGATCGTCGCCACCAGCATCGCGATGGGCCAGGTGCTGTTCTCAGCGCTGGCCGGCTACGCGTTCGCCAAACTCAGGTTCCCGCTGAAGAACACCCTTTTTGTCTTCGTCATCGCGACGATGATGGTGCCGCTCCAACTCGGTGTGATCCCTCAGTTCATCCTGATCAGCGAGCTCGGCTGGGTGAACGACCTGCGCGCCCTGATCGTGCCTGGGATCGTCACTGCGTTCGGCGTCTTCTGGATGCGGCAGGCCTTCGATCAAGGAGTCCCCGACGAGCTGATCCAGGCGGCCAAGGTGGACGGGGCAAGCAATATCCGCACCTTCTGGAGCATCGCCCTTCCGGTGGTGCGTGCACCGTCGGCGGTCCTGGGTCTGTTTGCCTTCATGTTCGCCTGGAACGACTTCTTCTGGCCTTTGATCGTCCTCAACAAACAGGACTCCTTCACGGTCCAGGTCGCCTTGCGCCAGATCCAGAATCAGGCGTACGTCACGGACTTCGGGATTCAGATGACGGCGACTGTCCTTGCCACGATCCCGTTGCTTGTCATCTTCGTGGTGTTCGGGAAGCAAATCGTTGGAGGCATCATGGAGGGTGCCCTCAAAGGATGAACTCCTCCACTCCTGGATTCACCAACCCAGACACACCGATCGACGAAAGAGTCGACGCGCTGATCGAGGTCATGACGCTGAGCGAGAAGCTGGCGCAGCTCGGCAGCGTGTGGGCATTCGGGTTGTTGAACGAGTCCGGCCTGGACTCGGCAAAAGCAGCCAAGGTGCTGAAAGACGGTCTCGGGCATGTGACGCGAATCGGAGGCTCCACGAACCTCGACCCTGCCGAGACCGTCCGGATCGGAAACGAGATCCAGCGCTACCTCATTGACGAGACGCGGCTGGGAATACCCGCAATCTTCCATGAGGAGTCTCTGCACGGCTTCGTTGGGGCAGGGGCGGTTGTCTACCCGATGGCAATCGCCATGGCCTCGTCTTGGGACCCTGAGCTGGTGGAGGAGGTACAGGCAGCGATAGGCAAACATGTGAAGGCCGTGGGTGGACATCACACTCTCAGCCCGGTCCTGGACATAAGCCACGACCTTCGTTGGGGCAGGATCGAAGAGACGCTGGGAGAAGACCCCTACCTCGCATCCGAGATCGGCGGTGCCATGGTGCGAGGGCTCCAATCGGCGGGTATCACGGCGACTGCCAAGCATTTCGTCGGCCATGGGGCCCCTGAGGGCGGCCGAAACCGCGGGCCGGTGCACATCTCCCCTCGTGAGCTGAGAGACGAGTACCTGTATCCGTTCGAGGTGGCGGTGCGCAGAGACGGCGTGAGATCGGTGATGCACGCCTACAACGACCTCGACGGGATCCCTGCGGTAGCCAACAGCTGGCTGTTCAACGACGTCCTACGCGGCGAGTGGGGCTTCGATGGCGTAGTCGTCTCCGACTACAACGGGATCGAGGAGTTGCTGACTTCACACGCGGTCGTTGAGGACTTCGGCGAAGCGGCGGAACGCGCTTTGAAGGCCGGGATCGACATCGAGCTTCCCGAGACAGCCGCCTACGGTGACCCGCTTCGAGCCGTGATCGAAGCTGGGCGGGTCACAGAACAAGACGTCGACCGGGCGGTGCGTCGCCAATTGACTGCCAAGTTCGCTGCCGGGTTGTTCGAGAGCCCTTTCACCCCGGAGCCGGCCAAGTCGGCAATAGCCGTCGAGCAGCAGCGGGCCTTGGCGAAGCGAACCGCCTCCCAATCGATGATCCTGCTCGTCAATGACGGCACCCTCCCGCTGGTCCCACCGCCGACGATTGCCGTGTCGGGGCCGGCAGCCGAAAGCTTCCGCAACCTCCTCGGCGGCTACTCCCATCAAGCACACCTCGAGTCGTTGATCGAACAGCGTGATGCCCACAACCCATTCGGCCTGAGTGTCCCCGAGCAACTCGTCGCCGCCGGCTCGGAGAGCGTGGCCAACGCCAACACCATGACTTTTCTCGGGGCCCTCGCCGGTGCACTTCCCGATGCCGAGATCCGGTTCGCCAAGGGTGTCGAGCTGAACGACCACAACAAGGACGGCATCGCCGAGGCGGTGGGACATGCCTCCATCTCCGACCTGGCGATTGTCGTAGTTGGCGACCGCTCCGGCCTCACCGACGACTGCACCTGTGGCGAGACGAGAGACATGTGTGATGTCGGCTTGCCGGGCGAGCAAGAGACCCTGATCGAAGCGGTCAAGGCAACTGGAACGCCGACAGTTGTGGTCGTGATCTCCGGCCGCGCACCGGTGCTGTCAGACCAAGCTGTCTCCGTCAATGCCTTGCTGCATGCCTGGGGGCCCGGCGACCAAGGCGCAGCCGCCATCGTCGAAGTGCTTCTAGGCAGCGCCGAGCCCGGCGGACGCCTGCCGATCAGCGTTCCTCTTCACGTCGGACAGCTGCCTGTTCACTACCGCCATCGCCCCTCGGGCGGGCGCAGCCACTTCAAGGGCGACTACATCGACATGTCGGACCAACCGCGATGGCGATTCGGATACGGGCTTGCCTACACGGAATTCTCCATCGAGGACCTCCAGCTGGAAACGGCGGAGGTTCCTGTCGACGGGCACGTGCGTGCCAGCGTGAAAGTGACAAACACAGGGTCTCGGCCCGGATCGGAAGTGGTCCAGTTCTATGCACGAGACATGGCGGCATCGGTGACACGCCCGGTCAAAGAGCTTGTCGGCTTCTCGCGAGTGCATCTCGAGCCCGGAGAGTCGGCAATGGTCGCTCTCACCTTGCCTGCCGGCTTCCTGGCCTTCACCAACGTAGACCATCAACGTGTCGTCGAGCCAGGGCGTCATGTCCTCTACGCAGGGCACGCCTCGAACAACTTGCCCGCACAGCAGGACTTCACGCTCATAGGAGAAACCCGCCTGGTGCCGGATCGGACAACCGAACATCCTCGGGTGCAAGTCGAGATCTGAAGTGCCCGCCGGCGAGGCCAGCTACGCAGGTTTCCATTGTGCGGTCCTGTCCAATCCTGCCGGGCACACGCTCTATGTGACCGTCGACAGAGGCCCCAGAGTCATCGGATACGAAGTGGCCAGTGGCGTAAACGCCTTCGTTGCACTCGACGGGTTGGGGTTGGACAGCCCGGGCGGTCGCTTCGAGTTCATGGGCGGGCACCGGTTGTGGCTGGCTCCCGAGACACCGGGAGTCACCCACCTCCCCGACGAAGAGGCGTGCACAGTCGAGCTCTCGGGCAACAACTTGCACGTCACTGCCCCGGACAATGGATCTGGATACACGCGATCGATCAGAGTGGAAAGCTTCTCGGATGGCTTCATCGTCGACCACACCGTGACCGGGACGCAGGCGACTTCTGCACGGCCGGTGGCAAGCTGGGCCATCACCCAGCTCCCCCTCGGCGGCTCCGCCATCGTGCCTTTCGGCCCGGGGCCGGACCCGGGCGACTTCCAAGCCAGCCACTCGCTCGTTCTTTGGCCTTACACCAAGCTTGATGACCCTCGGATCTCCGTTGAAGACGGCTACGTGCTGATCGAGGCTGTGGCAGGAAACCCATGCAAGATCGGCGTTCGGCCCGACGCCGGCTCAATGGGCTACTTCCGAGACGGCCTCCTCTTCTCCAAGCGAACCGATCCCGCCCCAGACCCCATCCCGGATTTAGGAGCCTCCGCTCAGGTCTATTCGGGGCCGGACTTCGTGGAACTGGAGACGGTGAGCACGCTGAGAGAGCTGAGCCCCGGCCAGACGACCGGCCACCGTGAGGTGTGGCGGGTGCGCGAGAGCATCACAATGCAGACGGCTATCGGCGAAGTGTTGGAGCCTGCTTGAGCTACCTGATCGGAATCGACGCCTCGACTACCGCGACAAAGGCGATCCTGGTCGACGGGACCGGGGATCCAATCGCCACTGGCACTCGCGAGTATGGCTATGAGACACCAAGACCCGGATGGGCCGAGCAGCACCCTGGGCAGTGGTGGGAAGGCGCCGTGGGAGCAATCGCCGACGCCCTGAGCAAAGCCGAAATCGACGGTTCGGAAGTGGCCGCTGTGGGGCTCAGTGGGCAAATGCACGGTCTTGTGATGCTCGACGCTGCCGGTGATGTGATCCGGCCCGCAATCCTGTGGAACGACCAGCGAACCGCGGACCAGTGTGATCGGATACGCCGTGAGATAGGGCCCGAGCAGCTCGTGAGCCTCACCGGGAACGATGCCATGACCGGTTTCACCGCCCCGAAACTGCTCTGGGTCCGTGAGAACGAGCCGGAGGAGTTCGATCGGATCGCATCGATCATGCTGCCCAAGGACTACGTCAGGTTCATGCTCACCAGCGCTGTGGCAACCGACATGGCCGACGGGTCAGGAACCTTGTTGATGGACGTCGCCAACCGCCGCTGGTCTGGGGAGATGATGGACCTGGTCGGCCTCTCGCCAGGACAGATGCCGGAACTGTTCGAAGGGCAATCGGTGACCGGGACCGTGGGCACCGAAGCTGCCCGGCTGACCGGGCTTGCTCCCGGCACCCCGGTCGTCGCAGGCGGCGGCGATCAAGCTGCGAACGCAGTAGGTGTCGGAGCAGTCGACAGCAGCACCGGAGCCCTGTCGTTGGGGACATCGGGAGTGGTGTTCGTGGCCTCTGACCGGCCTGTCGTAGAGCCAAAGGGTCGAGTCCATGCGTTCTGTCACGCGGTGCCCGGCAAGTGGCACGCTATGGGGGTGATGCTGTCCGCAGCAGGGTCGCTGAGGTGGTTTCGGGAAGCCCTCGCACCTGACGTCCCCTTCGACGAGCTGGTGTCCGAAGCCTCCAGCGTCGGGCCCGGCGCAGACGGCCTCCGGTTCCTTCCCTACCTCACAGGTGAGCGCACACCTCACTCGAATCCGCACGCCAAAGGCGCCTTCATCGGCCTGACCATCCGGCACAGCCGAGCCCACATGACACGCGCCGTCCTCGAAGGGGTCGCCTTCGGCCTCGCCGATGGCGCCAGCCTGATGCGTGATGCCGGCATCATCATGCCGGCAGTCTTCAACTCCTCGGGTGGGGGCACCCGCTCGAAACTCTGGAGACAGATCATCTCCGATGCCCTTGATGCGAAGCTGGCAACGGTGAAGACCGTCGAGGGTGCCGCCTTCGGGGCAGCGCTCCTCGCCGGGATCGGTGTCGGCATATGGCCGGACGTGACCGAGGCGGCGCGAGTGGTGACGAAGATGGAGACAACGGAGCCGGGGGCCGACGCCGAGGCACACCTCGCCGCATACGCGTCCTTCCGCGACTTGTACCAACCCCTCGAGCCTCTGTTCCCTGATCTCGGATGAATCAGCCCGCCAGCCGTCGCCGCGGTCGCTCATGAGACTCGAGCGGATTGCCGTGACGGGAGGAAGCGGTGGAGTGGGTCGCCACGTAATCGCCGACCTGCTCGCTCACGGCTACGACGTGATCAACATCGACCTAGTCGACAATCCAGACTGCGAGACCAACGCTATCGACCTTCGAGACTTCAGCTCACTCGCAGCAGCGCTCGACGGCATGGACGCCGTGGTTCACGTCGCTGCCAACCCGGTGCCGGACATCGATGCGTCAACGGGCGCCGAACGCTTCGAAGGCAACACTGTCACAACGTACAACGTGATGTGGGCAGCAGCCCGTCTCGGGATCGAGCGCGTCGTGTGGGCCTCATCAGAGACGGTTTTCGGGTTCCCGTTCGACAATGTGGCACCTCACTACCTGCCAGTCGATGACCTGCACCCTCTGATACCCCAGAACTCGTACGCCATCTCCAAGGTTGCGTGCGAGGAGGGGGCGCGGCGGCTGCATGAGATCTCTGGAACCAGCTTTATCGGGCTCCGCCTGTCCAACGTGCTGCACACTGCGGCCGAGCACCCGGCCTCCTACTCCCTCGTGCCCGGCTATCACGGCGACCCAACGAGCAGAAAGTTCAACTTGTGGGGATACATCGATGCGCGAGACGCCGCGTCAGCTGCTCGCCTGGGCCTCCAAGCCACCATCAGCGGGGCGCACGAAGTCACCATCGCAGCCGAAGACACGATCATGGACCTGACCAACGAGCAGCTAGTCGAGGCGGTGTTCCCCGGCGTGCCCCTCGCCCCTGGCACGGGAGAGCACGAGTCACTTCTCTCGATCGAGAAAGCCAGGCGGATTCTCGGGTACGAGCCTCTCTATTCCTGGCGCGATCAGGTGTCCTCGGGGAAGCTCTCTACGTCGTCATAGACGTGATAGTCACTTCCGAAGTCAACGAATATCGCCTTGGTCGTCTTCAAGCCGGTAGGGGGCGTCAAGGTGCCCGCCGCGATCGAAATCGAGCCGGCGGTCCGCTCGCTCCGCCAGAACAAGGTTGACCCGCAACGTTCGCAAAACCCGTATTCGGTTCCCTCCACGGGTGCGTACCACCGGAGCGTCCCGCCACGAACAGTGACATCCTCGCGCTTGGCCTGAGTGGCGGCCATGTAGTGGCCCGTGCTGCGACGACAACGCGTGCAATGGCAATTGATGATGTCTCGAGCCGGGCCTTCGACGGTGTATTGGACCTCCTCGCACAGGCACTGGCCGCTCAGCTTCACTGACTAGCTCCTATCTCGATGACGATCGACCCGACATGGTTCTTCTCCATGAAGTCGGATTGGGCCCGCTTCAGCTCCTCCAGCGAGTAGGCGCCCGCCACCACCGGCTCGATCTCACCGCGCTCGATGTACCCAACCAGGTTGGCGAAGACCTCGGGGGGAAGAACCGTCGCTCCGTGCATGGTGATGTCGCGCAAGTAGAGGGCTCGGAGGTCGAGCGGGACCACAGGCCCGGCAATCGCCCCCGCCACCACATAGTGACCACCACGCCGGATCGTCTCGAAGAGGGGGGCGAATTGATGGCCGCCAATAACGTCGGCGAAGACATCGATTCCTCCCGTCTTCTGGAGAATCACCTGGTCGACGTCGTTCGAGTCGCGGTCCAGAACGACGTCGGCTCCGAGCCTGCCCACCTCCCCCATCTTGGGCTCACTGGTGAGCGCGATGACTCGAGCGCCCCTTCGCTTTGCCAATTGAATCAACGCGACACCCACACCACCTGACGCTCCGGTCACCAACACCCACTGCCCTGATGCAACAGCAACCCGATGAAGCATGTGCTCGGCAGTGGCGTAGGAGCAGGGGAACCCGGCCAGCTCGACATCGGTGAGGTCGGTCTCCACCGCATGGGCATTTGCGGCGGGCACCGCCACATACTCCGCGAAACCTCCGTCGATCTCCGAGCCGAGATATCTGGCTTCCGACCCGTCTTCACCCCGGACCCAGGCGTCGACGAGGACCCGCTCTCCGAGCCGCCGCGGCTCGACCCCGTCACCCACTTCGACGATCCGTCCCACCGGATCTGCACCCTGGATCCGGGGAAACTCCATATCACCTCCCCAACCGCCAGCCGCGTACCAACCGACGCGGGTGTTGATGTCCGTGTTGTTCACCCCACAGGCTGCGACCTCGATCAATACTTCGCCGGGCCGTGATGCAGGTTTGGGCCAGTCTCTATGGCACGAGAGCATGTCCATGTCGCCATGGCCGTTCAACACGTAGGCGCGCATTGTGTCGGAGGCGCTCATCTCAACTCTCTTCCAGGTGCTTGGTATTGACAGCTCGAAGCGTCGATAGTCTGCTCGATGTTGACATCTCTGAAGCCACACCAAAAGGGCGTTGCGTTTGCAGCAGCCGGCTCGCTGCTGATCAGCCTCGACTCACTTGGCTTCCGCCTGACCGAGGAGACGGCCTGGAACAACGCCTTCTGGGTGGGCTGTTTCATCACCGTGGCGATGGCGATCCTGGTGCCGCTTCGCACCGGCCGCTCGGTCTTCGCGGTCGCCCGCTCCGAAGGGCGCATGGTGTGGGTGTCAGGCGCGCTTCAGGCCGTCAGCACCAACTTCTTCATCCTGGCTATCGACCAGACCGCTGTGTCCAATGTCGTCGCCATCGTGGCCGCCGTGCCGATGGTGGCTGCCCTGGTAGCCCACTTCACCATCGGCGAGAAGACGGCGCCGCGGGTGTGGTTGGCCATCGCCACCGCCATCGGCGGGATCCTGATCATCGTCTCCGGGTCAGTCGGCGCCGGCACGGGACTGGGCGACCTGTATGCCGTCATCGCAATCACCGGCTTCGCCACAAACCTGGTCATCTGGCGCAAGCATCCCTCATTGAACCGACAACTGATCGTTGGCATCGGCGGCTTCTTGATCGCCGTGATCGCCTTCATCCCGGCGCAACCTCTGGAGGTCGATCTGAGCGCAATCCTGGTTCTGGCAGTTGTCGGCCTCTTCACCGGGCCCGCCGGCCGAGTCTCGATCGCCACGGCCACCCGGTTCCTGCCTGCCGCCCAGGTCGGCCTGTTCACACCGGTCGAGACGGTTGCAGCCAGCACGTGGGCGGCCCTGTTCCTGGACGAGCTGCCCTCGACTGCGACGGTCATCGGGGCCCTGGTGGTCGTCGCAGCGGTCACCTTCGGGGTGACCAGCAGTCGCGAAAGTGCCTAGTTGCGGCCTCACCGAGCCATGTCGTGATGTACATTCGATCTGTTCCGATAGGTAAGACGTTCCACTGAGCAGAACGCCCAGCAGAACGCACTGAGCAGGATGGAGGTGACATGCCCACTACACCCACCCTCGGAGATCGCACGCTGGCACTGCAATGGCCCGACGGCGAGACCATCGATCTCCACTACATATGGCTCCGGGACAACTGCCCGTGCCCCGAGTGCAAGCACCCCGATGCCTGGGAGCGCCTCCTCGACAATGTGGAGATCGACCTCGACGTCAAGCCCGAGTCGGCATCCTTCGACGAGTTCCTCGACATCACTTGGCAGGACGGTCACAAGACATCAATGAGTGCGGCGTGGCTGCAAGCCAACCGCTACGGCCGTGAAGGCCGCGACTCCCGGCGCGAGAAGCCGGTGCTCTGGACCTCCTCCATCGCCAAAGACCCGCCACGGATCTCCCTGGGGGAGATCGATTCGGGTGACAAAGGCCTGCGGCGCTGGCTCACTCTGGTCAGGGACTACGGGTTCGCAATCGTGACCGGTGTGCCTACCCGGGTAGGGGCGGTTATCGAGCTGGCAAACCGGATCGCTCACATCCAGGAGACCCATTTTGGCCGGGAGTTCCAGGTCATCTCCAAGCCCGATCCCGAGAACCTGGCCTTCACCTCGGTCAAGCTGACAGCCCACACCGACGTGGTGAACCGGCGCAACCTCCCCGGGCTTCAGTTCCTCCACTGCATCGAGTTCGAGGCTGAGGGCGGAGACAGCATCCTTGTCGACGGCTTCGAAGCTGCTCGCCGGCTCCGCGAGCAGCACCCGGACATGCACGACTTGCTCGCATCAGTCGAAGTGCCCTACCTGTTCCTCGACAACGGGCACGACGTGCGCAACCACCAACGCGTCATCGTCCTCGACGGTGACGGCAACCACGAAGAGGTCCGTGTCCACAGCGCCTTGCTTGGCGCGGTCGATCTCGACCCGGAGCTGATCGAGCCTTTCTATCAGGCCTGGCAGGTATTCGGAAACATCCTGCGCGACCCTGAACTGGAATACGAGTTCAAGATGGAGCCCGGCGACTGCCAGGTCTTCGACAACCGGCGAGTCCTCCACGCCCGGGCCGAGTTCGACCCCAACACCGGCCCGAGGCACCTGCAAGGCACCTATGTTGAGCGCGACGACTTCATGAGCAAGCTCCGGGTCCTGGAGCGGGTCAACAACGAGTTCCGTCTCTCCTAGGAGGCACCATGGCCGACAAGCGAATCGTCACCTGCGCCATCACCGGGGCCTCCCACACCCCGACGATGAACAACGACATCCCCATGACCGTCGAGGACCACGTCGATCAGGCAGTGGCGTCGAACGCTGCCGGAGCAGCCGTGATCCACATCCATGCCCGCGACCCCAACGACGGCAGGCCGACCGCCGATGTCGGCATCTTCCGTGACTACTGCTCGGGTATCAAAGAGCGAAGCGATGCGATCATCTCGATAACGACCGGCGGGGCGACCGGCCAGAGCATCGAGGACCGGCTTCGAGTCATCAAGGAACTCCAGCCCGAGCTGGCAACCTGCAATCTGGGCACGATGAACTACGGGCTCTTCCAGATGATCCCGAAGTACGAAGGGCGCTGGAAGTACGACTGGGAAGAGTCGTTCCTGGAGAGCACCAGAACCGAGCCTTTCGTCAACCGGTTCGCCGACATCGAGTACATGCTCACCGAGCTGGCCGCCGAGACCGGATGCAGGTTCGAGTTCGAGGCGTACGACATCGGCCACCTCTACACCCTCGCCTACTACGCAGATCAAGGTCTGGTGAAACCACCGATATTCATGCAATTCGTCATGGGGACACTGGGTGGCATCGGCCCCGACATCGAGAACGTGGTGGCCATGAAGCAGGCTGCGGACCGGCTGTTCGGCAAGGACATCGAGTGGTCGATCCTCGGCGGCGGGCGGTTCCAGTTCGACATCGTGACTGCCGGAGCCACGCTGGGCGGCCATGTCCGGGTCGGGCTCGAAGACGGCATCTACATCCGCAAGGGGCGGCTGGCCGAATCCAACCAGGAGCAGGTGGAGAAGATCGTCCGGATACTCGACGAGCTGTCCAAGGAAGTCGCAACACCCGCGGAGGCGCGGGAGACGCTCGACCTCAAAGGCCTCGACAATGTCGCCTTCTGAGCACGTGACTCCGTGAAGGTAGGTCTCGTCGGAACCGGGGTGATCGGTACCGGATGGGCGGTGCGGGCATTGGCTCGCGGCCACAGCATCGTGGCCAGCGATCAGGCAGACGGGGCTCACGATCGGCTGGTCGCCGGCATCGAGAAGGCATGGCCCGCCGCGATCCGACTGGGCGTCTTCGCTGAGGCCGACCCCACCGCGGTGGAGTGGGTGGGATCTGCGGCCGAAGTCGCCGAGTCAGCCGACCTCGTTCAGGAGAGCGTGCCCGAAGATCTCGATATCAAAGCAGCGGTCCACTCAGAGCTGGGGAGCGCCGCCGGACCGGAAGTGATCATCGCCTCCAGCTCATCGGGGCTCCTCCCCTCGAAGATGCAGTCCGAGTTGAAGCACCCGGGCCGATTTGTTGTCGGGCACCCGTTCAACCCCGTCTACCTGCTCCCGTTGGTGGAGGTCGTGGCCGGTGACTCAACCTCGCCCGAGACGGTCGATCGAGCAGTCGAGTTCTACGCCGGCCTGGGCATGCACCCTCTTGTGGTTCGCAACGAGATCGAGGGCTATCTCTCCGACAGACTTCAAGAAGCGGTGTGGCGCGAAATCCTGCATCTCGTGAACGACGGCGTGGCCACCACTGACGAACTGGACCAAGCGATCATCTACGGGCCAGGGCTGCGGTGGGCCGGGATGGGAACCAACCTGACCTTCTATCTCGCCGGTGGCCAGGGTGGGATTCGCCATATGCTCGACCAGTTCGGCCCAGCTCTGGAGCTGCCGTGGACCCACCTCAAGGCACCGGCGCTCAGTGAAGAGCTGATCGAAGCCATGGCTCGAGGAACCGGCGACCAGGCCGGCGAAAGAAGCGTGGACGAGTTGGAGCAGCTCAGAGACGACTACCTGATCGCGGTGATGCGTGCGTTGAAGTCAGTTGATGTCGGGGCCGGGAAGATCCTCGCCGAGCGGGAGGCGGCGATCCTCAGAACAGGCGCAGAGGAGTGGCAGCCCGGACACGACGTTCCTGCTCCCCTGCACCTCTACGAATGCGTCGTGGAACCGGACTGGGTGGATTACAACGGGCACATGACGGAAAGCGCCTTCCTCGTCGTCGCCGGGTGGGCCTCGGACAAGTTGTTTCGTTACATCGGGGTCGATGAGAGCTATCGGTCGAGCGGTGCGTCCTTCTACACGGCTGAGACCCACATCAAGTTCAAGGCCGAGGGCCATCTGAATCAACGTCTGGTCGTTGAGACCTTCTTGGCCGGCGCCGACGCGAAACGACTCCACCTCGTCCACTCGATCATCGATGCCGGCGACGGGAGCCGCCTGGGGTCAGTGGAGCAGATGCTTCTCCACGTCGACACCGAGAGAGGCAAGGTCTCACCGATGCCTGAGCACCTCGCCGAAGCAGTGTCGAGGATCGCCTCGACACACGCGGAATTCGACCCAGGAGTCGAACTGACCATGGAGGTTCCCTGATGGATTTCTCATTGACCGACGAGCAGCAGCTGATCATCGACACAACAAGCCGTTTCACCGAGAACGAGCTGATGCCCTACGAAGAAGAGGTCGAGCGGTCTGGGAAGGTGAGGTCCGAGTTGGTCGACCAGATCAGGGAGCGCTCCATCGACGCAGGCATCTACGCGGCGAACATGCCGACAGAGCTCGGAGGAGGAGGTCTGGATTCCCTGACCATGAGCTTGGTCGATCGCGAGCTGGGCGCCACCTCGTATGCGCTCCAGTACATAGTGGCCCGGCCATCGAACATCCTTCGGGCATGCCAGGGCGACCAGGTCGATCGATGGCTGCTGCCGACGATTCGTGGTGAGAGGGTCGAGTGCCTGGCGATGTCCGAGCCCGACGCCGGGTCGGACGTGCGAGGGATGAAGTGCTCGGCGACCCAGGACGGAGACGAGTTCGTCATCAACGGGACCAAGCACTTCATCAGTCACGCCGACTTGGCCGACTACGTGATCCTCTTCGCCGCCACAGGTGAAGAGGAGACGGCACGGGGCCTCCGCAAGCGGATCACGTCATTCCTCGTCGACTTCGACACTCCCGGCGTCACCGTCTCCCCCGGGTACAACAGCGTCTCCAACCGCGGCTATCACAATTCAATCGTCACCTTCGAGGACGCTCGAGTCTCCAGCGGCACGGTCCTCGGCGAGCTTCACCGCGGATTCGATGTTGCCAACGAGTGGCTGGGAAGCACCCGGATCCAAGTTGCCGCCGTCTGTCTCGGCAGAGCCCGCCGCGCGATTCAACTCGCGACCGAATGGGCCTCGTCGAGAGAGCAGTTCGGCCAGAAGATCGGGAAGTTTCAGGGCGTCTCCTTCAAACTCGCCGACATGCAAACCCAATACGAGGCCGCCGAGCTGCTCACTCTCCGTGCCGCATGGAAAGACGACCAGGGGACCATGACGGATGCCGATGCGGCGATGGCCAAGGTGGTAGCCACCGAGATGTGCACGTTCGTGACCGACGAGGCGATCCAGATCTTCGGAGGAATGGGCCTGATGGATGAGATGCCTCTGGAACGACTGTGGCGTGACACGCGTGTCGATCGGATCTGGGACGGCACCACCGAGATTCAACGGCACATCATCTCTCGATCGATGCTCCGGCCCCATGGCGGCTGATCCGGGACGTCTCGAGCGCCTGCTCCGGCCCAAGTCGGTTGTGGTGGTGGGCGGAGCAGAGGCGGAGCGAGTTGTCGAGCAGCTCGACCGTCTCGGATTCGACGGCGACATCTGGCCGGTCAACCCCAACCGGGATGAGATAGGAGGCCGCCGATGCCTCAGATCGATCCGTGAGGTGCCTGGTTCTCCAGACGCCGCTTTCGTGGCGGTTCCGGCCGAGCAGACACCGGAAGTCGCCTCGGCTCTTGCAGCGCTGTCGGCGGGGGCCATCGTCCTTTACTCGTCCGGGTTCGCGGAGTCTGGCGACCAGGATCTCCAGCAGGAGCTGATCGAAGCGGCGGGCGGTGTCCCTGTGATCGGGCCCAACACGTACGGGTTCGTCAACGCCCTCGACAAGACCGCGATCTGGCCCGATGTGCACGGGATGAAACCGGTGGAACGAGGCGTCGGCATCATCACTCAAAGCGGCAACATCGGGATCAACATGACGATGGCCCGACGCGGCCTCGACATCGGGCTCCTGGTGACGGCCGGCAACCTCGCCGACCTCGGCATATCCGACTACATGGCTGCGATGATCGAAGACGAGAGGATCACCGCGATCGGAGTCCAGTTGGAGTCACTGTCCAGCCCCGAGGTTTTTGGAGCGGTGGCAATCGAAGCGGCCAAGAAGGGGATTCCCATTGTGGCCCTGAAGATGGGGACGTCGGCGAGAGGCTCTCTGATCACGTCGTCGCACACCGGGGCCATGGCCGGCGAATCAGATGTCTACGACGCCTTCTTCGCCCACTACGGAGTGACTAGCGTCTCAGCGATCCCGGCCTTTCTCGAGACGCTGAAACTGGGAGCCAAGGTCTCACCCAAGTCCCGGGTGGTCTCCCTGAGCGCATCCGGAGGCGAGGCGGCGCATGTGGCAGACCTGGCAGCCTCCCACGGAGTCGACCTGCCCAAGCTCACAGAGAGTCACGCTGCTCAGGTGCGTGACACCGTGCACCACTTGGTCAACGTGAGCAACCCCATGGACTATCACACCCTCTCCTGGGGTGATGGCGCATCCCAAGCCAAGACCTTTGGCACTCTGGTCGACGGGCCCTTCGACGTCGCCATGCTCGTGCTCGACTTCCCCGGCGGTGACATCCCCGAGGACTGGTGGACGGCCTGCCAGGCGTTCGCTACCGCGGCCGCCGGACGACCGGGTCTCGTCGTGGCCACCCTTCCGGAGAACATGCCGGAGGAAGCCCAAACCAGACTGCACGACATGGGCCTCATCCCGATGCTCGGCCTTGCCGAGACCATGGAGGCCTTGGGCTCGATGAGATCAGGATCATCAGATGACCCCGTGCTCCAGGCTCCTGCACCGACCTCGGTGACAACGCTCGACGAGCACGCGTCGAAGGCGGTTCTCCAAGCGGCCGGCATCGACATCCCTATTGGTGAAGTGCTCGCCGATCCGACGTCTGGGAACGTCCCCTACCCGCGGACGGTCAAGGTCCTGGGGCTGGACCACAAAGCGGCCATGGGCGCTGTTGCAGTTGGCCTCGACAACTCCGAGCTCGTCAAGGAGCGGACCGACACCATGCCCGAAACCGACCGATACTTGGTGGAGGAGACTGTCCAGCACGACTCATCAGAGGTGATGCTGAACTTGCGGGCCACCGACCTCGGCTGGATGTCGACCATCGCATCGGGCGGCACCAGCGTGGAGCGTCTCGACAAGCGGGAACACCTGATGATCCCGACCACCGCCAAGGCTCTTGGCGAAGCTCTAGGCCACGTCGGCGTCAACGGCTTCGACCCTGAGCACCTGTTGGATGTGGTCGACAAGATGCTCGAGGCCCGTCAGAAAGATCGGAGAATCATGGAGATCGAGATCAACCCGCTGGTGATGGCAAGCGGCAGAGCTGTCGCCCTCGACGCGATGGTGAACGTGTCATGAGCGGGATCGACGTGGCCAACAACGGCCCAGTGCTCGAGATAACCATCGACGTGCCCAAGGCCAACGCGATCAGCGCAGCGACAAGTCGCCGGCTCAGCGAAGTCTTCACCGCCTTTCGGGACGACCCCGACGCTCGCGTGGCAATCCTGACCGGGGCCGGCGACCGCTTCTTCTCCGCCGGATGGGACCTCTCAGCCGCGGTCGAAGGTGAGGAGTACGAGGCCGACTACGGAGCGGGTGGCTTTGGAGGCTTCCCCGAGCTGCCCGGGCTCAACAAGCCGGTGATCGCGGCCGTAAACGGCATGGCCGTCGGCGGTGGGTTCGAGCTGGTTCTCGCCGCTGACCTGACGGTGGCCTCCGATCATGCAGAGATGTTCTTCGGTGAGCTTGCCGTGGGCGTGATCCCGGACTCAGGATCGATCCGACTCCCCCGCCTCATCCCATCGTCGGTCGCCAAAGAGCTGATCCTGACCGGCCGCCGGATGCCGGCCAAGGAGGCCTTGCGCTGGGGGATCGTCAACCGGGTAGTCCCGGGTGAGCTGCTCATGGACGAGGCCCGATCGGTTGCCGAGAGCATCGCCGCCATGGCGCCACTTGCGGTTGAGGCCACGATCGCGGTGATGAGAGACACCGCGCACCTGAGCCTGTCAGACGCCTACGAGGCTCTCCGAAGCGGCGAGATCCTCGAATACAAGACAGTGCTCGATAGTGAGGACGCCAAAGAGGGGCCGCGAGCCTTCGCCGAGGGCCGCGAGCCCGAGTGGAAAGGGCGCTAGGCCTGCCTCTCAGCTCTGAGCACATCCCGCAGATCCCCCAGATCTTCCGCCTGAGCAGCAGCAAGCTCATCGGGCGGGATGTGGCACCTGATGGTGTGCCCTGGCCGCACCTCGACGACAGGTGGCTCGAGAACATCACAGGTGCCTTCGATGAAGCGGTGGCATCGGGTGTGGAACACACAACCCGGTGGCGGGTCCTTGGGGCTGGGGATCTCGCCGGTGAGCGGGATCCGGTTCTCGGCCTCGCCATCAACACTGGGGACTGCCGAGAGCAATGCCTCGGTGTAGGGGTGATTCGGGCCGTCGAACATGGCGTCGGTTGGCGCCAGCTCCATGAGCCTGCCCACGTACATCACTGCGATTCGATCTGACAGGTAGCGAACCACACCGATGTCGTGGCTGATGAACAGGTAGCTGGTCCGGACGTCACGTTGCAGCTCGGCGAGCAAGTTCAAGATCGCAGCCTGGACCGACACGTCGAGGGCCGAGGTCGGCTCGTCCGATACCACCACATCGGGATCCCCGGCGAATGCGCGGGCGATGGCGACGCGCTGCTTGAGGCCACCTGACAGCTGGCGGGGCCGCATGTCCATGTGACGCTCCGAGAGCTGCATCGCCCGTGCCACTTCGACGGCACGGGAATCGGCTTCGGGGCCGGTGACACCGGTGAGCTTGGACACGGCGCGAGTGAGGATCCGGCGCACTGTCCAGGACCGGTTGAGTGCAGAGTCGGGATTTTGGAAGACCATCTGAATCGAGCGGATCGACTCCTCTATCCGCTGAGTCGCCTTGGTGGCCATGGGACGGCCGCGCAGCGTGATTGCGCCGCCTTCATCCGGCTCGTAGACGCCGAGCATCGTCTTGGCCAAGGTCGACTTGCCCGAGCCTGACTCGCCGACGAGCCCGAGGGTCTCGCCTTCGGCGAAACCGAGATCCACCGCGACTAGAGCTGGGACGTCGCCCGAGCGCTGATGGAAGGTCTTCGACACGCCATGCACCCCGATGACTTCCTCCTCACCGACGAGGTGGTCGGCAGCAATCTCCTCGGGCTCGGGGATCTCGCCAATGCGGTCTGGGTGATGGCAACGGGTCCAGTGCCAGTCCGAACGATCGACGATGGGGGGCACTTCGGAGCGGCAGAGTTCGGTGACAACCGGACATCTGTCCACGTAGACGCAGGTGGGGAGAGAGTCGCCGATCTGGGGCAGGTTCCCTGGAATCGAGAACAGCTCGCGGTCGGTTTTGCGCAAACCGTGACGTGGAATCGAGTTGAGCAACCCCACGGTGTAGGGATGGCTCGGCCCGTCGAAGACCTCGTCGACAGTGCCTTCCTCGACCATGCGCCCCGCGTACATGACACCGACGCGGTCACACATCGTGCGAATGACACCCAGATTGTGGGCGATCAGCAGAATGGCGGCGCCGATCTCGTCACGCAGCTCGCGAACCAGGTCCAGAACCTCGGCTTCAACGGTCGCATCGAGACCAGTGGTTGGCTCGTCGAGAACCAGCAGGGAGGGATCGGATGCCAGTGCCATGGCGATGACGACACGCTGGAGCATCCCGCCGGACAGCTGATGCGGGTATCTCTCCATGACACCGACGGGGTCGGCAATATGAACTCGCTCTAGGGCTTTGCGCGCCAGATCGCGAGCCTCTCCGGACGAATGACCGAGGACTGTGAAGGACTCGGCCACCTGACGGCCGATCTGCAGCACAGGGTTGACCGCCTGGACGGGGTCCTGATAGACCATCGATGCGTCATGGGCTCGGAACTCGCGTAGCTCCGAGCCTGACATCGCCGTCAGCTCGCGACCGCTCGCCTCGATCTTGCCACCGGTTATGAGGCCGTTGCGAGGCAGATAGCGCAACGCGGCGTATGCAGTGGTCGATTTGCCACACCCGCTCTCACCAACCAGGCCGAAGGCCTCTCCGGGCCTGACCTCGAAGGTGACACCACGCAGCACCTCGCGTGGCTTTCCTCTAACCACATACGACATATGCAGATCGGTGATGGCCAGGGCCGGTGTCTCGGTTGCCGTCGGCGGGTTCTGCAATGTGGTCATGACTTGAGCACCTTCTCTATCGAGTCGGCAATGAGGTTGACCCCGATCACGAGGATGCCGATGGCGAGCGCAGGGAACACGGTTGGCCACCACACGCTGGCCACGATCTGCTGGTAGTTCTGGGCCACATCCACTCCCCAGTTGGGATCGGTGACGTTGCCGCCGGACAACCCGAGGAAGGCCAGTGTGGCCAGGGTGAAGATGGCGTAGCCGAGCCTGACGGTGACCTCGACGATCACCACGCCGATGACGTTGGGGAAGATCTCACGGGAGATGATGAACAGGCTTCTCTCTCCTCGCATTCGGGCGGCAGTGACATAGTCGAGCTGAGCTTCCGCCAGGGTCGCAGCTCGAACCGTCCTTGCGATCGGGGGGATGAAGAGGAAGCCGATCGTCCCGATGATCACCGGGTTCGTCGCTCCGAAGGTGAAGACGATGACAATCGCAAGGAGGATCGACGGGATCGAGAGGATCGCCTCCAGGAGGCGGCTGACGATCTCGTCCACCCAGCCACGGAAGTAGCCGGTGATCAGGCCGAGCAACGACCCTATGAAAGCTGCGATGAGCGTTGCCGCCGGGGCCGCGATCAGAATCGGTCTCGAGCCGTGGACCACTCTCGAGTACACATCTCGTGCGAGACGATCGGTGCCGAACCAGGCAGTGCTGTTGGGCGGGGTCCGCAACAGTGTTTGCCCGGCGTCGTCGACGACTGTCTCTTTCGGGCCCCAAACCGTGAACAGCTCCGGGAAGACAGCGGTGAGTATCCAGAAGAGGACGATCACCGAGCCGACGATGAAGCCTGGTGTCCTGAGCAGGAGTGCCCGCTGCTCCCGTCGCACCTGGCGCCGGGTGGCAGCCGCGGCCTGCCTGATCGCCTCGCCGCTCTGCTCCGGCGAACCGTCAGGTGTGGGGCTCTGGTCGGACTTGGTCGTCATCCTGCCTCACTCAAGCTCAAACGGGCACGTGGGTTCATCCATGCGATCAGCAGGTCTGCGCCGAGAGTGGCGAACATATAGATGATCGCCACGGTGAGAACTCCGCCGCGCAGCAACGGGTAGTCGGCGGCGTCAACGGCGTCGAAGATGAGACGGCCCAGACCCGGATAGTTGTAGATCAGCTCCAGGCCGACCATCCCGCCGAACAGATAGCCGAGCTGGGTGCCGACGACAGCAACGGTGGGGACCAGGGAGTTGCGCAGCACATGCTTTCTGAATACCTGCCCGGTGGTCAGGCCCCTCATGAACGCGGTGCGAGTGTAGTCGGCGTCCAAAGCGGTAATGGTGCTCGCCCTGGTGATACGAGCGATGTAGCCGAAGTAGACGGTCAGCACCGTCAGGGCCGGGAGCAGCAGGAACTGCATCTGGGTGAGGATCCCGGCGTCGGGCGGTGGGTTGGCCAGCACCTTGAAGAAAGAGAAGGGCACGGCCAGCAAGGCCAAGAACAGGACGCCGATGACGAACTCGGGCACCGACGAGAGCGCCACCCCTGTGTTGACGATGGTCCTGTCGAGCCAGGTGTCACGTTTGTAAGCCGCCAGCAGCCCTCCTGCGATGGCCAAAGGCAGGACAAGCAACAGGGCGTACACAACCAGCTTGGTCGAGTTCCACAACGCGGTCAGGACCAGGCTGGTGACCGATGTCCCGGGACGGGTGAACGATTCGCCGAAGTCGAAGCGAAAGACACTGCTGAAGACATCGACGAGCTGCTCGCCAACGGGCTTGTCCAAGCCCAGCGACTCGGTGACGGCCGCCAGGCGCTCAGGAGAAGCCGTGCCACCCGCGATCTTGCGCGCCGGATCCCCGGGCGCAACGTTGGGGATCATCGTGATGAGCACGAGGATGATGACGAGCGTCAGCAGCGACAGCAGAAGCCGTCGTCCAACAAACCGTCTCACTCGCTCACCTCAGACTCGCTCTCTGGAGTGCCTCACGGCTGGTTGAGACGGTGTGAGGCCACGACTGGTGACCCCACACTGTCTCGATATCTCTTACTCAGGCGGACTTGCTCGCCTTGTGGAACTGCATGTGCCCGAGTGCAGTGACCTGCACGTTGGACACAGAGCTGTCGTGGCCGCCCAGGTAGTCGAAGAAGAACGGGTACAACGCAGGAGCGTCCTCGTGGAGGAGCTTCTGGATCGCACCCACCGCTGCCTTCTGACCTGCGACGTCGACCGCCGACTGGTAATCAGCGAACAGCCCATCGAACTCGGGCGACGCGTAGTTCGAGGAGTTCCAGTCACCATCCGTCTCCAGGGCTCGCCCGAAGAACACGTCTGGAGTGGGCCGGTGGCCGTAGTCGACGATGCCGATGGCAGCCGATGCGCCGCAGGGGCGACCGGGACCGCCGGTGTCGGGCTGAGCTCCCCAGGATGCGCCTGCACACCAGTACTCGCCGTAGAAGTCGGAGTTGGCCGTGACGTTGACCGACAGAGTCACTCCGGCCTCGGCAGCGTTCTGCTCGACGATGGCACCCATGTCAGGGCTGGCCAGGATCTCACCGACCTCGATGGTGGCGGTGAGGCCCTCATGGCCGGCATCTGCAAGCAGCTGCTTCGCCATGTCAATGTCTCTCGTCCGCTGTGGAGTTGCATCCGCGTCGAAGAACGGCAGTGTCGGGTGGACCGGATGGTCGTTGCCGACGATGGCGAAGCCCTGGAAGAGGGTGTCGACCATCTGCTGCCGATCCAGCATATAACCGAAGGCCCTCCGGACCCGGGCGTCCGTGAACGGGCCGCCCTCCGGAAGCTGAGTGTTGAACCACAGCTGACGGTGGTTGGACGACGGCGGCTTCAGCACCGTGAAGTTGTCGTCGTTGAGCAGGCTCGAACCGTCAACCACACCGAACTGCTGGATCATGTCCAGCTCACGGGCTTGCATAGCGGAGACACGAGCACCGTCAGATCCGAACCCGATGAGGGTGATCTCGTCGAGGTTGGGACGGCCGCCCCAGTAGTTGTCATTGGCCTTGAACACCGTGGTGAACGTGTTGGGGTCGTGGCTCTCGAAGATGAAAGCTCCGGTGCCTGATGGGCGTGCGTCGAGAGTGGTCCCGTCCGAGTAGTCCGCGGGCGTGATCAACGACTGCGGGTTGTAGATCGAGATCAGAACCGGCAGGTTCCCGTTGGGCTTGTCGAGGTTGACGACGGCAGTGAGGTCGTCCGGTGTCTCCACCGCGCCCTCGCTGACGACACCGGCGAGGCCGGCGCCGGCCACAACCATGCGATCGACAGTGGCGGCCACGTCGGCAGACGTGAACGGAGTCCCGTCGTGCCACATCACACCTTCGCGAAGGTTGAACGTCCAGGCACTCCCGTCGGCGTTGGGGGTCCAAGAGGTGGCCAGACCGGTGTTCCCGATGTTGCCGTCGGGAGCGAGGCCCACCAGGTACTCGAAGCTCTGTGAGAGCACGCTGTAGGTACCCAAGTCGAGCATGTTCAGCGGGTCGAGGCCGGAGTTGGCGTCACCCTGCTGGATGCCGGCCTTGAGGCTTCCGCCAGCTACCGGAGCCTGGGTCCCGCCAGCACCGCTCGTGCCGGGAGCGGCAGTGCCATCCGTGGGCTCGGGGCTGCAAGCCGCAATAACACCGGCCATCGATGTCACGCTGAGCCCAAGGATCGCACCACGCTTCAGGAAGTCGCGTCTGGTGATCGCGCCCTGGGCGTAATGCTCCATCAGGTCAACTTCAAGTGGTGATGATTTTTTGCGAATTGAGTCGAATAGTTTCCAGTCCATGGTCTTGGTTCCTCCAAGCCGACTACGGCAGCCGTGGGCTACCTGGTCAGCAAACATAGCGCGCCGGGCCTTCAGCAAACCGGGGAATCGCCAGCTTTCTAAGGTTCCCACCAGGCGGAACACGTCTCAGAAGCTATAAAGCGCGGTCAGTCGGCGTGTCGGTGCCAATCGACGTGCTCGGGTGGAAGCGGGGTGTTCCCGAGTATCAGATCGGCCGCCTTCTCCGCGATCATCATCACCGGTGCGTAGATGTTGCCGTTGGTGATGGCGGGCATCACCGACGCATCGACCACCCGAAGCCCTTCGGTCCCGTGGACCGACATCGTCGCCGGATCGACCACCGACATCTCGTCCAGGCCCATCCGCGCAGTGCATGACGGGTGGAGGGCCGTCTCCCCGTCGCGTGCGACCCAGTCGAGTATCTCCTGCTCGGTGCCCACCTCTGGCCCGGGTGAGATCTCACCGGCGTTGTACGGCTCGAAGGCCGGCTGGTTGAGGATCCGTCTCGCTACTTGAACTGCCTCGACCCACTCCCGACGGTCTGTCTCGGTGGACAAGTAGTTGAACCGGAGTGCCGGCTTGTCCTCGGGGTCCCGCGATTTGATCTTCACCGATCCGACGGCGTCGGAGAACATCGGGCCGATGTGCACCTGGTAGCCGTGGCCACCTGCCGGGACCGAGCCGTCGTATCGGATGGCCAATGGAAGGAAGTGGAACATCAGGTTGGGCCGGTCGACATCGTCGTTGGAGCGGACGAACCCTCCGGCCTCAAAGTGGTTGGTAGCCCCGGGGCCTTTTCCGAACAGCCACTGCAACCCGATGATCGGCCGTCTCCACATGGCCAGATGGGGCTGCATCGAAACCGGCTGCTTCGAGGCGTACTGGATGTAGACCTCGAGGTGGTCCTGCATGTTCTCGCCGACGCCAGCCAGGTCTACCACTGGCTCGATCCCCAGGGCGGACAGCTCTGAGGCGTTGCCGACACCGGAGAGCTGGAGCAACTGCGGAGTGTTGATCGCCCCGCCACAGACGATCACTTCGCCGGCCGCGACGAACCGCGACTTGCCCCGCACCCGGTATTCGACGCCTTCGGCTCGGGTCCCGCGAAACCTGACGCCAGTGGTCATGGCCCGGGTCACCACGTCGAGGTTTGGGCGACGGCGCACCGGGTGCAGATAGGCCCGTGCCGCCGAGAGCCGGCGGCCTTTGTGACGATTGGTGTCGAAAGCGGCGAAGCCTTCCTGTTGTCGGCCGTTCACGTCGTCGGTCAGCGGGTAGCCGGCCTGCTGAGCTGCTTCGAAGAAGGCGTTGAACAGCGGGTTTGTGGCGGGCCCGCGGGTCAGCTTCAAAGGGCCTTCGCCGCCGCGGTACTCGTCGGCGCCGGCGAGCGTCGTCTCCATCTTCTTGAAGTAGGGAAGACAGTGGGCGAAGTCCCAACTCTCGAGACCGGGCCGCTCGGCCCACCGCTCGTAGTCGCCGGGATTGCCCCGTTGGAAGATCATGCCGTTGATCGACGAGGAGCCACCGAGGACCTTCCCCCGAGCGTGATAGATCCGCCGGCCTCCCATGTGCGGCTCAGGTTCCGACTCGTACATCCAGTCGTATCGCTTGTTCCCGATCGGGAAGGCCAGCGCCGCCGGCATGTGGATGTACACGTCCCACCAGGAGTCGGGGCGGCCGGCTTCGAGCACGAGGACGCTGGTCCCCGGGTCGGCACTGAGCCGGTTTGCGAGGGCGCTACCGGCCGAGCCGCCGCCCACGATCACGAAGTCGTATCGATCCCGCACGACGATTCAACTTATTCGCTGCAAATGGCGTGCCGCTGCCCCAAGCCGAGGTTTGTGTTCTGACCAGTGGAACGTCCCACTCAGTAGGATCGCGATTCACGTGCAGTCGATAGAGAGAGCTTTTGCGGTCCTTCGGGCAGTCCGCTCGATTGACGGCACTGCCGGTGTGTCCGAAGTCGCCCGAGCGGTGGGCCTGGCCAAGAGCACCACTTCGAGAGTGCTCTCCTCCTTGGAAGAAGTCGGCGCGGTCGACCGGGTGGAACCCGGAGGCGGGTATGTGATCGGCACCGGCCTCATCTCACTGGCGGGGGCCGGCGCCGGGATCAGCACACTGCGCGAAGTGGCCCGGCCGTTCCTTCGGGAGCTGACCGACACCCTGGGTGAGAGCACCGGCCTGACCGTGGCCGACGACCAGGAGGCCCTCTACGTGGATCACGTCGGGAGCGAAGGGTCGGTGAGAACCAGGGATTGGACTGGTGCCCGCTTCCCGTTCCACACCGTCGCCGGCGGGCTGGCGCTGCTCATGACTTGGCCTGACTCGTCGGTTGATCAGCTCGCCGACCGGGGCATGGAGGCCTTCTCCACTGCGACTGTCTCCTCCAAGAAGGCGCTACGGAGCAAGCTGACCCAGGCCCGCCGCGCCGGATACGTCTGGGCCATGGGCGACTTCGACCTTGAGATCAACGGAGTGGCAGCACCGGTCCGCAACGCCGACGGCAAGGCAATCGGTGCCGTCTCGGTCTACGGGCCCAGCTACCGATTCCCCGGAGACGGCGACCCCGAGGAGATCGGGGAGACGGTCCTCGCGTCAGCCCTTCTCGTCCAGGAGCAGTTAGGCCGGTCTAGGCGCTGACCGCAGCCTGGAACACCGCGTCGG
Organism: Acidimicrobiia bacterium; assembly: GCA_028285585.1. Taxonomy (GTDB): domain Bacteria; phylum Actinomycetota; class Acidimicrobiia; order Spongiisociales; family ZC4RG35; genus CAXMPK01. Next base: position 145,808 of record JANQOU010000006.1, read on the forward strand.
CCACGTCGCGGTCGAACGGCTCGACGAACGTGATGAAGCTGGCGATGGTCGTGCACGGCCCGTTGACGGCTCCCTGGAACTCGACGTAGATGGCACCTGTGAAGCCCTGGATGTCGAAGGAGAGGATGAAGCGGGCACCGGCTTGCGACCCGGCGACGGAGACAGACTCTGTCGTGACGGTGAACTCCTCGACCGGCATGTCGTCACCCATGATCGCAATCACCGAGTTGGTCATGCACTCGAGGCCTTCCGGGGTTCCCCAGATCCTGGAGAAGACGGCAAAGGCTTCCTCGGCTTCCCCAGCACTGTTGAAGACACGGGCCTCGATCGAACCTCTCGGAGCTCCGAACGGCGAGAGGTCAGACGGCGGCCCCTCGAACGAAGCAACCAGGGCTGCGGCCGAGTAGTCGTCGAGATTGTCGATGTCGAAGTCGTCGGGCAGAAGGCACGGGTCGTAGGCGAAGTCCTCGTTGGCGGCGTCGTTGACCGCGGCGTCGGTGCTACCGGTCCACCCGTCGGGCAGAGCAGCCAAGACGGCAGCCGTCTTGGCCTCGACGGTTGCGTTGCCATCCATAGACGGCTGTGTCGTTTCCGCAGCCGGAGCGGTTGTGGTCGTATCTGCCATCGCCGGCTCGGTGGCGGCGGGAGCTTCGGTTCCCGCCGTTGTGCCAGCGGTGGTCGATGTGGTTTCGGTTGCGGCCGGTGAGCAGGCTGCCAACACAACGGCGAGCACTACCAGAAGTCGTTTTGAGGTCCCCATGAAACGGACTCTAGGCAAGCCTTGTCCCACCATGCACCCCGATCAAACATCACACCCGCAACCTCAGGTAATACGGCCCGTATCTGGTCCCTATGGCCTCAGGTTGCGAATGACTACCGCCAACCTGAGGTGATTTGGCCCGTATCTGGGCGTTATTACCTGAGGTTGCGTGGAGATGCAGTACCCCCGACCGGATTTGAACCGGCGTTACCGGCTTGAGAGGCCGGCGTCCTGGGCCGCTAGACGACGGGGGCAAGTTGTCCGATCGACCGGAGCCGACCGTTGCTCGGGGGGAAGGACTCGAACCCTCAATAACAGGGCCAGAACCTGTCGTGTTACCTATTACACCACCCCCGAACGCGCATCACCTTCAGAAGATGCGGGGTGATGGCATGAGAATAATCGCCGCGAACCTGGTGTGTGAAGTTGTCAGGGGACGAGGACAGGTTGAGCAGTTGCGCTGGCACGCACCCGCAGAGGATCGCTTTGATCGACAAAAACGCCGAGCAGCCCCAACTCGACGGCGCCTTCGATGACGACAGTGACGGAGAGACCGTCAGGGCTTGTCACCACCTCGTACGAAGTTGTGTTGACTCCTTGAAACCCGATTGAGGCTAGAGCCAGGGATCGAGCTCGATCTGGGCTTAAAACAAGCTCTCCGCTGGCTCGATACACCTCCTCGTCTATGCCCGATGCTGCTGCAATCGCCGCTGAGTCGGCCACGGCCGCAAGCTCGCGTTGGGTAGCAAGACCGCGCCAGAAGTCGAGAGCAAGCCCTCCGAAGAGCAGAAGCAAGAGACTCAATCCCAGCATCCAGAAGGTCGCAGATCCACGCTCGCTCCTCATGGGAGACTCCGGTACAAGTCGACTGGCTCCGAGTGCTCCGCTCCCACCCAGAGACCTCCCACCTCACCCCAAGGAGTGGACACCAAAGGAGCCCAAACCTCCACGCGAGAGGTCGCCACGGAGCCTCTGGTCAAGACACACCCATGACTCGCAGCAGAAACAGGAGAGGGAGTGGTCCCGCACCAACCGAGCCGGACTTCATCGTCGCCCAGACCGTGCTCTCTTGCGAGCGACTCCAACAGTTCGCCAGCAGCCCTCTCGTTCAGGCTCAGGACAGCAGCCCTGCTCACCTCCGCCGCTGCCGCTTCGGCGAACACCCGCCGCTCGGACCATGGCCCGAATGACGCCACGACGAGGGCAACAGGAAGAAGCAAAACCGCTACTCCCATGGCGAACTCGGCCGCAGCGTGCCCATGCTCCCTCATGGCTCGACGACAGCGCGTGCCGACATCTCGATCGGGACATCGGCCATGAACGGGCTCCACGACTCGAAGGTGACAGATGCGTTCGCAACCATGGAGCCACCAGCGACCGCACAGGTCACAACGAGATCATCCGACATGCGGCCACCCAACAGCTGGCCCGCGACGTCAACACCCTTGTCAACACACATCTCCACCGATCCGGTGAGAGCACCCGACCTAGTCCCCTGCTCCAACGCAGAGCGGAGCGCGCCTCGTCCGTATTGGATGGCAACGATATTGATGAACGCCACAAAGAGAACCAACGCCAGCCCCGACGCGAGAAGGAACTGGACCGAACTGATCCCTTTGTCTTTCAACCGCCGATCAGGGAGCTGCGGATCCAACCGACTATGTCGACTCCGAGCGCCTGGAGCGCACCCCAGATCACAACCAGCGCTGCAATCGCCAGTGCTGCATTGCCCATCAGCTCAGCAGTGTTCAGTCCCCGGTCGTCGGTGCGCAGTGCCTTTGCGAGTGCGCGAATTGTCTCCAGCATTTCTCTCCTTTCATTGCCAGGCAGTTATCAGATAGGGAAGGGGGGCGGCCACAAAGAGAATGAGCACAGGGGCCAAGATGGCAATGGTCGGAACCAACATCGCCGCCCTTCTCTTGGTGGCCGTTCGCTTGATCGATTCGCGGCGAGTCTCTCTGACATCCTCAGATAGGGCGAGAAGTGACGTGGCGAGATCCGCCCCACGCTCCTCCGCAGTGGCCAACAGTCGGTAAGTACGAGAGCAAAACGGCTCAGGCGTGATCTCCGCTATGCGGCGAAAGGCGTCCGGGCCCGACCACCCGGCACGATGCAACCTAAGGGCATCGGCGAGCTCGGTGATCACCTCACCGCTTCCTCTTTGGACCATGGCGCGAACGGCCTGAACGACGCCACCCCCTGCTCTAACCCGCATGGCCAAGAGCTGGTTGACCGTGTAGATCTCGATCTTCATCCGCTCGCGTCTCTGCTCAATGGCCTTGTTGAGCTGACCTTTGGTACGACTCGCCCCAAACGTCAGGCCGAGAATCAGCAAAGCAACCCGCATTGGCACCGAGGCCCCAACCGCATAGCCAGCACCCAAAGCCAGGACCGTTGACACGACAATCGAGCTCAGCTGCTTGACCCGATATGCCGACATGAGCTCTTGCTCAGGCGTCCCTAGGAACCAACCAGCCTGTCGAATCTTCAACACCGTCACCTCGTCACCGCCACGCTCCATCAGCCGCCCAAGCCAATCGGCGAGATCACGAACGATGGGGCCAAAGACCATCGCGACCGGGTTGCTCGACTCAGAGGTGGAGGGACTCGCCAGGGACGGGGTCAGATACGGCTGAAGCCGGGACCGAAGACGTCTTGGTGGTGGAGCTATGAGTTTCACCACAAGCCCAATCAGCACGGCAGAAGAGGCCGACGCCAGAATCGCAAGACCTCCGATGCCACTCATGGTCCGCCGCCGAGCACTCGCGGCTCCGGTGCCTGTCCTGACATTTTGGATGCGATGGCAATGCCGATGAGGCTAAGCAGCCCGCCAATAGCAACAACAAAGACACCAGCAGGGGTGGAGTAGAACTCGCGAAAGGCCCCGTTGCGAGCGGTCATGGCTATCAAGACGAGCCAAGGCAATACGAACACGACTCGCGAGTTGATCTTCTGCTCGAGGGCTTCGGTTCGAATCTGCTCCATCGTCCACAAGTCTCTTGTGGTCGCGGCAGCCAGATCCTCGAGAATCTCCGGGACCACCCGTCCGCCCCGGTCATGGGCGAGAACCAAAACCTCGATCACACGGTCTGACGTGGGATCGGCCAAGTCATCGCGAATCAGCTCGAGAGCGGGACCTACCCCCAACGACCTCGCGTAGATGCCAAACCCCTGGAAAGCCTCCCGAAGCGGAGCCGGCCCAAAGGTGGCCAGATGCTCCAGCGCTGAGGGGAGCGACGATCCTGACCGGACCGAGGCCAAGAGGTCTCGGAGCCCGTCAGGCCACGCCTCCTGGACAGCCGCCAGCCTCCTCGCCCTCTTCCGGGCGAAGTAGGTCTTGGGCAGGCTCGCCACGACGATTGCCGGCACCAACGACACAGCACTCAATCCGGTGACCGCCCAGACGACTGCAAAGGTCACGATCCCAGCGCCGAGAACGGTCAGCCAGAATTGGAGCGGCCGCACATCCAGGCCGTGAACCACTCCCCGAGTTGGTGAGTCCCGCGCAACTGATCGTCGCGCTTTCATCAGGCGGTGGCCGATCATCCCCACTGCCATAGCCGAGCAGGAGGCAGCCACGAAGGTCACCACTCGATCCTCCCCTCTGACATCAGGTCGGAGATGGTGTGACCCGCCGGCAGCACTGCCTCCAGCCGTCGACTGAGGTCGTCCGGAGGCAGGGCACCTGTCCACTTCAAGGGAGCACCTAGCTGTTCGCGGGCGAAGAGGGGCTCTGTCGAGAAATCGTCGTGCAGCGACGGCACCATGGCCCGGATCTCCATGGTCTCACGCTTGATGGAAGTCCCAGAGTCCGACTGGCCGCGCTCGAGGTGGACAACAAGATCTACCGACGAGGCAAACACTTTCTGAACCACGCGCTCCGGCACGTTCTCACCCGCCATCAGCGCCGCGTTGACCAGAGCGTTTAGAGCATCGCTTGCGGAGTTGGCGTGAATCGTGCACGCCATGCCACAACCGGCGTTGGCAGCCCTGGTCAACTCAAAAGCCTCCGCGCCGCGAACTTCCCCGACAACGATGAGATCGGGACGCATCGCAAGGGTCACCTTGACGAGGTCTCTCAAGTTGATCTCACCGGTGCCATCCAGAGCCGCGGCGCGCGCCTCGTAGTAGGACCCATGAACCAGCGGGACATGAAGCTCGCGCACCTCCTCGCAAGCCCGCACACAATGCGACGACGGCACAGCCGAGATGAGCGCGGAGAGAAAGGAGGTCTTGCCCGCTCCCGGAGAGCCCGAAACGACAATCGAGGCCGAGGATTTCATCGCAGCCTCGAGGAAAGAGGCGGCAGACCAGGTCAAAGAGCCCAAACCGACGAGCGAGTCCATTGTTTGGCGACGCAAGGCGTAGCGCCGAATCGTGGCTGAAAGGTGGTCGCCGACAGGTGGGATCACTGCCGTCAAGCGGGCGGTCCCATTGAGTATCCGAGCCTGAACTATCGGATTTGAGGCATCAAGGCGACGATCGGTCGCCGCTATCAGCTGGTCTATGGTCGTCCGGCTCTCGGCTTCCGTGGTGGGAACGGGAGAAGCTCGTAGCGACCCTCCTGCCTCGAGATAGGTGACCTGATCACCCTCGACGAACACTTCCTCGATGTCATCACGCTCGAGGAGCTGTGCGAGGGGCCCACGCCCGGTAAGAGAATGGAGAAGGCGGTCGAGAGTGCTTCCCGGATCGACCAATGAACGCCCCACCCCGAGATGCGCTCGGCTCTGGTATTCGTCGACAGTGGTCTCCACCAACTCTTTGACTGCTTCGACATCAACCTCGGGGTCGATGCCTTTGCCATCTATTCGCTCCAAAGCCTCCCTGCGGAGCGACTCATAGACGTCAGACTTCACGGAGCGACTCCTCAATAACGCCGGCAACACGCCGCACATCCTTGGCAAACGCACCCCGTCTACTCACCTCGCCATCCCAGGCCAGGTCACGAATCTGACGGTCTTCACGAAGCGCCACCACGGGCAGCTGAGGAAATGCCTTGCGCAGCTCCTCTCTGACTTCGGCGTCAAAATACGGGCGTCCAGACGACCGATTGACCGCGAGCAGGATCCGATCGGGCTCAACCGTGTCCTGCACTGACCCCGCAGCTCTCACCAACCGCGCTATTCCAACAGGGTCCGAGACGCCCACCAGGATGAGCGATGCGAACTCTCGAAGTGATCCGGGGATCATCGAGAGATAGGCCCCCAAGTCGGCGACGACGTATCCGGAGTTGGCTTGAAACGAGTCCAAGATCACGGATAGGTCCTGACGAGAGAGCGATGGCACCTCGGCTGACGCCGCCACGCCGGCGACAACTGATAGAGACGAGGCTGCGGACGGCGCAGCTACATCGCCATGCAGGGCAGCGTCGAGGACCGTGCGTACGTTGGGATGCAGTGGCAAGTCGAGTCTCTGAGCGATGCTGGGAGATGAGGTGTCGGCATCGACGAGAACGGCCGACGACGACTCGGCAAGCTGGGTTGCGAGCTGAACGGCAAGCTCGGTTGATCCCACTCCCTGTGCACTTCCAAGGACGCCGATCGTCAGAGCGCGATGGGTGGACAACTCTGGGGCAGCTTCGACTGGCCTGTGTGCCAGGGTCGCCAAGGCCTTTTCGATGAACTCGACCGCTGACGCATCCGACTCAATGACGTCACTGATGCCGCATTCGAGCAGTCGTCTTTTTGCATGTGACCCGTCCGTCGGCTCGAACACACCCACAACACCGAGACCTCGTCGCTTCACGTCAGCTACCAGCCGTGGCGTGAGGAATGAGCAGATATCATCGATGTACAGAACGTCGAACTGCTCCCCGGTTGCCTGATCGGAGCCCATGATCCTGGTGACAACCCGGCCACCACCGTGATCGAGCAGATGTCGATGCACTCGGTCAGGCCACTCTCGCGCCGATGCCGCAAGCGCTATGTCAGGACCCATCACTGCCTGCCTCAATCGCCGGCGCACCGGTTGAGCGCACCAGCTCTAGGGACCCATCTGCCATAACGGCAGCAATGCTCAACGCCTGCTCGGCATCGACCGCAACGACGACGTGATACTGGCCTATCGAGCCTATGCCACCGGTGGTCTCAGCAGTGGACAGGACTCCGATGTCGGTAGCGACGAACCTGGCCACGCCGTCATCGACCGCAATGACATCGATCCGGTCACCGGCGCGCAAAGTGCCACCTGCCGCATGGTCGACCGTGACAGGAATACTCATCGAACGCAGACCTGACGGCGCTCCCGGCTCCAAAACGGAGGATCGCTCGACGATGTCGCCGGCGCTCATGTTCCTGTCAGCTATCCAGCCTTCGACCTCCGAGGCCTGCGATTGCTCCAGTAACGAGCCCAATCCTTCGAAGTCGGCAGGGATAGGGACGAAACGCAGATCAGAAAGAGAAACCGGCGTGCCCGCCGCAATGGCCTTGTCAGCGACAGCGACCATGGTGGTGGCGGTCCTGTCACGCAACGCCAGAAGATTGAACGCAAACGCCATGAGCACAGCCAGAACGATCAGGAGATGTGACAGAGTCGGTCTCCAACGCGCAGCCCGCAGTGTCGCTATAGAGGGGCCCGCTTCCCTCACCCTTGTTGAGGGTTGAGTCACAATCGAGCAACCTATCTACCGGCAATCGCCGGATGTCGAGAACGCGAAAGAAGATGCAGGACGAGACACCTGACCCGATGCTGGGCGCCGAGTTGAGACAAAGCTCGGGAGCAGAATGGGCTGCCGAGGCTGCCGAGGACGAGCGGCTCACCGAGTTGCACCGACGCCGCCGCATGGGTCTTGCCGACATCGGGAAAGAGCTGGCCAACCGGCGAGACCGCGTGGGTGTTGAGTTCGCCGGCCACAAGTTCAGCGGTGTCGTCGTAGGTGCAGGCGAGGACTATCTGACTATCAGGGGCGCTGGGCAAGTAGCAGAGGTGCGAACCAGGTTCGGCCATTGGGCTGTCCTCGACCCTGATGGGCCAGGAGTCGAGCGCATCGAAGTCCCGGCGTCGTTCAGAGCATCTCTGCACCAGCACGCCAGCTCGGAGACGATGCTCCGACTCATGCTGCTGGGAGGCGACCTGCTCATCGGCAAGATCGCCGTGGTCGCAGAAGACCACATAGAGCTCACCGACGCCGACGGCCGAGGTATCTACGTGCCTATGAACTTGATAGCTGGGCTTATTCGGTCGAACGACTTTCAATAGCGCGGTCATCCTCGGCGGATGCCGGGTGGGAGCGCACGAACTCGTACACCTCGTCCCTGAAGAACTTGAAAGTGCGACCACCAGGGAGCTTGTAGGCCGGAAGCCGGCCCTCTCTCGCATACCGCCGCACCATCTGCACATTCATTCCCAACAATTCCGCCACCTGCGCCGCGTCGAGGATTGGGGGGTAGTCCTCAGGCATGGGTCGTCCTCATCGTTACTCAAAGTGATGATACGGGAGAAGACGGTGCGTTTTGAAGAGGGTCGTCGACGGAACGCGGCGTCATGACGGCACGGCAGTGTTCTTGAGTCTGATCAGACTCTGATCGTCAGGCGTCGATGAGGACGGAAGTGAATTTCGTCTCGGTGGGTTCCCACTCCGTGGTGGGTGCGTTGATCGGAAACGGTGTCAGGTCGGACACATCGGCGAAGTCGTCTTCCCATCCGTGCGTGGTGCCACCCGCGGTGTGAATGGCTGTGCGCATTGCAGCGAGGCCGTTCCGAACCGCATCGAGATCCGACGTACCTTTGGTTATCAGTTCAAGCGTGACGAGCGACTCACTCAGATCGATGTATACATCCGGATCAACAATGTCATCGAGGTCATGAAGATGATCGAGGACGATGAAGGCGTGGTCGTCGATTGCTGGTCCGGCCACGACGAAGGGGACACTCAGACGAATCCATTTAGGCATCTTCGGTCCCTCCAAGCACACATGTCTGACGATTCACCCAAGAAGTCTTATTCTTCAGATGATTCGGGTCTGACGGCGAAAGATGAACACCTGTCTGATGCTCGCCGCAAGGACACCAAATCCGATAGTACTTCTTTTTCTTCGTCACCCTCCATCCTAGTTCTTCGACCCATTTGAGAAAGTCCCGGAGCTCTTTTCTGTAGCCTGCCACAACACGAAAACCCCTAATAGCTACCTGGCGAGGTGTCCCGATCGTCGCCCGTGAAGAACGTCAGAGGTTCTCGGGGTCCGCTAGCAATGAGTGTGACTCGCCTTTTATGTCGTATCCTTGCTATGCCTCTCCTGCATCGGACATGTCAACCCTCTTGACGTTGCTCAGCAAGCGATGCTCACCTTGTCCAGCAGCCCTAGCCGGCTAGCCGCCACAACAGCGCGTTGACGGCACCAGAGAGAGGGAACAGCACGATGGGTGCAACGATCAACCAGGTCCACCCTCTGCTCAAGTCGAAACGAAACACCGGTAGGACCAGCACCACACTGGCACCGAACACGACCATCGGGACCACCGTTGCCGAGGCTCTGGGGAAGTCGAACCCCCATGTCTGCCCGTAGAGGGTGCCCACGATCGAAGCCACGAAGAGAATCACGACGTAGTCGGTCTGCCGAATCGTCACCACGGCAGGATACGGAGTGTTAGCGGCGCATCCCCTCACTCCACCGCCGAATCTGACTGCCTGCGCCCCTCCCACCAGACCACGAAGACGAGGCCCAGGGCGGCGCCGAGGCCGTTGGCGACGATGTCGAGGATGTTGTTCTCATAGGTGCCCACGTTCACGGTGCCGAAAGTGGTGCCGATCAGCTCGGACACCTCGACGACCGCTCCTCCGCCCATCACCACCAGCCAAGTCATGATCAGCAACCCGCCACGGTGGAAGCCAGGGCCCGACCAGCGCTTCATCGCCTCCCAGGAGACGATGGCAAACCCGGTCGAAGCGAGGAAGTGAAAGACCTTGTCGTAGACGATCGGCCCCAGGACATCGGTGATGTACAAAGTCCGCCCGTTGATGAGGAGCACGCCACCCAGCATGTTGAACAAGCCCACCAGCGACAGAGCCCAGAGCGCATGGACCGGCCAGCGCGCCCAGCGGTGAAGCAGGGCGAAGAGAACAAACAGGCCGACCGTGATCGAGGTGTAGAGGATCGTCAGCGAGCTGTCGACCGCCATGCCATAAGCAAACAGGCCGACGGTGTAGACGGCAGTGAAGATGAGAACGGTCCGCATGAAGGCGACAGGATGCCAGATAGTCTTCCGGAAACATGGACGAGCCAGTTACACCAGACGCAGTAGAGCAAAGCCCAGAGCAGGAGAGCCCGCCCGTCTCCGAGCCGACAAAGCTGATCCGGATCGCATCGATGACCCGGGCCATGCTCGACGAAGCACGGCAGGCGCCGATCGACGAAGGCGGCCGGGTCCGGCTCGCCGAGGTTCACTCCAAATCGGTCGATGAACTGCGAGACGTGCTCTCAGAGGAGCTTCAGGAGGAGTTCAACGAGATCATGGTCCCGCTCAACAAAACCGACGCCAGCGAGTCGGAGCTACGAATCGCCCAAGCACAGCTGATCGGCTGGCTCGAGGGTCTCTTCCACGGCATCCAGGCGTCGCTCTGGTCACAGCAGATGCAGGCCCAAGGGCAACTCAAGGAGATGGAGCGGCGGGCGTTGACCAACCCGCAACAAGAGGCCGGTGAGGATGACCCCACCGGTCTCTACTTGTGACGCCCCCTAGCTTGGCCTACCCCTCTAGCTGACTCGGCGCTGTGCGATCTGGCGCTCACGACGCACCCGACGCCGCTCCCGCTCAGAGAGACCGCCCCAGATGCCGAACTTCTCACCCATCTCTATCGCGTAGTCCAGGCAATCGGCCTTGACCTCACATGCCCCACAGATCGCTTTCGCCTTCCTCGTGGAAGCGCCCCGCTCCGGGAAGAACAGATCTGCGTCGGCACCGCGACAATTGGCGTAGTCCTGCCAGGAAAGCTCACCAATGGCAAGTGCTTCGATGAGCTTGCTCTGCATTCAGGATCTCCTCACAAATGTGTAATTACACGTTTGACATTATGGGATGGCGCGCGCGCCGTCAACCCCGCGCGGAGAGTGGCAGCTAGGTCTGGCGGCTCTCCTCACCTTGCCCGCAGACTTGTCATAATGGGTGTGCAGTGACGGCCACAATCGAAAAGAAGCGGGCACCGTTCCCCATCGCCTTCTACCGCTCGGCCGTAGGCAAGAAGTGGGTGATGGCACTCACCGGGATCGGTCTCATCCTCTTCGTCGTCGCTCACATGGTGGGCAACTGGAAGATCTTCTTCCCAGATGTCGACGGCATCCCCGAGATCGACCTCTACGCCGAAGCCCTCCGCTCCCTCCTCTTCCCGCTGGTGCCCGAGCACATCGTGCTGTGGATCCTGAGGACCGGCCTGATCGCGATCTTCCTGCTTCACATCCATGCCGCCTACTCGCTGACGCTGATGAACCGCCGGGCGCGGACCGAGCGCTACGAAGGCCCCCGCACCTACGTGGCGGCCAACTACGCGTCGCGGACGATGAGGTGGAGCGGCACCATCTTCGGGTTCTTCGTCCTCTTCCACCTGGCCGACCTGACTTGGGGCGCACAGCCTGCGGCCCCGGCGACATGGGAGCACGGTGAGGTCTATGCCAACTTCATCGCAACCTTCTCGCGGGCACCGGTCACGCTGTTCTATGTCATCTCGATGGGACTCCTCGGAATCCACCTCTATCACGGCGCCTGGTCGATGTTCCAGAGTCTCGGCTTGAACCACCCCCGGTTCAACGCGTGGCGCAAAGGCTTCGCCGTCTCGCTGGCGGTCTTCGTCTTCGTCGGGAACGCCATCATGCCCCTGGCCGTCCTGTTTGGGTTTGTCGCATGAGCCTCGCCCTCGACTCCAAGGTCCCCGCCGGGCCGATCGCCGACAAGTGGGAGAACCACAAGTTCAACGTCCGGCTGGTCAACCCGGCGAACAAGCGGAAGTTCCGGATCATCATCGTCGGCAGCGGCCTTGCCGGTGCCTCGGCAGCGTCGACGCTTGGCGAGCTTGGCTATGAAGTCGATCTCTTCACGTTCCACGACACCCCCCGCCGCGCCCACTCGATAGCGGCGCAGGGCGGGATCAACGCCGCCAAGAACTATCACAACGACGGCGACTCCGTTTACCGCCTCTTCTACGACACGGTGAAGGGCGGCGACTTCAGAAGCCGGGAGGCCAACGTCCACCGTCTCGCCGAGGTCTCGCTGAACATCATCGACCAGGCCACCGCCCAGGGAGTGCCGTTCGCCCGTGAGTACGGCGGCCTCCTCGACAACCGCTCCTTCGGCGGCGCTCAAGTTTCACGAACCTTCTACGCACGCGGAGCCACCGGGCAGCAGCTTCTCCTCGGTGCCTACTCGGCGCTGATGCGTCAGGTCGAAACCGGAAAGGTGAAGCTCCACACCAGGTCGGAGATGCTCGACATCGTGACCAAAGACGGCCGAGCCGTCGGTGTTGTGGTGCGCGACCTGGTCGACGGCACGGTGTCGAGCCATTCGGCGCACGCCGTTGTCCTCGCAACAGGCGGCTACTCCAACGTCTTCTACCTCTCCACCAATGCCATGGCCTCGAACGTCACTGCGGCCTGGAGAGCCCACCGCCGCGGTGCCGCCTTCGCCAACCCCTGCTTCACCCAGATCCACCCGACCTGCATTCCGGCCTCGGACGAGTTCCAGTCGAAGCTGACTCTCATGTCGGAGTCATTGCGGAACGACGGCCGCATCTGGGTTCCCAAGAATCCCGACGAGACCCGGACCGCCGGCCAGATCCCCCAGGAGGATCGCGACTACTACCTGGAACGCATCTACCCGGCCTTCGGCAACCTGGTCCCCCGCGACGTTGCCAGCCGGGCCTCGAAACGAATGGTCGACTCGGGCAGGGGCGTCGGACCTCTCAAGAACGGTGTCTACCTCGACTTCGCGAGCGCCATCGACCGTGACGGGAGACCGGCGATCGAGGACCGATACTCCAACCTCTTCGAGATGTACAACCGCATCACCGACGAAGACCCCTATTCGGAGCCGATGCGGATCTACCCCGCCCCCCACTACACGATGGGCGGGCTGTGGGTGGACTACAACCTGATGACGACGGTGCCAGGCCTCTACGCGATCGGTGAGGCCAACTTCAGCGACCACGGAGCCAACCGCCTCGGCGCCTCGGCCCTCATGCAAGGCCTTGCCGACGGCTACTTCGTCCTCCCCTACACCATCGGCGACTACCTGGCCGACTACCTGAACACGGATCCCGTGCCGGCTGACGATCCGGCTTTCACCGAGGTCGAGCGGGATGTGAGCGACCGGGTAAACGGGTATCTGTCCGCGAACGGCACCCGGTCGGTCGACTGGTTCCACAAGGAGCTGGGAAAGATCATGCTCGACCAATGCGGGATGAGCCGAAGCGAGCCCGGACTACAGAAGGCGCTGTCCGACATACCCGCGCTTCACGAGGAGTTCAGGTCCGATATTCGGGTCCTCGGCTCAGGCGAAAGCCTCAACCAGAGCCTGGAGCGAGCGCAACGTGTCGACGACTTCTTCGAGCTGGCCCAGGCGATGTGCGTCGACGCCCTCGATCGAGAGGAGTCCTGTGGCGGCCACTTCCGCGAGGAGCACCAGACCGACGAGGGCGAGGCTCTCCGCGACGACGAGAACCACTCCTACGTCTCGGCATGGGAGTGGACCGGCGACGCGGGAGCACCCGAGTTGAACAAGGAATCACTCGAGTTCGAGTACGTCCACCTGACAACGAGGAGCTACAAGTGAAAGTCAACCTCCAGGTGTGGCGTCAAGAAGGCCCCGAGGCAGCCGGTGCCTTCAAGACGTACGAGGTGGACAAGATCTCCGAGGAGATGTCGTTCCTGGAGATGCTCGACATTCTCAACGAGCAACTTGTCAACAAAGGCGAGGAGCCGATCGCCTTCGACCATGACTGCCGTGAGGGCATTTGCGGCACCTGCGGTGTGATGATCAACGGCCAGCCTCACGGCCCACAGTTGGGCACGGCCACCTGTCAGCTCCACATGAGGAAGTTCGACGACGGCGCAACCCTGGTCGTGGAACCGTGGAGAGCCACCGGGTTCCCATTGGTGCGCGACCTGATCGTGGATCGCTCGGCATTCGACAGGATCATCGAGGGCGGCGGCTACATCTCGGTCGACACCGGATCGGCCCCCGACGCCAACCTCACCCCGATCCCGAAGATGGTGGCCGACACCGCCTTCGACGCAGCGGCCTGCATCGGGTGCGGTGCCTGTGTCGCCGCTTGCCCCAACGGGGCGGCCAACCTCTTCACGGCAGCGAAGATCAGCCACCTCAACCTCCTCCCCCAAGGCCAGGCGGAGCGATGGTCGAGGACCGAGAACATGGTTGAGATCATGGAGGAGTACTTCGGGTCGTGCACCAACCACGGTGAGTGCGAGAAGGCGTGCCCGAAGAGCATCTCGATCGACTTCATCGCGATGATGAACTCCGACTATGTGAAGGCGAAGTTTAAGAACCGGAGGCTCGTCGCGCAGAGTTGAAATGGGCCTGCCGAAGAGTCAAAACCCGCTGATATCTGGCATTTTCTGTTTACTACCCGGATTCGCCCTGTAATTTGTCCTTAATCGCGGCGCTGGGGGCGACGACATGGAACAAGCGTGCGTAAAAGGTCACTAACTAAGTCGAACCGGCGATCGGAACATCCATCCTCCCGCGCGGAGAGTGGCGCGACTCTGGTCGAGGCCGCCTTCGTCCTCCCCATCATCCTCCTCCTCATGATCGGAACGGTCGAGATAGGCCTCGCCTTCAAGGGCTACCTGACAGCGGGAGCCCTCTCCCGCGAGGGAGCGCGGATCGCCGCCCTCGCCGGCGACGACGCCGAAGCCGACTGCGCCATCCTCCGAGGGATCGGCGAGCTGGCCACCACATCCGACCTCGCCAAGGTCGACGAGATCGTCATCTTCCAGGCCAGCCCTGGCACTGGCACATCCACAGGCACCCAGAACGTGGCGAAGTACGTCGGCGGTGACCCCTCGGACTGCGAATATCAGAGCCCTGACGGCTCCGAGAGTTGGCAGATATCGCCTAAGGGATACGACCCAACAGGCCGAAACACAATCGTAGGAAATGATGCATCCGACCCCGACCTGGAGTTGGTAGGTGTTCAAGTGAAGTGGACCCACAACTGGCTCACCGGGCTGCCACCTTTCAGTGGGAGCTTCCTCATCGATGAGCAGACCATCACCAGAGTCGAGCCTGAAGCCTTCGACCAATCCTGATATGAGCCTCAGAAAAGCGCTGAGACAAAAAGCCAGAGAAGACAAGGGAGCGGCACTCCCCTTCATCGCCGCCACCCTCGTGCTCCTCCTCGCCATGGGCGCCTTCGCCACCGACCTCGGATGGATCTACCTGAACGGCTCCCAGATCCAGCGTGGCGCCGACGCCGCTGCCCTGGCGGGAGTGGTCTATCTCCCCGGAGACTTGAACGGGGTGGACACCTTCACTGTCAACGGTGCCCAGGCAAACGGCTATTCGGTGGGCACCGTCAACGGCTCGCCGACAGGCAGTGGAGGCCCGGACAATCTGGCTTGGGCTGCAAAAGACGACAACAAGCTCGAAGTGACCCTGACCTCCGTGATCGACACCTTCTTCCTGAAGGTGCTGGGGTTCGACAAGATCACCATCAGCCGAACCGGCACCGCCGAGTACGTGAAGCCGGTGCCAGTCGGAAACCCGGACAACAGCTTCGGCGACGGCTCGGACAACTTCTGGGCGGCGATCAACGGGCGCTGGACCGCTCACATGCACGGCGACCCGTACCAGACGTACTGTGACTGGGCCGACGATCTGAGCGACAGCGACTGCGTCGACTCGCACAGCCCTCCAACAGGGGCATTTGCCGGCCAGACTGTGGCCAACGGCGACCTCGACTCCGACGGAAGCGCCCTCAACCCCCAGTACCGCGGTGACGGCTACTACTACGGGGTAGAAGTCGACAGCTCCACCACCCAGTTCACGGTTCGCTTGTTCGATCCAGAATTCCGGACCGGGTCCACAACCGGCGACACCGACACCCTCACCTTCAGCCCCAATGGGTTCTTCGGCACCATCGGGCCGAACACCCGTTACCGCCTGTACGCGCCTGACGCGACACCACTCGACCCGACCGACAACAGCACCCTGGTGTGCGACCGGACCTATACCCGCGGCTCGCCCAACTACAACTGGACCGACCTCTGCACTGTCAGCTCGGTCACAGCCGGCATCTACGTGCTCCGGGTCTCGGTTGCCGACGGCAGCGGATCGAATCAGTACGGCATCGAGGTCAATGGCTCCGGAGGAGCGACTCCAAACGTCTTCGGGATCAACGAGATCTCGATCTTCACCAATCAGAACAACACCAACGCAACTCTCTATCTCGCCGAGGTCGACGAGAACCATGCCGGGAAGACGCTCGAAGTGAGCTTCTACGACGCCGGCGAAGACGACGGGCCAGCCTCGTACACGGTCAAGATGCCCAACGGCTCCACTGCCAACTGCTCTTGGGCAGCCGAAGGAGGCGCGTCGGGAAGCGGTGCGTGCACCATCAACACAACCGTGAACAGCGGTGGCTGGCAGCCCCGTTTCAATGCTCAGTGGCTGACGGTCGAGATCGACATCCCGGGTGACTACACCTGTGACACCGCCATCGCCCTCGACTGCTGGTGGTACGTCGACATCGTCAACACCACCCCGCATGACAGGACCACCTGGACGGCTCGGATCACCGGCAACCCGGTGCACCTCGTCCCCAACGAATGAGACGTCTGCTCAGACGCGACGATCGGGGTGTGAGCATGGTCGAGTTCGCACTCGTCTTCGTGCTGCTGCTGATGGTCGCAATCGGAGCCTTCGAGTACGGGATGGTGTTCAGGGACTCGCTGACCGTGTCCACCGCATCTCGCGAAGCCGGCAGGGTGGCCGCTTCCACGGCAAACCACGGTGACGCCGACTGTGTCATCCTCGAAGCAGCAGCCGGAGCGCTCCAGTCACTACAGACCGGCCTCATCGACGAAGTGCACATCTACAAGTCCGACGAGAACGGGGCGATACCTGCCAACAGCGCTACGACAATGCGTCGCTACTCCCCCTTCCAGCCGGGCGACCCCGGCCTGACCGCGTGTGCAAGCGGAGCGCAGTGGAGCGCCAAGCACCTGGGGTCGGGTTGGGATCCCGAAGACCGGGTCAACACCGAAGGCTCTGCGGACTGGATTGGTGTCCGAGTGCAGTACAAGCACGAGTGGATAACCGACTTCTTGTGGTGGACCGGCACCATGGACCTCGCCGACGAGGCAGTCTTCCGGATCGAACCGCCGGGCCCCTCCTAGACGCGCTCTAACCTCGACGCGGATGCCCTATCCCGACTACATGCCGGCTTTGGTGACCCCGTTCACGAAGACCGGTGCCATCGACTTGAGATCCCACACCCACAACATGAGGGCTCTGGCATCCAAAGGCATCGAGGGGTTCGTCATCGGAGGATCCAACGGCGAGGGACCGTTTCTCGAGCCCGGCGACCGGGCCAAGCTGGTCAAGGCCGGTCGCCGTCGCAAAACGCATCTGATGGTCGGCATCGCCGCCGAGTCGACACGGATGGCACTGGCTCAGGTGACGGAGGCCACCGACGCCGGAGCGGACAGCCTGCTCGTCCTCACCCCGACAACACTGTCACGCGGCAAGGACCAGGTGATCACCAACTTCTACCGAACTATCGCCGACCGGTCCAAGACGCCGGTCTTTCTCTACTCCGTGCCTGCCATTACTGCTTACTCACTCCCCATCGAGTTGATCTCGAAGCTCGCTCGCCACCAGAACATCGTCGGCATCAAAGACTCCAGCGGCGACGTCGTTCGGCTTCAGTCGATCATCGACGCCACCCCTAGTGACTTCATCGTCTACTCCGGGTCGTCACGCGCCTTGACCGCCGCCATGGCGGTGGGGTGTCACGGAGCCATCACCGGCAGCGGCAACTACGCCCCCGAGCTGGTCCTGACCACGCTGAGGACGGCGAAAGAAGACTCCACAGGAGCGCGACGCCATCAGAAGAGGCTCAGCACGCTGAGCGCCAGTGTCGAAGCTCATGGCTTGCCCGGTGTGAAAGCGGCCGCCAAGGCCGCAGGTCTCGAGCCCGGCTACCCCCGAGAGCCGCTCACCCGGCTGCCACGTGGTGTCGAGACATCCATCGCCAAGCTGATTAGTTGAATATTCGCTCAAAGTTGGGCTGCTAACTACGCTTTGCCTTCAGACATCACAAGGAGAACATGTGTCCAAGTTTCTGAGTGAGGAGTGGGCGACAGAGGTCACCACCGCTCTCAACAACCACGAAGGCTTCAAGAACGCCATCGGCGCAGCCGATCTCGGAATCCAGTTCGAGACTGAAGATGGCCCCGACGGCTCGGTCAATTACTACCTTTCCGCAGCCGGTGGAAACGCAAGCATGGCTCTCGGCGACCTCGAAGGTGCCGACGTGACGGTGAAACAGTCGTACGAGACAGCCTCGGCCATCTCCAAAGGAGAGCTGAACACCCAGACCGCGTTCATGACGGGCAAGCTCAAAGTCTCGGGCAATCTCGCCAAGCTGATGATGCACCAGTCCGCAATTCAGCAATGGGGAGCAGCAGTCGGATCGCTCGACGTCGAGTACTAACAGTTCAACGCCCGGGACAATCCGGGCCCAATTCCCAGAAACCTGTCGATCCCAGTCCGGTAGCTTCGTCATAGACGTGAAAGGCTCCTCTACGAGAAGGGAATCCGGATGCCTAAGTACGCAGCACTCATATATGGGTCAGCCGACGACGAGACCAGGGAGTTTCCGCCCGAAGCTCAACAGCAGGTGATGACGGAGTACATGGAGTTCGGCCAGAACAACGCCGAGCACCTCGGGGGTGGCGAAGCTCTCTACCCCACCGCAACAGCCACAACCATCACGTTGGCCGAGAAAGGCGGCACACCCACGTTCACCGACGGGCCGTTCGCCGAGACCAAAGAGGTCTTGGGTGGCTTCTACATCATCAACGCCGACGACCTGGACGGTGCCTTGGCCGTCGCCCAGCAGATACCGGGCGCCTGGTACGGGAAGATCGAGGTGCGGCCGGTCATGGAGTTCGACGACCAGGGGAACGTCGTCAGCTGAACGGGTCTCCGGGGGCTCTAACAGGGCCCCCAACCCACCACTCAAATGAGCCCGAGCTCCCGGACGGCGTCCCGTTCCGCCTCCAACTCGGCGACACTGGCGTCGATCTTCGAGCGCGAGTAGTCATCGATCTCGAGCCCGCGAACTATCTGCCACTGCCCATCGCGGACCACACACGGGAACGAAGAGATCAACCCCTCCGGGACACCGTACGAGCCGTCGGACGGCACCCCCATCGACACCCAGTCGCCCTCGGGCGTGCCCTGAGACCAGTCACGCATGTGATCTACCGCTGCGTTGGCTGCTGAAGCCGCCGAGGAAGCACCGCGCGCTTCGATCACCGCTGCGCCTCGCTTGGCCACAGTGGGTATGAAGTCGCCATCGACCCAATCGTGGTCATCGACCAGCTCATAGGCGGGTTGGCCGCCGACCTCACAGTGGAACAGATCCGGGTACTGCGTTGTGGAGTGATTCCCCCAGATGGTCATTCTCTTGATCTCAGACACCGGGCGCCCGGTCTTGGAAGCGAGCTGAGACATCGCCCGGTTGTGATCGAGACGGGTCATCGCCGTGAAGTTCGACGGGCTCATCCCGTCGGCGTTGCTCATCGCAATCAGGGCGTTTGTGTTGGCCGGGTTGCCAACGACCAGCACCCTCGCATCGGGACTTGCCGCCGCGGCGAGGGCCTTCCCCTGTGTGGTGAAAATCGCACCATTGGCCGACAAGAGGTCAGCCCGTTCCATTCCCTGCTTTCTCGGCATTGCTCCAACGAGGAGCGCGAAGTCGGCATCCCCGAACGCCACCTCGGCGTCATCGGTCTTGACGATGTCTTCGAGCAGGGGAAAGGCGCAGTCCTCCAACTCCATGGCCACGCCTTCCAAGGCGGGCAAAGCGGGGGTGATCTCGAGCATCTGGAGGATCACCGGCTGGTTGGGGCCGAGCATCCCGCCGGAGGCGATGCGGAACAAGAGGCTGTAACCGATCTGGCCGGCGGCGCCGGTTACAGCTACACGAACAGGGTGATTCATGTGTTCGAGGCTAACTGTGTCCCGCGTGCACCGAGTCGCGCTGACCGCGACGCCTTGCTATAGCAACGCGTGTCGCTCAGCGCGACGGGTTGCTATAGCAACGAGGGCCGGTCAGGGTGAGAAGTCGAGGCCGATGTCGAGCTGGGGAGCCGAATGGGTGATCCAGCCAACCGAGATGATGTCAACCCCCGTCTCGGCGATCTCCCGGACAGTTTCCAAGGTGACACCACCCGATGCCTCGGTCACGATCTCATCCCCGGCAAGCTCCACCGCTTGCCTCAGCGTGGCTACGTCCATGTTGTCGAGCAGGACACGGTCGGCATCGGTCCGCAGCACCGCTTCCAGCTGATCGAGGTCCTCCACCTCGACCTCCACCATCACATCCGGTCCGACCGCATGCCGTGCCTGGGCCACCGCCCGCTCGATGTCCCCCGCGGCAGCGATGTGATTGTCCTTGATCATCACCGCGTCGAAGAGACCCATCCGGTGGTTGATGCCTCCGCCGGCACGCACAGCCTCCTTGTCCAACTCGCGCAGGCCGGGCATGGTTTTTCGAGTGTCGGATATGGACACACCCGTCCCTTCGACTTCGGCGACCAGCCGAGCTGTCTCGGTGGCAACACCGGACATCCGACCCATCAAGTTCAGGGCTGTGCGCTCTGCCGTGAGGATCGACCGCGCCGGGCCGGCCACCGTGGCGATGACGGTGCCGCTCTCCACCCGATCACGATCACCAACGAAGACCTCGAACCTCACGTCCGGGTCGACCAACTCGAAGACCCGCCTCGCCACCGAGACTCCGGCGACGACCCCGGCGGAGCGGGAAACGATGTCTCCAGAAGCCCGGGTCGCGGTCGGAATCACGGCTTGGGTGGTCACGTCGCCTGCTTCATCCAAGTCCTCCTCCAACGCCCGCCGGATGACCTCGTCGACTCGGCTCATGCGAACACGACAACCGTGTCGGCAGCACCCGGGTCGATGAGAGTGCGATGCTCCTGCATCGGATCAGGCTCCGGATAGTCGGCTCGGTAGTGGCCACCACGCGACTCCGATCGCCGCAAGGCGGCCATGACCATGAGCAGGGCCAGGTCTGACGCGTTCCGACCGCCGATGGTCCGGCTGAGAACAGAGCTAAGTTCGAGAATGGCGTTGCGCGCCGCCCATAGACCGTCGCCGGTGCGCACCACGCCCACCCGGTCCCACATCGTCTGCCGCAGGTCCTCCAAGGCAGGGCCCGGAGTGACCGGCAGATCCAGGGCTTCTTTGGGCACCGAGATCTCACCCTCGACCGTTCGTGCATGAGCCGCGACGCTGGCGGCGACTCTGGCTCCGAACACCAGCCCCTCCAGAAGAGAATTGGAAGCGAGCCGGTTTGCGCCGTGCACACCCGTCGAGGCGCACTCACCGACGGCCCACAACCCCGGCACCGAGGTTCGGCCGCTGGTGTCGGCGTCGATGCCGCCCATGTAGTAGTGCGCCGCCGGAGAGACCGGCAGCAGGTCGGACACCGGGTCGAGATCGACCGACAATGCATGGGCGGTCACGGTTGGGAACCTCTCATGGAAGTTGGGGATGGCCCGGGCGTCCAGATATGCCGCAGATCCGTGGTCGTATTGCCAGAAGATGGCCCGGGCGACGACATCGCGCGGTGCCAGCTCCGCCATGGAGTGGTATTGATCCATGAACCGGCGGCCGTGGGGATCGACCAGCATCGCTCCCTCGCCACGGAGAGCTTCGGTCAGAAGGGGCATCGGGTCTTTGCCTGCGTTCAACGCCGTGGGGTGGAACTGCACGAACTCGAGGTCGGCGAGACGCGCCCCCGCCCTTCCAGCGATCATGATCCCATCGCCAGTCACTCCGGTCGGGTTGGTGGTGCGGGCGAACATGCGGCCTGCGCCACCTGTCGCCATCACGACAGCAGGTGCCGTGTAGATGTGGCGGCGCTTCCCGTCGGCGGTGATGACACCGGCGACACCTTCGCTCGCTCGCGCCAGGTCGACCACCTTGGCTTCGATGATCTCGACGCTGTCCGACTCCGCCACCGCTTGGTTGAGAGCCCGCATCACCTCGGCACCAGTGGCGTCGCCATCGGCGTGAACCACGCGTCGTCGGTGATGCCCTCCCTCCTGGCCGAGCAGCAGCTCCCCCTCGTCGTTGCGATCGAACTCAGCTCCGATCTGGATCAGGCGGGCGATGGCTTCAGGACCGCCCGCCGTGAGAGCGCCAACGGCGTCGGCCGCAGCCAGCCCACCGGCCACGGCCAATGTGTCAGCAGCATGCTCGAAGGGAGAATCATCGGAGGAGAGAGCGGCTGCGATCCCCCCTTGAGCCCACCAAGTCGAACCCATGTCCGGGGCTGTCACCACATAGGCGCGGGGAAGGCCGAGCGCCACCGACAAGCCGGCGACACCTGCGCCAACGACTATCGGCGCGTCGAGCCGTGTCAGATCGGCCAAGGCGATCAGTCCTGGCGGCCGACCTCGAGCATCCGCGTGACTGCGCGCCGGGCCCGGTCGGCGATGTCGTCGGGTATCTCCACCTGATGCGTGAGCGTCGCCAGCGAGTCACGAATGTTGTCGAGAGTTATCCGCTTCATATGAGGGCAGAGGTTGCATGGCCTGATGAAACTCGTCTCCGGCGTGACCGACGCGACGTTGTCGGCCATTGAGCACTCGGTGATCATCATCACCTGGTCCGGCTCGTTTGTCTTCACCCAGTTGATCATCCCGTAGGTCGAGCCCACGTAGTCGGCCTCGGCAAGGACGTCCGGAGGGCATTCAGGATGGGCGATGACTGCGACGTCCCCCATGTCGCGCTTGTAATCGGAGATCTCGTCTCCTGTGAAACGCTCGTGGACCATGCAAGAACCCTCCCAGAGGATCACCTCGATGTCGGTCTTGGACGCGACCCACATGCCGAGGTACTGGTCGGGTGTGAATATCACTCGGTCGACACCGAGGCTCTCCACCACCGCGACGGCATTGCCGGAGGTGCAGGTGATG
This sequence comes from Acidimicrobiia bacterium, assembly GCA_028285585.1. Taxonomy (GTDB): domain Bacteria; phylum Actinomycetota; class Acidimicrobiia; order Spongiisociales; family ZC4RG35; genus CAXMPK01. The sequence continues at coordinate 168,746 of JANQOU010000006.1, forward strand.
TCCGACTCGGCCTTCACCTCGGCTGATGTGTTCACGTAGGAGACGACCGGAACTCCTGGGTGCAGTTCCTTGAGCCGTCGCACGTCGGCCCCGGTGATCCCGTCGGCTAGCGAACAGCCGGCCTCCAGATCCGGGATGAGGACCATCTTCTCGGGGTTGATCAGCTTTGCGGTCTCCGCCATGAAGTGGACGCCGGCGAGAACGATGACATCTGCTTCGGTTTCAAGCGCTAAGTCCGCCAGCGCCAGGGAATCACCCGTGATGTCGGCGGCCAGGTGATAGATGTCTGGAGTCATGTAGTTGTGAGCTGCCACGATCGCGTTGCGCTCGCGCTTCAGCGCATTGATCTCATCGATCAGAGGCTGCAATGCGGCAGTCTCTTCTTGAGGAAGGACGTCGTGCGCCCGTGTGATCTGAATGGTGGTCATACAGCTCCGCTTTCGATGTGAGTCTAGGAGTCCCCCCGGTCCATACCCTTCAGCGCAGCTGGACAAGCCCCCTGGCGATTTATGATGTGGGAATGTCCAACCCTGTCCTGACAAGGCAATTCGCAGAGAACGGCGCTCTCGACACCGGCCTCCAGGCGGGCGCGCCCGAGATGGTGACAGACCCGGGTGATCGCATGTCGATCGGCGGCGTCCTCCAGGTGACCGGAATCTTCTTCATGCTGCTCCTCGCCGGAGCGGTCTACGGCTGGATCAATGCCGAGTCGATCAGAGGAATCTTGCTGCTGGGCATCATCGTGGCAGTCGGCGTCCTCATCGTGACCCTGATCAGGCCGCAGCTGGTCAAGTTCACAGGACCGATCTATGCCGTCGTTGAAGGCGTCCTGGTGGGCGCTATCTCGGCGATCTACGCCGGGATGTGGCAAGGCATCGTCGTCCAGGCGGTGCTGGCGACTTTCGCTGTCTTCTTGACGATGCTGTTTCTCTACGCCAGCAGGATCATCAAAGTCACCCAGCGGCTCAGGTCGACGATCGTGCTGGCAACGGTCGGCGTCTTCGCCTTCTACCTGTTGTCGATAGTGCTTGCGGTCTTCGGTGTCTCCATCCCCTTGGTCTGGGACGGCGGCTGGTTCTCGATCCTCCTCAGCGCCGTGATCGTCGGGATCGCCGCCTTCAACCTCTTGTTGGACTTCGACCTCATCGAGCGCGGCATCACGGAAGGCGCGCCGGCTTGGATGAACTGGTTCGCGGCCTTTGGGCTGATGGTCACGCTGATTTGGCTCTACCTGGAGATACTCCGGCTCCTCGCCCTGACCCGGGACTGACTCACATGTGGGCGATGACGGCGTCGCCGAACTCGGATGTGCTCACCTTGGTGGCACTGTCCATCAGACGCTCGAAGTCATAGGTCACGGTTCGGGCCGCTATCGCCCCTTCGAGACCCTTGATGATCAGATCCGCGGCTTCGCTCCAACCCATGTAGCGAAGCATCATCTCCCCGGAGAGGATTACCGAGCCCGGGTTGACCATGTCCTTCCCGGCATACTTGGGAGCGGTCCCGTGGGTGGCCTCGAAGACCGCCACCCCGGTGTCGTAGTTGATGTTCCCGCCGGGGGCGATGCCTATGCCTCCCACCTGGGCGGCGAGGGCGTCGGACAAGTAGTCACCGTTGAGGTTGGTTGTGGCGATCACGTCGTAGTTGGCGGGGCGGGTGAGGACCTGTTGCAACATGGCATCGGCAATCACGTCCTGGACCAGGAGCTTGTCCCCCGCGTCTCCACCTGAATCCTCCCAAGAGACGGCCACCTCTGAGAATTCGTCGTCCACCAGCTGGTACCCCCACTCCCTGAAGGCACCTTCGGTGAACTTCATGATGTTGCCCTTGTGAACAAGGGTCACTGAGCTTCGGCCATTGTCCAAGGCATACCTGATCGCGGAGCGAATCAACCGCTTGGAGCCGGTGACCGACACCGGCTTGAGACCCAGCCCTGAGTCCTCGCGGACCTCCCAGCCGAACTCCTCTTTGACGAATGCGAGCAGCTTCTCCGCTTCGTCGCTGCCCTCCTCCAGCTCTTTGCCGGCGTAAACGTCTTCGGTGTTCTCCCTGAAGATCACCATGTCCACCGCACCGGGGTCCTTCACCGGTGACGGGACGCCCTCGAACCAGCGAACGGGGCGAACACAGGCGTACAGGTCGAGCAGCTGGCGCAGAGCGACGTTGAGAGACCGTATCCCACCGCCCACGGGTGTGGTCAGGGGGCCCTTGATGCCAACCAAACGCTTGCTAAAAGCCTCCACGGTCTCATCGGGGAGCCAGCTTCCGGTCTGATCGAACGCCTTTTGCCCGGCGAGGACTTCCTGCCACTCGATGCGCCGCGAATCGCCGTAAGCCTTGTCAACAGCGGAGTCGAACACCCGCACCGCCGCCGCCCAGATGTCCGGGCCTATCCCGTCACCCTCGATGAAAGGGATTATCGGATGATCGGGGACTTCGAGACCGTCCGGCCCCATCGTGATGGTTGCGCCCATGCCAAAGACTCCTGAGGTGGAAAGGGGCGTTAGAGACTAGCCCGGCGTAGGTTTACATCTCCTTTCGGGCCTTTCCAGCAAAATGGGGCATGTGAGCAAGAGAACTTGGATTGTCATAGGCGTGGTTCTCGCCATCCCAGTCCTCGCCGTGGGCTGGTGGCTGGGATCCCCGCTGTTCATCGACCGCGAGGTTGACGAGGAGTTTCCGATGTCTGCCGGAGCCGTGATCCCCGACGACATGACTCGCGCGGAAGTAGAAGAGGAAATGGAAGACGCCGCCTCGGAGCCAGGGACCGAAGTGGGCGAAGACATGCCCGGCGACGACGGGCCGGTGGCCAAGTCCATTGGACAATTCGAGGACTTCGACGACTTCCACAGGGGCTCGGGCACAGCCACCATCTACGAGCTGGAAGATGGCAGCCAGGTCTTGAGGTTGGAAGACTTCGAAGTGACCAACGGCCCCGACCTCCACGTCCTCCTCGTCCCCCACGACAACCCGGGAGGGAGCGGCGACCTCGAGGGCTACCTCGACCTAGGGCAGCTGAAGGGGAACATCGGCGACCAGAATTATGACATCCCTGCCGGGATGGATCTGTCCGGATACGGCAGCGTTGTCATTTATTGCAAGCCGTTCCACGTCATATTCAGCGTGGCGACGCTGGGCTCCTAGCGGCGACGGCTCTCGGCGGCAGTGAGAGTGTTGGACAGGAGCATGGCGCGGGTCATCGGGCCTACGCCGCCAGGGACAGGCGTGATCGCGCCGGCGATATCGGCCACAGCTTCGTAGTCGACGTCACCGACGAGGCCTTGGTCGGTGCGATTGATACCGACGTCGATGACGGTTGCTCCGGGCTTGACGTGCTCCGGGGTAATCATCCCGATGACGCCCGCGGCCGCCACCAGAATGTCGGCCTTGCTTGTCACCGCGGCCAGGTCGTTGGTGCGGGAGTGAGCCACGGTCACAGTTGCATCGGCACCTTTGGCCGATAGCAACAACCCCAAAGGGCGGCCGACTAGGAACGACCTGCCCACGATCACGGCCGTCTGGCCGTTCGTGGGGATCTCATAGTGGTCGAGAATGCGGAGCACGCCGCTGGGTGTGCACGGGCGAAGCCCTTGGCGCCCCAGCGTCAAGAGGCCCAGGTTGAAAGGATGGAGCCCGTCGACATCCTTCCGCGGGTCGATGCCTTCGACGATCGCCTCAGAGTCGAGGTCACCGGGCAACGGCAACTGGACCAGTACCCCGTCGACGTCGTCGTCTGAGTTGAGATCGGCGACCAGCCCTGCGACCTCACCCTGACTTGCGGTGGCGGGGAGCTCGTGATGGATCGAGGTCATCCCAACCTGCTCGGCGTCACGTCTCTTCCCACGCACATAGGCATGGGAGGCCGGGTCGTCGCCGACCAGCACCGTGGCGAGGCCGGGTGAGTAGCCGAGGCCGGCAACCGCCTCGGCGACCTCGCTCTTGACCGCAGCTGCCACAGCCTTCCCGTCGAGTACTCGCGCGCTCATCTCAGTGCCTGAAGTGCCTTTCTCCGGTGAACACGAGGGCGATGCCGTGCTCGTTTGCTGCGTCGATCACTTCCTGATCGTTGCGTGACCCACCTGGTTCGACGATAGCTCTCACACCTGCCGCGGCCAGCGTGTCGACACCGTCGCGGAAGGGGAAGAATGCGTCGGATGCGGCAACACCGCCCACAGCTCTCCCGTTCGCCTTGACGACGGCCCGCTCGGCCGCACCTACGCGCGACTGATCCCCCGCACCAACGCCAACAGCTTGCTCGCCCTTCACCAGCACTATGGCGTTCGACTTGGTGTGAGCGGCAACTGTCCAGGCAAACCGGAGGCCGGCCATCTCGTCGTCTGTGGGCTCCCTGTCGGAGACGACTTCCCAAGAAGGGCTTTCATGGTCGCGATCCTGGGAAAGAAAGCCACCTTCGACCCGGCGGTAGTCGACATCGTCAGCCGACGGAAGCGGAGCAGTGAGCACACGGACATTCGCCTTCGGCGAGAGGGTCTCCAGCGCTTCAGGGGTGGCCTCGAGGCAGACAACCACTTCCACAAACCTCTCACTGATGGCGGCTGCGGTCGGCTCGTCCAGGCGGCCGTTGATCGCAATCACGCCACCGAAAGCAGCAAGAGCGTCACCGTCCCAGGCCAGCTCAAACGCCTGGCTGACGCTGCTTCCCTTTGCCGCGCCTGAGGCGTTGGTGTGCTTGACAACCACCACGGCCCCATCGCCAAGGTCCGCCGCCAGACGCCAGGCAGCCTCGGTATCGGCGTAGTTGTTGAACGACATCTCCTTGCCCTGGTGCTGTGTTGCGGTCGCCCACCACGGGCTCTGCCCATCCTCCTGGAACAACGCAGCAGCTTGATGCGGGTTCTCTCCATAACGCAGCTCGGCGACACGGCGCAGGGGAATGACGCGGTCGTCACCGATCCAAGCCACGATTGCGGCGTCATAACTCGCCGTGTGAAAGAAAGCTTCGGCAGCCAGCTCTCTTCGCATTTCGCCGCCGACCCCGCCTGACTCGATGGCTTCCGCCACGGCGTCGTATCGATCCGGGGAGACCACAACAGTGACGTGCTGATGGTTCTTGGCTGCGGCTCTGACCATGGCGGGGCCGCCGATGTCGATCTTCTCGATGATGTCGATCTCCGATGCAGCCGAGTCAGCCACGGTCTCCCGGAACGGGTAGAGGTTGCAAACGACCAGGTCGAATCGCTCGATGCCGCTTGCTGCCAGCTCGGCGTCATCGCCCACCCCCCTGGCGAGGATGCCACCGTGGATGCTCGGATGCAGAGTCTTGACACGCCCTCCCAGGATCTCCGGAGCACCGGTGACCTCAGACACCCGGATGACTTCGACACCAGCCGCCTCCAAGGCCGTCGCCGTTCCCCCCGAAGAAACGACCTCATAACCTGCGTCAACGAGCCTTCGCACAAACGGGACAAGACCTGTCTTGTCGTAGACGCTGACCAAAGCACGGCTCAATCCCACACCACCTTTCCGTCGACCAATCCGAGACGGCCGTCGACGAAAGCGCGCACCACCTCCGGATAAAGCTGGTACTCCTCTTCTTGGACCCGGGCATGAAGAGTCTCCACCGTGTCGTCGCTCCTCACCGGGACCGCTCGCTGGGCGATGATCGGGCCATGATCAACTTGCTCGTCTACGAAGTGGACGGTTACCCCACTGACCTTCACACCATGCGACAACGCGTCCTCCACAGCCCGCCTGCCAGGAAAGGAAGGGAGCAGTGACGGATGGATGTTGATGACCCGGCCCGGAAACCTGTCGACGAACGGCTTGGACAGGATCCTCATGAACCCGGCCAGGATCACTCCTTTGCCACCGTGCTTCTCGACGACGTCGGCAAGCGCTATCGAAAACAGCTCTCTCGACCCGTGCTTGCCCCAACTGACCACCTCGGCCGGTATGCCTCCCTGACGGGCGCGCTCCAACGCCAGAGCCGACGGCTTGTCGGAGACGACGCAGGCGATGTGCCCCTTCACGTCAGGATCATCGATGAGCGTCTGGAGGTTGGTACCCGAGCCCGAGGCCAACACCGCTATCTCGATCTTTTCCTCCGGGCTCGACGAACGCGGCGAGTGTAGGCAGCACGGGCCAGCCACACAGAAGCCTTGCCTACGATGACAGCAATGGATCAAATCGAACAGGTAGACGCCGCCAACTGGGAGGAGTGGCTGGCCGCCAACGAGGGCAAGCTACTCGACATTCGCGAAGCCGAAGAGTGGGAGCAGGGAACACTCCCGGGGGCGATCTTGATCCCGATGACCGAGATCACAGAACGACTGGACGAGGTCCCAAAGGATGCCCCGCTGCTCTGCATCTGTCGAAGCGGCGGACGCAGTCAAAGGGTGGCGGAGTTCCTTGCCCACCACGGTTACGAGGTCGCCAACATGGCCGGTGGCATGCACGACTTGGGAATGCAGGACTGATCAATGAGGGTCGAGACCATCCGCACCGAAGGTCTCGGCGATTCGACATATGTCCTGATCGACGAGGGCTTGGCCATCGTGGTCGACCCGCAACGAGACATCGATCGCTTCGAAGCGGTGCTCGACGAATCCGGCGTCGAGCTACGAATGGTCTTGGAGACCCACCTGCACAACGATTACATCTCCGGTGGGCGCGACCTCGCCAAGAGGCATGACGGAGAGCATGTGCTGCCCGCGGGCGCTGCACCGGTCTTCAAGCACCGGCCGGCCTTTCACCTCGAAGACATGGAGGTCGGCCAATTGGTCGTCCGACCTCTTCACACCCCCGGTCACACGCCGGAGCACACCTCCTACCTCATCCTCGCCGACGACCACCCTGTGCTGGTGTTCAGCGGTGGCTCGCTGCTGGTCGGCTCAGCCGGTCGGAGCGACTTGCTCGGGGAAGACAGGGCGGATGGCCTGGCACGGCTCCAATACGCATCCGTGGAACGACTTGCCTCCCTTCCCGATGAGGTCGGCCTGTACCCGACACACGGTGCAGGGAGCTTCTGCACCACAAGCGCCGCCTCGAGCGTCACCTCCACCATCGGCGCAGAGAAGGCCAACAGCCCCGTCCTCAGCTACCCGGACGAGGACTCTTTCGTGGCGGGACAGCTCTCCAATCTCGTTCCCTACCCGTCCTACTACCGGCACATGGGACCGGCGAACCTCAAAGGCCCTCCCGCCGTCACCCACTTTGAGGTGCCTCGGCTGACTCGCGCCGACTACGAGGAACTCGACGACGCGGGTGTCGTCGTGGATGCCCGACCCAAAGAGGATTTCGCGGCAGGGCACCTGGCAGGTTCCCTCGCCGTCGAGCTGCGTGACGACTTCGGGACGTGGGTCGGATGGGTAGTCGATTTCGGGAGCCCGCTGACTCTGGTGATGAACGAGAGGCAGGATGAGCAAGAAGCGGTGCGTCAGCTCTCCAGGATCGGGTTCGACGACGTCCAGGGTGTGGTCACCGATCTCAGCGAATGGGCGAGCCTCGTCAGCCACCAGATGGTTGCGGTGGACCAGTTCACCGAGGCTGTGAGTCGAGGTGAGCAGATTCTCGATGTCCGGGCACCCAACGAGCGACAAGAGAGCTGGATCACGGGCTCAACGCATCGTTATGTGCCCGATCTCGTCGATACACCGCTGACTGGTATGGATGAGACCCGGCCTCTATGGCTGGCGTGCGGAACGGGTTATCGGGCCAACATCGCGGCTTCATTGCTGGAGAAGGAGGGGTTTGAGCCCATCGTCCTCACTGACGCCGGCGTAACCGAGGTGCTCGAAGAGTTGTCCAAAAGAGGCTCGGACCGCTGGCATTCGCCCGCTACCGTTGCGAGCTGAGTCACGAGGGGGTGACACATGAATGAGGGGATCAGGCGATGGGCCCTACCCGGAGTGATTGCAGGTCTTGTCGTAGCCCTTCTCGTCGTCGCGCTGACTCGCGAGCCGGCGCAGTTCGATGCCGGCACTCCCGAAGGAGTCGTCCAGCGCTACCTCCAAGCCATCAGCGATGGCAGCTTCGAAACGGCTTTCGATTACCTCGACTCCGAGTTGTACAAGGACTGTGACGCAACCGACCTGGCAAGACACACGCCAGTCGAGCCTTTCGGGGCCACACTGGGCACCTCGACTTGGAATGGCGACAACGCCTTCGTCGAAGTCACCATTCAGTTCGGGGTCACAGAGAACCCGCTAGAGCCGCGCTCGGCTAGCTACGAGTCTTTCTTGCTCACCAGGTCCGATGGGGCGTGGATGATCAGTGGCAAAGTGTGGCCTTACTTCGCTTGGGAATGCGGGGAAAACTTCTGATGAGCATTGTTGGCGTGCTGGCCCTGGGTCTCATTGTCGTGGGCGTGGTCCTTGCGGTCCGGAGGTTCACCGATCGCCGGGCGGACGGCTCTGACGACGGAAACGATGTCATCGCGTACCTGCTCTTGGCAGCAGCCGTCGGGACAGCTGGTTTCTCGCTGGCATCACTGGCCAACGCTGCCTTCCCGGCAGGGACGTTCGTGTTGGACCGATCCCAACAGGTCTCCATCGCCCTCGCCGGCGTGGTGGTGGCGGCACCCATAGCTGCCATCTTCTGGAGACGGCAGGCCGAGCGGCGCAGCCAATACCCGGAGAGCGCAGGTTGGGCGTTGTATCTCACCGTGATCGAGGCGGTGTTCATGACCGCTTTGGTCATCAGCGGGTTCAACTTCCTCAACTGGCTCATCGGCGATGGGAGCAGCGCCACCTGGGCGAACGTCTTGATCTATGCGGGCATAGTCACCTATCACGAGTTGGAGAGCAGACGCACTCCCCCCATGGGTGACTCCAGGGAGCTGCCTCGGGTGGTCGGATCAGCGATAGGCCTGATAGCCACGGTTACTGCCGTAACCGGCCTTCTCACCTGGCTCTTCGAGACTGCTTATGCCACGTTCACACCACGAGTCGGTGGCGAGGAGCCGCTCACCTGGCTTGCTCTTCTGATAGTCGCACTCCCGGTCTGGTATCGGCGATGGCGGCTGCCTTGGCCGGCCGAGCCGCAGTTCTCACGCAACGCCTGGCTGTTCGTCGCCTCAGCGGCCGGGATCGCAATCGCTATAGGCGCCGCGGTGTACACGGCGGGACAGACACTGATCTTCTTCGCCACCAACGCCGGGGAGGCAGGACGCCACTTCGGCTTCCTGCCCGCAGCGGTGGCCATGGGAGCGGTCTCGATAGGAGTTTGGGCTCACCACAGAAGTCAGATGGGCACGGAACGATCCGACACAGTGCGCGCCTACCGGTATGCGCTGGCAGCTCTGGGACTTGCGGCTCTCGTCGGCTCGGCTACGGCGTTGACGGCTTTGGCCCTCGGTTCCGGCGACTTCGTTGGCACGCAGACCGAAGGAGTCATAGCCAGCGCCCTGACCGCCATGGTGGCCCTCTGGGTGTGGTGGCACTTCTGGTCGGGCAGCTCGGAGATGGCGCGAGAGGAGGACGTCGCCACGACTCCGAGGCGGATGTACCTGCTCGGATTGGCTGTCGTGATGGGCCTCATCTCGGCCGGTGCCCTCACTGCCGTGCTCGTCGTGCTGTTCCAGATCATCATCGAAGGCAACGTCGACGGCAGCGACATGGCAATCCAGGCCCCCCTCTTTGTCTATGCCGGCATCGCCACATGGCACCTGCTCCGTGAGAACGCAGCCGATCGGGCCCTGGTCGAGTCTGACGAGTCGATCACACCGTTCACAGTCACGATCGTGTGCTCGCATCCGGGAACGATCTCGGCGATGTTCCACGAACGGGCTCAGATCCACGTCATCTACAGGGCTGACGATGCCGGGCGGATCACACCGGAGATGGCCTCAGAGATAGTGGCCGAGGTCGGGCACAGATCCTCCCTGGTGTGGGTAGACGATGACGGATACAGGATTGCCCCGGCCAACTGATTGCGGGTAGACGACTCCACCTGGAACCATCGTCGGCGTGAAGTGGCTTTCGTACCGGTTTTGGCGACTCCGCGGCTGGAGTTTCGAAGGCTCCGTGCCCCAAGTGCCCAAGATGATCGTGATCGGCGCGCCTCACACGACGAACTGGGACTTCACCCTCTACCTCGCTGCGTTGCACGCATACCGGATCAGCACCAGGTTCATCGGCAAGCACACGCTTTTTCGATGGCCACTCGGGATGTTGTTCAAGGCTTGGGGAGGCATACCCGTGGACCGTTCCAAGCCGGGCGGAGTCGTTGGGCAGGTGACCGCTGCGTTCGAGGAGGCCGACAGGATGATCCTCGTCATCGCGCCCGAAGGCACCCGGGCGGCAGCGCCGCACTGGAAGTCTGGCTTCCTCAAAATGGCCGAGGCTGCGAACGTCCCCATCGTGCTGGGCGGAGTCGACTTTGCCGGCAAGCGAGTGGTTCTAGGCCCCTGCCTCGAGTTCAACGGCAACGCCGAGGGCTTCATGGATGAGGTGAGAGCCTTCTATGCCGACATGCAGGGCCGGCGTCCAGAGCTGAAAGGCCCGGTCTCACTGCTCGAAGAGACCTCATGATCGCTCGGCGAGGCGCCTGAAGGCATCGCTGGTGCCTCGCCCAGAGGTCCCCCGTGCAAGAGCCTCACGGCCAAAGGCCTCCCGCACTGCATCGATGCTCTCGTCGAGTGACCTCCGCTTGAGATCCACTTCGCTCCCGTTCCTCAACACATCGCCCTCGTCGACAGCAAGCTCGAGCTGAACATGGTCATCCGTGACCAGCTTGGAGACAGACAGGCCGATCAAAGTCACCGGTTCGCCATCGGCCACCTCCAAGGCTCGTCGCACCAGCTCGATTCCGAGATTGGCCAAGGCCGAAGTCGAAGCAGTTGCTGAGGGAAGCGTGTGACTCCGCGAGACGACTCTGGGACCTGGATAGCGGACCCTGGCCGAAAGCGTCGAGCCGGACTTGCCCTTCGCCCGCAGCCGCCGGCCAATTCGATCAGCGAGCCCGAGAACGACCACCGCCATCTCCCCCGGATCGGTCAGGCCTCGTCCCAGTGCCTGCTGAGACCCGACACTCCCGGCGCGCCGTCCACCCTGCACCGGACGAGGGTCCCGGTTCCAAGACAGTGCGCCCAGCGCTCCAGATGCCGCATTTCCCAACACCGGCTCGAGCATTCGCGGCTTCACCTGTGCCAGTTCACCGATCGTCGTTATGCCAAGACGGTTGAGTCTGGAACCGGTCACCTTGCCCACACCCCAGAGGGCGCGAACGGGCAGTGGGTGAAGGAAGTCGAGCTCCCTCCCGGACTCGACGACAACCAGGCCATCGGGCTTGGCCCGAGCCGAGGCGATCTTGGCCAGGAACTTGGTAGAGGCAACGCCAATGGAGAGAGGGAGGCCAAGCTCGTCGCGAACGCGGCTTCGCAGCAAACGAGCTATCTCCAAGGGGTCACCAAGCAGATGCCTGGTGCCGGAGACATCCAGAAACGCCTCATCCACCGAGATCTGCTCGACGACAGGGGTGGCATCCTCGAGGATCTCCATGACCTGCTCGGACAGCTCGAGGTACTTCTCGAAATGCCCGTCCACAACCACCGCATGAGGACAGAGCTTCCGTGCGTCACGAGCAGGCATCGGGGCACTGATGCCGTAGGCCCGAGCCTCGTATGAAGCAGCAACGACCACGCCTCCACCGACAAGGACAGGCCGGCCCCGCAAGGAAGGGTTGAGCATTTGCTCGACTGACGCATAGAACGCATCGAGGTCGGCGTGAAGAATGGACGGCTCCATATGCCAAGGATGCCGTTGAGTCGTGACAGATTCAGCCAGCTGCGCGCTTGAGGGCAGCGCGATCGACCTTGCCGAGATGGGTGAGTGGCAACTCGTCTACGAAGAACACGGACCGCGGGTGCTTGTAGGCCTCCAAATGGGCGAGCACGTGATCGATCATCTCCTGCTCGGTCGGATGGCCGTCGGCGACCACGAAGGCAACAGGCTTCACCAGACCGGCATCGTCGGTCACGGCAACCACCGCACACTTCGCCACCGACGGGTGATCCAGGAGCACCGACTCGACTTCCTGTGGCCTGAACCACTTCCCCTTCACCTTGATGGCGTCGTCGGCTCGCCCCCGGTGAGTCACGTAGCCGTCGTCGTCGATAGAGACGAGGTCACCCCCGACGAACCACTCGCCCCTGAAGGCGTCGGCGGTTTTGTCGGGCAGCTCCCAATAGCCAAGGCCAAGGGAGTCACCTCTGGCCCACAGTCGTCCCACCTCACCTGACGCAACCTCGTTTCCGTCGTCGTCACACGCCTTGATCTCGAAACCAGGCACCACTTTGCCCAAGGTGCCCGGCCTCACGTCACCGATCGTGTTGGAGATGAAGACGTGCCACATCTCGGCAGTGCCGAGGCCGTCGAGCAACTCGACCCCGAACGCGGACTTCCACTGGTGATACAGCGTGTCGGGCAGGGCCTCCCCCGCCGATGTGGCGAATCGCAGCGACGACAGGTCATGACTGGCTGCGTTGCCGTAAGACAACATCTGGTTGATGGCCGAGGGAACGTTGACGAGCACCGTCGGCTTGTGCCTCTCTATCTGGGAGAACAACGTCTCTGGAGTCGGGTGCTCCGGGAAGAGGACACAAGAGCCGCCAACAGAGAACGGGAAGAGAAGGTTGGTGCCGGTGGCGTATCCGAAATAAAGCTTGGGAACCGCCAGCGTGATGTCGTCCTGGTCGAGGCCCAGCGCACCCTGCCCGTAGAGCCGTGTGGTGTTGACCAGGCTTCGATGGGTCTGAACGACAGCCTTGGGAAGACCGGTGGTACCCCCGGAGAACAACCAGATCGCCGGGTTCCCCGGTGCCGTCGGAGCTGTTTCCACCTCATCCGCCGGCAACTCCAGGTCGTCGGTCACGACCACCGTGGCCACGGGGCTGGCCCCGCAGGCCGCTTCGAAGGCTTCTACGAAAGACTCATGAACGACTGCCGATCGAGGGCGGCAGTTGGCGATGATGGCTCCCATCGACTCGGTGGTGAGACCCGGGTTGAGCATCACCACAACCGCACCGACCCTGAAGATGCCGAACAGTGAGGCTACGAAGTCGGGGCCGTCGGGAAGAACGATCAGAACCCGGTCCTCGCGATCGACGCCGGCACGCTTCAGAAGTGTCGCGTAGCCCGACGCCATCGCGTCTATCTGCTCGTAGCTCAGATGGCGATCGCGCAAGCGCACGGCGGTGCGGCGCCCCTGGCCGGACTCGAGCCTGTCCCTGAGAAAGAAGCTGTCTGCGTTGAGGATCGCGGGCCAGTCGCTCACACGACCGACGCTAGCTGTACGGTGAACACATGGCACTGGCGGTGGTCACCGGGGCATCCTCCGGTATCGGGCGAGCGGCGGCAGTCGAGCTGGCCGGCCGCGGCATCCATGTTGTCCTGGCCGGACGTTCGGAGCCACGCACTTCCCTAGTGGTCGACGTCATCGAAGCTGCCGGTGGGTCGGCTGAGTTCCTACCGCTTGACCTGGCCTCTCTCAACTCGGCACGTGAAGCAGGGCAACAGCTCGCAACCACAGGACGGACAGTCGACATCTTGGTCAACAACGCCGGGATCGGCGGGACCCGAGGGGTGACCGAAGACGGTTTTGAGATCCACTTCGGTGTGAACCATCTCGGCCACTTCATGTTCACCCATCACCTCAGCCCCGCCCTTCGCTCTGGCTCCAGAGTCGTGCAGCTGAGCAGCGATATGCATCGCCGCGCCACAGGCATCGACTTCGAAGCAGTCAGACGCAAGTCCAGGAGCTTCTACGGGATTGGCGAGTATGCGGTGTCGAAACTCGCCAACGCGCTGTTCGCAGCCGAGTTGGCGAGACGCCGGCCTGACCTGCACACCTATGCCGTCCACCCAGGGCTGGTCAACACCAACATCATCCCAAAGATCATCAAGCCCTTGGTTCGCTCCAGCCTGACCACACCCGAGCAGGGCGCCGACACCGTTGTCTGGTGTGCCACGAGCGAAGACGTCGCCGGCGAGTCGGGTAGCTACTACGCCAGGCGACGACAGGTTGAGCCGTCTCGCCCCGCTCTCGACGAGAATCTCGCCGCAACTCTCTGGAGCGAGTCCGAGCAGTGGTGCGGCATCAACCTCGGGGATGGGCCCCACTAGCGTGAAGCCGGTGAGTGACGGGCTGTACTACGGCGACTATCTGCAACTGGGCAAGCTGCTCGACGCCCAGAAGCTGGAGAGCACGAAGACCGGAGAGACGGTTCACGACGAGATGCTCTTCATCGTCGTGCATCAGGCCTACGAGCTTTGGTTCAAGCAGATCATCTGGGAGATCGACTCGATCCTCGAGCTGTTCGGTAAGGATGTCGTCGACGAGCGAGATATGCGCACCGCGGTCAGCAGGCTGCGACGGGTGAGCAAGATCCAGGAGCTGCTCATCACCCAGGTGGGCGTGCTGGAGAGCATGACCCCGCTCGACTTTCTCGACTTCCGCGATCTCCTCTTTCCTGCATCCGGCTTCCAGTCGGCGCAATTCCGCATCGTCGAGAACAAGCTCGGGCTGCGGCCCGAGGACAGGCTCCTGCTGGGTGGTGCCGGGTACACGGCCCGATTCAACGATGATGACGCCGCTCTGGTCACTTCGCTGGAGGCGGACCCGTCGCTGTTTGCCGTCGTGGAGCGCTGGCTGGAGCGGACACCTTTCCTCGACCACGGGGACTTTCGGTTCTGGGACGCTTACAAGCACGCCGTCCACGAGAGGATCAACGCCGACAGGTCAGTCGTGGAGAACAACCCCAACCTGGGGGACGAGGAGAAGCGAATACAGCTCGGCGAGTTCGACCAGGTGCTGAAGCAGTACGAGGCGATCTTCGACTCAGAAAAGCATGAGCTGGAGCGTCAAGCAGGGCGTCTCCGCCTCAGCCATCGGGCGTTCCAGGCTGCTCTCTTCATCACCCTCTACCGAGACGAGCCGGCCCTGCAAGAAGCGTTCCGTCTCATCGAGCTTCTGATGGACATCGACGAGGGGTTCACGGCCTGGCGTTATCGCCATGCCCAGATGGCATTGCGAATGATCGGGCGCCGAGTCGGGACCGGCGGCTCGGCAGGAGCGAAGTACCTTGAGAAGTCGGCGGAGCGCAGCAGAGTGTTTGGTGATCTCTTCAGCCTCACCACTTTCCTAGTGCCACGGGCAGACCGTCCCACCCTGCCGGCCGGGATCCTGGACTCGATGCGCTTCCGCTTCGAGGAGTGAGCTTGAAACAGGGGTTCAGCCGGTTCCTCGAGTCTGACCCGGAGCGACTCCACTTCGCAGCCCACTCTCATCACCCTTGGCCCGACGTCAGCTTCGAGGCTCACGCACAGGCGTGGATCGACGCGTCTCAGAAGATGGACGACAAGTGGGACCACGTCTTCGGGACGGTGGTGCCGGAGACGAAGGAGCGAATAGCCGGAGTCATAGGTCTCAACCGCTCCGACACTCTGACGTTTGCGCCAAACACCCACGAGTTCGTGGAGAGGATCTTCTCGTGCCTCGACCCTCCGGTGCGGGTGCTCAGCACCGACTCGGAGTTCCATTCGTTTGCGCGCCAATCGCGTCGATGGGAAGAAGCCGGGCTCGCCATCGTCGACCGGGTTCCAGCTGAGCCATTCGACAGTTTCACGGACCGGTTCACCCTCGAAGCACGATCCGGAGCCCATGACCTGATCTTCATCAGCCAGGTGTTCTTCAACTCAGGATTCGTGGTGTCAGGCTTGGATCGAATCGTCTCTTCCGTGTCAGAGGAGAAGACCTTCATCGTCATCGACGGATACCACGCCTTCATGGCGCGGCCCGTGAACATTGGTGCGATTCAGGAGAGGGCCTTCTATCTGGCCGGCGGCTACAAGTACGCCATGGCGGGCGAAGGTGTGTGTTTCCTCCACGTTCCGGACGGATTCGGAGCGCGGCCTGTCAACACAGGCTGGTACGCCGGGTTCGGTCAACTGGAGACGGCGGTCAGTGAGCTGGTTCCGTTCGCCGATGACGGCTCCAGATTCGGAGGGGGGACTTTCGACCCGTCGGGTGTCTATCGGATGCGAGCCGTCCTCGAGTGGCTGGAGTCGGAGGGTGTGACGGCACACTCAGTGGCGCAACATGTGGGCTCTCTCCAGCAGCACTTTCTGGAGAACGCCCCGACGCCCGGCGTCTTGACACCACCAGCCGGCATGGAGCGCGGCAACTTCCTCACCTTCGAGACCGAGGACGCCGAGGGCCTCTACCACCGGCTGCACGAGCGCAAGGTGATCACCGACTATCGAGGCAACCGCCTCCGTATTGGGTTCGGCATCTACCACGACGCTGACGACGTGGACGAGCTGATTGAGCGCCTCCCCTGGTAGATCCTGTGGATAACTCGGGCTGAATCCGGCAAAATGGCACCATGCCACACATGCCTGTGCTTCGTGTGGTTCCCCTGGCGAGGATTCGGGCCCACGAGGAGGTGGACCCGTTGCGTGTCGACCGTCTGGTCGGCCGCATCGGCGAAGACGGCATCCAGGTGAACCCGATGATGTGCTCGGAAGCACCCAGCGGTGAGCTGGTGCTGCTCGACGGTGCCACGCGAACCGAGTCGCTGCGCCAACTCGGCTTCGAGCACGCCGTGGTCCAAATGGTCAAACGGGAGGACGCACAACTAGAGACGTGGCATCACGTGGTGCGCGAATGCTCTGAGCAAGATGTCCTCGACAGCATCGAGGCGACAACTGGCCTCAATCTGGGCAGTGGCCCAGGCACTCCACGGCTGCTGATGGCGAACGGCGACATCCATGCCATCCACCACGAGGCGATGTCACCCAATGCGGCGCTGACGGCATTGGTAGGCAGCTACAGCGGCCGCCGCTCGGTGAGCCGCATAACGGACCCTGGCGACGAGTCAGTCCCATGGCGTTTCCCCGACTGGGCTGCAATCGTCGAATTTCCCACCCTGTCGGTTGAAGACGTCATGAAGGCCGCCGTGGGCGATGATCTGCTCCCGGCAGGGATCACTCGGTTTCTGGTGCCGGAGCGAGCGCTGCGGCTCAACCTCGATCTGGAGTTGCTCCGGTCAAGTGGGACGACCGAGGACAAGCAGGAGGCTCTGGAGAGCATGCTGTCGGCGAGGGCGAGAGCCGGCCGGGTCCGCCGCTACGAAGAGACCGTCGTCATCCTCGACGACTAGATGTGACAACCGGAGGGGTTGTCCAAGGCGTGGATCGTCGACCACTCGCGAATCTGCCGTGGACCCCACGATCGGCGACACACCCATACCTCGATTGAAGTGGAGGCGGGCCTGCCCATCGGTGTCGCGGCAGTCCCAGCTGTGGGGGCCTCGGATTTTGAAGGCAGCTGATGCGACTGTGAGGGAAGACCCTGTTCGACTGCGCTCTGGATGCTGACTGGCGTAGGTTCGTAGTCGCAGACCCATCTGATCGAGTCGACGACTTGTCGACAGCAGTTAACGCTGACGAGTCGGCAGGGGCCATTGAGCCATGTGTTCGGGAGCGGTTTCGGGGAGGAACGAGATGACGGATGAGCGACATACGTGGGAATTGATCGTCGAAGTTGCTGAGGATCTCACCCGCCGCGGACAAACGCCGTTCGAGATGCGGACTCTTATCCGAGAAGTTCAGCGTCTCGACCCATCCCGAGACCGCGGATCCATCCAGCCCATCGTCCAAGGGCTCACCGTCAACGCGGGCACCGGTCCCCCGTCGCGAGGGGGGAAGCCGCTGCTGAGAGTGGCACACGGCCTCTATGCGTTGCGACCAGAGGAGCACGAAGTCGAAGGCGAGGTCGCAGCAGATGAACCCGTAGAACTCCAAACAGACGAACCAAGGCTTGTCTCTGGGCTGAACACGACAAGGCTCGGAGCCGCGCTCAATGCGGTCTCCGCCGAGATGGAATCGCTGATCGACGACGGCCTCGAGCACCTGCTCACTGAAGACATCCTCCGGTTCTCCCTCATCCGCTCGCTAATCGGACTCGGGACACCGCCTACTGCTATTCGCACAGAGGTGAGGATCCCGAACATAGGAGCTATCGACCTCGAGTTTGGGGAAAGTTCTAAGACCCTGGTGGAACTCAAGTTCCCTCGTGATCCCACCAACTTCGGAGCCGCCGACACCATGACGCTCGGCGAGCTGATCAAGGACTTCTACAAGGTGGCAAAGGGTGACGATCGCGGAGGCGTCATCATTCAGATGACAGACGAAAGGCTGAGAAGGTATCTCGGGAGGCGAACGCGCCCAGAGCCCGTCTGGCGATTCAATCCAGGAACCTTCATGACCTTCACGCCGACGAGCGTCGACGCCCTCCCCAAGTCCGCCAAGACCCCCAGTCTTGTTTCGCTTGCCGAACGTGGCGAGTTGATCGCTCGGTGTTTCTCAGCCAACAGAATTCACAACTGGCTACTGGTCGCGTGGTCGGTATCGGCGGTAGAAGCGCCTCGGGTCGATGCCGGTGAGGACACCACCGATCGGTAGTCGACCCGAAGAGGACCACTCATTGCTACACAAGCAACCCCCGCCGAGTCCTCACCGGTCGAATGCGACAGTCGTTGTGCTGGTCGTTCTGGTACTGGCCGCCTGCACTGGGGTGACCACTGATCGGACGACGACGCAGCCAAGACCAACGGTCGAGAGTGAACAGTCTTCTACAACCGCTGCCGCTGGAGCCGAATCGACAGCAAACTCGACCGTTGTCGATGGCGGGCACCTGAGCGACGAGCAGGATCTCGATTGTCTGGCTGAGCTTCTCGAGTCCATAGTCCAACTCGATGAGGAGACCGCCAGGCTCCTTGAGTCTGATGCGCCATCGCGCGCGGACGCTTTCGGCATCTCTGTCGAAAAGGCGAGGGTTGGGCTGCTCTTCGAACTTGCGTTCAGGGAACTGAAACAAACGATCCGCCAGGACAGTTCGCTGGCGGCGGTTCTTGCGGACGCGGCTACCGGACCTCCCGAAGGCCCCATCGGCGGACACATCCATTTCGTCGATGAGATACCGCAAAAGGCTCGGGATCTAGTTGCGGCCAGCGAGATCGCGGGTTTGGTCACTCTTTATGGCGGATCGATGTACACGATCGAGGAAGTAGAACTACTGACTAGGGACATCGCTGAAGCCACGCTCGACCTGGGCTTCACCTTCGGCGCATGGTATGACACCGAACTCCAAGCCTTCATCGTTGCCTTGGAACCCACGCCCGACGCTCCCGACATGACAGACGAAGAAATCCTCGATCATCTCGCCGCAAATATCCGCGACCCTCAGGCCGCCGACCACATCATTATCCGCCGCGTCGACTCGACATGAATACCCCCAACTAAAACCACCCATGGCTAAGTCGATTGACGCCGGCCCGGGCGTAGAACCTCGACCGTTCGGAGTTGCCCCGGACACCGGCATTCGCACGTGAAGCTGGGGAGCTAGACCACGGCGACGCAGACCAACTCGACTTTGGCCTTGGGATCCACCAGCTCGTCGACGCCGATGAGGGCCATCGCTGGGAAGTGCTTGCCGAAGACGGTCCTGTAGGCGTCGCCGATCTCTTTGGTCCGACTGCGGTACTGGTCGACGTCAGTGGTGTAGATCACCATCGAGACCACGTCGTCGGGTTGACCCCCTGCCTCGGCAACCACCCGGGCCACACCGGCACACGCGGCACCAAACTGCTCGACGTAGTCGTCTGAGATCGTCATGTCCGCGGCGTGACCTGTGATGCCGGCGAGGTGGAGTGTCCGGCCTTCGGCTTCGACCACGCCGTAGGAGAACCCTCTGGCCGGTGGCATCCCGTCAGGGTTGACCAGTGAGTGACGGGTCACCTGCCCCTCCACTCCGGTGGGCGCTTGCCGGTGAAGGCCTGATAGAAC
The DNA here is from genome assembly GCA_028285585.1 of Acidimicrobiia bacterium. Classification (GTDB taxonomy): domain Bacteria; phylum Actinomycetota; class Acidimicrobiia; order Spongiisociales; family ZC4RG35; genus CAXMPK01. Next base: position 188,551 of record JANQOU010000006.1, read on the forward strand.
TCGGCGTGGTCCTCGGTGGTCATCAGCAAAGCCTGGGTGTAGGCCTCCAACTCGATCGATGAGCCGAGATCCATGTCGAGCTCACGGCTGATCAGGGCCTTGGTCGTGCCGTAGGCGAGGGTTGGGCCTTCGGCCAGCTTCCGTGACAGTGCGGCTGTCTTGGCCTCCAGCTTCTCGTCCTTGACGACCCTCGTGGCGAGGCCGATCTTCTCGGCGCTCTTGGCATCGACCTGCTCACCAAGCAACAGCAACTCCGACGCTCTGCCCAGGCCGACCACTCTCGGCAGCAGATAGGCGCTGCCCATGTCGGCTCCGGCCAGCCCGACTTTGGTGAACAGGAAGTGGAAGCTCGCCGATTCGGCCATCAGCCGGAGGTCTGCGGCCAAGGCAATGACCGCGCCCGCCCCTGCGGCGACACCATTCACAGCAGCAATGATGGGCATGGGCAGCCGACGCATTCTCTCCACAACCGCTCCGGTCATGCGGGTGAAGTCGATCAGGCCCTTGCTGTCCATCTCGAGCAACTGGCCGATTATCTCGTCGACGTCACCGCCAGAGCAGAAGCCTCGCCCGGAGCCAGTGATGACGACTACGTCGACATCCTCACGATGCTCGACCTCGGTGAGCAGATCACGAAGATCGGCATAGACCTCGAAGGTGAGTGCGTTCAGCTTGTCCGGCCGGTCAAAGGTGATCGTTCCGACACCGTCGCTGACCTCGAACGAGAAATGCTCCCACGACTCCGTGAAAGACGCGGATGCACGAAAAGGGCTCACCGACCTGAGGCTAACCCCATCCCGCAACCACTCCGCACACGCATTAACTTCTCACCATGGAACCGACTCTCGATCAGGTCCGGCATGAGCTTGCGGAGATTCATGAGGAGCTGCTCGGCTTGCCCCAGGATGACTTCGACCGGAGAGCAACCCTGCGCGACCGTCAGAACCACCTTCGGCAGCTGTCACACAGTCTCGTCGACCAGGCCGACCTCCACGATGCAGAGCACCTCAAGGCGGCATACGACCGTCTGGCACAGGTGAGGGATCGGATGCTCGACGAGCAGATCTCCGGAGCATCAGTCGGCGATGACGCCGTCTGGGGTGAGATAGCCCTCAGTGTCAACCGGGCCATCGACGCAGGAAACGGGCTCGACGAGGTGGAAGCCCGCCTTCAGGAGATCCTGAGCCAGCTGCGCGACTGACGACGTGCCTGAACTCTCTCTCATCGAAGAAGCTGAGCGGCTCGGGCAAGCACTGGTCCCCGTAGCCGAAGGCGGCACACCGGGGCGGGTGAACCGCGAGCTTGCGCTCGCACTCGGAGCTTCCGGGATGTTCGATCGCATCTTCAAAGAGGAGGGGGTGGCCGCAGTCGACCTGTGCCGGATACGTCAGGGGTTGGCTCGAGTGTGCACCGAAGCAGAGACTGCTCTTGCCGTCCAAGGCCTCGGAGGAAGCCCTATCCATCTCAACGCGACATCCGCCGTCAGAGAGCGGTGGATGCCCTTGCTCCGCAGTGGAGAAGCCGTGGCCGCGTTTGCCCTCACCGAGCCGGGAGCAGGCTCGGATGTGGCCAACCTCGCACTCGAGGCAGTGCCCGACGGCGACGGCTACCGGCTGAACGGTGAGAAGCGATACATCTCCAACGCCCCGGAGGCCGACGTCGCCACGGTCTTCGCAAGAACCACCCCGGACGCAGGCGCTCGCGGCGTCACCGCCTTCGTAGTGCCCATCGACACCGGCGGGATATCCCCCATGCACTTGGACATGCTCTCGCCACATCCCTTGGGTGGCTGGGTGTTCGACGGTGCCTTCGTCCCTTCCGATCATGTGCTCGGCGAGATCGACCAGGGATTCAGGGTCGCCATGCAGACACTCGACATGTTCCGGCCCAGTGTTGGCGCTTTTGCCCTGGGGATGGCCGAGGCGGCACTCCGCATCGCAGTCGAGCACGCTGCCACACGGGAGGCGTTCGGGTCGCCGATCTCCGAGTTCCAGGGTGTGAGTCACCAGTTGGCCGATGTGCGGACCGCGATCGAGGCGTCCGGTCACCTCGTCTACTCGGCGGCAGCCGCCTACGACTCTGGCAAAGACGAGACCCTCACCGGCAAGGCGGCGATGGCGAAGGTCCACGCAACGGAAACCGCCCAGCACGCCGTCGACGTCGCCATCCAGGTGCTGGGAGCCAGAGGGCTTGAGTCTGACTCGACACTCGCCCACCTGTACAAAGAAGTCCGCGCTCCCCGCATCTACGAGGGGACGTCAGAGATTCAGAGAAACATCATCGCCAGAGAGATGTTCCGCCAGAGGATCTGAGCCGGTCAGAAAGCGGCAGTGCGGGCCCTGACCATCACACAGGCCTCTGCCAACCAGTCGAAATCACCAGATTCGAGAACCTCTTCCATCTCGTCTGAGAAAGCACCGGGCTGGATCCAGATGTTCCGGATACCCGCCTGAGCACACTCCTCGATGACGCCGATACCCCTCTTTGCCGGGACAACGAGCACCACGATCGTCGGTTTCTCGGGCAGGTCGAGGACGGAAGGCCAGCACTGGTCACCATCGACCGTCTTGCGATAGGGATTGACGCCAAAGACAGGGAATCCCTTGGCCTTCATGTCCCGATAGATGATCCCGCCGTACTTCTCGGGGTGGTCGGTGGCCCCCACGATGGCGAGCGAGGTCCCGGGCTCGGCGAGCAGCGGAGTCAGGTCTTTCATGCCAATGAAAACGCTAACCGGACCCTTCGAGATTCCCAGAGAGCGCCTCTTTCGCGAAGTCTGGCACCGGCACCGGGCGGAAGGTCTCGGGGTCCACATAGACGATGACCTCGCGCCCTTCGGCGCACACCACGTCGTCCGACAGCCGCCGGGTGGCCATTGCGATGGTCATCGAGGTGTTGCCCCACCTCTCGACCTCGATCGACGTCTCCAGCTCGTCACCAAGGGTCGCCGCCGACTTGAAGTCGATTTCGATCCGCGCGGTGAGTATGTCGACGCCGGAGCCGCCCAGCTCGGGTCCGCCGAGGCCCGATTCCTCGTACCAATCGGTGAGGGCGTCATCCCAATAACGGGGATAATTCGCGTTGAAGACGATCCCCTGCGGGTCGCAGTCGGAGTACCTGATCTTCTGTCTGGTTGGCATCTGCGGGAAGCTACCGTCATCAACCGTGGAAAAGGTGATCGTCAACGGCGACCCGCTCACGCCGCAGCAGGTGGCCAAGGTGGCCGGCCGTAAGGCCGAAGTGGAAGTTGGAGGAGATCTGGCGGCTCGACTGGAGCCTGCAAGGCGCGTTGTGGAGCAGGCTGTCGAGTCGGGTGCCGTCGTCTACGGGATCACGACCGGGTTCGGCGCATTGGCGACAACCCACATCGGGGAAGCCGAAGGTGAAACCCTCCAGTACAACCTGATTCGCTCACACTGCACCGGAGTGGGCGACCCCCTCGACGACGAGGTCGTGAGAGCCATGCTCCTCCTGCGCGCCCGAACCCTGGCCCAAGGCCACTCGGGTGTCCGGCCGGTGATCGTGGAGAAGCTGATTGAGATGTTGCAGCGGGACATCCTCCCGGTGGTTCCGTCGCAAGGATCTGTCGGCGCATCGGGTGACTTGGCCCCATTCGCTCATCTGGCGGCCCCGATCATCGGGGAAGGCCAGGTGAGGATCGACGGTGTGCAAATGCCGGCATCCGAGTCCGGTCTCAGCCCGGTGAGCCTCAAGACCAAGGAGGGTCTGAGCCTGCTCAACGGGACCGAAGGGATGGCGGCCATGGCAGCTCTCTCACTCCAGCGCGCCCGACGGCTCGTCGGCGCTGCCGATGTAGCGGCAGCTCTGACGGTCGAGGCGGTTCTGGGGACTGCGACGCCGTTCCGGCCCGAGATACACGAGTTGCGCGCCCATCCCGGCCAAATCGTGAGCGCCGAGCGGATCCGCAATCTGATCGCCGGATCCGAGATCGTGGACAGCCACAGCGACAACTTTGATCACGCCGTGCAAGACGCCTACTCCCTTCGCTGTGCGCCCCAGGTCCACGGCGCAGTCAGTGACACACTCGACCACGTCGAGAGCATCCTCGTTCGCGAGATGGGCTCGGTCGTCGACAACCCCATCGTGTTCCCAGAAACCGGGGAAGTTCTGTCGGGAGGCAACTTCCACGGACAGCCGCTGGCGTTCGCTCTCGACTTCCTCGCAATCGCAGCGTCCGAGCTGGCGTCGATCTCGGAGAGAAGGACAGACCGGGTGCTCGATCCGGCGAGATCGCAAGGCCTCCCCCCATTCCTGGCCGCCAAGCCCGGGGTCAACTCTGGGTACATGATCTGCCAATACGTGCAAGCTGCTCTCGTCGCCGAGAACAAGGTGCTGGCCCACCCAGCTTCAGTAGACACCATCCCCACATCAGGCAGCCAAGAAGACCATGTCTCCATGGGCTGGGGAGCAGGGACAAAGCTGCTGAAGGTGCTCGACAACGTGCGCAGGGTCATCGCCGTGGAGATCATGTGCGCTGCCCAGGGCATTGAATACCGGGCTCCGCTGCAACCGGCTGATGGCACCGGGGCCGCTTTCGACAAAGTGCGATCGGTCGTTCCCACCCTCGACGACGACCGGTCACCAAGCCGTGACATCGAAGCCATCGCGGAGCTGATAGCCACCGGTGCGTTCGACGGCTGATGAGCGATCTCTTCCTAACCGAGATCGGAGAGCTGACAACCAACGACGGGGAGGTCGTCACCAACGCGGTTGTGGTAGTCGACGACGGCGGCGTCTCATTTGCCGGCCCGAGCGCCGACGCCCCCGAGCACCGGGGCCGGCCCCTGATCGATTGCGAGAAGAGAGCGGTCATCCCCGGGTTTGTCGACGCCCACACCCATCTCGTCTTCGCAGGTGACCGGTCTGACGAGTTCAGGCGGCGCCTGGCCGGAGAGTCGTACTCGGAGATCGGTGCCGCCGGAGGCGGCATCCTGGCAACTGTGGCCGCCACACGGGATGCAACCGCCGAGGATCTGTTCGAGTTGGCCGCGGGGCGAGTCCGGCGGATGATCTCGGGAGGAACCACCAGCCTCGAGATCAAGTCCGGGTATGGACTAGACCTCGAGACCGAGTTGAGGATGCTGGAGGTGGCGCGTCGCATCGGAGAAGAGCTCCCAGTCGATGTGAAGACGACGTTTCTCGGTGCTCACTCCGTGCCACCGGAGCACAAGAAAGACCCTGACGGATACGTCGACCTGGTGATCGAAGAGATGCTGCCTGCCGTCTCGGGCCTCGCCGACTACTGCGATGTGTTTGTGGAGGAGGGTGTCTTCACCGTCGAACAGGCGCGGCGGATATTTGAAGCTGGCGCAGCGATCGGAATGCCGGCTCGGGTCCACGCCGAGCAGCTGAGTCACCTCGGCGGAGCCGGGCTGGCCGCCGAGCTGGGGGCGGCTTCGGCCGACCACCTCGACCATGTGACTCCGGAAGACGCCACTGCCCTCTCCGAGGCCGGGGTAAGTGCAGTGTTGGTGCCGGGCGCTGCGTACACGCTGGGTTCGCCGCAGCCTTCGGGCGCGATGCTTTGGGATGCCGGCTGCACCGTGGCCGTGGCCACCGATTGCAACCCCGGCACTTCCTACATGGAAACGATGTCATTGGTGATCTCGCTGGCTGTCGTTCAAATGGGGCTGACCGTGGAGCAGGCCATATGGGCTGCCACCAGGGGTGGTGCGCTTTCGCTGGGCTTCGACGACAAAGGCACCATCCGCCAGGGCAGCTCTGCCGACCTGCTCGTGCTCGACGCCCCGACGGCTGCCCACATCCCTTACCGGCCCGCCAGCGATCTCGTCGCGACAACCATCAAGGCGGGCTCGATCGTGAGCGAGATCCGGTGAGCCACGCAAAGTTGAACAGCCGTCCCTGAACCGAGGAGCCACAAGTGGACCGCGTCCGAATCGAGACCTTTCTCGAGGCCTTCACCGAGCATCTCGCCGGTGCCACCACCATCGGCTTGCTGGCCGTCGCAGATCGATCAGGTCTGAGCCGGCACCTCATGGAGCATCCGTCGGGAACGAGTGCCGAGATCGCGGAAGCCGCCGACCTCGAGGAGAGATACGTGCGCGAGATCCTCTCGGGGCTGGCTGCTGCGGGGATCGTCGAGTACGACGCCGGTTCCAAGGTCTTCACGATGCCCGCCGAGCACAGCCTGTTCCTCGCCGATGAGACAAGCCCGTACTTCATGGGCGGCTGGCTGGACATGATCCCCGCCGTCATGTCGCAGGTCGAGGGTGTGGCCACGGCCACAGCCCATGGAGGCGGCGTCGGGTTCGAGGAGTACGGGAGAACGATGATCCGGGGCATCGACCGAGGGAATGCACCCTCACAAACGGTCTTTCTGACGAAACGCTGGCTGCCGGCGGTCCCCGAGTTGGCCGAGAGACTCGAGAAGGGCGCCCGCATCGCCGACGTTGGCTGTGGATCGGGCACCGCCGCAATCTTGATGGCAAAGGCCTACCCGAACTGCCAGGTCGTTGGCTACGACGTGTCGGCCGATTCGGTGACGGTGGCGCGGAGCCGTTCCGAAGACATCGAGAACGTCGAGTTCCACAATTACTCGGTGGAGGAGATCCCCACGGACCACCCGTTCGACCTCATAACCACGTTCGACGTGATCCATGATCTGCCAGACCCTGCCGAGGGCTTGGAATGCATCAGAGAAGCCCTGAAGCCAGACGGGATGTTCCTGATGATGGAGCCCGAGGCGAGCTCGCATCTCGAGAACAACCTGACCGCGGCCGGCGCTCTCCTCTATGGCATCTCAGCCCTCCACTGCATGACCCAGTCACTGGCCAAAGACGGGGCGGGGTTGGGTGCAGCCTGGGGACGAGAGCTGGCCGAGGAATACGCCGCCGAGGCCGGATTTGGCTCGTTCCAGCGTCTCGACGACATCAGCAACCGATTCTCGGCCTTCTACCTGCTCGAGCCATGAGATGACCGTCCAGTGGCTCGCCGACAAGGCCTGGCTCGGAGGTGAGAACCTCGCCGAGAACGTCCTCCTATCAGTTGAGGGAGGCGTGATCAGGCAGGTCGAGGCCAACTCGGCCCACCCAGCAGCAAAGCGGATCAACGGAGTCACGCTTCCAGGGGTGGTCAACGCCCACTCCCATGCGTTTCATCGGAGGCTTCGCGGCCGCACCCACCAGCAAGGAGGTGACTTCTGGGTCTGGAGGGAGATGATGTACGAGACGGCCGCGGAGTTGACTCCCGACAGCTACAGGGCGCTGGCCACGGACGTGTATCGCGAAATGCTCGAGGCCGGGTTCACCGCCGTCGGCGAGTTCCACTACCTCCACCATCAACCCGGCGGGGTGCCGTACGACGATCCCAACGAGATGGGTCACGCCCTGATCGAGGCGGCGACAGAAGCCGGCATCCGCATCAACCTGTTGGACGCCGGCTACCTGAGAGGAGGAGTTGGCGGGACGGAACTGTCGCCGGTTCAACTCCGATTCAGCGATGGGTCTGTGGAGGCCTGGCTGGAGCGGGTCAGCGGGCTCGTGGACCGATACGAAGGAGAGCCGTCGGTTCGGATCGGCATTGCCCCTCACTCCGTTCGAGCGCTGACACCGGAGGACTTGCGAAAGGTGGCCGAGCTGCGCGACAGCAGCCTCCGCTGTCACATCCACGTCTCTGAGCAGCTGGCGGAGAACTCCGACACTTTCGAGGCAACCGGCATGACTCCGGTACAGCTTCTCGGCGATTGTGGCCTGCTGGGCGAGTGGACCACGGCGGTGCACGCCACGCACCTGACCGAAGAAGACATCGCCGCCTTGGGTGAGTCCGGCACCGGTGTTTGCTACTGCGCAACCACCGAGCGCGAGCTGGCAGACGGCTTGGGCCCGTCGGGGGCCTTGCGCAACGCAGGTGTTCCGCTGTCGATCGGAACCGACTCCCATGCGGTGATCGACCCCTTCGAGGAGGCTCGGGGAATCGAGCTGCACAACCGGCTGGCCACGGGTCGGCGCGGCGAGCTATCGGCCTCAGAGCTGATGGCCGCAGCGACATCAGGAGGCTCGAACGCCTTGGGGTTCTCTCCCAACGAGATCGCGGTCGGGGCACCGGCCGACTTCACTGTCGTGTCGACCGGCTCCCGGCGCACCCAGGACGTCGCAGCCGAAGGCCGGCTCCAACAGCTGCTCTACACAGCCACAAACGCCGACGTGTCAGCCGTCTTCGTCGCTGGAAAGCAGGTCGTCTAAGGCAAGCCCAGCCAAGCCGGTGTAGCCACCGGCTCCATGCCGCCAGGACAACGGTGCAGGTCAACCGAGATGGCTGCGGCGGGACCGTGGGCTGCGGCCACAACCTGGGGAAGCCCACAGGCAGCCAGTGAGGTGCCCACCCAAACGAACTCCCATGGTTCGGGGTTAGGGCCCTGATTGTCGACATCGTCCGGGTAAGAGGGGATCAAGCCATGCGACTTTGGCACCGCGAAGTTGTCGTCTTTGAGCCACCGATAGTCGGGCGTCGCTCGGAACCCGCCAAACGTCCCGGATCGGTACCGGAAGTCGAGTGCGTAGCCGGCGTGATGCTTCGACGTGCCAGGCACCGAATACCAGGTGAGAGTTGCGTCGATTGCCGTATCTGAGGTCCCCGACAGTTTCGAGTTGAATTGTGTTCGCTGGGCTGCCGGCGATCGATAGGCGGACGACACGATGAAATACATGCCAGCGGCTCGGGCCTGGGTCTTCAGCCCTTTCCAGGCCGCAGCAGCTTGGGGTTGCATGACCACTCCGTCGGCCCGATTCAGGTCATCTCCCGCCGTGGGCCGGAGCACATAGCCCCGAGAGAAGGCTGCTTCCCAAATCCGCTCGTCGAGATCGTCGTTGCCCGTAATCGGATATCTCCCGTTGGGAGCCTCGAGGTTCGGCAACGTGTTGGCCACGGCATAGTCGTACAAGGCCACGAACTCTTCACCGGTGTACTCAGGAAAGGCGTGACCTTCGGCGGAAGCAACGCCAGGGGCCACAAGCACCATCGCCCACACCATTAAAAGCCAGAGCAAACGGCTCATCACCCGCAGACGGTAGATCCGGTGATCGGTTACCAGGCTCCGCCTCCACCACCGCCGCCACCGCCTCCTCCGCCACCGGAGAACCCACCCCCGCCGCCACCGGACCCCGGGGGTGTGAAAGCACCTGAAAGCGCTGACTCGATGCCCACGAAGGCGTTTTCCGTGTGACCGCCGGAGAACCCGTAGTGGCCGAACCAGTACAGGCTCGAAGTGGTCTCCAGCTCGGGTGGGGCATGGAGACGCGCCTGCTCGAGCACCTCCTGAGCCAAACCGAAGGTGATGGCATAGACCAGGTATCGGTCCCACAAGTCCAGGGAGATCACCGGGGCGTCGTGGATTCGCGAGAAGTCCTTCAGGTAGTCGCGGAAAGCTTCCCAACGCGCTGCCTCCAATGCCCCTTCGGGGCTGCGCTTGGTGCGAACCCGTCGAAAGCTGAACAAGGCAAAGAGGATCACAGCACCCAGGAACACGCCCACAAGGATCAGGATCGCCATCACCTGGCCTCCGGGCATCCTGTCGCCGAGGAAGCGGGGCAGCACAAAGAAGCTGAGCAAGAGAACGCCGACCAGGCCGAGCCGGACGAACCAGGAGATGGCATGGCCAGCGTTGTCGAGCATGCCGCTCCGCTTGATCGCATCGAGGACACGACTCCGGAAAGATTGATAGGTCTCGGCGTTGGCCGCGGCATCCTCACGGATCGCCGTCTTGAACTCATGGAGAGGACGGGGCCCGGTGTCGAGGGCACGACGGACGACTGTCATGACCGACTGCTCGAAGTCGCGCATCCCGCTGGTTGATCCCGTCTCAGAGAGCACGAGATCGGTGATCGTCTCGGTTCTGAGGCCCGCCCAGGTGACACGCTCCACCTGCGACGGCGTGGCTTCAATGGCACCTTTCCGGATCAGGTCGAAGAGGGTGGCAGTGAACTCCTTCTCACCAACACCGCCCTGGCTGAGCAACGCACCGACTTCGGCCGGGGAAAGATCTGACGGAGGCTCCTGCTCGTACTCCCGGTCGTAGTCCACTCTCGGCTCGCGCCCATAGAAGAAGTACACCAGGCCACCAAACCCAAACGTGATCGCGATCAGCGCGATCCCACCAATGAGCAGGCCTGTCCTCGCCGCGGCCGCCGCTAGCTCCGCTTCTTCAGCTCTCTGCGCCTCCTCGGCGAGGATCCCTTCGAGACCGGGCCTGTCAATCGTCTGGGCACCAGACTGGGATTGGAGCAGATCAATCGGGAAGACCACCCTCATCTCCACCCATTGCTCGGCTGGAACACCCCTAGCGGTCAAAGATGGCGAGATGCCGTCGTCCCCGAGGCTCGTCGAGCCGTCGACTGTATAGGGACGGCCCCAAACCAGGACGTCTCCCGAGACCGCGCCATCGGGAAGAATCACCTCGGCTTCGACCTGGCTTGCACCAACACTCCAGTCCTCACCCCAGACCTGCCACTCGAGATCCACGACGTCGGTGTAAGCGAAGGTGGCCCCGCTGACTCGATAGACGATCTGGAAGGTGCGCAGCCGGTCGACACTGCTGTGATGCCAGACCACGCGCATGTGCCCGGCGACCGGCTCCACCCCGTAGCTGCCGGGGGGTGATGAGCACCCCAGGACGGTGCAACCGTCCTTTTGGTACACGCCGGTCTCGTCGGATACCGAGACGACATCGACTGTCTCCCCCGGTCTGACCTTGATGTCGCGAAACGCGCCGCTGAAGCTTCCGGAGAAGTCATATGTGAGTCTCTCGGTGACTTCGAGAGATCCGTCGTCGTTGACAACCACCGTGACATCGGCACTCTCGATCCAGAACGATTTGGCGTGAGCCGGCAACGCCGGCAGAACGACAACCGCTAGGAGGAGAAGGAGCCGAAGCTGCCTTCTCATCTCAAAACTCGACTACTGGAGCCTCTTCCGCCTCGTCGCCGGCGACGAAGAACTCCCGGGGCTTGAACCCGGTGATGGCAGCCACGATGTTGGTCGGGATCTGCTGCACCCTGTTGTTGTAGGTGAGCACGGTGTCGTTGTAGATCTGGCGGCTGACCGCGATGCGATTCTCCGTCTCCTCGAGGTCCTCCTGGAGGCTGGCGAAGTTCTCCGAGGCCCTCAGCTCCGGATAGTCCTCGGCCACGGCGAAGAGCTGGCGGAGCGCCTGCGTGAGGAAGTTCTCCGCCTGGGCCTGCTCTGCAGGCGTGGATGCCGATTGCGCACCGGCCCGGGCCTGCGTCACTCGCTCGAACGTCTCCTGCTCGTGGGTCGCGTATCCCTTCACCGTCTCGACCAGGTTGGGTATCAGGTCGTATCGGCGCTTCAGCTGGACATCTATCTGCGACCACGCGTTGTCAACGCGGTTCCGATCACGGACCAAGCCGTTGTAGACGACTACGAAGATGACAACGAGAAGCCCGACTGCGATGAGGAAGATCGTCCAACCCATGCGGTCAGCCTAGGCGACCCGTCTGCTCCGAGCCCTCAGCCGAGGGCACGAACCATCGCCTCGCCCATGTCGGACGGAGTCTCCGCCACCACGATCCCCGCGTCGGCCATTGCCTCGATTTTCGCCGCAGCGGTGCCTTTCCCGCCCGAGACGATGGCGCCGGCGTGGCCCATCCGCTTCCCAGGGGGTGCGGTGGTGCCGGCGATGAAGCCCGCCACCGGCTTGCTCATCTCGGCCTTCACGAACTCGGCTGCCTCCTCTTCGGCGGTTCCCCCGATCTCACCGATCATGATGACGCCTTCCGTCTCAGGGTCGGCCTCGAAGAGGCTCAAGCAGTCGACGAAACTGGTGCCGTTGACCGGGTCCCCGCCTATGCCGATAGCCGTCGTCTGGCCGAGCCCGAGCAACGTGAGCTGGTGAACGGCCTCGTAGGTGAGGGTGCCGGAACGGGAGACGACGCCGATGCGGCCGCGTTCGTGGATATAGCCCGGCATGATGCCGATCTTGCACTCGCCGGGGGTGATGACACCCGGGCAGTTGGGGCCGACCAGACGGGTTCCAGTACCTTGGAGATAGCGCTTTGCCACGATCATGTCGGCAACGGGAATCCCCTCCGTTATCGCGACAACCAGTTCCACCCCGGCCGCGGTGGCCTCCATGATGGCGTCGGCAGCAAAAGGGGGCGGGACATAGACGACGGAGGCGTTCGCCCCGGTCTCGGCAACTGCATCGGCAACTGTCGCGTACACCGGCACGTCGACCGAGTAGGTGTCGTCTCTGCCGGCGACGCCGGAGTGGTCGGTCTCTCCCTCGAAACTCGTAGTCGTCCCGGCCTTGGTCGGATGGACCGCAGCCACGACGTTAGTGCCATACGCGATCGCCTTGTCCGTGTGGAACTGCCCCGTCTTGCCCATGCCCTGAACCAGGAGCCTGGTGCTCTTGTCGACGAGAACACTCATGTGGTGAGCTCCAAGATCTTCTCGGCACCGTCACGAAGGCTGCCGGCATTGACGACCTCGAGATCAGACTCCTCGATGATCTGCTTGCCCAGCTCGACGTTGGTCCCTTCCAGTCGCACGACCAGAGGCACCTCCAGCCCAACCCGCTCGACGGCCTCGACGATGCCGGTGGCGATGACGTCGCACCTCATTATCCCGCCGAAGATGTTCACGAATATCCCCCGCACATTTGGGTCTTTGGTGATGATCTGAAAGGCGGTGGTCACCTGGTCGGCTGTGGCACCACCTCCAACATCGAGAAAGTTGGCCGGCTCTCCCCCGACATGCTTGATGGTGTCCATCGTCGCCATCGCCAACCCGGCGCCGTTGACCAGGCAGCCAATCGTCCCGTCGAGCTTGATGTAGTTGAGCCCGGCGTTCTTGGCTGCAAGCTCCGCCGGATCTTCCTCCGTGTCATCTCTCATGTCGGCGATGTCTGGATGCCGGTACAGGGCGTTGTCGTCGAAAGCCATCTTGCCGTCAAGTGCCATCACCTGACCCTCACCGGTCACGACCAGTGGGTTGATCTCGATCAGGTCGGTGTCGAGATCTGAAGCGGCTTGTGCCAGAGCCTTGACGAACACGGCGAAGTTCTTGCCGGGCTCGCCGTCCAAAGAGAGACCGTGTGCCAGCGCATTGGCCTGGAAACCGGCGAGGCCGATGGCCGGGTCGATCTCCTCGCGGAGGATCTTCTCAGGAGTCTCCTCCGCCACCTTCTCGATCTCCATGCCACCTTCGGTAGAAGCCATGACGATGTTCCGCGACGTCGAGCGGTCGAGGAGAACAGCCAGGTACAACTCCCTGGCTATGTCGATGCCCTGCTCGACATAGAGCCGGTTCACCACCTTGCCCTCGTCGCCGGTCTGAATCGTCACAAGAGTGCTTCCGAGCATCTTCTTGGCGAGGTCGCGGACCGCCTCCTCGGCAGCCGCCGGCCCGCCTTCGATGCCGTCCGTCACCACGTTGACACCTCTGACTTCGGGGAACTCCTTGAAAGTCCCCTTGCCCCGGCCCCCGGCGTGAATCTGCGCCTTGATGACCACCACCGGGTTGCCCGATTCCTCGATCAAAGGCCGAACCGCGGCGACGGCCTCATCGACAGAGCGCGCCACCCTGCCCAATGGGACAGGTATGTCGCGGCCAGCCATCAAGTGCTTGGCCTGATGCTCGTGGATCTTCAATTGGTTCCTTTCTGAGAGACGTTGTCGGTGACCCAGGCGGTGATCTCGTCGAGCGGAGTGCCCGGGGTGAAGATCATCTGAAGACCGGCCTCGGTGAGCGACGGGATGTCGGCATCCGGGATGACACCGCCGCCGAACACCATGATGTCGCTGGCATCGCGACCGGCAAGCTCGTCCACCACTTTGGGGAACAGCGTGTTGTGGGCACCGGACAGCGACGAGAGCCCGACCGCGTCGACATCCTCCTGAAGCGCTGTTTCGGCGATCTGCGCCGGTGTCTGGTGCAGACCCGAGTAGATCACCTCGAAACCGGCGTCACGGAGAGCTCGCGCGATGACCTTTGCACCTCGGTCGTGGCCGTCGAGGCCTGGCTTGGCGATGAGAATCCGACGCGGCATGTCGGCTGGCGAGGGTAGCGGCCCTAGAGAGCCCAAAGGCCGCGTTGTGCCACGAGACGATTCCGTGAACAGGGTTGAGGCCTACCCTTGGTATATGCCCAAATCGAATCTTCACGGCCTGGCCGCCTCCGGAGTGAGCGTTTGGTCGGATCAGATCTCAAAGTCGATGCTCGACAGCGGAGAGCTTGGCCAGAGGATCGAAGCCGACGCAGTGACCGGAGTCACATCCAACCCGACAATTTTCGCCGGCGCGATCCTCGGCTCCGACGACTACACAGCGCAACTCCAGGATCTCAAGTCCGCAGGGACTCCTACAGAGGAGATCATCAAGAGCCTCATGGCGTCCGACATCACCCGGGCCTGCGACGAGCTTGCCTCGGTTCATCGTTCGACGGGCGGCAGCGACGGCTTCGTGTCCGTCGAGGTCTCTCCCACGCTCGCATCCAACACCGAGGCGACAGTCGAAGAGGCTCGGGACTGGGTGAAGCAGATCAACCGTCCCAACCTCCTGGTCAAAGTCCCGGCAACACCGGAAGGCATCCCAGCCATTCGCCAGCTGATCGGAGAAGGGATATCAGTGAACGTGACCCTCATCTTCTCGCTGGAGAGGTATCGAGAGGTGATGGAGGCGTACATCTCGGGCTTGGAGGACTTCGGCAACATCGGCGGCGACCTCACATCGGTGTCCTCTGTGGCGTCTTTCTTCGTGTCGAGATTCGACAGCGAGGTGGACAAGAGGCTCGAATCAGTGGGAAGCGCTCAGGCGCTGGCCCTCCGAGGGAAGACTGCGGTGGCCAACGCCCAAGCCGCCTACGGCGAGTACCTAGAGGAGTTTGGGTCAGCCCGCTATGAGACGCTGGCGGCGAGAGGAGCGAGACCCCAGAAGCCGCTCTGGGCTTCCACGTCGACAAAGAACCCCGACTACCACGACCTTCTTTACGTGGAGGATCTGGCGGCACCCGACACCATCAACACCATGCCGATCGCAACGATCGAGGCCTACCAAGACCACGGGAACCCGACCCCAGGCCACTTCTCAGCAGCCGACATTGAGACGGCGAGGATGTCGTTGGCCGAGCTCGGCGACGTCGGCATCGACTACGACGACGTCGTGCAGGCTCTCGAGGACGAGGGCGTGGACAAGTTCGTGCAGAGCTGGAACGACCTGCTCGACTCTGTCGACACCGCCTAGCCGGGCTCTACTCCCAACGCGGCTACAGCTCCGACCGTCTCAGGCGCGCTCCAAGGGTGCCCACGCGAGGAGGAGGCGCTTCTTTCCTTGTGTGTCGAACATCACTTCGGCCTCGGCCCTATCGCCGTCACCAACTACCTCACGCACGGTGCCCAAGCCCCACTTGTCGTGACGCACCCGGTCCCCTGGCCCTACCTCGCCGGCAGCGACCGTGGTTCGCGGCCCGGAAACTGCGGCTCGATCGGCCGGGCGGTTTCTCATCCGTTTCGGTGCCTTCTCCAGCAGCCCATCGGGGACTTCCTGGAGGAACCGTGACGGGGGGTTGTAGTTGGACCCTCCAAAGAGCATCCTCTGCCAAGCCGACGTCAGATAGAGATGGTCTTGAGCGCGGGTGATCCCCACGTAAGCCAGCCGGCGCTCCTCTTCCAGCTCCTCGGGATCGCCCAGCGAGCGCATGTGTGGGAACACCCCATCTTCCATGCCGACCATGAACACCACCGGGAACTCAAGGCCCTTGGCCGTGTGAAGGGTCATCAGAGTGGCAGCACCTGCACCCTCGTCCCACTCGTCGATGTCGGCCACCAGCGCCGTCGACTCCAGGAACACCTCCAGCCGTCTCAGGTTGTCGAGTGAGTCGAAGTCTTCGTCGCCGATGACCGCGCCCTCATTCGACTTCTCGAACTCAGCCGCCACCCCCGCCAACTCGCGCAAGTTCTCGACACGACCCATCGCTTCGATGGTCCGCTCGCTCTCCAGGGTCGCCACCAGCCCGGTGTCGTCGAGCACCGCCTCGACGGCAGCATGGACCCCACCTTCGGCGGCTTTCTCTCGCAGCCCGTCGACGAGGGCAACGAACTCGAGGATCGCTTTCTGGGCTCTCGTGTTCAGCTGTGGGATCTCGGCGGCGCGGCCCAAACCTTCGGCGAAACCGATCCGCTGGGCCTGGGAGAACCGATCGACGTGCGCTACCGATGTCTGCCCGATGCCACGTTTCGGCTCGTTGACGATGCGTTTCAGGGAGACCTCGTCCGCCGGGTTGACCAGCGCCTTCAGATAGGCGACCGCGTCTTTGATCTCCTTGCGGTCGTAGAACTTGACCGAGCCGACCACCGTGTAAGGCACCCCCCTGCGAACGAACACGTCCTCTATGACACGAGACATGGCGTTGGTCCTGAAGAAGACAGCCATGTCTGCCAGGTTGTAGCCCTGGCCTTGAAGACGCTCCACCTCGTCGGCGACATACCCCGCCTCGTCGTGCTCGTCCTCGGCTTCGAACCGGATGATGTGAGAGCCGCGGCCGCGATCCGACCAGAGATGCTTCGGCGTCCTCTTCGTGTTGTTTGAGATAACCGAGTTGGCCGCTTCGAGAATTGTCTCGGTCGACCTGTAGTTCTGGTCGAGGACGATCACACGGGCATCGGGATAGTCCTTCTCGAAGTCCCGGATGTTGCGGATGTCGGCACCCCGGAACTTGTAGATCGACTGGTCGGAGTCTCCGACGACACAGAGATTGCGATGACTAGCGGTCAGCTGCTTCACCAGCATGTACTGGGCCCGGTTGGTGTCCTGGTACTCGTCGACCAAGACATACCGGAAGCGACGCTGATAGGTCTCCAACACGTCGGGGAAAGCCGAGAACAGCTCCACGGTGACCATGAGAAGGTCGTCGAAGTCCATTGCCGACGCCTCCACCAGCCGCTGCTGATAGAGCCGATAAACGTCAGCGACCTGCTCGTGGAAGAAGCCGTCACCGTGATCGGCAAATGACTCGAAGTCGACCAGCTCGCTCTTGGCGTTGGAGATGATCCCCTTCAGCATCTTCTCGGGGAACCGCTTCGACTCCAGATCGAGATCCTTGACCACCATCCGGAGCAGCCGGAGGGAGTCGGCGTCGTCGTAGATGGTGAAGCCTGACTTGTAACCGAGCCGGGATGCCTCTCGGCGAAGGATGCGCACACATGCCGAGTGGAAGGTGCTCACCCACATCGACCGCACCATGCCGCCCACCAGCGCACCAACCCGCTCCTTCATCTCGTTGGCGGCCTTGTTGGTGAAGGTGATGGCGAGAATCGAGTCGGGAGCCACACTCAGATCGCGGATCAGGTGCGCTATGCGATACGTGAGCACCCGTGTCTTGCCGGAGCCTGCCCCGGCCACGACCAGCACCGGGCCCTCCGTGGCCGCCACCGCCTCGCGTTGAGTCGGGTTCAAGTCGGCGAAGAGCGGCGAGTCCGCGGGGACGTCATCGAGAGACCACTCTGCCTGCTGCATCGGTTCCCGATGGTACCGGGCCACCGGGACGAATCACATGTGTGTGATCTCAGGCCGAGAGAGTCTCCGGCAGCTCGACGAGGCCCTGACCTTCGACATCGACCGGCTGCACCGTGCCGTCCTCCAGGATGATGCGACGACGCAGTGGCAGGGAATAGCAGAACCTGGCTCCGGTGGGGAAGCGCCGCTCGTACCAGACGTCGCCGCCCATGTGCCTGGCGAGTCGCCGGGCAATGGGAAGACCGAGCCCGATGCCGCTGGACTCGCGTGCGTCACCCTTGGAGACCTGCTCGAAGTTCTCGAAGACCTTGAGAGTCTCCTGGTCGGGCACACCGGGGCCGTTGTCGGAGATGATGACGAGATACTGGTCGCCCATCACCGAGCCCTCCACCATGATCTGATCGCCGCCGTACTTGCGTGCGTTTTCCATCAGGTTTCGGATGATCTGTTGCACGCGCCGGCGGTCGGCGTACACACGAACACCGTCGGGCAGCGAGACCAGGGATGTCTTCCGGCCACCGTTCGGGAACACCATCAGCGCCACATCCTCGATCAGGTCGCCGAGGTCGAACAGATCCGGGTCGAGCCTCAAGCGATCGGCTTCGAGGCGGGGGATCACCAGGACATCTTCGACGAGGTCGCCGAGATAGATCGCCTGGCGGTTGATGATCGTGAGGAACTCGTTGACTTCCTCGTCGGGAAGGTCGCTCCACGACTCGAGAAGGGTGTCGGCAAAACCTGCGATGGACGTCAGCGGCGTCCGCAGCTCATGGCTCACCATCGCCACGAAATCGTTCTTCAGCGTGTGGGCCTCTTCACTGAGCCGGCGGACCTCGCGCTCGCGCTCCCTGCCCTTGGACGTGATTCGCCATGACCAAAGCAGCGCCAGGGCGCCGACCAGCGACACCAAGTACGGCAGATACTCCCAGTACTGCGTTAGATCAGGCATGCCTTGTGTATATCGGCTGGCTGTTCATGGGTCTGAAGACCTAGGCGGTGTCTACGTCATCGAGGCCGATCAGCTGTTTCAGGGTCTTGGTCAGCACGCCCTGACGCAGGTCGAACTTGTCGAGGTAGGCATCGACACCGACCTCCCAGGCAGCATTCTTCTCCTCTTGGGTGGCGACACCAGACACCATCACGATGGGAACTATCACCTCGGATGCTCTGAGCGCCCGAACCAACTCGACGCCATTTGATCGCGGCATCGAGTAATCGACGACCATGGCGTCGAACCCGTCGTTGGCCATTGCCAGGACCGCCTCCCGGGCACCGCTGGCCACCTCCACGTCAAAGCCTGCGCCGTTCAGAGTCGCCGAAAGCAGCTGACGGACTCCGGCGGAGTCGTCGACCACCAGCACCCTCGGCTTGTCCTCGACGATCCGGGGCCGATGTCTCGCCACCACACCGAGGAAGTTCGGGTCCAGCACGACCAGAACCTGGCCACCGCCCAGAAGCGCAGCACCGGTGATGTGCCCGGCCCCTTCGAGGATTGGCCCGAGGTTCTTCACTGCTACCCGGCGGCGATCCACCAGCTCGCTCACTGTCACCGCGACCAGCCCTGATCTGGTGTTGACCACCAAGAGCTCGGACTCGTCGTCAGGGGCGGCGGCACCTACTGCCAAGGAAAGAGAGACGCACGGGATCGAGCCACTCTTGAAGACCAGCTCTCGGCCACCAGATGTCTGAGACAGCTCGGCTGCCGAAAGTGGCATTGCAGCTTCAACGGCCGCCTCCGGAAGGCCCCAGAACTGATCTCCGAGAGCGACGACGACGATGTTCTGCAGGACCATCGACAACGGCAGTGTCATCGTCACGGCCGTGCCTTCACCGGGTGTGGAGACAACGTGGACGGCACCACTCACCTGCTCGGCAGCCTCCAGGGTCGCGGGAAGCCCGTCACCGGCCCCGGAGAAGTCCGTCACCTGGTCGGCGGTTGTGAAGCCGGACTGGAAGAGGATTGGTCTCAGGTCAGGCGGCACAACCGGCAGTCCCTTGTCGCGAGCCACGTCGGCCACGAGATCCCAGTCGACACCGGCACCGTCGTCCGCCACCGTCACCTCCACGCGATCGTCGACCTTGGCGGCGGTGATGTGGACGGTCCCAGTTGCCTGCTTCCCGGCAGCAACCCTGACATCGGGTGGCTCGATCCCATGATCGATGGCGTTGACCAGGAGATGCCTGAGAGGGTCTCTGATCAGGTCGATGATCTGGCGGTCCAGCTCCACATCCTCGCCGGTCAGCTCAAATCGAACATCCTTGCCGAGCTGGCGAGCGAGGTAGCGGACGAACTGAGGGAAGGTGGCGACAGCGTCGAAGAAGGAGACGTTGGCGAGGGAAACCGCCTGCTCCTGGATGTCGGCTATGGACCTGCTCAAACGCTCCAGCTGGACGCGCCACGACTTCCTGAACATCTCGGGATCAGCACCTTCGATGCTGACCATCGACAAGTCGGCAATCGCATCGGCGTCCAGGGCAACCTCAACGACTCTGTTGATCAGCCGGTAGAGGTCGCCGGTGTCGACCCGAGTCGCCCCTCCCAACAGAGACTCGGAGACCGACGAGAGCAAGCCACCGAGGCTCGACGAGTCCGGCTGACGGAGCGGGACCACCTCTCGAGGCTCCTCCGCGTGCTCGAGCCCGGCGTCGAGCTTCCCGATGATGCCGGCCAACTCGCTGCTGTCACCGCTCTCGAACGTGGGGAGCAGCCGCCCGGCGATGGCCTCCATGATCACTATCACCTCGCTGTCCGGGACCAGGCCGTCGCCAACCATCCTCCAGAGCCGCTCCAGCCGCGCACCCGCTTCGCGGAGCCCGTCATGACCGAGGAGGCCGGCCGAGCCCTTGATGGTGTGGGCATCGCGTATCAAGTCGGGGACCTCGTCGGAGACGAGTCGGTTCTCGGCCAGGGCGCGGGCAGCCGCGACGAGGCGGCCAGACCGCTCGTCTAGCTCGTTACGGAATATGCGCGTGAGTTCAGGATTGGTGAGATCCAATTGAGCTCTCCCTGTCCAGGCTGTCCTGGCAAGCCGAAGTCAATGGTTCTATCGGCAACAGGGGGAACCCGCTGAATGGCCCTATTGCGGCCTGGTCACTCCCATTCGATGGTTGCTGGGGGTTTTGAGGAGATGTCGTAGGCAACACGATTGATCCCCGGCACTTCGTTGATGATCCGAGATGAGACCCGCTCCAACACCTCATAAGGAAGACGTGCCCAATCCGCCGTCATGGCGTCCTCACTAGTCACAGCTCGGACGATCAGCGGGTAGGCGTAGGTGCGGCCATCCCCCTGGACACCGACGGTTTTTACCGCCGGGAGCACGCCGAATGTCTGCCATATCTCCCTGTAGAGGCCGGCGCGCCGGATCTCTTCGAGGATGATGGAGTCGGCTGCTCGGAGCGTTTCGAGACGCTCCAACGTGATGTCTCCGATGATCCTGACCGCGAGGCCGGGGCCGGGGAAGGGCTGGCGCCAGACGATCTCCTCCGGAAGCCCTAGCTCCTCACCGATCGCCCTCACCTCGTCTTTGAACAGGTCTCGCAACGGCTCCACCAGCTCGAAGCTCATGTCCTCCGGCAAGCCGCCCACGTTGTGATGGGTCTTGATGGTTGCCGCCGATCCGGAGCCAGACTCGATCACATCCGGGTAGAGCGTGCCTTGGACGAGATAGCCGGCATCCCCCACCGATGCCGCGGCCTCTTCGAACACGCGGATGAAGGTCTCGCCGATGATCTTTCGTTTCGACTCGGGGTCGGTGACGCCCTCCAGCGCCTCCAGGAAACGGTCGGCCGCCTTGACGTGGATCAGATCGACCTCGAAGTGCGACTTGAACGTCTCCTCAACCTGTTCGGCCTCACCGGCCCGAAGCAGGCCGTGGTCCACGAAGATGCAAGTCAACTGGTCACCGATTGCCTCATGGACGATGGCCGCCGCGACCGAGGAGTCCACCCCGCCGGACAGGCCACAGATGACGTGGCCGTCACCGACCTGTTCCCGGATCTGCTCGACCTGGGTCTCGATGATCGAGTGCGACGTCCACGACGGGCCGGCTTGGCACACCTCGTAGAGGAAGTGCTTGAGAATTTCGGCCCCTCTGGGTGTGTGAGCGACCTCGGGATGGAATTGAACGCCGTAGAGAGCCTGCTCGCGATTCTCCATCGCCGCAACTGTCGCTCCAGGCGACGTCGCCACCGAGACAAACCCATCGGGTGGCTCGATCACCTGGTCGTTGTGGGACATCCAAACCGTCTGCTCGGTTGGGAGATCTCTGAGCAGGACCGAGTCACCGACAACACTGAGGTCTGTGCTCCCGTATTCGGCGTCGCCCGTGTTCGCCACCTGCCCACCTGCCATGTCGGCAAGCAGCTGATGCCCGTAGCAAATCCCGAGGATGGGGATGCCCAGATCCAGGATCGCCGGATCCATCCGATAGGCATCATCGGCGTACACGGAGGCGGGGCCGCCTGACAGGATCAGCCCAATAGGCCTGAGCTCGCGGATGCGATCGGCTGTGATGTCTCTCGGGACGATCTCAGACCGGACGTGGGCCTCACGGACCCGCCGGGCGATCAGTTGTGCGTATTGGGCGCCGAAGTCGACGACCAGGACGGTGGGCTGAAGCTCGTCGGCCCTCATCCCATCCCGACACCTTGCGACCTCTGGAGGTTCTTGCCTTCGGTCTGAAGCGACGGAGCGATCATGACCTCGGCCTTCTGGAACTCCTTGACATCGGAGTAGCCGGTGGTCGCCATGCTCGCCTGAAGACCTCCGAAGAGGTTTCGCTTGCCGTCATTCTCGTGCGCCGGCCCGACCAGGATCTCGTCGAGAGTCCCACGGTCACCGACGTTGACCCGAGCGCCGCGCGGCAGGGTGGGATGGAAAGTGGCCATGCCCCAGTGATAGCCCTTGCCAGGCGCATCGGTGGCCGAAGCCAGCGGCGACCCGATCATCACCGCATCGGCACCGCAGGCAATTGCCTTGGACACATCACCGCCGGTGCGCATGCCGCCGTCGGCGATGACATGCACGTAACGGCCGGTCTCGTCGAGATAGCGGATCCTTGCCCCGGCTGCGTCGGCGATGGCGGTGGCCTGAGGCACGCCAACACCGAGGACGCCGCGAGTAGTGCAAGCGGCACCTGGCCCAACACCGACGAGAACCCCTACAGCGCCGGTTCGCATCAGATGAAGAGAGGTCGAGTAGCTGGCGACGCCACCGACGATCACTGGCACATCACAATCTGCGATGTACTCCTTGAGGTTCAGCGGCTCCTCCCGACTGGAGACGTGCTCGGCCGAGACCACGGTTCCCTGAATCACGAGGATGTCGAGACCCGCACCGAGGGCGTTGCCGGCCCATGCACGAACCTTCTGAGGGGTGAGACTGCCGGCGGTGACGATCCCGGCAGCTTTCATCTCCGAGACACGCTGGCCGATCAGGTCGGGCTTCACCGGCTCGAGGTAGATCTCCTGCATCCGCCTAGTTGCCTTCTCGTCGGGAAGGTCGGCGATTTCCTCGAAGTACGGCACTGGATCCTCGTACCGGCTCCAGAGCCCTTCGAGATTGAGAACGGCGAGCCCGCCGAGCCGACCGATGGCGATGGCCGACTCCGGGCTGATCGCGGAGTCCATCGCCGAACCCATCATCGGAAGATCGAACTTGAACGCGTCGAGCTGCCAGGAGATGTCGACATCGTCGGGATCCCGCGTCCTCCGCGACGGGACGATTGCGATGTCATCGAACCCGAAAGCTTGCCGGCCCGACTTACCGATGCCGATATCGATTTCCATTCAGACCTCCAGCGCGTTCAGCGCAGGGTAACAGTGCGCCCGCGCCGTCCCTAAGTAGGGTGCCAACCGGTGCAAGATCCTCCCTCTCAGCCCGTCGACGAGCGACGTCCTACGTGGACGATTGGTGACTTCGCCCTGATCTGGCTCGGCGGCCTGATCGGCACGGCGACGTTCGTTGCTCTTGCAACCTCACTCGACAACGAAGACTGGCTCGTGGTCTTCGGGCTCGCCGGCCAGTACGTGGGCAACCTCCTTATGCTCTGGCTTGTCTGGAGCCGAAAGCAGCGGCCGGGTCTCGGATTCCAGGTCGAGCCCAGAGATGCGGCGTACGTCGGTCTCGGTCTTCTCCTCCAGCTGGTGCTGGCACTCCTGCTCCTCCCCCTCGCAGAGCTTCTCTTCCCGGACGGGCGGCCACCTCAGGAAATCGCCGAGGCGATCGCCGACGCGGCAGGTTCCGGCTCATTGAAAGTGTCGCTGGTCCTGACAGCAGTGGTGCTGGCACCAGTCACAGAGGAAATCCTCTTCCGGGGTGTGCTGCTCAAAGCACTGCGCAAGCACAGCGACCGGTTCGTGATCGTGGTCACCGCGACCGTGTTCGCGTTGATCCACATCCTCGGGCTCAACTTCGAGCGAATCTGGGCATCGGCAGCACTCGTGCTTCCCCCCCTCTTCGTCCTCGGTCTCCTGCTGGCCTGGATCACGTTGAGAACAGGCCGGCTCGGGCCCGCCATCTTCCTCCACTCGGGCTGGAACCTCCTGGCAGCCCTCGTCCTCCTCATCCCCGCCGACCTCCTCGAAGAAGTCAACTCCGCTACCGCGAACCTCAGGTAATGCCTGATGAAATCAGGTTGGAGTTTCTGGCAGAAACTCCAATGCCCTTTCAGGGCACCGGCCCAAATGCGGGCGCTATGGCCTCAGCTTCGACACACCACTACGCAACTCGAGGCTATAGAGCCCAGATACGGGCGTTATTACCTGAGGTTGCCGGGTGGGGGGGTTAGGTGAGGCCGGTGGCGGAGCGGACGTCGGCCATGGTGTCGTCGGCCATGGACCGGGCGCGCTCGGCGCTCGACGACATCACACCGGCCACTTCTTCGTCCGACATGCCGAGATAGGCCTCCCTGATCGGGCCCACGCCATCTGCGACCGCTTCGGCCACGGCAACCTTGAAGGTCCCGTAGCCGGCCGTCTCGTACTCGGCTGCGAGGTCGGCGATGGGGCGCCCGGTGAAGTACGAGAAGATCTCGAGCAGGTTGGAGATGCCCGGCTGACCTTCCCAGTCGTAGGCCACGACCGACCCGGTGTCGGTGACAGCCGACTTGATCTTCTTCACGATCTGATCGGTGGTGTCGATGAGGTCGATTCGCGACTTGGGCGCGTCGGTCTTCGACATCTTGGACGTGGGATCGGTGAGGGACATGACACGAGCCCCGATCTCCGGGGTGATTCTCTCCGGGATCGGGAACACCTCGCCGAACCTGTGGTTGAAGCGCTCGGCGAGATCCCGGGTCAGCTCGAGATGCTGCGCCTGATCGTCGCCAACCGGGACCGCATGCACCTTGTGGATCAGGATGTCCGCGGCTTGCAGCACCGGGTAGGAAAGCAACCCCAAGTTTTGGCCCGACTTGTCAGACTTCTCCTTGAACTGGGTCATGCGCTCCAAATGGCCCAAACCCGCAAGTGTGGAGAGGATCCACGACAGCTCTGCGTGATGGTGAACGGCCGACTGGTAGTAGAGCAACGACCGCCCCGGGTCGACGCCCACGGCAAGGATCATCTTGGCCAGGTTGTGACGAGCCTCGACGAACTGGGCGGGCTCGTTTGGGACGGTCATCGCGTGAAGGTCGACGACGCAGTAGATCGAGAAGTACTCGTCCTGCATCGAGACCCAGTTGGAGAAGGCACCGATCAAGTTCCCCAGGTGGGGCTCGCCGGTGGGCTGCATGCCCGAGAACACTCGTTTGTTGGTCATCTCGTCCCTCTCAACCAAAAGGCCGCCGGAGCGTAAACCTGGCGTCAGGCCTTCTCAAGAAACCCTCACACCCTGCCCGGCGAGATATGTCTGCTGCGACTCGACCAGCCCCCAAGCCTGGTCGAACTTGGCTCCTGCGACGATCGCACCATCAAAGCGAGTCGCCGACAGGGCGGTTCCCGAGAGGTTGGCACCACTCAGGTCTGCCCCAGAGAAGTCGGCTCCTTCCAGATCCGAGCCCGAGAGGTCTGACTTCGCCAGCTTGGCCCCGGCGAGGTTGCTCAACGAAAGGTTGGATTCCCTGAGATCGAGCTCGGCCAGACGGGCTTCGCTCAGGTCGCAATTCTTCAGATAGATGCGTCGCATGTCCGAGCTGGCGGGCTTCCATCCGGCAAGGTCAAGGCCCAACAGCACCCGGCCTCGATACTTGCCGAAGTTGGTGGCGAGACGAAACCGCTCCAGCTGTTCGGGCCGGAGAGATCCCGAAGTGAACCTCTCGCGGCCTGAGACCGGGTCGGCGTTGTTGTGATAAGACGAATTGGTCTCCCACCACCCGAGACGGTCCTCGGCCAGAACCTCGATCGCCTTCAGCCACTTCAGCGACTTGTAGAAATACTTGCCCGGCGTCACCAAGCGCACTGGGCCGCCATGCTCGGCCGTCAGTGGCTCGCCTTCGAACTCATGGGCCAGCCAGCTGTGCTCCAGGGCATAGTCGAGTGGCAATGAGGTGTGATGATCCCTCTCCGAGAAGGACTGGAACGAGACGAAACGCGCTTCATCAACAGGCTCGACCATTTCGGCCAAGGGAACGCCTCGGAACCGGCTGCCCAACCGCGACCAGGAGGTGACACAGTGGATATCGAAAACCAACTCGCGATGATTCAGACTCATGTAGTCGGTGAGTGAAAGCACCCGCGGCGAGGTGACCAAGCCGCCGATCTCCAGTGACCAAGTCTCGATGCCAGGTGATGGCGCCCGCTCCCCGACCACGGGAAAGCGCTTGGTCACGATTTGGCCGGGCGGGAGGGTGGGGTTGGTCATTGAGGGAGGGTGGGGTTGGTCACTGCTGAAGACCCTCAACCTACGGCCATGGCCGGCTCGCCGGCGGTCTGGGTTGAGAGGAAACCGGCGACGATCTCATCCACCGGGATCGACGCCAGCAACACGGCGGCCCCTGCCTCGGTTGTGTAGTCATACACAGGCACGTCAAGTTGCTGCACGGTCCCCTCATCCATGGCTCGGAGAGCCCAAGCCAAGTCGACCGCCTCGGTGAGAGTCAACTCCGTGTCGACGGTCACAAAGGGGGCAATGGCGCTGGCCGTGGCGGCAACAGCCTGCGGGCTCGAGAAGTCAGAAAGCTCCGCCATCATGTCAATCAGGAATACCCTTTGACGCTCGTTGCGAGCCAGGTCGTTGACCCCCGCCATGATCTGCCAGCCATCGTCTGTCAGCTCTTGAGTGAAGCGAGAGCGGAGCCATGCCAGTGTCTGCTCGCCTGAGGCCTTGGTGCACCCAGCCGGAAGCTCCAGGTTTGCCTTGCTGTCACGGACCGGGTTGTCCACACAGATCTCATAACCGCCAACTGCGTCGACCGCACTCTGGAATCCTGCCAGATCAACCAGAGCGAAGTGGTCGACCGGATGGCCGATCAAGCCTTCGACCGTGACCGTGAGCAGCGTGGCGCCGTTGTACTCCTCCCCACAGCCCTCGAGCATGGTGCTGAGGCGCTTCTGGTCGCCGGAGCAGACGTCTTCGACCAAGAGGTCGCGAGGAAGCGACATGACTGCGGTGTCGTCGGGGGTCCGGATCACCACCATCACGACGTCAGCCCTTGTCCCTTCGAAGTCGCCAAACCCTTCGAGATCACCCAGGTCACTCCTCGAATCGGAGCCAACGAGCAGCAGCACGTCGGTGCCGAGACGCTTCTCGTCCGGATCGAGAGCTTCCTGAACACCCATCTGATCGACTGCAGACGGCGCCTCCGGAGCCACTGCCTGTGAGGGCCGCTCGATGGAGACGCGATTGACCGAGCTCCAAGTCGAGAGGGCAAGACCCGCCATCGCCAAGGCCAGGACGGCTGCGAACGACACGCCGGCGATCAAGATGCGCTTAGTCATGACAAGTACCCATCACTCCTGCTGCGATCAACTCGCCCTTCTTGTGGCTCCAAACCAGGCACGATGCTCAGCCTGTCTTCGAACTGTTAAACGGAGGTGAAGAAAGGTCTAATAGTTGCCCACCTTGACCTTCTCGACACCAGTTGCCGGCGCTGCGGATAGGAACGGAAGCTCCAATTCGAAACGAGACTCGCTTCCCTCGCTCACGTATCGGAGTGATCCCTCCATCATCTCCGCGAGCTGGCGGGAGACAGCCAGTCCGATGCCTACGGAGCCCGGCTTGGTGGGAGACTCGGCACTCCGGTAGTAGCGCTCGAAGATCAGGTCAGACTCATGTGTGGGGATGCCTGGCCCATTGTCGGTCACCATGACGTAAGAGGCGTTGCCGTCACAATGTGCTTCGACAACAATCCTGTCGCCGCCGTATTTGATGGCGTTGGTGAGCAGGTTCCGCAGGATCTGCCGCACCCGCAGCGGGTCCGCCCAGGCCAACACATCTTTGCAAGCGGCTTCCACTCTCTTCTCGGTCCGATGGGACTCGCGGACACCGTCGAGCACCCGGCTCACCTGGTCGTGCAAGCTGATCATCTCTGGCTTGATGGATAGATTGCCGAAATCAGCCCTCGAGGCAACGAGCAGATCCTCGACCAACTCGGCCAGCTCGCGGCTTTGCACAGCGATGATTTCGTTGAGCTCGTTGAGCTCCTCCGGGCCGAGACTGGAGCGGGAAGCATTGATCTCCTCGGACAGGCCGACGATTGCGGTGAGG
The DNA here is from genome assembly GCA_028285585.1 of Acidimicrobiia bacterium. Taxonomy (GTDB): domain Bacteria; phylum Actinomycetota; class Acidimicrobiia; order Spongiisociales; family ZC4RG35; genus CAXMPK01. The sequence continues at coordinate 216,709 of JANQOU010000006.1, forward strand.
GGTGTTCTGATCTCATGAGATACAGACGCCAGCAACCGTTCTTTTGACTCGTTGGAGGCCCTCAGCTCCTGTGCGTAGTCCTGTCTTCCCCAGTAGGACCCGATCATGTGCGAGGCCCTCCACAAAGTCTGGATCTCGGCGTCACTCCAGACTGTGTCGTCGGTATAGGCCACAAAGCCGATCGTGCCTCGCAACACACCGGCGACGAAGATGGGCACCGCAACCTCGGACAGGATCCCGGCGTCCGCGTAGAACTTCCGCTCTCTGCCCTGGAGGGTCCCTGTGTGCACCACGGCGGCTTGGCCTTCCAGCAACATCTCGTAGGTCGATGGAATCTCGGAGTACATGCCTCTGCGACGCGCGCTGCCGTACCCGGCCGCCCTTTTTGCCGCGTCAGCGCTCATCTCCCACCCCGGCTCGCCGTCTACCTCAATCGTGCGATCGATATACGCATAGTCGGCATCCGAAGCCTCGAGGAGGGCTCTCACCGCCTCATAGGTAGCGAAGGCGTCTTTTTGCACCAGGAGCGCCTCGGAGCACCGTGCGATGGCGTCTTGAAGCCGAGCAGAGCGATCGTGCCTCACGATGGCCTCGCTGAGCTGATCGAGCAGCTTCGACACCAAGGTGGTGGTGGCAAGCACACCGGCGGCAGCGACCACAGCACGACCGGCGACAACCTGAGCGACCTCACCCTCCAGCGCACCAACGACTATCACCCATGTAGCCAACATGCCGGCTATCCCGCTTCCCCAAATCATGCGATTTCCGGTGACCAGAGTGCCGGCCAGCACTGACAGCACCGTCAACGCACCGAAGGTTGTGGCGAAGTCGAAAGCGCTGGATTCGGACTCGGACAAACTCTCCACAACGACAAGAACGCCGCCGTGCGTCATGGTGGCCAAAACGAGTAAGACAGCCTTTGGTCTGGCCTTCAGGGCTATGTACACAGCCCAGCTGCCCAAGGCCACAAACCCCGCGACACGGGCCACAGCGAGCGGTGAACCTATGCCGCGGGTCAGTTCCACGACCCCCAAAACAGGGATCGTGAACGAGAAGAGGAGCGCCACATACCGGTGAAACCTCTCCTGTGTATCCATGGGAGCGCGTGAACTCACAGGGCTATTTCGGCGGTGTGGCAAAAAACCTGTAATCGTGGCTACTCGACGTCGAGCCCGACGAGCAGCCTCACCATACGAGCTGTGGCGCCCCAGAGAGTGTCGCCTTCCAGGTTGTAATACCAGACCTTGTGATCGCCCCAAGGCACGTGCCACCAATGATCGGGATCAGCCAATTGGCCCAGTCGGGGCTGATAGACCTTTGCCACCTCGCGCTCACTTGGCACCAGGTCAAAAGGCGTTTTGACCTGGCCGACGACCGGTATCACCAGCAAGCTGAACTCAACGGTGTCCATCGGCGGAAGGAACCCCAGGATCTCAACCTGACTCCGGTTGATCCCGACCTCTTCCTCAGTCTCTCTCAACGCGGTGTCGACCGGATTGCGATCCACCGGATCGGGACGCCCGCCTGGGAATGCGATGTGGCCGGCATGGGTCGGCATCGTGTCGGGGCGCTTGGTCAGTATCACTCGGACGTCGCCGGCGTCGTCCTCATACAGAGGGGCCAGAACCGCCGCCATCGGCTTCTCCGACTCCTCGGGATACGCGTCGACAAGGCGAAGTGAGTCCCACATGAACTCGACCAGCCTACGAGAGGCCAGGTGTTCCTCCAGGAATCGAGCAGCATGGCGATATCCTGACCGGATGCCCAGAGGCCAGTTGGAAACCGACAGGTTCATCCTCCAGCGCTTCACCCGTCGGGACACCGCCGCACTCGACGTCGCAATCCGGTCCTCTCTGGCCGACCTGAACCAGTGGCTTCCCTGGGCGCGCATGGACTACACCAGCGGCGATACGACTGCCTTCATCCGCGAATCGATTCAGGCCTGGAAGGAAGACCGTGCTTGGGACTATTCGATAAGGCGCCGTGAAGAGCCCGACAAGCACATCGGCAACATATCTCTCTGGACGACATCCAAGCTCGGGAAGATCGCCGAAGTCGGATATTGGGTTCGCTCAGACGAAACCAGCAAGGGCGTCTGCACCGAGGCCGTGGATCGCCTCCTCGAGGAGGCCTTCACCGCGCTCGGGTATCACAAGGCGGTCTTGCGGATAGCGGTCGGCAACGACGCTTCGGATCGAGTAGCCGAGAAGCTCGGGTTCACCCGTGAGGGCGTCCTCCGCGAGGAGTTGCTGATCCGAGGCAACTGGGTGGACCACTCGCTCTGGTCATTGATCGACCGTGAGTACCGGGCGCTTCGTCGAGCCGACGCGCCGCGCTGAATCTACGCCCCTGGAAACGCTGCGTGAGAGTCAGCCCCCTGAGGCTATGACCCGCGAGGCGTCCCCTACGAAGGTGGCGATCGCCGGGTAGAAGCCGATGGCGACGGTCAGAGCCACCGATATGCCAAGGGCCAAGCGCAACGAGCCAGAAGGTGCTGCCTCTACGTCACCAGGGAACTCGCCGGCCACGTCATCGAGCCAAACGCTCTTCACGACCTTGGCGTAGTAGTAGAAGGCGATGACAGCGTTGATCGCTGCGATCACCGCCAGCACCACCGTCGTCACGCCTCCGGCGATGATCACTGAGCGGAACATGGCGAACTTGGCGAACCAGCCTGCAAGCGGGGGTATCCCGGCAAGGCTGAAGAAGAAGACGGCGACCAGCACCCCGAGCTTGGCGTCGACCTTGGCGAGTCCCGCCCAACCCTCGATCTCACCGGAGCGAGTCTTGTTGGCGCCGGCGATGACCACCCCAAACGCACCGAGGTTCATCACCGCATAGATCACCAGGTAGATGACGGTGGCGGCGAATGCCTCTTCGAGATCGGCACCTGCCACCGCAGCCGCGGCGAAGGGCACCAGCATGAAGCCTGCCTGGGCCACGGACGAGTAGGCGAGCAGCCGGACGATGTTGGTCTGCCGCAAGGCCGCGAGGTTGCCGATGGTCATCGAAAGGGCCGCCAGCGCCCAGAGCGCGGGCGCCCAGACATCGGCAAGTCCGGGCAAGGCCAGGTACATCACCAGGAGCATCGCCACGAACCCCGCCGCCTTCGAATTGACGGACAGATAGGCCGTTATGGGCGTCGGCGCTCCTTCGTACGTATCCGGAGCCCAGAAGTGGAAAGGAACCGCCGAGATCTTAAACCCGAACCCGACGATCACGAAGAGGACCGCCATCACCATGGCGGGCTGGTCGGCCATGCCCTGCGTCGCCTCTGCGAGCCCGGCGAAGGTGACCTCGCCGGTCAGTCCGAACAGGAGGGACATCCCGTAGAGAAGGATGGCCGTCGAGAGGACACCGAGGATGAAGTACTTCATCGAGGCCTCGTTCGACTTGACGTCGCCTTTTCGCCAGCCGGCGAGGAGGTAGAGCGGGCCGGTGACCAGCTCGAGACCGATGAACAGGACGATCAGGTCTCGTGACGAGGCCATCACCAGGGAGCCCAACAGTGAGGCCAAGAGCAGGAAGTAGTACTCGCCCTGGTAGTAGCGGTCCGACTCGATGTAGCTGACCGACATCAGGAAGACGACGTAGGCGGCGATGAGGAACAGGCCTTTGAGCACAACCGCAAACTCATCGACGACGTAGGAGCCGTCGAACATGGAGACAACCTGGTCATCGATGACGAGCAGTGCCAGCGGGAGCAACGCCAAAGCCGTCCCGGCCACGGCAGCGGTCGCCGTCCAGTACTTCAGCGGGCGAGGCAGAAACAGGTCGAGCGCGAGCACAACCAGAATCGTCACGAAGATGATCAGCTCGGGAGCGATCGCGAGGTAGTCGATCTCGTAGGGCACTCAGCCGCCGATCATCGTCCTGGCCGATGCTGTCGCATCGGAGCCAAACGCCATTTCGACCAACGCGGTGACCGTGTCGGTGGTCGAGTCGAAGATGAGCTTGGGGAAGAACCCGATCACAACGATCAGGACGATCAGCGGCACCCAGGCCGTCAGCTCGAAACGATCGACATCTTGGAACTCGTGGCCTTCCCACTCCTCCTTGGGCTCCCCGAGATTGACCCGTTGGAGCATCCAGAGCATGTAGCCGGCGGTGAGCACCGTCCCGACGGCACCAAGCACCATCGACGTTCGGAACACACCGAGGGACAAGCCTGGCAAGGGGTTGTAGGCACCGACCAGCGACATGAACTCACCCCAGAACCCGGCCAGCCCCGGCAGGCCCAGCGAAGCCATGGCTGTGAAGGCGAGTATCCCGCCCATCACCGGCATCAGCTTGATGTTGCCTCCGAGACGTGACATCTCACGTGTGTGGTAGCGATGGTGCATCGACCCGGCCAGGAAGAACAAGAGGCCGGTGATCAGTCCGTGAGCCACCATCCCGATGATGGCGGCGTTGATCCCGATGTCGGTCATGGTGGCGATGCCCAGCATCACGAAGCCCATGTGACCGACCGATGAGAACGCGATGAGGCGTTTCATGTCGGTCTGGGCGAGACAGGCGAGCGAGCCGTAGATGATCCCGATGACCGACAGGACTGCGATGAAGGCAGCCCAGTTCCGAGCTTCGTCGGGAAGGATGGGGATCGAGATCCTGATGAAGCCGTACGAGCCGAGCTTCAGGAGGATGGCCGCCAAGAGCACTGAGCCAACGGTCGGTGCCGCCGTGTGAGCGTCGGGGAGCCATGTGTGCAGAGGCCACATGGGCACCTTCACCGCGAAGCCGAGGAACATCGCCCCGAACACCAGGAAGGCGAACGTGCCCGTGAACGCACCGCCGGCACCCAGCTCGGTGAGGGCTGTTATGTCAAAAGTTCGTTCTCCGAACTTGCCCGACTCGAAGTAGAGGGCGAGGAAGCCGAGAAGCATGAACGCCGAACCGAACAAGGTGAAGAGGAAGAACTTGATCGCCGCGTAGAGACGGGTCTCGAACTCCTTGGCGAAGCCGGGCACCTTGCGCGGTGACCGATCACCCCAGATTCCGATCATGAAGTACATCGGCAGCAGCACGATCTCGAAGAAGATGAAGAACAGCACCAAGTCGAGGGCGACAAACGTGCCGTTCATGCCCGTCGCCAGGATCAGCATCAGAATCAGGAAAGCCTTCGGGTTCTTGGGCTCGTCCCAGTGGTTCCACGAGTAGATGACGGCAAGAACGACAACAAACGTGGAGAGGACGAGGAGAGGCAGGCTGATGCCGTCCACACCCACGTGGTAGTTGGCGTTGATCGCGCCGATCCAGGTCTCGTTGACCTCGAACTGATAGCTGTTGTACCCCCCGCCGCCGAAGTCGAACTGGCCGATCAAGACCAGCGAAGCGACAAAGGCGAGCCCGGTGACTGCCAGCGCCGTGCGCTTCAAGGCGTCCTCGTTCTCCTTGTCCATCAGCCCAAGGAGAAGGGCGCCAACGAGGGGCAGGAAGACGATGATCGTCAGGCCCCAGGTATCGAACCATTCCATTGCTATCAGCCTCTCACTATCTCTATATGAAGAAAACGAACACGATTACGAGGATCACCGCGCCGGCCACAAAGGCCGCCGCGTATTGCTGCACCCGCCCGGTCTGCCATTTGCGAACCGCAGATCCGGCACCGTCGGTGATCGCCGACAGTCCGTTGAACACCCCGTCGACACCGCGCTGATCGAGAATCCCGTAGACGAACCCACCGACCGCCTTGGTGACGCCACCAATCGCGTTGGGCACCATGTCGATGATGTAGGTGTTGGTCCAGTTGACGAACCGGGCCAGAGGGCCTCTGGTGGTGTTGACGAGACCCCAAGCCAGGTCGTCCATGTAGTACTTCCTCCGCAGCAGCGGATAAAGGACCGGGACCTCCAGCGCGTCGCGTTCGGCTTGGGTGGCGCGGTCACGGGCAAAGATCATCCAGCCGAGGACGATTCCGAGGACGGCAGCAGCCAGGCCGATGGCAGCCAAGCCCCAATCGACCGACTTGGGGTGGTAGTCGCCCATCGCGACAACTCGCACGCCGATCCACTCGGTGAAGTTGCCGATGCCCGGCCAGTTCACACCCGGGATGTTGAGCACGCCGACGAATATCGAGGGGATGGCCAGGCCGATGAGGGGAGCTGTCATCACCCGTGGCGACTCGTGCGGCTCGCCGTGGCCCTTGTACGAGCCGAAGAAGGTGAGAGCGACCGTCCGGGTCATGTAGAAGGCGGTGACAAAGGCACCGGCGATAGCGATCCACATCACCGTGGTGTAACCCTCGTGGCCCAGCGTGGCCAAGATCTCGTCTTTGGACCAGAAGCCGGCAAGCGGGATTATCCCTGCCAGGGCCAGCGAGCCGACCATGAACGTCCAATAGGTCGTCGGCATGTGTTTTCGCAGACCCCCCATGTCACTCATGTTGTTCGAGTGAACGGCATGGATGACCGATCCGGCGCCGAGGAACAAAAGCGCTTTGAAGAAGGCGTGGGTGAACAGATGGAAGACGCCGGCCGTGTAGCCGCCGGCGGCGACGGCAGTCATCATGTACCCGAGCTGTGACACGGTCGAATAAGCGAGGACCTTCTTGATGTCGTCAGCGGTCAGGGCAAGGAGACCGATGGCGAACAGCGTGATGGTGCCGATCGCGATCATCAGCGTCCGGGCATCCATCGCCAGGTTCTGGAACAGTGGGAACGTGCGCGCCATCAGGTAGATGCCGGCAGTCACCATGGTGGCCGCGTGCATGAGGGCCGATACCGGCGTCGGGCCGGCCATGGCGTCCGGAAGCCAGATGTGAAGCGGGAACTGGGCGCTTTTGCCCATGGCACCGAAGAAGAGCAGCAGCCCGCCGGCGACAGCCACAGCACCCAGCTCGGTGGAGTGATCGGTGGCGGCTTTGGCCAAGTCGGCGAAGCTGAAACTGTGAATTGAGACCCCGATCAGGATCGCTCCGAGAATGAGCCCGACATCAGCAACTTTGTTGGTGAGAAAGGCCTTGTTGCCGGACCGGACGTTGTCGAGGTCCTCCCAGTAGAACCCGATCAGGAAGTACGAGGCGAGACCGACACCCTCCCAGCCGATGATCAGCTGAATGAGGTTAGGGGCTCCGACCAGGATCAGCATCGCTCCGGCGAACAACGAGAAGGCAGCAAAGAACCAGTCGACCCGGCGATCTCCGTGCATGTAGCCGATGGCGTAGATGAACACCAGGAGGCCGACAAAGCTGACCAGGAAGTACATCATTATCGAGAGGCCGTCGACCACCCACCCCAACTCGAAGACGATCCCCGATCCGATCCGGGCGATCTCGAAAGTCGTCTCGTCGAGAACTCCCCCGGTCATGTTCATGATCATCAGGACCGAGGCCCACAACAGGTTGATGGCCATGGCCCCCACGGCGATCTCACCGCCCTTGTTGGGGAGTCTCTTTCCAAAGGCGAGGATCAGGAGGAAGGCGACGAAAGGGAGCACCAGCATGATGCCGGCGGTGTCGGCCCAGAAGCCACCGTCACCGGCATGGATGGTGCCGCCATCCTCGGCGGCCAACAAACCTACGGAGAACAACCCTCTCACCATCGCATCAGGCTCAGGTCGTCGACGTTGGCGGACTTACGGTTGCGGAAGATCATCAGGACGATGGCGAGGCCGATCCCAACCTCGGCGGCGGCGACGGTGATCACGAAGATGGCAAATACCTGCCCGAGGGCTTGGGAGGTCACCAGGAAGGACTCGAAGGCGATCAGGTTGATGTTGACCGCGTTGAGCATCAGCTCGACGGAGAGCAGGATCAGCACGATGTTGCGACGGACCAACAAGCCGTAGACACCCATCGCAAACAGGGCAGCACCCAGGATCAGGAATTGGTTCAGAACCATCAGACCGCTGACCTCTCTTCTTCTTCGGCCGGGGTCAAGTCACGGCGGGCGACGGTGATCCCGCCAACTAGGGCCGCGAGAAGGATGAAGCCCACGATCTCGAACGGGATGACAAACCTGCCCAGCAGCGACTGGCCCAGGAGCTCTGTCGCGGTCGGGCTGCCCGTCGAGGTGATCAGCTCGGTGCCGAAAGCATCGATAGAGGCCCAGGCCATCATGACAAATACCGCCGCGGACAGCAGCGCGGGAAGCGCTTTCTGCTCCGAGTCGAGACCCTCGTCGAGGCCGGTGGGTGCCCTGGTGATCATGATCCCGAAGAGGAACAGCACGATGACGGCGCCGATGTAGACGAGGACCAGGACCCAAGCCACGAACTCGGCCGAGAGAAGAAGGAAAAGGGCGGCGGTGCCGGCCAGGGCACCGACCAGGTACAACGCTGCGTGCACGACGTTCTTGGCAGTCACCACCCGGAAGCCGCAGAAGAGCACCACGAGGCCGAAGGCGAGGAAGAACCAGTTAACCGGCTCTGAGATCCAGTCGGCGAAGGTCAACTACTTCTCCAAGGCCGGGGGCTCGGGAACAGTTGTCATCCAATCCTGGAGACGGTCCATGTCATGCAGCATGTCGCCCATGTGGCCTTCCGAGTACTCATACTCGGGGGACCAGAACAGGGCGTCGAACGGGCACACTTCAACGCAGATGCCGCAGTACATGCAAAGGGCGTAGTCGATGTCGAAGCGGTCCAACTCGGCGCGGACCTTGATCCGCCCACCCGGCTTCTCGGGCGGCTGTTCCTCCTTGTGGCCTTCGATGTAGATGCACCAGTCGGGGCACTGGCGAGCACAGAGCATGCACACCGTGCAAGCGTCCTGATCTAGCGCGATCACGCCACGCGCCCGTGGGACAGGTGTCTCCTTGACCTTTGGGTAGTTGACCGTCGCCAGGTACTTCTTGGGTCGGAAGATGGTCTTGAACATCGTCGTGATGGTCACGCCGAGGCCTTTCACCATCCCGCCGCCTGGGATCACCCGTCGTCCGTTGGCCGTCATCAGAGCACCACCTTGAGGATTGCCGTGACTGCGATATTGACCAGTGCCAGTGGGACCAGCCACTTCCATGCCAGAGACTGAAGCTGATCCTCCCTGAATCTCGGGAAAGTCCAGCGGAACCAGATCATGGCGAACGCTAGGAGGAAAACCTTGCCTAACAGGATGAACGGCCCGGCAAACTCCAGCACATCTTCAGGGACCCCGGGCAGCCAATAGCCGCCCAGGAAGAGGGTGGCGGCGATCGCCGACATCGTGAACATGTTGGCGAACTCGGCGAGGAAGAAGAACAAGAACCTGAATCCGGAGTATTCCGTGACGTAACCCATCACCAGCTCCGACTCGGCGATCGGCATGTCAAAGGGGATCCGGGTCAGCTCGGCGAGCGCGGCGATCATGAAGATCCCAAATCCGACGAATTGGAGGATCACATACGGGTAGCCGGCGGCGATCTGCGCTTCGACGATGCCCTGCATGCTCATCGTCCCCGCCATGATCACCGTGCCCACGACGGCCAAGACCAGAGGCAGCTCGTATGCGATCAGCTGGCCGGCCGCGCGAAGACCGCCGATCAGCGAGTACTTGTTGGCTGAGGACCAGCCCGCCATCAGCACGCCGACGGTGCTGAGGCTCGAGATGGCAAGGGCGTAGAAGATCCCGACGTCGAGGTCGTTGAAGATCAGGCCCGGGCCGAATGGGATAACGACGAAGAGAGCGACGGTGCCGACGAGCACCAGGATGGGCGCCGCCTTGAAGACCGGGGCATCGGCCTCCTCGGGGATGATGTCCTCTTTCTGGAAGAACTTGATCCCGTCGGCGATCAGCTGGGCCCAACCCCAGCGGCCTCCGGCGAAGTAGGGACCGACCCTGGCCTGCATCTTGGCGGACAACTTCATCTCGGCGAACCCGAGCACCATCCCGATCAGAGGGACCATCAGAGCCACGAGCAGCAACTTCCCGGCGAGACTCACCCAGAAGTTCTCGAAGACGCTGGTCAGAGTCTCGATCATGAGAACACCTCAGGGCAACGCGGCAGCTGCGGCCGACCGGCGTCTGTTTGCCCGGCGAAGGCAGGCCTCGAGGCACTGTTGAGGGAGCCTCCCCAGCGAATCAACCACTGGGAAGGTTGGGAGCCACACGGGCAAAGTCGGCCGCCATTCAAAGCTGTCATCGGTCGACGTCTCCCAGCACGAAGTCGAGGCTGCCCATGATGGCGATGATGTCGGGGACCAGGATCCCCTCGAGAATCCAGGGCAATATCGAGATGTTGGAGAAGCTCGCCGAGCGGATCTTCAAGCGGTACGGGCCCAACCCTCCGTCGGAGACCAGGTAGTAACCCATCTCACCTTTGGGGTTCTCGGCCCTCACATAGGTCTCGCCCGCTGGGACCTTGATGATCTTCGGGACCTTGGCCTGGAGGGTGCCGGAAGGTGGCATCCCGTCGATCGCCTGCTGGATGATCTTCGCCGACTCCCGGATCTCCTCGAGCCTCACCCACCATCGATCCCAACAGTCGCCGTTCTCGCCAGTGACCACGCTGAAGTCGAAGTCCTCGTAGGGGAGATAGTTCTCCACCTTCCTCAGGTCGAAGGCGACTCCTGAAGCGCGGAGGTTGGGGCCGGAGACACCGTATGCCGCCGCCACTTCCGGGGGAAGGATCCCGATACCTTTGGTGCGGGCGAGGATGATCTCGTTTCCGGCGACGAGATCCTCAATCTCATCGCAGACTTCGAGCACCTTGTCCATCGCGTCCCGGGTGTCGTTGAGAAAGCCAGCGGGAAGATCTTGAGGTGTCTTCCGAGTGGTCGGCCCTGCGCCGGCGTTGGGCTTGACCCCGCCGATCCGGTTGAAGTTGGGGTGGAACCGGCCACCGGTCACACCTTCGAGGAGGTCAAGGACCCTTTCCCGCTCGCGGAGGGCGAAGAACAGGGGGGTCGCAGCACCCAGCTCCAACGGATAAGACGCCATGAACACGAGGTGCGATGAGATTCGCGCCATCTCGGTGAGGATCAGGCGGATGTACTGAGCCCGCTGCGGAACCTCCAGCTCCATCAGCTTCTCGGCGGCCACGATGAAAGGGACCTCGTTGGCGTAGCCGGACACCCAGTCGATGCGGTTGATGAGCGCGGTGATCTGCGGGTAGGTCCTCACCTCGGAGAGCTTCTCGTAGCCGCGATGCATGTAGCCGATGACCGGCTTCACGTCGTAGGCCCGCTCACCGTCAACACGGGCGACCAGCCGAAGCACACCGTGAGTAGACGGGTGCTGTGGGCCAATGTTGAGCGTCATGTCCTCGGTGGCGAGCTCCACCGACACCTGCGCCTCGCTGAGGTGACGCATCGCGTCTTGATCAATGACCATCAGGCCTCTGGGTTCTCCGTAGAGGGCTCTTCCTTCTCGGGCATTGCCTCGACATCCACCGTCCCCGGCCATGGCTTCACCTCACGGCTCAAGAGTGGGTAGCTCTTGCGAAGCGGGTTCCCGATGAAGCCGTTCGGCAGATAGAGATGGACCAGCTCGGGGTGGCCCTCGAAGTCGATGCCGAACATCTCGGCCGCCTCCCGCTCGTGCCAGTTGGCTCCGGCATACACGCCTATCAGCGTGGGTATCGAAGGTGACGCCTTGTCGAGAGTCGTCGAAAAGGTGACTCGCTTGCCCTCGGTCAAGTCGCCGACCGTGGTCATCAGCTCGATTCGCTCTTCGACCTCGTCAGAGAGCGGATCACCGGCGGCTACCTCGTTGGACCAGTCGATGGCCGACAGCCAAGAGAAGAAGACGAGATCGAGCTCATCACGAGCCACGCTGTGGGTGTCCAACCAACGATCCGCGGGAACGGTGACCTTGACGGTGTCAAAGTGAATCTCGGCGGTGCCCTCGACCGCTTCGGCTACGGCATCGGCAAACCCCTGGAGGGGGTGTTCGGTGACCTCGGCTGCTTCCGTTTCAGACGGGGACGATGTCACGCTGGTTCCACTTCTCTTTGATGTCTTCGCCCTGGATCTTCTGCTGAAGGAGGACGATCCCCTCCATCAATGCTTCGGGGCGAGGGGGGCAGCCCGGCACGTACACGTCGACAGGGATCACTTGGTCGACGCCTTTCGTGACCGAGTAGGAGTCCCAATAGGGACCGCCGCAGTTGGAGCACGAGCCCATCGAGATCACATACTTCGGCTCGGGCATCTGGTCGTAGAGACGCTTGACCGAAGGCGCCATCTTGTCGGTCACGGTGCCGGCGACGACCATCAGGTCGGCCTGCCGTGGAGAAGCGGGGAGCGGGATGATGCCGAACCGCATGAAGTCGTAGCGCGGGCCGGACGCAGCCATCATCTCGATGGCGCAACAGGCCAGCCCGAACTGGAACATCCAGAGGGAGTACTTCCTCGACCAGTTGAGGAGCCACGAGACAGGCTTTGGGACTCCGAACTTCTGGGCTACTCCCATCGGAGCACGCCCTTCTTGATCGCGTAGGCCAGCCCCTCAACCAGCGTGAACATGAAGAGGAGCATGGCAACCAGCCCAAAGACTCCGAGGGCCTCCGACTGGATCGCCCACGGGAAGATGAACACGGCCTCGACATCGAAGATGACGAAGAGGAGGCCGAACACGTAGTAGCGGACGTAGGTCTGGCTCCAGCCGGAACCGACCGGGTCGACCCCGCACTCGTAGGTCATCTGCTTCGCCTTGGACGGCTTGTTGGGCCGCAAGACCGACGCCACACCCAGCATCACCAGCACTAGGACCGCACCCAGGGCGGCGAAGGCGCCAACGGTCAGATAGCTCTCGAAGTACTCGCTCATTCTCTCGATCGTCGGGGACCGACGGCGGCGAGTATACGCCTCAAGGGTTCCTGGCCGAAGTCAGGGATATACGCTGGCAGTAATGGCAAAAACGCCCTCCTATGACGGCTCCGGCCTGGTCAACCTGGTGGCCGAAATCGAGCGACTCCTCACAGGCAATGCGCCGTCCCCAGGGCTCGGCGAGGGCATGTCGGTCCCACCCGCCGAGACTTATGTCCTCGTGCTCTTCGATGGGCTGGGAATGGCACAACTGGAGCATCCATCGGCTGCTTCATTCGCCGCCGCCGCCGTAGGGTCACTCGATGCGCCCTTTCCGACCACGACGAGTGTGTCGCTGGCGACGGTGGCCACCGGGCTGGCGCCAGCCGGGCACGGTCAGGTCGCCCACCTGAGCTGGATGCCGGACCTGAGCGAGGTCGTCAACACTCTGAAGTGGGTCGACTTGAGCGGGGCGCCGGTGACCTACGACTATCCGGCGTTGATGCCGAACCCCAATCTTTGGGAGCGGCTGAGGCACGCAGGCATCGAGCCGATCACGGTCCAGCCCGGCGACTTCTCCGGGTCACCGCTGTCGCGGGCTCTCTATCGCGGCGCCCGGTTCGAGCCCGCCTGGGATGTCGACGACTTGATTCAGGCCACGGCTCAGCTGGCCGGAGTGCCGGGCAGGATGATCTTCACCTACGTCCCCCATGTCGACTTCGCCGGCCACGTCTTCGGCCTCGGGTCAGAAGAGTTCACCGATGCCATGCGGGTGGCTGTCTCTGTTTGGGAAGGCATCGCAGCCGCGCTGCCACCAGGCGTGGCCTTGCTGGGCACGGCGGATCACGGTCTTGCCGAGTTCCCGGAAGAGAAGAAGGTGCTGATCCGCGACCCGCGCTTCGACTCCCTCCGCTTCGCCGGCGACACCCGGGGAGTCCAGTTGTGGGGCGACGCGGAGCTGATGGACGAGCTGGCCGAGCTGGCGGGTGGCCGGCTGGCCGACCCGTCGCTTCTGGTCGGCCCATCGCCGACACCAATCGCCCTCTCGCGGCTTGGCGAACAGGTGCTGCTCCCGCCGGACGACATCGCCGCGCTCCCCCCCGGATTCGACAAGCGCCTGCGTTGCTATCACGGCGGCCTGTCGGAGGCCGAGGTCAAGATCCCCCTCCTGGTCGGCTGACCGGCCTCCTTGCTATAGCAACCCGTGTCGGTCAGCGACACGCTGTGCACGGCAGAAGCGAGCAACGGCCGACAACAGCTAGTTGCGCGTGCACCGCGTGACGCATAGCGCGACCACTTGCTATAGCAACGATGCACGGTCAGTCCGCCGGCGACGGAGGCTCGACGAGCGGATACGATTGCGGTCGTGGACGAGTACGGCCGGTATCGAGAGTACGCAGAGGCGATCTGGGAGATCGAAGAGCTGAAGATCCCCGTCATCCAGGCGCGGATCGCCGACTGGCTCGGGGTCAGCCGCGCCAGCGTCAACGAGATGGTCCACCGAATGAAGGACGATGGGTTGGTCACCATCGAAGACGAGATCCAGCTGACCGAAGAAGGCCGTCACCTCGCCGCGGTGATCGTTCGCCGGCATCGTCTCGCCGAGCGCTTCCTGACCGACATCCTCAAGCTGCCCTGGGACAAGGTCCACGCCGAGGCCGAGATCTGGGAGACAACCATCTCCGACCAGGTCGAGGAGGCAATGTGGAACGCCCTCGAAGACCCCAAGACCTGCCCTCATGGGAACCCCATCCCCGGTGCCGGCTACAGACCGCCGAAGATGAAGCCGATCAGCTCGATGGAGCCGGGCGAGACCCGTCCCCTGGAGAGGATCTCTGAGGAGTTGGAGCTGGACGATGAGATGCTCGGCTTCCTCTACAGCAACGGGTTCCACCCCAAAGCCGACATCGAGTTGGTCAGCAAAGACCCGTCCGGCGCCTTCACGGTGTCGATCGCCGGGAATCGGGTGGGCGTGGGCGAGTTCGCAGCCGACCGACTGTTCGTGGCCGCCTAGACGCGAACGGTCCCGACCGGCGAAGCCGGCCGGGACCATGTCCATTCGCGAGGAGATCAGCTCAGTTCGCCGATGTCCTCATCGGTGATGCCGAGAGCATCCCAAGCGGGAGCGAGGGCCGCTCGGACCTCGTCACCACCACCGTTCTCGGCCGGATCGTTTGCCAGGTCGAAGATCGCGTTGACCGCATCGACATCTGCGCCTGCCGCCGAGGCCCACGCCTCGATCACCCGCCAGAAGGCGAGTCCTTCAGCTTGGTGCTCACGGCCTTTGGCGTCGTCACCACCGGCGATGTCACTGACGGTGAGAGTTGCGTAACGAATCGCAGCCTGGGAGTAAGTGATGAAGATGGCGCGTCTGGCATCTTCGGCTGCCGCCTCTGCGCCTGCCGCGTCTTCGGCCAGGAGTGCATCCCGTCCCGCGACCAGCGCCGCCAGTGTCTGCTCATTGGCCTGCGCCGTCTCGCCGTCGGCTCCAGTGGTACCGAAGTTCCCGGCCCGGCTGTTAGCAGTCGCATACGGAGCGCATCCTGGGGCCGCACCGTGGAAGAACGCCCACGCCTCGTCCCAATTGTGAACAGCGCCCGATGCCACGTCGAAGTTGCCGTCGGCTGCCTTCTGAAGTGCCGCCGCGAACTCGTGGTCGGTCCAGGCGACCATGATCGCGTTCTGGATCCCCTTCTCAATCGCTTGGGACCGGACAGCATCAGCTTCGCCATCGAACATCCCCGTGCCGGCTATAGCGGCCGAGACGAAGTCGTCGAGGGGCGTCGGTGTCCCGTAGTAAACGTCGAGGCCATGCCGCTTGTCGTCTCGTGCGGCGAAGCCTGCGATTGTCCGGATGGAGCCGTCGGACTTCACGGAGCTCACTCCGTCTTGGTAAATCGCGTTGATCGCGTCGTAGTCGATGGGCTCGACATCGAGCAGGTCCTTGATCAGGCAAACGTCTTCGACCACCAAGCGATGCGTCGAGACATCGCTCGCATAGTCGTATCCGGCGTCACCCGGTGTGGCCATCATCTCGGAGCCAGAGCCCGAAGCGGACGCAGAAACCGATCCGGAGGCCGAAGCCGAACCTGAACCGGAAGCTGATCCAGAGGCGGAGGCCGAAGCCGAGCCGGAGCCGGAAGCGGAGCCGTCAGCGCCAATGTCCCTGACCTCACCTCCTTCGTCACCACCACATGCGGCAAGCACCATCGCTGCCACGGCGAGAAGCGCCAGCAGCTTGCTGCGCTTTGTCATGTCAACACCCTTTCGCGTTGTGTTTCGTAAGCAGTGCCCGGCGGTGGCAGTGCCAACCGTCGAGCCGATCCGAGCCTCCATCCCGCCCATGCCAGAGCAAGGGCGATGAGGACCCAGAAACCGTGAAGAATCCATGTGGCTGCCGTCGGCGTCATGTAGTCAGGCAGTGCATGCGTGATCAGCCTGTAGAACGGATTGGCCGTGGAACCGAAGTCGACCACCCAGGTGAGCTGCCCACCAACACCTTCGACAACCAGGAAGGCAAAGGCGACGACACCAATGAGTCCCGCCATCGCGAAGAGGCTCCTGGCCGCGACTCGAGCTCGATCTACGAGGGCAGCCAGCAGAACTGCTGCGACCGCAAGAACCACAACGAGCTGCCGGCCCGGGAACCACCAGCCGTGCATGGTGAGGGCGACGAAGGTGGCCACCAGCCACCCCACCCCCAACAACGAAAGAGCCACGTTGAAGCGGAACTGGCGTCGACTCAGGGCCCAACCTGCCGCCAGCGGAAGCAGCAGGTAAGCCGGCTGCCATGCGCCGATGCCGAATCCTTGGTCGACGATCAGCCCGATCAGCCGTGTCGAACGTCCCCAGAGGTCGACCTGTGTTCCCACGGCGGTGAACTCACCACCAACGAAGTGGTCTCCTGAGGCGTAAGCCGTGAAACCGCCATAGATCAGCTGGTGACCGAGAAGGTAGGCAACACCGGCGAACGCGAACACACCGAGCATCTGCCAACGGTGAGATCGTTTCATCCGGATCAGGCCAGCGATGGCCAGAACGGCTGCCAGCGGCACGTACTTCACCGCGAGCCATGGGAGGCCGACCACGGAGACGACGAGAACCAGTCGACCCCGGCGATCAAGACCGCCGAGCAGGGAGGCAAAACCGGCGAGGAGCAATAGCGCGGCAGGAATCTCCGGATAGACCTGAGTTGCGTAGATCGCCATGGGCGGGCTCAGCGCAAACAGCCCGGACACCATCACCGCGGTCCCGACGGACACTCTGAATCGGTTGACGGCAATCCACGCGACGAGAGCAGCGAGAGCGCCTGCCATCAAAGCCAGAGCCGCCTTGGCACCAGCCCATCCCCAGATCCCCATCGGCACGGCGATGAGAACCGGCAGCAGCGGATCGTGAGGGCTTATCCGGCTTCCATCGGCCATGGCCTCTGTTTGCTGTGGCAACAGCACCTCGTGGAACTGGCGGTAACGCTCGTCTTCGATCTCATCCGAGATGTCGAGATTCCCGTCCTCCCAGAGGCTGAGAGCCGTCAGCAGGTACTGAGGCTCGTCCGCAGTCGTCTGCGCGCCGTATGTCGCCCGGGCGTCGATGCCGAAGGCTGATATCACTGCCACGACGAGCGCCAGGCCTCCGTACACGAGAAGCTGCATGCGGGCGCTCATGTCCGAACCTTCTCCCTGCGGCTGACCGCGGAGATGACCTGCCGCTCCAGTAGCGCCGGCAGATCGGTGAACGGGGTGAACCCGAGGAGCTGTCGGCACCTGGTGGTGTCGGCGAGAGTGGCGTCGACATCGTCACCGGCGGCTGCGGCGTACAGAAGGCGGCTCTCACCACCCACTATCTGGCGGAGAGTCGAAGCCATGTCGATCACCCGGTGACTTGTGCCAGACCCGATATTGACTGTCTCGTTGACGCGCCGCTCCCCCGCTCTGACAAGGCCGCGGACGACGTCGCGAATGTCGGTGACGTCTCTGAGCTTGTCACCCGAGCCAAGGATGGTCAGCGGCTGCTTCGCCAAGAGGGCGGCGATCCAGATGGAGAACGCCATGTCGTCCCGCTGGCCCTCGCCGGCGACGGTGAACGGCCTCACGACAGTGATCGTGCGGCCGGACTCCCGTGCCTGAGCACACAGCTCCTCCGCTCGTAGCTTCGAGCGTGCGTAACCACCACGCGGCTGTGGAATCGCAGACTCCATCAAAGGAAGAACCCGGCCGTCCTCTATCAATGCTCCGCCGTAGATGGAAGACGACGAGGTGACCACGACATGTGTCTCGGGCTCAATCGCAGCCAAGACTCGAGATGTCGACTCGACATTGTCTCGTTCCCGGAGAGTGTCCAGATCGACCCCTCCGCCGCGGACGCCGGGACGACCTGCGAGATGGAACAGGATGTCGGCACCTGCGACAATGCTCCTCAACGCGGCTTGTCGGGACATGTCGGCGAGGTCCATGGTGATCTCGCGGTGAGGTCGAGGAGGCCCAGGGACTCGATCGATTCCCACGACCTCGTAGCCCCTCATCGAAAGGGCCTCGACTAGATGGCCTCCGATGAATCCTCTCGAGCCGGTGACTATTACCTTCATTCCGGAGGCGACCGTAATAACACTACGGCCGTAGTGTAAAGTCGGGCTAACAGCTTATGTATGGGATACCTAACAGAAGTGGAGAAGGCCGACGCTTCCCACGGTGGCTGATCACCACGGCCGTCGTAGTGACGATCCCCGTCGTATGGCTCATCGCCACCACCGTCGACACCTCTGCGCTGGGATTGGTCTGGGGCAACATCCTGGACCGCCCGTTGCAGCTGGTCCTCACCTTGCTCGCCTTTGCGGCTGCATTTGGGATTCGTGCGATTGCCTGGAGCAGGGTGCTCCCCGACCTTCCGATCGGCCAGAGTTGGGCGGGCTTGCACATGTCCCTCTTGGGGAACCACCTGCTGCCGCTCCGCATGGGAGAACCGCTTCGAATCCTGAGCGTGGTGAGACGGGCCGGCATCGACTGGCCAAGAGCCACCGCATCAACGGTCACCTTGCGAGCGGCGGACATGGTTGCCATCGCAACACTGGGTGTCGTCGCCGGTGTCGGGGCTGTGACGGCGTGGTGGGCGATCATCGCCGTGCTTGCGGTGGGGTCAGTGGCTGTCATCGCCGGCATCGTCTGGTTGCGCCGGTTGAGACGCACCGGTGCCGTCAGGCTTCCCGACCTGGCTGTCATTGGGCTGACAGCAGGAGCCTGGGGACTCGAATCGGTGGTGATGTACCAGGTGGCATCCTGGGCCGGGCTCGACATCGGCGTTGCGGGGGCACTGGTGGTCACATCCGCGGCCGTAGTAGCTCAGATCGCGGCCATTGCCCCGGGCGGGATCGGCACCTACGAAGCCGGTGGCGTCGCGGCCATGGTCGTCCTCGGCTTCGACCCGGCACTCGGCTTGGCCGTCGTGCTCTCTGCGCACGCAATCAAGACCGCATACTCGCTGCTCGTGGGTGTAGTAGCGCTTGGCGTCCCGAGCCCGGGAATGCTCGGAAAACTGCGGCTCTCCAAGCTGTCACAACCGGATCCTCCCGTCCCGGCAACCGACCAAGTGAAACCCATCGTGTTGTTCATGCCGGCCTACAACGAAGCAGAGTCGGTGGTGTCCGTGGTGAGAAGGGTGCCGAGCAAGGCGGCCGGCCGGGACGTCATCTGCCTGGTCATCGACGATGGCTCAACCGACGACACGGCCGAACTGGCCCGAGAGGCTGGAGCCAGCGTGGTCGAGCTGTCGGTGAACCGCGGATTGGGGGCGGCGGTCCGAACCGGGTTCGAGGAGGCCCTGAAACACGACCCGGCTGCGGTGGCGTTCTGCGACGCCGACGGGGAGTACGCCCCGGAAGAGCTCGACAAACTGGTGGCGCCGATTCTCGAAGGACAAGCCGACTACGTCGTCGGCTCGCGCTTCGATGGAGAGATCGGGCGGATGCTCCCTCACCGCCGCTTCGGCAACTTGGTTCTCACTCGCCTGCTGTCCTGGGTGGCCAGGAGGCGGATCAGCGACGGGCAGAGCGGTTACCGGGCGTTCTCACCGCGCGCCCTGGCGGCGGCCGAGGTGATCCACGACTTCAACTACGCACAAGTGCTGACGCTCGACCTGCTCGCCAAAGGGATGACATATGCCGAAGTCCCCATCAGCTATCGGTTCAGGACTACGGGCGAGTCCTTCATCAAGCTCGGCCGGTACCTGCGCGCCGTCGTGCCCGCGGTTTATCGCGAAGTCAACACAGCCTGATCAATCCTCCACGACGTGGTCCGCGAAAGACGCTCGGGCCCCCAGCCAAGCCTCTTCATCGATCTTCAAATCGTCGGAGATGCAGGCCACCGCGTCGCGAGCCATCGCCATGGCGTGATGGGTGTTGTCATGGGCGAAGAGCCCTTGCCGACCGAAGCTCATCATCCCCCGCTTGGTGTCGAGCCAGTCGGAGACGGCCTGGAAGGCTCCTTCACTTCCCAGTTGATACACCGGATAGGCGTTGGGAAGACGGCGAACCTCGCCGCGCTCCCCCGGATCGGGAAGACCCAGGCCGACCAGCTCTGAGCGAACCCGCGACAGCAGCGCCTCATCACTCATGAGATAGGTCGGATCGTCACGATCGCAAGGGATCTCGACGCAGAGGACCGAGACTCCGTCAGGGTCGGGTCCCGTCCGATAGTTCTTCGGCTCAGAAACCCTGGTGAACACGACCTCTTCGCCGGGAAAGTAGTGGGCGTCATACTCGGTCCACTGCGAGACATCGACCGCCAAGTAGGCGAGGATCATCGCTCGGGACTTCAACGAGTTGATCGACTCCAACACCTCCGGTCCGGGTGAGAGAAACCAGGCAAGAGTGGTGATCGGGAGAGTTGAGAGGACCAGATCAGCGGAGTGTGAGCGCTGGGCAGACTCGACCACCCACGAGTTGTCCAGGTGCCGAACCCCCGTGACAGGCTGTCCCAGATGCACCTCAGCGCCCGCCGACACCGCCGCCTCGGCTACGCGAGTCGCGATCTGGCCGAATCCACCCGACGGATAGAAGAAGTGCTTGCCCGTCGGCTTTCGTGACAACGCCTTCGAAAGCAGCTTCCACGGAGTGTCCGCCGAAATCCGACGACGGGCCTGCTCGCCCGAGAGCATCTCAGGCTCGATGCCCCAGATCTTGCGCGCATACGGGTAATAGAAGAGTTCGCCCATCGGACGGCCGAGACCCGACTCGATGAACTCGGCAAACGTCTCCGACCCCGACGGCTTGAGCGAGGCGCGCGCCGCCCCCAGACCAAGACGCGCCAAGTCGCCCAACCCGAGGCTCCGAGCCAGATCGACGGGAGAAATCGGGAAGGAGAGCCATGACTCACCGACCAGCATCCTCCCGTTCCGAGGACGCATCTGGAGATCGTCACCCAGAAGCCCTCGAAGATCATCCATGATGTCCGGAGCAGTCGACGGGTGGAGGCGGTGACTCCCGTAGTCAACTCTGACACCGGCGACTTCGGTACCGGCCGACAGGCCTCCGGGGAGCTGCTCCCGCTCGAGCACTGTGACCTCGATGCCACGACGCGCCAACAGCAACGATGCATAGAGACCGGCGGGCCCGCCGCCGAGAACGATGACACCAGGCACTAACTCGCCGGGTAGGCGACCGCGGCGGCTCCGCTGTATTCGAGCGAGACCTGATCTCCGGAAGTGAAGACCGGTGCGGCGAGCGACCTGACGGTGATCGGCGTGCCTGACACATCCACGACGTACGAGCAGTCGTGGCCGTAGAACTCGACGTCTTTCACCTGGCCGGCGTCGCCAGGTCTCAGAGAGATCTGCTCAGGCCGCAACAAGATCTGATGTGGCCCGTGCGCCGGGTTGGCAAGGGGGATCTGACCCAGAATGGTGGTCGCCACTTCGCCGGCTGCCTCACCGTCGAGGAGGTTGGCCTCACCGACAAACGCAGCAACCCAAGGGTCCGAAGGACTCGAGTAGAGGATGTCTGGAGTTGCCTGCTGGTGGATCACACCTTCCTTCATGACGGCCACCTCGTCGCCCAAGACAAAGGCCTCCCCTTGATCGTGGGTGACGAAGATCGTGGTCATCTCCAACTCGCGAAGCAGTGCCCTGGTCTCAGACCGGATGGTGGCTCGCAGGGCTGCGTCGAGATTCGAGAAGGGCTCGTCAAGCAGGATCGCATCCGGCCGAGGAGCTATGGCGCGCGCGATGGCCACTCGTTGCTGCTCGCCGCCCGACAGCGTCGATGGCATTCGCTTGCCAAACCCTGAGAGCCCAACCATCTCCAGGGCCTCCTCGACAGGACGGTCGACTTGGCCACCGTTTCGAGCCAGTCCGTACGCAACGTTTTCGTAGACGTTCAGGTGGGGGAACAAAGCCCAGTCCTGGAACACCATGCCGATCCGTCGCCGCTCAGGCGACACGAAGCGGCCAGAGCCGGTCAGCACCCGATCTCCGAGGGAGACCGCACCATTGTCGGGGCGCTCCAACCCGGCGATCACCCGGAGCAGAGTCGTCTTCCCACAGCCACTAGGCCCGAGCAAGGTCACAGACGACCCCTCGCTCACCACGAGGTCGACATCGTGAAGCACGGCCTCGTCTGCGAACCGCTTGGAGACGCCCTCTACTGTCAAGGGCTGGCGAATCTTCCCGCTCACAAGTGAGATGGTATCAACCGGCTGACCAGACCGGAATTGTACGGGGAACCTGACAGGCTTCATCGACGGGCTCCGGCGCCAACCAACGGGGGGTCGGACAGGATGACGCTGTCCCGGCGCTCGCGACGAAGGTAGATCACGATCGGGATCATGGCTGCGACCACGATGAGCAGGGCCGGAACGGCGGCCGAGGACCAACGTGATTCCGAAGCCAACTCCCAGACCCAGATGGAGGCTGTCGTGAACCCGAACGGCCGGATCAGCAGCACGATCGGGAGTTCTTTGAGGACATCTATCGTCACGAGGACGGCTCCCGCCGCAGCGCCGGCACCCGCCATAGGGAAATGGATCTGCCGCATGACGCGCGAAGGGGTTGCGCCCAAAGTGTGAGCGGCATCCACCGTCGCCGGGGTGATCTTCTCCAAGCTGGCGTCGACCGCTCCATAGGCCAGGGCCATGAACCGCACCACATACGCATAGACCAAGCCGGTCAGCGACAGCAGGACAAGACCGGTTGGGTTGCGGCCCATCGCACCACTCAGCCAGGACACGATCACAAGCACCCCAATAGCCACCACAGGGCCGGGAACCGCATAACCGGCGGTCACCAGGTGGGCCGCCTTCCGAACCAGGCCGCTTCCACTGAATCGAGATCCCGCCGCCACCAGCACCGCGACTACCACGGCCCCGACTGCGGCGGCTACGGCAAGCCCCAAGCTGTTCGAGAGGTACTCGAATGCCCGGCCGATGTCGCCGACGGTGCCCGTGGACGTGAACATCCAGACCAGTAGCTGAGCGATCGGGAGGACGATGGCAAAGGCGAGCACGCCGCCGCAAGCGCCTATCGCCAGAGCCGATCGCCGGCCCCTGAGAGTCACTCGCTCGATCTCCCGCGGCGCCCCTCTCTGGAAGAACTTGGCCGAGCCCCGAAACAGCCGCTCCAGCCCGAGAACCAGAATCGCGATCAAGAGCACGAGGGCCGCCAGCTCTACGGCTGTCTCCCGATCGAACATCCCTCGCCAGACTTGATAGACGCCAACTGAGACTGTCTGGACGTTGAAGTACTGAACGGTGGCGAAGTCGGTGAGCGTCTCCATGATGACCAGGGCGACGCCGGCGGCAAGTGTGGGTCGCGCCATCGGCAGCACCACTCGGCGCAAGGCGACGAAGCGACTGTCACCAAGCATTCGCGCCGACTCATAGGTCGCCGGTGTCTGCTCCCTGAACGCGGAACGGGCGAGGATGTAGACGTAGGGATAGAGCGTGAAAGTCATCACGAGGGCGGCACCGCCAATCGAGCTCACATCCGGAAACCACACGTCGAAGCCGAACACCGAGCGCAGCGCGGTCTGGACCGGCCCGGCGAAGTCGAACACGGCAAGAAAGACAAACCCGAGGACGTAGGCCGGCATGGCGAGGGGAAGCATCAAAGCCCAGGTGAAAACGCGGCGGCCGGGGAAGTCGTAGGCAGTTACCAGCCATGCCAACGAGGTCCCCACCATCAGAGCCCCACCGCCGACCAGCACCAAGAGAGACAGCGTGCTCCAGAGCATCCCGGGCAATGGGCCTGCCCACAGCTGGCCCCACGCGTCGCCGGACGGTGAGATCGCACCCAGGCCTACCAGGGCGATCGGAGCCAGGACCGCCAGCACCGCCGCAAGCGTGATCGTCGACCAGAGCGGCCGCCGACTGCCAGTCACGGTCTTGCTAGTCGTAGCCGGCCTCGCTCATCAGGCGAATTGCCTCGGCGTTCAGAGAGGCGAACTGCTGTGCGTTCAATGGGTCTTCCTTGAAGTCGCCCCAGCCGGCGATGGACGGCGGTGGCGGCACGCTCGGGTTGACCGGGTACTCGTGGTTCCCGTAGACGAATTCCTCCTGGCCCTCCGTTGCCAACCACCTGATCAAGTCCTCCGCAAGCTCAGGGTCGTCGGCGTTGGCGGTGACACCAGCACCGCTGATGTTGACATGGACCCCACGACCGTCCTGATTGGCCCAGAACGGCAGGACAGGGAACTCGGGGTCGTCTTCCAGAAGCCGAGCCAAGTAGTAGTGGTTGGTGATCCCGACGTCGCAACCACCGGCAGCGATCGTCTGGAGTATCAACACATCGTTGGACATGATCTCGGTGTCATTGGCCACCCACCCGGAAACGACGTCGAGTGCCCCGTCGTAGCCGTGGTGGTAAATCAGGCTGGCCACGAGAGATTGCGTGTAGACGTTGTTCGAGTTTCGCATGCACAGCCGGCCTTGCCACTTGGGATCGGTTAGGTCCTCATAGGTCGACAGCTCCGAAGGGTCGACCCGGTCGGGGTGATACATGATGGTCCGCACCCTCTTCGACAGCCCCACCCAGAGAAGCTCGGGGTGGACCAAGTTGTCGGGTAGACCGTCGACCACAGCCGCGTCCATGGGCTGGAGGAGCGAATCGGAGGCAGCAAGCTCCAGGTTGGCGGCATCGACGGTCATGAAGACATCGGCGAGGGTGCTCTCGCCTTCCGCGTCAAGCCGCTCGCGAAGCTCGGCGTCTCCGCCAAAGAGGAATTCGACATCGTTCCCTGTCTCATCGGCGTAGTTGGCAAACGCCTCTTCTAGGTCGTAGTGGCGACCTGAGTAGACCCGGACCGCGGCGTCACCGGAGAGCGCGTCGACAACCCCGCAGGCCGACAGAACGAGCAGCAACACCAGCAGTGTGACGAAGAAGGTGGACTTTTGCTTCATACCGGAGAGAAAAACCTTTGCACTATCGACATAGTGTTAATTGATGTTAGGCGACCCTAACAAGTGCCGAAGCACAACGGCCAATCGCCGATCACGGTCGGCTTGCCGACAGGTTGTCGGCACAGAAAAGCGCCACGATGGTGCCCATGAAGAGGAAACGGCTGCCTGGCACCCCCGATCAGCGTCTCGGAGCCCTGATCGGCGTCTGGACTCTCGCCGTCTGGCTGCCACGCATCTGGATCATCCCGGTAGGCGACGTCTGGGAGATGGCGCGGATCGTGGTGTCGATGGCCTTGGGGCTTGGCTCAGCGTGGGTGCTGCTCAGAGCCACCCGATACCTCACACCAGTGCTGCTGGGCTTCGCCCTGTGGTCGGTTGTCGTCTGGGGACGGACCCTTTGGAACTACTGGACACTGAACAACCCGACCGACCTGCGCCTGGTCCACACGATCCTCGCCGGTGGGTTCTTCTACCTGGCATGGAGAGCCATTCGATCCCTGACGCGGAACCGCCGGCCGGCAACCCCCGGATAGGTCGGTTGGCTATCCGTCTCTGGCACCCAGCTCGCTATCGAGAAGGAGAATCGCACTCGACTCACCACCGGCGAGCTTCACCCTCTCGAGGATGGTGTCGACCATCGACTCCTCCTCGTTTTGCTCCTCGATGAAGGTCTGGAGGAAGGGATAGCTGCCCAAGTCACCCTGGTCAGAGGCGAGGCGATAGAGGTCGTGAATGGCGGCAGTCACGTCCCGCTCTTGTTGAAGAGCCGTAGCAAACACCTGCTCGACGCTGTCGAAATCGGTCACGGGCATGTCGATGGGACCCAGGCTCACCTTGTTGCCCCGGTCGAGCACGAAGTCCATGAACCGCAAAGCGTGCTCACGCTCCTCCTCCGACTGGCTCCGCATCCAGGCCGCCATGCCAATCAGATTCTCACTCTCGAAGTGAGCTGCCATCTGGAGATAGGCGATGGACGAGGAGATCTCCATAGAGATCTGTTTGTTGAAGGCGGTCGCCAGATCATCGGACATCTTCATGAGTAGATCCTCACTGCTCGCGGCTGCCACGATCCTAAACAGAGGGGCCACCTGGCAACGGTTGCTCGATCTGACCTGGCCCGAGTTCCACCTACGATCGAAGCGACCACATGTCAGTTGACTCAGCTCTCGCCCTCATCGCCGGCGTCGCAGCGACTTCCTTCGCCCTCGATCTGTGGCGTGACTATCGGCGTCGGCCCCGGCCACACATAGCGGCCTATGGGACAGGCGTCACCATGTTCGCGGCAGCCACATGGTCCCTGTTTCTAGGCGTCACATTCGGCTGGGCCGGGCCGCTCTATCGAACCTTCTTCCTGCTGGGAGCGGTCCTGAACATCCCGTTTCTGGCACTCGGCTCGATGTTTCTCGTCGTCGGCAGGCGGTCCGGCCATGTCATGACGGTTCTCCTGGGAGCGCTCGCGGCGATTTCGACCACTTTGACCCTGACCGTTTCCTTCCAAAGAAGCCTTCCCACCGGCGGGATCCCCCATGATATGTTCGCCACCGGCTTCGGACCGAGGCTTTTTGCCATCATCGGAGGGGCGATGGGATCGACAATCCTCATAGTCCTGGCCTTGGTCAGCGTGTTCCGCTTCTGGCACCGAAACCGGAAAATCGTCTGGGGCAACCTCCTCATCGTCGCCGGGACATTCGCCGCCGCCTGGGGTGGCACCGGGCTTGCACTGGGCGAGGCGAGCGGCTTCGCCCTCTCTCTGTTGCTGGCAGTGACCTTCATCTGGGCCGGATATCGAGTCGCATCGGGTGGTCGCCGGGTCACCCGCTCCGACGAACCTGCGAGAAGCGCTGTGCAGGCCGGCTAGCCGCCGATGTAAGACATCTCGACCGGGACCGACAGCCGAGGCGTCGCATCGGACCGGACTTCCGAGTAACGGTCGTCGCGTTTCGCCCAAACCTCTGAGATCACCTCGCCGACATCGACCCCCGACCTCATCGCATCACGAAGGCTTGTTCCCTCGGAGGCAAAGAGACAGGTGTACATGCTCCCTTCGGCGGAGACTCTGGCGCGTGTGCAGGAGCCGCAGAACGGCTTGGTGACGGAGGCGATGATCCCCACCTCCCCGTCGCCGTCCGAATAACGAAAGCGATTCGCCACCTCGCCGGGATAGTTGGGTGGGATCGCCTCCAGCGGATGGACCGCATTGATCTGATCGATCATCTCGTCCGCAGGCACCACGTCGTCGAGACGCCATCCGTTGGTGTTGCCGACGTCCATGTACTCGATGAATCGCACGATGTGGCCAGTCCCCTTGAAATGGTTGGCCATGTCGACCACCGAGTGCTCGTTCACGCCGCGTTGGATCACCGCATTGACCTTGATCGGGCCCAGACCGGCAGCGGCAGCCACTTCGATCGCATCCAGGACGGTCCCCACGGGGAATTCCACATCGTTCATCTTCTTGAAGGTTGGGTCGTCCATTGCGTCGAGAGAGACCGTCACCCTGTTGAGACCGGCGGCCGCAAGAGCCTCTGCCTTCCTCGCCAGCAGCGAGGCGTTGGTGGTCAGGGTCAGGTCTTCGACTCCGTCCACACGGGAGAGCATCCCGACTAGGTCGACGATGCCTTTCCGAAGCAGGGGCTCGCCGCCGGTGATGCGCACCTTGTTCACCCCGCGAGCCACAAAGGCCCTGACGACTGAGGCGATCTCGTCAAAGGTGAGAAGCTCGTCACGAGGGAGGAACTCGTGGCCAGGGCCAAAGATCTCCTTTGGCATGCAGTAAGTGCAGCGAAAGTTGCACCTGTCGGTCACCGAGACCCGAAGGTCTCGAACCTGACGATCGAAGAGGTCGGTAACCCCGGCCATGTGTCACTCACGATATTCCGCAAAGGAGCCAAAGAGCACCTCGAAGCCGTGGAACGGGATGTGGCGGTCCCGATGGAACAGAGCACAATCCTCGAGCGTTGACCGGATGAGAGCCCACAAGAAGGACCATGACCATCTTCAAGCGACGTCACAAAGCACCGCAGCTCACATCGAGTGCCGAGTTCGAACAACTGCTGGGCGAGGGCAAGCCATTGCTCGTCGACTTCATGAAGCACAACTGCGGTCCGTGTCAGACCATGGACGGCATCGTCAACGAGGTGTCCGAGGAGTTCCTCGACGACGCCATCGTCGTCAAGGCGAACCTCGAAAAAGTCCCTGACCTCTTCGGCAAGTTCAAGGTCAAGTCGACTCCGACGTTTGTGCTGCTGTCGCCACACGGCAACGGGCTGCACCAGCGCTGGCGTCACTCCGGCCTGGTCAAGAAGGACGTGATCACAACCAACGTCCAGCGGGCTGTCGACGCCGTCTAGGCCTGAACCTCGGATGTGATGCCGGGACGCCGGGCGAGGATCCACGAGCCCAGCCCCACAGGGAGAACCACGAGCGGGACCAGGAAGCCGACGAAGGGCAGCAGCCAGAGAACACCCGCCAACACCGAGCCGGCCACAATCGCCCCGAACACGTCGAGACGGCGAAACAGCAACGACCCAAGCCGGCCGACCGCGGGTATGCCGGCCACCAACCCCAGCGCCAGGACCAACCCGGCCAGTGCCAGCACGAGCGGCACGAGGATCAGAAGTAAAGGGAAGCTCGCCGAAGCCGGCGCGAGGGCGAGGACCAAACCGACGAGACCGGCCAGTATCAGTGGAGATGTCAGCACTGCCGCACCACGCCACCAAGCGCTCCACGGGCGGCTTGTGACCACGCCAATGGCTTGCCTGGTGGCCTGCGGCCATCCCCACGCAACGGCCAACGCCGTGACAGTGAGGAAGATGATCAAGAGATAGCTGCCGAAGAAGTCGAGGGCGCGCACCCTGAGGTTGGGCGGGAGCGGTGTCTTGTGAGCGACAGCGCCGCCAACTGTGGCTTCGGAAAGACCCACTGCCTCGTTGTTCGAGCGATAGCCGAAGTCGCCTCCGACTGTCAGTCCGTTCCCAACTGACACCTGCGTCACCGAGACATCGACATCTCCGTCGATTGTCCCAGCCACCCGCAATGAGCGTTGTGACCCCTCGAGATCACCGGAGATACGGCCTCGGGCCGAGAGGCTCCAAGCCCAGACCAGAGCGTCCTGCCGGATGACAGACCCTTCGGCGAAGTCTGCATCGACAACGGCAGCGACCACATCGCCGCCGACGTCGCCGGTCAACACGAGGTCGTTGCCGCTGACACGCAACGACCCGTCGACCACCCCGGATACTTCGACCAGCGGGGCGATGGCAACCACAGACCCGGTCACCCGTCCCTCGATGATCACGGCCTCACCGGCAGCCACTATCAGATCTCCGTCGATCACTCCCTCGACCGTGACCTTCACCGCCCCCGCATAGAGATCGTCGGCTAGCACGTCTCCAGGCTGGATGATGACGAACTCGGAGTTCGAAACCTCTATGGCCAGAGCCGGGGTGGCAGACATCGTCAAGATCACCCCCACCAACACAGAGAGCGCCGCGGCTCTAGAGCGGGAAGGCATCAGCCGCCAACCGGAGCAGCGGCTCGGGGAGAATCCCGAATAGGACCGTCCCCAGAACGGCCAGCCCGACCGCCCACCTGACCGGCGTGGAAGGAGCGGCCAGATCGGACTCACTCTCCTCCATGAACATCATCACGATCACACGCAGGTAGAAGGCGAACGTGACCACCGACGTCAGCACTCCCAGAATCACCAGCCACTCGAAGCCTCCGGCCCAAGCCTCCGCGAAGACCCCGAACTTCGCCACGAAGCCCGAAGTCAAAGGCAAGCCGGCCATGCCCAGAAGGAGGACGGCCAGCGAAACCGCAAGCACGGGGCTTCTTCGCACCAGGCCGCGGTAGTCGTCGATGTCCGAGGCCGAACTGGCGGAGCCGCTGACGGCGGCGACGATCGCAAACGCACCCACCAGCTGGAGTGCGTACACGGCCACATAGAACAACATGCCTGTGAAGGTCCCACCGACCAGTCCGGTCATGATGAAGCCGGCGTGAGCCACACCCGAGTACGCGAGCAGACGCCTCACGTCACTCTGGACAAGCGCCATGAACGCCCCGATCGCCATCGACAGGGCTGCCACCCCGGCCAGGACCGGAGCCCAACTCTGCTCGTATTGGGGCAACCCGGTGATGAGGATTCGGGCAATGGCGAGAAACCCGGCAACTTTCGCCATCGCGGCCATGTAGCCGGTGATCCCGGCGGGCGCCCCTTGATAGACGTCAGGAGCCCAGCTGTGGAAGGGTGCGGCAGACACCTTGAACCCGAGACCCACGATCACGAGAGCAATCCCGATGAGGATGACGGCCGGCGCCGTGACAATCACGCCGGAGAAGAAACCCCGCATGCCCAGCACGTCGAAGCGGCCCGTGCCCGCATAGAGGAGGGCAACGCCGTAGATGAAGATCGCCGAGGCGAACGAGCCGAGCAGGAAATACTTCATCGCTGCTTCATCCGAGCGGGAGGTGTCACGGGTCATGCCTGCCAGCACGTACAGGGAGATCGAGCCGACCTCCAACCCGAGAAACATCATCACCAGGTTGTTCGAGGCGATCATGATCGAGAAACCCGCAGTGGCAAGGAGGATCAGGGCGATGGACTCGGCACCCCTTCGCCCGAGCCCAGTCACGAAACGCCAGCCCGACATCAGCCCCAACCCCATGATCGCCAGCAGGGCGAGTCTGCCGAAGACGGCAAATCCGTCCATCAGGACCATGCCTGAGAACCCGAGAAGCGAGCCGATCTGCCCCACCGCCAATGCGTCGGAAGCGGTGAGCCATTGCACGATCGTGAAAGCCATCGCCAGAGCGAAGCTGATGCCGGCCACCCAGCCGAGGCGGTTGGCGGCCGGCTTCCACTGAACCTCGATCAGGAGCACCGCAGCAGCACCGGCGGCGAGCGCGATCTCGGGGAGAATCGCAATCCACTGGATCTCGGGAGTGATCATCAGCGGCCGTCCCCGGCGACAAACACGTCGCCCAGCCGACCGGGCTCGGGCACCTCGTAGCCGGTAGAGGCCTCGACGTGATCGAGCACCTGTTCGGTCGACGGCGCGATCTTGTCGAGGAGGATGTTGGGATAGAGGCCCAAGACGAGCACCAGGATCGCAAGGGGGGCGAGCAGCCCAATCTCCCTCGGGCTCAGATCAGACAACGCCTTGTTCTCTTCCTTCTCCGGAATACCGGTGAACACCCTCTCGTAAGCCCAAAGCAGATAGATCGCGGCGAGGACCACACCGGAAGCAGCGATGATCGCCAGCGGTGGAAGAGTGGCGTAGCTCCCGACCAAAACCAGGAACTCACCCACGAAGCCGTTGAGGCCGGGCAGTCCGATGGAGGCGAAGACCATGAACAGGAAGAAGCCCGCGTAGATCGGCATCACCTTCTGCAGCCCGCCGAACTCGGAGATCTGTTTGGTGTGCCGGCGCTCGTAGATCATCCCCACCAAGAGGAACAAAGCCCCGGTGGTGATGCCGTGGTTCACGTTTTGGATGACCGCACCCTGGAGGCCGCCGGAGGTGAGAGCGAAGGTGCCGAGCACGATGAAACCGAGGTGGCTCACCGACGAGTAGGCGACGAGCTTCTTGAGGTCCGGCTGGACTATCGCGACGACCGCTCCGTAGACGATGCCGATGACGGCAAGCACGCCCATGATCCACGCCGCATCAACCGAGGCTTCGGGGAACAGCCCGAGGTTGTAGCGAAGCAGCCCATAGGTGCCGAGCTTCAGGAGAACACCGGCGAGCAATACCGACCCGGCGGTCGGAGCCTCGGTGTGGGCGTCAGGAAGCCAGGTGTGCAACGGAAACAACGGGACCTTGATCGCAAACGCCAAGGCAAAGGCGGCGAACAGCCACCGCTCGGTGCCCTGGGACAGCTCGACGGTCATCAGATCGGCCAGGGCGAACGACACCGACCCGGCCTGAGCCGAATGAGCCAAGGCAAGTGCGATGATGCCGGCGAGCATGAACGCCGAGCCGAAAGCGGTGTATAGGAAGAACTTCGTTGCCGCATAGCGGCGGCGATCACTCCCCCAGATGCCGATGATGAAGTACATCGGGACCAAGATCGCCTCGAAGAAGACGAAGAAGAGGAACAGGTCGAGGGCCAAAAAGACACCGATCATCCCGGCTTCCAGCAAGAGCGTGTTGGCAACGAACTCCTTGCGCCGGTTCTTGATCCCAGTAGACGCTCCGAGAGCGATCGGGACGAGGATCGTGGTGAGCAGCACCATGGGCATGGAGATGCCGTCCACACCGAGGCTCCAGCTGATACCCCATGGCTCGTACCACGGGACACTCTCGGTGAACTGGAACCCGGGCACGGGCTCAAAGGCGTAGAAGAGGTATCCGGCGAGAGCAAGGGGGAGCGCCGAGAGAGCGATGCCCAGCGGGAGGTGGAGCTCTTCCCGCTCGCGCGGGATCGCCATGATCACGAGTGCTCCGGCAATGGGAACCAGGATGAGCCAGGTGAGAAGACTCATGCGCCACCTACCAAGAGCCAGATCACGATGCCAACGGTTCCGGCGAGAAGAAGCGCCCCATAGTTGCGCACGTAACCGGTCTGAAGCGGCCGGATCCAATCCCCAACGCGGACCGCGAGCCGGCCCACGCCGTTCACTGCTCCGTCGATCAAGGGCAAGTCCACGCTGAATGCGGCCAGCTCAGCCGTCTTCCGGCCTGGTGCCACCAGCACCGTGCCGTAGAAGTCGTCCACCCGGTAGGCGTCACCCCAAAGTCCCCAGACCGGCTGAAGGCTCTGCTCCCAATGCTCCCAGGACTCACGCGGGCGCCTGTAGTTGAGCCATGCGGCACCGATCCCGGCGAGACCAGCTGCGACCGAGAGTGCGGCCAGCACAACCAGCATCAGGCTGCTGTCAGGCGGATGTGCGATATGCACGTTCTCGAAGGCCGGCTCGAGGAAGTGCTCCAAGGTGAGACGGAAGGGAGTGTTCACCAGGCCGCCGATCACGGCCAAGCCCGCCAACACCACAAGAGGGATCGTCATGACTCGTGGTGACTCATGAGGCTCGACCCCGTCCTCCCAACGCGGCCTGCCCAAGAAGATGAGGATGAACATCCGGGTCATGTAGAAGGCAGTGATCAGAGCGGTGGCGAGGCCGATGACCCATAGGAAGGACCACCATCCCCCACGCTCGAACGCCGAGGCGAGTATCTCGTCCTTCGACCAGAAACCGGCCAGCGGGGGCATCCCGGCGATGGCGAGAGTTGCGATGCCCATAGTGACACCGGTCACCCGCATCTTGGAGAAGAGGCCGCCCATCTTGTGCATGTCCTGCTCGTCGGCCATGGCGTGAATCACCGACCCGGCGCCAAGGAACAGCAAAGCCTTGAAGAAGGCGTGGGTCATCAGGTGGAACAGACCGGCCACATAGGCGGTCGTGCCCACGGCGAGGATCATGTAGCCGAGCTGAGAGACAGTCGAGTAGGCCAGAACCTTCTTGATGTCACGCTGGGCGATGGCAATCGACGCAGCCCAGATCGCGGTGGCCGCGCCAACCGTGGCCACAGTCACCTGAGCGGCCTCCGACAGCTCGAAGATCGCAGCCGAGCGCGCGATCAGATAGACACCGGCCGTCACCATGGTGGCGGCGTGGATCAGGGCGGACACCGGGGTGGGACCCTCCATCGCATCGGGCAGCCACACATAGAGGGGGATCTGAGCCGACTTCCCGGCGGCCCCGACGAAGAAGAGAAGAGCGATGGCGGTGGCAAGCCCACCGGTCAGCTCAGCGCTGGCGCGATCGAACACCCCTGCGAACGAGAGCGTGCCAAACGCGGTGAACACCAGCATCAGCCCGACCATGAGACCGAGATCGCCAATCCGGTTGACGATGAACGCCTTCTTGGCCGCTGCGGCCGCCGACTGGCGGGTGAACCAGAACCCGATCAGCAAGAAGGAGCAGAGCCCGACCAGCTCCCAGCCCAGGAACAACATCGCATAGTTGCCGGCCAAGACCAGCGTGAGCATCGAGGCGATGAACAGATTGAGGATGGCGAAGAAACGCGAGAAGCGCTCGTCGCCATGCATGTACCCGATGGCGAAGACGTGGATCAGGAACCCGACCCCGGTGACGATCAGCGTCATGAAGGCCGACAGCGGGTCCCAGAGGATCTCCAGGTTGGCGCCGATCGCCGGCATCCATTCCCAGAGCAGAATGGTCTCCCCATGCTCCCCTCCCCGAATGAAGGGCATCGCGGCAGCAGCTGCGACCAGGAATGCGGTGCCGGTTGCCGCCGAGGCGACGTAGCCGGCGAGAGGCTCGCGCAGGTAACGGCCCACGAAATGGATCGCCACCGCCCCGGCCAGGGGCACCGCTATCACAAGCCAAACCAACTCAACCATCACCGACCGGCCTCCTTGCTATAGCAACCCGTGTCGGTCAGCGACACGCTGTGCACGGCAGACGCGAGCAACGGCCGACAACAGCTAGTTACGCGTGCACCGCGTGACGCATAGCGCGACCACTTGCTATAGCAACGATGCACAGTCAGCCCCTCAGCTCGCTCAACTCGTCCACCGATGCGGTGGATTTGAGACGGAAGATGGAGACGATGATCGCCAGCCCGACCACCACCTCTGCCGCGGCGACGACGAGGATGAAGAACACGGCGACCTGGCCGTTGATGTCGTTGAGCGCCCGGCCCGCCGAGATCAGGGTGAGGTTGACCGCGTTCAGCATCAGCTCGATGCACATGAACATCACCAGAGCGTTGCGGCGAACCAGAAGCCCAAGAGCGCCAATCGTGAAAAGGACAGCGGCGAGAGCCATGTAGAGGCCGGGGTCGATCATTCCTGGCTCCTCCGCCGATAGTGAGCCAAGGCGATGGCACCTGCCGCCGCGATGGTCAGCAGAAGCGCGGTCGCCTCGAAGGCGAGCACCCAGTCCGTGAACAGCGGCTCGGCCACCGCTTGGACGGTCCCGTTGGTGAGATCCGGGTTGATCGGGGCACTGGCGGCCGGCACCCAGTCGAAATCGGCGAAGAAGGTGAGACCGCCGGCGATGAGGACCACAGCTCCGGCGAGCACAGCGATGACCAGACGCTGACCGGGAAGCTTCTCGTCGCGGTCCTCTGACTTGTCCACCCCGATCAGCATGATCACGAACAAGAACAGAGTGAGTACCGCCCCGGCGTAGACGATCACCTGCACTGCGGCAACCATGTGCGCCAGCTGAAGCACATAGAGCACCGCCACCGAGAACAACGTCCCGAGAAGCCCCATCGCCGAGTAGACCGGGTTGCGAGCCATCACAACGGTCACGGCGCCGGCAATGGCGGCGATGGCCATCAGGATAAAGATCAAGGCCTCAACCATCGGCGTCATCTGACTGCTTGGAGTCTCTTGCGTCTTGGTCGGGCTCGGGGTCCCAGTCAGCCGGGCCCGGGGTTCCCTGCCACATCTGGACGCCCTCGTAGGCCGCGGCACCGGAAGACGCGGTGGCACGCAGCCAGCCATCCGCTGTCAGCAGCTCCTCCTGATCTGCGAGCGGGTCGTCCGGGAACATGTGGGGCACGTTGCCCTGCGTGTCCATCAGGAGGGTCTCCCGGGTGTAGATCGCGTCTTCCCGGTTGGTGGTGGACATCTCAAACAGGTGGGTCATCGTGATTGCCTCGGTGGGGCAGGCCTCCACGCACAAGCCGCAGAAGATGCAGCGCAACATGTTGATCTCGTAGACGTAGCCGAACCGCTCACCCGGAGACGTGGGAGCTTCCGGATCGTTGTCCATCCCCCTCACATAGATGCAATGAGCAGGACAGGCGCCGGCGCACAGCTCACAACCGATGCACTTCTCCATGCCGTCCGGATACCGATTGAGCACGTGGCGCCCGTGGAAACGCTGCGGCTTCTCCCGCATCTCCTTCGGGTACTCGGTCGTCACCACCTCCCGGCCGGTGATGGTGCGCAGCATGGTCCCGCCGGTGACCTTGAGGCCCTTGAAGAACTCAGTCAATAGACCCATCGCTAACTCCAGGGTGCGCCGAATTGACGGAAGCCGATCGCCACGGTCGAAACGATCAGCCAGACAAGCGCGGCCGGTATCAGCCGCTTCCAGCCCAGCGACATGAGCTGGTCGTACCGAAGCCTGGGCAGTGTGGCCCTGATCCAGAAGAAGAGAAAGACGATCACATAGGTCTTGATCAGGAACCAGATGGTTGGCAGCACCGCAGCAACGATCGGCGGGCCAAACGTCGGGCCGTTCCAACCTCCGAGAAAGAGGGTGGCCGCAATCGCCGACATGGAGAAGATGTTGACGTATTCGGCAAGAAAGAACATGGCAAATCTCATGCCCGAGTACTCGGTGTGAAAGCCGCCGACAATCTCCTGCTCGGCTTCGACCAGGTCGAAAGGAGCGCGGTTGGTCTCGGCGACTATGGCGATCAAGAAAACCACGAAAGCGGCGACCTGGGGAAAGATGTTCCATCTCGGGATGATGCCGCCCCAAGTTCCTTGCTGGGCTTCGACTATCGAAGCAAGGGAGAGGGCGTTCTCACTTCCCAGCGAGGCGGTCCAAAGAACGACGGCCACCATGGCCAGGCCCATCGCCGCCTCGTAAGAGATCGCTTGCGCCGTGGCTCGGACACCGCCGATCAGCGGGTACTTCGAGCCCGACGACCATCCGGCGAGCACCACGGCGTACACCGCCATCGACGACATGGCCAGGATGAACAGAAGGCCGATGTGGAGATCGGCGCCTTGCAGAGCCACCTCGTACTCACCAATGGTGAAAGGTGCTCCCCAGGGCACCATCATGAAGATGAGGAAAGCCGGGATCACTGCAAGGAATGGAGCAAGCAGATACATGCCCAACTCCACCTTGCGTGGCGTGACAGACTCCTTGAAGAACAGCTTGAGGCCGTCGGCGACAGTTTGCAGAATCCCCCACGGCCCGGCTCGGTTCGGCCCGATACGCGACTGCATATCCGCGACGATCTTGCGCTCCGCCCAGACGTTGATGACTGTGACCAGCAGCAGAAGGACGAAGGTCATCACGACGCGCAGGACGACGATGGCGATTTCTTCCCAAGTCATGTCTTCACCGGTGTGACTCGAGCCACCGGGTCGGTGCCGAGGTGGGCTCCGCCCGGCTGGTTGAAGGGCACAAAAAGCACCCCAGCCGGTGTGCCTTCGTCGAGAACTACGGTGAATTCGCCCTCACCCTGACTGGTCACGACACGCAGAGGGCGACCGTCCTGGGCACCAACGCTGGGGGCATCAGCAGGGTTGATGCGCACAACTGCACCCGGTGCGAGTGGATGGAGCGAAGGTGACTCGCGGAGACGGACACCGTCGTCGTACATGGTCCGGGCGACATGAAGGGTGAAGGCCGCCTCCGGGGAAGCCTTGCCGCCGGCGGCAATAGGGATGTGACTGATCACCCGGGTGTCATCGACCGGGATCACGGCTCCCTCCCGCTGCTCCCATTCGAGAAGATCGAAGGTGACCCCTTCGTAGGCCCCGACGATCTCTGAGATCTCCTTGTTGATGATCTCCACGGACCCGAGGCCGAGGTCCACTCCCATCGACAGCGCCACATCGCCGACCACGGCCCAATCGGCGCGAGCCTGGCCTGGTGCCGGCCGGATCTGATTCACCTTCTGAACCCGACCCTCGACGTTGGTGACGGTCCCTTCCTTCTCGGCAAAGCCGGCCGCAGGCAATATCACGTCGGCATTGCAATTGCTGTCGTTGACGAACATGTCGATCGAGACCACATACTCCGCGCCGGCGAGGCCGTCACTGGCAGCACTTGGGATCGGCATGTCGCGAACCGGGTCCGAGCCAACCAGGAGAAGAGCTCTCACTTCCCCAGAGTCGAGGCCGGCAAGGATCTCCGTCGAATCACGCCCTGGAAGACCAGCCGGCTCACCGCCCCAGGCCTCGCCCAGGGCTGCCGCACCCGCCGAGTCGACGTTGACCCGCCCGGGGAAGAGGTCAGGGGCAAGCCCCATGTCGAGGGCTCCATAAGTGTTGGATCGGGAGTTCAGCGGGAGAATCAGCGTCTTGACCGCCTTCTGACGGATGAAGGCTGCGACCGACTCGGCCAGGTCAGGACCGTCGGCATGGCTGGCCATCCCGACCAGAACGACCACCTTGTTGGCCGATAGCGCATGCAAAACGTCGGCGTGCTCCCCTTCCGCCAGCTCGTCGAGAAGCTGGAAGCCGCCGCCCGGCCGGTAGTTGAGCTTGTGTGATGCCCTGTCGTCGAGGCCGGTGGCTCTCGGGTGAATCACCACCAGGGTCTTGCCCAGCTCCTGCGCGGCGCGACGCACCCTGAGGTACAGCGTCGGATGCTCTTCCTTGAGATCCGGTCCCCAGACCAAGATCGTGTCGGCATCGTCGATGTCGGAGATGCAAGCCCTGTCGACCGTTGCGGCCAGGAAGTGTGATGCGAGAGCGTCGCCAACCGTGGCGTCGACGTTGTTGGTCCCCAACGCAACCCGGGCAAACTTTGACAACGCGTAGGCATCCTCGTTGGTCCCGTTGGCACCGCCGATGACGCCAATCGCCTCACCCCCGTCTTCGTCTTTAACCAGTTGGAACCGAGTCGCCACCATGTCGATGGCCTCGGCCCAAGGCACGGCCACCAACTCTCCCCCACGACGGACCAGTGGCTCGGTGACACGATTGTCCGAGCGGAGATGCTCGAACCCGAACCTCGCCTTGTCAGAGAGCCAGCCGTGGTTGGTGGCGTCGTTGTCGACACCGGTGTATCTCAGAATCTCGTTCTGGCTGGCGTGGATCTCCATCCTCGGATGTGCCGTGTCCTGCAACGAGGAACTCTCGACCTTCTTGAGATCCCAAGGCCGCGCCCGGAACCGATATGGCTTGGCGGTCAGGGCACCGACGGGGCAGATCTGAACGGTGTTGCCTGAGAAGTACGAGCTGAAGGGAAGGTCGGGGAAGGTGTTGACCTCGGTGGCATTTCCCCGGTCTTTGAACTCGATCAGCGGATCACCGGAGATCTCGTCGGAGAACCGGGTGCAGCGTGCGCACAGGATGCACCGCTCCCTGTCCAGCAGCACCAGGTCCGATATGGGGATCGGCTTCTCGTAGGTTCGCTTGATCTCGACAAAGCGCGACTCGCCGGGCCCATATGCCATGGCCTGATCCTGGAGCGGGCACTCCCCGCCCTTGTCACACACGGGGCAATCGAGAGGGTGGTTGGCGAGCAGGAACTCGAGAATCGCCTCCTGCGCCTTCTTCACCTCGGCGCTCTCGGTGTCGACCACCATGCCCTCGGTGACGTTGTTGGTGCAGGCGGTAACCATCATCGGCCCGCGCGGCGTATCGACCTCGACCAGGCACATGCGACACATGCCCACCGGGTTCATCCGCTCGTGCCAACAGAAGCGGGGGATATAGGTGCCCTCGTCCTGAGCAGCCTTGATCAGCAGCTCCCCTTCAGGGACCTGCTTGTCCTCACCGTTGATGGTGATCGTCACCAGCGTCCGTTCACTCATGGCGAACCGACCGGCTGAGCTGACTTGAGCGGGCATCCGCCTTGGGACACATGCGACTCCACCTCTTCGATGAAGTAGTCCTTGAGAGCCTTGATCGGCGACACTGCCGACGG
This sequence comes from Acidimicrobiia bacterium, assembly GCA_028285585.1. Taxonomy (GTDB): domain Bacteria; phylum Actinomycetota; class Acidimicrobiia; order Spongiisociales; family ZC4RG35; genus CAXMPK01. The sequence goes on from JANQOU010000006.1 coordinate 256,354, forward strand.
GCCGAGGGGGCAGATCGTGGTCATCTTCGGAGGCCAGCCAAGGCCGATGCTGATCCCGTCTGAGACGTCGACGGCAAGATCGAGATCCACGGCACGTCCCTGCCCGTCTTCGATGCGGCGAAGGATCATCTCTAGCCAGGTCGTGCCCTCACGACACGGCGTGCACTGCCCACAAGACTCGTGGGCAAAGAAGCGGATCACACGCTCGGCAGCCTCGACCATGCAGGTGGTTTCGTCCATCACGATCACCGCACCCGAGCCCAGCATCGAGCCCGCCGCCGCGGTGTCGTCTTTGGTTATCGGGAGGTCGAGATGGTGCTCGGGGACAAACCAAGGCGCCGAGGCCCCACCGGGGATCCACGCCTTCAGGTCCCTGCCGCCCGGGATCCCCCCGCCGATGTCATAGATCAGCTCGCGCCAGGTGATTCCGTGGGGCAACTCGTAGTTGCCTGGCTTCTCGACGTGTCCTGACAGCGACATCATGAAAGTGCCGGTGTCCTCGTTGCCGGTGAGCGCCGCATAGTCACCTGAGCCCATGGCGAGAATGTGAGGGAGATTGGAGACCGTCTCGACGTTGTTGACGATTGTGGGGAGCATGTACAGCCCCTTGGCCGCTGGGAAGTAAGGGGGTTTCAGCCTCGGCTCTCCGCGGAGACCCTCCAGCGAGTTGATCAGAGCGGTTTCCTCACCGCAGATGTAGGCGCCCCCGCCGAGGTGGACAGTCAGCTCCAGGTCGTAGTCCGATCCGAAGATTCCCTTGCCGAGGAACCCGTTCGCGTACGCCTCGTCCACTGCCGCCTGCACTCGGCGGGCCGGCTTCGGGTACTCACCCCTGATGTATACAAAGGCGTGATGCACCTCGTTGGCTATGGCGGTGATGATGATCCCCTCGATCATCTGATGCGGGTCGCGCTCCAGCAGTTGGCGGTCCTTGAAGGTCCCGGGCTCTGACTCGTCCCCGTTGATCACCAGATACGAGGGCCGCGCCGGAGCCAGGAAGCTCCACTTGAGGCCGGCAGAGAAGGCGGCACCTCCGCGCCCCAGCAAACCGGACGCTTTGACCTCCTCGACGAGCTCGTCTCGGGTCATCCCCAACGCGCGGCGCGCCTGGTTGTAGCCATCGGTCGCCTGGTACCGCTCCAGGGTGTGCGAGTCGGCGGGATGGTCCACCATCCGCTTGGTCACGAGAAGCGTGGTCATTCTTTGCCCACCGTCCCCAGCGGCTGAAACGCCGGATAGGGCCCTACGGCGCCCTCCTCCTCGCGTATCCCCCAGTCGAAGCTGCGCGGGCCGCCAAAGAGCTCCTGCATCTCGTCAGTGTTCACCACGGATGGCCGTGCGTCCTTCAGCCAACCCACCAGATCGCGTGCTTTCTCCGGGGTGACGCCTTCGATCAGCTCATAGTTGACCTGCACGGCGGGAGCCCCGCCACAGGCACCGATGCACTCGACGTGCTCCACGGAGAGAAGGCCCTCCTCATCGGTCTCACCATGCGGGACACCGGACTCGTCCTCAACTGCGTGCAGCACGTCGTCACCGCCTAGAAGCATGCAAGAGATTGATGTGCAGCATGAGACGAGGTACTGGCCGGTACGCTCTCTCTTGTACATGGTGTAGAAGCTGGCGACGGATTGGACCTGTGCCGGTGTGATCCCGCACCACTCGGCGACCTCGGCCATCCCGTCTTCGGTCAGATGCCCATCCTCGGCCATGGCGAGATAGAGGAGAGGCATCACCGCCGATCGCTTCTCTGGGTAGCGAGAGATGATCTGGCGGGCCCTCTCTTGGGTGGCCTCAGGCCAAGCACTCAACGGCTCACATCTCCTTTGATCGTCTCTTGCGAGGGACCGATTCCATCCTTCACATCGACGATCTGAACGCAACTCACAGCAGGCGGAGAATAGGGGTCGCAGGGGGTGCTAGTGAAACCAGTCACAAGCTTCCCTGATCGATCGAATCAGCCAGGGCCTCAACAAAGAAGTCGATGTCGGAGAGACGCGCGATCAGCGGTGGGCGCAGCTTGAGCACATTGCGATTCCGCCCGGCCGTGCCGACCAAGACGCCACGTCCCTTCATGTCCTCGAGCAGGCGCTCGACGTCAACGATTTCCTGATCCAGCTCGACACCGACGAGCAGGCCCGTACCACGAACATCCACCACTGAAGAGTTCCCCAAGCCGAGCAACCTCTCCTTCAGGTAGGCGCCGACAACGGCCGAGTTGACGACGAGGTCTTCTCTCTCGACGACATCGAGAACGGCAAGGCCGGCGGCACATGCGACCGGGTTCCCACCGAAGGTCGAGAAAAGGCCGGTATCGGCGAGGAAAGGCTCCAACAGGTCGCGGCGGGTCACCACGACACCCAACGGGAAGCCGTTGCCCACGGGCTTGCCCATGGTGACAAGGTCGGGCTTCAGCCCCTCGCGCTCATGCCCCCACATGACCCCGGTACGGCCGAACCCGCTCTGAACCTCGTCGGCGACGACGAGCCCGCCCTGCTGCTGCACCACAGCGGCGATCTCACCGAGCGCGCCGTCGGGGACTACCGGCATCCCCTTGGAAGTGAGCGCAGGATCGACGATGAAACCCGCAACCCGATCGGGCACCTCGGCGTCCTCCAGCCCGACGGTGCTCACATTCGACCCATGCGGCTCTGTCACCGCGTCGGAAGCTTCGGTCACTCCGTGATACGACCCTTCGACGGCAAGCAGGTTGTCATGGCCGGCTGCGTGCTTGACGATCTGGCCGGCCACGTCGTTGGCCTCACTACCGGAGTTGACGAACAGGCAGACATCGAGGCCCCCGTCGAGGGTGCCCGTGAGCCGCTCCGCGTACTCGACAACTGACTCATACAGGTAGCGGGTGTTGGTGTTGAGTCTCGCCAGTTGCCGTGAGACGGCGTTGACCACCTGGGGATGGTTGTGACCGACCGTTGGGACGTTGTTGTAGAAGTCGAGATATCGGGACCCGTCGACACCAAACAGATACATCCCGGCACCAGCCACGATCTCCAACGGCTGGGCGTAGAAGTGTGGTGAATGAGGTGTGAGGTGGGCTTCGCGGCGCTTGGCCAGACCCGTAGACGAGCCGCGACCGAAGCCGAGCAGGCCCCTCAACTCAGAGATGACGTCCTCCCGAGCCGACAGTGCATCATCGATCCTGCGCCAGAGACGATCCTGATCGTCCTCGTACGGGTCCTCATCTGGGTACAACGCCACGCGAGCTGCGGCGATGGTGGCGTTCATGGCCAGCCTCGCCAGCACCAGGTCATACAGGACGTCAACTTCTCCTTCTTCGACCCGGTTGACCGAGTCGAATCCGAGGACGACATCGAGCATCGTCTCCGGGGAGCCGTCTGGCCGGCCGGAGAGATGGGTGGCCACGGCCAACTCCACCACCAGCGGCGCGAACGCCATGTCGCCGAAGTCGATGATCCCGGTGATCAACGCCGGGTCATCAGGGTCCACCACCAGGTTCCCGGTGTGGGCGTCCTGATGAATCACCTGATGCCGAAGCAACCTGCATGCAGGGACGGTGTGGTCCCTGGCCCTCTCCAAGATCAACTCGACGTTGGCCCTCGCCGTGCCGTCAGGGATGTGCTCGGCATGTTCGAGAAGACGAGGCGCTCCCATGAGATTCCAGGGGTGGTCCTGGTCGGCTGCCGGGTGGAAGAAGCTCGACAGAGCCTTGTCGAGCCGAGCGAGCACTGATCCCGTGTTGTGTCTCAATTGCGGTGTGTCGTGCTCGGCACGGTTGGCCACATCGCCGTCGAGATAGGACATGAGACGATGGGTGTAGGTGACACCTTCGTCGACGACTGTGCCTGTGTCCTGACCACCGAGCCCTTGCAAGGCGCGGGGCACCGGAAGGACCGGATCGACCGCCTCGATATGACGCAGTGCCCTGATCTGAAGGTCGATCACCTCGGCCGGCTCGTTTTGGTTGCACACCTTGAACAGGTATGTGTCGTCTGCAGCATCGACCTTGATGTTCTGGTCTCTCTCGCTTTCGAACGAGGTGAGATCACCGCGCAGCCCATACGTCTCGGCAAGCACCGACTCCACCAATTCCAGGGACAGATCAGGCTTGTTGCGTTGGAGGAACTTCACCGGGTTCCTCCGAGGTGCTCAGCGATCCACATCACCCATGACCGGGTCCATCGAGGCAATGGTGGCGATGGTGTCGGCCATGAGGGAGTCGGCCATGGTTATGGGAAGGGCCTGAAGGTTGTAGAACGACGGCGCCCGGGTGTGCATCCGGTAAGGGTTGGCCTCGCCGTCCGAAACCATGTAGCAACCCAGCTCACCACGAGGTGACTCGACCGCGACATATGTCTCGCCGGCGGGCACCTTGAACCCCTCGGTAAAGAGCTTGAAATGGTGGATCAGGGCCTCCATCGACTCATCGATTCGAGCCCGCGGCGGTGGCGTGACCTTCCGGTCGTCGATCCGATAGTCGCCTTTCGGCATCCGATCCATGGCCTGCTCGACGATCTTCAGCGATTCGATGATCTCGAGCACCCGCATCCGGTATCTGTCGTAGACGTCGCCGTTCTCGCCCACCGGGACGTCGAACTCGTAGTTCTCTATCCCCGAGTACGGGAAAGCCTTCCGCAGGTCCCAGTTCACCCCGGTCGCCCGGAGAATCGGCCCGGTGATCGAGAAGGCCTTGGCCTCTTCTTGGGTGATGACGCCCACTCCCTGAGTTCGGGAGAGCCAGATCGGATTCTCCTTGAGCAAGTCGTCGTACTGCGCAAGACGCACAGGCAGGTCGGCGAGGATGGCGGCCACGTCGTCTTTCCAACCTGGAGGAAGATCCGCGGCAACGCCGCCCGGGCGGATGTAGTTGTGGTTCATCCGCAGCCCCGTCGTCTTCTCGAAGAAGGCCAGGATCGACTCCCGCTCGCGGAAGCCATACAACATCATTGAGAGGGCTCCGATGTCCATGCCGTTGGTGGCAAGTGCCACCAGGTGCGACGAGATGCGGTTCAGCTCCGTCATCAGCACCCGGATTGCCGCGGCACGCTCCGGAACCTCGATGTCGAGGAGACGCTCGACGGCAAGGGAGTAGGCAAGCTCGCCGTGAAGCGGAGCCAAGTAGTCCATCCGGGTGACATTGGTTGGTCCCTGGCCGAAGGTGAGCTGCTCGGCAGTCTTCTCCATCCCGGTGTGGAGGTATCCGATGATGGGCTTCGTCCGCCGGATCACCTCGCCTTCCATCTCGATCTGAAGCCGGAGGACACCGTGTGTCGACGGGTGCTGGGGGCCCATGTTGACGATCATCCGCTCGTCATCTTCGACGTCGTCGTCGAACAGGTAGTCGTCATCGATCACCGAGCCGAGCTGTTTGGCAAGCCGCTCATCGGTCTCTTCGACGAACATCTCCTGCTGACCCTCGTCGGTGGGCTGGAATTGAGGCTCTTCGGTTCCGGCAACCCATAGGTCGACGGTCTCGGTGGCTTCTGTCGCGTCGATGGTCTTCTCGTCCGTCATCTCATCAGACCTTGTGAGATTCCTTGAACTGAACCGGGACCGATCCGACGCCAAAGTCCTTGCGGAGAGGATGGCCTTCCCAGTCGTCGGGCATCAAGATCCGAGTGAGGTCGGGGTGGCCTTCGAAGCTGATCCCAAACATGTCGTACGCCTCACGCTCGCCGAACCCCGCGCCGGGCCAGATCGAGGTCAGTGAGTCGACAGTCGGGTCTTTTCTGCCCAAAGCCGTGGTTATGCGGAGGCGAACTCCGTGCTCCATCGAGAGCAGGTTCGCCACGACCTCGAAACGCTCTGGGCGCTGCCGCATCCAGTCGACAGCAGTGACATCGGAACAGAAGTCGAACCCGGCACCCTTTGCGGCCTCGGCAAAAGGCTTCCACAACTCGGCAGGCATGCTGGCCACGTCCTGGCCATGTGACTTCAACCAGGTCACGTCCTCGAACTGGTCGGCGAGAGCCTGCAATACCTCAGGAAGAACCATCTCTCCGTTCGGATTCATCGCACGATTCCAATCTCATTGGGAAAATGCGATCTCATCGCACGATTCCAATCTCATTGGGAAAATGCGATCTCATCGCACGATCTCCCCGGACATGATCTTGTCGTGCAAGGTCAGGACCCCATGCATGAGGCTCTGCGGCCCCGGAGGGCAACCCGGCACGTAGATGTCGACCGGCACGATCTGATCCACACCCTGGACCAGTGCGTAGTTGTTGAACATGCCACCCGACGAGGCGCAAGCACCCATCGAGACCACCCATTTGGGATCTGGCATCTGGTCGTAGACCTGACGGAGCACCGGCGCCATCTTCTGGCTGACCCGGCCGGCCACGATCATCAGATCCGCCTGTCGCGGAGAGGCCCGGAAGACCTCCATGCCAAAACGCGCCAGGTCGTAGTGGCCAGCGCCCGTCGCCATCATCTCGATGGCGCAGCAGGCGAGGCCGAAGGTGGCGGGGAACATCGATCGGGTTCGAGCCCAATTGGCCGCCTTCTCAACGGTGGTCATCAGCAGGTTGCCCGGAGGTGTCGTGTTGGCCACTAGGCCGCCTCTTGCAACTCTTCGCCCGTGTACCGGGCGCGTCGCTTGACGTTCCAATCGAGAGCCCCCCGTTTCCAGACGTAGGCGAGCGTCTCCAGCACGAAGGCGGTGAATATCAGGATCGCGGCCACTCCCCACCAGCCGAGATCGGTCCAGATGGACGCCCATGCGAAGAGGAAGATGATCTCCACGTCAAAGATGACGAACAGCATCGCCACCAGATAGAACCTCACCGGGAATCGCTGGGCGGGCTCCACCTCGGGCACGATCCCGCACTCGTAGGGGTCGAGCTTCTCAGGGGTGGGCCGATCCGGGCTGAAGAACCTGGAGACGACCAGAGAAACAGCCACGAAGATCGCAGCCAGGCCCAGCATGATGGCTATTGGCAGATAGTCGGCCAGCGTCACGATTTTGAGCTTAGGACAGCCTCTGACAGTCGGGGTAATTCCAACGCCTATCGTGCCCGGCGATGTTCGACGTCACCTCTATCAGATCCCAATTCCCGGCCTTGGGCCGCATCGACGACGGCCTGCCTGCCGCATACCTCGACGGGCCCGGCGGAACTCAGACTCCACAACGTGTGATCGACGCCATGTCGACGGCGCTGAGCGAGGGGGTGTCGAATCTCGGCGGTGGGTTTCCTCCCTCCGACCTCGCCGGTGACATCACCGAAGGGGCTCGGCGAGCGATGGCTGATCTGTACAACTGCCACCCCGGCGAGGTTGTCTTCGGCCAGAACATGACCAGCCTGACCTTTGCACTCAGCCACGCCCTAGCTGCGACCTGGCAGGAGGGCGATGCCATTGTCCTCACCGACATCGACCACGACGCCAACTTCACCCCTTGGGCCCGGGCCGCCGATGAGCGAGGAGTCGACGTGCGCGTGGCCAGGTTCGACCCGGAGACTGGCCTGCTCGACCCGACGTCGGTCACCGAGCTGATCGACGAGAAGGTGCGGTTGGTAGCGGTTGCCTACTCGTCGAATGCACTGGGAACTGTCGTCGACCTCGAGCCGATAGTCGAAGCAGCGCACTCGACGGGAGCGCTGGTGTTCGTCGATGCGGTGCACGCCGGGCCCCATCATCTCGTCGACGTGCAAGAGCTCGGCTGCGACTTCCTCGCCTCCGCCGTCTACAAGTTCTTCGGGCCGCACACCGGGGTTCTCTACGGACGAGCCGACCTCCTGGCATCACTGGATGCATACAAGGTCAGGCCGGCGCCGTCGGATCCACCCGGCAAGTGGGAAACCGGCACGCAGAGCTACGAGTCGCTGGCGGGTGTCACCGCCGCCGTCGACTACGTCGCCTCACTCGGCTCATCTGGCAACACCAGGCGGGAGTCATTGGCAGATGCGTACCGCGAGATCGAGCAGCACGAGCGCTCGCTCGGCGAGCGATTCATCTCCGGCGTCCATGAGATCAGCGGTGCGAAGTTGTGGGGTGTTCAGCAGATGAGTCGGCAGCGATGCGCCACCTTTGCGGTGACCATCGACGGGGCTTCGCCCAAGGATGTGACCGCCCATCTCGCATCTCGCTCGATCTACGCCTGGGCCGGGCACTACTACGCCGTCAACCTGATGGAGCGGCTCGGCGTTCTGGACAAAGGAGGCTTGGTGAGAATCGGCTTTGTCCACTACAACACCGCCGAGGAGGTCGACCGCTGCATGGAGGCTCTCGCCGAGATCTAGGTGAGGATCAGTGGATGAGAAGGTCGGCGAGGTCGGCGATATCTCCCACAACCACGTCCGGCATGTCTGCCGGAATGCTCCACACCGCGCCGGGCCGTTTGACGAACACCGTTCCGGCGTCTGCAGCCGTCGCACCGGCACAGTCCCAATCATGGGCGGCGACCAGCGTCAAGTCCCCAATGGGGATGCCCATGAGCTGGGCTGCGTGGTGATAGGTGGCTGGATCGGGCTTGAACCGCCTCACCTCTTCAACCGAGATCACCCGGCGCAAGAACTGTGTGAGGCCTGCGTTCTCCATCTGGTCTCTGGCCACAACGGAGGAGCTGTTGGTCAGCGCGACCATCTCGAACCCGGCCTCGTGCAGGCGGCGCAACCCGTCGGGCACGTCCGGGTGCGGCGGCAAGCTCATCATCTCTCCAACCACATCCACCGCATCCTCACCCCTGAGAGAAAGGCCGCGTTTGACGGCAACGGTGAGAAGAGCTTCGACTCCTATGTCGCCAAACGGCCTGTAGTTGTCCATCGCGTTGGCAACCAAGGAGCCATGGAGCATCCTGGCGAACCACTCCCCTACAGGCGGGTCGCCACCGAAGATCTGCTCGAATCGAGCCTTGATCGGGTCGAGGCTGAGCAAAGTCTCGTTGACATCGAAGGCGATGACCGGTGGCTTGTTCACACACCTCAAATGGTATCGGGCAAGCTCTCCCGATGTCGGCTGGTCAGGCGACGGGCAAGGTCCTGACCACGGCGGCAATCGAGTCGTACACCCGCTCACCCATCTGCTTCTCGTCTTCGTCGAGAAGGTTTGCCATCACCTTGAGGGTCCACTCCATCAGCGGGCGATTGCGAAGGCCGGTGTGGGCGAGAGTCCGCATCACAGAGGGGTAGCCGATCAGCTTCACGAAGATCCGGGCCATCTTGTAATACAGCCCGTACTCGTCCTGAAGACGCTGCGGGTAGCGATGGAGGACGCCGTGGTCGCCGGAGCCGAGAGCTTGACCCACGTACTCGGCGGCGATGCGGCCGGTCTCGTAGGCATAAGAGATGCCCTCGCCGTTCCAAGGGTTGATGGCGCCGGCGGCGTCACCGATCGTGATCCAGTTGGCACCGACGAGCGGGCCCTTGGAGAAGGACATGGTCAGCTTGCCGCCCATCGGCTTGCTGAGACGGGACTCCTCGCTCAACCCCCAATGATCGGGAGCTCCGTGATCCACATAGTCGTTCATCATGTGGGTGGTGTTGACGTGCTTCCAACGCTTGAAGGTCGAGAGGAGGCCCACCCCGACGTTGACCGTCCCGTCACCCAGGGGAAAGACCCAGCCGTAACCGGGCATCGTCGCCCCTGTCGAGTCCCGCAAGTCGAGCTGGCTTTCGAGGAAGGGGTCTGTCGACATCTCCGACGAGTAGTAACCACGGGCAGCCATACCCATCGGGTAGTCGCGGCGCCGCTCGGTCCCCAGCTCACGGCCGAAACGATTCATGGAGCCGTCGGCGATGATGGTGATGTCGGGATTTATTGTCTCTGACCCATCACCGTTGGCCAGCGCCACGGAGGTGAGGAGGCCCTCCTCGATGACCGGGGCGGCGGTGGTCTTCTCCCTGACCTTGACGCCTTCTTTCTCGGCGAGACGGGCCACCTGCTCGTCGAGATCGCTGCGTCTGATCACACCGCCCCAATTGGGGAAACGGCTGTGGTCGGGCCAGGTCATCTCCAGCATCAAGTCGTCACCTGCGTATGAGCGAAGCCCGGTGATCTTGTGGAACTCGGGCACATCGAAGTCGAAGCCCATGTCGTCGAGCTGAAGGATCGCCCGTGGGGTCAGGCCGTCGCCACAGGTCTTCTCGCGGGGGTACTCCTTCTTCTCGATGAGAGTCACATCGTGACCGTCGCGTGCGAGCCAATAGGCGGCGGCCGACCCTGCCGGGCCACCTCCCACCACGAGAACGGACTTCGAAGCCATGTCATCCAGAGAGTAGAAGGCCGATGTCGGTAGAAGGAACGACGGATGTAACGTCGGCGGCATGTCGGAGTTGTCCCGAGCCACTGTCTCGCGTCTGCCCCGCTACCTGCGCCTGATCGAAGACTCTGCCGACTCGCGCACCGTCAGCTCCGAGGCTTTGGCGGCAGCAGCAGGGGTCAACGCGGCCAACGTGCGCAGAGACCTGTCTGACCTCGGGTTCCAGGGCACTCGCGGGGTCGGCTACTCGGCACCTGCCTTGCGCGACCGCATTCGCCGCGAGTTGGGCATCGAACGCAGGCGCAAGGTGGCCATCATCGGTGCCGGCAATCTGGGAACGGCCCTGGCGAGATACTCGGGCTTGAGCAAGCGCGGCTTCGACGTCGTCGCTATCTATGACGTGGACGCCGGACGAATCGGCCAGCTGATCGGTGACGTCAAGATCCAAGACTTGGAGGAGATGCCGTCCGACTGCTCGTTCGGGTGCTTCGACATGGCCATCCTGGCGGTGCCGGCAAGCTCGGCACAGCCGGTGACGGACGACTTGGTGGCGGCAGGAATCGCCTCCATCCTCAACTTCGCCCCGATACGTGTGACCGTGCCCGACACGGTGGCCGTCCGGCAAGTCGACTTGTCGACCGAGCTCCAGATCCTCAGCTACTACGGCTAACGGCCTCGTTGCTATAGCAACTGGTCGCGCTGAGCGACACGCTGTGCACGCGCAATCGACAGTCTTGAATTGCCCTTCGGCACGTTGCATCTTTGGCTCATGGGTGATTTCAATCTCCTGGATCGTTTCGCAGCAAACCAACACGGGGCTTTCAACCTCTCGCAGATTCGTCAGGCCGGGTTTGACCGGAGCGCCACCTATCGGCTGACCGGCAACCGTCGCTGGCTTCAGCTCGACCATCAGGTGTATGCGCTCGCATCGGCACCATCGACGTGGGAGCAACAGATGTGGGCGGCTCTTCTCAGCCGACCGCAAGCGGTGGTGGGTGGGAGGTCAGCGGCATCTCTGCACAAGCTTCGTGGCTTTGGCAAGTGGAAACCGGAGATCGTCGTCCCCGGCAGCGGAAACGCTCGATCAGGGATCGCGACCGTGATCAGAGCCGAGCACTTTCACGAACTGGAGACCGTCGACATCGAAGGCTTCGAGACAACCACCGTTGCCGAAACCCTGGTCACGCTCGCAGGTCGAGTCGGCCCACCGTTCCTGACATCAGTGGCCGAAGACTCGCTTCTCTCCCACAAGCTCGATATGGACTCTCTGGTCACGCTGATTCAACGTGAAGACGGCAGACGCCGTCGTGGGATCAACGTCTTGAGGCGATTCGTTGAAGAACGATCCGAAAGTGCACCTTCGATCGACGCCAGCTATCTCGAAGGTCTACTCGAGCACGTGTTGGCTGAGGGTGATCTGCCGGAGTGGATACGCGAGCATCCCTTCACTCTCAGAGGCCAACCCTCTCGAGTCGATGTCTTCATTCCTGAGTGGAAAGTGGTCGTCGAGGCCGACGGGAGAACGTGGCACGCAAAAGTGGAGGCTTTCGAGACTGACCGGCAACGTGACAACGAGCTGGCTTCGCGCGGTATCCAGGTGATTCGATTCTCTTACGGAGATTTGGCCGAGCGACCTGCAGCCTGCCTACGCATCATCACCGAAACTGGGCGAGTCCGCCGTGCACAGCGTGTCGCTGAGCGCGACCAGTTGCTATAGCAAGAGGGCCGTTACGTGGCTTCTTGGGCTTCTTCGTATTGGTGGAGGGCGACCAGGAACACCAGGAAGAGGACCGTGCTCACCAACAGGTAGGTGATGGGGATGATCCTTATCTCCAGGGCGTTGAGTCCCTCGATGTTGTCTGGCTTGGGACCGCGCGGGGCGTAGATGACGAACAGCAGAGAAGTGATCGCCAGCCAGCCGAAAGTGGCAGCACCGGTGACCAGGAACCCGAGCCGCTTGCCGAGGTTGGTGTAGTTGAACAGGTAGATGGACCCGTAGAACAGCGCAACCGACACCGCGGTGAGCAGGATCCCGGTTACGAAGAGGTTTGATGAGAGCAGGCCTCTAAAAAGCTCACGGAAGAACATTGGCTAGCCGTCTCCCTTCAAGTTGCCGCTGCGCAGGTACGCAGCCAGAAGCTCGATGTCGTCCTGTGACAGGACCGCCCCGAATCCGGGCATCCGGCCCGACCCGAAACCGTTGAGCCCGTAAGGAGTCTCTTCCTCTGAGCCCTTGATGATGAAGTCGACCAACAGATCCACCTCTGTCTCCGGATCGGTTGGTGCGTCACCGAACTGGACAACGGGACGGCCATCCCAGAGAGCTGGGCCGAAGCCACCTGAGCCGACCTCGAGGGTGTAGGGGGTACCGGCGGGAAAGCTTGCCGTGTGGCATCTGGCGCAGCTGGCGTTGAACAGGGCAACGGCCCTCTCCGCTTCTTCGGTCGAGACACCCATGGATGCAGCTACGCCTTCGATGTCAATCGTCCACGCCCCCGCCTCCTCAGCCATGAGAAGGAACTCATAACCCGCCTGCTCCTGGGGCCTGATCCGGGTCACGTTCTCCACCGTCACCGCGGTGTTGATCGACGTTGACTCCCAACCGCCGACGAGCGTGTTGGCCGACTCGAGGTCGGTGACACCGGTCACGGACTCGGCGTTGGTCGGATCGAACGTGACTATGCCGATTGCACTGGGAACGGTGACCGTGGAAGCCTCGGCCATCTGACCGCTGATCTGGGTCTCCGCCTGATCCGAGAGGCCGTCACCGTCCGTGTCCGGGTTCTCGTCGGTTATCTCATCACCGGCGATGATCGCTTCGATTGCCGTCAGATTGAAAGTGAGAGCTGGGTCCTTCTCGACCGCCGCCGTGAGCACGGCGACTGCCTCCTCGGCGAGACCGGCGTCCGCGACTTCAGGATCCAAAGCAATTGGGTCGACCTCGCGATAGAACTCGAACGCAGCCACCGACATCTCAGAAAGCTGCTGCTCGGCGATGTCGGAGAGACCGTCGGCGTCGGTGTCGATGCCATCGCCGGCGGAGTCGAGAATCGCACGGCCTGAGGCGGCCAGCGGCCCGATGAAGTCTGCGTCCTCAGGTGCCTGGTCGATGACGGCCAGCACTTGTGCCTGGTCGATGATGGCCCGCTGCACGGTCGTCTCGCCGTTCTCCAGCCGCGTCAGCTGCTCGTCGAGCTTGCCGGGCAGACGATCCACCGCCTCCTGCTGACTGATCTGAATCGTGGCCAGGTAATTGACGACGTCTTCTACCTGAGCGGCATTCATTGGGCCACCACCGTCGAGGCCCCAGCCCGGCATCGGCGTGTTGCCCCGGCCGAACGTGACCCAGAAGTTGACCTCGTCGGGCGTGTAGCGATAGAGAATGTCATCAAGAGCAGGTGCTGCCCAGGAGACGGCAACTCCAGACCTGGGCTCAACGAAGGCCGCGGAGCCACCGACACCAAGCGGGCCGTGGCAGTCGAAGCATCCGAATTCCTCGACCAGGTGCTCGCCACGCTCGATCGAAGCGTGTGAGAACTCCTCGACGAACCCTTCTTGACGATTGGTCTCACCGAGGAAGTACAACGGCAGCGAGATGGCGAGGAACGCAGATGCGGCGATGGCTACCTTCTGACCGCTCTCCAGGCGCCGAGTCTCCAGGTGCTGGTCGTCGACCCCGGGACGGAGGTTGGGCGATATCTCCTCGCCACCGCGGTTGCGCAACGCGGAGACCAACATCAGGCCCAGCCAGACGATGCCGGCGACGACCGCCAAGACAGTGATGATGTCTGTCGTCATCCGCTATGCCGCTCCGATGCAGCTCGGGCCTTGGGGATAGTTGACCGAGAGGCTCGGAGCCCGGGGCGTCTCCAAGACGCTGCCGGTCACGATGATGAACCGGCCATTCCTGACCTCGACCTGGAAACGATCGAGGTTTCGAGGCGCAGGCCCGGCGAAGTACTCGCCGAGATAGGAATACTTCGAACCGTGGCACGGGCACTCGAAACCCTGGGAAGGCCCACACCAAGGGACTCGACAACCGAGATGGACACACCGCTGGAAGAGAGCCTGAAGGCCGGCCGCCTGAACACTCCGGCCTTCGAACTGATCGGACTCGTTCGGCGGAGCGGGAACGACATACGCCTTGGCCTCGGGAACGAACAAAGGCACCACCGAGCCGTCCGCTGAGATCACCGAGCCCTGGACATCACCGACGGCACCGGCGTCGACATCGGTGCCGAACCCCCCGCTCAGCTTGGGCCAGAAGAAAGCCAGGTAGTAGACGCCTTGCATCCCGAGGAAAGCGAAGAAGGTGCCGGCGATGGCCCGGTTGAAGAACTGACGCCTGCTGACACCACCCTCTTCGACGGTGACCTCGACCACACGCTGAGTCTCGACCACGGCGACGGCGGAGCCAACAGGCTCCAACTCCTCCTCGACTACCTCGGGCTCTTCCTCAACCGGCTCCTCGGTCACGGTCGGGATCGGCTCGACCCGAACACCCTCCATGGAGCGGTCGGCAGAGAGGGTCTCGGCACTCAGCCCGCTGTCGGCCGGCTTGGCTTTCTCACTGCGCCTATAGGCGATGGTGAAGGCGCCGATGGCACCGAGGATGGCGAAGATGGCCACGCCGATCAGAACTGCGTCTGTGAAGCTCATTCGAAGTGCACCCAGTCCTTTAAGTCGTCAAAGAAGATGCCGTCACGCCACGGATACGCCCAGTTGAACCCCTTGCCGCGGAACAGCACCCCGATGATGGTCAGCGTCGCCGACCCGGCAAGGAAGATGGAGTAGAGGACGATGGCGAACTTGCGGTCACTGGGTCTCGTCGAAGGGTTCTTGTCCACGTACGGGATCATCATGAAACCGGCCATCCCGACAATGGTGGGGATGGTCACACCTGCGATCTGCGGGTCGAAGTAGCTGAGCAGCTCCTGGAGGCCGAGGAAGTACCAAGGTGCCTTGGACGGGTTGGGGGTGGCGTTGAAGTTCGCGGGCTCCAACAGCGGCGAGTGGATGACCACGGCCATGATGACCATGAGGCCGGTTATGAGCAACAGGGCTCCGAACTCCTGAAGCATCAGGTGGGGCCAGGTGTTGACCTTGTCGGTGGGCTCGGCCTTGACGTTCTGGATGGCGCGGGCTTTGACGACCGTCAGCAGCCTCTGGGTGCGAACACCTTCCGGGGTCCCGGTCGGAGGCACTACCGGACGGGTGCTGACCAGCCCTGCCACCTTCCCGTTGCCACCACCGTCGCCGTTGCTCTCCGGCTCTGGTGGAGCGTCCTCGACCACGGTGGCGACGGCTGCCGGGGTCTCCTCCACTTCCGCCGCAGGAGCCTCCTCGACCACTGGCTCAGACGATGGCTCCGAATCCGCGGCCACCTCAGCCTCGTCAGCAGCGGGCTCGGGCTCAGAGACGGCCTCTTCGACCTCGGCCTCTGGCGCAGCGACCTCTTCAGGCGCAGCCTCTTCGGCGTCCGCCGGCGGCTCGACGACAACCGGCGGCCCTTCGCCTTTCATCTCGGCCAACACCTGCTCGACCGGCACCCCCAAAGCCTTCGCTTTGGCCTCTGCCGATCTCCTCAGGAGACTCTCTGGGATCTCAACCAATGAATGCTCCTTACAGGGGTCCCGAGATTCCGCCGTCCTTGCGGACACGCCAGAAGTGGACGGCCATGAATATGACGATGATGAAGGGGAACGCCAGCACGTGGAGCACGTAGAACCGGAGCAGCGTCGCCGCTGACACCTCCACACCGGCGAGAAGTGCGAACTTCACCTGGTTGCCGATGACCGGCACGAACCCGGCCATGTTGGTGCCGACAGTGACGGCCCACAGCGCCAGCTGATCCCAGGGCAGCAAGTAGCCGGAGAATGAGAGCAACAGGGTTAGCAGCAACAGGATGACGCCGACCACCCAGTTGAACTCGCGCGGCGGCTTGTAAGCACCGTGATAGAAGACACGGCTCATGTGGAGGAACACTGAGAGAACCATCAGGTGAGCACCCCAGCGGTGGATGTTCCGCACCAGCGATCCAAAAGCCACATCCGTCGACAACCGCTCGATGTCTGCGTAGGCCAGTTCGGCGGTAGGGGTGTAGTAGAACATCAGGAAGATGCCTGTGATGGTCAGGACGATGAACAGGAAGAAGCTCAACCCGCCGAGACAGAGGGTGTAGCTCAGCTTGACGCCGTGCCTCTTCACCTTCACCGGATGGAGGTGATAGAGCACGTTGTTCATCACCACGTAAGAGCGGTTTCTCGGGCTGTCCGAGTAACCCTGCTTGAAAGGCGAACCGGGCCTGAGTATCGACTCAGCGAGCTGTGAGTTCCACAGCTTCTCGTTGGTCTCCTTGACCCGCTCCATGAGCCCGACGCGTCCGTTTCCGTTAGCCATTACCAGCGCATCCCATATGAGTATCCATTCTTGAAGTCTCTTTGGCCCGTGTCTAAATCCCAGGGCCGGCGATCGAGGCCCAACTCGGCAGCCTGGTCTGCGAGCGAACCCTCGAACTTACCCAAGGTGATGACGTTTGTCGGGCAACGGTCGATGCACAGGGCACACCTGGTGCACTCGTCTTCGTCGACGATGAAGAAGCCGAGATTTTGCTGATCTTCGGCCGGGTGATCGACGTTGACGGCGTCGGTGATGGCATCGAGAGACAAGTAGTGGATGCACTTCCACGGGCAGATGTCGACACACCCCTCGCAGAGGATGCACTCGGACTGATCGATGTGAAGGAACTGCTTGGGACGCAGCTTGTCGGTGAAGTAGTCACCTTCGACCACAGCAAGCTGGTAGTCGTCCCTGATCGGCGGAGTCTCATCGACAACACCTTTGGGCATCAGTCACCCCTCACGAGCGGACGACCGTAGGGGGACTTCGGCTGAGCGGGCTCGGCTCCGGCAGGGCGGCCGTCTTTGATCTTCTGCAACTGGATGGCCAGAAGGGGCGCCAACCCGAGCATCACTATGTGATAGCCCATCGAGATCGAGTCTTTGATCACGGCGTAGCTGATCTCAACGTCGTTTCCCAGCAAGAGAAACGGCGGGATCACAAAAAAGGTGTCGTTGCCCCACTCGAGGTCTGTCTGCGCGAAGTTCAGCCACTCCGACGGCACCATCCCGAAGAAGAAGACCAAGGCCACCCAGGCGATCATCGCCGCGGTTGTCGCTCGTGCCCAGGTCATCTTCTGATTCAGGACCCACAGCATCGATGCCCCGATGAGAGCGAAGGTGGTGGCGCCACCGATGAACAGGTAGGCGGAGCCTTTCCACCAGGTTCCGCGCGGCCACCAGTTGAGATAGTCGACTGTGTAGGCGACTTCTACGCCACCCACCATCTCCGTTTGTGGGAGCGACGACCAATGCAGCCAGATCACGCCGATGACGAGGCCGACCAGCCCACCGACGAGCAGTGAGGAGCCAATCAGCTTTCGCCTTGCGTCGCTCAGTTCTCCAAGCCGATACATCTCTACAAAGTTCTTCCGGGCGCGTCGAGGTAGCTGTTGGTGAGTTTCTACCACAAGCGGGGGTTCCTTCGACAAACCACCAACCGACGATTTCCTTGATAGAGGCCGCGGCGGGATGGACCCTGGAACTCGTTATGCTCCCGCCGTCTCCGTATTGACGAGGAAGCCCGTTGGCGCAGACCCAAACAGCACAGACTCGAGCCCTTCTCGGAGGCGGCACCGGTGAGGACCGTGTCGCTGCCACACATTTCATGGTTGGTGCTGCTTTTCTCGTGTTGGGCGGGGCTTTGGCCCTTCTCTCCCTCATGTCGCTTCGCTTCGCCGACTTGATCCCGGTCAGCTACGGGCGTCTCGAGCCGATGGCGAACCTGACGCTCATGTTCGGGTTCGGAGTGGTGACATTGGTCGGTGGCATCTACTACGTCTTGCCACGCTTGACCGGGACCAGGTTGTGGAGCACCGATCTCGCAGGCTCCGGTTTGCTCGGCATCTCCGGGTTGGTCGTCGTCGGCTTGCTCCTGATCGGGTTTGGATTCGGCACCGGCCGCCAGCCTCTTGGGCTGCCGTGGTGGTTCCACGTCCCGATGATGCTGCTGCTGACCCTGCCGATGATCATCACCATCGGGACGATCGCCAACCGGGAGGAGCCGCGCAGCTTCGTCACCCTCTGGTTCGTGCTGGGCGGGGTGACCTGGCTCCCCCTGCTCTACCTCGCGTATCTCGCCGGTGACCTGCCCGGCTTGAGCAGCATCGCCGTCGAGTACTCCAACGTCTTCCTATCGGCCGGGTATGTGACGATGTTCCTGCTCACCGTGGGATCCGGGCTCTTCTATTACACGTTGGTCAAGGAGCTCGACCTCTCCCTGGCCAGCAGACAGCTCGCCATGATCGGCTTCTGGTCTCTGGGCTTCGCCGCTGCATGGTGGGGCGCGGCTCAACTCATCTTCGGGCCGGCGCCGTCCTGGGTGTCCGGTGTCGCAGCAGCGCTCGGCCTCGCCTTCCCGATCGGAGCACTTGCCAACGCGGCCAACGCTTCATTGACACTCGAGGGCTCTTGGGGAGAGATCGGCGATCAACCCGCCGTGGGTGCGGGGATGGCCGGCCTCTACCTCGCCGTGGCGGTGGGCCTGGCAGCGGCTCTGGCCGGCTTCCGCTCTGTGGCGGCGGTCACCTCGCTGACCTCCTTCTGGGAAGGCATCGAATACTCGGCGATCGCCGGCCCCGGAGCACTGCTCGCCGCAGGCGTCAGCTTCGCTGCGCTCCCGCGGCTGGTGGGCCGGCAGCTGGCTTCGGTCCAGCGCGCCCGCTCCTTCATCCGGCTCACGGTCGTCGGATCCGTCGGGACTCTGATCTTCCTCGCCGCGGCCGGGATCCTGTCCGGGTATTCGTGGACCGGCGGATCCAACGCGGCGGCTTACATCGACGCAGCTGAGGGATGGGGTGCCGGGCTCGACAACACTTTCGACACGTTGCTGCTGATCGCCATTGGCTTCGGGTTCGTGACCTTCGCAGGCCAACTCGCATACGCCGCCACCATCTTCGGCACGGTCACCAGTGGCAAAGCAGCGACCCAAGAGGTGCTGGTGACGATCGAGGGTGAGGAATGAGCCTGGAAGCCGCAGCCGCGGCCCTCGGCATTCCGGAAAGCCTGGTTCAGCGCTCAGCCGAAGCGCGGTCCGCCGAGACCGGAGCGAGCGTCGACGACATCATCGCCGGCTGGGCCGGTGACGCCCCCCCGCCTGTCGTTGCCACCACTGCGCCCGACCCGGCCACAGAAGCAGTTGAAGCCGAAACCGCTGTCGAGGAGACCACCCCCGAGGTCACAATCGAAGTCCCGGACACCGCGCCGGCAGAGCCGGTCGCGATAGCTGCCGAGCCCTACAAGCCTCCGATCCTGGTCGGAGCCAAAGACAACCCGATGATGATCCTCGCCGGGGTCATCGGCCTCTTCTTGATCGTGATGCTCGTCGGCCTGGTCGGTCCTTCAATCGCCTTCGAGGAACCGGGCACACGCAGCAGCGAGATCCCCTATTCGCAATCAGCTGTCGACGGGCAGCATGTCTACGGGTCGCTGGGCTGTGCAGCCTGTCACACGCAAGTGGTGCGGCCGGTGGTCGCAGATGTTGGGCTGGGTGCGGTGACTCTCAACGACACCAACCAGACGATCGGGACGAGGCGCTTCGGCCCCGATCTCTCCAACGTCGGTGCTCGGGTCTCCGGGACCCAAATGCAGGCCATAGTGGAAGGTCGTCTCGGCAACCATCCATCTCACAGTCTTTCCGAATCCGACATGAGTGACCTCGTCGCATACCTGTCACAGTCGGTGACCGCGGAGGCAAGCGGATGAGCCTCGCAGGAGCGAGCGCGGCCCTTGGGATCCCCGAGTCGCTGGTCCAGAGGTCGGCCGAAGCGCGTGCCGCCGAAACCGGCCAGCCCGTGGACGAGATCATCGCCGCCTGGGCAGGAGGCGAGGTTGTAGCCACCCCGGCACCTGCCGTGGCTGAAGAGACGGCCCCCGAGCCGGAGGCGGCAGCGCCCGCACAAGACCCAGAACCGGAGCCGGTCGCCGCAGCTGTCGAGGCCGTCGAGCCGGTGGCCACCGGAGTCACCACCCGGGCGCCGGTGCCGGAGCAGGTGACGCCGGGAGAGGCTTCTCATCTGCCTGAGGTGATCACGGTGCCGACGGCGGGGATCAAGGAGAAGACCAACTTCGTGATCCCTCGCTGGCTCACCGCGGTGATGCTGACCATCCCACTATTCGCCCTGTTTGCCCTGGGTGGGGCCTCCACCGGCGTCTGCGGAGAGGCCACGGAGCTCCAGACCGACGTCGTGACCGGGCAGATCGTCAACTGTGACGGCTCCGAGTTCACTGGGTCGGAGATCGGCGGAGGCGGAACCGATTACATCGCATTGGGCAGCGACATCTACGCAGGTGTGGCCGTGACCGGTGTCAACTGCGCCGGCTGCCACGGTGCCAACGGCCAGGGTGTTGGAACCTTCCCTGCTCTTACCGGGGTGCTGACAACGTTTGGTGCCTGTGCCGATCACGACTCCTGGGTGTCACTCGGCTCGAGCGGCTGGCCGGAGGCGACCTATGGCGATACCGCCAAACCAGTCAACCTAGGGATGCCCGGATTCGGGGGAACCCTCACCGACGAACAGATCGCGGCGGTGTCGGCCTTCGAGCGGGTCCGCTTCGGGGGACAGGACCTCGAGGCTGCCCTGGTCGACTGTGGCCTGGCCGAGCCTGAAGGCGAGCCGGCTGAAGACACCGAGAGTGGCAGCGAAAAGCCTACTGAGGCCGTCGCCGGCGCCACCGGCTAGAGCCGCCTCAAAGCCTTCCTCAGTGCTCTTCGCTCATCAATGATCCCTTCGGCGAAGACCTCGTCGCTCGGGCCGAGCAGCACCGGAATCCTCATCCCGTAGCTGCCCAAGAGCCGGTCGTCGCTGTCGACATCGATCTCCTCGACGATCGCGCCAACACGTCCTGCCTCATCCATCACCAGCGGTCTTGCGTCGTCGCAGATGTGACACCCCGGCCGAGTCAGGAATCTCAGTCGCAAATGACTCAAGTGATCACTCTCAGTGGTCGATAAGCACTGTGCATGCAGGAAGGAGTCATTTCCGTTCCCCTCATGCCTAGGGCACGTTCGTCCAAGGTGTGAACGGATAGCCTCCCAGCCCGCCCCACGGTGACGGAAACCTCCTTCGTGTAGTCGGGGCCCCCGCAAGGGGGCCTCGATCTTTTTGGCTGGACACTCCCGGAACCGTCATACCATCGCCGACGATGAGGCCTGCCACTGCCGTCGTGATCTTGATCCTGCTCGGGATCATCGCCATAGCCGGGGTCATCCAGCTCTGGCTCATCTACTCCCCGCCAGGGTGACCGCGACCCCCTCGCCCAAGCTGAGGTCCTCACTGGCCGATCCGCCTCGCACCGCCAGCGCGACCAGACCGGCCGAGTCGACATGCACCAGGGGCTCACCGTCAGTCACGTCCGAATACGACGTGACCCAGCGGACGGTGTGAAGGGTGGAACCCACCTTGACGGTCAGATACTGGCCATGGCTGATCCCGACCTGATCCAAGTCGTCCGGGGAGATGTTGGTTTGCACGTTGCCGAAGGTGTCGACCCACCAAGCCTCCCCAGTGACCGTCGACCCTTCCACATCTGCCAGCGGCAGGACCAGGGGGGTCACCTCCTCCCCAGGCACGACAGGCCCAAGGTCGCCGAGCGCCGCGTCACCGGAGGCCAGCAACGCTGCCGCCGGGGCAAACACGTCCCTCCCGTGAAACGTCTCTCCAGGTGATGGGATCCTCGCCTCGGGGTTCTCGATGGAGACGATCTCGGTAGCTCCGCCAACCATCGCCACGGCGGGTGAGAGAAGCCCGTTGTCCGGGCCGACGAAGAAACCCCACGGCGTTTGGGCGGCGATTGCCTTGCGGTCGCTGCCGACACCGGGATCCACAACCGCCAGCATCACTCCCTCTGGCAGGTATTGGATGGCTCGTGTCATGGCGAGAGCGCCGGCGCGCAGGTTCCCTCTGGAAACCTCATGGTTGAGGTCGATGACCCGCGAGCCCGGAGCCAGCTTTGCCAAGACGCCGTGAACGACCCCGACGAACTCGTCGGAGCGTCCAAAGTCGGAGAGAAACGTGATCGGAAGAGACAACTGAGCACCGACGCTAGACGGCTCCGGTCCCATTCCAGAAGCCCCCCCTATATTGCGCCGGGATGGGAGAGCAGAGTTACGAGGCGCAAGCACGAGAGATCGCAGCTTCAGACGTGGCGATGCTCATCGGGGGCCTCGACACCGGGAAGACGACAATCGCCCTGGAAGCTGTGCGAGTAGCACTCGACGAAGGGCGGACACCGGTGCTGGTTGACGCCGATGTCGGCAACTCCACGGTGGGCCCGCCGGCTTGCGTAGGGATGAAGGTCTTCCGGTCCAAAGCCGACCTGGCCACACTCGAGCAGCCGGACTCTCTTCACTTCGTCGGCACGGTGACCCCGTCCCGGCTCGTGCTTCAGCACGTGGTGGCCACAGCGGCCATGGTCGACCGGGCCAAAGAGCAGGGAGACCTCATCATCATCGACACCACCGCTGTTGCCTCTGGGGTCGCCGGTGAAACCCTCAAATACCACAAGACAGAGCTGTGCCGGCCGGACAAGATCGTCGCCCTGCAACGCGGTGAGGAGATGGAGCCCGTAGTCGGGATGTTGCGGCGGTTCCTGGGGGCTGAAGTGGTAACCGCGCCCACCGACCCCGAGCTGACTCCGCTGTCGCCAGACGCCCGTGCCCGACGACGGCTCGAGGGCTTCGAGACAGCTCTCGCCGAGCCCTTGGAAAGGTGGAAAGTGCGACCGACGGTGTTTGCGCCAACCCTCCCGGTTGGGCTCAACCTGGAGCGTCTCGACGGTGTGCTGGTCGGGGTCCAAGACGCCAGTGGCGGCTGCCTCGGCCTCGGCGTGCTGAGCCATCAAGAGGGTGCCCTGCGGGTGACCACAAACGTCGGTGAGGGGATGACCGGGCTCCGACTCGGGTCAATGAAGCTCGACCTCGACACTTTCGAGTCGACAATCGTCAATCTCCGGGAGCTGATGTTCGGCATCTAAGGCTGTCTCACAGTCAAGAAAATCGGCTCAACAGCCGATATCTCATGCATGTCCGGGAAAAGACGTTGGCTGGCGATAGCCCTGGCCGCGACCGTGGCCACATTTGGAGTCGGCCTGTCCGCTGGTGCCGACAGTGCCTCCGAGGGCTCGTTCCTGGCCAAGATCAATGCCTCCCGCTCCGCCCAGGGATTGGGCCCTTTGAGCGTCGACGGCGGTCTGCGCTCCCACGCCCGGCATCACACCCAGGACATGATCGCCGCGGGCGAGATCTACCACTCGAGCTCCGGCGAGCTCCAAGCCGCCGCCGGGAGCGGATGGGAGAAGCTGGGCGAGAACGTGGGACGGGGAGGGACTGTCAACTCGCTCTACAGCGCATTCATGGCCTCTTCGAGCCACCGAGCCAACATCCTCGGTGACTACAACAAAGTGGGCATTGGGACCGACACCTCAGAAGGCATCCTCTACGTGACGATGGTCTTCATGAAGAAGGGCGGGTCCCCCGAAACGACGACGACTACTACTACGACCACCACCGCGCCCACCACGACGACAACTGCTCCGGCACCGACCACCACCGAAGGCGGCACGGCGCCAACCACCACTCAGGCGGGCAACGACACCGAGCCATCATCCGGGAGCATCCCGGCGACCGCACCGGCTGACGCTCCGCCCACCACCACAACATTGGTTGTCGGTCCCGACAAACCGGTCACACCCGGCCAATCTTGTGTCGAGGCCACCCGGTTCTGGTGGACTTGCCACGACTGAGCCTCACGTAGCCGGCTCCTGCAACTATCTACTTACTTTCGCTCTGCCTAATGGCCGGTTCTCGGTTAGTGAGCGTCGTGGCCAACGTCCTAGCCGATCTTGGGACTGTCGGGTCGGAATGGATGCCAGACTTAACCTGTTGGGATGGTGTCAACCGAAGCCGCCGGTGACTGCTGCAACGGTGCCACTCAGACCTACCTAGACGAGTCGTATCGTCGGGCGCCGCAGAATGGTGGGTTCTACCTGTTTGCGGCAGTGTCGCTTGAGGCTCAGCACGAAGAGAATGCCCGATCAGAACTTCGGAAAGCGCTGCCTGGGAAAATGGAGAGATTCCATTGGCATACCGACTCTGATCGACAACACAAACGAGCTCTAGAAGCGTTAACTCTGATAGCTGACTCCTTGGACATTGTTGTGTTCGCTCAAAGCGGCGTGCCTCCCGATAGGCAGGAGAGGAACAGACAACATGCCCTGTGGAACGTAGTGCCCACCTTGGCTGATCGGTGCGCTCACAACTTGACCTTTGAGGGACGCGAGAAGAGCCAGGATCAGATCGACTCAAAGACCCTCAGCAGTATCTCTAAGAGCAATGCAGGTGGCCAGAGATTCAGCTATGGGTTCAGCCGGCCGCTGGACGAACCGCTTCTGTGGTTGCCCGACATGGTTTTGGGAGCCACCGGATTGATGCTCACTGACCGAACGAGCAAGTGGTGGGCGATGCTGACTGTAGAGCCAGAACTGATTGATGTATCTGCCAAGCTCTAGAAAGGCGAAAGGTCCAGATCCCGTCATCCGGCGGGGGCCCTGGACCTTCTTCCGAACACACCGTGCCCGGCACTGCGAGTATATCGGACTTTTTCGCGCTGAGTGTGAGTTTTTTGCGACCGCGCCGACGCCGAGTTCACGGTCTAGTTGTTTGGCTGAGATACGGCAGCGTGTATTCGACATCAGATACACCGCGTAAACCACAGTGAAGTGATGTAGAAGACTTGAGGAAGATCGCCGCGGCAGTTGGGTGAGGGACAATCAATAGCCGTCTCCTACGCTGACGGGCGTGACACCCCGGATCGAGATCCGCCCGGCCAAGCCCACTCTCGAAGAGGGAAGGCTCTTTGCCCACTACATGAACGAGGCGTCAGACCAGCTGATGCAGACCATGTTCGGCCGCGGATATCCCGAGGTGATCGCCAAGACGTACCTGAGCACCGGTCATGTCATGTCACACGAGACCGTGGTGTTCGTCGAGAGTGAGGGCAGCGTCATCGGCATGGGCTCGTGGTACGGATCGAATCAAGGCCTGGCTCCATCCGATCGGGCGCTGATGGGAGCCGCCGGTATCCGACTCGTGAGGGCGGCCCCGTTCGCGATCATGGCGCGGCGTCTCTTCGAGTTCATGGACACGCTTCCCGACGGGGACTTCTACCTCGCAGCCCTTGCCATCGACGACAACAAGCGGGGGCTTGGGATCGGATCACGCCTGTTCGACCAAGCGGAGAGCGAGGCAAGAGCAAGTGGGCACACCAGGCTGGTCCTGGACGTCGCTGTCGACAACAAGCGGGCTCGTCAGCTCTACGAGCGTCACGGCATGAGTGCGGAGGCGGAGTCGCCGGCGATCGCCTTCCTGCCCAACGAGCGTGTCTACCGGATGGTCAAACCACTCTGACGCCGCCCAGGCCGACGAGGACCCGTCACCACGGCAAAACGCCCCAGTGACCCCTGGAGCCTCCTCCGCACTTCCCCGAACGGACGCTTCTCCAGATGACCTCTAGGGCGTTTGCGAGGGCGAATCTACGACAAAGCCAAGTCAGGATCAATGACCCTGTCGCCAACTCAAACTATCGCCAACAAACGTCGAGTATCGCTGATACGGGGCCTTAGGGACTTCATCGCCCAGTTACCAACAGGAATCGGGGTTTTCCACAGGTTTTGTCCACACCGGTGTGTTCACAAGTTTCTAAACGGTTTTTTCGCGATTCGGGAAGCCGGCGCGAACCATCGGCCTGAAGGCGACCTCCACCATCTCGTAGATCTCGCCAAGCACCAGATCGAGCTCGTTCAGTGTCACCTGCTCCTCGGCAAGCCTGCCTCGCAAGACGATCCCGCCCTCATCATCGACGGCGAAGAAGACACGCCAAGTCTTGTTGTTGCGGACCAAGGCCTGGCGATGAACCTCGACAGGCTCAGTCGGGCTGGGCATGAGATATGCCTCGAAACAGATGCTCCGCTCCCCTATGTCGAACCACACCGTGGTGGCGTCCCTCACATCCTGACGAATGCGAACGGCCCAACGGCCTTCCAACTCTTCGGAGTACTCGACGCTAGAGTCGGGGTCGTCGACCCAAGATCGGATCCGCTCTTCCAGGATCTCTCTCACTCGTAGCGCAGCTCCAATCGAGGCTCGGCAAAACCTCGAGGCTCGCCGCCTCCGTACTGAGGCGGCCGGGCAATCGGCTCCAGCGAGCGGCGCGAGGCATCGGTCAGAACACCAAGCGAATCCAGAGTCGCCACTGCACCAACACCGGCGATGTCCATCGCGCCGTCCCAACTCTTGACCGCCACCCCGGGACCTCTCTTCAAGGCAACTCCCAGACAACCCTCGGCTCCACCCTTCGCCGCCGCATGAGTCGCCGTGGCGATTGAGGAGTCTTCTGACCCGTTCTGCCCGATGATCGCCGGGTAGCGATGCATGGCCGCGAACACCTCGTCCAACTCGGAGTACGAGCCGAGCCGCGCGAATAGCAGCGCCATGGCGCGGGTCGTGGTGCGGAGCACCGGGGCCCCACACCCGTCCACTCCCACCGGTGCGGCACTCACCTCTCCCAACTCGGAGACGAAGGACACGATCTCCTGTTGAAGCGGGTGGCCTGGGTCGAGATAGGCCTCGAGATCCCAGTCACTTGCCGCGCAAGCGCCCAAGAACCCGGCATGTTTGCCAGAGCAGTTGTGCCAGATCTTGCGAGGCAACTGCGCGCCTTTGCGCACCAGGTGATCGCGAGCCGACCTGTTCAGCGGCCAGTCCTTCGGACATCGAAGGTAGGACGCATCTAGACCAGCCTTGCCGAGAATCGATCCGACCAGGGCAATGTGCACCGGAAGCCCTCGATGGGAAGCACAAGCCATTGCAAGATGCAGCGGTTCCAAGCCGGCGCCGTTCTGCTGGCTCACGTGTGCCTGGAACGGCTTGGCGGCCGACCGAAGGAAGAACGGACGGTCGATGTCCCCGGCATGGGCGATCAGAGAGCCGTCGGGATCGACGACGGCGACCGCCCCGCCGTGTGAGGTCTCCTCCAGACCGGAGCGAACTTTGACTGCTAGCAACGGCCGACCGGGCTCTCAGCCGGAGACCTTGGCCTCGCCCTGCTCGCTCCGATACCGGCCGACGATCTCATCCTGGAGGGCATCGATCGCCGAGTGGAGCTGCTTCCGCTGGTTGGACATCTCGGTCTCCACCTCACGCAGCCGCTCAAGCGCCTCACGCACCTCATCGTCGCTCAAGTCTGGAAGCTGCGTGAGGACCCCGTCGTCCATGATCTTGTCGATGAGGCGACGCCCGGTGGTGGAGGGGATGGGCGGCATGGTTTCGATGTGGCGAAGACTCGGCTCGTTCCCCAAGACCATCCCGCTGGCAATGATCTCGGGCAAGGCTTCCAAGAGGGTGCGCTCCTCCTCCCCGCCCCGGCGCCGAAGCTCGAAGTTGAGCAAGTCCATTCGCCCGTGGAGAAGACGGCGGTAGTAGGAGATCTGTGACTCCACGTCCTCGGCGGTGTCCCTGCGGCGACGCAACTCAGCGATCTCCAGGGAGTCGAGACCCTCCAGGTACTCGGGCTCGAGAACGATGTCGATCCGGCGGCGTTTGTCAGTCACGCGGGCCAGATTACTTGCAGGCGGAGGCGAGGGTGGGATAGGGGTTGACCGGGGCACCACTCCGGCCGTTGGGATGCAACTGGAAGTGCAGATGCGGGCTTCCACCTTGTGCGTTTCCGGAGTCACCGTTGTAACCGATGGTCTGACCTTGGCTCACCCTCTGGCCGTTGGAGACGTTCCATCCGCTCAGGTGGGCGTAGTAGTAGGCGACACCGTTGTCGGCCGTGAGCCAGATGACCTTGCCGCCGAGCCCGTAGTTGGCGATGGCGACCCGGCCGGAGGCGACGGCGTACATCGGCTCGTGCCATGCGGCGAACATGTCAGTGCCCTTGTGGGTGCGACCGCCGGAGCGCGGTGCTCCCCACGTGTCGCGGAAAGAGGTCCTGCCCAGTGTGAAGGGGCAGATGTACGACCCGACCTGGACCGAGCCTGCCGCACGCTGGCGAGCCCGCGCCGCGGCTTCGGCCTGCTCGATCTCGTACTGCTTCTGGAGGTTGGCGCAGTTGGTGGAAAGCTTGCTGTAGGCATCCTGCTCCGCCTGCATCGCGGCCTGGTGATCGGCGGCTACCTGCTCGGCCTCTCCCTGAGCAACCTCGAGCTCGGTGTGCACCCCATCCAGTGTCTCTTGAAGCCTGGTGTACTCGCCGCGGGCTGCGATCAAGTCGTCGATGTTCTGCTGGCCGCCAACAGTCGCAGAGCTGAGGAACTCCGAAGTCGTGAGGAACTGGTCGACACTCGAAGCGCTGAGGATGATCCCCGGGTTCGAGAAGCCTCCCATCATGTAGAGCTGAACGGCCTGTTCTTCGATCTTGTCCTGGATGACGCCGAGATCCTCGGTTTGGCTGTTGACCGAGCCCTGGATCCTCCCCTGCTTCTGCTCGAGCTCGTCGAGATCCTCGACAACCGCCCAATACTCCGCATCCTTCTCCTCGTATAGAGCACGGGCGGCTCGATACTCGGCCAACTGCTCGCGCGAATCATCACAGGCAGCGTCGACCTGCGATCTGGTTACCGCCTCGGTCGGCATCGGGAACAATGCCAGCACCAGGGCGATCAGGGTGAGAAAGAGAAGAGCGCGTCCGTGCGCCTTCAGGGAAACCATGTGCTCAAAAGGCTAACCAATGCCGCTCGCTTGACGTAGTCAGTCTGGATGAAGACGCCGGTTATCGTCCCGATTCGATGGTCACCGTGCTCTGGGTCGCGTTCGGCGGTGCCGCCGGGTCGGTGGCGAGATACACCCTCGGCGGCTTTCTCAATGAGCGGGCCCACCCATTAGGGACGATTGCGGTCAACGTCATCGGAAGCCTCGTGCTCGGTGTGCTGATTGGCTTGTGGGGCTTCGAGGAAGACGCGGCGCATCGACTTGGCATCTCGATAGGCCTCCTTGGAGGCTTCACAACCTTCTCCACCTTTGCCCTCGACACTCTGTCGCTCTGGGAGAACGGGCAACCAGGAGTGGCGATCGCCAACGTGGCCGCCTCTGTCGGTCTCGGCATCGCCGCGGCGATAGCCGGGCTGATGATGGGACGGTCAGCTGCTTAGAGGATGACCCGTATCAGCGGGTAGTACACAGCGGCAGCGAGGACGATGCCGTCCATGGACACGAACATCCCGGGAGGTCTCTCGGTGAGGGAGACAGTGCCGGTCCGGAACATCGAAGAGAGGCCGTTCCCGGCAACGAGGGCCACCGCAATGCCAATCCCCACCAGCAGGTAGCCGACCACATCCAAGTCCCAGAACGCAGCTGCCCCCGTGGCGCCGAGTGCGGCGACGATGGCCGTCGTCGAGAAGGGGTCGAAGAAAGGAAAGTTGGGCATCCTCGCCACGAGCGAGCCAAGGATCACAGCCGCGATCACTGCTGCAAGAAACACGTCAACTGCCCTCGGGTCGGGGGATGAGCCCGAGCTGGCCAAGAGCATGGAGGCGATACCCAGGCCGGCGAGCATGCCGGCGAGGAGGGTCGGCGAGTACACGTTCACCTGTCGATAGTCGGCGAAAGCCACCGCCCAGCCCAAGACCACCGCAACCGCGAGCGGGATGGCGAGGCCGTATCCGGTGCCTCCGAGAACGTGGGCCGAAAGAGCACCGGCAGCTGCCGATGTGGTCACGGCCAGCGGTGCGAACACCCGGCCCCTCGCCGTGAAGGCCGCACCGAGGTCAACCGACCACAAGGCGGCCACGGCGACGAGGGCAGCGGCCCAGATCTCCTGAGACTGAAGACTGGCCACCACGACAACGGCAGCAACCAGGACGGGAACGAAGCTCATCAAATCGGCAGGCGCTACGGATGTCGGCTGGGCTCCACCCGACACCGGCGGCAGCAGAACAACCTCGTCACCTTCGGAGACGGTGTCTGCCAACTCGGCCTCCTCACCGTTGACCCAAACTCTCGAGGTCTCCACCCCCCTCTCGAAGTCGTCGCCGAATCTCTGGTTGGCGGCCGCGATCACATCACCCACCGTGTCGGCGGGCACCTCGAGCCGGGACATGCCCGCTATCTCGCGAAGATTGGCGAATAGACGAAGCTTTGCCATGACCAAAGCGTAATGGTCGAGCAGACAGGTAGTAGGGATGACCGCGAGGGGCCTACTCTCGGACCGAATGGATGAACAGGTTCTCGTCGCCGTCGAAGTTCCCTTCGTGGGCGACGAACGGCACAAGAACTGGGCAAAGGTGGTCGACTCAGTCGACACCACCAAGAGCTCGGGGTGGGCCTACGACGGCTCGTTCGTGGCTGTGGGCGGGATCCAGGACCTTCCGGCCGGCTCACTGCTTCTCGTCTACGGCGAACGAGGGTCACGAGCCAACCCCCAGATAGCGGCAAAGGTGTACACGGTGAACTCGGATGCCACCTTGAGCCTGGAGGCCGAGGCGAAGGGCAAAGCTTGGGCTCGGACACTCCGCGATCCGATCGAGGCCGCCTTGGGAATGGAACGCAGTCCTTATGACCTCTCACATCTGCCGGACGAGATGCTGGCAGAAGAGCTGAGATCGAGAGGCTGGGAGGTCAGCAAGTGAGAGCCATAGTCGTGCACGAGACCGGGGGGCCCGAGAAACTCAACCTCGAGGAAGTGGCCGAGCCAACCCCGGGCCCCGGCGAGCTTCTGGTTGAGGTTGACGCCGCCGGCTTGAACTACATCGACACCTACCACCGGGGAGGGCTGTACCCGATGGACTTCCCACTGACACCGGGGCTGGAGGGCGCCGGCACCGTCGTCGGGCTCGGGTCCGGCGTCACAGACTTCAACGAAGGCGACAGGATCGGCTGGGTGAGCGTCCTGGGGAGCTACGCCGAGCGTCATGTCGTGCCGGCCGACAAGGCCATCCCGATACCGGACGGTGTCGACACCGGCACGGTGGCGGCTGTCCTCCTGCAAGGCCTCACCGCCCACTATCTCGCCACCGACACATACCCCTTGGCGAAAGAGGACATCTGCCTCATCCACGCCGGTGCCGGCGGAGTCGGGCTGCTCCTGACCCAGATCGCCAAGTCACGCGGTGCCCGGGTGGTGGCGACCGTCGGGACCGAGGCCAAAGCAGAGCTGAGTCGGGCCGCCGGGGCCGACCTGGTGATCAACTACGCCGAAGACGACTTCCAACAGCTAGTCGAACACGCCTTCGGTGCCAACGCTTTGAGTGTGGTCTACGACGGTGTCGGCGCGTCGACGTTCATGAAGAGCCTCGACCTGCTCAGGCCGCGAGGGATGATGGTCACCTTCGGGAATGCCAGCGGGCCACCACCAGACATCTCCCCGCTGCTCCTTTCTCAGAAGGGCAGCATCTTCCTCACCCGCCCAACGATGTTTCATTACCTCCGCACCAGGGAAGAGTTGCTGGCAAGGGCGAATGACCTCTTCCAGTGGATCGCCGACGGGAGTTTGGAAGTGCGAATTGGCGCAGAATTCGACCTCGCCGACGCTGCGGACGCCCATCGGGCGCTGGAGGGCAGGAAGACCACCGGCAAGGTCCTGATCAGGCCCTAGGGTCCAGGGCCACATGAGCAGCGGCGACACCTGGTGAGATACGGCTTCGTCCTCGACCAGGACGTCTGCATCGGGTGCCACGCCTGCACCGTCGCCTGCAAGACCGAGCACGACGTGCCCCTTGGCGTCAACCGGACCTGGGTGAAATACATCGAGAAGGGGGCCTGGCCCGACACCAAGCGCTTCTTCTCGGTGATGCGCTGCAACCACTGCACCGATGCCCCCTGTGTGGCCATATGCCCGACCCAAGCGCTGTACAAGCGCAAGGACGGGATCGTCGACTTCGACACCGACCGCTGCATCGGGTGCAAGTCCTGCATGCAGGCGTGCCCTTATGACGCTCTCTACATCGACCCTCAGGAGAACACGGCGCAGAAGTGCAACTACTGCGCTCATCGCACCGATGTCGGGCTCGAGCCGGCATGCGTGATTGTCTGCCCGGAGCAGGCCATCATCGCCGGCGACCTCGACGACCCCACGACGACGATTGCCCAAATGGTCGCAACCGAGAAGCTCGCCGTTCGCGCTCCCGAGCAGGGAACCGGCCCCAACGTCTTCTACAAAGGCGTAGACGAGGCTGCGCTCGACCCTGCCCGGAGCGGGAGCCTCGACGACTCCGGCGTCTGGCGTGACGCACCAGAGACGACTGGCTCGTGGCTTTCTGTCGACCTGACTCCGAAGCCCCAAGGCCCGGTCGGCAATCTGGGTGGCGACATCGGTGCGCCATCCCCGCCCGTCGCACCCACATCCGCACGCGGCGCCCCACCCCGGGTCGTCTACAACAACGACCACCCAATGCCTTGGGGACGCAAGGTCAGCTCCTACTTCCTGACCAAGGCGATTGCCGCCGGAATCGCCATGGCAGCCCTGATCGCGATGCTGACAGGAGCCGACGTCACCTCGGCCTGGCTCTCGTGGATCGCACCTCTCGTAGCCGGGCTGTTCATCTTGCTGACCGGGGTTCTCCTGGTGTGGGACTTGAAGCGCCCGGGACGTTTCCTGTTTGTCCTGACCAAGGCGAACACCAGCTCCTGGCTGGTGCGCGGCGCCTGGATCCTCGGCGCCCAGGCCCTGCTGATGGCCGGTTGGATCCTGACCGGCTTGCTGGGTGGAGACGTGACACCCTGGATCTGGATCTCGGCCTTGAACGGGCTTGCGGTTGCCGGCTACACCGCCTTCCTGTTCGGCCAGGCGGAAGGACGCGATCTCTGGCAAACCCCCCTCCTGCTTTGGCACATGATCGGGGCGGCGGCGGCAGCCGGAGGCGGATTCTCTCTCCTCGCGGCCTTCTTGCTCGACGACCTAGAAACGGCATCCGACGGATTTGCGCTGACGATGCTCGCCGGGGCCGTGCTCTTCGGGCTGATGACGATCACCGAGCTGATGAGCTCACATCCCACCACCAACGCCGCTGCAGCGTTTCACCACATGACACGTGGCGAGTTCGCCGGTGGCTGGTGGCGGGGCC
This sequence comes from Acidimicrobiia bacterium, assembly GCA_028285585.1. Taxonomy (GTDB): domain Bacteria; phylum Actinomycetota; class Acidimicrobiia; order Spongiisociales; family ZC4RG35; genus CAXMPK01. The sequence continues at coordinate 289,705 of JANQOU010000006.1, forward strand.
AGTTCCTTGCCGTGGCTCTCCCGATCCTGGCCGGGGCTCTCGTGCTGGCCGGAGGCACCGTTATCACAGGCGTGGCTGGAGGCATCGCAGCGATGGCAGGTGTCTTCCTCGTCGACGACGCCTTCGTGAAAGCCGGCCAGAGTGTTCCGCTGAGTTGAGGGAGATCTGATGACAGCCAACCGCGAGATTCCCCGCTTGGTGCCCGGCTCGGGCCTGACCAACTACCCACCACCAGACCTGTGGGACGACTGGGTCGAGTGGGACGCAAAGGCTTGGCCGAAGAAGAAGGAGAACCGGTTCCGGCTGGTTCCCACAACCTGCTTCAACTGCGAGTCTGCATGCGGCCTGCTCGCCTATGTAGACAAAGACAGCGGGGAGATCAGGCGTTTCGAGGGCAATCCGGAACATCCCGGATCGAGGGGCCGCAACTGCGCCAAAGGCCCAGCGACTCTCAACCAGGTCTACGACCCGGAGCGGATACTTCACCCCCTGCGCCGAGTCGGAGAGAGGGGATCCGGTGAGTGGGAGAGAGTCACCTGGGGGGAGGCGCTTGCCGACATCGGAGGGCGAATCGGCAAGGCCATCCGGGAAGAGCGGCACGACGAGATCATGTATCACGTCGGGCGTCCCGGAGAGGATGGATTCATGGACCGAACCCTCAAGGCCTGGGGCGTGGACGGACACAACTCACACACCAACATCTGCTCCTCGGGGGCGCGTGTCGGATATGCGATGTGGTCTGGCTTCGACCGCCCCTCCGCAGACTTCGCCAACGCCGATTTCATACTGCTCCTGTCGGCGCACCTGGAGACAGGCCACTACTTCAACCCTCACGCCCAGCGGATCATGGAGGCGAAGCGAAGCGGCTCGAAGCTGGCCACCATCGACCCGCGGCTCTCAAACACCGCTTCGATGTCCGACTACTGGCTGTCCACGTGGCCCGGCACCGAGGCAGGGCTGTTCCTCGCCATCGCCCGTCTTCTCCTCGAATGGGACGAAATCGACCATGACTTCATCAGAAGATGGGTCAATTGGGAGCAGTCTCTGGCCAAGAGGTTCCCTGACCGGCCGCGGACCTACGAGTCGTTCATAGAGGCGTTGCAAGAGACCTACGCCGGCTACACCCCTCAATGGGCCGCGGAAGAATGTGGTGTACCCGAGGAGTCGGTTCTGGCCATCGCCCGTGAGATCGCAAAGGCCGGGCACCGTTTCGCGTCACACACCTGGAGATCCACAGGCTCGGGGAACCTTGGCGGATGGCAAGCGGCGCGCACTCTCCAGTTCCTGCACGTCCTCACCGGCTCGGTCGGCACCAAGGGCGGAGTCTCCCCGAGCGGATGGGACAAGTTCAAGCCCGAACATTGGAACATGCCGCCGCCGCACAGCCGCTGGAACGAGTTGCTCTGGCCGATCGAGTACCCGCTGGCGCATCACGAGATGAGCATCCTGCTGCCACACCTGCTCAAACAGGGACGGGGCAAGCTCGATGTCTACTTCACCAGGGTCTACAACCCGATCTGGACCAACCCGGACGGCTTCAGCTGGCTGGAAGTGCTGACGGACGAATCGAAGGTCGGGCTCCACGTCGCCCTCACCCCGACATGGTCCGAGACCGCCTGGTTCGCCGACTACGTGCTTCCGATGGGCGTTGCCGCGGAACGGCATGACACCCACTCCTACGAGACACACGCCGCCCAGTGGCTCGGGTTCCGCCAGCCCGTGTTCAGAGTGGCCGGCGAACGGGACGGGAAGACCTACAACCGGACCTACGAGGCCAACCCTGGCGAGGTCTGGGAAGAGACGGAGTTCTGGATCGACCTCTCCTGGCACATCGACCCCGACGGCTCCCTGGGCATCCGGCAGTGGTTCGAGTCCCCAAACGACCCCGGCCGTCCGGTGACCGTCGATGAGTACTACGGCTGGATGTTCGAGAACTCCGTGCCCGGCCTGCCGGAGGCGGCGCGTGAGGAAGGTCTCGACCCTCTCCAGTTCATGCGCAAGTACGGGGCCTTCGAGGTCGCCAAGGACATTTACGAGGTCCATGAGCGACCCAGCGACTCTGGCGTCGAGGTCGAGGGAGAATTGCTGACTGGCTTCAAGTCGCCGTCCAAGAAGCTCGAGTGGTACTCGGAGACGATGGACGACTGGGGTTGGCACGACGAAGCCATACCCACCTACCTGAAGTCACACGTGCATTGGCGTGACATGGACTTGGGCGGGCAGGAGAGAATCCTGCTCCCCATCTTCCGGCTGCCAACTTTGATCCACACCCGGTCGGGCAACGCCAAGTACCTGTATGAGATCAGCCACGGCCATCCGCTGTGGATCAACCCCGCCGACGCCGACGCTCTCGCGTTCGACACCGGGGACATGGTTCGGATCACCACGGACATCGGCTGGTTCGTGATGCGCGCCTGGCGAACCGAGGGGATACGCCCCGGTGTCGTCGCAGCTTCTCACCACATGGGGCGGTGGCGACTCGACGACGATCGTGGGAACGAACGGTGGAGCTCCGCTCTCGTCGACGTCGATCGGATCGAAGAGGGCAAGTGGCGACTCCGCCAGCTGAAGGGAATCGAGCCATTCGAGTCCGCAGATCCTGACTCGTCACGCATCTGGTGGAGCGACCCAGGTGTCAACCAGAACCTCGCTTTCCCGGTGCACCCCGACCCGGTCTCGGGGATGCACGCGTGGCACCAGCGGGTGACCTTGGCCAAAGCCGAGCCAGAAGATCGATACGGAGACGTCGTGGTGGACACATCCAAGAGCACCCAAGTGTTCGAAGACTGGCTGTCGATGACACGGCCCGGGCCGGGGCCGGACGGGACCCGCAGGCCGGGCTGGCTCGACCGACCCGTCAAGCCGACCGAGAGCGCTTATCACTACCCGGGCGGCTGAGGCGGCCGAACGCGAGATAGACATCTGGCTCGGCCTCACCGGCTTCACGGCCAGCGAGGAAGAGGTGACCGGGAACACCGACGCCGGAACAGACCTCGATCGACGAGCCTCGGCTTGGTCCCATCGCCTCTCAGATCACAGCCTCGAGTCCGTCTCGGGCTTCGCTGCCGCCCTCGCCGGCACCGAAGCAGCAGCCTGGCGGGAAGAGCAGGGTGACGTGGCCACGCGTGCCTACGAGTCGCGCCGGTTCCTCTTCGCAGACAGGGTGATCTACTGGGCGGTCCCCTGGCTCTTGGCGAGCTCGGAAGAAGCCAAGGCCGAGGCTCTTCTCGACCTCGGAGACGAGATGAGGGTGGCGACCCAGCTGCCCGGCAGCGAGGGCCTGCTCGTCTCCGGAGAGGACTCGCTCGGGTCGCTGGGCAACAGAGGGTCTTTCTGGTCGGGATGGGTGACAGTCCCCGACCGAGACGCTCCCATCGACATCGCCGGCTACTGGCGGGCTCTGGCGGAACGTCATCCCGGGTCGGCTCAACTCTGGCTGGATCTCGCCGCCCGCTCCGAACGGCACTGACGGCAGGGCTCAGCCGCCGACGGTGTCCACGGCCTGGGCCACCAAGTCCGGTGCCTCGAGATGGGCTTGGTACGCCTCGACGCCAACCAGGGTGGGCCCGGATCCGATCTCTGCGATGGCACGATCCACGTTTGACTTGGAGACACCACCGGACTCGCTCCACAGATAGACGACCTTGGTGCTGATGAGGTCGAGATCCGAAGGGACCAGCGAAGCCGCCGGGGTCTCCAAGAATGCCTGGAGCGAGACAGTGGTCCCCTCTACGGATGCGGCCAGCTCCCGGGCTTCGACCTGGGACTGAGTCGGGCACCAGCCGCCCTCTCCACAGTGCGGAGCCCACCTGTCCACTCCCAGACGCCCCGCTCCCTCGAAGGTGTAGGTCGTGGCTTCACCGACAAAGGGGAGTCGTTGAGCGAAGGTGAGCCAGCCTCCCTCCTCCCAGAAATCGACATCGATGAGCACTAGGCCCAGCACCAGGTCGGGCCGGATCACGGCTAGCTCCGCGGCAACCTCACCGCCGAGGCCCACGCCAACGAAGACTGCCGATTCGGCTGCATCAGCATCCAAGACGCCTGCCACCACCTCGGCCATCGACGCCACGGTGTGGCTGGTGCCCGGCTCCGGGAGACGATCACTCAGCCCAAAGCCGGGAAGGTCGATGCGCACGGCGTGATAGCTCTCCCCCAAGACCGGGACCACGCCGTCCCACACGACGCCACCGGCGATGTCATATCCGTTGAGGAGAACCACAGGTGTCGGCCCTCCCTCTTCTGTCACCACGTTGACACCGAGGCCACCGACGATCTGACGCGTCTCGATCTCGAGATCGGCCAGGGACACATCTTCAGTGGCGTTCATCAGCGTTCTCGTCGTCGCCGACCAGATGGCTATTGCCACAACGGCAAGCAACAAGACCAGCACAAGGAGGCGCGCGACGATCCGGCTGGTCTTCTCCTGCTTGGGCGGTTCCCTGAGACCTGTCAACTCACCAACACCACATGGAGATGTCTCGGCCCGTGAACACCGAGGTTTAGCTGTTGTTCGATGTCGCCGGTTCGGCTCGGGCCCGTGACCATCACCAGATTGGCGGTCTCAGCGGCCGCGCCTGGGTGGTTGTGAGCCCACATCGAGAGGGTCCTGTCCAAGTCGGCCACCCGAAGCAGCGCGACATGCACCTCCGGCACCAGGCTGGCCATCCGGGGCCGCCCCGGGCCATGAGAGAGCACGAGGCTCCCACTGTCGGCGAGACCGGCGAGGGCGCCGGTGACGCCAAGCGACAACGGCACATAGCCGAGCTGATGCTGGAGACGGGAGGATTCCTCTATGTCGTGATCGACTCGCTCCAATCCCTCGGCAGTCAGCTCCGCAGCGACACCAGGCGCCGGAAGGTCGTCCCAAGCCATGAAAGTGGAGCAGCCGTGCCCCGAGGCGATCCCGGACACCACAACTGGAGCCCCGTGCCCGCTCACCGGCCCGTGGGCCACGCCGTCCACCTTCTGGAGGGAATCTCGGAACAACCCGACGAGATCGGCGGGCTCCAGCTCCGGAAGGCTCGCGCTGACCTCGGGAGACGTGGGGAGAAGGCCGGTCATGGCGGCGCGGCCGACTCGAGCGAGAAAGACGTCACGATCCACGGTTGGACCTCCACCAGTCGGTGAACGACTCCTTGGCGGGGCGAGGCAGGTCTCGTGAGTCGGTCCACCCCCGACCGGGGCCGGGCAGGTGCCGAATCCAACCCTTTGAGGATATGGGAGCCGAGAGAAGCGATGCCCACCTCTTGGCGCGCGCCCACTTCTTGGGTGAAACCGCTGTCTGTGTGTAACGGGACATCCCCTTCTCCAGCCAGCCCGGCAGCCGGCCTCCCTCGGCGGCCTGTGCTCTGAGCTGGAGAAGCATCGACGGGATCTGGATCCGAACCGGGCACACCTCCTCGCACGCCCCGCAGAGAGTCGAGGCGTATGGAAGCTCCCACCACGGCTCCATCCCGTGCAGCCCCGGCGTGACCACCGAGCCGACCGGACCCGAGTAGACCGTGCCGTAGGCGTGGCCTCCCACCGACCGGAACACAGGACAAGCGTTGAGACAAGCCCCACAGCGGATGCAGGCCAGGATCTCTGCCGTCCCGCCGGCAAGCACCTCCGACCGCCCGTTGTCGATCACCACCACATGCACCTGCTCGGGACCATCGGGCTCTCCTTCACGCCGAGGGCCCGTGACCACGTTGGTGTACACCGAGAGACGCTGACCAGTAGCCGACCTCGCCAGCACCTCCAGAACCACCGCTGCGTCCTCCCAACGCGACACAATCCTCTCCATGCCCATCAGGGCGATGTGCACGCGGGGTGCGGTGGTGGTGAGCCTCCCGTTGCCCTCGTTGGTGACGAGGATCACCGACCCGGTCTCTGCCACCGCAATGTTCACGCCCGAGATGCCGGCGTCAGCTTGCAGGAACTTCTCCCTGAGATGTTCACGAGCGATCTGGTTCAGCTCGGTTGGGTCTTCGGTGTAGGCGACACCGAGCTTCTCTTCGAAGAGACGGCCGACGTCCTGTCGCATCATGTGGAGAACCGGGGCGATGATGTGGCTGGGAGTGTCCCCGGCCAGCTGGACTATGAATTCGCCCAGATCGGTCTCCACGACCTCTATCTCACTGGCTTCCAGATGCTCGTTGAGCTCGATCTCCTCGGACACCATCGACTTCGACTTCACGACCAGCCGGGAACCGGTCTCCTCGAGAATGCGGGCGACGGTCGCCGACGCTTCCTCGGCGTCAGCGGCGAAGTGGACGTTGACACCGGCCTCCTCGGCCCGGTCGGCGAAATGGCCCAGTAGTCGGTCGAGATTGGACAGGGCGTGGAGGCGGATGGCACGAGCCCGGTCTCTCATCTCCTCCATGACGGGAAACTCGGCCGCGGCTCTGTCGCGCTTCTTCAGCAGCGTCCTGGCACCCATCTCGATCGCCGAGGCCTCGTGGGTGCCGACCAGGGCTGTCGCCCGGCCCAGGAATGTGACCGGCTCAGGCATCACCGGGCTCCAGCAACTCGGCGATGTGCTTCACCTCGATGTCAGAGCCCCGTCTCCGCAAGCCGCCTTCCATGTGCATGAGACAGGAGACGTCGCTGCCCACCAGCATCGTGGCACCCGACGTCTCGACCTTGTCCAGTTTGTCGTCCATGATGGCCGTGGAGACGCTCGGCATCTCCACGGAGAACAGGCCACCGAACCCACAACACTCGGTGTCACCCTCGAGCTCAACCCGATCCACCCCTTCGAGAAGCTGGTCGGCAGTCTCGGCAAGCCCCAATCCGCGGAGACCGTGGCACGAGTAGTGGTAGGCGACCTCGCATCCGTCACAAGAAGCCGCAGGCGCTTCAGGCTGCGAAGTGAGGTACCGGGTCAGCTCAACGGTGCGCTCCGAGACTCTGGAAGCCTGCTCCTTGCGGTCTGTCTCGGCAAAAAGGGCCGGATAGTGATGAATGAGCATCTCGGCACACGACCCGGAGGGGACCACGATGGGCCCCTCGGTGCCGTCGAGCACATCGAGGGTGTGTGCGGCCATCTCTCTGGCCATGTCCCAGAGACCGACGTTGAACGCCGGCTGGCCACAACACGACTGGCCTTCAGGAAACCCGACCGTGCGGCCGGTGGCCTCCAGCGCATTCACGCTGGCCCGGCCCACCTCGGGCGCCATGGTGTCAACCAGGCAGGTGACGAAGAGTTGGATGTCCGGCCCCTGCATGGGCCATCACGTTATCCCTTGCGCTCCTCGACGGCAGACATGGCTTCGATATAGCGCTCGGTCATCTGCACATACCGCTTGGCATCGTCGGCGAACTCCTTGCCCAGCTCGCGGTATCGGCTTCTCAAGGCCAGCGTGGCGAACTTGGCACCCGAGAAGTAGAACCGGAGACCCTCGCCGGGCATGGCCTTCTCACCCGGCTGTGGTGGGCCGGCCTGATCGACCGGTTGCTCCACCTCGTCGAGGCCCAACTTCACCAGCTCTTCGAGAAGATCGTCTTCGTCTGGCCGGTCCGCGTAGTCACGGCCGACGAAGCGGTGGACGATCTCACCCTCGGGCGAGATGATCACTACACCGGGACGCGAGATCTGCCTCGGGTCGTTCTCGTCGTCGAACCCCAGCGGCCTGACCGCTTGGTCCTTTGCCTCGTCGGACAGGACTGCGAAAGGAAGAGCGAGCTTCTCCATCACCGCCGAGTTCTGACCGGGGGTGTCGGCGCTGAGGCCATAGACCTTGGCGCCTTGGGCGTTGAACTCATCCTGACGCTGCGCCATGACGGCCAACTGGCCGTGACAGTACGTTCAGAAGTCCCCTCGGTTGAAGGTTATGACCACGGCAGAGTCGAGGTGCTCGGATAGAGCCCATGAGGCTCCGGTTGCGTCCTTCACCGTGAAGTCAACGGCCAATTGGCGGTCCTCCTGTCCGGGAGCGTCCCAAACGACGCTCGTGTCTGTTCGCTGCGGCCCCATTGTTAGCGTGCCCCGACCGATGTTCATTCCCGTGTCAGGCAAGAATCTCCCGCGGCGGCTCACTCAGGTGGTCGTCGGGGAGGTCATCTTTGGCATCGGCTCCGGGCTGATGGTGGTTTCCGAACTTGGCCTTTCACCGTGGGACGTGCTGCATCAAGGCCTGGCCAGACAGCTCGGCCTGACCGTGGGCAGCTGGACGATCATCGTCTCTTTCATCGTGTTGATCGCGTGGCTGCCACTGCGTGAGCGGTACGGGATCGGCACGCTGCTCAACGCCATCATCATCGGCGTGATGATCGACGTGACCATTGCCGTGGTGCCGACGCCCTCGGAGACCCTTTGGGCCGCGGCCCTGATGATCGGCGGGATCGTGATCGTCGGCGTCGGCTCGGGGATGTACATCGGCGCCAATCTCGGCCCTGGCCCTAGGGATGGCCTGATGACCGCCGTCGCGAGACGAGGGCCGTCGATTCGACTGACCCGTGTCGTGCTCGAGGTCTCGGTGCTGATCGTCGGCGTGCTCCTGGGAGGCACGTTTGGGATCGGCACGATTCTCTTCGCCGTCGGGATCGGGCCTCTCGTCCAGTTCTTCCTTCCCAGGTGGAGTGTCGACACCGGTCGCCCCGAAGACGCCTGGGACCACCCCGCCGGCTGACGAGCTGTCACAGCTGAGCCCGCGAAAACTCGTTTGCAGCTCGGCTGGCCCGAAGTGACCGATGCGATTTAACGTGCCGGTCACTTCCCCCGAGCGCTCGCTCGAAACATCGACTTCCCTGTCGAACGCCCCCTGAGACCGGGCGTCTCGACCCGTTTCCCACCTGTGGATAAGTTGGTTCTTGACCAGTGACACGCGTGTAATTACAGTGTTGGAGTCCATACAAGATGTGGTGGTCACTTCCCCAGACACCACAACATCTTGTGGTTGGGATGAGATGGACAAGATTCCTCGCCGGTGCTGGCTGCTGCATGCCCTCACCTGTCGAGGTTGTGCGGAGGAGGCACCTACATGAGCAAAGGCCTGCGGATCAGCCGACGTTTCACCGAGGCTGGCACCGACCCCTATGACCAGTTCGATTGGTCCACCAGGGATTCGCGGATAACCAACCCCGACGGCTCGATCGTCTTCGAGATGACCGACGCCGAGATCCCGGCTCAGTGGAGCCAGGTCGCCTCGGACATCATGGTGTCCAAGTACTTCCGCAAAGCCGGTGTCCCCCAACGCGACGACAACGGCGAGGCACTTCTCGATGACTCGGGCAACCCGGTCACCGGCCCGGAGCGCTCGGCGAAGCAAGTCTTCGACCGGCTGGCCGGCACCTGGCGTCATTGGGGTGAGAAGGAGGGCTACTTCGCCTCGACCGAGGATGCGGAGAACTTCGAAGACGAGCTTCGCTACATGCTCGCCAACCAGATGGCCGCCCCCAACTCGCCTCAGTGGTTCAACACCGGGCTCAACTGGGCGTACGGCCTGACGGGTCCGGCCCAAGGGTTCTGGTACGTCGACGGTGCCGACGGCGAGATGAAGGCCTCCCCCGACTCGTACTCGCGTCCCGCCCCACACGCGTGTTTCATCCTCAGCGTGGGAGACGACCTCGTCAATCCTGGCGGGATCATGGATCTCTGGGTCCGGGAAGCTCGCATCTTCAAGTTCGGGTCGGGCGCCGGGTCCAACTTCTCCTCGATCCGCGCCGAGAACGAGACCCTTTCCGGCGGCGGCAAGAGCTCTGGAGTGATGTCTTTCCTCAAGATCGGCGATCGAGCCGCCGGGGCCATCAAGTCGGGCGGGACCACGCGTCGTGCCGCCAAGATGGTCATCCTCGACGTCGATCACCCTGACATCGAGACCTTCACCGATTGGAAGAAGGTCGAGGAGGACAAGGCCAAGGTCCTCATCCAGCATGGCGGGTTCGCTGCCGACTTCAACGGTGACGCCTACGCCACCGTGTCAGGGCAGAACTCGAACAACTCGGTCCGGATCACCAACGACTTCGTCCGGGCAGTCGAGGAGGACGCCGACTGGGACCTGATCAATCGCACCGACAACACGGTCAGGAAGACGATCAAGGCTCGGGAACTGTGGACCCGTATCGCAGAGGCCGCATGGGCCTGCGCCGACCCCGGCCTCCAGTTCGACACCACGATCAACGAATGGCACACCAGCCCGGCTGGTGGCCGGATTCGTGCCTCGAACCCGTGCTCGGAGTACATGTTCTTGGACGACACGGCCTGCAACCTGGCCTCCGTCAACCTGGTCCGCTTCTATGACGACGAGACCGGTGTCTTCGACATCGAGGCGTACAAGCACGCCATCCGGATTTGGACCGTCGTGCTCGAGATCTCCGTTGCCATGGCCCACTTCCCCTCGGCTGAGATCGCCCAAGGCTCGTACGACTACCGGACCCTGGGCCTCGGCTACGCCAACCTGGGATCGCTGTTGATGCGTCAGGGGATCGCCTACGACTCCGAGGAGGGCCGGGCAATCGCAGGCGCACTGACCTCGATCCTCACCGGCTACTCCTATGCGACCTCAGCTGAGGTCGCGGGGACAACAGGCCCCTTCCCTCGATACGAGGAGAACCGCGAAGCGATGCTGCGAGTGATTCGCAACCATCGGGTGGCTGCTTACGACGGCAACGACTACGACGGGGTCACAACGACCGTCATGGGAATCGATGCGGATCTTTGCCCTGACGACCTGTTGGCCGCAGCCCGGGAAGGCTGGGATCTCGCGTTGGAGCGTGGTGAGGAGCACGGCTTCCGCAACGCCCAAGCGACGGTGCTGGCACCCACCGGGACCATCGGTCTCCTGATGGACTGTGACACCACCGGTGTCGAACCCGATTTCGCACTGGTCAAGTTCAAGAAGCTGGCCGGTGGCGGCTACTTCAAGATCGTCAACCAGTCGGTCGCCCCGGCACTGACCCGGCTCGGCTACGACATCCACCAGATCCACGACATCGTCGAGTACATCGTGGGCACGTCTTCGATCGAAGGCGCACCGCACATCAACACCGAGAGCCTGCTCGAGAAGGGATTCTCCGAGGAGGACCTGATCAAGTTGCAGGCGACGCTGCCTGGCGTCTTCGAGTTGAAGCACGCCTTCAACGTGTTCACCTTCGGTGAGGAGACCTTGCAGCGACTCGGTTTCACCGTCGACGAGTACACCTCGTGGGACTTCGACCTTCTCCGGGCATTGGGCTTCACCCGCGAGCAGATCGCCGAGGCCAACGACGTGATCTGCGGCAGGCAGACCATCGAGAACGCCCCCCATGTCTCAGACGAGCACCTGAGCGTCTTCGACACCGCCAATAAGAACGGCAAGTACGGGGAACGGTTCATCCATCACAACGGTCACATCAAGATGATGGCGGCCGCCCAGCCCTTCATCTCGGGAGCGATCTCGAAAACGATCAACATGCCCGCCGAGGTGACTCCCGAAGACATCGAGGGGGCCTACCACCTCTCCTGGGAGCTGGGTTTGAAGGCCATGGCTCTCTACCGAGATGGCTCCAAAGCCTCGCAGCCGTTGTCTGCGACTGCTGACGAAGGCGAGGAGAGCGAAGACGAGCACGAAGCGGTGACCGCTGCGGTTGAGGCCGAGAAGGCCATCCACTGGGGCAACCTGCCGGCCGGCCTGTCTCCCACCCAGGCCTACGCCCAAGGCATGAAGCCACCCCGCTTCTTGCTGCCTGCCCGGCGCAACGGGTACCTGCAAGAGGCAAGGGTCGGTGGCCACAAGGTCTACTTGAGGACCGGCGAGTACGAGGACGGCAGTCTTGGTGAGATCTTCATCGACCTCGCCAAAGAGGGCGCCACCCTCAAAGGTGTGCTGAGTTGTTTCGCCATCGCAGTGAGCAAGGGCCTCCAGTACGGCGTGCCTTTGGAAGAGTTCGTGGACACGTTCACGTTCCAGACGTTTGAGCCGAGGGGCATGGTCGAGGGCCACGACAACATCAAGATGGCCAACTCGATCGTGGACTACGTCTTCCGTGCTCTCGGAGTCGAGTACCTGGAAAGGGACGAGCTGGCCCAGGTGCCGCCGAACCGCGAAGGGGAACTGGCCTCACCGCCCAAGGGAATCGCAGTCGAGGCAGGAGTCCAACTCGATCTGACCGACGCGGCTGCCGAGAGCGATGTCGAGGTGGTGGCGAGAGCTGCCGAGTTCGTCGAGTCGTCGAACGGCACCATCCCGGAGGCCGCTCCCTCCTCAAACGGCGAGGCAGCAACCGCTGTGGTGACCGAGAAGACGATGGCGACCGTTGCCGTCGGGGAAAAAGCAGCAGTCGCCGACGCGGCCCTCTCGGAGAACATGGGCGATGCCCCGGTGTGCTCCAACTGCGGTCACATGACCATCCGCAACGGCAGCTGTTACGTCTGCCTCACCTGCGGGGACACCACCGGCTGTAGCTGACACAAGCTCTCCGGCACCAGTGTAGCAGTTTGCTACACTGGTGCCATGGCCAAGTCTTCGCCGACCCGAGTGGATACCGCGCTCTACGAGTCCGCCAAAGACATCGGTGAGATGATGGATCGCAGCGCTGCCCAGCAAATCACCCACTGGGCCCGGATTGGACGTGAGATCGAGGCCTCTGATGAGGTTTCGGTGCAGGTCGTGTGGAATGTGCTCAATGGAGCGGCGACCTACGACCAACTCAACGCCAAGGAGCAGGCTGTGGTTCGCGCCGAGTGGGCCAGCCGAATGGAGATGCTTCGAGGCGAACTCGACTTCGCCTCGCGCTTCGCAAAGACCGGGCGCTCATATGTGGAACTCGACGAAGAGGGAAACGTGGTCGAGAGACAGGCAACAGAGAGCTAGATGCCCGATCCGGTCCTGCATGTCATTGCTGGGCCCAACGGTGCCGGAAAAAGCACCTTTTACGACGAGATTCTCGGCCCTGCGACAAATCTCGAATTCATAAACGCAGATCGGATCGCAGAGCGACTCTGGCCGGGCGACGAAGAACACCAATCCTACGAAGCCGCCACCCTGGCGGCGAGCGAGCGGTCGCGACGGATCGGAGCAGGAATGTCGTTCGCGACCGAGACCGTCTTCTCTCATCTTTCAAAGGTCGATTTGATCGATGAAGCGCTGGAGGCCGGATACCTGGTGACGCTTCACATCATCGCCGTTCCAAAGGACTTGGCCGTCCGACGGGTGGCGAACCGATTTGCCAACGGCGGACACACGGCACCTGTGGAGAAGGTCAGGGCAAGATGGAAGAGATTGTGGGGATTTCTTGCAGAAGCAGTGGACAAGGTCCATGAAGCAGTCATCTACGACAACACCACAGCCCAAACGCCTTTCCGCCTGGTCGCACTTGTTTCCAAAGGACGACTTCTGATAGTCGAGGATTGGCCTGATTGGCTGCCGGAGGACCTCAGACCAGACGACTAGAACAACAGAATGCTCCAAGTGCAGGAGCACATCGGCCGGAGTTGGGCACAATGTGCTTGTGAGAGGACCACACTGGATCCGTTGGCTGGTGCTGGCAGCGGCGGGCGTCATCGGCCTTCTCGGCGCGTTCATGCTCGGGGCCTACATCTACGGCGTCATCGACCTGGTTGGCACTGACGCCGCCGATCGATCGTGGCTGTTCTGGGGGCTGGGTCTGGGGCTGTTCGGAGCCATAGCCCTCGCAATGGGGGTGGGCATGGGGATTTGGGGCTGGAAACTCGGTCGTGACCACCTGTCATGAGCAGCTGCCGACGAGAACACCACACCAACGCCAAGAGGCAGGCCACAATGCTTCGAGGATGGACCGGTTCATGAAAGTCCAGTACGTGATCGACCTCGACAAGGTTGAGGCCGGCGATGCCGCGTTGTCTGACTACACCGTGCGGCCGGTGACCCCGTTCGACATCGAGATCCTTGCCAAGCTGATGCTCGATGCGTACCGAGACACCGTCGACTACGAGCAGGAGACACTCGACGATGCGCGTGCCGAGGTCGCCGACTTCTTCGACTCTGACCCGTTGCACGAGCACTCCAGGATCGTGCTCGACAAGAACACAGCCATCTCGGCCTGTCTCGTGAATCGGTGGGGTGACGAAGGCGCCTTCGTCGGATACGTGATGACCGACCCCGGATACAAAGGCCGCGGCATCGGGACCGCCTGCGTCGCGGACAGCTTGCAGAGCCTGGCGCTCGCCGGGGAGCGGCTCGCAACACTCTTCATCACCGAAGGCAACACTCCCTCCGAGCGACTCTTTGAGCATCTGGGGGCACGCCGCGTCGACTGATCTGTCGACGGCCACGTTTGCCGACTCGACTTGGAGCCACTACCCATGTCACACATGAACACACCAGCACCCGAGTTCTTTCGTGAGCGCGAGGAGAGCCTGTGGCGAGACGACCCGAGCAGCCGCGATGCCATCCTGACCGACGACTTCCGTGAGTTCTGCCGTTTTGGCGATGTGTACGACCGCGATCACCTGATCGACGCCCCGGCCAACAATGCGGTGACCGTGGAGTTCCCGTTTGACGACTTTCGCGTTGAGCCACTCACCGACGAAGTCGTGCTCGTCACCTACGAGAACGAAATCACCAACAACGGAGTCACCCAACGGGCGCGTCGATCGTCGGTTTGGGTCACCGACGGCACCGACTGGCGCCTCCGCTTCCAGCAGGCGACAACCCTTCCCGGCTAGCTCAGGGGCCTTTCAAGCCCAGATTGGGCAGAAAGCTCCCGGTCACGGCGACGCGCGAGGTCCCCAGCCGATATTTTGGCCTCTGCCATCAACGGGAGGAGTCAATCAATGGCAGTAACGGAAACGCCGTCCGACGTGGGCGGCTCATCCGGGCTCGACAGCTACTTTCAGATAAGCGAAAGAGGGTCCACGGTCGGGACGGAGGTGAGGGCGGGCATCACCACATTCCTGGCGATGGCCTACATCGTCATCGTCAACCCGGCGATTCTCTCCAACGGGATCTTCATGTCCTCGCCCGGGGACCTGTTTCCGCAGCTCATCGTGGTCACCTGCCTCGCGGCGGCGTTCGGGACCCTGCTCATGGCGTTGTGGGCCAAGCTTCCTTTCGCTCTGGCGCCTGGGATGGGGCTGAACGCGTACTTCACGTTCACCGTGGTCTTGGGGCTGGGTCTTGCATGGCAGACGGCGCTCGGTGCCGTGTTCGTGTCGGGCATCCTGTTCGCGATCATCGCCCTGACGGGTTTGCGCGAGTACATCCTCAACTCGATACCGCTTCATCTGAAGCACGCCATAACGGCAGGTATCGGCGCATTCCTGGCCATCATCGGCTTCGTGGGAGCCGGGTTCTTGCAGGACTCGCCGGCGACCTTCGTCACAGTCGGTGACTTCGGCGGGCCGCTCCCCTGGGTTGCCCTGGGAACCGTGGTGGTGACCGGCGCACTGCTCGCCAGGAAGATGAAAGGCGCGATCCTCATCGGGATCATCGCAAGCACGATCGTGGTGATCGTCTTGGGTCTCGACGCCTACAACTACGGAGGCGAATCCCTGGAGTCGTGGGCCGGCTTCGGCGGTGGGATCCTCGGATTCACCTGGCCGTCCGACCTGATCGGTGCCATGGACATTGGCGCAGCTCTGGCCCTGGGTGTTGTGACCGTCATCTTCACTTTCTTGTTCGTCGACTTCTTCGACACGGCAGGAACCCTGATCGGCCTCACCGAGAAGGCTGGGATGCTGGATGACGAAGGCAACATCGAGGCGCCACGCGCGGCCTTCACTGCGGACGGCCTGGCCACCGCAGCCGGTGCGGCGCTAGGCACCTCGAGCACAACGACCTACATCGAGTCGGGTGCAGGTGTGGAGGAAGGCGGGAAGACGGGGCTCACAGCCCTCGTCGTCGCCGGGCTCTTCCTGGTGGCGATGTTCGCTTCGCCGCTGGCCGAGGCAATCCCCGGTGTCGCAACGGCGGCTGCTCTCATCATCATCGGTGCGATGATGATGACGAGTGCGACCAAGATCGATTGGTCGGACTACCGGATGTCGATCCCAGCATTCCTGGCAATCGTCGGAATGCCCTTCACCTACTCGATCACCTTCGGCATCAGCCTTGCCCTCGTGGCGCACACGGTGCTGATGGCGATCAGTGGGAAGATCAAGGAGATCCATGTGGTCCTCTGGGTGCTGACGGTTCTCATCGTCGCACTGGAGACCGGATGGATCAGCCAGATCTTCGGCTAGACCTCTAGCCGAGAAAGCCCGAAAGCGGGCGGAGTCGAAAGGGGCCTCTCCGGAGGCCCCTTTCTCATTGCTCAGATAGTCGCCCGCACGATCCAGAACACCGCCATCCCCGCAATCAGGGTGTAGAGGTGGTTCCGTGTCTTGTAGGCCACGGCACCACCGGCAAGGAAGGCAGACAACTCGGGGAGCCCGATGGCAACGGTCCCCTCGTCGGTGGTGAGGAGGGCGATGATCAGTGCGGCGAGAACCGCCGGGGCCACATACTGCAGAGCCTGGACCACGCGGGGAGGGATGGCCCTGTTGGCCAGGGCCAAGATGAAAGAGGCGCGGGAGAGGTAGGTGCCGATCCCGACCAGGACCACCGCCACAAGGTCACTCATCGCTCGCCCACCTCTCGGTAAGAGTCCCGGCAACGATTCCCACAACTGCCCCGACCAACAAACCGGACCTGCTCGGAAGGCCGGCAAACAAGAAGGTCACAGCAGCCGCCACCAGCGCCGCCACCAGCTTGGGAAAGCGATCGATCCCCATCACCACCAGGCCGAGGAAGAGGATCGGGACGGCAAACGCAAGGTTCCACTCGTCGGGAATGACCGGGCCGATGAAGAGACCGGTGATGATCGTCACCTGCCAGAAGGACCAGAAGAAGAGGCCGCAGGCGAGGTAGTAGGTGCGGAACGTCTTTGGATCGTCGTCCTGCCGGAGCATGACCAGGGCAAACACCTGGTCGATGAGGACGTATGGGCCCAGCCAGCGGAACCACCGCGGCTGCTCCTGGAACTTCGGCGTCAGCGCCGCCGAGTACATGAGATGGCGGGCGTTGACCACGATTGCCGCAGCCACTGCGGCAGCCACCGCGCTCCCCGATCCAAGCAACGCGACCAGGGTGATTTGGGCTGCCCCACCGAAGATCATCCAGGCGGTCGTCCAACCCACGAACGGGTTCATCCCGGTCTCGATGACGGCGACGCCGATCACGAGAGCGAAGGGAATCGCAGGTATGTAGAGCGGAAAGGCGTCCGCTATCGCCCTCTTGACGACTGCTTGATCGGCTGACATGAACCGGGCAGGGTACGCATGACTCTGGTTGACTTCGAACATGGTCTTCAGACACACGCTCATGCTCACTTTCAGTGACGAAGCCACCGACACTCAGAAGCAGGCTCTCTACGACGGCCTGGCCACAATGCCTCAGGTGATGTCGTTCATAAGGCGCTACGAGTTCGGGCCCGATCTGGGCCTCGGTGACGGCAACCCTGACATGGCACTGGTCGCCGACTTCGATTCAGAAGACGACTGGCGTGCGTACTCCGGCCACCCCGATCATCTCGACCTGATCACCAACCTCGTCCGGCCCATCGTGGCCGAAGCCCGAAGAGTCCAGTACGAGGTGAGTTAGCGGGCCACGTCGATGAGCACGGCCTCGAGTGCGATCTCAACCATCTCGTTGAAGGTGCTCTGCCGCTCGTCGGAGCTGGTCGCCTCTCCGGTGCGCACATGGTCGGAGACGGTTGCGATGGTGAGGGCGCGTCCGCCTTTCTCGGCGGCGACGCCATAGAGGCCGGCGGCCTCCATCTCGACAGCCAGGACACCCATCGCCTCCATCCGGTCGAAGGCCTCACTGTCGGGGTTGTAGAAGAGGTCGGCCGAGTGCACGTTGCCCACCTTGACCGACACCCCCTTCGCCGAAGCTGCCTGCTCCGCAGCGTTGAGCAGCCAGTAGTCGGCGGTGGCAGCAAAGTCGTCGTTGCCGTAGCGAACCCGGTTGACTCCGGAGTCGGTGCAGGCGCCGATGGCGAGGATGACATCCCGGATCTCGACGGTCGGCGGTATCCCGCCGCACGACCCGACCCGGATCAGGCGCTCGACGCCATATTCGGTGATCAGCTCGGTGGCGTAGATCGAAGCTGAAGGAATGCCCATGCCGGTGCCCATCACGGACACCGGAACACCCTTGTAGCTGCCGGTGTAGCCGAGCATGTTCCGCACCGCGTTCACCTGCACCGCATCGTCGAGAAAACTCTTTGCGATGTGCTCGGCGCGCAAGGGGTCGCCGGGAAGAAGGATCGAAGGAGCGAAGGCGCCTTTCTCGGCTGAGATGTGTGGTGTTGCCATGAGCGCAGCCTACGGCCGAGCCGACCCGGGTGGATTGCATGACCGGATCGCGCCGGAGAGGGCCGACACCTCATAGGCTCACCACCATGAGCGACCTATACGACTTCGTGATCAAGCTGCGGGCAATCCGCGAATACAGAGACGAGCCGCTGTCCAACGAAGACCTCGAGGCGATCCTCGAAGCAGGGCGATGGACTGGCAGCTCCAAGAACGACCAGGCCTGGACATTCGTCGCGATAACCGACCCAGAGCGGATTGCCGGGCTCGCCTCATTTGGCAACTACACCAAGCCAATAGAGAACTCGGTGGCGGCAATCGTCTTGGTGCAGGAGAAGGGTGGGAACCCGTTCGACATTGGACGCGCCGCCCAGAACATGATGCTCGCCGCCAAGGCCGTGGGTGTCGCCTCCTGCCCGGTGACACTCCAGGACTCCGAAGCGGCTCGCCAGTTCGTAGGAGCACCGGAAGGCTCGACTGTCCGCTTTGCGATCTCGCTCGGGTACCCGTCGGAGATGTCGTCGCCGGGACAACGGGGAGGCCGCAGGGACACCCGAGACGTTGTGAAGCTCGATCGGTATTGACGGTGGGCGGATTCGGCTACGCAGAGGAGATCTTGGAGCGCTTCCCCACCACGCGAGGGGCGGTGATGACAGTCGACGGGACTGTCAACGGAGAGTCGAGCCCCACCCTCCTCGATAGATACCTAGAGGGCCAAAGGGAAGCGATCGACAACATCGGCGACGCGCCGCTGTCAGAGATCGAGAGTCTCGCCGCCTGGCGTCGGACGTTCACCGGATTCGGGGTGAAGCCGACACAGTATCGATCCGCTGTCGAGGCTCTGCTTCGACGCCTCACCAAGGTCGGGGACATCCCGTCGATCAATTCGATGGTGGACATAGCGAATCTGGTGAGCATCAGACATCGCCTGCCGGTCGCCGTGTTCGATCAAGCTCGAGTAACGGGAGACACGGTGGTCAGGTTCGCCGACGGTACAGAGTCCTTCACGGACCTGGGCAGCGATGTCGCAACCCACCCCGAACCAGGCGAGGTCGTGTTCGTGGACGAGGCAGGCCTGGTCTCCGCTCGCCGCTGGTGTTGGCGGCAAAGTGGGCAGAGTGCAGCCGGACCAGCAACGACATCTGCTCTGATCACGATCGAAGGTCACCATTCGAGTGCGGACAGCGACGTCCAAAGGGCGATGGACGACTTCGCCTCCTTACTGGGCGAGTTCCAGCCGCAGGCTTCTACCCAGATTGCACTGTTGGGACCCAACCAAGCCTCGACACACTTCGACGAAAGTTGACCGAAGGATGAGCAGATCGAGACTCGATCGTGCCTAAGGGCTAGGAGATTGGGCAGACAAGGTCGACCCCTCGGGCCGGCGGATCACAAACACCGATGCTTTCCGCTCAATCGCCGATTCGGTGACTCGACGCAACAAGGTGGATGAAGAGCTCAACGCAGCTGTTCGGTCTGCTCGCGAGGCGAGACGAAGCTGGTCCGAGATCGGTGCGATGCTTGGCGTGTCGAAGCAGACTGCTCAGAGGAAGTACTCCAAATTCAGCTCATCAGGCTCGTAGCCGAACAGTTCCGAAGGCTCGATCTCAGTGGCACAAACGACCACATTCTGGGGTGCTGACCCCTCTGACTAGTTCGGCCCCAACCGCGCCTACTCCCGTTCGCAACCCGCTACCTGGACAATCCAAGAAGGTCGAAATCGCTCAACTTTCGATTTCTTCGCGACATAGAGCTCGTAGTGGACACATAAGTAACAAATCGAAACGATCTCGAGAAAGGAAAGGACATTGAGACGAAGTATTCTCATCGCCGTAATCGCCCTCATGGCACTACCGGTGGGGTTGCCTGCCTCGGCTGCATCCTGCAGCAACATGGCCTACGACTGCACGTGGCCCGACACACTGCTATGCAATGGCACCAATTCAACGGTGCGCACCAAGGCGGTGCCAGGGGGTACGCTTGAACTTCGGTACGACAGTGGATGTCGGACGATTTGGGGACGGCTTCCGACCGTGGTCTTAGACAGCAATTTTTCTTCGTATAGGTACGGGGGATCTGGATCTTGCCCGTGGGGCTCAACCTTCGGCCTCGCAACGCAAGCGAGTGGAAGTGTGGAGTGGACCAGACAGCTGAATGATGCCAACTGCTTGGGATACACGCGAGTCACGGTGAGTAACAACGTCTACGTTACGAATCCCGGCTACTGAAGGGTCCACCTCATCAATCTCGCAGTTGATCGTCCTCGGGGTCGATCAACTGCGAGATGCTCAATAGGCGACTTATGAGTGCTTCCAGATCAGCGAGAAGAATCGCCATGGCGACGTTGGTTGTCACTGCGGCGTGTTCGAGTGGTGGCGTAGGCACAACTGCACCAGACCATCTAGACGAACAGACGAGCCATCCAAGCGAGGCCAGTTCTGCCGAGAACGCAGGATTGTCTGCTGAAAACGCGTTGAACGATACCGACATCGTGAGTCCGCTCCTCGAGTTCCAAGGCGGAGGAGCAGTATCCGACGAGATTCACAATGCCGAGGCACGTGCCGTCTCTTCCTGCATGCAGGAGAGAGGCTGGTCTTTTGAACCTCCTCTTCAAAGATCCGCTGTCGCTGAACCTCGTACGATCGGCGAACTTCGTGAGTATCGGGCCACATACGGCTACGGCATGTTCACAGGCGTGGAGCCAGGGGAAGACGGCACAGCGGCTGCCGACAGAAATCACCTCTTTTACTTGTCTCTGTCAAGTGATGAGCAGAGGGCATACCGCGAGGACTTGAACGGTGACGTACACGCGAACGAACGCCCCGCGGATGACAGCTGCGAATCGATTGGTCGCTCGGCGAACCAAATCCCCCTTGAAGATCAAGCTGTAATGAGAGAGCTGGCAGCGCTCTATGAGGCTGCCGGTCAATCGACCGAGTTCCTAGGCGCCGTCGACTCATGGCGACAATGCCTGTCCGATCGTGGTTACCGGCTGGTGCAGGGCGAGCACCCCACTGAACTGATCGAGCAACAAGCTGACGTCGGAGCCGAGGCCACGACGCTCGCGGCGCTTGAGATAGACGTGGCCGTCGCCGACTTTGAGTGCGCTGCAAAAACCACCATGGCCGTCCTGCATCGCCTGGAAAGCCAGATCGTGCAACGGCTGGTCGAGAAGTACCCCGAGTGGGGGAGCTAACTCTCGTTGGCACTATTGCGTCGGACGCTCGTAGGGTTTGGCTTGATCGCCGCTGGCCTCGCCGTCGGCTGGCTGCTGATCCCTTCATTTGCGGCGGAGGAAGATGCGGCGGCAGTCAGAGAGCCGCCTCCACCCAAACCGATAACGGCCGGCGTTGAGGTAGGGATCCTTCGAGAGGTTTTGGTTCTGGATGGTGAAGTGCAGCCACAGATCGAGATTGCTGTAGACCCGTGGGTGCCAGTTGGTGCAAGTCGGGCGGTGATCACTTACCTGCCTACTCCGGATGTCGTGATCCGATCCGGCGACCCGATCGTCGCTCTTTCGGGGCGACCTCTGATCTTCTTCTCAGGATTGCCGAATCTGTATCGCGATCTGCATCGGGGATTAACCGGAGTCGACATTGAAAACCTGCAATCGGCTCTGGTGGAACTTGGCTACTTGGAGGGCCCCGAATCTGTCGACGGAGTGTTCGGAGCAGGCACAGAGGCGGCAGTAGCCGCACTGTACGGCGACATAGGGTTTGCTCCGGCACCTCCACCGGCGGAGACCACAGCAATCAGCATCTGGGAAGCTGAGAACGCTGTCGATATCGCGAAGAAGGCGCTATCCGACGCCCGGGCCACAGCCGATGCGACCACTGTGACCACATCTGAGCGGGCTCTCGCGGTTGCGCAGGCCCAACTTAGAGCCTTGTTGCGCGCCCCGACTCTAAGTATTCCTGCCGAAGAGGTCTTGGGAGCGCCTCACGAAGCCTTGATCGTTGAACACTCTCCGTACCAGCAAGGTGTTATTGCAGACGCTGCTACTCCAGTGATCTACCTTCGTACGAGCGATACCTTCGTTGTAGCGGAAGCCACATTTGCCCAAGCGAGCCAACTGGACATGGGGCATCCGGCTGTGGTTCTTGTGGGAGATAGCAACGTTGCTTCGGTGGTGGCGCAGGTGGTGAACGCTGACTCTGATTCGGTGACCGACACGTTCGTCTTCATCGATGCAGATACCGGCGCGGTGCCGCCGGGAACACCCGTGGTCGTGGAAGTTGAACTCGAAGCGACAGTCGACGAGGTCGTTTCAGTGCCGTTGTCGGCCGTTCGCACGGCCGCCGACGGCACGTCTTTTGTCACTGTTGTCAACCAATCAGGCGAGCACAAAGTCAAGGTAGAGCTGGGTGTGACAATCGGAGGAAGGACCGAGATCTTGTCAGGGTTGGGGGGCGACGAACTAGTCGTGGTTGGTTAGATGGATACAGAACCCGCGCTCCGACTCACAGGTGTCTCCAAAATCTATGGCGATGACCTCAAGGTGCTCGATTGTGTGGACTTTGAGGTCGGGGTTGGCTCATACATCGCACTTACAGGACCCAGTGGGAGCGGCAAGACCACCTTGCTGAACATCATGGGTCTCCTCGACACGGTCAGCGCCGGGACTCTCGTCTTTGAGGGCAAGGACACCAGCAGGTGGACTGATCGAGAGCGGTCGAGGACAAGAGCTGACGCTCTCGGATTCGTTTTCCAGAGCTATCACCTGTTCGAGGATCGCTCGGTATCTGACAACGTCGAGATCGGACTGGTACATCAAGAACGTCCGACAAAAGAACGAGCCGAGGAAATCAACGAAGCGATCCGAACCGTCGGGATGGAGGATAGAGCCGAGGTTTCGGCCAGAACGTTATCTGGAGGGGAACGCCAGCGAGTTGCGATTGCACGAGCCTTGGCCAGACGTCCGCGGATTCTGCTGTGCGACGAACCAGTCGGAAATCTGGATACAGACAACGCTGAATCTGTTCTCGACGAGATCGATCGGATACACAGAGCCGGAGTAACTGTCGTCATGGTGACTCACGATCCTCGTTCGGCTGAACGAGCCCAGCTTGTGGTGAGCCTTCGAGATGGCTGTCTCGTGTAACCCATGAAGTTGAGAGACCTTGTCCGCGAGACGAGCCGGTCGATCGGGGAGCGTAAAGGAAGGTCCCTCGTTGCCTCGCTGGGCTCGACCCTGGGGATAGCGACGATCGTGGCCGTTCTAGGGCTCTCTTGGACTGCTTCCAATCAGATATCGGTCAGGTTCGATGCGCTTCTCGCATCCGTCGTCTATGTAGAGCCGGCGTCGCCTCTCGAAGACGCCAGGTTGCGTAACGCTGATCTTGCCTCCCTCACCGAGATCACGGGCGTGATCGCCGCTGCTCGAACATCTGTCTTGGGCACGCGCGACGCATCGATGCGGCCAGTGGATGGTCGTGTGATCAGCGTGACTCCTGTGGTCGTCGGCGGAGATCTGACCGGTGCCCTTGACCTGTCAGTTTCGGAAGGCCGGCTTTGGGACTCGGCCACGATTCAGCCATCGACACCTCCGATAGCAGTGCTCGGTAAGAGTGTCGTCTCCCAGCTCGCACTTCCGCGATTCGCCGGCCCGTTCACGATCTGGGTGGAAGGACGGCCAGTCACCATCATCGGATATGTAGAAGCTGGGGATGTGGATCCAAGGGTGGATGGCTGGGTGATCACCCCGGAGGCCAACTTCGATCCTTCTATCTGGAGCAACGAAGGAAACACCGGCATCTTGGTAAGGGTCACACCAGGTGCAGGCGGATCGGTCGCACAACAGGCTCCTATAGCACTCGGACCCGAATCACCTTCCAGCTTCGTTGCGTTGGCACCCCCTGAACCTGAGATCCTAAGAAGACAAGTCGAGGGTGACACCAGGCTCGCATTCTTGGTGGCGGCTGGGGTTGCCTTGGTCGTCGGGACACTTGCCATCGCGTCAGCCGTCATGACTTCCGTCGTCGAGCGAACGGAACAATTCGGAACCCGCAGGGCACTCGGCGCAAAGCGAAGTGACATCGTTCGCTTGGTTCTCACCGAGTCTCTGACACTCGGCGTCTTGGGCGGTGGCGCCGGATGTGTTCTGGGTCTCGTCGTGGTCCTCGCCTTCTCAGCCTTTCTGGCGTGGCAGCCGGTCTTTGATGTGCGTCTGCTTCCTTTGGCCATCGGGCTCGGTGGTCTTGTCGGAGCGATAGCGGGACTGCTCCCGGCCGTCCAAGCGGGTCGTGTTGACCCGATTCGAGCGATGCGTCGCCTCTGAGCATCGACGTAACAAGGCGGCTAAAACGAAGCTGGTCCGAGATCGATGTGATGCTTGGCGTGTCGAAGCAGACTGCTCAGAAGAAGTACTCCAAAGTCACTTCATCAGACTCACAACCAGCAGAACTTCTCCACCCAGCAAAGCTGTCAGGAGCCCTGCTCGACGAACGTTTGTGGCCCGTACTCCAGCGGTCCATCCCAGTCGGTGTCTTGATGCACCAAGGTTGCAGACGTTAAGGCCGCGGTGAACACGGTTGTGCATGTTGCACAACTCAGGTCGACCACAAAAAAGGTCTCTGGTGGTGCGGCAGGCTCAATCGGGCCGCGAGAGACAATGAGTC
Source organism: Acidimicrobiia bacterium (assembly GCA_028285585.1). GTDB lineage: Bacteria > Actinomycetota > Acidimicrobiia > Spongiisociales > ZC4RG35 > CAXMPK01. Next base: position 314,554 of record JANQOU010000006.1, read on the forward strand.
GGCGGCCATCAAAGTCGTGGATTCTGACCCATGCCTCATCGTCGGTTCCGATCTGCTGGTCGCCAATCATCTCACCGGTTTCGTCGGCTATCTGAAGTCGTGCATGCGTTAACACCTCAGTGGGTGTTCCTTCGTCGGCATTTGCCAGGCTTGGACCTTCAATCCACACAGACCATCCGTTGGCAGCAGACCAGACCTCCGCCCCGTTCTGTTCCACTGCCACGTAGCCATCGAGATCTGGCACTCCAGTCCCGTCGGAGAGCCGAAAGTGCGCGAACTCTTCGTACCCGAGTGCGGCGACCATCTCCCCTCCAGCGCTGACGACTTCCACTAACCGACCAGGTACCCCTTGGACGACGAGAACCGGTTCGGCCCTACCTTCGGCAAACCAAAGGAGATTCGACCCCTCAACAAAGACGAGTCCTCCCGCGCGATCGCGTGCGACCGCTTTGTCGAACTGAGATGATGCTGGCCACACCACCGTTCCGTCCGCCGCCACCAGCCCGTCTCGTCCCAACGTCACCCATTGGTGGGCCGACAAGTCAAGATTCGAAGCCGGTTCGGAAGGTGGCAACGATGTTGTAGTCGATGACACATGAGCAGCAGTCGTGGATGCCTGTTCTTCGAGAACAGTGGATGCGCCTGTTTCGACACCGCCCCCACAAGCAACAAGAAGGCTGAGAACTGCCAAGGAGCCAAGAAACAAACCTCCGCCCACCGCGGGCCGACTCACACACGCCTCAGTGTCCGGAATCGACTGGATGTCGCCGCTCATACGTATGAAGGCCGACTGTGCATCTTCATCCAGCCACGAGAAACTCGAGTTGCTCTTGGAACACATCAGCGTGGTCATGAACAAACGAGGGCTCGTACTCAGCAGCCACCTCGCGCATTGCCGCTAGGACCGGCGGTTCGCACTCGAGGTGAGCCGTAGCTATCTCCCTCTCCAAGTCCTGCAGTGCCGCAAGCTGCGCAGGGCGCTCTTTGACGAGCTGGTACTCGTGCAAGAGCCAGGCAAGAACGTCATCGAGCGTGGAGAAGTCGGGTAGGACCGAGCTGGCAGTACCACGCACGCAAGCTTCCCATTCCTGTTCCGCGGTGATGACCCGAATATCCGCCGTAACTCGGTTCTTGAGACCATCTACCGCCTGCTGGAACGGTTTCGGCAACCTAGGCAATGCCTCGCGAACCCGCCGGTCGCAGACACTCAGCGTCTCTGAGTACAGAGTTCTGTGTTGCTGCGACAAGGATCTTTGATGCTCCTGATTTGGATCTTCTGCATCACGGGTGTGCCGCTCAAATGCGGCAAAAGTTTCATCGTTGGTTGAGATCCCGAAGCCATAGCGGGTTATGAACTCGGTTCGGTCTACGCCAATGCCGGGCCCGAAGGCCACGGCCTCATACCCAACTGGAGTGAATCGCATGCCGAGCCCTTTCATGCAATCCGCGACCAGTTGCTGCTCACGATCATGAACCTCCTGAGCGAGCTGCCGCTCTGCGTCAAGATCACCCCACGGGACCAGAACCCCAAGGATGGCTCTTTCGTCCAACTCCGGATTCGCTACAGACGTACATGCTGCGAAAAGCAGCAGGGTGGCCACCAGCGAAGCCAAAAGGCGATGCGGTGCTTCCATTCCATACCTCCTGAGTGGTCCTCTGTCTCTGTGTCCTCATCCCAGCCGATGTCGCGGGTTAACGCGACAAATCCAACAGAATCGTTTCAGTCGATCGGCACTAGGTACACGGTCTCGGTTGTCTCGTCGAGTGAGAAACTGGCGCAACGTCTTTCGGGAGTCGTTGGTTGCGTCGTCATCTGCCACGAAGCCAAGCCACTTTCGTCGAGGACTCGTCGCACCTTCTGTGCCGCATCATCCATGGAGATGCAGCTGTCCGACGAGAAGTAGTCGACTAAGTCAGCCTCGACTCTGCGTATCAGATCTGCATGTCCCTGGCTGGAAGGGTCGGGGCGGGCGAGTCCAAGTCGGTCGCATGTCGACCCGTCGTCCGTGGGGAACACCGCCAAGGCTCCGTTCTCTTTCACGCAAGCAGTAAGCGGCGGGACAAACCCCGGAGGCCCGAAGTCCTCATTGACCAGGACCGCATCCGACCATGCGGATTCGCAGGCCGCGGCGGTGGCGTCGGTGCCACTCGCCGCTACTGCTATGTCGGCGTTGAGGTCAACCGACCGATAGCAACTGATCGCAGTGGCTATCTGAATGGGCCGAGTCAACACGATGGCAGCTGCGGTGGTCAACACCAGGAGGGCGGCCAAGATGATGGCGAGCCTCAGCGACTGGCGGCTGAATATGCCGGACTCCGTCGTCGTGACTTTGTTGAAAATGAGTTGGGCCCGCGCCGAATCGGGACCATCGACATCCCCCGTGTCAATCGGGTTCGTTGCCCGAAGACGGGCTAGTCCGTCGTGTTGATCGCTCATCGGTGAGTGTCCTGGTCAGGTTCGTTTCTTTGACCTTCTGAAGGTTTGTGTCTGGATTCGCCTTCTTGTTGCTGTTCGGCCACGGCCAACTCGACGTTCAACCGCTCGCGGGCGCGATAGAGCATCGACCTCACCCGCCGCACTGGGGTGTTCAACACAACCCCGATCTCCTCGTGGCTCAGCTCTTCGAACGCTGCCAGCCGAAGAATCTCTTGATCCTTGATCGACAGTCGTGACATGGCCGTCCAAACGAGTTCATACTCATCGCGCTTCTCAGCCGACCAGGACGGATCAACAGGAGCGGGCTTAGTGGGCAATGTGCCCTGAGCCTTCTCTCTAAGCAGCAACAACCGCCGGTTGGAGCGCCACCTGTTGTGCATTTGCTTACGGGCGACCCCATAGAGCCACGCCTGAGGCTCGTCGGTGCCCAAGAAGGTCTTGACCCGCCTCCAAGCCACCGTGTACGTCTCGGCTACCACATCGTGCGCATCTTCGAGATCGACGGTACGGCGCAATACGTATGCAAGCGTCTTGGAGTACGTCTCGCGATAGGCATCTTCGAAGGCCGCTCGGTCGCTCTCGGCACGGGACGAGGTCACGCGACGCATGACCGCTTCCGGACACATATGTCATGTAGATGCAAACCGCTTCTACGGCCGCTTCTTTGAAAGGGAGAGAACAAGTGCCTGGAAAGATAGATGTCCTTGCGAGCTGGACTCTGATGGTCAGTCTGGTGCTGATCTCTGGTCAAGGGACAGATGAGACGTACAAACAAGAACAGATCACAACCGAGGGAAACGCAGTCTTCGCGACCTTTGCAGGAGAGAGCATCAACCTCGCCGAGAGCTGGGGTGGAGCTCGAGCATGCCTCATCTGGCAAGAAGTTGGTGTTTCTGAGTGTTTCGAGTCGGAGGCCGAGATGGATCGGCGGATTGCGGAATTGGAAAACGAGTACGTCAAGGCAGAGGCGAGTCAGAGAATCAGACGTGTGGCCTCTTCGACATGTTCGAGTTTTCTTCGCCTGTACGACTTGACGGCGTACAGGTCGCCTGTGCTCTACCTGCGTGACCGTTATCAGTGGCTGAACCTTTCCTCGTATGGATTCAACAACAGGACTTCTTCGTACAAGGTCGGAGCGTGCAACTCGGTTTTTGCTGACTACTCGAATGGCGGAGGTGCCTTGTATCCGACCAACCTGACGCAGGCCTACGATCAGGCTTCATCGATGAACAGTGGCTGGAACAACGACGTTTCTTCGGTCTATATCGGCTGACGAACAACAAAGGGGAAAGTGGCGGCAAACCTATCCGATCAGAAGGCTGCTCGGTTTGAAGATCTCTATCGAGAGACCTACGAGCCAGTTGTGGCATATTGCCGCCGTCGGGCACGGTCACATCACGAAGCCGAAGAGGTGGTCTCCACAACGTTCCTGGTCGCGTGGAGACGCTTCGATGACTTCGCATCAGCCGAACTACCCCTCGCTTGGTTGTACGCCGTCGCGTACCGCAGTCTCTCCAACCAACGACGCGGATGGGGTCGCCGTTCCGCCCTCAAGAAGCGCCTTCAGATAGAGGGAACGGGTTCGGTTCAGTCCCCAGATCGTGAAGCGGAGGCACGGCTCGAGGCCTCCAGAGCGTTTGAAGCCCTGGCAACCCTCTCTAACTACGATCAGGAGATAATCCGGCTAGCGGCCTTTGAAGACCTCGCCTACGAAGCAATCGGTGTCGTCGTAGGCAAGTCTGTGGATGCGGTGAGGTCTGACATATTCCGTGCCCGGCAACGCCTCAGAAGGGCTTTTGATGGCGGAGGGAGCGGCTCATGACTCCGATGTTGCAGGTTTCTCTCGATCATCTTGCGTACTGCATCTCGGTGAGGAGGTCGTTGCGTGCCTGAACGCGATCCCTACGAGATTCTGAGGGACAACGATCCTGTGGACTTGACTCGCGTGGCAAGCAGTCGATCCCTTGAGGCCGACGCTCTACTCACCATGATCACAACACAAGGCAAATCGCCGTGGTCCCGCCGTCCACTACGCATCGCATTAGCAGTGGCCGCCGTGTTCTTGCTGGTAGCGGCGACCTGGATCGTGTACAGGAGTGTTACCAACGTGCAAGGAGTGTTGTGTTATTCGACTGTCGATCTCGACTCCGACAGAGCGGCCGTTCGACCCGAAGACACTCTCAGCACGCAGGCTTGCACATCCCCTTGGGAGGAGGGCGTGTTGACGAACCCGAATGTGGAGCAAGGAGAAGTGCCTCCATTCGTGGGATGCGTGACAGAGGAGGGAATTCTCGCGGTGTTTCCATCAGCAAATGCGAGTACCTGTGCATCACTCGGATTGGCACCGTTTGAAGAAGGAACCTTAGAAAGTGACTCATCTGCGGCCATCGAACTCCAAGACCAGCTCGTCAAGTACTTCTCGGCGGGCCAATGCAGAGACGTGGACATCGCCGCCGCCGATATCGGAAGAATGCTGTCAGAGGCCGGCGATGCCTTCGAGGGCTGGCGTATCGAGGCTCACGCGGCCACGTCTTCTCGGCCCTGTGCCAGCTTCTCTATGGACTACAGCAACAGCACCCTGTACATAATCCCGATTCCGGAACTCTGACCACACAACCACTTGCATGGATTCTCGGCAAACCACGGCATTTTCGTCGTGGCGTTCATGTGGTGGTCGTGTCCGGTTGCGGCCTTGCGTTGCGCAAATGACGCGACTTAAGTCGCCGTCGGGACACTTCTATAGCGATGGGAAGTCCCGGCAGACAGCAAACCTCACCTGCGGCAAGGCCACATGAGGTGCTCGAAGTCGCCCCAGAGCTCGACGCCATCGAGATCAGCATCATCAAGAACCTCCTGGTCAGAAACAGCAAGGCCGAGGCTTTTGCTGCGGCAGGCATCTCTGACAGACACGGACGGCGATTGCTCAAGCGGCTTCGTGAGAGCTACGACGTCCCCAACACCTACGCCCTCGTTGCCACCCTTGTCACATCGGACGATCCGAACGGAGGGTCAGGACTGTGTCAGGTCGAAACTCACGTCGCGACACAAGACGTCATCCGGACACAGACTAAGAAACAAGCGGGGACGGGAACAACGGACCGCGACTGACAGCCCCGCCATTCGAGCCTCCGAGCCGACCGGCGGGGAACAGTCGTAAGCGTTTCCCACCGATTGTCAGGTCGCCTTCGTACGGACAGCAGACGAGCCACAGCATCGCCGCAAACCCAACGGATATGTCCTAGCCCGCGGTTAACGTCCGCCGACTGATGGCTGAATCTCTCGTTGAAGCAAGGGGCTTGACCAAGGAGTTCGGCGACTTCACCGCAGTCGATGGGATCGACTTCGACATCCACCCCGGTGAGGCGTTCGGGTTCCTCGGCCCAAACGGCGCAGGCAAGACCTCCACCATGAGGATGATCACCACGGTCAGCCCGATCACCTCCGGGCACATGACTGTCTTCGGCCTCGACCCGACCACCCAAGGGCGTGGGATCAGGCAGCGGCTCGGTGTGGTCCCACAGGAGGACAATCTCGACCAAGAGCTGACGGTCTCCGAGAACCTTTATGTCTTCGGCCGCTATCACGACATGACCAAGGCTGAGATCCTGCCCAAGGTCGAGGAGCTTCTCGAGTTCGCCCAGCTGACTGATCGGGCCGACGCGGTGGTCGAGCACCTCTCCGGCGGGATGAAGCGCCGGCTCACCATCGCCCGAGCTCTCATCAACAACCCCGACCTGGTCATACTCGACGAACCGACGACTGGTCTCGACCCTCAAGCACGGCACCTGCTCTGGGATCGTCTCTACAAGCTGAAGCGTGACGGGGCGACTCTCATCATCACCACCCACTACATGGACGAGGCCGAGCAGCTCTGCGACCGGCTTGTGGTCATGGACCAGGGCAAGATCGTTGCCGAAGGGTCGCCCAGGGAGCTGATCGAACGCTACGCCCCCAGGGAAGTGGTTGAGCTTCGCTTTCAAGACGGCCAACAAGAAGACGCCGTCGCCAGGCTGGACGGCCTGGCGGCCCGTTCCGAGATCCTCGCCGACCGCATCATGCTCTACACAGACGACGCCGACGACACCCAAGAGGGGCTGGGCAGCCGGGGTGTCGATCCTGAGCAAGTCCTGGTGCGCCGATCCACCCTCGAGGACGTGTTCCTTCGACTGACCGGGCGCCAGTTGATCGACTGATGACGACTCTCCGCAGGTCGCTCCGTTTCGCCGAGTCCGAGGTCATCGCCTACCGCCGAACATGGCGCGGGACGATCATCTCGTCGTTCGTGAACCCGGTGCTGTTCCTGGCCGCTATGGGCTCCGGTCTGGGCGCCCTCGTCGACAACGGGCCCGGTCTCCCTATCGACTACATCCTCTTCCTCGCGCCCGGTCTTCTTGCAGCGACGGCGATGCAAAACGGTGCCGGTGACGGCTCTTTCCCGGTGATGGCCGGAGTGCTGTGGCGCAAGAACTTTCACGGAACCATCACCACCCCGTTGGGCCCGGAGGACATCGTGTGGGGAAGGCTGCTCTGGGGAACCGCTCGGCTCGGCTTCGTCCTCACCGTCTTCGCAATCATCGCCTACCTGTTCGGAGCCATGGATCTCGGACCGGGCCTCGTGGCAGTGATCCCGGGCATCCTGACTGGACTCGCCTTCACCGCCGTGATCACCGCCTGGACCCTGACCCAAGAAGACGGCCGCAGCCTCTCCACCCTGTTTCGCTTTGCCATCGTCCCACTGTTCCTGTTCTCGGGCACGTTCTTCCCGATCAGCCAGCTGCCCGGATTCCTCCAGTCGGTCGCCTATGTGACGCCCCTGTTCCACGGTGTGGAGCTGGTCAGGAAGATCACGCTCTCTGATCCTGATCCGAGCCTCGTGACCACCATGCCGATGTGGGTCCACTTCTGCTACCTGGTCGTGATGTTTGCAATCGGCATCTACCTCTCGATCCGATTCCTCCACCAGAAGCTGCGGCCATGAGTGTCCAAGCACCGTCACGAATCACTCCTGTGGGCCGGATCACCCCTTTCCGGGCACAGCGGATATGGGAGAAGAACTACATCGCCTATCGCCGGATGTGGAAGGTCGTGTTCAGCGGCTTCTTCGAACCGGTGTTCTACCTGCTTGCGGTGGGAATCGGTGTGGATGCCATGGTGGGCGACGTCACGCTGCCAGGCGGCAGCGCGATCCCCTACGCCACCTTCGTGGCACCGGCGATGATGGCCGCCTCAGCGATGAACGGCGCAGTCATCGAGACCACGTTCAACATCTTCTTCAAGCTGAAGTTCAACAAGGTGTACGACGGGATCCTCACCACCCCCATGAAGCCGTCTGACATCGCCATCGGTGAGATCGGATGGGCGCTGCTGCGCGGCGTTCTCTACTCCACAGGCTTCATCGTCGTGATGTTCGCCCTGGGCATGACCGAGTCATGGTTGGCCATCTTCGCCATTCCCTCGGCGACCCTGGTTGGGTTCGCCTTCGGCGCCTGCGGGCTCGCCGCAGCCACATACATGAGATCGTGGCAGGACTTCGATCTGGTGACTTTGGTCACCATGCCGCTGTTTCTCTTCTCGGGCACCTTTTTCCCACTCGACGTCTACCCGCCGCTTATCCAGACCATCGCCTCGGTGTCACCGCTCTATCACGGGACCGAGCTCCTCCGAGGGTTCACACTCGGGATCGTCGACTCGACCATGTTCGGGCACGCAGCGTTCCTTCTGGTGATGGGCCTGATCGGAGCCGGGATCGCCAACCGTCGGCTCGATGGGATGCTCCGCAAGTAGCTGACGTATTCTCCACGACATGCTCGACCTCAACTTTCCCCTGCACGCCCCTCATGGAAGCGATCTCAACACCAAAGGCTGGTTGCAAGAGGCGGTCCTTCGATGCCTGCTGAACAACCTGGATCCTGATGTCGCCGAGGACCCCGAGCAGCTGATCGTCTACGGCGGGCGAGGCAAGGCGGCGCGCGACCTCGACTCGCTCCACGCCATCGTCGCCACCTTGCAGCGTCTCGAGAATGACCAGACGATGCTGGTCCAATCGGGCAAGCCGGTTGGCGTGTTCACAACCCATGAGATGGCCCCTCGGGTGCTGATCGCCAACAGCCTCCTGGTGCCGAAGTGGGCCAACCTCGACAAGTTCTGGGAGCTGGAAGCGGAGGGCCTCATCATGTACGGGCAGATGACCGCCGGCTCCTGGATCTACATCGGGACACAGGGGATCCTCCAAGGCACCTATCAGACTTTCGTGGCCATCGCCGAGCAGAAGTTCGGCGGATCTCTTGCCGGCACCCTGACACTCACCGGCGGTCTCGGTGGGATGGGCGGTGCCCAGCCACTGGCGATAACCATGAACGGAGGTGTCGCCCTCTGTGTGGAGATCGACCCTCATCGGATCGAGCGGCGTCTGGAAACCGGCTATCTCGATGTTCAAGCCAACGACGTGGAGCACGCCATCGAGCTGGCGATGGAAGCCAAGCGAGATCGCAAGGCGTTGTCGATCGGGCTGGTGGGCAATGCCGCCGATTTGTTCCCACAGCTTCTCGAGATGGGGCTGGACGTCGACATCGTCACCGACCAGACCTCGGCGCACGATCCGCTGTACGGGTATGTCCCATCTGGATACACGCTCGACGAGGCGTCGTCGTTGCGGAGCGACGACCCCGACACCTACATCAAGGCGTCGAGGGAGTCGATGGCCACTCAGGTGGAGGCCATGGTGGGATTCCAGAACGCCGGGGCCGAGGTCTTCGACTACGGGAACAACCTCCGAGGCGAAGCGCAGACAGCCGGCTACCTGGACGCGTTCTCCTACCCCGGGTTCGTGCCCGCCTACATACGCGATCTCTTCTGTGAGGGCTCAGGCCCGTTCCGATGGGTGGCCCTGAGCGGTGACCCGGCCGATATCACCGCCACCGACAAAGCTCTCCTCGAGCTGTTCCCCGAGAACGAGGCGCTGGCGCGATGGATCAAGATGGCAGGTGAGAAGGTGCACTATCAGGGCCTGCCCGCCCGGATCTGCTGGCTGTCGTACGGAGAGCGGCACCTGGCAGGTCTCCGCTTCAACGAGTTGGTTGCCTCTGGTGAGGTTTCAGCGCCGATTGTCATCGGGCGAGACCATCTCGACTCGGGCTCGGTGGCGTCGCCCTACCGGGAGACCGAGGCGATGGCGGATGGCTCCGACGCCATAGCCGACTGGCCGATCCTCAACGCGATGCTCAATGTCAGCTCCGGTGCCGCCTGGGTGGCGGTTCATCACGGCGGAGGCGTTGGCATCGGCAACTCGATTCACTCAGGTGCACAGGTGGTCGCCGACGGCACCGCACAAGGTGCCTTGCGAGTCGAGCGCGTCCTGACCAACGACCCGGGCACCGGTGTGATGCGTCACGCCGACGCCGGCTACGAGATCGCCCAGCGAGTGGCGAGAGAGCGCGGCGTCGACATCCCCATGCTCGACCCCCAATAGAGAGACTCTCTCACGTTGCTATAGCAACGCGTGTCGCTCAGCGCGACGCCTTGCTATAGCAACGGGCAGAGTCAGCCTCCGCTGACCACTTGCTCGGCCGCGCGCCCTATGCGGGTGCCCGCCCGGCTCTCGAGAAAGCCGTGTGGCAGCTTGACCGGGCGCGGTCCGTGGCTGTGACCCCTCACCATCCTGTTGGCTGCGTCGGGAAAGGAGATGTCGCCGTCAAGCTGGTCAACGAGATCTCTGAGGGACTCCACCGACTCGACCCGCGCCATCTGGTCGCGAAGCACCGGCCCCGCCGGGAACCCCTTCAGATACCAGGACGGATGTTTGCGAAAGAGCCGGATGCCCATGCGGGGACCGAAGTGATCGACCAACAGCTCGGCGTGCCGCACCATGATCTCCCCGACCTCACCCAGGTTGGGGGGTGCCGAGATGGGCCGGCCCGCAAACACGTCGGCCAGGTCACGAAACAGCCAGGGCCGCCCGAGACAACCACGGCCCACAACCACTCCGTCACACCCTGTCTGGGCCATCATCTCCACTGCGTCCTCTGCCGTCCAGATGTCACCGTTTCCGAGCACCGGGATGCTGGTCACGGCCTCTTTGAGCACCCGAATCGCCGACCAGTCGGCATTCCCTGCGTAGAGCTGTCGGGCAGTTCGGGCATGAAGAGCAACAGCGGCCGCCCCCTCTTCCTCGGCTATCAGCCCAGTCTCGACAAACGTCAGGTGATCGTCGTCGATGCCCTTGCGAAACTTCACGGTGACGGGCACACCGCCGGCGTTGCCGACTGCCGAGGCGACGATCGACCGGAACAGGTCGGTCTTCCAAGGCAGGGCCGCTCCCCCGCCGTGCCGGGTGACCTTCCCCATCGGGCACCCAAAGTTCATGTCGATGTGATCCACACCCTGGGCTTCGACCAGGAATCGAACCGCGTCGCCCAGAGACTCCGGATCGGTGCCGTAGAGCTGGATAGACCTCGGAACCTCGTCTTCGTCGAAACGAGCCAAAGCAAGTGTCTTCTCGTTGCGCTCGACCAGGCTGCGTGCGCCGATCATCTCCGAGACGTACAAACCGGCGCCAAACTCACGGCACAGCCGCCGGAATGGGGCGTTGGTGACACCCGCCATCGGTGCGAGCACCACTGGCGGGTCCACTCTCAGAGAACCGATGGCCAAAGTCATCAGCCCAAAGGTTATTCCTGACAGATTTGCTTGCAGGAACCTCTGGTTAGCCTCGCCTGATGCCCAACGGATTCGCAGGCGGGTATTCGAAGCTGCCCGATCGCCTCGGCGGGATCGGCCGCGCCCTGTGGGCCGTTCACTACGAGGCCTCGCGGCGTCGGGCACAGGGTGACGACATCATCATGTTGAGCATCGGAGAGCCGGACATGCCTACTCCTCCGGCCATCGTCGATGCCGCCGAGAGGTCTCTTCGCGCCGGCCGAACCCACTACTCGCCGGCCGAAGGCGAGCCGGAGGTGCTCCAAGCCCTGGCCGACTCGTACACGAAACGAACGGGACGGCTGATCGAACCGAGCCAGCTCATGTTCACTCCAGGGACTCACACTGCTCTGTATCTGGTGTGCCAGACGCTCCTCGACTCCGGAGACGACCTCCTCGTGCCCGAGCCCTTCTATGCCGCCTACACCCCGGTGGTGTCTGTGACCGGTGCAAACGTGATCACCGTGCCACTCCGCTCGGACGAGGGCTTCCGGCTTCGAGCCGACGACATCGCGGCAAAGATCACCCCCAAAACCAAGGCTCTGCTCCTGAACAACCCGCACAACCCGACAGGAGCAGTGTTGAGCCTTGACGCCGTCGAGGAGATCACGCGCATCTGCCACGAGAACGACATCTGGGTCATCAGCGACGAGGTTTATGAGCACTTGGTCTACAGAGGCACCTTCTCGTCTCCGTTCGACATCGATCAGTACGCCGAGGGAGTCGCAGTCGTCTCGAGCTTGTCCAAGTCACACGCCATGGCTGGATGGCGCAGCGGATGGGCCCTGGCGCCGCGGGACCTGATGCACCGTGTTCGCCAGATCGGAGAGGCAGTGACCTTTGGTGCTCAGCCGTTCCTCCAGGACGCAGCGGTGTTCGCCCTCCAAGAAGCTGCCAACACCGGTGCTGAGATGTGTGCGATCTTCGCCCGACGCGCGGAGAAGGCGTGCTCGATACTCAACGATTCCAAGCACATCGTGGCCCACGAGCCCGACTCAGGTGTTTTTGTCATGGCCGACATCAGCCGCACCGGCCTGAGTGGGTCGGAGTTCGCGATGGGCCTCCTCGACTCCGAGTCGGTCGCCACGATGCCCGGTGAGTCTTTCGGCGAATCAGCCGCTGGACATCTCCGGATCAGCCTCACCGTCCCGGACGAAGAGTTGGTGGAGGCTTGTCTCAGGCTGCGTGACTTCGCCTCACGTCAAGCGTTGGAGACGTAACCGAAGACGTTCAGAACTCGGTGCTGGTGATGTTCTGAAGCCGCACCTGCGATTGGGCCAGCAGGCGTTCATCGCTCTCCCGTCGGATGAAGACCTGCCAGATCTGCTGGGACCGGCCACAGTGGATCGGCGTCGCCTCTCCCACGATGACCCCCTCGGTGACTCCTTTGATGAAGTCTGTCTTGTTGGTGAGCCCGACGGCACCCGCCATGCCCTGCTCGATCGCCCAGCAGGCAGCACCAGTCGACGCAAGAGTCTCAGCGAGAGTGCAATGAACCCCTCCGTGGATCAGCCCATAAGGCTGGGAGTGGTATTCGTCAACGACGATGTGGCCGACCACCCGGTCCACGCCGATTTCGTCGAGCACGATCCCCGAATGGCCGACGTAGTTGACCGAGTGGGCGAATGGGCTCTCCATCAGCTGCCGCACCCCGCCTGCAACTGCTCCACTGGGCCCAAGTCGTCGTTCACGTACTCCCACACTGCCACAGAGAAACCCTCCCAGAACGCCGAGTCCAGCACGATCTCCATCTTCCCGTCGTCGTTGAGGTCGGCGACAGCACCAACGGCAAAGCCTTCCACGAACTGGGTTTCAGGGTCGGTGATGGCAGTCGCCCCGAGAATGGCTGTCTGGACGTCACCCTGAACAACCTTGCGCATGAAGGCAATCGAGTAGTCGCCTTCCACCGACAGGTACGACCCTGTGATCTCCTCGGCGACCACGATGACCTCGTTGGTCCCGTCACCCTCGAGGTCGGTCCGGAACAACTGCTTGATCACCGGATCGGGCACGACAAGGCCCCGATCAGCGAGGAGGTCTGAGGCGAAAGCGGCATAAGTCCCGTCATCGGAAAAGGCCTCGAAAAGGTGTGGTTGAAGCTCCCACGGCGCCGAGATCGCCACGCCATAGGGACCGGGGAACTCGCCGAGCAGATGCTCGTTGTCGAGGTCGACACCGAGGTTGTCCAACGGCTCGCAGACGAACGTTTGCGGGCCTCCGGTAGTGGTGGCCTCCAGGCCGACCACGGCTATCTGATAGCTCTCGCCGCCTACGACGGGCAGTGCACCCACATCCTCTGCCGGTACCCAAATCCCACCATCCCACCACCCAAGCGCCCCGAAGCCGGTTGTGATCAGAGGGTCATCAGCCCAGTTACCCGATGGGACAGTGGTGGTGGTACTTGCGGGAGTCGTCGTAGTTGTCGAGGTCGTGCTGGTGGTCGCGGCAGGCGTGGCGCTGGTTGCAGGGGCCGGTTGCGAAGTGGTCACCAGTGTCAGGCTCGTTGTCGTCGTCGCCAACGACGTGCTCGACTCGGCTGTCTCCGCAGGGCTACAAGCTGCCAGCAGCAAAATGGCGGCTATTGAGGCGCGGCGCATCGGGTCAAGTTAGCTCTTGCGGAACTCGATTCCTGTACGTGTTGAGATTGTCTCCGACGTAACCGACCATCCTCGACAGCAGGTGGATCGGAAGCCCAATCACGGTGAAGGGGCTGCCTTTGACGGATTCGATGAAGCGGCCACCTGCCCCCTGGAGCCCATACGCGCCCGCTTTATCCATCGGCTCGCCGGACGCCACGTAGTCGGCTATCTCCTCTTCGGTCATGGTCATCACAGTGACCTCCGTGATGTCCACCATCGACTCCACCCGAGACGCGCCATCCCACATCCCAACAGCGACCCCTGTGAAGACGTCGTGTGCATCGCCCTGGAGACTCCTCAGCATGGATCTCGCCTCCTCAGGGTGAGCAGGCTTGCCCAACACCCGGCCTTCGTGGACAACTGCGGTGTCCGCGGCCAGCACCAACCTCCCCGGCTCGACCACAGCCAGCGCTTTCTCCGTGGCCAGTCGCTCCACGTAAGCGGCCGGAGGCTCATCCGGGCGACGGGTCTCATCGATGTCGGCCGGCACCACCTCGAACCTGAGCCCTAGCCGCTCCAGAAGCTCGGCACGTCTTGGCGAGCCGGACGCCAAGACCAGGCTCACCTCACCGCGCCCTTTCGAATCACATGCACCGGATGGCGAAGGACCTCGAGATCCTCGAGCGGATTCGCAGCAAACAGAACAGCGTCGGCAGATGCCCCGACTTCGAACACACTGGTGCGGCCCACGGAATCGAAGCCGGCGTCAGAAACAGCTGAGAGCACCTGGCCATTGCTCAGACCCAGCTGCTTCAGCCTGATCCCCTCGTCGACGACCTGCGCCGTGGAGCCTTCGAGGTCGGTTCCTGTGAGCACCCTCACACCCGACTCGATGGCCGCCAACAAGAGCCGCTCGACGTTGTCGAGGCCTTCCCTGATCAACCGCCCGCCGGAGGAATCAGCTCCGAGCTGGCGAATCACTGCCTCCATGCGGCCCACGGTGGGCACCCATGAACCCTCGCGCTCGCCCAAAGCAACAACGTCGTCTTCCGTGAGAAAGAGCCCGTGCTCGATCGACTGCACTCCGGCGCGAACGGCGTCAGAAGGCGTTCCCGGAGCCATCGTGTGGATCGCAACCTTCGAACCGTGTTGTCCGGCAACCTGGACAGCCGTCGCCAGCTCGGCTTCAGTGAAGTTGGACACAGGCCCACGACCGCGTCGCGGCCAGTCACCGGCGAGTTTCACCCATCCGCGGCCGGCTTTCGCCTGACGAGCAACCGAGTCGGCGATGGCCTCAGGCTCGATGACATGGCCGAATCCGGGAAAATAGCCATCAGGCACCGAGATGATCTGAGCGGCCGCCTCCACATGGGGCCGTTCCTCCGGCGGCATCGATCGCAGCAGCTCAATCACGGTTTCGTCGCCCCAGCCCTTGTCCAGAACCAAGGTGACCCCGGCCGCAAGTGCATCAGCCGCTCGCCGCCTGGCACCCTCGGAGTCTCCCGGGCCAACCTCCATGCTCGGTGAAGCGAGATGGGCATGGGCATCCACCAAGCCCGGGATCGCCCAGAGCTCTTCACCCAAGCTGGCATCTGGATCGCCAACAGGAGCGCTCCAACGGCCGGCTTCGATGTCCCTGACAACAGGATCGCCTGATGGCGACCGCAAGGTGACGCGAACTCTCACAATTGAGACGGTAACTGCCGCGGATTCCTCATAATGAGACCGATGCGTTGTCGTGTCGCAGCCCTTGCCCTCTTGCTCGCTGCCTGCAACGTTCAAACGACACCAACAACGCAGGGGACCGTTTCAACGTTGCCGGACGCGGAGGCAACCACGACGACGGCCCCAGGCCAGGACTACACGGTCCAGGGCTGCATCTCCCCACAGGTGACCTTCTCTGCGCTGTGCGAGATCCACGAGTTGATCCACATCTGGCATGTCGACCGGCCAGTCGACGACTCTCGCCTTGCTGCCGCCGCCATCGAAGCTATCGACTCATACGTGGTGACTGAAACGGCTCCAAGGCCACGAACGTTGCAGTGTGCCGTGCCTTCCAACGAGTTCGAGCCGATGTGCGCGTCACTCGCCGAACTAGTTCTCGAGTCAGAGGCAGCGGTCGGCCCGGCTGTTGAAGCCGCTGTGCTGGCAATGGCGGACTTCGGGTTGGACCCGTTCAGCTACTACGTGCCACCTGACCAGGTCGGAGCATTCCGAGCCAACGGAGTCGTCGGCGGCGTGGGAGTGCTCCTCGATGCGCGAGATGCCGCTGGATCGAAGTGCGCAAGAATCAGTGATAGCTGCCTGCTCGAGATCGTCTACGTGGTCGAAGACAACCCTGGCGAAGCGGCCGGGCTGATGGCCGGAGATGTGATCGTCGCCGTGGATGGTGAACCAACCATCGGCAAGGGGTTCGCCGCCACGGCTGTCGACATCGCCGGCGAGGAGACAGGAGTGGTCGAGCTGACCGTTCAGCGCGAGAGCGGGTCTCTGATCGTCGCCGTCGAGCGTGACGAGTTGGAGATTCCCACGGTGATCGTCGACCTGCCTGTCGACGACATCGGCTATCTCAGGATCCCGGACTTCGAAGACGACATCCCGGACTTGGTCGACGAGGCCCTGACCTCACTCTCCGAGTTCCGGCCGGACACGATCGTGATTGACCTCAGAGACAACCCGGGAGGGCTCATCGACTCGGCGATAAACGTCGCCGATCAGTTCATCGACGGCGGTGTCATCATCGAGAGCCATGCGCCCGATGAGTTCATCGAATACACGGCTTCAGGCTCCGGGCTGGCGCTATCGCCTCGGCTGATCGTGCTGGTCAACCAGGGCACCGCATCGGCTGCCGAAATCTTGGCCGCGTCCCTGAGGGAGCGACGCGGTGCCCTTGTGATCGGCTCCGCCACCTTTGGTAAAGATGCCGTGCAGATACCCTTCGACCTGCGGAACGGTGGCGAGATGTTCATGGCGGTGGCGCGTTGGCAGACACCCGCTGGAATCTCTGTCTCCGAAGGCGGACTGTTGCCTGATGTCGAGTACGACTGGCCAGTCGGCCTGACCAACGAGGAGATAGTCGAGGCCGCACTCGAAGCTGGGCAATGATCAAGAAGATCGCGACATCGTTGGGGGTCATGGCCCTGGTGCTGGCAGCCTGTCAGGCCCAGCCGGTCGACGAGCGCCCCGCAACCACCTCGACTTCCACAGCTCCTCCGACCACTCAGGCCGAGACGGGGGCGACCTCCTCTCCGATGCGAATCGTCGACACGGTCCAATGCGAAGAGGCCGGCGAAGACGTCGTCATCGTCTGCGAGGCATACGACCTCATCCAGCGGCACTACGTCGATGACATCGAGGACAGCGCTCTCGCCGAGGCTGCGAAGTTGGCGCTCGTCTCTGAAGACCCTCCGGTCACATCCAGCCCACTGTCGTGTGCGATCCCTGCGCAGGCGTTCATCGAGTCATGTGAGACCGCGGCAGGGTTCAACGGCGACGACAAGACGGCAGCCGAGGCGATCCTGACCGGATTCACGAGCTATGCGCTCGACCCCAACTCCGCGTACTTCGACAAGGCGGCCCTCGAGTTGCTGGAGCAGGAGCAAGAGGGTGAAATCGAGGGGATTGGCGCACTGGTCTCACCCGAGGATCCGACCATCGAAGGCGAGAACAAGCAGTGCGCCATCGTCAGTGAGACCTGTCGAATCTCAATCGTGTCGACCATCGAGGGCGCACCGGCCGAAGGTGCCGGATTGCTGAAGGACGACGTGATCGTCGGCGTGGACGGTGAGTCGATCCTCGGCTGGACCATCGACGAGGTGACATCACGGGTTCGAGGCCCCGCCGGGACCGATGTGACCCTCACCATCGAGAGGGAGAGTGCAGAGCTCGATGTGACCATCACCCGGGCAGCCGTCGAGATACCGGTGCTGGAGTCGGCGACGTTCGGCGACGCCGGCTACATACGTCTCTCCGTGTTCTCGCAGACGGCCGATGAGCAGTTCGAAAGAGCGGTTGTCGCTCTGCTTGGCGAGGATGTGAGCAGCCTGGTTATCGACCTCCGCAACAACCCGGGAGGACTGTTGGACACCGCGATCGCAGTCACCTCAGTCTTCCTTCCCGACGGGGACGTGGTGGTCACTGAGGGGCCGGGTGAGCGCACTTCCTACCCCGTGGAAGGCACCGCAATCATCCCAGACGACTTGAAGGTCGTCTTCGTCGTCAACAAGGGCAGCGCTTCCGCCTCAGAGGTGGTGTCGGCAGTTCTCCAGGAGCGCGGCGAGATAACGGTCGTTGGCGAGAACACCTTCGGCAAGAACACAGTCCAGCAGCGGTTCCCCCTCTCCAACGGAGGGGCGCTCAAGCTGACCATCGCCCGCTGGGTGACGCCTGGCGGCCTCGACTTTGGCGGAGTCGGTGTCACGCCGGATGTCGATCTGGCCGTCGACGAGCTCGATGCCGAGGCTCTAGTCGTGGCGGTTCTGGCCGCAGCCTGAGTCAGGCATACAATCCCAGCTCGCAACAGGGAGCAGAATTGACTGTAGGAGTCGGGATTCTCGGTGGAGGCACCGTCGGTGGTGCGCTCGCCCACCGCCTTCTCACCGAGCGTCAAGCCATCGCCGACAAGGCCGGGCTCTCCCTGGATCTCCGGTATCTCGCGGTGCGCGAGCTCGGCAAGCCGCGTCCATACGCCTTTCCTGCCGGTGTGCTGACCGATCGGCCTGAAGACGTGGTCAACGACCCGTCAGTGAACCTGGTCGTGGAGTTGATGGGTGGCATGGAGCCCGCCGGCGATCTCGTCTTGCAAGCGCTCAAGTCGGGAAAGCCTGTCGTCACCGCCAACAAGGAGCTGGTCGCTGCGCGAGGCAAAGAGCTGATCGAGGCTGCTGAGGCAAGTGGAGTCTCCCTGCTGTTCGAAGCTGCTGTCGGCGGAGCGATCCCCATCATCCGCCCACTGTCCGAATCGCTGGCAGGCGAGCGCATCAGCGAGGTGCTCGGCATCGTCAATGGCACCACCAACTACATCCTCACCCAGATGTGTGACAACGGCGCTCCCTATTCGAGCGCTCTCGCCAAGGCCCAGGATCTGGGCTATGCCGAAGCCGACCCCACAGCCGACGTGTCGGGCGGAGATGCCGCGTCCAAGGCAGCGATTCTCGCGAGCCTCTCCTTTGGGACATGGGTTGGCAGTGAAGATGTCTATCGCGAAGGCATCGAGGACCTGCTGGCGATAGACATCTCCTACGCAGCAGACCTCGGGTATCTGCCGAAGCTGCTTGCAGTAGCCAGCGACACAGGCGAAGGGGTGAGTGTGCGCGTTCACACGACGCTGATTCCGAGCGACCATCCGTTGGCCACCGTGCGCGGATCGCAAAACGCGGTCTACGTCAAGGGCCCCGACGTGGACGAGCTCCTGTTTGCCGGGCCCGGAGCGGGAGGAGACCCGACAGCAACCGCTGTGCTCGGCGACATCATCACGTCGTCGCGAGAGCTGCTCGCAGGTGCGCAAGTCCCGCCAAGGGTGCGCTTCGGCCCAGGCCGGTTGCGCGCGTTCGAAGAGGTCGAAACGAGTTGGTATCTCCGCCTCGAGGTGATGGACAAGCCAGGGGTGCTGGCGCAAATCGCGGCCACGATCGGAGGCAACGCGGTCAGCATCGAGTCGATGGTCCAGCTCGGCCGGGACGACGAGGCCACTCTCCTGTTCATCACCCATCCCTCACCAGAGGCCGACCATCGCAAGGCGATAGCTGCCCTCGGCGAGCTCGACGTGGTCAGGCAGGTGGCCGCAGCCATCCGGGTGTTGCCCCCGACGTGATCGAGCGAGCCTCGACCGCGCTGCACCAAGTAGCGCACAACACCACCTCATGCAGCGCAGACGAGGTTGGTCAGTCGGCGGGTTGAGCCGGTCTAGCCAAGCCCCGGGTAAACGATTCCGGTGTTGGCGTGGCAGTCATAGCCATGCGGGTTCTTGCCGAGGTACTGCTGGTGATAGTCCTCTGCGAAGTAATACTCCTCCAGCGGCTTGATCTCTGTGGTGATCGCCGGGAATCCGAGAGGGGTCAACTCCGCCTGGTAAACGTCCTGCGAGCGCTTCGCCTGATCGAGCTGCTCGTCGCTCGTCGTGTAGACCGCTGAGCGGTACTGAGTGCCGACGTCGTTGCCCTGCCGGTAGCCGGTGGTGGGATCGTGGGTCTCCCAGAACACCTTGAGCAGGGAGTCGTAGCTCACCTGCGACGGGTCATAAACGACCATCACCACCTCGGTGTGACCGGTGCGGCCTGAGCAGACCTCCTCATAGGAAGGGTTGGGCGTGAGGCCGCCGGCGTATCCAGCAGATGTTGTGTGCACACCGGGGAGCTGCCAGAACCTCCGCTCGGCGCCCCAGAAGCAGCCCATGCCGAACACCGCTACTTCGAGCTCGTCGGCGAAAGGGCCTTCCAGCGAGTTGCCATTGATGAAATGGGCTGACGGCACCTCGACGGGTGTGTCACGACCGGGCAGGATGTCGTCGACGGCAGGCATTTCCACGGACTCTGTTCCAAACATCTTCTACCTCCAGCGAGTGCTCATACAGGTCAACCGCTCAACACCGCCTCTAGTTCCATCTCGACGACCCATCGCGGGTCGATCAACCCGGCAACCACGATCATCGTGGCGGCGGGCCTTATCTCAGAGAACACCGCCCCATGCGCCTCACCCACCACATCCGCGATCGAAGAGTCGGTGATGTACATCCGGGTCCTCACCACGTCGTCGGGTGCGCCACCGGCTTCGGCGAGCGCTGAGAGCATTATCTCCAGGCAACGCTCTGCCTGAGCCCTCGGGTCGGGATCAACAAAGTCGTCCGGCCAGATCGGCGCCGTCCCTGCGACGACAACCCTGTTGTCGATGCGGACAGCCCTGGAGAAGCCAACTAGTGGCTCGAACGGAGACCCTGAGGAGACGTTCTGACGCATGTCCTCAGCCTAAGCGCCGCAGCCCTAGCCCATGCCTGATGTCTTCACCGGCCCGATGTTCATGACAACCCTCTCGTCACCCTCCCGGTGCCACGGATAACGGTCCTTGTCGATGTACTTCTTTGCCAACCGGGAGATGAAATCGATGTCCGGGTCTTCATCGACGCGGTCCAGCTCGCCGCGAACTTCCAAGTAGCGGTAGGCGTTCGACGGGTCGAGGATCGACAGTGAGACCCTGGGGTCCTCTGTGAGATTGCGGTACTTCTGGCGTGTCTTGGTGAGCGAAAAGCGTATGTGAGTGCCGTCCCAGTCGAACCACACCGGGCTGCTCTGAGGTTCGCCTGACGGGCCCAGGCTGGCTACATGGGCAAAGGCCTTCGTGTCCCAGTCGAGAAGGTCTGCATGTGAATCAGGGATCATCGGCTTCCTTGTGTCTCGGGTAGAAGGTCGAACGGTTAGAAGCCTTTACTCATTCCTTGCAAGGGCATCCGGCCGTGGAGTATCGCCGGTTGCCGGCGTCTTCACCCATGCACGCCGGTCCGATCGATGTCTAGATTCCACTTCGCCCAATGAAGAGGTTTGGTTACCCTTTTCTGATCCCCATGCGATCCACTCGCCTTCTTTCCCTTGTCCTGGCGACCTCTCTCCTGCTCACTCTGGCCCTGGTCGCCTTCCCCTCGGCGTCCGCACAAAGTGTCGACGAAGCCGAGAGGGACGCCGAGCAGGCCAAGGAGCAAGCCGAGCAAGCCGATGGCCTGGTGGACGCGGCCGTCGCCGAGCGTGAGCAGATCGAAACCGAGCTCGCCCTGACGATCGAGCGGGTCAACACGCTTGCCGCCGAGCTATCGGTGGTTGGAGCGGGGCTCGACCGCATCGGCGAGAAGCTCGGATTTGCCGACGTGGAGCTTGCCGGGATCCAGAACGAGATCGAACTCCAAGCCGTGGATGCATACATGACGGTGGTTTCCTCACCTTCGGTGGCGGTGGTCAACTCCGCATCGGTGGAGAAGGCTCTCGTGGCCGGCACGGTTGTCGAAGACGTCGTCACCAGCGGACGCACCCGAGTGGACGAGCTCATCGTGCAGCGAAGCACTCTCGAGGACCTTCAGCTCAGTTTCCTGGCAGAGCAGGACAGGTTCGCCGCACTGAAGGCAGACCTCGACGCCGAGGTGGAGCACCTGGCCGAGTTGTACGACAGGGCCGATGCAGCGCTCGCGGAGGCCATTCGAGCCAGTCAGGCGGCCGATGCCACCTATCAGGAGGCCCTGAGCGCAGTCGACCTGGCTCGTGCCCGCGAGGCCGAGCGGAAGCGTCAGGAGGAGCGGGCGACCACAACGACGACCACCCCCAACGGGCCTACGACAACTCAACCTCCAGGTGCCACGACGACCACCTCCGGTGGCAGTGGGCCGTGGACTCACCCGCCAGCAGTGGAGCAGTGGCGTCCTCTGGTGGAAGAGCACTTCCCGCCACATCGCGTTGAAGAGGCTTTGCGGATCATGACGTGCGAGAGCAGCGGCAACCCAAACGCTTACAACCCGTATTCAGGGGCATCCGGCCTCTTCCAGTTCTTGGCCAGCACCTGGGCCTCGAGTTCTCCGAAGGCCGGGTACGCCGGATACAGCGTTTTCGACCCGGTGGCCAACACCGCCTCCGCGGCGTGGCTCGCCAATCGATACGAAGAGCTGGGTCACTACTACTGGCTGGCGTGGAGCTGCCGAAGGGTTCTCTGAGCCGGGCTTAGACTCCCGCCGCTGATGGAGAATGTAGAGCACAAACCTGGTCGTCAGATCGCGCTGATGGCGGCAGCCATCGCCGTCTGCGTCCCTGGAGTGGCGGTTCGCTTGTCCGGTGCCCACCTCGAGCCGATCGCTGCGGCCGTGGTATTCGGTGCCGCAATCGTCGGAGCCGCCTTCGTCCTTTCTTGGGCAGCGGAAGTGATCCAGCTCGATGTCGGATCCGGCCTCGCCCTTGCGCTGCTCGCTCTGATAGCCGTGCTCCCCGAGTACGCCGTCGACTTCGTGCTGACCGCTGAGGCCGGCCAGGAGTTCGCCGAGACGGGAGCGGCCACCGAGTGGGGCCCGCGAGCGCTGGCGAACATGACGGGAGCCAATCAGCTGCTGATTGGCTTCGGTTGGCCGATGGTGATCTTGCTCGGCACCTGGAGAGTGAAGAAGAGACAATCCAGCCCGGAACAGGCCGAGGGAGCGACTGCCGAGGTCATCTACCTCAACAAGACCCAGTCGGTCGACATCGCCTTCCTCGCCGTTGCCTCGCTGTACGGGCTGACACTGTTCCTCAAAGACACGCTGGCCCTCTGGGATGCCGTCATCCTGGTTGGACTTTACGTGGCGTACATGATCCGGCTTGCCGGCGCGTCGGCCAGCGAGCCCCATCTCGTAGGACCGAGTGCCTACATCGCGTCTCTGCCCAAGGCGACGCGTCGCATCGTCAACTACGCAGGATTCGTGATCGCCGCCGGTGTGATCCTTGCCGTCGCCGAGGAATTCGCGCACTCGCTCATCGAGCTGGGAGAGGAGATCGGCATCAGCGACTTCCTGCTCATCAAATGGCTTGCCCCCCTCGCCTCCGAAGCTCCCGAACTTCTCATCGCAGCTCTATTCGCCTGGCGTCTGGCGGCACGCACCGGCATCGGCGCTCTCATCTCGTCCAAGGTGAACCAATGGACCCTGCTCGTGGGGACGTTGCCGATTGTTTTTGCGATCTTCGCCCGTCAGATGCAAGGCCTCCCGCTCGACCGGGTCCAGCAGATCGAGTTGTGGGTCACTGCTGCTCAATCGGTGTTTGCTGTGGCCATCATCGCCAGCCGTTCAGTGAACCGGACCGAAGCGTGGGCGATGCTCGGGCTCTTCGCCGCTCAACTGGGTGAGTCGTGGCTTTCGGAGATCGGCGTGATCTCGGCCGAGATCTCAGAGCAAGTGCGCATAGGCGTTGGAGTGGTGTTCATCGTCGCAGCCATATGGGTGCTTCGCTCCGACTTCCGGATCTTCGTCCGCGTGCTCAAGGACGGTTTCCGGGCGTCGTGGGAAGAGCTCGAAGCCGAGGAGCCGACAAGGGTCTGAATCGAGGCCCTTCCAATCTGTCCTCACCACCGCGTAGGTTTAGCACCACCTCAACGCGTCGAAAGGAACAGGTGTGGCCAAGCGGCACTTCACAAAAGGCGTATTCGACTTCCTCAAGGAGCTGGAGGCGAACAACAACAAGTCTTGGTGGGAGGCCAACAGAGATCGATACATCGAGGTGATCCGGGAGCCGGCACTCGACTTCGTCGAGGACTTCGGGGAGCGGCTGAAGAAGATCACACCTCACTACGTGGCCGATACCCGCACCAACGGCGGTTCTTTGATGCGGCCGTACCGGGACGTTCGGTTCTCTAGGGACAAGACTCCGTATAAGACGAACGTGGGAATCCACTTCCGCCACGAGGGAGGGAAAGACGTTCATGCTCCTGGGTTCTACCTCCATCTGGAGCCAGGTCAGAACTTCGCCGGAGTGGGGCTCTGGGGCCCGGAAACCGCGATCGCACGTCAGATCCGTCAGGCGATCTACGACAACCCCGCCGACTGGAAGAAGGCAACGAAGACAAAGGGCTTCGTCGGCTCCTGGAGCATCGACCTCGACCATGAGGGGAACACACTCAAACGAGTCCCCAAGGAGTTCGATGGCGATCATCCCTATCCCGACGACCTGCGTCTCAAGAGCTTCACCGCCGGAGCCCGTCTCACCCAGCAGCTGGTGACATCCGAAGGTTTCGATACCGCTCTGGCCAGGGAGTACAGGAAGGCAGCGGCCTACATGAAGTTCCTCAACGACGCGATTGGGGTGCCCTTTTGACCTCCTGGTCTCGACGACCCGCCTAGCGTGTGACCGTTGCTCTACAGGGGGATTCCTGGCTCATGCCCATCTACGCCGGTGTGGTCACGTTCGATGACGACAACGTCGAAATCGCGGTCGGCTTGGAGGAGGATCGTGTCCGGCTGTCAGCCGGAGCGACGAAGATCGGTGACTGGCCGCTAGAGGAATGCTCGATAGCGGAGGCCGGGGAGGGTGTGTTCACCATCACCGCCGAGAACGAGGCTCTTTCGTTCAAACCGGACAGCCCGGCAGACTTTGCGGCTGCGATCAGACGGAGCCACAGAACGGCTGAAGCCGAAGACGGATCGGGAGACAGCGCCGATGCGAACTCTCCCGACCAAGACGTCTCTGACGCCAAACCCCTGACCATGGGCGCCTTCTATGTCCTGTGCGGGGTGACCACCCTGCTTGGTCTTTGGGCACTCGCAAACCTGCTTTTCTAAGTAGGGAGCTCCATCCATCCGCCGACCCGGTCGAGCAGATACTCGGAGACCTCCCGAGAGGCGTCGAGCACCTCACACAGCTGCTCTCTGCCCGTCAAGACATCTACCAGGCTGACACTCGACTTTCCCTGAACCATCAGCCGCCGCTCCGGAGCGTCGGTCACCGCGCCAAAGGAGTCGATTGCTGATACTTCGATCGGGACCACGGTCCCTGCGAGACCGGCCAGATCGGTCGCCAATATCAGCAAATCTGGCGGGTTGTGCAGCGGGGGTACGGCCCAGTTGAAATAGAGGTCGAGGTGATACTCGTCCTCGGGCTCTTCCCACTCTTCGGTGATCTCCTCCAGCTTCTCCCTCAGGTTGAGCACGACCCTCGGATCGACATCGAGAGCAACGTGCAGGTCGATTGGCCCGCCACAACCCGCCTCAGGGTGCACGTCTACCTCGAACGACTGCCGCAACGAGTAGGTCTCCACGAAGTGCCTCTCGTCGTGAACGTGGAATCCGTGCTCGGTGGCATGCTCTTTGAAGTCGGCTATGAATCCGGCAATGTCGACGGTCATCGCCATTGAGGTTATTTCACCGGAAACGGAAATGGGAGACGGTCATCGGCGTGAGCGGCGCCACCCGACAAAGAAGCCGGCTAGGAACCCGGACACGGCTCCGGCCGGCACCGAAGGTGCCGGCTGAGCCACGACGGTCTCCGCGACAAGGGCAGCTTCGATCTCTTTCCTTCTCCTCTCCGACGGTGCGATCACATCTCCGTGATCGAGGAAGTCCTCATAGACCTTCATCACCACACCCCCCAGCAGGAAGACGCTGGAGAGCAGATATGCGAGAAAGATGATCACGAACAAAGCCCCGGCAACAGTGGCCGCGCTGGTGTCATCCGACCAGGCGAAGTACGACTCGGCGCCCGCCGCAGTCAGGACGAAAAGGAACGCGACCAGCATCCCGCCACGCATCACTGCCCGTCGCGAGATCTTCACGTCGGTCATGGTCTGATAGAGAAGCCCAAGCAGTACCGGCAGGAATATCAGCGAGACGAACGGCGTCAGCCAGTCCAGCACCGCGTGCAGTGGCTCGAGACCAAGCCCAGCGAACGTCCCATCGAGGTATTGCCAAACCACGTTGGCGAGCCACACGGCGAGAACCGTCATCCCGAGCCCTAGCGCCCACAAGAAACCCCATCCCCGCTTCTTGACGAACTCGACAATCCCCGAGGTCTTGCCATAGGGAACATGAAAGATGTCGTCCAAGTTGTTGCGGATCTCATAGAACAGGCTCGATGCCGTCCACAACAGCAGGGCAAGGCCGACAACAGTGGCGGTGCCACTGCCGGACAGCGCCGTGTCGAGGAGCGTTCTGAAGGCATTGGCAACATCAACACCGAGCACCGACTCGATGCCTTCGTAGATTCGATCTTTGGCTTCGGCGTCACTGCCAAGCACTCTCCCTAGGACGCCGACCGAGATGATGAAGACCGGAGCCAAGGCAAAGAGGGTCCGATAGGCCACGGCGGCAGCCATTCGTGAAACCCGACGTGCGCCGTACTCTGTGATCGAGGCGTGGAGCAGACGGTAAACGAAGCTCGACTGAGCGGTCTTCAGCATCAACTGCGATCAGGGTATCGACATAAACTCGCATCGCGATGAGTCACCCCTTCCCACCGCCAGCCGAGACCATGGAAGCGAAGGTTTCGGAGAAGTGGCCCAAAGGCGACTTCGTCTACGAGCCGAAATGGGACGGGTTTCGCTGCCTCTCGTGGTCCCAGCCGGAGATCCGCCTCGACTCGCGCAACCAACGACCGCTGCTTCGCTATTTCCCGGAGCTGACCAGTGCTCTAGAGCAGCTCCCACCGGGCACGGTGGTCGACGGGGAGGTGGTTGTCGTAGTCGACGGGGTCACCGACTTCGACACCCTTCAGCAACGGATCCACCCGGCTGAGTCTCGAGTCAACATGCTCTCGGAGGAGACCCCGGCCGAACTAGTTGCTTTTGACCTTCTCGCCGACCGTGAGAAGGACCTGAGAGAAGCACCCTTCTCTGAACGACGTGACCGACTTGTCGCTCTCGCAGAAGAGCTCGATTTTCCCTGGCATCTCACACCCCAGACCGCAGACCAGGAAGTGGCCAAGCAATGGTTCCACGAGTTCGAGTCGGCAGGCTGTGACGGGATCATCGCCAAGCGGCCGGAGTTGGAGTATCAGCACGGCAAGCGAGCCATGGTGAAGATCAAGCACCGCAGAACCATCGATGTCGTGGTTGGTGGCTTCCGCGAGCACAAGGATGGCGGCAAGATCGGCTCACTGTTGCTCGGCCTCTACAACGCGGAAGGCGACTTCCATTTCATCGGCCACTGCTCCGGTTTCCCCGATGTCGACCGTGCCGAGCTGTTCGACAAGTTCATGGAGCTGCGCTCGGAGGAGAGCTTCGACGAAAGAGCCAGGGCACCAGGTGGGCCAAGTCGATGGTCGGGCGGACAGGACAAATCCTGGGTCCCGGTTCAGCAAGGAGTTGTGGTGGAGGTGAGCTACGACCAGCTCGAGGGAGATCGGTTCCGACACGCGTCCAGATTCCACCGTTGGCGACCCGACAAAGATGCCCGTGACTGCATCATGGATCAGCTGGAACGGCCAGAGGGACCAGGGTTTCGGCAAGTGGTCGATTAGGCCGCAGACCTGCAACACTTCCCGTGATGGGCCAGGGGAACGTCGTCGAGATATCGGGTCTGACGCACGACTACGGAGAGGTCGTCGCCCTCAAGAACCTCGACCTCGAGATACCGAGCGGGATCACGGGGTTGGTCGGGGCCAACGGAGCCGGCAAGACGACGATGCTCCGCCTGTTGCTCGGGCTGCTTCACCCCACAGCCGGGACCATCTCCGTTCTCGGAGCCGACCCGCAGACGACGCCTCTCGAGGTCAGGGCCAAAGTCGGGTACATGCCGGAAGTCGACTGCCTGCCCAAGGATCAAACAGCGGCTGACTTCGTCGCGTACACCGCACAGCTGGCCGGCATCCCGTCCCGGGAGGCGAAGCGGCGCTCATCGGAGACCCTGTTCCTGGTGGGACTCGAGGAGGAGCGCTTCAGATACCTCGGCGACTTCTCCACCGGCATGCAACAGCGAGTCAAGCTGGCACAGGCCATCGTGCACGACCCTGATCTTGTCCTGCTCGACGAGCCGGCCTCCGGGTTGGATCCTGAAGGCCGTGTCCAGATGCTGAATCTGATCCGCCGGCTCGGTGAATTCGATATCGACATCATCGTCAGCTCACACGTCCTCACCGACATTGAGCAGACGTGCAGCTGGGTGGTGATGCTGGATGCTGGAGACCTCCTCAGGAACGGTCCGCTCCAAGGCTTCGACGAGTTGGGAACAGTCGTCGTGGAGCCAGTGACCAACATCGATCAGCTAGTTCAAGCGATCGAGCGCCGCGGGCAAGAAGCGGTCCGGGACAACCGGCAAATCGTCGTCGGGCCCGGCGGGCACGAGATCGAGGAAGCCGTCGTAGCTGCCGCCGCCGAGACGCAATCGGGCCTGATCAGGATGGTGCGCGGGTCTTCATCGTTAGAGGACCTGTTCCTGCAGAAAGACGGCACGTCGTGACCGACCAGGTGATCTACGACCGCGGCTACCGCAAGTACGACGGGCCCAGAACGGGGCCATCCGGTGCCAGGCGAGCGGTCTACAAAGACGGGCTGCGCCGTGTTCTCGGCCTCGGCCGCAAAGCGCGCTACAAGATCTTTCCTTGGGTCCTCATCACGATCGCGTTCATCGCGGCAGCGGTGTTCATTGGGATCCACTGGGCCATCGGCGACATCGCGGAGAGCCTGGGCGAAGGTGTCCCGTCGTACGGAGGCCTCTTCGACTTCTACTCGGCGATTGCCCTGCTGTTCATAGCCTTCTCGGGACCGCAGCTGATCATCCCGGACCGAACCAAAGGTGTCTTGTCTGTCTACTTCTCACGGCCGCTCACAGTTGACGGCTACCTGACCTCGAAACTCAACTCCTTTGTGACTCTCGTCGGCGCCTTCTACATCGTCCCGCAGATCCTGCTCCACCTCGGCCTCGCCCTGATTGCCGACGGTGGGTTTGTCCCTTACTTGTCGGCGAACCTCGACATCCTCTGGAAGGTCCCAGTCACAGCCTTGGCTTTCGTGGCGCTTCATGGTGCTCTGATCTTCCCGCTTTCGGCGACGATCAGCCGAACCGGGATCGCCGCCGCCGCTTTCTTGGGAATCCTCACAGCCGGCTCAGGAATCGCCGCACGCGTGGCCGAAGCCTCGTTTGCCGGCGCCCGCTGGGCATCTCTGCTGGCACTCGACCAGCATCCGCGCATCATCAGGGACCGGCTCTTCGGTGACACCGTCGACTACCCGGCGGAAATTGCCGGCTTCGAGTGGTGGGTGTCGATCGTGGTCATTGCGGTCCTTGCCGCGATTGGCGGCGTCTTCGTGAGACAGCGGTACCGGAGGTTGGCGTGACAGACACAGTGAGCGTCAGTGCCCTGTCCAAGTGGTTTGGGCCCAAGGTCGCCGTGAGCGAAGTGACCATAGGCATCGGACCTGGCGTGACCGGCCTGCTCGGCCCGAACGGCGCAGGCAAGACCACTCTGATGAGAGTTGTGGCCGGATTGCAACGGCCATCGCAAGGTGACATCAGTGTCCTTGGTGAGAACCCCCGCAAAACCCCGGCGGTCTACAAGAAGATGGCGCTGGTTCCCGAGGATGAGGCCGTCTACGAGCGGCTGACCGCCAGGGAGTTCATCACCCTGGCAGCCCGGCTCGCCAAAGTGGACGACTACATCTCGGCGACCGAGGAAGTGCTGTCGATCGTCGACTTGCGCGACTCCGCTGACCGGCAGCTCGGCGGCTTCTCCAAAGGTATGAGGCAGAGGGCCAAGGTGGCAGCAGCTTTGGTGTCCGATCCCGAAGTGCTTCTCCTCGACGAGCCACTGAACGGGGCAGACCCAGTTCAGCGAGCCGCGTTGATCAAGCTGTTTCAAGAGCTTGGCGAGAAAGGCCGGACCGTCATCGTGTCGTCACACGTTCTTGCGGAAGTGGAGCGAATGGCCGACCGCGTCATCGCCATGGTGGACGGGCGCCTCGCCGCTGTGGGTAGCGTGGAGACCATCCGATCGGCGATGACCGACCGTCCTCGCCAGATTTTCGTCGACTGCTCCAACCCACGCCGACTCGCAGCAGCCCTCATCGAGACCAGCGGTGTCATTGGGGCCCACTTGTCGGGCAGCCAGCTCAGGATCGAAGCCTCTGATGCGGGGGCAGTCGCCGCCGCCCTTCCCGTTCTCGCCGTAGAGAGTGGCGTGTCGATGACCCGGCTCGAGCCGGCCGATGAGTCTCTCGAGTCGGTCTTCCGGTATCTGGTGGATGCGCGCTGATGGTTCTAGCTGTCCATCTCTACAAGAGGCTCATGCGCAAAGGACGAGTCATCGCACTTCTCGCCCTTTCATCTGTGCCGGGGCTCGTCTATTGGCTGTCTAGCTTCGACGCCACCCCTGCTCAACAAGAGACCAGGTACAGCGACATCCTCGCGACGGCAGGATTCTCTTTCGCCATAGCGGTCCTCATCCTCACCGTGGCCACTCTGCGTGAGGAGCGAGACGGCGGGACCCTCCCGTACATCTACATGCGGCCCATCCCCCGGGTTGTGATCGCCGCCTGGTCGATCGTCGCGGGCATCGCCTCTGCTCTCACTATCGCATTGGGTGGATGGCTGACAAGTGTCATCGCAGTCCTGGCCGTGGGCGGCGACCTTTCGATCACGTGGTCCGGCCTTTCGCTATTCGTGGCGGCTGCCTTTGGCTATTCAGCGGTGTTCGTGCCCCTGGGCTACCTGGTGCCGAGGTCATTGCTGGTCGGTCTCGGCTACGTCATCGTGGTGGAGTCGATCCTCGCTGCGGCGGTCACAGGACTCGCCCAATTCTCGATTTGGCGGATCTCTCTCTCGATCTTCGCCGACCTCTCGCCGATCGTGGGCAACGAAGCCACTCAACTGCTCGGGCCGGTGTCGCCGGGGGCGGGCGGGGGTGTGATCAAGCTCGCCGCGATCCTGGTGGTAGGCCTGGCGGCACTGACGGTCACCCTGCAACGCCGCGACGCTTTGTAGCGCCGACCCTGCGTCAGTACTGGTCGTCCGCTCGCCGCTGCTTCGACGGTTGCACCCGGGGCGGCTCTCCCGGCATTTTCGGGTAGTGAGGGGGCCAAGGAGCGTCACCGACACCGTCATCCTCGTCACGAAGCACCCACTTGAGAAGTGTGTCGATCCGGCCTTCTGTGTCGTCGATACCGGCAGTCAGGTCGCCAACAGACTCCCAGCGCTCAGCGAAGGAGCCCAGCGGGAAGTCGGCGATCTCGATGTGCTCTAGCTCATCCCAGGTGAAAGGTGCCGAGACGAATCCCGTCGGCCGGACGCCATATGCGGAAGAGACAGTCTTGTCCCGGGCGTTCTGGTTGTAATCGACAAACACACCGTGACGCTCCTCCTTCCACCACTTCGTGGTGACCAGGCCTTCCATGCGGCGCTCCAACTCCCGGGCGAACGCGAGCACGGCGCGGCGTGTCTGGAAGAAGTCCCAGATCGGCTCGATGCGCACGTAGACGTGGATGCCCCTGCTCCCCGAAGTCTTTGGCCACCCGACGAGACCGAGCTCTTCGAGTAGCTGACGGGCACCCGCCACGGCTTCTTTGACCTGAGCGAAGGCCACGCCTGGCGTTGGGTCGAAGTCGAAACGCAGCTCGTCGGGGTGATCGATGTCCTCTGCACGTACCGGCCAGGGGTGAAAGTCGAGACACCCGAGCTGGGCGAGACGGACCGGGTCGGCCAGCTTCGTCGGGACGTTCATCCGCCCTGGACGCTGCGAAGGGAACCTGATCTGGATCGTGTCGAAAGGGGTGTTCTTGGCCGCGCGCTTGTGATAGATAGGATCGACTGTCACGTCCTGCATGTATCGCTTCAGCATGGTCGGGCGTCTGGCAATCCCCCTGGCAGCTCCCTCGGCGACCCTGGCGAAGTGATCCGCCACGTCGAGCTTCGTCCAACCTTGCTCCGGGAAGACGACGCGGTCGGGGCTTGAGATCCGAACCTCATCACCGGCGACGTCGACCACGGCGTGATCAGCCACGATCGATGCTCGCTTTCGAGAATGTGAGACTCACGGCGTGGCCGGCCGCCATCGAGATCTCTCCAGGTTGGGGACGTCGTGTGCCCATATGAGAACTGGAGGGTACTGAATCGGCGGGTGCCCTCTCTAGCCTGATATGTGATCCGTCGAGACAACCTGCTCCGAATAGGGGCGAGGCCAGAGTGACTACAACCGTTCTCACACCAAGGTCCATAATGGGGCGCACCACCAGGCCATGGCAGATGAGCACTAACACCGATTCAGGAGTCGCCGCCAGAGTCAGGAGCGGTGAGCGGGCCGCGCTCGAGCAAGCCTTCAACAGTCATGGCGGCGCCGTCAAGTCGATGGCGATGAGGGTTCTCCGTGAAGAGTCGCTCGCCGAAGACGTGGTCCAGGATGTGTTTGTCGCGTTCTGGCGCGATCCAGCCAAGTTCGACGACTCGCGAGGGAGCCTTCGAACCTTTCTCGTGACCATCGCTCACCGGCGCGCCGTCGATCTCGTGCGAGCCGAAGAAGCCAGGTTCAGGCGCGAGGAGAGAGTTCCCCAAGAATCTGAACCAAGCATCGACGACGAGGTTTGGACCAGGGCCTTAGGCGACACCGTGCGAAAGGCACTGGACGAGCTTCCCGATCGAGAGCGGAAAGCGATAGCCATGGCCTACTTCGGCGGTCTGAGCTATGTGGAAGTCGCCCGGCGACTCGGCGAGCCTGAGGGAACCATCAAGAGCCGGATCCGAGCCGGAATGACAAAACTCTCCGTGTCGCTGGCAGGGGTGAGCACCTGATGAGCCATTCCGACATCCGCGACCTGATCCCGCTGTACGCATTGGATGCCCTCGAGGAACCCGAAGCTGCGGAGGTGGATCGTCACCTCAAGGACTGCGAGGACTGTCGACAGCTTCTGTCAGAGTCGTACCAGGTCACCTCGCTCATGGCCGACGACGGACCCGCTCCGAGTCACGTCTGGCAGCGCATCGATTACCAGATCTCCGACCTGGAGAAGTCAGAGATCGTCGATCTCGCTACGCGGCGCAAACAGCGCCGATGGATGAGCATTGCCCTGGCTGCGGCGACGGCAGCCGTCGTGTTCGCAGGCGTCACCATCATGCAACAGTCAATAGAAGGTGACGAAGCGTTGGTGGCTCTGGCCGGCGGCGTTGCCGATAACCAAGGATCCGTCGTCGCCGACTTCGTCGTTGATGACGCGTCCGTCGCACAGGTTGTCCTGGGGGTCGATGGTGTCGGTTATGTGATCCCGACCGACTCACTGGCTCCACTCGATAGCGACAGGACTTACCAACTCTGGGTGATAACACCGGACGAGAAGGTGATATCGGCCGGTGTGCTCGGAGCCACCCCAGGGCCTTCTACCTTCACCTGGAAGGGTGACGTGGCCGGGTTTGCCCTTACCCGGGAGGTGGCGGGCGGCGTGGTGTCCAGCGACGGTGACGTTGTCTCCTTGATCACCGACATCTGAGCGTGCTCCAGCAGGTCAGAGCATCACTCACCGGGCTGGCTGATTCGCTCCGGCGCCGCGTCGTTGCCGGCGCATCCGCACCATTCGGGCATGCACCATTCCCTCTCGAGAAGACCATGGATCACGCGGGTGATCCCGGGCTGCTCGGGCCGGACAGCGTCTCATGGACTGTTATCGGCGACGTAGCGGCATTCATCGGCGGGATCCGCGGGTTGCTCGTGCAAGCAGCCCACCCTGAGGTGGTGGCCGGTGTCGGAGACCACTCCCGATATCGCGACGATCCGCTGGGACGTCTCTCTCGGACATCGGCATACGTGACCGCCACTACGTATGGCGCTATGGCTGAGGTGGAAGCTGCCGTGCAGAAAGTCAATGACATCCACCGCCACGTGAGAGGAGTCAGCTCCCGCGGAATTCCGTACAGCGCCGAAGACCCGCCATTCGCAGCCTGGGTCCACAACGCTCTCACAGACTCGTTCCTCACAGCGCATCTCGCCTTCGGAGGCATCGAGCTGAGCGCATCTGAGGCAGACAGGTTCGTCTCCGAGCAACAGCGAGTCGGGTCGCTGCTGGGAGCCGACCCGATGCCCGACCGTGCATCGATGCTGTCAGCATGGATCGAGGGTCACCCCGGCCTTGCAACGTCGCCTGAGATGAGAGATGCCGTCGCCTTCATCATCAATCCCCCGCTGGACGCTTCGATCAAGACTGGCTACGTCCTGTTGCGAGACGCTGCGATGAGCACCATCCCCGATCGAGTCCTGCAAACACTGGAGTTGGAACGGCCCCGTCTCGGCCACTTTGCGGGCAAGACGGCAATAGCAGGGCTTCGATGGGCACTGGGTTACTCCCCCACGTGGGAGCTGGCGCTACACCGGTCGGGTGCCGAAGTGCCCGAAGGGTTGTTCACTCAGCCTTCGCGGGTCGCCTGAGCCCTCTGCTCGAGCCAGTCTGAACACAAGGCTCCGACCGACCTGGCCCGCAACGAGGAAACTGCGTCAAAGCCGTGCTGGGCCCAACGCACCTCGCAGTAGCCGACATCTGCCCCTGTCGACCTGAGAGCTTCGACGAAATGACGGGACTCTGCGGCCAGCACGATCGAGTCGAACTCTCCATGAACGACCAGAAACGGAGGGGCGGCGGATGTCACCTGATCGATCGGAGAGCCGAGCTCATAGAGATCCGGGGCCTCTGAAGGAGTTGCTTTCATGACATACCGTGCGACGAACGGCCAGTCGTATCTCGTGGGATTCCGGACGAGCAGGTCATAGATCCCATAGAACGGGACACACGCCAACAAGTCTTGCGAGATCGTCTCGAATCCGGGCGTCAGATCATCTCGATCAGGGGTCAAAGCTGCCAACGCTGCCAGATGCGCCCCAGACGAAGCACCGGAGATGGCAACTCGGTCCCGGTCGATTCCAAGCTCCTCGGCCTGTCGCTTGGCCCAAGCGACAGCCGCCTTCACGCCGATGAGATGCTCTGGGAAGGTCGCCACCGGCGACAACGGATAGCGGATGTCGAGGATGACCCAGCCGCGCTCGATAAGCCTGTGCAGCATCGGTCTGGCCTGCCGGCCGGGCCGGCCTCGCATCCACGAACCAGGGTGCACATAGATCAGTGCTGGGGCGTTGACAGCTCCGGCCGGGATCATCAGGTCGAGGGTGTGACCGTTCCAATACTCGACGTTGGCCCGGACCATCGTCCCCTCGGGAGGGCGCTCGTAGAACGGCAGCAACAGCCACCACGGCCGATGGCCAAGTTGGCGGCTAGCGATGACACTTCGCGAGAAGACCACAACCATTCCGCCCAGCCCGGCGACGAGGAAAACGAGGCCGACGAAACCGATATCTCGGTCCAAGGCACCCAACTCCACGAAGACCCAAGCCACAAGCAGCCTGGCAGCGATGAACACCAGCGTCAGCTCCGATAGGAGCATCCCGGGCAGCCAGAGCGGCGGAAACCGATGCCCTGGCGGGACCGGGCGCCTGAGGGCGTTGACGGTCCACAAACCTGCCGTGAAGAAATAGATGACGAAGAGAGCCGAGATCATCTCACTGCTCGCTTGGCGACAGACATACGCTGGACAACAACATGTTCGAGCGAGTCATTCTGAGGAGAATCGTCACGATATCAGCCGTCGTCTTGATGTTTGTGGTCACGACGGTGCTTGCTCCTCTCCTCTTGATCCTCGCAGTTCTGGTGGACATCGCCAGGGCTCTCGCCGGAACCAGGGCATGGATGACAACACGGTCCCTTGTCTTCGGCTGGGCCTACCTGCTTGGAGAGATGTGGGCTGTGATGACCCTGGGGTTGGTCGCCCTGACGGGAAAACAACGCTCGATCGAACTCACCTATGGGCTGCAAAGGACCTGGGCTCGTTGGAACCTGCTGTGTCTCGAGTTCATCTTCGGGTTGAGCATCGCGGCAAAGGGTCTGGAGTCCGCCGAGTCGCCGCCTTTCATCGTGTTGTCGCGTCACGCATCGTTGATCGACACGTTGATCCCAGCGGAGTTGATCACAAGACCGTCTGGCGTCCGTCTTCGCTACGTGCTCAAGAAGGAACTTCTTCTCGACCCGGCACTGGACATCGCCGGCAACCGGCTGCCCAACTACTTCGTTGCCCGCGGATCCGGCGAGTCAGAGAGCGATCGGCAGGGCATAAAGGACCTGATTGACTCAATGGGCAGTGACGAAGCTGTGCTGATCTATCCGGAGGGGACTCGTTTCAGTGTTGAGAAGCAGCGGCGGCTCAGAGCAAGGTTCGCCGAGAGGGAAGGCAGAGTCGCAGAGCTGGCGGTGGGGCTGGAACGGGTTCTCCCGCCACGACCCGGCGGGACACTGGCTCTCCTGGAGGCATCCGAAGCCGACGTCGTGATTCTTGCCCACAACGGGCTGGAAGGCTTTGCGCGTGTGAAGGACATCTGGGCCGGTGACCTGGTGGGCCGCACCATCAACGTGAAGATGACCAGGATCGCACGCGGCGACATACCCGAGGACCGCGGCGACCGCGTCCAATGGCTCTTCGAGGTCTGGTCAGATCTGGACAAATGGGTGCAAGAGCAGGCCGACCCGGGTCACGGCTCCCGATAGAGAACCGCTCCGTAGTGAGCACCGGCGCCAAACGCGGCGAAGCAAACCACCGTTCCCCGAGCGACTCTGCCCGCCTTGCGTAACTCGTCGTAGAGAATCGGAAGGGTCCCGGCGGTCGTGTTCCCGTAGCCGGCGATGTTGGAAGGCACCTTCTCGAAGCCCATGCCGAAGCTCTTCCGCACACCCTCCAGGATCCGGTCGTTGGCCTGATGCGCCACCACGAGATCCACTTCGTCGAGCGTGAGACCGGTTTGCTCCAGAACTTCGAGAGCCGCCTCGGGCATCAACCGCACCGCACGCCGATACAGCCCTCCGCCGTCCATGACAGGAAGGTGCCCGTCCTCGGTCAATTGGTCGGAGGACACCCAAGGCCTCTCCTTGAACCCCACCCCGGGGACGAGGATCAGCTCGAACGACTCCCCGTCGGTGTGAAGACTCGAACCGAGCACACCGGTGGAAGGTGAATCACCAGCGGAAAGGACCATCGCTCCGGCACCATCTCCGAACAGCACACTCCACGCTCGATGCTCGGTGTTTCGCGTGTAGTCATCAGCAGGGAGCTCAACCGAATCATCCCCCAAGACCCGGTCCCAGGAAGCCCTGCTCCATGGGAGGAAGCCGGCATGAACCTCAGCGCCCACCACCACCACGTGACCAGCACGTCCAGTGCTCAGATATGCATCGGCCAGATCAAGCCCGTACAGGAACCCGCTGCACTGCTGACGCAGGTCCATCGCTGCGACATGGTTGAGACCAAGACCTGCTTGGACCAATCCGGCGATGCCCGGAGCGATGTAGTCGGGTGTCATGGTCGCGGTGACCAGCATGTCGACTTCACTCGGCTCCAGCCCGGCGTCCTCGATGGCGCGGGCAGCCGCATCGATGGCGAGATCAGAAGCTCCAACACCTGGATCGACGAATCGCCGCTCTTTGACGCCGGTCCTGGAAGTGATCCAATCATCGGAGGTGTCCATGATCTGGGCCAGATCATGGTTGGTGACCACGTTGTCGGGGACCGACACACCGGTTCCCATGATGACCGAGCCCATCACCTCACCTCATCTTGCTGTCGTTGCGAATCATCAAAGGTTGCCGAGCTAGTGAACCCCATCCAGCTCATAGTCAACGGGATCATGCCGTCTCCGGTGTCGGAGTAGGGAACTGTTCTAGCGGAATCGCGTACACAACGACGTTGCTGTCGTATTCCTGGGCGCTGGCGTTGAATCCGCCGCCACAGGTGATGAGAGTCAACGTGGGAGACCCCGAGCGGCTGAAGATCGTGCTCAGAGGAAGCTCATCTTTGTCATATGTGGTGCGAGCTTCGACCACGAACCAAGACTCGGAGCCGTCGTCGTATGACACCGCAACTCGGTCACCCGGAGCCAAGTCACGCAAGTTGTAGAAGACGCCTGGTCCCTGGCTGGACAAGTCGACGTGTGCCGCCAGGACCGCAGACCCTCTCTCACCCGGCGCCGGGCCATGCTTGTACCAAGCGACGTCGTTCACATTGCGAGGCACATCCATCTGGCCGGTTCGCCGGTCTACGCCGTGCTCGGCGACGGAGGCGTCCACCCCGATCGCTTGGATGCGAAGTCGAACCGGGGATCGCTCAGGCTGCGAGCCGAGCTGTTCGAGCAGAGAGACCTCATTCGGCGGGATCGACTCGGGTGCTGACTCCGCGGCCGGCTCAGATGTTGAGGGAGAGATGTCCGAGCCAGGATAAGAAGCGCCACTCGCCGGACTCAGCGCTGTCTCAGACGACAGCACATCACCTGCCTCGGTTGCGGGCAGCGAAAGGCCGGTGACTACGGCACCGATGACGAAGGCCACGGCCACCGCGAGAAGAATCGTCGGCAGTCGGGAGAAATCTGGCTTCATGTCTGGCTCGCGAGTGGGGAGACCCTGCAACGGGCCTCCCCACACGTCACATCGAGAGCTGGCTCAGCGCTCCTTCCGTGCCAAGACCACAGATCCGGCGAGAGCCGCAACGGCAAGACCCGCGAGTGCGATCGGCACCATCGGGTTGATGCCGGGGAGCAGCCCGGCGTCGCCGGTGGGCACACCACTGGGCGACTCGTGCAAGCCGGCTATCGCCGCCGTAGCCACTTCAAAGCTGCCGCCCTCAACTGAGCCGATCGCGTAGGCGATGGTGTTGGTGCCTTCGCCTAGAGGAACGTCGGCATCGAAAGCGACCGTGCCTGGATCTCCAGCCGCGGTGATCTTGATGTTGTAAGTGGCGGCCGGAACATCGGTGTCGGCGCCTCCGCCATTGGTCACACCTTCCCAGACCGCACCGTCGTTGGCGAGAATGTCAACGGCTCCGAAGTCAGCCAGGTGCCGGGCAGTGATCCGGGCGTCCCCGGCGTCGGTCGAGCTGTTGTTCTCGACAAAGACACCAAGCGTCGGCGAGCCACCCTCTTCTAGATAGGCAGCAATCGTGGCGACAGCACCGGCAGGAAGCGTTGTGGATCCGGCAAGAGCGGGATCACCCGCATCCGGATCCGCTCCCGTGGCATAGATGTCGATGTCGTAGTCCCCGGCTGGCAGCGCCAACGGCCCGAAGACGTCGCCAAACGTCGAATTCTCGAAGGTCAGGTCACCATTCACGTATATGTCGACCGCGAGGTCGGGCACACCGTGAACCACGATGACTTCGCCTTCCGACGACTGAGCAAAGGCTGTGGTGGCAGGAACAATCGCCAGAACCGTCACCAGCAGCGCGAGCTTCATCCTTTTCATGAGGAAACCCCTTTCTCGATTTCAGTTGCCATCGGAGCAACTGTGTTTCCACAAGACGGATTCGGAGCCCGTCACCCGGATGGATGATGTGATCGGCAGAAATCGTCAGAGCCGGCGACGAGGTGATGACCACGCGAACGAGTTGCCCGGCCGTACCCTCCTTTGGGAAGAGTCAGGAGAGACATGGTCGAACCCATCAAGGACCCATCCGAGGCAGACATCGCGACATGGCACCGCACGTTTGCGCCTCGGGCCTTCAACCACACCTGGACCTTGCTCGACGCCGACGCGCTGAGCCGGCAGCAAGAGGAAGAGATGCTGGCCGCCACCTTCGCCCAGCGCTACCACTGGTATGTCGCCGGAGAGCCGCGCAATTGGGCCATAGCGGACTGGCAGGTGGCTCGAGTCGCCGCAGTGATCGGCTACTTCGACCTGGCCCGCCGCTTCGCCGAGCGATCACTCGAAGTGAGTGTCGAGCATGGGCTCGATCCGTTTGTCATCGGATTCGCCCACGAGGCGATCGCACGAGCCGCCGCTCAAGTCGATGATGTCGAGACGTT
The DNA here is from genome assembly GCA_028285585.1 of Acidimicrobiia bacterium. Lineage (GTDB taxonomy): Bacteria > Actinomycetota > Acidimicrobiia > Spongiisociales > ZC4RG35 > CAXMPK01. The sequence goes on from JANQOU010000006.1 coordinate 354,549, forward strand.
CACCGAGCACCTCGCCATGGCCCGAGCCCAACTCGACGGCATCGAAGACGCTGAAGAGCGCGATGCCCTAGCGGCTGATCTGACTGAGATGAGCGAAAGCTGATCAGACCGGGTCGATGTGGACTTCTGTGGCCTTCACAGAGAGCCACACATCGTCGCCGACCCCGATTCCAAGTGACTCAATCGCCGCCGGTGTGACCTCGGCTGTCATCTCAACCACCCCAGCGGTCAGCAGTCGAACCCGGTCGCCGTAGTTCTCAACACGGTCCACCCTCGCCCGCCAGACGTTCCGAGGGCTCCCATCAGGTGCGTGGGTGTGTATGGAGACGGCCCGCGGGTGGATGGTGACTATCACCGGCCCCGACACGGTGGTGTCGGCCGTGACCAATGCCGAAGATCCCAGGTCGAGGCGTCCCGAATCGGCTTCGGCATGAAGCAGATTCGCCCCAGCGAGGTCTGCGGCGTAAGGCGTTCTGGGCCGCAGCCTGATCTGCTCCGGGGTGCCGGCCTGTGTCACCTCTCCATCCTCCAGCACGTGAACCACGTCGGCGAGAAGGAAGGCTTCGGTGGGATCATGTGTGATCAAGACTTTTGGCCCTTGAAACCTCTCGAGTGCGTCGGCCAGGCCGCGGCGAACGTCAACGCGACTCGTGGCGTCCAAAGCCGAGAGGGGCTCGTCGAGCATCAGAAGATCCGGGTCACGACAGAGGGCACGAGCCAACGCAACCTTCTGCGCCTCGCCACCGGAGAGATCGGCCACAGGTCTTTCCCTGAGATCATCGATGCCCAACTCCTCGAGCCATTGGTCGGCAGCAGCGAAGTTGGTGGTGCCGAACGTGACGTTCTCCAACACGTTGAGATGGGGGAATAGCAAGTAGTCCTGAAACACGATCCCCAGATGGCGCGCCTCGGGTGGGACAAAACCCTCTGGTGTCCCGTCATCAAAGGTCCGCTCACCGAGGGAAATCCGGCCAGCTTCGATCGATGTCAAGCCAGCGACAGCATCGACGAAAGTCGACTTTCCAGCACCGTTGGGGCCGAGCAGGGCGAGAGTCGCGCCTGCCGGCACATCGAGATCAACAGACAGCAAGAACCCATCAGACCTGGTCAGGGAGAATCTGGCGTGGAGCCCAGTCATCGGGCAAGCCACCTGTCCCGCAACCCGACGAGGACGGCGAGCGCCAGACCGACCATCACAAGGCTGATTGCGACCGCTGCATCTCGATCGGTCTCCAGTGCGACGAAGACCGCCAACGGGAGGGTTTGTGTCTCGCCCTGGAGGTTGCCGGCGAACGCAATGGTCGCCCCAAACTCTCCTACGGCGCGAGCCCAGGTGAGCACCAAGCCCGCGACCAGCGAAGGCCTGATCATCGGAAGTGTGACTCTGCGAAAGACCTCGGACTTCGTGGCACCGAGAGAGGCGGCGGCCCCCTCATATCTGCGGTCGATGTTGCGGAGGGCGGCTTCCACCGTGATCACCAGGAAAGGCATGGAAACGAAGGTGGCGGCGATGATCACGCCCCATATTGAGAAAGGGAGGACGATGCCAGTCGCCTCGTAGAGGGGACCTCCGATGATGCCGGCGCGGCCCAACGCGAACAGCAGTGCAGCGCCACCCACGATCGGTGGAACCACCAGAGGCAACAGCACCAGACCTCTGACCAGTGCCTTCCCCCGGAACTCAGCTCGTGCCAGAAGCCAGGCCAGTGGAATGCCGAGCACCGCCGAGATGAGGACCGCCGAGACCGACGCGACAGCCGAAAGCGCAAGAGCATCGAGCACCAAGTCGCTGGCGAGCATCGAGCCGAACTCGGCCCAAGGAGTGGTGGCGATCAAGCCCACCAGCGGGATCACGAACAGGGCGACGGCGACGATCGCAATCGCCACGGCCCAACGCGGCAAGGAACTTCTCATGGGCTGATGAACCCGTATCTTGCAAGGATCGCCTGCCCGGCCGATGACAAGACAAAGTCAACGAAAGCAGTCGCCGCAGCCGGATGTGCTGAGTCTGCCAACGCTGCCATCGGGTACTCGGCGACGGTCGAATACTGCGTTGGCAGCTGGATGCCTTCCACCTCACCGGCGAGGACATCGGTCGCGTAGACCATCCCCGCATCGAGCTCACCAGCTTCGATCTTGGTGAGCAGGGACCGCACATTCGGCTCATTGGTGTCCGGTGCCGCCACGACACCGGAGGCGTCCAAGGCAGCACGCGCCAGAATCCCACAAGGCACCTGAGCCTCACAGAGACCCAGGAACAGATCATCACGGGCAAAGTCGGAGATGCCGGTCACATTCGCTGGATTCCCAGGGGGAACAGCGATCTCAATCTGGTTGAGAGCAAAAACCGACGGGCGGCCCGACACCAACCCGGCGTCGGAGATCTGCTCCATGATCTCCCGGCTGGCGGAGGCAAAGACATCCACCGGGGCCCCGGAAAGGATCTGCTCGCGCAGCAACGAGGAACCGGCGAGATTCAGCACAACATCGACGTCCGGGTTTTCCCGTTCGAAGGCAGACTCGATTTCGCCAAATGCTTCACTCAGCGAGGAGGCAGCAGACACCCTCAACGCCTGGTCAGATCCATTGTCACAAGCAGAGGCAACAGCCAAGACCGTTATCAAGCCGAGCACCCTCAGCCTCGACGCCACTACTTGTAGAAAGGGGTGTGGCGGAGCAACTTGAGCAGCGGGCCGAGGATCCTCTGGTAACGCTCGTAACTCATCCCAGGCGGTGGGGCGAACGCCGGAACAAGCCTCTGCACGGCAACCGTCTGGGCTTCTGTGAACTTGAGCAGCCCTGTTGCACCGTGACGACGACCCAAGCCCGAAGCCTTCATACCACCCATAGGCGCGTCGTAGCTAGACCAGGTAGCCGCATACCCGTCATTGACTCCGACCGTGCCGGCGTCGAGACGAGAAGCGACATCAACCCCTCGACGATTGTCCGTGGTCCAGACACTGAAGTTCAGGCCCTGGTCCGAGTCGTTGGCCATGGCTATCGCATCGTCGACATCCTCGTATTCGTAGATCGACACCACCGGGCCGAAGGTCTCGCCCCTGCACAACGCCATTGAGTCATCCACATCGGTCAACACGGTCGGCTCATAGAACAACGGGCCTACATCAGGACGAGGTTTGCCGCCCGTGAGCAGCGCGGCGCCCCGGTCCACTGCATCCTCAACGTGAGCGTGGACGGCATCGAGGTGGCTTCGATCGATCATCGAGCTCAACTTCGATGAGAAGTCGTACTCAGCCGTGACACTCAGGCTGCGGCTGTGCTCAACGAACCTTTGCGTGAACTCGTCGCGGATCCGAGAGTCGACATATATCCGCTCCATGGCGAGGCACAGCTGGCCGCCATTGGCATACACCGCTCGCGCCAACCCTGGAATGGCAACCTCGAGATTCGCATCAGCCATGACGATGGCGGCGTTCTTGCCGCCAAGCTCCATCGACGAGGCGATGAGCCTGTTAGAAGCTTGTTGTGCCAGAGCGCGGCCTACCTCAGTCGAGCCGGTGAAGGCGATGAAGTCGACCTGATCAATGAGGTCGGAGCCGATCTTCTCCCCATATCCGGGGATGACCTGGAGCAGACCCTCGGGGAGACCCGCCTCGTCTAGGAGCATTGCGCCGTAGAGGGCCGAGTAAGGCGTCTTTTCATCAGGTTTGACCACCACTGCGTTCCCAGCGAGCAGCGCGGGGACTATGTCGGAGATCGCCAACGTGAACGGGAAGTTCCAGGGGGTGATGTTGCCCACCACGCCAACAGGGTGGTGATACTCGTAGGCGGTGGTGAGGCCAGGCAGGGATGTGGCTCTCCTCTTGCGGCGCAACAGGGCCGGGCCAGTCTTGATGTAGTAGCGAGTCGTCGCCGCCGTGTCGTACACCTCTTCGAATGCAGGCACCCGGGCTTTGCCGGCTTCTAGCTGGATCAAGTCGATAGCCGTGTCGGCGCGTTCGAGGACAAGGTCATGAAACCGCGACAGGACCGCCACCCGCTCGCTCAAAGGAGTCGCCGCCCAGCTCTCCTGCGCCACGCTGGCCGCAACGCCAGCCTTGACCACATCTCTCGACTCGGCCTCGGGCACTCGGCCGATCTCGGACTCGTCGAATGGAGCGATCACGGGGATGCTCGAACCGCCAGATGCCACATTGGCACGCGCCGCCAACCGCTCCAGAAACGCGGAGTCGATCGATGGGGGCCAGAGCAACTCGGGCATCATCAGAAGGTTACAGCCAAGCCCAATGTGCTCGATGGGGTCAGGCCGGTCACTCGATCAATGGTGCAGCAGCGCTTTGGGACAAGCGGGGTGCAACTGGGCAGCACGCCTACCCTCAGCGGATGGCCGAAGTCTTTCAGATCAACACCTCCGGAGGGGGCGTCCCGAAGCTCCCCGTTGACCATGCCGTCGTGAACGAAAGGGGCCTGATCGGCGACGAACAGGCCGACAAGGTTCATCATGGAAGCCCTGACCAGGCACTGTGCCTCTACTCCATGGAGGTGATCACGGCATTGCAGGAAGAAGGACACCCGATCGATGCCGGGTCAACCGGCGAGAACGTCACCATCAGCGGCCTCGAGTGGAGCGAGGTGGTCCCGGGAAAACGCCTGTCGATCGGGCCTGACGTCCTGGTCGAGATCACGGACTTTGCCCAACCCTGCTCCAAGAACGCCCAATGGTTCTTGGAAGGGAAGTTCGGGCGCATGAGCCAGAGCAGGCACCCGGGAGAATCGAGGGTGTACGCCAAGGTGATCGAGACCGGTGCGATCTCAGCAGGTGACCAAGTCGAGCTAGTCGGGTAGCCGGTCGGCGAGGAACTCGAGAGTCTTCGCCCATGCCGTCTCGAATGCGGCAGGGTCGAAGTGGTCTCCGTCCGGATCACAGAAGCCGTGCCTGGTTCCCTGGTAGTTGACCACCTCGACGGGGAGCGACTCCAAACCCATCGTGGCCTCCATGAACGCTGCCTCGTCCTCGGAGACGTACTCGTCATCCTCTGCAAGATGGACCAGGTAGGCCGACTTCGACCCGGCGAAGTCGATCTGCTGGCTGCCATAGAACGAGACAGCAGCGGCCACCTTCTCGCTCAGACGCACTGACGCCCACAAACCCAGCGATCCGCCCATGCCAAACCCGACGATGCCGATGGGGCCCTCTGTCGACCTCTCGTGAAGGAGGGTGACCGAGGACAAGACCAGGGATGCGAGCCGGTCTGGGCTGGCTGAGCCGAGATGATCCAAAGCCTGCTGCTCCGACTCTGGCAACTCGCCAAAGTTGATGTCCGGTGCAAGGACGGTGTAGCCGCGATCAGCCAAGCCGTCGGCGAGGTTGCGCACGGCTGACGTCAAACCCCAGAAAGAGTGCAGCAGCAGGACACCCGGACCGGGGCCTGAGTCGTCTTGCACGAAGTAGGCAAGGTCTCGGACCACACGGCCAAACTAGGCCAAGCTCTACTCTTGCCGGATGTCCTCGGCGGTCGCCCCACTCAAATACCCGCATTTTCGCTGGTTGTGGGCAGGAAACATCTTCTCGGCCTCGGGCACCTTCATCCAAGCCGTAGCCGGGTCGTGGCTGATGTTCGAGCTGACCGGATCAAACGCCTGGGTGGGTCTGATGGTGGCTTCGGCCACGCTGCCACTCCTCTTCTTCGCCCTCACCGCCGGAGCGCTGGCGGACATGTTCAAGAGAACCAATCTGATGCTGATCGCTCAGGGCATCATGGGTGCCTCGGCCGCGACCATGGCCGTTCTCAGCTATCTGGACCGGATGACGCCTGGGATCCTGCTCACACTTGGCCTGACTCTGGGGACAGGACTCGCTTTGAACATCCCCGCGTGGCAAGCCCTGGTTCCCGATCTGGTCCCACGTGGCCTGATCGCCTCGGCGGTGGCACTCAACTCGGCAGCGTTCAACGCTGCTCGAGCAATAGGCCCGGCATTCGGCGGAGCGCTTGTGGTCGCCTACGGAGCCGAAGCAGGATTCGCGGTGAACGCGTTGTCATATGTGGCAATCATCATCGCTCTGATCACGATCGGGCCCCAGCTGGAGAAGACCGACCGAGAGACACCACAGTCGATGAGATCTGCCATCTCGGTGGGGATCAGGTTCGCCAGGTTCACTCCCATGTTCCGCAACCTGATGACGTTGGTGGCTCTCTTTGCAATCACCTCCGCAGTCGTTCAAGCAGTGCTCCCCGTGCACACCGACCATCTGGGCGGGACGGCGGCATCCTTCGGCCTTCTCTACGCCGCCATGGGGGCGGGTGCCCTCACCGGTGCCATCGTCCGTCCCAGGATCTCGAGTTGGTTCGCCAGCTCCTGGGTGCCCTACACGATCAGCCTCTTCGGAGGGGCCGGAATACTTCTCGGCCTGGCCCCGAACATCTGGGTAGCAGGAGTCGGCATGTTCTTCGCCGGGCTCTTCTGGCTGCTGACCCTGGCAACTCTCAACGCCACTGCGCAGCTGCTTTCACCTGCGTGGATCAGAGGGCGGGCGATGTCGATCTACACACTGGCGTTCGCCGGAGTCTTGCCGATCGGATCAATACTCTCTGGCCTGGTTGCCGACCAGATCGGGACGTCGGGCTCGCTGCTCGTGTTCTCCTCAGCAGCCGTTCTGCTGGGCATGGCCAGCCCCCGGCTCAAGATCCCGGCGATCGACGAGGTCGAGAGCCCTGAGTTCAGCGTCGACAGGGCGAGCGCCGCCCACCAAGACAATGACGTCTCTCTCGAAGGCGGGCCGGTCATCGTGCTCAACACATGGAAGATCGACGAGGCGGCCTTTGGCGACTTCACATCTCTGATGAACGACATCAGGCTGGTCCGGCTGAGCACCGGCGCCTACAGGTGGCGGCTATTCAGATCGACGTCCGATCCAACCCGGCTCACCGAGATGATGGCTGTGGAGAGCTGGGAGGAGCATCTCCTGCAACACGGCCGGATAGACGACACATCGGCTGAGCTGATACGACGAGCAAGGACCTTCGACATCAACGGCGGCCCTAGGACGAGGCACCTCATCGCAATCGATGTTGCCCATCCCCCCGAGTTTGACGAGCTGGTGGCCACCCACGACGAGCTTCACCGGACCGACGGGTCGATTCCCTATCCCGATCGATAGGTCTGAGCGAACGCCATTTCCCGTCGGAACTTCTTCCAGTCCGACTTGGTAGTCGACCAGAGCACATCGGTGATCACACTGACCACCCCGACCAACACCAAGGCCCAGACGACCCAAGCGGGCAGACCGGCGGCAACCGCCGGGACGATGAGGGCGAACGGGACGATCTTGGACACGATTGCACCCGAGGCGTGCATCCACGCTCGCCGCTTCGGCGCGGTGCTCAGGTATGACGAGTAGTCGACCTTGACGCCTGGCTGGGGCCGGCCAATCGTCCCGACGAACCAAGCAGTGAATCGAATGCCGACCAGTCGCCCCACGACGAGATGGGCGAGCCCGTGGGTGGCTACGAAGATGACCCCGAACCCGGCCAGGAACATGACAATCGCCGGCCAATCCTCGAAGGAGTAGGCAAGGCCTACCAGCACACCGCCGACGGCCACTGCCAGCCAGGCGAGAGCAGTTCCCGCGCCTTGAGGGATGACGAGGAGAGCCCAATTGCGAAAGGCCTGCTGATCGATCCCAGCAACACGCTCGGCGTGGCCCTGGAGCAGGGTGGGATTCTTCTTCATCTCGGCGACGGCCGGCCAGAAGCCGGTGCCGGCCAACCCATCCCCGGCTTTGACGGCGGCTTCGGCTCTGGTCAGCGCCTGGTCAATGTCAGACGGACCCATCTGGCAATGATAGGTACCGTCAAAAAAGTGCAACCGTCGAGGCACCACAGGGTTCTTCTCACATGATGGATGAGATAGGCAAAGCTCTCGCCACCGATCTGGACGGCGCCTTCCCGACAGTGGTCGAGCAGATGGGAAAACGCCTGTACTGGGGTCTGCGGAGAATGTCGGCAGATCACCAGGAGGCAGAGGATCTCACCCAAGAGACCTTCATCCGCGCCTATCGGGCTCTCGGTGGCTACGACAGCCAGCGGATACATGAGCTGCGTCTCGAAGGCTGGCTCTGGACCATCGCCCTCAACTTGGGGCGAAACCACGCACGAGACCGCGCTCGACGGCCGACCTATGTGGAGTTGCAGGAGAAGGGTGTGGAGGATCCCGAGGTTGCCGACGGAGCTGCCTGGGACCGGCGCCTGAGCGCACTCAACAGCCATCAAAGGACCGCCGTCGTCCTGAGGCACGTCAACGGCCTCGGCGTAGGCGAGATCGCCGAGGCCACCGGACGCCCCGAGGGGACGGTGAAAGCCGACATCCATCGCGGACTTGCACGTTTGAGAGAAGTACTGGAGGACGAAGAATGAGCATCGATACGCAACTTGCGCAGTTGATTGGCGATCTGCCGGCCGGGACCAGCGAGGGGGTGGCTTTGGGCACGGGGATGGCGGACGGATTCGACATCTACCCAACCGCCATTGGGGATGTCGTTGTTAGTTTCAACCCAGAAGGTGTCTCCTCGGTCGACATCGCCGATGACACCTTCACCCAACGATTCGAGAGCCGGTTCGACCGTCCACTGCTGCGAGCCGAGCCACCAAAGGACTGGGGACGGCACATCCCACAGGCACTCGATGAGGGGAGGCCGGGCAAGCTGCCCGTCGATCTCAGGTCGGTGACCCCGTTTCAAGCGGAGGTGCTGGACCGAACGGCGACCATCCCGAAGGGGGAAGTCCGGCCATACGCATGGCTGGCCAACGAAGTCCAGAGACCAAAAGCGGTGCGGGCCGCTGGCTCGGCGGTGGCGAACAACCCGATTCCCCTCATCATCCCGTGCCATCGGGTGGTGCGGTCAGATGGGCACGTCGGCAACTACTCCTTGGGCGGGCCTCACAACAAGGAGGAATTGCTGGAGTACGAAGGAGCGCCACCTCAGTGGCTCGAGGATCTGGCGGGCAAGAGAATCCGGTTGCGGGGCAACACCTCAACAGGGATCGTCTGCCACCCCACCTGCCGCGCCATCAGGAGATCGAAGGAGTCGAACGTGATCGACTTCCGCAGTTTGGGCGATGCCGTCGACGCGGGGTACCGGCCCTGCGAGTTGTGCCGCCCCACCCCCTGACCCCGCACTCTGCATCCTTGCTATAGCAAGCCGTCGCGCTGAGCGACACGCGTTGCTATAGCAAGGTGTGTCGGTCAGCGCGACGCTGTGCACGGCAAAGGAGGGGAGCCGGGCTGAGGCGCAGCTAGAACGACGCCCTGGCGTGGCGTTACCCTCCCGGTCGATGTCTTCGAATGAACAACTTGCAGTCAACACCATCAAGGCGCTGGCGATGGATGCGGTGCAGAAGGCCAACAGCGGGCACCCGGGGATGCCAATGGGGATGGCCGACATCGCAGTCACCCTCTGGTCGCGCTTCATCAGGATCGACCCGGACCGACCCGACTGGCCCGACAGAGACCGATTCGTCTTGTCCAACGGCCACGGGTCGATGCTTCTCTACTCCCTTCTCCACCTGTCCGGATTCGACCTCCGCCTCGACGACCTGAAGAACTTCCGGCAATGGGGCAGCCACACGGCGGGCCACCCGGAGATCGACCACAAGCTGGGTATCGAGATGACTACGGGGCCGCTCGGCCAAGGCTTCGCCACAGGCGTTGGCATGGCCATCGCCGAGAAGCACCTCCAATCCCGATTGGGCTCTGATCTCGTCGACCACCGAACCTATGGCTTTGTCTCAGACGGGGACCTGATGGAGGGGATCAGCTCGGAAGCGGCCTCGATGGCAGGGCATTTCGGCCTGGGCAAGCTGATCTACCTCTACGACGACAACCGAATCTCCATAGACGGCTCGACGGACATCACCTTCAGCGAGAACGTGCCGGCACGTTTCGACGCGGTCGGGTGGCACACCGAGTCTGTCGATGGGCATGACCGCGAAGCAATCGCTGAGGTACTGGAGACTGCAATCGCGGAGTCGGACCGGCCCTCGCTGATCGTGTGCCGGACTCACATCGCTCATGGAGCGCCGAACCTCCAAGACACGGCCGCATCGCATGGGCAGCCTCTCGGAGAGGAGGAAATCAAGCTCACCAAGGAAGCGATGGGCATCCCCATCGACCCCAGCTTCTGGGTCGACGAAGCTGTTTATGAGTTCTTTGCGGACGCCATGGGTCGAGGCCGGAACGCCAGCTCGAGATGGCAGGATCGATTCGATGGGGCAAACGAGGATCAGAAGAATCTGTGGCAAGCCCTCCATTCGCCTGACGAAGTCACTCTCCAAGGACCTGGTTTTGCCACCGGAGACAAACTGGCCAGCCGCGCCTCCTCAGGAAAGCTCTTCGAGGAGATGGCAGAGAAAGCACCCGGCTTCATCGGCGGGTCCGCTGATCTTGCCGGCTCGACCAAGACCGCGATCGACGGCTCACGACTCTTCTCCAAAGAAGACCCAGCGGCGCGCGACATCCCGTTCGGAGTGAGAGAGCATGGAATGGGCGCCGTCGTCAACGGCATGGCGATCCACGGCGGCCTCAAGCCGTATGGAGCGACCTTCTTCGTGTTCAGCGACTACATGCGTCCTGCGGTGAGGCTCTCCGCTCTCATGGAGATCCCGTCCATCTGGGTGTGGACCCACGACTCGATCTTCCTGGGCGAGGACGGCCCGACCCACCAGCCAATCGAGCACCTGGCCTCGCTTCGGGCCATCCCAAACCTGTGGGTTGTCAGACCGGCAGACGCCAACGAGACCGTCGCCGCATGGGAGATCGCCCTGAATCGCCCCGACGGCCCGGTTGCGCTGGTGCTCACGAGACAGGGGCTCTCGACTTTGGAACCGGTGAGCGGTGGCTTGGCACGCGGTGGGTACGTCGTGAGAGATGGCTCAGATGTGACACTCATAGGCACCGGGTCGGAGGTAGGCCTGTGTCTGGAGGCGGCCGACTTGCTCGCTGCCCAAGAAATCGAGGCGAAAGTAGTCAGCCTGCCCTGCATGGAGATCTTCCGGCAGCAGCCACCCGAATACCAAGCTGAGGTCTTGGGCAGCGCGCCTAGGGTCTCCGTCGAAGCAGGCTCGACCCTGGGTTGGGCAGCCGTTGTCGGTGACGACGGGCTCTCCATCGGCATCGATCACTTCGGAGCGTCGGCACCCGACACGGTTCTCGCCGAGCAGTTCGGGTTCACAGCGGAATCAGTCTCGACGCGAGTGCTCGAACATCTCAGAGGCTGATCGGTGACATCCGGCACCCGGGTCGTGATCATCGGCGCCGGCATCGCCGGGGTGTCCACAGCCTTCCACTTGTCTTGTCGACACGACATCTCGGACGTCGTCGTCGTCGATCCTCGGCCGCCGCTGACCCTGACATCGGACAAGTCGACGGAGTGCTACCGCAACTGGTGGCCAAACGCCTCGATGGTCGGCTTGATGAACAGTTCGATCGACCTTCTGGAGGAGATGGCGGAGGAATCCGGTGACATCTTCAGCCTGCGACGGCCCGGCTATCTGTATGTGACCGCAGACCCAGAGACTTTCCGACGAATGGGCGAGGAGGCGGATGCGGCATCCTCGTTTGGGGGCGGCGAGGTGCGTCGGCACCCGGCAGACGGACCATATCGGGAGCAGGTCGACGGGGTGGACCTGCTCGGCCCCGACGACCTTCGCGAGCATCATTCCTACGTGACCGACGAGGCAGTTGGCGCCCTCGAAGTGCGGCGAGCCGGGTATTTCAGCGCACAACAGCTGGGAAGCTGGATGTTGGATCAGGCCAAAGCTCGAGGGGTAAGAGTGGTCGCTGCAACCGTGACATCCATCCTCACGGAGAACGGCCGGGTCACGGGGGTGGAGCTCGACGACGGGTCCTCGATCGACGCCGGGCACGTTGTTGTGGCGGCCGGGCCGATGGCCAGACCAGTGGCCGCATTGGCAGGGCTCGACCTGCCCCTCCACTCTGAGCTGCACATCAAGGTGGCGTTTCGGGACCATCTCGGCGTGGTGCCGAGAGACGCAGGGATGTTCATCTGGTCGGACCCTCAGCATCTCGACTGGTCCGATGAGGAACGCGAGGCTCTATCGGACATGGGACGCACGGATGTCACCGGGGAGATGCCGATCTATTGCCATGGACGACCGGAAGGTGGTGCCGAGTCGCCGTATGTCGTTGGGTTGTGGGAGTACCACGGGGACGTCATGGAGCCGGTCTGGCCATTCCCCATCGACGACCTCTACGCCGAGGTGGTGATGAAAGGCCTGACAACGATGATCCCGGGCCTCGCCCCCTACCTCGACGGCCTGCCCGAGCACTCAGTCGATGGTGGCTACTACACAAAGACCGAGGAGAACCGCCCGCTGATTGGCCCGGCTGGCCTGGAGGGACTCCATCTCGTCTGCGCCTTCTCAGGCTTCGGGGTGATGGTGGCGTCGGGCGCAGGCGACCTCGCTGCGCGCCACATCGCGGGTGCAGACTTGCCGGGATACGCTGATGACTTCCTGCTCAGCCGCTACGACCGACCCGAATATCTCGCCATGATCGAAGCCCTCGGCTCCGGCCAGCTCTGACGTTTTGAGCAAGTTCACTCGCCGCACGCCTCATCTGATCGGCATAGGTGCCGCCGCGATTGCTGGCGCACTGATTCTCCCGACCTGCTTCTCGACAGACATGGGACCGAGACGGCCTGCCCCCGACAAGGGCCCAAACGGCACCGAGGTAGCGCAGGTTGAGGTAGAAGGAACACGGTTCGTGATGTACGACGAGGGGGAAGGAACCACAGCTGTCGAGGTGCTTCACCGTGGGATCCAACCGACGGTCCACCGCGCCAAGTTCAATCAATCCAACATTCTTCGCGCTACCGAGACATGCGGGTGGCTGACGGAGCCCAACTCGGAAGTCAACGAGTGGGGTTGCGACATCGAGTTGCCACGTGTCTTCTTCGGCAGGGTGACCAATCCGGACATCGGGTATGTCTGTGTCGGGACAATTGAGAGCTTTGGTGGTGGTTTCAACGTTCGAGGCGCCCGCGTACTCGAATTCGACAGCAGCGGGTTCATCCTCGCGGCCGCCGCACCGAACGAGAGTTCTGCGCCTCACCTGTTCACGGCCAGTGGGTCACAGTACGGAGAGCCACCACTCGATGCGCCTTCGGCACCAATCTACGAAGCCTGCGAGTCGGTCATCGGGGTGGACGGATCGGAGAAGAAGATTTGGGTTGACCTCTGGGTCAGTGTCGACGACTCGCTGCCGACAGATGATCATCTCACCATCGTCATCGGAGCCGGCTTCTTCACGAGAGGCATCAGTCTTGGTGCGTTCGAAGACGAGACGAGAATCCCACTCACCTTCGCCATGACGTCTTCGGCCACGCGTCTGTCGGTCGAGGTCCACAACGAACTCGACGAAGGAATACTCGTAAGCTCCCAGCTCGATTGGCCGGTCGAGATAGACGACCTTCTAATGCAGCCGGAAGCGTGCGACGGCCTCACCACCCTTGAGATGGATGTAGGTGCCGGTGTCCTCGACGGAGAGCCAGACATCGAGTTTCGATTCGTCGACTCAGAGTGCTCCTCTTGACGACAAGACCACCTTCCGCTCAGGTGCAGGTGCTCTCCAAGGAAAGCCCGTCGTGGGCGGCCGTCGGGTCGGCCAGGATCGCAGCCGTCTCGAGGCGAATCCGCTCCTGGTCGTAGTAGGTGCGGCCGGGATCGGTCCCACTTATGTATTCGCGATCCACGTGGAGCACTCCGACCCGGTCAAACCTGATCAGAGGAAGCAGGTCGACGAAGTCGACGAGGCGGTCTTGAGGGATGTCCGTCTCGAGAGTCTCTTTCAACACTCCGGCGATCGCCCCGTACGAGGCCAAGAACTCGAGTGGGTTGGTCTGCGCCATCACCGCCCCCAGCACGCAACGCTGACGGTTCATTCGGGCGAAGTCGTCGGCATGCCTACGGATCCGGGCGTACGCGAGCGCGAGATGCCCGTCCAGCTGCTGAGTCCCCTCCTCGATCACGATGTGCTCGATCGTCACCCCGTCCTCGTGCGGGTATGTCTCGTCGACAATCGTGTTTGGCACCACGATCTCCACGCCTCCCAGGGCGTCGACGATGCCCACGAAACCGTCCAGCGTGACCATGGCGTAATAGTGGATCTCCAAGTCGAGAAGGTGTCCGATCGCCGATTTGAGAGCACGCGGGCCAGGGTCGCCCGGCCCGGGGAACCAGTCCGGGTTCTCACTGGCCACGAAGTACAGGTCGTTGAGCAGCTGGGGGAAGCAGTCACACTCCCAAACACCGTGCCCTGGGGCGAGGTCGATGCCCGAGAAGTTGCGGGGCAAGGAGATCATGGCAATGTCGCCCGTGTCCGGATCGATGCTGACGACGATCATCGTGTCCGTCCGCACATCCGTTCTACCCGCACCCACATCGGTGCCGAGCAGAAGGACGTTGAGTCTCTCCAAGCCGTTCCAAATCACCGAAGGTGGAACAGTCGTGTCGGTGGTCACACCGGGCTGGGCCGGCTCCCGCGGTGTCTCCTCTTCAGCGAACACTTCCGTGATCAGAGAGGTCTGAACCAGGTTGTAGTACCCGAGCACCACGTGAGGGACGAGCACGACAACCCACACGAACAGCACCAAGATCAGACTGGCGCTGTTGCCGACATCGGGGCCGCTCGAAGCGAGCACGAAGGCGTCGTAGGCAGCCCAGGCACGGAACGAGAGGAGCACGAGGTTGCCTGCCATGACCAGAGCCAGCGAGTCCGTGGACGCCCAAGCCTTGACGATCTCAGTTTGGAAGAAGAGCACCGCAACAAGGAATGAAGCGATGAGAGCTGCATCAACCAGCAGCAGCCGAACGGCCCTTGACCGAGCGCCCGCGTAGAGCTGCCCGGCACCGGGCATCAAGGCAGATAGAAGTGACGCCAGCCAAGAGTTTGGACGGCGTGCCTGCTCCAGAGACACGCCGACGAGTCTATGGGACGGCCGAGGGCTATCCCTCAGGCTCTGCGATCAGCTGAACTTGGTCTTCGGCTGCTCCAACCGCTCACCATCGATGAAGACATCCACCTTCTCGTTGTAGAACGAAACCATGCCGGTGACCTTCTGTGACTCCGGGAGCGGCGAGTCGTAGCCCCACAAAACGTTCTCGTGAGTGTTCCCGTCGACAGTCACGTCCCAGTAGCGAGCGACGCCTTTGTAAGGGCATGCTGTCTCGAGGTCGGTAGGCGTGGCAAGGTCCATGCGCACATCAGTCTTCGGCAGGTAGTAGCGCGTCGGCAAGCCGGTCTCGAACAAGAACACAGCACTCGTCGAATCGGCAACGGTCACTCCGTCTATCTCGACCCGCACATGGCGGCTGGAAGGCAGCGTGTCGATCCTGGTGTAGGGGTCGCGGGCGTGAACCCAAACTTCCTGATCTTCCTCGAACCAGTGATCGAGGGTCTTCCAGACGAACGCATAGTGCCCCGCCAGCTCAGGGATCTTGGGCTCGTGAAACGCATAGGCGGCACCTTCGGCGTCTCCCGACTTGACCGCATACTGCGTGGCCTCACCACGACTGGGGCTCCTCTTCGTCTCACCGGTGTCGACAAGCAGATCCGTCCTCACGTCGGCCTCCGGGAAGTAGTAGGTCGGGTAGTACGGAACCTCCCAGACGAGAAGCGGATTGGACGAGTCGACCACGTACTCGCCACCCAGCATCGCCCGGACTCGGCGGTCCGAGGCCTCTACTTTCACTCTTCCGGCGTCAGCCATCTCATCTTCTCTCGATCGGATACTTCCCGTTCAACCTTCGGCTAGGTGGGAAGATTCCGGTCAGTAGACGACGAGGGTCTCGACTGGCGCCGCCAGCGCCATGCTCCTGGCGCCCCAGTATTCGCCAAACCTGTGCCGCAAAGCACCTGGCTTCTCCGCGTAGACGCGACGACCCAGAATCTCTGCAGCCGTCTGGAGTTCGGCACGGCGTTGGGCTATCAGAGCGGCAAACAGCGAGCGCTCGCGGGGATTGCGGCAAAGGTCTGGCCGGTTGTGAATCAGCTCCGCCAGCTCCGCCAGATCATGGTCCTCTCCCAAGATCTCGCCGAGTCGGTCGAGTGTCGCGGCCAGACCGACAACCACCTCGGGCCAGAGCGGGGCCAAGAACTCGATCTGGTGCCTCAGGTACTTGGCGCGTTTGCGCCACTCGTGAAAGTCATAGCTCGTTCGCGACCTGTAGGCGGCAACCATCTCTGTGCGACCGCGACTGTAGGTGTCGTGCAACCCAGGCTCGATGGCCGCGTAGTCGTCCCTGATGCCGAGACCGTAGACAGCGCTGGCATCGGGATCGGTGGGCCAAGCCGTATAGCGGCTGTGTGCCTTCTCCAGGTTGTGGACCACCCGTCCTATCAACTGGGGATCCTCCAAAGCAGTCAATTCGATGAGGTCGCGACGATGCGTCAGGCGGGCCAGGAGCTCATCAAAAGTGGAAGGTGCCAGCAGATCGCCGTACAAATCCCGGATCAACATCCCCGCCTCAGTGACAGCGAAAGATGACCTGACTTCCGCCAGCAACCGACCGGTGTCGCGGATCGCCCGATCCTCGTATCCGAACACGCGCTCGGTGAGCTCACCGCGCACCAGGCGGAGGAGAGCGCGGACCCGCTTCATCGACTTGCGCGATTGGTGCACCGCATTAGCGAACTCATCTTCACCGTCGAAGAAACCCGCGGCAGCCAGCTCGAGCTGATCGATTGCAACCCTCTTGACACCATTGGCCAGGGCTTCCGACTGGCCCAGAGCAACCCGAGCGTCGATATCGGAGAGGGTGGTGGGTGGCGAGTAGGTGGCCGGGACGGTCACCCGTTCAGCGTAATGTCGCGCCTCATGAGATCAGCGGGTCTTCTCCCCTACCGGCTGGACCCATTCGAGGTGCTGATAGCCCACCCTGGCGGGCCGTTCTTCCGGGGGCGGGACCAGGGTGCGTGGTCGCTGGTCAAGGGCCTGGTCAAGAAGAACGAGAGCGACGAGTCCGCCGCTGCCCGCGAGTTCGAAGAGGAGACGGGCTGGCGCGCACCCGAAGCCCAGTGGGTTGCTCTGGGCGAAACCGTGCTGCGATCCCGGAAAGTGGTCGTGGCTTGGGCGGTGGAACAAGAGTTTGAGATGTCCTCCTTCAACCCCGGGACTTTCACTCTCCACGGCCGCCAATACCCGGAAATCGACCGCGTCGAGTGGTCTACACCGAAGCTGGCTCGGTACCGGCTGAACAACGCGCAAGGTGTCTTCATCGCTCGACTAGAAGCCCACCTGGGGTTGAATGGAAGTCCAGAAAGGAGTCTCGATGAGTGACATGCCGCAGACGGAGTCGGAGTGGCGAGACAAGCTGAGCCCCGAGCAGTATCAGGTGTTGCGACAAGGTGGCACAGAGCGGGCTTTCACCGGCAAGTATTGGGACACCAAGGCTGAAGGCGTGTACCGATGTGCAGGTTGTGGCGAGAAGCTGTTCTCATCGAACACGAAGTTCGAGTCGGGGTCCGGATGGCCGAGCTTCTACAAGCCGCTCGACTCCGGCATCGTCGATGAGGAAGAGGACCGTTCGTTCGGGATGGTGAGGACCGAGATCAAATGCGCCAACTGCGGAGGCCACCTCGGTCACGTCTTCGATGACGGACCGAACCCCACCGGTCTTCGCTACTGCGTCAACTCCGCCTCGCTCGACCTCGAGACCGACTAACCGACGAGTTAGTCACCGCTCCCCTCTCCCAGGGCTCGTGCCGCATGAGCGCCGCCTGTGGCCGACGGTTTATAAACACTGCTCACGAAGCAAGCCGGCATGGGTAAGGTGTAGAAATCTGGTGAGGCGAAGGAGGAGGTGCCAGATGAGGTTTCGTTCTCTGTGTCGGCAACTGCAACTCGTGACACGCCGACCGCTGTGACACCGACACGTGCTTCTGGGAGGCCCATGCGCTGACTTCGCTCGTATGGAGCTGTGGAACTCCGAGCCAGAACCCGGGAACTGGGAAGGCACAGCTCTGATCCTTGAGGCGGGTCATCCAACCCTCTCCACCCACCCTGATGGGAGGAAAGGAACGTGCAAAAGGATGGCCCGCCTCAAGCTTTGAAAGCAGGCGGGCGGGAGCGTAGCCACGACAGACCCGCCGCGCCCCGAAACCTTCTGATGGTTCACACCTCGGCAAGTTGATGCTCACGAGTCGGGGGTAGTGACGGTAACTTTCCCGGCGTGGCACGACAGCGGCTGGCGACGGTCACCTCCGAATTCGGCTCCGGAAAGCGGGAGTCTCACGATGCAACACCGTTTTACGAGCGGTTCGCCGCGCCGATCATCTCCAAAGATGAGCGGGTCAACCCCCCTGCGTCCCGCGACACTCTCTTCCACGGTGACGCCAGGCACATGACTGACGAGCAGGTCGCTGACCGCTCGGTGGCCTTGATGATCACATCGCCCCCTTACTTCACCGGCAAGGAGTACGAGACAGACGTGAGCGAAGGCCACGTCCCATCGAGCTATGTCGAATACTTGGAGAATCTCACCGAAGTCCTGGCCGTGTGCCTGCGCAAGCTGGAGCCCGGCGGGCGAATGGCGGTCAATGTCGCGAACCTCGGGCGCAAACCCTATCGGTCCTTGTCAGCCGACGTGATCAGGATCCTCCAGGACGAGCTGGGGATGCTGCTTCGCGGAGAGATCATCTGGCAAAAAGCGAAAGGTGCAGGTGGCAGCTGTGCTTGGGGCTCATATCGCTCGCCGCAGAACCCAGTTCTTCGCGACATCACCGAGCGGGTCGTCGTTGCATCCAAAGGCCGCTTTGATCGGGCCATCAAACGAGCCGACCGCAAAGCAGCAGGACTTCCCCATGAACCCTCGATCGAAACCGATGAGTTCCTCAACGCCACCCTGGATGTGTGGGACATCCCGTCCGAGTCGGCGACGAAAGTCGGCCACCCGGCGCCTTTCCCCACGGCCTTGCCCAGAAGGCTCATCGAGCTGTTCACCTACAAAGACGATCTCGTTCTCGACCCGATGATGGGCTCTGGCTCAACAGCGGTGGCCGCCGTCACCGCCGGGCGTCACTATGTGGGGTTTGACACGGAGACGGACTACATCGAGCTTGCCGAGAAGCGGATCGCTGAGGTGAGCCGATGAGCTATCGGATCCTGGCCGTCTGCGCCGGGAACATATGCAGATCACCAGCAGCGGAGGCAGCCATCAGGCGAGCAGCTGAAGAGTTCGGGATCGAGGTCGAAGTCGACTCTGCGGGAACGGGTGCCTGGCACATCGGCCAACCCCCGCACCCAGAGTCGATTGCCGCCGGAGCGAGAGCCGGTCTGGAAGTCGAGGGCAGGGCCAGAAAGGTGCACACCGCCGACTTCGACCGGTTCGACATCATCCTCGCCATGGATCGGTCCAACATGCGAGACCTGGAGCACCTGGCGCGCTCACTCGAAGACCAGGCGAAGTTGCGGCTGTTCCGGACCTACGACCCCTTTTCAGAAGAAGAGGAAGTGCCGGATCCTTACGGCGGGCCCCAAGAGGGATACGACGAAACGGTTCGGATAGTCACCGCGGCGGCGCGAGGGATGATGGACAGCCTCACCTCATCCGGCGTGGAGAATCCGGTACCCGTCGACTAGGAAGGAAAGGGCTCTTCCTTCCGGATCGCCAGTGTCCAGCAGTTCCCCGTAGCTGAGGCTTCCACCGTTGAACGCCTCGCTGTTCCAGAACGGGTTGCTCCTGTCGATGTCCGACCACGAAGCGACATAGAGGTACGGCTCAGGGTGAGCGGAGTCTCCCGGCGAGGCGCCGAAGGACGCCCGCTGGCCCTTGTCGGAGTCGCCAAGCTCCGTCGCTGGATCAAAATGCTCTGGCCAGAGCTGAACCTCGGTGACGTCGTCACCCTCGACACCATGTGATCGCAACTCATCTAGGACCTTGAAGCCAAAGTCGAACCAGGCACCGATGGCGCGAGCCGCCTCGTCGTCGACAGACAGCTCTGCGTCAGGGTCGACTGGTGCCAACGGGTCGTGCCAGTTCTCGAACCAGGCAACCTCATACTCATTGCCGAAGAACTCGGCGCCGGCCCGAACCGTGGTGATCGACTGGGCAGCGACATTGCCATCGCTTTCGTCAACAAGCATCGCCCCATCCACACGAACAACCCGACCGTCAAAGTCGGGAGTGCCGAACCCGCCGGGTGTTGCCTTCAGTCCCATTCGCCCCATCGCCTTGTACCTCGTCGGGCTCAGCGCGAAGAAGGCCAGCTGATGCAGCGCCTCTCGCGTGGTGGTGTGTTCGGGTGATAGTGGTTGCAGTGTCATCTTGAGCCTTCCTCTTTGACTGGCTTGCGCCAGAACGTTGCCAACAAACCCGCCGCCGCAGCTATGCCAAGAGCGAATATCCCCGCACCGGCTGCTCCAGAAAGCGATTCGTCCAGACCGATCGCGGCGTCTATCGACACCGAGCCTGGTCCGGCAATCGCAATGGCCAGCGCTACGACGCCGAGGGTTGCCACGTACTCATAGCCCTCATCCGGCCTGTGGAACACGAAGAAGCCGACATGACGATGGATGGCCCAGAACGCCACGAACATCGTTGATGCGAGGCCGGCAGCGGCCAGAGAAGTCAGAAAGCCGAAGATGAGACCCACTCCGACGGCCACCTCGACGCCGGCCGACAGGATCGCGTTCAACCTCGGCTGCCGGAACCCGACCTTCTCGAACCAACTGGCAGTCCCATCGAGGCTGCGGCCGTGGTTGATTCCGTGAGCGATGATCACAACCCCAGTCCAAACCCTGAGGCTCAGCATCGCAATGTCGACTTGGTCCATATCCACCTCGTAACTCCGTCTACGTGGTGAATGTCGCCTGGACGGCAGTTTATGCCGCGCCTCCAATAGACCGCTATGGCCGCTTCTGTTGGCTCAGGCCTCTTCGACGATCCAGGCAGTGACCATCCCGAACATGCCCTCGTCACGCTCGACGTGAGTCAGGATGTGGCAGTGCCACACCCACACACCCGGGTCCTCTAGCTGCAACAGCACGGAGTAGCGCTCTCCTGGGGCCACGTTCACGGTGTCCGACCAATACGGCTGATCCAATGGGATCCCATCTTTGGCAAACACGAGTTGCGGGAACTGGTGCTGATGCATTGGATGGATCTGGAGCCCCTCGTTGTAATAGTGGACCACCACCCAGTCGCCAACCTTGCCCACATAGGGCTGGGTGGCCGGGAACGACTTCCCATTCAGGCTCAAGCCGATCACACCTGCATCATTGAGGATCATGGGGATCTCATGATCGATGGTGAGGTCAGCCGGGATCTCCACGCCGGACACGGTCATCCCCCGCGGCACCGGAGTGTCACCGATGATGAAGGCACCGAACAACCCGTTCGTCACCTGCATCTGGGCATGGTGATGAGCGTGATACATCCCGATCGCGGGCTTGCGAGTCGTGAACTCATAGACGAAAGACTCGCCCGACTTGATCAGATCCTGAGTCAATGGGGCAACGCCATCCATGTTGTTTGGCGTGGCGATTCCGTGCCAGTGAATGTCGGTGCCCATCGGCAACTGGTTGTCGACGAGAACTCTCACCTTGTCGCCAACGTCGACCCGGATCATCGGGCCGGGCACCTGGCCGTTGTAGGCCCAGGCGTCAACGAACACGCCGGGCTCGACCTCCCACGGGACGATGGCTACCTCGAGCTCGAACTCCTTGGTCCCATCCGGAAGGATCCTCGGTTCCAGAGGCTGATTCCCAAGCCCCTCGGTCTCGGCGGGAAACGCCAGCATCGAATCCATCATCGCCTGGTCGAGGGCCTCCCAATCGACGTTCTCTCCGCTGTGACCGCCGTGGCCCTCGCCACCTCCGGTGCTGCCAGCGCTCGATGAGACAACTAGCTGAGTCTCCATGCCGGCCTCACGGTGCCCGGCGATGGAGCAGAAGATGGTGTAGGTCCCTGGCTGGAGGTCCCCGACGTTCATGACAGCGGACTCGCCGCCTGCGAGATCGGGACTCGACTGGCCGGTCTCCTCGATGACGAGGTTGTGGATTTGGCCACCGACGTTGACGACCTGAAAGGAAGTCGGCGCTGACGAGATCTGGGCAGGACCGTCGATCGAGAACTCACTGAGCTCCCATGAGATGGTCTGTGGCGCCGCCTCGCCGCTGTCTCCGCCCCCGCCACTTGCAATCCCGAACACGGCGAGGATCAGAGCAGCAGCGGCCACAACGCCGACTATCAGGAGGAGTTTGTCGAAAGCGCCCGCAGGCGTATCAGATTGTGAGCTCACGAAGAGATCGTAATCCTGAGGCACCGGCGGCCACTAAGGCCAAAAGGCCCTAGTTGGGCCAGGCCAAACGGGCAGATCCGAGGCTTCCCGGCGTAGAGCGCCGACGCCGTCTACCGTTCCCAACGATGAGGAGTTGGGCTGAAGCCGTGTTGGCCATCGTCGTGATCGTGGCGCTGGGAGCCGGCCTGTTCTTGTTCACAGGTGAGTCCCTTGGAGGCGACTCCACCGATACCACTACTCCCGGCACAATCGATACGGTCGCCGCCGCCCGAGGCCAGACCGTCGCCAAAAACGCCGGGTGCCTGGCATGCCACACCGTCGACGGCTCCGATGGCACCGGGCCGACATGGAAGGGCCTCTATCAGGCAAGCCGTCCGCTCACCTCTGGGGAATCGGTGCAGGCTGATGAGCCCTATCTCCGGGTCGCCATCCTCGATCCCGGTGCCCAGGTGCTGCTTGGCTACGACAACATCATGCAGTCCGACCCCGGTCAGAGCCTCACTGAAGCCGAGCTCACCGACCTGATCGAGTACATCAAGAGCCTCGCCTGATTGGCACCAAGTCCGTCGATTCTCCCTGGTCAC
Source organism: Acidimicrobiia bacterium (assembly GCA_028285585.1). Lineage (GTDB taxonomy): Bacteria > Actinomycetota > Acidimicrobiia > Spongiisociales > ZC4RG35 > CAXMPK01. Next base: position 377,408 of record JANQOU010000006.1, read on the forward strand.
AGCGCCACGTCACCAGAAATATGACAACACCTCACTCAGGTTGTAGAATCTGCGAAGACTCAAACTGAACCGGAGGTTTTGAAACAATGTCACGTGCTGTAGGTATCGACCTGGGTACCACGAACAGCGTCATCTCGGTGCTCGAAGGCGGTGAGCCGACAGTGGTCGCCAACTCGGAGGGACAACGCACCACTCCATCGATCGTCTCCTTCAAGGACGGCGAGGTGCTGGTCGGCGAGGTTGCCAAGAGGCAAGCCATCACCAACCCCGACCAGACCGTCAGGTCGGTCAAGCGCTACATGGGCACCGACTGGAGCATCGACGTCGACGATAAGAAGTACACAGCTCAAGAGATCTCCGCCCGGATACTCATGAAGCTGAAGAGGGACGCGGAGTCGTACCTGGGTGACACCGTGAGCGACGCGGTGATCACCGTGCCCGCCTACTTCAACGACGCCCAGAGGCAGGCAACCAAAGAAGCCGGGCAGATCGCGGGACTCAACGTCCTGCGGATCATCAACGAGCCGACATCTGCTTCGCTCGCATACGGCCTGGACAAGGAGACCGACCAGACCATCCTCGTGTACGACCTGGGCGGTGGGACCTTCGACGTCTCCGTGCTCGAGATTGGCGACGGCGTCTTCGAAGTCAAGGCGACATCCGGTGACACCCAACTCGGCGGCGACGACTGGGACGAGGCCGTCATCGGCTGGCTCGTCGAATCGTTCAAGAACGACCATGGCGTCGACCTCAGCGAGGATCGGATGGCCATGCAACGTCTCAAGGAGGCGGCGGAGAAGGCAAAGATCGAGCTCTCGACAGTTGCCGAAACCGAGGTCAACCTTCCCTTCATCACGGCGACCGACGCCGGGCCGCTCCATCTCCAACAGAAGCTGAGTCGCTCCGAGTTCCAGAAGCTCACCGAAGACCTGCTCCAGCGGACCGTCGGCCCCTTCAAGCAAGTGGTCAAGGACGCCGGGGTGGACATCGGTGAGATCGACCACATTGTCATGGTCGGGGGATCGACGAGGATGCCGGCCGTCCAGGAACTGGTCCACGAGCTGACCAGCAAGGAGCCCCACAAGGGCGTGAACCCCGACGAAGTGGTGGCATCCGGTGCTGCGATCCAGGCAGGTGTGCTCAAAGGTGACGTCAAGGACATCCTCCTCCTCGACGTCACACCGCTGACTCTCGGCATCGAGACCAAAGGTGCCGTGATGACTCGCATGATCGAGCGAAACACGACAATCCCAACCAAGAAGACCGAGATCTTCACTACAGCGGACAACAACCAGCCTGAAGTCGAGATCCATGTCCTCCAGGGTGAGCGGACCATGGCAAGCGACAACAACAGCCTGGGCAAGTTCCGCCTGACCGGCATCCCGCCGGCACCGATGGGGATCCCGCAGATCGAGGTGACCTTCGACATCGACGCCAACGGCATCGTGCACGTTTACGCCAAGGATTTGGCGACGAACAAAGAGCAGAAGATGACGATCACCGGCGGCACGGCCCTCGCCCAAGACGACATCGATCGGATGATGAAAGACGCCGAGGCGTATGCCGACGAAGACGCCAAGCGACGGGAAGCCATCGAAACCCGAAATCAGGCTGACCAGCTTGTCCATCAGACCGAGAAGCTGATCGAGGAGCAAGGTGAGCAGATGACGGACGAGGAGAAGTCGTCAGTCGAAGAGGCTGTGGCTGGGCTGAAAGAGGTACTCGGCTCCGAAGACTCCGATGCCGACGCCATCAGGTCCAAGATGGACGAGCTGATCCAGGCGAGCCAGGCGATGGCAACTCGGATGTATCAGGAAGCAGCAGCGGCTCAAGCGGCTGGTGAGGGTGAGGCCGCCGGCGATGACGGTGAAGACGACGTCGTCGAGGCAGAGATCATCGAAGAGGATGAGTGACACACAGGCCGATGGTGTCGTAGAGACACCGGAGGTCGAGGAGATCCCGGCTCCAGACCCAAGTTCTTTGGGTCTGGAGTTGCCTGACGATCGAGAAGGAGCTGAGGCTCTGCTTCTACGCGAGATAGCTGCCTCGCGCACCAAGGCAGAGACGTATCTCAACGATCTGAAGCGAATCGCAGCCGACTTCGACAACTTCAGAAAACGCTCGAAGCGCGATCACGAGACCGCGCTGGGCTTCGCCACAGAGAAGGTCGTGGTCGGGTTGTTTCCGGTCCTCGACACCTTCGACGCAGCCCTTGGCACTCAGCCCGAGACCGATGGCGAGCGTCTGCTCTACTCGGGGTTGATCAACACTCGCGAGCAGTTGCTCAAGGCCCTCGAATCGGAGGGGCTAGAGGTGGTGCCGACCGTTGGAGAAGAATTCGATCCTGAGGTGCACGAGCCCGTTGGCGCTCCAGGAGGCGACGGGACACTGGTTGTCTCCGATGAGCTCCGTCGTGGCTACCGGATCAACGGGAAGCTGTTGAGAGCGGCTCTGGTAGTCCTGGAAGCAAGCTGATGAACAGAGATTGGATCGAGAAGGACTTCTACAAGACCCTGGAGGTCTCCAAGGAGGCAGACGCGGACGAGATCAAGAAGTCGTACCGCAAGCTCGCGCAGAAGTACCACCCCGACGCCAATCCAGGCGACACCGCAGCCGAAGAGAGGTTCAAAGAGATCTCGGAGGCATACGCAACACTTTCCGATGCCGAGCAACGCAAGGAGTACGACCAGGTTCGCCGGGTGGCGGCCTCCGGTGGTTTCCAGGGCTTTGGCGGTCAGCCAGGTGGCTTCTCGGGCGGCTTCGGCGGCCAGCAGGTTCGTGTCGAGGACTTGCAGGATCTCCTAGGAGGTCTTGGAGGATTCGGTGACCTCTTCGGAGCGAGGAGCTCTTCAGCCGGCCCGGCGCGAGGGCCCGACCTCCAGACCGAGTTGAACATCAGCTTCGACGACGCGGCGCACGGCGTGACCACTGTGGTCAAGGTCAGAGGCGAGGCGGCTTGCTCCAATTGCGGAGGAGTGGGAGCCGAGCCCGGCACCTCGGTGACCACATGCCACAACTGTGGCGGCCGAGGTGTCGTCGCTCAGAACCAAGGTTTCTTCTCCTTCTCCCAGCCTTGCCCTCAATGCCAGGGAGCAGGGCGGCTCATCGAGACCCGGTGCAAGGTCTGCCGGGGGACGGGTGCCGAGCACAGGACTCGTGATGTGAAGCTCAAGGTCCCTGCCGGCGTGAGTGACGGATCGACTTTGCGACTTCGAGGCAAGGGAGGGCCTGGATCCAACGGAGGACCGGCCGGCGACTTGCTGGTGAGACTCCGAGTCGGAGCGAGCCCGACCTTCGGTCGCAAGGGCAATGACCTGACTCTCACCGTGCCGATCACCTATAGCGAAGCGACGTTGGGAACCAAGATCAGTGTCCCCACGCTCAACGGCGGAGTCACCCTCAAGGTGCCGTCTGGCACTCCGACGGGAAAGACGTTCCGGGTCAGAGGCAAGGGGATCGATCCCGAGCGCGGAAGATCTGGCGACCTTTTGGTGACAGTGGAAGTAGCCGTGCCGAACAAGGTTTCCAAGGCCGAGAAGAAGCTCTTGGAGGAATTGGCCGAGCTCGAGACCGACGATGTGAGAGCGCATCTGAGATGATGGTGGTGACCAATGGCTGAATCGACACACGCGGTGTTTGTCATCTCGGTGGCTGCCGAGCTATCCGGGATGCATCCACAGACGCTTCGGATCTACGAGCGCAAGGGCCTGATCGACCCGTACCGCACGCCGGGCGGGACCCGCCGCTACTCCCAGGAGGACATCGAGCGCCTGGCGTTGATCCAGGAGCTGACCAACCAGGGGCTCAACCTCGAAGGGGTCAAGAGAGTCCTGGCGCTCCAGGAGGAGAACCGGCGCCTGAGAAGGAAAGTCGACCGGCTTCGTGACAAGCTCGAGGAGCTGGAAGAGGCCATCGAGGAAGCCGGGAGGCATCCCGAGATACTCCTGCGCAGCCAGGTTCGGCCGCTGTTCGGAAAGGAACGCTGATGGCAGATTCGTACACCGGGCCGGTCAGGATCAACGGAGGGGATGACGGGATCCTTCTCACGACCGGCATCGCGAACCTGGAGACAGACTCCGAGATGGGTACTTGGACAGGCCTGGTTCAGACCTTGCGCGGCACAGGTGTGGCCGGGAAGGCCCTCGTCGTCGAGCTACAGATCCCCGACGGGGGTGCAGGGCGGGCGCAACTGACCCCGGCAGGGGAGGTCGGCGATAAGGCCAACTCAACGGTTGTCGGGCTGGGCGAAGCGCCGTTCTAGCGGGTCAGCAAGGCGACAAATGAGAAGATGGCAGTGAGACCGGTCATCGAGCCTGCCATCGTGCCCACGTAGAAGCGCTGCATCCGATCCATCTTCTCTTCGAGACGGTCGAACCGGTCCTCGAGACGGTCGAACCGGTCGTCAAGCCGGTCGAACCGGGCGTCGACCTGAGCGGAGCGAGCATTGAACTCGGTTCTGGTAACCGCCTGGTCCGAGCGATCCTGGGGCAGATGGGTCATGAGAGTGTCCGCGTTCTCCTGGCCGAGCACCTCTTCTAGACGTGAATATAGGGCGTGACGGGCCGGCTCACGAACAGACATCCCTCGATAGTGCCTCAGAATCGACGGTGACGGAAGACCTCTGATCACCCGTCACCACGGCACGACTAGAACTCGGGACATGGGCGCAGCTGCGGATTGTGAGCTGATAAGGGCCGACTGGCTCGGTCAACCTGTGAACACCGTCACCACGGTTGCGTTCGTCTTGGCCGGGTTGCTGCTGATCCGGCGGCCACCGGTGCGATGGGTCGGAATCGGGTTGATCGCAACCGGTGTCGGCAGCTTCCTCTTCCACGGCCCGATGCCTCCAGCCGCCGAGTGGGCCCACGATGTCAGCCTGGCCTGGCTGCTCCTCTTGGTGGCCGGCGTGGGGCAGACGTGGGAGCATTGGACACGTCTTCCTGCTCTGATCGGCACCAGCGTCGTCTTCTGGCCGATCCCAGCCCTCGCCGACCCGATCGCCGTGCTGGCAACCGCTCTGGCGGTGGTTCTTCTCCTCCGGCGAGACCGCTCAATCACGACACTGGGGCCCCTGACACTTCTCGCGGCTTCAGCGATCCTGGGCCGGATGGGCGCGACCGGCTGGCCCTTGTGTGACCCTACGTCCTGGTTCCAGCTGCACGGCATCTGGCACATCGCCGCAGCTGGAGCCGTCACCTGGTGGGCGCTGGCGTTTAGCTCGCGGTAACAGGGCCCGCCCTACCTTGACACGATGAGCAAAGCGGCGGTCGTCTTCCTCTTGCTGGTCACAGCATGCACCGGAGCGACTCAAACCGAGGAAACACCAGCCGAGGAAACAGGCGCCGGCACAACAACCAGCACCGAGCCTGCCGATCAGCCGTATCCGTCGCGGCCCGAGGTCCCCACCGGACCACTAGACCCGACCACGGCGGAAGGTGTCGAGGAGCTGTTGGGCTCGATCTACTCGGGTGACTTCGACGGAGCGCAAACGGTCAAAATCACCCAGGGAGGGGACGTGCGGGCGGCATGGATAGTGGCCGACCTGCTCCGCTTCTTCCAGAGCGGCCCACCCCGAGACGAGCTCGTCTTCACCTTTACCGAGCTGACCGGGATTCCATGGGAGCCGGGAAAGGTCGATTTCGTATGGGCGTTCGACCTCCTCATGGCTTGGGATCTGCCGGATTGGGATCAGTACTCAGAGGTGAAAGCCGCGCTGTACACGAGAGTGCAACCGTCATGGCAGAAGTTCTTCGACGAGGACGTGTCCGTCGACTGGCGTCATGTGACGTGGGGCGGGGTTCTAGCCGACGAGCGGCCGTTTGACGACAACGGGCCGTGCAATTGCATCCCCAGCCTCGACAACCCCCTGACCACTCCGACTGACGGCGGTGACTGGTATCCGGACGAGCGGATCGTGTTCGGGGTAGTGGTCAACGGGGAAGCCCTGGCGCTGCCCAAACATCAGATGGAGATCCACGAGATGCTCAACCTCACTCTCGGTGGCCGAGACCTCGGGATCCCGTACTGCACACTCTGTGGGTCGGCCCAGGCCTACTTCACCGACACTCTCGATGAGCGCGTTGTCCTGAGGACCTCCGGCCTCCTCTCCAGGTCGAACAAGATGATGTACGACCTACCAACGGGCTCTTTGATCGACACTTTCACCGGCGAGGCGACCTCAGGGCCACTCGCCGAGGCAGGAGTCGTGCTCGAGCAGACGACAGTGGTTGCGTCCACTTGGGGAGAGTGGAAGGCCGCCCATCCCGACACGCAGATTCTCGCCCAGGACGGAGGGATCGGCCGCGTCTACAGCTTCGACCCGCTGGGCAACCGCGACGCGAACGGGCCGATCTTCCCGATCGGAGAGGTCGATGAGCGGCTCTCAGTCCAGGAGAACGTTGTCGGAGTCGTGACGCCGGACGGAACGGCCCTGGCCATCCCGGTGGAGGCGGCAAAATCTTCGTTGGGCCCGGGCGGTGAGAGCGAGTATCAAGGAGTCACCATCAGGTTCGACGACGCCATCCGCGTGTTCGATGCTGACGGTCGTGAGCTGGCCACCCACCAGGCATTCTGGTTTGCCTGGAGCCAGTTCCACCCCGACACCCTGCTTTGGCCCGAGCAACCTTGAGGACCTCTAGATCCCGAAATCCTCTGCAACCTCTCTTCGACTTCGGGGAGTCCATTGAGGTCAGCAACCTCTAGGCTGCCCGAGCCTGTGAATCTCTTTTACAACAGGCCAGAGACGCACTACGCGACGAGTGGCGAGGGTCAGCTGGCTTATCAGCAGTTCGGCAAGGGCCCGACAGATCTGGTCTACATGACGTCGACGGAGTCCCACGCAGAGATGATCTGGGACCATCCGATACCCGCCCACTATTACGAACGCCTGGCCTCCTTCAGTCGAGTCCTCTTCTTCGACGTTCGCGGTGCCGGAGCTTCGGATCCCGTGCCCTTAGGGCGGCCACCTACACCGGAGAGTTGGACTGACGACGCTCGGGTTGTCATGGACGCCGCGGGTGTGGAGCGAGCGGCGGTCGTAGCCGAAACAGAGGGTGGATTCATGGGTTTGACCTTTGCAGCACTCCATCCGGAGCGAACGACAGCCCTGGTTCTCATCAACAGCTTCGCCAAGTTGTTGCGGAGCGAGGACTACCCGATAGGCATTCCCGAAAGGGTGCTTCAACGGATAATCGCACTAGGTCGCCAGAACTGGGGACGACCCGACTACTACAAGCTGATGCTTCCTAGCAGAGCTGATGACAGAGCTTTCATGGAGTGGCTGGCCAAGTATCAGCGAGTCATTTCTACCCCGAACTCCCAGCTGACGATCTACGAGAACTTCGCGCGGATGATCGACCTCCGCTCCATCCTTGATTCGATCCAAGCTCCAACCTTGATCATCTGCCGCAAAGACGCTGCATTCCATCGAGCCGACTACAGCCGATACATGGCCGAGCACATCCCAAATGCGAAACTCGTAGAGCTACCAGGAGCGGATTCTCATCCGGTGTTCGCAGCCGACTCTGAACCGGTGTTGGACGAGATCGAGGAGTTCGTCACCGGCGTCCGCTCCACGACCGTGCCGGATCGGACCCTGGCCACCGTGATGTTCACCGACATCGTCGACTCAACCGGACACGCCGCCCGTCTTGGAGATCGGGGTTGGTTGGAGTCGCTGGAACGGCAGCACCAACTGACCCGCAACCTCCTCGACCGGTATCGGGGTCGAGAGGTGAAGTCCACTGGTGATGGCGTGGTCGCCACTTTCGATGGACCAACACGAGCGGTCACCTGCGCGGCGCAGGTGCGTCAGGGCACACAAGAGATGGGCTTCGACCTGCGCGTCGGCCTCCATACAGGAGAGATTGAACTGGTTGGCGACGACATCTCTGGAATGGCAGTGAACATCGCCGCCCGAATCACAGACCTTCAGAGTGGTGGGGGCGTTGCCGCATCAGGAACAGTCCGCGACCTAGTTGTGGGCTCGGGCATCGAGTTCACCTCGATCGGCCTATACGAGTTGAAGGGCGTTCCGGATAAGTGGCCGCTCTACGAGTTGGTCTCAGTGCCGATCATCTAACCGAGCCTCAAACTCATCTCTATCAATGCCTACCTGGCGTGACCTTGCCTGTCGCGGCCTTCGAGACTCACGACCGCTACCGACTCAGTCATCTGGCTATCAGGGCCCGGTCAGCGTGAACGAGGCGATCGTCGAGCCGTCGCTGAAGACAATTTCGTTGATGACGATGTCGTAGCCACCATCGTCCAGCTGGTTGATCGTGATCGAGCCAGTCGCACCGAAGTCGGCGTTGAGATTCCCCAACGGGCCGGGGCCGTCCGGATCGAAGTGGGGGCAGATCCCGGTCGAGTTCGGGCCTGGCGCCGCCTCGTTGCAGATGATCGCAACATCACCCAACTCGCCCTGCCACAGAGCGCCGTACCCGGTCGTGTACATCTCGAGGCCGAAGTAGAAGCCATCGACATCCGGCTGGGTGTGGATGAAGAAGAACGGGCTGTCGGCTGTTCCGGCGCTCGGGTCCCAGAAGGGCCCGCTGACTGCACTCCAATCAATCATGTAAACGGATCCATCCTGCGACAAAGCAGGTTCCCCGGCTGTCGTGGTGGTCGCAGCCATCGTGGTAGTCGTCGGCTCGGGCTGCGTGGCAGCCGGCGCGGGAGCCTGTGTGGTGACAGGGGCAGTCGTTGTGTCTGGAGCACTAGTGCTGGAGTCTGCGGTAGCTCCTGCACAAGCTGCAACAACCAACAAGACAAGGCTGAGACGATGCATGAATTGAGCCTACCGAGGCAGAACCAGCGAGGTCAGCCGAAAGCGATCTCGTCGTGCTCGACCGTGACCTTGATCGTGTCGCCCTCGGTGTACCGGCCTTCGAGGATGGCGGAGGCAATCGGATCGGCTAGGTCCTTCTGAATAACCCGCTTCAGCGGACGCGCTCCATAAACCGGGTCGTAACCGCGCTCCGCTAGGAGGTCCAGAGCGTCACCGGTAACAGCGAGCTCGACCTGCCGGGCCTCGAGTCGGTCTCTGAGAGAGCCGAACTGGATCTCGACGATCTGTCGCAGGTCTTCCAAGCTCAGCCTGTCGAATACGACCATGTCGTCGATCCGGTTGAGGAACTCTGGGCGCATCGCGTCCCGCACGACAGCGAGAACCCGCTCGGTCACCACTTCACGTGGAAGGTCGGCGGCGATGAGCTCCGAGCCAAGGTTTGAAGTCATGATCAGGACGACGTTGGAGAAGTCCACGGTGCGACCTTGTCCATCGGTGAGACGACCGTCGTCGAGAAGCTGAAGCAGGACGTTGAATACCTCTGGATGAGCCTTCTCGACCTCGTCGAGCAGAACCACCGAATAGGGACGTCTGCGCACTGCCTCGGTGAGTTGACCACCCTCGTCGTATCCCACATATCCCGGTGGCGCTCCGATCAACCGGCTCACGGAGTGCTTCTCCATGTACTCCGACATGTCGACCCGGACCATTGAGCGGTCGTCGTCGAAGAGGAACTCGGCAAGCGCCCTGGCCAGCTCCGTCTTGCCGACACCAGTCGGCCCGAGGAACAGGAACGAGCCGACAGGGCGATTCGAGTCGGCCAGACCTGCCCTGCTCCTGCGAACCGCGTTGGCCACGGCCCCGACGGCGTGATCCTGTCCAACCACCCGCTGATGGAGATGATCCTCGAGATGAAGGAGCTTCTCCGTCTCGCCCTGCATCAGCTTCGAAAGTGGGATGCCTGTCCAGCGCGACACCACTTCCGCAACGTCTTCGTCGCCCACCTCCTCGGAGAGCATCGAGCCCTTCTCGTGCAACTGGGCCAGATCTGCCTCCCTCTCGACGAGATCGGCATCGAGTTGGGCGATCGTCCCGTACCGAAGTTCGGCAGCTCGCCCGAGATCACCAGCGCGCTCAGCCATGTCGGCTTGGCCCCGAGCCGCCTCTATCGACTCCTTCAGCTCCCTGATCGAGGAGATCGCGTCGATCTCGAGGTTCCATCTCGCTGACAGCGCGTTGATCTCTTCTGTCAGGTCAGCGATCTGGGCCTCGACGCCCTCGAGTCGATCGGCAGAAGCAGAGTCTGTTTCCTTATTGAGGGCCTCCCTCTCGATCTCCAACTGGATTCGACGCCGGGTGAGCTCATCGATCTCCTCGGGCATCGAGTCGATCTCGATGCGAAGCCGCGACGCCGACTCGTCGATGAGGTCGATGGCCTTGTCCGGGAGGAAACGGGCCGGGATGTATCGATCGGACAGCACCGCGGCCGCGACCAGGGCCGCATCTGTGATCCGCACGCCGTGATGGACTTCATACCGCTCCTTGAGGCCACGAAGAATCCCGATGGATTCTTCGACTGTCGGCGGCTCTACCAGCACGGGCTGGAACCGCCTCTCTAGGGCGGCATCCTTCTCGATGTGCTTCCGATACTCGTCGAGAGTGGTTGCTCCAATCAGCCGTAGCTCCCCGCGGGCAAGCATCGGCTTCAACATGTTGGATGCGTCCATCGCGCCTTCGGCTGCTCCCGCTCCGACCAGCGTGTGCAGCTCGTCGAGAAAGGTGATGATCTCCCCCTGGCTCTGCTTGATCTCTTCGAGCACGGCCTTGAGACGCTCTTCAAACTCGCCGCGGTATTTGGCACCCGCGAGCATCGAGCCCAAGTCGAGAGACACGATCCTCTTCGTCTTGAGGCCCTCGGGGACGTCTCCGTCGGCCACACGTCGGGCGAGGCCTTCCACGATCGCCGTTTTGCCGACGCCGGGCTCGCCGATGAGAACAGGGTTGTTCTTGGTACGGCGCGAGAGAACTTGGATCACACGCCGGATCTCCTCGTCGCGACCGATGACGGGATCGAGCTTTCCCTCCCGAGCCACGGCGGTCAGGTCTCGGCCAAACTGCTCGAGGGCGTTGAGAGTGTCCTCCGGATCGTCTGTGGTCACTCGACGATGACCGCGAATGTTGTTGATGGCCTCGGCGGCTGCCTTCCTGTCGAGATGGAGAGTCTCGGCGAGCGCCAGGACAAGGTGCTCCACTGAGAGATAGTCGTCGCCCATCTTCGATCGCTCGCGGTCGGCTTCGCTGAGCGCAGCGGAAAGCGCGGGGCCGGCGGTCAGCTCACTGTCTCCGTAGACCTTCGGCTGAGCATCGAGACGGGACTCGAGTGAGCGTCTCAGATCCAGCGGGGCGACGCCCAAAGCGTCGAGCAAGGGGTAGACGATGCCATCCGATTGCCCGAGTAGCGCCAACCCGAGGTGCTCGGGGAGGATCGAGGCATGATTGGCCGCGCGCGCCAGCTCGGTGGCTTCAAGCAGGGCTTCTCGAGTTCTGGTGGTCAACTTCTCCTGATTCATCTCTCTACTCTCCTGAATAAAACTTGAGTGAAAGACTATCAGATTTATGTAGTGGTCTCAAGATGCGGGGAGGGAACCTACTCAATGGGGCTCGACGGACGTGCACCACGTGTCGCTCACCGCCACGCGTTGCTATAGCAAGGAGCCAGAACGCGAAAACTCGCAACCTTGTGTTGTTGACAACCTTGCATATCTTAGTAGTATGTATCGCATGGTACCTAAGAGTGCCGGGCAGGGTCACACCTCCCAGCTTCTCCATGGGGTACTCGACATGTGTCTTCTGTCGATCATCAACGAGGAGGCCTCGTACGGGTACGAGATGGTTCGCAAGCTGAGAGACCGTGGCCTCGACTTGGCCAGTGAGGGCTCGATCTACCCGCTTCTCTCCCGTTTGCAGAAGCAAGGGATCATCGAGGGCTACCTGGTCCAGAGCTCAGAGGGGCCTGCCCGGAAGTACTACAGGATGTCTCACGAAGGCAAGGAGGTGCTTGACCAGTGGTTGAGCGATTGGTCGAAGTTCAGGAACTCGGTCGACGCCGTTCTCAACGGCGGCGCACGATGACTGAGCACCATCGCATAGCTGTTGAGGTCGAGAGCTATTGGCTCGAGGCCGGGCTCGACCCGGCCGAAGCGTCAGAGATGCGGAGCGAGCTCGACCAGCACCTGGCGGAGGCGATCGCAGACGGCCAGACCGTCGAAGACGTCGTCGGGGACACCGCCACCTTCGCAGAAGCGTGGGCCGAGGCTCAGAAGGGCCAATCGGTCGAGAGCTGGGAAGACGTTCGAAGCGGAAGGACAAGAAATCGGCGGATAGCCAGAAGAGATCTCATCTCTTACGGCATCGGCACTGCAGCTGTTGTTGCAGCGGCCGCCGTCGCCGGACAAGGAGGAAACGACGTGGACAATCAAGTTTGGGCTTGGCTGTGGACCGTCCTGGCCATCGTCCTTGGCATAGGGGAGATCTTCACCGCAGGGTTCTTCTTGCTGCCGTTCGCCATCGGCGCGGGAGCAGCAGCAATCCTCGGTTGGATCGGAGCCAATGTGATCGCCCAATGGCTCGTCTTCTTCGGGGTCTCGATCTTCTCGATGGCCTACCTGCGGAAGTACATCAATCGGCAGGACGAAGCCGGGCTGCCTCGAGTCGGCGCCAACCGCTGGGTTGGTGCGAGCGGGGTGGTGCTGGAGGCGATCGATCCTCGCACCGGAGCCGGGTTGGCAAAGGTGCTCAACGAGGAGTGGCGTGTCACGGCGCCGGCTCCCATCAATGCTGGCGAGCAGATCATCGTGACGGACATCGAGGGAACTCGACTCGTGGTCGAGAAAGTCGAATCGTGATCGCCGATCACGCGTGATGACGATCAGGTTTAGGAGAAAGGACAGGTAATGGAAGCAGTAGTAGTGCTATTCGCGATTCTCGCTCTGGCACTGATATTGATCGCGGCTGCCGGCTTCAAGGTGGTGCGGCCCTATCAGAAGGGTCTCATCGAGTTCCTTGGCCGGTACGAGAACACGGTTGACTCCGGTCTGCGTTGGGTCATGCCCTTCGTGAAGCGAATCACCAAGGTGGACATGCGTGAGCAGGTCGTCGACGTGCCGCCACAGGACGTGATCACCAAAGACAACGTCGTCGTGACGGTGGACGCGGTGATCTATCACGAGGCCACCGACCCGGTGAAGCTGCAATACAACGTGGGCAACTTCATCCTCGCCGTGACCAAGCTGGCGCAGACCAACTTGAGGAACGTCGTGGGTGACCTGGATCTCGACTCGGCGTTGACATCTCGCGAGGTGATCAACACCAAGCTCCGCCAGATCCTCGACGATGCCACAGACAAGTGGGGTGTCCGCGTGGTCCGCGTGGAGATCCAACGGATCGAGCCGCCGGTTGACGTAACCGACGCCATGCATCGCCAGATGAAGGCCGAGCGTGATCGTCGTGCGGCCGTGACTGAAGCGGAAGGTGACAAGAGAGCCGCCATCCTCAAGGCCGAGGGAGTCAAGGAATCCCAGGTGCTCGAGGCCGACGGTCGCGCCGAGGCGATCAAGCGTGTCGCCGACGCCGAGAAGTACCAGAAGCTCACTGTCGCGGAAGGTGAAGGACAGGCTATCGAGCGGGTCTTCGCCGCGATCCACAACGGCGACCCAACACCGGACCTGATAGCCATTCGCTATCTGGAGACGTTGCAAGGCGTCGCCGACGGCCAGGCGACGAAGATCTTCCTGCCGCTGGACACCTCCGGCGTGCTGGGATCGGTTGCCGCCATCGGAGAGATGTTCAACGAGGCTCAGAACGGCTCAGAGCCGTCGAGCAACTAGAGCACGCCAATCGAGGGACCCTCTCTCATGAGGGGGTCCCTCTGCATTGAGACACCCCCGCAACCCGCAACCCGCAACCTCAGGTAATACCGACCGTATGCGGGCCCCATAGCCTCATCTACACCGAGCCTCGGCTGGGGCATTGGTGCCGGCTGGTGCCGGCTGAAGCTGCAACCCCTACTCGATCAGCCGCCGACGCGGTTCATGCTCAACAGCACCTGCTCGACATCCTGCGGGCTCCAGGGCGGGTAGAACACCATGGTGTAGAGGTCGCAACGCTCACCGGGCTGCTCGAACCATCCAGCAACCCAAGTGCCGTCCGGATGAGGACCCACGGCGGCCCGTGTCCCATCGATCTCGACCTCTCCCTTCTCCCCCGGCCAGTCCACGGCAGGGAGGGTTCCGCGAATCAGCGCAATCGCAACGGTGCCGTCGCTACGTCCGATGAACGTCGTCCGGCTCCCCCCGACCGAAGTCCACACGTCGGGCTCCAGGTCCGACGGGTCGAATCCGGCCTGATTGACGTTCACCGGGAGAAAACCGATCTCGTAAGGTGCTGCCGGACACTCGTCAACAGCCGCAGGGCGAGTGGTCGAGGTCGACGCCATCGGCGCGCTGGTCGTCGTTGACGGGGTCGTGGTCGTCCCGACGGATACCGCCGAGCAGCCGACAGCTACGAGCAACATCACTCCGGCCAGTTTCCACATGCCGGCGATGATATGGAGAGGGCAGGAGTTTCCCAGGAACCCTCGGTCACGTCGCAGCCCGAGGCTCGGTGTAGATGAGGCCATAGCGCCCGTGCCCTGGAAAGGGCACGGAGTTTCTGGCAGAAACTCCAACCTGATTTCATCAGGCATTACCTGAGGTTCGCAGTTGGGGGGTCAGCGGAGGGCGTGGAGGAATCCGTCTCGGGAGCCGATGTAGATGTTGCCGTTGAGGATGGCCGGTGTGGCCTCGATGCAAGACCCGCTGATCGGCACGGTCCAAGCCGACACCGGCTCTCTCGGATCGGAGAGTGAGTAGCCACGGACCTCTCCCAGGCATGTCGCAACCACCAGGATGTCATCGACGACTGCTGGCGATGACCAGGAATGCCAGCCAACGAAGTCAGACCAGACGACATCCCCGGTGGCCGCGTCAACCGCGATCAGGTCGCCGAGGTGAGTGCTCACATAGAGCATCCCGTCATGGAGCGCAGGCGTAGCCCACAGTCCGGAGTCGGAGTTGCCACTGGTCAAGTCGATGCCCCAAACCCGCGGGTCGCCTGATGCATAGGGGTCGAACTTCACCAGTTGACCGACTTCCAGGTTGCGCTCCAGTTCCACAGCTCTCATCTGCGCCGGCTCGTGCTCGATTGCCACATAGATGTACCCATCCTGATCGACGATGGGAGTGGCATCGATGTCGCCACCGGCGTAGTAGTCGAAGACGATGGGAGCGAGGCCACTGCGGATGTCGGAGACATCGACACCGACGACGCGACCCCCAGAGTTGGTGAAGTAGATCCTCTCCTCGAATGCGACAACGGACGACTCGATCGACACGTTGCGCCCGGACTTGGCAAGAAGTTCGTTGTCGTAGCCCGGCATGGCCAGAAGCTGCACTGGGTCGACTGTGACCATGCCCTCTGAGTCGACCCCACGGTTCAGGGCGTAGGCGAAGAACCAGCCGTTCTCACCGCCGACATACATGATGTCGTCGATGATCGAGGGGTTTCCATCCCAATCGTTGTTCCAGATGCCGTTCACTTCGTTGGCGTGCAGTGACCACAACTCGACCGGCTCATTGCGGTCGAGAGCAAGTATCCGAAGGCGGTTGTCGCGCGATCCGAAGTAGAGGAGCGGATATCCGTCCGGATCAAGAGTGACACTTCCCTTGATCAAGTCACCAGTAACGAACCGCGATCGCAACGCTTGACCGGTCTCCCCGTTCACGAAGTGGACCGCACGGTCGTAGGCCCCAAAGATGACCTCGGTCACGCCATCGTCTCGGACATACGCAACCGGCTGGCCGGTCCACCCCATGCCGCACCAGACTCGGGTCTCACCCGAAACCGTCGAGTTGCTGCACATCGGAGACTCCGGGTAGCTCCACCGAACCGACGGAGACACCGCTATCGGGCCAGACCCGTACCAAGAGCGTGTCGGATTGCCTCGAAACATCGACATCGACTCTTCACGACCCCACGGCTGAGAAACGGTCCAGCCGGGAATCACTCCCGGCTGGCGGGTCAGCACCGTGGTTGTGGTGGTGGAGGGCGCGGCGACTGTCGTCGAGGGATCCAATGTCGATGTCGTATCGCCAACGGTTGTCGTGGAAACACTGGCCTGGGTCACATTGGTCGAGGGTGGCCCGCCATCCCAAAGGTTGAGCAGCACGAACGCGGCGGCTCCCAAGACCGTCCCCACCGTGAGCACGGTGATGATCGGCCAGGCGCTCCTGCTCACAGCTCTGGACCACACTCCGGCTCGCCGGTGATCTCCGGTCTCCCGTGTGTCCGGATGAAGGCGGGGATGAAGCAAGCCTCGATCGACCCGTCGGGGCTAACCACTGCCCGCGCCACCGCCGTGGTGGCGCTGGGTACCGAGTTGTGCGGCCAGATGAAGTTGCCCAGGCCCCAGAAGACTGCCGCGCCATCGACCATCTCGAGCGGGTTCATCCGATGCTGGTGATGGCCGAAGATGATGTCCGCACCGGCTTCGATCATGGCCTCCGCTGCGACGATGTCATCGGCGCGCGGCTGGGTGTCCAGCTCTCTCCCCCAATGCACAGTGACGATCACGATGTCTGCGATCTCGTCGGCGGCAGCAACTGCCTCTGCCATGCCTTCCGGGTCGTCCCCGTTGCGCATCCCGGGCGAGTCCTCGGTGGCGTAGTACCAGGTAGAAGGAGCGACACCACCGAAGCCGACGACGGCGACAGTCCATCCGTTGATCTCGAACACAGCGGGCGCTCCGGCCTCGTCGTGATTGGCACCCGCCCCGACCGGTGCGATCCCGTTGGCGAGAAGCTGGACCCGGCCATCCACCAAAGCGTCTTTCCCGAAGTCGACCGAGTGGTTGTTGCCCATGTTGGCGACCTCGACACCGTTCCTCTGGATCGACGGCAGCGACTCTGTGGGGCACCTGAACGTGAATGTCTTGTTGAGGCGGGAGCCCAGATCGGAGGGCACACACTCGAGGTTGATGACCGTGAGGTCATCGGTGAGGAAGAGCCCGCCAAGACCCGAGAAGGCGTGATCCCAGCCCTCCCGGCCCAAAGTCGGGATGTAGTTGGCGTCCATCGCCACATCGCCCGTGCCGTGAATCACCAGAGTCCCCTTCGGGGGAAGCGTCGTCGTCGTTGTCGGCGGAACAGTCGTGGTCGTCGGTGGCAGGGTCGTCGTGGTGGTCGTTGACGTGGAGGTGGTTGTCTCGATGGCAACGACCACCGTCGTTGGCGGCGGATCGTCCGTCGCAAGTGACCACCAAGAGAAGGACAAGCCACCGAGCAGCGTCCCTCCAACCAGGACAACCACGAGCTTGATGGCAATGGACCGCACAGCGGTCAGAGGCTATATCCAGGCAAGGCCTATTCCCTGTCGCGCGACTGGATCAGCAGCTACAAGATCTGGCTCAAGAAAAGCTTGGTTCGCTCTTCTTGTGGGTTGGTGAAGAAGTGCTCAGGGGTGCCTACCTCAACGATCTGGCCATCCGCCATGAACACGACGCGGTCGGCCACGGCGCGGGCAAAGCCCATCTCGTGAGTGACACAGATCATGGTCATTCCTCCCTCAGCCAGCTCGACCATCACATCCAAAACCTCTTTGATCATCTCAGGGTCGAGTGCGGACGTTGGCTCGTCGAACAGCATGACTTTCGGCTTCATCGCCAGCGAGCGAGCGATCGCGACGCGTTGCTGCTGGCCACCAGAGAGCTGGCCCGGGTACTTGCGCGCCTGATCAGGAATCCCGACACGCTCGAGCAGCTGCATGGCGTTGGCTTCGGCTTCATCCTTGGCCTCGTGCCGAACTTGCCGCGGAGCGAGGGTGATGTTGTCGATCACAGTCAGATGCGGGAACAGGTTGAACTGCTGGAACACCATGCCCGTCTCACGACGGATCTCTTGGATGTTCTTGATGTCATCGGACAGCTCGATGCCATCCACGACGATGGTGCCGCGGTCGTGCTTCTCGAGCCGGTTGATGCAACGGATCAGAGTCGACTTGCCGGAGCCAGAAGGGCCAATGACGACAACCACTTCCTGCTTGCCAACGTTCATGTTGATGTCGGCCAGTGCCTGGAAGTCACCAAAGAACTTGTCGACATCCCGCAGCTCGATTACCGATTCGCCCTTGGCCTGGGTCGCGTCGGAGAAGACCTGTTGTTGTTCGCTCGTCATCTTGTCACTCGCAATCTACGTTCCAATCTCTGACTCTCACGTGACATGGCAAAGGCGAAAGCCCAGTAGCCAATTGCCACAAAGACAAGTGTTTCCGCAATGCTCACCGCTCTGAAGTCGGGTTGTGTGTGCACCAGCGAGCGCACCCTCAAGAACTCCACGATCGAGATGATGAACAGCAGGGAGGAATCTTTGAACAGTGAGATGAACTGCCCCACCATCGCCGGGATCACTGCGCGCAGAGCTTGAGGCAACACGATTCGATTCATGATCGTGGGCGGGGCCAACCCCAACGCCTGGCCTGCCTCAGTCTGACCCCGCGGCAAAGCCTGAAGACCACCGCGGACAATCTCAGCAACATAGGCAGCAGTGAACAGCGTCATCGCAGCGATTGCTCTCGATACAGCGGAGAGGTCCGTGCCCGCCGGGAGCATGAAACCAAGAATGAACTGACCCATGAAGAGCAGCGTGATCAGAGGGACGCCACGGATCACCTCGATGTACATCGTCGACATGATTCGCACGGCGGGAAGCGTGGATCTCCGTCCCAACGCAAGTAGCAAGCCGAGTGGGAACGCCAGAACGATGGCGATGGCTGAAACCATCAACGTGAGATGGAGCCCTGACCACTCGTCCCAACCGATGCCCGGCGAATCGACCAAGGCGTAGATCGTTCGGATTACAGCAACTACTGCGACCGCAGCCACAAGACGCATCACAATTCTGAGCCAGCCAGCCTCGAACCGACCAACCGGGGCAACCATGTAGGCAGCGATTCCGTAGGTGAGCCCTAGAGGCAGCCAACCCCCAACATCGAAGCCGGAAACCACCTGGAAACCCAACACGAGAAACGTGGCGGTGAGCAACCAGCCCGCACTACGGAGCCGACGAGGGAAGCGGAATGCTTGGAAGCCGACAAGCAAGACTGCAACGGCAGCACCTATGAGAAGGAAGGGGTTGAGGAGGCCACCCACGTCGTCGGTCGACGCAAACCACAAGAGAATCCCCAAGAACACTACGAGGGACCACATCCGTCCCACCGTGGCCAGAACGCTGCTCCGCTCATAGGGAAGCCCGGCATCTTCAGCGCGATCCTGCACCGCCGCGGAGTTCGTGCCGAGCCCGATCCCGAAAGCAAGCACGAACAGAAGTATCTGGGAGTAGATCCGCCACTCCATCTCGCGATCGAAGGTCCCGATCATGAACAACGTGAGGTTGCGCTGAACTGCCTCCCATTGACCGTTGACGAAGAAGAAGAGAAAAGCCCGGTAGCCGAGAACAAGGATGAGCGGGATCAGAAGGATGGTCAGCACCCCCGACCACCAGTTCTTAAAGAGGTTCTTGCGTACCCACTCCAACGGAGTCAACTGGTTGACGGGAGGTGCCGCAGTCGTCATCGAGCCACCAACTGGATTCGCCGATTAATGATATTGAGTATCAAAGAGATGATCAGCGAGAAGGACAGGTACACCGCCATCATGATGATGATCGACTGGACGGCTGGCCGGCCGTTGCCGATGGACGTCTTGGTGAGAGCTGTGATCTCCGCATAAGACACGGCCGTGCCCAACGATGTGTTCTTCACCAAGTTGAGGTATTGGTTGATGGTCGGGGGTACGGCAATCCGCATCGACTGCGGGAGAACCACAAAGCGGTACCGCTGGAAGGCATTGAGAGCCAGAGCGTTAGCAGCCTCCGACTGCCCGTGATCAACAGCCAGGATCGACCCGCGGATGATCTCACCGATATGGCTCGCCGTGTAGAGGCCCAATGCCACGGTGAGTGCCATGAAGCCCCAATTCATCTGGAACCCACCCGAGATGTTGCGTCTGTTCTCGGTGAGTTCGGGCCAGGACATCGCGAAGGGCGCTCCACTCACCAGATAGGCCACAACTAGCCCAACTACCACGACGCCGATGAACCAGAGGACTCGATGATGGGGCTCGCCGATCTGCTCAAAGACACGGGTCCTCCAGCGCCATATGAGAATGGCAACAATCAAGACAACCAAGAGAACGATGAAGAACACCAGGGCCTCTCCCACCTGAGAAACTCCCGGTATGCCCCAGCGATCGTTGTTGATCATCAGGAAGTTGTCATCCGTGCCTGGGACCTTCAACTCCCAACTTTCGGCAAGGATCGGAAACGGGCCAAAGGTGAAAACAGCAAACCCGAAGAAAATTATGATGACCAGCGGCGGGATGTTCCTGAAGATCTCGACGTAAAGAGTTGCTAGCCGAGCTACCAACCAGTTTTCCGAAAGTCGCGAAATGCCAACAATCACACCGACGACTGAGGCAAGGATGACCCCAAAGAAGCCGGCGAGGAAAGTGTTCTTGATGCCGACGACGGTCATCTCCCAGACCGGCGATCGAGGATTGAACCTGCTCTGGAATGGGATCACCCAGCACTCGCCACAGAATGGAATCTGAAAATTCGTCGGTCCAGAAAGAAAGTCGAATGACGTCGAGATATTGACGCGGTTGAGGTTGTCGATGAGGTTCGAGAACAGCCATCGGCCCACGAGGAAGACAACCAGTACAGCTAAGACCTGGCCGACGATCCTCAGGACTCGGATATCGCGCCAGAAGGGCGGGCGCGCAAGTTCTCTTGTCTGCGTCTCAGTCACTAAAGGACAACCCGGGAAGAGGGTGAGGGTGACCCGAAGGCCACCCTCACAATGTTTCTAGCGGTAGGGCGGAACGTACATCAGGCCGCCGTTCGACCAGAGGTCGTTGACGGACCCGTCAAGCGGAGCCAGCTCGGCGAACTGGTTGTAGATCTCCGGGTAGTTGCCGACCTGCTCGACGATCTGAACTGCAAAGTCCGACGGGAGACCCAGCTTCGGGTCGAAGTTGTCGGTTCCGATGAAGTTCAGAATGTTGGGGTCGGTCCCCGAGTAGCTACCAATGTTGCCGGAGTTCAAACCGAACTCCCAGGCCTGAACGGTCGCCATGACCGACCAGTTGACTACCTGAGCCCACTCCGTGTCGCCATCAGCGACGGCAGGGCCTAACGGCTCTTTGGAGAAGATCTCAGACATGATCGTCTGATCTGCTCCACCTTCACTCTCAATGGTGAACTTCCACGAGCCCAACTGCGAGGCATCAGAAGTCCAGCCTTCACACTGCTCTTCCTCGTAAGCGGGACGCAACTGGTTGTTGTCCTCGAACACCACCGGGTTGAATGCGATTCCGCGTGCGTTGAACACCGCAGTGAGGTTCAACTCCGTAGTGGTGCCTGACAGAACACAGATGTTGGCGCCATCGAGGTCCTCGAGTGTTGTGAAGCCGGTCGAGGCCGGGACCATCATCCCCTGACCGTCGTAGAAGGTGGTGTACAGGAAGTTGACACCTTCTTGACCATCACGAGTGGCGGTCCAGGTTGTGTTCCTGATCAGCACATCGATCTCACCGGCCTGAAGTGCCGTGAATCGCTGCTCAGCGGTCAGCGGGACGTACTTCACGGCATTGGCGTCGCCGAGCACACCCGCTGCGACCACGCGACAGAACTCGATGTCAAAGCCGCTGTAGCTGCCATCCTCGGCCACCTCTCCAAATCCTGGGAGTGTCTCATTGACACCGCAGTTGAGTTCGCCTCGATCGAGAACGGCTTGCAGCGTGCCGCCTCCCTCTCCGCCGCCGGCCACGGTGGTGTCTCCGCCACCGTCATCCGAACAAGCAGCGAGAATGAGAGCAAAAGCGAAGAATGCCACCAAGAGCTTGCTTCTTTTCATTTCTCCTCCGTCTGTTTGAAATGTGAGCTGGCAGAACCGGCCCACGTAGGCGGCGACCCTAATCCGATTGCGCTGCCGTTGCCCTTGGTTCCCGCCCAAACCATTCGCATTGGGGTCGGTCTCATTGATACGCTTGACGCCCGCTTCCACACGAGGAGACCCACCAATCATGAAGAAATCAATACGTCTATTTGCGCTTCTTGCGGCGCTGGCACTCGTAGTTGCCGCTTGCAGCCCCGACGAAGGCGGTGAAGGCGGCGGCTCTGACGGCACCACAGCCGCTGGTCTGCCCGACCTCGGTGGCCGCACCGTCACCGTGGGCGTCGAGAACGCCTACTTGCCCTTCAACTACATCCTGGCCGGAGAGTCCGAAGGCCAAGGCTGGGACTACGACGCGTGGCGCGACATCTGCGAGCGACTCAACTGTGTTGCCGACTTCGTCGAGGCCGCTTGGCCGGCCGTGATCGATCAGGTCGCTCAGGGCGAGATCGACACCGCTGCCGATGGCATCTCCATCACTGACGAGCGCAAGGAGATCGTTGACTTCTCCGACCCTTACATGGTCGTCGAGCAGAAGTTCATCGTTCAGAAGGGTGACGATCGTTTTGGCAGCGCCCAGGATGTGATCGACGACTCAGCTGCGATCGTGGCTACCCAGGTGGGCACGACCAACTACGAACTGGCTGAGAGCTTGGTTGGCGAAGCCCGGATTCAGGCCTTCGACCAGTTCGCCCTGGCCATCCAGGCCCTCATAGCCGGTGATGTCGACGTGGTGATCATCGACGATGCCGCTGGGCTCGGGTACATCGGCGAGAACGCCGATGTGATCGACACCATCGACGACGGGCTCCAGTCCGACCCCCTCGGGTTCATCTACCCCAAGGGCTCCGATCTCGTTGATCCTGTCAACCAGGCAATCGCACAGATGAAAGAGGACGGGACGTTCGACGAGCTCGGCCGGATCTGGTTCGGCCCTGACTTCGACGTCAGCTACGACGACCTCTAGGCCGAGAAAGAACAAGACAGACAAGAGCGCCGGGCCGATTGCGGCCTGGCGCTCTTAATGTTGCACAGTTCATGGCAGATGGAGATGACGGCCACGCGCGAGTGGCCGATGCAGATCTGATCGAAGCAACCCGCACGCCGGGGGGTGCCTACCGATTCGATCGCAAGGAGTTCCCTTGGTGGTTGGTGGGGCTGCTCGCCATCGTGGCGTTGATGGTCGTCGCGATTCTCTTCAGCGAGGCCTATCAAGAGGCCTTTGCCGCCATCTTCCCGGTCCCCTTCAGCTGGACCGAGGGGATCATGATGACCTTCTACCTGACCATCGGGTCGTTCCTAGTCGCCACTGTCCTCGGCCTGTTCATCGGCCTAGCCAGAGTCAGCAAGAACACTGCCGTCTCCAACGTCGCGGCGCTCTACATCGAGTTCGTGCGCGGCATCCCGATGATCGTTTTCATCTTCACGATCGCACTGGTGGTAGTGCCCGACTTCGCCGACCTGATCAATCAGCCCAGCCGTGCGATCCCACAGGCCATCCGAGCTTCTGCTGCCATGTCCCTCTTCTACGCCGCTTTCATCGCAGAGGTGTTCCGGGCAGGCATCCAGTCTGTGCCAAGTACGCAGAGTGAGGCCGGCCGCGCCGTTGGGATGACCGAGTCGCAAATCATGAGAAAGGTGGTTCTCCCCCAAGCGGTGCGGAACATGCTTCCCGCGTTGGGCAACGACCTGATCGCACTGATGAAAGACACTTCACTGGTCTCGGTGCTGGCCGTGAGAGAGTTCACTCAGATGGCACGGCTGTACGGTGGGTCAACATTCCGGTTCCGCGAGTCGTTCTTCATCCTGACGGTGATCTACGTGGTGCTGACCCTCAGCCTCTCCCTGCTGCTCCGCTGGTACGAACGACGAGTAGCCGTCCCGTCCTAGCCCCCAACCTGCAACCTCAGGTAATACCGCCCGTATCTGGTCGCTATGGCCTCAGGTTGAAACGCGGCGAGCCAACTGGAGGTCATAGGGCCCGCATTTGGGCCGGTGCCCTGAAAGGGCATTGGAGTTTCTGGCAGAAACTCCAACCTGATTTCATCAGGCATTACCTGAGGTTCGCGGTCAGGGGGTGAGGGTGGTGAGGATGCGGTTGACGACGGAGTCTGGGTCCATCCCCACCGACTCCATCACATCCGCTGCCGAACCGAAGGGCAAGAAACCGTCGGGCACGCCGACATGGCTGAACTTCTTGGCCACCCCTGCCTCTGCGAACATCTCGGTCACGGCTGAGCCGAATCCACCGGCAATGACGTTGTCCTCGAGGGTGACCACCAGGGGTGCCTCCGAGCACCACTCGACGATTCGTGGGTCAAGAGGCTTGACCCAGCGGGCGTTGATCACCCCGGCGTCCACACCTCGCTCCACCAGATCGGCTGCCGCCTTCTCCGCGATCTCCACCATCCGGCCCACCGCCACCAGCATCACATCTGATCCAGACGACAGCTTCTGAGCGACACCGACCTCCAGCGCCTCCACCGGCAAGGAGGGCACCGAGACGGCACCGCCTTTCGGATAACGGATCGCGATAGGGCCGTCATGGTCGACAGCCGTCTCGATCATGGCGCAAAGCTCGGTGGCGTCAGCTGGGGCACCAACAGTCAGGTTGGGGATCATCCTCAGATAAGAAAGGTCGAACACGCCATGATGGGAGGGCCCGTCTGGACCGGTCACCCCGGCCCGGTCGATCAGGAAGGTCACCGGCAGGTCATGAAGCGCAACATCTGCGTTGATCTGGTCGAAAGCGCGCTGAAGGAAGGCCGAATAGATGGCGACCACCGGCTTCTTGCCGGCCATGGCCATTCCCGCGGCAAGCGTCACCGAGTGCTGCTCAGCTATCCCGGTGTCGAAGACACGATCTGGGAAGCGCCGCGCCATCTGCTTGAGCCCGGCGGTCGACACCATTGCCGCCGAGACCGCATAGACATCCTCGTCACGGGCCGCTGCCTCGGCTAGAGCCCTTCCGGCCACCTCGGTCAGCTTCAACTCCGACTTCAGTGCCTTGCCGGTGGCGATGTCAAAGGAGCCGACACCGTGCAGCTTCTCCTCCTCGTCTTCGATGGCCGGCTGATAGCCGTTCCCCTTCTCGGTGACGACGTGAACGACCACCGGCTCGGTGAAGGTCTTCGCTTGCTCGAGAGTCTCCTCGAGAAGCTTGATGTCGTGACCGTCGACAACACCTGAATACTTGAGGTCGAGTGCGTCGAACACAGTTGACGGCTCGAGAATCTGCTTCACCGCGTCTTTCATCCGGCCGGCCATCTCGTCAGCCGACTCGCCGACGACGGGAATTCCCCGCAGCATCTTCCCGATCGCCTTCTTGGTCTTCTCGTATCGGGGATCGATGCGGTAGTGAGCAAGGGTTGCCAGCCCCCCGACAGTCGGCGCATAGGACCGGCCGTTGTCGTTGAGCACGATGATCAAGCGCTCGGGCTTGGTGACGGCGATGTGGTTCAGAGCCTCGTAGGCCATCCCGCCGGTGAACGCCCCGTCGCCAATAACTGCAACGGTCCACCCGTCGTACCCGGCTAGCGCATGACCCACCGCATAGCTCAACGATGTCGAAGCGTGACTGTTCTCGACGAAGTCGTGTGGCGACTCGTCCCGGCTTGGATAGCCGGATAGGCCGCCGGTGTGCCTCAGCTGATCGAACTCGGTGGCTCGGCCGGTGAGGATCTTGTGCACGTAGGCCTGATGTCCGACATCCCATATGAGCCGGTCCTTCGGCGAGTCGAACACCCGGTGGAGTGCGATGGTCAGCTCCACAACACCCAAGTTGGGGGAGAGATGCCCACCGGTTTTGGAGACCTTCTCGAGGATGAAGGTCCGGACCTCGTCACACAAGACTTCCAAATCGTCGTGTGAAAGGCTCTTCAGATCTGAGGGTTGGGAGATCGATTCGATCATCGGTGAATGGCAACGAGCCGGTTCAAAGGCTAGTTCCCGCGTGAGAGATTCAGGAAGACGAAACCGGGAGGAACAAGGTGAAAGATGTCCCGACACCCAGCTCGCTGGTCACCTCGACTTGGCCTCCGTGGCTCTCCGTCACATGCTTCACGATCGACAGGCCGAGCCCTGTCCCACCGGTCGCCCTGGATCTTGCGGCGTCGACCCGATAGAACCTCTCGAAGATCCTCTCGATATCGCGAGTCGGAATCCCCACTCCGGTGTCTCTGACCTCCAACGACACTCGGCCATCCGCTTCGGCGAGCGTCGCATAGACCTCGCCGTTCTCGTCGGTGTAGTGGATCGCATTGTCCAGGAGGTTGCGCACGGCGATGGCCAAATCACGATGGCTCCCATCGACGGACACCTTGATGAGGTCGGCTTGCAACTCGAGGCCGCGCTCAGCAGCCAATTCCCGGACCCTCTCCAATTCGTCGGCCACGAGGAGGTCGAAACGAATCGGGGCCAGCTCAGGGCGCTCCCTCTCCAATCTCGAGAGATCCAGCAAGTCGGCGACCAGGCCGTCGAGTTGGTTGGCAGCGGATTGGATCTGGTCGGCGAAACGAAGGGCTGAGGGATCGTCCCGCTCGACGGCGATGCGCAGGGCATCCGATGCCGCGATGATCGAGCTCACTGGTGTCTTCAACTCGTGCGACGCGTTGGCAACGAAGTCGCGGCGCACCGCGGCCGAGCGCTCGTTGTCTGTCACGTCGACCACCACAAGCAAGATCCGGCCGTCGCCGGTGAAAGGGGTGGCCACGCCGCGGAGGCGCCGAACCGGCACGCCGTGATCCGAGACCCGGTTCACTACAACTCTGTCGTCGCGCGCTTCGCGCACCACCGACTGGAACGTGAACGGTGAGAGCGCAGCCAGCTCTTCGGGCACCGAGCCCAGCAGCTCATACGCCGACGGGTTCGCATAGGCGATCCGCTCGTTGGCGTCGATGAGAACGGTCCCCTGCGGCAGTGCCCCCAGCACCGTTTCGAGATACTCCGACGCTTGCTCGGCTTCGGTCACCCTCGATCCCAAGTCGTGGGCCAAGGCCGAGATGGCGACACCAAGAGAGTCGATCTCGCTCACTGGTGAGCGACGAGGAAGGACCGACAGGTCTCCCTCGGCCAATGCTCGAGACTGCTCGGTGAGCTCCGTTATTGGTCGTGTCATGCGTCTGCCCAATAGGGCGACGACAACGACGCCCAGCAGGCCGATGACTATCGCCACAGCGATGATCGAGCCCCGTATCGACGCCAACTCCTCACCGATCTCGCGGGTGGGCACAGACAGCCTGACGATCAGTCCCTCTTCTGGCGGCAGCGCCAGGTAGAGCTGCTCGAAACCCGTGCTTGCGCTGACTCTCGTCGCCGTTCCCACCTGACCGTCTCTGGCCTCGATGACCTCCGGCCGGTCGGCATGGTTCTCCATCACGGCGGGGTCGGCGTGAGAGTCGGCCCAAACCACACCATCTACGGCAATGAGGGTCG
Organism: Acidimicrobiia bacterium; assembly: GCA_028285585.1. Classification (GTDB taxonomy): domain Bacteria; phylum Actinomycetota; class Acidimicrobiia; order Spongiisociales; family ZC4RG35; genus CAXMPK01. The sequence continues at coordinate 404,670 of JANQOU010000006.1, forward strand.
TGCGGTAGCCGCTCGCGCCGAAGACACCGTCCGCCCAGCTCGCAAAGTCGCCGTCCACGTCGGGGAGACTCTCCTCGGCAAGCTCGGCGGATGTCTCGAGGGACTCGGTGAGATTTCTGATCAAGCTTGCTTCGACGGTCTGCACCACCACGAAGCTCATCAGGCCGATCAGAATTGCGTAGACGAGGGCGTAGCTGACCAGGAATCTGGTGGCTAGCGGGGTTCGGCCGTACCCGGACCGGCTACTCATCTACGAACTTATAGCCGAGCCCTCGAACAGTGAGTATGTGGACCGGGTTGGAAGAGTCCTTCTCCAGCTTCTGGCGAAGCCGCTTGATGTGAACATCGAGTGTCTTGGTGTCACCGAAGTAGCTGGGCCCCCATACCTCGTCGATCAGCGTGTGTCTCGCCGCCAGGCGATTCTTCCTGCGCAACAGTGACTCGAGCAGCTCGAATTCTTTGGGGCGGAGCTCTACCTCATCGCCATCGACCCGCACGACGTGTGCGTCGAGATCAAGATCGATCGGCCCCCCACGGAGCACTTCATTGGAATCGGACAGCGCGCCGGCCTTGGCCGCTCGGCGGAGGTGGGCCCTCACCCGGGCAATCAACTCCCGCATCGAGAAGGGCTTGGTCACGTAGTCGTCGGCACCCAACTCCAACCCCGCCACCTTGTCGGCCTCGGAGTCCTTGGCAGTGAGCATCACAATCGGGACGTCTGAGAACGACCGGATCTGGCGACACACATCGAGACCCGACATCTCCGGCAGCATGAGGTCGAGGAGGACCAGATCCGGCTCGTGCACCCGCGAGTACTCCATGCCTTCGAGGCCAGTGCTCGCAACGAGCACATCGAAACCCTCGGCCTCTAGCGAGTACTTGACCGAGTCGGCTAGGCCCGGTTCGTCTTCGACGACAAGCACTCGATAGGAGCGCCAGTCAGCTTGGGTCGTCATCCCCTTGCCTGTTCAGGCCCTTCTCGTTGAACCCGGCTCGCTCGCCCGTGATCAGGTAGGCGGTCTGCTCGGCGAAATCGACAGCCTGGTCGCCGATCCTCTCCAGCGCCCGCGAAGCCATCAGCATCTTGGTGGCCCATTCGAGAAGCCTCGGGTTGTTCCCGACCGCCACCGTCTCCTTGTACATGTTGGCATTGAGACGATCGACCGGCTCATCCATGGACGGCAGAAGGCGCGCCTCGTCGAGGTCTTGCCGAACATAGGCATCACTGGCAGTCCGAATCATTGGGCGCACCAGATCTCCCATCTCTTGGATCTGGTCGCGTATCCGTTCCACCTGAGGCAACTCAGAGTTGAACTGGGCGATCTTGGCGATGTTCTCGCACTGATCGCCCATCCGCTCGAAGGTGATGTTGAGCTGGAGCAGCACGGCCATCCGGCGAAGGTCCGGGCCCAAGGGCTGGTTCAAGGCCATCAGGCGTGTCCACTCGTTGTGAACTTCGAGATAGGTCTCATCGATCCCACGATTCAGGTTGATGACCTCCTCGGCCTTTGCCATGTCGCTTTCGACAACGGCGTCCACGGCGAGCCCGACCATGTGCTGAGCGCGGTCGACGACGCCAAGAACCGTCTGTTCTAGAGCGTCCAACTCCTGGTGAAAGTGGACATTGGTGTCCGTGAGCTCGGTCATCCGAACCGCCCGGTTATGTAATCCTCGGTCGCCTTCTCTTTGGGCGCCGTGAACAGCTGGTCTGTTGGGGTGAATTCAACCAGCTCACCGGTCCGCTGACCCTCGTTGCTCAGCTCGATGTTGAAGAAGGCCGTCTTGTCCGAGACGCGGGCTGCCTGCTGCATGTTGTGAGTCACGATGATGATCGAATAGTTCTGCTTCAGCTCGAGCATCAACTCCTCGATGCGCAAGGTGGCGATGGGGTCGAGCGCTGAGCAGGGCTCGTCCATGAGCACCACATCCGGCTGGGTGGCGATGGCACGTGCGATGCAAAGTCGCTGCTGCTGGCCGCCAGAAAGCGAGAGCCCGCTTTCTTGAAGCTTGTCTTTGACCTCGTCCCAGATCGCAGCTTGCTGCAAAGCGTTCTCGACCAGGTCGTCAGCCTCCGCCTTGGAGCCTTTGAACCCGTTGATCTTGGCCCCCCAGATGATGTTCTGATAGATCGACTTCGGGAAGGGGTTGGGCTTCTGAAAAACCATGCCGATGCGACGCCGGACCGCCACGGGATCGACCCCCGGGGCATAGATGTTCTCACCGTGGTACGTCACCACGCCTTCGGTGCGAGCTGTAGGAATCAGATCGTTCATGCGGTTCAGCGAGCGCAGGACAGTGGACTTGCCACAGCCTGACGGTCCAATCAAGGCACTGATCTCGTTGAACTGGAAGTTCAGGTTGACGTCGTGAACCGCTTTGAAGGACCCGTAGTAGATGTCCATGTTCTGGGTCTGGATGACCCCGTCCCTCTCGACAGCCGGCTCGGTGGCGACAGCTGTCTTGTCATCGGGGAGTGCTGGTGGCTGGGCGGACGGTGTCTCCACCGGCCCTTCATGACTGGACACGTCAACTAGATCCTTAGTCGTCTCATTGGTCACTGGGGTCTCCTGGAGTATCGATTACGCAGTATCACGGCGCCTGCATTGAGTATCAATAGAAGAATCAACAGGGTGAGTGAGGCAGCAGCCGCCAGGTGCTGCCACTCGAACTGGGGAAGGGCGGTCCACTGGAAGATCTGGATCGGCAGGGCTGTGAACTTCGAGAACGGGCCGGTCGGGTCGGCGGTGATGAAACTCGCCGCGCCGACGAGGATGAGCGGCGCTGTCTCTCCGATCGCCCTGGCCAGAGCCAGGATCACCCCGGTGAGGATGCCCGGTATCGCCACCGGCAAGACTTGGCTTCGGACCGTCTGCCACTTGGTCGCTCCAACTCCGAGCCCCGCTTGGCGCAGTGAGTTGGGCACGGCTCTCAGCGCCTCTTGCGAGCTGATGATCACAACAGGCAGGGTGAGAAGACCCATCGTCAACCCAGCGGAGAGGACTGTCCGCCCGTTTGCCTGCTCGATGCCGAAGATCGCACCGGAGGTGAGCGCTTCAAGTGCCCTCACGAAAATGGCGAGCCCCAGCATTCCGTAGATGATGGACGGCACACCGGCCAGATTGTTGATGTTGGTCTGGACGAAATCGTTGAACCGAGACGGGCGAGCGAACTCCTCCAAGTAGATCGCTGCACCGACACCCACGGGGACCGCGAAGGTGATTGTGATGATCACCAGCCAGAGGGTTCCCAAGATGGCCGTCCGGATACCGGTCGTCTCGGGTGCGGTGCTCTGTGGTGTGACCAGGAAGGTGGGGTTGAGCCAAGCCCGCCACTGGAACTGGACCTGATCGAAGGTGTAGTCAGGGAAGCGCTCCGGGGTGTTGGCGAAGGTGACTTCGACGTCCTCCTCGAATGCCTGAGGATCGAGCAGGGACGGAACCAGGTTCGCGGCAGCGATGATGTCGGGCTGGACGATTCTCTCGTTGACCAGCTGGAGAACACCGGCGTGATCACGTGGCGAGGAGTCACATCCGGCAGGTGGCTCATCGGATGAGCAGATCTCGGCCCAAAGCTCGTCCGACTCGAACACGAGTTTGTCTGCGTAGAACCTCTGCTCCCTCTCCAAGCGACGGCCCACATTGGTCGAGATGCCTCCGCCGAGTGACTCCACCAGCTCGTCATAGGACAGGTCCGCCAGCGCTGTGGTCGACGGGTCGTATCCGAAGGAAGCCACGATGTCCTCAGGCTCGTTCTGGTTGACCTGAGCCACCAACCCAAAGGACTCGTTGACGATGGTGTAGAGCAGAGCTGCCAGGGCCAGGACTGCCGTGGCCAGCGCCGCCATGAAGAACATCTTGGCGATGAGACCCTTGCGGTTCTTCTTTCCGAGAAGCTTGTCGTACTCGGCGTCGGTGGGGAAGTGCTCTTGTATCTCGAGGCGCTCGGGAGCTTCGACGCTCATTCGTACTCCTGCCGGTATCTCTTGACGATGCGACGACTCAGCGAATTGAGGCCGAGAGTCATGAAGAAAAGGGTCAGCCCGATCGCGAAGATCGAGTTGTAGTCAATGGTGTTGTAGCTCAGGTCGCCGCTGGCAGTTATGACGATGTAGCCCGTCATTGTCTGGGCCCCGACGAAGGGATTGACGATGTCCCACAGCGACTCCTGGCCGAACATGAAATTTCGCGGCGAGGCACCGGCGGCGAGAGTCACGACCATCGTCTCGCCGACCGCACGGGACATGGCGATGACAACGCCGGCTGCGATGCCCGACAAGGCAGCCGGGACTACCACGCGGAGAGACGTCTCGAGCTTGGACGCGCCCATCGCGTAGGCGGCCTGCCTCAGAGAGTCGGGGACGGCGGAAAGAGCATCTTCAGAGAGCGAGCTGACCAGAGGGATGATGAGGATGCCGACGACGATGCCTGCCGAGAGGACGTTGAAGAACCCGACCACATCGTTACCGAAGATCCCCCGCAGGATCGGCGTCATGAAGGTGATGGCGAAAAAGCCGAAGACAACGGTTGGTATGCCGACCAGGATCTCCAGGACCGGCTTGAAGAACCCGCGAACACGCGGGGACGCGTACTCCGACAAGTAGATCGCAGCGCACAGCCCGATGGGAATGGCTACGAGGAGAGCTATGACGGTGATGAGCAGGGTTCCGAGGATGAGTGGCCAGATGCCAAAGGACCCCGCTTGTGGTGACCATGCGGTGGTCAGGAAGAAATCAGTGATGGTCACTTCCGGGTCGCGGAAGAACAGGAGCGACTCGGTGCCGAGGGTCCAGAGGATCCCGAGGGTGGTGGCTATGGAGATGGCTCCGCAAACGAGAAGCGTCACGAGGATGATGCGCTCGGTGACGTTGCGCGAGCTTCGAAGCTTCTGACCCATCCCGGGGTCGTGGAGCGCTTGGTCGGTCATTGGTGAGAGGACTCTATGTGGGAGGAGGTGGAGTGGGCCCTCATGAGGGCCCACTCCACTCGAGTGTCAGATCAACCGCAACCGAGGCTTGGGGCTGCTGCACAGATGTTGGCGGCGGCACCTTGCAGGTCCGCATCCGGAGCCGGGAAGTAGCCCACCTGCTGGATCAGCTCACCAACGTTGTTCAGGTAGTAGGCCATGAACTGGGCGACTTCGAGCTTGTCGGCAACCACCTCTTCTGCCGTGTACATGTACAGCGGGCGAGAGATCGGGTAGGTGCCGGCATCGACACTGTCAGGGCCGGGTGAAACTGGGCCGTAACCTTCCTCAGCATCAACCGAGACCACGCTGAGTGAGTCTGCGTTCTGCTGGAAGAAAGCGAAGCCGAAGTAGCCGATGGCGCAGACGCCGTTGTCGGCGCAGCTGTCACCGGCAACACCCTCAACCGTGATGTTGTCGTCCTCACCCACGATCTCGCAGGATTCGAGCATCGGGGCAGGCTCATCGTTCTCCTCGAGATCCGGGAAGATCGTCTCGAAGAAGAAGTCGAAGGTGCCCGAGTCGGCTCCTGGGGAGAAGCACTGGATCTCGGCGTCCGGGAACGACGAGTCCACCTCTGACCACAGGGAGCCCTTGGGGAGTGAGAAGGCCGAGGCAACCTGCGTGAAGGTCAGCTCGCCGGCGAAGTCATTGTCCGGGTTGACCACGATCGACAGGGCGTCGGTGCCGACACGAACAGGGATGATGGTGCGGCCGTTGCTCGCGCACTCGTCGACCTCGGAGTCCTTGATGGCGCGGCTGGCATTGGCAATGTCGGAAGCGGTCTCAACACAGAACCGCTCGATGCCGCCACCTGATCCGATGGAGTCGAGCGAGTACTCAGGACCACCCTCGTCAATCCACTGCGCCAGGACAACCTGGCTGAGAGGGAAGACGGTCGAAGAGCCGGCCATGGCGACGTCAACGCCTGCGTCGACGCTCAAGGGGTCGATCTCAGGGAGGCCGTACATGCCCATCATGGTCTCGCCACCACCGTTGTCCGGTGCCTCAGTCGTGTCCGGGGCGTCAGTTGTGGCCGGAGCGGCGGTTGTCGCCGCAGGACCTTCAGTCGTGGTGGTGTCGTCCCCAGTAGTCGGGGAACAAGCAGCCACGATCAGAGCCAGAGCTGTGAGAAGCACGAAAACTCTCACAAGTCGGGTTTTCATCGAGTGTTACTCCTTATATGGGAAAAAAGAACCCGCGAGTTCTGAACAACGTCGGGCAACGTAGAAGCGCGGGTTAACCACCAGGCAATGTTGGGGTTAACGGGTGGTGAACGTTTTAGAGGTGGGCGTTGGCCCGTGCCAGCGCCAGATCTTGCAACTCGACGTGTGCATCGACCTCACTCCCGGAGGCGACTCGCACCCAGCTGCCGTCGCCGTTCAGTTCCCAGGCGAGATTGTCGTCGGCGAGGACCACGTCGAGGATCTCGTCCAACCGGAACTGAAGGTCCGGGTCCTCGATTGGAGTCAGCGCTTCGACACGTCGATCGAGGTTTCTGGGCATCATGTCAGCCGACCCGATGAAATAGGCCCTCTCGGCACCACGAGCGCCGAAACGGTAGATCCGCGAATGCTCCAGGTATCGGCCAACCAGAGACCTCACCGTGATGTTCTCCGACAGTCCTTCCACGCCGGGACGCAAACAGCAGATGCCGCGGACGATCAGCTCGATGCGTGTCCCCCTGAGCGACGCCGCATACAGCGATCGGATGATTCCCTCGTCTACCAAGGAGTTCATCTTCAGGGTGATGTGACCGTTGGGACGCTCCACCTCCTGCTCTATCAACTCGACGATGCGGTTTCGGATGCCGTTGGGTGAGACGGCGAGCTTCCTGTAGCTGGTGCGACGGCTGTAGCCGGTGAGAAAATTGAAGAGATCGGACAGGTCGAGGCCAAGCTCCTCGTCCCTCGTGAAGACCCCGACATCCTCGTAGGTGCGCGCAGTCTTCTCGTTGTAGTTGCCGGTGCCGATGTGGGCGTAGCGAACAACACGATCTCCCTCGCGTCTGATTACAAGAGCGATCTTGGTGTGTGTCTTCAAGCCGACGACGCCGTACATCACATGCACGCCGACGTCCTCGAGCCGTTGCGCCCACTCGATGTTGCGCTCCTCGTCAAACCGAGCTTTCAGCTCGACTAGAGCCACCACCTGCTTGCCGGCCTGCGCCGCCTCGATGAGAGCACTCATGATCGGGGAGTTGGCGGTGGTCCGATACAGAGTCATCTTGATGGCGAGAACGTTCGGGTCACGAGCGGCGCGGGTGACAAAGGTCTCGACCGTCGACGAGAACGAGTCATACGGATGGTGAGCCAGAAGGTCGCCCTGCTTGATCACCTCGAACATGTCCACTGGCTCGCTGGCGGGTGAGGCCAGCCTGGGAGGCACTACGGACGAGAAGGACTCGAACTTCAGCTCGGGCCTGTCGACGTCGTAGAGGCTCCACAGACCGGACAGATCGAGGGGGCCTTCGACCCGATAGACATCGTCTTCTCCGGCACCCATCTCTCGCATCAGCAAATCGAGAGCCTCGTCGGGGATATCGGGATGCACCTCGAGCCGGACCACGCTTCCGAATCGGCGCTGAGTCAACTCCGACTCGATCGTCATCAGCAGGTCGCCACCCTCGTCCTCCTCGATCTCGAGGTCCGCGTTGCGGGTCACTCGGAAGACGTCGTGGCCGAGGATCTCCATCCCGGGGAACAGTGAGTCGAGATGGGCGGCGATCACCTGCTCCAAGGGAACAAATCGCTCGCCGTCGGGCAACACGACAAACCGCGGCAGGATGGGCGGGATCTTCACCCGGGCAAACTTGGAAACACCCGTCTCGGGATTACGCACGAAGATCGCAAGGTTCAAGGACAGGTTCGAGATGTAGGGAAACGGGTGGGACGGGTCCACGGCCAACGGAGTGACCACCGGGAAAACCAGCTCGCGGAACCGATCATCCAGAAACTCCCGGTCCTCTGCGTCCAGCGTCGAGTAGTCGCTGAAGACAATCCCCTCCTTGGCCAGAGCCGGAGCAACTTCAGCGAGAAAAGTCTTCGAGATCAGCTCATAGTGAGAGACGACCCGCTCTCTGATCGCGGTCAGCTGCTGGCCGGGCGTCATGCCGTCCGGTGTTGCCGAGGTGAAGCCGTGTGCGATCTGCTCCTTGAGGCCCGCCACTCTCACCTGGAAGAACTCGTCCAGATTGCTGGCCCAGATGGCCAAGAACTTGGCCTTTTCGAGAATCGGGTAGTCGGGTCGCGCCGTCAGCGAGATGACACGCTCGTTGAAGTCGAGCCACGACAGCTCTCGGTTGATGAAGTGGGAGGGCTCATGCCCGACAGGCTGGTCGTGGATCGTCACGCTCGAAGACCTCCGAGAAGGAATTGAGACGCGAGAGATGTCACGACATCAGCTGGGATGTGCCCCTCCGAGTCGATGAGGGTCTTCGCCGCCGACATGATGGTGTCCTGGATCAGCCGGCCCGCCAGATGCGGTGGCATCGACTTGAAGATCCCTTGCTCGACACCTTCCCGGTAGAGCCGAGCCATCTCACCCGACAACTCCGCATGTGACTCCAAGATCCGCTGCTGGGCTTCGAGGCTCATCCTCCCTGCCTCACGATGGAGAATCACGCCGAAGACAGGGTCGGTCGAGACGAACTCGACAGTCTTCACCGACAGCTCGGCCAGCCTCGCATCCACGGGACCGATCTTGGGGACCGACGAGATCAGGGTGTCGATGACCTGAGGAAGCTCGTCTTCGACGAGGGTCGCGATCATGTCGTCGCGGTCTGTGAAGTAGTCATACAGCGTTGTCCTACCAACACCGGCAGCGAGTGCGACCTCTCCAAGGGGGATCTCTGCTGTGCCCGCCTCTTCGATCAGTTCCTTCGCAGCGTCGAGCAAGGCCCGGCGTGTCAGGGCCTTGTGCTCGTCGATGGTCGCGGCGCGAATACGCGGCATGGGGTCTAGAGGCTATCGAGAAAAAGGAGGAATGCACCCGCCATCTCGGTGTGCGATTGCGTAGTTTCTGTCCCAACGGAGCTAGTCGAAGGCATAGGAAAGGACGACGCAGTGCGCGTGGCCAAGAGCAAACCCCTCGCTGGAGCAATTCTCGGAATCCTGATAGGGCTGGCCATCGCCGTCATCCTCCAACAGCAAGGGATCTGGCCGCTCGACAAGATCACCGTGTTCCTGCTGCCGGCAGCCACCGGTGCCATCGGCGCAGTGATGCTGAGGATCAAAGGCGCTCCTTCGCGGGGAACGCTGGTCATCACCCTGATCATCCTGATCCCGATGGCGATCTGGGGTGCCACCGGTCTCACCACCATCAACGAGGCCGGTGTCCTCAACGGCGGTTGCGAAGTCTTCTCCGAGACCTCGGTGCCCGACCAGACGTTCGTGACCGACTCCAGCAAGCGCGACCCCTTCCTCATCGACCCCCAAGGGTCGTTGGAGTGGAGAGCCACATCGCCAGTGGCCTTCGATGACTACCCGTGGAAGGTCTGGGTAGAGATCGGCGGCATCCAAGTGACCCTCGACTCTGAGGCCTCCGAGGACAACGACGGCGGAAGTCAGATCAACGGCGACGAGGTCGCCAACATCGAGGCGTACGCCGCCGAACGCGGCATCGACGTCTCCCAACTCAGGGGTGTCTACAAGGTGGGTGGCGACGCGGCCAACACCTGTGACGGGTTTGGGTTCGTCAAGCTGATCGCCGATCCTTTGGAGACGCTCATCGCCAAGATCGCAGCCGCCCTGTTGATCCTGCTTCTGATCATCCTGATCGTGCTGGTCATCGTCGGTCGGCGCCGGCCACTGCCAGGAGCGATCAACGGTCCAGACAACAGCTTCATCCCAGGCGACATCGATGGTGACGGGGACGTCGACTTCGACGACTACGCGGAGCCTGGTGGCGGACCGGGAGATCCTCCCGAGCTCTTTGCCGACGGCTTCGAGAGCGGCGACCCCGGCTCCTGGAGCGATACCGACCCGAATTGATCTCGTTTTGCCAGAGGTGGGACACACCGCGACACTGGACATGTGACTCACGGGCCAGTCAGCCTTGTTCCTGAGCTGACAACGGATTGGAAGAACCGTGCCGCCTGCTCCGGCTACCCGAACACACTGTTCTTCCCAGGGCCCAACGCAGAGCCAGCCATCATCGAGCGAGCTTTGGAGATCTGCGCGTCCTGCCCGGTGACTGAAGCCTGTCTGGAGTACGCGTTGGAAACCAACCAGCGGGCCGGCATATGGGGCGGCACCGACGAGGACCAGCGTCGGTCGCTGCGCAGGAAGTGGCTGGCGGCACGACGTCGCAGCGCATAGTTGCAAACCTGGCCGACAACGGGTCTCATATGGGGTGAACCACCCCAGGAAACACCCGTATGAACAAGCAAGCTGATTACGTCCTCCGCACGGTCGAAGAGCGCGGCATCCGTTTCGTGCGTCTCTGGTTCACCGACGTCCAGGGGTTCCTCAAGTCTGTCGCCATCAGCCCTGCCGAGTTGGAGGTGGCCTTCGAGGAGGGGATGACTTTCGACGGCTCGGCGATCGACGGCTACGCCCGAGTCCAGGAAGCAGACATGCTGGCGAGGCCAGACCCGTCGACCTTTGCCGTGCTGCCGTGGCGGACCGAGCAGCAAGTCGCCCGCATGTTCTGTGACATCGTCACTCCCGACGGCGAACCCTTCAACGGCGACCCGAGAACCGTGCTGAAGCGCAACCTCGACCGGGCGGCTGACATGGGATACACCTTCTATGCGGCACCAGAGCTCGAGTTCTTCTACTTCGAAGACGCCGGGCCCAATCCGAAGGTGTTGGATCGCGGTGGCTACTTCGATCTGACGCCACTCGATGTGGCCCAGGAGTACCGCCGCAAGACGATCAACGCCCTCGAGCAGCTCGGCATCCCGATCGAGCACTCCCACCACGAAGTGGCTCCGAGTCAGCACGAGATCATCGCCCGCTACACCGACGCTCTCACGATGTCCGACAACATCATGACTTCGCGGCTGACGGTCAAAGAGGTTGCCTTGCAACACGGGATCTATGCCACCTTCATGCCCAAGCCCCTGGAGGACTACGACGGGTCGGGCATGCACCTGCATCTCTCGCTCTTCGAGGGTGACGTCAACGCTTTCCACGAGCCAGGCACCCCCGGCGAGCTGAGCAAAGTCGGCCAAGCCTTCATTGCCGGGCTCCTGAAACATGCGGCAGAGATCACAGCAGTGACCAACCAATGGGTGAACTCCTACAAGCGGCTGGTCGGGGGCTTCGACGCGCCGATCCACATTTCTTGGGCGCGCAACAACCAGTCGGCCCTGGTGCGGGTGCCTGCCGTCAAGAAGGGGAAGCCAACTTCGGTTCGAGTCGAGTATCGGGCTGCCGACTCGGCGTGCAACCCCTATTTAGCGCTGTCCGTGCTGCTGGCAGCCGGGTTGGCAGGCATCAAGGAAGGCTATGAGCTTCCGCCCGAGGTGGCCGCCGACGTGGCCCGGCTGACACCGGCAGAGCTCGCGGCGGCAGGAGCGAAGCGTCTTCCGGAGACCTTGTCCGAGGCGTTGGATCGGATGCAATCCTCAGACCTCGTCGCCGATGCCCTCGGCGAGCACGTCTTCGACTGGTTCCTTCGCAACAAGCGCGGGGAGTGGAACAGGTATCAGCACCACGTCTCCGGCTTCGAGCTCGACACCTACCTGCCGATCCTTTGATCGTCGCCATCTACCCCGCCGAGATATCCGAGGGGTTGTCCGACGGGCTGACATTGGCGTCGGCTACGACCCAGCCTTTGCCCGAATTGGATCCTGAGACAAACGAGCTGGCGGAAGCCGACCTTGTCGTTGTCGAGCTTGGGGATCAGCCGATGCGGCGGCTTCGAGAGTTGGACCGGGTGGGTGAGGCGCTGGGCATTCCCATAGTCGCGATCGCCCAGCCCGATCAGCTTGTTCTGTTGGAGAGCGCGACATCGGTCAGCGACTTCCTGGTGACTCCGATCGACCCCGTGGAAGTCCGTCTTCGGTTGATCCGCCTGACCAGCTCGGAATCGACCACCGACCTGATCCGTTTCAAGGATCTCGAGTTGAACCCCCTCACCTATCAGGCCTTGTTGGGCAGTGATGCCATGGACCTCACCTACATGGAGTGGGAGTTGCTGCGCTTCTTGGTAGAGAACCCGGTGCGGGTGTGGAGCCGCGAGCAGCTTCTCTCCCGCGTGTGGGGCTACGAGTATTACGGCGGTGCCCGCACCGTCGACGTGCATGTGCGACGGCTCCGGGCCAAGCTCGGCGAGGAGCGGTCGTCGTGGATAACGACGGTCCGCTCAGTCGGCTACCGCTTCGGCTGACCTGCGTGTGCAGAAAGGAGTACTGCGTACTCCTTTCTGCACACGCACAAGGGGGTTGATCTGGTTCGGGGCAAGGTCGACGATGGGCCATGAACCTCGACGCAAAGCTGGCCGGTCTCTCGTCGCGCCAGAACAGGGCCTTTAGCCGACAGCAGGCGCTGGCAACCGGCTTCAGTCGCCAGCAAATCGAACATCGGCTGGAGTCAGGAGTTTGGACGCAGCTAGACACCCAGAGCTATGCGATCGCCGGAGCCCCAGCTACCTGGGAGCGACAACTCCGGGCCGCAATCCTGAGCCGGCCGACCGCCTACGCCGCGGGCCGAAGTGCAGCTGTACTTCACGAGTTCCCCTTCTACAGCCGGTCCAAACCGGAGATAGTTGTCCCATTTCCGGGCAACGCCCGATCGCCAATCGCGAAGGTCATCCGCAACCGATACTTCGAAACCGTGGAGAAGGTTCATGTCAAAGGCTTCCCGGCGACCTCGGTGGCAGAGACAATTTACACGCTGAGTCAGCGTGAGCCGAGACAGATGATCGAACGACTCATAGACGATCAACTAGCGAGCCGAAGCCTGAAGATCGAGGACTTCGACGTCATCCTCGACCGCCTGGCAGATGCGAGAGTGCGCGGATTACCGGCTCTGAGACGTGCCATCGCTGCTCGCGACAAGGATGGCTACCAGCCTCCCACATCGGAGCTGGAGCGACTCCTCTATCGACTTCTCGACTCGCCTGAACTGCCCACAGTGAGCCATCAAGTCCCTTTGAGGTTGCCAACAACGGCAGCGAGAGTCGATGCCTTCATCAACGACTGGGGCCTGATCATCGAGGCGGACGGCCGTCGATGGCACACGAGGGAGCAAGACTTTGAACGGGACCGAGAAAGAGACAACGCGGCCACGGAAGCGGGACTCGCCATCATTCGCTTCACTTACTCGATGTTGAAGCGTGAACCGGCCAAATGCCTAGACACGGTGCTCAAGGCCGGCACCTGGCGCCGATCTGCGTGAGCTTGTGTGCAGAAAGGAGTACTGAGTACTCCTTTCTGCACACGCTTATGCTGAGTTCGATGGGCTTCAAGACGAAACAGGTGCACGCCGGGGTAACACCGGATCCGATCACAGGCGCGATCCTCACGCCAATCCACCAGTCGACGACTTTTGTCCAAGAGTCCGTCGACGAGTACATGGGCCGCGGCTACTCCTACGCGAGAGCTGGCAACCCGACAGTCAAAGCGTTCGAGGACAAGATCGCAGCCCTCGAGGGAGGAACTGCCGCTACCGCCTACGGCTCGGGGATGGCAGCAACCGTCGCCGTCTTCCTCGCTCTGCTCGAGGCCGGCGATCACATGGTGATAGCCGACGTGGTCTACGGGGGCACTTACCGGTTCGCCGACCAGTTCATGAGCAAGCTGGGTGTAGATGTCGACTTCGTCGACGCAGCTGACGTCGACGGCATCGCAGGGCTGCTCAGACCCGAAACCAAGCTGGTGTTCACCGAGTCACCGGCCAATCCCACCCTCAAGGTCACCGACCTGGCAGCCGTCTCCGAGTTGTGCCGCGACCGCGGGATTCTTCACATCACCGACAACACATTTCTCACGCCCTACTACCAGCGGCCGTTCGAGCTTGGTGCGGACGTGATCATCCACTCCACCACCAAGTTCCTCGACGGCCACAACGCCACGCTTGGCGGGGCGGTTGTGGTCAACGACGACGAGCTTCAACAGAAGGTGGAATTCGCACGCATCTCGGCAGGCCTCGTGATGTCTCCGATGATTGCGTGGCTGACTCTTCAGGGCACCAAGACGCTGAGCGTGCGGATGGACGCACAGTCAGAGAACGCCATGAAGGTCGCCGAGTGGCTGACTGATCACGCCAAGGTCGACTATGTCAACTACCCCGGATTGCCCGGCCACCCTCAACACGAGATATCCACCAAGCAGGCCTCTGGCTACGGAGCGATGGTTTGCTTCGAGGTGCACGGAGGCGTTGAAGCCGGCAAGAAGCTGATGAATGCGGTCGAGCTGTGGTCACTCGCTGAGAATCTCGGGTCGGTCGAGTCACTGATAACCCACCCGGTGACGATGACACACGCCGCCATCCCCAGAGACGAGCGACTTGCGGCCGGAATCACGGACGGCCTGGTCCGGTTGTCTGTAGGCCTGGAGGACGCCGAGGACTTGATCGATGACCTCGACGAGGCCTTGAACCGCCTCTAGGGGAAACAACGAGCGCCGTTCTCAGAAGGGCTTTGATCGCCACGGCTCTGATCGCCGGGCTGTTGCTCCTCTTGTCGACAACGGGTCCCAACCCGCCGACGCTGGCAAGCGGCACGATTCAGCGCTTCGGCGGCGTTTGTCTCGAGTTGGAGAGGTGGCAGCTCATCGGCTGGCGAACGATGGGCCAGTCGTACTCCGTCACCGACATCCAGGAGGGCTTGTGGCACGAGCCGGTCGACGACCCGCCTTGTGTCGCCGTCCCAGAACAGATCTACCTGGTGCGGCCGCCGTTCGACTCGCCGGACGGCGCTTACCGAATATGCCCCCTTCTCGACGACGAGCCATGCCTCGAGTTCAGCCGAGTCCCCTTCGAAGGGACGCCGGGGCCTTAGATAGACTCGCCCTGTGTCTGATCATCATCTGGCGCAGTTGAACGTCGGACGTGTCCACCGGCCCCTGGATCATCCTGATCTCGCCGAGTTCGTTGCCTCACTCGAGCCAATCAACGCAATCGCCGAGGCAAGCCCGGGATTCGTCTGGCGGCTGACCGACGACGACGGCCAATCATCGAGCTACGTCGAGATACCGGGCAACGACGACCCGCTTCTGCTCGTGAACTACTCCATTTGGGAGGATGTGGCCTCCCTCAACCACTTCGTCAACAAGAGCGGCCACGTGGCCTACCTGCGACGGAGGAGAGAATGGTTCGAGAAGATTGCTGAAGCGACCAGCGTCGCTTGGTGGGTCCCGTCCGGCGAGATCCCCTCAGTCCCGGAAGCGTTCGAGCGGCTCCGGCACATGAGAGAGCACGGGCCAACCGAGCACGCCTTTGGCCTCGCCAAACCCTGGCCTAAGCCTGCACCCTGACCAGGGTGTCGAGCGCATAGACCCGACCTTGATCGGTTTCGACCGGTCTCCGAACACGCACCGCCTCGAGCACTGTCGTGCCGTCAAGCCAGGTGAGAGTCTCCTCGACATCCCAAAGAACCTCAGGCACCTGCGGGCCACCATGGCCTTCATCGATGTTCAACTTGTCGTGGCCGATCATGAACAGCTCACCTCCCGGCTTCAGCCAGCTCAAAGACCGGTCTACGAGAGCGGCCATGTCCGAGGTGGGAAGATGCAGGTAGGCAAAGAGGACAAGATCAAAGGCCTGATTCGGCTCGTATGCGGTGACATCGCTGACCTCAAACCTCACATCTGAGGTGAGCGAACGGCCGAGTTGAACGGCCACTTCGGAGAAGTCGACAGCGGTCATCGACCACCCCCGGTCTGCGAGGAAGATCGAGTTTCGACCGTCCCCCGCAGCCAAATCGAGACCAACTCCCGGCTGGGCACCGCCTAGCCGGTCTACGACAAACAGGTTCGGCTCCGCCGACCACAGTCGGTCGGCAGAGCGATACCTATCGTCCCAGGCTGAGGCGTCCACTCAGCCGAACTCGATGCCTTGGGCGAGCGGCAGATCGTCTCCCCAGTTGATCGTGGTGGTCTGCCGCCTCATGTAGGCCTTCCAGGCGTCGGAGCCGGCCTCCCGGCCGCCGCCGGTCTCCTTCTCGCCTCCGAAGGCACCACCGATCTCCGCGCCGGACGTGCCGATGTTCACGTTGGCGATCCCACAGTCACTGCCGGTGCTCGAAAGGAAGCGCTCAGCGTTCTTCAAAGACTCGGTGAAGATCGCCGACGAGAGACCCTGGGTGACCCCGTTCTGAATCTCAATCGCTTCGTCCAGAGTGTCGAACTCGATTACCCAGAGGATGGGGGCAAAGGTCTCCTCTTGAGTTATCGAAGCCTCCTTCGGCACCACTGCGATCGTCGGCTCTACGAAGTACCCCGGACGGTCGATGCGGTTGCCTCCCGTGACCACCCGTGCCCCCTGCTCGCGGGCGATCTCGAGAGAGTTCATCATCTGATCGATAGCACCCTCCGAGACGACCGGGCCCATGAGGGTCCCGGGCTCGAGGGGGTCACCCACTGGCACCTGCTTGTACGCCTCAGCCAGCCCGTCGACCACCTTGTCGGAAACAGCCCGGTGCACCAAGAGACGGCGCAGGGACGTGCAACGTTGGCCCGCGGTGCCCACCGCCGAGAAGAGGGCTGCGCGCACGGCGAGGTCGAGGTCTGCGTCATCCATCACAATGACGGCGTTGTTGCCGCCCAGCTCCAGGATCGTCCTGCCCATTCGCTGCGCGACGGCCGGGCCGACGATGCGGCCCATGGCACATGATCCCGTAGCCGAGATCAAAGGAAGACGTGTGTCTTGATTCATGGCCGTGCCGACTGTCTTGCCGTCGCCGACGGCGAGATTGAACACCCCTTCGAAGCCACTCCCCTCCATCACGTTCTGGGCAATCTTGGTGACGGCGATGGCTGTCAGCGGCGTCCGCTCCGACGGCTTCCAGACCAGGGTGTCGCCACAGACGGCTGCGATGGCTGCATTCCATGACCAGACGGCAACCGGGAAGTTGAATGCCGTGATGACTCCGACCGGGCCCAGCGGGTGCCAGTGCTCATACATGCGGTGGTTGGGCCGTTCCGAAGCCATGGTGTTGCCGTAGAGCTGGCGGGACAGGCCCACGGCAAAGTCGCAGATGTCGACCATCTCCTGAACCTCGCCGACACCCTCGAGATGGATCTTTCCCATCTCCAGAGTCACCAGGGCACCCAGCGCATCGATGTTCTCTCTCAGGGCGTCGCCCAGCTTGCGGATGTACTCGCCGCGTTTCGGGGCCGGCAGAGACCGCCAACGCCGGAAAGTCTCCTCCGAGGAGGTGACGACCTTCTCGTAGTCCTCGACCGAGGCGAGAGTCACCGAGGCCAGCGCTTCACCACTGGTCGGGTTGACAACCGAGATCGTCTCCCCCGACGCCGGCAGCCATTCCCCGGCGAAGACACCTGAGTTGGTGTCCGACAAGCCAAGTCGATCAAAGACTTGCTGGGCGTTCATCTGGCCGCCACCACCTCGATCTCGACCAGAAAGCCGCCGGGAAGCGCCCCTGCTTGAAGCGCGGAGCGAGCGGGTGGGTCCTCCCCGAAGTAGGTGGCGTAGACGTCATTGACGACCGGGTAGTCACCAATGTCAGCGAGAAAGACCGTCGTCTTCAAGATGTCGGCGTACCCCAGGCCGAGGTCACCGAGCAGCGCACCGATGTTCTGGAGGACCTGATGAGTCTGTGCCTCAACATCGTCTGGCGCCCGGTCGCCGGTCTCGGGGACGAAGCCAACCATCCCTGAGAGAAACACGAGGCCATTGGCCTCGGTGGCAAACGAATACGGTCCCATCGCTCCGGGTGCCGATGGGGTGGCGGGGACTGACTTGGGCAAGAGCTACTCCTGTCTGCGGTCGGCGCGGAGCGTACCTGCAAAGAGAAAGGGCCCGGCCAAAGCCGAGCCCTTTCTTCGCAAGCCGCTTGCTTCTAAGAGAACGAGTTGCCGCAACCGCAGGACCGCGTGACGTTGGGGTTGTCGATGGCGAAACCTGCTCCCATCAGCGAGTCCTTGTAGTCGAGGGTTGCGCCGCGGACCATCTCCGCGCTCTGTGGGTCAACCACGACTCTGACATCGTCGAACTCCTCAACTATGTCGGCAGAGTCGATCTCGCTGTCGAAGAACATCTCGTAGGAGAAACCGCTGCACCCGCCGGGGCGAACGGCCATGCGGAGAGCGAGCCCCGCCTCCTCTTCGGCAAGGATCAACTCACGCACCTTCTCAACAGCGGTGTCGGTGAGATTGACCGTCTTCTGTGGCTGGTTGGACTTGATCGTCAGTAGCTGAGTCATTGGCTCCTACCTAAAACTACACACCGATACTAACCCCAAAAACGCCGAGCACCATTCCCCCTATCCGCGTAGTAGAAATTATCCTGTGGGCATGGTCACAGAAGACCAAGTCCTGAAGACTCTGGAAGGAGTCAACGATCCCGAGTTGGGTGGGAACGTCGTCGAGCTGGGGATGATCACCTCGGTCGACATAACCGACGCCGCTGTGACCATCGGCTTGGCTCTCACCGTCGCCGAGTGCCCTCTACGGAGTCAGATCGAAGGAGACACGCAGAGGCGTGTCGAAGCGATGCCCGGCGTCGACAGCGTCACGATCAACACGACGGCGATGACCAGCCGCCAGCGCTCAGAACTGATGTCAGTGGCCCGTCGCAGAGTTCGTGAGATCGCTGAGCCCACGCAAGTTCCCCCTACGACGCGGGTTGTGGCTGTCGCCAGCGGCAAAGGCGGCGTGGGCAAGTCCTCGATCTCCGTCAACCTGGCGGCCGGCCTGGCCAACAGTGGGTTCAAAGTGGGGATTCTCGACGCTGACATCTGGGGTTTCTCTGTTCCTCGCATGCTCGGAGTGGAAGGGAAGCTCTCCGCCGCCAGCGACTCCAAGCTGATTGAGCCGGCCCTCTCGAACGGCGTCAAGGTGATCTCGACAGGCCTGATCATCGAGTCGGAGGAGACGGCGCTCATGTGGCGCGGGCTGATGTTGTCCAAGGCCCTCGAACAGTTCCTCAAGCAGGTCGAGTGGGGCGAACTCGACTATCTGGTGATCGACATGCCCCCGGGCACTGGTGATGTCCAGATGGCTCTGACCCGGATGCTGCCTCAAGCTGAGATGCTGGTTGTCACAACGCCGCAGCGGGCGGCTCAGAAGGTGGCCGTGCGTGTTGCGGACATGGCTCGCAGGTCGCACATGCCAATCATCGGTGTGGTCGAAAACATGACCGGGGATGTGTTCGGCACGGGTGGCGGCGAACTGCTCTCTAGTGACCTCGGTGTGCCCCTGCTGGGAATCATCCCCCTTGACAGCTCTGTGGTCAGCGGGGGAGACAGTGGGAAGCCGGTGGTCTTGGAAGCGGGGTCGGGTCCAGCTGCCGCAGCACTGGAGCAGCTGGTCGCCAACTTGGTTCAGGCGTTGCCACCCGCGCAGCTAGAGACGTGCACGGGCCGCATAGCCAAGCTTCTCGGTGATCTCGAGGACGGTGCCGCTTAGGTCTGCTCCCCCTTGGGCGCCAGCCATAGATCGACGGCAAACGGCTTCCGCTCGACTCCGGTGACCACATAAGTGTTCAAAACCTTGTCGGCGATCGTCTGACGCTTGGCGTCGACGAGTGGAAGCAGCCAGCCCAGGAAGCAGATAAGGCTGTCGAGGATATGCACGAACTTGCGGCCGATGCCGAGCCCGGCTCCCAGCAGGTTGCCGTCTTTGTCAACCAGCCTGATTCCCATCATTGCCTTGCCCGGCGTCTGACCGGAGACACCGTCGAGGTTGCCCATCCACACCCAGTAGAGGATGCCGATGAGGCTGGCCAGCACCGAAACGCGAAACAGGAGAGCGTTGACGATCAGAAGCGGAACCCAGTCGATGATCAGGCCCACCGCACGGGTTCCCCAACTCGCCAGGTTGTGGGGAGACCCATCGGGTGTTTGCTCGGCTGGTACTTGCGGATCGGTCAAAGTCGTCTCCAAGTCGGGGGCGACGACGATAGACGGTGGTGCCGCCCGGCGACCGTCCCGCAAGGGTTCTTTTGGCCACTCGATGACTAGTCATATTCGAGATGTCACCAAGGGTCCTTTTCTGACCACTTTCCGTGGTCGACAATCTCTACAGAACGTGCCTAGAACGCTGGGATTCAAGGGCTAGGGAGGCCCGACGTGGAGAGAGCCCGAGAGGGCTCTCTCTTCGCGTCCACACTTCACCCGCAGATCGACTTCACTAGCGGGTAAGGGTTGACGGCTGCTCCACCTCCCGGGTGGAACTCGAAGTGGAGATGTGGCAGCCAGCTGGGCGCGTTGCCGGTGCTCCCGTTGTAGCCGACGATCTCGCCCTCAGACACCCTCTGGCCAACAGAGATGTTGGCGTAATCGTCGAGATGGGCGTAATAGAACTCGTCTCCGTTGTCGGCTCGGATCCAAAGCGACTTCCCGCCCAAGGTGCCAGTGGAGATTCGCCTGATGCGGCCGTCATAGATCGCCGCCAGCGGAGTCCCCCGCGCTGCGATCATGTCCACCCCCTCGTGGGTCCTGCCACCTGATCGTGGGGCACCCCAGGTGTCCGAGAAAGAAACGGCGCCTGCGACAGGGCAAGCGCCATTCCCGGAAGGCGGCGGAGGCGCCGTTGTTGTGGTGGTTGCCGAGATCGTTGTGGTGGTGCTGTCTGGGTCGGTCGTTGTCGTAGCACCTGGCGTAGAGGTTGTTGTTGACGGTGGCAGCGTCGTGGTTGTCGTGGTCGACGTTGCTCGCCTCGCCTCCTCTTCGGCTCTGCGTCGTGCCTCCTCCTCCTGGCGACGACGCTCCTCTTCTTGACGTCGCCGCTCCTCCTCTTCCTGTCTTTGCTGCTCGACAAGCTGGTCGTACACCAGCTGCGCGGCGGCCAGGTCTTCGGTCAGATCCGTCACGAGTAGCTCCAACTCGGCAGACACGACCTCCTGCTCAGCGGCGGCGTCGGCGAGGCGACTCGTCTGACGATCCAGCTCACTGCGGAACGCCCTGAGCTGGTCGATGACCTCGTCTTCGGTCCCACTGACCTCCCGCAGATACTCGAGACTTGCTTCGTACTCGTCGTCGGTGGCGTTGAAAAGCAACGCTATCGGCGCAACCGAAGTGGAGCCCATATAAAGCTCGACGGCGACCTCCTCCAGGCGCTGCTCGGCATCGGCCAGTTGGAGTCGTGCGTAGTCGATCGATTGCTCCAAGGTGCCGATCTCGTGCTCGAGCTCGAGTTGGCGCGCGTATGCAGCCTGGACCTGGTCCCCGAGCTCCTGGGACTCCGCCACCATCTCGTTCACCTCAGACCGGGCGCGGTCGATGTCGTCATCGGTCACCTGTGCCACGGCAGGCAGAGCTACTGACAGCACCAGCACACCGGCGGCCATGCGGCTCACCCGTCTCACATCGCCTCCACCGGACGAACCCGGCTTCCATCAAAGACGACCTGGCCTTCTGCCTTGAGAAGCTCGATGTGTGCGGTCACGGACTGCGCCGCCAGCGGGTGTAGGGAGGTATCGACATCGGAATACACATGTTCCACGATTTCGGAGACTGTGGAGTTCCCGTCAGTGATCGTTTCGAGAATCTGGCCGTGCCGTTGCAGGCGGTGTGCGAGATACCAGTCAATCACCTCGTCAGGCCGATCCATCTCGTCGCCATGACCAGGGCACAGCCGGGTGAGGCCCGTGTTGTGGAGCTTGCGCAGAGAGCTCAGGTAGGTGCCCATCTGCTCGACCATCACCGACGACCCACCCATGATGTGATCACCGGTGAAAAGCACGTCGCCAGCGCGGAAACAGAGATGGTCCTGGGCGTGACCCGGAGTGTGAACCACCTCGAGCCGAAGCTCTCCCACCGAGTAGTGGGCACCGTCCAACAGCCGCTCGTCAGGGTCGAACATCGGCCCCGGAGCATGGCCCACGGCAGGAACACCGAGGTCCGCTGCAAGTGGGTTGGCAAGAGGGGCATGGTCGATATGGGTGTGAGTGACCATCACCGCCACTACCTGTCGGTCACCGACCTTGTCGACGATGGCTCTCCCGTGTTTGGTGTCCACCGGGCCCGGATCGATCACCACCACTGATCCATCTCCATCGTCCAGAATCCATGTGTTGGTTCCCGGGCCGGTGAACACGCCGGGGTTGTTTGCCAGGACTCGGTCGATCCTCACGGCAGCCCCGCAGGAAGGTGGATGGGGACGAGCGAGCCGTCCTCCATGACCTTCGGCTCGATCAGGGTCCGGCCATCGGCGCCCTGGGCCGAGTCGACGGCGTCTTCGATCGAATGACGCCTCTCGAGCCAGCGCAGGTGAGCGAGGGTGGGAAGGATCATGCGCCAAATCCCCTTCTCATGACGATGGAGCGCCTCCGCGGCTGTGACCCAGTCGAAATCGACCAGCTCGTCCGCATCCAGGAGGACGTCAGGCGTTGAGGTGACCGGCAAGAGGTAGAACATGGTATCGAACCGACGAGGCGCCAACTCAGGGGTGACCCACCGCGAGACCAGCACGAGATCGTCTCCCGTCAATGTGGAGCCTCCCTTGTCGAGCTCACGAAAGAGGTCTTCGTCACGGGCCCGCGGGGCGCGGGCAACACCGTCAGTGGTCACAGCGAGCCCGGTCTCCTCAGCCAACTCGCGCAAAGCAGCTGAACGAAACTGCTGGTCTTCCTGGTCGCCGGTCACCACCTTGCGAGCGAGCCCCGAACGATCGATCGCATCTACCTTTCCACCAGGAAAGACGACGATCCCGCCGAAGAATCCACGCTGTGGCCGCTCAACCATGAGCACTTCGATCCCATGTGACGCCGGGCGAAGCAAGATCACGCTTGCGGCGAGATCGGGGGCTGTGGGAGAGGAAGCCAAGACGTCCATCCTAAGAATCTGCTTCTTCGGGTCTGGCACACTGGAACCATGACCGGCGACAACCCTCTCAGGGGTCTCCCCCGAGTCGATGACCTCGTCGAAGAGCATCGGGGTGCACTACCCGACGCCGTCCTCCTGACCACCGTCCGCAACGGGCTGGACGAAGCTCGCAAACGAATTGGCGATGGCGAATCCCTCGATCCTCGCCAGGTAGTGGAGCGCGCAATCGAGCGGCTCCGTCTCTCGTCGACCGCAGCAGTGGTCAATGCCACCGGGGTGCTGCTCCACACCAATCTGGGCCGGGCTCGCTGGTCGCCCAGAGCCGTCGCCGCAGCCACGAGAGCCGCCGAGTCGACGACGAACCTGGAGATCGACGTCAAGACGGGGAAACGCAGCCGTCGCGGCGCATACGTGACCGAGTTGCTCAAGACGCTGACCGGAGCAGAGGACGCGATGGTCGTCAGCAACAACGCCTCTGCCTTGGTCATCGCTCTGGCCGCGACCTCGGGAGGCTTGTCGGTCCCAGTGGCACGAGGTGAGCTGATCGAGATCGGCGGGTCCTACAGGCTGCCTGATGTGATGGCGGTGAGCGGCACCAACCTCGTCGAAGTGGGCACCACAAATCGAGTGAGGCCTGGCGACTATATGACAGCCGCCCAACTCCATCGCGTCGGAGCCTTCCTGAAGGTCCACCCGTCCAATTTCCGGGTCGAGGGCTTCACGTCCGCAGTACCTACGAGAGACCTGGCCCAGATGGCCTCCGAGTGGGCTGTCCCGCTCATCCATGACATCGGATCCGGGTTGCTCGACTCGGAAACGCCGTGGCTCGAAGGAGCAACACCCGACTTCCTTCTCGATGAGCCGGCGGCAAGGCAAACAGTTGAAGACGGCGCGGGGTTGGTGACATTCAGCGGCGACAAGTTGTTGGGTGGGCCCCAGGCCGGCTTGATCGTCGGCACCGCCGAGAACATCAGACTGCTCAGGTCACACCCTCTGGCACGAGCACTTCGCGTGGACGGGGTGACACTGGCTGCTCTGGAGGCAACCCTCGAGGCCTACGCCTCGAACTCGGCGAGTGAAATTCCTTTCTGGGCACAGGCGACCGCCTCGATCGAGACCCTCATCGAGAGGTCTCAACGCTTCGCCGGTGACGTTGACGGCACGGTTGTAAACGGCTCGTCCACCGTTGGCGGAGGGAGCGTCCCAAGCCAGGCGATCCCGGGTCCGAACGTGGTCATCGAAGGTCGTGATGACCTTTATGAGTGCCTTCTCGCCTCCGATAGGCCGATCCTGACCCGACGCGAGAACGGTGACTTGGTAGTCGACCTACGAACGGTCGACGAGCCTGACGACGCATATGTCGTAGGTGTGATCAAGCAATGCCTCTGATCGGCACCGCCGGTCACGTCGATCACGGCAAGAGCAGCCTCATACAGCGACTGACAGGCCGCGACCCTGACAGGTGGGCAGAGGAGAAAGAGCGCGGGCTGACGATCGACCTCGGGTTCGCCTGGATGAGCCTCGCGGATGGGCTCGAAGTGTCATTCGTCGATGTCCCGGGTCATGAGAGATACCTGAAGAACATGCTCGCCGGCATCGAGGCCATCGACGTGGCGCTTCTCGTGGTGGCCGCCGACGAGGGCTGGATGCCACAAACCGAGGAGCATCTCGCCGTTCTCGACCTTCTCGAAGTCAACAGCGGGGTGGTAGTGCTCACCAAAGCCGACCTGGTCGACCAAGACCTGCTGGACCTGGCTCAACTGGAGATCGAGGATCGGATCGCCGGCACGTCGCTGGAGGGCTCTGACGTCGTTCGCGTGTCCAACAAGACCGGTCAGGGAGTCGACGATTTGGTCAAGGCGATGACGAACCTGGCCAAGGAAGTGGTTCCGCGTGACCTCGGACGCCCCCGACTCTGGATCGATCGGGTCTTCTCGGCCACTGGCTCGGGAACGGTCGCAACAGGCACCCTGCTCGACGGAGTCGTTGCCGTCGACGATCAGATCAGGGTGTACCCGGATGCCACGCGAGCGCGAATCCGGGCGATACAAAGCCACGAGACGAGCCACGAGCGAGTGCTGCCGGGGAGCCGTGTCGCATTGAACCTCGCCGGTGTCGAGCACGATGACCTGAATCGGGGCCAGATGATCGGGCGAGGCGGTGATTGGGACGTGACCGACCGGTTCCTCGCCACCCTTCGCCCGGCTCGCTACGTCGATGAGGTCCCCAGGCGAGGGGCCTATCAGCTTCATGTGGGCAGTGCAGCCCACGCCATGGAGTTTGCGGCTCTCGAGGGAGGCGCTGCACTGATTCGGACTCCCACACCCGTGCCTTTGGCATACGGCGATCGATTCATCGTCCGTGACACCGGGCGAAAGCTGGTCGTAGCCGGCGGGCGGGTGCTCGATCCCGCTCCTGGACGCACGGCCGCCGCCATCCGCTCTCACAAGACCCTCAGCAAGGCAGAGACCCGGGATGAGGCGGCCACGGCATTGCTGGAGATCCGAGGCTCCGCCACTCTCGACCTGCTCGCGGCGCAAACCGCCGGTGGCGTGCCCCAAGGCAACACAATCGCGGGACGTGTCCATGCGGAGTCCGAGATCTCTCGGCTCTCCGCCCAGATGGCCGGGCTAGTGGACCGCAACCACGCCGAATACCCACTGCGCGCCGGCGTCTCGCTCGCCACGCTGGCCACCGAGCTCGGCGTGAGCCCTGAAGCAGCGGAGTCCCTCGTCGAGCGCAATCCCGACCTGGCGCGCGTCGGCCCCGACGTCGCCAATCGCAACCACAGCACCAGCCTCAGCCCCGCTCAGGAAGAGTCTTGGGCTGGGCTGGAGCGCAAGCTCAGGGCCGGGCTCGCAGTGCCACTGGTCTCCGAGCTCGAAATAGACCAAGAGTTGCTTCATCTGAAGCAACGCCAAGGCGGCGTTGTCGTGATCAGCCAGGACCTGGTGTTTCTCCCGGAACAGGTCGAGCAGCTAGTCGAGATCTTGCGAGCCATGGAGGGTGACTTCACCGTTGCGGACTTCCGCGACGCCGCCGGGTTGTCTCGCAAGTACGCCGTGCCGATATTGGAGTGGGCCGACAAAGAAGGGCTCACCGTCCGTCAGGGGGATACCCGTCGGGTTAGGTGAGCCCTATCTGGTGTCTTGCCGCTATGCCGGGGTCAGCTGACGAGGGTTACGTTCCTCCGCTCGACCTCAGTGAGCCCTCCCCAGATTCCGAAGGGCTCCCGGATGGCGACTGCGTGCTGTGAGCAAGGTTCCTGTACCGGGCATACTCCACAGATCGCTTTCGCCTTCATCTCACGCCGCTCCCTCTCGTCCTTTCGCTCGAAAGTCGAAGGGGGGAAAAAGAGGTAGGCGTGATTCCCACGACACAGCGCATTCAGCTGCCAATCGTCCGAATAGGACAAGTGCTCCTCCCGCTTCTAGCGACAACCGGAACGAAGCTACAGAACCGTGATTGGACCATCAAGGGAGAATTTGACATTTCTGTCAAAGATGAGTCTTAGTTTTCGCGGTCTTCTTCGAGCCGGTCCACTTCCAGGAACAACCCGTCGACACCGGTCACGGTGATCTGAGAGCCGGCGTCGAGCTTCGCCTCGCGATGCGCCGTGGCCCGCCAGCGAGCACCACCAACCTCGACGGTGCCATCCGGGTCGAAGTCGGCGATGGCCACGCCTGTTCTCCCGATCAAGGCGTCACGACCAATGGTCGGAGTGGACAAGCGGGCCCGCTGCACGGTTGGCATGGCTATGAGAAAGAAGAAGAGGACAGCCAAGACACTGGGCAGCACCAGATACCAACGCGGGTCGATCTGCCCTCCCCCATCAACCAGGTTCATTCCCGCCACCTGAAGCATCACCGAGCCGACGACGGTTAGAAACACAAGCCCACCCTTCTGGTGGGCAGCAGTGAGCAGCGCCCACCCCAAGAGCACAAGAGCTAAAGCCCACCAGTTGGTAGGCAGATTGAGCACACCCCATCCACCGAGCATGAGCGAGATGGCGGCCACACCGGCGGCCACACCAGGGCCAAGTGCGTAGAACTCGAAAGTCACGATGCTCAACCCGACGAGCAAGAAGAAAAGTGCTGCCTCAGGTGTCACGGCCAATCTGAAGAACCGAGTGCCGAGGCCCGGCTTGATGAATGTCGTCTCCTTCAGGGTGACCCCGCCTTCGAAGTCGCGGATCGTGGTGACCGTCACCGGTCCATCGCGTGTCCACATCTCCGCGCCGTCGAGCTCTTGGAGGTACTGCCGGAGCGTCGGCTGGAGACGCAGACCCGACTCTTCTGCGGACTGGACCTCGCTGGACACAGAGTCATCCTCCCCAACCACAACGGGATCGAGCCTCCCGATCTGCGACCCGGGAGCAATGGCCGCCTCTGCCGACTCTGTGACGAGAAGGGCCGCTCCGCCATAAGCGGTCGCCGGGGCCGGGCCTACCCAAACCGCAAGTGGAAGCGGCGGGTTTGCCACCAGAGAGGCCACTCGCTCGAGACCTTCTTCGTCGAGGACTGCTTTGGAGTTGATCTGAAGAACCGCAAGCACCTGGCCGGTCGCCGCGGCATCTTCGATGGAGTCAGCCATGAACTGAAGCGCGGATGCGTCGAGCGGGCCGCTGACGTCTATGACGTCGATGCCGCCACCGACGTCTTGAGCCGACGCGACCAGGGGAACGGCCAAGAAGAACAGGATGAGGAAGCCTCGACGCACGACGGTCGAGATTAGAGGGGCCTGGGGCCGTATCGAATACCGCTGACGGAGCGGCGAATGTGTGGCGCTATCGTCCGGCGGCGTGTCACGAGTCCTCCTGGTTGCAGATGCCTCCTGGGTGGTCGATGGCGTCCGATCTTCGCTGGCCCTCGGTGACTGGATCGTCGAAGAGGTGTCGGACCCGCGGGCGGTCGCCGAGAAGGCCGGTTCCGAGAGATTCGACGCAGTGATCGTCGACATGCAGGTCGGGAGCATGGGTGGAATGGCGGTCGTTCGCGACATCCGCCAGTCCCTCTCCGACGAAGACCGGCCCCGAACCATCCTCTTGCTCGATCGGTCCGCCGACGAGTTCATCGCAAGACGAGCCGGTGCAGACGCCTCCGTGACCAAGCCAATCGTTGCCTCCGAGCTGCGAAAGGCGCTGGGCCCAGGTACGGCCGGCACCACCTCGGCCCCAACCTCTCGTCAGCGCAAGTCACGACCCAAGTCGTAGTGGCCGGGCGTCTCACCCGTGCGCTGATCGGTGCGGTGGCGGGCGGTATCGGCGCACTATTTGTCGTAGTCGTCATCACCCTGATTCGAGGTGGTTCCATCTCCAAGGCGATCGGTGGCCCCGACTTGTGGATAGTGGAGGGGGTGACCGTCGCCGTCGTCTTCATCGGTGCCTTCTTCTGGCCCGAAGACAGGGGAAGCGAGACGGCGAAGGCCTCACCGATGGTTGATGTGCTGTTCACTGCCGGCTTCGCAGCAGCCGCGGCGATCATCATCGGCGTGCTGATCGCGATCTCGCTGGACGAGTCGATCATCGACATCCTGACCAACCAGAGATTCCTGATTGTCTCCGGTATCGGCGTGGCGGGGGCAGCCCTCTCCGCTTGGTCCGGCGACTGACGAACGGGTTCCCGCTCAGGCGACTTCCAGGAACTTACGAATGGCCTTGCGGATGACCTCGCTCGTAGTCGTATCGTCGGCATCAGCCCTGGCTTCAATTGCCGCACGCAACTCCGGGTCGATGCGAACTGGCACCACATCGGCCGGACCGGACCCCATGGAGGGCCTTCCCCTGCGGCGGGTCTTCAAGGTTTCGACGTCGTAGTTGGCCTCTGCGACCTCCGCGGCGAGAGCGTCGATCTCTTCGTCGGTCAACGCGCGACCACTGCGGGTACGGCGAATCTCAGGTTGCTTCACTGCATGTCCTCGTTTGATGTTGGAAGTAGGCCGTAAAAAGTCGGGCGGAGCGGCATGGCGTGGATCACGAGACCGACATCTCCGGCGACCTCGATCCAGATGATTTCGAGGAGGTTGCCGGCGTAATCCGCCCCGATTGCAAGAACCTTGGGCGGATCGTGGTCGGGTTCGAGGTCGACCACAGCGATGACGTGGTCGAGAGCGTGACGAATGGCTGCGACGCCAATCCCGTGTTTGTGCGCCGACTGGTGAATCTCCACACCCGCAATATCGTAATACGTAACCCCACGGGATGGAATGGTGTTGACGACTGAGGGATCAGCCGGAGTTGTGCATGCCGATTCCTATCGATCTCGACGAGCCTCAGCCGCAAACTCCGAAGACGCAACGCGACATGCACACAGATGCGGACACATCCAAGGTATCCATCGAAACAAAGAGAAATTCGTCTATGTCGGGCACAACTAAGACTCCTCGTTCCGCGGCCCGAGTGCTTGGAGTTTCGCTTCCCTTTGCCAGCGCATTCATGGCGTCCGCGGCACCCGTTGGAGCATCCGCCGCGGTCACCGACACGAAGAGGGAGTCGACGACCTCACGCGTCGATCTGACTACGCCGACCTCAGCAGAGGAGGTCATGGGCCTCTTGGAAGGCACCAGCGCGGGTTACGTTGAACTGATTACCAAAGATCAGATCGGGGACCGCATCTACACAACGGGCTATAGGACCAGTAGCGGGAAAGCTCTCGCCGGCGGCGTACTCCGACGCAGTTGCAAAGACATTCGCCAATATCGCCGACGAACTGACGCGAACCGACGGGGACCCAAACACCACGACATCGGAAGTCGTTGCGCTAAAAGGGATTGTCAGCGAGATCGACCCCTCCACTCCTCGGATCGTGGCGGTGGTGGTTGCTGATGTGCATAACACCTCCAAAGCGCCATTCGTTCGCGACACCAAGATGGACACCGACCCGCCTTGGCCGTTGATCGACAAATGAACGAAACGCCAACCTCGGGCAACGCGAAAGCTAATGCGCAGCATGCAGAGAACTCCCAATGTGAGATTGCGGTAGTGAACGATTCCATCATCGAGGGCCTGGCCTTGGTCGACCTGATGGCGGACGACGGCCTAACTGCATGTGCTCCGGAACGTCCGATCGATCTGAACGCGCTTGGTCACTCCGTATTGGTCATCACGAGTTCGCTACTGCTTGGCTCGCTTCTCGAGGGTTCCTCTAACACTTCAAGGCACCGATCCGATCAGGTAGTCATTTGTCTATCCCCGAACACAACGCCCGATGAAACGTGTCGTCTGCTGAGCGCCGGCGCCACTTCGGTCCTGCCTCGCTCGCTATCGGCAGACTTGTTCAAGGCATCGCTCCGAATACTCCTGAGTGGCCTCTTCATTGTCCCTAACTCAGTAACTCAGCTTGCAGACCTGAGCCCAGTTCCCAGCCATCTCACGAGCGATCAGCAAGTTCTCTTTCGAAAGCTGGTCGAGTATCCAATGGTATCGGATCTCTCGACAGTGCTGGGGTACTCACGAAGCGCGGTTAATCGTCGGCTACGAACCCTCTACAAATCGCTAGGCGTCACGTGCAGAGAGGAAGCCTTGATACTTGCAGGCCAACTCGGCATCGGGCGTCGCTTGGACGCAGAGATCCGTAGGAGCAGCTTGATCTGGGCTGACCAGAGGCCCACCGCCGCTGAGCCATACCGGCACTCATGATGGCTCTTGCTGTGTCGGGACAACGACTTGTCACCCGCCCGACAAATCCTGTCCCCCGTGGGATAGCTCTGGTTCGTCATACTTCTAAGCACGTGTCAGCGAGGTGAGCGTCAACGAGTGTGGTACCGGCCCGGTCAACGACAGTGATACTGCTACGCATCGGCAGGAGCCGTTCGAGAACTTCTTCCGCCGAGAGTACAGGTCGGTGTTGGCGATAGCCACCGCTCTTACTCGAAAACGAACCGATGCCGAGGAACTGACGATGGAAGCATTCGAATCCGCACTCCGGCTCTGGGATAGGAACGACTTGAGAAACCCGAGCGCCTGGGTTCGCACCGTCGTTTCCAACAAGGCTGTTTCTCGCTACCGGCGAGCAGTCACCGAGGCTAAGGCACTAGTCCAGATCGCAGCTAGCGGGGACAAGCAGTCGACCATCGACACTGACTCCATAGAGGTCTGGACCGCAGTCCGTAGGCTGCCCGCGAGACAAGCTCAGGCAATCGTGCTGTTTCATGTTGCGGGCTACAGCCGCCTTGAGATCGCCAACTTGCTTGGTGTAGGGGAGGAAACGGTCAAGACTCACCTGGACCGTGGACGAGCACGCTTGGCAAAGGCTCTCGAGGTCCCGGAATGAAGAGAACCGTGGAGGTACTCGAACAGGCAGCGGCCGATCTCCGTAGTGAGGTAGACCGCAGGGCAATCCCATCCCCTCCGACTCGCCATCAAGCCAAAGAGAAGGCCATATCACCTCAACGTCCGTGGTTGGCTGGACTGATTGCCTTTGCGCTGGTTCTGGGGCTAGGCGGCCTAACGGCGTTGCGGATTCTCGACCGTAGCAGTCCACGATCTGAGCAAGAGATCCTCGGTCCCACGCCGACGCCGGTCCCAAACGGTACAAAACCTTCACTCACCAGCGACCGTGCTCCTGCTGTTGTTCCGTTCGATTCAGGGCCACTCGCACCTCGTGATGGCCATTCGGTAGTCTGGACCGGCTCAGAGGTCATTGTGTGGGGCGGCGCAACCGCGCTGGCTGGTGAAACCCTGGCCGATGGCGCAGCTTATGACCCGGTAGAGGAAACCTGGCGTCCGATCGCACCGGCTCCATTGGCAGCCCGACGAGACCACCACGTCGCATGGACAGGCCAGGAAATGCTGGTGGTCGGAGGAATCGGCCACCTTGACGGGGCGGCGTATAACCCAGCCTCGGACACCTGGCGACAGATACCAGATACTTCAGTCCGGACTACAAGCCCTGCAACGAACACAAGCCAGTACACGAGCAGCGTCTGGACGGGTGAGAGGCTGGTGCTGTGGAATGTCGTCGATGATCAACTGGCTGCCTACTCCAGCCGCACCGACGAGTGGGAACTTTTGCCTGCGGTCGGGTTGGAGCTCGCAGCCGGAGTATTGCGATGGAATGGACACCACCTCTATATCTTCGGCGTGGAAGGGTTCCTGCCTGAAATCGACCAGCTGAAACTGGCGCGTCTTGATTCAGACGCTTGGAGTCTGGTTTCTACCCTCCAGATCGTTCACCCTGTTCCGATGCTGTCGGCATGGATCGGCGACAGGTTTGTTGCCTGGAACGATGAGGGAGTCGCCTTCGAAAGCGACCCAACCGATCCTATATGGATCAGAAGCGAACCCATTCCGATCAGTGGTTGTGAGGGGGTCGGCGATCCCTTAGAACTGGTTGACTCTGCCTTG
Source organism: Acidimicrobiia bacterium (assembly GCA_028285585.1). Lineage (GTDB taxonomy): Bacteria > Actinomycetota > Acidimicrobiia > Spongiisociales > ZC4RG35 > CAXMPK01. The sequence continues at coordinate 436,870 of JANQOU010000006.1, forward strand.
ATCTTTGGGTGGTGTGGGTCCGATGCGTACTACGACACTGCCGTCGCCAGATGGCAAGCGGTGGAACTCCCAGGGCTCGGATCAGGGGACCATTCCGTCTGGACAGGGAGTGAGGTGATTCACTGGGGCGATGCAACGGATGCAGGCGGCGTGGGATCCTGGCGCCTCGTATTCAGCGAATCGAATTAGGGGTGAACACTCAAGGGCGAGATATAGCATCCCGCCGATCTCGGCTCTAGCGCCTCAGTCAACCCATCATCGGTGTCCTCTCTGAGACCTTCAACCGAAGACTGCCTCTCCTTGAAGCAAAAACGAGGCTTGGATGGTTACGAGGACAATGGCTGCCGGCGCTGTCGCCCTCTCGAAACGACGGCCCAGTGACCATTCGGCAAGAGTCTCATCCCATCGTGTCGATAGCGACGAACTCAGGCGTCCAAAGGGAACGAGACCTCGAGCAAGACCAAAGGCCGTCCCGATCACAAGGGCGTCGACTGGTGCGCCAACGAGAACAATTACAACCGCTGCGAAGTATGGAAGAGTCCCCGTCATGAACGTGCGGCACCCGGTTCCCATTTCAAGACCGAATTGGAATGAGGCTATTCCGAGCCTTCGTCTGAAGATCTCAACCGGGACCTGCCTCGAGGCCGACGGCAGCCAAAGCTTGAGACCTCCATAGTCACGTGCGACCACGATGAGGGCAGCTGCAGTCGCCACCATCAGTTTCTGATGATCCGACGCCGAAGCTGCGAGCCCGCTTAGGAGAAACAGGCCAAGCGCTACAAGAACGCCGCCTGCCAGTGATCCAAGCATGAACGCGAATGCAGGAAACGCTGTCCTTCCCGATCCCGAAGTGACCACCCCGGCGCTATTGGCAGTTCATGTCGACCCCGAGAGAGATACACCAGCCAACCAACCAATCCCCGCTAGGGCCACCGAACCACCGGCCATAGCCCCTACCAGAAGGAGTAGCCAGCCCGCAATCAGAAGCGGCACGACCGGTGGAACCGCGCTCCTTTCGACGAGCACCATCAGCAGGGGCTGCAGCCGCTAGTCCCCCACGACATGACGTATCGACAGATGCTCTTCTCACTGGAACCGAATGGCCACGTCCCTTTGTAGCCGTCGTGGCACTTCCAGCGACGATCCTTGAAGCATGGGGATCCGACGCAGCAAACCCCTACCTTCCAGTACCAGCCGTCGTATTGCCCAGGGCACTGGTTGGGGCGGTAGTCGTGCGTGTGTCCGGTTTTGTGAGGATGGGCATCGTGATCGTGCCAGCTTCCAGCACACGTGCCGGACAGAATCCGGTTTGTCGGGCACCCGGCACATGAATCTGTCGAGTAGTTGTACCCACAGTGATTCAACCCTGTGTTGGGTTTCATCTGCCATGGACTGGAAGAGTGCGCAAAAGCCGCTCGTTCGAATGATCCAAAAGCTGCAACGGCTGCCGTAATTAGCAGACCCTTTATGAATGCCCGCCGCGATGGTTTGTGAAACTCCGTCCCGGACCAGCCGGTAGACCGCAAGATCGGTATGTCCGAGAGTTCGAGGCCTTGCGATATGGCGTCGCGCGCCGTCTCAGTCATTTGTTTTCTCTCCTTTCGGACCTAATTGTCTCCAGGATGGCTCTATCAACAAACCCCTCCAGCTCATCTCGGCTTCCGATAGGACCCTCGCCGACCAGATGCCCACTCGCCGCGACCACCGCCGCATAGGGTGTAGCCAGAACACCGATCTGCCCAAGCCCGAGGGGAGCTTCAAGCGGAACGCTCCTCGCACTGTTCGAACCGAGATTCAGTGGGCCGACGCCAGGATCCTTGTCGGCGTCGAATATCAACACGACTTCGAGTTCATCCGGCAGGGACTCAAACTTGTCGACCAGTTCCGACAGCCTGGCATCACACGCGCGACACCCTGCTTGGACAAACAGCACCAACGCGGCGACATGGGGATTCGTAGGGACCAAAGCTTCCCGTATGGCATCGAACATGATGCCTCCGCCAAACCCGCCGCCGTCCGCAAATGACACGCGACGGGCCAAACCAAACATAGCGAGAGCGAGGAACAGTATGGCTACCCAAGCCAGCAACACCATCGTCTCGAAGAAGCTCACGTGTGGACCTTCGAACTGTTCGTCGCCATCGCATCGGGAAGCAGCATGAGAAGGATCACCATGGCGGCCACGGCGAGCATCAGAATAAGAATCTCGCCGACCGCGATCGATGCAAACTCAATCGGAACTCGATAGATCCCAGATGCGGAGACACTCGCAGCAATCAGCGCACGCGCGAACGTCCACGCGTTCGCTGGTGTTTCAGAGTCGCCACATCCACAAGGTGCTGAAGAACGGGTGCGAACCAACACAGCTATGTAGGCACCAAATCCCATGAATAGAACCGTCGCGGTCAGATGCGTCCACACCCAGATCGCGTCCGTGCCTCCTATTCCGGCGACCAGAAGGAGGCCGGCCAGGCCCACGACGATCTCTGCAAGGACAACCCCGATAGCTATGGGTCTGACGTGTCCCCCCGCTAGCACGCCCTGCGCGTGCAAGAGGCTTCGGAACTCGCCGAAACGTCGTGCGTGGGTTAGTCCCACCCAGAACAGGAGACCAAAAGGAATGAAGCCGACGACTACGCCGAGGGTGCCCATCGCGTCATGCTGCATCGGGATAAGTCCATGAGAAACGGGCCTTCGCTAGCCAAGCCGCCAGAGCTGAATCCCCGACGCTGACCGGCTCTACGACTGTCGTGCTCCTAGAGTCCTGCAGCACGAATTGCGGATGGTCTTCGGTCTCAAGAGGCATCCGAAAAAGCTGACCGCCACGCACTGCAGTGCCTTGATGACGAGCAGCCGGGAATGGCGAGAGAGACCGCTCACCATAGATCAAGACACGTCCCAGGTCAGGAACGGTCAGTCTCACTTCGGGTCCTTCGTAAAGGCTAACCAGTGTGCTTTGAATGGGCTGACACACGACACCGTCCTCTATCTCATTCACCTGAAAGGAACCGAACCACTCCAGAACCAGGTCCAATTGGGTCCCGTACGAAAACGTGCGCACACAGTGGTTCTCGCCTTCCCATCCCACGATATTGAACATCTCGGGTTGGACGGTCCCATCAGGGCCACGTACGAAGTATTCGATACCTTCTTGATCCTGGACGGGAAGTGCAGAGCCAGCCCACAGACGTCCACCCATGTAGCTGTACTCGTGTGTGACGCTGAATCCTGTCGCAATCGTCTCATTGGTAGCCAGGCCCATGGCGTATTCGCGCTCGTCGGATACCAGAAGAGTGAACAAACCACCAGGTTCTGGAAGCCACACATAGGACGATTCCGAAACAAATGACGTGGGTCGTTTTCCAGGAAACTCGCCATGGATGCGACCACCATCGATGCTCGTGTAGCTGGCCTGATGCATTGTTCAGCACGCTCCTCGTTGGTTTCTGAGATCGAAGCTCCGATTGCGGAGACTGGATCTGGAGATCGATCGAGAGGCAAGGACTCTCACCTGTTGGACCGTACGCTGGTCGATACCGGTCGCGTGTAGCGAGAGAGTGTCATTCGACGCGATCTTTGTGCAAGGTTGAGCTGCCTTGAGAGTCATTTGGGTCGTGTCGCGAGGAACCGAAGTTCGACCTGAGGCTCGCAAAGGAACTGAGATGTGTACAAGGCACGAGCCAAGACCCTTTGGGCCGAACTCACATCGCGGCAGCGCGACAAGGACAGTGAGGTGGCCGTCGCAGATGAGGAGGATTAGCTCAGTCGGCGGCTACGAACGGCAGTCAATCGTTGCCGCCGGGTCAGGTTGACGGGTCCCAGGAATCGAATGGCACCTTGAGCCTCAAAACGCATGGGCTGCTGAGTGGTCCCGTATCGTCCATCAATCCAGGCACTCAAGAGCCGCGTGCTAGTAGCCACGGCGTGACGTTGGTAAAGGATGCGGACAGCATCATCTGAACATCTCCTTGCGCCTCAAGCAACTCGAGGTCAGTCGTCACTTCATGTCGTGATCTGCTCTGCATTCGGTTCACAGAGTCGCCGTTGGCTCAAGCTAAAGATGACGTCTAGCTAGTCATCTCCCAGGATTTGCATGTTCGATGAAACGAACGAGTTGCGGGCCGGAGGTCTGATTGCAAGCCTCCGACCAGCACCTTATGAGTCGGGACGGCGGGATTTGAACCCACGACCTCAGCGTCCCGAACGCTGCGCGCTACCAAACTGCGCCACGTCCCGTCCGACCGTCGAATGCTAGGCCGCGTTGGGCCACACCACTACTCTGCGACGCCCAGCGGCCAAGGGGTCGGGCCGGTAATCTGGCGACTTCAGGCGGACTGGACCCACAGATGAAGACCTATGAGGCGACGCTGACGATCCACGAGGAGATCCTGCCGACTCCGATCACAGTCGAGCTCACGGATGACACTCTGACCATGAAAATCGGCGACGAGTCGATCGCGGATTGGGCCCGAAACGACATGAGAGTCTCTGCGCTGCCCGACGGGTTCCACATCCGGGCCGAAGGGGAAGTCGTGATCCTCAATGTGGAAGATGACGCCCAGTTCGCCATTGACTTGGGTCTTCGAAATGCCCATCCAACGCTACGACGGAAGATGTCAGCGCTGTTGCGCGAGCAATAGCTCAGCCTGCGACCAACTCGGCAATCTGCACCGTGTTGAGTGCGGCTCCCTTGCGAAGGTTGTCGCCGACTGCCCACAGGTTGATCCCACCTGGGGTCCCCAGGGTCTCCCTGACCCGACCGACCAGGACATCGTCGATGCCGGCGCTGTCGAGAGCTGTCGGGGTCCGGTCCTTCCACAACTCAACCCCGGGAGCCGACCCGAGGATCGACATCGCCTCGTCAGCGGTTAGCGGGTGCTCGAACCACAACGTCGCCGCCACCCCATGGCCGACGAGGACCGGGACCCGGACACATGTTGGCTCCACTGAAAGCTCAGGGATGTCGAGGATCTTCCTCGACTCGTGGACCAGCTTCATCTCCTCGTCGGTGTAGCCGGCTTCCACCAGCGCACCAGCCATGGGCAGTGTGTTGAAAGCGATCGGGCGCTCATAAACGCTGGCTCCCGGATCCGACCAGCGACCATCCATGAGGGCGTCCGTGTCGGCCATGAACGGCCCGATCTGGTCGATCAACTCCGAGATCCCCTGCTGACCAGATCCCGACACCGCCTGATACGACGTGGTGACCATTGACTTCAACCCGGCTGCGTCATGAAGTGGCTTGGCAGCCATCATCAACGTCATGGTGGTGCAGTTGGGATTGGCGATCACGCCACCGTGAGAGCCTGCTGCCTCGTCGTTGACTTGAGCAACCACCAGGGGGACACCGGGGTCCATTCGCCACGCTGACGAGTTGTCAACCACGACCGCTCCCACATCGGCGAAACGTCTGGCGTGCTCGAGCGAACGGCCACCGCCGGCTGAGAACAGGGCAATGTCGACACCCGATGGGTCGGCAGTGGCGAGATCTTCGACAACCACCTCACCCCAGGGCGTGTCGATCGACTTGCCGGCTGAGCGGCTGGAAGCCATAAGCTGAAGAGCTTCGATCGGGAAACTTCGCTCCTCGAGGATGGACAGCATCGTGCGGCCCACCGCTCCGGTAGCTCCAACTACCGCAACATTCGTCATTTGCCTGCCTCCGTTTCAAAAAGCTCTCTGTGGATAGAACGCATCGCATCACCGATTCGTTCGACATGGACGCGTATCTGCGCCATCCGGTCGCTCTTCTCTCCATGACGACCGTCGATGCCGGCGCCGACAAGAGATTCGACAAGCCCATCCACCTTCTCCCCGGCAAGCGACCCGACCACGGTGATTCGCCCTTCGTCACCCACGATCTCGTGTGCGATACCGGCGATCTCGAAGTCACCCGTCTCGGCTGAGACCAGCGTCCCAGAGCTGTGATCGAAGGACGACCGGACGTGAACTGCCACGCCGGTGTCCTTCGCGTAGGTCACCGAATGAGGTTTGAGCACGGCGGCGCCGGACTCGGCAAGGGCAAGCATGTCGTCGTAGCCGATGGCGTCGAGTTTGAAGGCGGAGGGCACCTGCCTGGGGTCTGCTGTGTAGACGCCAGCGACGTCGGTGAGGATCTCACACTCCGGTGCGTCCAGCATCGCGGCCAGCGCCACTGCACTTGTGTCCGATCCACCCCGTCCCAGGGTCGTGATCTCACGTGTCGACGGGTCGACACCCTGAAACCCGGCGATGACCACGACTCGCCCGTCAGCGAGGCTGTCACGGACTCTCTCACCGGTGATCTTGGTGATCCTCGCCTCGCCATGAGAGGAGTCTGTGTGGATACCGGCTTGCGACCCCGTGTAACTCACCGCCGGAACTCCGCGCGCCTGCAAGGCCATCGCGAGAAGTGACATGCTCACGCGCTCACCGGCGGTGAGCAGCATGTCCATCTCGCGCGGGTCGGGCTCGTCAGAGATCTGCGCAGCCAGCGAGACCAGTTCGTCGGTGGCCTGGCCCATGGCGGACACGACCACCACGCAGTCGTGGCCACTCTCCCTGAGCCCGGTGACACGATCGGCAACCGCCGATATGCGCACAGGGTCAGCCACCGAGGTGCCCCCGTACTTCTGGACGACAACAGACATCAGGCTCATAGTTTGAATCGTCTGCTCTCCGTTTACGAACCACCTGGAGGAGATTGTCGAGAACCCTGGCCTAAAGTCGCGCCGCGATGTCTGATCGACGGCAGCGACAAAAGGAACAGCGAGCGGCGAGACGCGAGGCTGAGAAGAAGCAGGAAGCCCGGAAAGAGCTGGGCCGACGGCTGGGAACTGCCCTCACCTTTGGCGTCATCGTCGTCGGCCTGCTTGCGCTCGGCGGTGTGTTCACAGGCGGGAGCACGGAGCTTCCTTCGGGATACGAGGGTTTCCGACAACGAGTCACTGCATGTGGAGCGGAACAGCCGCCACCCGAGCAGGTGATGACTTTCCAAACCCCGCAGAACCAGTCGGATGTCTCAGAGTCGTCGACCGTGACGGCAACCCTGGTGACCTCGTGTGGTGAGATCGTGATGGACCTCGACACGGTCAACTCCCCCGCGACGGTCAACTCCTTCGTTTTCCTCGCCCGCGAGGGCTACTTCGACGGCCAGGTGTTTCATCGAATATTTGCCGACTTCGTTGCACAGGCAGGCGACCCAGACGCAGACGGCACCGGCGGGCCCGGGTACATCATCGCCGACGAGTTCCCAGACGGAGACTTCGTCTATGAGGAAGGCGTTGTCGCCATGGCCAACCGTGGGACGCGCAGCACCGGGTCCCAATTCTTCATCGTGCTCGGCGAGGATGGGCGATTCCTGACCAATAGCTTCAACATCCTGGGCCGGGTCATCTCAGGTCAGGACGTCCTGACCGCCATCGAAGCCATCCCGGTGGGCGCATCGCCGAGCGGGGAGCCCAGCCTCCCCCAGGAAACGGTCTACATCGAGTCGGTGACCATCGACATATCCGATTCTTGACGGGGCCGGTGGGCAGGATCTTCAGACGAGGTGCCCATGCCCGTTGACCTGCACACCCACTCGACCGCTTCCGATGGATCGGCCTCGCCAAACCAGCTGGTCCAACTCGCTGTAGAGCGCGGCTTGAAGGCAATGGCTCTCACCGACCACGACACCACGGAGGGTGTCGAGGATGCACTGGGCGCGGCGGAGATCGCAGGGATCGAGCTGATACCAGGGACCGAGCTGTCCCTCGAGTACGACAACGGTGGGATGCATCTCGTGGTCCTGTTCTTGAGTCCGGGCTCCGGCCCGCTCCAAGACCGCCTGTGCGAGCTTCAGAAAGGACGAGAGGCGCGCAACGAGCAGATCGTCGCAAGGCTCAACGCCCTGGGCATGGAGATGACTAACGAAGAGGTTCGCGATGAAGCCGGAGCGGGCAGTGTCGGCAGACCTCACATCGCCGCCGTGATGGTGGCCAAGGGCTACGTGCCAGACATCAGGACGGCTTTCGATGAGTGGCTCGGCAACGACAAGCCTGCATACGCCGGAAGACCGCGTCTCGATCCCGAAGAAGGGATAAGGCTGGCGCGAGAATCCGGGGCTGTGCCTGTTCTCGCACACCCACACACTCTCGGCATCAACCGCGCCGCGGAGATGGCCGAGCTTCTCGAACGGCTTGTCGCGGCAGGGCTTGTGGGCCTCGAGTCCATCTACTCGAGCTACCGCAGGCACGAGCGTGAGGGGTACAGCCATCTTGCCCGGCGCTTCGGCCTCGTCCCATCCGGTGGCAGCGACTACCACGGCACCTACAAGCCCGGGCTGGAACTGGGCGTGGGCTACGGAGACCTGGTGGTCCCCAACGACGTTCTCGAAGAGTTGCGGGACTTCGCCAAAAGCCCATGAGCCGTCCGCTCAAAATGGGAGCTGCTGCCGCCGTCGTCGCTGGAAGCGTGTTCCTCTCGAGGCTTCTCGGGCTGGGGCGGGAAGCTCTCCTCGCCGGCTTGTTCGGAGTCGGGACCGAAGCGGACCTCTACAGGCAGGCCTTTCTCTTGCCGGACCTGCTCAACTACCTGCTCGCCGGGGCGTATCTCACTATCACTCTCATCCCAGTATTGAGCCGGCACATCGAGAACGATGACCCCGAGTCGGCAAGCCGAGCCTTCAGCTCGGTCTTCAGGTTCGTGGCCGTCGCGATCGTTGGGCTCACTCTCGTCATGTGGATGTTCGCCGACGGGCTGGTGGAGCTCATCTACCCCGGACTGGAGGCCGACCACGACCGTTTGGTCTCACTGACTCGCCTGGTTCTCCCGGCACAGGTCTTTCTCGTCCTCGGCGCCCTGCTGATGGCGGTTCAGTACACCCACCGAAGGTTCCTGCTCCCTGCGCTCGCACCTCTCGTCTACAACGGTTCGATCATCGCCGGCGGTCTCATCGGTGCCGCGAGTGGAGACCCTTCGCCTGAGAGCTTCCTCGTCGGAGCGGTGGCTGGTGCGGTCATAGGCAACTTCGGCCTTCAGTGGTTCGGGGCGCGTCGCACCGGCACATGGTTCAAACGGGTGGGCAGAGGGGAGTCGAGTGTTCGTGAGTACCTGGTGTTGGCGCTGCCGCTGATGATCGGCCAGTCGATCGCCGTCCTCGACGAGCAGTTCGTCCGCCTGTTTGGCCAGGTCGACCCGGGAGCCACATCGGCTCTGTTCTTCGCCCGCCAGCTCAACATGGTGCCGGTCGGTGTCATCGCTCAAGCGGCCGGAGTTGCAGCCTTCCCGTTCCTGGCGCGTCTCGCAGCGCGTGGCGACGCGGAGGCTCTCGTCGAAACCACGGGGCGCGCCGCGCGCAACACGGTGTTCGTCGCAGCCGCAGCCTCAGCGGCACTGATCGTTCTCGCCCACCCGCTGGTCCGTCTCCTCTACCAGTACGGCGAGTTCACCGATAGCGACTCTGCGCTCGTGGCGCGGCTACTGACCATCTACGCCTTCTCCATCCCGGCCTGGGGTCTTCATCAGATCCTGAGCAGGCACTTCTACGCCAAGAGGAAGATGTGGACGCCGGTCGTGATCGGGACAGGGTTCTCGATTGCCGCCGTGCCCGCATGGGTATTGCTCTATGACCTTCTGGATGTAGAGGGCTACGCCCTGGCCTCGACTCTGGTCATCACCGCCTACGCCCTCGGGATGCTGATTGCGTGGGGGTACGACTCGGGTTGGCAGGCGGTGAGGCAGCTGGCCCCATCGGTAGCTAGAGGTGTGGTCGCAGCAGGAGTCGCCGTCCTCCTCGCTCTGCCGCTGACCAACGCGATCTTCGGCTCACAAGATCTGAGTCTCTGGGGCGGCCTGGGATCGCTGGTGACCGGAGGGCTCACCGCCCTCGCAGCCTTCCTGGGCGTGGCTCTACTGCTTCGCTCGCCCGAGCTAACCGACCTTCGCCGGCGTCGACCAGCGAGCTGAGCTCACTCGGGCCAGACGGGCACACTCCGTGTGGTGGGCGTCTCCTGTGTGAGCACCCGCACCCATGCCGGCAACCCAGAGCCACTCCGGGGCGACCCGGCACCCTGTCGGGCAGCAACCTCGTCTCGCGCCAGCTGATCCAAGACGACCGCGATCACCGCGGCCTCGAACTCGCCCGCACCACCTCTTATCTCGCTGATCTCAGCCATCACTCAGCTCCACCAGCTCGATGAGCGTCCCGCCAAGATCGGCAGGGTGCACAAACGCGATTCGGGCACCGCGCCCGCCAACCCGGGGCTCGGTGTCGATGAGCTTGGCTCCCTCAGCGGCGAGGTGCTCCAACGCGGCCTCGATCGAAGAGACCGCAAAGGCGACGTGATGCAAACCTTCACCGTTCTTTGACAAGAACCGGCCCACAGGGGTTTCAGGCCCGAGAGGTTGCAACAGCTGCACGAAAGACCCGCCGACCGCGATCATCGCCTCCTCGACTCCCTGCGACTCCACTGTCTCCCGATACAGGGGCGCCACGCCATATCGTTGTGCATATCCGGCGAGGGCATCGTCGAGGTTCTCGACGGCCACTGCCACATGGTCGAGGTTGAGGAGTTTCACTGCGACAAGAGGCTATTTGTGCAGAGGTCGCCTGTCACACCGGCGGCGGTACCATCTCCAGCCAGAGGTCTTGTGAGTCAAACAGTCATCACCGGGATCGCCCGGACCCCCATAGGCAAGTACAACGGTGGGCTTGCTCCACTGCGGGCCGTGGAGCTTGGCGGTCACGCCGTCGAGGCAGCAGTAGAGCGATCGCGGATCGATCCGTCTGACATCGACGAAGTCCTCTTCGGGCATGTGCTCCAAGCCGGTGAGGGCCAAATCACCGCTCGCCAAGCCGCGGTCGAAGGTGGCCTTCCGATGACGGTGCCCAGCACCACCGTGAACAAGGTCTGTCTGTCCGGCATGTCCGCGATCGGCCTGGCCGACCGAGCCATACGGCTCGGAGATGCCAAGTTCGTGCTCACCGGAGGGATGGAGAGCATGTCCAACACGCCACACGTGCTGCGCGAGCTGCGCTGGGGAACCCGAATAGGAAACGCCGAGATGGTGGATGTGATGGAGCATGACGGCCTGTTCTGCGCCTTCGACCAATGCACGATGGGTGAGTCGTCAGACCACAAGAACGAGCGTCTGGGCATCAGCCGGGCCGAACAAGACGAGTGGGCGGCAAGAAGCCACCAGAGAGCCGACGAGGCCACACGCAACGGCCAGTTCGCTAGCGAGATCACCACCGTCCCCGTGCCGCAACGCAAAGGCGACCCGATCGCTGTCGAGGCCGACGAGGGAATAAGAGTCGGCTCTACGGCAGAGTCACTCTCAGGACTGCGGCCGGCCTTCATCGCCAACGGATCGATCACAGCGGGGAACGCCTCTCAGATCTCAGATGGAGCCGCAGCCGTCGTCCTCGCTGAGAAGGATGCTGCCGAAGCCGCCGGTGCCAACGTTCTCGCCGAGATCATCTCCTACGGCCAGATCGGGGGGATCGACGCAACTCTCCACGAACGCCCCGCCGAAGCACTCCTGGTTGCGCTCAAGAAGGCGGGCATGGAGCCATCCGATCTCGATCTCGTCGAGATAAACGAGGCTTTCGCCGCGGTGTCCCTCTGGTCGAGCCGGATGCTCGACCTCCCTGAAGACAAGGTCAACGTCAACGGTGGAGCGGTGGCACTTGGCCACCCGCTCGGCGCGACCGGCGCCCGGTTGGTGGTGACCCTGGTCAATGCGCTGCGGCACCGCGGGGGTGGAATCGGAGCAGCCGCCCTCTGTGGAGGCGGCGGCCAAGGTGACGCTGTGGTTGTGAAGGTCAGCTGATGGCAGAGCCAGTAGAGCGCAACCTCGGCCTCGACCTGGTCCGGGTGACGGAGACGGCAGCCCTCGGCGCAGGTCGCTGGCTCGGGCGCGGAGACAAAGAAGCTGCCGACCAGGCCGCCGTGGACGGGATGAGACTGCATCTCTCGACACTCAACATCGACGGGAAGGTTGTGATCGGCGAGGGCGAGAAGGACAGAGCACCCATGCTGTTCAACGGCGAGAGCGTGGGTGACGGGACGGGCATGATCGTGGACGTGGCCGTCGACCCCGTCGACGGGACGTCGCTGACAGCCGAGGGGATGCCAGGAGCAATCGCCGTGATCGCTCTGTCGGAAGGCCGCGGGACGATGTATGCGCCCGGCTCGCTCGTGTACATGGACAAGATCGCCGTTGGGCCGGAAGCTGCCGGCACGATCGACCTCGAGGCGCCGGTTGACCACAACCTCAAGAAGGTGGCCGAAGCCAACGGGAAGGACATGGGTGATCTCCGCTGTCTGATCCTTAACCGGCCACGCAACCAGCACTATGTGGACGCGGCACGAGCTGCCGGCGCTCGCATATCGGTCTTCGGTGACGGTGACGTGGCCGCCGCCATCGCCACCGCACAAGAAGACCATCAAGCCGACATCATGCTGGGCATCGGCGGATCCCCTGAAGCCGTCATCGCGGCCGCGGCCTTGAAGTGCATGGGTGGCGAGATTCAGTGCCGGCTGTGGCCTCGCGACGAGGCCGAGCGCGACTATGCCAAGACCGAGAGCCTCGATCTGAATCAGGTGCTGACTGCCGACGATCTCGTCGACTCGGGCAACGTCTTCTTCGCTGCGACTGGTGTCACCGGCGGGGAGTTCTTGCCGGCGGTCGATTTCACCGGCGATGACAAAGCCATCACCCACTCGGTGATTATGCGCTCGAAGACGAGAAGCGTTCGCTACATGGAAGCTCACCACGACTTGGCCCGGCTGCGTGCCATCGCCAGCGACACCTTGGACTGAGTTCGGCGCACCCAGCGCCATGTGGCAATCGGGTCAGATCGCCCTGGCGATCTCGACAGCCTCGACGAGGCTGTGCGCCACAGGAGCACCCATCCCTTTGAGTGTCGGCAGATGGTGGCTGCCACCGTCATAGAGAACAGGGTGGGCACCGACATGCCGCGCAGCCACGGCGTCATCTGGGGTATCCCCCACCACCACCGTCCGCCGAGGGTCCACGTCCATACGCTGCAAGTGCGCCTCGAGGTGCTCTGCCTTGTGGCCTCCTGTCGGCCCTTGCAACCCGCCGACCAACGAGAACCGGCTGGCAACACCTTTGGATGCGACCACATGGTCGAGCCAGTTCTGAGGTGACATGGACAGAAGGGACTGGCCCCAGCCCAACGCCGAGGTCGCATCGAGCGCATCCAGTGAGTCCGACGTCAGATTGGCGCTGTCGACCCTCGCGAAGTACTCGTCGTGAAAGGAGTCGTTGAGCGAGTTCCATTCCCGATCGTCAACAGGTCTGCCGAAGAGAGAGTCGTAGAAGGCGCGAACCGGGCGGGTGAAGTGATCCCGATACAACTCTTCGTCGATCGGGTCCACGCCATGAGGCTCCAGCGCCGCGTTCGCGGCTTTGATGACTATCGGCAGGTCGTCAAGGAGCGTGCCATTCCAATCCCAGACGATGTGAAACGAGGACACGTCTCCAGATTATGACGTCGCGGCCATTGGCGGATGACGGTCTATAGCTCTGATCGCCCGGTCAAGGCTCGACCCAGCGTCAGCTCATCTGCGTAATCGAGATCGCCGCCCACGGGCAGCCCCGAGGCAAGCCGGCTGACTCGCACTCCCAGCGGCTTGAACTCACGAGCGATGTACATGGCGGTGGCGTCACCTTCGATCGTCGGGTTAGTGGCGACGATCAGCTCCTGCACCGACTCTGGTTCGAGGCGCGCCTTGAGCTCTTCGAACCTGAGCTGGCCGGGGCCGACCCCGTTGATGGGCGACAACGACCCGCCCAGAACGTGATATCTGCCCCGGTACTCCTGGGTTCGCTCCACCACGACGATGTCCTGGGGCCTCTCCACCACGCAGACCAGGGACTGGTCTCTCCGGGCATCACGGCAGATGCTGCACTCCTCGCCGGCGGCGACGTTGAAGCAGCGCTCGCACAATCGCACCTGATCGCACATGTCGGTGATGGCGGCGGCGAGACGTCGAGCATCAACCTCTTCGACCGACAGCAGGTGAAACGCGAGCCGCTGTGCCGACTTCCCCCCAATCCCCGGGAGTCGGCTCAACTCGTCGATCAGCCTTTGGACTGGGCCTTCAAACATCAACCAAGCAAGCCGCCCATGTCGAGACCGCCGGTCAGCCCTCCGAGCTGGCTGCTGGCCGCTTCGACGGCTGCGTCCATGGCCGAGCGGACTGCGGCAACGACGAGATCTTCGAGCATCTCGACATCCTCGGGGTCGACCACGTCCGGTGAGATCTTGACTTCGACCAGCTCCGGGCCACCGTTGACGACCGCTGTGACCATGCCGCCGCCCGCGGAGCCCTCGAACGTCTTCTCGGCAAGCTCGGCCTGGGCCTTGGCCAATTGCTCTTGCATCTTCTGCGCCTGCTGCATGATCTGACGCATGTCGGGCTGTCGATTCATGCGGCTCAGGGTACTCCCGGCCAGGGACAGATAGGTTCCGTCTCAGGGCACCTGCCGGCTACTCGTCGACGAGCTCGGCACCCAATTCCGCAGCAAGAAGCGAGGCAGGGTCTGTGCCGGCTGCCGGCCGCTCCTCGAGATCGTCCAAGTCGACCCTTGCCGAGTCTTTGGCCGGCTGATCGCCGCCCTTCTTTGCCTGGAACCTCACCTTGACGGGGGATCCGAACAAATCGCTTGCCTTCGTGGCGACGATGCTGGCAACGGCGTCGTCCTGCAACAACGCGGTCAGGTGAAAGTCCTGTGCCACCTCCAACACGATCACGCTGCCCTCAACCCCTGCCGGCACCGCCTCGCGAAAGAAGGCCCATCTCCTTGCCCCCAGGACGTCACGAAGGCCGCCGAACAAGCCGGGCCATATGTTCTGAAGCTGCTCGAACGAGATGTCGATGGCAGGTGCCGGCTCGCCGGGCTCGTCGTCTGAGACCAGTGGCGCGGCTGCCTGCGCCAGCTCCTCGTCCTGTGCCGGCTCCGGATCAGGCACCGGCTTCGGTTCCTGTTCCTCGACAACCACCGGCTTCGACTCTCTAGCGGGGGTTTGAGCTGGAATCTCCGCCGGCTTGCCCATTCGCCGCTCCAGCCGATCCATCCTGGCGACGATGGCGTCGGGATCGGTGGCTGTCTCGGGCCGGGTGAGCTTGATCAGCGCCAACTCGGTCATCAGTCGCTCCTCACGCCCCTCTCTCAACTTGACCAGGGCCTCACCAAGCAGATCGACGGCGCGCAGCACGTCGTTGGGCCCAACGATCGCAGCCGCCTTGGTCCAGCCCTCGTGGACCTCGGCCGGCTCGTCGGCGATCTCAGCCAGATTGGGCGCGTAGTGGGCGAGGAACACCCCTCGGAAGAAGCCAACGGCATCTGAGACGAATCGCCTGAGATCGACCCCGTCGGCAGCAAGCTCCGCCACCAGCTCCAACGCCGACTTGGCGTCCTGAGCAGCGACCGCCTCGGCCAGGCGCATCAACGCCTCGGAGCTGGCCAGGCCCAAGGCTCTGCGGACACCCGCCGGGTCCACCGAGCCGCCACCCAGCGCCGACACCTGCTCGAGGAGGGACAACGAGTCGCGCACGGAGCCACCGGCATGACGCGCAATCGCGATCAGCGCCGAAGGATCGGTCTTGTATCCCTCCCTGTCGGCAATCGAGCTCAAGAAGCCGGCGAGCTCCTCGATCGCCACGGGGTGGAAGTCGAAGCGCTGGGTGCGGCTCCTGATCGTGTCCAACAGCTTGTACGGCTCGGTGGTCGCCAGGACGAAGTGCACGTGATCCGGCGGCTCTTCCAGTGTCTTGAGCAGAGCGTTGCCGGCAGCCTTGGAGAGCATGTGAGCCTCGTCGAGCACGAACACCCGTCTCGAGGTCGCAGTCGAGGCCACGGTCGTCACACTGACCTTGATGTCCCGGATGTCGTCGACCGAGTTGTGTGACGCCGCATCCAACTCCATCACATCGAGCGACAGGCCGTCTGTGATGGCGCTGCAACTTGCGCACTCGTTGCACGGCGACCCGTCCTTGTGCCGGTTTTCGCAATTGAGCGCCTTGGCCAAGATGCGGGCCGTCGTCGTTTTGCCGGTGCCCCTCGGGCCCGTGAAGAGATAGGCGTGCGCCACCCTCCCTTCCGAGACCTCGCGGGCGAGGGTCGTCGTCACATGACCCTGTCCGATCACCTCGTCGAACGTCTGAGGGCGGTACTTGCGGTAGAGAGCCTGGTAGTCCAAGACATGGCCACCGTACAGGCCGCCGGCGACTGATTCACCCCGGCCGCAGAGAACGTTTCATTTACGGCTCGATGCGGTCGATACTTGCTCTCGTGACCCAGCCACTCATCGAGGACAATGTGGCTATTCAGAGCGAGTCGCCACCCGCCGTCTGGACAAAAGGCCTGGTCAGGAAGTTTGGGAAGACGGTCGCCGTCGACCACCTCGACCTCGCCATCCAACCTGGAGAGTTCTACGGCCTGCTCGGTCAGAACGGCGCCGGCAAGACGACAACCATCAAGGTCATCGTCGGCTTGCTCCGGCCCAACGAGGGAAGCGCAGGCATCGGCGAGTTCGACACCTGGACCAGCCCAACCGAGGTGAAGTCCCGGATAGGCGTGCTGCCTGAGGAATTCAACCTGTACGAGCGCCTCACCGGTGCCGAGCTGCTCGACTTCACAGCAGCGATGCACGGGCTGTCTCGCCAAGACGCCACCACTCGGCGCGACGAGCTGCTCGAGCTTCTCGACCTGACATCGGCGGGATCGAAGCTGGTAGGTGACTACTCACGTGGCATGCGCAAGAAGGTGGCCCTTGGAGCGGCCATCATCCATCGGCCTCCGGTGCTGTTCCTCGACGAGCCGTTCGAAGGTGTGGACGCCGTGTCAGCTCGCCTGATCCGCAACCTCCTCCAGCGTGCAGCGGCCGGCGGCACGACTGTGGTTTTCTCCTCTCACGAAATGCACCTGGTGGAGAAGCTGTGCACCCGCATCGGGATCATGGTCGAAGGCCGCCTGACCATGGAGGACACGCCCGGCGGGCTCCGTGAGAGAACCGGGATGGACAACATCGAAGACGCTTTCATCGCAGCCGTCGGCGGCACGCTCAGCGAAGAGTCGACGTGGTACGAAACTTCGTAGAGCTGAAAGCAAGGCTCACCTGGAACGGTGTGCGACACGATGTGCAGCGTCGTTTCGGGCTTCCCATCGCCCTGGTTCTCCTCACCTGGGTTGCCGTATGGCTTGCCTCCCGGCACCTCTCCGTGTCCACTGTTCTCAGCGGCGAAGCCCTCAACAGCTACCTCGGCTGGACTGCTCTGTTCTTGTTCCTGGCTTGGGTGACGCTGCCGGTCATCATCTTCCCGCTGGATGAGAACCTGGACCCGCAACAGCTTGCTGTACTGCCTGTCTCCAGCACGCAAATGGTCACGGGTCTCGCCGTCTCCAGCCTGGTGGCCCCTGCCACCGTCGTCCCGATCGTCCTGTTGGGGGCAAACGCGGCTGTGCTCTCCACCGGATGGTGGATGGTCCTGCCCGCATCCGCCATCTTCCTCGGCCAGCTGACGATCGGCGGACAGCTGTTCTCTTCGGCCATCTCGGCCATCCTCAGGACGAGACGGGGACGGGACATCGCCACCTTCCTCGTGCTTGGCCTCGCCGCCGGGTCCTTCTTCACATACCGGACAGTGAGCCGAACGGTCTCCAGCCTCGGGCTGACAACGGCCGCGCTGGAGCACAACGTGGCGGACTGGGCGGTCTTGCTGCCACCCGTCGCCGCTCAGCGGGCAATCGCCGAAGCAGCAGGAGGCTCGAACGGAAGTGCTGTCTTTTTCCTGTTGATCGCATTGGCATGGCTGGCCGGCATGGCTCTGGTGTGGCGGCGTCTTCTCAACTGGATGGTCACCACGCCGCAGGAGGGATCCAAGCCCGCGGCGCGTGCCCGGCGCCGGGGCATGGCCACGGGCCCTTGGGGTGTGGTGTCGACACTTGCCCGGAAGGAGCTTCGCTTCTACGTGCGTGATCCCCGGCAGCGGATGGTCTGGACCGGGACCGTCATCTTCGTGGGTCTCGCCGTCGCCGGCACCATCATGGGAGCCACCGGGCTGTTCGACTTGAGAGAGCGCTCCTGGGCACCTCTAGCCGCGCCGATCCTGGTGCTCTTCGTCGGGCTCCCAATCGCACTGAACCTCTTCGGATGGGAACGCAACGCCGCCAGCTATCTGTTCGTCTTGCCGGTAAAGCCTCGCCAACTGCTGCTGGGCAAGAACTTGGCAGTGGGCATGGGCCTGGCGCTGGAAACCGTGCTGCTCTCTATCGGGTTGGCGTGGTTCACCAGCCAATGGAGCTGGTTCTATCTGGTGCCGCCTTTGATGGTGGCGGCCATCGGGTGCCAAATGGCGGTGGGGAACATCGTGTCTGTGATCACTCCGCTTCGGCTTCCTCGCGAGGGGACCGATGTCTTCGCGCAGTCCACAGAGCAAGGTTGTCTCGCCATCGTCAGCCAGACGGTCTCCTTCTTCGCAATTGGCTTCCTGCTGGTGCCGCCGGCATCACTCGTCGTGTTGACCGTCGACTTCGGGCGGGTGATCTCCCCGTGGTTCACGGCTGTGATCAGTGCCGGGTACGGGCTCTTGCTCTACGGGCTCTCGCTGTTCGTGGCGGGCCGCCTCCTCCGCCGACGGCTCCCTGAGGTGATGGCCTGGGTTCAGGTGGTTTAGCGGGCTATCAACCGAGACGCGTAGATTCGACTGCATGAGCGAGCCAACCTGGAACGTCGACTACTCGGATCTATCCGCCCTATTCATCAACACGACTCTGAAGAAGTCACCTGACCTCTCCCACACACAAGGACTGATCGACCTCTCGGCTTCGATCATGGAGACTCAGGGTGTGGCCGTCGAGCACATCCGGTCCGTCGATCACGAGATAGCCGTGGGTGTCTGGCCCGACATGACCGAGCACGGCTGGGACCATGACGAGTGGCCGCAACTGTTCGAGAAGGTGATGAGCGCCGACATCCTCGTCCTCGGGACACCGATCTGGCTCGGCGAGAAGTCGTCCGAGTGCACCAAGCTGATCGAACGCCTATACGGCAACTCCAGTCTCCTCAACGACGCCGGCCAATACGCCTACTACGGCAAGGTCGGCGGCTGTTTGGTCACCGGCAACGAAGACGGCGTCAAGCACTGCTCGATGAGCGTTCTCTACGCGTTGCAACACCTCGGGTACGTGATCCCACCCCAGGCCGATGCCGGATGGATCGGCGAGGCCGGGCCCGGTCCGTCCTACCTCGATGAAGGCTCCGGGGGACCTGAGAACGACTTCACCAACCGCAACACCACCTTCATGACGTGGAATCTCCTCCACTTGGCTCGGATGCTGAAAGACGCAGGAGGGATGCCGGCCCACGGCAATCAGAGGTCTGAGTGGGATGCCGGCTGCCGGTTCGACTTTCCCAATCCCGAGCACCGCTGACGCCGGCCTCAGACCGAACCCACCTCCGATTCTGCTTGCTCGGCAGGCCCATCGAAGGCGAGATCACGGAAAAACCACATGGCCAACAGGCCCGCCGCAATCGAGAAGAGACCGGCGGCCAGGAACACATTTCGAGTGCCAATGGCCGCCGCGAGGACCCCGGCGAGACCCATTGACAGGACTGTCGCTCCGGAGACGGCGGCATTCATCACCCCACCGACACGCCCCCGCATCGAGTCGTCGACCAAGGTCTGCGCCAGGGTGCTGACTCCGGCCTGAGTCGGGCCGATCGACAGGCCGACAACGAAGAGGAGCACCATCAGATGCCAAACCGCGGACACCCCGGCAACCGCACCAACACCTACCCCCACGCCGATCAGCCCGAGGCTGACCAGGCGGGAGGGATTGAGACGGGTGGCCAGCACCGCCACGGCGGCTCCGGAGAGGACCATCCCAGCCACCTGAGCGGCCTCAATGACGCCGAAGAAAGCTTCGGAGACTTGGAGGTCGTCGATGATCAGCGGGACGATCAGCACGTTGACGGCGCCAATCCCGAGCAGAGCCACCGCCAGCGACACCAGCGTCCCTTTCAGTGGCCTCGAGCTGGTCATCACCCTGAACCCGGCCACCATCTCTGACCACACCTTGCCGTCGGCGCCCTCCTCGGGGACGCCACTGGTCCGAACCCTCGTCAGAAGAAGAGCCGAAACCAGAAAGGTGACCGAGTCAAGGCCAAACACGGCGACGAGAGTGTCTCCGGCACTGGCGAATATCCCGGCGGTCGCCGTGCCAAGGACTCCCAAAACGATCTTTGTCGTTTGAGTCACAGAGTTGGCGGCCAGCAGCTTGTCCTCACCCACCACCCGCGGAAGCAGCGCCGCCCGAGCCGGCAAGAAGACGGTCCCCACCGCAGCGTGCCCAAAAGCGAGCGCATAGATCAAGGGGACCATCGCCTCAGTCCGGGCCCATATGAAACCCAGCACCAAGACGGCCCGGAGGACGTCGGAGAGAATCATCAGCTTCTTTCGGTCGAACCGATCCACGTAGACCCCGGAGATCATCGAGAAGAGCAACGTGGGCAACGTGATGGAGATCATCAATCCGGCCAGGGCAACCGTGGAGCCCGTGAGTCTCTGAACGAGGATCAGCAGCGTCAGGTAGGTGAGGCTATCCCCGAAGTTCGAGCCGATTTGGGCCAGCCACAGGTAGCGGAAGTCGCGAATTCTGAGAAGCAACTTGAGGTCAGTCATGTCAGACCGCCGCGATCGATTCCCACGATCGGGAAGAAGACATAGGAGAAGCCGTATTCGATGCCGTCTTCGGGATTCTCCGGCTGATCGATCTCGTCGAGCAACGAACGCAGCTTGAGGCTGAAGTCCTTCGCTTGCTCCGGCGTCAGGTAGGCCAGCGTCCGGCCCAGCGAACCGTCCTCGTCTGTCAAGCCGTCGTCCCCCTGCGCTTTCTCGGCGAAGTGGCGAGTCAATGCGGCCTCGCTGTCAAGCCGCGCACCGTCGAGTACCAGCGATGTGGCCACCTGGGCGAGCTTCTCGGGATCTTCTCCGCTGCTCATCAAGTCTGCGCTCGGCCTGAAGTTCTTCGCCGTCACCTGATACAGGCGCTCGGTCATGGCGCCGACCTTGCGTGTCTCGGCGACCCTCACCGCACCGATGTCCTCGAGCAGGTTGAAGTGGTAGTAGAGGCGAGTGACCGGCAGGTCGAGGGACTTGGCGATCTCCTTGACCGATCGAGGGTCGTCGAGTCGGCGGAGGATCCTCAGCCGCAGCGGGTTGTTCAGCGTCTCGAAGACACTGGGGTCGTCGATCTCGAAGACATCACTGATCTCTGTCATGCCTCCCCTGATTACTTCAAACGAGTTGAATGTTCAAGCGATTTGAATTACCTCGTCGGATCTGAACATTCGAGCGGCTGCGTGTTCTCCTGAATCGCCTGTCGGCTGGCGTCTCCACGAGGACGACACCTATGTTCGCCCGATGCGGCTGGGAATCGATCTCGATGGCGTGGTAGCCAACTTCACCGAAGGCTGGATGAGCTTCTACAACCGCGAGTTCGGGACCAGCCTTGTCTTCGAGGACTCGAGGACCTGGGGTGACCTGGTCAACCTGACCCACTTCGCCCACATCGGAGAGTTCTGGCACTGGGCATCCGACCTCGACGGGCACTCCGTCTTTCGGCATCTCGACACCTTCCCCGGTGCCGTCGACGCTCTCAAGGAGCTTGTAGGCGAGGGTCACGAGATCGTGGTGATCACCTCCAAGCCCTCCTTTGCGGTAGAGGACACCTACCAGTGGATCGAAGAACACGAGATCCCAACAGAGGAGGTGCACATCCTTGAGGACAAATGGCTGGTGGCGGCAGACGTCTACCTCGACGACGGGCCCCACGTGCTCCCAGGCCTGGTCGAGAACCGGCCCGAAAGCACCGTTTGCCGTTACGTGAGGCCATGGAACCACCCGCTCCGCGGGACGGTGGATGTCCACGATTTCGGAGAGTTTCGCGAGGTTGTGCTCACCCGGGCGTGAGACGTCCGACGGGGGCTAAGGTCGCCTCCGATCGGGCCTCATCGAGCAGCGGCTGGAGGGGGCCTCCATATCTCAAAACAAGTCGAGTCGACCCCGGAAAGGGGCGAGTCCCGAGTTGATCATCTCGGGATTAGGAGGAAACCAGATATGAGATCAAGAGCCCTTTGGGTCTTGGTAGCTGTGTTTGCGTTGGTCGTGGCGGCTTGCAGCCCCGACTCCGCAACCGATACCACCCAGGCCCCGGCCACAACTCAGGCACCGCCTACAACCCAGGCACCTGAGCCAGAGCCGACCACGACCGAACCGATGGCCGAGATCGGCAGCGAAGCGCATCCGATCAACGTCCTCTTCGTGCCTTCTGTGTCTGCCGAAGAGATCATCGCCGGCGGCGAGTTGCTCGAGGCCCAACTCGAGGCATCGACCGGCCTGTCTTTCGAGGTCAGCGTGCCGACGTCGTATGCGTCGGTGCTCGAGGAGATGTGCGCCTCCCCAGACGACACCATCGGCTTCATCCCGGCCCAGGCATACGTGCTGGGCAGCGATTTGTGTGGCATCGAGGTGGCCCTCAAGTCACTCCGCTTTGGCTACACCGAGTACTGGACCCAGTTCATCGTCCCGCGCGACTCCGACATCCAGAGCCTTGAAGACCTCGCCGGCAAGACCTGGGCCTACCCGGACGGCACATCGACCTCCGGGTTCCTGGTGCCGAGCGGCATCTTCGCCACATTGGGCATCGAGCCGGGTGCGACCTCTGAGGTCGGTGGTCACAGCGCAACCGCCCAGGCGATCTACGACGGCTCGGCCGACTTCGGCACGACCTTCTTCTCGCCAGCGATCGACGGTGACAGGACCCCGCTTTGGGACGGAGATCCCAACAACGCTGACGTTCCGGACGACCTCGTCGACACCTGTGGTCTCGACGCTGACGGCCAGATCCTCTGTGGCGACAACTTCTACCCGAGAGATGCCCGGCGCAACATCCGTGAGGGTGCCCCCGACGTCATCCAGAAGGTGAGAATCGTCACCCTGTCTGCTCCGATCCCCAATGACACGCTGTCGTACGCACCTGACGTCTCCGAAGACATCAGGACTGCCATCAACGACGCTCTCAAGGCGTTCGCGGCTGACGACCCCGACGGGTTCAGCGCAGCGTTCGACGCCTACTCGTGGTCGGGCGTGGCCGACACCAACGATGCCGAGTTCGACTCGATCAGGGCGCTGCTCGAAGCACTTGGCTTCGGGCCCGACGACCTGGGTTGATCGAATAGCGAAACGACGAGAAGGTGGGGCAGTGCCCCACCTTCTCCTCTTTGGGAGATCATGCTTCGGGTCGAGCACCTAACCAAGGTCTACGAGAACGGGACCGTCGCTCTCGAGGACGTCAGCTTCGAGGTGCCTGAAGGCCAGTTCTTGGCCGTCATCGGCCTCTCCGGATCAGGAAAATCAACACTTCTCCGCTGTATCAACCGCCTGATCGAGCCCACCGAGGGGCGGATACTGTGGAACGACGAGGACATCACCAACGCCGGGCAAGAGGAACTGAGACGTCACCGTCGGCGGATCGGGATGGTGTTCCAGCACTTCAACCTCGTGGCGCGATCGAAGGTGTCCACCAACGTGCTCGCTGGGCGGCTCGGCTACACGCAGCCGGCTCTCAGCCTTCTCAACCACTTCGACGGCGCTGATCGCGATCAGGCGGTGCGCGCTTTGGACAGGGTGGGCTTGGCCGAGAAAGCCGATTCGCTGGCATCTGAGCTCTCAGGAGGCCAGCAGCAGAGAGTGGGCATCGCGAGGGCTTTGATGCAAGACCCGGAGCTGATGCTCGCGGACGAGCCAGTCGCCAGCCTGGACCCGGTTCTGGCGCACTCGATCATGCAACACCTCGAGTCGATCAACAAGGACGACGGCGTGACGGTGTTGTGCTCGCTCCACTTCCTCGACCTGGTGCATCGCTACTCCGACCGGGCAATCGCGCTCTTCGACGGGCAGATCGTCTTCGACGGCCCCCCTGCTGAGATCGACGACGAGAAGTTCCAGGACATCTACGGGCACGAGGCTGAACGCGTTGGCTGAGCCGAAGTCACCCCGGCGGCGGTTGCTGCTGCTCATTCTCGGGATCGTCCTCGGAGTCGTCATATACGGGCTGGCGGTAGACAGGACCGGTGTGAGCCTCGAAGAGATCACATCGGAAACAAGGCAGGTGCAGCTGGTGCGGATAGTCCGCGCACTGGCCCAGCCAGAGCTGGTCACCTACGACTTCGACCAAGACAACACCGACGTCGACTACTTCATCCCGTGCCAGACCGGCCCCTCTCCCGTCACCACAGGTGGGGTGACCGTCGACCCCGGGTGCGGCGAGCCCAAAGACCTGGTCACTGTGAACGGGACCGGCTTCGAGCCGTTTGTAGAAGGGCGTGTCCAGTTCATCCCGACTTCGGACTTCGACGTCTCGCTGCCGCTCGCCCTCTTCGCAGCGGACGAGAACGGGGAGTTCGAAGTTGAGGTAGAACTGCCCGATCGGCCGTCCGAAATCGCCCAGATCCTGCGGGTAGTGGTCCCGGAGCGACTCGGCACCTGGGCCAACCGTCAAGAGGTCTGGACCGACACCAACGAGAACGGCGTCGTTGACGAAGGGATTGTCGGGCCCGATGGCCTCGAGGTCACCGTCGAGGGGGTGAACGTCGACGTGGCCGCCGCGGCGTTGTTGGACGCGACGGCTCAAGTTGCCGAGTTCGTGACAACAGCGGAGACAATTGTCGCCGTGGATGGTCCGGCACGGGGAACTGCCGCTGATCAGATCGGCTCCACCACTTCCAGCCCAAGGATCGTCTCCCTGCAAGCCGAAAGGAACAAATTCGTCGTCACAGTCGACGGCGAGTTGGATACCGACCTGTCGAGATGGCGGGTCGCTGTCTACGAAGGAGCGACCGGCGAGGTGGTGACCACCAGTTTCCTCGGAGATCAGATCGAGCTCTCGCCGCGGGTCTCCGAGCAGACGATCCTGACACTGGACAAGATCATCGCAACCGTCTTCCTGGCTCTGGTCGCCACCACGGCCGGGCTCTTTGTGGCGCTTCCGTTGAGTTTCATCGCCGCCCGAAACCTGATGAAAGATGTGTCGACAACGGTCATCGGCCTTGGGCTCGGCTTGATCGCAGTACCTGTCGGCGTGGCGTTGGGAGCGTCCTACGTAGAGTTGCAACGAACGCTTCTCGGCGATCTACTAGAACAGAACTTTGTGCGCATCGTGCTGGCCGGAGTCGGCGGCACGGCCACCTACTTCCTGGGCCGGCTGATCTTCTTCGGAGACGAGATCAAGTCGACATGGCTGCGGACCTCCAGATCCGTGATCACCCTGATCTCCCTGGCGCTGGCGCTCGAAGGGGCCTTCTCACTCCTGACCGCCGCGGGACGCGCCCTCCAGGAGCCGTTCGGGCTCTTCCAGTTCGTGCCGGGGTTGTTCGCCACCATCGGCGACGTCGGAACCGTCCTCCTCCCGTTCCTGATTGGCCTGATAGGCGCGTCGATCGTCCTCGGGGTCGCCCGAGCCGTCACCTTCGCCATCATCGGCAACGTGACCCCGACGGTTCGCGCCATGGCCGGGTACGTGACAATGGCAGCGGCCGGAGCACTGGTGGCCGTGCTCATCGGTGCGGCGATCGACTGGCTGTATCAGATCGCCAACTCAACCGCCACCCTCCTGATCCCGGCGGTCGTGGGGGGCCTCCTCGGCCTGTTCTTCGCCTGGCGAGGCCGACGCCAAGGCGAGATCAAGATCGGTCTCACCGTCTACTTCATCGCCCGCACCATCTTCAACACTCTCCGGTCGATCGAGCCGCTGGTGATGGTGATCGTCTTCGTGGTCTGGGTCGGGTTCGGCGAATTCGCTGGATCGCTGGCTCTGGCGCTGCACACGGCTGCTGCTCTCGCCAAGCTGTACTCCGAGCAGGTCGAGTCGATCTCCGAAGGCCCTTTGGAGGCGGTTCGGGCGACAGGTGCCAACAGGCTGCAATCCATCATCTACGCGGTGGTCCCCCAGATCGTGCCGCCCTACATCGCCTTCACCATGTACCGGTGGGACATCAATGTCAGGATGTCCACCATCCTCGGTTTCGCCGGTGGCGGCGGCATCGGCTTCCTGCTTCAACAGAACGTGCAGCTCGGCGACTACTCGGCCGCCGCTGTGCAGATGCTGGCGATCGCCATCGTGGTCGCATCAATGGACTACGCCTCGTCGAAGCTGCGGCAGCGCTTCACCTAGATGAAGGTCAGGAACCGCTCCGAGCGTGAGCGGCTCGAGCACGAGTTGCTGGCCCCTGAGGCAGCTTTCGCCGATGAGTCGGCAGGGCGGGCGCAGGACGAGGAGCCGGACGAGTTTCGGACCGCATACGAGCGCGACCGGGACCGCATCGTCCACTCCAAGGCGTTCCGCAGGCTGAAGCACAAGACCCAGGTGTTCCTCAACCCGGACGGTGACCACTTCGTCACGCGGATGACTCACACAATCCAGGTCACTCAGGTGGGACGGGCCATGGCCAGGGCTCTCGGCCTGAACGAGGATCTCACAGAGGCGATCTGCCTTGCCCATGATGTCGGCCACTCCCCTTTCGGGCACACCGGCGAAGACGCCCTCAGCCCGTTCGTGGAAGGCGAATGGCTTCACTCGGCACATGGCGTCCGCACCCTCACTTTGCTGGAGCCACTCAACCTCACACATGAGGTGTTGGACGGGATCCGGGCCCACTCCTGGAAGATCGACCCGCCTCCGGAGACGATGGAGGGCTGGCTGTGCAGGTATGCCGACCGCATCGCGTATTTGACTCACGATGTCTCAGACGCCTTGCGTGCCGGAGTGCTCGAGTATCACGACCTCCCCATCAAGGCCTTGACCACTTTCGGAGCGACCTCACGGGAGTGGATCGGTGCCATGGTGACGGCGGTTGTCGAGCGATCGATCGAGGTGGGTCGCATCGAGATGGACGATCAGCATCTGGAGGCGATGGGGGAGCTGCGTGACTTCATGTTCGAGCAGGTCTACCTGCGCGCCGAGTCAGAACTCCAAAAGGAAAAAGCCGTCGCGGTGATACAAGACCTGGTGCGGTACTTCGAGGAACATCCCGATGAAGTCCCGGACACCTACACCGTGGCCGAAGCCGACGGCCTCACCCGGGCCATCGACTACGTCGCCGGGATGACGGATCGGTACGCGCTGAAGACGCACGATCGTCTCTTCAGGCCGACCTTGCTCGACTGACTGAGCAGTCGGTGCCGACCCCGAGGGTCGTCTAACAGCATTTGGCTGATCTCGCGCCAGGCCCATAACCTGCTGCCCTCGTGCTGGTCATCTCCGATCTCCACAAGTCCTTTGGCGATATCCACGCTTTGAACGGTTGTTCCTTATCGGTTCAGCGCGGGCGGATGCTGGGATTCCTCGGCCCCAACGGAGCAGGGAAGACCACCACCATGCGCTCCATCTTCGGGCTGATCAGCCCGGACTCGGGCTCCGTCACCTGGGACGGGCAAGAGCTCGGCTCGGGCGAGCGTCTCGGCTTTGGCTACATGCCGGAGGAGCGGGGGTTGTACCCGAAGATGAGGGCACACGATCAGCTGTCCTACATGGGGCGCATTCACGGGCTCACCAAGAAGGAGGCCGCCGACTCGGCCAGCTACTGGCTCGATCGGCTTGGTCTCGCAGAGCGGCATGACGACGCCATCGAGGCTCTGTCCCATGGCAACCAGCAGCGTGTCCAACTAGCCGCCGCGCTCGTCCACGACCCGGCACTGCTGGTGCTCGACGAGCCGTTCGCAGGGCTCGACCCGATCGCGACCGAAACCATGTCGGAAGTCCTCGACGAGCAAACCGCAGCGGGGAAGGCCGTCGTGTTCTCGTCCCACCAGCTCGACTTGGTCGAAGACATCTGCGAAGACGTGGCGATCATCAACGAGGGGTCAATAGTCGTCGAAGGAACGGTCAAGGCCTTGAAGGACGCCGCTCCCATTCGCCATTTGGAGGTCGACGTCGACGGGGATGCCAGAGCGCTACTGGAAACTCTTGAAGGTGTGCGCTCGATCGAGGTCGAGGGATCACGCCACAACGTCATCATCGACGCCTCGAGTGATGTGCGCGGGTTTCTCGGCCGCGCACAGGAAGCCGGGCGCCTGCGTCATTTCTCGTACACGACTCCTTCCCTCACCGACTTGTTCAGAGAGGCGGTCCAGTGAGCGGCTTCAGAACTGCCGTCGTGGTTGCATCCCGTGAGATCAGGGAGCGCTCACGCTCCAAGGCCTATCGCATCACATCGATCCTGACCGTGCTGATCGTTCTTGCGCTCATCATCGTGCCCTCGCTGTTCGGCGACGGCACAGATCGGTACACAATCGGTGCCGTTGGAAACGGCAATGCCGAGATCATCGGTGCGGCTGAGGCCATTGGCAACGCCAACGTCGAAGACGGTGCGGATCCTGCGGTCGAGCTGACGCTGGAGGCCTATGCCGACGTCTCGTCTGGCGAGACTGCCGTTCAGGACGGCAAGGTAGAAGCTCTCCTGGTCGACGGCGAGAAGATCATCACCAAGAGCGCAGGTGGCTTCGGCTCGTCTTCGGTGGTGGGCCTGCTGCAACGCGGGGCTTCCACGATCCGACTCGAGGGGCTGGCCGCTCAAGACCCAGAGGCGGCTGCGCAAGTCGTCGAGATCCTCACCAACGACGCCCTGGAGTCGGTGACGCTCTCCGGAGACGACACCGATCGAGAATCGGAGGGCGTGATCGCCTACGCAGGGATGCTGATGCTGTACATCGCGATCCTGGTCTACGGCACCTGGATTCTCAGTGGAGTGACGGAAGAGAAGACAAATCGCGTGGTCGAGGTCCTGCTGGCCAGTGTCAAGCCGTGGCAGCTCCTGGCCGGCAAGATCATCGGGATCGGCTCACTCGGCCTGGCCCAGTTCGGCCTCACCATCATCGTGGCAGCGGTGGCGATACAAGCCACCGGGACTCTCGACGTCCCCGAGCTCCCCTTGGCCAGCGTGGTCAACCTGATCCTCTGGTTTGCCCTCGGGTTCTTGGTCTATGCCGTGCTGTTTGCGGCCGCCGGGTCGCTCGCCAGCCGGATGGAGGATGCTCAAAGCACCTCACTCCCAATAACGATGCTCGCTATCGCTGCCTTCTTCCTCAGCATCATCACACTCGACAACCCAGACGGCCCTGTAGCGGTGATCGGTGCCTTCGTTCCCTTGACAGCCCCCTTCGTCGTCCCGGTGAGAGTTGCGCTGGACGCCATCCCCGTCTGGCAGTACATCGTGTCCATCGCCATAGCCGCCGGCTCCATCGTCGGGCTCCTGCTTCTGGCCGGGCGCGTCTATGCCGGAGGGCTGCTCCAGTACGGCGGCAGAATCCGACTTCGCCAAGCTTGGCGCTCCGCTTCGGAGTAGCTCTTGCCCACCGGGCGCAACGTCTGGTAGCAACCCCCTCACCCGCAACCTCAGGTAATAACGCCCAAATACGGTCCAAATCACCTCACGTTCAGCCCCAACTCGAGGCCATAGCGCCCAGATACGGTCGTTATTACCTGAGGTTCGCGGTAGGGGGGTCAGGGTTTGCCGTTCCATTCAAATAGGGTTCGGAGATGGGTTACCAGCACATCGACATCACCCAGGACGGGCATGTGGCCACGATCTGGCTGAACAGGCCTGACAAGCGCAACGCCATGTCGGAGGACATGTGGGCCGACATCCCGGCTGCGGTCCAAGGCCTCGACTCGGACGAATCCGTGAGAGCGATAGTCCTCGCGGCGAGAGGCGAAGCCTTCACGGTGGGGATCGACGTCAACATGCTGGCCACGTTGCAGCCTTCTGGGGCAAGCGCGGCGGATAGCAACCGCAAGCTCTACGCGAAGATCCTCGAGCTCCAAGAGACGGCTTCGTGTTTTTCGCGCACGGACAAGCCGGTCATCGCTGCAGTTCACGGTTACTGCCTTGGTGCCGGAGTGGACCTGATCACGGCCTGTGACATCAGGCTGGCCGCAGCCGACGCCATCTTCTCCGTGAGAGAGGCCAGGATGGGGCTGGTTGCCGACATCGGATCGCTGCAACGGCTGCCGGCGATCGTCGGTGCCGGCGTGACCGCCGAGATGGCCTACACCGGTGCTGACTACGACGCCCATTGGGCGAAGGAGCACGGACTAGTCAACGCTGTGCACGCCGACGCCAAACAACTCCTCTCCGCCGCTAGCGATCTCGCAGGGCAAATCGCCTCCAATTCGCCACTGGTCACGCAGGGCATAAAACACGTGCTCAGAGCCGGTGAGACGAAGTCTGTTGAAGAGGCCCTGGACTACGTAGCCCAGTGGAACTCGTCTTTCCTCCTCTCCAACGACCTCACCGAGGCCATAGCGGCCTTCATGGAAAAGCGAAGCCCCGACTTCACCGGGACCTGACCCTCAAGTCAGAGACTCGTCATGCCGACAGAACAAAGGTATGACGACAGCAGATCTCGTTCTCGATGCCTGGGCTCTCAAGCCCGCCGGAAAGGCAGTGCGCGTCGGGATCGCCGCAGCCGGATTGGCCACCGCCACTCTCGTGTTGTTGATGGCTACGACGCTCGCCAGCGGAACGTGGATGGTGGTGCTCGTCGGCGTCTCTCTCGCCGCCACATCGATCCGGGCGGCCCGCTACCCGACTCTGGTTCGACTCAGTGCCCTCACCGCCAACCTGCTGGCAATTCCGCTCTTCGGCCAGATGATCTAAGTCCTCCTCCGGGTCCGTTAAGGACACCGAAATGAGATGGCCACCGGTTAACGGTGGCCATCTCTCGTTGTGAGCTCGTTTGGCGGGC
Source organism: Acidimicrobiia bacterium (assembly GCA_028285585.1). Classification (GTDB taxonomy): domain Bacteria; phylum Actinomycetota; class Acidimicrobiia; order Spongiisociales; family ZC4RG35; genus CAXMPK01. Next base: position 467,670 of record JANQOU010000006.1, read on the forward strand.
GACCACAATCCAACAGGTGAGCGCGTTCGATGCAGCCGTAGTCGGCGCCGGGCCCAACGGGCTGGCAGCTGCCGTGGAACTGGCCAGGTCGGGCCGAAGCGTGCTCGTCGTCGAGGGAGCCGGCCGAATCGGTGGAGGAACACGCACAGAGGAGCTGACACTGCCGGGGCTCAGGCATGACGTCTGTTCGGCAATACACCCGGCCGGCATCGCCTCGCCGTTCTTCAACGAGATAGGTCTCGATGTGGACTGGATTCACTCACCAATCCCGCTTGCCCACCCTCTGCCGGGCAATCGAACGACAGCCTTGTTTCGCTCTCCCGAAGAGACGGCCGATCAACTCGGAGCGGATCGCCATCGCTACCTCTCGCTGATGAGGCCTTTCGTTGATGGCATGAAAGATGTGCTCGCGGGCGTGCTCGGTCCTATGACACCCAGCCTCGCCGCCAAGAGGGCATTTGCCCGATCGGCCGCGGTCGGCAGCCTTCCGGTATCGGTGCTGGCAAAGCGGTTTGTCACAGAGGAGTCAAGGGCACTGATTGCGGGTCTCGCCGCTCACTCGATCGCTCCCTTTCATCGGCCGGCGACGGCAGCCGTGGGTGTCATGCTCGGAGCGATCGGTCACAGTCATGGGTGGCCAATGGCGAGAAGCGGCTCGGAGACAATCGCGAAGGCGCTAGTCGAGAGGTTGGAGTCGCTCGGTGGTGCCGTGGAGACCGGGCGCTGGGTCCAATCAGTAGAGGAGTTGCCGGGCGATATCGCCATGCTCGACGTCATGCCACCAATGGCTCTGACGCTGGCAGGAGACCGCATCGAGCCATCGGCGGCACGCCGTCTGAGGCGGTGGAGACCGGGGCCCGGCGTCTTCAAGATCGACTGGGCGTTGGACGGGCCCATTCCCTGGGCCGACGAGCTCAGCCCGCGAGCGGCGACCGTGCACGTGGGAGGAACATATGCAGAGGTGGCGGCTGCAGAGCGAGCCGTGTCACGCGGCGATCATCCGAAGCGGCCATTTGTGCTGCTGGCCCAGCAGTCGTTGTTCGACGAAACCCGATCTCCGAGCGGCAAGCACACAGCCTGGGGCTACTGCCACGTGCCGCGCGGCTCAAACGTCGACATGACCGAGGCCATCGAGAGTCAGGTCGAGCGATTCGCACCCGGCTTCAAGCAACAGATCCTTCAGCGGAGCACACGTAGCTCAATCGAGATGGAGCAGCACAACCCCAACTACGTCGGTGGGGACATCGGTGGCGGCGTCTTCGGCCTCAGGAAGGTGCTTCAACTCGGCCGCAGACGGCCATACAAGCTCGGCGACGGGGTCTTCCTCTGCTCTTCGGCAACACCTCCCGGTGCCGGAGTCCATGGCATGTGCGGCTATCACGCCGCGCGCGCTGCTGTTGCCTGAGTCATCAGGACGAGGCATGGGGGAGATTCCCCATGTACAGACGTGAGACAGCGCGGAACGATGGAATGGACCCGGGGGTCTGAAGGCAACATCCCGAGCCTCGAACGGACAATGGGAGCTCAAAGGAGGGTCGCACCGCGACCCTCCTTTGAGATATTGCACACGAACGCCGACTCGGAGCCGTCGCTAACTTGCCCAAGATGTTGAAGGGAATTGCTCATCGCGGAAGCCCCGAGCTGGAAGCCACCCTTCGCCGGATGGTGGTGGTCTTCCGGTTTCTCGGCTGGATCTGGATGCTGCTGTTGGTGGTCGTCACTCTGAGCGCCGAAGACACCGAGCCGCCTCCACTCAACACGACCATCGTCTATGCCGCAGTCGCGCTGGCCACCATTTGGACGTTCCTCACCTGGTACATGTCACGCCGGCATCCAGAGCCGTTCACCGGCGGAAGGTGGTTCTTCGGTGACAGCATCGTGATGCTCGCGATCGGAGCCGCTTCGGTGGCTGCCGGAGCCGACGAGTTGTTCCACGGTGGGCTACCCCTGTCCTACGTGTTCGTGGGCGCGCTTTGGGGTGGTCTCCCAGGATCTCTGATCGCAGCGAGTCTCTTGGCCGTCGAGCAGTTCGCTGTGCACGTGATCGCCGATCTCGGAGCCGTTCGCGCCGCCGGCAGCATCATCTTCTTCATCGTGGCCTCGATCGTCGGGTGGACCTTCGACAGGCTCCGCGACTACGACATCGCTCGTCAGTCGGCCGAAGGGGCCCTTGCCGCGGAGCGCTCCGCCCGAGCGGCCCACGAGGCCCGCGTCCAGATGGTCGACCGGCTCCACGACTCCGTGCTCCAGACCTTTCATGCGATCAGGATGGGCGCGGACGACCCCGCACAGTCCCGCTATCTGGCTCGGCGTCAGGAACGGGAGCTGCGTCGCAACATCGACGAGTGGACCTCTGAGTATGAGAAGAGCTTCCGCGCTGCTCTTCTTGCCGTGCGCGACGACGTGGAGGACACCCATCGGGTCGAGATCGAGGCTGTCATCAGAGACGACGCCGCCTTGTCGCCGTCTCTGGAAGCCGGCGTGGACGCAGCCCGAGAAGCCCTGACCAACGCGGTCAAGCACGCAGCTGCCGAGAAGATCACTCTGTTCTCCGAGACCTCTAATGGAGTTGCCGACATCCACATTCGCGACAACGGCCAAGGGTTCACCCATGACGCCGATCGGGATCGCGTGCTGCGGAGACTCAACCAACGAGTGGACGGGGTCGGTGGCACTGTCGCCGTTGACTCCGGTGACGAGACCGGCACTGACATCAACATCAGGGTTGGCCTGGAATGACAGCTGAGCGGCTGCGGATCTTTCTCGTCGATGACCACGATGTGGTGCGAGCCGGGATGAAGGCGATCCTCGACGAGTCGTACGACGTAGTCGGTGAAGCAGACAACGTCGACTCGGCCATCGAGCTGATCAGCGAGCGCGACCCGGATCTCGTCGTGCTCGACGTCAAGCTGCCTGGCGGAGGTGGCGCTGCAGTGATCGATGCTGTTCGCAGCAAGCGGCCCGACGTGAAGTTCATGGCGCTGACCGTGTCGACCTCGCGAGAAGATGTGGCACAGATGATGAAGGCCGGCGTCGACGGCTACATCACCAAGACCACGATGGGAAACGAGCTTCCCAAGTTCATAGCGGACACCTACGAGGGCTCGCGGCCCGTCTCAGCTGACGTTGCCGGCTACTTGCTCGATATCGACGAGGGGATTCAGACCGACTCATCGCTCGCACGGCTGACACCTCGAGAGCGGGAAGTGGTAGGTCTCATCGCTCGTGGCTACAGCTACAGGGAGTCTGCCGAGCGCATGGGCATAGCGGTGAAGACGCTCGAGAACCACATGGGGCACATCTTCGAGAAACTCTCGGTGGCGAGCCGTCACGAGTTGACTGCTCTCGCCTACGAGGAGGGTTACGTCAGGCCCGACGACATGGTCTGATCGAGTTAGCACATGGGGAACAACCCCTATTGCGCTCTGGCCGAATCTCCATCACATTTACACGACAGGACGGGGATAGCAGGAGTGACCGCGATTCCTCCATCCGGGACGGCCTGAGTGTCCGAGAGGACCCTCAACCTCCTGGCAAGGCCGGGAGACGGGACCACGTCGAATGCATAGACCCGGAACGGTCGCAGCCCCTGCGAAAGCAGGGGCTTCCTGCTGTTTAGGGTGCCATCTCATCAGATTTCTCTTCATCGCCGCGTTTGGCGTCCTGATCGCAGCCGGAACTCACCTCTTGATCGGGCTGGCACTCGCATTCGGGTTCCGGCGCGACGCTCTCGATGCCGGACCGAGGACGAGAGATTGGGGAGTCTGGGTTCGCTCGGTGACCAACGATCAGATAGTGATCACCGCTCGCACGGCCACACAGAACCTGGGGCACCCGGGCACTGTTGGGCTGTTCTGGGAGAACGGCTACGGACTCGTTGGCGAGGTGCGACACGTGTACGCCCTCGATGTCACCAGAAGCTTTGAGATGGTCACCGGTGAGAAGCCACCGGTGTGCGCAGACCCCCTCGACGATTGTGAACAGGTCGACTTAGACGGGTATGCGTTCCCAAGCGACCCGTCCAACCGCGGGCTCGAGTTCACCGAGGTCAGCTTCCCCGCCCCTTTGGGTGAGCTGGGGGCCTGGCACATCGACGCCGGCCCGACATGGGCTATTCATGTTCACGGCTGGAAGGCCGAGCGACGCGAGGCGTTGCGGATGCTGCCTGCATACGACAGCGAAGAGATCAGCTCCCTTGTGATCGACTATCGCTGCGACCCGGGCGCTCCCCTCGACTCGACCGGACGCCATCGGATCGGCCTGAGCGAGTGGGAGGACCTCGAAGCGGCTGTCGAATATGCGCTTGGCCGAGGAGCATCGAGGATCATTCTCTCCGGGTTCTCCACCGGGTGTGCCGTAATCATGGCTTTCCTCGAGCGATCGCAGCTCTCCGACGAGGTCGTAGGGCTCGTCTTCGATGCGCCGAACATCATCTGGGCCGACGTGGTCAGAGCCAACACGGCAGACCTCAAACTCCCAGTGCTCGGTATCAAGGCATCCACATTGATGAAGGAGACAGGCATGTGGCTTGCCGACCTCATGTGGAAGATCGATTGGGAGGCCACCAACTACGTGCAACGAGCAGCGCAGACCGTTCAGGTTCCGACATTGGTCTTCCACGGCACGTCCGACAAGTCGGTGCCGATAGCAGTGAGCCGACAACTCGAGGCCGCCGTGCCCGAGCATGTGGAGTTGGTCGAGACCCCGGCCGCCGGCCACGTCATGAGTTGGAACGCCGACCCGGACGGCTACGAGCGGCGGCTGGCAGGCTTCCTCAGCCGGCTCTAGAACTGCACGGCCGCGGCAGCCCAGTGGAATCCGGCACCGAAGGCGGTCAGCACGACCAAGTCGCCATCTTTGATGCGTTGGTCCCTCGTCGCCTCCCACATGGCGAACGGGACCGTGGCCGAGCCGGTGTTCCCGTACTCGTGAACGTTGACGAAGACCCGGTCTTCGGACAAGCCCAGCTTCTTCCCGACGGCATCGATGATTCTCTTGTTGGCCTGATGGGGGATGACGAGAGCCACATCCGATATCGAGCGGCCCACCCGCTTGACCACCTCCGTCGAAGCCTCACTCATCCGCCTGACGGCCTCGGTGAAGACCTTGCGACCGTCCATCACCAGGCGGTTGTAGTCGCCCGAGACGAGGCTGCTCTCGTTGAACGGGTTCCGAGTCCCGCCGGCGGCCAGAGTCAAGATCTCGGCGTGTGATCCGTCCGTCCCCGAGATCACATCGAGCACCTCCGCTCTGCCCGATTCAGGACCCATCACCACTGCACCGGCACCATCGCCGAACAGCACCGATGTGGCGCGGTCAGTTGCAGAGATCATGCGCGAGATCAGCTCGACGCCAATGACAAGGATCTTCTTGGGGGTGACAGTGATTCGTGTCTTGGCGACATCGACGGCCTGGACAAAGCCCGCACAACCGCTGCCACCCAGGTCGTAGGTCGGGATGTTGCGGCATCCCAGCTGATGCTGAACCAGCGCGGCGGTGTCTGGAGTCATCAGCTCGGGTGTGTCTGTCGCCAGGATGATCTCGTCGATGTCTTCAGGAGCGAGACCGGCATCCTCCAGGGCTGTTTCGGCAGCGGCCACCGACATTGTCATTGTGGTCTCGTCCTCATGGGCGATGCGACGCCGCTTGATGCCCGTTCGCTGGGTGATCCACTCATCAGAGGTGTCGACGAGAGCGGCCCAGTCGTTGTTTGTCATCACATTGTCCGGTGCGTAGCCGCCAAACCCGAGGATGTATGCCATCAGGCGGGCACCTTAGGGGGTATCGCCGAATTGCACCCGGCCTACAGTCAGGATCGTGCTCGACGGGCTCCAATTCCTCCTGGTGCTCGGCGGTGGCCTTGTTCTCGGGCTCGCCGCCCGGCTTGTGCTGCCTGGAAGGCAGACATTGAGCTGGGCGGAGACGATCGTCGTCGGGATCGCCGGATCCGGGATCGGAGGCCTGGCCATCAACCTCTTCCAAGAACCCGAGAACCTGTTTCGCCTCGGCTTGGCCACGGCAATCGCCGGCCTCGGCGGATCGGTGCTGGTCCTCGCCGGCATGCTCTGGTGGCGAAGCCGTAACCAGGTGGCACATCAGGCGGAAGACCTGATCGCGGCAGGTGAGTCTGAGACCGTCGAGTTCAAGCAGACGGCTAGGCACAACATCCACACCAACGACCGTGACCCCAAACTGGAACTGGTGGTGGCCAAGACGGTTGCAGGCTTTCTCAACGCAAGAGGCGGGACATTGCTGATCGGGGTTGACGACGAGGGATCCGTAACCGGAATCGAGCCCGATCTTCGCTATCTGAGACAGCAGGATCTCGACCGCTACGAACTGTGGATGCACGACTATCTGGGGCAGCGGCTGGGAGCAGCGGCTCTGGCATCTATCGATGTCGCCTTCGAGTCGGTGGGCGAGCACACCGTGGCTCTCGTCCGGGTAGAAGCCTCGGATCGCCCGGTATTCCTCGATGAGCCCGGCGGCACACGGTCGGCCGACTTCTACGTGCGAATGGGCAACTCCACCCGCCAGCTCCGCACCGACGAGGTGCTCGACTACGAGAAGACCCGATGGGGCTGACGCTCCTCGTTGCGGCGGCATATGGTCTGTGCGATGACCGCAGGCAACTCGATTCCAGCCGATGCCAACGAGCTGTACCTATACGAGCAACCGGCCGGTGAGGGGCACTACACGAAGGGTGGCCGCCTCAAGAAGGGCTTCTACGAGTCCGAGTTGACCAGGCTCCAGGAGGAACTGGTCAAGCTCCAATACTGGGTGGTGGAGAAAGGCTTGCGTGTCGCAGTCGTCTTTGAGGGACGTGGGAGCGCCGGCAAAGGCGGAGTGATCAAGAGGATCACCGAGCGCACCAGTGCACGAATCGTCCGAGTGGCAGCGTTGCCCAAGCCAACCGAGCGCGAGCAAGGCCAGTGGTACTTCCAAAGATACGTGTCGCACCTACCGGCAGCCGGTGAGATAGTCCTGTTCGACCGCAGTTGGTACAACAGGTCGAACGTCGAGTGGGTCATGGGCTTCTGCACCGAGCAGGAGCACCGTGAGTTTCTCCGCTCCTGCCCCGAGTTCGAGCGGATGCTGGTGAGGTCCGGCATCAAGCTGATCAAGTATTGGTTCTCTGTCAGTTACGAGGAACAAGAGCGACGCTTCGCTTCCCGCAACGAGGAGCCGCTGAAACGCTGGAAGCTGTCGGAGATGGATCTGGAGGAGCATCGGCAATATGTCCGGTACTCGATGGCCAAGGACACGACCTTCCAGTTCACTGACATCGAGCAGTCTCCATGGTTCGTCGTGCCCTCAGACGAGAAGCGCAGGGCAAGGCTCAACTGCATCTCACACCTGTTGAGCCAGTTCGAGTACGAGGACATGACACCGGGCCCCGTTGACATTCCGGCGAAAGAGGACATCCCCTACGAACGGCCACCGTTCAAAGAGCAGACCTTCGTCCCGCAGCTCTACTGATCAGGACCGAGTCGTGACCGGCTCCGATGTGGTCAGGCGTCTTCTCTCACCGGGACGATCTTCCACAAGCCTCCTTCGAGACTGGTGAAGTACAGCTCGCCTTGACGGTCGCTGATGATCGACGTGAGGCTCGATCCCATGTCAAGCTGCGGCCACTCGAAGACCTCGACCACCTCGCCGTCCTCGAAGGTCAGCGACCTGACCCAGGCTCTGCAGAAGTCGCCAAAGAAATAGTGGCCGTTCAGCTCGGGGATCGCCGGCCCGCGGTAGACCTCGCCACCGACCATGGCGCAGATCTCGCTCTTACCCATGTGAAGGTCGGGTGGCTCGAAAGCGGCGGTGTCGCAGGCCGGTACTTCGAGGCACTCATTGCCTTCGGTGATCGGCCAACCGAAGTTGAGGCCCGGCTCGGCTAGCGGGACGATGTTCAACTCTTCGGCGGTGCTCAAGCCGATGTCAGGAATGAAGACGTATCCGGACTCGACGTCCAGAGAGATGCGCCAGGGGTTGCGCAGGCCCATCGCCCAGATCTCGGCAGCACCACCTAACGAAGATGTTCCCGTGAAGGCATTCCCCTCAGGTATCCGATATGGCGGCGCACCAACATCGATCCTGATCACCGACCCGTTGATGTCTCGGGGGTCTTGAGAGCGCTCCTCGTTCCCCAGCCCACCGTCGCCGATCGACACCCACAGCACATCGTCGGGGCCGAAGAACATCGAGCCTGACTGGTGATACTTCTGGTGCTGCTCCACGAAGAGATGCGTGCGCATCGTGTCGAGATCGACGGAAGGGACATCTGTCCCACTCACCCATGCCGAGACCAGGTTCGAGTGACCGTCGACATCGGTGTAGAACATGAACAACTCGCAATTCTCGGCGAAGTCGGGGTGCGGTTCGATCGTGATGAGGCCGCGCTCGTTGACGTCGTCGGAGACGATGTCGGAGATGTCGAGCACCGGAGGTGTCAACACCTCACCGTCGCGGATCGCAAGGATCCGGCCCGGTTTCTCAGCGACGAGGAACAGATCCTCCCAACCGGGGAGTTGTGCCATATCGACTGGCTCGTCCAAGCCATCGGCTACGAGAACTGCCTCCAACCCCTCGAACTGGCCGGACGAGATGCCGGCTGGCTCGGCTTCAGCCTCTGCCGTGCACGACGGCTCCCCGACGCGCGGCACCCATGCCGAGGCGTCGGGGGCATCCAGATCTGCAAGCAGGAGGGAGAGCACCAGCACACCGCTGACCACCACTACGAAGCTCTTCATTGCGGGAGCACTCAAGCATCGCCACTCCCAAGAGTCACGTCGTGTGCAGAGCCTCGGTCGGCGACAGGCGTGAAGCTCTGATCGCCGGGTAGAGACCGGCTACTCCCCCGATGAGGAGGGCAGCACCCAAACCGCCGAACACGGCGATCGCCGGGACCAGGATGGCCCAGCCCTCGATGCTCGAGTAGAGCGCGGTCGCACCTACACCGAGCAACACACCGCCGATCCCGCCGATGGTCGCCAACAGGAGAGCCTCGCCGAGGAATTGCCCTGCGATGTTGCGCCGCGTGGCGCCGAGAGCTCGGCGCAATCCGATCTCGCCTCGTCGCTCCAGGACCGAGATCACCATCACGTTGGCGATTCCCACACCACCGACCAGGAGGGCGACCGCGCCCAGACCGAGGAAGAGAGCCGTGAGGGTGTCATCGGCAGCCTCCTGGGCTTCGAGTGCATCGGTGGGCCGGGCCACCTCGACTTCCTCCGGGAACTCCGGGTTCGCCGTGGCGGCGAGAACCGCGGTGACCTGGTCGATCTGCTCCGGTGCCACCCGCACCAGGACCCTGGTAGGCACGTTGTCATGATCGAGATAGGTGTCAGCGGCGTCGAGTGACACCATCGCAGCCCTATCGAGGTCTGGAGCAAGCTCGAAGGTGTCGAGCACGCCCACCACCGTGAACCACCGATCACCGAGCCAAACCTGCTGAGTCCCGGTGACCTCGTCTATCCCAAGCCTCTCGGCAGCCACCGAACCGAGCACAACGGTCGGATAGGCGCCCGTGGCGGTGTCGAGCCACTTCCCGTCGGCGACCGTGCCAGCCAACGAGTCGAGCAGGGTGTAGTCCACGGCCTGGACGGTGATGCCGGCTGTCTGGCCTTCGTCGACAAGATCACTCCTGTAGACGTTGGCATCGACCGAGCTGATCGTGCTCGTCGACTCCACCGGACCGATGCGACCGATCATGATCGCTGCCTCGTCAGGGAGGGCCCCGGTACCGGCACCGATCCCACCACCGGCCTCGACCGTCAGCAGATTGGTCCCGAGCCTTTCGAGCTGGGCGAGCAGCTCCGACTTCGATGACTCGGACAACCCGAGTACGCCAACCATCGCTGCGATGCCGATCATCACTCCAAGCGCTGACAAGACAGTCCGCAGCCGACGAGTTCTCATCCCGACAGTCGCTGTGCGCGCGATATCAGTGACGTGAAGCTGGCTTCGCTCCAGGGTGGACGTCATCACGCCACCCCCTGCCACGCCGAGTCGTACTCGATGTAGCCGTCGCGCAGGCCAACAGCTCGCGGGAAGCTCTCGGCGATCTCGCGGTTGTGGGTGATCACGACGATGGTTGCACCGGCCTCGTTGAGCTCTTCTATCAACTCCACGATCGCGTCGCTGTTCTTCGTGTCGAGGTTCCCGGTGGGCTCGTCGGCAAGGATGATCGACGGGTTGCCCACCATCGCCCTCGCCGTCGCCACCCGCTGCCTTTCGCCACCGGACAGCTTGGTTGCTTGCTGGTTGAGCCGGTGGCCCATGCCCACATGAAGCAGTTCAATTTCGGCGAGCTCGCGTCGCTCACTGAGCGGACGTCCGGTGTAGAGCAACCCGTCGGCGACGTTGTCCAACGCGGTCATGCCGTTCAAGAGGTGAAACTGCTGGAAGACAAACCCGATGTGATGTGCCCGCAGGAACGACAGATCCCGATCGGACATCTCGGACACTCGGTAACCAGAGACGACGACTTCCCCGGACGTCGGCCTGTCGAGGGTTCCCATGAGGTGAAGGAGGGTCGACTTGCCCGACCCAGAGGGCCCGACCACTGAGACCAGCTCGCCCCTGGCCACCGAGAAGCTCACACCCCGCAAGGCCCTTACCGGCGGAGTCGTGGGGTATTCCTTGTGAACCTCCACGACCTCCAGGACCGAGTTCAGCTCGGTCATGGCACCACCACCTGTTCACCGGGCTGGATTGAGCCTGAGGTGACCTCGACCATCCCATCGGCGAAGAAGCCGACCCCCACGGGGACCAGCCGCGTCAATCCCGACCCGTTCACCACCTCCACGGCGTAGCCACCTTCCAGAAGAGCCACGAGTGCAGAGACGGGAATGGCGACCACGTCCTCCACGGAGTCGGAGAGAACCAGCACGTCGACAGGCGCTTCGTCGAGCTGACCTGCAACGGATGGATCGTCCAGTTGGATGAGCACTTCGAAGGTGGCCCCACCATCTTGTGTGCGGGTGGCCGTCTGGGCTACCGAGATCACGGTCGCGGGGACCTCGCTGAAGTCGGGCAATTCGACGATCACCCCATCACCGGGTGCCACCAGGCCTTGGTTGGCCGCCGGCAGGTCTAGTCGAACCACCTTCTCAGAAGCGCTGATGCCCAGTATCGGCGACCCGGGGTTCACACCGGTCGCTTCACCGGCCAGCACATCCGTGACTCGGACCGCTCCGGGTTGAAACACGACTTCTCCGAGGTTCACGACACCATCCGGCTCCATGCCGGTGGCAACCTGGAATTCGATGACGGCGCTGTTGGTCGCGTCGTCATAGATCCCGTCCGTGATCAGCTCGCCTTCTGCGTCGAACCCGAGGGCGAGCAGCGCCGATTCGAGCTGTGCCACGTCGTAACCGGTCGCCGCATCACCGGTCGACACGACCATGATCGGGCTGGTCGCCTGGTCCCCCGGGCTGACCAGCACATCCACGACCTGAGCCGGCCCGGGAAGAAATATGACTTCTCCGAAGTCAACAGACCCGTCATCGTCGGCTCCAATGTCTTCCTGCCAACGCTCCACCATCTGCTCAGTGGTGTTGGTGAACTCCTCATCGACCGTGACAGTCGCGTCCGGGTCGTAGCCAAGAGCGACGAGTGCCTCCTCGAGCTTCAGCACGTCCGTCCCGGTCAGGTTGGTCCGGGCGTCGAACAGCCTGCGATATGCGGGTTGCTCGCCGTAGAGGATCACTACGGGCTCTCCATCCACGGTGTATATGACATCACCCTGGGTGAGAACTGTCCCGACTTCCACAGTCGAGGTCACAGTGCCGTTGAGCTTCCCCGTGACCGTCACCGTCTCCTCACCGATGGCGATGTCCCTGTAGGCAGGAAGATCGCCCTCCAAGAGGACTACCGGCTCACCATCGATGGCGAACAGAAGCTCCCCCTGGCTCACGGTGGAGCCAGCCTCGGCGGCCTCGGTGATCGTGCCCGCCCGTTGCGTCTGAATCGGATCGTCCTCGACTGAGCCCAGTGTCGCCTCGAAGCTCTCCTGCTCGATCAGGTCGGTCACAACCACTTCAGCCGTGTTCGGTGCCGACGTTTCTGCCGCCTCGGTTGCGGTGTCCGACTCGGAGAGAAGCACCAGGCCGGCCACAACTGCGATGGCGCCAACTCCAACTCCTATCAACATCCACCTGCGGCGCGACGAGCCTCCGTCGTCGAGCCCCGGCGACTCACCGTTCTGCTCGTGCATGGCGTCGGCATCGTCTTGTCCGACGACCACCACGTCGTCGCTGTGTGTCAATTGGTCTGTCATCAGTTACCTCCTTGATTCCTACCGGGGCCCCCACCGGCCCCAAACCCGAATGCGCCGAGGATGTCCGAGCACGCATCGAGAGCTGCTGCCACCTCGGGGTCGTTTCGATCGAGATCACCCAAGATCCCCCGGCCTCCAAAGCCGCCCTCGCTGAAGTCGGGGTCATCGACGTCGAGGCCCTGCTCACGTGCGCATGCAGCGAACTCGACGAGCTGATCCTGGAGGGCGGTTTGGTCGACCTCCTGGAATCCGAACGAGACTCCCTCTATGAGGTCGGAGCACGCCTCGCGGGCCTCCTGCATTGCCTCGCGGTCGATGTTCTGTCCGGTGCCTAGGCCGCCGCCACCGCCGAGACGAGGAGGCCGGACGTTGCCATCGGCGTCAACCGTCGGATCTTCGACATCGAAGCCCTGATCACGGAGACACTGAGCAAACTCGAGCATCGCCGCCTCGGCATCCACCTCGACTTCCTCCGAGGCCTGGCCCTCTGTCTCTCCGCCGAGGCTTGCAACATCTCCGGGAATGGACGTGTCGGTGTCGGCGACACTCGGCACCTCCGCAGCTGACGATTGGCCACATGCTGCAACCGTCATCGCAAGCACCGCCATGAGGGATGTGGCGCGGATGGTCATTCTGAGAGCTCCTTGGGTCGAGTCACCGGGTCAACATGCCGCGGCGAGTTGAGAGAGCCCTTTGAGCAGCCTTTGAGTTCCTTGTGAACGATTTGGCTCCGACTCACGGCTATCCGCCTCCGCCACGGGCACCGCCGCCGGGCCCGAAGCCGACCCCGGCGAGGATGTCCTGGCAGGCGGCACTCGCAGCCTGGAACGCAGGATCGTCCTGATCGATCTCACCAAAGGGGCCACCTGCCGGCGGGCCGTCACCTCCGCCCCCGCCACCAGCTCCGAAGGCGGAGAGGTCCGGGTCGTCCATGTCGTAGCCGTTGTCACGCATACAGGCGGCAAACTCGAGAAGGTCGTCCTGTAACTCGGTCAGGTCTGCGTCCTGGAAACCAAGAGTGACGTCCTCGAGAAAGGACTGGCACTCCTCGAATGCAGGCTGAATCTCATCGAAATCAAAGTCCGCTCCCGCACCGGCTCCCTGAGGTGGCTGGATCTGAACGTTGCCATCGGCATCGACAGTCGGATCTGCCATGTCGACACCCTGCTCCCGCATGCACGCACTGAACTCGAGGAGGGCCTCTTCAGTTGAGACCTCCTCAGCGGTCTGATCCGATGCCACCGTGGTGCCCGTGCCCTCCAAAGAGGCAACGTCGTCCACCGCTGCATCGCCGTCACAGGCGACCGCCACCAGGGCGAACGCCGTTAGAAAGATGAATCTGCGCACATGTGTCCTTTGCTTGCTCGAGCAAAGGATGCGTGACGAGTCTGGGACCTAACTGTGAGTGGGTTGGGAGTTGGCTACGAAGGCTCAGGACTCGATCGGAAGCGTGATGGTGAACCGTGCCCCACGGCCTGCCTCGTTTCCGGCAGCAACTGATCCGCCATGCCCTTTGACGATCGCGGCGACGATTGAGAGGCCCAAGCCGGCACCTCCACTGTCCCTCGCTCGGGAGTCGTCCACGCGATTGAATCGATCGAAGAGCCGCTCGGACTCATCGGGCAGACCGGGCCCGTCATCGACGACCTCTAAGACAACACTCCCGTTCTGACGGCCCAGCGTCACGTCCACCGTTGTTCCCTCCGGGGTATGGACGCGTGTGTTTGCCAACAGGTTCGCCACCACCTGGGTGAGCCGCCGCTCATCACCTATCACCCTGAGCGAATCGGGGCTGTACAAGGTGATCGGCCTGCTCGGGTCGATCACCGTTCCATCCGTGACTGCATCACGAACCACGGCCGCAAGGTTCACAGACCGTCGCTCCATCGCTTGGCCACGGTCGAGGCGGGCCAGGAGAAGAAGGTCGGAGACGAGCCCCTCCATTCTCGAAGTCTCTCTGGAGATGCGGCGGATAGCGTTGTCGAGCTGATCGCCTTCGGCCAACGCACCCTTCCGGTACAACTCGGTGTATCCCTTGACCGCGGCGAGCGGGGTTCTCAACTCGTGTGATGCGTCGGCGACGAACTGCTTGAGGCGCTCGTTGGCAGCTTGCTCATGTGTCAGAGCGGTCTCGAGCTGGCTGAGCATCTCGTTGAGGACAACACCCAACTGGCCTAGCTCTGTCGAAGGATCTGTGGCAACGATTCGCTGGCTCAGGTCTCCACCTGCAATCGCGGTTGCAGTCTCGACCATGTCGTCAACGGGTTGAAGACCACGTCTCACCGTCCACCAGGTGAGAGCCCCACCTACGAAGGCCACTCCGGTGCCGGTCAGAATCACTGTCCGGACGATCACATCCACAGCGGACTCCACCTGATCCAGTGGGGCAGCCCACGCCTCGGTGCCGAGACCCTCGATCTCCCGTGCGAACGCGCGATATTCCAGGGAGCCGTCCTCAGACGGAACGGTCTGAATATCTTCCGTGCCCACCAGATCGAGAAGGGCATCAACGCTCGGCAGCGGGTCGGGGTCATCTGCGAAGCCGGAGGGATCGGCGAACACCACCGTGCCTTCGGTGTCGACGATCACGACAGCTACCGGTTGCGTGGCCGGGTCGCTCTCGCGTGCGAAGGGCCCCGCTGCGAAGAAGCGGCCGAAACCACCGCCTACCCGATCACGGATGCCGGCCAAAGAGTCGTCAACTTGGCTGGTCAGGACCTCGCGGCTGGCGTTCACGGCCATCACACCCAACGCCGCGATCACAATCAGCAGCAACCCGGTGAAGGTCGCCACGAGCCTCGAGCGAAGAGTCACGTCTGGGCGTCGGGAACACGCAGGACGTAGCCGATGCCACGAACCGTGCGGAGCGACTCCGCCACCGTCGGGCCGAGCTTCTTGCGCAGGTAGCTGATGTAGGTCTCCACGACACCGGCCTGACCGTCGAAGTCGTACTCCCAGACGTACTCGAGGATCTGGAGCTTGGAGAGCACGCGGCCCTGGTTGAGCATGAGATAGCGCAGCAACCGGAATTCGGTTGGCGAAAGCTCGATCTCGGCGCCGCCGACAAAGACCTGGTGCGAGTCTTCGTCGAGCACCACATCGCCTGAGGTGATCCGATGGCCGGCTTCTTCGCGGCCCCCGGCTCGCCGCAAGATCGCATCGATGCGCAGAGACAGCTCTTCGAGGCTGAACGGCTTGGTCAGATAGTCGTCGCCGCCGCCGACGAACCCGGCGCGAATGTCGTCGGCGCCGTCTCGGGCAGTGAGGAATATCACTGGCACATCGACTCCGTCACGACGAATGCGGCGGCACACCTCGAAACCGTCGACATCTGGAAGGTTCACGTCGAGAACGATCAAGTCCGGAGCAGAGCTCTTGACCGACCGAAGCGCGTCGTAGCCACGCTGCTCAGTTCTGACGTCGTAGCCGACAAACCGAAGGGCCGTCGACACCATGTCGACAAGCGACTCCTCATCGTCGACGACGAGGACCTTGGTAGCGGCCGCTTCAGCCATTGCTGCGCCCGTCGCGGTCAATGCTGATCCCTCACGCCGGCAAGCTAAGACCGCACACTCAAGGTCTTCTGTGGGTTTTCTGTGAGAAAACTGTGAAGTCAGGCGGCGAGAGTTGAAACCGCGATTGATTCGTTTGACCTACGCCGGACGCTTGAGCCGATGAATCGGATTGCCGATTCAGCCGTTATGAGACGGTTCTGTGCACTGCTAGCACTGGTTTTGTCCTTTTCACTCAGCGCCGGCACCGCTTTGGCCGACAGCGAGCTGCAAGTTGTCGAGCAATGCGGCGGTGTGGACCACTACCCGGAGCACCCGATCAACAACGCACCGTCGGTGTACATCTGGATCCTGATCCTCAGCGGGTTCAACGACTACATCGCCGAGATGCTCTGGGTGAACCTCGTTGGTGCGTCCGGGCCAGTGAGTGGCTCGGGAATGGTCGAAGAGAACGGCATCGTGAAGGTCCAGATCCCGCTCAACTCCTACGGAAAGCACGAGTTCAAGGACTTTGCCAAGAGCCACCCTGATCTGGAGCATCTGGCTGGGTCTTCGTTCGGCGGCACGTTCTTCATCGTCGACTCTTCAGAGACGACATGTGACGAGGAGGCGATGCGAGCCAAAGCCGACGAGATGGCCGAGGCAGCAAGAGCCTCCACGACGACCACAAGCTCAACTTCGACGACTTCATCGACCACCTCAACGTCCTCGACTACGACCACCACCGTGGCGAGCACCGACACGACTGCCGCCTCGGTGGTTGCAGGCGGCCCACCGGATCAAGGTGACGGCATGCCCATCCCAGCGACACTGATGGTGTCGGGAGCTTTGATCGCCGCCGCAGGTGCGTTCGTCTTCTTCAGGTCAGGCCCGGAAACGGTGCCTGCCGCCCGCAAGCCCTAAAGACTGCGCAACCAAGCCATATCGCCTCACGCTGGAGGCAAATCGATGACCGCAAGTGCTCGTCGAAGACGGGCACCCGCGTCGAGAAACCACTCGATGAACTCGTCATGGCGATCTTCAAACATGACATCGGCATCGTCTCGATAGTCGGCGATGCGACTTGCCCGAGCATTAGGCAGATCCTCCCACTGAAGAGGCCGCCCGTACTCGACCTCAAACGCCTCCTTATGACTCTCGAAGTGCTTGAAGATGGCTTCGTTTCTCTCCTTGTCGCCGGTATCGATGTAGATCTCGTGCCGAAGTCTGCGGCCCTGGGCGAAACTCGGATTGATTCGAGTGCCCTTGATCGGCGAGGGGGAATCCATCCAATTGTCACTCGCTGGTGTTCTTGCGTTTGACCAATCCGGATGCTCATCCCGCATTCGTTCGAGGTATCGAGTCCAGAACTCTTGATACTTCGCCGTCTTGGTGCCCACACGCCCTGACCTCGTTGCCGTGCGCACCTGCTTCTGCCAATCGTTGGGCTCGGCAATCAGCTTGAACAGGGGAGCCGGAGGCGACGAGCCAATCCGCACCACTTGGATCTGGACACCGAAGAAACGAACGTCTTCGCGTGTCTGCTCATTGAGCCAATCGATTGCCTGCCGGTGCTCCTGACGAAACTCAGTTGCGACCCAGACAATGCTCGCCGCATCTGTGCCGGCCGCGTAGGTGAGTATCTGACCAAGGTGGGTGTGGTTGGTCACCTCTAACTGGTTCTCAACAATCAGGACCGCATCGTGAGTCAAGTCCCGCCCGATGAGGTCTAGAGAGAACCCTCCCACAGGATGCTCAGACTGCTCGAGCTCAACGTCCATTCCGAGTGTTTCTGCAAGGTGATCGGCGTGCTCCAACAGCCAAGGTGTGAAGTCTCTCGCCTCGTGACTCCACACGGTTCGGATCTCAACGTCCTCCAGCCGTCCAAGCTCCATAGGTGGTTCCCTCCTTCGACCGAGCCGAACCTACTCTGCTCCGGGCATCAGACGAGATAGACCTCAAAACCGAAGTCAGGCGATGACGACTACCGAGAGGGCACCTGGGAAACAGCCAACGACAGCACCGTCCACATTTTGGCCCTATGCCGGAGGGAGCGACCACTACTACTTCCAACTACTCTAAAATTTTTAGGGTATGATGTAGGTCGATGAGAGTAGAGGTATCCCAAGCCCTCAGCGAGGACCCCGCGAACATCGGTCAGGCACTCCGCTCCATCGCAGAGAACCAGTGGTACGAGAGAAAGAGTGCTCGAGTATCCCCACGCGACCTGGCCAATGTCGAGATTGCCCTTGCCAATGCCGAAGGCGGGACGATCGTCGTGGGACTCGGACCCGATGGTGCGGAAGGCATCGACGCTCAAGGCCAACGGATCAACGACCTGCGGCAGGCCGCAATAGACCATTCTCAACCGCTAGTCCGTGCTCATGCCAGAGAAGTCGAGTGCGTGAACAACAGCGGTGAACTCGATCATCTCCTGGTTATTGAGGTGGAACCTTCGGCTGTCGTTCACAACAATCAACGCGACGAGGTGTACTTCCGAGTCGGCGACGAAACCAGACGTCTCACTTTTGCTCAACGTCAAGAACTGACGTACGACAAGGGACAGAGTGTCTTCGACGGCACGACAGTCGCCGACGTTTCGGAGGACGACTTGGATTGGGAACGAATCTATAGCTGGGCCGAGACCCTCGGCACAGCGGATCCCGAACGACTGATGCGTCGACGAGGCCTCCTCAACAGTGAGGGTGTCACGGCGGCCGCTGTCCTCCTCTTCTCCAAAGAGCCGCAGGTTCTCTTTCCGAATGCCTACGTCCGCGTCCTCAAATTCCGAGGCACGGAGCGACAGACTGGTGGGCGACAGCAACTGGTAGAAGACCATGCTTTCGACGGGACGATCGACGAGATTCTCATTCGCTCATCCGATGCGATTCGTGAGCTTCAACCAACCGCTCGCCGTCTCTCTGCGTCAGGTCGCTTCGCGCCGCTGCCCCTGATACCCGAAGACGCATGGCTCGAATCACTCGTCAACGCCGTGGTCCATAGGTCTTATTCGCTCGGAGGTGACCATATCCGGGTCGAGATATTCGCCGACCGAATCGAAGTCTCAAATCCTGGTCGATTTCCCGGACTGGCCGAAGCACGCGATCCGCGAGAAGCGATGCGGTTTGCCCGCAACCCACGCGTGGCACGTGTCTGTACGGAACAAGGCTGGGCTCAAGAGCTAGGTGAAGGTATCCGGAGGATGTTCGAAGAGATGGCGCTCTTCGGTCTACCCGCACCGCTGTATCAGCAAACCGCTGGGGGAGTTCGAGTGGCTCTTACGGCCAACGCAGTTGACCCGCAGCTAGCCGAACAGCTTCCGGCCGGTTGGCAAGACGTGGTCGCAGCTCTACGTCAAGTCGGTCGACTTCGAACTGGCGAAGTAGCTGAGTTGCTCGGGGTCACGAGACCGACAGCAATCAGACGGCTGCGACAGATGGCGAAGCTAGGCGTCATCGAATGGATCGGAAGAAGCGACACAGACCCAAACGCGTTTTGGGCACTAAACGAGTAATCGCCGAGTTGCCGGAGCCATTTTCTCTACAACTTTGCGCCGTCGCGAAGCGCGCTCGGGAGGACTCGAACCCCCAACCTTCTGATCCGTAGTCAGACGCTCTATCCAATTGAGCTACGAGCGCGAGGGAGGACAAGAGGTTAACGCCTTGCCCTCCCCATTCAGAAGTTGCTGCCAGGTGGCTACAGGCTGATCACCTGGTCGGGTGGGTTGCCACCGAGAGCTGCGTACAGATCGGGGAAACACCCGACTCCGGCACCATCCACCATGTCCACCGGAGTGCACTCGCCCGGCTCGGTCCGGCCCTCACCCGAGGAAGGGTCACACCAGCGCGGCTCGCCCTCGGCCAGGTTGCGCTCCAGCGCGCAGTTGTCACAGGCCATGATCAACATGCCGGTCTCCTTGGCCACAGCGGAGAGCCGTTCACCGATCGGGTCACCCTTGCGGAGAGACCAGACGTTGTCGTCGAAGAAGAAGATCCCAACAACCTCTACTCCGTGGGTGCCGGCCTCGAGCTGCGGCAGGATCATCTGGGCCACCTTGTAACTGGCGGCACGCGGCGTGTTCAAAACGTAGGCGACTTTCACCTTCGCTCCTTTCGTATGAGAGCAAAGCTACTGATTGCCAAGGGGTACCAAAACACAGCGCTGACAGGGCTTCAGTCCGGGTATTGGAACACCTCGTCCAAGGGGACCCCGAGTTGCCGGGCCATCTTGAAAGCCACCTCGAGTGAAGGGGAATACTTGCCTTTCTCGATGGCGATGACCGTTTGCCGGGTGACTCCGACCGCCTCGGCAAGCTCGGCCTGCGTCATCTCACCGGCTGCGAAACGCAGCTGCCGGATTCGATTGGTGATCTTGGTCGGCTTCACCAGCTCACCACCCCTCGGCGATAGAGCACGAGCTTGGTGATGTTCGAGGCAATCTCAGAAAGCACCAGCCCGGCGAGCAGCGTGTTGGCAACCCAGAAGTGCTCAAGTTCGATCATGGCGAGCAGCATCCCGCCGAGCGCCCCTGCGGTGAGGACGAAACCACCGATGTACTCGCCGTAGCGGTTGATCGTCTTGTCACGCTCGTCTTTCGAGTCGTCGCCACGACCGGCAACCGTGATGAGGATGATCCCGACCACCGCCAAAGCCACCACTAGGCCGACAGTTGTCAGCATCAATCCCTGGTAGTCGATGTCTCCGACATCGGTGCCGCCCAGCTGCCCGGCGACGGTGGCGAAATACCAACCGTAGACCAGGGTCATCGTCACCAGGATCAGCCAAGTGCTCTTCTCTTCGAATGTCACATCCGACCTCCATGTAAGTAATTGTTTACACAGACAATGTACGATATTCCTTACACAGTGTCAAGTTTTTCATACATCACTACATTTGGTGCATGGAATCGACATCCACAACCCTCGAATCGCTTGGCGACCGGTACTGGAACACCTACGCCGAGTACGTCCCGACGGTGGCCACCGTGCGCGGGATCCACGACTTCGACGATCAACTGCGCTCCTGGGACGAGTCGAGCCTGCAGGGTTTCGCCGACCGCTTCAGGGCCATCGCCGACGAGGCGGCGCAACTCGATCTGAGCAGCCTCCCATTGCAGGAGCAGATCACGGCGGAGCTGCTCGTCTATCAGAGTCGAACCACTGCCAAGGACATAGAGCTTCGATTCCCGATCACCTCGATCGACCCGTTCACCGGGATTCACGCCCCGCTCCTCAGCAGCACTCGTCAGAACACGGTCAGCGAGATGTCGCAGGCCGAAGCTCTTCTGGAGAGGTATTCGAAGGTCCCCGAGTACCTGGCCGACGGCCTCACCCTTCAGCGCGCCAACGCAGATGGGGGGATGTCACCTGCCTTGGCATCGATGGAGCGGGTCATCGACCAGCTGGACCGCTATCTCGACCTTCCTCTCGAAGACGACCCATTCCTTCAGCTCGAGCTCCCGAAAGACGGGACTGATTGGTTGGAACGCGCCACCAATCTGGTGATCGGGACGATCCGGCCTGCCTTTGAGACCTACAGGGCTGGTTTGTCGGAACACATCGCACCCGTCGCCCGGCCGGACGAGAAGTGCGGACTGATGTGGATGACGGGTGGCGAGGAGATCTACGCCCACAACATCTACAAGTACACCCAGTTGGAGGAGACCGCCCAGAAAATCCACGACGTTGGTCAGCATTGGGCGACCGAGGTCAACGCGGCCGAATGGGTAGAGATCGGTGGAAAGGCCTTCGGTCTCGACAGCAAAGACGCCGTGTTCGACCGGCTTCACAACGACCCGGCCATGCGTTTCACATCCGAAGATGAGATGCTCGATCACGCCCGGACAGCGTTGGAGAGAGCCTGGGCCGCGGTGGATGACTGGTTCGACATCCGGCCCGACACCACATGTGATGTAGTTCCCGTGCCGGCCGCATCCGCGCCGGCCAGCCCACCGGCGTATTACATGCAGCCACCTGTCGACGGCTCCCGGCCGGGCCGCTACTTCCTCAACACCTACAAGCCTGAGGAACGGGACAGGTTCGAGTACGAGTCGATTCACTTTCACGAGGGGATTCCAGGGCACCACTTCGACCGGTCACTCGCCTCGGAATTGGAGGGGATCCCAACCTTCCGGCGCTATGCGAACGTGTTTGCACACACCGAGGGGTGGGGCCTCTACTCCGAACGTCTCGCCGATGAGATGGGCCTGTACTCGTCGGAGGTCGATCGCCTCGGGATGGTCAGTGCCGACGCATGGCGCGCCGGGCGCCTGGTCACCGACACCGGGATCCACGCTTTGGGCTGGAGCCGGCAGCAGGCCATCGAGTTCCTACAGGAGTGGACGCCTATCGGCTTGCTCACCATCGAGCAGGAAGTCGACCGGTACATCGGGATGCCTGGCCAAGCTCTCGCCTACAAGATGGGCCAGCTCGAGATCTTCAGGCTGCGTGAGGAGGCCGAGGCCGAGCTTGGCAACCGATTCGAGATCAAGGGATTCCACAACACCATGTTGGCCAACGGCGCGATGCCGCTGCCGATGCTCGAACGAGCAGTCAAAGGTTGGGTGAGCGTGTGCAGATAGGAGTACTGAGTACTCCTTTCTGCACACGGGCTAGTCGGTTCAGTCCTCGAAGGGGACCGGCATCAACTCGAACACCTCAACGGCGTAGTTGCCGAGGCCCTCGCTCAGATAGGGATGTCCGTCGGTGAGCTGTTGCGCCTGGTCGAGGTCGTTCGCGGCGATGATCGAATAACCGGTGAGGCTTTCTGGGGCACCAGTGCTCCCATCATCGATCACCGACGCGCCAGGCCCGAAGGGGCTTCCCACATCTTGCAGGGCCGGACCGACTTTCTCCATCCACGACTGCCATTTGGCAAGCACAGCGGCGCCCTCCTCGGGCGTCATGTCGGCCATATCGGTGGCTTCACCTTTGTAGATGAGTATGTAGTTGGGCATATGGGCTCCTCTCTGTGTCATATTTTAGTGATGACTATATCGTGTTCTTTCGACTATTTCAATTCGCGCTAAAATAGAGGGGTGGACACCCTTCAAGTCATCGCCGAGCCTCGCCGCCGAGAGATTTTGAAACTGATATGGGACGAAGAGCTGGCCGCCTCCGAGATCGCCGCCCAGTTCGATGTGACCTTTGGCGCGGTGTCCCAGCATCTAGGCGTCCTTCGCCAGAGCGGGCTCGTGAAGATGCGCAAAGACGGGAATCGCCGGCTCTATGTGGCAGACCGGGACGCTCTGGCTCCGTATCGGGCCTTGCTCGAAGCGATGTGGAAGGAGACGCTGGCCGACCTGGCCCGAACCATCGAGGAGGGCCAATGACCGAGATCGTCGTCGAACAGAGGATCGCCGCTCCCCCATCCATCGTCTATCGCTACCTCACCGAGGCAGAGAAGTGGGTGCAGTGGCAGAGCGCGAGCGCAGAGTTGGACCCACGACCCGGTGGAATATTCGCCATGGGCATGCCTAACGGGATGAACGCCCGAGGCCAGTTCACAGAGCTGGTCGAGGACCGCCTGGTCGAGTTCACGTGGGGATGGGTCGACCGTCCCGGGATCCCGCCTGGCTCCACGATCGTCTCGATCCAGCTCGCCGAAGTGGAAGACGGGACGTTGCTCACGCTCACCCACCGCAATCTCCCAGAAGACGAGGCGGCAGAGCACCGGGCCGGCTGGGAAATGCATCTGCCCCGACTGGCAGAGGTCGCCAAGTAGGGCTGACCCCTTGGCAGCGACAAGCGGAGAGGGAGGGATTTGAACCCTCGAAGAGGCTTTAAACCCCTTACTCGCTTAGCAGGCGAGCGCCTTCGACCACTCGGCCACCTCTCCTCTGTTGTCCGGTGAACGGTACCGGCGTCGAGATTCTGAGGGAAACCCCTTGCACTACCGGTCGAGAGCCCGAAGCTCCTCGAGTTGTTCGCGTAGATGGGCTCGTTCGACTTCGTTGCTGCATAGATCGAGCGCAGTGCGGTACGAGGCATTCGCCAACTCGATGTGGCCGAGTTGCCGGAAGAGCTTGGCACGTGTCGCGGCAACGCGGTGGTCTTCGGGCAACAGGTCTTCGAGCCCGGTGAGAAGGTCCAAGCCCGCTTGGGGACCCTCGGCCTCGGCAACTGCCACGGCACGATTCAGCCTCACGATCGCAGAGCCGGTCAACGATTCGAGAGCCTCGTAGTGGCGGGCGATCGTCGCCCAGCCCGTCCTTGCTGCAGTCGCTGCCCGGGCGTGCTCCGCAGCGATCAGCGCCTGAAGCCGAAGCTCCTCGGCATAGCCAGTGCCCGGCTCGAGGCCGGCGAGAAGCCCCAGCCCGGCCTCCTTCTCATCGGCGTGCCACATCGATCGGTCTTGATCGGCAAGAGGCACCAGCCGGCCTTCCAGTTGTCGGGCGTCTCGTCGCGAGTGTTGCAACTGCAGAAGCGCCAGCATCGCCCGCACCTGAGGCGCTTCCGGCAGGAGATCCCTCAAGACAACCGCCAAGCGCACGGCCTCGCCGGCTGCATCGGCGCGGAACAGATCGGGTCCAGGGCCCGGGGTGTACCCGGCGGTGAAAGCGAGATAGATGGTGCGGCACACTTCGTCGAGCCTCGACCGCAGCTCCTCTTCCATCGGAGCACCCAGCGGAATCCCGGCTTGCACGATCTTCTTCTTGGCCCGAGTGAGACGAGCCGCCATCGTCGGGGTGGAGACGAGGAACAGGCGAGCGATCTGATCGGTGGGCGTCCCCATCACCAGTCGCAGTGCCAGCGCCGAACGCGACTCCCGAGGGAGCGCAGGATGACAACACAGCAAGATGAGGTGCAGTCGGTCGTCTGCAAGCTCCACGTCGGGATCCTCGGGTGGCACCCAGTCGGGCTTGACCGCGAGCAGCGCTGCCTTGCGCCCTGCGACCGCCTCGGCCCGGAGCCGGCCAACTATCTGTCGATAGGCGGTGGTGTAGAGCCAACCGGACGGGCTGTCCGGCACACCCGATTGCGGCCAGCGCTCGGCCGCCCGGGCAAAGGCCTCACCCAGAGCATCTTCGGCGAGATCGATCCGCCGGGTCCGAGCAAGCAGCAGCGACAGCAGCCGGCCCCACTCGGCCCGGTGGACCTGTTCGACGACTTGCTCAGGGGACTTCAAGAACCGGAATGATCTCGATATCGAGAGCAGGGAGAAGTCGGCAGAGGTCGATCACGGTGTCGAGATCGGGAGCCTCCAACAGGTAGTAGCCACCAATGTGCTCGGCGACCTCGGCAAACGGACCGTCGGTGATCGTCATCTCACCGCCACGGGTTCTCAAAGTCGTCGCCATCGAGCCATCACCCAAGGCCTCGCCACCCAGCATCTCCACGCCGGAACGGCTCTCACACGCCTCGCTGAAGGCGACGTGTTTGGCCATCTCGGCCTCTTGCTCATCAGCCGTCATCTCGTCCCAGGGTGTTGTCTCGCCGTAGCCGGCGAGCAGAACAAAGTGTTTCATGCTTTGTCTCCTTCGTCTCTTGATCGGCGGACATCGCCGACATCACTACGACGCGCGGCACTGCCCGGAATCGACAGCCTTCTCGAAAGCTACAAGACGGTCTCGGTTTGAAGCGGGGTGGGCGATCGCAGAGCTGGCTCGAGCACGCGAGCGCCGACGCGGAGGGGGTGGGATTCGAACCCACGAGACCCAAAGGGCCCAACAGTTTTCAAGACTGTCGCCTTAGACCGCTCGGCCACCCCTCCGGGCACCACCCATTCTCGCGCCTCCCGACCCCGGTTCCAGCAACCTCAGGTAATACGGCCCAGATACGGTGCCTATGGCCTCAGGTTCGAGAAGGCCGCGGCCAACTCGAGGCTATAGCGACCAGATACGGGCGTTATTACCTGAGGTTGGCGGGTGGGGGGCGGAGGGGGTGGGATTCGAACCCACGAAGAGGCGTCAACCCCTTACGGCATTTCGAGTGCCGCGCACTAGACCGGACTATGCGACCCCTCCAAAAGGGATTCAGTTGTCGGCGACGTCTGAGCATCGCTCAAACTCGCTTGCGCGGAGGGAGAGGGATTTGAACCCTCGAGGGGGCGCAAACCCCCAACGGCATTTCCAGTGCCGCGCACTAGACCGGACTATGCGATCCCTCCGGGTATCCCGCCGGAGCCGACGGGAAAGGCAGGATAATGCTGCCTTGTGACTGAGCCCATTTATGAACAAGCCATGAGACAAGCGCTCGCGGCCGCCCGAGAAGCAGGCCAAGCCGGTGACGTGCCTGTGGGCGCTGTCCTCCTCGACGAGTCCGGGCAGACGGTCGGAGTCGACCGGAACCGGCGGGAAGAGTTCCACGACCCAACAGCCCACGCTGAGATGCTGGTCATCTCCTTTCGGGCCAGGGAGATCGGGGACTGGCGACTCGAAGGGCACACGCTCGTTGTCACCTTGGAGCCCTGCCCGATGTGTGCCGGTGCCGCGGTGTGGTCCCGGCTCGACCGGATCGTCTACGGTGCCCCGGACCCCAAAGCCGGTGCTGCCTGGTCTCTGTACAACATCCCCCAGGACCGCCGGCTCAACCATCGAATCGAGCTGATCGACGGAGTGCTGGCCGACGAATGTGGCGAACTGCTCACCGAGTTCTTCGAGAGCAAGCGCTAGCTCAGATCTGCGCCTCGGCGATCGCCTTGCCCTCCGTCCGCTCCAAGCGTCGATCCCAAATCGTGTAGATCATCGAGCCGACGAACAGGGTCACGCCCGCTGACGAGAACGCCACGAGATAGTCGAAGCCGTCGATCAGGAATCCCACCGCCGGCGCACCAATCAGCAGGGCCACGTCGAAGAGCGCGGTGAAGATCGACATGGCCGAGCCACGCTCGGACACTCTGGCCCTGTTGACCACCTCGCTGGAAAGCAGCGGGAAGGCAACACCGTGGGCGCTGCCCATGATCAAAGCGGCAAAGACCAAAGGCACGATGCTCTCGGCCAGGCCCATCAGGAGCAAACCGGCACCGAAGATGCTGACCGCGCTGACCAGGACTGTGCGATGTGGCATGGTGTCGTATCGGCTGCCACCAAAGATTCGAGTGATCGCCGCCGACGCTCCGTAAATCACAAAGAACAGCCCCACCGAACCGACCTGGCGCTCGTTGAAATATGTCCTGGTGAACGTGAACATCGTCTCGATCCCCACGAAGAACAGCAGCGCAGCGAACCACAGTGGGAGCATGTTCTTCTGGACGAGGGCCTGCCAGAACCCGCGTCGCGGCTGGCGACCCCGCACTGGCAGCACGGGGAGCGCCCAGACGACGAACCAAGAGAGGATGCTGAATGACGCAGCCGCCCAGAAGAGGGCGTTGAAGCCGTTCAAAGCCAGCAGTCCGTCACCCAGATATCCAACAATGCTGATGGGAATCAGCCCGGAGAGCCCAAAGATGGCGAGGCCCTGTGTGCGTCGCTCGAGAGGGATCGAATCGGCACCGTAGGTGATGATCGAGGTGAACAGGGAAACCTGGAACACCCGCTGGCTGAGGAACAGCAGCCACAGCCAAGGCCCCCAGACCGAGGTCGTCAGCAGCAGCAGAAGGACGGTGATGTTCATCGTCCCGACGACCAACATCACCGTGCGGCGATGGGTCAGGTCGAGTATCCGCCCCAACCAGGGCCGAGACACAAGCGAGACGATCGCTGAAGCCGAGTAGAGAAGACCGATCAAGCCTTCGGTGGCGCCGAGGTCGCTCAAGTATCCGGGCAGGTGCACGAGCACGCCAAACGACAGCTCCTGAAGAATCGCCGCCGCGAACAGCGTGGGGAAGTTGGGACCGAAACGTTTGAGCGACATACGAACCGGTCAAGGTAACACCCGCGGGGGAACACTCCCGCCGCAATAGGCGCGGGGCCGTGTTGGGGTGCGGTGAGGGTGAAAGTAGCCTTTCCGGCGATCGTGTAGGCGGGGCGCTAGGGGTGCCCTGCACCCGAAACCCTCTTCATGCGGGGCCGAATTCCCCGCCCGAGGGATGCGACACACCGGGGCTTCAAAGCCCTGATTGAGGACACGTGATGTTGACGGTCGGGTCCTGCGCGGCGGAACACCATGAATCGGGTCAGGTCCGGAAGGAAGCAGCCCTAAGTGGAGCGTTCCGGGTGCCGCAGGGTCGCCCGGCCCGAGTAGGCGGCCGATGTCGACGGTGTGCCCCGTATCTCGACGGCGGGGTCACGATCTCGATCAACTCTCTCTCGTTGCTATAGCAAGGGGTCGCGCTGAGCGACACGCGTTGCTATAGCAACGCTTCAGGCGGCGGGGTCGACGGAAGCTGCGGCGGGGCGCTTGCGAAGACAGGCGCCGTAGACGAAGCCGAACAAACCCGATCGCCAAACAGCCTCGAGATCGAGGTCACCTCCCGAGAGAAGCTGCTCAGGCGCCGGCAACGAGTCCAGCGACTTGTGCAGATACCAGTACTCCTTGGGCGCACGAGCGAACAGCAAGCCCACCAGAGGAAGAACAACCGCGGTGCCGAGACGATGGAGAACTCTGAGCAAGCGGTGCGCGGGGCGGGAGAGGTCGATCACGACAGCCGCCGCGCCGGGTTTCAGCACACGCTCGATCTCGCTCAACGTCTCTTCCACCGACGACAGGTTTCGGAACACGTAGGCGCTGAACACCCCGTCGAAGACGCCGTCACGAAGCGGGATTCGCTCGCCAACGGCGGCCACGCGCGACCGGACCGGACTAAGTTGGAGCATCTCGACTACCGGGTCGAGACCGACCACGAGGCGGTCACCAAAGTCGGTGTCTCCGGTGCCGCAACCCAGGTCGAGAACTATCCCGTCTGACAGCATGTCGATCCCGCGGGCGCGCCACTTTCTCTCTTGACCAAGCGACAGGATCCTGTTGATTCGGTCGTAGCGGTGGGCGATCTTGGCGAAGATCGGATCCGAGACGTCGCTCACGGCTCGATGATGTCGAACCCCGTGTAAGGGCGCAGCGCCTCGGGGATCACCACCGAGCCGTCTGGCTGCTGATGGTTCTCGAGGATGGCGAGGATGGTGCGGCCCACCGCACAGGCGGTCCCGTTCAGTGTGTGTAGAACCCGATTTCCCGTCTCGCCACGAACCCGGATCTTCAGACGTCTCGCCTGGAAGTCCGTGGTGTTCGAGCAAGAGGTGATCTCGCGAAAGGCCTGTTCGCCGGGGAACCAGGCTTCGATGTCATATTTCTTGGCTGCCGAGGCACCCAAGTCGCCGGCAGCGACGTTGACGACGCGGTAGGGGACGTCGAGCTGTTGGACAAGCGCCTCTTCCACGGAGAGAAGCCGGTCATGCTCCTCAACCGAGTCTTCGGGATCGGTGAACACGAACATCTCCACCTTGTCGAACTGGTGGACGCGGAAGATCCCCGCCGTGTCCTTGCCGTACGTCCCTGCTTCGCGCCGGAAGCAGGTCGAGAAGCCGGCGTAACGCATCGGCAACTCTTCAACGTCGAGGATCTCGTCACCGTGATAGGCGGCAAGGGGGACCTCGGCGGTGCCCACCAGAAACAGCTCGTCTTTGGGGATCTCGTACACCTGCTCGCGCGCCTCGGGGAAGAACCCCGTGCCCTCGAGCGCATGCTCCCGGACGAGTACGGGTGGGATCATCGGGGTGAAGCCCTCGTTGACCAAGTGATCCATCGCCCAGCGGACGAGAGACAACTCGAGCATGGCCCCTTTCCCCTTGAGGTATCCGAAGCGGGAGCCGGAGACTTTTACTCCTCGCTCGGTGTCGATGATGTCGAGCGACTCTCCAAGCTGGGCGTGGCTCGTTCCCTCCGTGGCCGGATCGCCGATTCGCTTGATCTCGACGGCATCGTCTTCGGTGAGCCCGTCAGCCGCAGTCGGATCGACGAGGTTGGGGAGGTCGAGCCATGCCAACCGGAATCGCTCGGCGAGCTCATCGGCCCGGGAGGCAGCCGTCTTCTGCGCTCCGGCCAGCTCCGAAACCTGGTCTATCGCCGCCTGTTTGGCTTCACCATCGAGAGTGGCGATCTCTTTGCCTGCTTCCTTCTGCCTCGACCTGAGCTCCTCCGCCTCCTGAAGAGCGGATCGATAATCACGGTCGAGATCTGCGAGGGCACCAAGGTCTATCGACGAGCCCCGCCGCGCCAGCGATTCGGCGATGAGGTCGGGGTTGTCGCGAAGCAGCCTGGGGTCGAGCATGGCGAGATGGTAACGACGGGGCCTCTCCAAGCCCTATCGAGTTATTCGTCGTTGATCGTGAACTGAACGGAGATCATGTTGTCGGAGAAGTCGGAGTCGTTCTCCGAGATCGCAAGAGCCGCAGCCACCTCGTACACGCCTCCTGGCACGACGTCGACTGCCTCCGCGACGATTGTCACCTGTTGGCCGGGCTCCAGGGGGTCGATCGAGATCTGCTGTCTCACCGGCTCGGAACCGCCCGTCAACGTGATGACAAGCTGGTCGACGACGCTTGCCACGTTGCCCTTGTTGTTGATCACCACGGAGAAAACAACAGAGTTGGTGGCTGGGATGACTGCCTGGTTGGAGATGTCGACCTGCCAGGCAGGGTCCGAAGTGACCATGGCCACGGCCAGCCCGGGTCGAAGTGCAAGTTCGTTGTTAGGTGAGCGGGCGGAGTCGATGTAGGCACCGGCGAGGCTCCAGATATTGCCGCCGGCGGGCATCAGAGTGACAGCCACCATCGGCGCTGGGGGTTGCGGCAAGTCAGGAGACGCCATGACTTCGACGAGGTCGGCATAGAGAGAGTCGCCCGCCCTTATCTCCGCCAACGCAGACGCCATCACGTCGGTCACCGCGAAACTCTGCGGCTGATCGGCGGCAAGCAGAACGGCATCGCGGTAACCGGTGATACCACTCTGCCATGTGACGAGTGCCTGCTTGTAGACAGACCTGACCGACTCGTAGCGCTCCGTCGGCGGCTCACCCTCTACGAAGGCGAGCCCGGTCTCGATGTCTCTCGAGACGCTTTCGATGACGGTGACGAATTCGTCACGGCCAAGCCGTTGCAGTCTGGACAACACGTCGCGAAAGGCGTCGCCCGCTCGCGCCAACTCCATGCTTTGAGCCTGGATGGTGTCGATGTACTCGAACTCCGCTCCGGTGTCATCGCCTGCCGCTGAGACAAGAAGGGCAAAGGCGATCGCCACGACGAGGAGCAAGGGCCAGATCAACCTGGCAATTCGGCGGCGACGTGACGTTTGGGGTGGGTCGAATACCAATGGCGACCGGCGGTTCGGGGATTCCGGTCAACAAGGTAGCCCCTGTTCGCGGCGAGCGGGCCCACCATCCCTCGTTGCTATAGCAAGGCGTCACTGACTCGTCTGGCTGTATTGGGTGGGCGTGAACCCATGCGCTCCCGAAAGCCGATGGAGAAGTGAGCACGACTGGCGAAACCGACCTCACCGCAGATGGCAACCACACCCTTGTTGGTGTCCTAAAAAAAGGGGCGGCCGCCTAGCAGGACCTGCGCCGCGGATCTGGTTCTGGAGAAGTGCACATGCCCGTGACCTTCGCTCTGACCGACCCTCAGATCACGAAGGCCAAGATCCTGCTGTGCCACGCACAGCCGACCACTGA
Organism: Acidimicrobiia bacterium; assembly: GCA_028285585.1. GTDB lineage: Bacteria > Actinomycetota > Acidimicrobiia > Spongiisociales > ZC4RG35 > CAXMPK01. The sequence continues at coordinate 498,980 of JANQOU010000006.1, forward strand.
GCGAGTAGAAGCGGCGACCAACTAGGAGAAATTAATGATCAACCAGCAAGACAACGGCAGAGCCATCGAAGCGAGGAAGTTCCCGGCCCTCGACGCGGCCGTGATGGTCGCGTTGTGGATCGCCGTGGGTCTCGGTCAGCTTTGGATGTTTGGAGTCCTCTTCGTGTTCTGGGCTACCGGGTCATCATCATGGGATGGACACATCTGATCGGCGACATCGCAGCCAGCGATCAACCAATCCTGTCCTGGACATCTGCGTGCGTCCATAGGCCACGTGTCTGGACATCTCTTGCAGCTTCCTGTCTGACACCATGTCACTCCCTACTGAAACAGGTCAGGGTCGTACCAAAGCCATATGCCCCAACTTCCCTCATCACCTCCACCCCTGTCCCAGCCTCCAACAAGCTGGCCCTTCATCGCCACCAACTTGTCATCCTCCTGAGCCTGAATCTTCAGACACGTCTTCTGGACCCACCCCGCATCGTCACGATTGATGTAGCCGACCAGAAGACCACTCACGAACACCTTGACTGCGTTGGAGTCATACGGGTTGTAAGGGTCAGGCTCCAAATAGGCCACCACATCGGGCGCACCACCTTCCTCAGTCTTCGGCCCAGCGATGCGTTCAAGAGCCTTCTGATAGGTGGCCTCACCCTTCACCTCAATGGCTTTGCCATCACCGCCGCAGTCAATGAGGGTGATCGTCTTGGGCTGCTGCCTTCTTCTGAAGATGGCCATAAGTCAACCCTACGAGTAAATAGCGCTCACACCTCTACTAACCCCTGGGCTTTCGCTTTTGGAGTGATGTAGTGACCCGACTTAGTCGCTCTTTTCTTCTTCGTCCCGTACAGACAGAGGTGGTTAGTGCTGGCTGGGACAAGACCCTTCAAAGCACTCCTGGGGCCGCTCCGTTGACACCTTGCTTACACTTGCTGGTGCGCTGCTGCGGCGCCCTTGAGACGGAGTGCCTTGACCCGGCCCCTGGGTAGCCAATAGCCAAGGCCATCTGGGGTTTCATGGTGCAGAAGTGGCCTGCCAAGTCACTAGGGCAATTGATTGGGCCCGGTGGGCGAGGGGGGACTTGAACCCCCACGATCTTGCGATCACAGGAACCTGAATCCTGCGCGTCTGCCAATTCCGCCACTCGCCCGGATCGAGCCGGAATCGTACTGTCCACCCGGTTCTTCTGGAAGCCGGGCGCCGCTCAGGGCGGCATGACCCTTAACCTCCATGCCCGTGAATGTGGTTCGAGGTCTCGAGCGCCGTCTGGAGAAGCTTCTCGAAGGAGTTGCCGGTCGTGTCTTCTCCGGCCGGCTCCATCCCGCTGAGATAGCCGGCAAGCTGGCTCGCGAAGCCGACTTCGCCCGCTTCGAGACCGACGCCGGGCCAGCTACCGCCAACGCCTTCACACTGCTTGTGAACCCGAAGGACTTGGCGATTGAACCGGCAACTCTCGAGGCCGAGTTGGCCGAAGAAGTCAGCAACTACACGGCTGAGGAAGGCCTCCGCCTCGAAGGTCCGGTGCTGATCAGCATCCAGCCGTCTCAGGAGGTGGCGCCGGGTGGCGTGATCTGTCATGTCGAGGTCTCCCCAGGACCGCCCTCTGCATGGGCAAGGCTGGTCGGCGAAGAAACGACAGACGTCGGCCGGAACCGTGTCCTCGTGGGACGAGCTCCCGAATGTGACGTCGTGATCGACCGGAGCGACGTCAGCAGGGTCCATGCCCACCTCTGGCGCGAGAAAGGAACGTCGTGGCTTCGCGACGCGGGATCGTCAAACGGCACCTTCCTCGACGGATCCCCTGTCGATGTCTCGCCGCGAGAGATCCAATTCGGTTCGGTCGTCGCCTTCGCAAGCAACGAATACCGCTTCACCGGTGCCTGATGCCTGACGTCATACTCGCTCTGCTCAGGATCATCTTTCTCGGCTTGGTGTACCTGTTCGTCTGGCAGGTCGCTCGGGCCATCGGCTCCCACCTGGGCATCTCCGTCCGTCGGCAACGTAAGGAGGGCACCAAGGTGCTGTTCGTCCGGTCCGAGGAACAGCAAGGCTTGGAGGTCGAGGTCAACGACGTGACGGTGCTGGGAAGGTCCGCTGAATCAGATGTTGTCCTAACCGATCCCTACGCTTCCGAGTTCCACATGCGGCTGGTCGCTCAGGACGAAGGGATGATGCTTCACGACCTCGGGAGCACGAATGGCACATACGTCAACGGCCGGAGAGTGACCGCACCGACGCAGTTGCGCAGGGGAGATTCGATACAGATCGGCAAGACAGCCATGGAAGTCCGATGAGATACAAGTGGGCAGTCGCCAGTCATCAGGGGATGACCCGGCAGAACAACGAAGACTCAATGTTCCCGACGTCATCAGGCGAGTCGGATGACGGTGCCATCCTGATAGTCGCCGACGGGATGGGCGGGCATGTGGCCGGAGAGGTCGCTTCACGACTGGCGGTCAATGCTGCTTCGTCCGCCGTTGACCTGAACCCAGGTGATCGGGTGGCAGCCGGCAATCGGGCGATCCGCGAGGAAGTCGCTCGTGACCCGTCGCTCGAAGGCATGGGCACAACCATGACCCTGGTCGAGCTAGGAGCCGACGGAACCGCGACGCTAGGTCATGTCGGCGACAGCCGTGCCTACCTGTTCAACGAGCCTTCGATGGCACAGCTGACCAAAGACCACACCGTCGCCGCGGAGTACGTCGCGCTGGGCCAGATCTCCGAAGACGAAGCGGCCACCCACCCACAGCGTCACATGTTGACTCGGACGCTCGGCCTGACCCGGTTCGTGAACGTGGACGAGTTCCAGGTGAAGCTGGAGCCGGGTGACCGTCTTCTCCTCTGCTCCGACGGGCTGAACGAGATGGTCAGCGACGATCTGATCAAGGAAACCCTCGGCGAGGGCACCGTCGAAGAGACGACATGGCGCCTGGTCGAGCTTGCCAACGAGGCCGGGGGTGTCGACAACATCACGGTGATCGTCGTCGACGTCACCGACTGACCCATGACCCGGAGCACCGAGGGTCTCATCGTCGCCACGGCCTCGGCGTTGGCTGCGTTCGGGGTGACCCTGGTCAACTTCGCGAGGGGCGACGGTGTCGACGTGCAGACCGGGCTGACCTTCCTCGTTTTTTTGATCGCCTTCGGGGGCCTGTACCTGGCCATCCGAACCTGGGGACACAAGGCCACTCCCCTCCTGCTGGCTCCGGTCGCCGCGCTCACCTCTATCGGGTTCTTCGAGGTGTACCGGCTCAGCACAGTGAGGGGTGGGTTGCAGAGATGGTGGCTGCTGATTGCCGCGGCCCTGGCGGTTGGAGCGCTGGCTCTTCTCTCTCGCCACGGCACCTCGGTGTTGCGCCGCTACCGGAATCTGATCCTTCTCGTCTCGGTGGCGCTGCTCCTGCTGCCCAACCTGCCAATGGATTGGGGATTCCCGATGAGGGGACTACAGCTCAACGGGTCACGTCTCTGGGTGCTGATCGACGTCGGGTTCACGGAGATGCAGTTCCAGCCGGCGGAGCTGGCCAAGCTCGGCTTGGTCACATACGTCGCCTCCTACCTGGCCGACCATCAGCGGGCTCTGCGTGAGGCCCACCGTCGCGTCGGGCCCTTCACTTTCTCGGAGCCGCGCCAGCTCATCCCTCTGCTCGTTGTTTGGAGCGGAAGCGTCCTCATCCTCGTCTGGCAACGCGACCTCGGTGCCTCCCTTCTCCTGTTCGCGGGGTTCGTCCTCCTCCTCTATGCCGCCACCGGCGCCAGCGGCTATCTGGTCGCCGGAGGCCTGCTGGCCGTGGTGGCGGGCATCACCTCCTATCTGGCGTTTGATCATGTGCAACGTCGTGTGATCGCCTGGCTGTCGCCATTCGAGCACTACCAGGACGAAGGCTTCCAGATCGCCCAGGGCCTCTTCGCTCTCGGCTCAGGAAGCCTGTCGGGAGCGGGCCCGGGGCTGGGTCGTCCCGACCTGATCCCCAACGCCTCGACCGACTTCATGTTTGCCGCGGTCGGTGAGGAGCTTGGCTTCGCCGGCTCCGTAGCCGTCCTCGCCTTGTTCGCCCTGGTCATCGCGGTTGGGCTTGGTATCTCGTTCCGTAGCCGCGACACCTTCAGGAAGCTCCTCGCCGCCGGCCTGACCCTTGTGTTCGCCGTCCAGGTGTTCCTCATCGTTGGAGGAGTCCTCAGACTGGTGCCTCTCACCGGGATCACCCTCCCCTTCATGTCCTACGGCGGCTCGGCACTCGTTGGAAACATGCTCCTGCTCGCGCTGTTGGTCCGGATAAGTCACGAGGAAGCGTCATGAACGGCCCTATTCGCAGGCTGGCGATCGGTGTCTTCGCTGCGATGGCTTCGCTGCTGGTGGCCGTCACCTGGTTCCAGGTCGTTCGCGCCGACGACTTAAAAACGGATCCGCGCAATCCCCGCCCTGCACTGAGCGAACAGGCCAAGGAGCGCGGAGTGATCGTCGCACGGGACGGCACGATCGTGGCTCGCTCGATTCAAGAAGAGGGCTCCCGTGCCTTCGAGCGGCAGTACCCGCTCGGGCCGGCCATGGCACACGTCGTCGGTTACTCGTCTTTCCTCGTCGGTGACACGGCCCTCGAGGCCGCCTACTCATCAGAGCTGAGGTCGAAGCGGGACCTGACCATCAGCGACCTCATCTCGGCGATCCTCGGCCGCGATCTCCGGCCGCAGAACCTCGAGATCACCATCGACCCCACGCTCCAGGGCGCGGCCCTCGAAGCACTCGGCGACAACAGAGGTGCGATCGTCGCACTCGATCCGGCAACCGGTGCTGTGTTGGTGTCGGTGTCGACGCCCTCGTTCGACCCTGCTTCGTTGCTCGGTTCCGATGCTGCAGGCCAGTGGGAACGGCTCCTCACCGACCCGGCCTCCCCGCTCTCCGACCGTGCCACCCGAGAGATATACGCACCCGGCTCGACCTTCAAGACGATCGTGACCGCGACGGGCCTCGACACGGGGATGGTTGAGCCTGGTTCTGTCTATCCGGATCCGATCGAGCTGGGGTTGCCCGGATCGGAGGCGACCATCTCGAACTTCGGAGACCGACCCTGCAACGACGGTGACCCGGTAACGCTGCTCGAGGCCTTCGTCCGAAGCTGCAACACCACCTTCGCGTCACTGGCGATGGAGCTGGGCGCGTCCGAGATCGGGATCACGGCCGACGCCATCGGCTTCAACCAGGACATCGGCTACGAGTGGACGGTCCCCCAGGCGGTGTGGAAGACAGCCGAGTTGAGCGACGATGATGCCGCCCTCGCCCAGAGTGGGATCGGGGAACGCAACGTGAGGGCCACGCCGTTGCATATGGCGATGGTTGCCGCAGCAGTAGCAAACAACGGTGTCGCCGCCCGGCCTTATCTGGTCGAGAGGGTCTTCGATGCCGACGGGGAGACCCTGTCTTCAGCGGAGGTTTCCGAGATAGGCCGTGCGATGGCACCCGAGACCGCCTCTGTGCTCGCGCAAATGATGGAACGGGTGGTCACCGAAGGGACTGGGCGCAGGGCCGCGGTGCCGGGGGTAAGGGTCGCCGGGAAGACCGGGACGGCCACCGGATCGGGAGGGTTCTCCAACCCGTGGTTCATCGGCTTCGCCCCAGTGGACAACCCCACAATCGCTCTTGCGGTCTTCATCGAAGGAAGCAGCATGTCCGGAGAATCGGCGACTGGGGGAACCACAGCGACACCGATAGCGTCAACTCTCATCGAGACTTGGATGGCCCGGGGTAACTGAGGGTTGCCTCAGGCCTCTCCCTAACATTCTTCGAATCGCATGGACCTCCCACACGAACTGAACGAGCGCTACGTCGCCGCTGCCCACCTCGCCAGAGGTGGGATGGCCGACGTCTATCAAGGCACAGACACGCTGCTCAACCGCAGTGTTGCCATCAAGATCCTGCACTCGCAGTACTCCTCTGATGAGGCATTCGTCAAGAGGTTCCGCCGGGAAGCACAGGCCGCCGCCAACCTGAGCCATCCCAACATCGTTGGCATCTTCGATTGGGGCCAGGCCGAAGGCACCTACTTCATCGTCATGGAGCTGGTCGACGGACGGTCGCTTCGCGACGTGCTCAGGTCGGAGGGGGCGTTGCTGCCACGCCGGGCCACCGAGATCGCCGCCGAGACCGCCGCTGCTCTCAGCGTCGCCCATCAGGGCGGGGTCATCCACCGCGACGTGAAGCCGGGCAACATACTTCTCGCCAAAGACGGCACGGTGAAGGTGACCGACTTCGGCATAGCTCGCGCCTGGGACGACAGCCAGGAGCTGACTCGGACCGGAGCCGTGATCGGGACCGCCACCTACTTCAGCCCGGAGCAGGCACAGGGTGCCGCGGCCGACGCAAGGAGCGACGTCTACTCACTGGGAGTGGTGCTCTACGAGATCCTCACGGGACGGCCGCCGTTCACCGGCGACAGCCCGATGTCGGTGGCCTTCCAGCATGTCTCGGCGGAGGCTCCGGCACCATCGTCGCTTAATCCCGACGTGCCCGCGTCCTTGGACGCGGTAGTGATGAAAGCTCTGCGGAAAGATCCGGCCGGGCGGTATCAGAGTGCCGAAGAGATGCGTCAGGACTTGCTGGCGGTGTTGAAAGGCGACCCAGTTGTTGTCCCCCCCTTGGGTGCGGTAGCTCCAGCAGCAGGGAGCCACGAAGCGACCCAGGTCATGTCGCAGATGCCACCCGCCACCGTCCCGCCCGACGAGGTCTACAGACAGATCGAAGAGGAGCCAACGAGCCAATTGCCGTTCATGTTCACCGCGTTTGGCTTGCTGGCGGCACTCGCCATCCTCCTGTTTTTCTTGTTCGACCTGGCCGGCGGCGACGAGCCCGACTCGGAGTTGGTCGACATTCCCCAACTGTCAGGTGTGCTGTTCCAGGACGCCGAGCGCGCATTGCAAGCCCAAGGCTTCGAACTCACCACCATCTTCGAGTCGAGCGATGAGTTCGACCCGAGGACGGTGATCCGAACCAACCCGGCCGGCGGCACCCAAGCCGAGCGCGGAAGCGTGGTCCAGATATTCGTCTCCTCGGGGGCTGAAGAGATCGCGGTGCCTCCTGTGGTGGGCCAGGACATCGACGATGCGCGGGCCGAGATCGAAGCTGCGGGTCTGACCGTCGGCAGCGTCGAGACCAGGCCAGACGCCGACTTCGACATCAACGTCGTCATCGAGCAGAACCCCGGCCCGGGAGTTGAGGTGGGTCTCGGCGCTCCGGTCAACTTGATTGTCTCCACCGGTCCCGAAGTGATTGACCTGCCCGACATGTCAGGCAAGACGGAACGTCAAGCAACCACGGAACTGGCAACACTCGGCCTTCTGTTCGCCGTGGAAGAAGAGTTCAGCACCGACGTCCCGAACGGTGAGGTGATCAGGACCGACCCCGAGGCAGGGAGTCAGGTGCTCTCCGGCGACACCATCCTCCTCGTGGTTTCGAAGGGCCCGGAGCCGGTGGAAGTGCCGCCTTTGATCGGCCTAACCGAAGCCGAAGCCCGTGCCGAGGTCGAAGCGGTCGGCCTCGTGCTCAACGTGGCCGCTTCAACCCAGCCGGTGGCCGACCCGGCTCAGGACGGATTGGTAGTGGATCAAATCCCGACGGACGGCCAAACCGCACTGCCCGGTGACGTTGTCACGGTGACCTTGGGCAAGTTCACACCCCCCTCGACGACGACATCCACCACGTCGACCACCTCAACTACCTCAACCACCATCCCCTGACCCCCCTTCCAGCAACCTCAGGTAATACGGCCCAGATACGGGCTCTATAGCCTCAGCTTGAGAGACGCTCTCACGCGCCACATTCAAACTGGAGGCCATAGTGCCCAGATACGGTCGCTATTACCTGAGGTTCGCGGTAGCGGGGGTTGAGGTCAGCGGTAGTTGGTGGTCATGAGGAAGCCACCGGCGATCGCGACAAGGCCGGCGAGCAGAACCCACTGATCCCAGTCCATGATGAACCTGAGCAGGACCAGGATGACACCGAGCCCCATCAGGCCGGCCATCAGTGCCACATACCAGGTGGGACTGGGGTCTTTGGCCTTGGCTGCTGCGGCTACCGCTGCTTTAGATTGAGGGCGGTTCTTTGGTTTGCGGCGTTTCGACTCGGGCATCCGTCGGCGAGAGTAGTCGGTTCGTTTCGCCCGATTTTGCCTTACCAGACTGAGTTTTCCCACAAACTGTGGACAAACTCTTGGAAAACTACACGCGTGTGATTAGTCCTCGAAGGTGACCGGGGACAGCCTGGTTCGATCGACTTTGACGTCGATGACGTCGCCCCGGAAGTAGTGCCCGGCAGGGTCGAAGTTTTGCCGCTCCCCGCGAACCCTCTCGACGTCGATATCGGCCATCACCAGCTTCTCCTCGCTGTCGACCGGCTCGACCAACCACTTCCCGTCGGGCCCGGCTATCGCCGACCCGCCGTTGTAGAGAACTCCATCATCGTCACCGAGGGAGGCGTCCCGAGCCGGGAACTCGCCGGGGATCGAGTCGGCCCGGAGCAGCGAGCCGGCAGAGAGGACGTAACAACGACCCTCCATGGCGATGAACCGTGTGATGTGCTTGGTCAAGCCCACCGCACCTGGCCAGGAAGCAACATGAAGCTGTGTCCCTTGCGCATACATGGTGTGCCTGATCGTGGGCACCCAGTTCTCCCAGCAGTTGAGGCCCGAGACCTTGAAGTCGCCGACCTCATGCACCCGCAGACCGTGGCCGTCACCTATGCCCCAAGCCATCCGCTCGTCATAGGTGGGCATCATCTTCCGATGTGAGCTGAGGATCCCCCGGTCGGGGTCGATGGCCACATAGCTCGCGTAGACGGTCCCGCCGCTGTCACTGCGCTCGGTGATCCCCAAATAGGTGAACACACCGTGGTCGCGGACCGCTTCCACCACCTCGTTCATCTCGGGACCGTCGATCGCGACAGCCGAGCCCAGGTAGAAGGCGTAGGCCTCTTTCTGATCCGGCGCGTTCCATCTCGCCGCGTCGGTCCGCGCCATCCAGTAGGGGTAGCCAGACATGAAAGTCTCCCCGAAGGCGAGCAACTCGACACCCTCGTTTGCGGCACGACCGATCCAGTCGGTGACGATCTTCTTGGTCGAGTCGGGATCACCCCAGGCGGGTGCTGTCTGTGCGGCGGCGATTCTCACGACACCAACTTAGGCCGGCCGCCAGACGGGCACCATGTCCTCACGGCAATGACGTGGTGGTTTGTCCTCCATGGCGTTCACCGCCTTCATGGTCACCTCGGCACCGCAGACAGAGCACTTGTAGTCCTGATCGACGAGCACGATGTCCTCGGGGTCGATCTCCGGTGGCGGCGTCGACAACATGCGGATGACAGCGATCGAGGCTCGCCAGATCAGCAGCCCGATGACGAGCGCAAGAAGAACGTCGAGGAACGTGTTGCCGGTCATGTCTCTCCTCTTCGAGGAGAGCTCCGCATCCTTACAGTCTCTCGATGATGGTGGCGTTTGCCATGCCACCGCCCTCGCACATCGCCTGGAGCCCGTACTTGCCGCCGGTTCGCTCCAGCTCCCACACCAGTGAGCTCATGAGACGCCCGCCCGAGGCCCCAAGCGGGTGGCCAATGGCGATGGCTCCGCCGTTGACGTTGGTGCGATCCCAGAGCGCCATCGGGTCTGTACCGCCGTGCTCCATCCTCCAGGCCACGGTGACCGATGCGAAAGCCTCGTTGATCTCGAAGAGATCGATGTCGTCGATGCCGAGACCGGCGCGGTCAAGCACCTTCTCGGTCGCCGGTATCGGGCCGGTGAGCATGATCACCGGGTCGACACCCGCCATCGCCATGGTGTGGACGCGAGCCTTCGGGGTGAGTCCGAGCTGTTCGGCCCTGTCCTCGTCCATGATCAAGATCGCCACGGCACCGTCGGAAATCTGAGACGAGTTCCCTGCCGTGACCTTGCCGTCCGACTGGAAGGCAGGTTGTAGGGAGGCGAGCTTCTCGAGTGATGTGTCCCAGCGGATTCCCTCGTCTTTGGTGGTCATCTCGGTCGACCCGTCGTCACGTGTGACTTCGACAGGGATGATCTGGCCTTCGAGGCGACCTTCCTCGGTGGCCCTTGCGGCCCTGCGGTGCGACTCGAGTGAAAGCTCGTCCAGCTCCTCGCGGGAGATCCCCCACTTCTCGGCGATCATCTCCGCCGAGATCCCCTGGGGGACCAGGCCGTTGGCATAGCGCTCGAGCATCTTGGCGCCGAACGGAAGGCCTGGGCCTTGCTGTGCTGTGATCCCCATGGGGACCCGCGTCATGTTCTCGACACCTGCGGCGATCACGACGTCTTGGACACCGGCCATCACCGCCTGGGCTGCGAAATGCACCGACTGCTGCGACGAACCGCACTGCCGGTCGATGGTGACGCCAGGCACCGACTCGGGGAGCCCTGCTGCCAGCGCGGCGTTGCGGCCCACGTTGTATGACTGCTCACCGGTCTGGGAGACGTTGCCCATGATGACGTCCTCGATCAGCTCGGGATCGAGGTCGTTTCTCTTGACGATCGCCTCGAGGGGAATGGCGGCCAGATCGACCGGATGGAGATCCTTGAAGGCCCCGTTGCGACGCCCGATCGGAGTCCGTACTGCATCGACGATTACTGCGCTTCTCATCCTGCTCCTTGTCTACCCGATCCCAACAGCGACAGCGGCTCCCGTGTTCCCCTCACCAACGCCGGTCCGCGGCCAAGGCGTGAGGGGGAACAGCGTGGAGACGATGGGACTCGAACCCACGACCCCCGGCTTGCAAAGCCGGTGCTCTTCCAGCTGAGCTACGTCCCCGCGAGAGTCAATTCTCGCAGGGATCGAGCGATTCTGCGAGACACGATCTGGCGTCAGCCGGTCAGACCGGAAGACGCCGCCGGGAAGAGATGACGCCCGTGTTGAACCCGGCCATGTGGAGCTTTCCGGAGAAGCGGGCGTGCTCGATCTTCAGGCAGCGGTCCTGGACAACGGTGAGGCCCGCGTCGACCGCCTTCTGTGCGGCCTCGTCGTGACGGAGACCGAGTTGGAACCAGACCACTTTCGCCCCGACCTCGATCGCCTCATCGACCACTTCTGGCAATGCGTCGTGACGCCGGAAGACGTCGACGATGTCTGGCACCTCGGGTAGGTCGGCGAGAGTCGGGTACGTCTTCTGCCCGAGCACCTCGTCGTAGGCGGGGTTGACTGGATAGGTGCGGAAGTTGGTCCTCAGCAGGTAGGACGAGACGAAGTTGGAAGACCGGAGCGGATTGGCCGACACACCAACGAGTGCGACCGACTGGGAGTTCTGGAGGATCTGGAGCCGCTCCAGGGCGGTGGCATCAGGTACAACGCTCATCGGGTCATCGCCTGGTCGAGATCTCTGGTGATGTCGTCGACGTCCTCGATGCCCACCGAGATCCGGATCGTGTCAGCACCGATGCCCATGTTGGCCCGGGCCTCCGGCGGCACCTGCTGATGGGTGGTCGAGGCAGGATGGATGACGAGGGTCTTGGCGTCGCCCACATTCGCAAGGTGGGACGCCAGCTCGACGCCTTCGATGAAGGACAACCCGGCCTCGTACCCGCCATTGAGACCGAAGGTGAACACCGCGCCCGGTCCTTCCGGGAGGTACTTCTTCGCCAAGGGGGTCCACTCGTTGTCGTCGAAGATCGGGTACTTCACCCAGGCCACCTCCGGGTGGGCGGCGAGGTATTCGGCAACCTGACGTGCGTTGGCGACATGCTGCTGCATCCGCAACCCGAGCGTCTCCAGGCCAAGCAGGAACAGGAACGAGCTGAATGGTGAAGGCGCCGCCCCAACGTCGCGCAGAAGCTCGACGCGCGCCCTCATCAGATATCCGTACTCCCGGAAGTTCTCCCAGAACTGGAGGTCGTGATAGGCCGGCGACGGCTCGGTGAGGACCGGGAAATTGCCGTTGTCGTAGGGGAAAGTCCCCGACTCGACGATGACTCCGCCGATCGCAGCACCGTGCCCGCCGATGAACTTCGTCGCAGAGTGAACGACGATGTCGGCACCGTGCTCGATGGGCCGGCACAGGTATGGGGTGGCAAAGGTGTTGTCGACGACGAGCGGTATCCCGTGCCGGTGCGCCATGTCGGCGTACAGCTCGATGTCCATGACGTCACAGTTGGGGTTGCCAATGGTCTCGCCGAACAGGGCTTTGGTGCCAGGTGTGATCGCGCCCTCCACCTCGTCCGGATCGGCGAGGTCGACAAATGACACGTCAATGCCCATGCGTCGCAGCGTCACGTTGAGCTGGGTATAGGTGCCGCCGTAGAGAGCTTTGGAAGAGACGATGTGGTCGCCTTCTGCGGCGAGGGTCAGCAGGGCGATCATTTGTGCTGCCTTGCCCGAGGCCGTCGCCACTGCCCCGAGGCCGCCTTCGAGCGAAGCAACCCGCTCTTCAAATGCGGCCGTGGTCGGGTTGCTTATCCGGCTGTAGATGTTGCCGAACGTCTGAAGAGTGAAGAGATCGGCAGCGTGCTGGACGTCCTCGAAGACATACGAGCTGGTCGCGTAGATGGGCATGGCCCTGGCCCCGGTCTCGGGATCAGGGCGCTGCCCGGCATGAACCGATCGGGTGGCGAACCCGAATGTCTCGTCGCTCATCCCTGCATGGTCGCAGATGAGCGGCTATCTGTTGAATCAGCGGACGGTGACCACCAACTTGCCTTTGGCATGCCCGGCGGCGAGATGGTCGAACGCCTCCATCGCACCCTCGAGTGAGTAGGTGCGCTGGATCGCTGGGGTCAGGCTGCCGTCGGCCACCCAGGAGACAAGGTCGGACATGTCCTGGTCGTCTGCCTCCGCGGTGAACACCGACAGCTTCTGGTCTCCTTTACGGAAAGCGAGCTTTGCCCTCGCAAACCTCGCCGCCCATGTGGGCATGTTGCCCTTGGGCCCACCGATGTAGAGATAGGTACCGGAGGGAGCGAGGATCGACTTCATCACCTTGATCGGTTGGCTGCTGGCCAGGTCGAGGATCACGTCGAACCCGGACCCGACATCGCCGAAACTCTGCGTCTTGTAGTCGACCACGTGGTCGGCACCGAGATCCCGCGCCTGCTGGACGTTCCCGGTGCTGCACACCGCCGTCACTTCGGCTCCGAGGATCTTGGCTATCTGCACCGCGAAGGTGCCGACTCCTCCGGAGGCGCCGTTGACCAGAACACGCTGCCCGGGCTGAACCCCACCGTGGGTCCTCAGCGCCTGAATCGCGGTGAGCCCGGCGATGGGCAAGGCTCCGGCTTCGGCGAAGCCAACCGTCTCGGGGAAGGCGACCAGATTGGCCTCGTTGCTGACCGCGTACTCGGCGAAACCGCCGCCGGGGATGTTGCCCACAACACGATCGCCCAATGCGAACCGCGTTGCCTCCGGGCCCTTTGCGACGACGACGCCTGCGGCGTCACCACCAGGGGTCTTCCTCTTAGGTGTGCGCAGTCCCATCTGGAGCCTGACGAACGAGGGGTAACCAGTGCTGATGTGCCAGTCGGCAGCGTTCACGGACGAGGCGTGAACCTCGATGAGAACCTGCTTCCCCTCCACCTCCGGAACCGGCAAGTCGACGAGATCGAAGACTTCGCTGGTTCCGTATCGCCCCTGGACCCAGGCTCGCATCGTGGCCGGGACACTCCCCGACTTCACTTCCGATGCTTGATTCTCAGCAGTTTCCATTGGATTTCTCCCTGTTCTCTCATACAATGTAAGGGGACAATCGGAAACATACTCATACGTTGTAAGGTTGTCAACCAAGAGCCGCTAAGATCAGGATCGAATGGCAATCGAAGCCGACCCCAAAGCCAAGACCAGAGTCCCACTCACCAAGGAGCGGGTGCATGAGGCCGCGGTCGAACTCGCCGACCGGGAGGGCCTCAAGGCGCTGACGATGCGGGCCCTCGCCCAGGAGCTCGGCGTCGAAGCGATGTCCCTCTACTACCACGTCGCCAACAAGGAGGCCGTCCTCGACGGGGTGCTCGAGGCGATCATGGCCGAGATCGGGGAAGAGATCGGCGGGTTCAGCGTCCCCGAACCGGTCGACGACTGGAAGGCTGTCCTCAGGGATCGAATCCTGGCGGCCCGACGAGTCATGCTTCGTCATCCTTGGGCACCGGACGTCTTCGAGAGCCGCACCAACATGGGCGTATCCATCATCCTCTACTTCGAGTCGATCCTGGGGACGATGAGGGAAGGCGGGATGTCCTACGACCTCGCTCATCACGGTCTCCATGCCCTGGGAAGCAGGGCGCTCGGGTTCTCCCAGGAGCTATTCAGGCCCGACACACCCGAGCAGGATCAGGCCTCAGCTGAGATGTTCGACTGCATCAAAGACCAGCTCCCCTACCTCACCGGGATGCTCACCGAGATCACCCACGACGGCCCCGAGGAGACCCTGGGCTGGTGCGACGACCAGACCGAGTTCGAGTTCGCACTCGACGTGCTCCTCGAAGGCCTGGAACGACTCCGCATCGCCGAAACCTCAGCCTGACGGCCACGCGGTTCTAGGCACCTTCTCGATCTTTCTTCACTTTCTCCCTTGACAGCCTTACCTTGTAGGGCTTATCTTACGCCGTACGACTTACAACGTACGAATTGCGTTGAGTGAAGAAAGGCAAGGAAATGCAAGGTTTGAGCACGACAGCATTGGGGTTGGCCCGCATCGAGCAACTCAGCGGGACCACCCAGGCCAACGGAAGCAACTCTCGATGAGCAACATCATCGAAGCCACCGGCCTGGTCAAGCGCTACGGGGACGTGGTCGCTCTCAACGGAGTTGATCTAGCAGTGCCCGAGGGGTCAGTACTCGGTGTGCTCGGGCCCAACGGAGCTGGGAAGACGACAGCAGTGTCGATACTCACCACGCTGATCACACCCGACGAAGGCTCGGCTTGAGTGGCAGGTCACGACGTGACCGCCGATCCGGCAGCCGTCCGCGCCAAGATCGGCCTCTCCGGCCAGTACGCGGCAGTGGACGAGCATCTCACCGGCTACGAGAACCTGGACATGATCGGTCGTCTCTATCGGCTCGGTGCCCGGGTGGCTAAGACCCGAGCTCGGAGCCTGCTGGAGAGATTCAGCCTCGAGTATGCGGCCGACCGGCCGGTGAAGACCTATTCCGGAGGGATGCGGCGACGGCTCGACCTCGCCGGTGCCCTGATCGCCGAGCCACCCGTGCTCTTCTTGGACGAGCCAACAACCGGGCTCGACCCGAGAAGCCGGATCGAGTTGTGGCAGGTGATCCGCGACTTGGTGAGCAAAGGAACCTCCCTGCTCCTGACCACCCAATACATGGAAGAGGCCGACCAGCTCGCCGACGACATCCTGGTCATCGATCACGGCAAAGAGATAGCCCACGGCACCGCCGACGAGTTGAAGACCCAGGTCGGAGGCCAGCGCATCGAGGTGACAGTGCGAGACAAAGCGTCGTTCGACGAAGCCTGCCGCGTTCTATCGGGAGTCGCCGTCGGGGAGTTGTTTGTCGAGGACCTCAAGGTGGTGGCGCCGATATCTGGAGGGGCCGACACCCTGGCCGAGGCACTTCGCCTGATGAGGGGCAGAGACGTTGCGATCGCCGACGTCGGATTGCGCAAACCCACGCTGGACGACGTTTTCCTGGGGCTCACCGGTCATGTCGCCGCAACCAACGCTCAAGTCCCGGCACTCGAGGAGGTGGCCTGATGCAGAACATCGCCTACGCCTTCGGTGATGGCTTCGCCATCACCAAACGCAACGTCATCAAGATCGTCCGTGTGCCGGAGATCCTGTTTGCGGTGCTGATCACACCTCTGGTCTTCGTGGTGCTGTTCGCCTACGTGTTCGGCAGCTCGATCGAGATCCCAGGAGGGTCGTATCGGGAGTTCCTGATCGGCGGCACGTTTGCGCTGACCCTCGTCTTCGGCGCGGTCTTCACCGGAGCCGGGCTGGCGGAGGACATGCAGAAAGGGATCATCGACCGGTTCCGCTCCCTGCCGATGTCACGGTCGGCTGTGGTGTTCGGGAGGACCGCAAGCGACGTGATCTACAACATCCTCTCGCTGGTGGTGATGGCCGGGGCCGGCTTGCTGGTGGGCTGGAGGATCAACAACGGGATCGGCAGCGCGCTGGTCGGGTTCGGCTTGCTTCTGCTGTTCGCTTACGCGATGTCGTGGGTGATGGCGTATGTCGGACTGATGGTTCCCAGCCCGGAGGTGGTTAACAACGCCTCCTTCCTGGTCATTTTCCCGATGACGTTTGTCGCCAACACCTTCGTGCCGGCCGAGAACCTGCCTGGCCCGTTGAAGACCTTCGCCGAGTGGAACCCGGTCTCGGCCATGACCCAAGCGGCCCGCGAACTGTTCGGGAACATCCCACCCGGCTCCCCGGAACCTGCCGTCTGGCCACTCCAGAACGCCGAGATCTACACGCTGATCTGGATCGTGGCCCTCATCGGTGTCTTCGCACCGCTGGCCACACGCCAATACAAGAGAGCCAAGACCAAGACCTGAGCCTGATGGGGCAGAGGTGGCCTCTGCCCCGCTTGACTTCAACTGTGGTTGAGGTCGTAACTTGGTGGTGATGACTTCTGTCAACCACCCCATCCGCATCGCCGTCCAGATCCACCCCCAGCACGCCGACTACGCGGCCATCCGCGACGCCGTGGTTCGCGCCGAGGAGATGGGTGCCGACATCGTCTACAACTGGGACCACTTCTACCCGCTGTACGGGGACGCCGACGGCAAGCACTTCGAGGCGTGGACGATGCTCGGGGCTTGGGCGGAGCAGACCTCGACGATCGAGATCGGGTGCCTGGTCACCTGCAACTCGTATCGGAATCCCGACCTCCTCGCCGACATGGCGCGGACCGTCGACCACATCAGCGGCGGCCGGCTGGTGTTTGGCATCGGCTCGGGCTGGTTCCAGCGTGACTACGACGAGTACGGCTACGAGTTCGGCACCGCCGGGTCACGTCTCGATGCGCTGGGTGAGGCCCTTCCGAGGATCCGATCGAGGTGGGACCACCTGAATCCGCAGCCGACCCGGGAGATTCCCATCCTCATCGGTGGCACGGGACCGAAGAAGACGATGCGGCACATCGCCAATCACGCATCGGGCTGGCATGCCTTGTTCCCGGATCGACCCGATCAGCTCACCCCGGCGATCGACGCTCTCGAGAAGTGGTGTGGCGAGATCGGCCGCGATCCGCACGACATCGAATGGGGTCTCGGCCTAGAGCCAGGAGGCGCCATCGACGTTCTCACCGAGCACGCCGAGACCTACGTGGAGATGGGGTTCACCCAGTACACCTTCGGTACCAACGGGCCCGACTACTCCCTGGCCGGTTTGGAAGATTGGCTCTCGTGGCGAGACCAACTGAACGGGTCCTGATAGAGATCCGACTTACACAACCGTCCACCCGCCCTCTAAACTCCGTCGTTCGTTTGGGGCCCATAGCTCAGCCCGGTTAGAGCGCATCCCTGATAAGGATGAGGTCCGTGGTTCAAGTCCACGTGGGCCCACTTCCGAACTCCAACCGTGCTTGGGAGCTTTCACTGTCTGGTGGGTAGCTGGACGATGTCGGAACCGGAGCGAACCCCCAGCCGGGTTGCGCCAGGACTCGTCGAGGCGATCCGCGACAGCCTCGTCAAGGCCGTCGAAGGTATGACCGTAGGTGTCCAGCGTTGGCTTGATCGAGGCGTGGCCGAGTCTCTCCTGGATGACCCTTCGGGTGTTCTCCCTAAGCCATGAGAAGCGCTGCGTGCGTGTGACGAAGGTCGTGGAGCGTGCACGGCTCGCCGACTGAAGACTTCATGGCCGGGTTCCAGATTCTGCGCCGGAAGTTGGTGCGTCGGATCGGTTCGCCTTGTGGAGTAGTGGAGACGAGTCCCGACGTGTCAGGATACGTCGCAAGGTGTTGCACAATCCCCTCGACAAGGAAGCCCGGGATCGACACGGTTCGTAGAGAAGCGTTGGACTTCGGTGCCTTGAAGATGAACTCACCGCCCACTTCCGAGACGTTCTTGTCGACACGCACCGTCTTTCGTAGGGCGTCGAACCGGTCATTTCGGAGGACGCACAACTCGCCGAAGCGAAGACCCGAGTACGCGGCGATCAGGATCATCGCTCCGTAGAGCGGCTCAACCTCCTCAGCGAGGAGCCTGATCTCAACGGAATCGAAGACCCGCATCTCCGACTTCTCAAGGCGCGGGAACTCCACGTTCCGACACCGCGTACATCAGAGCTGACGACAGGAGCTGGTAGGTCTTCCTTGTCGTCGCTGGTGCGAGGCCCTTGGCGTCGAGACTGGCCGCCCGCTGGGACACATTTCTGGCTGGATCTGCCCAATCGGAACGTTGCCCGGATCGGAGATGATGGTTGCGGATCGAGGCCTCTTCGCGCACGCCCGGGCCGAACTCAGGTTGGTTCTGTGGCCTGCCACTTCGTGAGCCAGTCGACGAGCTTTTGACTTGCCAAGACGCGGATCGGCGTACCTGCCCCAGAGCATATCGGATTCCAGGCTCGCGAGATAGCGCTCGGCGTCGACCTTGCGCGAGAATTCGTCGCTCGCTCGATGCCGGCACGCTCCAGCGATGAAGCGCAGATCGATCCTGGATGCTCAAAGGCGCAACCACGCCGGTGTCCTGGGGCGTTTCCCGACGCGCTGGCCCCGCTGAGCTAAAGGTCACTGAGGCCACCCCTATGTGGGACTATCGATGACGCGATCTTGTCACACCCCTTCCCTACCCTTGGGTGAACGGCACGCAATCAGGACAGACAATCGGCATGCAGCTGACAATCCCAGAACTCAGACAAGCTAGAAATCCGACGACCTTCGTCGACAACATGCGGCTTCCAGTCCATCGGTGGTTCCGCTATTCAGCCGGGTTCTCAGCGGAATTCGTCCGCTCGCAACTTGAGGATGTCGACGAAGCAACCGTCCTTGATCCCTTTGCCGGATCGGCAACAACCCTCCTAGCGACACAGTTCGGCGGATGGGAGTCGATCGGCGTCGATCCCCATCCGTTTGTCTCCAGGGTTGCTGAGGCGAAGCTCTCCTGGACGGCTGATGTCTCCGAGTTCGAGAGCGCCTCTTCTCTGATCGCTTCGACGGCACGTCCCAAGGAGCTACCAGCTGAACTGCCATCGCTCTTAACCAAGGCATACCCTCGAGAGACCCTCAAGGAGTTGCTCGGTTTTTTGGCTGCGGTCGAGTCCGTTGATGCCAGTGAAGAAGTCCGAAGACTGCTCTGGCTCGCATTCGTTGCCATCGTCCGCCCGACGTCTCCGGTTGGAACAGCGCAGTGGCAGTACGTACTACCCAACCGCACCAAGGCGACATCGATGACTCCGGCCGACGCTTGGATGGTCCAGACGACCATGATGGCTGCTGACATGGCCGAGATGCAGGCGACTAGACGCGTTGTCCCACCTGCACGGTTTCTCGCGGAGGATGCACGGCTGGAAAGGCCCGAGATCCCGGACGCATGGGCGAGCCACGTGATCACATCACCCCCCTATGCGAACAACTACGACTACGCAGATGCGACCCGGCTCGAACAGTCCGTCCTAGGAGAGGTGTCTGGGTGGTCCGACCTCAAGGAGATTCGGAAAGACCTCGTTCATGCATGTAGCCAACACATGAGCGGGTATGACACTGATGAGGCATTGGCTCACAAGGCGCTAGACCCCATCCGCGACGAACTCCTGCCCCCCTACAGGAGGCTCTCAGAGTTGCGCCTCGAACGGGGCGGAAGAAAGGCGTACCACTCCATGATCGTCGCCTACTTCCTAGACCTCGCGCTCGTCTGGCAACAGCTGCGACGCGTCGTAGCCGAAGGCGGAACAGCCTGCTACGTGGTCGGGGACTCCGCTCCGTACGGGGTCCACATCCCAGTAGAAAGGTGGCTTGGAGCCCTCGCAGTGGATGCAGGATTCGCTGATCCTCGATTCGAGAAGACCCGCGATCGAAACACAAAGTGGAAAAACCGGAAGCACAGAGTTCCACTCCACGAAGGCTATCTTTGGTTGAGGGGATGACTTGGCCGAAGCACCAGGACATCGACTTGGGCAGATAATCGGCGACACCCTTGAGGCGTCGGTGGAACCGGTGCTTAGGGAGTTGGCCGAGGAACACGGGTTGTATCTGGATAAGCAAGGATATCGGCCCGTTCGGCGGGGAAAAAAGGTGACCTGGGTTGACGATCGTGGCAACAGCCACGATCTCGACTTCGTGCTTGAGCGTGGCGGAACTGATGAGAAGCTGGGCACGCCGGCCGCATTCATCGAGATTGCCTGGCGTAGATACACGAAGCATTCCAAGGCGAAAGCTCAGGAGATCCAAGGTGCAGTCGAGCCCATGCTGGCGAGGTTTGCGGAGGTTCGACCATTCGCCGGTGCGGTAGTCGCTGGGGTCTGGACCGGGAATGCTCTGACTCAGCTGGAAAGCTCGGGCTTCACACTCCTCAAGATCGAGTACGCCGAGATCATCGCCGCCTTCCGTAGCGCCGGAATCGACGTTGACTACGACGAATCGACAAGCGACGGCCACCTGCAACTACAGGTCGATCGATTCGATCAGCTGACCGACGCTGAACGCGATGCCCTGAGTGCGACACTCAGAACTCTTGCGCCTGACGAGTACGAACGCTTCATCGCTGACCTGAACTCTGCGATTGTCCGAACCATCACCCGAATCACGGTGCTCCCCCTCCACGGGACCGAACTCCAGTTCGGCACGGTAAGTGATGCCACGACTGCAATCGCTAGCTACGACAAGACTTCAGGCAACGGCGACTTTCAACGGATCGAAGTCGCTATTCGATTCAGCAACGGAGACAGCATCGAGGCTTCGTTCCGAGATCGGACAGACGCCGTCGCCTTCCTTTGGACGTTCGACTAGCGGGCGCTAGCACGCTCGCCCCATCCCGGATCAAAGCGATTTCGCGACGAGGCACTTGAAGACCTCGTGGCGGAGAAACCAGAACTTGCAGCCTCCCGGTTTGCATGCGCAGGAAGGAGTTCCTCACGCACCCACACTCGAACGATCTGCTCATTCGTGCTCAAGAGTTCGGCAGCCGCTTGGTGTCCATGACGGCCGGTACTTCCGGATACCACCGGTCATAGTCGATCGTGCCTAGTCCTCTTCCGCGCGGCTGGGCGCATCTTCTGAACCTGACTGGCGGTTAGACAGGACCACCTCATCAACGAGCTGGCTGCGGGGGACCTCCTTGCCAATAACGTGACCCCGTTTAGCTCGATATTCGAGATCGCTCGTTCACAACCGCTATCGACATCTGCGCTACAACTCGGAGGCAACATCCTTTTGCTGTTGCCATTGGGATTCCTGTTGCCATTGCTCTTCGATCGGTTCGAGCGCCCTGGCGCTGTCGTCGTTGCTGGTCTGAGTGTTTCGTTGGGGATCGAGCTTGTGCAGGTCTTGACCTCGTCCGTGCTCGGGTTCACCTACAAGGTCTTCGATGTGGACGACCTCATCTTGAACACGATTGGGGTGGTGGTTGGTTGGGTCCTGTGGAGGATCGTTGTGCTAGCACTCGGACCGACAGTCCTTAACTCCTTTCGGCTCTCGCGGACATATCGCCGTCGCGGTCACCGAACCGCAGACTCGGCAACCTTCGAAAGCTAGAAGGCTCCTCCGGTTAGACAGTGCAGCATGTCGGCGGGATGGCCGAACAGAGCGGAGAACCCCCATACCCTCGACGCAAGCCACCGTTCTCGAGGCAACTCTGACCACGGCCAACGACAAATCTGACCGGCCTTCCCGCGAATAGGAACGGGTTTCTTCACAAATAGTCCCATGAAGCGAGGCTGAAGGAGAAGCGATGTCGGTGTTGGCCCAAACCGGTGGAGACAGCTTGCTACGCCTGTTGGTATTTGGAGGAGCAGCACTCGGCGTTTTTGCCCTCATCTACGTCCTGCACCGTTTTCGGACGAAGAAGAACACCTTCAATATCACGTTCGCCCGCCTCTACGGCCTCTTGGTGCTGGCCATCCTCGCTACCGGACTGGCCTTCGCCGATATTAAGGGCGAGACACTGACAGCGGCCTTCACCCTGCTCGGAACCATCGCTGGCTATCTCGCTGGAGCCAGACCATCCGAAGCCGCGGTCAGACAAGAAGAGGATTCGTCACCCATCAAGGGCTACCAGACCGAATCAGTTCTCTAGCGGCAGGACCCTGAGCCCTCGTTTTGACGGCACGGGGCTCGTTCCGCTGTACTCACTGCCACAAGACGCGCTCATCTAGAGCGGCTGAGGGACAGGCCCTGCGAAGCCGCGGCAACCGAGCTACCCACGGTGCCAATGCCTGATCGATGAGACAGCCAAAGGGCGGGTTCTCCCGTTCGCGGCGCTCAACCAAGAGCGCGTAAGACACAGCGAGCGAAAGGAGAACAAGGATGGAGTTGTCGATCCCCATCAGATTGGGGGCGCTGTGCGCCCCGACCCATCGATGTCCGATGTCATCCGGCTGAGCCGGAACTCTCGCCCAGATAACGACATCACACCGCTCATGAGAGCGGTCCTCGAAAGGACATCAAACAATGACCACTACAAGCCACACGCTGAACGACGTCGACCTAAACGCCGTAGGAGCTCTCGTCGAGGCCATCCAGAACGATCCCGGCAAAGCCGGCACCACCTGGAAGTCGACCGTGGAATGGCACGGAGGATTCCGCTCGGCGTCGCGTAGCCGCGATTTCGCACCGGCCGAATCCGATGAGCCCGTCGCACTCGGCGGTGAGGACACCGCACCGAACCCCGTCGAACAGCTCCTCGGGGCGCTGGGGAACTGCTTGGCGGTCGGCTACGCGGCCAACGCCACCGCTGCCGGCATCGAGTTGAAGGATCTGCGGATCGAGTTGGAAGGCGAGCTCGACCTGCACACGTTCCTCGGGCTCACAGACGGCAACGCCGGCTACGAGACGATCCGGGCCAACGTTTCCATCGACTCCGACGCAGACTCTGAGACCCTTCAAAACCTGCACGAGAAGGTGATCTCCACCTCACCCGTAGGCCACACCCTCTCCAGAGCGGTGCCGGTCGAGGTAGCGCTCGCTTAGAAGAAGCAGGTCTCGAGAGACCTTCCAAGCCTCGTGCCGGCCTCCAGCAAACGCTGAATCAGAGGCCGGCACGAGGCCTCACCACTCAAGGCGCTGAACAAGCTCTCAAGAATCCCGCACATCTACCGCGCGGGCGTGGGCTTCCAACCCTTCCAGGCGGGCGAACTCGACCACATCACCTGCGATCTGTGACGAATCCTCGATCCGCAGCCACGTCGGCGACTTCAAGAAGGTGAGCGGAGACAGCCCAGACTGAAAGCGGGCGGTTCCCCCGGTCGGCAGCACGTGGTTCGGGCCGATGCCGTAGTCACCATGAGCCTCAGTTGTCGCGTCGCCGATGAACAGCGACCCGAACGAGTTGAACCGCTTTGCCTCCTCCTCGGCGTTGACAATGTGGAGGGAGAGATGCTCCGGTGCAAGCTGGTCACAAGCCTCGGCGGCTTCCTCGATGTCAGACGTCACCACGCAAAACGCACTGTCAAGCGACCGACCAGCAGTATCCGCGGTCGGCAGATCTTCGAGCTGGTGTCCAAGTCCCTCATTGACCTGGTCAGGAAGGCTTGGGTCTGTGGTGACCAACCCGACACGTGCGTCGGGATCGTGCTCCGCCTGAGCCAGCAAATCGGCCGCGATCAACGTCGGATCCGCGGAGTGGTCGGCGACAACAACGACTTCCGAAGGCCCAGCAAGACCGTCGATGCCGATCTCCCCATACAGGTGCTTCTTGGCCGCGGTGACCCATCGGTTGCCCGGGCCGACAACCATGTCACAGGGAGAGCAACCAACCCCGAACGCCAGAGCGGCAATCGCCTGTGCTCCTCCGATCACCAACAGTTGGTCAGCCCCAGCGACATGGGCCGCGGCCAAGGTTGTCGGGTGGGGACGGGGGGAGGCCACGATGATCCTGTCGACACCCGCCACCCGGGCCGGGATCACGGTCATCAGCACCGAAGACGGCAGAGGGTGCCGCCCACCAGGTGCATAGGCACCAACTGTGCGCACTGGGACCAGCCGGTGTCCGGCCCAACCGCCATCGACCTGCATCTCCATCGTGGAGAGAGAGCTCTTCTGCATCTCCGCGAAAGCCCGGATTCGCTCTGCCGCCCGGCTCAGCACCTTTTGTGTCTCCGCGGACAGAGACTCGAAAGCTGTCGCCATCTCATCCCGGCCTATGACAAAGGACTGGCCAGGAGACAAATCGCCGAATTGCTCGCCATACCTCCGCAGAGCCTTCTCGCCTCGCTGTCGGACGTCTTCGACGATGGCGGCCGCTTCGGCGAGGGCGGATGAGTCGACCGGTGCTCGGCGCACCAGCGACATCTCATCCCAAGACATTGGCGTCAGATAGCTCACGATGGCTCCTTCGCCGTCATCCCGCGACGCGTCACCAGCTGCTCACGTCGTTCAAGCTCGAGTTCGACATCTCTCAGTGATGCCCCGGCCGACGCCAGCTTGACCAGGGTGAAGTAGACAAGGTCGGCTGCTTCCTCGACGACCCGACCGGCACTCCCCTCGGCCGCCAGCTCCCCGGCTTCCTCTATCAGCTTCGCCGCCAGCAGCTCACCGTCGGCGAGAAGTCGGGCGGTGTTGCCGGCGGTACCCGCGACAGCAATGTCGCGAAGTCGTCTGTCGAGCCGCTGCAATCCCTGGTCCTCGCCCCAGCAAGTCCGAGCCGCGGTGTGGCAGAAGCCGTCCTCCTGCCGAACGGTGAAGCGAAGCGTGTCCCGGTCGCAGTCGACGTCGACCGCTATCAACTGCTGAGTCGCTCCGGACGTCTCGCCTTTGAGCCAACGCCCCCGTTTCCGGCTGTGATACACACCAACTCTGGCCTCTATCGCCTCGGCGAGTGTTTCACCACTCGAATACGCAAGACCCAAGGCGGCACCCGACTCGTCAGTGACAACGGTGGGCCAGAGCCCGTCGTTCCGATCTGTTGTCAGGGGAGCAGCAAAAGCCTCTGCCAGAGAGAGCCGGCCGGTGTAGAGGGCCATCCCGACTTGGGCATCAGCCCCGATGTCGTCCAATGACGCGATCTCCTCGGCTGTGGTGATTCCGCCGGCGATCACCACAGGAGTTCCGTCCGCTGCCGCAACCACCTCCCCTGCGCGAGACATGTCAGTACCCCGGAGACCACCTTCAAGCTCAACAAACGTGACCAGGAACCCGCCGCACAAGTCTCTGAGCCGGCGCACCTGGTCGATCAGGTCGAGATCCGTCTGAACACGCCATCCGTGAGTGGCGACCTTGCCTTCCCTGGCATCGAGAGCGACGACCACCCTTTCCTTGGGCAGCTCAGCGAGAAGCTCCGGCGTGGCAGTAGTGCCGAGGATGATCTTGTCAGCGCCCGAGTCCAGCCACTCCATTGCCGTGGCCAAGTCCCTGATACCGCCGCCGACCCTGACCCGGCCCATGGCACATAGCTCTTTGATCAGGTCTGCGTTGTTGCCCTCGCCGCGGGCGGCGTCGATGTCGATGACGGCCACCTCACCGACCACGGAGAAGCGCTCCATGATGGGTCTCGGATCACCGGCTTCCACGGCAACCGATTCGCCTCTCACGAGCTGGACAGCAATGCCGCCGCTGATGTCGATGGAGGGAACGATCATGGCCGCACCCCTACACCCTCATCGGCGAGAGCCCATTTGAGCTGACCCACCGTGAACTCGCCGTCGTGGAGCATCGAGGCCACCAGCACGGCAGTCGATCCGGCTCCGATCGCATCGACGAGGTGTCCCGGCTGCGAAGCCCCACCCGAGGCGATCACCGGCACAGAAACCGATCCAGCCACCGCTTCGACCAGCGGCAAGTCGTATCCGTCGCCGGTTCCGTCACGGTCCCAGGAAGTGAGAAGGATCTCACCCGCCCCAAGCTCGACCACCTGTCGGGACCAGCCGACCACATCCAGGCCGGTACGCACCTGACCGCTGGCAACGACCACTTCCCATCCTTCGCCGTTCTGAGCGGCGTCGACCGAGACCACAGTGCACTGGGCTCCGAAACGCTCGGCCAGCTCCGTGACGAGCTGCGGGCGGTCGACGGCCGCGGTGTTGACCCCCACTTTGTCGGCACCGGCCTCCAGAAGTCTTTCTGCATCCGAAACTGAGCGGACCCCGCCACCGACGGTGAGCGGGATCGGCAGCTCTGCCCGCACCTTGCGGACGGTGTCGACGGCATGGGAACGGCCCTCGGGTGTCGCCGAGACGTCGAGCAGCACGATCTCGTCCCCGCCTTGCTCCTCGTAGGCAGCCGACGCCTCCACCGGATCTCCAGCGTCTCTCAACTGCTGGAACTGGACACCCTTGACCACCCTGCCATCACGAATGTCGAGACAAGGGATCACCCTCACGCTTGTCATGGGTTCGCCTCCTCTGTCGCAAGGAGCCACCGTTCGAGCAACGCCGCGCCCCAGCGCCCCGAAAGCTCGGGGTGGAACTGGCATGCCAGCATGTCGCCCTTCTCGATGGCTGCGACGAAGGACCCTCCGTATTCGGCTGACGCCCCGAGCCAGCCGGCGGGTGCTGTGTCGAGCCGAAACGAGTTGGCGAAGTAGGCCCAGCCAGGAGTGACGAATCGCGAATTCTCGGACGGGACCACCTGATTCCAGCCGAGTTGAGGAACCGGCAGCTCGGTCGAGAATTGGCCCAACTGATCGGCGAAAATGCCCAGCCCTCTGGCACCCGGGCTCTCCTCGCTGCCGGCAGCAAGGAGTTGCATCCCGACACAGATGAGCAGGGTGGGACGTCCGTCGCTGATCCTCTCAACCAGTGGCTGTCGGAAGCCGGCCGTGTCGAGGCTCTCCGTTGCCGAGCCGAAAGAGCCCACGCCGGGGACAACAACTCTCGAAGCGGCGGCGACCTCTGTCACCTCCTCAACGATCGAAGTGGTGACACCGGCGCGGGTGAAAGCGGCAGTTACCGAGGCGATGTTGGCTGTGCCGGTCGGCACGATGGCCACACTCACGTCAGGCTCCCCTTCGTCGACGGCACTCCCCCGTCCCGCGGGGCCACCGCCTGAGAGAGCGCCAAAGCCAACGCCTTGAACGCGGATTCGGCGACGTGATGGTTGTTGAAGCCGCGTAGTGAGTCGACATGGAGGGTCATGCGCGCCTCCACCGCCAACGAGGTGAGGAAGTGGATGAGATTCTCCGTGGCGACATCACCAACCATCTCTCTGGTGAAGGGCAGATCGACCTCGGCCCACCCCCGCCCCGAAAGGTCGACGACGACCCTGGTCAGGGCCTCGTCCAACGGTGCATAGGCTTGCCCGAAGCGAGCTATTCCTGATCGGTCGCCGAGAGCCTCGTCGAGCCCACGACCCAAGACGATGGCCGCGTCCTCCATCACGTGATGGTCGTCGACATGAAGGTCTCCGGTGATGTCGAGCTCGATTTCGAAACGGGAGTGCTTGGCAAGGGCACTCAACATGTGGTCGAGAAAGCCGAGACCGGTATCGACTCGCGCTTCTCCAGAACCACGCAGATCCAATGACCCGGTGATCTCGGTCTCCCCTGTCTTTCTTCTCAACGTGATAGGGGAACTCATGGCAACAACCTCCTCAGGTCTTCGACACGCTCGAGAACAACCGCCGCTTCGGCCAGGTGTCTTCTCACCAGGCCGGGGTCATCTCCAGGAGCGACCACCCCTATCGGCACCACCCCGGCGGAAGTGGCAGCGCTGACATCATCTGGGGTGTCACCGAGCATCCAGGCCCGGCTCACACCGAGACGTTGCAGAGCGAGACGTACCGGGCCGGGATCGGGTTTCAACGGTGCGTCTTCCCTGGTCACGACCGTCGACACCAGCTCGCCGAGATCGAAACGGTCGAGGAACTCCTCAGCATCTGCACGAGGCCGTCCGGTCACAACCCCGATCGGAAACTGACTTGCCCATTCCTCCAACTGGGATCGATCCACGGTCAGAGACTCGGCCGCCTTCAACCCGACGGCTCCTTCCCCTTGGTAGTGAGATTCGTAGGATCGGGTCACCTCTTCGATGGCCACGTCGACACCGGCGTCAGCGCAGAGACGGCGAGTCAGCTCCCAGTCATCATTGGCGTCGCCCTGGGCCTTGGCGGAAGCGATGTCCTCCTGGCCGATCGTCACGCCGAACTCGTCAGCGGCGGCGACGATCGCCTTCGTTTGCGACTCGGACACATCGGCAAGCACGCCGTCCATGTCGAAGAGCAGGGCCTCAGGCTCGAGGGCAGAGCGAAAGACATGGAGCAGCCTCTCGAACTCTGGCTCCGAGCCAGGCAACGTGACCCGGACGCTCTGTTCCAAGTCGGGCCGTCCGGGGAACCAGCGCAAGCCAACTCCCAATGACCGGGCCGCCGAGACCACCCAACTCGCATCGTCGAACTCGGCAAGCACGAAATTCGCCTGAGATGGGATCGTCGTCGCACCAGCGTTGGTCAGCATCTCCGACAACAAGTCCCGCTGCTGACGCACCCGTCCTACAGCGGCTGACATCTCGTCGGGACATGACAACACGGCGGCAGCGATCGACGCGGAGACTCCCGAGACCGGGAAAGGGCTGCCGAACCCCGAGATCTCCTCGATCAGCGACGCAGGCCCGACGGCGTATCCGACGCGAAGCCCGGCCAGGCCCCATGCCTTGGACAGTGTCCGCAGGACAACGACGTTGCCCAACTCGAGGGCAGCTTCGGTCAGGGGGTCGTCGGCAAACTCCTCGTAGGCGGCATCGAGGACCAGCAGCGGGACCGCCTCGGCCACCTCTTGGAGCTGGTCGCGGTTGATGCTCGCTCCCGTCGGGTTGTTTGGAGAAACCACGATCGCCAGGTCGGCGTCTTCTGCCAGAGCCAAGTACTTCGCTGTCGGGAAGCCATCCGCAAACCACCCGACGCTCTCCAGCTTCGTCCCCGCCTGGTGTGCGTAGACCCCGACCATCTCAAATGTCGGGGTCGTGGCGACTGCGCACTTGCCGTCTCTGGCGAAAGCGCGAAGACAGCGGAACAAGGCGTCGTCCGCCCCAGCGGTGACCAAGACCTGTTCTTCCTTGACACCCAGCCGGGCAGCGAGATCACGACGAAGCAGGGTGGTGTCCGGATAGGAACTCACCAGCCTGTTGTCCTCGATCGAGTTGGCCACAAGCTCAGCCGGAGGCGGTTGGCCCTCGTTGCGCGAGAGATCAAGATCGACTGCTGGGCCTACAAGTGGCGGTGCGTAGCGGGTGGAACTGCTCATGGGACGATTTGCTCCAGCTGCGACACGACGATGTCGGTTGCTCCCCGTTCTTTGAGCTTGGGGATGAGACCTGGCAGGTCAGGACGGGGCACGGCAGCTTTGACCGCCAACCCCTCTTCACCGTGCAACGAGGAGATGGTGGGCTCTCGCATCCTGGGGAGCACGGCGATCACTCCCTCCAGAAGAGACGCCGAGATGTTCAGCTCGACCATCACTCTGCGCCGCGCCTCCAGCACGGACTCCAACCCGAGGACAAGAGATTCGATGGCGACCTTCTTCTCTGGAGTAGCCATCGCCTGCCAGCTGGCGTAGAGCCGTGTCGAGGACCCCATCAGCTGATCGACCACGGTGAGGCCGTTGGCCGAGAGAGTCTCACCGGTGGCCTTGATGTCGACGATGACATCGGCGTCCTCGGGCGGGAACACCTCGGTGGCTCCATAAGAGCGAACGAAGTCAGCCGTCAGGCTGCGACGCTCGATCCAGGACAGCGACAATCGCTGGTATTCGCTGGCAACGGTGAGTCGTCGCTCTGGAAGGGCACCGTCGCTCAGCAACGATCCCGGAGCAGCGGCCACCAGCTCCACGGCGTCGAGGCCGGTGTCGAGCAGCTCGACGAGGTCGGCATCCTTCTCGGCCACCCAGTCTGCGCCGGCGAATCCGACATCTCTGCTGCCGGCGGCGAGCATCTCGACGATGTTCTGCGGCTTCAGGAGCTTGACCTCGAACCCGGGTACCGGGAGGTGGGGCCGATAGCTGCGGCCTCCGCTGCGGACGGCCAGTCCAGCATCGGACATGAGGTCGAGCACACCCTGTTCGATCCGGCCCTTGGGCAGGGCAAGGTGGATGATGTCTGTCTGGTTTGTGTCGGTGTAGGTCACGGGAGCCCTTCCCGCTGGCCTCTCGGCCGACACCTCCTGTCAGGAAACAGAAACGCCGGCCTGCCGGCCGGCGTGGTGTGGTTGTCTTCGCTCTAGAAAGGCACCATCAGCCGACCCGTTGAGGGTGGTGATGATGAACGTGGGCGAAAACCGCTGACATGTTGAATGGCAACGTACGCGCTCAACCCATGGCCGTCAACCCAGGGATGTGATGGCTGAGGCTTCTCGTCTAGGCCAATGAGTCAGAGTCGGCATACCAATAGGCGACACTTGTCACATCGTCTTCGAGAACCCGGTAGCGGCGGTCGTCGTGCCATCCGAGGGCCTGCACGGTCACCCGCAAGGCCGATTTGAAGTGAATCGGATCGGGAATATGGAATCGATACATCGTGTGTCGCCCTCCCCTCCGCTCGTTTTGGCCTTCGACCGTGGCAAACCCGAGGAAAGGTGAGGTGAAACCGCCACCGGTGAAGTTCCAAGCGCCGCCGAAATAGTCTTCTGTGCCCGTTGAGGTGATCGTTGGGTACTCAACATCACCATCGAGGTAGAACTTCAGCTCGCCTTCCCCCCACCAGCCATCACTGTGCTGCTGCCAAGTCATGAAAGTCCCCACGTACGAGCCGGCTGACGTCACACCGTCGAGGATTGTGTGAACGCCGTCCTCAACGGGAGTGGATTCTCGATAGGCCGCATGGAGATAGCGCTCCTCTTCAGCAACGTCCTCCAACGTGTAATCGATAGCCCAATAGACAGGTGTGGTCCGCTGGCCCCGATTGGTGAGCTCGATCTTCACGGCTGACCGAAACGGCATTGGCAAGTAGCTGTTCAGTCCGCCGTTGGTGCCAACTGAGATAGCCATCCCGGAGATGGGAACAGCCCGCCACGCACTACAGAAGAAATCACCGACTGGGACTTCGATGGCGGGCGATCCTCCGTCGTAGGAGACCGTCAGTGTGCAGTCCCTGTACATGGACGGATCGAGAGTCAGCCAGATGTGCCGGATCACACCAGATCCCTCAATGTCGGCCAACACAAATGACTCCCCTGCACCCACCTCGACAGCCGGAGAGACCTTCCAACCGACCCCAAGATGCTCAGCTGCCCGTGCCGCGTGAGGGTTGAGAGGGTCAGGTGCATCGGGCCGCGCCATGCATGCAGCCCCGGGCTCTCCGGTCAGGTTCTCCGGGGTGATGGTTCGCGACTCACGCTGTACCGGTCGGTAGAGGTCTTCCAGCATCTATCCAGTCCTTTGTTGCCGCGGTGAGCCCACCAGAGATCAAGTACACCTGGGGTGACGATAGACCCCGTCCGGTGAGCTGCCGTGCGGCGATGTGGCAAGGCGGCTCACTAGAGAGAGGGCTCCACCGCGGGACGATTAGAAATCGATTTCAGACTAACGTGAACCACTGGCCCGGCAGTGTGTTCATAGCACTTTTGTATGCTGGGGCTTTGAAGACAGAAATAGCCTATCTGGGTAGGTCTAGAAAACGATTCGCCATCCAGCAAGGAGCCCGGACGTCGGATCCTCGCGTGGGGGGCCACCGCACTGACAGAACGTCACATCGTCCTGTAGGAGTCCGGTGACTTGATCTGGTCCCGCACTATTGCTGCCTTGGCCGACACCGAGATAGCCCGAGAGATTGGCTTCAACGTAACTATGAGTTCTGAGGTATCGGTGTTCATGTGTGTGATCGAGGTGAACTGTGCCTGAGCTGTTTCTTGGCATCGACATCGGCACAGCCAGTTCAAAAGCGGTGGTTACGGACATTGCTGGCTCGGTTTTGGAGACAGCAACCGTGCAGCACGAGACGAGCCGCCCGAGGCCGGGGTGGCACGAGCACGATGCAGACCAGATCTGGTGGTCCGACACCGTGTCGTTGTGTCAAGCGGTGCTGCGGTCAAGCCGTTTCAAAGCAAGAGATATCGCGGGTTTGGCAGTGTCGGCCATCGGGCCCTGCCTGCTTCCGCTCGACAGCCACGACCGCCCACTTCGACCCGGCATCCTCTACGGAGTCGATACGAGAGCGGCCAAGCAGGTGGCCAGCCTCACGGAGCAAATCGGCAGTGCCGAAGTCGGGGCGTGGAGTGGGATGCAGTTCTCCAGCCAGGCGATCGGACCCAAGATCTTGTGGTTGCACGAAGAGGAGCCAGAGGTCTGGTCTTCAACACGGCGACTAACCACCGCCTCGTCTTACATCGTCCTGAAGCTCACGGGTGAACATGTGATCGACCGGCACACGGCGGCTCACTCAATGCCCTTCATGGACGCCCACTCGCTCGAATGGGACGATCGTTACGCCGACCTCATACCCGGGTTTGAGATGCTGCCCCGGTTGGGGTGGCCGGCGGAGGTGGCGGGCACCGTCACTTCTGAAGCCGCCGAAGCAACCGGGCTGAGCGTTGGCACCCCGGTCGCGGTAGGCACGGTCGATGCAGCCAGCGAGGCGTTGAGTGTTGGGGTCCGCGAGCCCGGTGACCTCATGATCATGTACGGAAGCACGATGTTCTTCATCCTCGTTACAACAGATGTCACGACTGTGCCCGGGGCATGGCTCGTCGGAGGCCTCGAGCCGGGGCAATACAACGTGGCTGCCGGCATGGCCGCGACAGGATCCATCACAGACTGGTTTCGAGAGTTGACTGCCGGATCAGACAGAGATCTCGGTCACGAGGCGCTCTTCACAGAAGCCGCAACTGTTGCACCCGGTTCTGAGGGATTGACGATGCTCCCTTACTTCGAGGGAGAGCGCACTCCTATCAACGATCCCGACGCCGCCGGAGTGATGCTTGGCCTCACTTTGCGACACGGTCGCTCCCACATCATGAGGGCAATCCTGGAGGGCGTGGCGTACGGCGCCCGCCACAACTTGTCGACTCTCACCACCGACTCGATGCCAATCCGCCGGCTGGTAGCAGTAGGTGGCGGCACAACATCCGACCTGTGGATGCAGATCGTAAGTGATGTCTCAGCGATGCCTCAGGAGGTTCCTGAGGAGCGCATCGGAGCCTCCTACGGAGATGCATTCATCGCCGCTGTCGCCACTGGCCGGGTTCAGACCCAAGCGATCAAGTCATGGGCGACGATCGACCGCATCATCGAGCCCGATCCGTCAGTGGCCGAAGCATACGATCGAGGCTTCGATCGTTATCTGCGGCTGTACGAGCAAACGAAGGACCTCCAACACGAGGCTTCGGCTCGGTCACGTGAATGAGCAGTTGAGCTCACAGTGTTGAGAGCCTCATGACAACGATTCGTGATGTCGCCGACCACGCAGGCGTCTCCCCTGCAACCGTCTCGCGAGTGATCAACGGAAGAAGCGAAGTCGATCCATCGCTTGCAGCCAGAGTCAGAGATTCCATAGCGCACCTCGACTACCGGCCAAGCCGGGTTGCCCGGTCTCTACGCTCACAAAGGTCGATGGTCTGGGGTCTCATCATCTCAGACATCAGAAACCCATTCTTCACAGACATGGCTAGAGGGGTGGAGGACACAGCAGCCGACGAGGGTTACTCGGTGGTGCTCTGCAATGCAGACGAAGACGCTGCGAAGGAGCAGCGATACATCGAGTTGATCTTGGACGAGCGGATGGCCGGGTGCATCATCACACCCGCCCATACGAGCGACTCCAACGTGGGGGCACTTCTCGAGGCGGGCATTCCTGTCGTCGCCGTCGATCGGGAGGTCCAGAGCGCCGCCATCGACGTGGTCCGTCTCGACAACCAGGAGGCTGCTGCTCACGCCACCCGTCACCTTCTCGAACAGGGCTACCAACGTCCAGCATGTATCTCGGGGCCTGCGTCCACGAGTACCGGTGCCGATCGTGCGGCCGGATATCTCGAGGCGCTCGGCGGCCGAGAGCCTCTCCTTCGATATGCCGACTTCAAAGTCGCTGGTGGCTATGACGCAACACAGGCACTACTCCGGCTAGCGGCACCTCCCGACGCCATCATGGTCGCCAACAATCTCATGACTATTGGCGCTCTCCGAGCGATCGACAACGCAGGCCGGTCGGCACACGAAGTCGGCCTCATCAGCTTCGATGAACTGCCATGGGCCGACTTGGTCGAACCTGCGCTGAGCACCATCGGCCAGCCCACCTACAAGATCGGAGAAGCCGCTTCGAAACTGCTGATGAAGCGAATCCGGGGCCGGACCGATCCTCCCGAGATACTGACACTGGAATCGAAGCTGCGGGTTCGTCAGTCCAGCCTTCGCGACGCCATCCGCTGAAGTCAGCGCGGAAAGGCCGCCGGGAGACCGCCGTCCACTGCGATCAATTGGCCGGTTGATCTCGACAACTCGCCGCCCACCAACACAAACACTGCGGCTGCGACATGGTCGGGGAGCACCTCTTCTTTGAGCAGGGTTCGATTGGCATAGAACTTGCCGAGATCATCACGATCGACTCCGTGGACATCCGCACGACGACGTCCCCACTCCCCTGCAAAGAGGCCGGACCCTTGAACGACGCCATCCGGGTTGACTCCGTTGACACGAATACCGCTGGAGCCGAGTTCCGCCGCCAGCAGT
The DNA here is from genome assembly GCA_028285585.1 of Acidimicrobiia bacterium. Lineage (GTDB taxonomy): Bacteria > Actinomycetota > Acidimicrobiia > Spongiisociales > ZC4RG35 > CAXMPK01. Next base: position 533,649 of record JANQOU010000006.1, read on the forward strand.
CGCACCTGATGGGCCTGGCTGGCCTTCGCCGAGCCATAAGCAATGTTGTTCGGACCGCCGACGAGGGCGTTCTTACTAGCTACATAGATGATGTCTCCGCCGGAGCCCTGGTTGACCATGGCCTTCACTGCATGCTTGGCCATCAGAAACGACCCACGAGCCATCACGTCATGCTGGCGATCCCAGTCTTCGATCGACGTTTCGACGAGTGGGCTGGACGCAGACAGGCCGGCGTTGTTGACCAGGATGTCGACGCCCCCAAAGCGACTCACGACGGTTGCAATGGCTTCCATCACGGCTTCTTCTGACACCACATCAGCTTCGACAGCCAACGCTGTGTCGGAGTCACCGAGAGCACCTGCCGTCTCTCGCACTCCATCACCATTGAGGTCGACCAGGGCCACCACTGCGCCTTCGCTGTGAAGCCTCGAGGCAACCGCCTTGCCGATGCCGGAGGCGGCACCCGTAACGACGGCCACCCGTCCTGACAACGCTCGTGGCGGAGGGCGACGACGCAACTTCTCCTCTTCTAGATCCCAATACTCGACCCGGAACTTCTCGGCATCGGAGATCGGCTCATAGGACGAGATCGTCTCAGCACCCATCATCACGTTGATTGCGTTCACGTAGAACTCCCCGGCCACTCGTGCGGTTTGGGCATCCGCACCAAAGCTGAACATTCCGACGCCAGGAACCAAGAAGATGGCCGGATCTGCGCCACGCATTGGTGGTGTTGACTCGTCTGCAAACCGCTCGTAGTACTCGGTGTACTCGGTGCGGTACTCGTCGTGTAGTTCGACTGCGCGATCGGTCAGCTCGCCGACTGGGGTATCGCTAGGCAAGTCGATGAGAAGAGGGCGCACCTTGGTTCGAATGAGGTGATCGGGACACGATGTCCCAAGTTGGACGAGGTCAGGGGCCTTCTTGCTCGCCAGGAACTCGAGAACAACCTCATCATCGCGCCAGTGACCGATCATCGCTCGGTCGGTTGACGCGAGGCCCCGCAAAGTCGGAAAGAGAGCAACGGCCCGATCTCGACGCTCTGCCTCAGCAGAGGGCCCGTATCCTGGTCTGGGCCCTCCAAACGGATCCTCTGTGCGTTGCTTCTCGATGAAGGTGGACGCACGTTCGATTAGATCGAGTGAACGGGCCTGGCACTCCTCCGAGGTCGAGCCCCACGTGGTCAACCCGTGGCCGCCAAGAACAACACCCTTCAAGTCGGGGTTGGTCTCGATCAGATCTCTCACGACCAGAGCAAGCTCGAAGCCCGGCCGCATCCATTGAATCCACCCCACCTCCCCTTTGAAGCAGTCTTCGACCAGCTTCTCTCCATCGCTAGCGGTGGCGAAAGCGATAACGGAATCCGGGTGTAGGTGATCGACGTGGGGAGAGGCGATTAACGCGTGCATGGTGGTGTCGATCGACGGCGCTGCTCCCGAGCCGAAGGCGCAATGACCCAACTTTCTGTGGATCTCGTCTTCATCTTCGGGCCCGCGATACGACTTTTCGAGGGCATGAACTCGGTGGAGGTCCAGCCCTGCGAGCCCATCCGTGGTCAAGGTGCCCAGGTCGCCGCCGGAGCCCTTTATCCACATGACCTCAAGTGCCTCACCGGTCGCGGGGTCTTCAGCATCGTCCTTGACAGAGGTGTTCCCGCCGCCGTAATTGGTGTTCCGTGGGTCGGAGCCGAGTGCACGCGAACGAGCGATCAGTGATCTGATGCTCGGGGTTGGATCAACGGGCAATCTTCTGCCTCCAAGTGAGGTGTCTATGTGCGCTAGCGTGCAATCTATCGCGACGTGACATCACCGGGCAAGCTGCCCGCTATGGCGTCATATGACCTCGGTGATCTCGCGATAGGGATCGAGCCTGGAGTCAGACGGGTCGAGCTCGGTGGCCAGAATGTCTATCTGTCGAAGGGCCAAGCCAGGTGCTACTGCGCGGCGATCCAGCTTGGAGGAGTCGATGGCGACGACGACTTCGCCAGCCGAGGCCGCGAACGCCTGTTTCACCTCAGCGTCCTCGAGACATGCCTCGCTGGTTCCCAAGGTTGCATCGATGGCTGCCGCCGAAAGAAAGTAGCGGCCGAGCAGCAGCCCCTGGGCAGCGCGGACGGCCAGAGGCCCAACGAGACTGCCAGTGCGCGGGTCGGTGTACCCGCCTGTGATCAGGGGCGCCAGGCCCACTCGCCCGCGCAAGACCTCAAATGTCTCTACCGAGTTGGTCAGCACGGTCAGATCCTGATGTCCTTGGACGAGAGACGCCAAGCGGAGAACGGTGGTGGAAGCGTCGAGACCGACCGCTCCGGATTCGGGGATCAATCGCTTCAGTTTTAATGCAATTGCCGCTTTGGCTTGTGCGTTGATCAGCTTTCGCTCGTCGAACCCGATTGGCCTGATCGCCACAGCTCCGCCTCTGACCCGACGAGCGAACCCCATCGCCTCCAACTCGGCCAGGTCCCGTCGGATGGTCATCTGACTGACCTCAAAACGCTCCGCTGCCTCGGAGATCCTGATCGCACCAACCTCGCGGAGCTGCCCTCTGAGGTCTTCGAGGCGCGCTTGAGCGTCGACGCTGCTAGTCGTGGCCATGCCGCCGACCTTACTGGCGCGCCGTGCACACCTGTTAGCCGGTTTCTCATCTCGGAGTGTGATTACGTGTGCACATCACATGTATTGACACTCTCTCGATTTCCGGCCTAGCGTGAGGCTGGATGCCGTTCGCGTCTCATCTCGAAAGCGGAGCAATAGGTGCATCTGAAACAGCCCAAACGGTGCATCGAACCTACCTAGCCGTGGATCTAGGCGCCTCGAGTGGTCGCGTGACAGCTGTTCATTTTGATGGAGACGCAATCACGATGAATCTTGTGACGCGATTCCCCAACCACCCCATCGAGGCTCACGACGGCTCGCTCAGATGGGACTTCCCACGTCTCGTGAGCCAGGTTCAGGAAGGCATAACCACTGCAGTCGACATGCACCCAGACACTGTGGTTTCGGTTGCCGTGTCAGGGTGGGGCGTGGACTACGGGCTTGTCGACCGATCGGGTGGTCTCGTCGAGCCACCCTTCAGCTATCGGGACGGACGAACCTCTTCGACTCCAAGCAAGTTCTTCGACTCATTCGATGAGTACCAGTGGTACCGCACTACCGGAGTGGCCACCATGCCGATCAACACGCTCTTCCAGCTGATGTGGGCGGTGGAACACCAACACGAGACGCTTGATCGAGCTCATCATCTCCTACTGATACCGGACCTCGTGAGTCGCGAGTTGTCTGGAGAGGCGGTCACGGAGCGGACCATCGCAAGCACAAGCCAGATGCTCGATATCAGAAGTGGTTCTTGGCATCGTGAGGAACTCTCAACCCTTGGCATTCCCGGCGAGATTCTCAGCGAGCCCTGTCCATCGGGAACAGTCGTGGTGGGACCTGACTCTCCTATCGGTCGTTTGACGGGGCGCGGCATGGCTGTGGTGGCGGCAGCGAGTCACGACACGGCATCAGCCTTTGTCGGGTCTGGCGCCGGCACTGGCGAAGCTGTGCTCAGTTCCGGAACATGGGCACTCATGGGTGTCCTCGGAGCGCCGCAAACCAGCGAGTTGGCATTCGCTTCCGGTATCAGCAATGAATACGGAGCAGATGGTCAGATCAGGACCCTTCGCAACCTCACGGGCCTCTGGATCGTGCAGGAGTGTCTTCGTGTGTGGCGTGAAGACACTCAGAATCTCGACTTCGACACGCTGATGGCAGAAGCCACAGCGGCCACGCCTTTCCTTGCCGTCATTGACACAAATGACCCTCGGTTTGCCGTCCCTGATGACATGCCGGCCAAGATCCAGGACTACTGCCGGCTATCCGGTCAGCCAGTTCCGGAGACGAGAGGCGAGCTGACCAGGATTGTGCTCGAGAGCCTGGCCATCCAGTTCAGACGCACCCTCCGCACTCTCGAGCAGATCACGGGCGACCCTTTCCGCGTGATCCGGGTTGTCGGGGGCGGAACCCATCACGACCTTCTCAACACCCTCACAGCCTCCGCAACGGGAGTGCCGGTCACGTTGGGTCATCCGGAGGCGACAACACTCGGCAATGCCTTGGTGCAGATGGTGGCAACCGGTGCCATCGACAACTACGCCGAAGCCCGTGAACTTGTCGGTGGCCTGTCCGGTGAGACATACCAACCGACGAACGAGGGCGATTGGGAAGCGGCTGAGAAGCGACTGGACACGGTGGCGGCATGACTTCGACACCAGATAGCCGGCTCATCACCCTCTCTCGCGATCTCGCCGCACAGAACCTCGTTGTGCTCGCCGAGGGCAACACGAGCACTCTCGATGGGGCCGGGTTCTGGGTGAAGGCGTCGGGCCGCCGCCTCGGCGACGCCGAAGCCGGCGACTTCGTACACGTGGACCTCGATGACGCCGAGGCCGCAATCGAAAGCAGCACCACGGACGACTTCTTCGCTGCCGACGACAATGGGCTCAAGCCCAGCGTTGAGGCCTTGATGCATGCGGTGTGTCTCACCGACGGTGGCGCCACTTGGGTGGCGCACACCCATCCACCTTCCGTCTTGGGCCTTGTTGCCAGCGAAGCGGGGGTTGATGCCTTTCGCCGACACATCTACCCGGATGCCATAGTTGTGTGCGGGCTCCACGTGGCAACTGTGCCGTATGTCTCACCCGGCCGCGACCTGGCCTTGGCGACAAGACAAGAGATACATCGCTTTTCCGGCGAACATGGACAACTGCCGAAGACCATCTTGTTGGCCAATCATGGTCTCGTCGCTCTCGGCGCCACCCCAACCGAAGCGCTGAACATCTCGATAATGGCAAACAAATGGGCCACGGTTCTCCATGCTTCACTGGCAGCTGGGGGCGCTCGCTACTTGTCCGACACCGAGGCCAACGACATCGACCGACGACCCGACGAGCATCATCGACGCAGTGAACTCCTGCGCTCAACCAAGGAGAAGAGGAACGAACATGACTAACACGTGGCGTTGGCAAGGATCCCCGCCCGCAATCGGCATCGGACCCACGATCGACGGCCGTCGCGGCGAAGCCTCAGAGTCGCTGAGACACCACATGACGGCGCTCGCCCGCTGGCGCCGCATATGGACCGCTCTACCGATGACTGCTCCATGTTGAAGGGAATCTCGCCCTTCATCTCGTCCGATCTGCTCGTCGCGCTCCATCGCATGGGGCATGGCGATCAAATTGTGCTGGCCGATGCCTTCTTCCCGGCCCACAGCGTCGGCCCGCCGGTGATCGAGGCGGCCGGGGTCGAGATCGTCGATCTTCTTGGAGGGATCCTTCCTTTGTTCACGCTTGACCAGTACGTGGATGAGCCGCTGACGATGATGCAGGCAGTCGAGGGCGACGCTCTAGATCCGACAGTGGCCGAGGGATACGAGACGGTGGTGAAGCAGTATGAGCCCGACCGGGCTCACATCCGATACATCGATCGCTTCGGCTTCTATGAGGAGGCAGCTTCCGCCTTCGTGGTCGTGCTGACGGCCACCACCAAGACCTACGCCAATGTGATGCTGGCCAAAGGCGTCACCACTTAGCCGGACAGCGGACTCCGAGAGGTCGACTCAGGCCAACGAATACCAAGCCCCTTTCCGTCATAGAAGAGCTATCACGCTCCTCTGTGCTGTAGCGTTGCACGTCTAAGCATGACCGTTTCTGGACGGCGATGTCAGGGGGCCTCGCAGCCAGAGCTACTGCAGCTTGCAGAAACTCGAGTTAGTGGCAATGAACTCCACGATCCGGCGGAATCTGAACGCTTTCGCAGCAGTCCTGTTCGTGGCGATCCTGACGATCGTCGCACTGAACGGGCCCAATCGGCCGCTCGACGGTCGCTGGAACCTGACCCTGATCGAGCTGCCCAGTGGGTCATTGACACCGACCCAGCCGTCGTGGATCGAAATCGACGGCAACTACCTGACAGGTGTGGCGGAATGCATGGGCATGAACGGAACCATCACGGCAGCCGAAAACGGCTTCTCATCGGAGATCGAATTCCAGGAGGTGGGCAACTGTGAGCCCACAGCGATCGACTCCGCATACATGGAGGACTTCTGGGCCCTGACCGTTGCGGATCGACGCCCATCCGGCCTGACCCTTCAATCGGAGTGGGCCGAGGTCGAGTTCAACTACGAGATGGCGGGCTAGTCGAGCCTGGCGGGGAGAGCCAAGAGTCGACTCCCCCCAACTCGGCCAGTGATTTAGGAGTCTTCTGCTGTCCTGTTTCGTGACCGCACGACCAGACGCCACAAGAAGTAGAGACCAGCCGGCACCCAGATGAATGGCAGCAACGCTCCAGCCAGCAACAGCACTATCTGACCCAAGCCGAGCAGCCATTCCCAGCTGGTTTGCAGACCGTCCACAAACGTGGGAATGCCACCTGGATCGAAAGCCTCCAGAAAGAAGATCGATGTTCGGGTCGCCGGCGCCCCGTCGATGGCAGTGCCGTCATCGTTGACCGGCTGAGCGGTGATCGTGCTTTGAATGCGCAGGTCACGGTCGACCAAAACCTCAGTTGCCAGCATCAGCGAAGCGCCCGGCTCCAGCGGCTCGTCGAGATCCCCGTAGACGAGGGTCATGTCGCCGATCTCCAGGTCGAGCACCGGATCACGCAGCTCGAAGTCGCGAAGCAGCGTGTCGCCGATGTTGGTGACCTCGTAGCAAAGAGTCGCTCGGTCCCCGACCTCAATGTGGAGCGCTTCATACTCACCGGGGCAGCCTGCACCACTGTCGCCAACAGAAGACAGGGCGGTGACCACCAGATCGATCTCGGGATTGCTGGCGTCCCTGGTGATGGTCATCACGATCGTGGCAAGCGCCACTTGGTCTTCCAGGGTGCGCAGCCGGCCACGGAGCGACTCGAGTTGTGTCTCACGAGCGACTAGCTCTGCCTCGAGGGCCACAACTTCTTTGATGTCGGTGGCCTCCGCGAGAAGGGCTCGCAGCCGCTCGACGCTGGCTGCCGAAGTCGCGATCTGACTGCGTAGATCAACCACACGATCGGTGACATCGGTTGCGGTCACCTTCTGGGTTCGCACCTCACCGATCGAGCTCAAGTCATTGAGAACCTCGTGAAAGCGGTCGGGATCCACCTTGAACGTGAGGATGCTGACCGACTCGAGGCCGCCGGTTGTCTCCTGGCCGAAGAGGAACCCACCGGCAAGGGCCACCACTCGCCCCGCTTCTGCACTGGCAGCGCCGACGTCGGGCACTGCGACTCTGATGTCCGCAGTGAAGATGATGTCTCTACCCGGAGGCGATGCCTGGAAGGCGACAGGTGTGGTCGCGCCATCGCCAAACACTGTCTTGTCCTCATCAGCGGTATCGGTATCGGTGGCGGCTCCCTCAACCTCGCCGCTCTCTCCCGAATCTCTGGATGTCGCGGCTGTTGTCACCGCAGGTGCACCATCACCCCCTCCGTCCAGACTCGAGCTGATGTCCATGAAGGTCTCCATCGAGTCGCTGGCCGCGCAGGCAGCCAGGACCATCACAAACACCAACAAGACGCTGACAAATCTTCCCCTATTCACAATCCCTCCAATCGATTGCGTGGAGTTTGGACGATCACTCCACGCAATCGGTTCCTCATGAGCTCAGAGTCGGCTGCCCGGCTACGCTCGGAAGCCCTTTGTCTAGACACGAGAGGTAACAGGTGACCGAGAGGCTGCTCGACGAACCGCTGGCGCAAAGTCTGCTGAACACGATGACCTTCCGTTGCATCGGCCCACCTCGTGGCGGGCGGACGGTCGCCGTCGCCGGAGACCCGTCGGATGCGGGCCGCTACTACTTCGGAGCCGTCGCAGGGGGAATCTGGAAGACAGAAGACGCCGGCACCACCTGGATCAACGTCAGTGACGGCTTCCTGGAGACGTCCTCGGTCGGGGCCATCGCAGTGTCCGAATCCGATCCCGCTGTCATCTACGCAGGCATGGGCGAGAGCACCATCCGCCTCGACGTCTCCCACGGCAACGGGGTCTACCGCTCCGGCGACGGTGGCCAGACTTGGGTTCATTGCGGGCTCGACGACACCCGACACATCGGCGAGATCCGGATTCACCCGAAGAACCCCGACCACGTCATGGTCGCAGCCCTCGGCCACGCCTTCGGGCCCAACGAGGAACGAGGCCTCTTCAGGTCTCTCGACGGCGGGAAGAACTGGGAGAAGATCCTGTACGTGAGCGACCGCGCCGGGGCCGTCGATGTTTCCTTCGACCCGCGAAGCCCGCAAGTGATCTACGCCACCATCTGGCAGACACATCGCAACTTCTGGGAACTGAGCAGCGGCGGGCCCGACTGCGGCCTCTGGAAGTCGACCGACGGAGGAGACACCTGGGAGAACATCACCAGCAACGAAGGCCTCCCCCAAGATGCGATCCTCGGCAAGATCGGAGTGACAGCCTCACCCGTCAAAGCAGGAAGGGTCTGGGCACTGATCGAAGCCTCCGAGGGCGCCGGGTTGTACCGGAGCGAGGACTTCGGCGAAAGCTGGAAGCTGCTCAACTCCGACATCAAGCTGCGATACCGGCCCTGGTACTACATGCACGTCTTCGCCGACACCCAGGATGCCGACACCGTCTACGTAAACAACCTCGACATGTGGAAGTCGACGGACGGTGGCAAGAGCTTCGACCGGATCGCCACACCGCACGGTGACAACCACGATCTCTGGATCGACCCCAATGACAACCGCCGCATGGTCCAGGGCAACGACGGCGGGGCCAACGTCAGCCTCAACGGAGGCGAGACCTGGAGCACGGTGTACAACCAGCTCACCGCCCAGCTCTACACGGTCACAACCGACAACCGCGAGCCCTACTACCACGTGTACGGGACACAGCAGGACAACTCGAGCATCGCCGTGCCCAGCGGTGCCAACGACGGCGCCATCACCTGGAGTGACTGCTACGCGGCGGGCTCCGGCGAAAGCGGGTTCATGGCAGTCGACCCCGATGACGACGACGTCGTGTTCGTCGGAGCCGTGGGCAGCTCACCCGGAGGTGGAGGGGCCTTGCAGCGCTACGACCACAAGACCGGTCAGATCCAGCTCGTCAACGTGTGGCCGGAGCATCACGGAGGCATCGGGCCCAAGGAGCTGACCTACCGATTCCCCTGGACTTTCCCCATCCTGTTCTCACCACACGACTCCGACGTGCTCTACACGGCGGGCAACCACGTGTTCCGCAGCAGGGACCACGGTCACAGCTGGGAAGACATCAGCCCCGACCTGACCCGCAACGACCCCGAGAAGCTGGCCGCCTCAGGCGGGCCGATCACCAAGGACACCAGCGGAGCCGAGCACTACTGCACCATCGCGACGATGCGCGAGTGCCCGGTCGAGCCAGGAGTCCTCTGGGCTGGTAGTGACGACGGGTTGGTTCACGTGAGCCGAGACAACGGCGAGAACTGGGTCGATGTCACCCCACCGGATCTGCCGGAGTGGAGTTTCGTGCGAACCGTCGAGCCGTCACCACACCAAGCGGGCACGATCTACGTCGCCGCCACCCGGTACAAGCTCGACGACAACACCCCCTACCTCTACCGAAGCTCCGATTACGGGGAGACCTGGGAGGACATCACCGGCACAGGAGATGGCGCGATCCCGGGCGACGACTTCGTGAGAGTCATCAGATGCGACCCGTCGCAGGAAGGCCTCCTCTACGTGGGCACCGAGACCGGGCTCTACATCTCCACCGACGACGGTGGGTCGTGGGCACGCTGGGAGTCGAACCTCCCGGTCACCCCGGTGTACGACCTGACCATCAAGGGAACCGACCTCGTGGTGGCGACTCACGGCCGCTCGTTCTGGATCATGGACGATCTCGCGCCGATTTATCAGCTGATGGAACAGCCGGCTGGTGATGAGGCCAGGCTGTTCGAGCCACGCCGCACCTGGCGGATCTTGCCCGACCTGTTCTCTCCGTGGATTGCCACGGAGGGCCGCGACTACTGGGTCTCGCTGGGGAAAGAGGCGGTCTTCGACGCCGAAAGTGACAAGAGCGGCCAGGTAGTTCGGAAGCACCTCGGCGCGGGGACCTCAGCCCGCCTCGGAGCCATGATCACCTACACGGTCGGTGATCTCAGTGATGGCGACACCGTGTCACTCGAGCTCTACGACTCCGATGGAGAGTTGGTGCGTTCGATCGCTCCGAAGCCCGACGGGTACGACGACCTGAGCGACGACGAGAAGGGCCTCAACCCGGCCCCCTGGCTTCCCGTCCACGAAGGTGTGTGTCGATTCCTCTGGGATCTCCGGCACCCTGGGTCGACCCGGGTGAAAGGGAACAAGCTGGCAAGCGAAGCCAACCTCGGGCCGCTGGTCGTTCCCGGCACCTACGAGGTGAGGCTGGTGATCACCGATGGTGACGGGACCAAGCAGGAGCTCAGCCAGAGTTTCGAGGTCGTCAACGACCCCCGGCCCAACATCAGCCAGGAGGACCTCGAGGCACAGCTCGAAACCCTGCTGTCGATCCGGGACAAGATCTCCGAGGCGCACGAAGGCATCAACAAACTGCGCGAGACCCGGGGGCAGGTCGAGGCATGGACCGCGCGGCCCGATCTCGGGGACGAAGCTGAGGAGTCGGCCAAGGCACTGCTGGAGAAACTGCACTCCATAGAAGACCAGCTGATTGTCCCCGGTGACCACAAGGACACCTTCGGGCTCAACGAGCGAGCACGGCTCAATGAGAAGCTGTCTTCGGTGATCAGCGTGGTGGCGAGCGCGGACTCAAAGCCGACCACCCAATCCACCAAGATCGCCGAGATGTACGGAAGTGAGATCGATGAGCAACTGGCCTTGTTGGACCAGGTGTTCAACGAGGAATTGGTTCACTTCAATGAGGCGATCCGGTCTCTGGATCTCCCGGCGGTCTCGCCCCAAACTTGACGCCTTGTCGATAGCCCGGCTTGGGTGACAACTGAGTGGAGCCCCTGGTCGTAATCCCTGTCTTGATCGCCGTTGTCGCGGCGTTCATGCTGTCCGCTTCTGCTGGGCTAGGGGGATCCCTGATCCTCGTTCCGACGCTGGCCCTGGTTCTCGGAACCAAAGAGGGCGTCGCCCTGGCCGCACTCCTGCTGGCAGCGAACAACGTGGTCAAGGTTCTCGCCTACCGCCGAACACTGCCCTTCCGGAAGGCCTTGGTGGTGATCATCTTGATCTCGTTGGGTGCTCTGGTGGGGGCCAGGTTGCTCGTCGCCGCCCCCGAGAGTCTCGTGACCATCGCGGTGATCGTCAGCTTTGCTGCTGCTCTGGTCGCCGAGCGAATGGACTTGGGCAAGGTCCGAACTGTCGGTGGGCCGATGCTTGCCTTTGCCTCAGGCGCGACCTCCGGATTCTCAGGAACATCGGGGCCGCTCAAGGGGATGGCCATCCGTCAGCTCAGTCTCGACCGGGCCCACTTCGTCGGAGCGGCTTCGCTGGCTTCCCTCGCGGGAGACGCAACCAAGGCAGCCGTGTTCGCCGAGGCCGGGCTTCTGAGAGATGACAGTCTGATCATCGCTCTACTGGCGGCACCGCTCATGTTCATGTCGACGTTCGCCGGGAGGTACATCAACACCCGGATCGGTGAGACTGGATACACCTGGCTCTTCTGGGCGGTGATGGCCGGCTACACCCTCAGGCTCATCCTGGGACTTGTCGCCTGAACCCAGTCAGTCGTCGCCTTTGACCGAATCGAGATAGGCAGAGAAGGCCTCCTCGAACTCCGGCGACGAGGTGACCGCCAGGAAGCCTTCACCGTCCATGTGATGACCGATCCGAGCCGACATGGCCTTGCTCACAGAATTGACCTGGTCTTTCGTGATGAGCACGGGCAGCGGCGGCATCCCTTTGATCCGTGTGACCAGCTCCTCGATCTCGTCGTCTAGCCGATCGTCAGCAACCACTCGGTTGAGGAAACCAGCTGCGCGTGCCTCATCCGGGGAGAACTCCCGACAAGTGATCACCAGCTCCTTGGTCAGGGCTGGACCAATCTCACGGACCAGGCTCGGGATCCCGGCCCAGTTCAACGGTATGCCCAGCTCGACCTCGGGGATCTTGAAGCGAGCGCTCTTGGTCGCGACACGGAGATCGCACGCAGCGGCGATCACGACACCACCGCCGACCACCCAGCCATTGAGCCGGGCAACGGTGATGGCCCGCATCTCCTCCAAAGCTGTCGCCATCTTCCCACCCAGCATGGCTTGCTCACGGCGGACGACAGTGTTCTCTGGCTTGTCCCCAAACGCGTCGAGGTCATACCCGGCGCAGAAGGAGTCGCCGGTGCTGGCTACGACAACAACCCTGACTTCAGTCTGTTGATCGAACCATCTCGCCGCCTCGATCAACTCCTCGAGGACTCCGGGTGTGAGTGCATTCAGCCGCTCCGGCCGATTGAGCGTGATCCTGCCGACATCATCGGCGACGTCAACCAAGATCTGCTCGAAGGCCATGCGGCGAGGCTAACGGTGCAACGGTCGCGCGTGCACAGCGTCGCGCTGACCGACACGCCTTGCTATAGCAACCTGTGTCGCTCAGCGCGACGGGTTGCTATAGCAACAACGGCCGGTCCCGAAGGGATGCGGGCGGAGCTAACTTCTGCGACGTGTCCAAGCTCCTGGAAGCTCCGGTGCATCCGCGGCCCGACGCAGTCGCCGCCGCAAGAGCGCAGTTCGACTACCTGGCTTCCCCGGGAGCGGTCCTCACAGGCGAGCAGCGCGTTGCCCTCGCCGAAGCTGCCCGCAACGGCGATCCGGGCGACCAGCTCCAGACACTGGCTCATCACCTCTACACGGAGCCCGCCACGGTCCACGAAGAGCATGTCAGGGCAGCGGCCGACTTCCACGGCGACCCTGGCACCGTAGAGGCGGTTGGGATCGTCGCCCGTCTCTCTTCGGTCGACAGGATTCACAACGTGCTCGGTGTCGAACTGGAGCATCTGCCTGAGCCGAGCCACGGCGAGCCGACCGGTGACATCGCCTCTGGGTTGAAACGACGCAGAGGGTTCCTGCCCAAGCCACCCGGCGAGATCCCTGTGACCCTTGACCTCGTCCCCGCTGAAGGAGATGCTTTGCGGGCGATGTTCGGCCCGATGTACATGACCGAGGAAGAGATGGGCGACCCCTTCTTCGGCCGTGACCTAGGTCTCAACACGCCTCAACTCGAGACTGTCGCAGCCAGGATCTCCCTGCTGAACCAATGCTTCTACTGAGTGTTCAGTCATGCCAGGCGGCTCAGTTGGAGCGGCGAGGAACTCGGGTACGACATCGATATCGCTGCGCTGGGTGGTGAAGACGTCGACCTGGGAGTGCCGGGTGGCAAAGCACTGATCGATCTGGTCGACGCATTCTTCGACGGGGCGCCCGAAAACCAAGAAGAAGCCCGGCGACAGGTTCTCGAAGAACTGGGCCCGGAATCACTGTTCGACACCGCCACCGTGTACGGCAACTTTGAGATGATGAACCGAGTGGCGGAGGGCACCGGGATAGGCATCCCGAAACAGTGGGTCGAGCGATGGCAGTGGATGGTCGACGCCCTCAACCTCCGGGACGTCATGAAAAGCCAGCAGAGTTAGGGTGATTCCGTGAAGCGCTACTCCCCTCTGATCCTGATCGTTGCCGCGATCGCATTGATCGCCGCCTTGCGCAAGGCCGACAGCGACTCCTTGCCAGAGGAGACCTGGACGCCAGTCGAGCCTTCGTGAGAGTTGGGGTTCTCGTAACAGGGGACATCGCAGTTCGGGCGGCACACTCCCTCGCGGCCGACCCATTGGTGGACGAGGTCGTCGTCATCGGGCCGGCCAGAAGCAAGTCATTTGCCGTAGTCGACTCGGCCGATGAATGCGACCTGCTGATAGGCAACGGATCCGATGCACCCAAGCGGGCACGCAAGCTCGGAGTGCCGCTGGTCTGGGATGGGGAAGAGGCAGAGGAAGGTGTTCATGTCTGGGGGGCCAGCCCGCAAGGCCTGACTCTGGCTCTCGCCGCTCGCGAGTCGGATCCGAGGCTCGTCGCGGTGGCACATCCCGACCTGGATTCGGGCTCAGACCACCAAGCGCGCTTTCCCGACCCAATCGGCCGGCTCGATGTGACTGACGGTGTGTATGCCGGTCAAAGGCTTGCTTCAGCCTCATCTCCAGACGCGTTCGCCGCCGCGTTGGCGGTTGGCGCCGACAGACGGGTGACCCTGGTTGACCACGGAGCGTTCATGTCGGGTGTGGCCCTAGCCGCAGGTGTCGCCGTAGCCGGCGAGTCACCCGCTCCGGTGTGGGACGACGCCCTCACTTATCTCAAAGCTGCCACCGCCATGGGCCTAGTCATGGCCGAAGACTGACCCCCCTTCCACGAACCTCAGGTAATAACGACCGTATCTGGTCGCAATGGCCTCAAGTTGGCGATGGGCTTCTCGAACTCGAGGCCATAGAACCCGTATCTGGTCGTTATTACCTGAGGTTGCAGGTTGGGGGGGTTAAGGGTCGGTGGGGACGGGTTCGGTTTGCTCGGTGGGGATGTCGGCGTGGTCCTCGGGCGGGATCACCGCTCCCGACGGACCGGCACCGTTGCCGTTGCGATAGTCCGCCGGCGGGTGAAGCACCGGGGCCGGTGCCTGGATCGGGGTGGGGTTGAGAGTCTCCTCGAGGACAACAACCTCGAGCCCTCCAACCACGTCCGAGACCAGGTTGTAGACGATGGCACCTGCCACGGACATCCCGGTCATAAGAACCCACCACACGACCGAAGAGAAGATCAGGAACCGAAGGAACTGCTCGGTGTTGGCAAACGGGTTCGAGCCTTCGTCGATCAGAGTGATCTCCACCATGAAGTCGACGAGCTGAGCCGGAATCCCGGCACGATCGAGAACAGACCAGAAGATCACGATTCCCAGCGTGATGCCGAGAGCCATGACAGCCCAGACCACCGCCGATACCTTCAGCGCGGTCCAAGGGTCGATTTTTCTGATGATGCGTCTGACGCGACGGACAGTTGCCATTAGATGGGCTCCTGGGTATGGGATGAGTCTACGAGACAGCCCAGCTAGACCAACGCCACCTAGTCCCGGATAGTTTCACGCTTGTCCTTCGGACAAGTTGGAGTTTGCCTCGCAAACATCCCCGCTCGTCCCAGCAGACGAACGCTAGATGACGTCTTCGTCGGAAACGATCGAGGCGGCCGAGAGGTCATTGCCCTCGCCGACATCGATCACCTTGACTCCGGTGCTGTCCCGCTTCTGACGGCTGATCTTCGACACCGGGGTGCGGATCCCCACACCTGCCGATGAGATGAGGAAGACCTCGTCCTCGTCTTGGACGGCCATCGCAGCAACCAGGTTCCCGCGAACCCGGGTGATCTTGAAGGCCTTGACGCCGATGCCACCGCGAGTCTGGCGGCGGAACTCGTCCATCTCGGTGCGTTTCCCGTAGCCACCCGAAGTCAGCAGCAGCACTCTGTCGCCGTCGACGTTGGAAGCGGCAGCAACCACCTGGTCGCTCTCACGGAGCTTGATGCCCCGGACGCCCTGGGTGCCACGGCCCATTGAGCGCAGGTCTTCCTCTTTGAACCTGATGCCCATCCCGTCGCGGGTGAAGATCAGGATGTCGTTCTGGCCGTTGCTCGTCTTGACCGTCACCAGCTCGTCATCATCGGCCAGCTTGATCGCGACCAGAGTCTGGTTGCGGGAGTCGTACTCCTTGAACTCCGTCTTCTTCGCCTGGCCCTTCTTGGTGACCATCACCAGGTAACGGCCGGTCTCATAGTCCCTGGTGTCGATGATGGCCTGCACGGTCTCTTCCGGCCCGAGGGGTAACACCGACTGGGCGAGCACACCTTTGGCAGTGCGGGACTGACGCGGGATGGCGTGCGCCTTCACACGGTGGACCAGGCCCTTGTTGGTGAAGAAGAGCAGGTAGGCGTGAGCGGTGGTGTGAACCAGGTGGCGAATCACGTCGTCACCCTTCACCTCGGCTGCCTTCACTCCCCTGCCGCCCCGAGACTGGGTCCGGTAGGTGGACGCCGGGACCGACTTCACATAGCCGGCCTGGGAGACGGTGATGATCAGCTCGTCGTCGGCTATCAGGTCTTCGAGGCTGAGGTCACCCTCGTCGGGGACGATCCGGCTCCGCCGCTCGTCGGCAAATGACTCGCGGACTTCGCCAATCTCCTCTTTGATGATCGCCCAGCGCTTCTTGGGGTCGGCGAGGATGCCTTCCAGCTCCTTGATCGTCTCCTGAAGCTGGGCCAGCTCGGTCCTGAGCTTGTCCACCTCGAGAGCAGTGAGCCGCCGCAGCGGCATATCGAGGATGGCGTTTGCCTGGATCTCGCTGAGGTCGAAGGTCTCGATCAGGTTGGCGCGGGCTTCGGCCGTGTCAGCCGACCCTCGAATGATCTTGATGACCTCGTCGATGTTGTCGACGGCAATGATGAGGCCTTCGAGGATGTGGGCCCGGGCCTGGGCCTGGTCGAGGCGGAACTGAGTCCTTCGCTCGATGACCTCCATCTGATGATCGAGGTAGTAGCCGATCATCTCGGACAGGTTCAGCGTCCGCGGCACACCGTCGACGAGGGAGACCATGTTGTACCCGAAGCTGTCCTGGAGCGGCGTGTTCTTGTAGAGCTGGTTGAGGACCACCTGGGGGACGGCGTCCTTCTTCAGCTCGATCACCAGCCTTGTGCCCACCCTGTCGGACGACTCGTTGCGAACCTCGGCAATCCCGCCCATCTTCTTGGCGTCGACCAGGTCTTTGATCTTGGCGATGATCCTCTCGATGGACACCTGATAAGGAAGCTGGGTGACCACGATGGCGGTGCGCCCCTTGCGAACCTCTTGGACGTCACAGACCGCGCGGATCTTGACCGACCCGCGGCCCGTGGTGAGAGCGTCTTTGATCCCGGCCGTGCCCACCAGGAACCCGCCTGTGGGGAAGTCGGGGCCCTTGACGAATTGAAGAAGCTCCTCCGAAGTGGCGTCGGGGTTGTCGATCACGTGAAGGGCGGCGTCGATCACCTCGCCGAGGTTGTGTGGTGGGATGTTGGTGGCCATCCCCACCGCGATCCCCTGGGACCCGTTGACCAGCAGGTTGGGGAACCGGCTGGGCAGGACCGACGGCTCCTGGAGCTCGCCGTTGTAGTTCTCGACGAAGTCGACCGTGTCCTCGTTGATCCCGTCGAGCAGGCGGGTGGACAGCTTGGTGAGACGACACTCCGTGTAACGGGCGGCGCCTGGCGGATCGTCGACGGTCCCGAAGTTGCCCTGAGGGTCGATGAGCAGCTGTCTCATCGAGAAGTCCTGTCCCATCCTGACCAGGGCGTCATAGATGGCTTGGTCGCCATGGGGGTGGTAATTGCCCATCACGTCACCGACCACCTTTGAGCACTTGCGGTGGGCAGAGCTGGGGCTGATGTTGTTCTCGAACATCGAGTAGATGATCCGGCGCTGCACCGGCTTGAGCCCATCTCTGACGTCGGGTAGCGCCCTGGAGACGATCACCGACATCGCGTAGTCGATGAAGCTGGCCTCCATCTCGGTGGTGATCTCGATCTCGGGCGCGCTGCCCATGGCCCTCTGCTCGTCGGTCATCGGTCTCCCAACTCTCCTAACTCAAATGTCGAGGAAACGGACGTCGTCGGCGTTCTGCTGGATGAACGACTTGCGGGAGGCGACGTCGTCTCCCATCAGGGTCTCGAAGGTCTTCTCCGCCCGCGCCGCGTCTTCCATCTCGACACGAAGCAGGGTCCGGGTCTCCGGGTTCATCGTGGTCTCCCACAGCTCACGGGCGTTCATCTCGCCCAGGCCCTTGAACCTGGTCGGCTTGACTTTTGGATGGTCTTTCTGGAACTCGGTCAGCTCAGCCTCGTCCTTCAGGTAGTGAACTTTGGAGCCCACCTTCACCCGATACAGAGGCGGCTGGGCGATGTACACGTACCCGACCTCGATCAGCGGCTTGAGATGACGGAAGAGCAGCGTCAGCAGCAGGGTCCGGATGTGGGCGCCGTCGACATCGGCGTCGGCGAGCAGCACGATCTTGTGATACCTGGCCTTGGTGATGTCGAAGTCGTCACCGATGCCGGTCCCCATGGCGGTGAAGATGTCCTGGACCTCGGTGTTCTGGAGTGCCTTGGCCAGCCGCGCCTTCTCCACGTTGAGGATCTTCCCTCTGATCGGGAGAATCGCCTGAGTCTCGGAGTTCCTGGCCGACTTGGCAGGCCCGGCAGCCGACTTCCCCTCCACGATGAACAACTCTGACTCGCCGGGATCGCGGCTCGAGCAGTCCGCCAGCTTGTCGGGCAGGCCGCCCGACTCGAGACCCGACTTGCGCCGGGTCAGCTCACGTGCCTTCCGGGCCGCCTCCCGGGCTTTGGCGGCGTTGACGCTCTTCTCGACGATGCGGCGTGCCTCGGGCGAGTACTTCTCGAGCCATTCGGGGAGACGGCGATTGAGGGTTCGCTCGACATAGGAGCGGATCTCGGTGTTCCCGAGCTTGGTCTTGGTCTGACCCTCAAACTGCGGCTCCTTCACCCGGACCGACACGACCGCGGTAAGGCCCTCCCTCACGTCCTCACCAGTCAGATTGGAGTCCTTCTCCTTGAGCAGGTTCTTGGCTCGGGCGAAGTCGTTGATCGACTTGGTGAGGGCTTTGCGGAACCCTTCTTCATGGGTACCGCCCTCATGGGTGCTGATGTTGTTGGCGAAGGACAGCACTGACTCGTTGTAGGAGGTGGTCCATTGCAGGGCCACCTCGAGTTCGGCATCGTCGGACTCGTCGGCGATGTCGATCACATGGGCGTGCAGAGGCTCCCGCTTCGCGTTGAGGTGGTTGACGAAATCGACGAGGCCTCCCTTGTAGTGGAAGGTGGCTGTGCGCGCTTCTTCCCCGCGCTCATCGGTGAGAGTGATGGAAAGGCCGCGGTTGAGGAAGGCGGTCTCCCTGAGACGAGAAGAGACCGTGTCGTAGTCGAACTCCGTCGTCTCCTGGAATGTCTCCTCGCTCGGCCAGAACCGGATGGTGGTGCCGCTTTTCTTGACGGCGCGGACCTTCTTGGGGTCTTTGGTCTTCGGAGAACCGTCCTTGAACTCCTGGACGTAGAGGCTGCCGTCACGTCTCACCTCGGCTTCGAGACGCGAAGACAAGGCGTTGACGACGGAGACACCGACACCGTGAAGGCCGCCGGACACTGTGTATGCGCCCTGCTCGAACTTGCCTCCTGCATGGAGGGTGGTCAGCACGGTGGTCAATGCGGAGCGCTTCGTCTTGGCGTGACGATCGATGGGGATGCCGCGACCGTCGTCGGTCACTTCGACACCGCCGTCAGCCATCAAGGTGACGGTGATCTTGGAGCAGTAGCCGGCCATGGCCTCGTCGACCGAGTTGTCGACCACTTCCCAAATGAGGTGATGAAGACCTCTGGGGCCGGTCGACCCGATGTACATGCCGGGCCGCCGACGCACGGCCTCGAGACCTTCGAGGACTGTGATGTCCTTTGCCTTGTAGCTGTCGCGCGTGGCCGTCACGTGCCTCCCTTTGGGGTCAGAATCCCGGTTCGGTCGGCATCTGGTTTGCGCCGTTCCAAGGACAAGAACGATGCCGTGTTCCCGGCAACTTTCACATATGTCATTTTACTCGATGATGGGCCCGAGAACTAATCCATCGCGGTCTCAACCACGCCCGGGTGGAACCACCTCTACCCCTTCGATTTCCCTTGTTCCATAACGGTTTTTGAGGTTCTCAACAAGACTCGACTCGCCGTACCTGAGAAAAGCCACCATCGACGGAGACTGGGCCTCCACAACGAGGGTCCTGCCCCTCACGTAGAGCGGTTTCGAGCGCCCCACCCATGGGCTCCCGGCTAGCTCTTCCCAATCGGCAACGATCTTCGACATGAGCACCGGGTCGGGAAGCCCGAGCTTCTTGAAAACGTCGTCGATCGTCTCGTTGAAAGGCTCCAGGTCACCTCTGTCAGTCATCTCACAGCCCCGTCGGCCACCTGCCACGATCTGCCCGAGACAGGCACGTCCTCGGGTCTGGCAGACGAGATGATGGTTTGGGTGCCCGCCGGCAGCGCTACGCCGAGAGCGGACGATCTCTTGGCATCCAACTCGGAGAACACATCGTCCAGAAGCAGCACGGGCGCCTCACCTGTTGCATCCGCTATCGACCGATGCGCAGCGAGCTTCACCGCAAGTGCCATCGTTCTCTGCTCACCCTGACTCCCATGTGTTCTCGCCTCGTGCCCGTCGATCGCAAATCCCGGCTCGTCGCGATGAGGGCCCACTGACGTTGCCCTTCTTTCGTGATCGTGCCGCCGCGAGGCTTCAAGACCCTTGGCGATCAGCTCGGCGTAGTCGGCGGCGCCGGCCGAGCCCAGTTCGACATCCCAAGTGGGCCGGTAGGTGAACACCGCCTCGGCGGCTTCACCGGCGATCTCTGCATAGGCGGCGCTCAGAGCGGGTGTGACGGTCTCGACGACACGTGCTCGCCGCGCCACCACTCTCCCGCCGGCCTGTGCAAGACGAGAGTCCCAAACGGAGAGGGTGACGTCGTCGCGATCGCCGGCTTTGAGAAAGGCGTTCCGCTGACGCAGAGAGCGCTCGTACTCGGCTTGGTCTAGGTGAGCCGCCGGCCAGAGCTGCACGGCGATGTCGTCGAGAAGGTCACGACGATACGCAGGCCCCCGCTTCACCAAATCGAGGTCTTCGGGCAGGAAGGCGACAACGCGGATCACACCGAGGAGGTCCGCAGTGCGCTTGAGGCGGGTCTTGTCCACCTGGGTCCTCCGGGATCCCTGGGACGGGATTTCGATCTCGATCAGGCGGTCCCTCTCCTCACTCGTGATGCCAGATCGAATCACCGCGGCGTCTGTCTCGTCGGCTATCAGAGCGGCGTCAGGAACCGATCGGAACGATTTGAGCGTCGACAGGTAGGCGATGGCCTCGAGAAGGTTGGTCTTCCCGGCTCCGTTGGAGCCGATGAGGAGATTCACGCCCGGTTCGGGGCTCCATTCGAGTGTGTGATAAGACCGGTAATCGAGCAGTGAGAGCCAGTCGACTCTCATTCAAACCCGGACGGGCATCAGCAGATAGAGGAAGTCTCCTTCGCTGCCGGTGTCGATGACACTTGGCTTATACGAGTCGATCACCTGGATGCGGATCTTGTCGCCTGGCATAGCGGCGACACCGTCCTGCAAGTAACGGGGATTGAAAGCGATAGATACTTCTTCGTCCGAGCCGCTGTACTCCCCGGGCAGGTGCTCGGTCTCCCCACCGACATCCTGTCTGCTCACCGCGACCTCGACCCCGCCATCCATCATCTTCAGCTTCACCGGGATGTGATCTTCGGCAACCAGCGTCACCCGGCCCAGAGCCTCCAGCAAAGCCTCCTTGTCGAGGATCACCTGATTCGGGTAGGCGTCCGGCAGCAACGACTGGTACTTGGGGAAGTTCCCGTCGATGAGCCTCAGGCGGAGTGTCCCCCGATCTGACGTGAACACGGCCTCTCGATCACGCAGCTGTGCCGTCACCTTGGGAGCGCCGATTGTGCGAGGCAGTTCCCGTAATCCACGAGCAGGGACCAAGCCGGTTCCCTCGAGGCCTACACCACTGAGATCGCGCTTGGCCAGGCGGTAGGAATCCGTGGCCACCATCCTCAGGCCATCGTCGGAAGTCTCGAAGAGGACACCGGTGAGGATGGGGCGGGCACCGTCACCCGATGCGGCGATGGTCACCTGGCCGACAGCTTCAGCCAAAGCCTCGCCGTCCACCTCCACGCCGTCCGAAACCAGATCTTCCTGAACCGGGAAGTCATCGACCGTGAGCGGGCGAAGTGTGAACTTGGGCCCGTTGCCTTGGATCTCGATGTCTGTCTCAGTCACCCCGATCGTCACCTGCCCCGGTGGCATCTTGCGCACTGCCTCTGAGAGCAGCCGCCCCGGAATCACAGCTCGACCCTCTTCGAGCACCTCGACTTCCGCCTGGGTTCGAACGGTCATGTCGAGATCGGTCCCGGTCACTCTGAGCGTTGTGCCCGCAACTTCACAGAGAAGACCCTGGAGGACCGGGAGAGCAGTTCTGGTGCCAACAGCCCGATTGGCTCTGGCGAGCACATCAGCGAGGTCATCTCGTTGAGCTCGGATTCTCACAGGTAGCTGTCCCTTCTTCTGTTGTTATGAAGTTTCATTGAAGAGTATTAGTTGTAGTAGGGAGTTGTGAATCTGTGGACTTCGTTGTTTTCACTTGGTAGTTCTTAGCGATTTGGCTGGGGAATGTCATGTGGACGGTATCTGGGCAACCGGGGTAATCCAGGGGATAACTCAGGATGCTGTGGAAACACCACCACCTTTCCTCAGCTCCTGTGTGAGTTGATTCACCCTGTCGAACACGGCCCGGTCCGATCTGAGGATGCGCTTCACCTTCTCCACCGAGTGGAGGACCGTGGTGTGGTCTCTGTTGAAGTGCTCGCCGATCTTGGGAAGCGAGAGGTCGGTGAGCTCGCGGCACAAGTACATGGCGATCTGCCGGCACAACACGAGAGGCTGGCGCCGACTCGAGCTGAGCACGTCTTCGACGCTGAACCCGAAGGCTTGGGCTGTGGTCCGGATGATGGTCTCGGGGCCGAGGGGAACCAGCTCGTCGGTGGTGACGATGTCCTGGAGAACCCGCTCGGCTGTGTCGAGGTCGATGTCTCGCCGGTTCAGCGCCGACCAAGCCGTCACTCGGGTCAGTGCACCTTCGAGCTCCCGGATGTTGTCCGAGACGAGCCCCGCGATGTACTCCAGGACCTCGAGCGGCACGGGCCGCGGCGCGAACTCGGCGTTCCTCTTCAAGATGGCCAGTCGGGTCTCCACGTCTGGCGGCTGGATGTCGGTCAAGAGGCCCCATTCGAAGCGGCTCCTCAGCCGGTCTTCCAACGTTGACAGGTTTCGGGGATGACGATCGGAGCTGATCACCATTTGCTTGCCCGACTCGTACAGCGAGTTGAAGGTGTGGAAGAACTCTTCGAGGATCTGCTCCTTGCCTTCGAAGAACTGGACGTCGTCGAGGAGGAGGATGTCGACGCTGCGGTAGCGGGCCTTGAAATCGTCGGGCCGCTTCCGCCTGATGGAGTCGATGAAATCGTTCAGGAAGTTCTCGGAAGACACATAGCGAACCACCAGGTCGGGGTACATCTCCAAGGCCTGGTGGCCGACGGCGTTGAGCAGGTGGGTTTTCCCGAGGCCTGCGCCGCCATAGATGAACAACGGGTTGTAGTGGGCGCCGGGCTGTTCGGCGACCGCCATCGCCGCGGCCCACGCGAATCGGTTCGACTGGCCGACGACGAAGCTCTCGAACCGGTATCGCGTGATCAGGTTGGTCGCCTTGGTGCCAGTGGATGCGTCGGGAACGGAGGGCTTCTCCGTCGGCTCCTCGCCAAGGGGCAAAGGCTGTTCCGCCGGGGTGACGTCGCTCACCCGGTATTGGGGCAATGCCTGGCTGTCGAAAGCCGTCCGATACGCCTCTGTCACCAGGTCGCCGTGTTTGTCGCGAACCCAGCGCAGGTGGAACTCTGTGGGTGCCACGAGGACCACTTCGTCCCCGTCGAAGTCGGGCTCCAGTCTCGAGAGCCAGGTCTCCCAATTGCTCTGCGAGACACCGACACGCAGAAACTCGCGAAAATCGGTCCAGCTGTCGGTTGCTTTTTGTGCCTGAGTCAAAGGCCCACTCCTCCCGCCGGCGCCGTTGTCCACAGATAGATCCACACCTGTGGAAAGGACTGTGAACATCTCAGAGCCGGTCTTCACTTGCTACGTGGGGCGGCGTCGTCATCCAGCAAGGACAAAGGGAAGTTGGCACGCTCCCAGGTTCTAGACGGGCGAGTATCGGATGACCAAAAAAACGAGTCAAGATCGCGAGAATCGGCGGTGTGGATGAGTTTGCCTCTTCCTTTCCACAGCGAAATCCCAGGTAGAAAGGGTTTTCGGTTTCTGAGAATTCTGGAGACCGGGCTCAGAATCGACCGATCCGGCTTGGGCATCTTTTCGCGACCTTGCCGATTTCTTCGCGACTTCCCGGTGAACCTGCTGCCAAATCGGCGTGCCCGGCTTTGACATAGCAAAATGCCGATCCGTAACCTGTAACTCTCCCCTCCTTCTACCGATTGTTTGTCATGAAGAGGACCTACCAACCAAAAGTACGTCGCCGTAAGCGTCGTCATGGCTTCCGTCACCGAATGCAGACCCGTGCTGGCCGCGCCACTCTCCGTTCGCGCCGTCAGAAGGGTCGGAAGCGTCTCGCTGCCTGATTTCGAATCCCTCCGTAGCTCTAAGGATTTCCGTAGAGTTCTCTCGAAGGGACGACGACGACGCCAGGGCGCCATCGTCATGGTCACCTCGCCAGGAAGACCAGGACCTCCTCGGCTCGGGCTCGTTGTTTCCCGGAGCAGCGGAAACGCTGTCACCCGGAACCGAATCAAGAGACGGCTCAGGCATGCGGCTGCCGTCTCGCCACTACAACCAGGAATTGACTACGTGATCATCGCCAATAGCCAGGTGGCCGAGGTTTCCTTCGCCCGTCTTCAGGGTTGGTTGGACCGCGCCTTGTCGGAGGCCACGGATGCTTGAGTTGTTGAGACCGCGGTCCTGGGTGGTGGGGCTGATAAGGACCTACCAAAAATTGGTAAGTTCCAACATGTCGCCGAACTGTCGCTATCAGCCAACCTGCTCGTCATACGCCGCGGAGGCAGTTGGCCGCTACGGGATCTTGCGTGGCGGATGGCTCGGGATCAGGCGGATCGGCCGCTGCCACCCCCTTCGCGAGGGTGGATACGACCCGGTCCCGGACCAATGGAGGACGCAGTAGATGGGTGCGCTATTCGACTCACTGATCAGCCTTTTGGGAACCGTTCTCAGTTTTTTCTACGACCTGCTGGTTCCTGCACTCAGTTCTGGTCTCGGGTATGGGTTATCGATCATCCTCCTCACGATTGCGATCAACATCGTGGTCTTCCCGCTGACCTTGAAGCAGACCAGGGCAACTCGGGCATTCACCGCCCTCCAGCCGACGATCAAGAAGATCCAGGCGGAGTACAAAGAAGATCCCCAGGAGATGCAACGTCAGCTGATGGCGGCGCAGAAAGAAGCCGGCGCCACACCGGGTGGGTGCCTCCTCCCGCTTCTCGTGCAGATGCCCATCTGGTTCGCTTTGTTCCGTTTGCTGCGAGACCCCCTGAATGCCGGTGGCAGCACGCCGTACGTCGATCCGGCGAGTGCATTGGGTCTGTCGATCGCCGACGACGGAGGAAGCTCGTTCCTGGGGATGATGCTCGGCATCTCGCCGTCGCAAGCCATGGCCAATGGCATTACCTACGCACTCCCCTACCTGATCATGATCGCCCTGATGGTTGCGACTCAGTACATCCAGCAGTGGCATGCCACCTACGGGCAAGACCGGCCCAACCAGCCGGGTGCCGGGGCCCAGCAGGCGATCACCCGGATAATGCCTTTGTTCATTGGGTTTATTAGCTGGAACTTCCCGGCAGGGCTCGTGCTCTACTGGGCCACGTCAAACCTGTTCCGGTTGGGCCAGCAAGTGTTGATCTTTCGTATAGACGGACGCCCTCAGGCACCAGGCACAGCAGCATCTGAGCCGGAATCGGCACCAGACCCCGATCAGGACGGTGAGTCGACGCCGAAGAAGCCACAGCAGGGCGCCGCCGACAAGCGTCGTAGACGCAGGAGGAGATGACGTTGAGTTACGTCGAGATCGAAGTGAAGGCAAAAACCGTCGACCTAGCGGTCGAGGCTGCGATGCAGGAGCTGGGTATCGAAGATCGAGATCAGCTTTCTGTTGAGGTGGTCACCGAGCCCGTCAAGGGTTTTCTTGGCATGGGTGGGCAGGATGCGGTAGTCCGAGTGAAGCGTCGCAAGAAACAGCGACGCCGCGGCAACCGGCGCAAGGGCGGTTCACAGTCGACAGAGAAGCGGCCCAGTTCCTCACAACCCAAGAATCCACAGCGCGACCGTCAGAAGTCGGCTAAGAATGGGGGCGAACGGGGGTCAAAGGCCAAGAGCTCCAAACCCAGGGCTCCGGAGAAGAAAGAGAAGACAGTGAGTGACGATCGACCCGTTCTCCCAGTCGAAGAACAAGCACAGATCGCCAAGGACTTCCTTGAAGGGCTCGTGGATGTGTATGGGCTCGAGGGCACGGTCACCACTGAGGTCGAAGACGACGTGATCGTGGCTGATGTCTCCGGAGATCAAACCGAAGCTCTGGTCGGCGTTCGTGGCTCGGTGAGGTCGGCTATCCACGAATTGACCCGTACCGTCTTGCAAAAACACGCCCAAGACACTGCAAGATTCCGGCTTGACATCGCCGGCTATGCGGAGCGTCGCCGTCAGGCGTTGTCGATCTACGGAGAGCAATTGATCGACCAGCTCAAATCGGAGGGCGGCGAGATCATGCTGGAGCCGATGAGCCCTGCTGACCGCAAGGTGATTCATGATGTGGCCGCGGCACACGACGGTATCGAGTCTTATTCCGAAGGTGAGCCCCCACGACGTTATGTGGTGCTTTCCAGCACCGCTGCTGTCTCGGAAGAGGAATAGCCCACCACAACACCGTGAATAGCCCCCGGGTCCAGACACCCGGGGGCTATTTTGTTTCACGTGAAACAGCTCTGGGTTGACATCTGTAGTTCGTATGGAGTTGATCTGACCGAGCATCAAGCTGCGCTTCTTGGCACCTATCGGGACTGGTTGGCTGACGAGGCGATGGTTGCGGGCGGGATCGGGCCTAGAGAAGAGGAACGTCTCGACGAGCGACATATCGGAGATTCTTTGTTCTTCGGTGCGAAACTTCCGGATGTCGCAGAGGTGTGGGATCTGGGTTCCGGTGTCGGCTTGCCGGGCATACCTCTTGCGGTTCTCCGCCCTGAGACCGAGTTTGTGCTTCTCGATCGCGCCGGCCGGCGGGCTGACCTGATGAAACGGGCGGTTCGCATTCTCGATCTCGAGAATGTCCAGGTTCTACAAGGCGAAATTGCTCACATCCCGGAGCCGGTCCCAGCCATTGTCTCTCGTGCCACCCTTCCCCCCGACGTCGGAGGCAAGGCTCTATCCGCTTTGCTCCAGCCGGATGGCATCGCCATCGTCGGCGGGTCTTGGCGGGAACGGCCGATCTACGAAGACTGGGAGACACACGACGTGGGCAGTGAAGTCCTTGACCATCCGGTCTGGCTTCTTATCATGCGCCCGCGATGAGCAAACCAATAGTTGTCGCTCTGGCCAACCAGAAGGGCGGGGTGGGGAAGTCCACCACCGCCATCAACTTGGGCGCATCACTGGCCTTCCAGGATCAAAGAGTGCTTCTCATCGATCTCGACCCACAAGGAAATGCCTCCAGTGGTCTTGGCATCGAGCGAACCGACATCGAAGTCTCTGTGTATGACGTATTGCTGAAAGAGTCAGATCTGGAAGACGCCATAGAACCGACCTCGGTGCGAAATCTCTATGTGCTCCCGGCCACGATCGACCTTGCCGGGGCCGAGATCGAGTTGGTTTCGATGTTTTCACGTGAAACCAGGCTGAGAAGTGCCATCGAGGAGTGCGACGAGAAATTCGACGTGATCCTGATCGATTGCCCTCCTTCGTTGGGTCTTCTCACCGTCAACGCCTTGGTTGCTGCCGAGGAAGTGATAATTCCGATCCAGTGTGAGTACTACGCACTTGAAGGTTTGAGCCAGCTGCTCAAGAACGTCGAGCTGGTCACCTCAAACCTCAATCCTGACTTGAAGGTGGGGGGAGTGGTGCTGACGATGTACGACGCCAGGACCAAGCTCTCCAAAGACGTCGCTCAGCAGATCCGGGACTACTTCGGTGATGTCGCCTACAAAGCGGTGGTGCCAAGGTCGGTGCGTCTCTCTGAGGCCCCTTCCTACGGCGAGCCGATCGAGGCGTTCGACCCCATGAGTCGTGGAGCCATTGCTTATCGTCATCTTGGGCGTGAGTTCCTCGAGCGACACGGCTTGGAGGCGAAGTGATGAGTGCGCGCAAGGCAGGTCTGGGACGTGGCCTCGAGGCGTTGATCCCTTCTGATACTGATCAGGAAGAGGCTGCTGAGTTTCTCCAGGTGCCCGTTGATCAGATCGTCCCCAACCCGGACCAGCCCCGGTCTCATTTCGACGACGCTGCGCTCAGTGAGTTGAGTGATTCGATCAAGGAAGTGGGAGTGCTTCAGCCCATCGTGGTGAGCTCGTCCGACGACGGTTACGTGCTGATCGCCGGCGAGAGACGATGGCGCGCCGCCAAGGCAGCGGGTCTGGGCGAGGTCCCTGCCGTTATCAGGGGGAAGTCGGGTGAGTCGACCTTGGTGGAGGCGCTGGTCGAGAACGTGCAGCGCCAGGACCTGACTCCGCTCGAGGAGGCGCATGCCTATCGCCAACTCCTGGAAAATTATGGAATGAACCAGGAGAGTGTCGCCGACCGAGTCGGCAAGTCGCGGCCCGCAGTGTCGAACACCCTGCGACTGCTTCAGCTTCCCGGTCCGATTCAGGTGATGGTTGACAGTGGGGCTCTTTCAGCCGGTGCCGCCCGGGCGTTGCTCGGCCTTGAAGACGAGAAGTACGCGCTCTACCTTGCGGACAGGGCCTCGTCGGAGGGCTGGTCGGTTCGTCAGGTCGAAGAAGCGGTGAAGTTGCGCCGTGACATGGACAGCCCGGCCAAGGCGAGTGGCGACGTCCGGCAGCTTCGTCCAGTGGAGATCATTGAGCTAGAGCAGAGGCTGGCGGAGCATCTCGGAGCGAAGGTGAAGATCAACTACCGCAACGAGAAGGGGAAGCTCGAGATTCGGTTCGGCACCTTGGAGGAGTTGGAGCGGATCTACCGGATCATCTCGTAGCGGTCGAGAAGAAGCTGGCAAGCCCCTCGGCGACGGCGTAGCCGAGCTTCTCGGTGAGGTCGTGATGAGACACCACGGCTGCCGGTGCCCTGGTTTCTTTCAGCATCGCCCCGGCACGGCCCTCGACTTCCAACCCCACCGACTCCGCGATCGAGGTGGCCAGCTTCTCACCTGCCTCCGACTTGCTGTGCTCAGAGGCGAAGAAGAACACCGCCTCTTGCTCCATGGCGACTCGGAAGGCAACGATCACATCTGATCCGAGGCGGTTGGCTCGTCGAGCACTCAACCGCTCAGGGATGTTGGTGTCCTGCGATCTCGACAACATCGGGATCCCGCCCGCCTCCTGGATTGCCAACGCAGCCGCTGTGGCTGCCTCCCAAGCTTGCGCCGCCTCGTGTGGGTCCCGGCACGCGGCGTCGAGATACACCCTGGTGCCGGCAATCGACGGGGGGAGACGGCGCATCCATTCCCGCTCCCGGATGGAATGCCTGCCGGCTTTCATCTCACCCCGGGTCACGAGTCTTATCTCGGTCACCACTTCGGGGCCGACTTTTCCATCTTCTGCCAGGTTGCGGTTGTGTTGGAAGTCGATGACAGCATGCTCCGACTCCGGGCCGAAGATCCCGTCGACCTTCCCTGCGTCGAATCCGAGGGAGTTGAGGCGTGATTGGAGCTCGGAGACATCTTCGCCCCGAATCATCGGACGTCGCATGAACAGAAGACGATCTCCCAGCCGATAGCCCGCTTCGTAGAGCGATCGCCAGGTGTTCGGGCCCACTATCCCGTCGGCGTCCAGCCCCTTTGCTTTCTGGAAGTGGAGCACGGCGTCCCTGGTTGAGTCCCCGAAAGTCCCCCTATCGTCTTCTCCGGACTCGAATCCGAGCGCGGCTAGCCGATCCTGGATATCACGGATCGCAGTGCCTTCATCGCCGAGGCGGTAGAGACGCATCACAGGGAGTCTATGAGGCCCCCTGCCGCTTTCTGTGGTGGCAGACGACCGTCAGTGTCTGCCGGGATGGCTCTAGGCGGTGACGTACTCCGCGAGGTCGGCCATCAGCTTGTGCTTGGGCGCAGCTCCCACGATTCGCTTCTTCTCGACGCCATCCTGGAACAGGATCAGTGTCGGGATGCTCATCACATCGTGAGCGGCGGCCGTCTGCGGGTTGTGGTCGACGTTGAGCTTGCCGATGCTGAAGCCGTCGTGCTCCGAAGCGATCTCCTCGAGAACCGGGGCAATCACACGACACGGGCCACACCACTCGGCCCAGAAGTCGACGAGGATGGGCTTGTCGGCGGTGATGGCGTCGTTGAACGATCCATCGTTGAGGGTGACTATCTCTGCCATTTCTTTAGCTCCTTGGCTTGTCCTTGGTGAACCTGTCGGTTGGCCCGGTCATTCCTGGCCGGCCAGCCATCTCTCGGCGTCAATGGCGGCCATGCAGCCGGTGCCCGCGGCGGTCACGGCCTGTCTGTAGGTGTGGTCGGCTACGTCGCCGGCAGCGAAGACGCCGGCCACCGAGGTGTGCGTGTCTCCGTCGTACCCGTTGACCAGATACCCGTTCTCGTCGAGATCGAGCTGATCAATGAACAACTCGGTTGTCGGCTTGTGCCCGATGGCGACGAACACGCCGTCGGTGGCCATCTTGGATGATTCGCCTGTGGCGGTGTCCTCCAGGGTCACTCCTGTGACTACATCGTCGCCGACGATCTCGGTCACGACAGCGTTCCAGCGGATGTCGATCTTCGGATGCTCCATCACCCGCTGCGCCATGATCTTGGAGGCTCTGAACTCGTCTCTGCGATGCACGACGGTGACCTTCTTGGCAAATTTGGTGAGAAAGAGAGCCTCTTCCATGGCGGTGTCACCGCCACCGACGACAACCAGGTCGTCGTCGCGGAAGAAGAATCCGTCACAGGTGGCACAAGCGGAGACTCCTTTTCCGGTCAGCTCCTGCTCGCCGGGGATGCCCAGCCACTTGGCCGAGGCTCCGGTGGCCACGATGACGGCGTCGGCGGTGTACTCGTCGGCCCCCACGTCGACCTTGAAAGGTCTCACCGAGAAGTCAACGTTTGTCACGTCGACCTGGTGCAGCCTCGCCCCGAACCGTTCCGCCTGCTTGCGGAACTGATCCATCAGCTCAGGGCCCATGATCCCGTCGGGGAAGCCCGGATAGTTCTCCACGTCGGTTGTGATCATCAATTGGCCACCCGCGGCGGAACCTTCAAAAACCAGCGGGTCCATGTCGGCGCGCGCCGCATATAACGCAGCGGTGAGGCCGGCGGGGCCCGACCCAATGATTATCAATCGCTCGTGTGTCATTCCTCTTTCCTCTTGTTCCACATGTAGCCACCGATGGCCACCAGGACTGCCCCGAAGACCCCAAACGCCCCAGCTGTGGTCAGGGGGATCTCCAAAGCGCCAAAGATCGTCCATATGAGGAAGATCACTGCCAACAACCCAAACGTGCCCGCCAGGATTCCCAGACCGGTGATCGTCACCGCCTTGCGAATCCGGTCGACCGTCATCTCCCGGACACGAGTTGCGACCTGCTCGAGTAGGTCGGCGAATCTGGTTGCGTACTCGTGCATCCGGCTACAGGTTAGTTGTGCGAGGACTCGCGACTATTCGTCGATGTAGCTCACGAGACAGAGGTCGGCTTGGACGAAGGTGATCGGTGTGTCGGGCCCGAGCACCTCACCGTCCGGGATGGCGAGCAGATAGAGCTCATCTTCGACCACCTCGCCTATCACCTGGTGATCACCGAGCCCGGCAGTCTCGAGGCAGCTACTCTTCTGCTCCTTGGTGCGTGTCTGCTCGCTGCTCAGCTCGCCCGAGCGAGCCTGGGCCGCCAACTCGGCGAAGACCTCGACGGGCGGCATCGCCATGTCGAGAGCAGCGGCCCCTTCCAAGTCTTCCTCCGTCGAGGTTGCTGCCGTCGTTTCGGCTGCCTCCGTTTCACCGGCTCCGGCGCCGTCGAGGCTGGAGCTGATGTTGGCGAAGCTCTGGACGAAATCAGTGCTGTCGTTGCCTCCGGCTAGGTCGACTGCGAGTAACAGGCCAACGACCACAAACAACCCGGCGGCGGCAAAGGACCATCGCAACGCCCAAGGGGCCTTCGTCTTCGTCGCCCGGGGTTGTGACTGGAGCTGGCTCCAGACGTCGCGACGCAGCACGGCCTGCTCGCTTTCAGTGAGTGTCACGTTGGGAATCGACGTCAGTGCGTCGTATGCGAGCTTCTGTGCCTCGTACTCCTCGCGGTGTGCCCGGGAGGACTCGACCAGGGCGCGGGCTTCTGACTCGTCATCAAGACGACCTTCGACCAAGGCCGATATGAGCTCGATGTCTCGCTTACGCATCGCAAACCTTTGATGTCGTCATGTTGCTGTTTGGTTCCCTAGATGTTTTGCCAGCAGCCTGCGGCCTCTGAAGACACGTGACTTCACCGTGCCGACCGGAACCCCCAGCACTTCCGCGGTCTCCGGCAGTGACATGCCTTCCACGTCCGACAAGACAACGGCGGCTCGGAACTCCGGTGGCAGTGAGTCGAGGGCCTCCCGGAGGCCCGGGCGGAGCCCAGCAGCCTCGACCGCATCGAGAGCGCTCTGGTCTGCCGGGTCGAGATGGTCGGGGAGGGGCTCAGCCGGCCTTCGCTTCTGCTTGCGCAGCTGGTCGTAGCAGGTGTTGACGGCGATCCGGTACAGCCATGTGCCCACGGCGGCCTTTCCTTGGAATTGGTGGGCTTTGCGGAACGCGGTCAGAAAGGTCTCTTGGGTGGCGTCGAGCGCCTTCTCACGGTCGCCCATGATCCGCAGGCTGACAGAGAACACACGGTTCTCGTGAGTGCGCATGATGTCGGTGAAGGCTTCGTGGTCGCCTTTCGCCACGCGCGCCAGAAGCTCGGCGTCATGGGAAGGAGCGGTCACGGGAGAAAGCGTACTTCTGAGATGGAAGACCGATAGGTGCCGTCGCCGCCCTCGGGCAGATCCGTCATCCAGAGCAGCCAGAAGCCGTTCTCTCGAGGCGGGAGGTCGATCAGCGTGGAAGCCGGTGAGGCGACTCCGCCCGTGACTCGGGCCCACTCGCCGAGCTGGGCGAAGAAGGTGTCCGACCAGTAGAGGTCGAAGCGGGTGCCGGCGGTGAAGCCGACGGCTTCCATCCGGGTCGGGCTCCCGGTCATGGTGAATGCCACTCCCACCCCCGGTTTCGACTCCGAGATGGGCTGGGAGTAGCCCTCGGTGCTCCACGCCGTGGCTGAGTCGCCGTCGACGAGGTTGGGCAGGGCTTCATCGTTCTCGCCACCCTCCCCGAATGGGTCGAACGAAGTCGTGTTCTCGATCCTGATGGATCCAGGTGGCACAGCTGAGGTGACGACCGCCGTTGTGACCGGGACGGGTTGCTCGCTCACTGTCGGTGCCGGGGGGATGATCGGCTCGGTCCCTCCCGAGAACACCCTTCCGACCGCGACCAACCCGACAGCCAGTGCGACCAACACCCCGGCGACAATGAGCAGCCTTCGTGAAGCGGCGCGGGGCTCAGGCCGGGGAACTCGCGGTGTTGGTGCCGCCTGGAGGGCCTTCTCGAGGTCCCGTGCGCTCAGCTGCCCGTCCTGGGCCTCTCGGAGGATCCGGTCTATCGAGCGGGGAAGGCCGTCTATCGACTCCGATGGGGGAGGGCCTCCGGGTGTCTGCCCGGTGAGGGCGCTTTCGAGGGTCGAGGCCAGCGCCATGACGTCGCCACGGGCGTTGCTGTGGGCCTCTCTGCCGAAGGCTCCGAGCTTGGCCGGATGCGAGACGGAATAGGAGATGGCCGAGAGGTCGATGTCTCCGTGGGTGACCACCCGGTCGTGAAGCTGTGCCAGTGCTGCCGCCAGTCCGGAGGCGTTTGGGAGAAAGTCCTGCAACTCGATTGGCTCGCCGGCTTCGACTCGATCACCGACAGTGGACCCACCTGTCCACTCAGACACCGAATAGGCACCTCCGTCGACTTCGGCCACGGCGAACACGCGCGCCAAGTGCGGGTGAGACGCCTTGGCGGCCGAGCTGACCCGCTCCACGAAGGCGGCCCGCCGCTCCTGGCTCGACTCTGGGCCGATGGTTCGGATCAGCACTGGCCTGTCGAGGGAGGTGTCCGTGGCGAGCCACTCTTCGATGTCGCCGTCGCGGCCGAGGCGCATCTCGAGGTTGTAGCGATCAGGGATGGCGGCCGGCATGGGTGTAGTTCAGCAGTCTCGTTCGCTCAGACCGGGCGTCGCAGCATTCTCAGATGGGTCCCGGTGGCAGTGAACCCTTCTCGGGTGTAGAGGCTTCTGGCGGGTGTGTTCTCGTCCCTGACGTTGAGGACCATCACGGTTGAAGGGGTGCTCCTGGCCCAGGAGATGGCAGCTCGCACCAGCTGACGCCCGAATCCGTTGCCCCGGTAGTCGGGGTGAACTCCGATTCGCTGGAGGTAGGAAACACCGGTCTGGGTGCCCACGATCGCATATCCGGCGAGCCGACCGGATTCTCGTCTGGCCAAGACTGCCGACTTTGACGTGGCTTCGACTGCCTCAACGAGACCTTCGACGCTCATCCGCCAGAAGCCCTCGAAAGCCTGCTTGTCGACCGACTCGAGCGCCGGCCAATCGACGTCGGCTTCTTCGAAGACCCCGACAGCCGGTTCGGTGGGCCGGGCAAGCGACCGCTCCATGATGCCGAGCCGGTTGACCTCCTCGAATCCGGCGCGAAGCCAGACACGGGTTGACCCCGGGTAAAGGGCGGGGGAGAAGGCGTCGCTGACTCCGTATGTGGCGAGCATCGCAGTCGCCTCGGCCAGAAAGTCGTGGCCGCCCCTGTCGAGCCGGATGAAGCCATGCCGATGCTCGTGATTCCACGGCCGGGCGTAAGCGCGTGCCCAGCCACGGCGGATCGTGATCCGGGAGGGCCATGAGCCCTCCGTTCGTATCCCGCTTGTCACTTGTGAGAGAGTACGGCGATGGCTGTTCTCGTCGCGAAACACCCCGCCTCGCTCGCGCACGACACCGGCCCGATGCACCCCGAAAGACCTGAGCGTGTGCTCGCCGTCGAGGAAGGCATCGCCACCTCCGGCTTGGAGGTTGTCGAGCTGGAGGCCTCCAAGATCGAGCGCACCGAGCTGGCCGTGGTGCACGACGCCGACTACATCGAGATGATCGAGTCATACAGTTCCATGGGCGGTGGGGCATTCGACTCGGACACGGTGACTTCTTCGATGAGTTGGGAGGCGGCGCTGAGGTCTGCTGGGGCAGTGAGGCTTCTCACCGAGCAATTGTCGGCAAGGGACGATGCGTTCGGTTTTGCGCTGTGCCGCCCGCCCGGCCACCACGCTCTAGCGGCGCGAGCCATGGGTTTCTGCCTGTTCAACAACATCGCGGTCACCGCTGCCCTGCTTCGGTCGCAAGGTGAGAGAGTGGCGATCTTGGATTGGGACGTTCATCACGGCAACGGCACGCAGGCTCTGCTGCACGATGACCCCGGAGTTCTCTATGTGTCCTTGCATCAGAGCGCCTTCTATCCGTTCGAAGGGTTCGTTGGTGACATCGACGACGGATCTGCAAAAGGCACCACCGTCAACGTCCCCCTCCCGGCAGGCACCGGCGGCGATGTCTACCGGGAAGCCTGGACCGATCTCGTCCTCCCGGTGCTCGACCAGTTTGGAGCCGATTGGGTGTTGATCAGCGCCGGCTACGACGCGCACCGGGACGATCCGCTTGCCGACATGTCTCTCACAGCTGCCGACTACGGGTTCATGGCCCACCGGTTGAGTCAAGCCCATCCGATGCAACGCACCGTTGTCGTCCTCGAGGGCGGCTACGACCTCGATGCGCTGCGCGACTCCGCCCAGGCCACCGTTGTTGGCCTCTCCGGCTCCTACGAAGGCGGTGACGCCGAGGCGGTGTCACCGCATGGGGCACGAGCTGCCTTGGAACGCTCCAAGGAGGTCGTGTCTCGCCACTGGTCGCTCTGATCTAGGCGCTAAACCACAACGGCACATCTGCCGATATGACCATCCAACCACACTCTCTTGGGGGATTGCTTTGGAAGTCAAGATCGATGAGGTTCTGGAACGAGCGGTGACCGTCGGCGCATCCGATGTGCACCTGAAGGTTGGGTCGCCACCCATTGTCCGGATCGAGCGCGAGCTGCGACGTCTGGAAGGGTTCGAGAAGCTGCGGCCCGACGACACCCAAGCTTGTGCCGAGAGCATTTTCACCTCAAAGGCGGCCACGGAGTTCAAGGATCGGGGCACGTCCGACTTCGCATACGGGAAGCCAGAGCTTGGCCGTTTTCGGGTGACTGCTTTCCGCCAGCGTGGGTCGGTCTCGATGGTGCTGCGCAGGGTCACCGCCGGCTCGAAGACCTTTGCGGAGCTCGGTCTTCCGAGAATCGTCGAGAAGATGGCCGGCACCAAGTCCGGCCTCGTGCTGATCACCGGGCCCTCTGGGTCGGGTAAGACCACCACGATGTCGGCGATGATCGACTGGATCAACTCCAATCGGGGTGCGGCGATATTGACTGTGGAGGATCCGATCGAGGTGCTGCATCCCGACAAGCGCTCGGTGATCGCGCAGCGTGAAGTCGGTGTCGACACGGCAGACATGGCCAGCGCCATCCGTGAGGCGATGCGTCACGACACCGACGTGATATTTGTGTCCGAGATCGTCGACCGCGAGACGGCCAAGGCCGCCATAGACGCGGCCGAGACCGGGCACCTCGTCATCTCGTCAATGCGGACCACCGATCCAGCGGAGACCGTGACCAGGCTGGTCTCGATGTTCGCGGAATCGGAGCAACCGGTTGTCAGAAGCCAGCTCGCCGCTCAGATCCAAGCGATTGTCAGCCAGCGTCTCATCGAGACGCCGGAAGGCAGTCAGGTGATGGCGACGGAGGTGATGACCAACAACGAGCGCGCCCAGGAGTGGATCATGGGCGGCGGCGAAGGCTCCTTCCTGGTCGACATCATCAAGGAAAGCGGGTTCCACGGGATGCAGACCTTCGATCAGGCCCTTCTCCAGCACGTCATGGATCATCGGGTGGCCATCGACTCTGTGTTGCCTCATGCCCGCAATGCTCACGAGATGAGAGCCAAGGCGATCTCGGCGGGAGTGGCCGTCGCCTAGTTGGCCCGATCCCGCCACAAGCGGCCGGCCTGAATTCATCGGATGATGTTGGAGCCGATCTCCTTAATCTGACCTGGTGATCCCAACGCGTCTCGAGTTCCTCACGTCTGCGGAGCTTCCGCCCAAACAGCTTTCGGCCATCTTCACCGGGGCCGGACAGCAGCTGTATCTGGTGGGCGGCTCGGTTCGCGACGCCTTCCTCGATCGCCCAGTGGAGGACTTCGACTTCGCCACGAGTGCGCGCCCGGAGCAAGCAGCGGAGTTGCTGAAGCCTTGGGCAGACGTCGTCTACGAAGTGGGTGCCGCCTATGGGACCGTCGCCGCGCAGAAGGATGGCCACACGGTGGAGGTCACGACGTTCAGGAAGGACGTGTACCGCGAGGACTCGCGCAAGCCGACCGTCACCTACTCCAACGACATAGAGACCGATCTGAGTCGGCGGGACTTCACAGTCAATGCGATTGCCTTCTCGCTAGAGGAGATGACACCAGTAGACCCTTATGGCGGTCTCGCCGACCTTGCGTCCAAGAAGCTCCGGACACCGCTCGACCCGGAGATCTCGTTCGCTGACGATCCGTTGCGGATGCTCCGGTTGTTCCGGTTCCAGGCGATGCTCGGCTTCACCCCCGACGACGATGCCGTCGCCGCTGTTCGGCACATGGCATCGCGGCTTGAGATCATCTCCGCAGAGCGGATCCGGGACGAGTTGTCGAAGCTGCTGGTCGCGGAGACCCCGGGTGAGGCGCTCCACAAGATCGTGGAGACGGGCCTGGCCAATCATTTCATGCCGGAGTTGCCCTTGCTCGCAATGGAGCAAGACCCCCTCCACCGGCACAAAGACGTCTTGGCACACACGTTCGCCGTCGTAGACAAGACGTCCCCAGATCTCGTTCTGAGGCTCGCCGCCCTGCTCCACGACATCGGAAAGCCGGACACGAGGGATTTCGGCCCACGCGGAGTCACCTTCCACCACCACGAGGTGGTGGGTGCGCGGATCGCGCGAAAGCGGATGCGTGCCCTTCGCTACCCGAAGGAGATCGTCGAAGACGTCGGCCAGCTGGTCTTCCTCCATCTTCGACCCCACACGTTGAAGCTGGGCTGGACCGACTCGGCGGTGCGCCGGTACGTCCGAGACGCCGGGCCGCTGCTCGAGCGCCTCAACGAGTTGGTTCGCTGCGACGTCACCACTGCCAACAAACGTCGTGAGAGAACGATCCAGAACCGGATCGACGAGCTCGAGAGGCGGATCGAGATCCTGTCGGAACAGGAAGAGCTGGCCAAGTTGAGAGCCCCGATCGACGGCAACGAGGTGATGTCGTATCTGCGGCTCGACCCCGGGCCGAGGGTCGGCGAGATCATGGGGATCTTGCTGGAGAAGCGCATCGATGAAGGCCCCTACTCGAAGGCGGATGCATACCAAGTCGCTCGAGAGTGGGGCCTTGCCGCCGGGCTGCCCGACCCCGGAGAGCCTCCGTCGGTGGAAGAGGAGTGACTGCGGGCGACCGGTCGTAAGCTCTTGCAGATGTTTGGTCGCTTCGACCCGACCGCAAAGAAGACGACGCAGGTGCTCGGTGCCCGGATGTCATACGTCGAGCACGGGAAAGGCCGCCCGATCGTCCTGCTCCATGGCAACCCCACGTCGTCCTATCTGTGGCGGAAGGTCATCCCCGAGCTGGGTGACAGCGGCCACTGCATAGCCCCGGATCTCATCGGCATGGGTGACTCGGAGAAGGTCGGTGGCCTCTACCGCTTCAAAGACCACGCCGAGTACCTGGAGGCTTTTCTCGGTGTCGTGGGTGCCACCGAAGATGTCGTGCTGGTCTTGCACGACTGGGGTGGCCCGCTCGGGTTCGACTGGGCGCGGCGCAATCCGTCAGCTGTCGCTGGTGTCGTCTACATGGAGACCATCGTCACACCGATGACTTGGGAGGACTGGCCGGAGGCGGCGGCAGGGATCTTCCGTGGGATGAGGAGCGAAGCCGGTGAAGACATCGTTCTCGGCAAGAACGTCTTCGTGGAGCGAATCCTCCCCGCTTCGGTGTTGAGCCCGCTCTCCGACAAGGACATGGACGTCTATCGGAAGCCGTACCTGACCCCTGGCGAGTCACGCCGGCCGACCTTGACCTGGCCCCGCGAGCTGCCCATCGGCGGCCAGCCGGAAGACGTGCTGGCAGCGGTGGAGGCCAACCAGGAGTTCATGTCGGGTGCGGAAGTGCCCAAGCTGTTCATCAACGCAGATCCCGGCTCCATACTCATCGGGCGTCAGCGTGAGGTCTGCCGTGCGTGGGAGAATCAGGTCGAGGTGACGGTCGATGGGATCCATTTCATCCAAGAAGACTCTGGCCGCGAGATCGGGCAGGCAATAGCCACCTGGCTCAACGAGCTCTGACCTTCCTACTCTGAACTGGTGATCATCGTCCTGATTCCGGCTGCCGTCGTGGCGCTCGTCTCGATCGCGGCGTTCTTCGGCGAGTGGGTCTGGTGGCTCGATGTCCTGGCGAATTTCAGAGCTCAATATGCCGTAGGTCTCGCCGTGCTGGGGGCGATACTCGTCGTCGGCAAGTGGAGACGCGCCGGCTCGGTCATCCTGGCAGCGGCATTGGTCAACCTCATCGTGGTGCTTCCCCTGTACGTCGGTTCGTCGGGACGCGCCGAGGCCGGCGCTCCCGACATCCGTGTCATGTCTTTCAATCTCCTCTCGAACAACGACTCCTTCCCCGAGGTGATCGACTACATCCTCACAACCGATCCCGACGTGGTCTTCCTCCACGAGGCGAGCCGGCCGTGGGAGGTGGCGATGGAGTCAGCAGGGCTCGGCTATGAGATCATCAGGGCCCGTTCCGACGATCTGATCTTCGGCACGCTGGTCATGGTCCGCGGTGAGGAGATACGAGGAATCTCCCATGGTTTTGCCACGGCCCAACCCCGGGCAGTCGAGGTCCGTTACCGCCCCACTGGTTGGCCGGAGCCGGTGGCCGTTCTCTCCACCCACCCGCTGGCACCGACAGAGAAGGACCGGGCCGGCCTCCGTGATGCTCAATTGGACTTCGCCGGCCGCTGGGCGGCCGATCAGGAAGGTGCCTTCTTTGTGGTGGGGGACTTCAACGCCACGCCTTGGTCATCCCCGTTCCGGCGTCTCCTCGCTTCGGCCGACCTCCGGAACTCGCAAATCGGCTTTGGCCTCCAGCCATCATTCCCCACCGAGTCGATCTTCCTTCTCCGAGTCCCAATCGACCATCTGGTGCACAGCTCGGATTTGGTCGTCGTCGATCGCCAGCTGGGCCCTGCCATGGGATCGGACCATTTCCCGTTGTTGGTCGACCTCCAACTGTCGCCCTAGCTGATCGGATGACACGTTCGACGCGTCCAGGGTTAACTTCCTGACCATGTCAGACCGTTACGCCGAGCATCGCCGCCGTCTCGCCGAGGTCATCGGCCCTGACGGCATCGCAGTGATTCCCGCCGCCAGAGAGGAAGTCCGCAACTACGACGTGATGCACCCATTCCGCCAGGAAACTGCCTTCTGGTACCTGACCGGGTTTCACGAGCCCGATGCCGTGGCGATAATCGCTCCCGGCCACGACGACGGTGACTTCACGCTGCTCGTGCGCCCCAAGGACCCCCAGATGGAGGTATGGACGGGGATACGCACCGGCCCTGAGGCGGCGAAGTCCAGCTTTGGAGCAGACGCTTCCTACGAGATAGCGGAGCTCGACTCGGTCCTGGAGCGGATGATGCACGGCCGGGAGGTGCTCTGGTACACCACCGGCAACGGCTCGTTCGACGACAAGATCACCGGCATCGTCAACTCGGCGCGCGCCCACCGTGAGCGCATGGGCGGCGTGGTGCCGTCGGCGGTCAAGGACATCTCGGTCCCACTCGGCGAGCTGATGCTGATCAAGGAAGGCGACGATGCCGAGTCGTTGCGCAAGGCATGCCTGCTGACCGCCGAAGGCCACCGCGAGGCGATGCGGTATGCCGCCCCCGGCATGCACGAGTACGAGGTGCAGACTGCGCTCGAGTACTACTGGAGGCTGCGGGGATCGCGTCGCAACGGCTACCCGTCGATCGTCGCATCTGGGGCCAACGCCTGCATCCTCCACTACGACGAGAACGACAGCCTCGTCGAGGACGGCGACCTGATCCTGATCGACGCCGCGGCGGAGGTCGACGGCTACTCATCCGACATCACTCGGACCTTCCCGGCGAACGGGACTTTCACCGGCCCGCAGCGAGCCATTTACGAGATCGTCCTTCATGCCGAGAAGACCGGTGTCGAGATGTCGGTCCCGGGCAGCTCGATGAAGGCCGTGCATGACGAGGCGACACGGATACTGACCGAGGGGATGGTGGACCTAGGACTGCTTCCCGGCCCGGTGGACGACGCTTTGGCGATGCACCACTACCAGCACTTCTTCATGCACGGCACCGGCCATTGGCTCGGTCTCGATGTG
The DNA here is from genome assembly GCA_028285585.1 of Acidimicrobiia bacterium. Classification (GTDB taxonomy): domain Bacteria; phylum Actinomycetota; class Acidimicrobiia; order Spongiisociales; family ZC4RG35; genus CAXMPK01. Next base: position 575,094 of record JANQOU010000006.1, read on the forward strand.
CACGACCGAGGCGCATACCGGATAGACGGCAAGCCGCGCCGCCTGGAGCCGGGGATGTCCTTCACCGTGGAGCCCGGCCTCTACGTGGCGCCGGACAAGGCCGAGATCGAGCTGACGATGCTCGCCTACGACCTCGAGGAGTGGAACGAGCGGCGTGTCAGGCTCGGGCGCGCCGAGGCCGCAGCCAAGGAGGGGGAGGAGAAAGAGGAGGCTGAGAAGGTCACCCACAAGGTGCCCGCGGAGTTCCTCGGCATCGGCGTCCGCATCGAGGACGACATCCTCACCACCGCCGACGGCAACGAGAACATGACCGACTCGGTGCCCGTGGAGATCGAAGATGTCGAGGCGCTGTGCGCCGAGGAGTCGGCTCTGCCGAGGGCCTAAACCGTGGCGGGGATGGCGTACGCCGTCACCGCGATGAAGTGGAAGACACTCCCGGCGATCACGAGGACGTGGAACAGCTCGTGATAGGAGAAGGTGCGCACCCACAGCCGTGGCCGCTTGGTCGTGAATATCACGGTGCCGGCGGTATAGGAGAGGCCGCCGAGAGCGATCATGACAATCGCTCCCCATCCCATTGAGGCATGGATGGCGGGCATGAACACGATGGCAAGCCAGCCCATCACCATCTGGAGTGTCACCGACAGTCCCGTCTTCAGCCCGGGTAGAAACGCTTTCAGAAGTATCCCGACGAGCGCGATCGTCCAGAGAAGGCCGAGCCCGAGTGCCAGCACCACGCCATCCAGGGCGGCGATGGCTATCGGTGTGAAGGTTCCCGCGACCACCAGGTAGATCATCGAGTGGTCGATTCGCTGGAGACGGCTCTTCCAGACGCGGCTCCAAGGGATCGAGTGATAGAGCGACGAGGTCGTGTACATGATCAGAAGCGCCACCCCGAAGATCATGGCCCCGGTGATGGCCGGTGCGCTGCCCCAGGCCCTGACCAGCATGAAGACGAGGCCGCCGATCGTCGCGATTGCGGCGCCGCCGTGGAGAAAGCCTCGGATGGGGTTTTGCATCCTTCCGAGCGTGGCTCGTTCCATCACGGTCACGTTATTGGGTGTGTCGCTGGAACCGAGCATCCAAGTACGATTGGGCCTCGATGGCAGTAGGACTCCTCTACCGGCTCTACGAGCGGAATCTGCTGCGCACCCTCGATAGGAGCCGGTTCCCCAAGCACATAGGCATCGTCCTCGACGGGCACCGGCGTCATGCCCGGGAAGAGGGCCTTCCCTCCTACACGGAGTCTTACCGGGTGGGGATGGCTCGGTTCGAGCAGTTCCTGGGCTGGGCCGGCGAGTTCGAGATACCTGCTGTGACCGCTTGGGTCCTCTCCCGTGAGAACCTCTCCCGTCCTACCGAAGAGCTCGCCCCCTACTTCGACGTGCTGATCGAGCTTTTCGGCCGTCTCCCCGAGCTGTGCGAGGAGTACGACATGGGGATCAAGTTCATCGGGAGCCTCGACCAGCTCCCCGACCACCTGGTGGCCGCGGCGAAGACCGCCGAAGAGTCTCATCCCAGCGGTGCCCGCCGGCTCAACATCGCCATGGGGTACGGGGGTCGTCAGGAGATCGTCGACGCCGCAAAGAACCTGGTCGCCGAGCTGGCCGAAGAGGGGGTGGCTGCGAGTTCCATCCCAGACCAAATCGACGCCGAAGCCCTGGCGGCTCACATGTACTCGTCAGACATCCCGGACCCCGATCTTCTGATCAGGACTTCGGGTGAGTCCCGTCTGTCGGGTTTCCTCCTATGGCAGTCGGCCTACGCGGAGTTCGTCTTCGTCGATGTGAATTGGCCGGCTTTCCGTCACGTCGATTTCCTGCGCGCTCTGCGCGATTACGCCGGCCGCAGCCGTCGCTTCGGCAAATAGGGGGCATCTAGCGTGGACGGCGTGCCGGACATCGCCGCTCTCGTCGACAGAATCCGTCGCCACTATGACGACGGCTGCTTCGCGTGCGGACGGGACAACCCGATCGGGCTCCATCTCGACGACTTTCAGCTGGCTGACGACGGCGAGGTCAGCGCTCGGTTCCTGCCTAGAGCCGACTATCGCGGGGCGGGGACCACGCTCCATGGGGGTGTTGCCGCGACGGCTCTCGACGAGATACTCGTCTGGGCGGGCTTGCTAAACGAGAAGATCCTGACCGTCACTGGCCGGCTCGAGCTTCGCTACCGCAAGCCGCTCCATGTCGACGAGACGGTGGTGGCCGTCTCTCGAGTCGACGACCTCAGCGGTCGCCGCATGAGCGCTTCGGGGGAGCTGGTTGTTGACGGCGAGGTTCGAGCACAAGCAACTGGCCTCTTCTTGGTTTCGGCCGATCTGGCCGAGATGGGTGTGCTCTGACCGGTTAGACCGTGACCATCCCGGGATGAAGATGTGAGACCGTCCCGAGTTGCCGCAATGAGAAAGCCCAGCCGTCGGCGATCCTCATCGCTTTGAGACGGCTCACGCCGGTGTGGGGCTGGCGGAACCGCTCCCACTCCCACGGCACCGGCTCCAGCCCGAGCAGATGGCCGAGGATCACTGCGTTGGTCCCGGCGTGGGCGACGATGATCACCCGCTGGTCGGGGTCATCGACCCGGTAGAGGTGCCTGTTGTCGTCGACTCGGTGGATCCCATTGGAGTCCAGGGTCTCGACGAGGCCTTGCACGACACGGGTGTGAAAGTCCCAGAACGACTCGCCGCCGGGGCCGAGGCCGTCGGACCACATTTCGTCCACGGGCCGCAAGTTGGCGTTTGCGAACCAGTTGTCGATGTGCTCCACGGGTGAGCCTTCCCAATGCGGCGGGTTCTTGATCTCGTGCAGCCAATCCTCAACGCTGCGGTCGGGCAAGAGCTCCGTCTCGATGGGGTTGGCCGTCTCCATCGCCCGGTTCATCGGCGAGACCCAGAGTTGGTCGACATGGTCGACCGTCGCCATGCGATGCCCAACCCGAGCTGCCTGCTGGTGCCCGAGGTCGGTCAGATGCGGGTCGTTTCTCGCAATCTGGCCTGGAGCCCAGTCAGGCTCGCCATGTCGAATCAGGTACAAGTCCATGGGGCAAACCTAGGCGCGCCGGAGCTTGGCCTCCGGCCCCAATACCATGGTGTGGTGCCCACACAGGCTCTGATCGACCATCTCAAAGAGAACGCGCTCCGCACCGACGGGCCTTTCACGTTGCGTTCGGGTGCCACTTCCTCTTGGTACTTGGATGGCCGCCAGGTGACCTTCGACGGCGAAGGAGCCTGGGTGGTTGGGCGCGCCTTCTACGAGGCGCTCGGCCCTGACGTCGAGGCTGTGGGCGGCATGACCATGGGTGCCGATCCGATCGCCATGGCCATCGCGATGGTCGCCGCAGCTGATGGGAAGCCCTTGCGGGCCTTCTCGATCCGCAAGGAGGCGAAGGGCCACGGGACCGGCGGCCGGGTTGTCGGGCCGGTGGGCACTGGCACCAGGGTTGCTCTCGTTGAGGACACCACTACAACCGGGAGTGCCACGCTCGAAGCCGCCGAGGCCTCCGTCGACGCAGGGCTCGTGATAGAGCAGGTCATTGTCATGGTCGACCGCTCCGACGGGGTTGCCGAGGAGAGACTCGACTATCTCGGGGTCCCGTACCAGGCTCTGGTCGTGCCTGCCGACCTGGGAGTTGATGGATGACGTTGGTGTTCCGCCGTTCGGCGATCCGCATGTGGCTTCTCGCCCTGGGTGGCATCCCATTTCTCGTCATCGGCCTCGATGTGCTCACCGGCCGCCAGATAACCGACTGGCTGCGCGAATTGCTCTTCCGCCCCGAGGACACCCAGATCTATGAGCCTCGCGACGTGATCTGGGCCTGGGCCATGTTTCTCTTTGGAGGGTTTCTCGTCGTCTGGGGCCTTAAGGAGCTGTTCATCCCGACGAAGGTCGTCGAGTGCCGCGACGAGGGCCTGGCCCTCAAGATCAGCGGTCCTTTCCGGCCAGCATCCCTGATCGCCTGGGGTGACATCGTCGACATAGGCGACGATGAGATCGAGGACGAGGGGACCAGGGTCCCGCGTCTCTTGGTCACCGTGGCGTCCAGCGACGGCCTGCCCGACGACCCATGGGGGGCGCGCTGGCATGACGAGCGAACACTGGCCGTGATGGCAGAAGACTGGTCGCCGGGTCCCGCAGAGGTGGCGAGGCAAGTTGGTGACTTTGCGGTGGAGGCCACCAAGCGAGCCGCCATCGCCGAGCGAGCTGCTGTGCTCGAGTCGAGATCGGAGCGGGGACATCGGGAGGAAGAGTGATCCCTGTAGGAGCTCACACACCTTCCGACCAGCCCCTCGTCGAAGCCGCGGCCCGCAACGCCGACCTCGTCCAGATCTTCCTCTCGAGCCCGCAGTCCTGGAAGAAGCCCAACCCGCGCGCCGACGCAGAGGAGCTCAAGAAGGCTTCACTGCCCATCTACGTGCACGCCCCCTACCTCATCAACGTCTGCGCCGACAACAATCGGGTGCGGATCCCCAGTCGCAAGATCCTCCAGGAGACGTGTGACGCCGCCAGCGAGATCGACGCTGTCGCTGTCGTGGTCCACGGTGGTCATGTGACCGGGGACGGCCCGCAGGAGGAGGGGATTACCCGGTGGAGGAAGGCGCTCGAAGCCCTCGACACCGAGATGACCGTTCTCATCGAGAACACAGCGGGTGGCGACAAGGCGGTGGCCCGCCGGGTCGAGTGGATCAAGAAGCTCTGGGAGGAGATAGGAGAGTTCGGCGTCGGCTTCGTCCTCGACACCTGCCATTCCTGGGCCGGTGGTGAGCCATTCGAGGAGCTGGTCGAGAGGGTGATGGACGCCACAGGGCGCATCGACCTGGTCCATGCCAACGACTCGAAGGACCCTTTCGACTCTCGGCGCGACCGTCACCAGAACCTGGGTCAGGGCGAGTGCCCTACCGAAGCCTTGGCTGCCACCATCGCCGCCGCGGGTGCCCCGGTAGTTGTCGAGACGCCTGGCGGTGCCGAGGAGCAGGCCGCCGACATCGAGTGGGTTCGTTCGATCCTCTGATCAGCTGGGAGCGGCGTCGTAGAAGACCTGGATGGTCCCGGAGTAGTTGGAGACCCACACCTCCCGAGTCGCTGCGTCGTAGGTGATGCCGATCGTCACGCTCGTGCACGCCACAGCCACGAGCAGGAGGGACACGGCCATGACCAGGGGATGCATGGGGGACGCTATGCCAGGGGTTTCGCAGCCAAGACCGACAGGTAGCCTGATGAGCACGATGTCAGACAAGATCACGGTCCCAGAGATTCGATCGCGCAAAGGCGGCCCCAAGGTCACGATGGTGACCGCGTACGACTACCCGACCGCAGTGATCGCCGACAATGCCGGTGTCGACATCATCCTCGTCGGCGACTCCGTGGCGAACGTCGTCCACGGGATGGACACCACCCTCGAGATCGGCATCGATGAGATCGTCCTTCACACCCGTGCGGTCAATCGAGCCAAGCCAGAAGCCCTCGTCGTGGCCGACATGCCCTGGCTCTCTTTCCACGTCAGCCAGGAGGACACGATCCGCAACGCCGGACGCCTGGTTCAGGAGGGCGGTGCCGAGGCGGTCAAGCTCGAAGGCGGCCGAAAGCGGGTGCCTTTCATCGAAGCCATCCTCGACGCCGAGATTCCGGTTATGGGTCACGTGGGCCTCACCCCGCAGTCGGTGCACGCCATGGGTGGCTTCAAGGTCCAGGGAAAGATGGTCGAGGCGGCGAAGGAGATGATCGCCGATGCCAAAGCTCTGGCTGATGCCGGGTGCTTCTCCATCGTCATCGAAGGCGTCCCGGACGTCCTCGGCGAGATCATCAGCAAAGAAGTCGACGTTCCCACCATCGGCATAGGAGCCGGTCCCGGGACCGACGGGCAGGTGCTCGTCTTCCACGATGTCCTCGGCCTTGGGTCGGGCCGGTACCCGAAGTTCGTTCGCAGCTACGCCCATCTCGCCGACGATGCGGTCAAGGCACTGAAGACGTTCCGGGGCGACGTGGAGTCGGGGCTCTTTCCCGGTAACGCCGAGAGCTACCACGTCTCTGACGAGGTCGTCGCAGAGCTTCTCAAGGGGACCCAATCCGACTGATCGCCCTCTCACTGGTCCTGGTCGCCTGTGCGGGAACCGGTGACCTGTCGGAGCTCGATCTCGAGCCCATAGAGGTGGGCAACGCCCGATTGATGATTGCCGAGGTCACCACCCCCGAGGCGCAGCAGCAGGGCCTGATGGGGGTGGAGCAGCTTCCCGAAGGCATGGACGGGATGCTCTTCACCTTTGAAGAGGCGCAGCCGGTCTCGTTCACGATGCGCAACACGCTGTTGCCACTGGACATCTGGTGGTTCGACGGCGACGGTGTCCTTCTCGGAAGCACCGAGATGGAGCCTTGCCCGGAGACTCCCTGTCCCACCTACCCCTCCCTGGGCCCGGTGCGCTGGGCGTTGGAGACGGTTCAAGGTGAGCACGAGTTTGCTGCTGGAGATCGCCTCTCGACTGGGTAAACCCGTCCGGAGCGTCCTAGAATCCTGTCTCCGCACCGGCCAACGCGCGGTCGGTGACGTGACACCCCTGCTCCATCGTGCGGATGGGGCCTTCCAACCCGGATGTCCATAGGAGGTCAAATGCGCGACTACGAAGTAATGACGATTCACCGGCCCGAGCTGGCCGAGGATGACGTCGACGCCAGGGTCACCGAGTTGGAGGGCTATCTCTCCGAACGTGGTGCCAATGTCACCAAGCGTGACCTGTGGGGCAAACGCCGGTTTGCCTACGAGATCGAGCACATCTCCGAGGGTTACTACTCGGTTGTCTCGTTCCAGTCGGAGACCGACACCATCGATCAGCTCGATCGGATGCTGGCTCTGGCCGACGAGGTGCTTCGGCACAAGATCGTCCGGACCGAGGACTGAGCACTGGAATCCGTCACAGGAACCCGACATAGTGGTTCTTGCGACTGACTAGAGGAGAATTCGATGTCAAACAACGTCACTCTTATTGGAAACCTCGTCGACGACCCCGAGCTTCGCTTCACCCCTTCCGGTGTGGCTATGGCCAAGGTCCGCATGGCGGTCAATCGCCGCTGGCGGAGCCAGGACGGCGAGTGGCAGGAGCAGACCAGCTTTTTTGGCGGGACTGTCTGGCGTGAGCAGGCCGAGCAGGTCGCCGAGTCGTTGCAGAAGGGGATGCGGATCATCGTGACCGGCCGTCTCGAGCAACGCAGCTGGGAGACCGAGCAGGGCGACAAGCGCTCTGTGGTCGAGGTCCAGATCGACGAGATCGGGCCGTCCCTTCGCTGGGCGACCGCCACTGTCAACCGCACCCAGCGGTCAGACGACTGGGGCAACAAACAGGGCAATGGCGGCGGGGCTCCCGCACCGGCCGCCCGAGAGGAATACGGGCCCGACGAGGCGCCCTTCTAGGAGTATTGAAAGATGGCTAGAAAGAACAGACGGGCCCCGCGTGGTGCCGTCAGGGGTCGTCGTCAGGACTTCCGACGCGGCAAGCCGAAGCCCTGCGCACTCTGCGCCGGCGCGGTAGCCGACTGGAAAGACACGTCGACCCTCCGCAAGTACATGTCCGACCGAGGCAAGATCAGGGGCCGACGGGTCACCGGGCTCTGCCCTCGCGATCAGCGGATCGTGGCTACCGCGATCAAGAACGCACGCGAGATGGCGCTGCTGCCCTATCTGGGTAACAACCGATGAAGCTGATCCTCACCGGCGACGTCAAGGATCTGGGCAAGCGCGGTGACGTCGTCGACGTCGCCGACGGTTACGCCCGCAACTTCCTGTTGCCGAGGAAGCATGCAATCAAGGCGAACGAAGGTGCCTTGGCCGAGGCAGAGGCGATCAGAGAGGCCCGTATCGAAGCCGACCGCAAGGCGAAGGAGCTGGCCGAGACGGTGGCCACCCAACTGGTCGGGTCACGTGTCGTGATTGCGGCCCAGGCCGGCGACGAAGGTCAGCTCTACGGCTCTGTCGGCGTCACCGACATCGTCGAAGGCATCAATCGGTTCACTGGTGTCGAGCTGGAGCGAAACCAGATCGAGCTTGCGGAGCCGATCAAGGCGATCGGCCTCCACGAGATCCAGGTGAAGGTCCACCCCGAGGTCGAGTTCCCGCTCACCCTCGACGTCATCCCAGCCTGACACTCTTTGTGCACAGGGTGCTGTGCACAGATCAGTTGAAAACGGTCCCTGAATAGGGGCTGTTTTCGCGTTCTAGCGTCGTGTTTCGCGACTTTCAGGCAATGTCTTCCACCGCGAAAAACAAACAGCAGGTCGGGAAAATCAACATTGCTCTCAGCTTCCTCTGCTGACGGGCGAGTGTCTATGTTGCCGTGACTTCCCCCGCTGAGGTGGACCTGACTTCCCCGCCCGGCGGGGTCTTGCGCGTCGAGACCCCGAAGAATCTGTCAGGGACGCCTGCAAGTGTGACCACTGGTGAGGACGATTAGATGACAACTGCTGCCGACAGCCAAATGCGACCGGGTTACCGCAACCCGCCCCACTCCCGTGAGGCAGAGGAGTCGGTCCTGGGCGCGATCCTCCTGTCGGAGGACGCAGTAAACGAGGTGATGGACCGCATCCATCCCGAGGACTTCTACGTCCCGGCTCACCAAGCCATCTTCGAGTCGATGCGGGAGCTGTTCGACACCAGCCAGGCGATCGACGCGGTGACCGTCTCGGAGACCTTGCGCCGTCGTGGGGAGTTGGAGAAGGTGGGCGGTGTCCAGTATCTGACCCGTCTAGTCGACATCGTCCCGTCGACGTCCAACGTCGTCTACTACGCGGGCATCGTCGAAGACCACGCCAAGCGCCGGGAGCTGATCAGGGCCGGGGCTTCGGTCACCGAGTACGCCTTCAACATCGACGACGAGATCTCCGCCGTCCTCGACCGGGCCGAGCAGGCCGTGCTCGGAGTGGCCGAGAAGCGGACTTCGCAGACGTTGCTCGAAGTCGGTCCTATGTTCTCCGATGTCCTCGAGCACATCGAGCTTCTCGAGCAGCAAGGGTCGGAGCTGACCGGACTGGCCACCGGCTTCGTCGATCTCGACAAGAAGCTGGCCGGTCTCCAGAAGGCGAATCTGGTCGTGATCGCGGGAAGACCGGCGATGGGGAAGTGCGTGGGGGGATCTTCCAGAGTGCTGGACCCGGAGAGCGGTGCTTTGAACCGTATTGACGAGCTCTGTGGGCAGGGCTCGGTGCTCGCCTTCGACCCGGCCGACCTCACAGTCCAGCCGGCCTCACAGTCGGACTGGCTCGACCAGGGTGTTCAGGTGACCTTCAAAGTCACCACCCGGCTGGGGCGTCACATCACGGCCACCGCCAACCATCCCTTCCGAACGTTCCACGGCTGGACGGAGCTTCAGGACCTGACCAAAGGCCAGGAGATCGCCGTGCCTGGCCGTCTCGATGTGGACTCCGAGAACGAGGAGCTATCGGATGCCGAGGTCGCCCTTCTCGCCTATCTGATTGGTGATGGGTCCGTTACCGCAAGAACACCCCTGATTACCAACACCAACCCGGAGGTAGTCGAGGACGTGGCGCATTGGGCGGGGCAGATGGACATGCACCTGACTAACGACCCTGGAACACCTCAATACCGGATCGTTCGCAACCGAGGTCGAACCGCGCCGAATGAGTTGACCACTCTCCTCAAGAGGCTTGGCATCCACGGGAAGACGGCTCACGACAAGTTCGTCCCGGACGTGATTTTCCGCTCATCGGTGCGCCAGATACGGCTGTTCCTCAACCGGCTGTACGCATGTGACGGCAGCGCATGGGTCGACAGAGACAACTATCGGATCGAATACTGCACGGTGTCGGAGAGGCTGGCCGATGACGTGCAGCACCTCTTGCTCCGGTTCGGCATCGTGGCCAAGAAGCGGAGCAGGATGGTCAAGTACGGGGACGGGCGTCGTCGGGCTTTTGACATCTCGTTCCAGGATCCCGCAAACGTGGAGAGGTTCGTCGGGCACATCGGTGCCATCGGGAAGATGGAGCGGATGGCCGACGTGCTCCAGGTCGCGTTGAACCGCACCACCAGCGCTGCGGCCTATGAGCTTCTGCCGATGGACGTCTGGGACGTGATCCTCGCCGAGAAGGGTGACATGCTCTGGGCGGAGGTGTCGGAGGCGACGGGGCGTCCCCGGAATCACAACTGGCATGTCCACAAGCGGCGGCCGTCGAAGCGCCTGACTCGTGAGATTGCCAAGGCGATCGGGTCTGAGCGTCTGTTGCAGCTGGCCGACTCCGATGTGGTTTGGGACCCGGTGGTGTCGGTCGAGCCTGCCGGGCTCCAGCCGACCTACGACCTGACGGTCGACCACCTGCACAACTTCGTGGCCAACGACATCGTCGTACACAACTCCAGCCTCGCGATGAATATCGCCACCAATGCAGCTGCGGCTGGTGAGCCGGTGGCCATCTTCTCGCTGGAGATGTCCAAAGAGGAGATCGTGCAACGCATCCTCTCCTCGGTGGGCAAGGTCGACTCCATGAAGCTCAGGTCGGGCCAGCTGGGGCCGCTGTGGCAGCGGGTGGTCGATGCCGCCGGCCGCATGTATCAGGCGCCGATATACATCGACGACTCACCGGTGGTGACGGTGACCGATATCCGGGCGAAGTGCCGTCGTCTCAAGAGGAAGAGGGGCCTGTCTCTGATCGTCGTCGACTACATCCAGCTGATGGAGGCGAGCGGCAACGAGAACCGCCAGCAGGAGATCGCCCAGATCTCGAGGAATCTCAAGAACCTGGCGCGTGAGTTGGAAGTGCCGATCATGGCCATGTCCCAGCTCAACCGTTCGTTGGAGTCCAGGGAGGACAAGCGCCCGAGGCTGGCCGACCTACGCGAAAGCGGCTGCCTTACGGCTGATACCAGGCTCGTGCGGGCCGACACCAACGCAGAGGTGACGCTCGGTGAGCTGATCGCCTCGGGTGAGACGAACGTGCCGGTGTGGAGTCTTGACGAGCGTTTCAGGCTCGTCGAGTCCAACCTGACTCATGCCTTCCCGAGCGGGACCAAGCCCACCTTCGAGATGACTCTGGCGTCGGGAAGGAAGATCACAGCCACAGACAACCACCCGTTCCTGACACTGGACGGCTGGACGCCGGTAGGGGACTTGGCGGAAGGTGATCACATCGCCGCACCTCGTCTCATTCCTGAGGCAACTGGCTCCGAAGCCGCCCTGTCCAACGACGAGATTGTCCTCCTGGCACACATGCTGGGTGATGGATGTCATCTCGCTCGTCATGCGTTGCAGTACACGACCATCGATCTGGCCAACGCCGATACGGTGTCGAAATCAGCACTCGCCGCGTTTGGCATCGAGACTCGGATCAAGAGGGAGCGGACGTGGTACCAGGTCTACCTGCCGAGCCCACATCGGCTCGCCAGGGGCCGTCGTAATCCTCTCGCCGAGTGGCTGGACGACCTGGGTGTTTTCGACAAGCGCTCCCATGAGCTGTTCGTTCCGGAGCCGGTCTTCACACTCGATCGTGCCGGCATTTCCTTGTTTCTCCGTCACCTCTGGGCCACCGATGGATGCGCCTGGACCGATGGCACGAAAGTCAAGGTGTACTACGCCACTTCGAGTCAGCAGCTCGCACTCGATGTTCAGTCGCTGCTGATTCGTCTCGACATTCGATCCAGAGTCCGACGGGTGCCGCAGGCAAATGGGCGGGACCAGTTCCATGTGGACATCTCGGGACGTGACGACATGATGACGTTTGTTGACGAAGTCGGGATCTCAGGAGCCAGGGCTGCCGACGTCGCGGAGGTACGGAGTGTCATCAGCGAAAAGGAGTCGAATCCGAACGTCGACATAATCCCAAAGAGCGTCTGGGAGCACGTCCGCTACAAGTCGATGCCGGAGGCGAACGTGACCGCACGTGAGCTTGCCCGTCGCCTGAGCATGTCCTACTGCGGTTCCGCCCTCTACAAGTCAGGTGTCAGTCGAGAGAGGATGACGCGGTTGGCCGACGCCCTGGATGACTCGTATCTCCGATCGTTGGCCGATTCGGACGTGTTTTGGGATCGGGTCGTATCGATAGAGCCCAAAGGTCACCAGCCGGTCTTCGACGCGACTGTCGAGCACACCCACAACTTCATCGCCAACGGCCTGATCGCTCACAACTCGATCGAACAGGACGCAGACGTTGTGATGTTCATCTACCGGCATGAGTACTACCACCCGGAGGAGAGCGAGAAGAAGGGGATCGCCGAGGTGATCGTGGCGAAGCACAGGGCTGGCTCCACGGGTCCGGTGGAGATGACCTTCCAGCCGGAGTTCACTCGTTTCGCCAACCTGGGCCGCGACGTCACTTGACGGTGGCTCAGGCAAGTTCTGGACTAGATCGAAGCATTAAACGACGAGCGGCAGCCATGTGGCTGCCGCTGGAGGGGTTTGTCACTTGCCCGTGAAGCCGGTCAGGCTTCAAGAGGGGGACTCTTTGGGTAATGACTCCCTTGTCATGTTCGCAAGGTTTTTGACAAAGGCCACCCCTGAGGCCCGTCCAATTCGAATCTGCGCAGGCGCGCTAGTTATTGGTCAGGAACCGGGGAAGTCGCGATGCGAGCGGCTCGCCGTTGGGCCCGACTGGCCCTGATACTTGGAGCCCAGCTCCGGTGAGCCGTAGGGGAACTCGGCCGGGGTAGTCATCTGATAGAAGCTGATCTGGCCGATCTTCATGCCCGGGTAGATGGCGATGGGCAGTGTGGCCACGTTGGAGAGCTCGAGGGTGATGTGACCTTCGAACCCCGGGTCGATGAAGCCCGCGGTGGAGTGGATGAGGAGACCGAGTCGTCCCAGTGAGGACTTCCCCTCCAGCCTGGCGACGACGTCATCACCGAGCTTGACCCGCTCCAGGGTGGAACCGAGGACAAACTCACCCGGATGCAGCATGAACGCCTCGTCGCCCACTTCGATGAGTTGGGTCAGGTCCTCCTGTGGTGCCCGCGGGTCGATCTCGGAGTAGCGATGGTTGACGAAGACACGGAACCCGTCACTGACTCGAAGATCCACCGAGCTTGGCTGCACGTAGGAAGGCTCGTAGGGATCGATGACGATCGAGCCCGACTCGACGGCCTCTCTGATAGAACGGTCCGAAAAGATCACAATCCCGCGACCTCAGGTAATAACGCCCATATACGGGCGAAATCGCCTCAGCTTGGGACGGGAGTTGTGGTCTTTTCGCATGGAGCGGGTGACGGGAATCGAACCCGCGTCTTGAGCTTGGGAAGCTCACGTTCTGCCATTGAACTACACCCGCGAGGAGGGCCAGAGTAGTGGGCGGGATGCGGGTAGGGCCAAGCTAGGTGAACAGGGTGACCGCGCCCCAGACGGCCAGCACGACACCCACCACCATGAGGAACCTGACCCGTCCTGGCCGGTAGGTGGCACCCTCCACGTCCTTTGGTGACTCACCTTGGCGGTTCTTCCACCAGGCAAGCCCATTGCCGATCAGCAACGCCATACCCAGGGCGAGTATCAGCTCGGGAAGCAGGTTGTCGAAGTCGAGCAGGTCCACAACCGAAGGGACGCTAATGGTGAATAGGCTCTTGACGTGAACCAGGTGGTCTCTGCTTCCGCGCCGGCGACAACGGCGAACCTCGGCCCCGGCTATGACGTCATCGCTCTTGCCGTCGGGCTTCGTTGTCAGGTCAAGGCTGTGCCCGCCGACGAGTGGTCAGTTCGTCATCTCAGCGAGCATCAGCCGTCAGCGGGTGAGGGTGACGGTGTGCTGGTCGCTGCGCAGCGAGCCGTTGGTGACCGGCCCCTGGCTTTGACCGTTGAGACTCAGATTCCGATGGGTCGTGGCCTTGGCTCGTCGGCGGCTGCTTTTGTGGCCGGGACCGCTGCGGCGTTGAGAGCGGTGGGCGATGATGCCGCACCAGATCGTGTCTTCAGGCTGGCCGCCGAGATGGAGGGCCATGAAGACCAGGTCGGTGCCGCCGTCTATGGAGGGCTGGTTCTTGTACCTGCGGAGGGTCTTCCGATGAGGCTTCCGATGCACCCCTCACTTCGTGTCCTGGTCGCTATCCCGGAGACGAAGCTGCCCACAGCTCAGGCAAGGGCTGTGATTCCAACTGAGCACGAGCACGATGTCGTGTTGCGCAGCCTCTCCCGCGTATCGGCCCTGACCGCCGGTCTGATCAGCGGTGATCCCCAACTACTCGCTGCCGCGCACGGAGACGAGATCCACGAGTCACGCCGCGCTGAGCTGAGCCCAGAGGTGGAGGTCATGAAAGACGTGGCGAGGGGAGCAGGGGCTTTCCATGCGGCCCGATCCGGTGCCGGGCCTTCGGTGGTTGCCCTCACCTCCGTCGACACTGCCGGTGATGTCGCTTCAGCACTGGCGGCAGCAGGCGCGACGGTGGTCAACGAGCCGATGGACACAACGGGGTTGATCTAGGCGGCGGATGACGGTCGATTTCGTCTCTGGCTACCCGGCCGCAAGTGGGAAGTGTCCCGACGGGAAGGCGTCTTCGATGAGGATTCTCTGACTCGGATCGGACACGCGTATCAGCTCGATGTCGATCCTGTCGGTGTCGACTCTTTCGAATAGGGCAACCCAGTCGCCGTCGGCCGACCAGGTGGCCAGCGGCGTTCTGCCTGAGAAACTGGCGATCGTCTGGGTTGTCCCATCGTTGAGGTTGATAGCAACCAAGGATGACTCCAGAGGTTTTCCGTTTACGTCGAGCGACAACCCCAAGCTGACCAGAAGTGTCGAGTCGTCAGGAGACACCGTTTGGAGTGGCATTGCACCGCTAGGGATCATCGGTCCGCCGACGGGGAGCCAGACGCCTTCTGCAAGGGGCTTGATCACTAGGAGTCGCTCGCCGCTTTGCTCGTCTACCAGGAAGAGGTCATTGCCTAGCTTCGCATCGCATTCGACGTCATCGAGCAAGCACCCAATGACGACCACCGAGTCTCCAGTCGCGGCGATGGCTTCTCCTGGCCCTATCTCTGTCAACGCACCGCCGGTGTCAAGGCGCAACACACGCTTGTTGACCGGGCTAAGCACGTCCTCTTCGCCAAAACTTGTTGTGTCATACGTGTTGAGGATGAGGGCGTCGCCAGCCGATGCGACAGGGAAGGCGTTTGGGTCCAGTTCTCGAAACGGAAACTGGTCGCCGTTTTGGATGTCAACGAGCTCCAGATAGGTGGCGTTGACAGCTACTCCGCTGACATGTCCGGGTTGCACCACCCAGGCCCTAGTTCCATCTGCCAAAGGCACTACTCGTAGAGCGGGGGCAATCCCGTCCAGCTCACGCGGGATCGGTTCGATGACGCTGTCCTCATACGAAAGGTCGTTTTCGAACAACCATGCGACTCCGTTGGTCCAAACAAGCAAGTCTCGGGTCGAGGTCATGACTGCGCCGTCGGTTGCGTCGGCGGGCAGTGCGTGAAAACCGGGTGGGTACTCGGTGAGTGTCCCTGTCTCCAGGTCGATGACGGCGATGCTTGGGTTGTTCGGCCGTATCGCCACGATCTTCAGTGGAACTCCTGGATTCGTAGCCAAACTCGATACGAGTGGGGGAGGTCGGTTTACCCGCGTCGTGACTGGTGAGGTTGACGTTGTGGAAGTTGCTTCCTCGAGGCAACCGGAAGTCTGGGGCCGAATCTCCCACACGAGCCATGCCCCCTTCGATTGACGGAAGACTCCAGCCCCCGACTCCCGTCCAGTGTTCCCTTCGATGTAGTAACAAACCAACGGCTGATCTGTCGATCCGAAGACTTCGTCACCAATGGAGATCCGGCTCACATCTCCTACAGAGGAGAGAGACTCATACAGGCCTGGGAAGTTGAACTCTGCGTCAGGGTGGGCCATACCAACTGCTTCGGCGGTGTTTCCTGCGATCACCAAGTCCCACCAGGTAGAAAGTTGTCTGGCTGCACTTGCGCTGTCGAACTCCCGTGAAGCCGCGCCAACGGTGCCGGTTGGTCCTGGTGTTGGACCTTCCTCAGGCGAGGTGAAGACCACTACCAGTCCGAATAGCAATGTCACCAGGCACGCTGTCGCCAGCCCGACCACCCATCCGAGCCGGTGGCGGAGTCGAGGTGGCGAAGCGGTCACGTCGGCGGCCACAATGTCGTGCCATTGCGGTCCCTCCGGCACCTCTTCGACAAGAGGAGCCAAACCTGTGCGAACAAGACGGGCGTAGCGTTCGTCACTCATCGAGGTGCTTTCGTAACTTGCTTCGTGCCAGGTGCAGATAGCGGCGCAGCGTCGCCGGTCTGACACCCAAGAGCTTGGCGGCCTCCGACGGAGAAAGATCTTCCCAGTAGACCAAGAACACAGCGGCGCGTTGCTGAGGCGGCAGCGTGGCCACCGTGTCGGTCACGCCCGGATCTGAGACTTCGGTGTGCTCCTGAGGAAAGGGTATGGCGCGGAGGCGGGCGACTGCCTTCTGTTCTCGATCCAACCTTCGTCCTCGCGACCTTGCCCGGTTCAACAGAGCTTGCATCAGATATGCCTTTGGATTTTCGAGAGACGACAGTGGGCGACGCTGAATTGCGGCCACGATCACTTCCGAAACCAGGTCAGCTGCGTCGTTCGGACCGACCAATGACGAGGCAAATCTCATCAGCGGAGCCCGCAGTTCCTCGTAGACATCCCGATCCTTCACATCGTCTCCAAAGAGTGAAACGTCGACCGCTTCGATAGCGTTGCACCAATCTGCGGCCCTGCAGGTTCACCCGCCACTTGTCATGCTGAAAACCGAGGTTGGCGAACCAGCTTCTAATGGCGCGTCCCCAACTTGGTTTGACGGATAGGAGGTAAGGGGTCACGAAATGCAACAACCGGGCCGCTGGCTGTCGGGGGGCCGCGAGTCGGGGCGCAGAGCCGGTTTCTCCATCCCACTGCTGGTCGCCGAGGTCCCCGTATTCCCGTGGCAAATCTGCCTACGCCCTCTCTCCCGCAATGAACGCAGATGAACCAGGCCGCGATTCGCCGCTACGGGAGTCGGCGGGCGGTTGGCATGCTGCTTGACCTGCACAGTGACCTGAACCCTGTGCTGTAGCAGCTATGTAGTGGTACCCGCTATGAACGCAACTCGGAGCTCTCTGCAGGGCTACGTTGAGCGCGCTGATAGGCCGCCACAACTTCGCTAGCTAGGTATTCTGCTCCTCATGGTCGAACCGATCCAGTACTTCGACGAGCCGCCGGTAGTCACAGCAGACGACACCGTCGCAAAGCTGTGCGCCACGTCCAATCGCTCGGCGTTTCCCTGCCGTCGCCCCTTCGTACGCCTGTACGACTATGACAGCGGTATCGACCAGCCCGGTCCGATGGCGAAAATGGTACGCGCCGGGGACCGCACGGGCCTCGTGCTCTATTCCCTGCTGTTGACCAAGGTAAGCGGGGGTGAAGCCCCTTCGGTGGCACTCCCGTCCCAGACTTGGGCGCGAGCACTTGGCATGGACCTTCCTGACACCGCAACGGCGCGCTCCACCGTGTCCAAGGCCCTGGGGCGCCTCAGGGACAACTATCGGCTTATCGATAAGAGCCGCCGGGGGAGGTGGGCCGAGATCACGCTCCTCAACGAAAGTGGGGACGGGACGCCGTATACCCGTCCCAAGGGAGAATCCGCGACGGACACATTCTTCAACATCCCACACGCTCTGTGGCTCGAGCAGCCGGTCGGGCATCATGAGCCATGGTACCGAGTCCTCACGTTGCCGGGGCTCGCCGTCCTCTTCATGTTGCATTGGTACAAGGAGCCCTGGGAGCTCCCACAGGTCGAGGGCAGCCAGAGATTCGGGACATCCCCCGACACCATCGGGAGAGGGCTCAAGGAGCTGAGGGAACTCGGCGCCATCTCGGGACACACGTCATATCGCGAGGAGCTGAGGTCGCCGACGGGGTGGGCAGAGGTGATTCGCTACGAGCGCCTGTCCCCCTTCGACCAGGTGACGACTGAGGCGAAGACCCCGGCAACGCGCAAGGCGAAGTCGGCGAAACGGTCCGGAAAGGCTTCGAGGGAGGTGCGATGAGGTAGGCGGCAAAGTATTCGGCGGCTGACCAAGCCGCCAGGAAAGGCGCCGACTCTCGCCCGTCAAGTAGCCGAGACGAGAGTCAGGCGCTTCGAATTCGAGACCAAGGAGGTCCCGATCTCATGACCAATGTTATCGAGATCCTGTGGCTCTTTCTGCTCTCCACCAGGTTGCTCACAGCCATCATCTGGCTTTGGGAGCAGCCGACCAGGAGGCGGGGGGTCCCGAAGAAGTAGATCACCTTCGGGTGCCGCGCACCGGCCACACGCAAGCCGGTAGTCGCGGCGCGTCTCGGCAACATCTCACGATGGCCTGGCACTTCTCCCGCCGTCTCCCGGGGCTAGAATCCGAGATATCGCGCGCCGCTCACGTCCTCGATCCGCGCACTCACAAGCAAGTGTGATGCTCGGATGATCCTGCACTCGTTCGAAGCGGCGGTGACCAAGAATTGTGTCGGGGTTCCGATCGCCGAGCGCGACGTAATCGAAGGGCTAGTTGTCCGGGCTCCGGCCATCCTCTCGCCCAGGCGGGGGTTCGGTTTGTTCGCCTTCACCGAACTCGACTCGGATCGAGGAAGACCGGATGTGGCTCTAGTTGCGATGTCCCCGGCATCGCTCCGTGCGCGACTCCACCGAGGAATGCGACATCGGACAGCCTCGGAGGCACGGGTGCTGGCCGCTCTCTGGACGGCTCTCATACCCAGTATTCAGACTCTCACGTCCGGGCCGTGGCCCCCCGGTTTGGGGCATCCTGGGCTCTAGTGAAACTCCGAGTCGACGCCGATAGGTTTCCTACCGGGGACGAGAGGTGTGGTCGATGACAGGTAACACAACGCCGCCAGCAGCAGGTGAGATCACAGAGAGAGGTCGGAAGCGACTCGGGCGCGCACAGGAATCGATCTCCGGCAGTGGACTTCTCCCGTCACATGAAGACGATCTTCGTGGGTTCCTCGGGCCCCTCAGCGAAGTCCGCTGGGGTTCAGCTGTCGTTCTCAACGACTCTGCTGAACGGCAAGCGCGGATGTTCTTCGATCGAATCCATCCTGATCCGACATTCCTCGCCAAGGGTGTGCTGGCTGCCGACCACGCGGAGGGAATGTCCAGATGGGACGCTCTGGCGGTTGTACTGCGATTGAGGATGTTGGAGCACCCGTCTCTTCAACTATTCGAGGACGGCCTCCGCATCACAGCCAATGCCACCTCGGAATTGATCATGGACGGCCTGATGGAGGGTCACGGAGACCCCCCACAAATCAAATGGTCGCCGGGCGAGTCCGGTGTCGTGGTCAGTCGCCAACGTCGTTTTGCGCGTCCAGCGGTCGTGCTGTTGCAAGAACGTCTCGCTGCCCAAATCGGCTATCTCGACGCTTTGCTGAGCCAGTCGTCCGTTCGGTTCTTGCTCGCATCTCCTGACGAATACCGACAGGTCTTCCAACCCCTCGTGTCGATCTACATGCAGGGCTACCTCATCGACTACGAACAGTGGATATTCACGAACGCCGAATCCGAGGACCTTGGGCCTCTTCCCAGTCTCGATCCGAGACCGAGGGTTTAGCAGCGGAGACCTGAGGCTGGAGGAAGGCAAGATGGTGGGTGCCCTCGCAATAGTCGTATACCTGGGCCTGACCTTGTGGGTTTGGGCTACTTACGGCATTCCCGCCGGTTTGACGGTCGCGGTTGCGGGGTTCATCGCACTGAACCTCCTCGGACCCAAACTCGACCACTACCTGGCTGGAAGTAGCCAGGCCAACGCCGAATCGACATACGACCGGAAGCTCCAAACCCTAATGGCCCAGCGTTCCGGCCCGGGAGGACTTCCAGGTGATCTGGCGTTTCTGTCAGCCTGTGCACTGCTCCCACCGCAAGGAACACTGCTCGCAAGGTTCGACCGTCTCACGCGAGAGAATCGGGGCTACCTACGCCAGGTACGAACAGTGGCCAATCGTTCCCCTCACTGGCACCTACCAATCCCGCCAGAAACCACCGACCAGTTGGAAGAGGACAGTCTCAGACGACTCGACGAGTATCGGACCCTAGGCGAAGTTCACGATGACCCATATCTCCAAGATTGGGTTGATCGCGTACTCGCCACGTACTCGACTTGGTACGAGGATTAGGCGCCCCGGGCCCCCCAACGACCCGCGAACCGGAGTGTTGCATTTCGTGACCCCTTACCTCCTATCCCAACTTTGGTTTGACCTAGTGGCCGGTTGACGCGACCATGATGTGCTGACTCCCCCTCTCGAGAGGTTTTTGCATGGGTTCGCTTGTCAAAAAGCGCCGAAAGAAGATGTCAAAGCACAAGTACCGCAAGCGTCTGAAGGCAAACAGGCACAAGCGGAAACGATGACTTTGAGACCGGGCCTTTGGCCCGGTCTTCTCTTGTCAGACCTGGGTAGCCACCCAGAGGATGACCAGCGACACGACCAGGATCGCTCCTTGGATCATTCCCCTGGTTCGGGGCGACTGCTGACTGCCGGCGATCGAATGCCATCCGGCCAGCATCGCCACCAAGAGCACCAGCCCGATCTTGACTGCCAGCGTCTGAGACCAGAAGTCGACGGCCATGTAGCCGCCGGTGAGCACCAGCAGTCCCAACGCCGACCAGGAGATGACCCCGAACCGGCGCGCCATCGCCTTGATCACCTCTCGGTCGTCGGTGGCTCGCCTCACCGCGGGGACCAGCCCGCCGAGAACGATCAGCCCACCGATCCAGACGGTGGCTCCAAGCAGGTGCAGGTAGAAGACGACACTCATAGCTGAGGTGATTGTGACCGTATTTGGGCGTTATTACCTGAGGTTGCGGGTGCGGGGGTTGTTTCAGCGTTGGTCGCGTAGGAAGTCTTCGATTTCTGCGACGAGGCGGTCGCTCTGCTCATCCTCTTCGTCGGCGTCCTGCTCCAGCCGCTCCACGTAGCGGAGCAACTCGTCGTTGCCCTCGATCGCCTCGTCGACGGTCGACAGGAAGTGACGGGTCGCAGTCGTCAGGTCTCCGATGTCCAGCGAGATCCCGGCCAGCTCTGCGGCCTTGATCGCGAGAGCCTCGGTGCCCGGCGGATACTCCTGGTTCGACAGATAGTGGGGCACGGCTGCCCACACCGAGATGACGTCGATACCTGCCTGCCCCAGGACGTGGTTGAGTACCCCGACTATGCCCGTTGGGCCTTCATACCCTGACGGGAGCAGATCGTGCATCGAAAGCGTGTCGGGCATGGTCGCCGAGCCCACCAGGGGCACGGGGAGAGTGTGAGCCACCTGGCCGATGAACGCACCCATCGTGATGGCCCGAGTCACTCCGAGCCCGGCGAGCGCATCCACCAGGTCGCCGGTGAAGGTCTTCCACCTGTAGTGAGGCTCCTCTCCGACGATGACAAGGACGTCTCGCCCTTCCACCCGGAGATGATGTATCTCGTTTCTCGGCCAAGAGATGTCGCGCACGCCTGAGGAGTCGAGTTCGACGATCGGCCGGCGGACCTGGAAGTCAAAGTGCTCGTCCGGGTCGATGATCGCAACCAGCTCGCTGTCGACATGGGAGAGAAAGGCAAGCGCCGCCTGGCTCGAGGACTCGCCGGCGTCGCCCCAGCCCTCGAAGGCGATCACAGCAGTGGGTTGATGGAGGACTGGCCGGCTGACCCATTCCAACGATGCCATCAGTTCAACCTACACCTCAGGCGCCGGTATGGGATCAGAACCAGAAGGCCCTGAACCGCCGCAGCCGGAGTGCGTTGAGCACGACCGACACCGACGACAACGCCATTGCCCCGGCAGCGATCGTCGGGCTGAGCATCCCAGCCGCCGCAAGGGGGATCGCAGCGGTGTTGTAGAGGAAAGCCCAGACCAGGTTGCTCCGAATCGTCCTGAAGGTCGACTGCGCAAGCTCGACAGCCGTCGGCGCCAGTCGCGGATCGTCGTTGAGTAGCACGATGTCACCGGCCTCAACCGCGACACCGGTTCCCGAGCCCACCGCCAAGCCGAGGTCGGCCTGGGTCAAGGCAGGGGCGTCGTTCACCCCGTCCCCGAGAAACGCCACGGTCTCGCCGCGGCCTTGGAGCTCGGCGACGTGTTTCGCCTTGGTCTCGGGAGTGGCCTCCGCGTACACCTCCTCGATGCCGACCATGTCGCCGACACGACGGGCCGTGGTTGGGTTGTCACCGGTTACCAGAGCGGTGGCGATCCCCAAACCGTGCAGCCGCTCGACAGCGGACTTCGCTTCGGGCCGAAGGCTGTCGGACACCTCGATCACACCTCGAGCAGAGCCACCCCAGCCTGCGAGAAAGCTGGTGTGGCCACGCTTTTCACCGGTCTCAACAGCTTCCAGCCACTTCGGCTCTACGACGTAGCCGTTCTCCTCGAAGAGAAGCGGTGTCCCGACGAGGACTTCGGTCCCGTCGACAGTGCCGGTCGCTCCCATCCCCGGTATCGACTCGAGATCGGTCACCTGCTCCAGCTGGACGTCTGCCTCGTCGGCGGCGAGACCCACTGCGATGCCAATGGGATGGCCGGAAGCGACTTCGACGGAGCCGGCGAGACGGAGGAACTCGGTGTCCAGCTCGTCGGTCGTGAAGCCCTTTGGGGTCATGATCCCGGTGGTCAGCGTCCCGGTCTTGTCGAACAGCAGAGTGTCGATTGACCGGGCGCCTTCGAACACCTCGGCTTGCTTGAACAAGATTCCCAGTTCGGCGCCTCGCCCACTCCCGACCATGACCGCAGTCGGTGTCGCCAGGCCAAGAGCACAGGGGCAGGCGATGATCAGGACGGCGACGGCGATCTGCACCGCCTGACCGACAGAATCGCCGAAGAACAGCCAGAAGCCGAAGACAAACAGGGCAATGAGCAGGACGACTTGGACGAATCGCGCCGAGTAGGCGTCGGCCAGCCGCTGAATGGGAGCTTTTGAGCCTTGGGCCTCCTCGACCATCTTGACAATCCCGGACAGCACCGTGTCGCTGCCAACTCTCGTCGCCTCGATGATCAGCTGGCCGGCCTGGTTCAAGGTGGCTCCCACCACCTCATCGCCGGCGGCCTTGGGCACCGGCATCGGCTCGCCAGTCAGCATCGACTCATCGACGGTGCTCGTCCCTTCGATGACCACCCCGTCGGTGGGGATGCGGTCGCCAGGCCCGACCAGAAGCCGGTCGCCGGGGATGACGTCTTCGATGGAGATCTTCGACTGGCCGTCTTTGGTGATGATCGTCGCCTCTGTGGCACCCAGTTGAAGCAGCCGGTGGACAGCCGACGAGGCGTTGCCTTTGGCTCGCGCCTCGAAGACCTTCCCGAGGGTGATCAGGGTGATGATCATCCCTGACGTCTCGAAGAAGACTGCCTGTCCGGAGGGCAGCACCGCCATGGAGTAGAAGTAGGCAGCCAGTGACCCAAGCGAGATGAGTGAGTCCATGCTTGCCTCACCCTGCTTGGCGAGCTTCCAGGCCCGAGTGTGGAACTGCGAGCCGGCCCAGAACACGACTGGAGTCACCAGCGCCCATTGCACCAGCGAGTTCCACAACGCGTGTGGTCCCGCCAGATGCAAGACCATCGCAGGAGCAGTGAAGGCGAATGCGATCCAGAAGCGGCCGCGTTGCTCACGCTCCTCCTCGGAGTACATCTCGACTACGTCGCGCTGCTCGTGCTCGGGATCGCGCGAGGTGAGGCCGTATCCGATGTTGTCGACGGCCGCCATCAGTTCGTCGGCAGCGACGCCGGGCGTCACGCGGACCGCCGCGGACGCTCCTGCGAGGTTGACGGCGGCGTTCTCGACACCCTTTTGGCGCGCGAGTATCCGCTCGACTCTGACCGCGCACGTGGCGCAGGTCATCCCGTCGACGTCGAAGAAGAGGGTCTCTGTGGCCTGGTCAGGCAACGACGCTGTACCCCTGGTTCTCGATGGTCGTCTTGATGGCGTCAAGACCGACCGAGCCCTCGTCGAAAGCAACGTCGATGGTGGCGTCCGCAACTGTCACCTCGACGGTGTCGACTCCGTCGAGCGCCCCAACTGCTCCTTCGAGGCTGCTCTTGCAGTGGTCGCAGTGAACTTCGGGGACTTGCAGTTGAACTTGTGTCATTTGGGCTCCTAGCTCTGTTTGGCGATGGTCTGGCATCGATTCGGGTCGTTGCAATTTGCAGGGTCGAGCGACGTGGCCTCGTTGATCATCTTCGAGATTCGCTCCTCGGTCCTCTTCAGCTCCGAAAGCTGCTGTTGCACCTCGGAGAGGTGGTTCTCGAGAAGCGAGATGGTGTGGTGGCAGGTTTGCTCACCTTCGTCTCTCAGTTCGAGGACAACCTGGATCTCGACCAGCGACAGGCCGGCGGTCTGGGCGTCCTTGATGAAGCCGATGCGGTCGACCGCACCCGTGCCGTACGACCGGTATCCGTTGTCGAGACGTGCCGCCTCGGGAAGGATGCCGATGTCTTCGTAGTAGCGGATCGCTTTCGTCGACAGACCGGTCCGGTCTGCCAGCTCTCCGATTCTCATAACGCCATTGTATCAGAGAAACCTTCCAGTCAGCTAGAAGGTTGACATAGACCCGTCTCGCACAATGAGAGCCCCGGCATAAAGCCGGGGCTCTCGGGTTCTGGCTGGGGACGGGGAGGGGGAGAGGACCTGTACCCAACCAGAGATCTATTCAGCTGAGCATCCACACTCGTGTGTGTTCAGGCCTCCGCTTCGTCCATGATCTTGCCGCGGACCCGGGGGAACCGGATCGGGGCATGGGCGTGGCAATACTCGGCTTTATTGTACTGGGAAAGCTTGGTCTCACACCCTGGCTGGGCGCAAACCCTGTCTTTGGCGAAGCGCTTCGAGGGGCGGGTAACACCCTTGATCGCAGCTCCTCTGACTGTGTCACTCATATGTCTGGCCCTCCTGGTCCGGGCCCGTTAGGGAAAACGTTCTTCTGGCTTCAGGTGGTTTCTGTGAGGATTGGCCCACAATCCTTGATGAAGCACTCAAATAGTGCAACTCGACCGGTCAAACGGACGTAAATCACCCTCTCCGATTGGCATTAGGACGCCGGAAACCCCTATTCAGTTCCCGAAATGCCGAGCTTCCGTAGAAACGCCTCGTTGTTGGGCTTTCTTCCCAGAAAGTCTCTCAGCATCTCGTCGGGGTCCACGGTTCCTCCCCGCTCCAGCACAGTATGGCGGTAAGCCATTCCGACTGCGGGGTTTGTGACGCCTTCGTCCTCGAATTTCGAGAACATGTCGTCTCCGAATACTTCCGACCACATGTAGCCGTAGTAACTGGAGTCATATCCTCCCATCAAATGCCCGAATGATGCAAGTCCAAACGTCCCCTCATGGGTCGGCATCATCGAGATCTGGGAGCCCTCCTCATGGATTTGATGCAGGTCCCGGTCCGGCCCGCCGTGGATCTCCTGGTCCCACCACCCGTATTGCATCTGTCGCAGTTGGAAGATGGCCGTGTTGAGGTTGCGGGCGGCTACCAGCTGGTCGACCAACTCATCCGGGATCGCCTCGCCGGTTTCGTAGTGCTTGGCGAACCGCTTGAGCACGTCGGTCCGCCAAATCCAATGCTGCATGATCTGGCTTGGAGCCTCGACGAAGTCACGTTCCACGTTGGTGCCCGAGAAACGAGCCAGCTCGGTTCTGCCCAGGTTCTGGTGGAGGACGTGACCGAACTCGTGGAACAACGTCTCGACTTCGCCGTGCTGGAGCAGTGAAGGAGCGTCGTCAGTCGGCTTGGTGAAGTTGGCGACCATCGCACACGTCGGGTTTTGGTACGTGCCGTCCTCGAGCCGCCGGCTCGGGATCAGCGGGAACTCGGCGGCGTGGCCGTACTTGCCCTCGCGAGGGAAGAGGTCGAGATAGAACCGGGACAGCTCCTCCCCAGTCTCCGCTTCGAGGATGGCGAACAGCTGCACGTCTTCGTGCCAGGCGTCGAACTCCTCGATCTCACTGAACTCGATGCCGAACATCTCCGAGGTCAGCTCGAACATGCCGTCGAGCACCTGGCCCAACGGGAAGTACTTGGCCACCTCGAAGTTGTCTACCCCGTATTCCGTCTTCCGCTGCTGGGTGTCATAGAACGCCGAGTCCCACGTCTGGACCTGGCGCTCGCCGGTGTCAGCCTCGAGCAATTCCGATATGGCGGCGAGCTCTTGCTTTGCCTTCTCGGTCAGAGGGCCGCGGAGGCCGGCGTAGAACTCCCTGACCCGGTCCGGGGTCTTCGCCATGCGCTCCTCGAGACGATGATGCGACCAGGTGGGATGCCCGAAGGCCTCCGCTATCTCCTGTCGCAAGGCAGCGGCCTCGGCGAGGATCGCGCCGTTCTCTTCGGCCGCGACGGTGTTGAACTTGTACCGCAGCTCCTCCCTGTGCTTGCGGCTGGTGGCGTTCTCCACGAACGGGATCAGGTGCGGATAGGCAATGGTGACTTTGTGCTTGCCCGTCTCCTCGTCGATATCGAGGGCGTCGATGAAGCTGTCGGGCAAACCTTCCAGCTCCTCTCGTGTCACCAGGATCTCGTCGTCCCACTCATCGATGTTCTGCTGGAACTGGATGCCAAGAGTGATCAGGCGCTCGGTCTTCTCCTTCACCGACGCCCGGACCTCTGGATCCAGGTCGTGACCGGCGCGGCGGAGATCCCGGAGTGTGAAGTCGAGGAACCTGGCTTCCTCTCCCGTCAGGGAAGCGGCCTCATCGGTTGCCGCGTACTCCTGGACGGCCTCGTTCAGGTCGGGGCGGAAGATCATCTCCACGCCGAACTGGCTGTTCCTTTCCTGGGCGGCGTTGCCGGCGTCACGGACCTCCTTGTTCGGATGCACAGAGCCCATGAAGGCGTAGTCGGTGTTGGAGTGGCTGAGGATGTCGCTGATCCGATCGAGCGGGCGAAGCGTGTTGTCAAACGTCCGCTCCTCCTTCGGAGCCACCAGCTCGTCGAGAACCGCTTTGGCCTGCTCGATGGCGGCTTCGGTGCCCTGCTCGATCTGAGCAGCGGTGATGGTTGAGTAAGACATGAGTCGCTGCAGGGTAACTGGGATGTAGCGTCACACACATGTGGTCGCTGTCGCCGGGGATGCATCACCTCAACCACGGCTCGTTTGGTGCGGTGCCCGTTGAGGTTCAGGCAAGGCAGAGCGAGTGGCGGAGCAGGTGGGAGGCGAACACCACCTCCTTCGTTGCCAAGGAGCTGACGCCTGCAGTCGAGGTGGCGAGAGAGGCTCTGGCCGAGTTTGTCGGTGCCGATGCCGCAGGTCTTGTTTTTGTCCGCAACGCGAGTCAGGGTGTTGCCTCCGTTGTGCGCTCGTTGGAGCCCGAGCTTCAGCCTGACGACGAGATCGTCACCACTTCACACGACTACAACGCAGTCCGGCAGACCCTCCAATACTCGGCGGCGAAGCGTGATGCGTCGGTCCGCGTGGTGGATGTCCCTTTCCCAATCGAAGAGCCGTCCCAGGTGGTGGCGGCGGTGTTGGAGCAGGTGACGGCCCGCACCAAGCTGGTTGTGATCGATCACGTCACCTCGTCGACCGGGCTCATCTTCCCCATCTCCGAGATCGTCGCAGCGCTGGAGCCCGACATCCCAGTTTTGATCGACGGTGCGCACGGCCCGGGGCAGGTGCCGCTGCGACTCGAAGAGCTTGGAGCCTCCTGGTACACGGGCAACCTGCACAAGTGGGTCTGCTCTCCTAAAGGTGCCGCCTTC
Source organism: Acidimicrobiia bacterium (assembly GCA_028285585.1). GTDB lineage: Bacteria > Actinomycetota > Acidimicrobiia > Spongiisociales > ZC4RG35 > CAXMPK01. The sequence continues at coordinate 602,734 of JANQOU010000006.1, forward strand.
CTCCACACCCGGCAAGATCGTCGTGAGATGACAGTGCCGACGGTGATCTCCCACGCCTGGAACGCGCCGATGGCCGAAGGGTCCAGCCGCTATCAGGGGCTGTTCGACTGGACCGGCACCGATGACATGTCCCCGTGGCTGGTGGTGCCCGAGTCGATCGGTGCGGTCGGAGCGGCGCATCCCGGCGGCTGGCCGGGTGTGATGAGCCGCAACCACGATCTTGTCGTCGAAGCCCGTGGTCTGTTGGCAGACATTTTGGATGTTGAAGAGCCGGCCCCCGAGGAGATGATCGGCTCCATGGCAGCCCTCCCGCTACCGGACGGAACGGGGCAGGACCCTGGAGGCCTGCTGTCACCACTCAACTCAGAGCTGTTGGACCGTGGCTTAGAGGCCCTGGTGATGATCTGGCCGAGCTGGCCGGGCCAGATCCTCAGGGTGTCGGCCCACCTCTACAACGAGATCGGCGAGTACCGGAAGCTGGGGGAGACCCTCAGCGACTTGGCGGGCTGAACAATGCCTCGGCCTGTTCCCGGCTCAACTCCTGGCCAGGGTTGATCCCGTGTCGGGTGACCGCGGCGTTGATGCCGGTCTCTGGGTCGGGCAGCTCGACGGGTGCGTCTGAGCCGCCAAGCAGAGGTATGCCGGCTTCCAGCATCGACCTGAACGGATAGGCACGGCTCATCCGCTGTTCGCCGAGCCTCTTGATCAGCCAACTCTCCTCCGAAGCCAGGAATGCCGGCTGCACGGAGCCGACCACTCCCATGTTCGCCATTCGCTCGATTGTGGGGTTGGTGAGGATGGAGGCATGCTCGATGCGGAGCCTCGCCGGCTCGGCCCCCTGGCGGAGCAACTGGTCGTGCACATCCAAGACCGAGTCGTTGGCCCGGTCGCCGATTGCGTGAATGGCGACCACACCGTCCAGGTCGAGAGAGGCCTGGCCCATCTCGACGGCGTGGGCAAAGTCGAGACGGTCGGTCCCTATGGTGGTCGGCTTGTCGGCGAAAGGCTCGTACATCGCCGCGGTGTGCCCGCCCAGGGACCCGTCGGAGAACTCCTTCCAACCGTGGAACCTGATGCGCCCCTCGGCGCGATCGATCTTCTCCTTGGCCTCAGCCAGCTTGTCAGGGTGGTCGGTGATCACCAAGACATCCATGTCGACGGGGAGGTCTGGGGCGAGCCTGGCCAGGGTCTCCACCTCATCGTCCACACCGCACCAAACGGCGGTGCCGGTGGAGACGATGCCTGTCACCGAGCCGATACCCATCTCAGGCAGTCGGGCCAGGGCGGAGAGAAGGTCGTCATCGGAGGGTGGGGCGACGTGGGGCGCAAGAGCGGCCGACACGGTGGTGATGGCTGTCTCGCGAAGGATGCCGTTGGGACGGCCGTCGGGCAGCCTGTCGAAAGAGCCACCTTCGGGGTCGGACACGAAGGCGTCGAGATCGGCCATCTCCATGGCCTTGGTGTTGGCCACGGCTATATGGCCGCAGTACCGGTAGAGGAGGACTGGCCTGTCGGCGATGACATCGTCAATGTCGGCAGCGGTGGGCAAGCGAAGCTCCCGCACCACCTCGTCGTTGAGTCGCTGGCCGATGACTGGGCCGTCCACCTTCTCGGCCCTCTCCGCCACCATGGCAAAGACGGTGGCCAGGTCAGGGGCATCCATCAGCTCGAGCCCGTTGACCAGGTTGGCGTACCCGAAAGGGTGGAAATGGTGGTCGTGATACATCAGCGGAGATGCTCCGGCATGGTGTCCACGATTATGGACCGAAGCTCGTCGTGTGAGTGGCCGTTGCTGGCGACGAATGCCCTGCCGACAAGGGTGTTCACGCCGCCGGCCTCGTCGGTGAACTTTCCGCCGGCCTCGGTGACGAGCAGCATGCCGGCAGCGATGTCCCACGGTTTGATTCCGTGATCGCCGCCGTGCTCCCAATAGGCATCGAAGCGGCCACGGGCTACCCACGCCAGGTCAAGGGCCGCCGCCCCCAGCCGTCTCGTCCCCTGGGTCTTGGTCATCACTGCCTCGACGACACGCAAGTAGGCGGCGGCGTGCTCCACGCGGTCGTAGGGAAAGCCGGTAACAACCAGGGAGTCTTGGAGACGGGTGGTATCAGACACCTGGATCGGTTCGCCGTTGACGGTGGCGCCGCCGCCCTGGATCGCCACGTACTCGTCGTTCTGGGCGACATCGATGATCACTCCGACGAGAGGTTTCCCGTCATCCCACAGTGCGACCGAGACTGCCACTTGGGGAATGCGGTGGACGAAGTTGACCGTCCCGTCAAGCGGGTCCACCACCCAAACTCGGCCTTCTTTCCAGTCGTCTCCGCCTCTCTCCTCGCCCAGGATGCCGTCGTCTGGGAAGTGGTCTGCGATCACTGCTCGGATGGCGTCTTCGGCGTCACGGTCGATCTGGGTGACCGGGTCGACGGCGCTCTTCATCTCGGTGTCGAGTGGCTGGAAGAACCCGGTCTGCACGATGTCGGCGGCGGCGCGGGCGGCTCTCACTGCCACCCATACGTCACCTTCCCACATCCCCCGACTCTAAGCCTCCCACCGACACCCGTTGCTATAGCAACGCGTGTCGCTCAGCGCGACGCCTTGCTATAGCAACGAGAGCCGGTCGGTTTCTACGCTGGCCGTTGTGAAAGCAATGGCCTTGGCCGCCGGCGGTGCGGTTGTATCGGTTCTCGCCTTTCCCCCGTACGGGCCGGGCTGGCTGGTGCTGATCGGGGTGGCACTGCTGATGACGGCACTTCGAGGCGCCGGCACGAGGACGCTCGGCCTCGCCGTGGGTGCGATCTACGGGCTGGTGTTCTTCGGCTGGCTGATGTGGTGGCTGGTCGAGCTCGAGGTGATTGCCCTTGCCTTGGTGCCGCTCCAGGCCGCCTTTCTCGCCGCCTACGGCTGGTGGCTGACCGGGCACAACCATCGCTCCCCGGGAGCCTGGCTCACCTTGGCGGTTGGCGGCTGGGGCTTCATGGAGCTGATCCGCTACTACGTGCCGTTCGGCGGGTTGGAGTGGGGAGCCGTTGGCTACGCCCTGAGCGACCACATCTGGACCCGCTTCCCGGCGGCCGTGGTCGGCACCAGCGGGCTGACGCTGACCGTCGTCCTGATCGGCGCCCTCGTCGCACAGCTCGTGTCGAGAAAAACCGGACGGGCCACCCTGATTGGTGGAATGGCAGTGGTTGTGGTGCTTGCCGGCTCGCTCGGCTGGTGGGCTTCGGCAGCGGCATTCGCGTTCGTCCAGCCGGCAACCATCGTCCAAGGCTCGACACCATGTCCTTTCGAGGATTGCCCACCGGACGAGCGTCTCAGCACGTTCCAACAGCATCTAGCCCTCACCCAGAGCCTCGACTCCGATGCGGGTTTGGTTGTCTGGGCCGAGGGCTCAACCGGCTCTATCAACGCCGATCCGGTCAACAACCCCGAGATCGGCAAAGCCATCTCCGAGCAAGCACAGAGACTCGGTTCCCGCTTCGTCGTAGGTGGCGACAGGGTGGTCAGCGACACGGAGTGGATCAATGCCAACGTCTACTTCGATGTCGACGGGAACATCGTTGGCGAGTATCGCAAACAGCACCCGGTCCCCTTCGGGGAGTACATCCCGCTCCGGCCGCTCTTCGATTGGATCCCGGCGCTCGATCAGGTCCCGAGAGACATGATCCGCGGCGACGGCCCGGTGCTCTTCGGTGAGATCGGCTCGATCATCTCCTTTGAGGGTGGCTTCTCCCGCTACGCCCTCGGGGTCCGGCGAGAAGGCGCAAACGTAATCATCGTCAACACCAACGAGGCCTCTTATGGGCCTGATGCGCCCACGGCCGAGCAATTCATCGGCATGACCCGGATGCGCGCCGTCGAACTGGGTGTCCCCGTCATCCACGCTGCGGTCACCGGGAAGTCCGTGTTCGTCGAGAGCGACGGCACTCTCGGCGAGTCCACAGGGCTGGGCACGGCCGAGATCCTCAAGGGTGAATACGGCGCCGAGCTCGCCACTCCCTACACGGTCATCGGTGACATTGGCATGTACTTGGCGGCCCTCGCAGCCGTTGTCATGTGGCTGGTACCGTCGCACCACCGGTCGACCGAAGAGGAGTAACCCATGTCGCAGGCTCTCGAGAACCTGCTCAGCGAAGACCGAAGCTTCCCGCCCAGCGAGGAGTTCACGGCCCAGGCCAACGCCCAGCCGGGTATCCACGATGTCGCCGCTCTCGACTACCAGGCCTTCTGGCAGAAGCAGGCCTTGGAGCGGATCACGTGGTTCTCGGAGCCCACCGAGGTCCTCGACGACTCCAACCCTCCCTTCTACAAGTGGTTCAAAGACGGCGAGCTGAACATCTCCTACAACTGTCTGGACCGTCACCTGGCGGACCACGGCGACCAGGTGGCCTACCACTGGATAGGTGAGCCCGGTGACACCCGCACGCTCACCTACGCAGACCTCGCCAAAGAGGTGAATCGCTTCGCCAACGGGCTCAAGAGCCTCGGTTTGGAGAAGGGCGACCGTGTCGCCATCTACATGGGGATGGTCCCCGAGCTTCCCATAGCGATGCTGGCATGCGCGCGGCTCGGCCTGGTCCACTCGGTGGTGTTCGGCGGCTTCTCGTCCGATGCTCTGTCCAGCCGGATACTCGACGCAGAGGCACGGATAGTCATCACCCAGGACGGTGCCTGGCGCGGCGGGAATGTGGTCCCGCTCAAGGAGAACACCGATGTGGCCCTCCAGTCGACGCCGGGCATCGAGCACGCCATTGTCGTGAGGCGAACCGACCACGGTGCCGACATGGCCGAGGGCCGGGACATCTGGTGGGACGACCTGGTCGAAGGGCAGAGCGACGAGTGCAAGGCCGAAGTCCTCAACGCCGAGGACCCTCTGTACATCCTCTACACCTCCGGCACCACTGGGAAGCCGAAGGGGATCGTCCACACCCAAGGCGGCTACCTCACCGGCACCACGACCACCCACTCGTATGTCTTCGACATCAAGCCGGACAGCGATGTCTACTGGTGCGCCGCCGACATCGGATGGGTGACCGGCCACAGCTACATCGTCTACGGGCCTCTGGCCAACCGCACCACTGGTGTCATGTACGAAGGGGCGCCCAACTACCCGGAGCTGGACCGGCTGTGGCAGATCCTCGACGAGTACGGAGTGACCGTCTTCTACACAGCCCCCACTGCGATTCGGGCGTTCATGAAGTGGGGCGACGAGCACGTCGACAAGCACGATCTCTCTACCCTGCGGGTCATCGGGACCGTTGGCGAGCCGATCAACCCCGAAGCCTGGATGTGGTACCACGAGCACATCGGGCATGGGACGTGCCCAATAGTCGACACCTGGTGGCAGACGGAGACCGGCGGGATCATGATCTCCCCCCTCCCCGGTGTGGTTGCCACCAAGCCCGGCTCGGCCACCGTTCCCTTCCCGGGCATCTCCGCCGACGTCGTGGACGAGGACGGGAACTCGGTGCCGCTGGGCGGGGGCGGGTTCCTCACCATCACCCAGCCCTGGCCCTCGATGGCGCGCACCATCTATGGAGACGATCAGCGGTATGTCGACACCTACTGGTCGCGATTCCCTGGCCGCTATTTCCCAGGAGATGGCTGCAAACGCGACGAGGACGGGTACTTCTGGCTGCTCGGCCGGGTCGACGACATCATGCTGGTCTCCGGTCACAACATCGCGACAACAGAGGTCGAATCGGCGCTGGTCAGCCACCCGGCAGTTGCCGAAGCGGCTGTCGTCGGCCGCAAGGACGAGTTGACCGGTCAGGCGATTGCAGCGTTCGTGACGTTGCGGAGCACGGCCAGCGGCGATGACAGCCTCCTCGAGGAGCTTCGCGACCACGTGGCGTCGACCCTGGGCCCGATCGCCAAGCCCAGGTCGATCGTGTTCACCGACGACCTGCCCAAGACCAGGTCGGGCAAGATCATGAGACGCCTCCTCCAGGACATCTCAGAAGATCGGAAGCTGGGTGACGTGACGACACTGGCCAATGCCGATATCGTGGCTGAGATCGCCAACAAGGCAGCCAGTTCGACAGAAGACTGACCTCGGCGAGGCTTCGAAGCCCAAACGTCCCCTCACGGCCGGAAGCGACCGCGTAGGTTGTGCTCATGGCTACCAAGATCATCCTGCCCGAGGCCGAGCTTCCGACGCACTGGTACAACATCGTCCCGGACCTCCCGTCGCCACCGCCGCCCGTCCTTCATCCGGGGACACACGAGCCGGTCGGTCCCGACGATCTCGCCCCGCTCTTCCCGATGGACCTGATCCTCCAGGAGGTTTCCACCGACAGCTACATCGAGATCCCAGAGGAGATCAGGGAGGTCTACCGGACTTGGCGGCCGTCGCCGCTCTATCGCGCCCACGGGCTCGAGAAGCTGATCGGCGGCCCTGCCCGGATCTACTACAAGTACGAAGGGGTCAGCCCGGTCGGATCCCACAAGCCGAACACCGCCGTTGCCCAGGCCTACTACAACGCCAAGGCGGGGGTGAAGAAGCTGTCGACCGAGACGGGAGCGGGTCAGTGGGGCTCCGCCCTCGCTTTCGCCTGCTCGCTGTTCGGTATCGAGTGCGAGGTGTATCAGGTCAGGGCCTCGTATGACCAGAAGCCGTACCGAAAGGCTCTCATCGAGACCTTCGGCGCCACCATCCACCCGTCGCCCTCACCCAACACCAACTACGGCAGGGCAGTGTTGGAGTCGGATCCCGACACCCCTGGCAGCTTGGGCATCGCCATCTCCGAGGCGGTCGAGGTGGCCGCTACCAACGAAGATGTGAAGTACTCGCTGGGCTCGGTGCTGAGCCATGTGCTGATGCACCAGACCGTCATAGGTGAAGAGGCCCTGAAGCAGCTCGCCATGGTCGACGAGAAGCCGGACGTGGTCATCGGCTGTGCCGGTGGTGGGTCGAACTTCGCTGGTCTGGCCTTCCCGTTCGTCCGCGAGAAGCTGGCCGGGACCATGGACCCGGTGATCCGTGCCGTCGAGCCGGCTGCGGCTCCCTCGCTCACCCGCGGCAGCTATCAGTTCGACTTCGGAGACACTGGGCAGATGACCCCGCTGGTCAAGATGCACACGCTGGGTCACCCGTTCGTGCCAGAGCCGATCCATGCCGGTGGCCTGCGCTATCACGGGATGGCACCGCTGGTCTCACATCTTCAGGAGCTAGGGCTCATCGAGTCCAACTCGCTGCATCAGACCGAGACTTTCGCCAAGGCAGTCGACTTCGCCCAGGCCGAGGGCATCATCCCCGGTCCCGAGCCGACCCATGCCGTGGCCGAGGCCATGAACGAGGCCGAGCGGGCCAAGGAGGCGGGGGAGGAGAAGGTGGTCCTCTTCAACCTGAGCGGTCACGGGCACTTCGACATGGCGGCCTATCAGGCCTACTTCGACGGGCATCTCGTGGACTACGAGCACCCGCAGCACCAGATCGACGAAGCCATGCAAAAGGTCCCCGTCGTCGCCGGCGAGTAACCACCCCCCGCCACCAGCAACCTCAGGTAATACGGCCCAGATACGGGCCCTATAGCCTCAGCTTGAGAGACGCTCTCACGCGTCCCTTTCAACTGGAGGTCATAGGGCCCAGATACGGTCGCTATTACCTGAGGTTCGCGGTTACTGGTTGTGGCAGTCGGGCTCGCCCGGGTGGAGGGGGCGGGCCACCAGCTTGAGGGGCTGGTCGGACGCCGGGTCGGGGTTGACCCACTGAGTCGCCTGTGAGGCGTCTGCGAAGACCTCCAGCACCTCGGGCCCGTAGACCTGGCACTTCCAGTCGTTTGGGTAGGTCACCCATGCGTCGAGGTTGGTGTCCTCCAACGCCCAGTCCCGCACGTCTTCGAACTCGGCGTCGATGAACCCGATGCCGGCGACGACACGCACGCGTTCGCCTTCAAAAGGCTCCGCATCTCCGGATGCAGCGAGCCGGTCCAACTCCACGAGCAACTCGGAGAATGCCTGGGTTGCCGGGTTTTCGCTCGGCTCGAGGCCCAGCGCATAGACCGAGTAGCTGTGCTCAACACCTCCGGCATCCCAATAGCGGACGACTTCGGTGTTGGCGTCGGCGACGATCGACGCGAATGTGTCATCCACCTCGTCGTCCATCTCGGGCAACCCGATCTTGTCGACCAGCTCGAGCACTTGCTTCATCTGGTCGTCACTGATCCGTGTGACCAGGTAGTTGGGGAGCAGGGGGCCCGGGTAGATGGCGATGACCGGGCCTTCATGTATCAGGCGGCCGTCAGCCATGAGCGTGTAGCGAGGTCCCTGGCCGAGGATGAACTCCACCGGTGCGAAGCCCCCTTCGGAGGTGACCCGGAGCACCGGTGTGTCCCTGTCTTCCGGAAGCTGGGGCCCTCCGGCGTCGGCACCACAGGCTGTGATCAGAAGGGCGAGTGCCAGCGTCGCCCCGATTGCTTTAGTTCTCATGCCACTCAGATGAGCAATGGGGCTGAACGGTTCCTGTCTGATGAAATCAGATTGAGATCGATGCGATCGATCTCCGTGTCGTCTGACGGGAACGGATTGAGGTCGATGCGATCGACCTCGTCGACAGATCAGATTGGATTCCTGTCAGGACTCCCAGGAAGAGAGGCCCTCATCGACGAGATCGATGGCCCAATCCAGCTCCTCACGGGTTGTGATCAGCGGCGGGATGAACCGGATCACGTTACCGTCGGGGCCGCACTCGATGATGATCAGCTCGTTCTCACGGGCATGTTGCTGGATGTGCTTGAAAGCTGCTGCGGCCGGCTCTCGCGTGGCCCGGTCCTCGACCAGCTCGACACCGATCATCAGTCCCAATCCACGCACGTCGCCGATGGTCTGGTGCTCCACCTGGAGACCTTCGAAGCGGTCGATCGCATGTTTGGCGAGGTCACGCCCATGCGGGATCAGCGGCTCCATTGCATCGACCACGGCCGACGCCGCGGCCGTGGCGATGGGGTTGCCTCCGTAAGTTGTGCCGTGGGAGCCGGGAGGCCAGGCGTCGATGATCTTGCGGGAGGCCCCATACGCCGAGAGTGGCAGCCCGTTTGCGATCCCCTTGCCCATGGCGATGATGTCGGGATCGACGTCGAAGTGGTCGGCGGCGAACCACTCGGCGGTACGACCGAAGCCAGTCTGGACCTCGTCGAAGATGAGCATGATGCCGTGCTCATCGGCCATCTCACGCAGCGCTCTCAGGAAGGCCGGTGGGGCCGGGTAGTAGCCACCCTCTCCCTGAACCGGCTCCACCAGGAAAGCGGCGATGTTCTTCGGTGAGACGACATGCTTGAACATGAGCCGCAGCTCGTTGAGGCACAGCTCGGTGGCGGCCTCGGCATCCATGCCCCATCGATAGGGGTGGGGGAATGGGGCGACGAACACGGAGCCCAGCACCGGGTGGTAGCCGTCGCGGTACTTCGAGTTCGACGTTGTGTAGGAAACCGAGCCCATGGTCCGGCCGTGGAAGCCGCCACGGAAAGCAATGACCCCTTGCCGGCTCGTCGTGTGCTTGGCCAGTTTGACCGAGGCCTCGACCGCCTCCGCTCCCGAGTTGGCGAAAGCGAACTTTTCGATCGTCTTGGGGGTGATCGACCGCAGCTTCTCGGCGGCATCCACGATCGACTCGAAGTGGAAGATCATCCCGGAGTGGACAAGCTGGTCGAGCTGGCCGCGGGCGGCTGCCACCACGTCGGGGTGGTTGTGGCCGAGGTTGGTCACGGCTGTGCCGCAGGCGAAATCGGCCCAACGGTTCCCGTCGGGGTCGCTGACCCACAACCCTTCCGCCGACACTATGTGCAGGTCGGTGTTGAACCCGATGACCGGGGCCAGTACTTCCTTGTGACGTGCGAGAAGGTCAGACATGAGACGGCGGAGACTAACTAATGCAGAGGATTCGTCTCAAGAGAAGACCCAGTGATCTGGAGCTCAGTGAGGCTCGGGATACGCCTCGTCCGGGTTTTCCATGCCCATCCACTGGATGATCGCTGAGGTCCAAACGGCGCTCATGAGCAGCACCAAAAGGGCTACCAGCACTATCGGGGCCGGCCTGAGGAGAGCAATGACCAGTGAGCCTGCGGCAGCAACGATGGCCACTCGTGCCACGGGCCGGTAAAGCATCGGGAGCCTGTCCCAGTCGCGGAGGGTCCGAAGCACCAGGACCAACGACACCAGCATCAATGCCACCGATCCTGCGATCAGCCATGCAGTCGCTGCCGGCGCACGGCTGTCGTCGGCGTGTTCGACCAGGCTGACCATCCCTGCTCCCGCAGCAGCGATCGCCATGGACAGCGGCAGGTGGCTCAAGATCCACTGGGTTTGTGGAGTGGCATGTTGATCCGGCAGCCGCCTCCCGGCGAAGTCGAAGTAGGTCCACCAGAACGAGAACCCGATCATCAGCCCGACCAGCCCGGTTGCGATGGCGAGCGGGCTCGCGGCTTCGGACATGCCCTCGACCACCCCGACGACTACTTCGCCGAGGACGATGATGGTGAACAGCCCGAATCGCTCCACCATGGAGTCGGTCGCGGTCATGCCCAGCTCTTGGGCGAACTCTGCGTTCCGGGTCAGCAGAAGCGAGAAGCCCACCCATGAGACCACAAACAGTCCCCAGATAATGAGTCTGGCCTCATCACCGACAAAGGCGCTGACCACGATCAGCAACACTGACAGGCTCATAATGGTCAGGTACCGGCCGGTCAGTGCCCTGTACTCCTCCGAGTCCTGCCGTCGGACGGTGTACCAGAAGACAGTCAGCAGGCCGAGGAAGATGGCATACACGACCGCAAACTCACGGCCGGTTGTTGTGGCTGCGTCACCTGTGAAGACCGCCAGCAACCCCAGAAGAAGCATCTGGGCGAACACGAACGTCCTGGTCCGGCCGTCCTCTCGCCCATGCACGTCGTAGTAGAGCGTGCCCTGAAGCCACCCCGCCCAGATCAACCCGAAGATCACAGCGAACTCGTAGACACCTCTCCAACTGACGTGCCCGGCGAGATGGTGAGCGGCCCGGGCTATCACCACCACGTAGACCAGGTCGTAGAAGAGCTCCAAGAAGCTGACGGTTCGGTTCTCGATCACCTCGCCATGGGCGCGGGGCGGTTGCCAGAAGCGTCTCTTGAATGCGGCAAACATCAGTTTCGAACACTCGTCTCGTAGACGAGCCTGACTGCGTCGCCCTGATAGTGCTCTGTCGTGACCAGCCGCATCGGCCCATCGTAAGGGTCGGTGAACAGAGGGACGCCGCTGCCCAACACTTCAGGCATCACCATCAGGTCGAGGATGTCGATGGCGCCACCCGCCAATCCTTCTGAAATGACGAGGCCTCCGCCCATGACCCAGAGACGCTTCGGTGTCTCGGTCGAAAAGGAGCGGATGGCCTCGGGTGTCGGCATCGCCGCAAATCGAACATCGGCGCCGTTGGGTATCGGGAGGTCGTCCTGGCTGGTCAGCACCAAGGTGGGGAGGTCGCCCCAGACCCATCCGAAGCCCACGGCCTGGACGTAAGTCGCGCTGCCCATGACAAGCCCTCCGATGGTTTCCGAGAAGGCGTCGAAGTCGTAGTCGGCCACAGAGTGCTTCTCGAGGAAGCCGACTCCGCCATCGTCTTCGGCGATGTAGAGATCGAGGCTGACGGCTACCTGGGCGACTACTTCGTTGTCGGGCATCAGCCGACGGTAGACCGGATGGCGTTTGCTACGACAGACGCCATGACTCGACTGCTCGAACCGCGGCGTCTGAGAGTTGGGTGATCTGTTCCTGGCTCGCCCCTCCTCGGATCGACACGAAGAGGCCGAGCAGCAGGAGGTAGCAGTGATTCGCCCGCTCTTCGATGTCTCCGTCGATCTCGCCGACCGCCGCGGCGTTCGTAAGTGCAGTTTCGAAAGCACCTTGGATCCGGGATCGATAGCGATCGGCTCGCTCGATGACTCCGGGGTCGGTCTCGCCCAACTCGACCGTGGCGTTGACCAGCAAGCACCCACGGGTGGCCATTTCGGGCATTCGCTCCCTGACGGTGACGAAGTCTTTGAACCATTGAATGATCGAATCGAGGCCCCCTGACTCGACCAGCGCCGCTCGCATCTCGATTTGGCCGTCCAGATACCAATCGATCGATCGATGCAGCATCTCGTTCTTTGGTCCGAAGGCGGCGTACAGGCTCGCTCTGGCCAACCCCGTTGCCTGCTCGAGGTCGGCTATTCCGGTGGCCTCGTAGCCGTCGGCCCAAAACCGGGCTGCGATCTGGGCGACCGCTTCGTCGGTGTCGAATTCTCTGGGCCTGGCCATTCTGTCTTGAGTTCTTGACTGATCGGTAACTTATTGGCTATATTATGGACCGTACGGTAAAGAATGGAGCGAGAATGTCAATACATGTCGAGGTCAAGACCGAGGTGAACGCACCCGCGAGCACGGTCTGGGAGGTACTGGACGACTTCGGGAACATCGCCAATTACACCGATCAGGTGAAGACCAGCGATCTTCAAGGTGCCGCCTTGACCGGAGTCGGGGCCACTCGGGTGTGTGAGCTTGCGCCCTTCGGCGCCACCAACGAGACAATTCGCGAATACGTCCCGGGTGAGAAGATGGTGATCGAGCTCTACGACCTGAGCGGCATGCCGATCAACGGCACGATGTCGACTTTTGCGGTCAAGCCGTTGGGTGACGACAGGTCTGAGTTGTCGTTCAGCTCGGAGGTAGAGCCAAAAGGCTGGATCGCCAAGGGATTCGTAGGAAGACGTCTCCAGTCGAGGCTCCCGGTCGGTGCGCAATCGATGCTTGAAGACCTGGCGCATGCCGCCGAAGCCAAGGTGCCCGCCTAGGAGGGGTTTCCTCCCTATATGAGACTTGACATATAGGATCTGTCCTATACAGTCAGGTCGCGATGAGCCTGAAGCACGCCATTCTCGGCTTTCTGGCCGTGTCGCCGATGAGCGGCTACGACCTTCGAAAGCGCATGAGCGAGTCTGTGGCCCACTTCTGGCCGGCCGACCAGGCACAGATATACCGAACACTCAGTCAGCTGACGGAAGAGAAGCTGATCGAGGTCGAGGTCATCGAGCAGGACAGCCGGCCCAACCGGCGGCTTCATCGGATTCTCCAGACCGGAGAGACGGAGCTCGATCGGTGGCTTGCTGAACCGCTGGCGTATCAGCCAGATCGGGAGCCCTTCCTGCTCAGGCTGTTCTTCGTCGGCCGCATCGGATTGGATCAGTCGATGAGGCTTCTCAAAGAGAGGGCTGCCGAGGCAGCCGAACTGGCGGAAGTCCTCGGCGCTATTCGAGGTCAGATCGAGGCAGAAGTGCCCATGGAGCATCTCGGCCTCGAGCAGACCCTTCGACTAGCCACCTTGGCCAACGGCATCAAGCACGCCGAAGCGGAGATCGAGTGGATCGATGACCTGCGACAACAACTGAAGGAGCGAAAATGGCCGACGTAGCGACTAAGCGGGATACGGCGGGCGGAACTCCAGCCACCCGTCCGGCGCGATGGCGCAATATCTGGGTATTCGTCGCCGGCGTGATGCTTCTGGCAGCCCTCGGCGGTTGGGGAGTTGCTGCAACCACCGGGGAGCCAAGCCAGCCATCGGCCGAGGAAAGCCCGTTCGGCCTGCTGTTCATCATCAGCCCGATCCTGGTGGCTTCGTTGCTCCGCTGGTTTGGCGGTGACGGTTGGCGAGACGTCGGCCTTCGCTTCCGGGGTGACGGGAACTGGTATCTGCTCTCCGTCCTGCTGTTCCCGCTGCTCTCGATCCTGGCGCTGGGTGTTGGGTCGGTGGCCGGCTCGGTCAGTTTCTCGGGCGATGCGGCGGAGCTGATCCTGTCCGGTGTCGCAGCAGCCCTGGTCGTGCGGATGGTCTTCGCCGCCTTTGAGGAGTTGGGGTGGAGGGGATACCTGGAGCCGCGACTGGAAGCTCTGGGGATGCCGGCAGCGCGGCGTCATCTCCTGGTTGGTGTGGTGTGGAGTGTGTGGCACGTCCCTTACGTCCTCGCTTTCGACACGCTGAGCAGCCTCTCCACCGGTGTCTACCTCCCGCTCTTCCTGCTCTCGGTGTTCCCGATGGCTGTGATCTATGGCGTGGTCCGATCCCAGACCGGGTCGGTCTGGCCCGCAGTCATCATGCACGGTGTCGCCAACGCGGTTGCGTTCCCACTCCTCACCTCAGGAGCGGTCGACGTGGAGAACGAGTTGCTGTTCGCGGCCCGGCCAGAGGGGTTGGTCATTCTGGCGGCGATTTGTGTCGTGGCCGCAGTGCTGTGGAGGCGCTACATCACACCGTTGCGTTGAAATCGGACCCGCTGCGTTCAACGGGGCACCAGGGCCAACTGACGTGATTGGGCGACGAGCTTCCCATCCTCGTCCCAGATCTCAGAGTCCTCTTCGAGCATCCCGCCGCTCACGAACCGAGTGTTGAACACACATCTCATCCAACTCCTGGGTCTCGGGTCCCGGACATGAACCGTGAGATCGAGAGTTGGCGTCCACTGCAAAGGGAGGTTGGCGTTGAAGACCGCGGGTGGGAAAGCGTCGGCTGCCACCACGGTGGCCAGGGCGTCGGGCTGCTCGTCCTCCAACAGCCTGAACCAGCCTCTCATCTGAGCCACCCCGGTGCCACCGTCAAACGCCGTAACGTCGTCCGGGTGCAAGGCCACCGCCACCTTGCCCATGAAGGGAGGCGGCAGAGGGGCGTCCGGGTTGGGCACCGCTCGAACACATTGGTCGATGGGTGGCAGCTCAGGGGGTGCGCCTTGAACCCACTCCACCGGATTGATCTCGCGATCCGCATCGGCAAAGGAGCCAGTCGCCGCCAAGAGGATCTTGTCGTCCTTGATCACTTCGGCCCGCAGGGTGCTGATCGCACGACCCACCTTCACCTCGGTCAGCTCAATTGTGATCGGGCCGGGCGATCCCGGGTTGGTGAAGTGGCCGGAGATCGAAACCAGGTCGCGGCCGGCGGTCGCTTCCGCCATGGCTCGGGCGGCGATTGCCATCACGTAGCCGCCGTTGGAGACACCGAAGATGTCCCAGCCGGACTGGATCTCGCCGGCATAGGTGCTGTCGGAAAGTCGTGCGACGCTGGTTGCCTCGGCGAAGCTCAACCCAGGCTGACCCCAGGTTGTGTCGTGATCGATCCGATCACTGCCGGCTTGTGGTTTTGAACCACCCTGGTGATGTCATCGGCCGCTCCCGGATCGACCACAAGGCAGAACCCGATGCCCATGTTGAACGTCGACCACATCTCGTCGGCCGGCACTCCTTGTGTCTCGATCAGAGAGAAGACCTCGGGGCGATCCCATGCCGTCGTGTCGACTTGCGCTCCCAGGCCTTCCGGCAGCGCCCGTTGCAGGTTCTCGGCGAGCCCTCCTCCGGTGATGTGCGCGGCGCTCTTGACCCCGCGAGTGAAGATTGCTTTGGCTACATCCGGCGCATAGATCACGGACGGCTCGAGCAGAGTCTCGGCGTGGTCGTCGACCTGGTCACCAAACACCGCCCTGATCAGCGAGAACCCGTTGGATCGGACGTTCGGGGAGTGCAGTCCCAGCACGAGATCGCCAGGCCTCACCTGTCCTGGGTCCAGGTGCGACCCATGTTCGAGCACCCCCATGGCTGCCCCGGCCAGGTCCACAGCATCGGCGTCCATCACCCCGGGGTGCTCGGCAGTCTCGCCCCCGAGCAGAGGGCATCCGGCGAGAGTGCACCCGGCGGCGATCGAGGCGACGATCCCGCTGTCCCGCTCAGGGTCGAGGGCACCCACCGCCATGTAGTCGACAAAACCCAGTGGCTCGGCCCCCGCTGCTGCCAGGTCGTCGACGCACATAGCGACCAAATCGTGGCCGACGCCTGACCAGATCCCAGATCTTCTCGCAAGCTCCAGCTTGGTGCCGACACCGTCGGTCGACATCATCAGAACGGGTCTCTCGTATCGATCCGGGATCTCGACCCCGGCTGCGAATCCGCCGAACGCGCCGACCACCTGGTTGCTCCAGGTGGAGGTGACAGTCGAGGCGATGCTCTCCACATGTCGGGTGGCACCGGCCAGGTCGACCCCGGCTTGCTCGTAGGTGGTCATGACCGCTCGAGCTGGAATTTGTCTGCGCTCTCAGGCACCTCGGTTGGATAGTCGCCAGAGAGACATGCGGTGCAGAACCCGGCATCCGACACACCCGTAGCCGAGAGCAGCCCATCGAGAGACAGATAGCCGAGGGAGTCGGCGCCAATGTGGTCGCGTATCTCGTCGACACCCATTTGCGCAGCGATCAGGGTGGATCTGTCCGAAGTGTCCATCCCGTAGAAGCAAGGCCATTGGTAAGGCGGGGACGAGACCCGCACATGCACCTCTGCCGCTCCGGCATCGCGCACCATCGTGACGAGCTGTCTCGTGGTTGAGCCGCGGACTATCGAATCGTCGACCAACACCACTCGTTTCCCGGTGAGTGTTTCGGGAATCGGGTTCAACTTGAGCTGAATCCCCTGGTCTCGGAGCATCTGCGTCGGTTCGATGAAAGTGCGGCCTACGTAGCGGTTCTTGACCAGGCCGTCGGCGTAAGGGATCCCACTGGCGGCGGCGAATCCTTGGGCTGCCGGGATGCCCGACTCGGGGACCGGGACTATCACATCGGCTGGCGCAGGGTGCTCCTCTGACAGGATCCGGCCCATCTCGGTGCGAGCCGCGTGGATGCTCCTGCCGTACATCTGTGAGTCGGGGCGGGCGAAGTAGACGAACTCGAACACGCACAGTCCCGGGTCGACTCGCTCGAAGGGGTAGTAGCTGTTGATCCCGTTGGCGTCGATGACGATCATCTCTCCTGCCGCCACCTCGCGGACGAACTTGGCACCAACCAGGTCGAGAGCAGCGGTCTCGGAGCTGAGCACCCAGCCCCCGTCGCTCAACGAGCCCAAGCACAGCGGGCGGAACCCGTTGGGGTCGCGAAGGCCGACGATGCGGCCCTGATCCATGATGACCAGGGAGAAGGCGCCCTTCCAGGTCGGAGCGACTTCCATCACTGCCATCTCCAGGCCGCGGGCGTCGGAGCGCTCGTCGTTGACCGCTCTGGCGATGCCCTCCGCCATCAGGTCGGAGTCGGTGGTGGCTCCTGATACACCCAGCGCCTCAGCCAGCTCGGCGGTGTTGGTCAGGTTTCCGTTGTGGCCGAGGGCGACGCTGGTGTTGCCCACCTGGCGATGGGCAGGCTGGGCGTTGTCCCAGTTGTTCGAGCCCATCGTCGAGTAGCGGGCGTGGCCGATGCCGAGGTGGCCGTCGAGGCCGGCGAGCGCGGGCTCGTCGAACACCTGAGCGACGAGACCGAGGTCTTTGAACACAGTGACCGTCTCGCCGTCGGATGTCGCGATGCCGGCGGACTCCTGCCCTCGATGCTGCAGGGCGAAGAGGCCGAAGTAGATGAGGTGGGAGATGCGCTGCGTTGCCGAGTAGACGGCGAACACCCCACATGCCTCGCGTGGGCCAGAGTCGATCGTTGTACAGGCCTCCTGGGGCACGACTCCATCGTAGGAGGCTCCTGTCGAATGTCCGTGTTCACGTCGTCGCTGATTCGAGAAGATTTTGCGACGCGACGCCGTCATGTCCCAGCCGTGCTCGAATCTGTCGCCACTCTGAGGTAAACCGAATAGCACAATCAGCAATCTCAGATGATCGACGCCCATTCCTCAGAAGCGATTGAAACCTCCTTCCGCGAGTCCTACTCGCTGGTGGTGTCATCGCTGTCCCGGCAGATAAGGGACATCGATCTCGCCGAGGAGGCGATTCAAGATGCGTACGCCGAGGCTTTGCGCAGCTGGCCCGAGACCGGAGTCCCCGCCAACCCTGGCGGCTGGATCGCCACTGTCGCCAGACGCCGGGCAATCGACCGGATAAGACGCCAGCAGGTCTATGCGCGCAAGAAGGAGCTGATCGCCTCACTGGAGAAGGTGGAATTCGACCGTCCGGAGTCTCTTGCCGTCGCAGACGACCGCTTGCAGATGGTCTTCGCCTGTTGTCACCCGTCGCTCGACCAGAGCAAGCAGGTCGCTCTCACGTTGAGGACTTTGGGCGGGCTGACCACTCGGGAGATAGCCGACGCCTATCTGGTCAGTGAGCCGACGATGGCGCAGCGTCTGGTGCGGGCGAAGTCGAAGATCCGGGACGCCGGCATCCCTTTCAGTGTTCCGGAGCCGGCCGAGCTCGCGGGGAAGCTCGAGGCGGTGCTGGCCGTCGTGTACCTGATCTTCAACGAGGGCTACTTCGCCACTTCGGGCGAGTCGCTGACCAGAGACGAGCTGACCGAGTCTGCTCTGGACCTGGGCCGGCTTCTCAACGAGCTGTTGCCCGACAACGCGGAGATACTCGGGTTGCTGGCGCTGATGCTCCTCCAGGATGCGCGCCGCGGGGCGCGTGCCGACAGCTCAGGTGACGTCGTGCTGCTTCAAGATCAGGACCGCTCACTCTGGGACCCCGTCAAGATCGAGGAAGGTCTGGCGTTGGTGGACAAGGCGGCTGGGCTGGGCTCGGTCGGCCAGTACTACCTACAGGCTTCTATTGCCACCGAGCACTGTCGTGCGGCGAGGTGGGAGGAGACGGATTGGAGGACGATCGTGGCTCGCTACGACAGGCTGCTTCCGCTCACCCGATCTCCTGTGGTTGCACTGAATCGAGCCGTTGCCGTCGGTCAGGCTTTTGGCATCGAGACGGGCCTGCACGCATTGCGAGGGCTCGAGACCGAGCTGGACGGCTATCACCCGTTCCATGCGTCGCGCGCAGAGCTTTTGAGACGGGCAGGTCGGAACGTTGAGGCGAGGGCCGAGTTCCGTCGTGCTCTCGATCTGGCGTCGAACACCGCAGAGCGGAGGCTCATGGAGAGGCGTCTTGCCGACCTGGGAGATTCACCCGAAGCTGTAGCGGTCGATCAGCCCGAGGTGTAGTGGACTATCCCCTCTGCGAGGGCGTCTTGATCGTCTGCCGAGAACCAGCTCCGCCCGTCTTCTCCCCAGCCACGCCACTGCTCGGGGCTCACGGCAAGGAACGAGACTCGGTCGAGGAGGCTCTGCATCGAGCCACCGTTGGTCGCCTCTTCCGTTGCGGCAGCCGCGATGCTCTTGGGGTAGACAGCGCACGTGACCTGTCTCACCCCATGCTCGTCAACAGGCACCACCGGCAGATCTGAGGTCAGGCCAACAAGCTGTCGCAGCGTGTCGGTGGTCACGAACGGATGGTCAACCGCGACGAGAAGCATCTGATCGCATGTGGTGCGGTTGAGCGCTGTGGCCAGCCCGGCGAGGGGACCCTCTGCATGGACGCTGTCTGGCCAGCACTCCCACCCGTCGCGGTCGGGCCCGAGGACGATGAGGTGGTCGACCACTGGCTCCACGGCCCTTGCCACGCTCTCCAGCATTGTTGCGTCGCCCACCAGGACGTCGGCTTTGTCCTGGCCCATGCGGGACGATCGTCCGCCGGCGAGAACGGCACCTAGAACCTGGCTCACATCGACAAGGCTAGGTCGCGATGCCCGAGGGCGGGCTCAGTCGCCGAGGGCAATCCCCAACTCGCGGGCAGCTCTCACCCAGACATGGTCCACCGGCACCGACTTGGTGATGCCGGCGACTTTCTTGAGCGGGACTGGCTCGGTCTCCTCTCCCCGAGAGGCGACCATCACTCCGTGGATCCCTTCGGCGATGTAATTGGTGGCGGCCGCGCCGAGCCGGGTGGCCAGCAGCCGGTCCGCTGCGGTGGGTGTGCCACCCCGCTGTACATGCCCGAGGATGGTGATCCGGGATTCGAGCCCGGTGAGCCCGGCTAGTGTCGAGGCGAGCTGGCTGGTCCCGCCGACCCGGGTCTTGTCGAACTCCTTCAACTTCTTCTTCAGCTCTTTTCGCTGGCGGCCCTGGGAGTTGCCGATGTGCTCCACCATGGACTGCCGAATCGAAGCGTCGTCTTTCGAGATCGCCCCTTCGGCGACGGCAACGATGGAGAAGCTGCTTCCACCGTCGCGGCGGGCCGAGATGGAGGAGGCGACTGCCTCCACGTCGTAAGGGATCTCCGGGATGAGGATCACGTCCGCTCCGCCGGCAAGGCCTGCGCCCAGTGCCAGCCAGCCGACGTCGTGACCCATCAGCTCGACAACCATGATCCGGTGGTGTGAGTGAGCTGTTGAGTGCAGCCTGTCGATCGCGTCGGTGGCGATCGTCACCGCGGTGTCGAACCCGAAGGTGACGTCGGTGCCGGAGACGTCGTTGTCGATGGTCTTGGGCAAGGCAATCACCGGGATCCCGGCGTCTTCGAGCTTGAGCCCGTTTCGCATCGTCCCGTCACCACCCAGGCAGACCAACGCCTCCAGCTCGTGTTGTTCCACGACTTCCCTCATCAAGGGGCGCATGTCGCGGATCGACCCGTCACCCATGTCCATCTTGTCGACCTTGGCGCGGCTGGTCCCGAGAACCGTCCCGCCTCTGGTGAGGATCCCGGAGAGGTCTTCAGACTCCAGCTCCACGAACCTGTTCTGCATCAGGCCTTGAAACCCGTCGAGAAACCCGAGAACTCTCATCGAGTGCGCCCGTTGTGCCGACTTGCCTACGGCCCTGATCGCCGCATTGAGACCGGGGCTGTCGCCGCCCGCGGTGAGAATTCCGATCGTTCGCTTCACAGTCCGATGGTATCCCGCTCGATCGGGGCTTCAGCCGGCCAACGCGGAGGGGATCGCACCCTTGAAGAGATCGGCCGCCTCGGCCACGTTCAACTCGGCACCGTTCACCCGGATGGTGTTACCACCAATGGTGCCGATCTTCCGGGCGCTCGCGGACTCACCGATCACCCCTGGGTCGGTCACGGCCAGGAAGCGATGGGGGTCCTCGGAGAAAGGCTCGTCGGTGGTGACATCGGCACCGACACCGGAAGCGATGCAGATTTCGGCCAGGGTCACGGCCAACCCGCCGTCTGAGATGTCGTGAAGCACCGCCGCCTGTCCTGCGAGGCCCAGTGCTGTCTCGACGGAGGAGAGGCCCGCCGCGATATCAGGAGGAGTAGGGCGTCCGGTGAGCCGGTTCTCGACCATCTTCTGAAGCGCGGACCCGGCGAGGTTGCTCGTGGCAGGCGGTCCCAACTCCCAAACCTCCATTCCTGCTCGGGCTGAGCCGAGCCTGGGGATGATGGCTGGGACCGGGTCGGCGAGACCGAGCAGGCCCACCACCGGGGTGGGATGGATGTCGACACCGTCGGTCTCGTTGTAGAAGGAGACGTTGCCGCCGACGACCGGGATTCCGAGGGCCTCGCAAGCCTCCGAGATTCCCTCGACCGTCTCGGTGAACTGCCACATCACCTCTGGTTTCTCGGGGTTGCCGAAGTTGAGGTTGTCGACCAGAGCCATCGGTCTCGCACCTGTCACGGCGACGTTGAGTGCCGCCTCCCACACCAGCCGCGCCGCGCCCCCTCTGGGGTCGAGGTAGCAGAGCCTGCCGTTGCCATCGGTGGACACTGATAGTGCTTTCTCGGTGCCTTTGATTCGAAGCAGGCTGCCGTCGCTGCCCGGGCCGACGACGGTGTTGAGGAAGAGCATGTGGTCGTACTGCTCGTGAATCCAGGCCGATGAGCCGATGCCAGGCTGCGCCAGGAGACCGGCCAGCGCACCGGCGACGTCGGTCACTTCAACGGCGGGCTCGGTGGCCCAGATCTCTTCGATCCACGGGGGCTTCTCTGCCGGCCGGTTGTAGAGAGGAGCGTCGTCGGCCAGGGAAGCGGCCGGGATCTCGGCCACGAGCTCGTCCTGATAGCGGACGGTCAGGGTGGAGCCGTCTTTGACTTCGCCGATCACGGCGGAGTCGATCTCCCATTTGGATGCGATGGCCAGGACCTCGTCGACCTTGTCGACGGTGACGAAGGCCATCATTCGCTCCTGCGACTCGGACATCAGCAGCTCCGGTGCCGTCATCCCGCTCTCCCTGGTGTGCACCTGATCGAGGTCGACATCCATGCCGACCCCGGCGCGGCCGGCCGGCTCCGATGTCGCGCAACTCAGCCCGGCGGCACCGAGATCCTGAACCCCGACGACCAAGCCTTTCTCGTAGAGCTCGAGACACGCCTCGATGAGCTTCTTCTCTTCGAACGGATCGCCCACCTGCACCGAAGGCCTCTTGTCCTGGGACTCGTCGTCGAACGAGGCCGATGCGAGGACAGAAGCCCCGCCGATGCCGTCACGACCCGTCGCCTTGCCGAGCAGGACCGCAATCGTCCCCGGCTCTCCGGCCGTGCCCAGCACCAGCTGCTCTCGCCGCAAGAGCCCGAGGCACATCACGTTGACCAGCGGGTTTCCGGTGTAACAGTCGTCGAACTCGACCTCACCGCCCACAGTCGGCACTCCCACGGCGTTGCCGTAGCCGGCGATCCCGGACACCACGCCTTTGAAGAGGTAGCGGTTCTTCGGCTCGCTCAACGGCCCGAATCGGATCTGGTCCCACAGGGCGATCGGCCGAGCTCCCATCGTGAAGACGTCGCGGAGGATCCCGCCGACACCGGTGGCAGCGCCTTCATAGGGCTCGACGAATGAGGGGTGGTTGTGGCTCTCGATTCGCAGAGCGGCCAGCCAGCCATCGCCTATGTCGACAACTCCTGCGTTCTCACCTGGGCCGACCACCACCCACGGGGCGTCAGTCGGGAAGCGTCCCAGGTGAGCCCGGGAGGATTTGTAGGAGCAATGCTCGGACCACATCACCGAGTACATGGCAAGCTCGGCCGCTCGGGGCTCTCGTCCCAAGATGCCAACGACCGACTCGAATTCCTCGTCGGTCATCCCGAGCTGGCGATGCAACGGCTCCTGCACCGTGGTCACGCCGGCACCAGCGATCCGAGGAAGCTTTCGAGCAGCACGTTGCCGTCGGTTGATCCGAGCAGGTCATCGATGGCCCGTTCCGGATGCGGCATGATCCCGGCGACGTTGCCGGCCTCGTTGCTGATGGCCGCTGCCCGGTCCTGCGATCCATTGGGGTCGTCGACGTATCGCAGAGCGACCCTGCCGGTCCCTGTGGGGTCCACCCAGTTGCCCTCGTAGGAGTTGAGCGGGATTCGCAGCCTCTGGCCGACCTCGGCCGACCTAGTCAGGATGGTGTCAGTCGTTGCCACTTCCGTGTCGACGAACCTGCAAATGAAGGAGAGATCCCGGTTGGCGATGTGAGCACCGGGAAGCAACCCTGCCTCACAGAGCATCTGCCATCCGTTGCAGATGCCGAGCACGGGGCTTCCTTCGCCGGCGAGCCGCTCTACCTCGCTCATCGCCGGGGAGAATCTGGCGATGGCGCCGGTGCGCAAGGCGTCTCCGTGGGCAAACCCACCGGGCAGAACCACTCCGTCCAGTCCTGAGAGATCGGTGTCGCGATGCCAGACCAGCTCCGCCTCACCGCCCAGCGCCTCTATGGCGTGCACGACGTCGTGCTCACAGTTGACGCCGGGGAAGACGATGACACCTGCTCTCATGCGTCTACGTGAACCTCGAAGTCCTCGAGCACTGGGTTGGCCAGGAGTTGCTTGCACATCTCCTCGACTCTTGCTTTGACCTCGACCGGGTCGTCCGAGTCGATCTCGAGATGAATGACACGGTCCATGCGCACCGAGACGGTGTCAGTGAAGCCCAGCTCGTGCAGGGCTTTCTTGACGGTCGTCCCCTCGGGGTCGGCGATCTCCGGCCGCCGGTCGATGGTCACCGTCACTTTCATGAGCGGGCTCCAGCCAAGGAGTCTTTGAAGCTCCCTCCGGTGATTCGCTCATAAGCCTCGATGTAGCGGCTTCGCGTCCCTGCCACGATCTCGTCGGGGAGGTCAGGTGGGGGCGGCTCCTTGTCCCAAGGCTGTTGCTCCAGCCACTCGCGGACATATTGCTTGTCGTACGAAGGCACCTCCTGGCCGGGTGCCCACTGATCTGCCGGCCAGTAGCGGGAGGAGTCCGGTGTGAGCACCTCGTCGATCAGCAGGATCTCGTCATCGGACCATCCGAACTCGAACTTGGTGTCGGCGAGGATCACTCCCCGGTCTGCTGCGTATTCGGCAGCTTGGTTGTAGATCGCCATCGATCGTTGCCTCAACTCCTCGTATACGTCGTCGCCCAGGATCTCCCGGGTCTCTGTCTCGGTGATGTTCTCGTCATGACCCGTCTCTGCTTTGGTCGCCGGGGTGAAGATCGGCTCATCGAGCTTGTCGGCGAGTTGGAGGCCCTCGGGCAGATGCTCGGTGGTCGGCCCACCGCCGTCCCGATACTCGCGCCAGGAGGAGCCGTATAGGTATCCCCGTATCACACACTCGACCGGTATCACGTCTGCTTTCTTGACAACCATGGCCCGCCCGGCGAGGTCTTCGGCGTCCTCCTCGTCGAGACCGTCGACCTGAGTCAGGTCGGTGCTCACCAGGTGATTTGGCACATCATCCATCAGGTCGAAGAAGTGCAGGCTCAACCCGGTGAGGACCCGGCCCTTGTCGGGAATCGTCTGAGTCATGATGACGTCGTAGGCGGAGATGCGGTCGGTCGCTACGAAGAGGAGGTGATGGTCGTCCACTTCGTAGATCTCCCTGACTTTTCCGGAGGCGATGTGCGGGAGATCGGGCACGTCGCGCAGAGTAGTGCTGCCGGAGTTCGGTGCGAGCACACGTTTAGATTTCGGCAGATGGTGTTCGAAGAGGGTCGTGTCAGGGCACTTCTGACCGCCGATCGGTACTCGTCGGCGTTGGGGATCGAGGTCGACGAGGTGAGCGACGACCGTCTGGTCGTCTCGCTCGAACTGGAGAACAGGCACACCAACTTCTACGACACGGGCCACGGGGGCTTGGTCTTCTTGCTGGCCGACTGTGCTCTCGCGCTGGCTTCGAACTCGGACTACGAGAAGGCGGTGGCCGTGGATGCGCACATCGCTTTCACCGCACCGGCGAGAGTGGGAGACCGGCTCCGAGCCTCGGTGTCCAGGGTCTCGGCCAGCAGCAAGTTGGCGACCTATCTCGTCGAAGTGACCCGCGACGATGGCGTCGTCTGCTCCAGCTTCACCGGCACCGTCTACATCGCCACGGCCTAGACACCTTCACCTTTTAAATTGACAGGGCTTTGGCCTTGATCAAGTACGTCGTGTTTCACCCCTGGAAAGCGACGACAACGGTGGTTTTGGGGGTGATCCTGGGGTTGTTCTCCTTCTACGCCTATCAGGTGAACACGGCGCTCGGTGTTGTCGCCACCGAGTCATTCAACCCGGTGGAGGCCAGACAGGCGATACTTGCTGCACCCGCGGTTGAAGTCACCCCAACCACGATTCAGCTCGACTACGACGAGCCGGCTTTCGATGTCAACGAGGATCCGCTGGCGCTCATCGACGAGTCTTATGGAGCCGAGGTCAACCCGGCGGAGATCTTCCCGACGGCGATCAGTGAGCCGATCCCCGACGATATTTTTGACGCCTACTTGCTGCTCGGCACCGATGCTTCCGGGTTCCTGGCCGATTCGATCATCCTCGGGCTACAGCCAAGGGCAGGCGGTTCGCCGATCATGGTCAGCCTTCCCCGCGACCTCTGGGTGTGGAACATGTGCCGGCAGGCTTTCAGCCGTCTCAACGAGGGCCTCGGCGGGTGCAAAGGGGTGGCTTCAGGCCCCGAGCTGATGGCGATCATGGTCGAGGACTACACCGGGATCCCCATCGATCACCTGGCCCGAATCAACTTCCAAGGCTTTGCCGGCCTGGTCGATGTGATGGGTGGGATCTCGGTCTGTGTCGACTACCCAACCCGTGATGAGCGATCGCATCTCGACATCCCGGCCGGCTGCCAGCAGTTGGACGGCGAGCAGGCTCTGGCTTGGGTGAGGTCCCGGTCAACTGAGCAGTTGCAGGGTGAGGAGTGGGTCAGGGTCGCCGGATCCGACTTCGTCAGGCAGAAGCGGCAGCAAGACGTCCTGTTCCAGTTGGCCGGCTCGGCGGCACGGGTGTCCTCGCCTGGAGCGCTCACCGACGCTCTGGCTCACATCGCCAAGACAGTCCGGCTCGATTCCAATTGGACGTTCGGGCAGGCGATCTCGACCGGTTGGAAGTATCGAGGGATCACGAGGTCGGAAGTTCGCCGGTTCTCGATTCAGACCAGCGGGTACCGCACCGCCCGTGGTGCGGCCGTCCTGCTCTCAGACGCAACTTTCGGCGAGCAGTTGTCGTCGGTCTGGTCCGGCTGACCCCGTCCCCCCTTGTGCGTGTGCAGAAAGGAGTACTCCGTACTCCTTTCTGCACACGCAGGGGAGCGCACACAACAACGAGAAGAGGGTTAGCCCAGTTGGCTCAAGCGCTCGAAGACGGGAGCACTGGTGTCGAGGATGCGGCTGAGGTCGAAGCAGGCGTCCAACTCTTCACTTGACAGCTGCACGTTCTCGTCATCAGCCAGGAGCTGTCGCAGCGCGCCTTCGCCGTTCCACGCTGCCATCGCGTTGCGCTGAACGATGCGATATGCCTCGTCACGGCTCAGGCCACTCTCGACGAGGGCAAGCAAGACCGCTTGGCTGAAGATGAGCCCGTTGGTCGACTCGATGTTGGCCGCCATCCGATCCTCATCGACCACCAGCCCGTCGACCAGGCCGGTGAACTTCACCAGCATGTAGTGCAGCACTGTGGAAGCGTCGGCGAGCACGACCCGCTCTGCCGAGGAGTGAGATATGTCTCGTTCATGCCAGAGGGCGACGTTCTCCAGCCCCACCTGGGCATATCCGCGTAGCAGCCGTGCCATCCCCGTCATCCGCTCCGAGAGGATGGGGTTGCGTTTATGCGGCATCGCCGAAGATCCCTTCTGACCCTTGCCGAACGACTCCCGCGCTTCGCCAACTTCGGATCTCTGAAGATGACGCACTTCGGTGGCCATGCGCTCGATCGACGCGCCTACCAGGGCAACAGTCGACAGGTACTGGGCATGGCGATCCCGCGCAGTTACCTGGGTCGACGCCGGTTCCACCGCCAGCCCGAGGCTGGCGCAGACCGAAGCCTCGATGTCGGTAGAGACATGGGCGTAGGTGCCGACGGCGCCCGAGATCTTGCCCACGGTCACGGCAGTTCGAGCGTCTTCCAGCCGGTGGCGGTCGCGGTCCAGCTCGAAGGCCCAGCCAGCCAGCTTCAGCCCGAAAGTGGTCGGCTCCGCCCAGATGCCGTGGGTACGGCCGATCATGTAGGTGGAGCGGTGTTCGACTGCCTTGGCCTTCACCACATCGAAGAGAGCGGCCAGGGCGTCCAACAGGAGGTCGGCTGAATCTCTGAGCAACAGGCCTCCGGCGGTGTCGACGACATCGGACGAGGTCAGCCCGTAGTGGATCCACCCGGACGCCGGTGACCCGGTATTGGTGCCGAGCACGTCGACGAACGCAGCCAGGTCGTGGTTGGTGACTGCCTCGCGTTCTGCGACTTCGTCAGGCGTCGGACAGGCTGCCGAGCGGGTCTGCTCGGCCACTCCCTCAGGAGCTGTGCCCTGGCTCTCGAAAGCCTCTAAGGCTGCGACCTCAACCGCCTTCCACGACTCGAACTTGTGGGAGTCCGACCAGATGGAGCCCATCTCGGGAAGGGTGTAACGCTCGATCACGGCCCCGATGATGCCACGACAGGTACCGTGCCCGGTCGATGCGCCGCCTCAGCCAAGAGCAAGCCCGCCGGTACGCGCTGGCTGCGCAGGGGTTCAACGATCCCCGACCGGCCGGCCGCAAGGACGTGCGCCATTTCCGCAAGGTCGTCGACCGAGTGCGGCTGATCCAGATCGACTCGGTCAACTACTTCAGCAGGGCCCACTTCATGCCCTTCTTCTCACGTCTCGGCCCCTACGACCGGGATGCTCTGGACAACTGGCTTTGGCGGTCGGGGGAGATGTACGAGTACTGGGCCCACGAGGCGTCCTTGATACCCGTGGAAGACCATCGTCTTCATCGCTGGCAGGCGCAGCGCGGCGACAGATGGAAGTCGATGCAGGAGTTCAAGAAGAAGGAGCCTGGCTATCTCGAAGACGTTTACCGGCAGGTGGAGGCTCGGGGACCGATCCAGACCAGTGAGCTGGAGGACGCCGGTGCCCGGCCTGGCACCTCGATGTGGAATTGGAACACGGGAAAGCTGGCTCTCGAGATCCTGTTCCTGGAGGGGAAGGTGACCGCTGCCGACCGGCCCAACTTCACCCGCATGTACGACCTTCCCGAGCGGGTGATAGCGAGCCGGCATCTGGATGCGCCGGATCTTCCCGTCGCCGAAGCCCAGACGGCTTTGTTGGACCAGGCGGCGCTGGCGATGGGAGTTGCCACCGCCGAGGACCTCGCCGACTACTACCGGATCAGGATGCCGGAGGCGCGGCCGTTGATCGCGGCGATGGTCGAGCGTGGCGAGCTGGCCGAAGTCGAAGTGGAGGGCTGGCCAAAGAGCGCTTACCTGCATCCGGAGGCGAAGTTGCCCCGGAGCCGGCGCGGCACTGCCCTGCTCTCACCCTTCGACAACCTGGTCTGGTTCCGTGACCGGATGGAGCGGCTCTGGGACTTCCACTACCGGATCGAGATCTATGTTCCCGAGCCGAAACGCATCTTCGGCTACTACGTGCTGCCGTTCCTCCTAGACGGTGACCTCGTGGGCCGGGTCGACCTCAAGACCGATCGCCACGAGTCAGTGCTCAGGGTGAAGGGCGCCTTTGCCGAGCCCGGAGTGGACAAGAAAGCAGTTGGCCGTGCCTTGCGCGAGGAGATCGAGACGATCGCCACTTGGCTGGGGATGGAGGATGTCGAGATCGTCAACAACGGCGATCTCGCGTCGAGTCTCAGCTGAAGGCGTTCAGTCCCGTGATGGACTGGCCCATCATCAGTGTGTGGATCTCGTTGGTGCCCTCGTAGGTGAACACCGTTTCGAGGTTCGACATGTGCCGGAACACCGGGTACTCGAGGGTGATGCCGTTGGCCCCTAGGACCGAGCGGGCTGTTCTTGCCACGTCAAGGGCGTTGCGCACGTTGTCGAACTTGCCGAACGAGATCTGCTCGGGAGTGAGCCTGCCTTCGTCGCGCATCCTGCCCAGATGGAGGGCGAGGATCGTCCCGCGCTGGACCGTGACCATCATCTCCACCAGCTTGCGCTGGGTGAGCTGGAACGAGGCGATCGGCTGATCGAACTGGACCCGTTCCTTGGCGTAGGCAAGAGCGGTTTCGTAGCACGACCTGGCGGCCCCCATGGCGCCGAAGGCGATGCCGAATCTCGCCTCGTTGAGACAGGACAACGGCCCGCGCATCGAAGCCACTCCCGGAAGCACGAAATCGTCGGGCAGCCGCACGTTGTCGAAGGTCAGCTCCGAGGTGATCGAGGCGCGTAGCGAGGCCTTCTTCTTGATCTCGGGTGCCTCGAAACCAGGGCTGTCGGAAGGCACGATGAAACCCCGGATTCCCTCGTCGGTCCTGGCCCACACCACGGCGATGTCGGCTACGGAGCCGTTGGTGATCCACATCTTGGAGCCGTTGAGGATCCAGTCGCTTCCGTCCCGCTTGGCGTTGGTCCTCATCGAAGCCGGATCGGATCCCGAGTCCGCCTCGGTGAGCCCGAAGCAGCCGATGACCTCGCCCTTTGCCATGCGGGGCAGCCACGTCTCCTTCTGCTCCTCCGAGCCGAACTTCCAAATCGGGAACATGGCCAGCGAGCCTTGAACCGAGACGAGAGATCTGATCCCGGAGTCACCGGCCTCCAACTCGATGGACGCCAGGCCGTAGGCGGTCGCAGATGTGCCCGCACAGCCGTACCCCTCGAGGTGCATGCCGAGCATGCCCAGCTCGCCGAAGTCTCTCGCAAGCTGTTGGTGAGGGATCGTGCCCTCGTCCCACCAGTCGCCGACGTGTGGGTTGATCTCGTTCTCGACGTAGGACCGCACGGTGTCGCGCAACAGCACCTCCTCCTCTGAGAGGAGGGCGTCGATGTCGAGGAAGTCGTGGGGATCGGGTGTGGCGAAGGAAACGTCACTCATGTCACCCCGATGCTATCGGCCTGGCGAGCTTTGTCCCCGTCGGTGCCGTCTGGCCGAAGCCCTCTGATCGACAGTCACCTCTCCCGGCGTGTGGGTCGCAGATGTTGCGAACTAAGCAGATGTTGCGAACTAAATGGCCTTCCCAGACGTCCTATCTAGGGAGTGGACATGGTTGGTCAATCGAAGAATCGAGTAGCGCGTTGGGCAGCGGCCCTTGTCGGTTCGGGTGTTGTCGCTCTGCTAGTTCTGTTGACCGTGTCAGAGCCGGTGGGGGACGAGCCCATGGTCACCACCGCAGAGCCAGTCACAGATACCGGCGCGACCACTACCACCAGTCAGGTGACCACGAGTCCGTCAATCGGTCACGGGACCATCTCCGGAGTGCTGCTCGACGGGACCAAGTACACACTCCACTACGAAGGTGACATCTCGACACGCTGGGAAGGGAGTGACGGAGTCGTTGTCGTCGACATCGATGGGCATCCGAACGCAATCGGTGTCCACGGTTATGTCGGTTCCTTTCCCGACGAGCCGTTCTACGAAGACGGCGTGTTCCGACCAGCCCTAGGTGGCGTGGAGATCAAGCTCTATGACCACGTGAAGGACTACCTCGGTGATGACGCAGGGGAGATCCTGAAACGGTCGATCCGTGGAGGC
Organism: Acidimicrobiia bacterium; assembly: GCA_028285585.1. Lineage (GTDB taxonomy): Bacteria > Actinomycetota > Acidimicrobiia > Spongiisociales > ZC4RG35 > CAXMPK01. The sequence goes on from JANQOU010000006.1 coordinate 633,319, forward strand.
ATAGTCGATGGTTTGCCGACGATGGAGCTGCTTCCTCCTTTTCGATGGGGCAACCAGAATGAGATACCCGCGCACATGAGCGCCGTCTATCCGCAGTTTACGGTGCTCCGAGGATGCTCAACCTCTCTGGCCCTGGTGTGCAGTTGGAACGGCGCTCTTCAAGTGATCGCAGCAACGGAGCTTGGCTCTGGGGCGAAGGCTTGGCCTGACAACGCCCAAATCGGTTTCGCGTCTCTTGACGGTGATCGACCGGATTGGGACGACAACTATCTCGATCCGGGCCCTCTTACGCCCAGAGCTTTTGCAGATGTGCTCTGGACGGGTGAGGAGATGATCGTGTGGGGTGGCAGCCAGAGCGATGTATCACCGGACGTGGCTGACGGAGCTGCCTACAACCTTGCGACCGACGCTTGGCGGGAACTCTCCCCTGCACCGGCGCTTGATCTCAACGCAGCATCTCGAGCGGTTATGGCGGATGACCTGATGGTGGTCGTCTCTCGAGATGCGACTCTTGGCTATGACCCGCGGGATGACGAGTGGCGGATCATCGGTGAGGGGCCGGTACCTCCCGAAGAGCCGGGCAAAATGGTCTGGGACGGCACCTCCGTCGTGTTGTGGACCAACGGCTTCCACAAGCTTGATCTGTCAAGTGGTGAGTGGTCCCAGCTTCCGGACCCACGTATCGAGATTGGCCCTGAGCCTTGGATGCGCTCATTGCGCGTCTTGGAATCGGGATCGGTGGTTGCCGTCGGGTCGACCGGTACTTGCGAAGGGCGGGCAGTGGTCGTCTATACCGGCTCAGGTTGGGAATCCCTTGACGGCTTCGACCTCGGAACGGAGTCCTATGCCGACTGCTCCACTCCTCGTCAAACCGCGGTCATCGGGAACGAAGCCATTGCATGGAACCCGGATTCAGGTCGAACGATTGCTTGGGAGCATGATGCCGGGCTGGAGTGGCTTGACCTGGCCCGGTCTTTCCTTCACGGCGGCGAGGGAGCGGCTGGAGCGCTTCAGTTAGGTGATCGTTTGCTCGTCAACGAGTACGGGCGGGGTCACGTCTATGAGCGCTCAAGCGATACATGGTCGAGCCATCTTCTCCCCGGACATGGCACGGAGTGGGACATGGTCTGGACCGGCAAGGAGATCCTCATGTGGGGAGTCCCGCTGTGCTGCGTCGACAGTGGAGCACGGGTGGATGCCTGGAGGTGGACGCCGCCCACCTCCTAGCGACCACAATGAGCAGGTGCGCGGCCTGCTCATCGACATGACACCGATCCGGACGAGCCGGCCCTATCGCCACTTGTGGCTCGGCAGCGCATTGTCGGGCATCGGATCGACCTTGGTGATGATCGCCGTTGCGCTTCAGGTCTACGACATCTCAGGGTCCACCCTCCAAGTCGGCTTCGTGGGGCTGGCCTCTTTCGTCCCGCTGGCCGTCCTCGGTCTGTACGGCGGGTCGGTCGTCGACGCCTACGACCGGCGGCGAGTCCTGGTGCACACCCAGGTATGGCTGACTGTGGTTGGGGTGGTTCTGACGCTGGTCTCTTTCGCCGACGTGGCGTCCGTTTGGGTGCTCTACATTCTGGTGGCGCTTCAGAGCGGGCTCAGGGCAGTCAACGCTCCAGCGCGCACGGCGGTCATCCCGCGGATGGTCGGCCCCGAGCTGCTCCCGGCCGCCAACGCCATCTCCACTTTCACCCGTGGCGTGGCACTGACCGTCGGTCCTGTCATCGGAGGGGTTCTGGTTGACGTCAGCGGGTACGGGATGGCCTATGCCGTCCAGGCGGTGTTGATGGCGCTGGCGATTGTGACGTTTGCCTGGCTCCCGCCGCTGCCGCCGGAGGGCGAGCCGAAGAAAGCCGGGCTGCGGTCGGTGCTCGAAGGGCTTCGATTCCTCAAGTCACGGCCCACAATCGCGATGACTTTTATGGCCGACCTGCTGGCAATGGTCCTGGCGATGCCCAGGGTCCTGTTCCCGGCGATCGCTGCCATAGCCATCGGTGGCGGTGCAACCACCGTCGGGATTCTCGTGGGAGGCATCGCCATCGGGACCATGCTCGGCGGGCTGTTCTCCGGGCCCCTAGGCAAGGTCAATCGGCAAGGCCTGGCCATCATCATCTCCGTTGCCTTCTGGGGTGTGTTCGTGACGTTGTTCGGCCTCGTGGTGCTGATGTCACCCGGCCCCGACTCGGATGGGGCTGCGAATTGGATGTTGTGGCCGGCCACCCTCCTCATGGTCCTCGGTGGGGTGGCGGACACCATCAGCGCCGTCTTCAGGGCGACGGTCCTTCAACTGGAGACCCCAGATGCGATGCTGGGTCGTCTCCAAGGTGTGTTCATTGTCGTGGTCGCCGGTGGACCCGAGATCGGGTCTCTGGTACTCGGATCGGTTGCAAGTGTCACCGGTGAGGCCTGGGCGGCCATTGTTGGTGGGATCGCATGTGCCGTGCTGGTCGTTCTCGTCGGTCTGAGGCAGAGGGGCCTCTGGGACTACGACATCCGGGCCAGGGAGGCGACGAGTACCTAGAGACGCCCGGCGATGTCGGTCCTGAACTGGGCACCCTTCCACGCCAGCGTGTCCACGGCGTCATAGGCGCGGTCACGGGCCACGTCGAGGTTCGGCCCGGTGCCGACGAGGCTCAGCACTCGCCCACCGTTGACCGCGACCTTGTTGCCGTCGACTGCGGTGCCGGCATGGAATACGAGAACGTCCTCTGGCACATTCTTCAAGCCCTGGATCACAGCCCCCTTCTCCGGCGACTCGGGGTACCCCTCTGCGGCAAGCACCACGTTCACGGTCGCCGTCTTCGACCAAGCCGGAGTTGCTCCCTCTAGGACGTCCACCAGATCTGATTCCAGCCTGGGCAGGACCGCCTGTGTCTCCGGGTCGCCCAGCCGCACGTTGAACTCCAGCACTTTCGGGCCGTCTGCGGCGAGAACCAGCCCCACATAGAGGAACCCTGAGAAGGGGCTGCCATCAGCAGCCATCTGGGACAAAGTCGGATTCACCACATCGGACAGCACATCGTCGACGAGACCTTCAGGAAGCTCGACCGGTGAGTAGGAGCCCATGCCTCCGGTGTTCGGTCCCTGATCGTCATCGAGCAGGCGCTTGTAGTCACGGGCCGGCTCCAGGGCCACGGCGCCATCGTCGGTGCAGACGGCGAAGACACTCAGCTCGGGACCGTCGAGAAACTCCTCGATCAAGACCACGGATCCCGCTTCACCGAACTGTCCGTCGAAGCAATGGTCGACCCAGGCCACGGCCTCGTTGCGATCGTCGGTGACCAAAACACCTTTACCGGCGGCAAGCCCGTCCGCCTTGACCACAAAAGGGCCGTCGATCCCCTCCAACTGTTTCTTGGCCGGGCCCGGGTCGGTGAATGCCCACGATTCTCCGGTGGGCACCCCGGCCTTGCGCATCACTTCTTTCGCGAAGGTCTTCGAAGACTCCAGCCGGGCCGCCGCCCGAGTCGGGCCGAACACGGGGATTCCCAGAGCAGACACGGCATCGACCACCCCAGCTGCGAGCGGAGCCTCCGGTCCGACGACCACGAGATCGACGTCCTGGATGCGGGACATTGCCGAGATTGCTCCGGCGTCGGAGACGTCTATCCCCTCCACGGTGGGGCCCAGGTCGGCTAGCCCCGGGTTGCCGGGAAGTGAGATCAGTTCGCCGACACGTGGTGACTGGGCCAGTTTCCACCCGAGGGCGTGCTCCCTGCCCCCATTCCCTATCAGCAGGACTCTCACGACAACTCGATGAGCTGGGATCGCTCGGGTCCGACCGAGACCCAGCCGACATCCACTCCAGAGGCCTCCTGGACGTATTCGATATATGCCCGGGCTTCCTTGGGAAGGTCGTCGTAGCGCCGCACTCCGGTGATGTCCTCACCCCATCCGGGCAGCTCCTCATAAACCGGCTCGCAGTGATAGAGCACGGACTGTTGAGCCGGGAACTCGTCGAACTTGCCTTCGGGTGACCGGTACCCGACTGCCACCTTGATGCTGTCGAAGGCCGACAGGATGTCGAGCTTGGTGAGGAAGAGCTTGGTGAGGCTGTTCACGCGAGCGGCGTAGCGCAGCGCCAGCATGTCGAGCCAGCCACACCGCCGCCGTCGTCCGGTGACCGTGCCGTACTCACCGCCGAGATCGATCATGGCGTCACCGATCTCGTCGAAGAGCTCGGTGGGGAAGGGACCGGTGCCGACCCGAGAGATGTATGCCTTGGCCACCCCGACCACATCGTCGATTGCCTTGGGGCCGACGCCGGTGCCGACGACAGCTCCTCCCGCCGTCGGGTTGGACGAGGTGACGAACGGGTATGTGCCGTGGTCGATGTCGAGGAGGGTTCCCTGTGCTCCTTCGAAGAGGACCGCCTTGTCGTCCTGGATGGCGTTCCACAAGAGCAGGGAGGTGTCGGTGACGTGGGGCGCCAGGCGCTCCGCGTACTCGAGGTACTCGTCCACGATGGCATCGGCCTCCATGGGGAGCGTGTTGTAGACGCGAGGGAGGATCTTGTTCTTGTCCTCCAGCGCCGCTTCCACCTTTTCCCTGAAGATCTTCTCGTCGAACAGGTCTTGGACCCTTATCCCGAAGCGGGCGTACTTGTCGGTGTACGCGGGCCCGATGCCCTTTTTGGTGGTGCCTATCTGGTTCTTGCCCAGGTAGCGCTCGATGGCGGCGTCGAGTTTGCGGTGATAGGGCATGATGAGATGAGCGTTGGACGAGAGCTTCACCGCCGAAGGGTCGAGCCCGCGCTCCGTGGCCATGTCCATCTCGTCGAGCAGCACTTTGGGGTCGATCACCGTGCCCGACGCGATCACCGGAATGCACTCGGGGTAGAGGATCCCGGAGGGGATCAGGGAGAGGGCCAGCTTCTCTTCGCCGACGACGATGGTGTGGCCGGCGTTGTTGCCACCCTGGAACCTGACCACGTAGTCGGCGGACTCGGCAAAATAGTCGACGACCCGTCCCTTGCCTTCGTCACCCCATTGGGCTCCAAGAACAATCGTGGCTGGCATGACGTGGAGCGACGGTAGCCGGGTTGTCTCGGAGTCCCGTCCCTGTGGAAACCACGAAACACAGCGTTCACATTTCAGCAACGAACGGGCAACCGTCCCTGAATACAAAGTCGTTGTTCACGATCCACATATCGAGAGGAGATCATCGTGACCAAGACGGCTGCCGACGTCTTGTCCCTCGTCGCTGACGAGGGCTACGAGTTCGTCGACCTTCGCTTCTGCGACCTGCCCGGCCAGGTCCAGCACTTCACCGTTCCCGCCCGCCAACTGACCGAAGACTCCTTCGAGGAGGGCTTCGGCTTCGATGGATCTTCGATCCGCGGCTTCCAGGACATCCAGGAGTCGGACATGATCCTGATCCCCGATCCGGCCACCGCCGTGGACGATGTCTTCCGGGAGCGCAAGACGCTGATTCTGTACTGCTTCGTCAACGACCCGGTGACGGGCACCCCTTATGAGAAGGATCCGCGCTACATCGCCAAGAAGGCGGAGGACTACCTGGTCAGCACGGGTATCGCCGACACCTCCTACTGGGGCCCAGAGGCCGAGTTCTACATTTTCGATGACGTGCGCTTCGGCCAGGACCAAAACTCCGGGTTCTACTTCGTCGACTCGGTAGAGGGAGCTTGGAACTCCGGCGAGTTCGAGGACGGGGGCAACCTCGGCTACAAGCCCAGGTACAAGGAGGGTTACTTCCCGGTTCCCCCCACCGACCACTATCAAGATCTTCGGTCGGAGATGACGGCGCGCCTCGAGGATGCCGGCATCGTGGTCGAGGTTCAGCACCACGAGGTGGGCACCGCAGGTCAGGCGGAGATCGATATCCGCTTCGACACGCTGCTGCGCACAGCAGACAACGTGACCCTGTTCAAGTACATCGTGAAGAACACGGCGTGGGAGCAGGGCAAGACGGTGACCTTCATGCCGAAGCCGATCTTCGAAGACAACGGCTCGGGCATGCACACCCACCAGTCGTTGTGGAAAGACGGCGAGACGTTGATGTTTGACGAGAGCGGCTATGCCGGCCTGTCCGACATCTCTCGCTGGTACATCGGCGGCATCCTCAAGCATGCGCGGGCGATCCTCGCCTTTGCCGCTCCGACGACGAACTCGTACCACCGGCTTGTGCCTGGGTTCGAGGCCCCGGTGAACCTCGTCTACTCGAGCCGCAACCGGTCGGCTGCCGTGCGAATCCCGCAGTACTCGCAGGCTCCGGCTGCGAAGCGTCTCGAGTTCAGGTGCCCTGACCCGGCAGCCAACCCGTACCTGGCGTTTGCGGCGATGCTGATGGCCGGCATCGACGGGATCCAGAACCGGATCGAGCCGCACGACCCGGTGGACAAGGACATCTACGACCTCCCGCCGGCGGAGTTGGAGGGCCTGCCATCGGTGCCCGGCTCACTCGACGAGGCGCTGGACGCGCTGGAAGAGGACCACGACTTCCTGCTCCAGGGTGGTGTGTTCACAGAAGGGCTGATCGACGCCTGGCTCGCCTACAAGAGGGAGCATGAGGTCGACCCGGTCAGGCTTCGCCCCCACCCGTACGAGTTCCACCTCTACTACGACATCTAGGCCACGGCCTTCCGGCCGTCGTTGGGACCGGGCGGGTCCATGTGACCAGGTAGGAGCCTCCGGCAGGAGACCCCAACCCCTCGCTTGCGAGGCGCCCGGCCCCAACTGTGCCGCCTTCTCACCTGCAACCTCAGGTAATGCCGCCCAAATACGGGCCCTATAGCCTCCGGTTGGGAGAGCGCACGGCCAACTCGAGGCCATAGCTACCAGATACGGTCGCTATTACCTGAGGTTCGCTGTGGGGGGTTGTCAGGGGTCCTGTACGTCGTGTATGACAAGTCGTTATACTTTATGTATGACACAACTGGTTGCGCGGGTGGACGATGAGTTCATCGAAGCCATAGATCGACTGATCGAGGAGGGGGTCGTGGCCTCTCGCTCAGATGCGGTGAGACAAGGTCTCGAGGTTCTGATCGATCGCGCCCGTAGACACCGCGTCGGCGATGCGATAGTTCTGGGCTATCAAGCCAGCCCGCAGACAGAACCAGAGTGGGGTTGGTCCGATGACGCGACAGCTCGGATGATTGGTGAAGAGCCTTGGTGACGCCCGCTCAAGGTGAGATCTGGTGGGCCGAGGCTGAGGACAAGCGCCGTCCTGTCCTGGTGGTGAGTCGCAACGAAGTCATTCCGGTTCTGACTTGGATCATGGTGGCACCGCTCACGAGGACCGTGCGCGGCATTCCCACTGAGATCGAGCTGGGTGCCGAGCACGGGCTCGGAGTCGAAAGTGCAGCCTCATTTGACAATCTTCAACCGATTCGCCGGACGTTTCTGACGGAGAGAGTTGGTTCTCTGCCTTCGGCCAGACAGAGCATCTGTCGCGCTTTGGGGGCTCTGGCCGACTGCTAGGGGGCTCCGACTGAGGGGTTAGGCGGAGGCGTTGGCTTGGGCGGCGTTGTTGGCGTTGGCAACTTCGGTCTGGAAGTCGGCGACGGCCCGGCTGTAGGCGTCCACAGCCCCGCGGCGAAGCTCGCCGGTGTCGGTGGAGCGCAGCCCGTTCAGCGCATCTCCGGCCGCCAAGGTGGCGAATTGCATCGCCGTCTTCATCGTTTCCTGGTTGACCTCGAGACCCACCGGCACCACCAATGCGTCCAATGCGTCGGACAACGCTTGAGTCTCGGTCTGGACAGCGTCCAGACGGGACTCAGTGTCTCCGTACTCGATCGTCCTCGGGTCGGCGTCAAACCCGTCGTTGACAGTCACCATCTCCACCCCGAGCAGCTGGAGATCGTTGTTGAGCGAGTCGACCGCATCGAGATAGGCCTGGGTGTCAGGATCGAGTGCGGTCGGCCCGGGGTCGGTTGTCTCGGTGGCGACCGTCGTCGATGTGGTGGTGACTTGCCCGGCCAGCGTCGAATCCGGTGACGCCTCGGGCAATTCGCGCACGAAGAAGTAGGTGAAAGCGATCATCCCCAAGATGACGAGGGGAAGTATCCACCGTCCCGGCTTGGGGTCTGGGTTGACTGCCATGTCCATTCAGACGATAGCTGTGCGGGCTTTAGTTCCCCGGTTGACCTTCTCCTGGCTCCGGATACGACCCTCTTGAAGGCACCTCTCGCACCTCATACGTTCGAGGCATGGGAGAGGAACGTCACGAAGTGTATGAGCGGATCCCCTGGGAGACGCTGGAGAAAACGGGTAGCGAGCGCAACTGGCTGGTCTATGCGATAGCCGGAGCTGTCGTCGTTGGCGCACTGGGCTACACGTTCATGCAAAACAGGGCGGCTCCACTGCCGGCCACGCAGCCAGAAGCACAAACAGCAATCACTTCTCCTGCCCCTCCGCCTCTGACAACCGAACCCCCGGTTTCAGCTCCGGTGGTTGTCGCAGAGGCCGACCTCTACGCGGTCAACCCTGAGCGGCTGATCGACACAGTCGTCGCCCACGCCGAGCGTTTTGCCATGGAGTACTTCTCCTTCGACGGCACGCAGGAGTCGCAACGCTCGCTCGACATCTTGATGCCGGAGAACATCCCGTCTCCCGAGGCACCTGGAGGAACTCAGGTCTTCGTCGATTGGGTCGGGTTTGCCGGCCTTGTCGAGTCAGGACCCCTGGCCTATGACGTCGATGTGGTGGTGCGGTCCCTGGTGTCCAACAGCGAGGGCCAGTTCACCCGTCAGGCGACCAAGGTGGCGACCGTCCCGATCCACATCGACGAGAGCGGCCGACCTGTGGTCACAGCCCCGCCGCGAGTGGCCGAGGCCGGTGCCGAGTCATCCCCGGCAATGGATCTTCAGCCCCTTCCGGCAGAAATGGCAGCCCAGCATCAGGACCGATTCACCAGCCTGCTTGGAGGGGTGCTCCTGGCAGACGGACGCTGGCGGGTGGTAGCGATGGCCGAAGGCTCAGATGGCGTTGTCAGGGCGGTGAGTTTCCTCAGCCCCTGATCTCAGTCGCTGAAATGCGCTTCTAGGATCGCCGTCGCCTCGGGCGTTATCGCGTCCCACGTGCCGTCAGCCGTCTTGGAGATAGTCACGAAGTCCCCAGTGAAGAAAACACTTGCCACCCCGTCTACCGCAGTCAGCGCCGCCGCAAACTCCACATCGGTCTCAGCGCCTTTGACCACTGTGCCGGGGCCGCCGACCGCCTGGCCGACGGAGAACTTCATGGCGTTGGGATTTGGCGTGGGAGCGATAGTGATCGGCATCGGACTGCAAGGGTAGTGGCCGTGTCGAGAGTCATAGGTGTCGACGTCGGGGGAACGTTCACCGACGTGGTGCTGTTCGACGGTGAAGGACTGACAGAGCGAAAGGTGCCCACCACTGTCGACCAGTCGGAGGCCGTCGGCGACGCCGTAGCCGGCCAGGGGGATGCTGTGTTTCTCCATGGGACCACGGCCGCCACCAACGCGCTTCTCGAAGGACGCGGCGGCAGAGTGGCCCTGCTCACAGACCCCGGGTACGAGGATCTGCTCGAGATCGGGCGTCAGGATCGGCCCTCGCTCTACGACAGTGAGGTCGACAGGCCGGTCCCACTAGTGGCGCGGGAGGACCGGCACAGCGATCCGTTGCAGGTCGCTGATTGTGACGTCGTCGCAATCTCGCTGGTCGACTCGTATCAGGACCCTTCCCGCGAACGCGAGCTGGCTGATTCGATCCCCTTTCCGACGGTTGTCTCTTCGGACGTCTCGCCCGAGTTCCGGGAGTATGAGCGGACCGCGACCACGGTTCTGTCGGCCTATCTCACCCCGTCAGTCGCCGGGTACTTGAAGAACCTTGGAGAGCGCCTGGAGATGGGCACCCGGCTGATCATGACGTCTGGCGGCGGGCTCGTCCCGTTCGAGGGGAGCGAGGCCAGGGCAGGGAGACTGGTGCTCTCCGGCCCGGCGGGCGGGGCCGTGGCCGCAGCCGCGCTCGGCAGCCATCACGGATTCGAGACGGTTCTCTCCTTCGATATGGGCGGCACCTCAACCGATGTGTGCCGGATCACAGGCGGCGAAGTCTCGGTCGGCACAGGGCACACCGTCGCTGGCCGGGTCAATCGCGTCCCCTCCGTGCCGGTACGGACCATCGGAGCAGGTGGCGGCTCCATCGCCTGGCGGGACAGCGGCGGAGCCCTACGTGTCGGCCCTCAGTCGGCTGGAGCCAACCCGGGGCCAGCTTGCTACGGGAAAGGCGGTGAGCAACCAACGGTCACCGACGCCAACCTGGTGGTGGGCAACATTCCCCTCGACCTCCCGTTGGGTGGGACGGTGGCATTGGATGTCGGCGCGGCCCGTGACGCCATCTCCCGGCTCGGCGATCAGCTTGGCTTGAGTGTCGAAGCGACTGCTGCCGGGATACTCGAAGTGGTCGACAGCCATATGGAGCATGCACTTCGCTCCGTCTCGGTGGAGGAGGGGGCCGACCCTCGTGATGCAGCGCTGGTGGCTTTCGGTGGCGCCGGTGGCCTTCATGCGTCGCGTCTGGCGCGAAGTCTCGGCATGGCAACCGTCCTGGTGCCCCCGATGTCAGGGGTCTTCTCGGCTCTGGGGCTGATGATGGCTCCGCCTAAGACCGACCGTGCCCAAACCGTCATGCTGCCCGAGAGTGACGGGCATCTGGAGCCGGAGTTGGCGAAGATCCGGTCGCATGCGACGAGTGAGTACGAAGGTGTCTTCGGCGACCAGCCCTCCCGGACGACACTCACCGTCGATGTGCGGTACTACGGCCAGTCACACGAGTTGGAGGTCGGTTCCGGGACTTGGGATGAGATCCGGGCAGCGTTCGAGGCCTCACACCGACAGCGGTTCGGATTCGATCGCCCCGACGAGCCCATCGAGGTGGTCAACGTGCGTGGAACAGCAGTCGGAACGGCACCCGTCAAGTGGTCCGACTTGCCAGAGACGTCGTCAGAGCCCATTCCGGAGCGGGTCGGCTCCGCGTGGAGACGCAACACGCTCCCAGCCGGGTTCGAGGCCGACGGCCCAGGTCTCGTCGTCGACGACAACTCGGCGATCGTGCTCGAGCCAGGAGACAAACTCACCGTGCTCCAAGACGGGACGATGAGGGTGTCACTGTGAGCTCGTTCTCGGTCCAAGAAGCAGTCGAATACGTGCAGGCTGAGCTGGCCAAGGCGGCAAACCCGGAGAAGGCGGCCGGCATGCAGTGGTACATGAAGTCGGAGATGCCCTTCTACGGGGTGCAGAAGCCGGGTCAGACTCCGATCATCAGGCACGTCGTCAAGACATGGCCACCAGAGACGAGGAAGCAGTACGAGGAGCTGGCCCTTGCCTTGTGGCGATTGCCTCATCGTGAGGAGAGGTACATCGCCCAGCGAGTCGCCGCCCGGCACCGGCAGTTCCTGGTCCCGGCGTCGATGCCGCTCTATCGCCGTTTCATAGTCGAGGGTGCCTGGTGGGACTTCGTCGACGAGGCCGCGACCCACATGGTGCGCGAGGTCGTGATCGACTACCCCGAGCAGGCCTGGCGCAAAGTCGACACCTGGATAGCCCACAAGAACATGTGGCTGCGCAGGGCGGCGATCATCTGCCAGGTCGGTGCCAAGGAGAAGACCGACGTCGACCGTCTCTTCTCGTTCTGCGAGCAACGAGCTCACGAGAAGGAGTTCTTCATCAGGAAGGCGATCGGGTGGGCGCTTCGCGAGTACTCGAAGACCGACCCTGAGGCGGTTGCCGGCTTCGTCAAAGACCACGAGGACCAGCTCTCCCGGCTCAGCTATCGGGAAGGCACCAAGCACATCGGCAATCTCCTTGATTGACCCCATCACCCTCGAGGTTGCCCGCAACCGCTTCTCGGCCATCGCCGAGGAGATGGGCGGCGTGCTCCGCCGCACCTCTTTGTCGCCGAACATCAAAGAGCGCGCCGACTGCTCGGCCGCAGTCTTCACGCCTTCAGGTGAGATGCTCGCACAGGCCGAGCACATCCCGGTCCATCTGGGCTCTATGCCCGAGTCGGTCGCCGCCTGCCTGCGCGCCTTCGAGCCGGTGCCCGGGGTGCAATATGCGGTCAACGACCCTTTCTACGGCGGCACCCACCTCAACGACCTGACCATCCTCGCTCCGGTCTTCGTCGGCGGCGACCACATCGCCTGGGTTGCCAACCGGGCCCATCATGCAGACGTCGGCGGTGAAGCACCAGGGTCGATGCCCGCCCATGCGACGAGGGTGCAGCAAGAGGGCCACATCGTCCCCCCGACGATGGCGGTACAGGACGACGAGTGGCTCGACCAGTTCCTGGTGCCCTTCGTGGACGCGTCGCGAACACCTTGGGAGCGGCGGGGTGACCTCGACGCCCAGATGGGGGCGAACGCGGTTGCGGTGCGACGTCTCCAGGAGCTGGCCGGCTCGGAGGGCTTGGACAGGTTCTCCGCTATCTCCGAGGCTCTTCTTGGTTACGGGGAGAGCCGGATGGAGTCGGCGCTCGGCGAGCTTCCAGACGGAAAGTTCACGTTTGAGGACTACATGGAGCACGGCCCCGACGATGTGGCGATCAAGGTTGCCATCACCATTGATGGATCTTCGCTTCACGCGGACTTCGCCGGTTCGGACCCGCAGGTGGAGGCCAACTTCAACGCCGTGGAGGCAGTGACTCGCTCCTGTCTCTACTACGCCGTCCGGGTGGCGACCGACCCCTCCATCCCGGCCAATGGCGGGTGCTACCGCCCTATCGGTCTCTCAGCACCGGAAGGCTCGATCGTGAATGCCCAGGCACCCGCAGCGGTGGCCGCCGGCAACGTCGAGACCAGCCAGAGGATCGCCGACGTTCTCCTGGGGGCCCTCGCTCAGGCGGTGCCCGACCGGGTGTCGGCCGCATCGCAAGGGACGATGAACAACGTGCTGATCGGCAACGATGACTTCGCCTACTACGAGACCGTGGCCGGTGGCCAGGGCGCCAGGCCTTATCGCGACGGCCAGTCGGGAATCCACACAGGCATGACCAACACCCGAAACACCCCGATCGAAGCTCTCCACACCCACTACCCGTTCCGAGTCGAGTCCTACACCTTGCGGCGAGACAGCGGAGGTGCCGGCAAGTATCGAGGAGGCGAGGGGATCAGGCGGGAGATCCGTTTCCTGACCTCAGCAACCCTTTCGCTCATGGGTGAGCGACGACGCAATCGCCCTTGGGGGCTGGCCGGCGGAGAGCCGGGTGCTGCCGGGGAAGACTGGTTGATCCGAGGCGGTGGCGCTGAGGAGCGGCTGGCGGGCAAGACCACAGTCGACGTGGCAGAAGGTGACCTGCTGGTGGTGCTCACACCCGGCGGTGGCGGCTGGGGAAGCGAGGCTGGGTAGCCTCAAGCTACCCATGAGCTACCTGGAGGCATTGCGCGGCGCCCTCGGCGAGGCCAATGTGCTCGAAGAGCCGGTCGAGCTGCATCTGTTCAGCAAGGACGCCTCATTGCTGCGCGGCCAGGCCAATGTCGTCGTCTTTCCTCAGGACGCCGATCAGGTGTCCGAAGTGGTGAAGATCGCAGAAGCACACAAGGTGCCGATAGTGGCAAGGGGAGCCGGCACCGGTCTCACTGCAGGAGCCAGCCCCACCGAGGGCGGCATCGTCGTAGTCACCACCGCCATCGACTCCATCGAGATCGACCTGGAGAATCGGAGTGCCTGGGTTGGGGCCGGTGTCATCAACCTCGACCTGAGCGCGGCAGCCGCTCCGCACGGGCTCCATTTCGCCCCGGACCCCTCCTCGCAATCTGCGTGCACCATCGGCGGCAATGTCGCAAACAACTCGGGCGGGCCTCACTGCTTGGCCGAAGGAAGCACCACCAGTCATGTCCTGGGTCTCGAAGTGGTGCTCGCAGGTGGTGAGATCGTCCGGCTCGGCGGCAATGCTCCCGATCCCATCGGCCTGGACTTGAAGGGCCTGATCGTGGGCTCGGAGGGCACGCTCGGGATCGTCACCAAGGCCCTGGTCCGGCTGCTGCCGCTCGATCCCGACGTCCGCACGATGCTGCTCGCCTTCCCGACCGTCGAGAGCGCGGCGACAACCGTGTCGCAGGTCATCTCCGCCGGGATGGTGCCTGCCGCCCTCGAGCTGATGGACCAGCGGATGGTGCAAGCGGTGGAGAACTGGCTTCAAGCGGGACTCCCTGTGGACGCCGCCGCAGTGCTGCTCGCCGAGGTGGTTGGTGAGACGGAAGGTGTTGAAGCCGAGGCGGAGATCATCGCCGACCTCGGCAGGGCGAATGGCGCCACGAGTGTCGAGGTGGCGCGTGACGAGACCCATCGGGCGACTCTCTGGAAAGGCCGCAAGTCGGCGTTTGGCGCAATAGCCCAGCTTGCCCCGGACTACTACCTCCACGACGCCGTCGTGCCCCGAACCCGGCTCGTCGAGACGATGTCAGCCGTCTACGAGATAGCCGATCGCTACGACCTCACCATGCTCAACGTCTTCCATGCCGGCGACGGAAACCTCCATCCACTGGTCGCATTCGACGCCTCGGACCCGGAGACCAACCGGAAGGTTCACGAGGCCGGTGATGAGATCGTCGCCATATGCCTGAAGAACGGTGGTGCCCTCTCCGGTGAGCACGGGATCGGTATCGAGAAGCGAGACATGATGCGCACCACTTTCACCGAGCTCGACCTCGACGCACAGGCCCGTTTGAAGGAGGCGGTCGACCCGTCCGGTGTGTTCAACCCGAGCAAGGTTCTGCCCGCTGGCTCGCGTTGCTTCGACTTCGGCGGTGTGCGCCGGAAAGAGCTTCCCGAAGGCGTTTGGGTGTGAAAAGCCTTCCTTCTGACCTGGCGCGGCTGGCGACTGAGCCGGACACCCTCGCGCCTGAGAGCGCAGAAGATGTCTCATCCATCCTGCGTCATGCCTCGAAGGAGGGTCTTCGAGTCCAGGTTCGCGGCGGCGGCACCCGCTCCGGCTTCGGGGCTCCACCGACGCCCGACCTGGTGATGTCGATGGAGAACCTCACCGCGGTCGAGGCATACGAGCCAGACGACCTCACCCTCGTCGTCCAAGCCGGTGCCCGTGTTGACGACGTCGAGTCGACGCTCATCGAGCACAACCAGACGGCTGTCCTGCCGGAGAGGCCTGGTGACTCGACCGTCGGCGGTGTCATCGCGTCCGGGGCATCATCGTTCAAACGCGGAAGGTTGTTTGGGACACGCGAGCGCCTTCTGGAGGCCACCGTCGTCACCGGCGACGGACGGGTCGTGCGAGGCGGTGGGCGCGTGGTGAAGAACGTCACCGGCTACGACTTGCCGCGTCTCATGGTCGGCGCCTTCGGGAGTCTCGGCGTGATCGTGTCTGTCTGTCTCAAGCTCTGGCCGGCGCCTCCTGACAGGGCAACGGTCACCGTTGACTCGCCCGAGGCGGCGGCGGAGGTCGCCAGGCCGCTGGCCGTCCTTCAGGACAACGAGTCGACTCGGGTCTACGTCTGGGGAACAGCGGCCGAGATCGAAGCCCAGACCGCGAAGCTGGGCGGTGGGGCAGAAGCAGGCCACCACTGGCCGGCCGGTCCAGTCGACCGGTTCGGATGGTCGCTACGCGTCCCGCCGGCGAACCTGACTGGTGCCATCGAGCGTCTTCCGACGGAATGGCGATATGTCGCGCTCCATGGCGTCGGCGAGATCCGGGCCGCATCGCCGCGCATCGACGGAGCTGCCGACCTGAGGTCGTGGGCGGAAGATGAAGGCGGCCGATTGGTCGTCACTGATTCGCCGGAAGGTGGGCTCGACGGCTTCGACCCTTGGGGGCGGCCTCCACCCGGAATCGAGTTCCAGAAGAGACTCATCGCCGAGTTCGACCCGGCTCGGGTGATCAACCCCGGACGTCTGCCGGGAGGTCTGTGATGGGTTGGGTCACCACCGAGCACCCGACGCGGGAAGAGCTGGATGCATGTGTTCAGTGTGGGCTGTGCCTTCCGGTGTGCCCCACGTTCCGGCTCACCGGCAGGGAGACAGCCTCGCCACGTGGCCGGCTCCATGCGATGTCAGCTGTTGGGGAAGGTGTGGTCGAAGTCGATGAGGTGTTCGCGGGACTGCTCGACTTTTGCTTGGGCTGCCGAGCCTGTGAGCCGGTCTGTCCTGGCTTGGTGCCCTATGGGCGGGCGTTGGAGGGTGCCCGGGCTGAGATCGCCGAGCAGGTGCCCGGCAGGAAGAGATTGAGGAGATGGCAGACGACCACGATTCTCGGGTCGAGAGCTGCCCTCAGGCTCGGATCGCTGGGGCTGAGGATCGGGCAGAAGCTCGGGTTGCTTCGGCTGACTCCCGCCCGATACCGGCGGATCACGTCCGGTCTTCGCAAGCTGGGAGGACGCGGGCAGCCAACGCTTGGCCATGCGGGTGGGTCAGGAGAGGCTGGAACCGTCGGGCTTCTCGCCGGATGTGTCCAGGACGAGTGGTTCCGACCGGTCAACCGAACCGCGGTGACTCTCCTCGAGATGGCAGGTCATCGCGTCGAGGTCCCGAGAAGCCAGACATGTTGTGGGGCCCTCGCCGCTCATGACGGGAAAGCGGGGGCGGCGCACGTCTTCGCCGGCCAGAACGAGGAAGCCTTCGAGCGCTACGACATGGTTGTGGCGACGGCCGCCGGATGCTCCGCACACCTCGCCGGTTACGAAGGGCTTGGCAGCTCCGCCGCCGACATCACAGTTGCCGTGGCCAGGGCGATTGACGACGGCCGTCTCCCTGTCAGCGAAGTTGACCGCGGTGAGATGGTGATCCAAGACCCATGTCATCTTCGTCATGCTCAACGTGTGGTGGACGAGCCGCGCCGCATCCTCGAAGCCGCCGGGTTCCGGCCGGTGGAGATAGATCCTGTTGCGTTGTGCTGCGGTGCCGCGGGTGTTTACACGATGGCACAGCCTGAGGCCTCGGAAACTCTCGGAAACCAAAAGGCCGACCAGGTGCGTTCAAGCGGTGTGACCAGAGTCGCCTCGGCCAACCCGGGTTGCGAAATGCAGCTCCGCAGCCATCTCGGCGACGACTATGAGGTAGCGCATCCGATCGAGTGGTATCTGGCGGCGCTCGAGGAGGACGGTCGAGGGGATGACTGAGAGCACCACACGTCGAAGAACGTTCCAGCAAGTGAAGCGTTACGCCATCCTGGCCTACGGCGCAGTCGGCACCATGCTCGACGTTGGGCTCATGGTCCTGGGTGGTTTGCTGGTGGGACTGTCTCTGGCTGTTCTGCTCGCCGGGTTTGGGCTGGTCGACATAACCACAGACCTGGCAACCGCACCCATCCTGATATCGGCGATCGTGCTCGGGGTCAGTGGCCTGTTCTGTCTCGGCGTCGCATCTGAGGGACCTTTGGGGAGAGGCCGCAGGCTCATCGGGTTCAAGCTTTGGGAGGTGGGCATCGGCAGAACGCTTGCCGTGGTAGGTGTTGGCTTCGGCCTCTTTCTTCTCTATGAGCTGGCGACAGGTTTTCTCGACGGGCTACCCGACACGTTGCACCAGGGCGCCGAGGGTATCCGGGCGGTCGGTGTGGCTGGGATGACCGTGATGCCCATCGTTGGGGTGCCGCTCTCCCTTGCCGCACGTGGGATCCCGGTCAATCCTGACTGGCTGCGGCGGATGGATGTCCCAGTGATGTTCGTCGTCTGGGCTGTGGCCAGCCTCGTCATCCTCACCTAGGTCGGCTTTTCGAACACGAGCAACCGGTCCAGGCTTGCCCCGGCTCGGATCAGCGCCTCGTCCATCCACGGCACGACCGGTGTCTTGATCGAGATCTGCTCGACGCCCAGCTCTGCTGCGAGCCTCCCCAAGGCAGCGAGCAGGCGGGGAGCCTCCTCTTTGCTCGTGGCCACCCACGACACTCTGAGTCGGGAATCGAGCGGCTCAGCGATGAGCCATCCGGCTGGGGACTGGTAGAGGTGCTGGTCTTCGATGGCTGCCCGGAGATCGCCTGGTCGCGCCTTCCTGAGCTGCCATCCGAAGGTGATCAGGCCCCGCGCCTCGTCATGCAGATCGCCGGCAGACCAGGACATCCAGGCAACATCGGCGTCGTGGATCCCGGCAAGTCTGAGGGCGTTGCCATCGGACACGTCTCCTCTGGTTCCTGGCGAAAGCGTGGACGTCGACCATTCCGTGGTTTGGCGGAATCCAAGTGCCTCGACCTGGGTGATTGCTGCCGAATTGCCCGTCTCAGTGACCAGCCGGACCACTCGTGCGCCGGCTGCCTTTGCCCACGCCACGCCCGCGTCGTTGAGATCGTTGCCGATTCCCATCCTCCTGAAGTCAGGATGAACCCGGGCACCTTCGAGGAAGCCCTCGGTCGGGGACAGGAGGACCGCATGCAGCAGTGCGATCGGAGTGTGGTCGACGGTGGCGACCAGAACCGCTGAGCTGTCATCTTCCAACCATTGGGGAAGGCGATCCGGCACATAGTCGCCCCAGCTGAAAGTGTCCGCTGTCCAGGGGACGATGGCCGCGATGTCGTCGGGGTTCGCCTGTCTGATCACGTGACTCATGGTCACATCCGGGCCGGGACCTCGATGCCGAGCAGATCCAGCAGAGTCGTGAGAGCCCCCAGTGTCCATTGGGAGAGGGCGAGCCATGAGGCTTGCCTCTCGGCGTCGGGCTCGGAGAGGATGTGATGAACGTCATAGAAGCTGCTGAACCGCATTGCCAGCTCATGTGCGTAGGCGGCGAGGTGGTTGGGGGCTCTCAGCTCGATCGAGCGGTCGATCACTTCCGGCAGATGGAGAAGGTCGAGCATCAGGCTTCGCTCGCCAGGTGAGATGGGCGGCTGGATCGCTCCGGGAGCCAGGCCTTGCTCAGCAGCCTTGCGCAAGATCGACTTGATTCGCACCGCCTGGTACTGGACGTATGGGCCGGTCTTGCCTTCGAAAGAGCTGAATCGATCGAGGTCGAGCACGTAGTCGGAGGCGCGGTTGTTGATCAGGTCGCCGAACTTGAGTGCGGCGACACCGACCTGAGCGGCGATCTGCTCTCGCTCCTCTTCCGGGTATTCCTCGGCAAGCTGGGCCTCGTCGAGCCGCTGCTTGGCGGCACCTCGAATCATCTCGATCACGTCGCGAAGCCGGACCACCCCGCCTTCACGAGTCTTGAAGGGCTTGCCGTCACTGCCGTTCATCGTCCCGAAATGGATGTGCTCCAAAGCAACCGACTCGGGGGCGATACCCGCCTTGCGAGCAGCCCGGAACACCTGCTCGAAGTGATCGCCCTGACGGTGGTCCACTACGTAGAGGACCAGATCGACATCGAGGTCCTCGACACGCATCTCCACCGTGGCCAGGTCCGTCGTGGAGTAGAGGAAGCCGCCGGCTCGGCTCTTCAGGATCAATGGCGGCCACTCCCTGTTGTCGTCGGGCTGTCCCACGGGCACGACCAAGGCCCCGTCAGACTCGACGGCCACGCCTTCACCCTCCAGCCTGCGGGTCAGGGGATCCAGACGATCGTGCACGTCCGACTCCCCGTACCAGAGGTCGAAGGCGACTCCGAGCGCAGCGAAGTCCTGACGCTGGCTCGACTCAGATACTGCCTTCATCTGCCGCCAGATCTCGAGGCTCTCAGCGTCTTCGTGCTGGAGCCGGACAGTGGCGGCGCGGGCGGCATCGGCAAACTCCTGGTCGGTGGTGGCGCGCGCAGATGCTTCCGGGTAGATCCGCTGCAAGTCGTCGAGAGTGATCGCAGCGGGGTCGAGCCCCTCTTCTTTCAGGACCGAGATGAGCAGGCCCATCTGGAAGCCCCAATCTCCGAAGTGGGGGTCTCGTATGACCTTGTGGCCGGCGAAGTGGAACAACCTCGCCAGGGAGTCGCCGATGATCGTGGCTCGAAGGTGGCCGACGTGCATCGCCTTGGCGACGTTGGGACCGGCGTAGTCGACCAAGACGTTCAACGGCTCCCGGGTGCCGGCGTATCCGAGACGGTCGTCGCCGGCACTCGTCTCGGCCCATGTGGCGAGAGCGGTGTCTTCGAGGTTGATGTTGATGAAGCCGGGGCCGGCAACATCAGCGATCGCTATGTCCGGATGAGCCGCGAGGCTTGCAGCGACCTGATCGGCGATTTCGCGTGGTGATCGCCTGGCGGCCTTGGCCGCTTCCATGGCGCCGTTGCATTGGAACTGGGCCAGCTCGGGTCGTTGTGACGGCACCACCTCGCCAAGGGCTTGGTCGAGCCCGAGCTCGGCGAACGCGGCTCCGGCGACCTCGGACAGATGCGACTGCAACGACATCGTCGCGAGGTTAGAACCTGACTTGGCGATGTTTGCCGTGCACAGCGTCGCGCTGACCGCGACCCCTTGCTATAGCAACCCGTGTCGCTCAGCGCGACGGGTTGCTATAGCAAGGAGGGTCGGTCAGTACTTGGCCAGCTCGAGGGCTCGCTCGACGATCGACTCGGGTGTCGGGTAGAGGGCGTGCTCCAGCGAGCCCGCGTATGGCATCAGGGGAACGTCGGGCAGCCCGTACCTCTTGACCGGGGCGTCGAGCCATTCGAAGGTCTTGTCGGCGATCTGAGCGGCGATCTCCGCGCCGTACCCGACGAACTCGTTGTCCTCGTGGAGCACGAGCGCCCGGGACGTCTTCTTGACTGAGCGCTCGATGGTCGGCCAGTCCAGCGGCTTCAGGGAACGGAGGTCGATGACCTCCGGGCTGACACCCAGCTCTTCGAGGATGGGCACCGCTTCCATGGCGAAGTGGGCCATCGCCCCGTAGGCGACGATGGTCAGGTCATCACCCAGATGGCGAAGGGCAGCCTTGCCCAGCGGCACTCGGTGCTCACCGTCCGGGAAGGGCCCCTTTGCCAACCGGTAGAGTTTCTTCGGTTCGATGAACAGCACCGGGTCGGGATCTTCGACCGCGGTGTGCAGCAGGCCTTTGACGTCGGCAGGGGTCGACGGGATCACAACCTTCAGCCCTGGGACGTGGGCGTAGAAGGCTTCTATCGATTGCGAGTGGTACTGAGCACCATGTATCCCGGCCCCGTAGGGGGTGCGTATGACGATGGGGCAGTTCCAGCGCCCGTCGCTGCGATAGCTGATCCTCGCCGCTTCGGAGACGATCTGGTCGAAGGCGGGGTGGATGTAATCGGCGAACTGAATCTCGGGGATCACCTTGTATCCCGTCGCCGCCATCCCAATGGCACAGCCGATGATGGACGACTCGGCGATGGGTGTGTTGAAGCATCTCTTCGACCCGAATCGCTCGGTCAGGTCTTGGGTTGCTTTGAAGACGCCACCCTTGCGCCGGGCGACGTCTTCACCGAACACCACGGTGTCGTCGTGCGCCTCCATCACCTCATGGAGTGATCGGTTGATCGCCGTGATGAGGTTCACCCTCTCCCCGGCCGGAACCGGCTCCGGGGTAGTGGATGCCTCGCCGACCTCGATCAGCCGCGCATATACATGTGAGGTGGGCTCGTCGGGGTCGGGTGACGTCTCGGCGGCTTCCACTGCTTTGGCCAGCGTCGCCACGACTTCTTCGTCGAGGTCGGTCTCCTGTTTCTCGGTGAGCAGCCGCTGCTCGATCAGGTACTGGCGCAGCTTCGCCAGCGGGTCTCTCTTGCGCCAGGTCTCGACCTCTTCCTGGGTTCGGTAGAGGGTGTCGTTGTCGTCAGAGGTGTGGGCGTAGTAGCGATAGGTCTCGGCCTCGATGAGCGTTGGGCCTTCACCCGATCGTGCCCGGCGCACCGCCGTTTGCATCGTTTCCAGGACCTCGAAGGGGTCGTTGCCGTCGATGAGATGGCCGGGGAAGCCGTAGCCCTGCGCCCGGTCGGAGATTTGGCCAGCAACTCCTTCACTCGTCGGGACCGAGATGGCGTACTGGTTGTTCTCGATGACGAAGATGAGGGGCAGGTCGTGAATGCCGGCCCAGTTCATCGCCTCGTGCCAGTCGCCTTCCGAAGTGGCCCCTTCTCCGCCGTAGACGACGGTCACGGCGTCGGTCTCACCGAATTTGAGGCCGTGGGCGATGCCGGCGGCGTGTGGGAACTGGGTGCCGATGACGGAGGACTGAGTGAACACTCGGCGGTCGGGGTCTGACCAGTGGCTGGGCAGCTGGCGGCCCCCCGACATCGGATCTTCCTTCTTGGCGAACACCCCCAGGAAGATCTCTCTCGGGTCGAACCCCCAGGCCAAGGCAACACCCATGTCGCGGTAGTAGGGGAGAAGCCAGTCCTTGTCTCTGTCCAAGGCGAACACAGAAGCAACCTGAATCGCCTCGTGTCCAGACGCCCCGAGCACGAACGCGGCGCGGCCTTGCCGCTGGAGCGCCCACATCCTGTCGTCGACTCGGCGGGCCATCAGCATCAGCCGGTACATCTCGACGACTTCGGTGTCGTCCAGCCCTAGGCGGCGGTGATCTGGGGTCTGCTCGAGCATCCTCGTTCAGTTCCTGTCATGGCCGCTGCGGCGGAATCGACGCAGATCGCCGATGTCGTTGATGCGCTGCTCGGCCACGTGCATGGCGGCCTCGTTGGGATTGATGGAGTGCTCCTCGGCGGTGTCGAGGATGGTCAAGGTGGCTTCGTAGATGGCGTCAACTCGGTGGAGCGCTCGGGTCTTCGAGTACCCGTGCAGCTCGTCGTACACGTTGATCAGCCCGCCGGCGTTGACCACGAAGTCCGGGCCGTAGAGGATGTCGCGATCGGCCAGCCGCTGGGCGTCTTTCTCGGTGGCCAGCTGGTTGTTGGCGCACCCGACGACGGCTTCGCACTGCAGCAACGGAATGGTGTCCTCGTTGAGGGCGCCTCCCAACGCGCAAGGGGAGAAGAAGTCCGTATCCTGGTTGAAGATCTCGTCCTCTTCCACGGCGCGGACCCCGTAGTTGCTGATCGCCGCCTCGATGGCCGGTTGGTAGGAATCCGTGATCACCACCTCGGCGCGGCTTTCCACGAGAAGCTGCACGAAGGCCGAGCCCACCTTTCCGACTCCCTGCACGGCGAACTTGCGTCCGCTGAGGTCGGGTGTTCCCCAGAGCTTCTTCGCCACTGCCCTGGTGGCAGCGAACAAGCCGCGGGCGGTGACAGGGGAGGGGTCGCCAGCTCCGCCCAGCGCGACGGAGTTGCCTAATGCCCAATTGGTCTCCCGCCGGACGAGATCCATGTCCTTGGTGGTGGTGCCGACATCCTCGGCGGTGATGTAACGGCCCTGCAACGAGTCGACGATCCGGCCGTATGCCCGGAACAGCCTTTCTGACTTGTCCTCCATCGGGTCACCGATGATGACCGCCTTCCCGCCGCCGAGGTCGAGACCTGCGGCGGCCGCCTTGTAGGTCATCCCCTTGGAGAGCCGGAGCACGTCGTCGAGGGCTTCGTCCTCGGATTTGTATGGAAAAAAGCGAGTCCCGCCTAAGGCGGGACCGAGAGCCGTGCTGTGGATGGCGATGATCGTCTTGAGGCCGGATACCTTGTCGTAGCCGTAGAGGATCTGCTCGTGCCCCTCCCGGGCTACTTCATCGAATACCAACAACGGACGGATCCCCTTTGGTGAAGGTAAGGCACCGAGACCTTACCCCGGGTCGCTTGGTTGCGTCTGGGCGACGCATTCTGGGAGGTGTGCAAGGATGACGCGATGACCAAGGCCGCGTTCATGAGGGTTTACGCCCCCGAGGTGGACGGCTCGGATGAGCCGGTGCCCGGTTTCGTCAGGACCTATGGCCTGTTGTCGGAAGCCGAGGGAGACTCGGCTTGGACCGTCGAATGGGAAGGACGTCGGCTGGTTTGCCCGAGAAACCTCAGGCTGAGGGTCTTGGAGTCCACCGTCGCCTTTGCCAACGCTTTTCAAGGCCTGGGGGGAGTCGGGCTGGTGCCCGAAGAGGCGGCGAGGGCCGCCGACACCGAGCTGCGCGCCTATCACCGGGCTCATCCGGAGCATCGCTCTCATGTGCTCACTTCGGCCTGGCATGTCCCGGTCCGTTGGTTCACGGCCTTCGAGTCGGGGCAGAAGCAGATCTATGAGACGTCGGACGGGATGCGAATCCGCTTTCGCTCCGACATCGATGCCTCGCGTCGCAAGGTGGCGCGTGCCTACGACATCCTGGACAAGCTGGACGTGTTCCCCGGGCCGACGGAGGAGCTGGGCCAGCTCGGCGAGTGGCTCGACCCCTTCCCGTCGGGCTCCATGGTCGAGCTGGACTATGGGGAGGTGTCCGACCTGTTCGACAGCGACGAGTTGGTGTTCGACGACTCGTGTGAGCTGATCCAGGAGTCGCTCGACGCTCTCGAGAACGGTGACCTGCTCAAGGCCGGCGAGAACTACGGCCGGGTTGTCACCCGCTGGGCCCGCGCCTATTCCGTCACCTTCTCCAATTAACCCCCCAACCGCGTACCTCAGGTAATACCGCCCGTATCTGGGCCCTATAACCTCAGGAACGAGGCGAGGTGCCGGGTTGCGCGCCCGGCGACCCCCTTTCGCAATCTCACCGCTTGTTCTGGCACCATCCCGCAGATGTCAGTCCTCCCACTGGAATTGCTTCCGGAGTCGTCGTTCGTCGGTGAAGACGGCCGGCTTCAGATAGGAGGCCGTGATGTGGTCGAGCTTGCCGAGGAGTTCGGCACCCCGCTGTTCGTCTATGACGAACAGCAGCTGAGAGACAGGTGCCGTGAGGCGATGGCGGCCTTCCCCGGCGGCGTCGCCTACGCCACCAAGGCTTTTCTCTGCGGTGCCATGGCGCAGTTGGCCGTCGAGGAGGGGCTCAACCTCGATGTCTCGACAGGGGGCGAGCTACATGTCGCCCTTGCCGCCGGAGCCCCGCCGGATCGTCTGGTGTTCCACGGCAACAACAAGAGTGCCCGCGAGCTGGAGATGGCGGTGGAGTCGGGCGTGGGTCGGATCGTCATCGACTCTCTCGCCGAGATCGACAGGCTGGAGGCGGTCCTGGCAGATCAGGACGCAGAAGCGGACGTGCTGATCCGGGTCAACCCGGGAGTCGTTGCCCACACCCATGAGTACCTCCAGACCGGTGTGGCCGACTCCAAGTTCGGCGTGTCGATCGAGGGTGGTGTGGCCGCTGACGCTGTCGTCCGAGTCAACGATTCGCCGAGGATGAGCCTGGTCGGGATTCACGCTCACGTCGGCAGCCAGGTCTTCGATGTCGAGTCGTTTGGGAGGCTGGTCGACTCCCTTGCCGGCTTCGTCGGACCGCTCGGCTTGCCCGAATTGTCGATCGGCGGCGGGCTCGGCGTCGCCTATGTCGAAGGGGAATCGGCACCATCCATCACCGAGTGGGGCGCTCTCGTCCACTCGGCCATCGCCACCTCGGGGCTCGAGGCGAAGGTGACGGTTGAGCCGGGCCGGGCCATCGTCGCCCAGGCTGCAATCACCCTCTACACCGTGGGCACCATCAAAGAGATCCCCGGTGTGCGGACCTACGTCTCCGTCGACGGCGGGATGAGTGACAACCCGAGGCCGGTCCTGTACGGCAGCGGATACGAGGTGTTCGTGCCCAGGGCGACCGACCGGGACCGCGACCTCGAGGTGAGGGTTGTCGGGAAGCACTGCGAGTCGGGGGATGTCCTGGTCTGGTCCGGTCGCGTCACCAGGGATCTTGGTCTCGGTGACGTCCTCGCCACACCTGTGACAGGTGCGTACGGGCACACCATGGGCTCCAACTACAACATGGTGCTGAGGCCGCCCGTCGTCTTCGTCAGGGATGGTGAGGCGCGCGAGGTGGTGCGTCGAGAGGCTTATGAGGATCTGACGACTCGTGACACGGTGATCCAGCGAGTCCGGCCGGAGCTATCTTCCTGACATGCCCTGGATAGATGCTCCCCACGAGGACGAGTGGGCAGACGACGTCTTGGAGATGAGGGACCAGGTAATCGACCCCGTTTATGAGAGGGTCGACTGGATCATGAGGATCCACTCTCTGGATGCGGGGAGCATGGCGGCGCACAACGTCCTGTACCAGCAGGCGATGAGAGGCACCAAGACGCTGCGGAAAGCTGAGCGGGAGATGCTCGCCCTGGTTGTCTCCCAGGCGAACGACTGCCACTACTGAGTGACTCACCACCGGCGCGGTCTGCGCCGGTTTCTCCGGGACGACGGCCTCGCCGGGAGAATCGAAGAGGACTACCGGACAGCCGGCCTCTCAGAGAAACGTCTGGCCATGCTCGACTACGCGGTGAAGCTGACATTGACACCCGGTGAGGTGGTCGAGCCGGACGTGGCACGTCTCCGCGACAACGGTTTCAGCGACATCGACATCCTTCACATCGCCGAAGTGGTCGCCTACTACGCCTACGCCAACCGAATCGCCGACGGTCTCGGGATCCCGCTCGAGGATTGGATCCCCGAGGACTGAGTCAGGCGGTCGCCTCCCAAACCCTGGCCGTCCAGATCATCCGGCTACCGCGTTGGGTGATGTCGATGATCTTGTCCTGCGCCATCTTGATGATGGCCGGGTTCTCGGAGACCGTGCTGGGCAGCGGGATCCGGCGCTCGGTGAGCTGGCGGATCTTCCCGAACATGTCACGGGCGGCGTCGATAATCGAGGCTTCGTCCTGTAGCGACCCGGTGGGAAGGAACACCTTGCCCCCTTTGCGCATGAAGTCACGTGCCTGTTCCAACATCCGCAACGGCAGCTCGGCCCCTGAGGGGCCTCCGGACAGGCCGGACGGGAACCAGCCGGTCGCCTCTGCGACATCGTCGGGGATCCCAGACACGTCGCCGATCAGGACGTCGGCCTCGAGCCCTTCCGGTAGTGGCTCGAACATGTCGCCCTGGTAGAAGACGGTGCGATCCTCGACTCCCTGTGCCGCCGCGTTGGCGGTGGCGATCTCAATCGTCTCCTGTTCGGCGTCGACGCCGTGAACGACGTTGGCACCGAGCTTGGCTGCGATGATCGAGAGCACACCTGACCCGCAGCCCATGTCGATGACGACGTCGCTGTCGCCGACTTCCATCGATTCGGCCACCATTGTGGAGATCGTGGATGGCCGGAAGGTCCCGGGTGCTACTCGAAGATCGAAAGGCCCAAGCCTTCCTTTCCACGTGACCATGTCGAAGCTCATGGCCGGAACGGTACACCCATCAGGTGGCTGGGTGGAAAGCGATGCAGTCGATCTCCACCGCGGCCCCCAAGGCGAGATCGCAACCACCCACAGTGATCCTCGCCGGCGGTGAGTCGCCGAACACCTCGAGGTAGACCTCGTTCATGGCGGCGAACTCGGACATGTCCGAGACGTAGACGTTCATCTTGACGATCTCGTCGAGTGACGAGCCTGCCCCTTCGAGAATTCGTGCGATGTTCTCGATGGTCTGCCTCGTTTGGGGTCCGATGCCACCGGAGACCAGCTCCATGGTGTCAGGGAGGGTTCCCAGGCTGCCCGAGACATAGATGGTGTCGCCGGCGATCACTGCATGGGAGAAAGACGGGAGGCGGGCCAGCCCGTCGACATTGATCTTCTTCACCAGTGCTCCTCTCGATATTGTCCGCTGCGATGAGAGTAGATAGTCGTGACTGACACGCGCCCCACAGGCTGGCCCGGCGATCCGGTCAGTCCTCCGAGCATGGAGGAGATCGAAGCTGCCGCCATCCGCTTGGAAGGCACCATCGTCCGCACACCGTTGATGAGGCTCAAAGGTGAGGAAGACATCTACCTCAAGCCCGAGGTGCTCCAGCCGATCGGATCGTTCAAAGTGCGCGGCGTCGGCAACTGGGCGCTTTCTCTCGACGCCGAAGACCTGGCGCGAGGCCTCACCACGGTCAGCGCCGGGAACACGGCTCAGGCTGTCGGGTACATGGGCAAGGTGCTGGGGGTCTCGTCGCGCTCACTCGTGCCTCATGAACTTCATCCGGCGAAGCGGCAGGCCATCGAGCGTTACGGCACCGAGTTGGTCGGGGTGACGATGACCGAGCTGATGCTCTACATGTTCGACGAGGGCTGGAGAGAGGAGCCTTACTGCTATCTCAACCCTTGGGGCGAGCCGGCGATGGTTGCCGGGCACGGCACCATCGGCCTGGAGCTGGTTGACGATCTCGGCCAATTCGACTCCGTGTTCGTCCCGGTCGGGGGTGGGGCTCTGGCCGCCGGGATAGCGGCTGCCGTGAAGCACCTTCGACCCGGAGTCAAGGTGTTCGGGGTTCAAGCGGAGGAAAACTCGTCGCTCAAAGCCGCCTTCGACAAGGGGGGCCCGGTCTGGATCGACTGGCGCAACACGATCGTCGAGGGTGCGTCGACACCGCTGATCACCCACAACATGTACCCGATGCTCGTCGAGCTGATCGACGATGTCATCGTCGTCTCTGAAGATGAGGTGAAGGGCGCTATGGGCCGTCTTCTCACGGGTGACAAGCTGGTGACGGAGGGCGCAGGCGCCGCGGCCGTGGCGGCCGCACTCAAGACCGAACGTGAAGTGCGCGGCGTCTCTGTAGCTGTCGTCAGCGGTGGAAGTGTCGATCCTGGCCTGCTGAGCGAAGTCATCGGCTCCGGATGAGCTTTCTGTACTTCGCCTACGGCTCCAACACCTGGCTGCCGCAGATCCGGTCGCGCTGCCCGTCGGCTGCCGTTGCAGGAGTAGCGAGCCTGGACGGATGGCGACGGGTCTATGACAAGCGGTCACAAGACGGCTCGTCCAAGCTGAACATCCGCCCCGAGCCCGGCTCCAGCGTCCCTGGGGTCCTGTACGAGATCGAAGATGAGCAGCGGCCGGCTTTGGATGCTGCCGAGTCTGGATACCTGGCGATCGAGGTCGATGTCGGTGGTGAGACGGCTCTCACCTATCGATATGACGGTCCCGCCTTCGATGCCCTCCCGTACCAGTGGTACGCCGCGATGGTTGATCTGGGTGCAGCAGATCACGGATTCGACCCGCCAACCGCCCGGTCGACACCCGACCCCCTTGCCCCGGGCTTGAGACCGGCGCGGGAATCAGACATTGCGCAACTGACTCGGACCCTGTCCGATGCGCTGGAAGCAGACGACGGGCGCTACACGGTTCACCCCGGAGATTTGCTCTGGTGGCGCTACCACGAGGATCCCAGAGCACCGCTCACCTACTGGATTGACGACGATGCTGTCTTGGTCATCAACGACCACGAACCGGAGATCAACCTTTTTGCCAGCCCCGAGGTGGATCGGGTGCCTCTCATCGAGTGGGCGCAACGCAGGCTGCGACGCCGTGGTGAGGTCGGTTGGGTTGCGGACACTGATGTCGGCCTTGTCGCTTATCTCGAGGACAACCACTACAGCCCGGTGTCTGTCGACCACATGTTCGAATGGGATCTGGAGCGAGTCCCGGTTCCAGAGCCCGACCTACCCGACGGATGGACGCTGCGTCACGTTGTTGGCGAGGAAGAGGCCAACGGGCGCCGAACGGCTTCGCACGCGGCCTTTGAATCGACGATGTCCGACGAGGGGCACCTCGAGCGCTACCTCCGATTCATGCGGTCCCCTGCCTATGAGCCGAAGCGCGATCTCGTGGCCGTGGCCCCAGAGGGTCGTATCGCCAGCTTCATGATCTGGTGGTCGGACGACACCGGAGTGGCCCAGATAGAGCCGTTTGGGACGCACCCCGATTTTCAACGTCGTGGCATCGGCAGAGCCCTCATTCATCACGGTCTCCAGCAGATGAGAGATGAGGGAATCCACACGGTTCGGGTTCTCACCAATGAGCCAAGAGAGGCCATCGACTTCTACCCGAGCGTCGGATTCGCCGACGTGGGCCGGGTGAGGTGGTGGGGGCCACCCGGCTGATCGGCGTCTCATCTAACGTCGGCTGATGGCTGACGAACATCGCCCTCTCGAAGGAAAGGTCGCCTTTGTCACTGGTGGCAGCCGGGGTCTCGGCGCCGCCACCGCAAGGCATCTCGCCCGTTGGGGGTGCCGGGTGATCATCAGCTATCGCGAGGCGGCCGACGAGGCAGCCGCCGTCGTCGAGTCCTGCTCCGCTCTCACTCCGGGTGCTTGGTCGGTGCAGATGGACCTGATCGACGAGGCGAGTGTCCGAGATGGCTTGGGTCGGGTCGTCGAGGCCGAGGATCGTCTCGACTTTCTCGTCGCCAACGCGGCCGCCACGGCCTTGAAGCCCTTGCTGGCGTTGAAGATGCACCAGATCGACAAGACGTTCGCGATCACTGTCAGGCATTTCATCTTGATGGTGCAGCTCGCCTATCCGATGCTGGAGGCGGCACAGGGTCGGATCATCGCGGTGTCCGGCGCCGACTCCGTCGGCTACATACCGAGTCACGGGCTTCTCGGAGCGGCCAAGGCCTCGATGGAGACCCTGGTCGAGTACATGGCATGTGAGCTCGGCCCGCAAGGGGTCACCGCGGTCGGGGTGCTGCCGGGCTACATCGACACCGACTCCATACAGATGATGACTGGGCCTTTGTATGAGCCGTTGAAGCGGGTCGAGGTCGAGACGCACCCGTTGCGCCAGGCTGCGACACCCGAGGACGCCGCCGAGGCGATCGCGCTGCTCTGCCTCGATGAGGCGCGCTGGCTCAACGGCCAGGTTGTCCGCAACGACGGAGCCGGTCTCTTCGCGATGCAGGGCCGGTTCTTTCAGGTTGCGGCCACCGGCGATCCGGGCCGGGGCGACGAGGAAGCCCCGATCATCGGCATCTGAGGAGAGGCAAGCGAGCTTTCAAGACGAAGGTGCGACGTCTGCTGGCGCTTTGGCTTCGTCGATCTTGGTCGAGTTGAGCCGTGGCAGGGCGTACGCAAACAGGGCAAGTGTCGTGGCGGCTGCCACCAGCCATGGCATCCGCAAGGCCCACTCCCGGCCAAGTGACGGCTCGACCACGGCGACCAGCAGGCCTCCGATGAGCGATCCGACTGGCATCATCCCCCACCCCAGGAATCGATAGACAGAGTTGACCCGCCCCAGCAGGTAGTCGGGTATCAGGGACTGTCGCAGCGACACGGTGATGACGTTCCAGGCAACCCCGACGAAAGAGCCGAAGAGGCCCATCGTCCAGAAGACCCAGAACGACGAGGTCAAGCCGCTGACCACAGAAGCGGCGGCCGAGCCGAGGATGGTGAGCATCAGGGTCGCGCCTTGACCGAGGCGGCCAGTCACTCGGTGAGCGATCAGTGACCCGAGGACGCCTCCGGCAGCGACGCCGGTGGTGAGGAGGCCAAATCCGGTGGCGTCGAGGGACAGGATCTCCTGGGCGAAGAGGACGAAGGTGGCGAGCGACATCATCATCGACCCGTTGAGAATCCCGAGTGCGATCGCCATGGGCCGGAACAGCTGGTGGCCCCAAAGCCAGGCCACACCCGTCTTCATCTCGCCCCAGAACGAAGTCGAGCCGCTGTGCTCGGACGTTCGTTTCGGTGAGAAGTCGCCGGCAATCAGGAAGACAAGAGCTGCTGCTATCGCGAACGTCCCCGCATCCACGAAGAACGGCAACGAGAACGCGACTGCGATGAGGATCCCGGCCACGGGCGGGCCCACGAAGGAGTTCATCACCATCTCGGCGCCCCAGAGCCGGCCGTTGGCAACCTCCAGATGCTCCTTCTCGACGACCGAAGGCATCAACGTCTGAGCCGAATTGTCACGAAGGACCTCAGCGGTGCCCAGAAGCAACGCTGCGACGTAGATGACTCCGAGCAGCAGAGAGGCATTTCCGGGGACATCAGCGAGACCGGCCGCGACGTCGTCGGGATTGGCGAGATCGGGCTGGACTGCGAGGACGACGAAGGCCACGGCCAGCGTGGCCAGAAACCGCACGACATCCATGGACGCTGCCAGCTTGCGGCGATCGACCCGATCGGTGATCACCCCTGCCGGCAGTGAGAAAAGCAGCCAAGGGAGTCTCGTCACCACCGCCACAGCTGCGATGTGCACGGGATTGCGGGTCACCGCGGAGGCCAGCCAAGGGTAGGCGATGGTGGAGATGCCGTCGCCCAGGTTGGATACAACCGAAGCCGACCACAGCTTCCAGTAGCGCGAGCCCAGTCTCATTCCGAGTCAGGGAGCCGGGGACGGTCGGTGGGATAGAAAGCAAGCATGAGGCCGAAGATCGTGTCGCCCTCACGCTCCCCGTCGATGAACTCCTCGCTCAGAGCGATAAGCCGCTGCACCCACTCCTCGGCCCGTTCTTTGGGCACCCGGGCGTGCCGCAAGGTGCTGAGGAACAGCGACTTGTCGCCGGGCTGCCGTTCAGCCGCGGCCACGAACTCGTCGTGAGCCGTGGTCAGGAAATGGTCCGGTGTCCATTGAGTCTCGACGCCGCCGGGCGGGTCTAGGAGGAACGTGCGGGCCGTTCGCCCGTAGTACTTGGCCTCGATGGCGCGGACTTTCTTGGTTCTCACCACGCGAATGAGACCAGCATCTGCGAGGGCATGAACGTGATGCCCAACGGTCCCCTTGGGCTTCTCGAGAGTCTCGGCGAGCTCCTTGATCGTCGCCGCACGCTCACCGAGGAGGTCGATGATTGCTGACCGAGTCTCGTCGAACAGTGCCCGGTATTGCTCGGCTGTCTCCAGCCGGAGCATGTCCTCGGCCGAATAGTCGACTCCAGAATGGTCGGTCATTCCCGTATGGTCGGCTGATACCGACCATTTGTCAAGACCATCCTCTCAAGTTTCTGGTCCGACCATCGCACGTCTTCAGCTGTTTGGCGCGGGATGTGACTATGGGGTTGTCAGTCCTAACCTGACCAGGTGCTTCTCACTCCCCGGCGTATAGCCCGTGTTCTCGTGGTGATTGCGGCTGTGTGGCTGGTTCACGTCTTGGCATATCTCGCCGCTCACCCTGACCCGGTGGCCCGCGGGATCGCCCTGGGTGGTCACGGGTATCTCGATGCAGCGACAGCGCTGGCGATGCCGGCCGCGGCGGCCGGGTTGCTGATCCTGGCGATCCGCAAGGCGAATGAGCTCGATGCCCGCGTTCACGGGCGATCCCTGAGTGTTGCGGTGGCGCTGACGTTCCTGGCCGTCGAGATAGTCGAGCGCATACCCACAGGTGTTGCCGGCGTTATCGACGAGCCTGCGGTTGCCGTCGGTCTCTTCCTGTCGTTGCCGATGGGACTCCTCATCTCCCGTCTCGTGAGGGGAGTTGCTCAGTTGCTCTCGGCTTGGGTGGGGAACGAGGCTCCCTTGCTGCGACCTCGGGAGGTCATGTGGCCCGAGGTACCCGCTGATCGCCGCATCATGTCTCCCGCGTTCGGCTCGGTGTCGCTCCGAGGCCCTCCTGCGCTCGCTCCTGTCTGCTGAATGTCTTTAGAGCACAAGGAGTGCAGTCCAATGAGATCTCTCAGTAGTGCGCGGCTGGCAGTCGCCGTCTTCGCACTTGTGCTGGTGGTCGCCGCTTGCAGCAGCGCCGAGCCAGCCGAAACAACCACACCCACATCAACCATTCCACCCCAACAGTCGACAACGTCGACCATGGACATGGGCGAGGGTGGTCACGAGCATGAGCATGAGCACGGGAAACAGGAGTGGGACGGCGACGACGTGCCCTCGGTCTCTTTGTCCGTGGTTCCTGACACGTCGTCGGGGGTGAATGTCTTCGCCGATGTTTCCGGCTTCCGGTTCGCCCCGGAGAGTGCGAGCGCCGATCATGTCGCTGGCGAGGGCCATGCCCACATCGAGGTTGACGGTGTGAAGGTCGCCAGGGTCTATGGGCCCGCTTTCCATCTCGGCGACATCGAGCCGGGGACGTATGAGGTGAGCTACGTCTTGGCCGCCAACACCCACGACGTCTATACCAACGACGGTGAGCCGCTGAGCGCCGCCGCCACGGTTGTCGTTCCTGAGCCTGAAGACGCAGGTCACAGTCACGGTGGGAGCGAGTTGCGCGAGTGGGATGGCTCAGCCCAGCCACAGGTGACGGTGTCGGTGGTCAAGGACCCCAAGTCCGGTTGGAACCTGATCGCCGACGTGTCCGGGTTCGAGATGACACCGCTGGCCGTGGGAGGAGAGCACATGCCTGGTGAAGGTCACGCTCACATCTATGTCGACGGCCGGAAGCTGGCCCGTGTCTACGCCAGTGCTTTCCACATCGAAGAGCTGCCGGCGGGCGATGTGTTGGTCGAGTACCGGCTCTCCGGCAACGACCACGTCGAGTACGACGTCGCTGGTTCCACCACGATCACAGTCAGCGAAGAGGACGGTATTGCTCCCCCGGGTGACATGAGTAGTGAAGGTCATGGCACAGAGATCACGATCGAAGACGGAGCGCCTGTCGTTGGAGCGGTCACCATCGAGGTCGAGCTGGGCAGCGAAGTTCACTTCACGGTGGTGTCCGACGAGGCCGAGCAGGTGCATGTCCACGGCTACGACCTCTTCTTCGACGTGACTCCCGACGCTCCGGCCACAGTGATGTTCATCGCCGACGTGCCTGGAGTGTTCGAGGTCGAGCTGGAGGGCTCACACACGCTGATAGTGGAGCTGATAGTCAGCTAGGTACCGTGTCCCGTTCATGAGGCGGGTCAGATGAGAAGAGCCATCGGCACCGATGCACCGGTGGTCGTGAAGATTGGCTCGTCGAGCCTCGCTTCCTCAGGCCGGGGCA
Source organism: Acidimicrobiia bacterium (assembly GCA_028285585.1). GTDB lineage: Bacteria > Actinomycetota > Acidimicrobiia > Spongiisociales > ZC4RG35 > CAXMPK01. Next base: position 667,745 of record JANQOU010000006.1, read on the forward strand.
TCGAAGCCGAGTCCATCGATCGCATCACCGACCAGATGGAAGAGCTTTGGGCTGCGGGCCATCCCTGCGTGCTGGTCAGCTCCGGTGCAGTGGCAGCCGGCCTGCCTGCGATGGGCCGCGAGGAGCGCCCTTCAGACTTGCCTGGGCTCCAGGTAGCCGCCGCCGTTGGCCAGAGCAGGCTGATGGAGGCGTATGGAGCTGCCTTTGGGCGCAGAGACCGTCTCGTCGCGCAGATCCTCATCACCAGGGATGTGCTGGGACGGCGCGAGCAGTATCTCCACGCACGCGCGGCCCTGGAGCGGATGCTCGACCTAGAGATCCTCCCCATCGTCAACGAGAACGACACGGTGGTCGTCGATGAGCTTCGAATCGGCGACAACGACCGCCTCGCCGCCATCGTCTCCCACCTCGTCGGTGCCGGGATGCTGATCATCCTCAGCGACACGCCGGGCCTCTACAGCGAGGATCCGTGGTACACCGAAGAGCCCGAGTTGATCGATGCCGTCCGCCACACCGACGACGTGCTCGACTTCATCTCGGGCGACCGTTCTGGCCTGCTCGGCAGTGGTGGTGTGGCCAGCAAGGTCGTCGCGGCGAGGATGGCCGCCTGGTCGGGTATCCCCACTGTCATCGCCCCGGCGTCCGATCCTGACTCTGTGGCCAAGGCCGTGTCCGGGCTTGAGATCGGGACCTGGGTCGAGCCTCATCAGTCGAGCCTTTCAGCGAGAAAGCTGTGGATCGGCTTCGGGCTTCCCGCCAGAGGGGAGATAGAGGTGGACGCCGGAGCGGCCAACGCGGTCCTGACACAGGGAAGGTCTCTTCTCCCCGTGGGTGTCGTCGGGGTGGAGGGCAAGTTCGAGCCGGGTGAAGCGGTCCACATCCAGTCCTCGGGCCGCCTGGTCGGCAAGGGTCTTGCCCGGATGAATGCCGCGGAGCTTCGCAATGCAGTCGGCCAGCACTCTTCTGTGGCCGGTGGCGTGGTGGTCCATCGGGACGATCTCGTGGTGCTGTCTTAGGATCTCTCGATGGACGACAGACTCACACGTCTCGAGCCCGGCATGGCCATCCCGTACGGCGGGAACAGGGTCACTCGCGTGAGCGGTGAGCTCGCCAACGCCTTCGCCGAAGGCGACAGCCTGATTGTCGTGCAAGACACCGGTGTCCTGTTGCATGTTCCCCAGGAATCGGCAGAGGAGGCCGACAAAGCAGTCACCTCGGCCGTCGATGCCTTCTCCCGGATGGGCCTTGTCGCCGACGATGCCATCACCCGCTTCTACAAGCTGTTTGCTGAGAGGCTTGGCGATGAGGTGGTCTTCGCCGACATCGCAGCGGCCAACGTGTCGGACATCGAGGCCGCACAAGCGAAGGGCAGGTCCACCACACGCCTCGTGCTCTCCGAGCGGATGCGCTCCGAGATGATCGCCGGGTTGGAGATGTGGGCTGGCGCGGACGCCGGGCGGGGACACGTCGAGGACAGGGTGGAGCACTCCGGCTGGAGCCTGGAAATGGTTCGGTCCGGGTTGGGCGTCGTGGCCTTCGTGTTTGAGGGCAGGCCCAATGTCCTCGCCGATGCCACTGGTGTGCTTCGAGGTGGGAACACCGTGGTCTTCAGGATCGGGTCGGATGCCCTGGGCACAGCCCAAGCCATCATGCAGGTTGCTTTGGTGCCGTCGCTGGTGGATGCCGGTCTTCCCGAAGGGGCTGTGTCGTTGGTCAACTCGGCATCAAGGGCGGCCGGTTGGGCCATGTTCTCCGACCGGCGAGTCGGGCTGGCAGTGGCTCGTGGCTCGGGAGGAGCCGTCTCACAGTTGGGCTCGGTGGCTCGGCAGACCGGCATCCCGGTGAGTCTTCATGGCACCGGCGGCGCCTGGATCGTGGCGGCTTCCTCGGCAGATCCCGATGAGTTGGAGGCTGCTGTCTACAACTCGCTCGATCGCAAGGTCTGCAACACGGTCAACACTGTCTGTCTGACGAGCGATGTTGCAGAGCAGTTGGCGCCTTCGGTCCTGAAGGGCCTCGAGCGAGCAGCAGAGCGTCTCGGCACCACGGCCAAGCTCCACGTCACCGAGCGGGCGCGACACCTGGTTCCCAAGCCCTGGTGGGAGGAAGCGTCAATTTCCCGTGCCGAAGGTGAATCGACAGAGGCCAAGACCGACACTGTTGCCGAGTCGGCGCTGGGTGAGGAGTGGGAGTGGGAGCAGAGCCCCGAGATCACACTCACCGTGGTCGATGACGTGGACGAGGCGGTGACGCTGTTCAACGAGTTGAGCCCCCGCTTCGCCGCCAGCCTGATCTCCGCTGACACCGCCGAGCACGACAGCTTCTTCGCTTCGGTGGACGCTCCTTTCGTCGGGAACGGCTTCACCCGCTGGGTGGATGGGCAATACGCCCTGAATCGCCCGGAGCTGGGGCTTTCAAATTGGCAGTTCGGCCGGCTCTTCGGTCGGAGCGGCATCCTGTCCGGCGACTCCGTGTTCACGGTCAGAGGAAGGGTCACTCAGGACGACCCCAACCTCGGCCGCTAACCGACTCTCGAGCGCCGGATCAGAGTATGGCGTAGCCCCCAGAGACGGGGATGACTGCACCCGTCAGGTAGGCCCCGGCACGCGAAGAGAGCCAGACGACCGAGCCGCCGATCTCATCGGGGTTGCCGGACCGCCCAAGCGGCATTCGTCTCAGCACCTCGCTCTCAACGGGCCCGTCATCGAACATGAAAGCGGTCATCTTCGACTCGAAGAGCCCAGGGGCTATCGCATTGACCAGGATGTGCCGTGGGGCGAGATCACGCGCCATGTGCCTGGTCAGCATGTGTATCGCGGCCTTGGACGAGCTGTAGGCGAAGCTCGGCCACGACGGTGAGGTGATGCCATCGACCGATCCGATGTTGATGACCCGTGCCGGGTCTTCCGCGGTTGCCTTGGCGGTGAGGAGTGGGAGCAGCTTCTGGGTGAGGAAGAACGGTCCCCGGACGTTGGTGTCCATCACTTTGTCCCAACCTTCGACCGGGTGATTGTCAAGCGGTGCGCCCCAGGAGGCTCCTGCGTTGTTGATCAGGATGTCGAGGCTTTCGTGCCGGTTCTGCACCTCTTCGGCAAGCGCTTCACATCCTTCGGCTGTGGAGACGTCCCCGGCGAACCCGGTGCACGGACCGCGTTCGGAGAGCTTGCCGGCGGCTTCTTGGCATGCTTCGGCGTTTCGACTCGAGATCATGACTGTCGCCCCGGCGTCGAGGAGGCTCCCGGTGATCATGTACCCGATGCCACGGCTCCCACCGGTGACCAACGCCGTCTTCCCGTCGAGTCCGAAGAGGCTACTCAGTGCGTCGTTGCTCATGTGATCATCCGCCCGCTCCGCCGCCGTCCATGGTGATCGAGGTGCCGTTGACGGCTGCCGCGTGGTCGGATGCGAGATAAGCGACGGCCTCTGCCACCTCGGAAGGCTCGATGAGCCGGCCGAGGGCCGACATGTTCTCGAGCTGGCCGCGCGCCGAGTCGGCGTCGAGGTTGGTGAGCGCGGTGATGTTCTCGACGGTGGTGTCGGTCATTGGTGTGTCCACATAGGCGGGGCTGACCATGTTGACGGTGATTCCGGTGCCGGCCACCTCGGCGGCGACGGACCTGGTCAGTCCGAGGACGGCGTGTTTGGACGCCGCATAAGCCGCTATGTACTTGGCGCCGCCGTGTGATGCCATCGACCCGATGGTGACGATTCGCCCCCGCCCTCGTTCCAGCATCCCGGGGATTACTGCGCGCATGCAGAGAAAAGGCCCGGTGGCGTTGGTCCGCATGAGCCGATCCCATTCCGCCGGGTCGGTCCGGTAGAGCGGTGCTGACATTGCGACGCCCGCGTTGTTGACCAGGACATCGACCTCGAGTCCTGAGAAGAACGACTCGACGGCTTCGGGGTCTGTGACATCGAGTTGGGCCGTTTGCACCAGCGAGGGGGCAAGGCTCGCCGTCTCGGCAAGTGCTGATTCGTCACGACCTGTCGCCAACACCTCGTATCCGTCCTGAGTCATCCGGTGTGCGATGGCCCGGCCGATCCCTCTGCTGGCTCCGGTGACGACACAGAGTTTTGGCATCCCGGCAGGCTAGCGATGCGGCCGGTAGGTGCCTGATCGGGGTCGGAAACATGGGAACTCAAGGATCCGCCACGCACGTCGAAGATGGTGAGATCCTGACGGATGTCGTAAGGGGGTGTGTGTCGATGGTGAAGCTACAGGAGAGCACTCGGAGCATTCTGGGTGTGAGATCGAAGTGGTGGCTCTGGCTTGTGGCGCTGCTCACAGCCGCTGCCGGTGTATTGGTGTTCGCACAACCGGCTGGGGAGTGTGGGCGGTTTTCAGAGTGGGGTGCGACCTTCATTCACTTCGGAGGGTTCACGCCGGAGTCCGGCAACCAGACCGCTGAAGAAGCAGCGGAGTTGTACGCAACGGAGCTTCTTGGTGGCAGCGGGTACACCCTTCAGCTGGAAGACGAGGATGCCGCGGAACCGATGTATCGGGCTCTATCCGACGACGGCGATCTACTCGCCTGGTTCAGCGTGTCAAAGACCCAATACGGCCGGTACTTCGTCGGTGGCCACGAGTATTGCGTTGATGCTTTCAAGGAGTTCACGGGGGTTGAGTCCTGAAGAAGGTGGCAGCGGCAGTTCGTTCTCAGCCTTGGGTTGAGTATGTCCGGCCGGGTCTCGTTGCTACTCGAGGAAGTCTTCTACGACCTCGATAAATCTCCGAGGTTCGTTTTCATGAATCCAATGACCCGCCTCGATGGTGGTCAACTGAGCGTTCGGTAGCCGCTCGGAAGTCTCTTCCAGATCTTGGTCTCCTTGTGTCCCCGCGATGAGCTGCGTTCTACCACTCGCTTGGGGAAGAGACTCCCACCAGATCGGATCCGGTGAGTTCAGTTCCTGGAAGATCTGCTGGCGAGCGCGCCAGTCGCAGTCGACGGGTTCGGGTGGAACGGATGGGACGGTCGGGTATTCGTGTCCCTCCATGGGCGCCGTGGTGTCCTCCAGGACGAGTTGCTCGACTCTTTCGGGTGTCTTCTCCACGAACAGCAATCCGACCACCCCGCCCATCGAGTGAGCGATCAGCGAGAACGTAGGCAACGTTCAGAGTGGATACCGTGGTCAGTGGACTGCAGGAGAACGCACCGATTCCTACTCGCTAGGAGATTGAGCGTGCCTCTCGGCAATGTCAGAGAGGAGGGTTGCCACCTCTCTTGGGTTGTCGAGGTGTACGTCATGTCCACTGTCCAGGATCTCGACAACACGAGTGTCTGGCCGAGCGATGACCATCTCCTCGATATCGTCGTCGCCGATAGCACTGTTGCCGGCCCGTACGAGGGTTGTTGGCACTGAGATTTCCCGCCACGCCTCTGCACGACTGTTGCTGGCTAGAGCCCTCATTGCCGTAAGCAGTGTCTCGGGATCGAAACGCCGCACTAGACCTTTCGGCGTTCTGGCCAACCCGTCGACCCATGCCGAGGTGGACGGGTTTCTGTGTCCGAAGAAACGCGTAGCTTCACAATCGTCTGCAAATCGCGTGGGCCAACGATCTAACCAGGATTCCAATGACTCAATGTCGGTCTGTCTCAGGGGGCGGACTCCGGCCTCGATCAGGACGAGGTGGTTGACCAGGTCTGGTCGACTTGCCGCCAGATAGGTCGCTACCAGGCCACCCATGGACTGACCCACCAGGATGACAGGTCCGCCAACCAGTTGGTTGATGATGGTCACTGCATCGCCCACGTAGGCGAGTCGATCGACTGCGACCTCGGGACCGATCTGGCTCTGCCCATGACCTCTCTGATCAGGTGCAACAAAGCCGAGACTGTCATCGAGTAGGCCGCAGACGGGCTTCCATTCGCCGCCATAGCCGGCCAAGCCGTGAAGAAACAAGATGGTCGGTGTACCAGGTCGTACCAATGCATACAGCCTCACTCCATCAACGATTAGGTGGGTGGACTCCATGATCGAGATGGTATTTGTTCCAAGAGTTCCAGTACGGCCAAACCTCCGGATGCGCCTCGCCGGCCTTGGCCAGTACTCATGCACCTGGCTCATCGCTACCTGCCAGGTCTTGATGTTCCTAGCTACTGACCACCGCTCTGAACGAGTCGACTGATGGGCAACAGGTTCAGCCTCGACAGTGGTTTCGGCCAGCACAGCCAGAATGCACGCCCCAAGGCGCTCGAGTAGTAGGGCATCTCGGCCGTGATCCGTCGGCAGGTAGCTCTGCTGGGTTGACGATCTCTGACCGTCTGGAATCATCAGGTCGATCAGCACGAACCCAGTCCTCCGTACAACAGTTGCCCTGCGCCTACTCCGACCGGAGGGGAGTGGCCGGCTTCATGATTGACCTCTTTGCTTCAATCCCGTCCCCGGGCTTCAACGATTTCCACGTTGGGCCTCTTCGCTTCACCTTCTATGGCGTTCTTGTCGTGTCTGGGGTGGTGCTGGCGTGGCTGATCCTCAAGAAGCGGTTTGTAGCGAGGGGTGGCGATGCGGCGGTCGCAGAGCGGATCGTGATCCGGATGGTGTTGTGGGGATTCCTTGGTGCGCGTGTCGCCTATGTCAGCACCCACCTCTCTCGGTTCGAGAACGACTGGTTGGGAGTGTTTGCAGTTTGGGAGGGAGGCCTTGCCTTCTACGGAGGCCTAACCGCCGGTGCGATTGCGATGGCCTTCTACGTTCGCAAGTGGGACGCCAGCATGCCGGACTTCCTTGATTCGGCCGCTCCTGCGGTGCCGGCAGCCCAGGCAATCGGCCGATGGGGCAACTACTTCAACCAAGAGCTCTTCGGCACCCCGACCAATCTGCCATGGGGACTTCAGATCGACCCTCAGAACCGGCCGGCTGCCTACCCGGACGCAGTCACTTTCCACCCCACCTTCCTCTACGAGTCGATCCTCAACGTCGGGCTCGTGTTTCTCATCATCCGGTTCGGGCACAGGTACCCGTCGTTGCGGGGTCGTCTCATTGGGGTCTACTTCATTGGCTACGGGATCATTCGTTTCCTGATGGAGCTGCTTCGAACCGACACCACCTTCCGATTCTGGGGTCTCTCACGAAACGGCTGGGTCTCCATCGGAGCAGTGCTGCTCGGCGCGGCAATCCTCTGGTGGAGACGGCTCAGAGTGGAGGAGAAGCGCTACTCGATCGCCGGATCCTGACTAGCTGCTGAGTTCCACTGTTTTCGCGACAGCCGACGACGGTGAAAGGGCCAGCGAAGGCAACCCAACTAGTGGCTTCGAACCGTCATATCTCATGTTTTTTACGTGGTGGTCGGCTGCTACTGTCGTGCGAATGAGACTCGTTCCCAATAACGAAGGTCAGATGGACCGTCGTGCTTTCTTGAAGAACTCCCTCGCTGCGGCCACGGTGACGGCCCTTGCTCCGCTCATTGCCGCCTGTTCGGGCGACGGCTCGGGTTCGACGACGACCGTTGGCACAGGTGCCACGACCGGCGCCAACGCCACGGGAGGGACTATTCGAGCTGCCTTTGTGGGTGCAGGAGCGTCGGAAACCCTGAACGTGTTCTCGGGTGGCTCGGCTCTGGACTTCGTGCGCGCTCGAGCGATGCACGCCACACTCGGCAACCTCGACCCCAACTCACCCGATGGTGTCGCCTACGGTGTCCTGGAGGGTATCGAGGCCGCCGACGACCTGTCCGCCTACACCCTTCGTGTGCGGCCCGGTGTGGTGTTCTCGGACGGCAGCCCGCTCGGTGCCGCCGACGTGATCCACTCCCTGCGGTTGGCTGCCAACGACGCGACTGGAAGCTTCGCTCTTTTTGTCGCCGACTTCGACCTCGAGGCAGCGACCGTTGATGACGACCTGACGTTGACCCTGCCAACTCGCCAACCCATCGCCGACGGCCCGACGATCCTGTGCGTCGGGACCAACTTCGTCTTCAAAGACGGAACGACCGACTTCACCGAAGACATGCCTACCTCCGGTCCATTCCTGTTGCGCGAGTTCGATCCGGGTGTCGGCACGAGATTTGAGCGCAACCCCGACTTCTACGGGCTCAAACTTGGTGGCGGACCGTTCGTGGACGAACTGGAGCTGCGTTCGATCCCTGACGAGGCTGCACGGCTGAACGCCCTTCTCGATGGCCAGGTCGACCTGGCCAACGATCTCTCACCGCTCCAGGGTCAGGAGTTGGCAGGCGACGATCGGATTGTCGTCGAGGCCACGCAACCGCCGTATCTGTCGGCGTTGTATTTCCAGATGAACATGGCGATTCCGCCATTCGATGACGTACGGGTTCGGCAGGCGTTCCGCTTGGCCTGTGACCGCCAGGCGATGCTGGACACGGTGCTCTTCGGCCGGGGTGAGATCGGCAACGATATGTTCTCTCTCGGCTTCCCCGACTACGCGGCCGACATCCCACAGCGTCCGTTTGATCCCGACGAGGCACGTCGGCTCCTCGCCGAAGCCGGTGCGGAGGGGATGTCGGTACCCCTCCTCACCGGCCCTGAGTCGCCAGGGATGGTCGAGGCGGCGACGCTCTACGCCCAGCAGCTCGGCGATGTCGGCGTCGACGTCACGATCAACGAATTGCCGGCGGGTCAGCTGTTTGCCGACTTCGAGACTTACTTGTCGTCGCCGTTGGTTTCCGGATTCACAACTGCGGCTCCGGCGCTGCTCTACTACCAAGTGGTTTTCCTCGGGGGTGGACCGTTCGGACTGGGTTGGAATCGACCTGACATCGACGAGTTGGTGTTTGCGGCGCGCGGCACTGCCGACGCCGAAGAGCGGGCGGCTTTGGCGGTACAAGCCCAACGGGCGCTCTTTGACGAGGGCAACGCAATCGTCCCGGTGTACAAGCCGGTGATCACAGGCCGAGTTCCCGGGCTCACCGGAATCGCCGAGGGTCTGTTTGAGCAGTACCCAAGCTTCTCAGAGGCTCGCTTGGCGTGAGACTCTGGCGGCTGGTTGTGCGCCGGCTGGCTTTGTCGTTGGTGGCACTAGCCGGGTTGTCAGTGGTCATCTTCGCTGCGACCGAGGTGTTGCCTGGCGATGCGGTCACCGCGGTCGTAGGCCCTGATGCCACTGTCGAGCAGCGGGACCGTGCTCGATTGGAGCTAGGGCTTGATCGGCCCGTGCTCGACCGCTACTTCGACTGGGCGGGGGCGGCGGTGCTCGGAGATCTCGGAACGGCGTACGTCGGTGGCCGTCCGGTCGGCGATGTGATCGCTGACCGGCTTCCCAACAGTGTGCTGCTTGGCGCGCTCGCGCTTGCTCTCGCTATCCCGGCCGGTGTCGTTGTGGGGGTCCTTGCAGGAGCCCGGCCCGGGAAGCGTCTGGATCGTTTCTTGTCAACCGGGAGCCTGCTTGCGATCGGGATCCCCGAGTTTGTGACGGCTGGACTGCTGCTGGCGATTCTGGCCATCGGTCTCGACCTTGTGCCGCCCGTGTCACTGGTCCCTTTGGGTGGCGGACCCCTCGACGCCCCCACAATCGTCGTGCTGCCGGTGCTCAGCTTGGCGATCCTGCCTGCAGCTGCCGCCGCACGCCTGATTCGTGCCTCGGTCGCCGACACGATGTCGTCGCCTTATGTTGAGACGGCGCGGCTCAATGGCATCCGGCACAGCCAGCTCCTCCGTCGTCACGTTCTTCCCAACTCGCTGGGCCCCGCCATCCAGGTCCTCGGGTTGGCGGTCGGGGCAATCATCGGTGGCGCCATTGTCGTCGAGGCGCTGTTCTCGTACCCCGGCATTGGTGCAGAGCTTTCATCTGCTGTGGGGACGCGGGATCTGCCTCTGGTCCAGGGCATTGCCTTGGTGTTGGCGGCGATCACGTTGTTGTCGCTTCTATTGACCGATATCGCCGGCCGGCTACTCGACCCTCGGCTACGGACATGACCGCCGCCGACACCACCAGTACGAGGGAAGCCAAGGTGGACGACCTATTGCTTACTGTGGTCTCTCGCCATCGTGCTCCCGTTCTGTTGGTCATCACCGCTCTTGTCGGTGTTGTCGTGGTTGTTGTGGCCCTGGCTGGACCATTCATCACCTTGGCCGACCCGACGCGCACGGTCGGCAAGCCCTTCTCGTCCGAAATCGGATGGCTCGGCACGGACGGCATCGGGCGAGACGTCTGGTCGCGTGTTCTCCACGGTGGTAGAAGCATCGTTCTGGTGGCCATGACCGCGACGTTGGCTGCGACCACCCTCGGAACGCTGCTCGGTGTCGGAGTCGGCCTTGCCCGGCGACGTGTTGCTGCAGTCGTGACGTGGTGCACCGACTTGTTGGTTGTGTTTCCCGCGGTTTTGTTGCTGCTGTTGTTGGCTGCCGGCTTCCCAGGCTCGGATCTCGCGGTAGTTCTCGCCGTCACTTTGACGACGCTGCCCTACTCGGTCCGGGTCGTGGGTTCCGTGACGCGTCAGGTGGCGAGCAACGGCTACGTCGAAGTGGCGCGTGCTCGAGGTGATGGGCTTGGCCGTGTGATTCGCTTTGACGTGCTCCCGAACGTCGCCGGGCCGGTGCTTGCTGACGCTGGGATCCGTTTCGTCGCTGCCATATACCTGGCGGCGCTCGCCGGCTTTCTCGGGCTCGGCACTGGTGCACCTGCTGCCAACTGGGGCCGGATGATCGCCGAGAACGTCCCAGGTGCATCGACGAACGCAGCGGCGTTCGTTGCGCCTCTCGTGCTTGTGCTCGCGTTGTCCACGTCCGTGAATCTGTTGGCCGATGAGCTGTCTGCCCGGGTGGCCGACCGATGACGCGCATGCACGAAGCGCACGTCGCGGAGGTCGCCGGGCTTGTGGTTGCAGCTGGGAATCGACGGGTCGTCGACGGCGCCGAGCTTCAGGTCGGCCGTGGAGAGGTGGTGGCGCTCATCGGTCCATCCGGCTCGGGCAAGACCACGATTGCGCACAGCCTGCTCGGCCATCTTCGCCCTGGTCTAACCAGAGTCGGTGGAAGCGTTTGGGTGCGTGGAGAAGACCCCTTCACTGCACGTCCCCACGAGTTGCGTGGGCGTGTCGTGGCCTATCTGGGTCAGGACCCAGGGTCCGCTCTCAACCCTTTGCGCCGCGTCGAGGACCAGCTCGCTGAAATGGTTGTCCGCCGTCGGCGCGCTCCAAGTTCCCGCTCCGATGTAGCCACAGCGGTCGCCGAGCTCGCTGACATGGTCGCACTTCCGTCGAGTGGTGCTTTCTTGCGGCGGTTCCCACACCAATTGTCAGGTGGCCAGGCGCAGCGGGCGGCCATCGCTCTCTCGCTAGCCGCCCAACCTGACTTGCTGGTTCTCGACGAACCGACGAGCGGATTAGACCCCCTTCTAACCGACTCGGTCCTGGCCACTCTCGACGATGTGTTCTCGAGCGGCACCACCGCTGGCGTTGTCATCAGTCATGACGACGATGTGGCGAGGGCGCTGGCAGATCGGGTCGTTGCGATGGCCGCAGGCCGTGTCAGAGCAATTGGAACACCCGGAGAGGTGCTCGATCGACGAGGCGTGCAGTTCGCCACCGCCGGTGTCAACCCCTCTCCAGAACGCCTGACCGTCCGGAACCTCTCCGCTGCCTTCGGGCCCACTGAGGTGGTGTCCGATGTCAGCTTCGAGGTGGGTGCCGGCGAAGCGCTTGCCGTCGTCGGTCCATCAGGCTCCGGTAAGACGACGATCGCTCGATGTGTTGTCGGATTGCACCGCCCAACAGCTGGCACGGTGAAACTCGATGGCGTGGTCTTGCCTCCCGAGGCCCGGAGGCGTAGACCGGCTCAGCGCCGAGCGATTCAACTTGTCGCGCAGGACGCAGTCGGCGCACTCAATCCACGAGAAACCGCTCGCGTCGCTATCGAACGACCACTGAGGCACCTAGTTGGCCTGTCTCGGCCTGAGGCGTCGATGACGGCGTCGAAACTGCTCGAGCAGGTACGACTTGAGCCCGCAGTGGTCGACCGTCGGCCATCGACACTTTCGGGTGGTGAACGCCAGCGTGTGAACCTCGCCCGAGCTCTCGCCGCGCGACCCGAGGTGCTCGTCTGCGACGAACCGACCGCCTCACTCGATCCCGATGTCGCCTTCGCTGTGATCGAGCTGCTCGACGAGCTTCGTCGCGACTTGGGCCTCGCCGTGGTGCTGATCAGCCACGACTTCCGGATAGTTGCCCGGGCCGCCACACGAGCGCTGGTCCTCGACAACGGCCGAATTGCTGAAGCCGGGGATGTCGAGCAACTGATTCGGGCTCCGACAGATCGAGGTACCGCCGATCTGGTCGCAGCTTCGCCGGCGTTTGCTGATTTTGCCCAGGCCCGGCCGTTGCAGAATTCAGGAAAGTGAAACAAGGAGAACCATGGTTCAGTTAGCAAGCGGGCAAGAGCCCGTGACAGAGTCAATTCCGCCGCCGAGTCCCGTCAGCGGACTCAATGCGCTTCGCAACTTGGTGGAGCCGGTCAAAGGGCGGCTTCTTGGTGCGCTTGGGTTGTCAGGCCTGAGTGGGATTGCCTGGATCGCGACGCTGGTCTTGGCGGCGCGAATAGTTGCCATCTTGCTCGACGAGTCCACGGCCGACCTTTGGTTCACGGTGATCTGGACTGGGGTAGCTGCTGTGGCAGCGACGGTTCTCAAGACGTTTGCTTCGAGCGTGTCTCACCACGCCGCCTTCGACCATGAGGTAATCATGCGTCGCCAGCTCACCGAGCATCTAGGGCAGCTTCCCATTGGGACTGTCCAGGGGATTGGCACGGGTGGGTTGAAGAAGGTGATTCAGGACGATGTCCGGGGGATGCATGCGATGATCGCCGATGCCCCTCCGTTTGTCGGTGCACTCGTCACGGCCCCGATCTTCGGGCTGATTGTCATGTTCTGGATCGATTGGCGGCTCGGCCTGGTGGCTTTTGCTGTTCTGCCCTTGGTGCTGGGGCTGATGGCTTATCTGATGCGGGATTATCCGGAGCTACAGAAGAAGTTCGATGCGGCGCAGGAGAGCATCAACAGCGCGGTGGTCGAGTATGTGCAGGGAATGGCGGAGGTCCGCACTTTCGACGGTGCCAGTGACTCGTTCTCCACCTACGTGCACCGCAACGCGAAGTTCACCGAGTTCCTCCGAGAATGGTTCGACCGGTCCCGGTCGGGTGCTCTCGTGGCACGCATTCTCGTTGCTCCGCTAACGATGATCGTGGTGGTGATTGTGGCTGGGACCCTGATGAACTCCGCCGGCTTGGTTCAAGTGTCGAACGTCGTGGCGATCGCCCTTCTCTCTCCGTTGATTGTGGAGTCGATCTATCCGCTCATGTGGATGAACGAGTTCTTGAACCGATCAAAGCTGAGCGCAACTCGGATCCATGAGGTACTGGACTTGCCTACGTTGGAGGAACCTGATGTCGGCAAGGAGCCCTCCGACGGCTCCGTCAGGTTCGAATCGGTCACCTTCTCCTACGACAGCACGAGAGAACCCGCACTTCATGACGTCAGTTTTGAGGTTCCCGCCGGAACGGTATGTGCGTTGGTCGGCCGATCCGGGTCGGGTAAATCGACAATCGCCCGGCTGGTGCCGCGGTTCTTCGATGTCGGCGAGGGGCGGGTTCTTGTTGGTGGGGTCGATGTCAGCGACTTCTCGACGGACCGACTCCTCCGACAGGTGGCTCTGGTGTTCCAGGAGCCATTCCTCTTTGCGGGGTCGATTCGGGAGAATCTGACGCTCGGTGCTCCGACTGCCGGCGATGAGGAAGTCCAGGCAGCCGCCAAGGCAGCTCGAGCCCACGACTTCATCGTCGAACTGCCCGAGGGTTATGACACGCAGGTCGACGAGCGCGGTGCGTCACTTTCAGGCGGTCAGCGGCAAAGGCTGACCATTGCCCGGGCTCTCCTCGCCGACGCACCGATCGTGATTCTCGACGAGGCCACGTCCTTTGCCGATCCGGAGAATGAAGCCGAGATCCAGTCTGCGCTCGCGGAGTTGGCGAAGGGCAAGACCGTGCTCGTCGTCGCCCATCGCCTTTCGACCATTGCCGACGTCGACCAGATAGTCGTCTTGGAAGAGGGCAGAGTGGTCGAGTCGGGTAGCCACGAGAGCCTGCTCGAGGCTCGATCTACCTACGCCTCCATGTGGGAGAAACACGAACGGGCAATGTCCTGGGGGATACGGCACGATCGGGTGGCTTCGTCATGATCTCGATGTTGCGTCTCGTTGACCGGATTGCCGTGGAACATAAGAGAGTTTGGCGTAGAGCGGTGGCTTCGTCAGTCGCCGGCGCTGTGATCCAGGCAATCGCCTACCTTTCCCTGTTCTTGCTCATACCGGCAGTGCTGGAACAATCCGACGACATCGGCTGGCTCTTGATGGGTCTGGTGGTTCTCTTGATCCTCGAGTCGATAGTGCGGTTGTACGAGCTGTCGTTCGGCTACAAACATGCAGCGGACGTCATCAGCAATTTGCGATTACGTCTTGGGGCAAAACTGAGGACGGTGCCTGCTGAGGAGCTGTCTCGCCGCCAATCAGGGGACCTGAGCACCGTTCTTGCCGGTAACGCACGCGACGCGGCGCTGCTCGCCGGCGACCTCGGCGTCACGTTCGTTCGCCTTGTCATCATTCCGGTCGCACTCGCCATCGGTCTTGCCTTCGTTGATTGGAGGCTGCTGGCTGCGGTCCTATTCGGTCTTGTTGTTGCGCTGTTGGGCCTGTACCGGTTCCGTTCGAAAATGTCGGGCTCGGTGGAGGAGATGCATGCGGCGGACGCTCGCTCGGCTTCACGGATCGTGGAGTACGTTCAGGGGCTACCCGTGTTCAAGGCTTCTGGGCAGGTAGGAGCACATGCAGATCGCCTGGTCGAGGCACTCGAAGATCAGGGTGAGGTCTTGAACAGAACACAAACTTCGGTCACGGCACCACTCGCTCTCGGGTCGAGTGGAGCACACCTGATAGTGGTCGGCTTGATTGCCATGGCGGCGGCTCTTGCCATCGATGGGTCTATGAGTGTTGCCACAGCGGCGGCAGTGGCCGTGGTGGCGGTTCGACTGGGTGAGCCCCTCGTTCTCGCTGGAGCCCTTACCGGAGTCATCGAGGTGACCCAGTCGGCGTTGCGCCGAATCGACGAAGTCTTGGAGATCCCCCCACTTCCCCAGCCGGCATCCCCTTCCGAGATTGAAGGCAGTGAAGTCGTGTTCGACGGTGTGACCTTCTCCTATCGGGACCAGACGGTGCCGGCCATCAGAGACATGAGCTTCACCTTGAATGAAGGGTCTCTCACAGCTCTCGTCGGACCTTCGGGTTCGGGAAAATCGACGATCGCTCGCACTCTGATGCGCTACGCCGACCCCATCGAGGGCGAGGTCAGGATTGGGGGAACAGACATCCGAGACGTCACCCAGAGTGAGTTGATGAAGCACATTTCGGCTGTTTTCCAGGAGGTCTACCTCTTCGATGACACCATCCTCGAGAACGTGAGACTGGCTCGTCCCTCGGCCAGCGACGATGAGGTGGCTGCGGTTCTCCATGCCGCCAATTGCGAGTCACTTCTGGAGCGCATGCCGCAAGGAATGCACACCCGGGTTGGCGAAGTCGGCGGCATGCTTTCGGGCGGTGAACGTCAGCGTGTGGCTATCGCACGGGCCCTACTCAAAGACGCACCGATAGTGATTCTCGATGAACCAACCTCAGCGCTCGACTCCGACAGTGAGGTGGCGGTCCAGGACGCGATTGACGAGCTTGTGCGACACAAGACGGTCTTGGTGATAGCTCATCGTCTCTCCACTGTGGCCCGAGCTGACCAGATCCTGGTTCTCGAGGATGGCCGGATCATCCAGCAGGGTCGTCACGAAGAGCTCTTGTCGGCGGACGGTCGGTACGCGGCGATGTGGAAGGCCCAAACCGCCGCCAAGCGATGGAAGATCACGGCTTAGGGAGTGCCGTGCCGGCATCGACCGGCAGCTTCAACGGTCTGATTTGATCGTTTGGCAGGGGTTGGCAGACGGCCCATCGAGGGCAACTAGAAGTTATATATTCGCTGGCTGTCCTACTAGTTGACAATCAACAAGCTCATTTGTAGCGTTCGGAACCGAGCAAGTGCACGATCTATTTCGTGCGCTTGTTCGTAAGATGCATACGTTCAAAGAAGGGGGAACACAAATGCGTCAGAAGTCTGGCATGAGAAGACTGATCGCAGTGATGGCCATGACAACAGCACTGGTCATCTCAATGGTCCCGGCCGCCTTAGCTGCCACCTATAACTTCTCGTACGATGGGTGTGACTGGAAGCTAGACGTGGACGGACTCGGATATACTGCGCGCACGAAGGACAAGAATGGTGGTTGTAGCTATCTCACGACTAAATCGCGGGATCTGTCATTCCCAGCGTCGGCAAGCGCGGGACCCAGCAACGTCCCGTATCTGACTGTCTGGCATTCTCACAACGTTGGGAATGTGGAAGGTCGTGGCAAAGTCACAACTTGGGAACACGGGTGGACCCAAGACTCGGGGTGGCGCGACGACTAGGCCTCATAACGATGCCATCGAGCCCGACCATGATTGCGTCTCCGCGTCTACGCACCATCATGGTTGGGCTGATAGTCGTGTTGGTGAGCGCCTGCGCCTCCGATGCGATTGGCTCTGACTCAGATCTCTCCGGACTATCGGAGTTCCAGAAGGAGATCCTCGAAGACGGATCAGTGACGTATTCCGAACTCGAGCGAGCCGTTTTGGCCTTTGTTGACTGCGCAGCAGCCAACGGCGTGACCGTCGAAATCGCCTATCGAGAGGACATTCGCGCCTTTGAATACGGCTACACAGGCTCTGCGGACTCGTTTGAGTCCGACTTGGCGGCAGTAGAGGAAGGATTCTGCCAGAAAGAGTTCAAGAGCGAGGTTGAACTGGTGTGGGCTGATCAAGCGTGGACGGCAGAAGACGACGAAGCCTTTTACTCCTTCATTGCCGACTGCTTGACGTCAAGGGGGATACCGGTTTCAGATCCCCTGGCTGAACTCGGAGTAGTCTCTCAACTGCATCCGATGGAATACGACCAATGCTTCGATCAGGCAGTAGAGAATGTCGAACAGTGAGCCTTTGCGAGGTGTTGATCTGCCGAGGATCCCCCACCCATAGGAGAGTTGGCTTTTTCTCGTCGAGGCATTCGACGTCCCCTAAGTGCATTGTTGGTCAGTTGACTTCGCATGCTGCATGCACACTTTGGTGTGAGTAGATGCGACATGTGTTGACTCGACAGTCTTCCCTTGTCCTCATTGCCGGCGCAGTAACAGTGGGCTCAATAGCCTTCGCCTCAGGGCTCCTTGTCTACGACGCTCGACTGGCCGAGATCGAGCCAGCACCTAGCCCGTTGACGATGACTGTCGAACTGACTTCGGCGACAATCGAGCATGAAGTCTCTTTGGAGCTCGTTTGGGACCATGTGGTGCCGATCTACTCTCCCAACTGGGCGGGAACAGTCACCGAGGTTTTTGTTGAACCGGGCGCGACTCTGCGATCGGGTGAGCCGATTCTGGCGATTGACGGAGTGAAGCGGATCGCCGCTGCAATGCGCCAACCTCTGTTCAGAGACCTAAGGCGCGGGGATCGTGGAGAAGACGTCAGAGCGCTTCAGGAGTTCTTACTCGTCGAGCAGCTGTACGTCGGAGAGGCGGATGGCGTATATGGAGGTTCCTTAGCGGATGCAGTAGCCGAGTTGAGGCTACTCCTTGGAGCCCCGAAGCTTCGAGATGGAGGCTTCGACCACACTCTACTGGTGTGGATCCCTGATGGCCTTCTTCAAGTTGATTCTGTGCATGCGACGATTGGCCAACCAGCCGACGGTGGCGTTGAGCTGATTCTGCCGAAAGAATCGATTGCAGGCGCCAGTTTCCGAAGGCCAGAGGGTGCTCCACCGCTGCGTGGGATGTGGCAATTCGAGTCGGCACAACACGAGCCCATCGTTGTCAGTTTTGTCGAGGACGATCGACTTGATGCGGAAAGTGTCGCCGAGATTGGAGTCCTTGTGACATCTGACGATGTCGAGCTTGACGGAAGGCTCCTACAGTTAGACCCCACGGATCACCTGTATATTCCAGTGAGCGCTGTAACCACCGGATCCGATGGGCAACTGTGCTCCTGGGTGAAGGTTGGAGAATCGTTTGAGCCTCGCGAGGTGGCGGTAGGGCCCGGAGCGTTCGGCGTAGCCGAGATAGCTGAGGGACTCGCGCCGGGTGACGTGATCCTCGTCAACCCCGATGTCGCGCTGGCCGAGGCCTCATGTCCTTAGAAGCGATCGGCGTATCGCATTCATATCAATCAACCAAAGTGTTTAGGGACGTCAACTTGGTTGTCGAAGAAGGCCAATCGGTGGCACTGATGGGTCCTTCAGGGTCCGGCAAGACCACGTTGCTAT
The DNA here is from genome assembly GCA_028285585.1 of Acidimicrobiia bacterium. Taxonomy (GTDB): domain Bacteria; phylum Actinomycetota; class Acidimicrobiia; order Spongiisociales; family ZC4RG35; genus CAXMPK01. The sequence goes on from JANQOU010000006.1 coordinate 686,074, forward strand.
CCATCCTGGGGTTTCTGACCACTCCCTCTGAAGGAGCGGTCGTTCTTGACCAAGGTTCGGCAACGCAACCCCAGGATTCGTCAGAAATGCGAAGCTCGCCTCCCCTGCCCAGCTCATTCGGGTGGGTCTTCCAGTCGATGAATTCACTGAAGTATCGAACCGCTCTTGACAACGTGAGTCTTCCACTGCTCGCTATGGGGTACGACCGGTCAACTGCTGGGCTTGTCGCAGAGAGCACCCTGGACAAAGTGGGCCTTAGGGGCCTTGGCACGGCCCTTGCCCATACTCTCTCAGGGGGAGAATTACAGAGAGTTTGTGTTGCTCGTGCGCTCGTGTCCAAACCCCGGATCCTCCTGGCCGACGAGCCCACCGGTCATCTGGACAGGACGAACACAGGGGTTGTACTCGATGCGATCTGGGCCCTGAAGGATGACGGTACGGCCGTTGTGATCGCAACACACGATCCCGAAGTAGCCCTGCGTTGCGAGCGCCGATTTCGGCTCACCGAGGGGAAGGTGATCCAGGAATGAGCTGGCGTATCTCAACACTTGCAAACGAAGGCATACGAAACATGGTTGCTAACCCATCAAGGTTTGTGGCTCTGTTTCTGGTCCTGAGCGGGACGTGCGCCGCGCTGACCTACGTCGAGTTGACGTCGATCTCCAAGGTGATTGACCTTCATGAGGCTTACCTCGAACGAGGATCGGATGTTGTTGTAGCAACTGCCCCAGGAGCAATTCCGCGCCGCGCTTGCGAAAGGCTTGGGGCCTTGACTGGTGTGGAACAGGCAGGTTCCATTGCTGAAGGCCCTCTGGCATCGCTGTCCTCGTCTCCCAGGACCCTGTTCAGGCTAGGGCTATTCTCGCAGGGCGCATTGGGCATTCATGGAGTGTCGCGCACTGTGCCAGCTCAAAGCTCTGCTGGTAGAGGATTCACGGCCGGCAGAGAATTGGCAGATGAACTGGGTTTGTGGCTTGGCGCATTCGTCTCCCTCGCAGATTCTGGTGCCACTGGTCAAGTAATCGAGGTCGTCGATTCCCCCGTCCTGAACCAAACGGTCCAGCGATGGCTTGTTGCTTCGGTAGTTCCGACGGGACTTGCAGATGAGTGCTGGGTGAGAGTGAGTCCAGGCGTTGAAATGGAGTACTCGGAACAGATGCTCGACGCTACTTTCATCGGATTGAGATCTGATCTCAGTACTCGACCGCTAGTGATAGTCGACGACCTGGCTCGTCTTCCGAGCGTCGAATTCGAAGGCCGAGCAAGTGAGCGGTTCGCCGCGATGGCGGGAGTGCTGGTAGGAGCACTACTGGTCATAGGAGTTGCGCTTCGACGCTCAGAGCTCGGTCTCTACCGAGCGGTTGGCACCGGTCGCTCCGGTCTCGTTGTTCTAGTGGCGTGCGAGGTGGGCGCGGTTCTCATTTTTGCGCTCTTTTTGGGACTAGGCGTTGGTTTGGCTTCGGGATATCTAGTCGGAGGCCTAGAGGAGGTGACCGTAGGTCACTTCTTCTTAGCTAGCCGCGCGGCAGCCACGCCTATGGCTCTTGGTTTGTCATTGCTGATCGCTGTTATGTGGGTGCTTCCGCATCGCAGTGTCGCCGGAGAACTAAAGAAGTGAAGAGGACGAAGCAAAACTCGGCTGTGTTCCAGGAGGTTTATCTCTTCGACGGGACCATCCTCGAGAACGTGAGGCTGGTTCGTTTCTCGACCACCGATTGCGTTGCCATGTGGAGGGCCCAAACCGCCGCCAAGCGATGGAAGATCACGGCTTAGCGGCGTTCTGCCGGTAGCAACCGGCAGCTTCAACTGCTGACCTGATGGTCTGGGTCGGAGCGTGAGCAAAGGGTTCCGCACACCCTCGGGTTGGGAAGATCGTCGTGTCGGGTCAAGCCAGGTTCGCGAACGGATCGCGGTTATCTGTCGGGTCCCTTGATTCGACGATTGCACGCCGGATGCTCTCGAGGCGTGTACTTCTTGTGTAGTGGCGACCTCTCTTCTCGCCGTGGGATGCGAGAACGCCTGCATCGACCAACTTTCCGAGATCCCGAGATGCAGTTGCGTCGCTGATCTCTTCATGGTCGGCGATGGCCGCTCGATAGGTGTTGTTTCGTATCCGCAATCCGATCGCTGCGTCGAACATGACCGCCACAACGCGGTCTGGGAGTCGTTCCTGCTCAGCAATCTTCTCCAGTTCGGTCCAGAGTCGTTCACTCTCTCGAACTCGTCGGAGCATCGTTCGCGCCTGCCTGAGGTGGGCCGTGAGGTTGAAACGGATCCACGGCCGGGCGTCATTCTGCGGATTCCATGAACCCTGGCCTACCTCAGCCAGGATGTCGTAGTACGCCTGAGTGTTTCGTCCGAGGTACTCCTCGATGCTGACGAACACTGGCGAGAAGACCCCTTCGCGGGCAAGGACAAGGCTTTGGAGGGCTCTCGCCATTCGCCCGTTGCCATCCCTGAACGGATGAATCATGACCAGGTTGAGGTGGCTCATGGCCCCGCGGATCATCTCCGGCGCGGCATCGGCGGTGTTCAGCTCCTCAACCAACTGGTTGACGAGGGTCGGGACAGAGTCGACGTGAGCACCTTTGTACACGACTTCGCCAGAGTCGCCGCCGTAGACAAACACTGCTCCCGGTCGATACAGGCCTGGACTCTTGCTCAGGTCGTAACTGATCATCATGAAGTGCAAGCTCTTGATCAGTTGTTCGCTGTACTCGAAGCCGGTGTCGTTGGAGAGTTGAAGGACGTAAGTCATGGCGTCGCGGTATCCCTGGAGGGCCAATCTCGTCTCGGTGTCGGTGTCTACGGGCTCTTCTCCAGCTGCGACAGCGACGGCGTCGTCCAGTTCGGCGGCGTACCCCTCGATTGTGTTGGAGCCTTGGATCGCACGGGCCAGTGAGAGCCGGCGCAGGGATCCGACCCATCTGCGGGGCTCATGAAGTTGGAAGCGGAGCTTCTCCCGAAGACCGTTGATCTCAGAGAGCACTTCCAGCTCGACGTCCATTGGTTCTGGGGTTTGGAATATCATGTCGGTAACTCGTTAAGTATACTGCAACATGCAGAAAATTATCCAACATCATTGCGAGGAGTTACAGGCAAATGCTCTGCCGTCTCCCTTGCCTACTTGTCGAATCGGTGGCATGACAGGTAGTTGCGGCACCAAAGACGCAACTGACATACAGCGATACGTGTGAAGGGTTCGGTGGGTTAGATGGTGGTCAGGGACGGCGTCGATCCGTCGACCTCCGGTTTTTCAGACCGGCGCTCT
>JANQOU010000007.1 GCA_028285585.1 Acidimicrobiia bacterium
GTTTGAGAGATGAACCTCGCAGTCTCGAGCGGGCTCACGTTCTCCAACTCACCCCACGTCGCAGAGGCGACAATCTTCGAGTCGCGAACTTCACCCTTGAGAGAACCCAGGAACACCGGAGCACCCGGAGTCAACCTGGATCTGGCGACGGAAAGGAGTCGGTCATCAAGTGCGCCAGAGTCAAGAGCCCACGTCCCATGCTCGCCCTGCACCATGCGACCCACAGAATGCGACTTCGAATATGCATGGTGATCGGAATACAGACCACGTTCAAACACCGACGCCCCAAAGGCTCTCAGATGCTCGGGGTGAGGTTCGCCAGCGCCCCTAAGGTCAAGAAAAACTCTCAGTTTGAAAGGCATTCTGAACTTCTGTCACCCATCGCGCCGGCTTTAACCCAATCCAGGCCGGAGAGATACGGTGAGCCACGTCGACTGCTCCCTCGGGCCATTCCAAAAGTCCCCCGACCAACTCTCAGCCCCGGTACTGCCAGAGTTTCACAGTTCAGGAAGAGTGTCACCCAGCGGAGGCAGGGAGTATCGATTTCCTGGCCTCTCGTTAGCGACAAACCACTCGTAGCCCTTTTCCTTATTGGCACCGGGGTATCGAACCTCGCCGTCGACTCCGGTACCGGCTAACAAGAACGTGGCGATGATCGGATGTCCTTCAAAGGACTCCACTCCTGTCGCATGCACGAAAGCAGCCTTATACTCGGCAACGAAGTCAGGAAGGTCAACGCTCGACGGCCTCTCGCCCTTCCACATTCGCTGAACAGCATCGACATCACTGACGGCGGATCTCTCTGGGTCGATTCTCAGCCTCACCGAGCCGTAGCCGAACGGTTTGGCCGCGCCCAGTTTGTGATGAAAGCCCTCCGAGGGCTCAATGATCCACATCAGGGCACCTAGCTCAACTGCGTCGAGCCCATCAAACCTGATGTCGAACTCGAAAACCGAATCCTCATCGATCCAGCCGATCACGGTCCTGTTCTGCTCAGACGCTCGATCCGACACGCCGTACTGAGTCTTGTAGGCGGGGTGGTTCTGATGTGGATAGACCTTGCGACCCCTCAGCCGTGCGCCGTCAGCGTCGTACGCCGCTGACTCGTAGGCTCGGCCCTGTCGCCATGGCTCTCCAGCGGAGGGTCCTGTGTAGAAGCGCCCGTAGGACGAGCGCGGTGATGAAAGAACGGCGAGGAGCTTCTCGTCACTCGAGAGATTCACACGAATACTCTTGACCGCACTGACCGAGACCTGACTCCTGATTGCCGAGGGGGTCTCCTTGGCCGAGGAGACCCCCTCCTGTTCACTCAAGCCAGGCCGTACCCAACCAAAAACGCGAGATGCCATCGACAGTTGTTGCATCTCCGGAGCTGGCTCCATCCAAGCTGCACTCGCCAAGTCGTGAGGCGAGTTCACATAGTGCGCAGTCTCATTCTTACCAGGTATTCGATAGCGAACTGGCTGACCAGAAGTCAACACGCCATAGCTACTCAGGGTAGCTATTTCGAATGCAGATCGCATCATCCCTCTGATTGACGACGGGGGGACGAAGGGAGCGTGATTGACCATTCGCAGCGGTAGCGACGCGTGCCCGTTGCCATCAACGGAGCTACGCGACGCATCTAAGAGGAGTAACCGGTTGGCCACACTCATACCGACGCTAAGGCAGCCTCGAAAAGTGCCTTCAACCAAAGCACTGTGGCCTATCGGCAACATGTCATCAAAATCCCGTTTAGCCAACTCGGATCGGTCAGGGTTGGGGACAAAGTTGTAGGGGTTATGAAAAGCAGGCATCAGTTGTTCTCCAAAGTCTTCACCGATTCGAGTCCTGCGAGCCTGGTATGAGCTGGGTAGGCGTTACCGATGCTGGTATGCGCCCGATACTCAACAACATGAAGAGTCACCCTGGTTTCTACCTCAACCGGAACCGCAACCGACCCAACACGTGTTGAGTCCATAATCGTCCATCCGTTGAGCCAAGAAGCTGCTGTGCCCCAAACCAGTGGGCGGTAGGAATAGGTTTCGACCCTTTCAGCCTGATTGGTCTCGTCGTTAGAGTCCTCCACAGAGGCGAGATCCCACTCGAGGCCGCGGCGAATGGCTCTTAACTCACAGCCGGGACCGAACACTCTCACGTCGTAGAGGCGACCCATAGGGACTTCGGCCAGATTCTCATCTCGAAGAACACCATCTTCGTTGCGACAGAATCGATCCAAGCCAGCACCCTGAACCTGAGCAAACGGAGCTGAATCGCCATTGCTGGCCAGCCGAACACCCAGTTCGACAGACGACACGCGCTCGACCTGCGACCGGATGAGCCAGACCTCTCTCATGTCCTAGACACTTGCAAGCTTCCGAGCCCGTCCGCAACGAGAGTCGAATCGACGTATTCGCCATCCTCAATCCCCAACCGATACTCTCGACCACTGATCTTCTTGATCTCAGGCGACACCGACACTGCGTTGACCTCAATCGCTCCGTAACCACGATTAGTGCCGTAACCAAGAGGGATCCACCCATCACACAGCTCTTTTATGATCGCCATCAGAAGCGCCACGGCCGGCAAACAGTCGCCACCAAGTTGATCAAGGTAAAGACGCAGCCGTATCGGCTCCCAGCAAAAGCCGTGTGGTTCCAGAGCCGTATAGAGCAAGGAGTCGGCTGCTCCGCCCGTGAAACGGTCTATAGCTACATGGGCGACCACATCGAGTTGAGCCCCGCCGGCGCTGTTCAGAGGGCTGTTGATCTCATCCAAGATCTCTCTCAGGTTCGCCTCAGGGGCCTTCGACTTGTTTTCAAGACCTTCTTTGGTGATGTCCGCCAACTCGTCCCACTGATCCTTATCCACCGACGTCTCAGATCGAATGGACGACACCCGCAGAGCCCCCAGGTGGCCTGCCCTTTCTTCCTCCTTGTCACCATGGTCCAAGACGGCTCCAAACAGCTCAGACACCACGTCGACATCGATCTGCTCCCATTGGCGATTCGCTGGTCCAGGCCCACCAAGCGACGATCCCTGGATGGTCCTGACGATGTACTCAGCTCTGGAACGCAACGCCCCCTTGATGGAAGCACCTGGTAGCGAAAGGTAGACACGGCCACCTTCAGTTTCTGTTCTAGCACCGATATCGATGACGCCACCACGCTCAGACACCATCAACGGCAGGATGGGCTGCCAGTCGATTGTGATATCGATTCGAGGTCGCTTCTTGGGCTTCAGACTCGATCTTGAAGTCAGATTGTCTACCGCTATCACGTTCGTTGAACCGATGAGAGCCTCGACAACCGAATCACGGCTACTCCAATCCTCCTCACGAATCTCACATCCGGTGAGCTGAACCTCACCAAGCCCACGAGTTTTGGCAGCGCCCAAATCGATCTCCCCTGGTTCGGAGAGGGCCGATAGAAGGTGGCCCACCAGGGCCTGTTCATCTGGACTCGAGGAGTCGAGTTCGAGAGTGAAGGTGATTGTGCTGCCACGTGGAATCACCTCACGACTGTGCAGCGTCCCAGCGTACGCCGCCCCGCTCCAACGGTCGATGGCGGTGTGAGTCTGCGTCTGCGTGTTGTTTGTGCCCAGCACGCCATCGGAAACCACCAAACGACTGGCGGCACCGCTGTCGGACCCGCTCTCTTCATAGCCGAATACCTCGTAGAGGATCTGGTTGTCTCGAAACGCGAACTCTGCCCACGCACGGAGAGCACCGGCCAGGCTGGTACCGGGGATCACTGGGTTGCCTTGTCCATCACGCACCAACACAAGGTCGATGGCTACGTCGCCTCCTCCGATCCCAACATGAATGGGAGTGAGTGCGGTCAGAGTGCAGTCCACCTTCAGCAGCTTGGAACGAGAACGGACATCAACCACTACGACTCCGATCCAAATGCTCATGACGCAACGCCTCAGATAGAAAGAGCGACACTATGGCCCTCATAATCTCGGAGGATTGCTCGCCAAGTTCAAAAATCGCTCCACAGGCCTCCCCCAAATGATCATCGTTGCCGATCGCTTCAAGAATCACTTTCTTGGGATCCCGCACCAACCCATCAACTCGGCCGAGAGTCGCCCCCCAGCGCTTGGCTCGATTCTTGTTGCGCTTGATCCGGCTGATCCAGGAACTCACAGCGGAACCATCGCGCCGATACAAGACCGCTGCCTCTCGGAGAGATCCGAGTTGGCTTTTCGAAAGTTGGTCCTTCCCTTCTCTCGCCGGATCAAGATGGCGGGCCAGCTTTGGAGCGACAAGCGGGGTGATACGCCTCACCGCCTCTTCAGCGGCCACTGCTACTAGCCAACGATCCGAGGCCTCAACAGCTTGCTCCGCCGGCTCGTCCAACTCTTCCGGCTTGTCGGCTGGCTCCCTCTTCGCCGCAGGGAAGCTCTGACGACCCAGCAGTGGCGAATTGATCGACACCTCGCCGAATCCCTCGGCCCTTCGCTCACCGATTCCGACAGCCTCCAAAGATCTGAGCATTGCGCTTTCAACAGGCCCGGCGGTCGCCTTGAACCGCACAACGCTGCCGGCACCGAGGCACATCAGTGATCTCCGCGGCTTGTCTGTTGCCGCACTCCATCCTTCGCGACGAACGGAGCGAACAAAAGTCTGGTCGACCTCGATGTCGTCTCGACCAGTCTCCATCCGGAGCACTCGAAGAAGGTTGTCCACGGTGGGGTCGTGCTCAAGAGAATCGTTCAGCAGAAGAGCGTCAGAGAGGAGCCAGAGGTCGAATGTCGATGTCGCTTCCTGACCCTTGGCCACTAGCCGAGCACCAAAGGTGGCCGTTGCCTGGCCGTAATCGTCCTTCTTCGATGCGCCCAACCTGAGGTCGACTGACACCTTCTCCAGGCCGTCGGCAAGCGAACCAGGTAGACGCATCGTAGTTTGGAGACGAGACCCGCGAGGCAATGCTCGATATGTGTAGACGCCGCCAACATCGCTGGTCGGACGCTGTGTCATTGGGTCAATCACCGCATGGGTGAAGAAGGTGAGTGACTGCTCGGCAACGAGGGTCCCCCTGTCCGCACTAGCAACGTACTTGCCACGCTGAGACTTCGCTCCCTTCGGGGGATCGGCCTCGAGCACATTTACGAATGGTTCGTCGGCCTCGGGGCGCTTGGATCGGACAATCGAAAGCGGCATCGGCACCGTTCGGAAGCTCTCAGTTGTTGGATATGCGTTGCGAACTTGGACTTCTCCGTTGAACACGAGATCGCCGAGACGACCCCAGCCTCCAGCGGCCTTAACCAACGAACCCAACAACATGGTCCCCGGTATGTAGGTGTGGCCGGTGCGCACGTTGCCGATCGTCCTGTCCAACGCAACTACTGGCGTCTCCAGAACCAAGTCGACCGTGACGTCGACGAAGTCCTCGACTGCCGGCGGCTCGGGTTCCGAATCCTCACTACTTGCGGAGGGTCGAGAAGGCACGGGCGGACTCTGCTCTTCAAGCAGCTCCCTGAAGTCCAGCGACTCCAACTCCTGACCCAGGTCGAGGTCAATGATGCAATTGCCAAGTCCTCGGCGACGTCCGCCTCCGAGACGTGTGGCTCGGCGAACTGCCAGGGCCAGCAACGCGAACCCGTGATCGCCCAAAGGCTCAACGTCGGCCGTGCCGGTGAACCTGGTACCGCGACGGCCCAACTCTGTGGTGAACAGATGCTTCTCTTCGGCGACGCCCGACTCGTCGATCTTCACCGAAGATCTAGGGAAGGTCAGGTGTTTTTGGATGAGCGGCTGCGAATCAACTAACGCCTGCAACTCCGAATCAAGAAACATCGGTCGAAAGCGGACCAAAGCAGGTCTTCCTCCGCGTTCACCAAACACGGCAACCGCCAACGACGGCCAGTCACCACCGAGCGCCTCGGCGATCCTGAAAGCTTCATCTCGAATAACCCCTGTCACCGTCTTGCCGGGTACGAACGGCAGACCGTCGCTACCCCGGCGAAGTGCCCGATCTGCAATATCAGACGTCCGGCCCGATCCGATATGCCAATCCGAAGTGAACTCAAGGGTGGTGCCAACCCTCATCCTTCCAACCCCGCCAATTCGATAGCGTCAAGCAGTCGAGTCGCTGGCTTATCTGCGGCAGTGGTGTCCTCGTAGGCCGGCACTCGACTGTCGCGCTCGCCGGCAGACCGAAAGAGCGTCGTCGGATCGCCCGGCAAACGAAGCGCACGGTCGAGGTCGTGAAGTATCGAGTTCGAGATGCCCTCGATCGAATTACGCAGCGTTCTTGTCTCTTCCATAGCATCCATCGTCCATGGCTTGGCCGTCAATGCTCTTCCCGCCACGTTGAGATTCGAACGGATGTCGCTCAGTGCAGACGGAGCAGCGTCATAGAGGACATGAAGGTCAATACCTGGTTCCGACAGCGTCTTGGCGCTCGTAGTCAGTTGTTCAGCTAACTCGTAGCCAGAGTGGAATGGATAGTGCGGTTTGGTAATCGCGATACCGGCAGACATCGTCAACCCGTCGGTCAAATCGGCTTTTTTGCAATGAACCTCAAACTGCTTGACCAGCTCTTCTGCAAGTGAAAGAGAGATTTCGCCAGGGGCTACAACCGTGACATCGTCGCCACCGACGATGATTGGAAGGATGGGAGACTTGTCATCGACAATCACCTTCGCGGCTGCGCTCCTTACCGTGTCGACAGTGGCCTGATGGAGAGCCTGGTTGAACTCCCTATATGACAGCCAAAAGGCCTCCGCCGTCCTGGCACCCTCGGAGCCAACCAGATTCTGTATTCGCTTGCCTACCTCGTTTCCGTCTGCATGAATGATGCCAATCCATCGGTCGTCCTCGGCTAGGAGTTGTTCGATCTTGTTCACATCTCGAACCAGAGGAACTGGTTTGAGGTCTTTGGCTATGCGGGCCCAACCATGGTCCTTCGCTCTCCGGCGAGCCGACGCCGATGGTCCAAGCATTCGATCATCGCCCTCAACACTTTCTATCGCCGGACCAAACCCGGTCTCACAAACCTCCGTCAGCGGATTGGTGGGGAATCGCGCACTCATCGGAATGGTGCCCTGTCTCTCTTCGCGGACTGCCCGAAAGGCACTCTGCAACAGAACCTCTGCGTCTTGAGCCGTACTTGGGGCCACTTCGTCACCGGCGACCCCACCTGTGATGTCCAGACCCGGTGCCGACTCATACGCACGATCAGTGACATGTCGGATCATTGCTTTGAGTGGTTCTGGACTGCTCGCGCCGAGGATCAAGAGACCTGACGAGACAACAATGGGGTGGACCCCTAGTTCATCAACGGCTTCGTTGAACGCACCTTCGGTTACATCAACGATGAGCTGTGATGCACCAATGTGCTCGGCTTGCCGATTTGAGGCGAAGATGTAGGCCTGAGTGCCCGCGGTCTCAATAGCAGCCAGATAGCTGACCTCAGCTAGACCCGCCACCTCTGTGTCCCCCATATGCCACGAAGACGACCTTAGGTCGAGACGCTCGAACCCGTCAACTAGTAGCTCCGGATGACCGAGACCCGGCTGTCCCCTATGGTGTACAAAATCGGACCATGACCACCTACTTAGTAACAAGACATACTGGCGCTCTGGATTGGTTCGAGCGAAACGGAGTAAACGCTGACGTTGTTCTACCTCACCTTGATGCAGACACGATCGAACGTGGTGATGTGGTGATCGGGACGCTTCCTGTCAATCTCGCCTCGACAGTGTGCGCTAACGGTGGTCGGTACCTACACCTCTCACTTCAAATCCCTGCAACCTTGCGATCGAAGGAACTTACCGCTGACCAACTTGACGAGTGCGGAGCAACACTCGAAGAGTATGCGATCAAGTTGGTTGAATGAATCTCAAAGCACCTGGTCAACCTTTGTTACTCAAACGCATCGCACCAAGTGGGTATGTGACAGGCCGGTCCTCCCACAGCACTTGGAGGAATATACCGAAGTCGAGAGATGCCAGAGCCGTGATGGCAAACGCCCAGAGCCGACTGCTCTCGTTAGAGAACTCCAAGTAGTCCTCGGTAAAGATCGGCGCGATCGCCACGACATCAACAGTCGCTATGACAACGGCCCATGACAGACCGACTAGCCAGACAACTGATGCTCGCCGCAAAGAGGCGGCTGGTTTCGTACCGTGAAAACGAGCTTCCACAATCAGGTACACCCAACCAGCTATAAACAGTCCGGCGACAACTAGCCACGGCCGCCATTCGTGGCCCTGACCCGGGTTGGAGATGTTGTCTAACCAACCTGCCCGCATCGTGACAACAGCCGCCGAACCAAGAGCTGTACCTGCACCAAACCTGACCAGGAACGGGTACGAGTGCATCTCGCCGTCCTTACTCCACACAATCCCGCCCACGAGGGACCCAAGACAGGCAACAAGTATTGAGAAGAACAAGTACAACGGAATCCAGGTCAAAACCGCCAACAGACCCGAGAGCACAGCACAGATGGCTAGGAACATCGTTGCCCGCTTCCACGGTGAGTTTGATGTCTTCCACATATCAGCCAGCATGAAACGACGACTGAAGAACTCGCGAGAGAACCAAGCCAGAAAGACGCTCTCCGTCTGCTCGCCTGTGTCCCGTCGGCCAGACAAGCTCAAGATGTTTCTGTGTCGCGTGTCGACAAACGCCAGCAGTCTCCCTTCCTTGTCCGGATCAATGGTGGCCAAAGTAGGGGTGTCTTGCATCTGTAGAAGGGTTTGTGCCCAGACGTCCCGACTTTCGCGAGCTCTGCGTTGCAGCGAATGCTGTCCGCCGAAAGCACTCCTCGCGAAGATCCAGGGAGATCCTCCGAACTCTGGATCATTCGAGTCTTCGAATGTGTGCGTTGACCTCCGATTAGAACGAGCCTCGGGTTGAACCCTGAAAGGCTCCGACAGCAGGCGGAAACGAACCCAAGTGTGTAGCGGCAGAAGGCGAGTCGCCGCCTCGTCACCTTCACGTGTTTCTTGAAGCACACGTGAATAGCTCAATTCGGAAACTCGAGCCGCCAGTCGCCAGCGCCACCCACGGGACTGATCGGAACACTCGACGAGAATGGTCAGGATGAACGTCAACGAATGCTGCGGAGATCTGATTTTGGACTCGTCGACTAGAACAAAACCTTCTTCTCGTTGAGGTGACGATTCAGCGCTCCCATGCCAAGGTGAGCGGTCATCGTTAGGAGCCGTAGACACCCAAACATCAGGTTTGCTGGCACCTCTTGCAAAGTCGAATCCTAGCTTCGAAGGTCCCGGGACGTGATTGGCCAACGCCTCGTGCAAGTCGGCGGCCAAACCCCATCTCGTGTCGGCCACTGGCTAATCCTTGCGGGTCAGTGCGAGCATGCGAAGTAGCGCTCGACCCAGATATGTCAGACCCACCTCTCCTTCACTCTCATCCCAGGCATAGCCATACCAACGGGCAGTGCGCATTGAGTCCGTCTCTTGCCGGTCAATAGGTCCGGCACTAAGTCGCTGAAGGTCCCAGTACTCCTCGTCAGGCACGCCGATACGCAGCAGCGGCAACTTGATGCCGTGGGTAGTTCGTTCATGATTGGACCAAAGCTCTATCTTGACATCTCGATCGATCGGCAAGTGAGCGGCAAGTGCTGTCATAATCGGAATTGTTGCCTTGAACCCACCGAGAAGATGAAGAATCAACTCACTGCTCGTTCGCGACGCAGCTATGAACGCCATAGCCAACACTTCCGCGAGTGCTTCTGCGGAGCTAGGGATCAAGGTGCCATCGTCGACTTTGAGGTCGGCGACCCTGACGACCGTGCTACCCGGGTGTGAGACCAAGTCTGCTAGCTCGACGGATCCATCTACCGATTCAGTTCCGAGCACAGCCACTCCACCACCGACCACACCAGTGAGAATCCGCGCTACCAGTTCGGCTGCCTTGCAACCCTCATCCGAATCGGAGGCGATAAGAACCACATGATCTCCGGTCGCAGGATGTGGCGGCGAATGATCGCCTTCGGCATACAGACTGGAGGTTTCGGCGGACAGCCAGCTAGTGCCGCCAGACACTGCGGGGTACTCAAGAAGCCGCGCCAGAGCCTCAAAAAAGCGGAAATCCCGAGAAGACTCGGTTTGCCGCTGAGCAAGAGCTTGGATATCAAACGCGATCAGGTGAGGAACCGAAGCCACAATGCGAGGCTCTGTTCTCCCCATCAATCTCTTCTCCCCCACTTCTTTCAGCTCACCAATCGTTCTATCGGCAAAATCGATCCATGCGTCTCGGACTACCGACTGAGCCGCATCCTCCATGCATGCCTTGAGGTTGGCAATGTTGCCCCCAATGCTGACACCGCCAGTGGCTACGAAAACCCGTCTAGAAGTCTCGCTGATATCCGCTCCCCGCTCGATTGTGACCACCTTAGTTCGGCTTGTTAGACCGCGACTCGGACACAAACGATGAGCAGGTGGCCCACCGCGCCGAACCCGCAGGGGCCGCCTTTCGTTAACCTCGCTCGGCCCCCAACTCGAGGAGACATGGACCCGGCACTGATCGACCGGACAGCCAACTCGATTCTCGGAATCGACATGGATGCCCAGCCTGTCCGCAACATGACGATCGCGGGCATCGAAGACGCCGTTCCCGCCAAGATCCTGTCGACCGATCTCCGAGGTGCGGCCACACGCCTGCTCCGCATCCCTCCCGGCTGGGGATCCAGGCTCTCTGGATCTTTCACCGCGTCGATCAGCGTCTTTGTCCTCAAGGGGTCGGTTCAGGCCGGTTCCGTGACCCTCTCCGACTACGAGCTGGTGACTGTGCCGGCACACGGGGTGATCGGTGGCTTTCGAAGCGAGACCGGTGCGGTGGCCTTGTTCATGACCTCTGCCCCGATCCGCTTCGACACCTCCACAGGAGGTGCACAGGCCGACCTGACTGTCGGCCGGCCCAGCGCATCGACATGGCAACGAGACGAGGGCGAGTCTTCGCTCTTCACCCGTGCGCTTGCCTCATCGGGCACAGAGGAAGCGTGGCTCGGCTCGACGCGGCAAGACCCCGCGAGCCCGGTGTGGCACCGGCACACCTCGGACCAGGAGACACTCGTGCTCGACGGCGATGTCCGCTACGTCGACCTCGTCGACGGGCGACCAGTTGTGACACAAGGGTCACCTGGTACCTACTTCTACCGGCCTGCTGAGACAGCACACGCCGGTCCCGCCACGACTGGTGACACTTCAGTCGTCACGTTCAACCGGTCTCTAGGGCACCGAGACAGACACTTGCTGGATGAGACAGAGGTTCAGCAGGCGTGACCGAAACTCACGACCGACCCTCCAGATAGTCGACCGCGGCGCACGCATATACCTGCGCCGACAGAGCTGCACCCTGAGCGTCCATGTGCTCGTTGGGGCTGTGAGCACGAGGCAGGATGCCCGGACCGAAAGCTGCCACACACGGGATGCCGGCGCCCAACTGGAAGTACGGGGCATCGGTGGCTCCGGGAAAGGCGTCGAGCTCCGGGGTGAATCCGAGAACCTCGGTGGCGGCACGCTCCAGTGAGCCGACTACGGGCTCGTCACGGCTGATCTCGGTCGCCGGGACCATCAGCTCCCAAACCAGCTCGGCCTTCAGTTCCTCGTCTTCGGCCATCGCATCGTCGAGGAAACGCTGAATGTCCGCCTTGAGCACGTCCTCGCTCATCCCGGGGAGAGTGCGGATGTCACACCCGAACTCGGCGTTCCCCGGGTAGACGCCGTAGAACACCCCGGCGCTGGCCATGACCCCGACGTTCACGGTTGGGCCGGTCGGACAGAGTGGGTGCTCTTCGTACCTCAGGTAGCTCAACAGCTCGTCGTCCATCCTCTTGATCAGCTCTGCCATCTTGACCGTGGCGTTGATCCCTTTGATGCGGTCCGAGATCGAAGAGTGCATCTGCGTCCCCGACAGCCGGATCTTGAACAGAGCTGCGCCGCGTGAAATCAGGTGTATGGCTTCCCATTCCCGGGTGATGCCGCTGGGCTCGCCGATGACCGCCGCATCGGCATGGAGAAGGCCTTCTTCGGCCAGCCACTTCGAGCCGTAGACCGAGCCCGCCTCCTCGTCGGCCGTGAAGACGAGCACCAGCTTGCCGGGAAAGCCGGGCAGAGCCTTGACCGCTGCCGCGGCGTAGACCATGCCAGCAACGGCAGCCTTCATGTCACCTGATCCGAGGCCGGCCAACTGCCCGTCGGCGAGGACGGGGTCCCACGGGTCGGTCGCCCACGCCTCCATGTCGCCAGCGGGTTTGGTGTCGAGGTGGCCGGAGAGCATCAGCGTGGGCCCGGGTGTTGTCCCTTCGATCTCGACTATCAGATTCGGCCGTGTCTCATCGGCTCCCACCCGGGTGATGTCACCAACACCGAGGGACTTCAGAGTCGCGCTGACCAAGTCTGCCACTTCTCGCTCATCGCCAGGCGGGTTAGGAGAAGGTGTCCTGATCAGCTGTCGAGTGAACTCGAGGATCTCGTCGCTCTGGCTCTCCAGACGGCGCAACACAAGGTCACGATTCATCGGCTCACTCCCACTACGGCCTCCCGGCTCCGAGATGAGTGGATATTATCAAATCGAGTCGTCGCGCCCCCTCCCCAGCGACTCATCGAGCAGACAGGAGAAAGACCAGATGTCTCAGCAGAGGCTCCCAGGGACAGAAATAGCCGTCGAACGCGATGTGCCGGCCCCGATGCGTGACGGGACGGTGCTGAAGGCAGACGTGTATCGCCCCAACACCGAGGAACCGTTGCCGGTGTTGATCGCCAGGAGTCCCTATGGCAAGACGGCAAACCTGTCGACTTTCGGCAACTCACACCCGGCTTGGTTCGCCCAACAGGGCTACGTAGTGGTCATGCAGGACTCGCGAGGCCGTTTCGAGTCGGAAGGCGAGTTTACCCGTTCCTCAACGAGATGGATGACGGCTACGACACCGTGGAGTGGGCTGCACAGCTGGCCGGGTCGAACGGCGACGTCGGGATGCTCGGATTCTCCTATGTGGGCGCAACCCAACTGCTGGCCGCCGTCACACGCCCACCTTCGCTGAAGTCGATTGCTCCCGCTTTCACAGCTTCTCAGTACTACGACGGATGGACCTACAACTCGGGAGCCCTGGCCACAGCTTTCATTTGCTATTGGGCCAACCTTCTTGCCGTCGACACTGCCACACGCCGACAGGACCTGGACGGCGTCAACGGCTTGCTCACCACCCTCGGCTCGGCACCCGACTGGTATTGGACACTCCCCCTCGCCGAGTACCCGCCCCTGCAAGGCGGCCACGCTCCGTACTTCTACGACTGGCTGGAGCATCACACCTACGACGACTACTGGCGGCGCTGGAGCATCGACGAGGACTACAGCCGTATTGACGTCCCCGCTCTCCACATTGGCGGTTGGTACGACGTCTTCTTGTCGGGCACCGTGAAGAATTTTATGGGCCTCCGCGCAGGTGCCGGAAGCCAGCAGGCGAGCCGCGGCCAGAAGCTGCTGCTCGGGCCGTGGACTCACATGCCGTGGAGCCCGGTGGGCCGGAACGGCGGAGAAGGGCCAGCGACAAACGAGATCGACGATTGGACCATCCGGTGGTTTGACCAGACCCTGAAGGGGCGTGACACGGGGATCCTCGACCACCCGGTCACAGCGTTCACCGTGGACGGGCAATGGTCCGACCACGAAGAATGGCCACCACCCGACAGCACTGTGGAGAGGTGGTTTGCCCATTCGGACGGCCGGGCCAACTCCAAGTACGGAGATGGGACTCTCGACCGCAACCCACCGGCCGACGAGCCTGCCGACATCTTCGTCTACGACCCGGGTGTGCCGATCCCGAGCCTCGGCGGCCACTCCTGCTGCTTCGACACGATCACACCGATGGGCCCGGCCGACCAGCACGCCGCCGAAGTGTCGAGGATGATGCTGGTCTACACCTCCGAGCCGCTGTCGCAGCCAATCGAGCTGCTCGGCGACGTCTCGGTGACATTGCATGCTGCCACCAGCGCTCCCGACACCGACTTCACCGCCCGCCTCTGCGTTGTCGATGAGAGCGGCCGCAGCGTCAACCTCCAGGAGGGCATCCTCAGAACCAGGTACCGGCACTCATTGAGCAACCCCGAGATGCTCGAGCCGGGCGAGGTCTACGAGTTGCGAATCGACCTCGGGCCAGTGGGCGCCGCCATCCCGGCCGGGTCCCGCATCCGTCTCGACATCTCCAGCTCCGACTTCCCACAATGGGACCGGAACCTGAACACCGGTGGGATCCCGCTCCAGGAGGACGTCATGTCGGCTCGGCCGGCCACACAGACCATCCTGCATGACACGGCTCATCCGACATATGTCGAGCTTCCGGTTCGCCGCTGATGCCGTATTCAGGTCACGACCGGTAGAGAAAGCCCGCCGGCGCCGCTGGGTGACAAGTCGACGGTTCTAGTTCCAGGTGTCGACGGGCCAAGACGTGCCCTGGCCGAAAACGCGATGTCGATTCCTATCGAAGAGCCTGCTGCGAACCGATGCGCTATCGGGCCCAGGTCGATCGTGGAAACACCGTTGGACGCCTCCAGGAGAGCCATACCCTCGGCGATGTTCCAGGCCGGGCCTTCGGGTGTGACATCGACCAGTGTCACGTGAACCGGTGTCGGCTCCGGTGATGTCACCTCCAGGCTCACAATGGGAACCCCTGCTATCTCGAGTGGCCCCGCCAGCTGGGGCCCGGTCAGCGCGATCACATCCTGCCTCTCCCGGCGGGGACTTTGGTCGTACGACCCCGGCCGCAACTCCGGTTCCCAAGGAAACGACGTGCCCCCCAACAGGGGAGTCGACCCGACCACCTCGACGACGCCGCTCGATTCCCCGTCCAAGCCGCTCTCTCCGAAGGGGATCTCCACCGTCTCGGTCGACGGCGGCCATGTCTCCGATTCCGACCACCTGTTGGAGCCGGTCACGAAGAACCTGTCATCGGCCACCTCGTCACCGTCTCTCAGATGCTGGTCGAACCACTCGCTCTGGAGTTGGTGAAGATCTTGCACCGCCTTCCGACCGAAGTCGCGGTCGCCGGCGCGGCGACCCAACGGGAGACCACTGTGGCCCCAAGGTCCTGCCACCAGGCGATGACGCTCTCCAGCTGTTCCATCGCGCAGCCATGAGAGCAACTCGAAGCTGCCCCAAGAGAACACATCGAACCACCCGGCCACCACCAGGGCCGGGGCGCGGATGGAGCTGATCTCCGCTCTGCCGGGCACTTGGGGCATGTCGGGGTAGGGGTCGTCTGACGCCACCCAGTCGAAGAACCAATCACCGGCCTCCGTCGAGGCCAGCTCGGGCTGGTCGGCCGCACCTCGGCCTGCGGTGGTGACCGGCTCCTCGTGAGCGGCAAGCGAACGCTCCGGGTCGGCAGCGCGACGATCCATGGGCGCCAAGGCGCCCAGGCCCCAAGAAAGATGGAAGCCCAGGTCGAGCAGGCCGTTGCGTCGAATCCAACTGGTGCGGACGTCAGAAGAGGCCAGCCCAGGCACCCAGCACTTGACCGCGTCGTAGTTGGCAGCGGTGATCGCCATCTGAGTGAACGCGTTGTAGCTGATGCCCGCCAGCCCGATAGAGCCGTCGCACCAGGGTTGGGAAAGCAGCCAATCGATGGTGTCGAGCCCATCCGACTGCTCGTTGACAAACGGATAGAAGCTTCCCCCAGAGGAGCCTCGTCCCCTCACATCTTGAATCACTACCGCATATCCCGCTGTGGCGAGTGCGACTGCATGGACCTGAAGCGAGATCGACGCATGGGTGGTGCGGTCGTATGGCGTCCTCACCAGGACGACGGGATAGGCACCGGGCCCCTGGGGGCGAAAGACGGTGCTCGCCAGGGAGACCCCGTCGCGGCACGCCACGAGAACGTCGGTGTCAATGGTGATCGCAGCCACTGAACGGAGAACCTAACCACTTTGGCGACACGCCATTCCAAGATTTGATAAAATTCGAGAGGACGTCGGACACGACCGAGGAGGCGAGCCCATGATCAAGGCGATCGGCACCGCTTACAAGCGGGACGACTTCAGCACTGAGGAGTTCTTCGACTATTGGCGGGACGTGCATGCCCCCATATCCGCGAAAGCGCCCGGGCTACGCGGGTATGTGGTGTCGGAGGTGGTGCGCAAACTGCAAGGCGAGGTGGAGAGCGAGGCATTCGTCGAGCAGTGGTTCGACGACGAGGAGGCATTCGACAATGCCGCCGCATCACCCGAGCTTGCCGCAGCCTGGGACGACGTGCCCCGCTACGCCAAGACTTCCGGGAGCTTCTGGCTGGTCAAGGAGCACGTGATCATCCCGCCGCCCGAGCGTCTGCCAAACCCCGCCAACAACTGGGAGGTCTCCAGATGACACGCCAACGATTCGAAGGCAAGAACGTGTTCGTGACCGGTGCCGGGAGCGGCTTCGGGCGACGAACCGCCGAGAGATTCGCCGAGGAGGGCGCTGCCAACGTCTATCTCGTCGACCGTGCCCAAGACCGGCTCGACGCTGCATCGGCGTCGATCGAGAGCCTTGGTGCCAATCCCGTCCAGATCAACACGGACCTCGGTGTCATGGAGAACTGCGCGGATGCGGTGGCACAGGCACTGGCCGTGGACCCGAAACTCGACGTGATGGTGTCCAACGCAGCCGCCTGGGTCGACGAGGACTTCATCGACATGAGCGACGAGACGTGGCGCCGCGTCCTGTCCGTCGACCTCGACGCCTACTACGTGCTCGCCAACCGCGCCGCCAATGCAATGAAGGACACAGGGGGTGGTGTGATCTTGTTTACATCATCGATCTCATCGCTGGGCCATGGACGCGGGTTCACCGCATATGGGGTAGCAAAAGCGGCAGTGGCGGCACTGGCCAGGTCGATCGCCGTGGAGTGCGCCCCTTACAACATCCGCTGCAACTGCGTGGCCCCCGGTCCGGCAGACACCCAACAGTCCGTTGACATCGTCGGCGAGGAGCTGATGGACAAGTGGCGTGAAGAGGGCTTCCCAGTCGTGCCGATGAACCGTCTCGCCAGTGTGGACGACATCGCCAACGCATTCCTCTACCTGGCCTCCGACGACGCTGCATACGTCAGCGGAGTCAACCTGGTGGTCGACGGGGCACTCACCGCTCAGGTCTACGACGTCCCGGACAACTAGGCATGTGCACCATCGGCGTGGTGCGCCTCGCCGACGACGACTACCTCCTGTTCAAGAACAAGGACTTTGTCCGACAGCACTTCGACGACCGGCTGACCGTCGACCAAGACATCTTCGGCGCGGCCGGCGTCACCACCTGGGATGGTGGCGATGCCGTCGACGACAACTTCTCCGGCATGTCGGTCGGAGCCAATCGCCACGGCCTGCTTTGTTGCGACTCCAATGTCAGGACTCTCCCCGACCACGCCAACTACGACGATCTAGTTGAGATCGCCCTGCGCCAAGGCACCGATGTCCCGTCGGCGATCAAGGCTGTCGAGGAGGCCGTGGAACGGAGGCCGTACCTGTGGGGAAACCTCATCATGATCGATGCGGTGCAGAGTGCTTCCTTGGAGGTGAGGTCCGGCCAGGTCGAGGTCGTCCCGCTCGAAGACGCCGCGGCCCGGGCCAACCACCACGTCGTGCTCGGCGCCCATCCCGAGAACGACGACACCATCACGAGCCAGGACCGTTTCGAGTCGGCGAAAGAGAGGGTGACCCGCGTGTCGCGGCTTGGAGACGTGCTCGACTTGCTGAGTTCACACGACCAGGGCGAGACGGGTGTTTGCAACCACTCCCTCTATCAGACCGTCTACTCCTATGTTCTCCGGATGACGAGCGGCACCCTCACCTTGCACATCACGCAGGGGAAACCGTGCGAGAGCCCGTCGCCCTTGGAACTGACGGTGCCCGTCGGTGCCAGCTGGTCGACCGCGGCCGAAAGTGAGTTCCGGGCGGCGTACCCGTCCAGCCGCTCAGGTGCCGCCGCGTAGGCGGGACATCACTCGGGAAGTTTGAGCAGCCCCTGATCTAGCAGTCGCCGGAAGTGTTCGATCCCCTCGGCTATGCCCTCATCGATCGGCCGGTTGCTGACCGTGTCCCCAATGAGGCTGTCCAGGGCCGACCCGTCGACCCCGTTGGGCAGCGGCAGCGGATCATCGGCGACGGATACGTTGACACCAGCTTCCGCTTCGATCATCGAGGCGATCGCCGACACCTCGACGGTAGGGCCGCCGACATTGTGGATGCGGGCGTGATCAGACTCGAGGCGAGCAGAGGCGACGAAGGTCGCTGCCATGTCCTCTGCGTGCTGGAAGGTGGAAGACCCGCCGTATCCAATGTGCCCGGGCTTGCCTGAGGCAGCGGCCAGCATGGCCTTCGTGACGTCAGAGGTCAGACCCTGATCTCTCCCCGGGCCATAGACGATGCATGGGCGAAGCCCGACCGATCCGACACCCCAGTCCTGGTCATACACCTTGGCCGCACCCTCATTGGCCTGCTTATAGGTGCCGTAGAGCGTCGCCGGGTAGAGAGGTGAGTCGTCAAAGGCGATTCCGCCTTCGTACATGTCAGCACTCCCGAACACCGCTACCGAGCTGGCGTAGACGAGGCCACGAACCTGGCCATCGGAGTGCCTGACTGCTTCGAGCACATTGATCGTCCCAGTCACGTTCACTTGTGACCCCAACTCGGGATCGGCGGCGCAGAAGGGCACCTGGAGACCGGCGAGGTGGACGATGTGTGTGAAGCCCCCGTCCCTCACCAAATCGCTCACGGCTTGCGAGTCACGGATGTCTTCGACATGGCTCTCGACCTTCGCCAGCTCGCCCTCGTCCAGAAGCAAGCGGAGACGGGCGTCGGCGCTCGACACATCCATGGTGGCAACCGCCGTGCCCTCTTTCACCAGCTGGGCAACGGTCCATGCACCGATGCAACCACCCGATCCGGTCACCAAAAATCGCTCGTCGCTCACGTGAAAAATCCTCCATTTCGATTTTCTATAAGATCTGGCTCCATCCTCGCCCAGAATCGTATAAGATTTTGCAGGCATGTCCCGCATAGCCTTAAAGGAGCGGGCCGCGACGAGGAGGAATCGATAATGGGCCAATCGTGGATCAAGCAGGAATTCGGCCAAGAAGTCGCTGAGCTTGCTGACCTATATCAGGCAAAAGAAGTAAGCCGCCGCAGCTTTTTGAAGAGCCTCGGCATCTTGGGGATAGGCGCAACCAGCGCAGCCACCATCCTGGCTGCGTGCTCCCCCGGCGACAGCACGAGCACCACTGGTGGAGGCGCCACGGCGACCACCGGCGGGTCGGGAGGAGGCTCGATGGAGCCCGTCTCCGGCGGGACGCTGCGTGAGGGCTACAACCGCGACATAAGCAAGCACGACCCGATCACCACCAACTGGTACGACCCGGCGTTCTTCGCCATCTACGAGGCGATCGTGTCCAACGACCCCTCTGGTGCCACGGTGCCGCAGTTCGCATCCGACTGGTCGGTTTCGGACGACGGGCTGACTTACACGTTCGACGTGCCCTCGGGCAAGACCTCTCATTCCGGTGGCGTCATCGACGCCGAAGCCGTTGCAGAGTTCTACCGGACGATTCAGGCGGAGAGCTTCATCGCCGGCCTGGCCGCCCCGGTCGACACATACGAGGCCGACGGTGACACGGTTGTGATGAAGATGAAGAACGCCTGGATCGGCGCTCTCGGGCCGCACAAGACCGGCTACTGGCGAATCGTCAACATCAACACTTGGCAAGAGCTGGGCGGGACCGACGTCGAGTCGACGTTCGGCACCGAGTCTGCCGACGGCACCGGCCCCTTCACTCACGAGGAGTGGGTGCCGGGCAGCCACGTGCTGGTCAACAAGTGGGACGACTACCCGGGCTCGAACACACCGTTCTTCGAGAACGACGGGCCTGCCCACCTCGACTCCATCCGTTGGACCGTCATCACCGAGGCCGGCCAGCGTGCCACTCAGATCGAGAACGGAGACATCGACACTCTCATCGGGCCTGCCCCTCAGGACATTGCCCGGTTGGAGTCGAACTCCGACCTGACGGTGATCCGTCATCCGGAATGGTCGGGCTTCCACCTCTCGATGAACCGTGACTACGACGAGTTCTTCGGAGACGTGCTCACCCGCCAAGGCCTGTCGCACTCGCTCGACCGCGTGGGCATGGTGAATGCGATCCTCGCCGGCAACGGTGCTCCGACCTACGGGCCCTTCCCGACGACAGACCGCAACTACGACCCTGACGTTCAGAACTTCAACCAGTTCGATGTCGACCTGGCCAACCAGAAGCTGGACGAGGCCGGCTGGGTCGCCGGCGACGATGGCGTCCGGGTGCGGGACGGTGTCCGATTCGAGTTCGACTACCTGGTCGAGGACGAGTCGGTGCAGCGCGCAGTTGCCGAAGCGGTGGCTCAGCAGTTCTCGGTCGTCGGGGTTCAGGCGAACCTCAACGTCGTGGACCGTGCGGTCGCCTTCGAGCAGCAGAGCGGCGCAGGCCGTGACGCGGCACCAATGTCACTGTTCTTCTGGCTGTGGCCTATCCCGATCGATGTGCTGACCCTCTTCGGAGGCTCCCAGTTCATCCCGGTGCCGAACTTCTCCCACGCTGTCGAGCCCAGGATCGACGATGCGATCGCCTCCTGGCAGACCGCTGCGGACGAAGATCAGGCTCAGGCCGCGGCGTCGGAGTTCCAGCTCGCATGGGCAGAGCAGCTGCCATTCCTCCCGATCATGAACCAGAATGCGACGTTCGTGCACAACAATCGGGTGCATGGCTGGCAGCCGTTCGTCTGGAACTTGTATCCCTACTACAACGACACCTGGATCGAAGCGTAAGAGACCACCTCTACGGGGTGCGCAGGTGAACGCCTGCGCACCCCCCTTTTTGTCAGCGGGTAGCGAATGAGCCAAAGGGACGCCGTCGAGGAGCGCCGCGTCTCGTGGGAGCAGCAGCTCGTCCAGTTCGAGGAAGAGCAGCACGTTCCCCCACTCCGCCGGATGCTGCAACGCATGCGCCACAACAAGCTTCTGCTGTTCGGGAGCGCAACCGGAATCCTCATGCTCTTCGCCGGCGTGTTCGGCCCGATCATCTCCGGCGCCGACTACGCCGCCCAGAGCTTTCAGGACATCCACCTCCCGCCGATGAGTGACGGGTACCTGCTCGGCAGCGACGGGCTGGGCCGCGACCTGGCGATCAGGACCTTCGTAGGCATCCGCGTCTCACTGATCGTTGCCGCTGGCGTGACCTCACTTGCGCTGGTCGCAGGGGTGGTCCTGGGGATGCTCGCCGGGTACTACCACGGCTGGTCCGACCGCCTCATCGGCGGTGTCGTCGACTTCGTGTGGGGTTTCCCCCTGATCCTGGTTGCAGTGCTGTTCGCCGGCGGCCTCGGAGAAGGCCTCTTCCCGGTGATCCTGGCTGTGGGGTTGGTGAACACGGCAGCCATCGCTCGTGTGGTGCGAGGAGAGGTCTACACCCTGTCGGAGCGGGAGTTCATCGAGGCCGCCCATGCCGGGGGCTACTCCCATTTCCGCATCATGTGGAGACACATCCTCCCCAACATCCTCGCCCCTGCGTTCGTTCTCGCCTCCTACTACGTGGCCGTGGCGATCATCGCCGAAGCGGCTTTGTCCTTCATCGGGCTCGGCGCACAGCCTCCACTCCCCTCTCTCGGACAGATGGTGGCCGACGGGCGGAACTTCCTCCGCCAGAACCACTGGGAGTCCACCATTCCCGGCATCGCCATCGTCATGCTGGTGCTTTCAGTGAGCCTCATCGGTGACGGGCTCCGCGATGTGTTCGATCCCCGGCTTCGCCACGAGGCGAAGGGAGTGGATGAAGAGTGAGACGGATCGCCGGGCGCACCATCTACACCCTGATCGTCCTCTTCGTCTCGTCCATCGCCGTCTTCTACGCGATCCGGCTCTCAGGCGGTGACGCCATTGCCGCACGGTTGCCCGCGTCAGCCACGGTCGAGCAGCGGGAGGCTTTCCGGGAGCTGATCGGGCTGAACGACCCGATCCACGAGCAGTACCTCAACTACATCGGCGGCGTGCTCTCCGGCGACCTAGGGAAGTCCCTGACCAACAACGCCGACATCTTCGACATGCTGCTGGAGCACGGCCTCAACAGCTTCATCCTCGGGGCGACCGCCTTTGGCCTGGTCTTCATCATCGGGGTGCCCCTGGGAATGCTTGCTGCGGTCCGGCGCAACAGCTGGGTCGACAGCTCGGTGATGACCTTCGCTGTAGGCGGCATGGCGATACCCAACTTCTGGCTCGCGCTTCTCGCCGTTTGGCTCTTCGCCTCGACGCTGGGCTGGCTGCCGTCTGCCGGCTGTTGCAGCCCGAACCAGCTCATCCTGCCCGCCATCGTGCTCGCCATGGAGGGGATCGCCCTCACCGTTCGAATGACACGGTCGGCGATGCTGGAGAACATCGAGCAGGACTTCGTGCGAACGCTCCGAGCCGGCGGCCTGTCGGAGAAGCGCATCGTGGGCAAGCATGTGTTCCGCAACGCCCTGGTCCCGATCATCTCGCTGGCCGGCCTCCGAATCGGCCAGATCATCGGCTACGCCCTCGTGGTCGAGGTCATCTTCGGCTGGCCCGGCCTTGGCCAGGTGCTGGTCAACGCGGTGCTCCGCCGCGACTACCCAGTCGCCCAATTCTTCTCACTGGTCCTGATCACAATCGTCGTGCTCAGCAACTGGCTCGCCGATGTGGGCTACACCGTCGCCAACCCCCGCCTCCGGAAGGCCTGAGGAGCAACGTGACCGACACCGCCCCGATCCTGTCCATACAGAACCTGAAGACGTCTGTGACGTCCGGCGGAGACACCTTCAACGTCGTGCGCGGCGTGTCTCTCGATCTCTACCCGAACGAGGTCTTGTGCCTGGTCGGCGAGAGCGGGTGTGGGAAGACCATCACCGCCCTCTCAATCATGCGGCTGCTCCCTGACCCGCCGGTGCGCATTCAGGGAGGATCCATCGAGTACCGAGGCAGGGACCTGACCGAGCTCAGCGACAAGGAGATCCAGCAAGTCCGTTCCAGCCAGATCTCGATGATCTTCCAGGACCCGCTCACCTCCCTCGACCCGGTCTTCACCGTCGGCCATGTCATCACCGAGATCATCCGCAACCACCTCGACATCAGCAAAGAAGAGGCGAGGGCACGTGGCATCAAGATGTTCGCTGAGGTTGGGCTGCCCGACCCGGAACGGCGCTTCGACACATATCCCCATCAGCTCTCCGGGGGGATGAGACAGCGGGTGATGATCGCCCTGGCACTCGTCCTCGACCCCGACATCCTGATCGCCGACGAGCCGACCACAGCCCTGGACGTGACGGTCCAGGCCCAGATACTCGAGAAACTCCTGGAGGAGCAGCGGGAACGGAGCATGTCAATGCTCCTGATCACCCACGACCTCGCTGTGGTGGCGGCCGTCGCAGACCGCGTAGCGGTCATGTATGCCGGCGAGATCGTGGAGGAGGCTCCGGTCGATGAGCTGTTCTCCTCCCCCAAGCACCCCTACACCCAGGGCCTGCTCCGTGCCCTCCCCCAGGTCGGCTACAAGAGGGACAAGCTGGAGTCGATCTCCGGGCTGGTGCCGCCACCTCAGATGATGCCGCCCGGTTGCTACTTCGCTCCCCGCTGCCCTCACGCCCTGGAAGCCTGCTGGGACGAGCATCCGGAGCTGACTGAGAAAGAGGGCTCCAGGGTGCGCTGCCTCAACCCCCAGCCGTTTGTCGCATGAGCGTCAACACACCACATCCAATCGAAGTGACTCTCGACTCGGGTTTGGTGCTCCGCGGCCTCGAGTACTCACAGGACGGGCCTCCAGTATTGATGATCCACGACCTCGAAGGTGACGCCGACTCGTGGCAGGGCTTGCCCCGGCTCCTGATGGAGAAGGGATTCAGGGCCATCGTGCTCGAGCTGAGAGGCCATGGCCTGTCGGATGGCGAGATCGACGACAGCACGACGATCGACGACATACGTCAAGCCCTCGCCATCATCCACGGCTCGTTCGGCCCGGTTGCCCTGCTGTCGACCGGAAGCGTGGCAACGACCTTCTTCGACTTCGACGAGGAGCTGGCTCCGGTGCACTTGCTGATCAGCCCTCTCGTCAGAGACGACGTCGATCTCGAGAAGTCGCAAACGGCGATGCGGGCCATCTTCTCCGGGACCAAGGACACCCCTTCAGACGATCTCGTGCGAAACAACTACCAGCAGCTTCGTGGCAAGAACATGTGGTTCAGCACCGGGAGCAGCGAACGGGGTGTGGAGCTTCTCCTTGCCAACCCGAGCATGATCGACCAGGTCATCATGTTCATCAGGCGATATCTGGTCGGAAACCATCTCGCATGGATCGCTGCGAGCCAATCGGACGAAGACAAGAAGAGCCCGAACCAAGCTGCGGACGAGTGACGGCCACCACCGCGGCATCACCACCACGAGGAGCCCCATTGGTCACCATCGACGCCCACCTCCACTTGTTCAAGGCCTTGAGCGAGGACTACCCGCGCGCCATCTACGAGGGGATGACGCCACCCGAGCGTGAAGAGAGCGCGGAGCGCCTCCTCGAGGTGATGGACGGGGCCGGTGTCGACAAGGCTGTTGTGGTCGCTCTCTCCACCGAAGACGAATACCTCGGAGAGGTGCTCGAGCAGTATCCGGGGACTTTCGCCGGTGTCTCCGTCCACGACTTCGAGGCGACGGATCATGTAGCGTCACTGCGGCGGCGAGTGGAGAGGTTCGGCATTCAGGGCTTGCGCCTCTTCGGCCTGAACGCCGAGCCGGGTGCCTCACCGGAGTCGATCGAGGTGTTCCCGCTATTGGAGGCGATGAGCGAGCTCGGGGTCAAGGCATGGTTCTATGGGCCGCCGGATCAGGTGGACATCCTCGACGGGTGCCTCCAGCTGCTCCCGGACCTAAAGGTCGTCTTCAACCACCTTGCGTTCCTCCCCGATATGAGGGCGGAGATGCAGGTCGACGAACACGGCAGGCCCAGATTCGAAGTCGACCTCCCGCCATACGGGCTGCCTCTCATGGAGCAGATGGCGCAGAAGCACGCCTCGACCTATGTCCACTTCTCTGGCCACTACGCCTTCTCGGGAGTGGACTACCCATACCTGGACCTCCAAGATGCGTCACAGCGGGTGCTCGCGGCCTTCGGTGCGGACAGGGTGATGATGGCCTCGGACTGGCCCTGGATCGCGGAGGCTCCGGGCTACGCCGAGACTCTCTCTGTCGTCGATCATTTGCTGCCCGACATCTCAGAGGAGGAGCGCAGCCTGATTCGCGGCGGGACCGCCGCGTCGCTGTTCGACTTCTAGCTGTCGGCTCCCCAACCGAGGACGGCGTCGGCGAGCCGGCCCACTCCTTCCAGGAGAGGCTCTGTGGCTGTGGCCAACGACACCCTCACATACTTCCCGGACTCAGGGCCGAACGTCGTGCCGGGGACTACGGCAACGCCCTTCTCCTCGACCAGGCGGCGAGCGAACGGCATGCCTTGGCTCCCGCTCGGGCTGACATCGACCATCAGGTAGAAGGCTCCAGTGGGCCGGACGAAAGGGACCCCGCGATCCTCCAAGACGGCAACTACCTCGTCACGTCGCTCGGTGTATGACTGCCTCATCTCCTGCACGCATTCCTGAGGGCCGGTCACGGCCGCCAAAGCGGCCTTCTGCGCCGGGGCGTTCACGCAAGACGTGATCGGCTCCTGCGCCTTGATGATCGACTCGCTGAGACCTTCGGGAGCAACCATGTAGCCAACCCGCCAGCCTGTCATGGCGTAGGTCTTCGAAAAACTGAAGAAGCTGACGACGCGCCCGTCGGGATCGAGCGGGCCCATGGCCACTGGCGGGTGGTCGAACCACATCTCGTCGTACACCTCGTCGGAGAAGACCCACAAGTCGTGCTCCCGGGCCAGCTCAAGCAGCTCGATCAGTGACTCCCGGGGGGTGATCGCACCAGTCGGGTTGCCCGGCGAGTTGTGGATGATCGCCTTTGTCCTCTCGGTGATGAGAGGCTCGATCTCGGCTGCGTTGGGGACGAGGTCGTTCTCGCTTCTGAGCGGGTAGTAGACCGGGTCGATCCCCTGCAACTGCATCATCAGCGCGTAGTTGGGCCAGCTGGGGTCGCTGACCAGGATCTCAGAGCCGGGGTCCACGAGCGCTGCCATGGCGCTGTAGAGGCCTGCCACCGCGCCTGCGGTCACGATCACTTGATCGGCTGTGGCGTCGAGGCCGTTGCGCTCTCTCACCTTGTCAGCCAGGGCCTCACGCAAGGGCTGGATGCCGGCGTTGGGGGTGTACCGGGTGAACCCGTCGAACCCGGCTTCGGAGGCCGCCTGGGTCACGTGCTCAGGTGTGTTGAAGTTCGGCTCACCGACTTCGAGATGGATGGCTCCCTCGGTTTGGGAGGCAAGCTCCATGATCTCCCGTATGCCGGATCGGGCCATGCTCGTGATCGCCGTTGAAGGCTTCATTTCGGCTCCTCTAGATATCTTCGCTCGATCTTCGCCAGGGCGGAGTAGACCGGGGGGACCACCTGGCCCACCCGGATTGTGCCCACAGCCCCAAGCAAGCGGTATGCCTCTTGGAGGGTGAACCCGTGCCCATCCCGCATCCTGATCGCCAGGTCGTCGTAGGCCGCTCGGACCAAGTCTTCGAGATGGCCCGGCCCCGGAGCGACGCTTCCGATCTCTGCTTCGGTGTTGATCTGAGGCAGGTCTCCGTAGGCCACCCCATCGTGACCCAGATTCGTCACACGAAGAGTGACATCTGCCGTGGTCTCAATCGCCGAGCGGTGGATCTCGGCGTCGCCTTGGGCGAGATGGGCGTCGCCAAGCGAGAGCAACCCGCCGGCGACACTGGCTCTGATCACCACTTCTGCGCCGGTGGTGAGATCGGGGAGGTCGACATTGCCCATCACCTCAATGCTCTGTGAAAACGAGAGGAGAGGGTCCCCTCCCGGAGCGAGGCCCAAGGTCCCGATGAAAGGCCGGTAGGGCACGAACACGCTCCCTCGGTGAGTGGGGATCTCGACCTGGTCACCGACACGAGAGCAGATCGTCGTCTCAGGCTCGAAGTCGGGATGCAGTGTCGGTGTCGTGTTCATGTAGCCGTAGCCGGTCTCTGGCGCTCCGACTACGTCGAGGATCTCGATACTCACCAGATCGCCGGGAGCAACCGCTTCGATGGCGACCGGGCCAGTGACCGGATTGGCACCTCCGATCTTCTCCATGACGTCCTCGAAGGTCGAGTAGACGTCGTCCGAGCTGCGAATCGTCCCGCTGTGGGCGTCCTGGGTCTCCACGATCACCGACTCCCCGGACGACACGGTCAGGACAGGCTCGGTCGTAGCGTCGAAGTAGAAGCTGGTGCGGGCTCGGTCGACCCGCTTCATCCCCGGACCTCGTCGACGAAGCTCGAGATCCCTGCGGCAAAGACACCCACGTCGCTGGTTGCGATCATCTGCACGCCACGGTCGACATAGGTCTTGGCCATCTCGGCATCAGACACCGGAACTCCCGTCGGGACACCGGCCTGCTCCGCCGCGGCGAGCACCCGGTCGACGTGGGACTGCACTTCGGGGTGGCTGAAGTCGCCGGGGAAACCGAGGTCGACTGACAGGTCGGCGAGGCCGAAGAAGAGACAGTCGATGCCCGCAACCGCGGCGATCTCGTCGATGGCCTCCACAGCGGCGCGTGACTCGATCTGGACCATCGCCAGCATCGCTTCGTTGGAAGCCGGCACGTAGTCGGCGTAACCCATCTTCAACCCAAACCCGGATCTGACGTTGCCGGCCGTCCCTCTGGCTCCGTCTGGCCCGTACCTGGTGGCGGCGACCACGGAGGCAGCCGTCACCGGGTCCTCCACCTGCGGGACCATGATCCCGTGTGCTCCGGCATCCAGCCCTCGGCTGATCAGGTCCCGGCCAGGGTTGGAGACACGAAGCAACGCGACGGTGCCGGCATTCTCGGCAGCGACGATGACAGAGGCGATTCGCTCCCAGCCGACCGGCGTGTGCTCTGTGTCGACGATGACGAAGTCGCATCCGGCATGGGCCGACACCTGAGCCAGCTCCGGTGCGGGAACCCTGATGAACGTCCCGACCACCTGCTCGCCACTCGCCAGCGCTTTCTTGACCGGGTTGCCTTCCCGAACGTCGTACCAGCCCATCTCAGATGACCCCTTTCACTTCGGGGAAGTGGCAGGCGACCCAATGGCCATCTTCGAGCTCGTTGAGCCCGGGCTCCTCGACCCGGCAGATCTCCTGGTCTCTGCCTATCGGGCAGCGGGTGTGGAATCGGCAGCCTGATGGGGGGTTCAACGGGCTGGGAACGTCACCTTCGAGGAGTATCCGGTTCCTGCTCCGCTCAGTCTCGGGATCAGGAGCGGGCACTGCCGACAGAAGAGCGTGCGTGTATGGGTGCATGGGGCGGGTGAACAAGGTCTCGGTCTCCGCCCTCTCCACCACCTTGCCCAGATACATCACCGCAACGTCATGACAAATGTGCCTGACCACGGCGATGTCGTGGGCAATGAAGAGATAGGTGAGACCCAGCTCGGCCTGAAGCTCCTCGAGGAGGTTGAGGACCTGGGCTTGAATCGAGACGTCGAGAGCCGACACCGGCTCGTCGAGAACCAGGAACTCGGGGTCGAAGGCGAGCGCGCGGGCGATCCCGATCCGCTGGCGCTGCCCTCCGGAGAACTCGTGTGGATAGCGATCGACGATGCGAGGGTTGAGCCCGACGAGACGGAGCAGGTCGGCCACCCGGGCGTCCCGCTCCTCGCTGGTCAGGGATTTGTGGACTTCGAGAGGCTCGCGAAGCGTCTGCCCGACGGACATGCGGGGGTTGAGCGAGGCGAACGGGTCCTGGAACACGATCTGCATCGCCTGCCGGAGACGGGTGAGCTGCTTGCGGTCTGCGGACAGGATGTCGATGCGCTCGCTCGAGTTGTCATCGAGGGGCCGTTGCAGGATCACCTCGCCGGAGGTGGGCTCGATCAGCCTCAGGGCGCACCGGACCGTAGTCGATTTCCCGCATCCCGACTCTCCGACCAACCCCAGGGTCTTCCCGAACTCGATGTCGAACGACACTCCGGCGACGGCAGAAACCTCGCCCTTGTCCCCTCCTAAGAAGCCGCCGCCGACCTCGAAGGTCTTGACGAGATCACGCACCGAGATCGCGACGTCTCCGTTCATTGCAGGCAAGCCGCCTTCAGTTCCCAAACCCGTCACCTTCTCCCAAACATCGATGCGATCCGGATCATCTTCCGACCCCGCGGCCGGGTGAATGTGGATAATATAATCTTTTAAAGGTGGCGGGAGGCCACGAAACAGCCAACAAGGAGCGCTCATGGCCAGGAACTGGAGAGGCAAGATCGGGAAGATGGACAAGGAGCGCACGGATCTGTTCCTCGCCGGCGACTCTTTGGTGCGTCTTTCTGTGATCGATGAAGAGGGACGCCCCTATGTGGTCCCCCTCTGGTACCACTGGGACGGCCACGCCTTCTGGTTCGTGATCAGAGAGCGCGCCGCCGTCGGCCCGTACATGCGGGACCGCCCCATGATCGGCCTCGTCATCGACGAGATGGAAGTCAACGAGCCTGCTCAAGGACGCCAGTTTGCCGCGCCGAAAGTCTTTGCGCAGGGAAACGCCGAATTGATCGAAGAGCCCAACGTCGGAGGCGAGTGGGTCGAGATCGCAAAGCAGATGGCCGTCCGCTATCTCGGCGAGAATGGCCCTGAGTACATCGTGCCAACGCTGCACCAGCCAAGATGGCTGTTCAAAATGGTCCCCGACGTCTTCAAGACGTGGGAAGGCGTTGGGTGGTCGAAGAAGTATTGGGTCGAGTCCGAGAAGGGACCGTCCCACGAAGAAGTGCATGCGAGCTGAACCACTGACATATTCGGACTGAGGAAAGGAGCCGGCGATGAGCAAGGACGATTTTAGAGGTGACATGGGTGGCCTCACCGAAGAGGAGTTCGAGCGGTTCCTGTCGGGGAACTCACTTGCCAGGCTGGCAACGCTGAAAGCGGACGGCTCGCCGTTTGTGGTTCCGGTTTGGTACCACTGGGACGGCGAGGCGATCTGGTTCGTCGGCCGGCAGCGGGCCGCATGGTGCAAGCACATCGCCAACGACGGCCGCACCTCTGTGGTCATCGACTCGGAGCACAGCGAGCCTGACGAAAGCGGCAAACAGACGGAGATCCCCAAGGTGATCATGGAAGGCACCTCGGAGGTCGTCGAAGAGCCCAACGTCGGTGGCAAGTGGGTCGAGGTGGCCGAGAAGATGTCTTACCGGTACCTGGGACCGAACGGCCCGACCTACCTCACGTCAACACTCCAGCAGCCGAGATGGCTCATCAAGATGACACCCACCAACATCAAGACCTGGAAGGGTGTCGGCTGGGCCAAGCGCTACTGGGTCGACGAGACCGGCGGCCCCTCCTACGAGGAGGCCCACGGCGGATAACCCACTCGACCTCTTCTCGCTCACCGGGAAAGTCGCCCTCGTCACCGGGGGCTCCCGCGGCCTAGGAGCGGCAATAGCCGAAGCGTTCTCCTGGGCCGGGGCCGACGTGGTGATCACGTCACGTGACACCGTCGGCGTCACCGAGCGAGCCGGGGAGATCGGGTCGCTCACCGGCGGTCGAGTCGAAGGGGTCGCCGCCGACGTGTCCAAGGCCTCAGAGGTCGAAAACTCGGTCAACAAGACCGTGGATGTCTTCGGATCGCTCGACATCCTGGTCAACAACGCCGGGATCAACACCCGGGGGTCGATCGAGACCCTGGATCAGGCCGAGTTCGAGGAGTCACTGGCAGTGAATCTGACCGGCCCGTGGCTGATGTGCCGCACAGCGAGAGAGCATCTGCATGCGTCCGGAGCTGGCCGGGTCATCAACGTCTCTTCCACTTTCGGGCTGGTGGCGGCACCCAACAGGACCGCCTACACCACCTCGAAAGGAGCCCTGATCCAGCTGACCAGGACCCTGGCGCTGGAGTGGGCAGACACAGGCACCACCGTCAAC
The DNA here is from genome assembly GCA_028285585.1 of Acidimicrobiia bacterium. Lineage (GTDB taxonomy): Bacteria > Actinomycetota > Acidimicrobiia > Spongiisociales > ZC4RG35 > CAXMPK01. The sequence continues at coordinate 30,986 of JANQOU010000007.1, forward strand.
GCCATTGCGCCGGGCCCTTTCCTGACAGAGATGAACATCCCGTTCCAAGACTCCGACCACGCAAAGCGGGTCATCGCCCAAGAGGTGGCGTTAAAGCGCTGGGGTGAGCTCCACGAGATCCAAGGTGCCGCCTTGTTCCTTGCCTCGGCCGCCTCCAGTTACGTGACCGGGTCGGTTGTGACCGTGGACGGTGGCTGGACCGCCCACTGACATCGCAAACCCTTTCAGGACAACGTGCCTGAGTGGCGGTTCAGCCAAGCTTTCGTGAAGGTATTCCACTCGTCCGCCATCTCGTGAAAGGCGATGTGGCTGGAGTGGGGTCCGGTGAAGACGTGCATCGTGGAGCCCGGGATTCGGCCCTGAACCTCCAACCCGTACCGGGTGGGCACCTGCCAGTCGGCCTCCCCTGAGGTGATCAGCGTCGGCACGGTGATGAGATGCAGCCGGTCGAGCGTGTCGTGGGTCTTGTCGGCGTGGAAGTGCCCCAGCATGCCGTGCTTCGACGGCGGGTGCGGGTTGTCCAGCAGGAAGCCCCTCTCGAATGCCTCGACATCGTCAGGCTGATCGTTGATGAACGCGGGGCTCGCCACCCAGAGCAGGGCAGTTCGGATGTACATCTCAGGGTCGTCGTGAGTGATGCAGAACTCGTTGGTGTCGATCATCCTGTTGAACCACTCGTCCGACTTCCCCCAGGTGCAGTGCAGCTGGAGAGTTGCGACCTTGTCAGGGTGGTTGATGGCCAGCTCCTGAGCCGTGGCCGAGCCCAGCGACAGGCCAGATATGTGAGCCCGCTCCACGCCGATGGCATCGAGGAGCGCAGCAGCGTCATCACCGAGAATCCGCATCGAATACTCATCCCTGTCTTCCGGGTGGGTGGATTGGCCGGTTCCCCGGGCGTCGTAGGTGATGACGGTGTAGGTGTCCTGGTAGGCCTCAACCTGCGACTCCCAGGTGGTGTGATCGGCGTTGGTGCCCATGATCAGCAGCAGCGGTTCGCCGGACCCTTCCACCTCGTAGTACATCTCGATGCCGGTCGCGATTGTTGTGTGAGGCACCTCTATCTCCTCTCAACCATCAGTGGCCCGTCGAGATCAGGATCTTGGCGTCTTTGCGGTCGCCGACGGCCAACGCCTCAAAGGCGCTGTGGGCGTCCTCGAAGCGCTCCACGCCACCGAGCAGCAGGCTCACATCCAACTCGCCATCGCGCAGCAACCGGACTGCCCGCTCGAAGACCTCGTCCGGGTAACAGAAGGATCCAACGATCGTCACCTCGGGAACCACCACTTCGAACAGTGGGATGTTCACCTCGGGCAGCCCGAGGCCGACGAAGCCGACCCTGCCCCCACGCCTAACCGCACCGATCGCAGCCGCTGCCGTTGCTGATATGCCAACCGCATCCACGGCGACATCGAAACCGCTCAGCTCTGCCGCCGAGGGCTCCAACGCCTCGAAGCCAAGCTTGGTGGCCAGCTCGCGACGCTCCTCCATCGACTCGGTGATCACGACCGATCCGGCACCGGCGTGGCGGGCCGCCAATGCGATGCAAAGACCGATCATCCCACCACCAACAACGAGGACCTCCTCGCCTGGCCCGATACCACAACGCTCCACTGACTGAATTGCGACCGCAACCGGCTCGGCCATCGCGGCCGTCTCCGGATCGAGGCCGTCGAGTCGCACCACGCGAGCACTGTCGACAACCATGAAATCGGCAAACGCCCCTTGGATCTCGGGCGTCACCCCGATCACCCGCAGCTCTGCGCACTGATTCTCCACACGATGGCCGCAGTGGCCGTCACAGGGAAGCGCCGGGTTGAAGGTCACAGGCTCGCCGACGTCAAGGCCATCGACACCAGCCCCGACCGCCTCGATCCAGCCGCTGGCCTCGTGACCCATCACCATGCCGGCCACGCGTCGGCCGGACTCGCCGGTGTATCCGTGAAGATCGGAGCCGCAGATCCCGATGAACCCGAGCCTGAGCAACACCTCGCCCGGGCCCGGCTCGGGCCGGTCTCTCTCTTCTATGTGCATCTGGTTGGGCCCGTCATAGACCAAAGCTCTCACGTTGCCTCCTCTACATGCAGTGGTGGAGTCCTTCCACCGTCGGGATTTGTCTCTTCAACCACGCCGGCGACTCTCACCACAGTTCTCTCGTCATATGGCCGGCCGGCGATTTGAAACCCAACCGGCAAGCCGGCGCTGTCGTGCCCTGAGGGCACCGATATGGCGGGCAGCCCGGACAGGTTGAAGGGTGCCGTGGTACGAACGTACGAGACCGTCACGGGTTCGGTGCCCGCCGAGTACTCAAACTCGTCCTGATCTTTCAAAGCTGCCGTTGCCGGAAGCGTGGGACTGACCAGCACGTCGACCTCATGCTCCTCGAAAGCTCGGCGAATGGCATCCGAGATGATCTCCTTGGCTCTGAGCGCCTTGATGTACTGGCTTGCCGGAAGAAGGAGGCCGGCAACGAGGAGAGACCTGATTTCGGGATCGATCAAATCGGGGTTGTCTCGGAGCATCTCTTGGTGATAGGCACCGGCCTCGGGCCCGACGATGCCGAACTCGGCGGCGATGGTGTGAGCCAGCTCAGGGATCGACAGATCCACGATGTGGGCACCGGCAGCGTCGAGACGGCCAACCGTCGCCGCTGTCGCCGCTGCAACGTCGGGATGAAGGGGCTCGAACGGGGGACCGTGCAGAACGCCGACTCGCAGGCTTTCGACACCGGCTGACACTGCACCTTCCAGATCGAGAGGGGGCTGGCCCGCCGTCGCCGGATCGAGTGGGTCGTCCCCCGCCATCGCCTGCAAGCCGGCCACGCACCCTTCCACCGAGCTGGCCAAAGGCCCCAGGTGATCCAGTGACCAAGAGAGCGGCTCAACGCCAAACCGCGATACCCGCCCATAAGTGGGCTTCAAGCCAACAACACCGCACAAGGAGGCCGGGATGCGAATCGACCCGCCGGTGTCGCTGCCGACCGCCATGGGGACGATCCCACTGGCGACCGCTGCACCGGAGCCACCACTGGAGCCACCAGGGATTCGATCCGGCGACCAGGGGTTTGAAACAGGTGCGCTGTACACACCGCAAGCCAGCTCATGAGTGGTCGTCTTGCCGACGATGACAGCTCCCTCGGCTCGCAGCTTGGCGACGAGGGTCGCGTCGCGGGCGACAGGCTCGTCGGGGTAAGCCTCGGAACCGGCCCGAGTCGGCAGCGCTTCCATGTCGACGATGTCTTTCATGGCGATGGGGATCCCGGCCAGCGGTCCCAGCTGGACACCTGAAGCAAGTGCCTCGTCAGTCCGGCTTGCGCGCTCGAGAGCACCCTCTTCGTCGAGGAGCACGAAGGCCCCCAAGTGGTCGCCCAGGTCGCCGGCGGCGGCAAGGGCGCTCTCGGTGAGGCTGGTGCTGGTGGCCTCACCGGACTTCAGAGCAGCGGCCAACTCGGCAACATGAGCACTCATCCGGGTGGCCTCACCGCTGGTAGTGCTGAGCCGGGCACCAGCTCGCTAGCCGTAACCATCTCGTCCAACGACTCGCTCAAGGTGGTGCGCTCGGCAAGATCAGCGGCGACTTCTTGGGCATCGAACACCTCGTGAGTCAGGCCGGCTGAGCTCAGCTGCGACCGAGCCCTCGAGATTGCGTTGTCATCCACTTCCAACCACCGCCACAACGTCGACCTCCATCATCAGGCCAGGCAGGCCGAGTGCCGCAGCCTGTACAGCCGTGACCGCAGGCAACGGCCGGCCGGCAAAAACTTGCTTGCGCACGCCGATCTCCTCCGCGATCTCACGGATGTCTTGCATGTAGTAAGTGACCTTGACAACGTCCGCTATCGACGAGCCCGCCTCGGCTAGCACCGCCTCGATGTTGGACCAGACCTGACGGGCCTGCTCCACCACGGTGGAGCCAACCACCTCCCCTTCTTCGTCCAAAGCAACTTGGCCCGCCAAGTACAGGGTGTCGCCCGCCCGGATGGCATAGGAGTACGGCTCTGGGGGCTGACACAGCCCGGGCACCTCGGAGTATGCGTTCTGGGTCATCTCGTCTCCTTTTGTTGTCAGTTCTGTGACGCCGTCAAGAATCGCCCGGCCCGGCCACCGGTGAACACTCCCCCATCCACTACGTGATGGCCACCGACGATGACGTGCTCCACCCCTTCTGGGGGCAGCAGGGGCTCCTGGTAGGTGGCTCGATCTTCGACACGTTCGGAATCGAAGATCACCAGATCTGCGATGGCGCCAACCGCGACAACACCCCTGTCGACCAGACCGAAGCGGCGAGCCGGCCACGCAGTCATCTTGTGGACCGCCTCGGCTACGGACAGCCCGTAGGCGTCTCTCGCTTTCTTGGAGAGGGCTCTTGAGAAGGAGCCGGCCCAACGAGGGTGTGGCTTGCCGGGGGTGGGGATCCCGTCGGAACCGAGCATGACCCTGTTCGAGGCGAGACATCTGGCGACATCATCGGCAGCGAGAGTCTCGATGGTCACGGTCACCGAGCCGCTGCCGGCGACGACCATGTCAGCGACCAAGTCAACAGGGTCGATGCTTCTGTCGGCAGCCAACTGGGCGACGGTGCGGCCCTCCGACTCCCGACTGAACGGAGCCGAGGCCACTGTCACGTCATCCCAAGAGCCGGCCGATATGAAGTTCTGCCAACCCGGATCGTCCTCTTCGAACGACTTCCCGACGCGCTGCCGAGCGTCGGGATCGGCGAGCCTGGCGATCATCGCCTCGATCCCGCCTTCGGTGACCCAGGGTGGAAGCAGCGCATGCATCACCGTGCTGGAGCGGGTGTAGGGATAGGCGTCGGCTGCCACATCGACGCCCTCTGCGGCGGCCTCGTCGAGCAAACCCAGCAATTCTTCGAGCCGGCCGTGATTCCTCCGCCCTCCGGCCTTGAGATGCGAGACCTGGACGGCGACCGAGGCCTGCCGGCCGATGTCGATCGCTTCAGCCAGACCCTCGGCCACTTGATCCATCTCGTTGCGGATGTGACTGACATAGGGACGGCCCCACGAGGCAGCCACTCGGGCAAGCTCTACCAGCTCGTCGGTTTCGGCGTGAGACCCCGGCGGGTAGAGCAGACCCGTCGAAAGCCCAAGGGCACCCTGCTCGAAAGCGCGAACGGTCAGCTCCCGCATCTCAGCGATCTCGGCTTCGGTGGCCTTGCGGTCTTCGAAGCCGACCACGGCGGCTCGCAACGTTCCCTGACCGACCAATGTCGCCACGTTCGACTCGAGTCCCGCCAAAGCCAGCGCTGCCCCGTATTCGGCAAGATCTTCGAAGATGGCGGTGGCCTCACCAAACAAAGTCGCCAGGTGCTCCCGGACGGCCGCAGAGTCGCTGCCCTTCGAGAGCGGGAAGACACTGAAACCACAGTTGCCGGCGATGACAGTGGTGACGCCTTGCATGAGGGCACCGGTGCGTAGCGCTTGCTCGCCATCGGCGACGAAAGGCAGAAGATCGGCATGTGTGTGCACGTCGATCAGCCCCGGTGCCACCACGAGGCCTTCGGCGTTGATCACGACGGCGCCGGGAGCACTCCCCCCGTCTTCGACTGCCACGACCCGGCCCTGGCTGAGAAGGACATCGGACCTTGCCGGAGCCCGGCCGGTCCCATCGGCGACATGCCCTCCCCTCAGCACCATCTCGGGCGGGTCGTGCTCAAACATCAAGAGACGCGACTTAGTTGGACGGCGGGCGACCTCGACGGCATCGGGCTGATAATATAAACTCTGACTCCACGGCGACTGAGAAGTTGGGAGAGAGGCCCGGATGACCCTTGTAGCTCGATACGCGAATCATGGCCGCGCGGGTTGGGGACTCATCGAGGACGACCAGCTCTTCCCCGCTGACGAAGACGTCGCCCTCGTTGATGCTCTTGCCGACAACGAGTTGCTGCAACGTGTGTCGAAGGCGAAGAAAGCCCCGATTCCTCTCGATGAAGTCTCCCTTCTCGCCCCGATGCCCGACCCGCCCCAGTTCCTAGGTGTTGGCCTCAACTACCGCGACCACGCCGCAGAAGCCGGGATGGAGATACCGACAGATCCCGTGACCTTCGGCCTGTACAAGACCTCGATCATCGGCGACGGTGACACCATCGAAATGCCGCCCTTCAGCGACGAGAACGACTGGGAGGCCGAGCTGGGGATCGTCATCGGCTCAGGCGGCCGGGACATCCCGGAAGAGGATGCTCTTGGCCACGTCGGCGGATACACGATCATCAACGACGTGACCGCTCGCGACATCCAGATGTCGGAGGGCCAGTGGGGGCGGTCGAAGTCTTTCGACACCTTCAAGCCGATGGGGCCCTGGATCGTCACACCGGACGTGCTCGGGGATGCCTCAGATCTGAGCATCTCGCTGTGGGTGAACGACGACCTCAAGCAGTCCTCCCACACATCCGAGCTGATCTTCTCGGTGACTCAGATCGTCAGCCTGCTCAGTCGCTCGACAACCCTCCTCCCCGGAACCGTGATCACCACGGGTACACCTCATGGCGTCGGCTTCTCGCGGACGCCCCCTGAGTTCCTCAAGGACGGAGACACGGTCTCGATCGAGATAGAGGGCATAGGCCGCCTCAGCAACCCGGTGGCCGCAGCAGGCTCAGAGACGTGAATCGATCCGGGCTCGTCCCGAAGAGCTTCCTCTGATGGCACACACCCAGGTCAACGGTGCCAACCTCTGGTACGAGTTCAGCGGCACAGGTGAGACTGTGGTTCAGATTGGGGGTGCAGTCAGCGCTCACGAGGGCTACGCCACGATCACCGAGCCTTTGTCGGAGCACTACAGGGTGCTCGACTACGACCACCGAGGCTACGGCCTCAGCGACAGGCCCGACCAGCGATACACCATTGACGTGTGGAGCGACGACTTGGCAGGGCTTCTCGACAGCCTCGACGTGGAACGGGCACACATACACGGTGGCTCGATGGGAAGTTTCATCGCCGTCAACTTTGCTGCCCGCTACCCAGATCGGGTGGACAAGCTGCTGCTTGGCGCCGGCGCAGTGGCCAGATGCGACCAGATGGGCATCCTCCAGTTCAAAGTTTGGCAGCACGTCGCCCGCGCCTACGGCGTCGAGTCACGCGAGCTTGCCGAGGAGCTGCTGACCAAGGCCTTCTCCCGCACCTACCTCGACAACAACTTCGAGGGCGACGAAGCCCTCGTCGAGATGCAGGAAGTGACGGCGCGCAACGCCTCTACGGAAGTGTTCATCGACGCCTGCCAAGCGATGATCGACACGGATGTGAGGGCGCATCTGGCTCAGGTGACCTGTCCCACTCTGGTCATGGTCGGCTCAGAGGACTGCCTCACGCCCTTGGACGCAGGCCCAGGCGGTGCCGGTGCCCGATACGTGTCGGAGACCTTGCCCAACGCAGAGCTCGTCGTGTTCGAGGGAAGCGGCCACGGCCACTACATCGAGCAGCCGGACGAGTCGGTTCAGGCGATCCTGAGTTTCCTCAGCCGCTGACTTCTTCCTGGTAGGCATCGCCAACCAGTCGGGCGGTGGTCTTCAGATGAGTGTGGAGTGCCTCTGCCGCCTTGTCGCTGTCACCCTCGAGCAGCGCCAGCAGCACACCCCTGTGCTCGTCATCGGCAGCGTCGTGACGGAACGGGAGCGACAAGCGCTGGTAACGCTCGGTGTGCTTCCACAGAAGATCGATCAGTGTCGGCAGCCACGTCGATGACGTGCGGTTGTAGAGACCGAAGTGATACTGCCTGTGCAGCTTCAGCACCCGGTCTTCGTCATCTGCCTTGGAGGCCTCTTGGATCTGGTCGAGGATCTCCAGGTACTCGGCCTTCTCCTCATCGGGCATCGGTGGCGACTCCCTGACCGCATGGGTCTCAAGGAGGATCCGGGTCCTGTAGAGATCATCGATGTCGTCACGGGAGATCGGTGCCACCCGGGCACCGCGGTTGGGAATGGTCTCCACGAGCCGCTCGGCCTCGAGGATGCGCAAAGCCTCTCGAACCGGGATCAGACTCGCTCCCGACTCTTCGGCGAGCGGTTGAAGCCTCAGTCTCGCTCCGGGCTCGTATTCGCCTGAAAGAATCCGATCACGCACGTACCCCAGCACCTGATCGACCAAGCTGACCGGCTGAGCCTTATTGGTTGAGGTCACCATCTCCCACTCCTCCTTCGTCGGCTCCCTGACCGATCGCGGGCCAGTGACCGGCTGATCGGGGGAACGACCGACAGATTAGCTGGAATCGCCCGCCGACGGGACTTCTCCAGCCCTTGGAAAGAGGGGGTCGAGCGAGTCAAAGCAGGCTCTTGGGAACGCCCAAACCGTCGACCTCGGCCTTCGCCATGGCGGCGTGGACCTGACCTCCGTTGACCGCGAGGCTGCCGTGACCTGGCAAAAAGGCCTCGAACTCGAGAGACGCCATGCGGCGGATCGACTCGAGCGATTCCCCAAGATCGCAGTCAGGCACCGCCTGAAGCAGTATCCGTCCGGCCCAGAACAGCGAATCTCCCGTGAACAGCGCACTGCCCTGGTCTTGGTGGAGGAGGTAGGACCCGTGCCCGGCGCAATGGCCAGGGGTGGCCACGAACTCCAGGTTCAACTCGCCAACTGTGATCACGTCGCCATCGGTGAGGGCGGTATCCACTTCACACGCCTCGAGGCTGGACCCTTCCGGGAAAATGCCGGCATCACGAGCAGCGGCGAAGCCGGTGGCCTCTTCGTCGCCGGCCTGCACGGCTCCGGCGACATCGGCGCTGATGGCGACATTCGCCCCTAGCTCATGCCTCACCTTGGCGGCACCGCCGGCATGGTCGCCGTGGTAATGAGTGATCGCGACAGTCGAGATCGAGCCCGGGTCGAAGCCATGCGCCTCGATGTTCTCGATGATCCGGCTGAAGTCCTCGTCAAGGCCGAGACCGCTGTCGACCAACGCCAGCTCTCCTCCCCCGTCGATGAGGTAGATGTGGCTGTCGGGCCCGTTGGTCAGCCCGAAACCGGTGAAAGGGCCGCCGCCTACCAGATACACGTGCTCTGTGAGTCGCATGTTTTATATGATCGCGCAATGACGAGATGGGGTCTAGCCGTTCCGAACAGAAAAACGCATCGTGGAATGCCGATGAGCAACCCGGTGACCTGCTGATGCCTGAGATCGTCACCTTCGGCGAGGCCATGCTGCGGCTCTCGGTCCCGCCGGGCCAGCCACTGGCGTCGGCATCCGCGGTTGACCTGCACGTGGCCGGCTCGGAGGCGAATGTCGCGATCGCACTCGGCAATCTCGGCCGTGAAGTGTCGTGGGTGTCGAAGCTGCCCGATGGGCCACTGGGCCGACGGGTGATCTCGACCCTTCGAGGTGCTGGTGTCGACTGCTCCCATGTCCAGATCGTCCCCGACAGTCGGCTCGGCGTCTACTACGTGGAGTTGCAGCCTCAGCCTCTGCCAACTCGAGTCATCTATGACCGAGGTGACTCTGCTGCCTCGGCCTTTGGCACCTCCGACATCCCTTGGGGTCTCGTCGAAGAGGCCGATGTCGTGCACCTGTCGGGGATCACGCCAGCCCTCTCCCCCACTTGCCTCGAGGCCTCCTTGGCCATCGCCGATCGGGTGCGGGAGGCCGACCAGCTTCTCTCAGTCGACGTCAACTATCGGGCAAAGCTGTGGGACGTGGACGAGGCGGCCTCGGCTCTCTCGAAGCTGATGACAAACGCCGGCCTCCTGGTCTGCACCAGCGAAGACGCTCACCAGCTGTTCGAGGCTTCCGAGCACCCTGAAGTGACCGCCGCGGAGCTTGCCGACCGGTTCCAGGTTTCCCAGGTTGTCATCACGTCCGGGGAAGATGGTGCCTGGTGGAGACATGACGATTCAGGTGGTCACATCCCTGCGATGGATGTGACGGTCATCGATCGAATCGGGGCCGGCGACGCCTTCGTGGCCGGGGTTCTGGACGGTGTGCTCGATGAAGATCTCGAGACCGGTGTTCTTCGTGGGACAGCGCTGGCCGCCATGGCGCTGGCCACTCGGGGCGACCATCCGTCGGTGTCACGGACCGAGTTGGAAGACCTGCTGGCCGGCCCGGCGAGACGCGTGGACCGCTGAACCACTGGCTCCATTCACTCGTCTGACACGAGCACCGATCGATGAGCCCCGGTCAGCGCTTGGCGAACGTGGGGCGAGCCTCTCGAATCTTGAGCACCCGTCCCGAGAGCTTGGTTCCCGACATGGAATCGATCGCAGCGAGAGCACTCGAAGCTGGCATTTCGACGAAGCCGTAACCCTTCGACTTGCCGCTGCGAGTGGCGACCGATGCGTTGGCCACTGGGCCATGAGAGCTGAATAGACGATCGAGGTCATCAGCTGTGGTGCTCCATGGCAGGTTGCCCACGAAGATGCTCATCAACGTCTCTGAGACGGCGGGTTTCGGACGGGAAGCCGACCCTTGCCCGGACATGCCCCGGCTCTTCTCGCTTTGAAGCTGCGGAAGCTCAGGCCTGCCGATTTGCGGCTTCATCGAGAGACGACGCTGCATCGTCATGACCGAACGACGCTGATCCTCCATCACGAGACTGACCACAGTGCCGGTTGCTCCGGCGCGCCCGGTGCGGCCTGACCGGTGGATGTAGTCCTTGTGATCGCCCGGCGGGTCATAGTGCACGACCGTTGAGACATCATCGACGTGAATGCCTCGAGCAGCGACATCGGTGGCGACCAGGGCTGCCGCCGACCCCGTAGAGAACGCTTTCAAGGCCCGGCTCCGCTGGTTCTGGTTACGGCCGCCATGCATGGAGACGGCCTTGACACCTGCTCGCCCGAGCTGCTTGACGAGACGGTCCGCACCGTGGCGCGTGCGTGTGAACACGATGGTTTTCTCAGAAGAGCTGATGATGTCGGCGGTGTGCTCGACACGATCACTTCGCTCTACCAGCCAGAAGAGATGGGTCGCTTCTTTGACGCTTGTCATCACTGACGGAGCCTCGTGCTTCACCGGCTGACGCTGGTACTCCCGGCTGAGCCGGGCAACATCACCGTCGAGCGTCGCCGAGAAGAGAAGCGTCTGGCGCTCAGAAGCCGTTGAGTCGAGGATCCTGCGGACCGCGGGGAGGAACCCCATGTCAGCCATACGGTCAGCCTCGTCGATCACAGCGAATGTCACATCCTCCAATCGAACATCACCCTGTTCAATCAAGTCTTCGAGACGACCTGGTGTGGCAACCAGAACATCGACACCACGGCGAAGTGCGTTACGTTGCGGGCCGTATCCGACGCCTCCGTAGATGGCGGTGATCCGTCGGCCGACCACTCGAGCGATAGGGGTTAGCTCCTTTTCGATCTGATCTGCCAGCTCCCTCGTCGGAGCGAGAATCAACGCCCTGGGGCGCTTCGACTCGGCCTTGTCGACCATGGCCAGCAGCGGCAAGCCGAACGCCAACGTCTTGCCAGAGCCCGTCGGCGCTTTGCCGCTGACATCACGGCCCGAGAGCACGTCCGGGATGGTTGCCGCTTGAACCGGGAAGGGCTCTGTGATCTCGCGTCGGGCGAGTTCGGCTCCGATGGTCTTGGGCAGCCCAAGTTCGGTGAATGAGGTTGACATGTTTGGGCTCCAGTGATCCGGCTGGATCGATTAAATGAAGATTGCCGTCTCTCTCGACCCGCGCTCCAAAGCAACGAGATGCCGAGTGTCGGTCGAAGAGGCGGTCCAACCGGATGAGGAAACAAAGCCGTTGGTTCGCCGGGGAAGCGACAATTCGCTGGCCTCCACCCGGTGCGGCTCCGTATCAGCCTAACGACCTGTCAGGGGTAGCCCAGGTTCTCGCAAGTCGAGCTCAGCCTTGGCGGTCCTTGCGCTCCTGCTCGCGCCGCGCTCTCGCCGCCTTGCGTTCCCGCTCGTGACGTTCGTGTGACTCCTTGCGTTCCTTCTCGTAACGCTCGTTGGCCTCTCGACGCTCTCGCTCGTTTCGTTCAGCCTCTTCTCGATCGGACTCGGTCATTGGCGGCGCTCCTCTTTGTTTGGCGCACCAGAAGGAACACCACGATGCAATGACGCTACCCCAATACGGCGGAATCGCACCATGTAGGGTTGAAGGATCAGTTTGTGGGCCTGAATGCCCACTGCGCCCGCCTCGTCTCCGTCCGTCTGGCGAAGCAATCGCAACTCATGCGAGGCGTCGACCCTGGCGGTCCGATCTCCAGAAGGAGGCAGTCATGTGTTGCGCCCCTTGTATACGTTTGTCAGCTGAGCCGAGATCATGAGCGGAGCTCGACCGGAGGCTCGTCTCTCCCCTTCGCGACGGTGCACTGTTTGCGGTCATCCGAACCGCGAACATCGCGGCTATCTCGGCTGCACCGTTCCGCGCTGTGAGTGCGATGACTTCCAAGAACCGGAACCCCGCCTGCAAGGCAAACAAAAGAAGTAGCTCATCGGCAAGGTTGTCGTGCGCCGGTCGACCTGTGGCATCGCGGAACCCAATCTCGCCTGACACGACCCGGCCATTGATCACTAGCATCCCAGCCAGGTTCAAACGGAGGACTCATGGAGAAGGGCAACCAAGCAGGCTCAGTCACGGCAAGCGCACCAGCAGACACCGCGGGCGCGGCAACGACGGCCGCCGAAAGCGCCGGTGGCGGTGCGACCACGGTGGCCAACCCCGGCCAGCCGGCTTCCGCCACTGCAACCCATCCCGACGGCTCGACCACCACTACCGAGCACAACCCTGACGGCAGCACCACCATCACCGAAACCGATGCTGGGGGCAACACCACCAAGACGAACTTGAAGACCAACGCCGACGGCTCGGTGACAAGGACGGTCACCTATCCCGACGGCCAGACGGCAACGGATTCGTATCAGAGCGACTGGGCCTCAGCGACGCACGAGGACGGATCGACCACGTCACGTTGGAACGACACTTCGGACAATGAGGTGACCGACCAGTACGACAAGAACGGCAAGCTGGTGGGACGGTCGTGGGAAGGGCCGCGTGGCAACGGTTCCTATGAGTACCACGACGATGGCAGCGCCACCGCGACCGTGAATCGCCCCGACGGATCGGTCGACACCTACGAGTACGACTCCAGCGGCAACCTGAAGTCGTAGCCCCGATCAGGTCTAGGGGATAGCCCCACCCACGCCTATCTTCGGCGGCGTCTCAGCGTCGCCACCGGCACCCTTGCCCGGCCGGTCTTTGGTGACCACCGAGGGGGGCGTCGTGGCAACGCTGGCCAGCACGGAGGTGCCCATCTCCTGAGCCGGTGCCGAGGCGATTGTCGTGGCCCACGACTCCGAAGCTTCGGTGGTGGCCGTCGTAGTTTCATCCCGGTTCTGGTACCAGAGATAGCCGCCACCGAGTGCGACGAGCAACCCGATGAAGATGAGGATGACGAACACGATGGACAGCTCGCTGCCGGTCGAAGACGGGTCGGCCTGAGTCCCCGACACAGCCGTCGTCGTCGTCTCCTGGATGGTCGTTGTTGTCGTCGGAGTCGTCGTCGTGGTTGTGGTGGTGGGCGCCACTCGCGTCGACCCGCCCAACATCAGGGGCGTGTCGACCCGCGTGGTCGAGTAGAACGTCCTCTTGAGGCTCGACTCGGGACCGATGCGCGGGGAGGCGTAGATCGCCGACCGACAAGTGTCGCAAGAGCCGAAGGTGCCGTCGTGAACGTGAAGCGCAAAGCCGAATCCAAGCTCGTTCCAGTCGCCGCCTGGGCCAACCAGGGAATCTATGTCGACCAAGAAGCCGGAAACGCCGTGGCCGACGAAGCCGAAGCCGTCGAATGGGACGTCCGCCAGGCTCCCGTCTTGCTGCACCTGCGACATGGACAGGCCCCAAGGGTTGGGACCATAAGTCAGGTACGGGATGGTCCCCGCCCCGCCCCAGGTGTCTGCCGGGAACGCCGCGGCCGGCACCCAGACGTCCGCTCCGGGCTTCACAGTTGGGATGGAGAGGTTGAAGTACAGCCCTCCCATGTTGTCTTCGGTCATCTCCCCGTCGTATGAGGCGAGGAACAACCCGTAGACGCCGCCGGGGACAAGGCCATTGCCAGATGTGGCGTGGACAGTCCCGTCCGGGAAAGAGGGGCCTGCGAAATCGGACGGGAGCTGGACGAGGTCGGCACCTATTGCATTGGGCCGCATCCAGGGGAAATCGTCCGCTGAGAGCGTGGCTTCACCCGACGGGTTGTCGGCGAAGCGATATGGCACTATGTCGAGAGGCATCATGTTGGATGCGAACTCGGCGCCTTGGTCCGGCGTGGCGCCTAGGTGAGTCAACACTTCTGGGACCGGATTGACAGGCTGGCCCAATGCAACACCGAGTGGAATGGCAAGGACCACCAAACTGGCTGCGATCAAGAGCTTTGTTGCCGGCCGCATTCGTCGAGCCTACCGACCTCGCATCAACGCGGGGCCGAGGATGACGATGTTGCGTGTCGGCATCGAGCACGAGTTCCGTGTGGAGCGCTACGGAAGACAGGTCGACTTCCGTGAGGTGATTCACACCCTCGACATACCTGGTGGCCGGCTGGACCCGGGTGATCCCAACGCGTACCGGCTGCCGGCGGGGATCTCGGTGACGTGCGACGGGGAGGAGGCGGAGGTGGCCAGCCCTCCCATCGACGTAGAACCGGGCTTCTCCGCTCAAGCGTCGGCATGGATGAGAGCCGCCAGGGAAACGCTCGACGAACTGGTCGGCGACTCGTTCCAGCTGACAGGGGTGTCAACCCACATCTCTGTCTCCTGCCCCGAGGAGCATGTGGTCAGAGCGGCTGGGATGTTCTGCCGCACCTTCGCCCCGGCACAGATGCTGATGATGGACGACCGGGACTCCCCCGGCCTCCTGGTCCGGCCCAGGTTCGGGCGAGTCGAGCTTGGCGGGGAGTTCGTCACCGGCCCTGACCTGGAGGCGGCGGTGGCGATGGCGACCGGAGGAGTCTTGATCTGCAGCCAGGTCGCGTCCCGACAACGCCGGAAACGGTCGTTGGCACCTCCGATCAGGGTGGAGATCGTCCCGTCAGTGCAACGCTACGGCTGGTACATCGATCGCGAGGCGTTCGGCATCGACCTTTACGAAGCGGGCCGGGAGGCTGCGCTGCGCCGGGAGCTGGTCGGCTCCATCACCGTGCAGAAGCTTCTCGATTCGGCCTGGGCAAAAGCAAAGCAGGCGCTCGGCAACCGGGCGTCGGCGCATGACCTGAATGCAGCCGATCGCCGGATCTCCGGAGATGACCCACTCCCCTCGGAACGGTCGCCAGGCCCGCACGCCGCAGGCGGCCCGGTCGGGCAGCCGGTCACCAAACACAACTGGCTTGTCGAGACCCTGGAGAGGCCAGGGTTCTCGGTTGAGCCCATCGCCGTCTCGTGGGATTTCACCGTCGTGAAGATCACCGGGCTGAGAGACGCCTACATCTCAGTGCCGGCAAGGGATGCCGGCCAGTTCGTCGACGAGTTGATGGAAGGAGCCCTGGACTCCGAGATCGAACGTCTCATCGAGGCCGAGCCCAACGGGTCGACTCTGGCCTGCTATGAGCAGGCCTGTCTCCGCGGTGTCTACGACGAGGTCGCCTCTCTCGACGTTCTGGCACCACCCGAGCGCGGGCACGGTGGCCCTTTGACCACCACTTGACGGGCTCTCGCGCCTAGCGTCATGGCCGTGAACCGCCGAACCATCGGAATCGTGATGATGATCGGAGGGCTGGCCCTGGTACTCGCCGGCGCTCTCGGAGCGATCACATCCGGCGGGGAAAGTGAGCCCGCCTCCACGACATCGACCAGCGTCGCCGGCACACCAGCTGTCACCGAGCATCTGGCTTCGACCACAACAACTGCCCCTGGCACCGCCACGACCACCCAAGCAGCGACCACCACCACTGCTGTCGATGCTGGGACCGCGGTCCTCGCCTTCTTCGAACTGCAAGTGGCGGCTATCGAGAGCGGAGACGTTGACTTCCTCCTCTCCTCCTTGCACCCGATCGTCACCGACCTCTACAACGCAGAGCTGTGCCGGAGCTTCATCGAGAGGGAAATCCTGGCTTTGGGTGACTATCAGGCCACCGGGCAGGTGACCGGCCCGCAATCGCAGACATTCGAGACCGGGACCGCGGACGTCTACTCCCTACCCACGTCCTTCACGTTCCAGGGCGGGTCATTCGACGCGACGGCCACCTTCGCCTTCCTCGACGATGAGGTCCGCTGGTTCACCCAGTGCCGCTGACCGGCAACAGATGAGCCAGATCAGCGCTTGGCGAGGGGGATGACACCTGACAACGCCAGAACGCTTCCGATGACGACGAGCCATCCCCAGCCGACGAGACCGAAGTAGTCATCGAAATACCCGCCGGCGATGGTCTCCTCCAAGACGTAGAGCATGTCACCGGTGTAGAGCGCTGCTGCCAGCGTGCCGCCGAACAACACCCAACCGGCACGACGGGCCGTGGCACCGATCAGCCCCCAGAGACCGCCGGCCGGAACCAGCCAGAAGACCCGAGACACTACGTCGGCTCCGACCTCTGCGACCAGCGCGCCGGACCCGATGAGGATTGCCAAAAAGCCGAGTATCGCCAGGACCTGCCCGGCTGTCGCCGAAGCCGACCCGGACCGGGTCGGGATGACCGGCGGCGTGGGCGCCGTCTGAGCCACCGGCTGTGACGGTTGCAGCGGCTGCGCTGGAGTTGAAGGGACCTGTGGCGGCGGAGGCGGTGGTGGTGTCGGTGGAGGCGTCGGAGGTGGGGTGTTTGGCGGCTGGGTCATGACTGCCTCTTCACCTGCGTTGCGTTGACCAAGACCTGCCAGCTCCCATCGGAGGCGGCCACCGTCGCCCAACCACCGGACTCCCCGATCAGCTGATACCAGTTGCCCGGCTCGAGGGTGGTGATCTGGCGGGTCGCATCCGCCGGATCCATGCCTGGGGTGCTCTGGGAGACATAAACCCACACCGTCTCCACCGGTGGCTGTGACGGCGGAGCCGAGCTTGCCTCAGGTGGCGGTGGGATGGGGATGTCTTCCTGAGAGTCGATCGCTTCCTGTCTCGCGAACTGAATGGCGAGCTCGGAGAGGACTATCGCCCCGGTCCGCGCCAGCGACTGCATCGCCATCGCTGCGGCGATCACATCACCGGCCGTGGCCTGTGAGCTTTCCAACCAGGTGGTGGTGACCACTGCCGTGGCGGTCGCGTCCACCTCGGTGATCCCGCCGGTCTGCCGTTCCAGGTCGGCAAGGGCCAGCTCCACTGTGTTGTCGGCTCCTTCAAGAGTGCTCTGTGGCTTCCCGCCTGGCGATTCCGATCGGACTCTGACCGTCGGCCCCTCGATTTCGACCGTGGCGGTCTTGTCGCCAACACTCACGTGGTAACCCGCTCCGGCCTGGGTCACCTGTGCCGGGCCGAACCCGCTGGAGACCAGATCGTCGAGCACCTTCTTGTCTACTGCCATGTCCTTATCCTATGTATGGGCACTATTCGGCCTTTGTTCCGCATTCTTGGTCCGAAGTCGACTGGTGTGGGCGGGCGAACACCTGGCTCGCCAGCACACTCCTGATAGCTCTGCTCCAACTCTGCCTGCCGACTGCGAAGGTCGTCGTCCAGGAGGTTCTCGAGCCGTCTTATCTCGGATTCGATGTACGGGCTGCGTGAAGCCATGAATGCCCGCTCGGCACGCATCCGCGACTCGAAGAGCTGGTGCCAGGTCGTGGAGTACATGTAGTCGGAGCTGACCGAGAGAGCTATAGAGAGACACCCGAGGCCCAAGGCCACGGGCAGATTCACAACCGTGACCAGTCCGGCGACCGCACCCCCGGCAGAGATGGCAGCGGCGCTTCCCTGCATCCCGTAGTAGATCCGGTTGGTCCACCACCTGCTCTCTGCTTCGACCCTGATGATCTCGTCGAGGCCTTCGAGGGACGCTGCCAGGTCGACTCGTCGCCGCAGCCACATGTCGATTTCGTCGTTGACCGACTTGAGCATCCTCTCGTATTGGCCCAACGCCGAGACGTATGCGCGGCAATCGGCTGGCTTCTCTGCCTCTTCCAGCTCCCGCTTTCGC
This sequence comes from Acidimicrobiia bacterium, assembly GCA_028285585.1. Taxonomy (GTDB): domain Bacteria; phylum Actinomycetota; class Acidimicrobiia; order Spongiisociales; family ZC4RG35; genus CAXMPK01. Next base: position 48,984 of record JANQOU010000007.1, read on the forward strand.
GGCTCCACCAGTCTCGGTGGCAGCGGAGCCGAGCTGGCGATCGGAGATGCGTTGGCCACCGCATGGGCATAGATCTGGTGGGCACTTGCGCCGATCGGCTCTGCGCCACAGCCGTAGGTCATTGAGTCGTACTTGGTGATCTTGGAGTGAAGGTGGTCGAGCCGCGACCCGATGCGTTGCTCGAGCTTGTCGGAGTACTTCTGCCAGCGCTCTATCTCGGCCTTGAGGTCTTCTCTCTTGGCCAACGCCTTACCTCGGGCCATCTGCTCGGCTTGCCCCGACGAGAACATCCACATCGACACACCGTTGAACGCCGCCGAGAGGAACCCACCGGCGGCACCGAGATAGCTGGTCCTGGTGACTGGGCCTGCCGCACGAGCCGTGGCCCGCGATGCTGCCTGGCCGGCAGTTTGTGCCGCCTGAGCCAGACGGGCCTCTTCGGCCGCCAACCTCTGGGCCGTGGCCTCCATGCTCTCCACGATCGCACGGACCTCCTGAGGTGAGGCAGTGGCCAATCCCGCCACTGGCCGGCCTGCCCCAGCCGCTGCACGACTCAACTCGGACCAGCTTTGGGCCGAGGCGCGGGCTCTCATCGCCCGCTCCGCCGCCTTCTTTGCGGCCTCCTCAGCGGCTTGGAATCTGGCACCGTGCGCCGACGCCAGCCCGGCGCCCATGTCGGCGAAGGGCACCGACGGCCCCTGTGGGTTCATGTCCCCGCCGAGCGTCGATATGTATCCGATTTGATCCGAGAGCTGAGCTCCGAGGCCCTCCATCATGTTCTGGGCGCCTTCCAACGCCCCGCGAAGCTCTGATATGTAACGGAACTCGTCGTTGATCACGTCGAGCTGGTCACTGAGCTGCTGCTGGCACTCCGGATCGAGCTGGCCTCCCCCGCTGCTGGTCGGGCTGGACGGCAGCAACCCGGAGGCGGCAGCTGCGGCGATCAGCCCGGCTGCCACAGCAGCACCGCCACCGACGGTCCAGGCCGTGTTGGAGCAGTCGGCCGGAGAGGAGCAGTCGTCGGCGGACGCCGGGAGCGGTGCCAGCACCGCAAACCCGATGACCAGGAAGGCGACGACGGTGAGTCGGCGGGTCATCACCAAACCTCTCCTTTGAGCTTGACCGGGCCCAGCCGGAGCAGACGCTGCCCATCGCCGGGCAACCAGCTCCGGGCAAGCACACCGAGTGTGGCCCCGTAAATGATGTGGCCGATGAGGCTGACTGCGATGAAAGCGGTGTCGGTCGGCGATATCCCGGTGTAGCGGGGGGTGACGATGATCGTGGCCACCTCCAGAAGGAAGGCCCATCCCACGGCCCAACGTGCCCGCGCTCCCCCGGCGAGAAGGGTGTAGATGACGGCGAAGGAGAGGCCGTTCCAGAAGTGATAGATCCAGCCGGCAACGACCGCTCCCGTCGTTGAAGCAGGCTGGTCGAGCATCAGCGCCCCGAAGTTGGGAAGGGCTCGGAAGGGGTCGAAGGTCGCCGGGGTCAGGACCAGCACCAGCCACCTGCTGATGTCGTATGCCGCCGTGGCGAGCAGCCCGGCGACGAACCCGATCCACATCCGGCGGACGAAGTCGGCTCGATCGACCCGGTTGACCATCGCAGAGAAGGCCACCAGCGCGATCGTCACCGGGATGGCGACGAAGCTGAGCGTGAAGGGCATGGCGATGACGTCGTACACGTCGAGCAGGAGCGCTGCGATCCCGGTCGAGGCAGCCAGGGCCGCGATCACTCTCAGCTTGAAGTCGGAGACGTTTCTCACTCTCTGGCTCCGGGCTTGTGGGCGAGCAGGAACACCGACACGGTCGAGAGGAAGGTCCCGAACAGGATCTGCCACCCCCGCTGCGCCACCATCGTCCTGCTCCTCGTCGAGCCCCCGAAGAAGGCGATGAGATCGATGAGCGAGCCGTGGATGAACAGGAACGCGATGAGGATGGGCACGACCACGACGAGAACGAGACGGATGTTGTCGGGGATGGTCCGGTCCCGCCATTTGAACCATGGCTTGAGCCGGGCTTCGAGCGCAGTCCGGTTCTTGGCTATGTACAGGGCGGTGCCGATCGGGATCGCCATCGTGAGGAGAGCCGAGAAGGTTCCCTGCGTGCCACTCCAGCGGAAAATGTAGAGGAAGGCCACGGGAACACCGACCGCAAGGGTCCGCCGGTACTTGACCGGGATGCCGGTGGCCTCTCCGATCCTTGCCAGCACCGGTCCGGTGATGGGCCGAAGCACGAGCGGAGCGAGGCCCAACATCAGGATCCCGAGTGTGAAACCTGCCTGCCCGCGCAGAAGCCAGTCGAAGTAGGCAGCAAGACCCACCATTGCCACCAAAGGGGCGTTGCGTTTCCAGTCGAACTTCTTGGCGGTCTCAACGACCCCGGCACTGGTTGGGTCCATCCGAACTTGAGTTAACCACGCTGGGTGGCGCCGATGATCAGCTGAGCAGACTCTTGCTCTGCCTCAGGTTGGCTTGGGCTGCGTCCAGGTCACGACGACCCAGGCCGCACGATGCTGCAACATCGACCGGGCGTCGCACCAGGCCCTCGATGATCGAGCGCACCTCTTGCTGCTCCTCGAGGCTTTGCGCCTCATGGGCATAGCCGGCGATCACCCTCACGTCGGCCGGGACGGCCAGATCGGCAAGCGGCTCGTAGAAGGCGCGGTCACGCACCGGCGGCTCGGAGCCGTGGGCCAGTGGGAAGTGAACGAACTCGAGCTTGCGGCCCGAGGGGAAGCGCCGGACGAGGGCGTTGGCAAGCTGTACCAACGTGGTGGCGTCGTCGAGCCGGCTGAACGCCTCGTTGTTCATGTCACCGACGCAGAGGTGGAAACCCCACCGGGTGCCGTGCGGCGACCGCTCGACCAGGCGGAGGATTCGGCCGGCCATCCATCTCGCCCCCGCCTTGCGCAGTGGCTTGGGGATCCGGTTCACCACCTCGATCTCGATCGGGATCTCGAGCTGGTAGACGATCTCGTCTCCCGCCTTCTCGTGGATCTTCGCCACCTCGACGACGGCGGCGTCTTCGAAAGGCCTGGTGTGACGGAGCCCGAGCAGCGGGTTGAACCCGAAAGCTGCGAACGACACGTCGATCGGCCCGGGTATGCCCACCTGGAAGGCGAGGTCGGGACGCCCTAGGTCGGACCTCACCTGCTCGAACACCGGCCAAGACTCTTCGAAATGCTCGAAGTAATCGAGAGCCACGTAGTCAAACCGGTGGCCCTTCTTGACCCGGAAGCCGGGTGTCGACTCGTAGTCGGACCAGTCACCGTCTTTGTCCAGTTCGAGGTCGGGGTGCTGCCGGAGGCTCTCGACCAGCCGGCCGATCCAGTTCTGCCGGTTTCCGGTCTCGCCATCAGGCAGCCAGTCGGTGGTCGCATCGCCGACCGTCTCGGACACCAGCCTCAACGCATCACTAGTTGACTCCGCCGGAATCGTTCCCACCAGGTGAACTCGACGGCCACCGTTCACATCAATCACAACAGACCTCCTTTGTCCGACGCGCTCGTGAGCGCCCCGAGCGAAGTCCGCTCCGGCTTCTCATCGATCAGGCATTGGCACCAAGCGCATCGCGCACCGGTTGCCGCGGCTTCGAAGGGCCTGTCCCTCCACCGCTCTGGATGAACGCGTGCTTCGGAGGATAAACGCATCCGAGGATGGCGAAGACGGGCCATAGAGAAACCCCCCGGGCTTTCGCCCGAGGGGTTTCCTGTCTTCTCCGGTAGGAAGGTCAGACAGACACTTTCTCCGGTGGTGTGCTCACCGCGGTTCCTTCGAAGACATCCTTCTTGGCACGGGCGACCCAGACCAGGCCAAGCCCGGCGACCAGGGAGAGCAAGCCCATCCCTGCGAAGGCACCGGCCATGCCGTATCCCAGTTGCAGGGTGGATGCCGTCACGGTGCCGACTCCAAGCTCACCGAACAGGCCGTGGGCGGTTCCGCTCCAGGCGCCGCTACGAGCCGGGCCCTCGACCGGGTGTCTCCGGTCGAAGTCGGTCCAGTAGCCACCCAGACCGGCCGCGACACGCTCATCGCTTCCGACGTCGGCGGGGCTGATCTCGTAGGTGCCGGCCTCGTAGGTGACGCCGTTGTACTCGACTGCCTCATCCAGCACGACTGTCTGTGTGCCATGGATGACGTGGTAGCCGATGACGGCCATCTGGTACATGTACTCGGTGGCCGTGTTGACCAACGGATCACCGGGATCGAGGTGTGCTTCGTTGACCGGGTAGCCCCAGTCGTTCTCGAGCATGTCCATGATCGCCTCTGCACCTTCAGTGGTGCCGCGATCGAGCAGCTGGCCATCCTCGTTGTAGGAAAGCGTCACGTTCTGTGCCTCGCTGAACGTCTGAAGCGAGTCAGCTCCGTTCGAGACCTGAACGTATGCAATCCCACCGGCGAGCAGAAAGCCCAGCCCGAAGAGTGCCAGGATGATTCCGACTGTTTGCAGGCGCTTTGTCATCGCCCTTCCTTTCCTTGTGAAAACATTCACATAGTCCCTCAAAGAGAGGAAAGGCGGTAGGGACCATCGTCTCTAGCCGATGAGACGACAGTCCTTACCCGATAGGGCCTTATGGCGGGAGGTGTCGGGCCTCCGCTAGTTGGTGATGTCTCGCAGGTAACCCGGGTCGCCGAAGATCTGTGGCATGGCCGCCGCCATATCCCAAGTCGTCACCGAGTCACACTCAATGAGCAATGTGACATCGTCTCCTCGAAAGACTCGGGTCACACTCGGATCCTGGAAGGCCGAGTCGGACAGGTAGCGACGATGAATCCGTTCGTTCACGTCCAGCGCCTCCTGCCCATCGATGACTGATGCTCTACCCTTGACGACTACTCCCGACATCGATTGGGCGCTCCGCTGATCCACCATCAAGGTGGCCGTCGGAGTGTTCAAGACATTGGCTGTCTTTCGGCTCGACGAAGAAGTGGGGATGAGCAATCGGTCGCCATCAAGCAGATACCAGATGGCCACCATGTGTACCGACTTGTCCGGATTGACCGTGCCCAGCGCTCCTATGAACCGCCGATCCAACAGGTGCCGAGCGACACTATCGATGCCAACCATCCGGTGTCAGGACTTCCACTCGACCAGGACGACATCACCTGCGTCCCACCCGACCCGCACTCGACTCCCGACCTGATTCGATCTCGACGCATCAGAAACGGTGGTCGTGAGCCACAACGGCGACCCTCCAATCAGTCCGTGAATCCGAACGTAGGACCCGGCAAATATCACTTCGGAAACCTCCATGTCATAAACGTTGTCGAAGCTGTCGGCATCAGGACCGATGGAGACGTTTTCTGGCCTGACAACCGCCGAGACGACATCGCGTTCGGAGAAGGTTCGCGCAGGCCTGGCGACCTCCATGGTGAGAGTGTCCGCCGCGAAGGTAACCGTCGGCTTCTCGCCAACTGCGACGACAGTCGCCAGCAGAACGTTGGCATCACCGATGAACTCGGCAACGAACGCCGTTTCAGGTCGCGCATAAATCTCTGTCGCTGGACCTATCTGCTCCACCGAGCCCTGATTCATCACAGCAATGCGATCGGACATGGTTATTGCCTCTTCTTGATCGTGGGTCACATAGATGAATGTGATCCCGATCTCGCGGTGAATCCTTTTCAGCTCGAGCTGCATCTGTTTGCGAAGCTGGAGGTCCAACGCACCCAACGGCTCATCGAGGAGAAGAACTGCCGGATCGACGATGAGGGCTCGACCTAGAGCGACCCGCTGCTGCTGTCCGCCAGACAGCTGATCCGGCTTTCGGTCGCCCAAACCGGGCAGCTCAACAAGTTCAAGCATCGTCTCGATCTTTGCGCGAATCTCGTCTTTGGGAATCTTTCGCATCCGCAGGCCAAAGGCAAGGTTCTGGGCAACAGATCGGTGGGGAAACAGTGCATAATCCTGGAACACCATCGACGTGTCCCTTCGGTAGGGAGGCGTCGCCACAATCGATTTGCCATCCAGCGTGATGTCGCCTTCGTCCGGGTACTCAAACCCCGCAATCATCCGAAGAGTGGTTGTCTTGCCGCAGCCGCTCGGACCGAGGAGGCTCACGAACTCGCCCGCCTCGATGTCAAAGGAGACGTTCTTGACCGCTTCCACATCACCGAATCGTCTCGTGACGTCTATCAGTGAGACACCAGCAGGTTGACGTTCTTGACTCATGATTCGTCCTTTCTCTGACTCGCCAGCTTCTGGCCGAGGACGCCGAGAGTCAGCGACACCAGCAGCACGACCGTGGCAATGGCGTTGATCTCGGGCGTTATGCCATATCTCAACCTGCCCCAGATCTCGACAGGAAGCGTTGTGTCAAACCCGATGACGAACCAGGCGACGATGAACTCATCGAAGGAGAGAGTGAAGGACAGAAGAAAAGCGGCAGCAAAGGCCGGAAAGACGAGAGGGAGCATGACTTCGAAAAAGGCTCTCGCCGGTGCCGCGCCTAGATCAGCGGCCGACTCCATGAGCGACTCCCGAAACGAGATCAGCCGCGAGTACAGGATCAGTGTTGACAAGGAGATCCCGAAAACCGAGTGAGCGATAACAGCTCCCCAAATCGAAGACGGGACATCGAGGGAGGAAAACAGCAGCAGGAGACCGAGCCCAAAGACGATGAGGGGGACCAGCAGCGGCCCCAGCAGCACCAACAACACCAGCCCCTTTCCCCTGAACTCACGCCGCGCCAACTCTCGAGCTGCCAGAAGCCCGACGGTCGCGGAGATGAAGCCGACCAATGGGGCGATGATCAGAGACTTGGTCAATGCCTCGAGCAACTGAGAGTCGGTCAGAGCTGTCCGGTACCACTCCAGAGTCCAGTCCGTTATCGGCAGGGTGGGATACACCGACTCGCCAAAGGAGAACACGATGATGGTCAGGATGGGCACATAGAGAAAGGCAAAGATCAGAACCGCGTAGACACGAAGCATCCACCGAGACGCGCGCCGAGGCCTGGGTCGGGTCGAGCCGACGGTCGCCACTAGAACAGCTCCATCTTGCGAACACGACGCCCGAGAAGGGCAACCATCCCAAACGTCAGCACCATCAGCACGATGGCCATCGCGGCGGCAGCCGGCCAGTCCTGCTGGGCGTTGATTCGCAACACGATTGCCTCTGCGTAGAGAAGCTGCTTCCCACCTCCCAACAGGGCTGGTATCACATACTCCCCTATGCCAAAGACGAACGTGAACACGCCCGCCACCAGGACTCCCGGCATCGACAGAGGAAGAACGACCTCCCGAAACACCTGGAACGGAGAGGCTCCAAGATCGGCCGCCGCCTCGGTGAGCGAGTCGGGCAACCGCTCGAGAACGGAGTAGATGGGAAGGATCGCCAGCGGCAGATAGACGTAGAGAAGCCCGATGCCGGTTGCCGTAGGCGAGTAGAGCAAAGCCCCAATGGGCTCTTCGATGAGACCGGCCGCCTCGAGGCCTTGATTGATAACACCGTTCGGGCCCAACAGAATCCTCCATGCGTACGCACGAAGGATGAAGCTCGTCCAGAACGGCACGATGACGGCAAGAAGAGCCAAGGACTGGTACTTCACCACCTTCTTGGCGATGAAGTAGGCGAAAGGGAACGCAAGCAGGACGGCCCCGAAGCTGGAGAAGAACGCCACCCGCAACGACAGCAAGAACGCCTTGTAGAGCAGAGGCTTGGTGAATATGGCCGTGTAGTTGTCGAACGAGAAGTCCCTCTGCACCTGGAAGTTCTCGACCGACCAGAAGCTGTACACGGTCAGTATCAGCACCGGGATCAGAAAGAAGACCAGCATCCACAGGCTCATTGGCAAGAGATTCAGCCAATGGAGCCGGCGGCCTCTTTGCCTCTTCGTTTGCGCTTTGGCCCCTTGTTCAGTGATGCTCAAGAGATCGAACTCGACAGCTTCACCCGGCTCCCACCTCTTGCCAGCCGTATTCGGGCCGCATCGAGAACGGTGACGGGTAGCTCAAGCCACTAGATCGATACCCAGATCGGACAATCATCTCGGCGGTCCCGATCGCTGCCTTGACCGGATCGACCACGGGTACGTAGCCGAACTCCTCCTCAAGTCGGTCGGCAACCTCGGCTG
>JANQOU010000011.1 GCA_028285585.1 Acidimicrobiia bacterium
TACCAAGGGTCCTTCACCTACGGAAGACCCAAACAAGGCCACTACTGGATCCCCTGGACCCACCAACAACTCCTCAACCAAATGGCCCAACACATCGAGACAGCGACCAAAGTGCCGGCATGAGAACTGCTTTCCTCCGTCGGTTCTTGCAGATCATCCCCGTGTTGATCTTGATCTCGATCGTCACCTTCAGCCTGACCAGGCTCAGCGGAGACCCCACCACTCTCCTGCTCCCGCTCGATGCCACCGAAGAACAGCGTGACAACCTGAGGGAGCAGCTTGGCCTCAACGAGCCGGTCCACATCCAGTACCTCACCTTCGTCGGGGGCGTGCTTCAGGGCGACTTCGGCGAAAGCTTCCGCTACCGGCAACCAGCGCTCGAAATCGTGATGGAGCGAGTGCCGGCCACCCTCGAGCTAGCAGCAGCCTCGCTGGCTCTGGCCCTGTTGATCGGATTGCCGGCGGGGGTGATCTCCGCGATGCGGCACGGGACGATCACGGACGGAGCGGTTCAGTTCGGCGCGTTCATAGGCCAGGCGATGCCCCCCTTCTACACGGGGTTGCTGCTTCTCGTCTTCTTGGGGATCAACGTCGATTGGATTCCCACCGGCGGCCGAGAACCGGGGTCCCTGCGACACCTGCTTCTGCCAGCCCTGACCCTGGCTCCTTTCATGATCGCCATCATCGCCCGCTTCACCAGGTCGAGCGTGCTCGATGTCATGTCGCGGGACTACGTGAGGACCGCCCGCTCCAAAGGGATCAGCGAGATGCGAGTCATGACGCAGCACGTCCTGCGTAACGCCCTCATCCCGGTCGTCACGGTGATCGGGCTCCAGGTGGGCGCTCTTCTCGGCGGAGCGGTCATCACCGAGGTCGTCTTTGGCTGGCCGGGGATCGGGCGGCTGGCGGTGACGTCGGTGTTGCAGCGAGATTTTCCCGTCGTCCAGGCCGTCGTGATGCTCACCGCGGTTGTCTTCGTGTTCGTCAACCTCATCGTCGACCTCCTCTACACCTGGATGGACCCGCGCATCGACCTGTATGAAGGGACGAAGAGTTGAGCTCCGTCCTCAGGTTCTTGCGCCGCCCCACAAACCTGATCTCGGTGATCATCCTCACGCTGGTCGTCGTCGCTTCGCTCTGGCCGGTCGGCTGGCTGCCACACGACCCGATCGAGTCAGATCTGATCAAACGCCTGATCCCGCCGGCTTGGGCGGAAGGAGGCGACCCCGCCTACCTGCTCGGCACCGACAACATCGGACGTGACGTGTTCAGTCGCGTCATCTACGGGAGCCGCTTCTCGATGCTCATCGCCACCTCGGCCATCGTGATATCGGCCGTTCTGGGCATCGCCGCCGGGGTGATTGCCGGGTACACCGGAGGCCGGACCGACTCGGTGATCATGCGGTTGGTCGACGTTCAACTCGCCTTCCCCGTGATCATCCTGCTCATCGCGGTGGTAGGAGTTGTCGGCACGGGCCTGGTCCCCCTGATACTCGTGATCGGCATCACCGGCTGGGCTCAATACGCCCGAATCGTCAGAGGCTCCACCCTGTCAATCGCCAACACCGAGTATGTCGAAGCTGCCCGCGCTCTCGGCGCCGGCCCGATCCGGATCATGTTCCGGGACGTCCTGCCCAACCTGACCTCTGAGATAATCGTGCTCAGCTCATTCGGCATCGCCCGCATGCTGCTCCTCGAGTCAGGGTTGAGCTTCCTCGGCTTGGGCATCCCGCCGCAGTACCCGAGCTGGGGAGGAATGGTCGGAGACTCCCGCGACTACCTGCGCTCCGGCTGGTGGATCCTCGCTTTCGCCGGTGGCGCCATCGCATTGACCGTCCTCGCCTTCAACTTCCTCGGTGACGGTCTGCGGGACTCCCTCGACCCAACCACCCGCGCCCGTGTGAAAACAAAGCAGAAGGCGAGCAAATAGCCATGCAACGAGTCTGGTCAGGATCACCGTTCGAGGAGAAAGCCGGTTACTGCCGCGCCATCCGGTCCGGCAATCACATCTGGGTGGCGGCCACCGCTCCCTTCCTCGACGACGGCTCCATCGCCGGGGTCGGCGACATGAAGGCACAGACGACGCGGTGCCTCGAGATCATCGCCGAGGCAGTCACCGAGTTGGGGAGTGACATCTCCCATGTAACGGCGACGAGGATGTTCGTCACCGACATCACCCGCACCGCTGAGCTCAGCGATGCACATCGTGAGTTCTTTGCCGACCATCCCCCGGCGGCGAGTCTCGTGGAAGTCTCTGCGCTGGTTCACCCTGACCTGCTGATCGAAATCGAGGCCGAGGCGGTGGTCGAGGATGACTGACGACCGACGGGTGCTGATGCGAGCGATGGCCGCACTCGTGCTCGGGATCATCGTCGCATCGCTCGACGGGACGATGATCGCCACTGCGCTGCCGGTGATCGTCGGAGACCTCGGTGGTCTCGACCAACTCCCTCTTGTGATCAGCGTCTACATGCTCACGTCCACCATTGTCCTCCCCCTGTACGGCCGGTGGTCCGACTCGCTGGGCCGAAAGCCGCTGCTGATACTCGCCCAGCTGTTTTTTGCCCTTGGCGGTCTATTTGCGTCGACAGCCACCACGATGGGACAACTAATCGGCTGGCGCGCCCTCCAAGGAGTGGGAGCAGGAGGGTTGATGGTCCTGGCGCAAACGATCGTCGGCGACATGGTCCCCGCCGAGCGTCGGAGCAAATACCTCGGCTGGATCGCGGCTCTCTTTGCCGTCGGCAGCATCGCCGGTCCGCTGGTGGGGGGCCTCGTCGCAGACAACCTCGGCTGGCCGTGGGTCTTCAGGTTCGTCTTTTTCGTAGGGCTCGTAGGAGTGGTGGCCACGCTTTCGTTCATCCCAAACATGAAGCAGGAGGCTGCCGTCGACCCCGACATCGGCGGCTCCCTGCTCCTTGCAGTCACACTCTCCAGTGCGGTGCTGGTGGCGACGCTGGGAGGAACGGTCCTCGACTGGACCTCCCCGACGATCATCGTCTTGAGCCTCGTACTCGTGATCTCGGTCATTGCCCTGATCGAAGTGGAACGCCACCGAGACGACGGTGTGCTGCCAGTCACCTTCTTCAGAAGACCGGGAGTGACGGCCGGCATGATCGTGGCCATGGTCACCGGAGCGACCATCTTCGGCTTCATCGTGTTCATCCCCGTCTACGTTCAGCTGGGCCTCGGTGCCAGCGCCACCACATCTGGCCTGGCCACTCTGCCGCTGATGCTCGCCTTCATGCTGGGCTCGGTGCTGGTCGGGCGGTCCATCGCCCGGCACGGCAACTACCGGCTGTTCCCAATCGTCGGAACCGCTCTGATCGCTGCCAGCTTGCTGCTACTGGCAACGATGAGCTCGACCACCTCGCTCCTCGTGCTCGGCCTTTATCTCGTCATCGGCGGATTCGGAGTGTCGATGGTGATGCAAGTGGTCGTCCTGGCGATGCAGACCACAGTCCCCGACTCACAACTCGGCACCGCCACTTCGATGGCCCAGCTCTTCCGCTCCATCGGCGGAGTGCTCGGCATCGCCGCACTCGGATCGCTCCTGACGGCCCGACTCCAGATCGAGTTGTCCAACACCGGACTGGAAGCCGCAGGGGTGGACCCAAACTCGATCATCGAGACGCCGGCACTGGCAATGGAGTTGAGCGAAGCGATGCAGTTGGCGGTCCGGGACGCCGCCACGGCAAGCGTCACGTTCGTCTTCGCAATCTCGGTTCCCATCACCCTCTTGGCGTTGGTGGCAGCTCTGCGGCTACCCGACAGGAAGATCTATGAGCCAGTCACCTGACCCGGTCCTCCAAGTCACTGGTCTCACTACCGACATCGCCACCCCCTATGGCGTGATACGCGCGGCACGTGATGTGTCGTTCCACCTCGACCGCGGCGAAACGCTAGGGATCGTCGGTGAGTCGGGGTCGGGAAAGACCATCTCGGTGCTGTCAATCCTCGGCCTGCTCCCCTCCCGATATGCGCGTATCACCAGTGGGACCGTCGCGTTCAAAGGAGAGGACATCACGAACGCCTCCCGGAGGAAGCTTCGCAAGCTCCGCGGGAAGGAGCTGGGGGTGGTGTTCCAGGACCCGATGACATCACTCAACCCGGTGGTCACGATCGGTGCCCAGCTCACGGAAGCGGTAAGAGCCCACACCAGGGACTTCTCCGCCGTCGAAGCCAAAGAGCGTGCCGTGGACCTGCTCGAAATGGTGGGCGTGCCCGATGCCACGGGAAGGCTCGACCAGTTCCCACACGAGTTCTCCGGTGGCATGAAGCAGAGGGCCATGATCGCCATGGCGATCGCCAACCGGCCGAGCGTGCTGATCGCGGACGAGCCGACAACAGCTCTCGACGTCACCATCCAGGCGCAGATCCTCGAGGTTCTCCAGGTGGCGCAGCGAGAGACCGACTCCGCCCTGATCCTCATCACCCACGACCTCGGCGTGATCGCCGAGATGGCCGACCGGGTCCTGGTCATGTACGCGGGGAGAGTCGTCGAGTCCGGGCGCGTCAACGAGGTGTTTCACAACCCCAAGCACCCCTACACGGTGGGACTGCTGTCGAGCCTCCCCAAGCTGGACTCCGACGACAAGCGGCTCATACCCATCTCAGGCACACCGCCCAGTGGCCTCTCGGTGCCAACCGGCTGCGCCTTCCATCCTCGATGTGCCTTGTCGAACGGCCGATCGGAGTGCAGTGAGGACATCCCGCAACTCGAAGAAGTCGGAGCCTCGCGTTTTGCGGCCTGCCACTTCACCGATGAGGTGACCACGTGGCGCAACGCAGGCGCTGGAGACGGCCATGACTGATCGCTCCATCCACGTCAAGGCTGACGCAGGCGAGCCGATTCTCCAACTGGAGGACGTAACCAAACTCTTCCCACTCCAGACCGGAGTCCTCAGGCGGACGAGCGGACATGTCCATGCGGTCGACGGGGTCAGCCTCACCATCCGCGCCGGCGAGACGCTAGGCCTGGTCGGTGAGTCGGGATGCGGGAAGTCGACGCTGGGTCGTGTGGCGATGCGTCTCCTCGGCTCAGACTCGGGCAGGATCCTCTTCCGCGGTGAGGACGTGACGGCCTGGCGAGGGAAGCAGCTCAGGGAGCTACGCCGGGAGATGCAGATCGTCTTTCAGAACCCTCTCGCCTCTCTCAACCCGCGGCGATCCGTGGGCGACATCATCGCCGAGCCGCTCAAGATCCACGGCCTGCATGACCAGGCCGGGCGCAGCCGTGTCGATGAGTTGATGGACATCGTCGGCCTCTCCCCCAGCCAGAAGGACCGATACCCGAACGAGTTCTCCGGCGGCCAGCAGCAGAGAATCGGCATCGCCAGAGCCCTGGCGCTCAACCCCCAGCTGCTCGTCCTCGATGAGCCGGTCTCGGCGTTGGACGTGTCGATTCAGGCTCAGGTGGTGAACCTGCTGTCCGACCTTCAGGCCAGATTCGGGCTGGCCTACCTGTTCATATCCCACGACCTGTCTGTGGTGCGGCACGTGTCGGACCGAGTCGCCGTCATGTACTTGGGTGAGATCGTCGAGACCGGGGAGCGCAACGAGGTCTTCTCCTCCCCGAGCCACCCCTACACCCAGGCTCTGCTCTCTGCGGTCCCGGCCGACGACCCGGACAAGAGAGGACTGGGCCGGCGACGCGTCTTGGAGGGTGACGTGCCCAACCCTTCACAACCTCCGTCTGGTTGCAGGTTCCGAACGAGATGCTGGAAGGCACAGGAGATCTGCGAGTCCTCCCCGCCGGAGCTGGTCGTCCGAGACGGGATCAGTCATCCGTCAGCTTGTCACTTCGCTGAAGTCGATGACGTTCTGGACAGGCTCAGATCCGATGCGCCTCCCGCCGAAAGGAGCAGCGAATGAAATGGCCCGCAAGACGGATGGAGAGCCAGAAAGGCAAGGGCTTCGGCATGTTCGAGATCGCAGCGCGACTCGAAGCCGATGGCGCAGACATCATCCACCTAGAGTTCGGGCGACCTTCGTTCGACACGCCTATACACATCAAGGAGGCCACCAAGAAGGCGCTCGATGACGGAGTCGTCCACTACGGGGACATCTCGGGTGACATCGAGCTTCGTGAGAGCCTCGCCAAGAAGCTGACCGAGTTCAACGGCGTGGACACGAGCCCCGACCAGATCCTGATCACCAACGGGCTAACCCAGGCTTCGATGGCGGTCTTCGAGGCAGGAGTCGACCCGGGCGACGAAGTCGTGATGACCGACCCGTTCTATCCCCAGCACCCGGCAAAGGTGGGCTTGGTCGGTGGCGAAACCGTCACCTTCCCGTTGGCCAAGGAAGAGAACTGGCGTCTCGACGGAGCCGCTCTCGAGGAGATTGTGTCCGAGAAGACCTCCATGATCTGCCTCATCAACCCGGCCAACCCGGTCGGACGGGTGTTCACACCCGAAGAGCTCTCAGAGGTTGCTCGTGTGGCGATCGAGAAAGACCTGTTGGTCGTCACCGACGAGGTTTACGAATACATCACCTTCGACGGCAATCGGCACGTCTCGATCGCATCACTGCCCGGGATGGCCGAGCGAACACTCAGCCTGTTCGCCTTCACCAAGGCGTACGCGATGGACGGCTGGAGGATGGGATATGCGGCAGGGCCGGAGCACCTGATTGCCGACCTACGCAAAGTCACCATGAATCAGTCGACCCATCCGAACGTGTTCGCACAGAAGGGTGCGCTCGCCGCAGTGCTCGGCCCACATGAGCCGGTGGACGAGATGGTGGCCGAGGACAAGCGACGACGCGATCTGTTGTGCTCGGGCCTGAACGAGATCGACGGCGTGGACTGCCCCACCCCCGAAGCGACCATCTATGCCTTCCCCGACATGGGCGATTTGGGGATGACCTCCAACGAGTTGGCAAAGCTGATCCTCGCCGAGGCACATGTGGCTGTTGAATCCGGAGCCTTCTACGGTAGGCAGGGAGAGGGCCATCTGAGAATCTGCTTTGGGTCCGAGCCCTACGAGCGCCTGGAGGAGGCGGTCGACCGGATCCAGGGAGTTTTGGAGAGGCTGTAAACCTCAGTCGGTTGGCTATACCGGAGTGGTATAGCCGCAGACAGATTCGATCTTTGTCTTCCCCACGATGCCTCCATACGTTCGTGAAGTCGGGTGCAGTCGCCAGGAGGAGGGGAATCCGCTGGGCCACTCGCAGAACGCGACGAGTTGCCAAGTGGTGGCTCGAGGGAGGCAACGGGAGTCAATTTGAGAGAACCCAAACCACCGTCTGGGCGAAGCGCGCACCTCGACACTTTCACCGCTGACAACCTGCCACCTGTTCACCAGTGGCCGACGATGAACTGGGACGACCCGTCCTTTCAGTACCCAGGGCGTCTCAACGCCGCCGGCGTCCTGCTCGACAATGCGGTGAGTCTGAGCGGCTGGGGTGACCGCGATTGCCTCGTGTCCGGCGACGGGGAGATCCGTCTCTCCTATGGCGATCTGTTCAGCTGGTCGAACCGGATAGCCAACGTCCTCGTCGAGGATCTCGGGCTCGTACCGGGAAACCGGGTTCTGCTTCATTGCTTCAACCATCCGTGGGCCGTGGCTGCGTGGTTCGGCATTGTCAAAGCCGGAGGCGTCGTGGTGACGACCATGCCTCTTCTCAGGGCGTCGGAGCTTCAGAAGACAGTGGACAAGGCCGAGATCGGAGTCGCCTTGTGCGACGAGCGGCTGATGGGTGAGATGTCGAAAGTGTCGGGGGACATTCGGGTGGTCCCGTTTGGCGGCGCAGACGCCGAGGATCTGCTGATCCGAGCCGCCGCCAAATCCGACCAATTCCAAACAGTCTCGACCGCGGCCGACGATGTCGCTCTTCTGGCTTTCACCTCCGGAACCACCGGCGAGCCCAAGTGCACGATGCACTTCCACCGCGACGTCATCGCGATATCGGACATGTTCCTGCCGACCGTGAAACCGACGGAGGACGACGTGTTCTGCGGCAGCCCGCCACTTGCCTTCACCTTCGGACTCGGTGGCCTGGTGATCTTCCCTATGCGTGTCGGCGCCTCGGCCGTCCTGACCGAGAGACCCGGCCCCGAATTCCTGTCGGCGATCGCCGAGCACTCCGCCACCATCTCCTTCACCGCGCCAACCGCCTACCGCGGCATGGTGGCCGCACGACGCGAGTACGACTTCTCATCGCTGCGATGTGGTGTCTCGGCGGGCGAAACCCTCCCCGAGCCGACCTGGAAGCAGTTCAAGCAGGAGATGGGTCTCTCACTCATCGACGGCATAGGCGCCACCGAGCTTCTCCACATCTTCATTTCCGCTTCTGGCAAAGACATACGTCCCGGCTCGACGGGAAAGCCGCTCCCAGGGGTGACGGCTGCGGTCGTAGATGAAGAGATCCGGCCGGTGCCGGACGGCGAAGTCGGCCTCCTCGCAGTCCAGGCGCCAACCGGGTGCAGGTATCTGAATGACGAGAGGCAAACCGAATACGTCCGCAAAGGCTGGAACCTGACAGGCGACTCCTACCTGCGGGACGAAGATGGGTATCTCTGGTACCAGGCGAGAGCGGACGACATGATCATCTCCTCGGGCTACAACATCGCCGGGCCCGAAGTCGAGTCCTCGCTGCTCAAGCACCCGAATGTGGCCGAAGCCGCCGTGGTTGGCGCACCGGACGAGATGAGAACCCAAATCGTCAAGGCCTACGTGGTCCTCAGGGAAGAGACCTCTCCTTCGGACGACCTGGCCGTCGAGCTTCAAGACTTCGTCAAGAGTGACATCGCCCCCTACAAGTACCCGCGAGAGGTGGAATTCGTCTCGGAGCTGCCCCGCACGCAAACCGGGAAGGTGCAACGCTTCAAGCTCCGCGAGCAGACCCAATCGGAGTAGACACAACAAGACCCTCAAACATTGGAGGAAACATGTCCGTGCTAGCAAACCTGACCGACGCTCTACTGAGCGGATCTATCGAAGTGATAGACCTCACTGCCCCGCTGTCGAGCGACACACCTTTGCTGGAGCTCCCGCCGGAGTTCGGCCAAACGGCGCAATTCCAACTCGAGGAAATCAGCAACTACGACGACCGAGGGCCGGCCTGGTATTGGAACAACTTCCGCACTGGTGAGCACACCGGGACGCACTTCGACGCCCCGATCCATTGGGTGACCGGCCGGGACAAGGACGACATCAGCGAGGTGCCGGTCTCGGCGTTCGTGGCTCCGGCCGTGGTGATCGACGTGACCGCCGAAGTCGAGAAAGATCCCAACTTCGTGATCGAGAAGGAGCACCTGGATGCATTCCAACAAGAGCACGGGCCCTTTCCTCAGGGTGGTTGGCTGCTGTGCCACACCGGGTGGTCATCCCGAACTACCCAGGAGACGATGATCAACAACACCGAAACCGGCCCCAACAGCCCCGGCATGTCAGTCGATTGTGCGCGCTGGGCGGCGGAGGAGTCCGTGCTCCAAGGGATCGGGGTCGAGACGATCGGAACCGACGCAGGTGCCGCCCACTCATTCGAGCCTCCGTTCCCCTGCCACGCCTTCTTCCTCGGTGCCAACAAGTACGGTCTCGCCCAGTTGCAGAACCTCGACATGCTTCCGCCGACAGGAGCAGTTGTTGTGGCGTCACCACTGAAGATCGTCAAGGGCTCCGGTTCCCCGGTGCGCGTGTTGGCACTCATCGAGAGCTAAGTGAACGTCGCAGACGCCGTCGGCCGGGCCCTTGTTGAACATGGTGCCCGGCAAGTCTTCGGCGTGGTTGGCTCAGGGAATTTCCACACCACGAACGCGATGATTGCCGCAGGGGCAAACTTCGTGGCAGCTCGCCACGAAGCCGGTGCAGCCACCATGGCAGATGCCTACGCGCGGATGAGTGGCGATGTCGCTGTCTTGAGCGTTCACCAAGGGTGCGGGCTGACCAACGCGATGACGGGCATCACTGAGGCTGCGAAGAGCAGAACCCCCATGGTCGTCCTCGCCGCCCAGGCGACACAGCCGAAGTCCAACTTCTATGTGGATCAGGAGATGCTGGCGCGCTCGGTCGGGGCAACGGTCGTCAACATGGACACGGCTGACAACGCCCTGGCCCGGGCTGCCGGTGCGGTTTCTGTCGCCCGAGGCCATCGGAGGACCGTCGTACTGAATCTCCCCATCGACTTGCTCGACCAGGCTGTGCCCTCCGAGGGTCGGCCGGTGACCACGGAGACTCCCAACCCTGTGGTGCCGAGCAACGAGCATCTCCGCACGCTGGCCGAAGCGTTGTCGAACTCGTCGCGCCCTGTGTTCGTAGCCGGACGAGGTGCGCGAGGAAACGGTGCCGGCGAGGCGGTGCGACGCCTTGCAGACCGTGTCGGTGCCTTACTGGCCACATCGGCTGTGGCAAAAGGGCTGTTCAACGACAGCGAATGGTCACTCGACATCTCCGGGGGCTTCTCATCGCCGTTGGCCGCCGAGTTGATAAGGGACGCGGACCTCATCGTCGGATGGGGCTGCGCACTCAACATGTGGACCATGCGTCATGGGCGATTGATCGGGGAGAACGCCAAGGTCATGCAGGTCGACGACGACGCCGATGCGATCGGAGCACAGCGACCGGCCGCAGAAGGTGTTGTCGGCGATGTTGGCATCACAGCGCGTGCGTTGGCAGCGATGACAGCCGAGCAATCGGGCTACAGGTCTTCCGAGCTGTCGGAGCGCCTCCAGGCTTCCGTTCGCTGGCGTGACGTCCCCTTCGAGGACCAATCGTCAGAGACAACAATCGACCCGCGCACGCTCACGGTCGCCCTCGACGACATCCTTCCGAAGGAAAGAGTGATCAGCGTGGACTCGGGCAACTTCATGGGCTGGCCCAGCGCTTTCCTCTCGGTACCCGACGAGTGGGGCTTCTGCTTCACCCAGGCTTTCCAATCGATCGGGCTCGGCCTGTCCACCGCCATCGGAGCGGCCCTGGCCCAACCGGAGCGCCTCCCGGTTGCGGCGCTGGGCGACGGTGGCGGCCTCATGTCGATCGCAGAGTTGGAGACGGTGGCCCGTCTTGGTCTGCCGATGGTTGTAGTCGTCTACAACGACGATGCCTATGGAGCCGAGGTTCATCACTTCGGGCCCGATGGCCATGACCTCGGCACTGTCGAGTTCCCTCCCACCGACATCGCCGCCATAGCGCGCGGGTTCGGGTTCGAAGCCGTGACAGTGAGAACAGTCGACGACCTCGACGGGTTGACCCGCTGGGTCAACGGCGACCGGGCCAAACCGATCCTCCTTGACGCAAAGATCGTCAGCCGGGCCTCATGGTGGCTCGAAGAGGCGTTTGGCCACTGATCAGCCGAGGCCGTCTCTTCGGACGGGTACGCTCGCGATACACCGGCGGAGACGCTCATGAAGCTGAAACTCACAGGTTTGGGAGTGGTGGCCCTGCTGCTCTCAGCATGCAGCCCGGCGATCGACACCCAGGTCGAAGTCCGAGGATGCGGCTTGGGCGATGTCGGCTACACCCTCCACATGAGCAGCTATGACGGCGGCTTCGCTGACACCCTCGAGTTCGGCGATGGGATCGCCACCAAGTCATCAGCCGAGATCTACGTGTGGTTCTGGATTGAAGGGCTACCCGACGGGATTAGTGCACAGTGGTCCGGGACTCGCGGAGCATCTGCAAACGAGCAGTCGGCAAGGCCGGCGTCGGTGCCGGCCAACGCTCGTGTGGGAGACGGCTGGGACGATGACGAAACCACCGTTGCGGTCACAGTCGAGGTGAATTGTGAGGAAGCGGCAACGGCCGACACCGAACCGGCACCCATCGATACCACCGCTGCTGCGACAACCGCTCCCCCGGCGCCCACTCCGGACGGAACCTGGAGCCTGGCCATCGATCCGGACAAACATGACGTTTGCGGCGACGAGGATCCGTACTCGGAGACGATCAAGGTGGCATTGACCGAAACGGCAGCGGAGGTGAGTGGCATCGGCGGGTCGGTGGCCGACCCGTGGGTCGGGAGTTACGACGAGACCTCGGGAGACCTGACGTTCGCAGGCACCAAGAGAGAAGGTGACGGGACAACCGAGGCCACATTCACCCTCACCTTCGACCCGTCAAGCGACACGATGAGCGGCACCGAATCGTGGGACTACACAGAGCCCGGCTTCAGCTGCACCGAAGCCACCAGCGTCGTGACCGCCGAACGAGAGTGACGCTACTTGTCAACCAACCCCGCCCTCTTGAGCCGGCGTCGCCTGACCAGCAGCCAGCCACCCAGCCCGAATAGCGCCAGCACTGCCAACAGCGCGCCCATCCGGATCAGGCCCTGAGTCTCGGCGGCATCCGCTATCGCCACGACTTCCGCCGCCTCGGCCTCGGCCGCATCGAAGTCCTCACTGTCGAGCGCCCTCACGGCATCGTCGAGCTCGGCCTCGATCTCAGATCCGATCAGCCCAACTTCCTCGAACAGGCTTCGATCGGCGTCCACTAGCCCCTTGGCCTCGAGCACTTGATCCGTTGCCTCGGCTAGCTCCGCTCCGAAAACGACCACTTCGTCAAAAGACCCGGTCGCCAACTCGAACAGATCCTCCATCTTCGGCCGCAGCTCGAGTCCTAGCTCCAACAGGTCCGACTCCACTTCGTCCCTGGCCTCGACGATCGGGCCCACTTGGCCCAGCCAGCGTGTGGCATCCTCGAACTGCCACCTCGACATCGGCTCACGTATCAGCAGGGGCAGCTCCCAGCCGTTCGTCGAAGCTCTCACTTCCTCGTAGAGCCGGCGAGCCGCATCACGCTCCTCGTACTCGAACTCGGTCACGTGATCGAAGAAGAGCTCGTCCGCGTCCTCGGATCCTCCGACCTCCTGGAGCAGGTCGAGGAAGTGGTACCAAGCGGCCGTAGCCCTCGACTCCGGCTCGGGCTCGGGCTCACCGCGATAAGCAATCTCATTGTTGCTGGCGGCATAGACGACATCCCGCATCGACTCGAAGCCGATCTCGTCCACCACCTGCTGAAGCACCCACTCCGAGAGGGAATAACCAGCCTGCTCATAGTCAAAAAGGTCGTCGATCGAGTCGAACGACTCCACCGTCACATAGTCCCACTCGTTGAGGCTCGGAATCTCTGGGTGGCTTGACGGAAAGACGCCTTGGCGGACTTCGGCCTCTTCGGCCAGCCCTGCCACAACTGCAGACTCGGCAGCAAATATCTCCGCCAATCCCTCGATGATCCATCTCCGGTCGAAGAGGTCCTGGTTGAGCCAGATGTGAGACAGCTCGTGGAGCACGAGATCGGCGTCCACGTACTCGCCTATCTCGACGAGGTTCCTGTCCTTGATGTACCAGCCGCCATAGCCCGACGCCGTCACCTCGGCCGACTCGGTCACGACAAGCGGCGCCGTCTGGGCGTATTCGAGGCCGATCAGGTCGAGGAGAACGGGGAGCCCGCTTTGCGCGGCCGCAATCACCTCACTCGTCCAGAAGTCATCGCCCGGCCAGGAGCGGACCACGATCTCCACTTCCTCGACGACCACACGCTCGGTGGACAACTTGCTGTTATCGACGCCCGATACCCATGCGAAGAACTCGTCGGGATCCTCGATGTCCAAGGCCGAATAGGTGAGCTGACCACTCTCCGTAGCACTCGTGGTGAGGACATCGCCCTCAAAAGTCAGCTCGTAGCCCAATGGAACGACGAGGTGGACATCGACATGGCGCGGTGTCCCGAAACCGAACACCGGCACCGCGAAATAGGCAGGATTGACTCGAAACTGCGAGTCGCTGCGCGGCTCGTCGCCATTGATTCTCCAGTTCACCTGGACATCCATCGCCTCCCTGAAGAAGAGCCTCCGCCCGAGCTCCACCGTCACCAGGTCGAATCCGTCGTCTTCGGAAGGCTCTCTGGTGTATTCGAGAGAGCCTCCGCCTCCCGACACGTCGAACTCCGTCGCGTCCAGAGGCACGAACAACTCGAACCCTGTGAAGAAGGTCTGAGTGACCACACCGCCTTCGACGCTGTTCGGTGTGGTGTTCACGAGATGCATGTCGATGTCGACCGTGAGGGAGCTGTTGTCGGCGTCGACGGTGTAGGTGAACTCGTTTTCGAAGCGCAGGTCGCCCAGAGCCGGCTGAGTGAACGCCACCAGCCAAAGGCCGACCGCCACGGCGACGACTGTCGCGTTCCTCATACCGGCTGCGCGCATACGCTCCGACAAAGTAGCGGGTGCCGATACTTGCGAAGACGCTCGCTCGGCCGCCCGTCGAGCCAACGGTGTCGGCATGCCGGATACTCTCTCAGGCATGCGCAGGCTCGTTCCAGTAGATGTGCAGAGGCTGGCCGACAACGGGTCTGCCCGCGACTCGTCAACTGGTGCGGCTCTGATCATCGACGCCGCCGGATCGACTGCCCTCTCAGCCCGGCTTCAGGCGCATGGGACCGAAGGTGCCGAAGCCTTCGCAGATGTGCTCTCTGAGATCTTCCAACCGATAGTGCGAAGAGTTCTCGCACGAGGAGGGACAGTCGCCGAGCTGGCCGGCGACGGTGTTCTCGCCACGTTCCCCGGCCAACCCGAAGCGGCCGTCGGAGACGCCGGCGCCGCGGCAGCCGAGGTGATGAAAGACCTCCAATCTCTCCAAGAGCTGGAAACACCGGCGGGAAAGTCGTCGCTGACCGTTAGAGCTTCAGTCGGGGCCGGCTCGATCGAATGGGTCATCTGGTCATCAAGCAACACCGACGGACCGCAGAACGCTGCCTATGCGGTGGTCGGGACTGCTGTCGATGAGGCACGTCGCGGTGAGGCTGTCACACCCGCAGGCGTGATCTCCGCCGGCCCCAATGCCGCTCCGCACGCACACTCCTCACACTCCGAGCCGCTAGCCGACGGATTCACCGCGATGACCCCGCTGCTCGACCTGCCGCCTCGAGCAACTGAAAGCACGACAGGCGAGGGCTCGTCTGCCGGCGGGCTTCGTTTCTATCCCGAAGAGGTCACCAGAGCCGAGCTTCGGGCCGAGTTCCGAGACGTCGTCGCCGTCTTCGCCGATTTCACCGCACCGTCGTCGAGTCGAGCCGAAGCGAGAATGGGGCAAGTGCTCGATGCGTTGGCCGAGTACCGCGGCTATCTGAGCAGCGTCACAAAACCGAGTGCCGACGACGACGGCTTTCGCTGCTTCGCCCTTTGGGGTGCGCCTACCAGTCGCGAGCACGACATCGGATATGCCCTTCGCTTCCTTCAAGATCTGAAGGAGGCCTGCGGGACCGAGATGAGGGCCGGGATCACACGAAGCACCGTCTTCACCGGCTTCCTAGGTGGCAGCGAGCAGGAGTCGTACACAGCCATCGGGCCGGGGGTGAACCTCGCCGCTCGCCTCTGCGGGTCAGCCGAGTGGGGTGAGCTCCGGATCGACTGCGAGAGCACTTCCCGGCTTCGTGACCCCTGGGTGGTCGAGAGCCTGGGTGAGATCGAGTACCGAGGCTTCTCGGATCCGGTGGCCACAGCGAAGGTCTCCTACGTGCCGCCCGTCCGAGTCGCCGACCCGCTCGACGATTCCCTGGTCGGGCGCTCCCGGGAGCTGGACAAGTTGGAAGACATGCTGGCACCGCTTTGGGCAGGAAGGTCGGCAGGAGTGATCGCAGTTTCGGGCGAGCCGGGAATCGGCAAGAGCCGGCTCATCGCCGCCCTCGAGGAGCGGATCTCTGTCCGCGAGCCTGCGCCGGTTTGGCTGCGAGCTCGAGCCGACGAGATCAGAAGCCAGCCCCTCGCCACGTTGCGTGATGCCCTGGCCGGCTACTTCGGGCGTCCCGGTCGCGACGAGAGCGGCGAGCAGCTCGACATCTATCTGAAGGGCCTGGCCGAAGACGCCCAGCGCCCTGGGCCCGAGTTGAGCCGGACCCGTGCGGCGCTGGGTGACTTGCTTGACCTGGCACCCGAGGTCGAGAGAGCCGAGAAGCTCGATCCCAAGACCCGATTCGAGAACCTGGTCATCGCGGTAGAGAACTTGGTTGGTGCACTGGAGAGGACGACGCCGGTGATCGTCTTTGTTGCCGACGGCCATTGGATCGACGCTGGCACCGCCGATGTCCTTCGCCGGCTCAGCGACGACCTGAAAGACATACGCATCGGCATTGTCATCGAGACCCGGGATCCGCACCTGTCGATCGAGCACGATCGGCATCTCGAGTTGGGACCACTGGGGGAAGCCGATCTGGTTGCTCTCACCACTCAGATCCTGGGGAACACTCCGGATCCCGAGAAGATCAGAGACCTGATGCGGCTTTCCGGCGGCAATCCCTTCTACGCCCAGCAGTTCCTGGCTCATCAGCAGCCAGGAACTGCCACGGCGAGCCTGCCATCGGGTGCCGACGACGATCTCCCATTGGATCTGAGGCGGCTGTTGGTGGCGAGGATCGATGCGATGCCCGCCACCGTGAGACGAATTGTCCAGACCGGATCCGTCCTGGGCCGGGAGGTCGACGTGGCCTTGCTCGAGCTGATGAGCCCCGCAGCCGGCGACATCGGCCAACAGGTGCAAGCTGCGATCGACGCCGGGATCTGGGAGCGAATCGACAACTCGAGGGTGACGTTTCAGAGTCTCCTCGTTCGCGACGCGGCATACGGGATGCTCCTTCATACCGACGCCAGAGCCATGCATCGCGAAGCGGCCTCTGCGATCGAATCGCGATTGGAGCCAGGTGAGCGCCGAGACGCCGAGTTGGCCCACCATCACGAACGCGCCGGAAACAGCCAAACCGCCACAAGCTTCTATCTGGCTGCTGGCGAGATGGCAGCGGATCGATTCGACAACACCTCGGCGCACGACCATATCGCCCGGGCATTGAGCCTGATCCCCGAGGAGGACCGCGACAGGAGGTATCAGGCGTTGCGACTGAGGTATCGCGTGCACGACGTCGAAGGAGACCGGCAGGGGCAAGAGGAAACCATCGCATCGATGGGCCAGCTGGCCAAAGGGACTGGCAGTGCCTTCGATGTCTCTCAGCTTCACGTCCGGCTGCTCATCGCCCTGGGCCGCTACCGAGATGCCGAGCAGCGAGCCGGCGAGGCATCTGTGCTGGCCAGTGGGCCGGCCGAGCAGGGCCGGCTTGCCTTTCTACAAGCCCAGCTCGCCCGATATCTCGGGCGAAACGACGACGCGGCGAAGCTGGCCGCCACCTCCCGCGATCTTCTCGCGGCCGCAAATGACAACGTGGTCACTGCGATGGTCGACGACTTCGCCGGAGGCATCGCTTGGGAGAACGGTGACTTCGAGCATGCCGCTGCGCTTCATCGGGCCGCCGCGGACATCTTCGAGTCGGAAGGACGAGTCATCGAAGGAACCCGTGCCCTCAACAACCTCGGCACTGCCTTGTTCTCGATCGGCGACTACTCCAGCGCCCGCGAGATACACAGAGCCGGAGCGAACCTCAGCGGCGAGATCGGGTACCGAATGGGCGAGGGCGATCATCTCGACAACATGGGAGGCACGGCCTGGGCAGTCGGCGACCTTGACCTGGCGCTGGATTACTACAGCGAGGCGCTTCGCATCCGAGAGAAAACGAACGACGCATGGGGAGTCGCCATCAGCAAAGGCAACCTCGGATCGACCAAACGGGCGATGGGCGATCACGAAGAGGCAATCGACCTCTACAGGCAGGCTTTGAAGATAGACCGGAGCATCGGACGCCCGCGGGGGGAGGCATACGACCTCCATGGGCTCGGCCTCTGCCACATCGACCTGGAACACTTCAATCTGGCCAACGAGGCCCTGCGTGAGGCAGCTCGAATCCGGGAGGAACTGGGCGAGACCCACCTGGCCAACGAGTCACACGTCGCTTGCGCCATCACAATGTTGCGGGCCGGCGACACCGACGGAGCAGTCGAGATCGTCGAGACAGTTCTCGCATCGGAAGGAGACAGCTTCTTCGACGGCGCAGTGGAGACAACTGCGGCCAGGCTGCGCGCAATAGAGGTGATCGAGGCCCGTTCACCCGAGAGGGCACGGGCACTGCGGGAAACCACCGCACAGGGAGTTGCCGAGCGAGCTGCTCGCATCAGCGACGCCGCTCAACGGCAGTCCTACCTAGAGCGGGTCGCCTCCCATGCCACTGCCTTGGGTGGCGGCTGAGCGTGTGCAAGAAGGCGTTCTCAGTACGCCTTCTTGCACACGGACGGGGCCATTAGGGTCGCTGCGCTGATGCACACCGAGCCAGAGCCACGACCAAGATGAGCGATCAGAAACCGCGAGGGTGGGGACAGCCAGACGAAGAGGCGCCGGCGAGCACTCTGTCAGGGAAGATCGACTTCACCGGCACCTACCACCACTACGGGTGGTGGCCGGAGACCAACGACGAGCCGGTCTCACCAACGAGCCCCGCGTACAAGGCCCCACGCGAGGTCACGGCACAACAGGCTGGGGACTCGATAACCATCCAAACGGAAAGCCCCGAGCCCGCGATGCCACTGACCCTGCGAGGGCACCTGGTGAGAGACGGGATCTGGGGCGACTTCGATTGGACGTGGGAGTGGATCAAGGCA
Source organism: Acidimicrobiia bacterium (assembly GCA_028285585.1). Lineage (GTDB taxonomy): Bacteria > Actinomycetota > Acidimicrobiia > Spongiisociales > ZC4RG35 > CAXMPK01. The sequence continues at coordinate 18,475 of JANQOU010000011.1, forward strand.
CACCCTGAGAGCGTGACCGGCTGGATGTTCCGCGGCCAGCTCATCTTCAGCACCGTGCAGTACGGATACGACGAGACGGGCAACCTCATCCGGCAGCCCGACGGCCAAAGCACCCGGGACGGCGAGATGGCGAACCTGAACTTCGCCGGAATGGGTGTGTGGAACGGTGAGGTGCGGACTCAAGACTCCAGCGGCCAGTTGGTGTCAGGGTGGCATCCCGACATGCAGCAACACTCCTGGGCGGAGGCGCAACAAGGCCAACGACAGCTTGTGGTGCCTGCCGCCAGCTTCTTGGAGCCGACGCCGTCGTCTCCCGTGACCACCCTCAGCGGAGTCGGCACCGGCTTCTACGTGCGCACCAGCTAGGCGACGCCTCGGTCGCGCAAGGTCTCAAACGAAGAAAAGGGGAGCCACCGCAGCGGCTCCCCCACTTCTCTGAGTGCTACTCGATGTCGACATCGATCAGTTCTATGACGACGCCACCTTCTGCCTCTATGGGGCCGTCCGCGTTGCTTTCGAGCTCGCTGTCGATGATGCGCAGTTTGCCCGTAGCCTCCACCTTCACACCGAACTTGCCGTTGTTGGAGACACTGGAGTCATCGATTCGGCCTGAGATGTTGCCATCACTCAGCTCGGTGAGGGCCACGCCATCGTCCTCGCTGTTGTCAAACGTCGACTCCGACACTCGGAGACGGAGGTTGCCACCGTCCTCCTCATCCACCTTGAGGCCTTCGTCCACGTTGCCCGACGCGTTGGTGTCCCGAACAGTGACGACGGCGTTGCCGGGACCGGCCTCGTCGAAGTCGAGCGCTTCGTCGAAGTTCCCAGTGGCAGTCACGTCGACAACCCGAACACGCAGATGGCCAGCATCGGCCTCGTCGAGGTCAAAGCCATCGTCTTGGTCGTCCGTGGGCGTCTCGCCGTTTCCGTTGAAAGTGGTGGAAACCACCGTGGCGATGACACTGCCCGGGCCGATGTCGTCGAACTCGGCCCCGTCAGCGAGGTTGTTGTTGATCCTGCTGTTTGCGATGTATCCCCTGATGCCGCCGTTACCGCCGTCATCGACGCGAACACCGTCGAAGTCGGCGGGGCAACCGGTGGCCGGCGAGAGGTCGTACTCGGCAGGGAGCAGGCCGTTGTTGCTGATGTTGCTCCTGGTGATGCGAAGGCTGATGCCCGCGCTGGAGTCTTTGAACCACGGGTCCACGCAGTTGGGGTGAGGCACATCATCGGTGTTGAAACCGTCATAGGCCTGACCGTCGACGAGCAGGCCGAAGTACGTGGAGTCAGTAATCGTCACACGATGAAGGTTGACCCTGACCGTGCCGGTGGCATCTGAGGGGATGAACACCGCGACACCGTTGTTGAAGCTGTCGTCGAACGTCAAGCGCTTGAGGGTGATGTTGGCATCACTCTTGGAGACGAACAGACCGCCGTCCCACGTGGCCTCCTTGGCCGCATCTCCATTCACCGAACCGTTTCGCCCGTCGATGGTGAGATTCTGCGAGCCGGTGTAGATCACTGAGCTGGCAACCGACACGTCGAGGCCGGAGGCGAACCGGATCTTCTTGATTGCCGAGTTGGCGTTCGCCGAGTCCACCGCCGCTCGGAAGCTCCCGGGACCGCTGTCCGCCGCCGAGGTGACATTTGCCGTTGCTGCCTGAGCGGGTGCCGGTGCTGTCAGCACCAGGACCGAGGTGATCAATGCGAGGACGAGAAACCAGGCCAGGCTCCTGAATCTCGTCGCCGTTCTTGTGGTCGTGTACATGGCCTGGAAGGTATGGGGCCAACATGGCCGGAAAATGACATCCCCATGTCGGAGACAGGGCTATCAGCTGTCAGCCCAGACAACCTGACCTTCGCCTCTATCCAGCCGTCTCCGCACCAGGCAACGTGAGACCGTGAGCAGGTTCAAGACGAAACAGGAGCTATTGGACGACGTCGTCAAAGAGAGAACCCTCTTCGAGGAGCTGCTGGCCGCCATTCCCGAAGACGACAAGCTTGTCGAGGTGATCGATGGGATGAGCGTGAAGGACTTCCTCGCTCATCGCACGGAGTGGGGGCGCATGGCCATCCGCTGGTACGAAGAGGCCAAGGCAGGCGGCCAGCCCGCGGTGCCCACTGACAAGTACAAATGGAATCAGCTGAAAGAGCTGAACGCCGAGATCCACGAGCGGTTCAAAGACACTCCACTCGCTGAGGTGGAGGCGGAGTTCGCCTCCACGCACGACCGGCTCCACAAGTTGATCGACGGGACGACCGACGAGGAGCTGTTCACCATGAAGCACTACGGATTCACCGGGAGCTCAGATCTGGCCACCTATCTCAACTCGGCAACCGCCTCCCATTACAGATCGGCCCGTCGCCACATCCAGAAGTGGTGGCGTGCCCGAATAGCCACCTGACACCTAGGCCGCATCTGGGAGAATCGACCGATGCGTGCCGTCAGCTACAACGAGTTTTCCGGTCCGATACACGTTGTCGACGTCGAGGCTCCGAGACCGGCGCCTGACGAAGCCGTCATCGAGGTGAAGGCCACGGGGATCTGCCGGAGCGACTGGCACGGTTGGCAGGGCCACGATCCAGACATCAACGCTCTCCCCCATGTGCCAGGCCACGAGTTCGCCGGTGTTGTCGCAGAGGTTGGGGCAGACATCACCGGTTGGGAGCCCGGCGACCGAGTGACGGTTCCCTTCGTCGCCGGATGTGGCACCTGTGAGTATTGCCTGGCTGGAGACCCCCAGGTGTGTCCCGACCAATCTCAACCCGGGTTCACTCACTGGGGATCGTTCGCCGAGAAGGTCGTCGTCAGGCACGCCCAGCACAATCTGGTGCCACTGCCCGATTCCTTCGACTTCGTCTCGGCAGCCGCACTGGGCTGCCGGTTCGCCACGTCTTATCGGGCCGTCGTCCAACAGGGCAGAGCCCAGGAGGGCGAGTGGATAGCCGTTTACGGGTGCGGAGGTGTCGGTCTGTCCGCGGTGATGATCGGCGCCGCCCTGGGAACGCGGGTCATAGCCGTCGATGTCGCACCATCCGCCTTGGAGATGGCCACCCGGCTCGGAGCCGAAACCACCATTCAGGCTGAAGGTGACCCGAGCGAGGAGATCGTCGAGGTCAGCAGGGGCGGAGCGCATCTCGGCATCGACGCCCTGGGCCATCCTGACCTGGTGAGGTCATCGGTGAGCTCGCTGCGACGACGTGGCCGGCACGTCCAGGTCGGCCTCCTGATCGGCGAATCCTCACAGACCGCTCTGCCAATGGACCGGGTCATCGCCCACGAACTGGAGATCATCGGCAGTCACGGCACCAGCGCGGCCACTCTCAGCGAGATTCTCGACTTTGTCATTGACAAGAACCTCGACCTCGCCCAACTGGTTGGCGATCGCCTCACTCTCGAGCGCGGTGCCCATCGCCTGGAGCACTTCACCGAGGTGTCAACGGCGGGCGTTGCGGTGATCACCGACTTCTGAGCAGTGCTCAGGCCGGCTGGAGACGATCCGCCCGCTCTTCGGTCAGGATCAGCAAGACGGTCAACAGCGCAAGACCCCACAACGCCACTCCCCCGGCGATCTGAGTGACAAGCGGTGTCGAAACCAGGACCAGGAGGGCGAACCCGAACCGCACCTGCGCGAACGCTCGCTGATCTGAACGCCACGCCGCAGCGGCGAGCCCGCCGGCAAAGAGAGCAGCGCCGATGGTCAGGGCGAGCGCACCGCCGGTGCTCAACGGGTCTCCGGGGTGAGCCACAGCCTCCTCGAAGCCCACCGCCACACCGATCACACCGGCCACGACCACAGCGTGCCAGAGCGAAAAGACGTCCCGAGCGTATTGCCCGCGCTCGGAGTCACTCTGAGCAGCCAGCCGGGCTTCGAATCGCTCATGAAGTGAGCCGAAGTACGTCCACCACAACACACACGTTGCCACCACGGCTCCAGAGGTCGTTACGAAGAACTGGAAGTCCCGCGCCAAGTCACCGGTAGCGACTCCGGCGGCGATCAACGACTCACCGAGGGCGATGATGACGATCAGCCCGTGTCGCTCGGCGAAGTGGCCGCTTTCGAGCACCCAGGTGCTCTGACCCGCTATCTGCACGGTCACGAGGTCGGCGGCTATCGCCGCTACGAAGAACCAAGGACGCAGATCGGGATCGACGAAACCACCGATCAACACCAGGCCGAGCCCAACGATGGAAGCAAAGGCGAACGTGACAAAACCACGAGACTGGACCTCGTCGTCCCCGATCACCAGGATCTGGCCAAAGACTCCGAGCACTCGGACCAGCACATATGCGATCACGAACCAGGCTCCGGCATCTCCGTAGGCATCTGGCACCGCCTGGGCCAGGAAGAACGCCACCGCGGTGGCAGCCAGAGTCAGCATCCTGATCTGTGAGTTCTCGGTGTCGGCGAGATTCAACGTCCAGGTGAACTGAGTCCACGCCCACCAGACCAGCCAGAACAGGACAAAGGCCCGCCCGGCGCCCGACCAGGTCAAGTCGTGAAGGACGTTCGACGTGATCTTGGTGATCGCGAAGACGAAGACGAGATCGAAGAAGAGCTCGACAAAGGTCGCTCCCTGGACCGCATCCGTGCGAAGACGTGACATGCAGCGGGCATTCAAGCAAGGATTCCGGCCTCCGGCGGTTGCACAGCCACAGCGTCTAGCTTGTCCGTGTGAGCACCAATCTCAGATCTGCCGTTGGAATCGTCGCTGCGATCACCGTCGGAGGCCTCATTGCGTGGGCGGGCAGTGACGGCAGCACCGACGTCGGCTCCGTTCCTGTCTTCGCACTGTGCGCCGGCCTGGCCTATGCGATCAACTGGCTTGCTTTCATCCCGGCCAACGTCGCCAAGACAGAGCGGTTTTATGACATCACCGGGACATTCACCTACGTCTCCGTCACAGTCGTGGCCGTCGTGCTCAGCAGCGACCTCGACGCTCGCTCCCTCATCGTCGCAGCCATGGTGATCGTTTGGACACTGCGACTCGGGTCGTTTCTCTTCCGAAGAATCAGAAAGGATGGTCACGACGGGCGGTTCGACGAGATCAAGCAAGACCCGCTCTGGTTCCTGATGGCCTGGACCCTCCAAGGGCTATGGGTGCTTCTCACCGCCGCCGCGGCGCTGGCGATCATCACTACTTCAAACGGGGAAGACCTCGGCACCCTCGGCTATATCGGCATCGCCGTCTGGATCGCCGGGTTCGCGGTCGAGGTGGTGGCCGACCGCCAGAAGTCGGCTTTCAGGCAGGACCCGGCGAACAAGGGCCGATTCATCTCGACCGGCCTGTGGGCACGGTCACGTCACCCCAACTACTTCGGAGAGATCGTTCTGTGGGTTGGGATAGCCCTAATTGCCATTCCCGTGCTCAGCGGCTGGCAGTGGGCTGTGCTCATCTCTCCCGTGTTCGTGATGATTCTCCTCACCCGCATAAGCGGTATCCCGATGCTCGAGCGAAGAGCCGACGAACGGTGGGGTGGGCAGGAGGACTACGAGCGCTACAAAGCAACGACGCCGGTCCTGATCCCTCGTCTCACCAGCCCGGGACTCGATCGACGCTAGGCCCTGGGACAGTCACGGGCTCTGAGCCTCCGTCCACTCAGACCGGAGTCGAGCCCTCCCGTGTCAGCGCATCAACGACCTCGTCTGCAAAGGCATCTATCGCGTCCCAGTCCCGGAAGTCGCCGACAGGCAGAGTTCTCGCGGACGCCGGCATCTTCTTCATGAGCTTCTCGGCCATCCCCTTGGCGGGAGCTTCCGGGTCGTAGGCACCGAAGAAGACACGCTCGTCAACGGGACTCAGCGCCTTCAACTCGTCGAAGTCTTTGGGGCGGCTGGACTCGAACACATCGCGGCCCTTGTCGTCGATCAAGTCCTCACCCAATGGTCCGCTGCTGAACAGCCACAGCGGCTTGTCGGCCAGGTCATCACCATGACTGTTGACGAACCTCGCCGCCTCCTTCATCCAACGCGACATATACACAGCGGACCCGACGACGTAGGCGTCGTAGTCACTGACATTGCGCACCTTGGTCACTTCAACCGACTCGGCTTCGATGCCAGATGCAGCGATTCGCTCGGCGACCCTGTCCGCTATCCCGGCCGTGGCTCCGTGCTTGCTGGCATAGGCAACCAGGACTCTCATGTTTCGTCTCCTGTCGATTCAACGTCCCGTTTGTTGGGACGGCCTTCTCAACATCGTCGATTGTGACCGAGGGATTGGCTAGAGGCCGAAGCCCTATGCCACTGGGCAATCCGACCGAGAAGACATCTCACCAAGTGGGCACGTAAGAAGTGAGAGTCTTCATATAGGAAGTGCGCTCGAACACCGAAGCGTCAGGAACCGCCTCGTAGCTGAGGGAGCCCCGAGCCTGATCCACAGACGCGTAGCCACCGGTGTCGAGCCAGGTTGCCAACCCGTCCCTTACCTCGGTGAGACGCTGCGGCCCTTGCTGGAGAAGGGCAGAAGCCATCATCGTCACCGTCGCTCCGCAGAGAAGGGCCTTCACCGCGTCTTCCGCTCCGTGAACGCCCGAAGTTGCCGCGAGCTCACACTCGACACGGCCGTAGATGAGGGCAAGCCAGTGCATCACCAGACGCAGCTCGACCGGCGAGGAGAGCACGAGATTGGGCGAAACACTCAACGTGTCGAGGTCGATGTCCGGCTGATAGAACCGGTTGAACATCACGATTGCGTCCGCCCCGGCATCGCAAAGCCTCTGGACCATCTCCCCTGTCGCCGAGAAGTATGGGCCGATCTTCACCGCCAAGGGCAGATCCACCGACTGGCGCACGGTCGAGACCAGGTCGAGGTATGACTCCTCGACCTGAGCCGAGCCCACAGAGGGGTCGGCGGCGATCTTGTAGATGTTCAGCTCCAAGGCGTCCACGCCGTGTGCTTCGAGGATCTTCGAATAGCGCGTCCAGCCGCCGTCAGTCGCCCCGTTGAGACTTGCGATCACGGGAACCGACGCTTCGCCCTTGGCGCGATCGACGAGAGTCAAGTAGTCCTCGGGGCCGGTGTTGTAGTCGTCGAGCTGGGGCAAGAAACCACCGGGGGCCTCGCCAAACCCGTCTGCGCCCATCTCCAAGGCGAAGTGGACGGCAAGCTCGTCGTGGGTGATCTGCTCCTCGAAGAGGCTGGGCAGGACTACTGCCGGGGCTCCAGCTTCCACCAGGGCCAGGATGTGGTCGATGTCGCCGGTCAACGGTGACGCCGACGGCACCACCGGATGAGCCAACTCGAGCCCCAGATATCGTGTGGTCAGGTCGGCACTCATTCCTCGATCTCCTCATAAACCGCAGTCCGATGGATCTCCACCATCTGCTCGTACAGCTGCCAACGGTCGTCGATGTCTTGTTGCGCCCTCTGAAGCAGGTCCTCGGCACCTTCGGGGTCAGCCCGGCCCAGCATGGCGAACCGGGACTCCTTGGCCGCGAACTCCTTGAAGGCGACTCTCGGTTTGCGGCTGTCCAGCCGCAAACCGGGCTGGCCGGCCGACTCCCTCGAAGGGTCATAGCGATAGAGAGGCCAATAGCCGGTGTCCGTCGCCAGCTTCTGGTGACCGAGCTGGTTTGCCATGTCGATCCCGTGTGCGATGCACGGGCTGTAGGCGATCACCAAAGACACGCCTTGGTGGGCCTCCGCTTCAGCAATCGTCTTGACGGTCTGGGTCACGTTGGCACCCATGGCCACCTGTCCTACATATACGTTTCCGTACGACATCGCGATTTGGCCTAGATCCTTCTTCCCCGTCGCCTTGCCACCGGTGGCGAACTTGGCGATCGCCGCCCTTGGCGTGGCTTTGGAGGCCTGGCCGCCGGTGTTGGAGTAGACCTCAGTGTCGAGCACCAGGATGTTGATGTTCCGGCCAGAGGCGAGCACATGGTCGAGCCCGCCGAAACCGATGTCATAGGCCCAGCCGTCGCCACCCACGATCCAAACGCTTGTCTCGATCAACGAGTCGGCAACACCTTCGAGACGTCTCGCCAGCGGCCCGTCGAGGCTCCCCAACCTCTCACGCAGATCCGCGACCAGACTGCGCTGTCGCTCGACCAAGGCGTCGGCATCGGATCGATCTGGCCTCTCACAGATGTCGAGCAGGTCGATGGCCACCTGCCCCAATTCCGGCGCCAGAGCGGTAAGCAGAAGAATGGCGTCGTCACGCTGGGCCTCAAGGGCGAGCCTCATCCCGAGCCCGAACTCGGCGTTGTCCTCGAACAGCGAGTTCGACCAGGCAGGGCCCAACCCATCACTGGTCTGGCTCCAAGGTGTGGTGGGCAGGTTCCCGCCGTAGATGGAAGAGCACCCGGTGGCGTTGGCGACAACGAGCCGGTCACCCATCATCTGAGTGATCAGCTTGAGATAGGGAGTCTCACCGCACCCGGCGCAAGCACCCGAGTACTCGAACAACGGTTGAAGCAGCTGGGAGCCTTTGACCGAGTTGACGTTGACCTCTGACCTGTCGATCTCGGGGATGTCGAGGAAGAAGCTGTAGTTGGCACGCTCTCTCTCGAGGTGATCGTCCTTCGGCTCCATGTTGATCGCCTTGTGCTTGACAATCTCCTTCGACTTGGCCGGGCAGATGTCGACACAGATGGCGCAACCGGTGCAGTCGTCGGGGGCGACCTGTATCGCGATCCGGTATCCGTCCAGGTCGTGGCCGACTGGCTCCTTGGAGAGGAACCCGGGAGGAGTCTCCTGGTCGGCCGGGAACGCCTTGAACCTGATCGCGGCATGGGGGCAGACCAGCGCACAGCGCCCGCAGTCGATGCAAATGTCGGGATCCCAGATCGGGATCTCGGTGGCGATGGAACGCTTCTCCCACTGTGCGGTACCCGTCGGGAACGTCCCATCGACAGGAAGAGCTGAGACCGGAAGCAGGTCGCCTTTCCCCTCGAGCATCATCGCCGTGACCCTCTGGACGAAGTCAGGCGCGACATCGGGGATACGAGCCGGAACGCCGGCTGCGCCGTCAAGCTCGCCAATCTCGACCTGGAACAGACCGGCGACGGCGTTGTCGACGGCGGCCTCATTGAGACTGACCACCATCGAGCCTCGTCTTCCGTAGGTCTTCGCGATTTGAGACTTGATGGCCGCAATCGCCTCGTTGCTCGGCAGGACTCCGCTGAGATGGAAGAAGCAGGTCTGCAACACGGTGTTCACCCGGCCGGCGAGACCGGCCTCCCTGGCGATGGCAGCAGCATCGACGCCAAACACCGACAGGCCCTTGTCCAGGATGTGGCGCCTCGCCTCCAGCGGAAGGCGTTCCCAGGTCTTGCTCCCATGAGGGGTGTTCAGAAGCACGGTGGCTCCCGGAGCGGCGATGGCCAAGACGTCGGAGTCAGTGAGGAACCCGAATTGATGGACCGCCACGAAGTCTGCTTCAGAAATCAGATAGGTGGAGTTGATCGGATCTGGCGAGAACCTGAGATGCGAAACCGTGCGGGAGCCTGACTTCTTGGAGTCGTAGACGAAGTAGCCCTGGACATGGAGGTCGGTGGTCTCTCCGATGATCTTCACCGAGTTCTTGTTGGCACCGACGGTTCCGTCCGAGCCCAAGCCGTAGAAGACAGCGCGGGTCACGTTCTCGGGCTCGTCCCAATCGGAGTCGTCCCAGGTGATGGATCGGCGGGTCACGTCGTCGACGATCCCGACGGTGAAGTGACGCTTCGGTGTGCTCCCACCGATCTCGTCAAAGACTCCCTTGACCATCGCCGGGGTGAACTCCTTCGACGAGAGGCCATAGCGGCCGGCAAAGACATCACACTGCCGATCCTCGATGTCGAGGGCGGCGACGGTGTCGAGATACAGCGGGTCGCCGACCGCCCCCGGCTCCTTGGTGCGATCCATCACCACCAAGCGCTGCGTGCTGGCAGGCAGCGAGCCGGCGAAAGCTGCGATGTCGAAAGGCCGGAAGAGCCGCGCTTCGAGCAGCCCCACCTTCTCACCCGCTGCTGCCAGGGCTGTGACGGCCTCAGCGGCGGCACCCGTGCCCGAGCCCATGATCACCATCACCGACTCCGGTTCGTCGGCACCCGAATACTCGAAGAGGTGGTACGGCCGGCCCGTCACCTCCTCGAACTTGGTCATTGCCTCGGAGACGATCCGGGGCGTGACGTCGTAGTACGAGTTCACGGCTTCCCGAGCCTGGAAGAAGACGTCAGGGTTCTGGGCGGTCCCCTTGATCGTGGGCCGGTTCGGGTTGAGGGCCCGCTCACGATGCAATGCGATCAGGTCCTCGTCGACGAGCCGCCGCAACTCATCTGCGCTCAACTGGTCGATCTTCATCACCTCGTGTGAGGTCCGGAACCCATCGAAGAAGTGAAGAAACGGGATCCGCGACTCCAGAGTCGCCATGTGAGCGATAGCAGCCAGGTCCTGAGCCGCCTGGACCGAAGACGAGGCGAGCATGCCGAACCCGGTCTGACGCGCCGCCATCACGTCCGAGTGATCGCCGAAGATCGAGAGGGCGTGGGTGGCGACGGTGCGGGCCGCTACGTGGATCACCGTTGGCGTCAACTCGCCGGCGATCTTGTACATGTTGGGAAGCATCAGCAGCAGCCCTTGCGATGCCGTGAACGTGGTGCTGAGGGCACCGGCGGTTAGAGCGCCGTGGATGGTGCCGGCTGCGCCGGCCTCACTTTGCATCTCAACGACGTCGGGCACGACGCCCCAGAGGTTGGGCTGTCCGGCGTGGGACCAGCTGTCGGCCAGCTCGCCCATCGGAGAGGCAGGCGTGATCGGGTAGATGGCGATCACTTCGGAGAGAAGGTGGGCCACCCTCGCCGCCGCCTCGTTCCCGTCGACAGTGATGCGAACCGGCGGCGTTGAACTGGTCATTCTTCAAAGGTAAGAAACTGCCTGGCCCTTCGGGAGGGCCAAAAGACCCGCCCCAACATGCCCTTTTCCACCCCCCTACAAGCAACCTCAGGTAATGCCTGATGAAATCAGGTTGGAGTTTCTGCCAGAAACTCCAGTGCCCTTTCAGGGCACCGGCCCATATGTGGGCCCTATGGCCTCATGTTCACGAGGCAGCGCCCAAGCTGAGGCGATTCGGACCGGATCTGGGCGTTATTACCTGAGGTTTGCGGGTGGACAACTCGACGGTGGTCCTACGATTGACCGCTTGCGGAGCAACCGAAGACGCAGGCGGAGGGTCGAGTGATCAGCCGTTTCACACGAGCTTTGACCGTTCTGGTCAAGCGCGCGGCCCACGACTGGCTGATGTTGAGTGCGGCCGTCGTCACCGTGTTGATGGCGACCACCTTGCTTGCGGCTGGGCCGATCTACGCCGACGCCGTGAGTGTGGGAAGCCTGCAACGGGCCCTCGACCAGGCTGACCCGCGCGAGGCAAACGTCGCCGTCTCCATCCGACGGCCAGTCACAGAGTTCGACACCCTGGCCGAAGTCGCAGCCAAGGAACTGGGCAAAACCGTCGATTCGGTCGGCGGGTCGGTAGTCACAGTCGTCGAGGGTGACCCTCAAGAGATCGTGCCGAGCAGAGGAGACCTCGTTGATCTAGCTGTCTTCCGATCAATGGAAGGCATCGAAGATCAGGCCACCCTCTCAGCAGGCCGCTGGCCTGCTGATGGGACAGAGATCGAAGCGGCGATACCCAGCAACGCCGCCGAATTGCTTGGCGTCGGTGTCGGAGATGATCTGACTATGACAAGCCGGCGTGATCAGTCCGCCGAGAGGATCGTCGAGATAACCGGCGTCTACGTCGTCGACGACGTGCAGGGCGACTATTGGATGAGCGAAGAGTTGATCGTGGCCGGCACGACCGAGTCCTCCACCTTCCGAAGTCTGGGCCCCTTCATTGCCACCGAGCAGACAATCGTCACTCGACTCGTGGAGCGCCAGGCGCGATACGAGTGGCGTCTCTTCCCGGACCGGGAGTCGATGACCCCGGCTTCGATATCCGAGCTGTCTCGTGACGTGCTCACGCTCCAGGATCGACTCGACGGAGGACTCGAGGACCGAGAGGACTTCATCAGCGCAGAAGCCGCGATCTTCTCCATCGACACCAACCTCCCCGTGATCCTGAGCGATGCGACGCGAAGTCTCACCGTGACCCGAACCGGTGTCCTGATGCTCTCTGCGCAGCTGGCGATACTCGCCGCGTACGCACTGGTGCTCACCGCCGGGCTCATGGTCGAGACACGACGGACCGAGACCAACCTGCTGCGCTCTCGGGGAGCTGGGAGACGGCAGCTCATGGGACTGGCCGTCGCCGAAGGCCTCCTGATAACGATCCCGGCCGCTCTCGCCGCGCCGTGGCTCGCCGCACTGGCACTCAACGTGCTCAACAAATATGGCCCGCTGGCAGCCGCGAATCTGGAGCTGAGGCCAAACGTGACGACAGCGTCGTATGTGGTCGCTCTGATTGCCGCCGTCGGATGCACGCTGGCGCTAGCCATCCCCAGTTACCGGGCTGCCCGCTCGTTCGGCGACCCGGCGAACGCTCACGAGCGCGAGGAGACGAGAAGAGGTGCCCAACGGCTGGGAGTCGACGTCGCCCTGCTCCTGCTTGCCGCCTTTGCTTTCTGGCAGCTCAACACTTTCGGCGCAACGATCTCGTCTCGATTCGAGGGTCTGGGCGTGGACCCGCTGCTGATCGCAGCGCCGGCCCTCGGCCTGCTCGCCGGAGGCACGCTGGCCCTGCGCACCGTTCCGCTCCTCTCGAAGCTGGCCGAACGGGCGGCAGCGCGAGGTCGGGCGACAGTTGTCGCGTTGTCCTCCTGGCAGGTTGCCCGCCGGCCGCGTCGTTACGCGCGATCAGCGTTGCTTCTGGTGATGGCGATAGCGATCGGGTTGTTCACGGCGTCCTACACCACAACATGGAGCCAATCCCAAGCAGACCGGGCCGACTTCCAGACGGGCGCAGACGTCAGAGTCTCACCCGATCGTCGAGTCGGAGCATCCATCTCGGACCTGCAGTTGAGTGTCGCTCACGAGCAGATACCTGAGATCAACGAGTCGATGCCAGTCTTTCGCCGCACCGGGCAGATCTCCACAACAGATGACACATTGGGGCGGTACGTGATGCTCGACGCTTCCAGAGCAGGCGAGATGACTGTCATCCGCGAGGACTTGATCACCACCGACTTCAACCAACTCATGGGCCTGCTCGCAGATGAGCGGCCAGCCATCGGGGCAATCCCGCTGCCGGGAACACCACAGCGGCTCTCACTGATCGTCGACGCCTCAGTCGAAGACCTGCCGGAGGAGTTCCCTGAAGAGCTCATCGATCGAAACGGCTTCCGCCCCACCATGCGCGTGGTCTTGCAAGATGGCGACGGCTTGCTTCACCGCATCCCAGTCGGTGAGATCCCGCTCGGTCAGGGAGCCACCCGCCTGGTTGCCGATCTCACCCACACCGAGCCCGGTGGACTGACCTTCTCACCGGTGTACCCGGTGTCGTTGGTCGACATCGAGATCATCAACCTGACTCCCCTAGACATCCCCCGGATCGCCACTGTCGCCTTGCGCGATGTTTCGGTGAGCGCAGAGGCGGGCGGGCCGGATTGGAAAACACTGGACGTGACTCTCGACGGCTCGGCGTGGGAGATGTCGCGTTTCGCCAACGGCAGGGTGCGGCAAGCCCCTTCGATCGTGGTCACCAACCTCATCGAGAGCACGGGCACCCTCCAGCTGACCATCGACAGCGGTGACTCGGCCACCCCCTCACCGATCCCAGTCCACTTCAGCATCAGGCCACGGGGGACCGACCTGCCTGAGAGCTTCCCGATCGTGGTCACCGAGGGCTTCCTCGAAGCCACCGCCGCCAGCGTCGGCGACAGTCTCGATCTGGGCATTGCCGGATCGGAGCAGAGCAGCGCCACAATCGTCGGAACCGTTGTCGAGTTCCCGACGGTCGAACCAGATCAGGGCGAGGCGGTTCTGATCGATCTCGCCACGTTCCAGATGATGAACTACCGAGTGGGCCTGCCCATCGCACGGCCCAACGAGTACTGGGTGGGTCTCAACGAGCCAGACGCACCTGTGGCCGACCAACTGCTGGCCGCACCCTATTCCTCGCCACAGGTGACATCGCGGGTCACCAGAGCAGAGGTTCTCAGGACCGATCCGATTGCCTTGGGAACTGTGGCGTCGCTCAGCCTCGGCTTCGTAGCGGCGACAGTCTTCGCCGCGGTGGGGTTCGCAGTGAGTGCCACCGTCTCGGCGAGAGAGCGTCTCACAGAGTTCGCGTTGCTGCGCGCACTCGGGCTCTCGAACAAACAGCTCAGCGTTTGGCTCGTGATCGAGCAGAGCGCCCTCGTTGTGGCGAGCCTCGTGCTCGGGACGGTCGTGGGTGCCGTCCTCGCTGCACTTATTCTCCCTCTTATCTCAATCACTCAGGGGGGTGCGGCCGCTGTTCCCGCACCCGAGGTGATCATCCCCATCGGGACCATTGCCGGGCTCGAGATGGCTGTGGTGGCTACCTTGCTGGTCATCGTTGGCGGGCTCGCACTGACGCTGCGCCGTATCGGGCTCGGATCAGTTCTCCGAATCGGTGAAGACTGACTTGGCACAGCAGACGAGCACCGAGACCAGCAAGACCGGCGCAAAGACCATCGGCCTCCGGCAGACGATCCGCCAGCTCGGCTCCGATCCAACAGTCGCCGTCTCCATCTCACTGATCGTGCTGCTGACCGGCCTTCTCCTGACTCTGACCCCGACGATGTTCGATCGGATCGCGACCGACGCCCTAGCCGAAGACCTCGACACGGCGAGCGCCTCCGATCGGCACATCGAGGTCCGGCGAGTGAGCCGACTCGGCGTCAGGGTTTCCGAGCCATTCGCTCTGGTGAGGTCGGCACAGGCGGACTTCAGAGAGACGCAGATGCCGGCATCGATCCAAGAACTGGTCGCCGGCGAGTTGACTGTGATCGACAGTCCGCAGTTCAACACCAATCACTTCCCCGGTGCAGAGCGACAGACCTTTCCGACCTTCCTCACTCTCCGTCACCAGCTCGACATCGAAGACCAGGTGCAGTTGATCGAGGGGAAGATGCCTGAGTCGGTCCCCCCTGTTCTGATGAGGGAAGGCCCCGACTGCCCGGTCGTCGAGTTGGGACAAAGCCCACTCGCTCCACCCGTAGAGACCCTCGAAGACCTCAACGGCGACGGGCTCATCGAGTGTGAGGACGCCGAGTTCCCCAGGTATGAGCTGGCGGTCACACCTGAGACGTTGCAGTCGCTCGAGTTGGGTGTGGGCGATCGGCTGCTCGTCACCCCCGACGCATCCGACCCGCAGTTGTTCGCCGTGCCGCGGATAAGGCTCAACTACGTACTGGTCGTCGAGATATCGGGGGTCTTCGAAGCCATCGACGACGAGGCTGAGTATTGGTTCGACGACTCGGCGCTGCTCAGGCCACGGATGCGCTCCAACGCCGACTTCACGGACATATTCGCGACGGCCCTCGTGTCACCCTATGTGCACACCGAATTGCGCCGGGATCTCGGGCTCGCCCTCTGGGACTATCGCTTCCGATACTTGCTCGAAACCGATCAGCTGACCCCGGGCGAGGTGCCGCAACTTGCCGCCGATCTCCGGGGGATGGAGACGAACTTCGACCCGATCCAGTCGGCTCTCTCCAGCGGGTTCACGCTCCGTACCGGCCTCACCGAGCTTCTCCTCAACTACCTGGACCGAAAGGACACCGCATTCGCCCTCCTGCGACTGGCGGTCTCCGGTGTCTTCGTTGTCGCTCTGACCGTGGTGTTGCTGCTGTTCGCCCTCTCATCGACGAGGCACAGCAGGCACACGGTGTTGCTGAGGAACCGTGGCTCCGGACGAGCACAACTGATCAACTCGAAACTCCTCCAAGGCGTTGTCCTCTCAGCCCCAGCCGGTGTGCTGGCGTACATCGCGGTCACCTCCTGGCTGCCCGCCGACGCGATGGGAACCGTGATCTCGCTGTCTGGGCTGATCGCCACCACAGCCACCGTCAGCGTGCTGGCCGCCCTGCCCTGGATTCGGAGAGATCTTGGGAGCTTGCAGCGAGACCAGGCCACAGTGAGGCGAGCGAGTGCACGGCGTCTCGTCATCGAAGGGATGGTCGTCGCACTGGCAGTGCTCTCGATAACCCTGCTCCGTCGTCGCGGCTTCGACGAGGACAACCAGCTCGACCTTCTGGCCCTGGCCGGGCCGGCGCTGCTCGGCATAGCCGTGTCACTGGTCACCCTTCGGATATACCCGGCTCTCATCGCACCCTTGGCGTGGATCGGAAGAAGACGGAAGGGGCTGGTCACCTTCGTAGGCTTCAAGCGAGTTCAGCAGATAGCGCCGGCATCACGCCTGCCTCTCACCGTGATACTGCTTGCGGCCGCCATGGCCATATTCACCTCCGTGGTGCAGAGCTCCATCGCCGCCGGACAGCAAGAGTCGACGTGGCAGCGAGCAGGTGCTGATCACCGCATCACCAGCTTCAACCCTGGACAAGCTCTACCTGCGATCGATCTCAGCACCGTCGGAGGGATCGAAGCCCGCGCCGAAGCGTTCGGCTTGACCGACGTTCGGGTGCACGACGGCTCGCCGGAGGCTCCGCGACTGGTCGACATCCTCGCCATGGAGCCCAGCGACTACCGGGTGGTTGTCGCTGGAACCCCGGCCCAGGTCTCTTTCTCACCCAAGTTCCTGACTGCTGTTGAATCCCAGGGCCTGGGTGCCTCCGAAAGCCCGATCCCGGCCATCGCAGTCGGGCAGATCCCGAACCATGAGCCGGTTGCCAAAGACATGATTTTCTCGATCTCGATCAACGGCACCTTGGTCGCCGTCGAAGTGGACGAGGTGAGGCCGGACTTCCCCTCTGTGGAACAAGGAGGGATCACAATGATCTTGCCGCGCGGCTCACTCGAACGATTCCTCGACACCGAGCTTCGCCCCTCGCACCTCTACTTGCGAGCGCCGGGCACGATTCAGCCAATGCTCGTCGATCTCGTCGGCGGCGAGGTCCCGGTCGCCGTGCTCACATCACAACAGGCGCTGCTCGATGAGATCAGAACGAACAGTTTCGTGTCGGCGGTGGACACCGGGTTGAAAGTGAGCCTGGGATTGTCGCTGCTCTTTGGCGTTGTGGCCGCGGTCTCGTCCCTTGCGTTGATGGCAGACATGAGAAGGCGCGACTTCGGGCGCCTGCGAACGATGGGCCTGACCCGGCGTCAAGGGACGCAGCTGACGATCATCGAACAGATCCCGCCGCTTGTGATGGCGGTCGGAGTTGGGTCTCTGCTCGGCGCTGGCATCGCGGTTCTGCTCCAGCCTTCGGTGAACGTCGGGGCGTTCACCGGGCCGGGATTCGACAATCAACTGACCGTCGACGCCCCCTCCATCCTCCTCACCGCACTAGTCGTTACAGCGGTGATCAGCTCGGCCGTTGTTATCTTCGCCTGGTTCGATCGCCGTCAGAACCTCAGCCGGCTACTCAGGATCGGAGACGACTAGATGGCACAACGAGGAACAACTCTCGAGCGGGGCCGACCCGGCACCACGGGCAACGGCGGTTCTGACTCACTGATCCTCTGCGACAACCTGGTGAAGATCTACAAGGTCGCCGACCTCGAGGTGGTCGCCCTGCAAGGGCTCGACCTCCGCGTCCGAGAAGGGGAGTTCATCGCCATCGTGGGCGCTTCCGGCAGCGGCAAGTCGACCTTGCTCAACATCCTCGGCGGGCTGGACACGCCTTCGGCCGGCCGTGTGATGGTCGACGGGCACGACCTGCTCGACATCTCAAACAGCGACCGCACCCGATATCGGCGGCAGACCATCGGGTTCGTCTGGCAGCAGACTGCCCGCAACCTGCTCCCCTACCTCACCGCGCTGGAGAACGTAGAAGCACCGCTGCTCCTGAAAGGATCACCCACCCGCCAGCGCCGGGAACGGGCATCCCATCTTCTCGAGCTCGTCGGCTTGGCCGACCGGCAAGACCATCGGCCTGCGGAGTTGTCCGGGGGCGAGCAGCAGCGGGTGGCCATTGCCACGGCGCTGGCCAACAATCCACGCGTCCTATTTGCCGACGAGCCCACCGGTGAGCTCGACTCCGCCACCTCCGTTGAGATCTTCGACGTGTTGAGATCTGTGAACGAGGAGGAAGGAGTGACTGTCGTCGTCGTCACCCACGACCCACTGGTCGCGGAGCACGTCAATCGAACGGTGGCGATTCGTGACGGCCGGACCAGCAGCGAGGTGTTGCGGAGGGCGGCCGTGGACGATGAGGGTGAGCACACCATCGTGTCCGAGGAGTTCGCTGTCCTCGACCGGGTCGGCCGCCTCCAACTCCCGTCGGAGTTCGTGGAGGCACTCGACCTGGAGCAACTGGTGCGGCTGACGCTCGACCCCGATCACATAAACGTCTGGCCCAGCGAGTCGAAGAAGGCGAAAGAGGACGAGCGATGACCGGGAGTGAGACACGCAGTGGCCAGAAGGTGATCTGGGGCCGCCCGCACTGGCGAGTCGAGGCGGTCGACTTGAACCACACTTACACAACGGGGACACACGAGGTTCCAGCCTTGCGTGACATCAACCTCGAGGTGCCGCCCGGCCGGCTGGTGGCGGTTCAGGGCCGATCTGGAAGCGGGAAAACGACGCTCTTGAACATGCTTGGCGGCTTAGACCGGCCGGAGTCTGGATCCGTGATGATCGACGGTGACGAGATCACGGGGATGGGCGACGACGACCTCGTCGACATCCGCCGTCACAAAGTCGGCTACATCTTCCAGGCCTTCGGCCTGATACCGATCCTCACTGCTCTGGAGAACGTCCAGGTTCCGCTCCGCCTCGCCATGACTGACGTCGCCGAGCGCGAGGTGCGATCGCTGCGGCTCCTGGAGATGGTTGGCCTCGGCGATCGTGTCGGTCACCGGCCCCATGAGCTTTCGGGAGGCGAGCAGCAACGCGTCGCCATCGCAAGAGCTCTGGCCAACCGCCCTGCTGTACTGCTGGCCGACGAGCCAACCGGCCAGCTCGACTCGAGGACCGGCCGCGCCATCGTCGACCTGCTTTACGAGGTCGTGCGCAACGAAGACGTGACTGTGATCATGGCGACACACGATCCGGCGCCTTCCTCCCTCGCCGACCAACTGATAACTCTGCAAGACGGCCGCATCGCCGGCTGACCCTGGCTCCGAGGCCCTTGACAACTCTCGTGCTGACACCTCGGATTAGAACGCAGGTTCGAAAGTCGCGTCAACGATCGGCACCACATCGACTCGATGGCGTTCTCCGTGTGATGGAGTCGGACACATGCTGGCAGGTCAACTGAACGTCTGGGTTGACTGCGGCTCACCTCTTTGGCGTCGGCCCACACTCTCCTTGCCTGCACTTGGGTTGTTTCTTGTTTCGGACATTAACCTAGCTACGTGACGTTGTACCAGCGAAGCTCAACCGGACATAGGGGTCCGAAGCCATTGAACCAACCTGCCCGAAGCATCCCCAAAGTTGTCGGCGCAGATTGGGCAACCTGGGATCACATCGAGGTGCAACCTTCACCACGAAATCAAAGAAACTTCTTCGAAGTCGTTACCTCACTCAGTGGCATCAGCAATCTCCCTAGATTCGTAGGGGGAACCATCGCCAACACGCTAACCGCGTACTCCAACGCAATCGAGACAGCCGGCGAAAGCCGGGATGTTTCGATGGTTCTGTACGGCGGGTGTCCCGTTCTTGACGCGCTTATGCCGACCCCTTTAGACCGGTTACACCAAGCAGGCATCAAGACGGTGAGGACTGCAGCAACCAGACAAACCGACGCAAAGACAAAAGTCGTTGTCAGCCCTGACGGAGAGGTTCGTTACGTGGAACTGGAAGATACTGGTCCTGTTAGCCTACCGGAGCAACCAGACCTTGAGGCCGACCTACTGGTCGTCGGAGCCTGGGATCTCGCAGAGGTCTTGCCGCCTCCAACCTCACATCTAGCTATGGTCGCTCTGATCCTAGGAGACGTCGATCACGACGCATCCTTCTTACGGCATCTTGAGGCCATACGAGCGGCCGGTTACTTAGTCCAGTGGACTTTCGGTAGCGACACCCTTGATCCGAAGGCCGACGTCGAGATACGTCGCCGAACTGGATCTAAGAGCAGCCACATCCGTACCAGTGGCGCTGGGGCGGTAACCGTCACAAACGAAATGGGTGTTAAGTCGCTTCCTGTGAATCCCCACCGCGTGTCCGGGTCCACGCTAGGTGCCGGCGACGCCTACGCCGGGGGTTTTCTGGCCGGTGCGATGCTTGGGGAGAGCGTTGAACAGGCACACGATAGAGCGGTGTGCGAAGCCATACGGGTGCTTGGCGAATCTGGTGCGACCTCGAAACCCGATCATTCCGCCATTCTTCACGTGGCAGCGTCCCTAAACGTTGAGACCGAACTGATCCACCGATTTGTCTTAGAGACCCGCGATGCCTTAGAACAAATGCCTGGCCCCGTGATCATCTCAGGAGGCCAAACTGGCGTAGATCAGATCGGCCTAACCACAGCCGTGCGCTATGGCTTACCGGCCGTAGCGGTCACTCCCTACGGTCGTCGGACCGAGGAAGGTCCTTTTGCTGCTCACCCGGCGATACGTGTCATTGAGGTGCCAGATTCGAGCTATCGACTCCGGACTTGGGTCAATACTGTCCTGTCGGACGTCACGTTGCTCTACGACGAGGTCGGTAGCGAAGGATCTGTCGAAACTCGATCAGCGTGCGAGCATCTGGGTAAACCCATGATCAACGCCTCCGGTTTAGACACCAAGGCCGTTGCACAAGCACTCTTCGACGGTGTGCGGGCGGGGGACTGGAGGGTAGTCAACATTGCTGGGACGCGCAGCTCGGGGCTCAAAACCTCGGCGATCGACAGGATCGAGACTGCTCTGGAATGTGCGATTCGACGCATAGGTGCCAGCGATAACAAGGAACCACTACGTGAGAACTTGCTGATGGCACAGAGAGAACCGCTGCGAATAGCTCTGCCCAAGAAACCTGCGGTCATCGACCTGATCACCGCGTTCTGGCAAGCAACCTACGGTACTCGCGTTCTAACCTCGAACAGACTGGTCGAAGTGACTAGAGAGGGCGTAGAACTTATGGTGGTTCGAGCAGCCGATGTTCCAGGACTAATCGCCTCGGGCGACGCCGACGCTGGATTCACCTGGCAGAACCAGATTCGTGAAGCTGGTCACGACATGAGTCCTTTCTTCGAAACGGGCTGGTTCGCCAATTACACAGGGGTAGTGATACCAGAGGTTCTCCGAATGCCGATCAGTCACCTCGTAAGTCAATACCCTAAGGCAGCAAAGCACATGGTCACCGACAGTCAACTGATCAGCAACCACGCCATAGTCACTCCCATCGACGGCGCAGCAGAAGCTTTCGTGCACACCGGCCTTGCAGAGGGTGCTGTTGATACGTGGGCCACGGGTCGCACAGCCAAAGAGCACAACCTAATGCCTCGTGACGTGCTCGAACGGAGTTCACTCTCCCTGTATCTGGCCGAGCCAGTTGGGCCGACTGCCTACTCCTTCGCCAGCTCATTCGAAACGTGGGTGAGGAACTGCTAGCTTCGTCGGTTGGTGGATTCTAGGCACCCAACACATGAGGTAAGACTTACCCTGATGGGTGCCCTACTGGGTATTTCGTTGCCAGTCGCGTTCGGTTCACTCTTCACAGCAGACTTTCGTTGGTCTCTCCTCGCCGCAACTTCAGCAGTCACTCTCAATGCACTGAACTTCTTCCACGGAAAGGTCGCCACGGCGGAGGACCAGTCGTACTTGACGGCACTGGCACTTCGCCAGGGATTCGCCCTTGCCGATTACGGCCTCAATCTCGCGTTGGTGATCTGCTTCGTTGTAATGGCCTTCGGTGCCGGGGATGCGACTATCCTCAATGCCTCTCTTGTTGCACTGCGATCACTCGACCTTGTCCTGGTTCTAGTGGTGGTTCGGGTGCTCGATCAGGGACGAGTTGAGAAGAGCCAACGCTTCTGGTTGTTGATGAATAGTGCTGGAATAGTGCTGTTCGGGGCGCTACTCGTGGCCTCCATCATTGGACGTGCAGGCATCTATGACTGGACAGCCTGGATCTTTCTTGGGTACATCGTCATAGATATTATCGGCGACTACGCATTAAATGCAGGTATCTACTTTCATGTCGACACAGATTGGGATGATCTAGCAGACGGGTGGGACGCAGTGCAGGGCAAGTTCGGAGACCCTTACCGTAATCTACTCATCTATCCGTACCTTGATAGTCGATTCGAGTTCGATGGAACTCGAGTGCTGGACCTTGGCTGCGGCAACGGATGTGTCTCGCGCTGGATAGCGACCAAAGGCGGACGCGTCGTAGGGGTGGACGGGAGCTCACGTTTAATTGAACTAGCCAATACATATTGGGCTGACGACCAAGCGCCACTGTTCGAGGTTCTTGATCTATGTAATCTCGAGGACGCCATGGCTTGGTCATCGCGGGATGAGAGAGCGGAGAGCTTTGACTACGTAATCGCTGTATTCACGTTGCAGGATTTGCCAACACTTGAGCCGGTCCTTGAGTTGATCGCCACTTCTATCAGCCCTGGTGGGATCTGCATCGTAATCATCGAGAACGACCTGGCTTCTCCAAGATCAGCACGCGCCGAAACAACGAATAGACTGTGGGTTGACAAGCCAGGAAGAATACCCAGACGCCAACTGATTGTGTGGAGCGAGCTTCCGAGTGAGTTGCTCCCGACCGGCGCCAACAAAACGACCACGACGTACCATCGCCCTCTGCGCTGGTATTCCGAACAGTTCAGCGTCTTCGGACTACGCGAAGATACGGCTTGGTCTGCTCTCACACCCCCTGAGATAGTCCGCACTGCTGACGACTCCGCAATGATTCGCAGATATGCTCGAGCCCCAAAGTTTTCAGTCGCTACCTTCAAGAGGTCGGGAAGTAAGACCATGAATGCCTAGGATCGAAGGTTCTCGCGGCTTTGAAGGTCTGTGGAGATTTGCTCTTGAGTCACTGATCTCCGATGGCGAGTTGATACCCCCCATAACCAACCCGAACTCACCACACAGTGCCTTCGGTGCTGGCGGATCTAAGCTACTGGAGTGCCGCGGATGGTCGGCCATAGACTACCAGCCAAGGGCGAGGCTCCTTCGTAGTCGGGAACGTCGAGCCTGGCCAGACCAAGCTTTTGGAATGGCCTTGTGGCACCTCTCTGGCAGCCCGTCGCTTCGCGACATTGTAGTCGTGAATCCCAACGGCACTCGCTTCTCAGACGACGGAAAGATGTTACGCGGTGCATGGGGTCAGCGCATATTCGGCGGTTCTCCTGATGATCTGCTTGAGCGAGCTATAGCAGTGTTGGACAATGATGTGAGTAGCTTTCGCGCCGTAATCCCAATCTATCGAGCAGCCGACCTTGGTGTCGAGTCTCGCGACATCCCTTGCTTGACAACTCTCCAGTTTGTCGTCAGAGGAGACGGTCTTCACCTGATTGCGTCGCTACGTGCCCTGAACCCCTATTGGATCTGGTCATACGATCACTTCTTTCTGTCCGTACTCTCGGAACTGGTGGCTGTTCGACTCAACATACAGCTTGCCTCAATAACCTACTTCACAGCCAGCCTCCATGTATCAATTGATGACCGTAGCCGAATCGCCGAAGCATTATCCAATAACATTATGGACGCTGTCCCGATGCCTGCAATGGACACAAGAGCCGCTGATCCGCACGAGCTCCTGTTACTCCGTAAACGGTACCTACAATGGACAGTTGAAGCGAACAAGGATTCGAAAGCTCAAATGTCTTCTGAAGGATTGGATTCGTGGTGGTCGGGCTACGTCGCAGCGTTCAATGATGCGCGCAAAGCACGCTCCGAAGGGAGAGACCCGGCCGCCTCGGCATGGCTCACCATCTGAATCGGACGTGACTCCTCCTGTCAAAGAAGGGCTAGGGTCGACCTAGGTCAATTACGGCTCCGCCGTTCCTATCCTTCAATACGTACCGCTATCTCCGACACCACTTGGGGCACCTCGGCCAAGTTCGAGACTGTGAACCAGCGACCAGATTGTAGAGCTACCTCCGTCTCCGCGTCGTCCGGGCTTTCATCGATGTCCCAGCCCTTGTCATACGGAATATGAATCGCGTAACCACCTAGCGTCACCACCGGTATGATGTCAGCACTCAAAGAGTCACCTACCATTACGAACTCCGGAGCCGCTATCGAATAACGACGGAGCAGGCTCTCATAAGTCGACATCGTCTTCGACCCCACCACCTCCACTTCAGAAAAGTACTCACCTAAACCTGACCGAAGAAAAAGGTCCAGTTGCTGCATGTTGCTCCCGCGGGTCACACCCATCAGTCGATAAGACTCTGACAAGCGGGGCACCACATCTAGTACATCAGGCAGCAGATCGACCGGCTTCTCTCGGATGTGTTGCAACCAGTCAAACAGTGGCTCAAAATGCTGTATCGGCAGATCCCCAGCACCCGCGGAGCTCGCAGCTTCAAGGCAAGCTAGAACAAACGATGTAAATCCGTACCCATACTTCTCAATCCGGTCGAATTCCAGTTGGTCCCTAACAACCTCGAATTCCTCTTGTGAGACCACACCTCTCAGAAGAGACCTGACAAGGCGCCTCCCGTCAGCAAAATAAGGTGTCGTGTGCCAAAGGGTGTCGTCAAAATCGAGACCTACCGTGAGAAGTGGGTGAATCTTCGACTGAGCCATCAGCGGCGCAACGTTGTCCTTTCAAAGCTTAGCGGTGTACGGACACTCAGGGCCTAGACCAGGTGTGGAACGGTAGGTAGCAGCGAGAGCGCCAGTATTGTTCGTGTATCTGACGATAGCGAGACAAGTTGAAAAGTGGTGTTGCCGAACCCCAACAACCGCAAGCTTGGGCCATATTGACCTACTGCCTTGACCAATTCGTCCATGCCACCGATGCCGCTATTCTGGACCTCGCCGCCCTTGATCAGACTCCTGACACGTCCAGCTTCCTCAAGCGCCACGAGTCGTATCTCCAAGGCGGCGCAGCCTTCATCGTCGACTTCAGAGAAGCCTCGTCCCTGGTGGTCATGTCTTGCTTGGTGTCACTTGTGCACCGTATGCTCCTGGGGCATCTTCTGGCGGTTCACACCATCGATTTTGACCCTGCGACCGTCGTCGACTTCACGGTAGAGGCAGACGAGAAGGTCAGAGTCAGAGGGTTCCTTCAAAACGGCCGACTGAGCGAGATCACCTATGAGCGTGCCATTGAACTAGTTACGGACAAAGACAATTAGCCGCGACCGTCTCGGCCGCAGTCCTCTCCTCGCCGACCAACTGATAACTCTGCAAGACGGCCGTATCGCCGACTGACCTGGCTCCGAGGCCCTTGACAACTCTCGTGCCAGTCCTTACTTTCCCCATGTCGGTCGATCGACCGAACAACAGGGAGAACCACCTGAATGGGCAACGAAACGGCGCAGAAGATCCTCGAGGCGGCCCGGGCACGACTGCTGGCCGACGGCTACGCAGCTCTCTCCACACGCTCCGTGGCTGAGGCCGCAGACGTCCCCCTCTCCCAGATCCATTACCACTTCGGATCCAAAGAGGAGCTGATACTCAGGCTCCTGAGGGCCGAGAACGATCGAGTGCTGGGCCGCCAAACAGCGATGTTTGCTCGCGATCTTCCACTGTGGAAACGCTGGGATCTCGCCTGCGACTATTTCGACGAGGACATCGCCTCGGGGTACGTCCGCGTTCTCAACGAGATGACTGCCGCCGGCTGGTCTTCGGAGCCGGTGCGCAAAGAAGTCAAAGAGATCTACCTCGCGTGGGCCGATCTCCTCCGCGAAGTTGCTGAAGAGGCGAGGAGCCAAGGCGTGAGCCTTGGCCACTTCGAGCCGGCTGACATCTCGGCCCTGGTGTCGGCCTGGTTCATAGGAGCCGAGGCACTGATGCTGCTCGACATGGAAAGCGACGAAGCCCCGTACCGGCGGGCTCTTCGCAGGGTGGGCGAGCTGATCCGCATAGCCGAAGAAGGCGTAGCGTGAGAGCGCGCTATCCCGATCAGGAAGGGCTCGTCGAGAGAAACGGAGCCTCGATTCACTACGAGATCTACGAGAACGACGGCCCGACAGTCTTCTTGATGCCGACCTGGCAGATCATCCACTCCCGCCACTGGAAGATGCAGATCCCATACCTGTCCCGTCACTACCGGGTGGTCACCTTCGACCCGGTTGGCAACGGGAGGTCAGATCGGCACACCGACATCGCCCGTTTCCGAATCGAAGAAGTCGTTGCAGATGCCGTCGCGGTCATGGATCACACCGAGACAGCCTCGGCTGTTCTCGCCGGCCTCTCATACGGTGGTGGCTTGTCAATTCTCACGGCGGCGCTCCATCCCGATCGGATCGACGGCATCGTCGTCATCAGTGCTGCTCACTTCTGGAGTGTCGAGCACCCCGACCGGCTGCCAGCGTTCGAAGCAATCGAGGAGCCGGCGGACAACCCGGAAGGATGGTTCAAGTACAACCTCGACCACTGGCGGCGGAACTGGCCGGACTTCATCGACTTTTTCTTCGACAAGAGCGCCTCCGACCCTCACTCGACGAAGCTCTTCGACGACCTCCAGGGATGGGCGTTGGAGACGACCGGCCACCAGATCGCCACCCAGTCGAGCGCCAAGACGAAGCTAGACCCCGAAGAGATCGAGGCGAAAGTCCGCTCGATAGAGGTGCCGACGCTGGTGATTCACGGCTCTGGCGACGAGATCATCCCGCACCAGAGCTCCGACGTCCTCACGAAGATGATCGCCAATGCCGAGATGGTGAAGTTGGAGGGTGCAGGTCACATCAGCAACGCCCGCTTCCCGGTGAAAACCAACCGCCTAATCAAAGACTTCGTCGACCGGGTCTACGCCATGAGACGGCCCGAAGCGATCTGGCACATCGGCCAAGCCCGCGACAAGAGAGCCCTGTACGTCTCGTCACCGATAGGTCTCGGCCATGCCCGACGCGACCTCGCCATCGCCGACGAGTTGCGCGAACTTCATCCCGATCTCCACATCGACTGGCTCGCCCAAGACCCGGTGACGCGTGTCCTCCAAGACAACGATGAGTCGATCCACCCGGCCTCACAACAGCTGGCCAATGAGTCGGCACACATCGAAGCCGAGTCGGGTGAGCACGACCTCCACGCCTTTCAGGCGATCCGCGACATGGACGAGATCCTCCTCGCCAACTTCATGTTGTTCGACGATGTTGTGGCCGAGGGGCAGTACGACCTGGTGATTGGCGACGAATCCTGGGAGATCGACTACCACCTTCACGAGAACCCGAACATCAAGAAAACGGCCTACGCATGGATGACCGACTTCGTCGGCTGGATCCCGATGGAGTCCGGTGGGCAGAGGGAGGCCTTCGTCGCCGCGGACTACAACGCCGAGATGATCGGCCACATCGCCCGATATCGGAGGATTCGGGACAAGGCCGTGTTCGTCGGCAATCCCGACGACATCGTCGACGGGACATTTGGTCCAGGCCTTCCCGAGATCCGCGGTTGGACCGAGCATAACTACGACTTCGCCGGCTACGTGACAGGCTTCGACCCATCAACTCTCGGCGACCGCGCCGAGCTGCGACAAGAGTTGGGCTACCAGACAGATCAGAGGATCTGCATTGTCTCCGTCGGAGGTTCTGGCGTGGGCGGAAGCCTGATCCGGCGAATCACCGAGGCTTACCCCGCGGCGAAGAGGCTGGTGCCCGATCTGAGGATGGTTGTGGTCACCGGGCCTCGGATCGACCCTCACTCGCTCCCTCAGGTCGAAGGCGTCGAGTACCGCTCGTACGTCGACCGGCTGTACCGGCATCTCGCCGTTGCCGACCTG
This sequence comes from Acidimicrobiia bacterium, assembly GCA_028285585.1. Taxonomy (GTDB): domain Bacteria; phylum Actinomycetota; class Acidimicrobiia; order Spongiisociales; family ZC4RG35; genus CAXMPK01. Next base: position 46,322 of record JANQOU010000011.1, read on the forward strand.
GCCATCGTCCAAGGGGGTCTCACCACCACCATGGAGTTGACCGCAGCCAAGGTGCCCTTCATCTACGTGCCGCTCCGCAATCACTTCGAGCAGAACCACCATGTGAGGGCACGCCTCGACCGCTACCGGGCGGGTCGTCACATGGACTACGCAGACATCAGCCCCGACTCGCTTGCCGATGCCATATCTGTGGAGTTGGCAAGCACCGTCAGCTACCTCGATGTCGAAACCGACGGCGCTTCACGTGCCGCTGGCCTCATCGGGCAGCTTCTGTGAAGGAGAGGACATCATGCCCCGTGTGCCGGAGAAACTGACCGCACCCCAAGAAGACATCGATGGCGTGATGCGCGCCGCCCTCGACTACGTCGAGGGCTATCTCCAAGCCGACCCCAAGCGGCATGCGAATGCCTATCACCCGGAAGCTCTGAAGCGCAGGTTCGCACCGAACCCGTTTGGCATCGACATGGTCCAGTATGTGACCCCTCAGGTGATGGTCGACTTCGCCGCCACCGGACAGTCAAAGGATGAGGACGCCGAGTTCGAGGTGGTCATCGACGACGTCGGGCGCAACGTCGCATCGGTGCGGGTCTACTCGACGACCTGGATCGACTACCTCCACATCGCCAGGGGGCGAGGCGAGTGGAGGATCATTCATGTCGCCTGGGAGCACCAGCCGGGGATGGAGCCAGACTGAGCACCGGGTGACCCCCCTCAGCAACCTCAGGTAATACGGCCCATATACGGTCCGAATCGCCTCAGCTTCAGAGCTGCGTCGTGAACATGAGGCCATAGGGCCCAGATGTGGGCGCTATTACCTGAGGTTCGCAGGTGGGGGGTTGGTTGTCCCGGAAGGGGTTTGGGGGTTACTCGCCGCAGCCTTGCCCGCCGTTTATCGACGTGATCACGTGGACATCGGCCTGGCCGGTGGCGTAGCCCCACATGCCCGTCCAGTCCATCAAGTCGTAGGACCAGAACCCGAGCGAGGGGTCGAAGAAGGCTTCGTCGATGACGATCTTGGCCGGGTCGTAGGTGGCCTTCAGCTGGCCGAGGGAGGAGCCGACGCCGATGCCTTCGGGTGTGGTCAGGCCGAGTGGAGCCGATGAGTCGCTGTAGTAGAAGGCGAAGAAGTGCTCCACTCCCCCCATCCAGAAGTCGGTGTCACCGTCGGTGAACAGGACCTGGAGGGAGACGTCACCGCCATCGCCCCAACTGACCCCGCGCACGTTTGGCGAAGGGCAGACCCCAAACTGTGTCCACCCGTCTGTCGCCGAGTCGAGCCAGCCGGAGTCTGAGGCCGGCGCACCCAAAGACGCGGAGAGGATGGCGATGGCGTCGTCATCGTCGTTCCCAAACGGAAGCCAGGTCTCACCGACGAAGATGCCCTCGTCAGTCAGCTGGACCGTCATGTCGATGGGCTCGGTGGTGGTGGTGGTCGCTGCCGTGGTCGTTGTCGTAGTCGCTTCCACAGTTGTCGAAGTTGTGGAAGGTGGGAGCGTCGTGGGCGTTGTGGTGGCCGCTGGAGCAGTGGTGGTGGGTGCCTCTGAAGTGGCCACCGGCAGCAGAGTTGTTGTTGACGACTCGGCGGATTCCTCTCCCGGTGAGCAAGCGGCAAGCACCACCGCCAAGCAGAACATCACGACGATTGACCGGCGATTCATCCTGTCAGCGTATCGGGCAGTGGTGGGAAGTCACCCCATTCGGCCTGCATCGAATTCGCCATTCCCTCAACCCGCCACTACCTAACGTGACCTCCAGATGAGCCGCACCACGACTGAGCCGGGGATCCCGGTCCGCCGGCTGCTCATCTCGATCTTCCTGGTGATGGTCAGCGTCTTGCCCGCGTTTTTAGTGGGCGCCGCGTTCCTGCAACTGGAGAAGGACATCGGCCTCACCCCAACTGGCCTTGGCGCCCTCACAGCAGTCTTCTTTGTCGCAGCAGCAATCTCTTCAGCTCCGTTGGGACGCGTGGTGCAACGGATCGGTTGGCGGCGATCAATGCAAATCAATGTCGTGGTGAGTGGGGTTGTGTTGTTGCTGATCGCGACGTTCGGTGACCGGATCTGGGTGATGGCCACCCTGCTGGTGGTCGGCGGCTCTCTCTACGGCTTGGCCAACCCGGCTGCCAATCAGTCACTCGCCGAGAAGGCCGCCACTGGCCGGCGCGGTCTCGTCTTCGGGCTGAAGCACGCAGGGATCCCAGCCTCGAGCCGCGGCGGTGCCTCTGCTGATCCTCACCGTCGGATGGAGACCGACCTTTGCAGTAGCTGCCCTGCTGGCACCGGTTACCTGGCTCCTCATCGCTGTTGAGACGAATGCCACACCTGACGGCAGCGGCCCCAGTCAAAGGGCCACAGCCCCATTGGGGAACAAACGGCTGATCGTGCTGGCCGTGGCTTCCACACTGGCCGCATGGGCGGCAGTGTCGCTAGGGATCTTCTTGGTTGCAGCTTCGGTGGAAGCCGGGCTCAGCGAATCCCAAGGTGGACTCTTGCTGTTCGGCGGCTCCGTGGCTTCCTTGGTGGCCCGAGTTGTGGCCGGAGTGATCGTCGACCGAAGGGCCGGCAACGGCTTCATCGGAGTCAGCCTGATGATGACTGCCGGTGCAGGTGCCTTCGCCCTCATCTCCGCCACCGCCGGCATGACCTTCGCCCTCGCCGTGGTGTTCGGGTTCACCTTTGGCTGGGGATGGCCCGGACTGCTCACCTACTCGGTCGTCGAGTCGGATCCCGAGGCCGCAGCCGCCACATCCTCGATAACCCAATCCGGCATATTCCTGGGAGCCGGTATCGGGCCTATCACACTGGGGTGGATCATCGAGACCTGGGGGTACCGAACCGGATGGCTGGTGATCACCGGCTTCCTGGTTGCGGCAGCAGCAATCGTCTACTCGGTGGCCCGGCAGGTCCCGAGGACTGCACCGGCTAGGTCAGGCTGAGACCAGGTCGAGCACGATCACCGGTATCCGGTCCCGGCTCGTCTTTCTCTCGTACTCGGCAAAGGTGGGATGCCGCGTTTTCTGGGTCTCCCAGATCTCTGTGTGCTCGGCTCCTGCCGCCTCCCTGGCCACCACCTCATGAGTGGTCGTGCCAACCTCGACGCTGACCTCCGGGTTGGCGAGCACGTTGTGATACCAGTCGGGGTTGCTGTCGGCACCCGCCTTCGAAGCGAAGATGGCAAAGCCGCCATCGACCTTCTGATAGGCAAGAGGGCTCACCCGCTCCATGCCCGTCTTGGCCCCTCTGTGATGCAGCAGCAGAAGAGGGACGGTTTCGAAGCCGGTCACCTTCCCACCGGTCGACCTGAACTCCTCGATGACACCCTTGTTCCAATTGCTCACGCCTTCGGCAACCGGGTAGAGCCCCCGGATGTTCCCGATCTAGCATCGGCGTCGTGACCTCACGACAGACCGAGCTGATTCCCGAGACCACAACCGGTGACGACGAGCCGGACGGCATGGCCCACATCGTCACCAAAGACGAGCAAATGCGCGGATACGTCGGCGGGCAGCCCATTCGAGCCCTCTGCGGCAAGGTGTGGGTGCCGACCCGCGACTACCAAGGCCTGCCGGTCTGCCAGGCCTGCGTCGACGAGCGAGATCGACGGATAGCCGGCATGAAGAGGATGAACTGACCGGCGTGACACCCGAAGTGGTGGTCGTCGGGTCGATCAACCACGACCTGACTGTGTTCGCTGACCGTCTCCCCCGACCCGGCGAGACGGTCCTCGGCCGGAGCCACATCTGGGGTGGCGGCGGCAAAGGCGCCAACCAGGCCGTAGCCGCGGCCAGGTTGGGGAGCACGGTGGCGATGGTCGGGCGTATCGGCGATGACGACAGCGGCCGCTCGCTGCTTGGAGCTCTCACAGCGGAGGGAATCGACACCAGCGGGGTGTCCGTCGATCCAGTCGCCCCAACCGGTCTCGCAGTGATCACAGTCGACGACGACGCCGAGAACATGATCGTCGTCAGCCCCGGAGCCAACCAGGCCCTTCAGCCTCAGAGCCTCGACATGATCACCGGTGCTTCCGTAGTCCTCGCTCAACTCGAGATCCCGATCGAGACGGTCGCAGCGACAGCCGAAGCGGCAACGGGAACGATGATCCTCAACCCGGCACCGGCCACCGATCTCGACACAGGCCTGCTCGAACAGATCGACGTTCTCGTCCCCAATCGATCCGAGTTGTCGAGGCTCAGTGGAACACCTCAGATCGAGAGGATCGAGGAGGCCGCCAGCGCGATCGAATCACTCCACTTCCGCGGAGACGTGGCAGTCACCCTCGGATCGGACGGGGCCCTCATAGCCACAGGTGGGGAGACCTCGCTGGTCCCGGCCCCCACGATTCAAGCCGTCGATCCCACCGGAGCAGGTGATGCCTTCTGCGGGGCGATGGCGCACAAGCTGTCGACTGGAGCCGATCTGGAGACAGCGGTCAGGTTTGCGGTGGCAGCCGGGGCGGTGGCGGCGACAAGGCTGGGCGCACAACCGGCGATGCCAAACCGCGACGAGGTTCAGCACCTGCTCAGCACTGGGTAACGTCGCCGGATCGCACGCCCGATCATCATCGACACCGACCCCGGCCAAGACGACGCAGTTGCCATCCTGCTCGCACTCGCTTCCCCCGAAGAGCTGGAGGTGCTGGCCATCACCGCCGTCGCCGGGAATGTCCCCCTCGACCTGACCGTGACCAACTCGCTCGCTTTGGTCGAGCTGGCAGGACGGGAAGACGTCCCGGTCTACCGGGGAGCAGCGGAGCCCATGGTCAAGGAGCTGGTCACGGCGGAGTACGTCCACGGCCCCACCGGGCTCGACGGAGCCGACCTGACACCACCGTCACTCGAAGAGACCCCGGGGCACGCCGTCGACCAGATCATCAACATCATCGAGTCTCACTCGGAGCCGGTCACCGTGTGCACGCTGGGCCCTCTCACCAACATCGGGATGGCGCTGGACCGCGCACCGTCGATCGCCGGCAACATCTCGGAGATAGTGACGATGGGCGGCGGCTTCTTCGAGGGCGGCAACACCACACCCGCCGCCGAGTTCAACATGTACGTCGACCCGCACGCCGCCGACATCGTCTTCCGATGCGGTGCGCCAATCGTCCTCATGCCCCTCGACGTCACTCACGACGCGCTGACCACGACGGAGCGGCTGGAGAGGTTCTCGGCGATGGGCACGGCTGCCGGCAGGGCCACGGCAGGGATGCTCGACTACTACCAACGCTGGGACATGGAGAAGTACTCGATGCCGGGCGGACCGCTCCACGACCCGACCGTGATCGCATATCTGCTCAAACCGGAGTTGTTCACCGGCAAGCAAGTCAACGTCGCGATCGAGACCGAGGCACGGCTCACCGAAGGGATGACAGTGGTCGATTGGTGGGGCGTCCTCAACGCCGAGCCGAACGCCGTGGTGATGAACGAGATCGACGACGAGGGATTCTTCAACCTCCTGTTTGAGCGAATAGGCAGGCTCTGACGCGGCCCAATGCCGGATTCGGCACGCCGGTAAGGTCACCCGGTTGATCAAGACGTCTCCATTCCACCAGCGCACCAGCGAGGCGAACCAAACCGGGTTGTGGTCACATTGGGCCGGCTACCTGTCGGCATCGCGATACACAGCCTCGACGAAGTTCGAGTACTACGCAGTGCGCAACGCCGCCGGCGTCTTCGACACGTCACCGCTGCACAAGTACCGGATCACCGGACCCGACGCCGAGCTGTACTTGGCTGGGCTCTTGACTAGGGACATCAGGAAATGCCGGCCCGGCCGCGCTCAGTACACCACCTGGCTCGATGACGACGGCTTCGTCCTAGAAGACGGAGTCGTGATGCGAACGGCTGGCGACGACTTCCTCCTGACCACGGCACATGCCAACAAGGGCTTCCTCGACGACCACCGGCTGGGCAAGTCGGTCGTCATCGAAGATGTGTCGGCGGATCACGGGGCCCTCGCCGTCCAAGGCCCCCTCTCCGGTGAGATCATCAAACACCTGTCTCCCGAAGCGACCGACCTTCCCTACTTCGGAGTGACAGAAACCAAGGCCGGCTCCATCCCCGTGACCATCTCCCGAACCGGGTTCACCGGCGATCTCGGCTACGAGATCTGGGTCGACTCCTCTCATGCAGTCGACCTCTGGGATCGTCTCTTCAATATCGGCACGCCGATGGGTGCCATCCCCATCGGCGAAGAGGCTCTCCAGATGCTGCGCATCGAAGCCGGTCTTCTGCTCATCGACGTCGACTTCAAGTCGTCCCGCTTCGCTTGGAACGACGATCAGCGCCACACGCTGCGTGAGGTCGGCCTGGGTTGGATGGTGAGACTCGATCGTGACGACCGAGCCTTCGTCGGGAGGAAGGCGACAGAGCAAGACACCCCGAGATGGGTCACCACCGGGATCGTCGTGGACTGGCAGGCCTGGGATTCCGCCTACCGGTCACGCGGGCTGATCCCAGAGAAAGATCACGCTGCCGCCCTGGGCGGGATGATGCTCTACGACTCGAACGTCGAGAGCATCGGGCATGTCACCAGCTTCGTCTACTCCCCGCTCCTGCAACGTCACATCGGCATCGCCAGGATCAGGCCGGAGCACTCGACACCAGGCGCAAACGTGAGCCTCGAGGTGACGATCGACCACCGCTACGAGCTGATCGACGCTTCGGTGACCAGGCTCCCCTTCTACGACCCCGAGAGGAAGACGGCCTGATGGCAGCTCGCAACTACGACGCGGTCGTCATCGGCGGGGGCCACAACGGCTTGGTTCATGGCGCGTATCTGGCCAAAGCCGGGCTGAGCACCTTGATCCTCGAGCGTCGTCATGTGGTTGGCGGAGCTGCCATCACCGAAGAGCTCTACCCGGGGTTCCAATTCACCACCTTCTCCTATGCACTCAGCCTGCTTCGCCCCGAGGTCATCCATGAGCTGGAGCTGACCAAGCACGGGTTTATGCCGCTCGACATGCCTTCGACGTTCGCTCCAACCGAAGACGGCGACTACCTCTTCCTCACCGGCGACAAGGGCGCGGATCATCACGAGATCGCCCGTCACTCGGCGCACGATGCCGACGCCTACACCGCTTACAGCCACATGATGGAAGAAGTGGTCGAGGCAATCAGGCCGCTGATCGACTCCATCCCACCCGACATCACCTCCAAGGACCCCGAAGAGAGGGCCCGGATGGCCGCTATCGGCTCGTACCTCGCCGACCTGCCGCCAAAGACTCTCCACAACATGGTCCGGCTGCTGACCGGATCGGCGGCGGACGTCCTCGAGGACTACTTCGAGTCCGACATCATGCAGGGGTGGCTGGCTTCCTCCGGGATCATCGGCTCGAAGGTCGGGCCCCGATCACAGGGCTCCGGGCTCGTCCTGCTGTACCACTCCTTCGGAGAACATGACGGCGCATACGGATCGTGGGCGTTCCACAAAGGTGGCAACGGCGGATTCACTCAGGTGCTGGCTCGATCCGCCGAATCCTTCGGTGCCGAGATCAGGCTGTCGGCCGACGTTGACCATGTCGCCGTCGACAACGGCCGGGCAACAGGAGTTGTTCTGGCGGACGGGACCGAGATCGATGCCGGCATCGTCGTCAGCGCCCTCGATCCCAGGCTGACATTCACCAAGCTGGTCGACCCGCTGGAACTCCCGGCAGACCTCGTCGAGAACGTGCGGCGAATGAAGTTCCAGGGCACCTCGGCCAAGGTCAACTTCGCACTCGACTCAAACCCCACCTACCCGGGTCTCGAAGGCCGATCCGACCACTACCGGGGGTTCTTCAACATCGGGCCCTCACTCGACTACCTCGAGCGCGCCTTCGATGACGCCAAATACGGCTGGTACAGCGCCAAGCCGTACATCGACGGGGCCATCCAGTCGAACGTGGACCCGGACATGGCGCCGCCGGGCAAAGCCGTGATGTCATGTTTCATCCAGTACGCCCCGTACGAGCTAAAAGAAAGCGATTGGGACACCGAGCGCGACCCCTTCGGCGACGTGGTCCAAGCTCAGTTGGAGCACTTCTTCCCCGGGTTCGGCGACCTGGTGCTGCATCGTGAAGTGGTCACCCCGCTCGACATCGAAAGGACCGTGGGGCTCACTGAAGGCAACATCTTCGCCGGCGAGTTCCTCGCCCCCCAGATGTTCTTCTTCAGGCCTGCGCCCGGATGGAACCAGTACCGGACGCCAATCCACGGCTACTACCAGTGTGGGTCGGGCACCCATCCCGGTGGCTGTGTGATGGGAGCACCGGGCCGTTTCGCGGCACAGCAGGTGATCAAGGACCGCTCGGCCGCTAGCTGAGATGAAACTCAGACGCCGGAGGCTCTCACCCTCGTCACCGTCATCCGGATCCCAACCGAATAGTCACTGGAGAACGAGTCCGGAGTCCAGCCGAGAGCGGTGATGTCCTCTCCGTACTTCTCCACAAACCCAGGGAAGTCCTTGGCCGACGGCAACTCGGGCTCGACCACGGCGGTGCCTTCCAGAGTCACGACGACGTGGCCACGACGGTCACCCCTCAGATTGAGAGCCACCTTCGGATTGGCCGCGATGCTGCGAAGCCGTCGTGCAGTCACACGGTTGTACACGACGATGTCGTCGCCTTCACGATGGAACCAAACGGGGGAGGTTTGCGGCTGGCCATCCTCCTTCACCGCCGTCATAAATCCGATCAGCTCCTTGTCGAGCAGTTGAGGGAGCCCCTCTGTGTTGCTGAGCATCAGCCGACAGTAGCCGAGCGGCAGACAGGCTCCTCAGACAGCACGCACAAGCGGCCCGACCTCGGTGCCAAGCAGCTCGATCGAGCGGTGCACCACCTCGGGCGGCATCGACCCGACGCTCACGTGCAGCTCGAAGCGGTCGATGTCGAGGATCTCGCGCCACCGGAGGATCTTGGCCGCCACCGCATCCGGGTCACCAATCACCAACGAGCCTTCTTCAGACCGCATCCAGTCGAATTGCTCGCGGGTCATCGGGCCCCAACCTCGCTCCTTGCCGATCTGTGTCATCGCCGCCGCATACGACGGGTAGAACAGATCCGCCGCCTGGTCACCGTCCTCGGCGACGAGGCCGTGGGCGTGGACCGACAACGGGTACTGAGCTGGGTCGAAACCGGACTCCTCGAGAGTCTTCCGATAGAGAGCCGAGAACACCCTGAATCGCTCCGGAGCACCTCCGATGATCGCCAGAGCGACGGGAAGGCCCCTGCTGGCGGCACGGACGATGGACTGGGGGGTGCCACCGACGCCGACGCGGATCGGCAAGGGCCGATCCGGCCTCGGATAGATGCCAGACTCCTCGAGGGGTGATCGGAACTTTCCGGACCATGAGACCTTCTCGTTGTCACGAATCTTGACGAGCAGGTCGAGCTTCTCGCTGAACAGCTCGTCGTAGTCACTCAACGAGTGGCCGAAGAGCGGGAACGACTCGATGAAGGATCCTCTGCCGACCAGCAGCTCGGCCCGGCCGTTGGAGACGGCATCGAGGGTTGCGTACTGCTGGAAGACTCGGACAGGATCATCGGTGGACAGCACCGACACTGCCGGGAAGAGCCTGATCTTGGAGGTCCGGCCGGCCGCTGCGGCCAAAGCCACGGCGGGTGACGACGAGGCAAAGTCGGGCCGGTGGTGCTCACCAAGCCCATAGACGTCGAGACCCACCTCTTCGGCGAGCACGATCTCATCGACGATCTGGCGGAGACGCTCCGCTTGGCCCGGGCCGCTCTCCCCTCTGGCAAAGCCGGGAGTCTCGGCAAAACTGGTCAGTCCTAATTCCATCTCATATGAGTATCGCCTCGGCGCCGCTTCATATTCCAACGACTGTCGAGATGTAGCACCCGTAACGACTCCGGAGCAGGCAAACTCTGACCTGAATGATCAGGCACAGGGGGCCGTGGCTGATGCTGGTGATGGTCTACGGCTGTGCGACCGCGACTGTGGCCGCAACGACGACAACTCCGCCGGCGACTACGACATCGACTTCGGCGATGACAACGTCGACCTCATCCACGACGAGCACCACAACGACTTCGACGACGGTGCCGGACTACTTTGACTGCCGCCCCAACCCGTTCACCGACGACTTCGCAGCTCAGCTGGCGGCTGACTACCCGGGTGTGGACATCACCGCCCATGTCCACGATCTCCGGTCCAACTGCGGCTACTCGCTGAACCGGGAGGTCCGGACCAGGACGGCTTCGGTGTTCAAGGTAATGGTGATGGCGGGAGCCCTCCTCGAGGCGCAGAACGAGGGGCGTCCGCCCAGCGAGCTGGAACTGGAATGGATGACACCCATGATCACCGAGTCCGCCAACTCGCCGGTGCGGTCGTTGTGGCGATCGTTTGGAGGATCACCGTGGTTCCGGGAGCAAGGCGAGATCTTCAAGCTTCGTGAGACATCGGTGGCAGGTGATGACTGGTCGGCCTGGGGCAACACCAGGACCTCGGCACTCGACCAGGTGGGCCTCCTCCGCCAAGTGCTGCTTGGAGATTGGGGACCACTCGAGGAGGCGTATCGGGAGGTGGCATTGGAGCTGATGACATCGGTGGTGCCCGAGCAGACCTGGGGCGTCACCGCCGGAGTCCCCGACGACTGGGTGGTGGCACAGAAGAACGGCTTCGCCGGCCGCACCGCAAATTCGGTCGGCTGGGTCGACGAGCCTGGCGAGAGCGAAGGCTACGTCATCGCCGTACTGACTCGCGGCTGGTCCAACTGGAGAAACGGGATTCCCGCCATCGAGCGAATCAGCACACGTGTCGCGGAGATCATGACGGCTCCGCCTCGGTGATGTGCCGTTTGACCTTCGATTGAACACACGTTTAATGTATTGAACATGCGTTCAACGGAGGAGACTTCCTCTGCTCAGGACCGAATACTGCAAGCCGGCCTGAGCCGGTTCCCACAGGATGGGTTCGAGGCGACGACGGTTCGCGCTCTCGCGGCAGACGCCGATGTCTCCCCCGGCCTCGTCATCCACTACTTCGGCTCGAAGCAGGGGCTGAGGCAGGCCTGTGACTCCTACGTCGTCGGGCAAATCCGAGACATGAAGAGCGAAGCCATCGCCACGGACAGCCTCGACGACCCATCGACCATCGCCGGGGGGTTCCAAGTAGCCGGCCCGCTGATGCGATACCTCGGATGGAGCCTTTCGACCGGGTCCGACGACGCCGCGAGGTTGTTCGACGAGATGGTCGAGGAGTCGGCCCGTCTCACCCGCATGGCCATCGAAGCCGGCGCACTCGAGCCCTCAACCGACCCTGAGGCCCGGGCCGCAGTTCTGCTCTCGATGCAGATGGGGTCTCTCCTCATGCAAGAGCACGTCAGCCGGGTCCTGGGTGTCGACCTACTCAGCATCGAAGGCGTCATGCGGGCCTCGCGGGCATCTCTCGAGATCTTCACCGGTGCGATGTTCCCGCCCGGTCAAGCAGAAGCAATGCGTGAGGCGCTTGAAATCGCCATAGAGAACACGAGAAAGGAAGGAAGTGATGGCTGAAGCCATCGTCACCGACAAGTTGTCGAAGAGCTACGGCAAGTTCCTGGCTCTCGACTCATTGGACATGGAGGTGCGAGTCGGAGAGGTCTACGGGTTCCTCGGCCCCAATGGAGCCGGGAAGACAACGACCATCCGATTGCTCCTCGATGTGCTGCGCCCTAGCGGCGGATCGGCCCGGGTCCTCGGCCTGGACCCCAAGAACGACAACGTGGAGCTGCTCCGACGGATCGGCTACCTCCCGGGCGACTTCGTGGTCGACGGGAGGCAGTCACCCCGCCAATACCTGACATATCTGGGCAACCTGAGGGGTGGAGTCGCCGCATTGGCGGTCGAGACTCTCGCCGACCGGCTGAGCCTCGATCTCGACCTTCAGATCGGCTCCCTCTCGAAGGGCAACCGGCAGAAAGTCGGGCTGGTTCAAGCATTCATGCACGAACCGGAGTTGCTGGTACTCGACGAGCCGACATCCGGGCTCGACCCGCTCATGGCCCGCGAGTTCCTCGCACTCGTCGACGAGGCGCGAGAAGCCGGCCAGACCGTGTTCATGTCGTCGCACATATTGAGCGAGGTCCAACACGTCGCCGACCGTGCCGCGATCATTCGCGAGGGCAAACTCGTCGCAGTGGACGAAGTGGAAGAGTTGAGAGCCCGAGCCATGCGCCGGGTCCAAGTCACCTTCGACAGAGACGTGCCCGGCGACGCTTTTGCATCCATCGACGGTGTGACCGACGTCGTCGTGCAGGAGAACACCCTTCACTGCCGGCTCGTCGGAAATGCCGACGGGCTGGTCAAGGCCGCGTCGCGATTCACCGTCGTCGACTTCATCTCGGAAGAACCAGACCTCGAAGAGCTGTTCTTCCACTACTACGAAGGAGACGACCATGTTGCGTGACGTCTGGACCAAGACTCTCTGGGACCAGAGGCGGGCACTGCTGGGCTGGTTGATCGGGTTTGTCGCCGTGGCGATGATGTATGCCGGGTTCTTCCAGTTTGCGGCGACGCCTGAGTATCAGGAGCTAATCGACAGCATGCCTGCCGGCCTGGTCGAAGGCTTCGGATGGGACGACATCAGCTCCCCCGCCGGATACCTCGGATCGACGGTCTACGGATTGCTCGGGTCGGCGCTGATCGCAGTGATGACGATCGGCATGGGTGCCAAGGCCATCGCTGGCAGCGAAGAAGACGGCAGCCTCGAGGTTCTGATCACCATGCCGGTGACCCGGACCAAGGTCGTCATCGACCGCACTGTCGCCCTGCTCCTGGCCGCGCTCGGCGGCGGAGTGGCCGTGTTCATCGGCGTGCTCGCCGTGAGAGAGCCCGCCGATATCGACATCAGCATCGGATTGCTGGCGGCAGCCTCGCTCGGCCTGGCGCTGCTCGGCCTGCTCGTCGGAGCTTTCACCATCATGGTCGGCGCCTTCGTGGGCAAGAGAGGCCTGGTGGTCGGTGCGGGCGCGGCCTTCGCCGTGCTCGGCTTCCTGGTCAACGCGCTGGCTCCTCAGGTAGAGCAGATCGCCTGGCTCGAGAACCTGTCGCCGTTCCACTGGTACGACGCCACCGGGACTCTCGGCGACGGGCTGGATTGGGGCCTGACCCTGCTCACGGTTGCGGTCGCCGTGGCGTTCGTCGCCGTGGCCGTGCTCGCCTTCAACCGCCGCGACGTCCGCGGCACCTGACTCTCTCTCGTTGCTATAGCAAGGCGTGTCGCTGAGCGACACGCCTTGCACGCGCAACACGCGAATCTCGTGTCAACCGAGTGCCGGGATCACCCGTTCGCCGTAGGCCTGAAGCGTTGACTCCTTGGCATCGTGCATGAGATAGATGCCGAACTGATCGACACCCATGTCCTTCAGCAGGGAGAGCTTCTCGATGTGGTCCTCGACATCGCCGAGCACGCAGAACCTGTCGATGACATCGTCAGGGACGAAGTCGGTGGAAGGGTTCCCGGCTTTGCCGTGATGGTCGTAGTCGTAGCCCTCACGCTCTCGGATGTAGTCGGACAGCACTTTCGGCACCATCGACTCGTCTTCGCCATAACGCTTCACCATGTCCGCAACGTGATTGCCGACCATCCCGCCGAACCACCTCAGCTGCTCTCTTTGATGAGCGATGTCATCACCCACATAGGCAGGAGCCACCACGCAGATCGCGATGTCATCGGGATCGCGCCCGGCACTCTCCGCCTTGTCCCGGACGGCCGCCACAGTCCACTCCAGGATCTGCGGGTCGGCCAATTGGAGAATGAAGCCGTCGGCATGCTCCCCGGCCATGGCCAAGGCACGCGGGCCGTAGCCGGCAGCCCACATCGGCAGATCCCATCCCTCGTCGATCCACGGAATGTCGAACTCGGTGCCACGGAGAGCGACGCTCTCGCCCGCCACCAGGCTCTTGATGATCGACATCGACTCAACCATCGAGTCGATGGTTGTCGGCTTGCCGCCGATGTACCTGACGGCCGAGTCGCCGCGCCCCATCCCACAGATCGTCCGGTCCCCGTACATCTCATTGAGCGTGGCGAACATCGAGGCGAGGACTGTCCAGTCGCGAGTTCGAGGGTTGGTGACCATCGGCCCGACGATCATGTTCTCCGTCGCTTCCAGCATCAACGAGTAGATGACAAAAGGCTCCTGCCAGAGGACGTGGCTGTCGAACGTCCATCCGTAAGAGAACCCGAGATCCTCCGCCATCTTGGTCAGCTCGACCACCCTCTTGCCGGGCGGGTTGGTCTGAAGCACTACACCGAAGTCCAAATCAGCCCCTAGCGCCGTGCGACTGGCGTGCACCGCGTGTCGCTGAGCGACACGGCTTGCTATAGCAACGCATCAGATTGTGTACTGGCTGGTGGAGCGTGGGAGGTACTCGCCGTCACCGGGCTGGCCGTCGTACTCGTCGTTGGCGACGATGACCTTGCCCTTGGACATGACCGTCTCGATCTTGCCGACCATCTCCCAACCCTCGTAGGCCGAGTAGTCGACATCCATGTGATGGGTGTCCACCGAGATGACATGGCTCCCGTTGGGGTCGAGCACGACGATGTCGGCGTCCGATCCGACGGCGATGGTGCCCTTCTTGGGATACAAGCCAAACATCTTCGCTGGCGTCGTCGCCGTGATCTCGACGAAACGGTTGACGTCGATGCGGCCCTGGGCGACACCACCGTTGTAGATGAGACGCATCCGCTCCTCGACCCCCGGCATGCCGTTGGGGATCTTGGTGAAGTCGCCCTGGCCCAGCTGCTTCTGGGTCCCGAAGGCGTGATGGTCGCCCATGCAGAACGGGCAGTGGTCGGTGGAGACCACTTGTAGGTCGTTGGTCCTCAGACCCTGCCACAGCCGCTCTTGGTGGCCGGCAGCACCGTCGCGCAACGGCGGAGAGCACACGTACTTGGCGCCGTCGAACCCGTTACCGAGGTTGTCCAGTGACAAGAACAGATACTGCGGGCAAGTCTCGGCGTAGACGTTCTGCCCGCGGTCGCGAGCTTGGATCACCTCGTCGAGGGCCTCATGGGCGGAAAGATGGACGATGTAGAGCTGAACACCTGTCAGCTCTGCCAGCTTGATCGCCCGATGGGTCGCCTCGCCCTCGAGGATGCTCTTCCGAACCACCCCGTGGTAATAGGGGTCCGTCTCGCCGCGATCCAGGGCCTGCTCGGCGAGCACGTCGATGGCGATGCCGTTCTCGGCGTGCATGCAGATGGTGGCGCCATCCTCCTGAGCCTTCTGCATCGCCCTGACGATCTGGCCGTCGTCGGAGTAGAACACCCCCGGGTAGGCCATGAACATCTTGAACGAGGTGACACCCTCCCGGACCAGCAGTTCCATCTCCTTGAGCGTCTGGTCGTTGATGTCGCCGGTGATCATGTGGAAGCCGTAGTCGATGGCACAGTTGCCCCGCGCCTTCTCCATCCATGCCTCCCAACCGTCCATGGCCGACTCGCCGACGGTTTGCACCGCAAAGTCGATGATCGACGTGGTGCCACCCCAGGCAGCGGCGCGGGTTCCAGTCTCGAAGGTGTCGGCGGCGTACGTGCCGCCAAACGGAAGCTCCATGTGGGTGTGGACGTCTACTCCACCAGGGATGACCAGCTTGCCAGTGGCGTCGACAACTTCATCGCCGTCGATCGAGTGCTCCCGACCCAGGAGGGCCACCACCTTGCCGTCCTCGACGAGGACGTCTGCCTCCATCTTCTCGACGGCGGTCACGACGGTCCCGCCTTTGATGAGGGTCTTGCCCATGATTCCTCCTATCGGTCTCTCATCCCAGCGTGTTACGGCAGGTCTTCAGGGAGCTACGAGCGAGTCGTAGGCATCGGGACGACGATCCCGGTAGAAGGCCCAGGTCTTGCGCACCTCGTCGATCAGGTCCATGTCGAGATCGCGGATCACGACCTCTTCCTCCGTGTCGGAGGCTGCTTCCCCTACGAGCTGGCCCCGAGGGTCGACGAAGTAGGAGGAGCCGTAGAAGTCGTTGTCG
Source organism: Acidimicrobiia bacterium (assembly GCA_028285585.1). Taxonomy (GTDB): domain Bacteria; phylum Actinomycetota; class Acidimicrobiia; order Spongiisociales; family ZC4RG35; genus CAXMPK01. The sequence goes on from JANQOU010000011.1 coordinate 62,282, forward strand.
CCGAACTCCTCTTTCCCAACCCGGTTGATGGCACCGATGTAGTACTCGTTGGCCACGGCCGCCGCCGGCTGCTCGAGGTTCCACAGGTACATCGACAGGCCGCGGCTCGTGGCCGAAGGGTTGAAGACGATCTTGGCGCCGGCCAGTCCCAGGGCGCGCCAGCCCTCAGGGAAGTGCCGGTCGTAACAGATGTAGACACCGATTCGGCCGACAGCCGTGTCGAAGATCGGATAGCCGGTGTTGCCGGGCCTGAAGTAGAACTTCTCCCAGAACCCGTTCACATGGGGGATGTGGGTTTTGCGGTACTTGCCCAGATAGGTGCCGTCGGCGTCAATCACCGCCGCTGTGTTGTAGAGGAAGCCGTCGTCGTGCTTCTCGTAGATGGGCACGACGAGAACCATCCCGGTGTCCCTGGCCACTTCGATCATCCGCTGGGTGGTGGGCCCGTCCGGAACCGCCTCGGCCGTGTCCTTGTGCTCGTCGTCTTGCACCTGACAGAAGTAGGGAGCGTTGAACAACTCCTGGAAGCACATCACTTGAGCACCTTGCTCCGCGGCGTCGTATGCGTACTTGACGTTCTTCTCGACCATCGACTCCTTGTCGCCGGTCCACGCCGTTTGGGCCAGTGCGGCCCTCACGATGTTCGTCATCGTGTTCCTCCTAGAAACTGCTACTGGGCCAAACAAACCTACTCGGCCCGCCCGAAACTTGAAGCGGCCTTCGAGAAGGAGCCAACTTTCGCCGACATCGGACATGGCCCCGTCATTAGGTTTCGAGACGACCGCTATTGCGTTGCACGGGAGGAGTCATGAGCGCAAACAGTACGAGCGAGGTCCAACTCAACTACGGCCTCGACGACGTACCCCAGCCATTCACGAGAGCGATGGGGCTTGGCCTTCAGCACGTTCTCACCATGTTCGGTGCCACGATCCTGGTGCCACTGATCCTGGGGCCGGCGATGGAGATGGACAGAGTCCAGATAGCCATCCTGGTCAGCTCGGTGTTCATCTGCTCGGGAGTGGCCACGTTCCTACAGGTGACAGTTGGGTCTCGCCTGCCGATCATCCAAGGCGTCTCGTTCGCCTTCCTGGTGCCGTTCTTTGCGATCATCGCAGCGCACCCGGGAGCAGACGCGATGCGTTACATCGCCGGGCTGATCATCGTCGGCGCCTTGATCGAGGTGACGATCGGATTTGGCGGCCTCTTCGGCCTGCTCAGGAAGTACGTCACGCCGATAACCATCGCACCGGTCATCGCACTGATCGGCCTCTCGCTGTTTGCGCCCGCCGCGGGCACGGCGTCACAGCACTGGCCGCTCTCGTTGACGATGTTGGCCCTGGTCTTCGTGTTCTCACTGATCCTGGCGCCCAAGTTCCGGTTCTTCTCGCTGTTCCCTGTTCTGCTGGCGATCCTGGCGTCGTACGCCATCGCACTGATATTCACCTGGGTCGGCGTGTTCGAGGAGGGCAGCGCAGCCGCCGTCAGCTTCGCCGGTGTCGGAGACGCCGACTGGATACGAGGTGTCTCGGTCGGTGACGGCGGGATCATCTTCCCTTGGGGCACTCCCCTGTTCGACTGGACACTGCTGATCGGCATCCTCGCCGCCTACTTGGCGTCGATGATCGAGTCGTTCGGCGACTATCACGCCGTGTCGCGAATCGCCACCGGGAAAGACCCCGATGCGAGGACGATCAACCGCGGCATCGGCTCCGAAGGCCTCGGCTGCTTGGCAACCGGGTTGTTCGGTGGCTTCGCCTCCACCTCCTACTCGGAGAACATCGGCCTGGTCGGCTTGACCAGAGTCGCCAGCCGCTACGTGGTGGTGCTGGGCGCCGGAGCCCTTGTGGTTCTCGGTCTCATCGCCAAGTTCGGAGCGGTGGTGGCCACTATCCCGGCCCCGATCGTCGGCGGCGCATACCTGGCGCTGTTCGGCCTGATCGCAGCCATCGGCCTCTCGTTGCTGAGAAGGGCCGACATGGACTCGCAACGGAACCTGATGATCGTCGGCTTCGTGCTGTTCGCCGGCTTCGTGTTCCCGAGCTACTTCGGCTCGGCACCCGACTTCGACTTCTTCGGCATCGGCTGGCTGACCGACATCATCGTGTCGATCGGGTCCTCGGGAATCGCCACTGCAGCAGTTCTCGGGCTTCTGCTCGACAACCTGATCCCTGGCACTGCCAAGGAGCGGGGCATGGTCGGCGGCGAGGGAGACATCTCCACAACAGCCGACATCTAAACGAAACAGCGACACACCGTTCTGAGTGCTTCGGCACCAAAGACGGTGTGTCGTCGCGTCAGAAGTCGATTTCTCCCGAGACCAGGGTCTCGGTGGCCCCTCCGACCCAAACCTCACCGTCGCGGGAGCGAATGTGAGCCCGGCCGGCTCGACTGATTGCCGTTCCTTGCGCGGCGACGTAGGACTCAGGTGCCCTTCCGGACCCGATCAGCCACTGGGCCAGTGAGGCGTTGAGACTCCCCGTCACCGGGTCTTCGAGCATCTGGCCTCGGTCGTCAGCGAAGAAGGCCCTCACCTCGAAGTCGGTGTCAGACCCATCTGGAGACGGCGCGATCACGCCGATGTCCGCCGAGCCCGGGCTCGAACGACGGGAGACGTCAGGCTGAATGCCGAGCAGTTTCTCCTTGTCGGCCATGAGCACACCCAGCCAGCCCGGGCCATTGTCGACGTGCTCCATCGCCACGACGTCATCCGGCTCGAGACCGAGAACGGCGCGGATCTCGGCTTGCAACTCGTCCTCCACCGGCCCACTCCGCAGCAAGGCAGGCGCGGCGAACGCGAGCCGTTCCCCGCGATCAATGGTCACCAAGCCGGCACCGCACTCCTGAATCACCCGCCCTTCATTCTTCGGAACACCGCCGGACGAGAGCCAGGCATGACAGGTCCCCAGCGTCGGGTGGCCGGCGAAGGGAAGCTCGGAGATCAGAGTGAAGATCCGCACCCGATAATCAGCATCCGGATCTGATGGCGGAAGAAGGAAGGTGCTCTCCGAGAGGTTGAGCCATCTGGTGATGGCCTGCATCTCCTCGGTGCTGAGACCCTCGGCGTCGTGGACCACAGCCAAGGGATTCCCTGAGACCGGGCCAGAGCCGAACACATCTATGAGATCGAAACGTCGCTTCATCGGCTCCATTCAACTCTGAGCAGTTCGATGGGAATTCGGCTGGCCCCTCGATCCGTCAGGTGCTGGGCCAGTTCTTCTCCCCCGCCTCGATCGGGACCGAGAGCCAGTTGTCGTGTGGCGGCATAGGGCAGGAGTAGGAGTCGCTGTAGGCACAATACGGGTTGTACGCGTAGTTGAAGTCCAGAGTCACGGTGCCATCCGAGTTCGGCTCGATGTCCAGATACCGGCCTGCTCCATAGGTGGCCTCACCCGAGGTGGAGTCACGGAACGGGACAAAGTACCCAGGCTGGCCCGTGTTATACAACGTGAGCCTGACCTCCTTCGAAGCCACCTCGAACGCGACATGCCCATCTCGGCGGTAGACCCGCTCCCGGCCATCCGAAGTCTGAATGGTGATCGCGGCACGATCAGCCGGCTCGACTTCGAGAGTGAACACCAGAGCTGCATTCGGCTCGAAGTAGGAAAGTCCCGAGAACTGCTCTTGCTGACTGTGATCGAGTGGTGCGTGGGGACTGGTGGAGAAGAGCTCGTCTTTCTCCTTCCGATGAGCCACAAGTTTTTCGATGTCCATGGCCTTGGCAACCGAAGCTACCGCCCGAGGATTCCACAACTAGGTCTTTGGTCCTAGGCCACCCAGCCCATAGACAAGGGCGGGATTCGGAGCGACGCTAACGAGACGAACTCGTTGGGCTTGGGAGGCCATAGGTGAAGATCGGACGTCACGGCAGGAAAGATCCGAAGACCTGCACACACGCCACCACGATCGCCGTCACTGCGACGGGGATCGAGAGAGTCATCTGCGAATCGTGCGGTCACGTCAGTGTCAGATTCTTGGACGATCTCATCAGTGAAGCGGAGAGGGACGCGTTCTCACGTGAGGCAGACGAATCGACCGGGCCTGGGGGACGCGGAAGGGGTTTGCGCAAAGCCCGATTCGGGTTCACGACTTCCAAGGCCTGAAGCTCGGGCTGCCGGGTCACAGATGGGGGCGAACACCCCTCGGGTGCGAGTTGGAGTGGGGGCCACCTCGCACCCGAGGAGGTGCCTGACTTTCTCAGCTGACTAAGCGTCGGTTTCGGAGGTGTCCTCGCGGTTTCGCTTCAACCAGCCCCGAACCCACCACAACTCGTCGTCTCTGGTCCCCTTGCCAGGGATCGGCTTGCCCTCTCCGGGCAAGCCGTCGAAATCGCCGGCCTCCATGGACTCGCGAACGATGCGGTCGACATTGGTCTCGAAGTCGTCGACTGGGCCGATTGGCATGGAGGACGATCCTACCGGCCCAGTCTGGACGCTCAGATGAGCCCTGGCCCGTTGCTGGGCTCGCGATCGAATGTGAATCTGTATCGGCCAAAGGACAGCGAACGTCGAATGGCGACACTGGCTGCCTGGCGATACTCGGACGCCTCGCGGCGACGCTGATCTGTGATGTTTTTGGCAAGGCCGTACATAGCCGTTCCTTCGTTGAACATTGTCATTTTCCTGGTTGCAGTAACCACCGTCACTGCTTATGCTCCTTACACTAGATCTCGAGGCGTAATAAGTCAAATGGATTTCTCCCATTACACAGATCAACCTGTAGACCTGGCCGTGGCGCTGATAAACACCCAGCAGGTCGAAGACGATCTCATCTCCGACTCGGCTCAGTTGGAGGAGTTCCTCGACCAGTTCAAGGGCATGTGGAAAGGCACGGCCCAGGCCCCGAAGAAAGAGGAGTTGCAACCGATCCGACGTCTTCGCGAGTCGCTGCGGGCGGTCATCGCATCCGATGACGAGGTGTCCGCCTCCGAGCAGGTCAACAAGATCTTGGAGAGCTACCACGCCGTTCCTCGAGTCTCCCTCCACAGCGGCACTCCGCACTTTCACTTTGAGACAACTGGCGCGTCTATGTGCTCGTGGCTGGGAGCGACCACTGCGATGGGGCTCGCCTCGGTGATAGTCGAGCACGGCATCGACCGCTTCGGGGTTTGCTGCAGCGGTGACTGCGACGATGTCTACGTCGACACCTCACGCAACAGGAGCCGCCGACACTGCTCCAACACATGCTCCACCCGTGAGGCAGTGGCTGCCTATAGGAAGCGGCAGTCCGGGTAGCGGATCATCTGCGAGCGACTCGGCGGAGCGCTGTGCGCCTGTAGAAGAGCGTGACGACAAACCCGAAGACGAATCCGCCGACGTGCGCTTCCCACGCCACCTGCCCGCCGCCGACGAAAAACTGGAGCACGAACCAGATCCCCAGGAAGATGGCCGCCGGCACTGGCACAACCACCCAACCCAGCAGAGACAGCACCCGATGGCCGGGGAACAACACGGCGTAGGCACCGAGCACCGCCGCGATAGCCCCTGACGCCCCTACCAGCGGGACGGTTGAGCTCGGGTTCATGAACACAAAGGTGGCGGTCGCTGCCAGACCGCCCCATAGATACATGAATAGGTATCGAAGATGACCGAAGGCCTCTTCGACGTTGTTGCCGAAGATCCAGAGGAACCACATGTTGAACAGCACGTGCCCCACCGATCCGTGCAGAAACATCGAGGTCAGGACAGCGAGAAACTCATTCTTCTCTGGGAAGACAGGCTCGCCGCCTGCTCCACAGCGGCCGGACTGGATCTCGGCGATGCTCAGCGGGCCGCTATCGGTGATCTCACAACTGATCGCGGCCCTCTGATACAGGAACTCAATTTGCTCGACAGTGGTATCCCTCGCCTGGACGAGGAAGAAGACGCCCAAAGAGGCAACGATGAGCAACACCGTGACCATGGGTGTGGTCCGGGTCGGGTTGATGTCTCTTAGAGGCAGCAAGCTTTCTCTCGCGCCCAGCTCAACGAAGAGCGGTGATCAGGCGAGCGAAGCCTCGAGAGTGATCGGGACGTTGCCCGCGAGAGCCTGCGACACCGGGCAGCCGTTCTTGGCAGTCTCAGCCAGGTCCTTGAAGACCTCTTCGCTGATCCCGTCGACATTGCCGACCACGGACAGCTCCATCAGCGTTATGCCCTCCCCCGGAACGAAGGTGGCCGTGGCCTCGACATCGAGGCTGGTGGGAGGCGTGTCGTTCTTGGCAAGGGCGTTTGAAAACGCCATCGAGTAGCACGACGCATGAGCCGAAGCGATCAGCTCTTCGGGGCTGGTCAACCCGCCGTGCTCTTCTGAGCGAGCTTTCCAGGTCACCCTCATTGGCGGCGCAGCACCGCTTTCGAGGCTGGTGACGCCGCTTCCGTTGAACAGGTCACCATCCCAGTGAGTCCTGCCCGTGCTCTTCAATGCCATGCGAATCCTCCTGTGTTTGGCCAGACAATACCTATGGCGTTCTGACCACCAGATCGGTCATCAACTCCACCGACTCTTCCTGGCTCAAACCCTGGGACCTGAGCAGTCGCCAGGTCTCGAACGAAAGCGCTAGCCGGGTCACGCCAATCCGACGGCGGCCCACCTCTTCGGCATCGCCTCCATAGGACGAAACGATCGACATCTCGGCTTCGGTCAGCCCCTCCGGCATCCCGCCGGCACCGTGCGCTTCCCATTGCCCATAGACGGACGCCAATGCTGCTTCGGTGCGATCGCGTGGCTCCTCGATGTCCGACCAGTCGCCAGGGTCGGGAGGAGAGTGAATCTCCCGCAGGTGATCGGTGAGGGCGAGCATCAACTCCTGGGTATCGGAGAAGTGGGCATAGACGGTCGGCCTCGACACACCGGCTGTGCTGGCGACATCTGCGACCGACGGCGGCACCTGCGTCGAACCGTACAGCGAAGCCCCGGCGGCGATGATCTGAGCTTTGGTTTGTTGTGTCTTCTCCGCACGTGCTCTTTGGTGATATGGCCGACCCATCACTATTTGAGTTTACATCGATGTAAAACGAAATCTAGGAGAGGACTCTGACCAACGGCCGGCCCATGGCGGCGGAGATAGCCGCCAACTGGCTCATCATCTCACCGAACCCATCCAACGTGAGGCTCTGAGGGCCGTCGCTGAGCGCCGAGTCAGGGTCGTTGTGAACCTCCACGATCAAACCATCGGCACCTCCCGCTATCCCGGCACGAGCTAGGTGAGGGACGAGGTCGCGCTGACCGGCGGCATGACTCGGATCCACCATCACCGGAAGGTGCGTTCGCTCCTTCAACACGGGGACGGCACTGATGTCGAGCGTGTTCCGCGTGGTCGTCTCAAACGTGCGGATGCCCCGCTCACAAAGAACGACTCTCGGGTTCCCTGCCGACACCACATACTCGGCTGCCAGGAGAAGCTCCTCAACCGTCGACGAGATGCCTCGCTTGAGCAGCACCGGCTTCTCGTGCCCTCCCACTGCGGACAACAGCCTGAAGTTCTGCATGTTGCGGGCACCGATCTGGAGCATGTCCGCATATCTGCCCACCAGGTCGACATCCTCGGGGGCAACCACTTCGGTGACGACCGGGAGACCTGTCTCGACACTCATATGCGATAGGAGGGCCAACCCTTCCTCGCCGAGGCCTTGGAAACTGTAAGGGGAGCTGCGAGGTTTGAAGGCACCTCCCCGAAGCATCCGTGCTCCGTCAGCCGCAACAGAACGTGCCACCGCCTCGAGCTGATCGCGGCTCTCCACCGAGCAAGGCCCGGCGATCACCACTGTCTCCCGACCTCCGATCACCACGTCGCCAACTCGAACCTCGGTCGGTTCCGGTTGATGCTCACGAGAGACGTGGGGATAAGGAGGGGCCACCGGCCTGATCTCGGCGACGCCGGGCATCTCAGAGATGGTGGTTGCGAGCGACTGGGCCACAGAGTCAATCAGGCCGATGTGAGTCTCTTTCCCAACCACGCTCACCAGCAACCGGCCACCCTGCTGTTCGATCTGCCGCACCACAGCGGCTTTGTCCTTCAGGGAACAGCCCTGGTCTAGGACGACTATCACGGTCCCACCGAGCCGGGCCGAAGAGACTTGACGAAAGCGCCGGGGTCCTCTCCCCTTTTCACCGCTTCGATGAGAGCGCTGCCGACCACCACACCGTCGACCAGCGGGGCGAGTGCTTCGACCTGTTCCGAAGTCTTGATCCCGAAACCGGCGAGAACCGGGATCTCCGCTGCTGCGCTCACCTTGCCCAGATAGGCCCTGGTCTCATCGTCGATGGCAGCCATGCCACCAGTGACACCGGTCATGCTCACCGCATAGACGAAGCCGCCGCTTGCGGCCGTGAGCCGCGCAAGCCGCTCATCGGGAGTGGTCGGCGTCACCAACTGCACCACAGCGATGTCGTGAGGCTGAAGCGATGCGAGCAGCTCGTCGGACTCGTCGTGAGGAAGATCAGGGACGATGAGACCCGACACATTCGCTTCGGCAAGAGCCGATCCCAGGCCATCGAGCCCGAAGGCGAGGAAGGGGTTGTAGTAGCCCATCAGGAGGATGGGTGCCTGATGGGACGCTTCACTAGAAGCGATCGCATCCAGTATCCAACCCAGCGTCACACCGTTCTCCAATGCGGCGTGACTCGCCATCTGAACGGTCATGCCGTCAGCCATCGGATCGGTGAACGGAACTCCGACCTCGACAACGTCGGCGGCCTTGGCCACGCTCTCGAGATGAGGGACGAACTGGTCCAAAGTGGGGTAACCGGCAGTCAGGTAGGCACAGATGGCTGGGCCGTCCGCACCTCGAATCGCGCCTGTGATCAAATCCTTACCCACTGTGGGCCCCCTTGATCAGCTGGAGGTCTTTGTCTCCACGTCCTGACACACCCACGAGAACTCTGCCCCCAGGGTGCTCTCGAGCCCACCGTCGCGCACCGGCCAACGCGTGAGCCGACTCGAGAGCAGGAAGGATTCCCTCCGAGGACGAGCACTCATGTACGGCGGCCAGCGCCTCATCGTCGGAGACAGCCTCGTAACGAGCCCGACCCAGGTCCCTGAGCAGGGCATGCTCGGGGCCCACACCCGGGTAGTCGAGGCCGGGCGCCAGCGAGTGCGTCTCCAGCACCTGGCCATGATCGTCCTGAAGCAAGGGGGTCATCGCACCGTGGAGGACCCCGTTTGTGCCGTGGACCAGCGTCGCTGAGTGAAGACCGTCAGACCCTCCAGCCTCGATGCCCAGCAGCTCGACGGAGGGGTCGCCTACGAACCCGCGAAACAGGCCGATTGAGTTGGATCCGCCGCCGACGCAAGCCACTGCCACGTCTGGAAGCCCGCCTGCCGATTCCATGATCTGCCGACGCGCCTCTTTGCCGATGACCGACTGAAGCTCCCTGACCAGCCAAGGATACGGATGGGGCCCGACAGCCGAGCCAAGGAGGTAGTAAGTGCCGACCGGGTCGGCCACCCAAGCTCGGAACGCCTCGTCGATAGCCGAGCGAAGCGTCTGATCGCCGGTCGTGACCAGGATCAGCTCAGCGCCCAGCAGACGCATGCGCTCGACGTTGGGCGCCTGACGCTCCGCATCGATCGCACCCATGTAGACGGTGCAGGGAAGCCCTACTCGGGCCGAGGCGGCAGCTGTGGCAACTCCATGCTGCCCGGCACCGGTTTCGGCGACGATGCGCTCAGCACCGAGCCGGCGAGCTACCAGCGCCTGACCGATCCCGTTGTTGATCTTGTGGGCCCCGGTGTGGCAAAGGTCCTCCCGCTTCAGATAGACCTCTGCGCCCCAAGAATCCGAAAGTGCCGGGGCATGAGTCAGCGGTGTCGGCCTTCCCACAAAGTCGCTCAACTCGGAGTCGAGCTCGGCCCGGAACCCGTCGTCACCCATCAGGGCGACCACACCCTCTTCGAGCCGCTCCAAGATCGACATCAAAGTCTCTGGTGCGAAACGCCCGCCGTACTCACCGAACCTCCCGGCCGGCGGCGGCTGCCCCTCGACCAGCTGCGCTAGCAGCGCTTCTTCTGTCATGGTCATCGTCTCACCTCATTCGCTTCTTCCGTTTTCCTGACTGCCTTGATGAACTCTTCGATCAGCCGTTGATCCTTGGTGCCGGGACGTGACTCGACCCCACTGCTCACATCCACACCGAAGGGCCTCACCTGGCCCACCGCAGTGGCCACGTTCCCGGCGTCGAGCCCACCGGCCAGCACCAAGTCGCTGGTCCGAGCCATGGAGGCCGCAGCTTCCCAGTCAGCCACATCCCCGACACCGCTGCGCGGCCCTTCGAACAACACTCGCTCGCCCACGTAGCCCTCCGCCGCAGCCCTCAGCACCGGCATCACCGGCCTCTCTCCAAACCCGACCAGGCTGCTGGCGTTGGCTTGGACCCGATCGGCGTTAAAAACCTCGAGCACTCTTCCAATCTCGTCCTGAGCGGGGTCGAGGAAGACCGCCACCTTCTCGACGTGGCCAGGTAGATCTGAGGCAATCTCGGCCGCCACCATGGGTGCCAACTGCCGGGGCGAGTCGGCGAAGACGAAGCCAAGGGCGTCAGCACCGGCATCCACCGCAGCTCGGGCCGACTTCGCAGTGGTGATCCCGCAGATCTTGACGTAGAGGCTCACCTGTCTTGCTCGCTTGCCGCGCCACGACCGGCCACCAGCATCGCATCGACGAGTTGTGCCGCATCGCCCGAGGACACCAGAGCACTGCCGACCAGTGCCAGCCTGTACCCGAGGGCGGCAGATCGCGCCGCGTCGGCAGCTGTCAGCAGCCCACTCTCGGCGACCGCCGGGATCCCGTCTGGCAGCAGTGGCCGCATCCGGGCGTGCTTGCCCGGATCCACTTGCAACGTGACCAGATCCCTGGCGTTGACACCAACCAGGACCGGCCGGTCCAAAACCGACGAGGCAACATCTAGATCGGCTTCGTCGAAGACCTCGACGAGCACGAACATGCCTAGCTCGATGGCGAGATCCGTCATCTCCTCGAGTCGCCCGCCGTCGAGTGCCTTGGCGATCAGCAACAGGCCCGATGCGCCTGCGGCCCTGGCCTCGAGCACTTGGATCGGATCGACAAGGAAGTCCTTACGCATGACCGGAACAGGTGCGCTCGACGCGACCTCCTCCAGATGGCTGAGGTGACCTCGGAACACGGTGGGCTCGGTCAGCACCGACAACACAGCCGCCCCGGCATCGACCATGGAATCTGCCAGTTCAGCGGGACTCTCTGTCGACGCGAGCGGTCCTTCCGATGGGCTGGCCAGTTTGGGCTCGGCAATCAGATCGAACCCCGGTTCGGCCAAGCTGAGCGACAGAGGCGGGGGAGTCGACGCAGCCGACGCACGAAGGTCGCTCTCGCGACTCGCCGAACGAGCTGCTTCGGCCCTGGCAAGGCTCTCGGACACCATGGAGGCGAGGAAGTCAGACATTTGCCCCATTGAGCTGATCGAGCAAGGCGGCCGCACGACCATCGTCGATGGCGGCGGACATCGCATCCATGGCCTCCGTCGCCCCGGCACCAGTGACGCGAGCGCCCAACGAGGCACCGAGAACCAAGGCATCGCGATGAGGCCCGCCCTCCCCCGACAGCGCCGCCCTTATCTGTTGGGCGTTGTGATCGGGGTCTCCGCCGGCCAAGTCTGCTGCCGAGCACCTCGAGATCCCGAGCTCGAGCGGATCTTCCAAGGATTCGGCCACCTTTCCTCGCGTCACGTCGAACAAGTGATAGGGGCCGATGGGCGTCGGCTCATCCCAGCCGAGGGCCCCGTGGACCACGAAGGCGCGCTCTATGGGCATGCCGGCAAGTGTGTCGGCCATGATCCTCGCCATCTCCAAGCTGTAGGCACCGAGAACATGAAAAGGCGGGCTCGCCGGGTTGGCGAGAGGCCCGGCGATGTTGAACACGGTGCGCATCCCGAGCGAGCGTCTCACGGGGGCAATGGCCTTCATCGCCGGGTGGTACGCCGGGGCGAACAAAAATGTGAACCCACTCCGGCCAAAAAGCTCGCCGGCGGCCTTTGGGTCGAGTGGCACCTGCATCCCCAGTGACTCGAGCACGTCGGCGCTGCCACTGCTCGATGACACCGAGCGATTGCCGTGTTTGATGATCGGAGTGCCGGCCGCGGCGGCAAGGAGAGCCGCTCCTGTCGACAGGTTCAAACTGCCGGACCCGTCGCCACCGGTCCCGACGATGTCGACTGCCGCGGCGTCGGTGGGTGTCTCGGGGCGTGTCGCCAGAGCTCGCAAGCCCAAGGCGAAAGCTCTCACCTCGTCGGCACACTCACCTTTGACCCGAAGGGCCACCAGAGCGGCCGCCGCCTGGACCGGATCCAAGTCAGGATCGGTCATGGAAGTGAGCAGATCTGAGGCTTCGGGCTCACTGAGGTCGACGCCCGCAACGAGCTTGTCCAAATGCGCCTTCACGACAGCTGCTCCTGTTCAACACGCGATCGCTCCAGGAAGTTCTGAAGCAGCCGGTCACCTGAAGGTGTGAGAAGGCTCTCGGGATGGAATTGGACTCCTTCGACCGGCAGGTTGACATGCCGGATCCCCATGATCTCCCCGTCGGACGTGTACGAGGAGATCTCCAACTCGTCGGGAAGCTCCATCTCATGAACGGCCAATGAGTGGTACCGACCGGCGGGGAATGGGTTGGGCACCCCTTCGTAGACGGATCGCCGGTCGTGATACACCTGCGACGACTTGCCATGCATGAGGGAGATCGCCGAGCCGACGCTGCCTCCGAAAGCGGTGGCAATTGCTTGATGCCCGAGACAGACCCCGAGGACGGGCGTCCTCCCCGCAAACGCTTTGATCATCTCCACGGAGACTCCGGCGTCCTCCGGTCTTCCCGGCCCGGGCGAGATCACGACGTGGCTCGGGTCGATCTCGATGGCCTCCTCTTTCGTCACCGCGTCGTTGGTCCGGACTGACACCTCGGCTCCAAGGGTCAAGAACGCCTGGACCAGGTTGTAGGTGAAGGAGTCGTAGTTGTCGATCATCAGCACGTGGCTCATATGCCCTCCTGAGCCAGGTCGAGCGCAGACTGGAGAGCAGCTGCTTTGGAGAGAACCTCTTCGTGCTCCCTGCCGGGATCACTGTCAGCGACTATCCCGGCGCCGGCCTGGTAGCTGTAGCGGCCCTCTTGAAACACCATCGTGCGGATGGTGATCGCCTGGTCCATGGACCCGCCGTGACCGAAGTAGCCGATGGACCCCGAGTAGAGGTCACGGTTGACCGGCTCCAGCTCGTCGATGAGTTCGATGGCGCGCAGCTTGGGCGCACCGGAGACGGTCCCTGCCGGGAAGGTCGCTGCAAAAAGGTCGAAGGCGTCCAGATCGGGACGGATCTCACCGCTGACACCGCTGACCAGGTGCATGACGTGGCTGTACCTCTCGATGATCCGGTAGGGATCAACCTGCACCGTCCCCGCCGTGGCAGTGCGTCCGAGGTCGTTCCGGGCGAGATCCACCAGCATGACGTGCTCGGCTGCCTCCTTGGCGTCGGCAAGCAGCTCTCTTTCCAGCAGCAGGTCGGCGCTCTCATCGGAGCCGCGGGGACGAGTCCCGGCGATAGGTCGAAGCTCGGCCGTGGTGCCGCGAAGCTTCACCAGCGCCTCCGGTGAACTGCCCACAACCTGGACGTCGTCGAAGTCGAGGAAGTACATGTAAGGAGACGGGTTGAGAAGACGGAGTGCCCGGTAGGCCGCGAAGGGCTCGATCTCCGAATCACCTGCGAATCTGATCGAGAGAACCAATTGATAGACATCACCTGCGCGGATGTGGTCCTTGGTTTTCTCGACGGCGCTCATGAACTCTTCCCGCGACATGCTCGGTGTCGGCTCGGAGTGGGCACTCCTCGCCCCACCGTTCACGATCGGGCCCCGCAGAGCTGCTATCACCTCTCGGCGCAAAGCAGCACGCTCCGATTCATCACCAGCGTGAATCAAGGCGATGCGTCGGGTCAGATGGTCGAAGACGAGTATCGACCGGGTCGTCATGTAGCTGCCGAGCGGAACGGACGACAGGACAGGCGGAGCCGGGAGCGGATAGAGCTTTCGAACCATGTCGAAGGACGTGACACCGACAAGGCCACCCGTAAAAGGCTGGCCGGCGATCGCCGGGCCACACTCCGCCGCGGCGGCCAGCGCCCTCCGCAATGTGGGAAGCGGGTCATCGGTCTCTGTGAGGTCGACCCTCGATGTCTCACCGAAGCCGATGAACGAGTACCGCCCCTGAGCCCCTCCCTCGACACTCTCGAGCAGGTAGCGAGGTCGAAGCCCCTCCAAGCGAAGGTAAGCAGAGACCGGCGTGTGCAGGTCGGCTGCGATATCAAATGGTGCTTGCATCTTCTGATCCTTTGGGACCGTGAGATGCGTCTTCAAAATGCAGAAAACCCACCTCAGGTCCGAGGTGGGTTCGTTGTCAGGACAGAGCCAGCCGCCACCTCTATGGGTGCGACCACCACCAGTTGCGGTACGTGTTGGCTCTCATGTCGGGGGAATTTCTACTACTCGATTACACGAAGGTCAATCCCCACTAGACGAGAAACCACTCCTACCGGCGATAATTCGCTGGATGTCCACATGGTCAGTGGGGCGATTCGCGGTCAGGCGACGAGACGTCATGCGGACAGCACTCGCATCGGCGGCACTCGTTCCGGCGGCTATGGCGATGCGGTCGCAGAAGTCGGCGCGCCTCTGGGCCCGTGCGGCCCGGAAGGCGTTGGGTCTCGTCGAGGACATCCAGGGACTGGACCGTGTCCCAGCCGGAAACCAGTACCTGGTCACACCACTGCATGAGGGATTCGCCGACGTGCTCCTGCTTGGTCATCTCCCCCTCGATCTCAGGTTCGTGGTTCGAGACGAGTTGTTCGAGTGGCCATGGCTAGGCCGGGGACTGCGTTCCACCGGCCAGATCAGACTGAGCCCCGAGGACGGCGTAGGTGCGATGCGGCGACTGGTTCGCCTGGCCGGCCAGTCCTTTGACCGCGGCGAGAGCCTGGTGGTGTTCCCACAAGGCACCATCCTCGGGATCGAGACGGCCTTCCGTCCCGCTGCCTTCCGTCTCGCCGACATGCTTGGGGTCCCGGTTCTGCCTGTTGTCATCACCGGGACACACCGTGTTTGGGAGCACCCGTTCAGCGACCGACTGCGCTTCGGACAGCAAGTCTCGATGCAAGTTCTCGAGCCTCTGTCCATTGGGGAGGCGGGCCGACAAATGACAGCACTACAGGCCCAGATGAAAGAGCTTGCCCTCGCTCCCGGGATGGCTGCGGCCCGACGGTTCGATCCCGTCTGCGACGGCTTCTGGGACGATTACTCCTTTGAGATCGATCCGGCGTTCCCGTCGCTGGCTCGGCAGGTGGCCGAGCATCGGGCCTCCATAGACTCAGCCGTGAGTCGGGAACCCGAGATCGACCCCACGGTGTAGTGGGTCGGCCCAGCGGGAGATGACAACCTTCTGACGGGTGTAGAAGTGCACGCCTTCGGGGCCGTAGATGGCGTGGCTGCCGAAGATCGAGTCCTTCCATCCGCCGAAGGAATAGAAGGAAAGAGGCACCGGGATCGGAACATTGATACCCACCATCCCGACCTGGATCTCGTTCTGGAACTTGCGGGCCGCTCCCCCATCGTTGGTGAAGACGGCAGTTCCATTCCCGTACGGATTCTCGTTGATGAGCCGGATGGCCTCCTCATAGTGATCCATCCGCACCGTGGACAGAACAGGGCCGAATATCTCATCGGTGTAGATCGACATGTCCGTGATCACGTTGTCAAAGAGGGTTGGGCCCAAGAAATAGCCGTCCTCATGGCCCTCCACGACGAGGTCCCGGCCATCAGCCACGAGCAGGGCGCCTTGCTTCTCTCCGGAGTCGACGTAGCCGCGCACCCGTTCCAGATGGTCGGATGTCACCAGCGGGCCCATCTCGACACCAGGACGGTCGCCGGGACCGACCTCGAGCTTCTCGATGCGGGCTTGGACACCTTCGATGAGACGGTCACCTGCATCGCCCACGGCAACCACGGCCGAGATGGCCATGCATCTCTCGCCGGCAGAGCCGTATCCGGCCGACACGGCCGCGTCGGCGGCCAGCTCGATGTCGGCATCCGGGAGCACGATCATGTGGTTCTTGGCGCCTCCGAGAGCCTGCACCCGCTTCCCGTGCTGCGTCCCCGTCTCATAGATGTAGCGAGCGATAGGAGTCGACCCGACGAAAGACACTGCTGCCACGTCGGGATGGGTGATCAGGGCATCGACCGCCTCTTTGTCCCCATGAACGACGTTGAAGACTCCTTCCGGGAGGCCGGATTCGGCAAGCATCTCGGCCACGAGCTGCGATGTCGACGGGTCCTTCTCGGAGGGCTTGAGGACGAAGGTGTTTCCGCAGGCGATGGCGATGGGGTACATCCACATCGGGACCATGGTCGGGAAGTTGAAAGGGGTGATGCCTGCCACGACACCGAGCGGCTGCCTGATGGTGTAGGTGTCCACCCCGGTGGAGACCTGCTCTGAGTAGTCGCCTTTGAGGAGGTGGGCAATGTTGCAGGCGAACTCGATCACCTCGAGACCTCGCTGGACTTCACCGAGGGCGTCGTCGATGGTCTTGCCGTGCTCGGCCGTTAGCGTCTCGGCCAGCTCACGACGCCGCGCAGACACCATCTCCCTGAAGGAGAACATGACGTTCTGGCGCTGGGTCAGAGCCGAGTGACGCCACGACTCAAAAGCCGACTTGGCTGCCTCCACCGCCGCATCGACATCCGCTGATGTGGCAAAGGCAACTTCACCTGTCTGTCGACCGGTCGCCGGGTTGTATACGGCACCGCCACGACTCGACGTCCCCCCGCTGGAAGCGCCACCGATCCAGTGCTGTATCTGTCTCATGGGAGAGAAGGTACTAGCCGTGGAGGCCTCCACGAGCTCTCCACAAATCCTCCACATTCCTGTCCGAGGCTTGCCACACACGACATCGAGACGAAAGGAAAGATCATGCGTGTGTTTGGAAGGGTGCTTGCGGTCCTGCTCTTGTTGGGAGCCATCGGCGCCATCGGATATGGGGTATGGGATGCGGGCTACCAGCGCGGCTTGGTGGAGACGGTCGGAACAACAGCCGACGTCGTCGTCACTGCCCCCTACTACCCCGGCTACTACGGGTTCGGGGTGTTCGGGTTGATGTTCAAGGTGTTCTTTGCCTTCCTGCTCTTCGGCCTCCTCTTCAAGCTCCTGTTCGGGAGACGGCATTGGAGGGGCTACTACAAGGGTGGTGGCGGGCCCGACTCCTACCGATCCCACATGGAGGAGCGGATGAGCCGATGGCACGACGAGGCACACGGGCGGAGACCTCCGCCTGACGCGAGCAACGATGCCTGAGAGGGCAGAATCAGCGAATGAGCAAGATCCTCGTCGTTGACGACGAGCTGAAGATCGCCCGCCTCGTCAGGGACTACCTGGTCGAGGCGGGCTTCGACGTAGTCAACGCGCACGACGGCCCGGGTGCCGTGGCAGCCGCAAGGTCACACCAGCCGGACCTGATTGTCCTCGACCTCGGTTTGCCGGGCTTCGACGGGCTGGACGTGACGCGCCGCATCAGATCCACATCCGCCGTGCCGATCGTGATGCTCACCGCGAGGACCGAGGAGACCGATCGCATCATCGGGCTGGAGCTGGGAGCGGACGACTACATCGTGAAGCCGTTCAGCCCGAGGGAGCTGGTGGCCAGGGTCAAAGCGGTGCTGCGACGAGCCCAAGGCCAAGTCGGGAGCCGAGTGCTGCGAACGGGAGCCCTGGTCGTCGACCTGGAGAGGCGGAGTGTCGAGTCAAGCGGTGAGACCGTCGACCTCACAACGACAGAGTTCGATCTTCTCGTGGTCCTCGCCTCCCAACCCGGGCGTGTATTCACTCGGGCCCAGCTGCTCGACTCGCTGCACGGTGTGTCGTTCGACTCCTATGAGCGGGCTATCGACTCCCACATCAAGAACCTGCGCAGAAAGCTCGGAGCCGGGCACATCGACACTGTCTACGGAGTCGGGTACAAACTCACCGATGAGACGTAGACCGAACGACTGGGGCCCGTCACACGGGCCTGGGCGGCGGATCGGATTTCGCGTCTTCGGGTTTCTCTTCTTCCTTCTGATGGTCAGCGCCGCCGTTGGCGGCTTCTTGACTTGGGTGGTCTCCCCCAACCCAGGGACCGTTCTCCTGGTCGGATTCGGCTTGATAGTCGCATTTGCCCTGACCATGAGAACGGTGTTCCGCCGGAGCTGGGCACCCGTGTCACAACTGATCGACGCCACGACACGCCTCGGAGAGGGAGACACATCGGTTCGACTGAGCGGACGCCGAGGCCCCTGGCAGGGTGTGAGCCGGTCCTTCAACGCCATGGCGGAGCGAATCGCGGCTGAAGACGAGCGGAGACGCCGGCTGCTTGCCGAGGTTGGTCATGAGATGCGCAACCCTCTCTCGGTCATCCAAGGCGAGATCGAAGCGGTCCTCGATGGTGTTCACCCGCCTGAGAGCCTCAACAACGTCGTGGACGAAGTCGCCCTGATGGACCGGCTCCTCGAAGACCTGCGAACCCTCGCCCTAGCCGAGGCAGGCCGGCTCGAGCTGATCAGAGAGCCCACCGACATCGGTCAGCTGGCATCGGATGTGCTGGCCTCGTTCACCTCGCAGATCTCAGAGCAGCGAGTGCGGGCGAGCGTCAGCGGGACAGCCGAGATGTCGATCGACCCACACCGCATCCACCAGGTGCTGGCGAACCTGGTGGCCAACGCCCTCCGCCAGATGCCCGATGGGGGTGAGCTGACCATCAGCATCGGTGAAGGTTCACTACGTGTCGCCGACTCAGGCCCGGGAATCCCCAAGGAGGAGCTCGAGACCGTCTTCGAGAGGTTCACGAAGGCCTCCGATTCCAAGGGGTCCGGGCTCGGGCTGAGCATCGCCCGCGACCTCGTGGAGGCGCATGGGGGGACCTTGATCGCGGCAAACGGCACCGAGGGTGGAGCCGTTTTCGAGGTCACGATGCCCTAACCGTCTGAGCGCCTGTCCTTGGCCGGCCTGGAGTCGGAGACACTGTCCGCCACGGTGGTAGTTGACGAGCTGGTTGAGGTGGAGCTTCCGTCCCTGCTATCCGAAGGCACCACCGGCACCTCTTCGGACTCGTTGGGTGGGGGCCGTTCCTCGACCGGCCGCTCCGTCCCTTTTTGGTCCCTCCTGACCTCCAACTCCTGGACCACACGGTCGATGCGATCTCGGAGATCGTGCCGGTCGTCGTGGATCGTGTCACGGGCCACATCGACGCGCTCCACTATGACCTCGTCTGGAGCGTCACGCTCAAAAAGCACCTCGACCTCACGCACCCTTCGCTCCGCCGGGGCTGACGAGTCGAAGACCTGGACGACGGGCTCAATTGCTCTCTTGAGCGGGTAGAGGATGTCACCCGGGACCGCGTCCTCCGCCGCCAACGCTGCCACAGGCAGCAAGAGGACGGCTGCAACGGCCACCGCCAACAGCCTGGCTCGGCCACGAGAGCCCCTAGCCCTCTGCGACAGCGCCGATGACACCGCCTCCAGATGCCGATCGCGGACTTCGGGCCTGGTCGCCAGGCGGACCTGCTCCAGCTCCGGGAAACGCACCGTCACGAGACACCGTCCAGCAGATCGCGGAGCTTGGTCTCGGCCCTCGACAAGACGGCATACGTCGCCCGGCGGGTGGAGCCCATCACCTTGGCTATCTCGTCGGGGCTGAGCCCGACAACATGCCGGAGAATGACGGCAGAGCGATGCCTCTTGCTCAGCTGGCCCAGCGCCGCCTCCAGCATCGGGTCGAGGTGGTCTGCAAGAGGGTCGGTCTCCACGACGGCATCGGGGAGAGTCTCGTGAGGCACTTCTGGCCGACGCGACCTCCTCCGGTACTCGTCGAGACACCCGAATCGAACGCTCTTGTACAGCCAGGCCCGCAAGGATCTGCCGTCACCTCGGATCTTGTCGGCATTCCGGACCAACTCCACGAAGGCCTGTTGCACCACATCCTCCGAGGTCTTTCGGTCGTTGAGCATGCCAAAGGCGAACGAGAGGAGATCGTCCGCCATGGCGGCGTAGACCGCCCGGAAGGCCGCGTCGGACCTGGTCCGGATCCCTGCGACATGGACGTCTAGGGGGTGGGAGCCGGTTTCGGTCAGACCGGTGATCCACACCCCCTGCGCCGTGAGGAGCCCCGAGTTGGACATGTCATTCGTTGATCACAGCCATCCGAGCCAATGGAGAAGTCTTATCAGCTTCTCCCACTCGTGGGCATGGATCAAGCGCCAAATCAGCTTGCGGACGTTGAAATCATGTGGACGATGGTCGTCGAGGCACCTGCGGTCGTTCTCGGCGACGGCAAGACAACGGTCGACTGGATGATCGGATGGACGGTGGTCGACGCAGCCCCTGTCGGTGAGACGCTGAAGACAACGGTCTGTCGGCTTGTCGGCCGGACGATCTGCCGGCTTGTCGGTCACACGCTCGGTTACCGCGTCGGTGCCACGCTCGTCGGCCAGTGCAGCCACTGGCAGTGACGTGATCATCGCCAGCGCCAGAGACGCCGTGATCAGTCCTTTTCTCGATCGCATCGCTTCTCCTGGTCTCGGTCACTCCATCAGACGCCACGGAGAGTGACGATTCCCCGGTCAATGTGGAAGACGTCCGAGACACAGGCCTACCGTGACAGGGTGAGACGGGTGACCATCGAGGAGCGCCGGTCACGAATGGCCATCCGCCACGGTCTCGTCACGCCCCCTCCCACCACCGAGGAAGCCGCCCGGTTGATGATCGGTCTCCACTCGTCCGACCCGTCGACCGTGTTCCTGTCTGTCCGGGCGCGAATCCCCGATGTCACCGTCGACGACATCGAGGCCACTCTCTACCGCGACAGGTCTTTGGTTCGCATCCTCGGGATGCGGAGAACCATGTGGGTGACGCCCACGGAGCTTGCACCCGTCATCGACAGCTCGTCGACCCAAGAGCTGGTGGCAACCCAGAGAGCCAGGCAGGCGCGTCTCGTGGAGGGGTCAGGCCTCGCCGAGGACGGAGAGGCCTGGGTACAAGAGGTGTCTGTCCAGGTTCTGGCCGCCTTGCGGAGCGATGGCGAGCTGACCGCCCGCGAGCTCACCGAGATCATCCCCGAGCTAGGCGAGAAGATCACGATCCGAAAGAAAGATGGGTCGATTCAGGGGACGGTCGGCGCCTCCACCCGAATCCTGTTTCTGTTGGCGACCGAGGGCCTGATACTGAGAGCTCAACCGCTCGGCTCCTGGACGAGCAGCCTCTACCGCTGGGCAACAGTGGAGAGTTGGCTGGGCAATCCCTTCCCTCAGCTCGACGTGGGCGAAGCCAAGGCGACGTTGCTGCAAGCATGGCTGAGGGCCTTCGGGCCCGGCACCGAGACCGACATCAAATGGTGGACCGGGTGGTCGTTGACATCCGTCCGCCAGACCCTCGAAAGGGTCGCAGCGGCAGAAGTCGACCTCGATGGCGTCACCGGATATCTGGCCGGCGCCGACACTGATCCGATCACCGACGAGATCTCGTGGGTGCGATTCCTGCCATCGCTCGACCCGACGACGATGGGGTGGAAAGAGCGTGACTGGTACCTCGGCGACAAAGGGGGCCGGCTCTTCGACCGAAACGGCAACGCAGGGCCGACCATCTGGGTCAACGGCAGGGTGGTTGGTGGCTGGGCCCAGCGCAAAGACGGGGAAGTCGTGTACGAGCTGATGGAAGACGTGGGTCGTGAGGGCACGGCAGCAGTGGAGGATGAGGCCAGTCGCCTCCAGAAGTGGTTGGGCGACACCACGGTCACACCCCGCTTCAGATCACCTCACGACAAGAACTTGAGCGCCTGAAAGCGCCGCGATCACTCGGTCTCGGCCGTTTTGTCTGATCTCCGCCTATCGAGGCCCGAGATGATCGCGGTGACGACCAACAAGAGCAGCGCGACAGTCCACACCCATGATGCAGAGATGACTTCGACGGCCATCGAGTAGTTGGCGTCGATGGCCACGCCCATCACCTCAGGCGTCTCGATGGCAGCATTGCCAAACAGTCCAGGAGTGAAGTCAGCCATGACTCCGTTCTCGTTGTCACGGAGCCCGCCGTTCTCCAGCGGGTCATCGGATGTCGTGGGAGGAGCGGCTGTAGTCGTGGTGGTCGCCAAGGTCGTGGTGGTGGTCTCGGCTCTCGTCGTAGTGGTGCTCGGGGGACGATCGGTGGTGACCGTGCCTGGCTCGGTGGTGGTCGTCGTCGAGCTGGTGGTGGTCGTCACCCCGGTGCGCACCTTCCCTTTGATCTCCACATTGTCGAGGAACACCTCGCCGTTGAGGTCGCCCAGCAGGATGAAACGCATCGCAAAACCGTCGTCGAGGAAGCCGCTCACATCGAGCTTGGCGCGTGCCCTGTCCCCCTTGAGGGAGCCAAGCTGATGTCGCTCCAGCACCGTCCACGCCGACCCCCCGGCCTTCACCTGCACCACGAGCGATCCGGTCGAGAGCGATTTGTCTCCTTCGAAGGCGACTGCGACGTTGTAGCGAAGCGCGGCCTCCTCGAAGAGGCTGAGGTCGGCATGACGCTGCAAGCCCAAAACCTCCAGGCCTCCAACTCCCTCCATGTGCGCGCACTTGCCGCCACCGCACGTCTGATCGACCCAAACGTGAACCGCTCCGCTGGCCGGGTCACCGTCGTCACCGATTTCCTGCCATGGCTTCTCCCATGGGATCGAGCCGGTGCTTCCTGAGTAGGTCACTTCCGGGAAAGTGTCCTTGTAGGTCTGTGTGGGCCCGGCGAAGCCGACGATTGGCATCGCCATCAGAATTGCAATCAAGCCAAGGCCAAGAAGCCGCCTCATGACGACATCGCCCTGATCATGCCGCTGACCGACCGCGAGCGGTTGCGCTCATCGACCTCTTCCACCGTCATCGACGGGATAGAGACGACGAAGTAAGTCTTCTGAGCGTATCGCTGGTACGAAAGACGGCCACCGAGCATCGTTGAGAGCCGAGAGGCCACGGCGAGGCCAAGTCCAACCGAGCCGGTGAGCAAGGGCTGGGCTCCGGTGTGGACGAAACGTTCGAAGAGCTTCTCGAGGTTCTCTTCCGCTACTCCGGCACCGTCATCCCAGACTTCGATGTCAACGGTGCCTCCGGCCTCCGAGACACCGAGGCCGACCGACTCCCCACCGTGCTGGGCGGCGTTCGATATCAGGTTGACCAAGACGTGGCGAAGACGCGCTCCGTCCGTTTCGACTACCGCCTCCGTTGGCTCACGGGTGACGGTCAGCCCTGCCCTCTCGAATGGGGTAATCGCACTCTCAACGATGTCCTGCACGCGAGTGACCGTCGCCTCGATCTCGACGCCCAAGCTCTCCATGCGCGAAGCCATCAGCAAGTCGTCGACCATTCGCATCATCTCCGAGGCTTCATTGGCGACGATCTGCGACATCTCGACAACCTGATCAGGATCACTCGCACCACCGTCGGTGAGGATCTCTGCGAAGCCGTATATCGAAGTCAGCGGTGTGCGCAGCTCATGAGAGAGCCCCGCGATGAAAGAGTCCTTCGCCTTGCTGACATCACGCTCCGCTTCCAACTCGAGCTCGGTGATCCTCTGGTGCTCTTTGACCTGGCGACGAGCAACGGACCAGTAGACAGCGACAGCTACCGCAGGCACAAGGAGGGTCAGCACGAACACGACCACGCCATTGACGGCTCCTGCTGTCTCGGTGTTGTCTTCGATCGTCTGCTGTATCGCCGACTGCTCGACCTGTAGCGATGCGACGAGGTCGATGTAGGCAGCCTCGACGTCGCCGAGCAGCAGCCGATTCGCAGCAGATGTGTTGCGTGCGGCGAGTTGTGCCATCGCCTGCTCGATGGTGGCGAGGTAGTCGGCGAGCAAAAGGGCGGAGTCGCTTCCGCTGCCGTCGGCTTGGAGAGATCTCAGCCCTTCATGGGCAGCCGTCAGCTGATCGGAGGTGAATGCCAGGGTCTCGGCTTCGGCAAGGCCTCGCTGCTCGAGACCGGAATAGGTCACAGACTGGGCCAATGCAGCACGGGTGAGCGATGAGGTGCCGAGCGTGGCGTTCACCCAGTGAAGGGAGCTCGCGTTGGCAGCTACCTGACCCGCGCCTACTGAGTTGGCAAAGACGAGGCCTGCGGCAAAAAGGACGAACAACAAAGACGCACCGACTGCCACAGCGACGGTACGGCTCCTGGCCTTGGGCCTGGCTCGCACATCCGCGCCCATAGGTGTTCATCGGCAAACAAAACGAACTTCTTCATAGGCCTTGTGTTTCATTGCGGATCTACTCGCATCGCGAGCCGACTGGCACATAGATTGCGTCGCAGCCTCAGAAAGGGTCTCTATGCATGAAGTTGTGGTGAGTGTCGATTCGAAAGCCGAGCCGTCGAAAGTCTGGGAGGTGATGACAGACCTGGACAGGTCGCCGGACACGATTCGTGGAATCGTCGCCGTAGAGCGGCTTGACGGCGGTGCTGGCTTCGAGGTCGGCACCAGATGGCGCGAGACCCGTGCGATATTCGGCCGAGAAGCGACAGAAGAGATGGAAGTGGTTTCAATCAACCCTGGCCGCTCATACACAGTTCTGGCGGCCAGCCGCGGGAACAACTACACGACCGTGATGACTGTGGAGCCTGCACCCACCGGCTCGAGAGTCGCGATGTCTTTCCAAGCGGAGCCCACAGGCACAGTCGGCAAGCTCTTGGCAGCAACGATGGGTCGGCTGATGATCGGCGCGACCAAGAAGATGATCGCTCGGGATGTCGAAGACATCGCCACTGCGGCAGAAGTCAGTTAGGCAGACGCTGCCAGGCCGAGCTGGATCAACTCGGCAAGGGCGGCATCGTCGGTCGCCTCTCCCGAGTACAGAACCCAGTTGGGAACTGGGCGGCAGGCGAACTCATAGGGTCTCGCCTCGGAGCGCTCTACCAGCTCTCCATACTCGGCTTCGGGAACGCGAACGAGCACATCTCCTTGATGGAGTGCGATGGCCAAACGATCGTCCAGCCAAAAGGACTTTCCACCGAGAAACGACCCCTCTACGACTTCACCGCGGTCGACTAGTGACTCTCTGATCCGCTGCGACAACACAGTTTCCTCCATAACCTGACCAATCTGCCTGCCACACCGAGGTGCGGGCTCAACAGGCTCGAGATTGCGATTTATGGGTGGTTAGACGACGCCCGTCAGTCTCTGGTTACAACAGAGAGCCAGAAGCAGACTCCAGTATCACCACAGGAATCTCCCTTTCGGTGCGTGACTCGTAGACCGCGTAGCCGTCATAGGCGTCTAGGACCCGAGGCCACAGCTCTCGACGCTCCTCGGATGAGGCGGTCCTCGCTCTGAGGTGTCTTCGGCTGCCGGGCAGCTCAACGATGACATCTGGGGCGCTCCCCAAGTTGAGATACCACTCCGGGTGACGGTCGCGACCGCCGTAGGAGGCGATGACGATCAGGTGGTCATCGTCGGAGAGATACAACAACGGGACGGTGTGTGGCTTGCCGGTGTGCCTGCCCGTCGTTGTGAGCAGGAGCATGTCATTGTCGACGAGGCGGCGACCCACGAGACCTCTCGTGGACCGGTACAGCACCCTGTGAACCGCAGACCACCTCTTGACCGCACTGTCCTTCATATGATCACGGCAACGGTGAGACGACAGCCGTAGCCTCTGCTCAGCCTAGGGCGCGCAGATAGAGAGGGGTGTCGCCAAGCCCTGCTCCTATGTCTACCTGGAGCCTCTACGGAATCCGGCCCTCGTCGACGGATGTCACCAGTTGCCCATAGGGCGCTGAGACGGTGGAGGCAGGGTCATCTCGAGCTTGGTGTTGTCGACTTCATATCGGAGCTCGCTCTTCAACGAAGCGACTCCGTCGACGCGGCTCGCCAGCTCAACCAGCAGCTCGACGTCGGACCTCGTCTCCAAGTTTCCGACGAGAGTGACGTTTCCCTCCTCGCACCCGATCGACACCCGCTTTGGGTCGACCCACATCACTTTGCGCATCACCCGGTCACCGATCTCGTCGATGATGTCCTGATCTGGCCTGACAAACGAGCGCAGGACGTCGCTTCGAGAGACCAGACCGACCAACTCGCCTTCTTCCACGACAGGGAGCCTTTTGACTCCCGTCAGATGCATGAGCCGAGCCGCTTCCACATGCTCGGCATCCGGCGAGACGGTCATCACGTCGGTGGTCATCACATCTCCGACAGACCGCTCCTCAGAAGGGACACCTTCATCTCGTATCAGGAAGCGGAGCAACCCGGCCCGCTTGCGCTTGCCGCGTCCCGCTTCGGCAGAAACGAAATCTGCCTCAGTGATGATCCCGACCAGACGCTCATCGTCAGTGACGAGCAGTCCGCTGATCCCAGCCTGAAGCATGCGACGAGCGGCCTCTTTGAGCGATGTCTCCGGCCCGACAGTTATCAGATCGGTGGTCATTAGATCGCGAATGATCATGTTTCGAAGATAAGACAGCAGAGGAGAAGCACCATCGGCCTAACGGCCTCTGCCATCGGGACATAGGTCCCTACCTCTTGACCCCTTGCGGTCGGACCATTGGCTCAGACAGTCTGAAGGTCTACAGGTGCGTTCAGCGGTGTGGGTCTGATCAGAAGAAGGTCATTCATCCCCGCAACTTCGCATGATCGTTTGGGTGGTGGCTGCCTCCCGTGGCCGCCACCCAACGGCCTAGGCGAAGAACCAGGAAGCCTCTTCGAATCTGCGGGTGTCAAGGTGCCGTACTTCGCTGCATGCGTCGAGAAGCCCGACCGGGACGATCTCACGACCCTGTGCCGCCACCATCACATCTCTTCGGCCCTCCATGGCCAGCTCGCCCGCCTTGATCCCAAAACGCGTGCCGAGCACGCGATCAAACGCAGTGGGAGCACCACCTCGCTGGAGATAGCCAAGTGACATCACCCTCGCCTCGAACCCGGTGCGCTCCTCCAACTCCGCGGCGATCTCCTCACCGACCCCGCCGATTCGAGTGAAGCCGAAGGCATCGACACCAGCTGTCTTGACCTCACCTCCCGGCCCGGCAGCGCCTTCGGCGACGACGACTATGGAGTAGTGATGGCCGGCTTGGTGTCGCGCCACCAACCGATCCGAAAGCGCCTCGAGGTCGCCGTCCATCTCTGGCACCAAGATCGCCTCAGCACCTCCTGCCATCCCGGCAACGGCTGCAATCCACCCGGTGGTCCGCCCCATCACCTCGACCACCATGATCCTGTTGTGTGCTTCTGCTGTCGTAGTGAGGCGGTCGATGGCGTCAACGACTATCTGAACCGCGGTGTGAAAGCCGAGGCTGACGTCGGTGAGACCGATGTCGTTGTCGATGGTCTTGGGGATGCCGACGATCGGCACGCCTTCGGCAGCGAGCTTGCCGGCGGTCCGCAAGGACCCGTCACCACCGATGACCACCAGGGTCTCAATGTCGGCTTCCGCCAGCGTGCCGCTCACGGAGGCGAGGCCTGACCCGTGCTCATAGGGATCCATCCGCGAAGTCCCAAGAATGGTCCCGCCCCGGCCAATGATGCCTCGCACCTCATCGCGGCCAAGGCCGCTGAAGCGGCCTTCCATCAAACCGCGCCAGCCCTCCTCCACTCCAACAACGTCCTCACCCTCAGCAATGACCCTGGTCACGACACCACGAATTGCGGCGTTGAGCCCAGGACAGTCGCCTCCCGCCGTGAGTATTCCTACTGGCACAGAGCCTCAGTCTGCCGTGGCTATACGGGCACCTGCGCTCAATCTGGTCCCAATTCCGACATTGGCCCTGGGACGAGTTTGCCTCCAACGAATATCGGGACAGTGCTTCCAGACGCGAGCCTGCTGGTGACACTTCCGAACACAGCTTCGGTGGCGCCACGGCCGCGGGATCCAACCACGATCAACTCAACCCCGTTGTCCGCTGCGTATTTAGCCAGAGCCTGATCGGGGCGACCGTAGAGGATCACGGTCTGGAGATCGTCATGCTCCAGGGAGGACCCGTCTGACTCGAGAAGACGCTCAGCATCTTCCCGGGCTTCGGTGCCTGAGGGTGTTCCATGGGCGTCAAAGTCGAGGACGGTCGCAAGAGTCACACTGTTCGCCACGCCACCGAACAGTCCCAAGGCGGCGGCCATGGCCTGTCTCGATTCCTCCGACCCATCCAACGCCACAAGCATGTCGAAGGCACCTGCGTGATCACGTGCGACTGCCTTGCTGTTGACATCCTCTTCGCGACGAACCCGCTCGACGGCCAGCGGCACCACCAACGGGCCGAGCACCGTCCCCAGCGTCAGCCAGACCAGGAAGTCGTGACCACGGCGCCGCATGACGAACGAGGTGATTAGCCCGCAGAGAATCCAGGCCGCAAGGAGGCCAAACAAGAATTGGGTGGCCATAGCCCTCCTTTCACTGTCATCGTCACAGAAACCCCAGGCTGACACGAGGGCCGAAAGTCCCGACGGACGTCGCCCGTCGTCCCTTCACTCCGCTTAGGTCGACACTGATAATCGAAAGGTGGCCACATCTGTCGAGTCGAGGGACACGGTTCCATACCACTCGCTCACACCTTCGGACGTCGCAGAACTTCTCGAAACGGACCTGACCGCCGGGCTGGCCTCGGACCGAGCCCACGCCCTGCTCCAACTTCACGGCCCCAACAGGGTCGGCCACTCTGAACGCTGGATCAGGTTGAAACGTCTCAGCCGACAGTTTGCCGATGTCTTGATCTGGATACTTCTCGTGGCAGCAGGTATCAGCGGATTGGTGCTTGGAGAATGGATCGACGCCGGCGCAATTGTGGCCATCGTCGCCCTCAATGCGGTCCTCGGCTACGTACAGGAGTCAAAGGCCGAGGCGGCACTCGACAAGCTGGAGGCGCTGGAAGCCCCCACCGCGACAGTGATCCGGGACGGGGCAGCCACGATCGCCCCCGCTGCCGGATTGGTACCGGGCGACGTCATTCAGCTGGAGGCCGGCGACGCGGTCCCGGCTGACGGCCGGGTCGCCTCCAGCTCCCACATGGAGTGTGCTGAGGCCGCTCTCACCGGAGAAAGCCTGCCTGTGAGCAAGAGCAACCAACCTGTGGCCCACGATGCCGGACTCGGGGATCGCGCCTCGATGGTGTTCGCGGGCACGACCGTGGTTCGCGGGCGAGGCCGGGCAGTGGTGGCCACCACCGGTCTCAACACCGAGATGGGAAAAATCGCGGCGGCATTGACTGAACCGGCACCACCCACACCACTCGAGGTCGAGATGGGCCGGATCGGGCGACGACTGGCCTTGGTAGCGATCGTCGCCGGGGTGCTCATCATGGGTACCGGTCTTCTCCAGGACTATCCGATCGAAACCATGGTTCTGACTTCTGTGGCCCTGGCGGTTGCTGCAATCCCCGAAGGACTGCCGGCCGTGATCACAGCAACCCTCGCCGGAGGTACGACCAGGATGGCCAACCGCGCTGCAATCGTGCGCCGACTTCCCGCCGTCGAGGCCCTGGGAGCAGTCAACGTCATCTGCACCGACAAGACAGGAACGCTCACCAAGTCGGAGCTAGCGGTGGATATTGTGGCCATCGCCGGCCGGTCAATGCACCTGAGCGAAGTCGATCCGAGGGGCCACGGGGTCACCGAGTTGATCGAGACGGCGGTTCTTTGCAACGACTCCCGTCAATCTGGGGACAAGACCATCGGCGACCCCACCGAAACGGCACTGATCGACGCCGTGCTGCAGACCGGCATCGACGTCGAGAGCCTTCGCAACGAAAGGCCGCGCATCGACGAGGTGGCTTTCGACAGCAGACGCAAGAGGATGTCGACTATCCACGACGATCCCGAGGGAGGACACGTAATCCACACCAAAGGCGCGCCTGAGGTGATCATCGACCGCGCATCACATTGGCTGTCACCGGGCGGCGTGGCTCCAATAGACGAAAACACCCGTGGAGCGCTACTGGCAGAAGCAGACGATCTGGCGGCCCAGGGGTACAGGACCTTGGCGTTCGCAGTCCGGCATCTGAACGAGCTTCCGGATGACCCCGCAGAAGCCGAGACCGGCATGACCTACGAGGGTGTCGTCGGACTGCATGACGAGGTGAGACCCGAAGTCGCCGATGCGTTGGCGAAGGCAAGGGGTGCGGGGGTCCGGACAGTCATGGTCACCGGTGACCACGTCATCACAGCACGTTCTGTCGCCGACACCATCGGCCTAGAGGGAGAGATCATGGGTGGTGACGAGCTCCGAGCAACGGGCTCGCGCACGCTCAGCGACCACATCGGCCAATACTCAGGATTCGCTCGGGTGGACCCCATCGACAAAGTGAAAATCGTTGACGCGTGGCGTGATCGCGGCTCGATCGTTGCCATGACAGGGGACGGGGTAAACGACGCCCCAGCGCTGAAGACTGCGGACATCGGTGTCGCTATGGGCTCCGGCACGGACATCGCCCGGGCCTCATCTGATCTGGTGCTGACCGACGACAACTACGCCACCATCGTGGCCGCTATCGACGAAGGCAGGCGCATCTTCAGGAACCTGCGAAATGTCGTCCACTACCTGCTGTCGGCCAACGCCTCTGAAGTCATATACATGGTGGTGGGATTCATAGCTTTCGGATTCCTCGGTGAACCGCTCCTTGCGGTTCAGCTGCTCTGGATCAACCTGCTCTCCGATGCCCTGCCAGCCCTCGCTCTCGGAATCGACAGACCCGCCGTTGACCTGATGAACCAGATGCCAGGGGGTGGCCGCAACATCCTCAGCAGACGCAACCTCGCCATTCTCGTTGGTCAAGGCACCATCCTCGCCACCGCTTCGATTGCCACCCTGCTCGTAGGTCACTACGTGATGGATCTCGAGTTCACCGTCGTGCGCACCATGGTCTTCACGACGCTGGTCGTGGCCCAGCTCCTCCATGCGATCAACGTGCGATCGGACGATGAAGCCAGGATTTCGATGCCACAACCTGCACTGATCGGGGCAATCCTGACCTCCGCCACCCTGCAGATCCTCATCATCTACACGTCATTCGGGCACAGCATCTTCCGCACGGCCTCCTTGTCCGTCACATCATTGGCTGCCGTCGCCGGGTTCTCCGCCCTCTCGATGGCAGGGGTGCGGCTAATGAACCGTATCCGCCACCACGCTGTCTGATGGTCATGGCTGCGGCAGTGGTGGCGGTCACATCAGGGTTTGTCATTGCGGTCCTGGCCAGCCGACGGGCTGTGGCCAACACCGCCGAGATCGCAGCCGGCAGCCGCATCCCTCGATTCGTGATCGGATTCACACTGCTGGCCCTCGGGACCGACCTTCCCGAAATCGCCAATTCGATCATCGCCTCGTTGGCAGGTCACGGTGACTTGAACGTAGGTGATAGCGTCGGCTCGGCCGCCACCCAGGTCACCCTGGTGCTCGGGCTGATGCCACTACTTGCCGGAGCCTCGTTCTCGATATCTCAACGACGCTTCGGACGTGCTTCCGCAGCCACTGTCGGAGCTCTCTTACTCGGCTTGGCATTGATGGGCGACGGCGACGTCACCCGGCTCGACGCACTGGTCCTGATCGGAGCCTGGGTGTTCGGCAGCTACCTCATCTGGGATCCGGATGCGCCCGGAACCCAACTCGACTTGCCTCTCGAGACGACGCACAAAGGGCGCAAGATCTTGATGATCTTCCTGTCGCTGGGGATCGTCGCCGGCGGGGCAACGCTCGCCATCTGGGGGATGACGGAACTCGCTGAGACGGTTGGGGTGCCCCAATACCTCATGGCGTTCTTTCTCGCATCCTTGGGCACCTCGCTGCCCGAATTGGTTGTTGTCCTGACCGCAGCTCGCCAAGGGCAGAAGGACCTCGCGATCGGCGATGCCACTGGTGCGACATTTGTCGACTCGACGCTCTCGGTTGGCATCGGACCGCTGATTGCGCCGATAACGGTCACCTCCAGCCTCGTGGTACGTGGCTCGCTGCTGGCGGCGTCTGCGGTTGCCCTGGTAGGGCTCACTCTTGTAGTCCGCAAGAGACACGACCGTCTCACCGGCGTGTTCCTGGTGCTCATATATCTGGCCTTCTACGCCGTGTTTGCGCTCACATGACAGCACAGGAACATCAGACTTCGGGCCACTCTTCCGGTGGGTCGGCGTCTTTGGCTGCGTCGAGCCGTGCGACGTAGGCGGCCGCCTCACTGCGACGGCTCATCCCCATCTTGGCCAAGAGATTGGAGACGTAGTTCTTGACCGTCTTCTCGGCGAGGAACATCTCCTCTGCGATCTGGCGGTTGGTTTTGCCGTCTGCGATCCGCAGGACGATCTCGCGTTCCTGGTCCGACAGCAGGCTCAACAGCGGGTCCGACTGGGGGCCGGCACGGAGGCGCTCGAAGAGCTTCTCGGTCATCTCGGGATCGAGCAAGGATTCTCCGGCGCCGACACGACGGATGTCCTCGATCAGATCGGAGCCCTTGACTCTCTTGAGCAGGTATCCGGAAGCGCCGGCGAGGATCGCCGACATCAGGGCCTCCTCATCGGCGAAGGACGTCAGCATCAGGACCTTCACGTCAGGGAACCGGGAGCGGATCTCCCGGCAAGCCTCCACGCCGCTGCCGTCGGGCAATCGAACGTCTAGAACCACTACGTCAGGCTCGTCGAAGCCGACGCGCTTCACACCGTCCTCGACGCTGCCTGCCTCGCCCACAACCGACATGTCAGGCTGCGCGTCGATCATCGATTTGATGCCTGTGCGAACGACCTCATGATCGTCTACCAGCACTATCCGGAGATCCGTCATCAGTAGGAACGATAACGACCGTTATCGTCGAGTCCGATGACGTCACAAGACCAGGTCGAGCGGCTCGGCTCATTGATCGGCGCTGCCGCCGCAGTTGTGGGCGAAGTCGACCTCGATCAGGTCCTGCGCCGCCTGGTGACGCAGGCGAAGTCGGCGACAGGCGCCAAGTACGCGGCACTCGGCGTTCTCGGCGCCCATGGGGTTCTTCGCGAGTTCATCTACGACGGGATCGATGCCGATACAGCCGAGCGAATCGGGCCACTGCCTCAAGGCCATGGTGTGCTCGGCACGGTGGTCAGGGAACGGCAGACAATCGTCCTCGACGACATCTCGGAGCATGCAGACTCGTACGGGTTCCCGGAGCACCATCCGGCCATGACCAACTTCCTCGGTGTCCCGGTCATGGCCGGCAACGAGTCGTTTGGCAACCTCTACCTAGCCGAGAAGACAGGGGGCTTCGATGACGAGGATGTCGCCAACGTGGAGGCTCTTGCACTCATCGCGGGATCGGCCGTCAACACGGCTCGACTGCGAGACAGCCTCGAGCAGATGGCAATCGTGCAGGACCGCAACCGGATCGCCCGCGATCTGCACGACTCGATCATCCAAGACCTCTTCGCCATAGGCCTGAGCCTTCAGTCACTGTCGGAGCGAGTGGCCGACGACTCCTCAGCCCGACTGCTCGACGACTCGGTGGACCGGCTCGACGAGGTGGTTGAGTCGCTGCGCTCCTACATATACGACCTGAAGACACACACGAAGCCGACGCTCGAACAGACCTTGAACGCCACAATCGACCGGTACCGCTCGGCCTATCCGAACGAGATCATCACCGAAGTGACAGAAGCTGTCGTCGTCGAGTCCTTGTTGTTCGACCAGATCGAGTTGCTCCTGTCCGAGTCCCTGTCGAACGCGTTGCGTCACTCCGGGACCGGGCCGATTCACGTCACACTGACAACAGCCAAGTCGGGGCTGATCCTTCAGGTGAAAGACCAGGGAACCGGCTTCGACCCCGCCGCACGGACGAAAGGCATGGGGTTGGCCGGCATGCGCGACCGAGTGTCGCGGCTTGGTGGCGAGCTCGGCATCGATTCGGCCCCCGGTAAGGGAGCGACGATCACTATCAGCCTGCCGCTGAACTGACCTGGTCCTCAGCCAGGGCTTCGGCCAACCGATCCAGCCAGTTGCGAACGGTGGCGTCCGCATAGCGCCCGAGCACCGCTCGGTCGGCTACTCGCCCCACAAATCCGAGAGGCGGCTTGTAGTTGCCTTGAACGGTGAGCCTGGTTTGAGCAGGGCCGATGTGGCCCAGGATCAACTCGGCGTGCAGCTCGGGGAACAGCAGACCGGCACCCGACGCCGTCCAGGTGATCGGGTACACGAGACCTGAGCTGTGGATCTCGGCGAGACCCAAGCTCAAGGAGACCTCCTTGGCGATTCCCTGTTCCCACGGGCCCACTCGGCTCCGGAGAGCTTCTCCTTCGCGGTACGCGACATCGGCCATCTCGGTCAGGTTGTGACGCACCTCGTCGAGGCGAGCCTCCACCTGAGACAGGCCCATCGGGACATGCGTGAAATAGTGGACGAACATCAGAGTCGTCCCGGTCTGGTCCTGGCACCCAGCCCGCCACCGCTGGCCATCCCGGAGATCTCTTCGACCTCGACGACGATCACATGTGGGAAAGAAGCCATCGGCTGGAGGCCACCGCCGCTGAGGGGAGAGCCGAGGGCATCTCGATACTTCTCGTAGAGCTTCTCGATGGTGAGAGCCCCCAGAGGACCGTCGAAGGTCTCTACCGCCTTCCCGCGCACGACCACACTCGCCCAGTCTCCGTTGTCGGGATCGAACGACGAAACCTCGATCGACACCGCGGGATTGGCAGCGATGGCCGCCGCCCGACGGCCAGGCTTGGTCCGGAAGAGGATCCGGCCTTCATGCACCACAAACGACATCGGAGTCACATAGGGCTCGCCGTCGACGACGACCCCGATGTGAGCTACCGGTGAATACGTCAGGAGATCCCACGCCTCTGCGTCGGTGAGGACCTCCATGTCTACAGCGTCGCGCTATCCGTTATCGCCCAGAGGATGTCCTTTATCGAGACCATCCCGATCAAATCGCCATTCTCGTCAACCACCGGCAGATGGCGGTAGCCGGTGGCGAGCATCCAGTCGCTCGCATCCTCCACGGACATCTCGGGACCAAACGTGTCGGGCAGCTTCGTCATGAAATCGCCAACAGTGGCCTCGCTCACATCTGACGACTCTGCGACGACGTTGAGGACGTCGCGTTCGGTGAAGATGCCCTCGAGTGAGCCGTCGACCACAACAGCCAGGGATCCAACTCCAGTCTCCTGCATCTCCGACGCAGCCGCCCGGATGGCCGTGTCCGGTGTGACGGAGATGACCTCTCCCCCAACGAGTTCTTTGATTGTCATGCCGGGGAACCTCCGTGTCTCGGCAGTTGACCGAATTGTCGGCGCTTGGCCCCGGCGTAGGGCATGGACCGAAGTCCCGGTTCGATGGGACTTCGGTTACTAACCAGGAACTTCGTGCATCAGTTCACAAAGTGGCGGCTGCGAGGTCCGCTGAGACGCTGGGTGCTTCGGGATGTCGCCAGATACGACGCCGCTCCAGCCAAACCAATCACCAGTGCTCCAACCATCAGGGTGTTGGCGATCGAGATGTCAATCACAACCACTGATTGATCTCCACCAAAAGGCCCGAGAACAATCACAGGCTCGAGGACCAGAGCAACCCCAATTCCCAACCCGACTCCGGCCACCATCGAGAGCACGACCATCGGGATGTACTCGATCGCAGCTAGCTGATATCTCTGTTTGGCGCTCATCCCCAGGGCTCTCAACACCAGATTGTCGTTCCTGCTCTCGGTCGACAAATGAAAGATGACGGTGGTCGCCGCAACGAGAACGATCAAGGCTGCGACGACAACAGCTCCCCGAAGTGCAGTCGCGGCCGTTCGTGCGAAGCTGTCGCCCAGACGCTCCTCGATGAGTTCTTCGGCCGACAAGAGCCGCGTGTTCCCAACCTCCAGGGCAAGTGATCTCAGCTCATCCGCTGCCGATGCATCGCCGCGCACGAAGATGTCGCCTTCTCTGACGTCGAATCCGAGAGTCGACGACACTTGAGGGAGCGAGGCGACGATCGTCGGATCAGTTCCAGAAACACCGGGGAAGTCAGCCCGCACACCACTGACGATGAAGTGGATTTGCTGAAACTCGACATCCGCACTGAAAGTCGTTCCCAAGGCCGGCGCACCAATCGGCCAGGATCCGGAGACGATGACATGAATCGGGTTCGCCCTGCCTCCGAGGCTGGACTCAGCTTCCGGGGATGCGAGCCACTCGGGCAGAGCGATTTGCCCCGGCATGTCGTCGGTCACGTTTTCGAAGGCAGCTCCATCGATCGCGAAGAGGTCAACCGAGCGAGGAACGGCTCCCGTGTCACTCTCGACAACGGTCCCAACTAACAATCGAGCTTCAGCAACCGCCTGGACTGACTCCACCTCATCGAGATCAAAAGTGGGAAGGGGCATGCCGGGCTCGAAGGCCGTCAGCCGGTGGTCGGCGCCTACCAGATGCCTGACGCTGGCCGCCGCTCCTTCCGTCAGCGAGTACTGCACCACATGCCCGAACATCGCAACGGCCGCACCGAGGACCAGGACGACCATCGGCAAGCGAAGCCGCCTCCGGTTTTGGAGCACTCGCTGGAATCCTCCGAAGACCAGCGGACCGCGAAGCCTCGATCCGGCCCAGACAACCGGCTTGATGAGCATCGGATAGAGACGAGAAAGGATCAACCCGCCCGAAATGCCCAACAGCGATGGCGCAAGGACCGCCAGCAGATCCAGGCCGCCACCAGAGACGACATCGCCTCTTCGCCTCAGGATCACCACCGCCAGGACTGAGAGAGCAATCACAAACAACTCAGCGGTCAGCCTTCTAGCTGACGCGCCAACACCCGACACCCGAACGCGACTCTCGACGAGCAGCCCATAGCTGTTCACACCTCCTGCAATTGCCATCGTCAGACCGGCGACAAGGACCACGGCCAACGCGAGCCCGATCGGCACCCACCTCCAGGAAGACGCCATGAGACTTCCCACGACGCCTGCCACCAAGACCGCGACAACAGCGATAGCCACGCCCTGGGTGGCTCGCATCGTCCCAATCTGCGGCTTCGAGGCCCCGCGGCGCCGGAAGAACCCAACCGAGAGCCGATTTCGCTCGGCAGTGAGGCTTCCCAGCAGCAGGGCCGCGGCAAAACTCGCGATCAACACTCCTGCCAAGACGATCGCGATCAGGGTCAAGGCTTGGTGCTGACGGAGCTCGTAGTTGTGGATCAGCTTGGGCAGGCCGCTTCGCATCGTGAATTGAAGCGAAGCGGTCGAGGCCAAAGCTCGGTACTGCGTCTCCATATTGCGCAACTCACTCGACAGTTCCGCCGCGTTCGAAGCTTCAATCTCATCGTGATCGAGCAGGTAACGGAACGAATAGGCCCACAAAGCAGGATCGAGATGTTGCCGCAGGTCTTCATGCACCTCCGGCGCCACCAGGAAGGTTGCGAACCTATCGGTGAAATCGGGATTGATTCGGACTCGGGGAGTCTCGAGTGACTTGTCTCCCAGCCAGTAGTCGTCGTTCGGATCGGTGGCTTCGATGACCCCGACGACCTCGATCACGAGTTGAGCGGGCAGGTTGACCCTCGGGACATTGTTGAGCAACTGATCGGACACATCGGGGAGAAGGATCATCCGGTCGCCGATCTCCATGTCAAACGACTCGAGAGTGCCAACCGACGCCGCTACCTCGAATCGGGGAACGAGAACGTCAACACACGTGACCATCCCGTCTCCATCTAGGTCACTCAAACCGGCGGTGTCCGGTGCGGCAGGATCCTCACCGATCACGACCGGAGGGCAGTCGGCTCCATCCCGGAGAGGCACAGGAGCAGTTGTTGCAGGCTCACGTCCGGCAACGAGACTCGACTTCTCGTCAAGGGAGCTTTGATGCCTCAGTGTCACAAACGCCGTCAAGCGCTCGAAGATTCGCGACGAGCGATGAATCCAATTCTTCGGCTCAGTTCCGGGATAGGGAAGTGTCGCGAATTGTGGAGAATCCACGACAAAGGACTCTGCAATGACAAGGGAGGCCAGCAACGCAGGAAGCTGCGATTCGCGGAACTCGACCATCGATTCGCCCACTGCGAAAACGGATCCTGGCGACTCCCCAACTCGTACCGGGCATCACGACGGATCTCCAGATTGCGGTCCGTGGCGGAAGCGGAAGCCAGATCCGCAGACAACGCGCGCTCTGAGGCACTTTCAAACAACGGACCGGAGAGCGTCAGCAAAAACAGCGCAACGGCCAGGACACCACCGATTGCGACCGCCAGCCACGGCGTCGTGCCAAGCAGCCGGATCGCTGCACCAAACAAGGAGACAAGAGATGACCCTGCTACGGACGACGATTGTTCCGTCTTTGACGTCATGTCGTGCTCTCCACCTCTGAAGTCGATCAGTCTCTCACATCTCGCCGAAGGCCGAAGTGGGTTGTGCCGAGGTCGTCACGACGCTTCTCGAAGGACGTCCTAGCCTGGCCTCATGAAGTTTGGAGCATTTGTACCCCAAGGCTGGCGACACGATCTGACCGACATCCCGGTGGAAGACCACTGGGCCGTGATGATGGGCGTGGGGCAGAAGATCGAAGAGCTGGGTTACGAGTCCCTTTGGGTCTACGACCACTTCCACACCGTCCCGGAGCCGACTCAGGAGGTCACGTACGAGGCCTGGACGCTCATGGCAGCGCTGGCACCGGTGACAACGAAGGTGCGGCTGGGCCAGATGTGCACATGCAACACCTACCGGCCGCCCTCGTACCTGGCCAAGGTGGCGGCCTCCATAGACGTGATCTCAAACGGGCGGGTCGAGATGGGGATCGGTGCCGGCTGGTACGAGCATGAGCACGACGGCTACGGCTACCCGTTCTTGCCCCCGGGCGGGCGCCTCAAGATGCTCCACGAGGGAGTTGAGATCATGAAGGCGATGTGGACCGAAGACGTCGTCGACTACTCAGGTGAGCACTATCAGCTCAAAGGCGCCATCTGCCAGCCGAAGCCGGCCCAGCAGCCCCACATCCCGTTCTGGATCGCAGGCGGCGGCGAGAAGGTGACTCTCCGCATCGCCGCCCAGTATGCGCAATACACCAACTTCGGCGCAGAGCTCGACGAGTTCAACCACAAGTCCCAGGTCCTCGCCGACCACTGTCGTGACCTGGGCACCGACTACGACGCCATCGTGCGGTCGACCAACTTCAACGTGCTTTGCGCCGAGACCGAGGCCGAGGTAGCCGACAAGCTGAACTGGCTTCGAGACAAGCTGAACCGATACGTCTCAGAGCAGAGCGCCGAACGCTACGTCGACATCTACACGCCCATGTCCGGCACGCCGGAGCAGATCGTCGACCGGCTCCAGGGGCACAAGGAGGCTGGAATGAGCTACGCCATCGTCCACTTCGCCGATGCCGCCTACGACGACTCCAGCATGAGGCTGTTCGCCGAGCAGGTGATCCCTGAGCTGAGCTGACCCGCTACTCGCTGGAGCAGGTTCCTTCGAGAGAGTCGAGTCCCAGCGACTCCTGAGCACCGTCGGGGTTGGCCATGAGGGCCTGCGCGTCCGCCCTAATCCGGTCAACGTCGTAGTAGGTCCGGCCCGGCGCGGCACCGCTCTTGTATTCGGTGCGGGTGATCCGCAAGGTCGAGATCCGATCGGTTGAGATCTTGGGGACCAGGTCGATGAAGTCGGGAAGCAGATCCTCGGGGATGTCGGTGAAGAGGCTTCGCTTCAACGCCTCCGTGATCGAGCCGAAGCGGATCAGGAGCTCTGTCGGACTGGTCTGCTCGGCGATGGCCTCCAGAACACAGCGCTGACGGTTCATCCGGTTGAAGTCATCGGAGTGACGTCGGATCCTCGCGTATGCCAGGGCCTCGTGGCCGTTCAGGTGCCTGGTCCCCTCTTCGATCCGGACGGCCACCGTGGTCCCGTTCTCATGTGGGTAGGTGTCGTCCCAGATCGTCTTGGGTATCTCCATGGTCACGCCCCCCAGCGCATCCACGATGTCGACGAACCCCTCGAGGGTGACCATCGCGTAGTAGTGGATCTCCAAGCCGAAGATCTCCCCCACCGCAGCCTTGATCCCGTTGATCGGAGGCTCCTGCGGACCGGGGAAGGCCTCGGGGTGGTTTATGCCGGCGTCCCAAAGATGGGTGATCAGATCCGGGAAGCAGTCACAACCCCAGATCCCCATCTCTGGCGGAAGCGGGGCACCGGAAAGGTCACGGGGCACCTGGAACATCGCGGCATCCCCGGTCTCCGGTTCGATCGAGACCACGATCGTGGTGTCCGTTCGCAACCCGCGACGCCCCTCACCGGCGTCGGCTCCGAGCAGGACGATGTTGAGCCGCTCCTTGCCGTCCCAAAGCGCCGACACACCTTGGCTCGTGGTGGTTTGCTCGGGGACCGAAGTGTCCGGGGTTTCTTCTCCCGCCACTACAGGTATGGGTGCCGGGTCGGGATCTGGCTCGACACTCACGGGACCGGGGCCGGCCACCGCTGGTGCCGGTGAAGAGTCGGCAAAGACGGTGTCGATGAAGCTGTATTGAGTGACGGCGTAGTAGCCGAACACGACGTGCGGCACAATGAGCATGAATCCGGCCAGGGCAATGCCTGCGAGGGTCATCGGGCGAGACGTCCGGTTGTCCCCAACCGAGTGATAGGCGTCGGAAGTGACCACCCACCTGTACAAGAGCAGTGCGAGGTTCGCCACCATGAGGAGGGCGATGGCGGTCGGAGAGACCCACCACTTGATCACCTCCAGCCGGAAGACGACGAGCACGAGCACCAACAAGGCAAAGAAGGCTCCGTCGATCGCCAGCAACCGCCGGCCAAGCTCACGCCGCCCGGCGTAGATGTGCCCGAGACCTGGCAGCAAGGCCGAGGCGAAAGCGGCGATCAGGCCGCGTTTCGCCGACCAGGGGTGCGGGGTATGAGTCGAGGTCGTCAACCCGATGGAATTCTACGGGTCACCACCCGTTAACCCGGGATCTCAACAAGGCGGATTGTTCTGCTGCTGCCTGCTTATTCTCGGTGCCGGGAGACGTTTGGATGACCTCAGGACCTGAGAAGACACCGGCCGCGGTCAAGTACGCCTATCTGCGCAGCGACGGCACGGCCTACATCGTGGCGGGCAGCCTCGTCGCGGGCATCGGCGCATACGCCTATCAGCTGCTCGGCGGGAGGACATTGGGAGCCGAAGCGTTCGCCCCGGTGTCGGTGTTGCTCACCATCCACTTCCTGACGTTCATAGTGCTGTTGCTCCCGATCGAGCAGTTGGTGGTGCGCCGGCTCACGATCGACCGTTCCAAGTCGGGGCTGCCTTGGACAGCGTGGTTGCTGGGCTCGCTCACGGTCGCCGGGGCCACCATCTTCGCCGAGATCGGAGTTGACAGGTACCTGAACGGGGACCGTCGCTTCATCGTCTTCACCGGCGCCACTGTCGCCGCCCACTTCTTCTTCGCAACTGCGCGCGGTCACCTCGCCGGCTGGCGGCGATTCCGCGCATATGGCATGTCTTCGGGAGCGGCGTCTCTGGTGAGGCTGGCCATCGCGATTGCCGTGACGATCGTGCACCCCTCAGCATCAGGATTCGCCGTGGGGTTGGTGCTCGGTGCGTTGGTGGTTGCGTTGTGGAGACCGTTCCGCCGCGTCGACGTCGAACGCGAGGAGTTGGAGGCGGAGGCCAAGGAGACTCTGGACGACCGCGGCCTGTTGCCAGGGCTGGTGCTTGCCGCGGCCAGCTCCCAGGCGTTGCTGCTGGCCGGGCCAATCGTCGTCGGGATGCTCGGTGGAACCGCCGTGGAGATCAGCGTCGCCTTCGCCGCCTTCACGCTCGGCCGGGCTCCACTCACCTTCGGCTACAACCTGTTGGCCCGGGTGCTGCCCCCGTTCACCGAGATGGCCGCGAAGGGAGAGCGACAGGAGCTGAGAGCTTGGGCGCGTGGCATGGCTTGGGCCTCGACAGCTCTGGCCATCGTCGGCGCAGGCCTGGGCTGGATCCTCGGCCCCTGGGTCGTTGAGATCGCCTTCGGCCCTGACTTCATCCTGTCGAGGTTGACTGCGGCTGCCGTCTCCTTCGGGGTGGTGTTCGCCGGGGGCGGCCTTTTTGTGGGGCAGATTCTCGTTGCGCGCGGCGAGCCGCTCCGACTCGGCATCGCATGGATCAGCGGAGTGCTTGCGGCGGTTGCCGCCATCTTCCTAACTCCGGAGATGGAGCCCGTGGCCCGGGTCGGCCTCGGGTTCGTAGCCGGCGAGGTGACCGCCCTCATCGCGCTAGTCGCCGGAGCCGTGCTCATTGGAAAGGAAGAACGACTCGAGCCGGGCACGACGGCCGCCTTCAACGTGGCGAAACGCACTGTGGACATCGCCGTCTCGCTGGCGATGATGGTTCTGACGCTGCCAATCGTCCTGATCGCAGGCATCGCGGTGAGGCTGGACTCCCCGGGCCCGATCTTCTTCCGCCAAGTTCGAACCGGCAGGGATGGCCAGCCTTTCGGGCTGATGAAGATACGGACCATGCGGGCCGACGCAGACGAAGAGGTGTTCGCGGCCCACCTCGCCAGGCTTCAGGCCAGTCACAAGTCGGAAACGGCCGTACCGATCGCGATTCAGGACGACCAGCGTGTCACCAGGGTCGGCCGTGTCTTGAGGCGCTCTTCGATCGACGAGCTTCCCAACCTCTGGAACGTCCTCCGCGGTCACATGTCACTCGTTGGCCCGCGTCCGCTGGTCTCCGACGAAGCCGAGCTGATCGGCCTCGACAACCCGCGCTTCACCGTCAAGCCGGGGATCACCGGGCTCGCTCAGGTGGAAGGCCGGGACACCATCACCCTTGCCGAGCGTACGGCTCTCGACGAGCGGTACGTGCGGGAGAGGTCAGGGAGACTCGACATCTCGATCCTGCGGCGGACCTTCTTCGCGGTTTTCACCGAGCCCGGGGACTGATCCGCCCCTCTACGCTCCGTCCGATGAGTTCCAAAGATCGCGCGGCTGAAGCCTTCGCCTCGGTCGAAGCAGAGCTGAGAGACATCTCACGATGGATGTACGAGAACCCGGAGACTGCCTACGAGGAGCACGAATCGTCCGCCCGGCTCTCCGAGTTCCTCGGCGCCAACGGCTTCGAGGTCGACTACCCGGCCTACGGGTTGGAGACAGCATTCGAAGCCAACACCGGAAGCGATGGCCCGCGGGTTGTCATCTGCGCGGAATACGACGCCTTGCCAGAAGTCGGCCACGCTTGCGGCCACAACATCATCGCTACCTCTTCAGTTGGAGCCGGAGTGGCCCTCGCCGGCCTGGCTGAGGACCTCGGCATAAGAGTCACGGTGTTGGGCACGCCTGCCGAGGAGGGTGGCGGAGGCAAGATCGAGCTGATCGAGGCCGGGGCCTTCGAAGACGCCGCCGCGTCGATGATGATCCACCCCAGCCCCAGGAATCTCGCCGATCCCAGGCTTCTCGCCGCCGACGGCATCCTCGTCGAGTTCCACGGCAAGACTGCCCACGCTGCAGCCACACCAGACCAGGGACGCAACGCCCTCGACGCATTCGTCCAGGCCTACAACAGCATCTCGACGCTTCGTCAGCAGTTCGAGCCCGGCGACCGTGTTCACGGGATCATCGAATCCGGCGGAGCCGCTGCAAATGTCATCCCCGACTACACCCGATCCAACTGGATAGTCAGGGCGGAGACCGCAGCACGCTTCGACGAGC
The DNA here is from genome assembly GCA_028285585.1 of Acidimicrobiia bacterium. GTDB lineage: Bacteria > Actinomycetota > Acidimicrobiia > Spongiisociales > ZC4RG35 > CAXMPK01. Next base: position 105,894 of record JANQOU010000011.1, read on the forward strand.
TGCAAGCGAAAGTCATCGCCTGCTTCGATGCAGCCGCAGTGGCAACGGGCTGCACCGTGGAATACGGGGGCACCAGGAAGCCCTACACAGATCTCGTCTCCCACCCACTGCTCACCGAATTGTTTGCAGCCAACGCCAAGGCCATAGGCCGGCCGATGCCGACTTTCGCGGAGGTCGGCGAGAAGACGTACGCCTCTTCGGATATGGGGAACGTCAGCTACGTCGTGCCTTCGATCCACCCCTCGGTGCGGATTGACACCGACGCGGTGAATCATCAGCCTGAGTTCGCAGCATCAACGATCACACCGTCGGGCGAGATGGCGCTGCGCGACGGAGCACTCGCCATGGCGGGCACCATCATCGACATGGCCGAACAGGAGGTATGGGACCAACTATGAGCCACAAGGACACCGCACAAGAGGCATTCGACGCCATCGAGGCAGATCTACAGCGGATCTCCCGCTCGTTGTTTGACAACCCCGAGACGGCCTATCAGGAATTCGAGTCTTCCCGCCTTCTCGCCGAGTTCATCGAATCCCAGGGCGTCGAGGTCACCTACCCGGCCTACGGGTTGGACACTGCATTTGAGGCCACCGCCGGAACCTCCGGCCCTCGGGTGGTGATCTGCTGCGAGTACGACGGGCTGCCTGAGGTCGGACAGGCCTGCGGCCACAACATCATCGCGACCGCGGCTGTCGGAGCAGGCTTGGCCGTGGCACCCGTCGCCGACGAGCTGGGAGTCCGAGTGACGATCCTCGGCACCCCGGCTGAGGAAGGCGGCGGGGGCAAGATCCAGCTGCTCGAAGCAGGGGCCTTCGAAGACGCCGCCGCGTCCATGATGATCCATCCCTTCCCCACCGACATCGTCGACAAGTCGTTCCAGGCTGCCCGCGGCTTCATCGTCGAATTCACGGGGAAGGAGTCTCACGCCGGATTCGCTCCCCATCTCGGAGTCAACGCTCTCGACGCCTTCGTCCAGGCATATATGAACGTGGCGACGCTGAGACAGCACTACCTGCCGACAGACCGGACCCACTGCATCATCAACCATGGCGGGGACGCCCAAAACATCATCCCGGCGTACACGTCATCGACGTGGGGCATCAGGGCCGCCACCGGCGAGCGGCTTGAAGAGCTGGTGGCGAAGGTCACCGCATGCTGGGAGGCTGCGGCGAGCGCCACCGGTTGCGAGCTCAAAGTCACCCCCGTCGCCGAGCCCTACCTCGACGTCAAGACCAACCCGGCCATGGCAGAGCTCTATCAGGCCAACTCCGAATCACTGGGCAGGCCGATGCCGAGAGAAGAGGTCGTCGAAGGCGGCTCGACCGACATGGGGAACGTCAGCCAGGTGGTGCCTTCGATCCATCCCATGGTTGCGATCGACGCACAGGGTGCGGTGAACCATCAGAAGGAGTTCGCCGCCGCAACCGTGACCGAATCCGGGAACCTGGCCATTCGGGATGGTGCGCTTGCGATGGCGTTCACAATCATCGATATGGCGGACCAAGACATTTGGGGCACGCTCTGACCTGAGGGTCTAGTCTCCGGCCACGCCCGGGAGAAGCGAGACAGGTGAGCCAAACGCAGAAGGTCCTCGAGGTGTCTGACCTCGTAACGCAGTTCGACACCCCTGACGGGGTGGTCCACGCGGTCAACGGCGTCAGTTTCAACCTCAAGAAGGGCGAGTTCCTCGGAGTGGTGGGCGAGAGCGGCTCGGGCAAGAGCGTGACGATGATGTCACTGCTCAGGCTGATCCCGATGCCACCGGGAGAGATCGTCAACGGTGAGGCGGTCTTCGACGACATCGACCTGCTCACCCTCGAGGTCGACGAGCTGCGCAACGTCCGCGGCGGAAAAATCGGGTTCATCTTCCAGGACCCGATGACCTCACTCAATCCGGTGCTGACCATCGGCTACCAGATCATGGAGTCGCTGAAGCTCCACACGGACACCCCAGCGAAGGATCTCGAGGACAGGGCCGCCGCTCTAATCGAGCTGGTCGGCATCCCCGACGCCAAACAGCGTCTCAAGAACTTTCCCCATGAGTTGTCGGGAGGAATGAGGCAGCGGGTCATGATCGCAGTGGCCCTGGCATGCGACCCACAGCTTCTGATCGCCGACGAGCCGACGACAGCCCTCGACGTCACCATCCAGGCACAGATAATCGACATCGTCAGGGATCTGCGCGACAAGCTCGGCACGGCGCTGATCTGGATCACGCACGATCTCGGGGTGGTGGCCGGCCTGGTCGACCGGGTCCTCGTCATGTACGGGGGCCAGATAGTCGAAGAGGCCGAGGTCAACGAGTTGTACGCCAAACCCCAGCACCCCTACACGAAGGGCCTGCTCGGGTCACTTCCCCGACTGGACCAGAAAGGCCAGGACCTGGTCAACATCCAAGGCCAGCCCCCCAGCCTCTACACCAAGCCCTCCTCCTGCTCTTTCGCCCCGCGATGTGAGTACGCATACGACAAGTGCTGGGCGGAGAACCCGCAGTTGGACGCGATATCGGACAGCCACTCCGTGGCGTGCTGGTGGGACATGGACAACGAGAGGCCTCGCTATGGATGAACGAGCAGCGGAAGTCGACGTGACCAGCAACGGGGCCAATTCGGAGGTGCTGGTCAGCGTCAGCGACATCAAAAAGCACTTCCCGATCACCAAGGGGCTCTTCGGCAGGCAAGTCGGCGCGGTCCGGGCAGTGGACGGAGTGAGCTTCGACATCTACCGGGGCGAAACCCTCGGCCTGGTGGGCGAGTCAGGCTCGGGCAAATCGACAACCGGACGCGTCATCCTCCAACTCGACGAGGCCACCGAAGGCACCGTGAGCTTCGAGAACAGAGATCTGACAGAGATGAGCGGCTCCGAGGTCCGCCAGCTTCGGCCCCGCATGCAAATGGTATTCCAGAACCCCCACGCCTCTCTCAACCCGAGGATGACTGTGGGCACCATCATTGGCGAGCCGTTGGTAGAGCACCGCCAATCGAAAGGCGACGAGCGCCAGGCTCGGATCGACGAGCTGCTCAGCCTCGTCGGGCTCGAGCCGAAGCACGCCAACCGCTACCCCCACGAGTTCTCCGGCGGGCAGCGACAGCGAATCGGAATCGCCCGAGCCATCGCGCTCAACCCCGACTTCATCGTCTGTGACGAGCCGATCGCAGCGTTGGACGTCTCGATTCAGGCTCAGGTGGTCAATCTCCTCGAGGATCTCCAAAACGTCCTCGGGCTCACCTACTTGTTCATCTCACACGACCTGTCGATGGTGCGGCACATCGCCGACCGGGTAGCCGTCATGTATCTGGGCAAGATCATGGAGCTGGCCGACGTAGACGATCTCTACAACACCCCGAAACACCCCTACACACAGGCGCTGCTGTCGGCGGTCCCTGTGCCCGACCCCGAGGTCGAGGCGACCCGCCGGCACATCATCCTGGAAGGTGACATACCGAGCCCGGCCAACCCGCCACCCGGATGCCCTTTCAACACCAGGTGCCCGATCGCCCAGGATCGCTGCCACCAGGAGGTTCCCGAGTTCCGCGAGCTGGCCTCGGGGCAGTGGGTCGCCTGCCATTTCGCCGAATAACCGGGTCGTTAGCAACCAAACGAGACCCCCAGTTACTTGCGCCCAACCGCTCGACTGGTGTTAAGTTTCTCTGTGATGCCGGACGTTCGCTCCGGCATATGGAGGAGAAAACTCTATGAAAAGAACCAAATGGTTGGCGTTGTTTGGCGTGCTCGCCCTATTGCTTGCAGCCTGCAGCCCATCCGAGCCGAGTGACACCACGACGGCTCCGCCTGCAACCGAGGCCCCTGGCACCACAGTCGGCGGCCCGGATCCGACGGAACCGTCCGGTATGGAAGCCGGCTCTGGTGGCGAGCTCCTGATACTTCAGTGGCAGGCACCGTCACAGGCCAACACCATGCTGTCCTCGGGCACCAAGGACCTGCTTGCGGGTTCGATCGTGCTCGAGCCCTTGGCACGAGTTGCCCCTGACGGCTCGTTGGTCCCGACCCTTGCGGCCGAGATCCCAACGGTTGACAACGGTGGCGTGGCCGCGGACTTCTCATCGATCACATGGACCCTCAAAGAGGGGATCGTCTGGTCTGATGGGAGCCCGTTGACCACGGATGACTTCCTGTTCACGTACGAGTACTGCTCGGACGAGCTGACTGGTTGTCAGGCCGACTTCAGCAAGGTGGCCAGCATCGACATCGTGGATGACCACACGATGACGCTCAACTTCACTGAGCCCAAGCCGTATCCGTTCGACGAGTTCGTCGGTTACACCGAGCCGGTGATCCAGCGGGCTCAGTTCCAGGACTGCGTCGGCGAGCAGGCCAGTGCCTGCACGGACCAGAACTTCATGCCGATCGGCACCGGCCCCTACAAGGTGGTCGACCTGAGGCCTGAGGACACGGTTGTCTACGAGTACAACGAGCTGTACCGCGGCGTGCCCGATGGCAAGCCGTTCTTCGGCTCTGTCACCATCAAGGGTGGCGGCGATGCCGAGGCAGCTGCTCGTTCCGTGTTGGAGATCGGTGAGGCCGACTACGGCTGGAACCTTCAGGTTGCGCCCGAGATCCTGCTGCCCATGGAGGCAGCCGGCAACGGTGTCATCCTCTCCGGGTTCACCACCTCCGTTGAGCACATCAACCTGAACCAGACCGATCCGGAGACCGGATCAGAATGGGCGGCAGATGGCTCAGGCAACCACCCGATCCTGTACCAGAACTTCCCGTTGGCCCAGGCTCTGTCCCTGGCGATCGACCGTGACGCTCTGGTAACCGTTGGTTATGGGCCCACTGGCCAGCCGACTTGCACGCTGTGGCGAGTTGGTGAGCAGGCCTCAGCCAACCAGGACTGGTGTCTGACCAGAGACGTGGCGGCGGCCAACCAGATCCTCGATGATCTCGGTTACGTCGACACCGACGACGACGGCATCCGTGAGACCGACACTGGTCTTCCGCTCTCGTTCACCTATGTGACCTCGACCAACGCAGTGCGTCAGTCGAACCAGGCCATTGTCAAGGAGAACTGGGCAGAGATCGGCGTCGATGTCGAGATGTCCAACGTCGATGCGGGACTGTTCTTCGACGGCACCAGCGCCAGCGGTGTCTCGATCTGGCAGTTCCCCTCGGACATGGAAATGTTCACCAACGGTGCGACATTGCCTGACCCGGCGAGCTACCTGTTCGGATGGGTAACGGACGAGATTCCGACGGCCGCACTCGGTTGGCCCGCCAGTGGCAACATGCCGCGCATGAGCGTCGCCGAGTACGACGAGACTTGGAAGGAACTGTCGCAGACAGCTCCAGGATCAGCCGGCTACAACGAGCTGGCCTGGAAGCTCCAGGATCTCATGGTCGAGAGTGGTGCCGTGATCCCGTTGATCCTCCGTGCTGACGTGTCGGCGATTTCGTCCGACATCCTCGGCTTCGGTGTCCTCAACGGCTGGGACTCGGAGTACTGGAACATCCAAGACTGGTACCGAGAGGGCTAAACACCTGATCAGTACATGAAATGAAAGGGCCTCTCAGGGGAACCTGAGAGGCCCTTTTTGGTTAGTGTGACGACCTTGCTACTGGGAAAGCGCTGAGAAGTGGGCACGTACATCCTTCGCAGAACCCTGTTCGCCATCCCCACGCTGGTTCTGATCAGCCTGATCATCTTCGCCATCCTCGATCTGGCACCCGGCGACCCAACCTCCCAGCTCCCACTGACCATCCCCGACGAGGTCAAAGAGGCGATCCGAGAGGCCCTCGGGGTCAACGACCCCTTCTTCGTCAAGTGGGTCAAGTGGATGCGCCTCATGTTCATCAACGAGCCGCTGAACATCATCGACTCCATGTTCGGAACCTGCATCGGCGACTGTGAGAACAGGGCCCGCATCGTCTCCTGGTCCTCCCGCTCGGCCGCGATGGACACCATCTATCAGAGGCTTCCCCAGACACTCTGGGTTCTCGGCCTCGCCTTCGTCTTCGGCACTCTGATCGCCGTCCCCGTCGGCATCATCTCCGCCTACAAGCAGTACTCGGTCTTCGACAACGTCGGAACCTTCATCACGATGCTCGGCTACTCGGTCCCGACCTTCTTCACGGGGCTGCTTGCCATCGTGATCTTCAGTGTCTGGCTCGATTGGTTCCCCTCTTTCTACGACACCACCCACGTCGTCGACTGGACCAGTTGGGAGAGCATCTGGTACCAGTTCGAGCAGATGGTCATGCCTGTCACGGTCCTGACGCTGTTCAACGCCGCTGCCTTGAGCCGGTTCACGCGGGCATCCGTGCTCGACAACCTCAACGAGGATTATGTCCGCACCGCTCGGTCCAAAGGTGTGGCCGAGAACCGAGTCGTCATGACCCATGTCATGAGGAACAGCATGATCCCGGTGGTCACCCTTATTGCACTGTCGATTCCGGGCATCTTCGCCGGAGCCATCATCACCGAGCAGATCTTCCGGATCAACGGACTCGGCCAGCTCCTCATCGTCGCCATCGGCCAGAACGACGTCCCGATGGTCCAAACCCTGACATTTATGTTTGCCTTCTTGATCGTGGTGTTCAATCTGATCGCGGATATCACATATGGTGTCCTCGACCCTCGAATCAGGTACGACTGACAAGGGATCCCCATGGCAACGACGCAGGAACGCAGCGAGCAGCAGCTAGAGATCGTCGAAGAGTCTCAAGAGAGATTCCGGTCGCTAAGCCAGGATGTCTGGCGTCAGTTCAAGCGGCACAAAGGAGCGCTGATCGGCCTGGTCATCCTGGCCATCATCGTCATCCTCACGCTCCTCGGGCCCATCTTCTACCCCCAAGACCCGTTCGCACTAGATGTCCCCAACGCCAACGCCGGCCCCTCGGCCGAGCATCCATTCGGCACTGACAACCTGGGAAGAGACGTCCTCGCCCGTGTGATGGTCGGAGGGCGGATCTCATTGTCGGTTGGCTTTGCCGCGATGATCTTCGGAGTCTTCATCGGCACCGCGGTGGGTGTGCTGTCCGGCTTCTTCAAGCGTCTCGACGGGCCGCTGATGCGAATCACCGACTTGTTCCTCGCGCTCCCGATCCTGCCGCTGCTCCTCGTGGTCATCATGCTGTTCCGCGAGCCGTTGCGTGAGGCCTTCGGGCCCGAGCTGGGCATCTTCATCCTGGTGGTGTTCATCATCGGGGTGACCAGTTGGATGACCACGGCACGCGTGGTTCGTGGCGATGTCTTGTCCATCAAAGAAGAAGAATTCGTCATGGCGGCCCACAGCATCGGGACCCGCAAGCGCAAGGTGATGACCCGCCACATCGTGCCCAACGTGCTCAGCCCGGTCATGGTCTCCGCCGCCCTCGGGGTTGCCGTGGCCATCCTCACCGAGTCGGCCCTCTCATTCCTCGGCCTGGGGTTCCCGGCAGACTTCCCAACATGGGGCCGCCTGCTCTTCGACGCCAAGGACTACCTCCAGCTCTCCCCGATGAGAGTCATCTGGCCGGGAGTCATGATCTCGCTGACAGTGATGAGCGTGAACTTCATCGGCGACGGTCTCCGCGACGCCCTCGACCCCAAACTCCGCAGCAAGGGCTAACCCCCCCCCTACCTGCAACCTCAGGTAATACGGCCCGTATATGGGCCCTATAGCCTCGAGTTCGCGCCCGTTGGTGAGCACGCTTTGTGCCAACCTGAGGCTATAGCGACCGTATTTGGGCGTTATTGCCTGAGGTTCGCAAAACGGGGGTTGACTCTCCCCTGGGGGGAGACGGAAGGATTGGGAATATGCAGGAAGAAGCACCGTTCGAGAAGCTGCTGCCGATAGGCAGGTTCAGCGAGATGACGAGACTCTCGATCAAGGCGTTGCGGCTCTACGACGAGATCGACTTGCTCCGCCCGGCACTGGTGGACCAATCCTCCGGATACCGGTACTACAGCCCTGGCCAGGCCGCCAAGGCGGAAGCGATTCGTGCGTTGCGACGAGCCGAGATGCCCCTCGAAGAGATACGTCAGTTGCTGAGCGCAGCCCCAGACGTGGCGGGCTCCCTGATGAAGAACCATCGGGATCGCATCGCCGAGCGGCTGGCAGAGAACGAGCGGACCTTGGACTTCCTGTCCGAATTGATCGAAGGAAGGAAACAGTTGATGCCATATGAAGTGAACGTCAAGGAACTGGAAGACGCCAGCGTCGCCTCACTGAAGGTCGAGACGACCCTGGAGACCATCGCCGGCCAGATCGGGGAAGGGTTCGGGAAACTCCACCACGCCGTCCTCGGGCAGGGCCAGCAGATAAGCGGAGCCCCGTTCATCGTGTATCACGACATCATCGACGAGGAGACCCCGGGGACGATCGAGATCTGCGCCCCGGTCTCGGAGCCGATCGCCGACAGCGGTGAGGTCAAGGCGGCCACAATCAAAGGCGGCCCAATGGCCACGACGATGCACAAGGGTCGTTACAGCGAGGTGGGGCCGGCGTACCACGCCCTGTCCACCTGGATGTCAGACCATGGGCACGTCCCGGCGGGACCGCCACGGGAGACCTATCTCAACGACCCAACCCAGGTCCCCGAATCAGATTTGCTGACCGAGGTGTCCTGGCCCATCGACCCAGCCGAATAGCCGCGGAAGACTGCAAGCGGTTTCACCGGCTGCGAGAGCCGGTGAAACCGCCATGACTCATGGAGTGAAGGACTGACCCCAGTCGAGATCGACCATCTCGATCCCAGACGGCTCCAGGGCCGCCCCGACGATCCCCCGAGCCCACTCACGGCCTCCCGGTGTCAGGTAGAAGTCGTGGATAGGGACCACCCGGCGAGGCCCGAGCCTCTCGGCGAACAAGACCGCACCACGTGCCGAGTCCCAAGGAACAATCAAGGGCAACGCCAGGACCTGTCCGCTGCTGGTCGGTTCCCGACTGTCGCCCGGATGGGTGAGCAAGTCCCCAACTGTGAACGACCGGTTCGGAGGGGTAGCTCCATTTGGGATCGCACCATGGAGGACATCTTCCACCGAAACGTCACTCGGAGGTGTCGTCTCCACGGCGATGTCATGCTCACCGAGAAAACCGGCCACGGCCTGGTTTGAGTAGACGACCACATCGGTGCCGCGGTCGATGAGCCAGCGGACGAAATCCGGGTTGGCGTGATCGGGGTGGGCGTGAGTGATCAGAACCCGGCTGACGTCGCCCAGTGTGTCGAGGTCGAAGTCATCGCTTCCGAATGTGTGAAATCCGGGGTCGATCAGAGTGGCGTCGCTGTCGGTGGTGACGAGGAGGCAGGAGTCGGTGAGTCTCTGAATCGTTGGCATCAGCCGAATGTACCCCGCCTCTAGGATTTCCCGACCATGTTCATGGAGGAAACCGAGACTCTGTCCAGAGCCCGACTCTCTGTGTTGCAGAGCCAGCGTCTCGAGGATCTGCTCAACCGGCTCCGCACCCTGGACTCCCCCTACTGGAAGGCCAAACTCGCCGGGGTGAAGGCGTTCTCGGCCGTCGAGGAGATAGCCGCACTTCCCTTCACAGAGAAGGCTGAATTCAGGGACACCTATCCCTACGGCATGCTCACGGCCCCTCTCGAGAAGGTGGTCCGCGTTCATGCGTCCTCGGGCACCTCGGGCAAACCGACCATCGTCGCCTACACCCAAGATGACGTCGCGTTGTTCGCCGAAGTCAACGCACGTGCACTCGCCGCGGTCGGGGCAACCGCCGCTGATGTCGTGCAAATCTCATACGGCTACGGGCTGTTCACCGGCGGCCTTGGCCTCCACTACGGCGTGGAGCGGCTCGGGGCGACAGCAGTGCCTGCCTCGGGCGGCAATCCCGGATTCCAGGTGGCGCTGATGGCCGACATCGGTGCCACCGGTCTGGCGGCGACCCCTTCGTTCGCACTGATCCTGGCCGAGCGGGCAGCGGCCGATGGGTTGACCGAGAAACTCAAACTCGACTGGGGAATCCATGGTGCCGAGCCGTGGTCGGAAGGCCTGCGCGACAAGCTGGAAAACGCCTGGGGCCGGGAATACCACGCCCGCGACATCTACGGCCTCTCCGAGATAATCGGGCCTGGAGTGGCCATCGAGTGCCGCGACGGCAAAGGCGGGATGCATGTCTTCGAAGACCACTTCTTCCCTGAGATCGTCAACCCGGCTACGGGTGAGCCTGTAGCCGACGGTGAGCCCGGTGAGTTGGTGCTCACCACCCTCACCAAGCAGGCTCAGCCGGTCCTGCGGTACCGGACACGTGACATCACCCGATTCATGCCCGGCGACTGCCCGTGTGGGCGAACCAGCCGGAGAATCGCACGTCTCGAGGGAAGGGCCGATGACATGCTCATCATCCGTGGGATCAACGTCTACCCACGGACGATCGAGACCGTTCTGATGGACGACCCTGACACCGGCGCCAACTACGCGATCATCGTCGATCGACGCGGCGAGCTTCCCGAGCTGGAAGCTCGGGTAGAGCTGGCCCACACCGGGCTGGTCGGATCGGAAGACCAGGTCGCCACGCGACTCGCCGAACGGCTCATGGAGACGGTGCGGCTCAGGGTCAAGGTCGATGTCGGCCCGCCGGGCAGCGTGCCCCGGACCGAAGTCGGGAAGGCGAAGCGAGTCTTCGAGCAAACGGACGACACCGACCCGCTCGCTTCGTGACCGAGACGAGGGCTACCAAGGACCACCGTCTCGACGGGGTCACTCACCGCGTCATAGACACCGGGCCGGTCTCATCCCTGGAAGAAGCTGCTCGACTCCGTGGTGTCCCGCCCTCGGCCGTCATCAAGACAATGGTCGTGAGACGCGGGCAGGACGACTACGTGTTCGTGCTCGTCCCTGGAGACCGGGTGATCGACTGGCCCAAGCTTCGCCAGTCTCTCGGTGAGCGGCGACTATCGATGCCCGATGCGGACGAGGCCTTGGCGGTCACCGGCTATGAACGCGGCACCATCACCCCGCTCGGCTCCGAAAGGGACTGGCCGGTGCTCATGGACGAGCGCCTCCGAGAGGACGAAGTCTCACTGGGTGGCGGGGCCAAGGGCATCTCGATCACCATCGGCGGCCAGGACCTCGCTCGCCTGCTCGAAGCCGACGTCGGAGACCTGACCAAACCGCAGTCTTGAGACAACCTGGAGCATCACCGGGGTACCGTCCTCGCAGATGACCGACTTGTTCTCATCCCGGGCCGACCAACTTGCCTTGTCGGGCGCGCCACTGGCAACTCGGATGAGACCACGCACTCTCGACGAAGTGGCCGGACAGCCACAACTCCTCGACCCAGGATCGGCATTCAGGCGAGTGGTCGAGTCAGGCCGGCCGGTGTCGATGCTGCTGTGGGGGCCTCCAGGGACCGGCAAGACGACGCTGGCCCGGGTAGTCGCCAACCACGCCGATGCCGAGTTCGTGACACTCTCCGCCACATCAGCCGGGGTGAAAGACGTCCGAGAGGTTCTGGCAGACGCCCGGCGCAGGCTCGCCAATGACGAGCGACGCACCGTCCTATTCCTCGACGAGATCCACCGCTTCGCCAAGAACCAGCAGGACGCCCTTCTCCCTGGTGTCGAGGAAGGTGTGCTGACACTCATCGGGGCCACGACGGAGAACCCGTTCTTCGAGGTCAACAGCCCGCTGATGAGCCGGATGACCCTGTTCCGGTTGGAGGCACTCGAGGCGACTGCCATCAAGACACTGATGAGAAAGGCGCTCGACAACACGGACCGGGGGCTGGGAAAGCAGGGCCTCTCCATTGACGACGAAGTAGCCGACGAGCTCGCGACGAGGACGGGTGGTGACGCACGACAGGCTCTCAACGCCTTGGAGGTGGCAGCTCTTCTTGCCGAAGCCGGCGGCCGGACCGCCATCGAGGAGGACGACGTCGCCGAGGCGCTGCAAAGACGGATCGTCCGCTACGACAAGACCGGCGACAACCACTACGACGTCATCTCGGCCTTCATCAAGTCGATTCGCGGTTCTGACCCCGACGCCGCGCTGTACTGGCTGTTCCTGATGCTCGAAGGCGGCGAGGACCCCGAGTTCATCGCACGCCGCATGGTCATCCTCGCTTCAGAGGACATCGGGCTGGCCGATTCCCGCGCCATCCAAGTGGCAGTGGCTGCCGCTGACGCGTTGGCATATGTGGGCTTGCCGGAAGCTGCCTATCACCTCACGCACGCCGCTCTCTATCTGGCTGCAGCACCCAAGTCCAACGCAGTGAAAAGAGCGATGGGAGCTGCACGAGACCTGGTCCAAAGCGGGCCCTCCCCCACCGTGCCGCCCCACCTTCGCTCGACGGGATACTCGGGAGCGGCCCAGCTCGGCCATGGCGAGGACTACGTGTACCCACACGCTCATCCGGGCGCCATCGTCACACAGCAGTACTTCCCCGACGGGGTAGAGCCGACGGTGTTGTTCAGGCCAGGCGAAACAGAGGAAGAGGCCAGGATCGCAGGATATCTCTCCAAGGTCGACAAGGCCTTGGGAAGGGCCGGCCGGGGGTCAGAGGGCCGCGGCCATCCGGTCGACGACTTCGGTCAGGACTTCTGAGGTCGTGCCGAAGTTGAGCCTGGCGTAACCCTCCACATCGGTGCCGAACGGCACACAACTGGTAAGGGCCACTCTGCCGTCTTCGAGCAGGACCTCGGCCGGATCGGCGTGCCCGTAGGCGCGAAGATCGACCCATGCCAGGAATGTGGCGTCTGGCGGCCGATACCGAGCAGCAGGAAGCCGGTCGGCGAGCAGCTCCGCGAGGAGTCTGCGATTGGAGTCGAGGGTGCTCAACACCGCGTCTAGCCAGTCCCCGCCTTTGCTGTACGCCGCCTCGTTTGCGATCAAGCCGAACAAGCCCACCGAGCCCATCTCCACCACCGGATCGAACTCCCATCGCTCCCGATCCTCTGGATTGCTCAGCACTATCTGAGCAGCTTTGAGCCCTGGAAGGTTGAAGGACTTCGAAGCGGAGGTGACCGTCACAACGACTTCAGGGTCAACGGCTGCCGCAGCGATGTGCTCGGCGCCGGGATACACCAGCGGCGCATGGATCTCGTCTGAGATGACACGTGCCCCCCGGCTGCCTGCCACCTCGATCAGGTCGGCCAACTCAGATCTGCTGAAGACCGTGCCCGCCGGGTTCCACGGGCTGGAGATGACCACCGAGCCCGCTCCGTTGTCGATGGCGCGGCCAATGCCATCGAGGTCGTGGGTGTAGCGGCCGTGGTCATCCACGATGCCCGGCACCTCGACGGACTCCCGGCCGGCCCGCTCGACCATGCTGAAGAACGGCGAGTATGAAGGCGTGGGCAAGACCACCGGAGATCCAGGTGGTGTCAGCTGGTGGATCACCCGAAGCACACCTTCGACCACGTCGGGAGCCGGAAGCACGCAGTCAGGATCAACCGCCCAGCCGAAACGATCCGCCCAGAACCTCACCGCTGCCTCGACCATCCGGCGAATCGCCTTGGGGTTGGCATAACCGGTCTGAGCCTCAGCGACCGCCTTGGCCAGCGCATCGGTGACAGGCTGGGCTATCCCGAAGTCCATCTCAGCCACCCACGCCGGGATCACATCCTCGTCGTAGTAGGTCCACTTCAGACCGTTCTTGTAGAGCGCTCCATCCATGGGGCCCGAGAGTAACGGCCACTAGCGTGACCGGAGTGAGCTCAGCCTCCCGGTTCTTCGACAGCAGGGCCGCCTACATGATGTTTGTCCGATCGACGAACGAGAAACAGGCGGTGGCAGCCCGGGTCGGCCGCGAGCTGCCCAAAGTGAGCCCTGGCAAACACGCTCTCCGCGTCTTCGACGCCGGAATGGGAGATGCTTCGGTGCTGAGCCAGCTCATGAGGCGGATGCACCAGCGCTTCACCCACATCCCCTGGCTCATCGTCGGCAAGGAGATCAGTGTCGAGGACGTGCGCCAGGCCATGGACCGGATGCCCGACAGGTTCTCCGAGCATCCGGAGACGGTGTTTGTCGTCACCAACATGCACTACTCCGAGGCGACTGCGCTGCGTGCCGAGGACACGGTTTGGCGAGTGACTGCCCTGGAAGGCGAGACCGCTCACGACTTCGCCACACAAATCCAGTCGCTCTACCCGACAGTCGCTCAGGACTGGGAGGTGCGCACCAGCCCAAAGACAGGCAATCCGATACCGGCACACAACGCCGTCCACGTCCTCTACAGAGCAGACCGGGAGTTCGTGCTTCGTCCCACCATCCCAACCCTCGGCGAGACAGACGGGCTATACGACCTGATCATTGCATCGCAGACCTACCGGGCTCGGACCAGTGCTGAGCGCAAAGCAGGGATGGTGCTCGCCCCGCTGGCAAAGGCCCTCGACAAAGGAGGCCGTCTCGTCGGCGTGCACGGATACGGCCATGACCCAGGCGTCGAGATCATCCGCGGAGTTTGGCCCGGCGAACAGCCATTCCCGACTGGACGCCACGAGATCCTGGACGCGGCCGAGAGCCTGCTCTCCGACCCTGAATTGAGCCTTGAGCCGGGCGAGGACGAAGAGTCCATCTTCCGGTTCCACGTCCACACCATGCCCACCGAGGAGACCGAGCACATCGGCACCCCTTCAATCCTCGCCACATGGAACGCTGCTGCCTACGTGGCCCAAATCGATGAAGAGCGGCTCTCCGAGGCCACCGCTGCCGGCAGCTACATAGAACCCACCATTCGGGTGATGCGAGAGCACGAGATCGTCTGGTTCAACAATGAGTCCTACGTGATCGCCAGGAACCCCTAAGTGGCGGCCCTCACCGGTGCCACATCGAGCCGGTAGACGTAATAGGCGCTGACCAGGATGAGGACCGCTGACATGGTGGCGAAGTTGGCCAGCCAGTGATATCCAACTCCCGACTTCACCATCCCCGAGAAGATCGCGGCAAGAGCGGCCAGCACACTCATCAACACGTCTGAGAGACCTTGGGCACCGACACGCTCGGCCTCGGGAAGGCTCTCGGTCAACAGGGCCGACCCGGCGATGAAAGCAAAGTTCCAGCCCACGCCGAGAAGGAACAGCCCGATGAACACGAGCTGTGGGACGTAGCCGGCGATCACCGCGGCAACCGTCCCGGACCCGAGGATCACCGCACCCACCATCAACGACCTGATCCGCCCGTACTTGTCTGCGAACCTCCCGATGAACGGTGCAAGGCCAAACATCCCAAACACGTGCAGAGAGATCACGAAGAGGGACATCTCTCCGTGACCGTGGTCGTCCATGTGGAGCGGCGTCATCACCATGACCGCCACCATTGCCATCTGGCTGACGGCCATCGCCCCCAACGCCAACCTCGCGTGGGTGACCGGCCAGATGACGCGGAAAGACTCGAGGATCCCGCTCACCGGCTTCGCCCTTGGTGCGTCGGGGTCGACCCCGCCCGCGAACTCCAGCGGGTCGGGTCGGAGCAAGAAGTTGATCAGCACAGCGGCAATCGTGAACCCGAGAGCGCCGAGCAGCAACGGGGTCACCCACTCGGCGATTCCTGCATCCATGCCCACCCGGTTGGCCCATCGGGCCATCATCGGCCCGAGGACCCCGCCCAAGGTCCCAACCCAAACGACCATCGAGATCTCACGGGCCCGGCTCTTCTCATCAGCGAGGTCGGCAGCGGCATAACGATTCTGGAGGTTGGAGGCGTTTCCCACGCCAAAGACGAAACTGGCAGCAACGAAAGGCCAGAACAGGCCGCCCTGGGCAGCCAGGAAGCCCAGGATGGCTCCCACGATCCCAAACAAGTATCCAACGAGCACGCCACGACGCCGCCCGCGCCGCCTCGATCTGAGAGCCAGTGGCGTCGCAGCGACAGCGGTGCCGATGGTCGCTGCTGCCGGTGGTATGCCCGCAAGGGTGGCATCACCACCCCGCATCTCCTGCGCCACCAGGCCCGCGATAGCGGCCACAGCGATGAACCCGGCGTAGCCGAAGACGTTGGTGATCATCAGCGACCTGACCGTCCGACGCTGAACCTGCTGCCGATTCACCGAGCCAGGCTATCCGCGAAGTCGGGGCACAGCCTGCGCACTACCGGCGGCGGAAGACGTCAGGAGGAATCGGGTCCTGTTCGCGGCGGCGAGACGCCAGGCCAGACAGGTACTGATTGGGGAAGGCGTGCCCGGTGTACCCGAGGTCTATTGCCGCGTTCATTGTCCAGTAGGGGTCGAGGATGTGGGGCCGAGCCATGAGCACGAGGTCGGCGCGACCGGACACGAGGATGTTGTGGATGTCGTCGATCGAAGACACCGCTCCGACGGTCATGGTGGCGATCCCGGCTTCGTTGCGGATCCGATCACTGAACGGCGTCTGATAGAGACGCCCGTACTCCGGCTGTGCGTCAACGGATGTCTGACCGGTCGAGACATCGACCACGTCACAGTCGTGCTCTTTGAGAAGCCGCGCGAACGCAACGGCGTCGTCGCCGTCGAACCCGCCGGGAACCCAGTCTGTGGCCGAGATGCGAACCGACATCGGCCTGTCGTTGGGCCAGACTTCTCTGACGGCGTCAAAGACCTCGAGCGGGTACCTCACCCTGTTCTCGAAGCTGCCCCCATACTCGTCATCACGCTGGTTGGCGAGCGGGGTGATGAAGCTCGAGAGCAGATACCCGTGGGCGAAGTGGAGCTCCAGCCAGTCGAACCCGGCTTGGTCGGCCCTCCTGGCGGCAGCCACGTGCTCCTCGAGCACCCAAGCCATGTCGTCCTTGGTCATCTCCCTCGGCACCTGGCTGTCTGGCCGGTACGGGATCGGGGACGCCGAGATGATCTCCCAGTTGCCGTCGTCCAGCGGCTCCGAATCGCCTTCCCACATCAGCTTGGTGGACCCCTTGCGGCCGGAGTGGCCGATCTGCATCCCGACCTTCGACTCGGTGTTGTCGTGGATGAACTCCACTATCCGCGCCCAGGCAGCACCTTGCTCGTCGGTCCAGATCCCGGCGTCCCCAGGGGAAATCCGGCCCTCTGGCGAAACGCAGGTCATCTCGGTCATCACCAGCCCGGCTCCCCCGACAGCCCTGCTGCCGAGATGCACCAGATGCCAGTCGTTGGGCATGCCGTCGACCGACGAGTACTGGTCCATGGGCGAAAGGACAATCCGGTTGGGCAACGTGAGATCCCTGACCCGATAGGGGTGAAACATCGGAGGCGTCGCCGGCTCTGTCGGGACCGGCGACCCGTGATCCGATCCGGCGTACCAGGAGTCAACCCTCTCCATGTAGCCAGGATCACGCAGCCGGAGGTTGTCGTAGGTGACCCTCTGGGAACGGGTGAGCATGGAGAAGACGAACTGCTCCGGCTCCATGTGCCGGTAGCGGTCCGCTCCTTCGAACCACTCGAGACTCGCCTTCGCTGCCCGTTGCAGACTGTCGACGTCGGGCCTGCGCTGCTCCTCGTACCCGCTCAAGGCATCTGCCAGAGACTGCTCCTCGAGCAGCTGGCTCGAGAGCGAGATGGCGTCTTCCATGGCAAGCTTGGTCCCAGACCCAACCGAGAAGTGGGCGGTGTGGATCGCATCGCCCATCAGCACGACGTTCCCGTGATGCCAACGCTCACATTTGATGGTTGGGAACTGGAGCCACTTCGAGTTGTTGCCGATCAGAGGATATCCATCGAGATGCTCGGCGAACATCTCCTGGCACAACCCGAGGGCATACTCATCACTCACTCCCGGTGGAAAGTCCTCGCCATCGGTCCGGTCGAAGCCGAGACCGTGCCAGGTCGAAGGAGCCATCTCGACGATGAATGTGCTGCCTTCCTCCGAATACGGGTAGATGTGAGCCCAAACCATCCCGTGGGGCGTGTCCTTGAAGATGAAGTTGAACTCGTCGAACACCTTGGTGGTGCCAAACCAGACGTATTTGTTGACACGCTGATCGATCGTGGGCCGGAGCTCGTTCTCCAAGGCCCGGCGCACCATCGAGTTGGCACCATCGGCCGCGACGACGAGATCTGCCTCGGACAACTCGTCAAGCGACGACACCTCAGCCCCGAAACGGAGGTCGGCTCCCATCTCCTCGGCGCGGCGGGTCAGCAGCATGAGCAGGTTGCGGCGGCTCGCCGCAGCGAAACCGTGACCCCCGGACACGAACTGCTGGCCGGCCGGGGTGGTGACCTTGATGTCTCCCCAATGACGAAAGGTCTCGGTTAACGCCTGAAAGGATGGGCCGTCGGCTTCGGCGAAGTGGTCGAGGGTCTCGTCCGAGAAGACCACTCCGAAGCCAAAGGCATCCCCCGGCTGGTTGCGCTCCAGCACCGTCACTTCCAACTCGGATCGCGCCTTCTTGAGCAGGATCGCCAAGTAGAGGTTGGCCGGCCCGCCACCCACGCAGACGATTCTCAACGACAGCTCACTCTCATCACACCGAAGATATCACCCATCCCGCTGCCTTCCGATGAGCAGGCGCGAAAGACGGCCCAGGTTCGACCTGAGCCGTCTTTGCCCTGCCGGACGGTGTCGCTACCCGCTCTTGCTGTCCTGGGTCTCGATCCTCCACTCGGTGACGATCTTGCCGTTGTCGGCCTCCAGCGACTCGAGGGTGGCATCAGGATTCTCCCGAACTGCCTTTCTGATCTCCCTCTCGATCGCCGCGTTGTACATCTCGGTGATGTCGTCAGGCACGGTCCAGCCGTTGTAGAAGGCCTCGGTGATGTCAACCGTCGGTTCGCCATCGGCGGCTCCCAGCTCGACACGAAGGTTGGCGACGTGCTCACCGCTCTCATCCGTGCCTTCGACATCCACCCACATCACGCCGTCGTCGATCTTCACATCGACTGAGTCGTTCTCAGGATCGCGCTCGAACTCTTCAGCCATCGCTTCGGCTGTCACCTCACCGATGATCTGAAGTGAGCCGTCGGCATTGCGCTCGATGTTGAGTGAGCAGGCGCTCACCACCAGCGACAACCCGAGAATCGCCGCCAGCATCAGTTTCTTGGATCGCATCGTTCACCTCCTATGAACTCTTCTGCTTCCACCGTCAGTCGACTTCAAAGGGGTGGCTGGCGACAGTGCAGCGAGTCACCCGCAGGGATGCGGTCTGCACTCATCGACATGACAGATGTCATGAAGTTCTTCGGAGCCGGTTGCCGGTCTCACATAATGGGACGGTGCCATCACAGGTGATAGAGCCCGGGCTGTTGCGGTTGTTCCGCTGGTTTGTCGCGATACGACTGGCAATCCTCTTGGCCTTGCGCCTCGCCGGGACCGAACCGTCACCAGGCGACCTTCTGTTTGTGACCGGACCAGGGATCCTGCTCCAGACCGTGCTCCTCGGCTACCTGTACGCCGGGCCGTTGCACAGACGGCTGAGCAGTTGGTATCTGCCCGTCGCCCTCTGGCTGGCGACGGTGACTCCGGCGATCGAGAACGCCGCCAACGTGAACGCACGGCTCGCCGAGGGGGTCACCGCCAACGAAGCGATCGCCGACTATTGGCTCTACTTCTTCTACCTGTTCGTGCCACTGATCATGATCGCCTGGCAGTACCGCTACCGCTGGGTGGTCCTGTTCAGCGTCGGGACCTTGCTCCTTGACGCAGCTCTCGTCGCGAGCCCCCTCGAGAGCACCGGAGCCGACGTTGCGGCTCTCGGCGGGCTCATGGCCGCGCGGTCATTGCTCTTTGCCGTTGTAGGGCTCGTCTTGGTGAAACTGGTCTCCGCTCAGCGCTCCGAGCGGGAAGCACAAGCCGAAGGCGCGTTGACACGCGAGAGGCTCGCCATGAGCGAGGAGCGACGGAGGCTGGCGCGAGAGCTCCACGACACTCTTGCCCACACCCTCAGCGCTGTGGCCGTGCAGCTGGAAGGAGCCACCACCGTTTGGGATGACGACATCGCCAAGGCGAAGCAAATGGTGGAGGCGTCTCTTGCCTCCACGAGAGACGGGCTGATCGAAGCGAGACGGGCGATCGAGGCTCTGAGGTCATCTTCGCTCGACGACCAGGATCTGGTTGAAGCTCTTGGCGAGCTGGCAAGAACCGTGTCCACCAGCTCTTCGGTTCGCGTGCAGTTCTCAGCCACAGGACCTGGGCCCTCGAGCCCCGACTCGCAGCATGTCATCTATCGAGTGGCGAGTGAGGCACTCACCAATGTCGTCCGGCACGCCGCGGCCTCACGAGCAAGCCTGACTCTCAACGGCGACGCCGACGCCTGGCAGCTGACCGTTGAGGACAACGGAAAGGGCTTCGACCGTGCTCAGGTGAGTGATGCCAGCCACGGCCTGACCGGCATGTCCGAGCGAGCCCGGTCTATCGACGCCCATCTCGATATCGAGTCAAATGGCGGCAACGGCACGAGACTGACTTTGGTGAAGACGGGCCGATGAGCATCAGGGTTTTGATATGCGACGATCAGGACCTGGTGCGTGACGGCCTCACCACCATTCTCTCCAATGCCCCCGGCATCGAGGTGGCCGGTGTGGCGAGTGGCGGCGACCAGGCCATCGTCCTGACCACCGAGCTGGAACCCGACGTCGTTCTCATGGATCTCAACATGCCAGGCACCAACGGAATCGCAGCAACCCGGGCCATCACAGACAGACACCCGGAGGTGCGTGTCTTGGTGCTGACGACGTACGACGCTCCAGAGTGGGTCGACGACGCGGTCAGAGCCGGCGCAGCCGGGTACCTGATGAAAGACACCACACGGCAACGTCTCATCGACGCCATCCGAGGCACCGCAGAAGGCAAGACCCATCTCGACCCGTCCGTTGCCGGCCGTCTACTCGACCAGGTGTCGGTGTCGCCAAGGGTCGGCCCCGATTCCACCGTCACCGAAGGCCTCAGCGAGAGGGAGATCGAGGTGCTGAAGGCGCTGGGAAGGGGCCTGACCAACTCTGAGATCGCATCGAGGCTCTTTCTCTCAGAGGGGACGATCCGCAACTACGTCAGCTCGATCATCACCAAACTCGACGTGTCCGACCGCACCCAGGCCGCAGTGATCGCCGTCAGACACGGCATAGTCGACACAGACTGACATCTCGACCGTCGCACCGCAGGCCGTTTCTGCGGATTAAGTTCGCACGATGCCGGCAATCGAGATCCGCGGCCTGACCAAGAGCTACGGCGAGGTTGAAGCCGTGCGCGGGATCGACCTCACAGTTGAGGAAGGCGAGGTGTTTGCCTTGCTCGGCCCAAACGGGGCAGGAAAGACCACAACTGTCGAGATCCTGGAGGGTCATCGAACCTCGACATCCGGAGAGGTGACTGTCCTCGGCCACGATCCAGCCAGAGGTGAGATCGAGTTCCAAGACCGCGTCGGCATCGTTCTCCAAGAGACCTCGGTCGAAGCCGAGCTCACAGTCCGGGAAGCTCTGACCATCTACGGCGGCGCTTACTCGAAGAGACTCGAGCCGCAGAGGCTGGTGGAGATAGTGGGGCTGAACGAGAAGGTCGATGCCCGGATCGGAACTCTCAGCGGAGGCCAGAAGAGAAGGCTCGAACTGGCACTCGGCATAGTCGGAGACCCGGATCTGATCTTTCTCGACGAGCCGACCACCGGTTTCGACCCGTCGGCCCGCAGAGAGGCGTGGAGCGTGATCGACAACCTCAGGTCGCTGGGCAAGACCATCCTGCTGACCACTCATTACATGGACGAGGCCCAGAATCTGTCTGATCGGGTGGCAGTGATCGCCAACGGGCTGATCGTGGCGGAGGGAACTCCCGAGACGTTGGGAGGCCGGGAGCTGTCAGCATCGAAGGCGTCCTTTGCCACACCGGCCGGGGTGAGTGTGCCGTTCGACCACGCCATCGAGGGCGATCGCATCGTCGTCGAGCTCACCGACCCGGCGAGACAACTCCACGAGGTCACGGGGTGGGCATTGGAAGCCGGTGTGGATCTCGATGACCTCTCCGTGTCGCGGCCTTCACTCGAAGACGTGTACCTGGCCCTGACGGAGGACACGTGATGGCCCGCCCCGGCACAGTCCCGCTACTCCGCCAGCAGACCGGCTACCAGGCCAAGATCTTCTTCAGAACACCGATCGCAGCCTTCTTCACCCTGATCTTCCCACTGATGCTGCTGTTCCTGTTCGGAGCGTTGTTCGGGACAGGAGAGATCCCCGAGTTGGGCATCACCTTCGTCCAATTCTTCACACCTGCGCTTGCCGTGTTTTCTGCGGCCAACGCCACGTTCTCCAACATCGGAGTCGGTACCGCCTATCAGCGAGACGAAGGAATCCTCAAACGCGTGCGAGGCACACCTCTGCCGGCGTGGATCTTCATGGGAGGCAAGATCGTGGCCTCGACCCTCATAGCCGCGATGTCGGTTGTGCTGATGATGGGAGTGGGGGTGCTCGTCTACGGGATAGAGGTCTACCCGCGCACGTTGCCCGCCGCCACCGTGACCTTCCTGGTGGGGACGGCCTGCTTTGCCTCGCTCGGCTTGCTGGTGGCTGCCGTGTCACCTACCGGGAATGCAGCAACCGCCATCACCAACGCCACTCTGCTTCCGCTTGCCTTCCTGTCGGGTCTGTTCATCCCCATCACCGACAGCTCACCGGCGTGGCTGACAACCGTCGCCGACATCTTCCCCCTGAGCTATTTCCACGAAGCCTTCGCTGCTGCATTCTTGCCCGGAACGACAGGTACCCAATTCGACTGGGGATCGCTGGGCTACATGGCTCTCTGGGGCGTCGTGGCACTGCTGCTGGGCATCCGCTGGTTCAAATGGGAGAAGCCAGTCAGCTCGGGCCGCCGGGCCAAGGTCAAGACACAGAGCTGACCGAGTCGAGGAAGTCGCCCACGACCTCGTTCCACACCTCAGGGAGCTCGAAGTAGGGCGAGTGCCCGGTCCCCTCGATCTCTACGACCTGACTGTTCGGGAAGACTTCACTGGCTTGATGAATCAAATGGGGTGGGAACAGGTCATCATCCGATCCGACGATCAGCAGCACAGGGATCTGAGTTTCCCGAGCACCTTCCGTGTAGTCGGTCGAGTTGAGAATCTCGACCACCGCAGTGGGTGGCGGAGAGGCCGCCATCCCTCCAATTTGCGTGTACAGGAACGACTTGGCCAAGTCTTGCTCGGCGAGCTGCGAACCGACGGCCGGGTGTGAGCCCAAGTCCAACTCAGCCGGTGAGGGGCCGGCGGTGATCGACTCCCCGAGCAACTCGAGTGCGGCGAGTATGTCGTCGGTGACGACCCCGCCGACGGTGTCGGCAAGCACCAAGGACAGCGTCCGACCGGGGTGCGTCACAGCCCAGCCAAGAGCGGCCCAGCCGCCCATCGACTGGCCGATCACATGAGCCTCGCCCACACCCAGGTGATCAAAGATGGCTGCCAAGTCACCAACGGACGCATCCGGCCCGAAGCGGCCGCTGCGGTTCGATGAGCGGCCGAAGCCACGCTGATCCCAGGTCACTACTCGGTATCGCTCGGCCAGGACGGGGACCTGCTGGTACCAGACCATGTGATTGCCACCCATGCCGTGGCATAGGACCACGGTCTCGCCCTCTCCCCAGCACTCGAAGTAGATCTCTTCGCCGTCGTTCGGCACAAACCCCTTCGGGCCTGGCCTGATGCTCCTATCCACCACGTCATCAGGCTAGATACGAGCACTACGATCCCGCGCCGTGCCACTGGTAACCGAAGCCGAGCGATTCATCAGGTCCGACGGACCCGACAAGGTCACGGGAAGCGGCCGCTACGTAGCGGACTTGAGCCTGACCGGGATGCTCACAGCCAAGTTCTTGTACGCCGGAGTCCCTCACGCCCGGATCACCAAACTCGACGTCGAGCCGGCACGCCAGATGTCAGGCGTGTTTGCCGTGATCACCCAGGATGACGTGCCCGAGCGCCGGTTTGGCTCGGTGGCCGACCGCACCCTGTTCGCCCAAGATGTCGTTCGGTTCGAAGGCGAGGTGATCGCGGCCGTTGCCGCTATCGACGACGACTCAGCACAACGTGCCATCGACGCCATCGTCTTCGAGTACGAGGAGCTTCCTCCTCTGACCGACCTCGAGGAAGCGATCAAAGACGGAGCGCTGCTGGTCCACGAGAACTGGGAGTCCTACGCAGCCGGCAGCGTGGTTCGCGACGGGAACGTCGCATCGTTCACGTCGATCGAGCGAGGTGACGTTGACGAGGGCCTGGCCGATTCCGATCATGTGATCACCAGCCGCTATGTCGCCGACGCCTCACACGCCGCGCCAATCGAGCCCCGCGGGGTAGTGGCTCAATGGGAAGGTGACCGTGTCACCATCTGGAGCTCGACACAGGTGCCTTTCCAAGCGAGAGACGGTGTCTGTGAGACTCTCGACCTGCCCTCCAATCGCGTCAGAGTCGTAGTCCCTCATCTCGGAGGAGGCTTCGGCGGCAAGTGCGGGTTCCACTACGAGGCGCATGTCGCCGCCCTCGCCAGAGCAGCGAGACGCCCGGTTCGGCTGGTCTTCTCCAGAGAAGAGGAGTTCCTCGCTCCCGACCGCCGTCGTGAGGGAATGATCGTTGAGATCACAACCGGGATGACCAACGACGGCGATATCAAGGCCAGGAAGGCCAAGGTTCTCCTCGACAACGGGGCATACAGCGCAGACTCGTCCTTCTTCCCTCACATGGCAGCCATGCATGCCATCGGGCCGTACGTCATCGAGAACGTCTCCGCCGAGGCGTCGAGCATCTACACCAACCACCAGCCATCCGGAAGCGTCCGAGCTCCCACAGCCCCTCAAGGATGCTGGGCGGTCGAGTCGCACACCGACGAGCTGGCAGCGGCGATAGGCATGGACCCGGTCGAGTTCAGGAAGCGAAACTGCGTCGACACCGGCCGGATGAGCGCAACGGGCCAGGTGTTCGACGAGATCGGGCTCCAGCAATGCTTGAGCGACGCCGTTGACGGACTGGGTGACATCTCGAACCTGCCGGAAGACGAGTCAATAGGCGTCGGAGTCGGCTGGTGGGGATCATTTCCCGGAGCGTCCGGCGCTTATGTGAAGATCGACAGTGACGGCAGAGGCGTAATCATCACCGGGGCCCAGGAGTGCGGCACGGGCTCGGTGATGACCCTCCCCATCCTCGTCGCCAAAGAGCTGGGGATGGATCCCGACGACTTCGAGCTCGTCTACCAGGACACCAGCGCAGCTCCCTACGACAGCGGAGCCACAGGGTCACAGACGATCCTCAACAACGGGCGGGCGACGGTGGAAGCGGCGCAGCAAGTGGCAGCCCAGCTCAAGGATCTCGCCGCCAAAGAGCTCGAAGCCGCACCCGAGGACATCGTTCTCGTCGACGGCCGGGCACACGTGGCCGGCTCTCCCGAAGCCGCCGTGGACATCTCGAGGCTGGCGCGCATCGCCTCCAGAGGTGAGATGCTGCTGGGGAGAGGATCCGGGACACCAGCCGAATATCCGTCAGCAGTGGGAGTCTCCTGTGTGGGTGATCAGGATCTGTCCTGGTGGGTCGGCCCACAATTCTCGTGTCACGCCGCCAGGATCAGGCTCGACCGGGACACCGGCGTGGTTCGGGTCCTCGAAGTGTCAACAGCGCACGACTCGGGAGTGATCATCAACGAGGTGGGCGCCGCCGGCCAGGTCGAGGGTGGTGTGTTGATGGGCATCGGCCAGGCCCTCACCGAAGGAACCGTCTACTCCGAAGATGGCGGCCAGCTCAACCCGGCCTTTCTCGATTACAAGCTCCAAACCATCGCCGACGCTCCCCGTATCAAGACCAGCTTCGTCGAAGTGCACACCCCCGGCATGGGGCCGCACGGCTCGAAGCCGATCGCCGAGGCCCCCAACGTCGCGACAGCAGCGGCCATCTCGAACGCCATAGCGAAGTTGATCGGCAGACCGGTCCGGCAGTTGCCAATGACCGCCGAGCGAGTGTGGGCGGAGGCACGCTCGTGACCTTCACCCGCGCCACCACGATCGAAGAAGCTGTGACGGCAATGGCAGCTGGAGCGCGGCCTATCGCCGGAGGGTCGGATCTCGTCGTCGGCGCGCGCCAAGGCAAGGCTCCCCTTCCCGACGTCCTCGTGGCCATCGACCGCATTGACGACCTGAGAGGCATCGAGACTTCTGGCCAAGGGCTTCGCGTCGGTGCCGGCGTGACTCACGCAGAGCTGATCGGCAACGAGACGGTGGTCAGCAGCTACACAGCCGTCGCCGACGCCGCCGCACTGGTCGGCTCACCCGCGACGCGCAACGTGGGAACCATCGGCGGCAACGTGATGAACGCTTCTCCGGCGATGGACACCGGAGCCCCACTCCTGGTGCTCGACGGCCACGCCGTCCTCAAATCAGTCGATGGCTCCAGATCGGTGAACATGGCAGATCTCTGGACCGGCCCGGGCCGGACTTCGGCCGATCCCGGCGAGTTGTGTGTGGCCATCGAGCTGCCACCTCAACCAGAGCGATCTGGCAGCGCCTATGTCAGGCTTGAGTACCGGCGTGCCATGGAGATCGCCGTCGTCGGCGCAGCCGCTGCGGTCACCGTGAGCGAGGACGGCACCATCGAGACCGGCAGGGTCGCCTTGACCGCGGTGGGGCCGGCCATCATCGAGGTCGCTGATGCGAGCGTGTTGATGAGCGGCCGAGATGCGAAGGAAGCGGGCGCGGCGGCCGAGACAGCAGCATCGAAGTCCGCTACGCCCATAAGTGACCTGCGTGCCGGCGACGACTATCGACGTCATACGGTGGGTGTGATGGCTCGCCGGGCCGTCAAAGCGGCCGCTGCCAGGGCAAGAGGAGAGACGATCGCCGTCCCTGTCAACCGGTCGGCTGGAGTGGGAGCGGCCTCGTGAGCGAGTCTCTGAGCCTCACGGTCAACGGCGTCGCCTACTCGGTGAACGTGGACATGGGTCGCAACCTGCTCAGCGTCCTCCGCGGTGAGCTCGGCCTCACCGGCACCAAGGAAGGCTGTGACGACTGTGAGTGCGGAGCCTGCATGGTCCTGATCGACGGGAAGCCGGTGAACTCGTGCTCCTTCTTGGCCGTCCAGGCAGCCGACAGGTCTGTGACCACCATCGAAGGGGTAGTCACTCCGGAAGGCCTCGACCAGGTTCAGCAGGCCTTTCTGGAGAAAGGCG
Source organism: Acidimicrobiia bacterium (assembly GCA_028285585.1). Lineage (GTDB taxonomy): Bacteria > Actinomycetota > Acidimicrobiia > Spongiisociales > ZC4RG35 > CAXMPK01. The sequence goes on from JANQOU010000011.1 coordinate 132,866, forward strand.
GAGTCCAATGCGGCTTCTGCACCCCAGGGATGATCATGTCGGCCAGAGCCTTGCTCGACCAGTGTCCCGACCCCTCCGAGGAGGAGATCAAGATCGGGCTGTCAGGCAATCTCTGCAGATGTACCGGGTACTCCCGCATCCTCGCCGCGGTCGCTCTCGCCGCTGCCGCCGACTGACCCTGCCAGGTCCATCCGCAGGAACTCGCTCACGTTGAGGAAGCCGGCGGGACGCTTCGTCCCGTCTTTGATCAGCGACCATGCCTCCTCCGGGCCGATGATCCGTGGTGAGCCGAGTTGGATCTCCTTCCCGTCGATTCGAAGCGTCGCATCACCCGAAGCCAGGATGTTCCGCACCCAGTCGGAGTCGGCTCCGTACACGACTATGAACACGTACCCACCATCGACGTCGTGGGCGTCGAGCGGGGTCAGGAAGGTACGGCCTGAGCGACGTCCGCGGTGGATGAGCACGGGTCGCTTCCCTTTCCTGATCTCCATCGGGTTGAAGACCCGCTTGTTCACCTTTCCCATGAACTTCGGCACTGGCACGCTGCTTCTCTTGTCGTACGTCGTAAGGCACCATACACCGTAAGAACCAGCTACACAAAGGCTGTCGAAGTCGGCAGACGGTCTTCGTCAACTCAGTGACGACGACCCAAACAGAGGTCGCAAGAGACCGGAGGTATGACAATGCCCAAGTATGTGCTCGCCTTTCACGGCGGTGGCATGGCAGAGACCGAAGAGGAGCAAGCCGAGGTGATGGCTGCCTGGGGAGCGTGGATGGAGGGTCTCGGCTCAGCCCTCGTCGACCCGGGGAACCCGGCTGGCCCGGCGAAGACGATCCATGCCGATGGGTCCGTCACCGACGGTGGTGGGGCCAACCCCGTCACCGGCTACACCCTGCTCGAAGCCGGATCCCTCGACGAAGCCGTGAACCTGTCCAAGGGGAATCCGATCTTCCGATCAGGTGGATCCATCGAGGTGGTCGAGACCATCGAGATGTGAGTAGGAAGTCGGCATCTCGTTCAGACGTGATGTCGGCAATCACATATCCTGTGTGTGCAGAGAGGAGTACTCCGTACTCCTCTCTGCACACACACGGAGTCGCCTCACGTCTACACCAACCACTATCGAGACACCGGCCGGGCCCCGCGCCCTCTCCAGAAGCGGCCGGTCTCTATGGAAAGTCGGGCCACCGACGATCCGAGGCATGGGCCGGCTCACCACACTGCTATCAATCACCAGGGAAGGCGACCTCCCGGCACCGCCTTTTGTCGTCGCCGCCAATCACTTCTCGCACCTGGACCCGCCACTAGTCGGGGCGGCCGTGGGTCTGCCGATCAGGTTTCTCGCTGTCGACGAGCTCTGGGGAGAGCACCGACTACTCGACCTTGCCCTGGTGACCTTTGGCTCGATCCCCCTGCCACGCGCCAAGACACCGGTCACTGCCGTCCGAGCTGCCCTTCGCCTCCTCGATCGCGGAGAGAACATCGGCGTGTTCCCGGAAGCGACCCGTGTCAGACGCTGGGGCGAGGAGGCTCCGAGGCGTGGTGCCGGCTGGCTCGCCGCGCGGAAGCGTGTCCCGTTGGTGCCCGTCGTCGTGACCGGGACCGATCGCCTATTCGGCATCGAGAACAAGCTGCGCTGGGGAAGGGTCAACGTCCATGTCGGCAAGCCACTGGTCGGAGACGACGCAGCCGAGCTAACCGAGTCCTGGCGGTCGTGGATCGACCTGCACCTCTAGCTCCGACTGATCCGAACGAGATGCGTAGCCTGCGCCGATGGCTCGAATCCTCGACTACACCGGCCAAAGCGCCGACCGGACAGTCACCGTCGCATCGATCTGTGAGATCCATGGCACGGGGAGGCGCTACGCACAGGTGACGGCGTCGAACGAGGAGGAATCGGCAGCCGCCGAGTCGGCTGGCATCGAGATGGCGGTCTGCCTGTCCCAAAGCGTTCCTTCGGTCCGTGCCGGCTCGTCTCGGCTGTTCGTCACTGCCGCGATCGACTTCGAAGGGGACGTAAGCGTCGACGAGCTTCTAGGCCGAGCCCTGATCGCGCTGACAGACGGGGCGGACGCTGTCATCACTGCGAGGAGACTCGAGGTCGTGGAACGGCTGGCCAGCGAGGACATCCCTGTGATGGGCCATCTCGGGTTCGTCCCGAAGAAGTCCAATCTTCTCGGCGGAGTGAGAGCTGTCGGGAAGACTGCTGACGAGGCCGTGTCCCTGTGGGAAGACTTCAGACGGCTCGAGGATGCCGGTGCCTTCGCCGTCGAGTGTGAGCTGATCCCGGCCAACGTGATGTCGGAGATACACGCACGCACCGGCATGACCACCATCTCGCTGGGCTCCGGCTCTGACGCCGACGTCTTGTTTCTGTTCACGTCCGACCTGACCGGCGACGGCGACTGTATCCCCCGCCATGCGCGGGCATACGCCGATTTCAACTCGATTCGGGCGCAAATGGACGACGAGAGACGCCGCGCCCTGTCGGAGTTCAGGTCTGACGTCGAGTCGGGCGGGTTCCCCGACGAATCCGAGGTCGTGCTGGCTGAGACGGAGGAGCTGGCGAAGTTCTTGAAGCAGGTCGACGGCTGAATTCACACCGCGACCGGCACCCTGCCCCTCGCCAGGCCAGTGTCACGCATCTGGGACAACGACACGCCCACTCCGTAGGTGATGAAGTCTCCTCGCGGAATCAGCTCCACGATCACTGACGGTGGAAGCTCTCCAGACTCCTCAGTCAGCCCTTCTTCGAGCCGGCCGGCAACAGCCGGTGGCGCTTCGTCTTGGTTCAACACATGTGCTGTTGCGGCAAAGGTGACAGTCGCGGCAGGAATGCGCACCCACGGCAGAAACGGAATCCGCTTTGCGATCGGCACTGTCACAGACACGTCGCTATTGGCCAGGATGTGCCTGGTTTTCCACTCATCACGTGCAGTGCCGAAAAGGAGCTTGCCGTCTTCCACCAGATAGACGACGCCGACGGTTCTCGCCTCGCCTCGTGCGTTGACCATGCCGACTACCGCAAACATCTGCCTGTCGACTTCTCTCCACACATTTTCGGTTGTCACATCAGCCATGCCTGGCTCCTCTCTGTCACTTGACAATGTCAAGCAAGGATGGCACCGCTCACTTGACATTGTCAAGTATGATTGGGCTCATGATTGGATCAGCCGACAGCAAAGAGCATCTGCTGGACACCGTCGAGCAGGTCATCGCCGAAAGTGGTGTTCGCAGCCTGAGTCTGCGAGCGGTGGCCAGGCGAGCCGGCGTCTCACATGCCGCCCCGGGGCATCACTTCGGTGACAAAGAGGGGATGCTCGCCGCCTTCGCCCAAAGGGGCTTCGGCATCCTCGGCCGGATGATGACGGAGTCGACTACCAGTGCCGGCGATAGCCCGGCATCCCGCTTCATAGAAGACGGGAAAACCTACGTCCGGTTTGCCATGGAGCACAGGCCGTACTTCGACGTCATGTTCCGGTCGGATCTGGACAAGACCGGCCATCCCAACCTGGACGAGGCTGCTGTCTCTTCCTTCGATGGGCTGCGCCGCGGAGTGTCGGAGATGCAAGCCGCCGGCGTGCTCGCCGACGCCGACTCGGAGATGCTCACCCTCTACTTCTGGGCCATGGCGCATGGACTGGCATCGCTGTGGGCCGACAACCAGATCCAAACGGTCTTCGGGCAGGCAGACCCCGAGAAGATGATCGATGCGGTCCTCTCGCTGGGGGTGAATCAGTCGGACTGAGGCGGTCAGCTCATCTTCTCGGACAGCAACGTTGCGCCGCGATGAGCGATGGTGGCGATGCTCAGCATCGGGTTCACACCAGAGGCCGTTGGGAAACACGAGCCATCCATGACGTAGAGGCCGGCGGTGTCGTGCGTCTCGTTGTTCGCGTCCACCGCCGAGGCTCCCGGGTCTGAGCCCATGCGTGCCGACCCCATCTGGTGGAAGGTGAAGTATGCGGTTTGGTTAGAGCCGTACCCGATGGCATCGACACCCGCGGTGAAGTCTTCGATAGGTCGCCCGCTTCCAGGCCGCCATCGCACCGGCCGGACCGTCGACGAGATGATCTCCTCGGCACCGGCTGCGGCGTACATCTCGGCGGCGCGTCTCACCCCTTCTCGAACATGTGCCTGGTCGTACTTGGAGATGGAGTACTTCCACACCGGAGTGCCATCCCTGCGGATGACCACCTTTCCGTGGCCGCGGTCTCGGAGCAGGACCCCACCAACGTCGAGGTGTGCAAGCCCGAGCACGTCCCGTTTGAAAGAGGCTCCGTCCTCCCAACCCATGAAGGCCGCCGGAAACAGCGGATGCACCGGAGCGGTCTCGAACTTGAACCCGTAGCCCGAGCCATCGAGGTCGGCGAACTCGTCGCTGTAACGAGTCTGGAGGATTCCGGACCATGGCTCGACCCGTTGCTCGAACCTCCCCCACACCGCTGTGACCGGGTGAAGGCGGAGGTAGTCACCCGCTGCTTTGCCGCCGAGACCGCTGCGAAGAAGGATGGCCGGCGTGTTGAGCGACCCGGCAGCGAGGACGACCGTCTTTGCAGTCACCTTCAGCGCGGCCTCGCCCACATGAGCCTTCACTCCTGTCGCCCGTCCTGAGTTTGTTGTGACCACATCGACTCCGGCTCCAGTGATGACCCTCGCCCCAGCATCCACGGCGTCCTGAAGATATGTCGTGAGCATCGAGTGCTTCGCTCCGATCCGGCAACCCATGGTGCAGAACCCGCATTCTTCATCGACACACCCGCTGGCATTGCGTGGCATCTCGCCGACATGCCACCCCTTCTCACGAAGGCCTTTCTCCATCAGCTGGGCACGCATCGACGGAGCGCCGTTGTCGCTGTTGACTCCCAGCCTGGAGCGAACCGCGGCGTCACTCTCCTCGTACGCCCTGCCTTCGAACACATCGTGGAACCCGGCCACGGCGTCCCACTCTCTGCGGACCGAAAGCGGCGTGGAGAACGAGGTGGTGTAGTTGATCACTGTCCCGCCGCCCAAAGTCGCGCCCGACACGACGGCCAAGCCCCCGTCGGCCGTGGAGTTGAGGGCCTGATCGAGATACAGGTCGCGATAGGCGGAGGACTCGAGATGCGTGAAGTCAGACTCGTTGCGATATCGGCCGGCTTCGAGGACGATCACATCGAACCCTGCTGCGGCCAGCACTCCGGCCGCCGTCCCTCCTCCGGCTCCGCTGCCAACGACCACCACATCACACTCGAGCGAGGTGTCACGCTCGATCTCGACGGTTCTCAAGGTTTTAGGCACCTCTGGTGCGGGGCCGTTGGGCCCTGGGTAACCCATGGCACTCCACGTCGCAGGAGGCCGGGCTGAATCGTCAGTCGACACCCATAGAAAGCCGGCGAGTGTCTTCAGCGCCCTGACGCCCTTCCTGACCAGACCCAACGGGTGGCCTTCCATTCGCCGAACTGCGTCTGCCCGCTCATGGGCGCTCATCCTGAGGAACGCCTTGGGCCGGCCGTGCAAGGCGAGCCCGGCAGGGGCCGACCGAAGCAGCCGAAGAAACAGTTTCAGATCTGCCCGGTCTCGATCATGAGGGAGCCTCTCGAAGACGGCAGGCAGAGCCTCACCAAGGCCAAGGTCGGCACCCGAGATGGTCCATGCGGGACCATCTCCTTCGACAGCGGGCAAGAGGGTGTCGACAACGAGATCGAAGGTGGCACGGTCTTTGACCGAGAGCTTCATGAATCCCTTCGGGCGCGGGGACTTCGAACCTAGCAAGAAGGATGCCGGGGAGCCTTGTCAGGCTGGCGGCGGCAGCAGCAAGAAACGTGGAGCATCGACGGGCCTTGGTGCCAGCGGGACGGCTGGATCCGTGTATTGAGCGCTCGGCCGGCCGTTGAAGGAGAGTTTCACATCCGCAGCCACGGTCACATCGAGATCATCGGCGATCAGCTTCGCTGTCTGCTCGATGAGCCGGGAGTCGGTGGCCATAACCGCAACCTGTCGTTCGTTGAGATAGTCCGGAGGCCCAACGACCCAAGATCGCCCTTCGGCATCCGTGACAACGAAAGAAGCTGACCCTGACTTCTCCGACAGCATCACCTGCCAGGAGAACAAGTAACCCTCGCCGGTCCACTTCACATCACCTGGGATCATGTGATGGCGAAGCGGGACCAAGAGCATGGCAAACACGTAGACGGCTGCTGCTGCAACCCACACGGGGCGAATCGCAGGTTCCCGGCGAGGTGAGACGGGCTCGGCAATCTGACTGAGGAACCTCTGCGGCCAGTCGGGCGGGAAGAACACGAGGGCGGAAACACTCATCACCAGCGGGAACACGCCTATGGATGGGAAGAGAGCCCAAGTGCTCACATGAAAGGAAACCAACACCAGGTAGGCGGCCAACCTGGTTCGACGGGACGACAACCAACCAACGATGGTGAGGTCGAAGAGGGCGGCCAGCCACGAAAGCACCAACGCCGTTACAGGCAAAGCCAGCAGCGGTCCGACGAGCCACATGTCTGATCTCGCAGGCAACCAGGTGGCGAGAGGCTGACCCTCCAGAAGCCAGTCGGTGTTCACCTTCGCCATACCGGCGAACACATAGACCATGCCAACCTGAAAGCGGAGCAGCCAGACCACCCAAGCCGGGACCTCATCACGCCCGGCGACAGGCAGAAACGCAAGAAGGCCGGCAGTGAGGATGATCCAGTAGTAGTGGTTGAGGTAGTTGGTGCGATCGATCAGCTCGACGTAGGCGAACCCCAGAGCAAAAAAGGCAGCTGCCAACCGGTGTCTGAAGCCGGCTGCGATGGCCAGCGCAGCCACACCAAGCAGGACGAAGTGCGCGTACATGAGAGGCGCCGGCAACGGAACCACCCATTCGAATCCCGGGTACTTGAAGTGAAACTCCGGTTCGAGGATCAGGCTTTCGATCCAGCCACGTGCCAAGAACCTGACGATCAGGACAAAGGCGACTACCCCGAAGCCGATCCGAAAGACCTTGCTCGAGGCTGCGCTGACGAGTTGGTTCACCCGGTGTCGCCGTCGGAGTCGGAGAACCCAAGTGTGACGTCGAGGAGCGAGACGACGTCTGCTTCGAACAGGGCAAGCAACGCATCGATCTCATCGAGATACCGCTGAAGCTGCTCCGGAGACTCGACAGCCACGGTGCGCAACGGCTGCTCGACGGCCAACATCTGAGCGCGGGCATCCTCGAGGTGTGACTCCACGGAGTCTGCAATGTCTTCCGATCGAGACCGGATCAGATCAATGAGCGACGACTCGCCCCCGGCTTGCAGCACAGCCTCGATCCCGGCCAACTGAGCCAGATACCGGCCTGATCCAAACCCGGCGTGGCCCTCCGGGATCGCCTCCAGGTCGGGCTCAGGAGCGCTGACGCCGATGGCGCGGCCAACCTCGAAGCGGGACTGGCGCTTGAAGGTCTCCACGATGGCTCCGATGATGTCGCCGAGTGCATCTCCCGGCTCCATCTCCTCGGTCAGCACCTGCGAATAGGCAGCACCGCCTCGGTAGCTGACAGTCCACGCCTCGACCAGGTCATCACTCGCAATTGCTGCCACCGCAGCCGCAGCAACTGCGTGCTCACACTTCCGATCACCCGGGCTGGATCCCAGCAACGTGTACTCGATCGCCCCGAGGCCACGTCTCGTCGACGAGGACCTGTTTGCCAGATAGTCAGGGTCGATCGCCTCATCGCCGGCAAGGAGGTCATCGATCCCCACCTCGCTTATTGGCAGGTAATTCGTCATCGACACCGTTCTCAACATTGACGCAGGACCGAACGGCGCCGTCGCCTCGACAGCCTCCCAGCTAGAAACCGCCTTCTCCCAGGCCGCCAGGACCAAAGACTGGTCGCTCGTCTCCGGAGCCTGGCAGTAGTCGGCGACCTGGTCGGCGAGTGCATCCAGGTCGGCGTGCGCGACCTGGAGCGAGGGAACGATGATGTCGACGGCGATGCCCGACACCACATCGCCCTGGCTCGGGCCGCTAGAGCAAGCTGCGATCGCAAACAGGAGCCCGGCGCATGCTCCCAAGCGCTTCATAGCGAGTTGAGGAACTCGATCAGCTGGCTGCGCTGGTCTTCTGTCAAGGCTTTGTACCCGTCTCGCGAAGAAGCAGCCTCACCACCGTGCCACAGTATCGCCTCCTCCAGCGACCGGGCACGGCCGTCATGGAGGAAGTGGAGGTTGCCGTTGACCGTCTTCGTCAGGCCTATGCCCCACAGAGGTGGCGTCCGCCACTCTGAGCCGGACGCCTCGCCGTCGGGGCGATCATCGGCCAAGTCAGGGCCCATGTCGTGAAGCAGAAGATCGGTGAACGGGTAGATCACCTGGTTGGCCAGCGCCTCGATCGGATCATCGCCCGTTTGATGTCGCGGCGTGTGACAGGAGGCACAACCAAGCGAGGCAAACAGCTCGGCACCTTCCCGAACATCCGCGGAGTCGAGGTTCCTCCGTGCGGGCACCGCCAGCGTCTCGTTGTAAAAGACAACAAAGTCGAGCCGATCTCTTGGGATCTCGGGGCTTCCCCCGTTCTGCGCTTCCGCACAAGCCACCTGAGGAATCGTGCAATTCTCCTCCATGAACACATCTGAGGTGATCCCGATATCACCGAGAAAGGCACCGGCAACCTGCTGCTCAACCGTCGGCACGTTCGCCTTCCACCCGAAGCGGCCCAAGAGGCGATTGCCGGTTGTTGCCTCGATGACATAGTTCGGCCTTCCGGAGATCCCGTCGCCGTCTGCGTCAGCAGGGTCGGCGAGAGCGACGATTGCAGCCTCGGGGATCGCTTCGAGCAGCCCGGCCCCGAACACTGGTGGCGCAAGACGGAGCGAGATCATGATGTCAATGGCCAGCGGCCCATAGGCAAGGTCACTCAGCTCGTGAACGGGGCGGCGCAACGAGTAGGTCGTGCCGTCTTCGAACTGGCCCATTTCCTCCACATAGAACCGGCGAACCTCGCCCTCCGAATCGACACCGAGAATGGAGCGGTCCTGGAACTGACCGCCGTAGTTGGGGTCCGGCTCGGGACCGTCGCTCCCCGGAACGCTCAGCCTGAACAACAGGCCCAGCTCGTTCTCCTCCGGGCTGCCCCGGCCATCACGAAGGTGACAGGAGGAGCAAGCCTGAGCGTTGAACAGGGGACCCAGCCCGTCGCGGGCATCCGTTGATGCCGGAGCCGTCACCCAGTTCTGAGTGAAGAAGCTGTCGCCGACCTCGAAGTCACGTCGCTGCTCGTTGGTGAGGTTTCTCGCCGAATTGCCGAACGCGTTCCGGTCGGAGGACGCCGTTGTGCCCTCTCCCCCGCTCTTCTCCACCAGCAGGTCTGAGTGCGGTGCCGGCCAGAGCGTGACCACTCCAAACGTGACCACGACCAAGACGAGCCCGGCCAACAGCCAGGCTCGTCTCAACTTCAGATTGGAGTGTCTGTCGCTCAACTCAGGTTGACTGAGACTCCCAGCAACTCGGCTGAGGCAACGATCGTGTCGGCTTGTTCTTCGAGACTCAGGATGGTGTCGAAGATCGACATTCTTCCCGGGTCGCTGTCCGGCACGCCCTCCACCAGATGCTGGTCGAAGGGAACTGGGATGTCGCCTGCCTTCCCGATGCTGGCTGCGATCTCATCGCGAAGCCGATCGGCAAGCTCTTGGTCTTCGGCCGCAACCAAGTCGTAGATGCTGGTGCCGCTCACCGAGCCCACCTTGCCGAGATAAACCATCTCGATGCCGGCCGCGTTCCCGATGATGTCGGCTGTTGTGTTGTCCGCGAAGCAGGAGTGCTCGTCTTCCTGCGAGCGAGCCTCATAAGCGACGTTCATTCGCTCGCCTGCCAGCTCGCCACGGCTCAGCTCACCCATGCCGGTCATGATCATCCCGAGGGCCTCGTTGCTATCGAGGGCGACGAAGTCGGCGCGGTAGTTCTCAGCGCCGGGAGCCCAGGCGTCGACCATCTGCCCGAGATGGACGAGCAGCAGGTCTGAGGCGGTGGCCAGATACAGCCCTCGCCTGTCGGCATTGGCTGCCGTCGTGTAGTCCTCGAAAGACCTGGAGCCCGGCCCGTCGAGCGAGAGATCCTGACCCCAAAGCAAGAACTCAATGGCATGCCATCCCGTCGAGATGTTGGCCTCGCCATCCTTTTCATTCAGCTCCACCAGCAGATCTGCGTCGATTGTCGGGAACTCGTCGCTCATGTTGACGATGCCGGAGTCGGGCGCACCCTCGACGTAGTCGATGTAAGCCTCGTCGAGTGGCCATGCGTTGATCAGGCCCTCGGGGCCAGAGTCTTCGTTGTCGATGGGGCCTCCGTAGAAGCGGAAGACTTCTGTCGGGCCGTAGTCGTCCCGGGCTGTGAGCCATGATCGCTTGGCCGCCTCGAGGCTTGCCGCCGACGGGGCTGCCAGGAATGCGTCGATCGCCTCATCCATGGCCTCCGCAGAGGCAAGGCTGATGCTGTAGGCCTCGTGGACAACACTGGCATAGTTGTCGACTGCCGACTCTCTCAGCTCGTCACTTGCCCCGCTGTCGGAACATGCTGCCAACACAAGAACTGCGGCTATCGCCGCAGCCAGCATCGGCGCTCTTCTTCTCGTCACCTGCTCACCTTTCCTCGTAACGCAGATCGTTAGGTACCGAACGATATTTCCACTACCCAGACAGTGCAAATCCTCCTCGCACAACTTGCTCAGATAATTTTGACTCAATATTCTTTGTGTTATGAACAGTCGAGAAAGGGCAAGACGTCACGCGGCACTCGGTGACGAGAAGCGTCTCCTGATCGTCGACAGTCTCTCTCTCGGCGACCGGACTGTTGCCGAGCTGTCGGACATCCTGAAGATCGAGGGAAACCTGCTCGCCCACCACCTAGGCCTGCTCGAGGGGGCCGGGTTGATCGAACGACGCGTCTCCGAAGGAGATCGTCGCCGGCGCTATGTGACCCTGCGGAGCGAAGACCCTCGGTTGCTGCGAGTGCCACTCCTGGCGCTCGGCGCCAAGGTGGCCTTCATATGCACTCAAAATTCGGCACGGTCGCAGTTCGCGGCGGCGATGTGGGAGCAGATGACAGGCGAGCCTGCGGCTAGTGCCGGGACACAGCCCTCGGCCCGAGTCCACCCGAAGGCCGTCAAGATCGCCTCTGAGTTCGAGCTCGACATCTCAGGAGCGACCCCCTCCACGTACTCGGAGCTGCCTGCCGATCTCGATGTACTGGTGAGTGTCTGCGATCGGGCGGCAGAAGCAGGCCAGCCGGAAGCTGCCAGCAACCTCCACTGGTCGATCCCCGACCCAGTCCGTATCGGCACCCTCAACGCGTTCCGGTCAGCCTTTGGCGAGATCTCAGAACGCATGGGGAGGCTCACCGAGGGCGTGGTGTGAACAAGCAGACCCTCGGAGAAGCCCTGGGCACTGGCCTGCTGCTGTACGTCATCGTGGGCAGTGGCATCGCGGCGGAGGCACTTGCCGCTGATAGCGGTGTTCAGCTACTGGCCCACGCCGTCGCCGTGGGTCTTGGGCTCGGAGCCTTGATTGCGATGTTGCAGACCGTCTCCGGCGCTCACTTCAACCCGTCGGTGACCCTTGCCTTCTGGAGAACCCGGGCTTTGAGCACAGCCAAGGCAGCCCGATACGTCTTGGCTCAGGTGCTCGGCGGTGCACTAGGCGTGATGGCCGCCAACCTGAGCTTCAACCAAGACATCGTCACGGTCTCCTCGACCACACGCAACGGATCCGGTCTGATTGTCGCCGAGGTGGTGGCCACCTTCGTTCTGGTGCTCCTGATCCTGGGCTTGGTGCGCACCGACCGCCCTGGTGCGGTTCCCTTCGCGGTGGGAGCATGGGTGGCAACGGTGATCTTCGCCACGTCTTCGACCGGCTTTGCCAACCCTGCCGTGACCATCACCCGCATCTTCACCGACACCTACACCGGCATCGCCCCGGTGTCGGTGCCCGCTTTTCTCACCGCCCAGGTGATAGCCGGCCTTGCCGCCGCGGCGCTTGCTGCCGTTCTCTACCCGATTTCGACGACAGAACACGCATCTGCACAGGAGGACCCATGCCCGTAAACGAGCTCACCACCGCCGAGAAGCTTCAGATCCGAGAGGCAGCCGAACGGCTCGAGCGCCGCTTCGACGGGCAGCTCAACACCGAGACCATCGAGCGCTTCATGAACGAGTCACTCGAGAACTTGATGGGGCGCGCCAACACCAGTGCCTGGATCCCCTTGCTCGCCGAGCGATTCGCCAGGGACCGCCTCCGTGCCCTTGTTCGGCTGGAGACCGATCCGGGCACGCTCAACCCGAGCGTGCTGTTCCTGTGTGTGCACAACGCAGGGCGGTCGCAGATGGCCGCCGGCTGGATGCGTCACCTCGCCGGGGAAGAGATAGACGTCTTCTCCGGTGGATCCGAGCCTGCCGAGGAGGTCAATCAGGCTGCCGTAGCTGCGATGGCCGAAAGAGGCGTCGACATCAGCACCGAGATCCCCCAGCCGTGGGCCGATGAGATCGTCAGGGCGGCAGACGTGGTGGTCACGATGGGCTGCGGCGATGCCTGCCCGGTCTACCCCGGCAAGCGTTACGTGGACTGGGAGGTCGAGGACCCCTCAGGCAAGGCCGTCGAAGACGTCCGGCCGATCAGAGACGACCTCGAAGCACGAGTCCGCACTCTCATGTCCGAGCTGAAGATCCCCGCCCAGGTCTAACTCGAGCAAACAAGTGGCCGGCTTCTCTCAGAACCGGTTGTTGCTGGTCTCTCCGAGCAACTGGCCCCTAAATGACCCGGCGCTGCGCACGAACATCACGTTCTTGAGTCCTGCCGACAGGGCGTCGAGACGCTGTGCGTACTCCGCCTCCTCCAAGTGAGCAATCCCGCGTAGGCCGAGCAGGACCAGGTCTGCGTCGCGAGAGCGCTCGGAGATCATCTCCTGGACGGTCACATCCTGCGGCTTCACCATCACGTCGATCGAAGCCTCGATCCTGGCCGCATCTGTGATCCGCTCAAGAGACTCTTGGTTGTGCTCATACATCATCTGTGTCGTCGCGACGCTGTTGATCGTGATCTTCGCCTTTCTCCAAGCCGGGTTCTGAGAGATGAGGTGGGCGAACAGAACCAGCATGTCACCGTTCTCCTGAAGGCCTCCCCACCACACGTGGATGACTTTGCCTCCCTCCCCTGCGCCTTGAGCACCGACACGGCAAATGACCCCCGACTTGCCGAGCAGAGCCACCCGCTCGATGACACGCAAGGCGACAACGTGGCTGTGCGGGGTCCTCCCCCAGCCGAACATCACCGTGTTCGACTCGATCCCGGCGATCCCGTTGGCCTGGGCCACGGCAATGGCACCGTCCTCGATGTTCTCGACGACATCGACCTCGGCAAACCCGGCTATGCCCAGCCGCTCCAACTCCGCGTTCAGGGCGGCGGCCTCCGTCTGGGCGCTTGCCGATTGCTCCTCGAGGGTGCCCGGCACCAGATGTGAGACCGTGAGTATCCCCCTGTCCTGGACCAGCCAGGAGGCGAAGCGGACCAGGTCGGGGCGCCGGCCGCCCTCATCTGCGAACAGAAGAATGTTGGGGCGCCAGTTCCGCGGGTCGATGGGCAGCTTTCTCAACTGAAGAGCAGTTCTCCGAATCAGCGCCAACAAGGCTCCGCGCCTCAAGTCGCCCCAGGGCGCGGTCAGGGCGCGACGCCTCATGAAGACGTACACACCGACCTGAAAGAGCACGGCGATGATCAGAGCGAGCGGGTTGATCAGGTACATCACGATGAAACATCCCGCCGCACCCGACAAGGAAGCCCACCACGGAACGGTGAGGCTGGGCCTATAGGAGGGGTCACCGGACACCTTCTCCAACCCGGCCACGAGGTTGACCGTGCCATAGGTGGTCAGGAAGAACATGGTGAGAACTGGAGCCACAGCGTTCAGATCACCCAAAGCGACAGCCGTAGCCGCGATGGCGGTGGTGAACAGCAGCGGCATGCCGGGACCTTTGATCCAAGGCCACTCCGTGCCCAGCGCACGCGGCAGCACCCGGTCGCCCACCATCGCCTGGAGTGTCCGCGGGGCGCCGAGGACGCTGCCCACGGCCGAGGAGAAGATGGCACCCCACAGACCCCAAAGAACCAAGAAGAACAGCGGGCCTGCAAGATCGAACCAGATGAGATTGTTGGAAACCAACTCCTCGGGGGATGCGGCCGACGCCAGGACCACGGGCACCGCCAGATAGACGGCGAACCCGACCAGCACCGCCAGGATCGTGCCCCGAGGGATGGAGCGGCTCGGATGCTTGAGATCACCCGAGAGGGCAATGCCGGCCAGGATCCCTGTGACAGCCGGGAAGAAAACGGCGAACACGACCCAGAACTCTTCTGCACCTTCGGCAACCGCCGACAACGGGACCTCCACGGGACCGGCGGTCAACACACCCACCACGAGACCAACCAGCGAAAGGGCAATGCCGAGCATGATTGGCAACTGAAGCCTCAGCGCAATGCCTGCGCCACGCGCAGCTAGCAATGCCACGGCAAACACTGTGATGAAGGCGATCGCCCTCTCCGGAGCCTCTGGCCACACGGCAGTCACGCTCTCCGCGAGGCCAAACGCGTAGAGGGTCACAGACAGAGTCATCGCGAGGAAGAGCGGTATCCCGATCGCTGCCCCTACCTCTATGCCGAGGCTGCGCGAGATGATGTAGTACGCACCACCGGTGCCGACACGCATGTTGGTTGCCACAGCAGAGACGGACAGGGCGGTGATCAGCGTCACGATGTGGGCGATGATCACGATGGCCAGCGCCCCAGCCAGGCCGACATTGCCAACCACCCAACCGGTTCGCAGATAGAGGATCACACCGAGGATGGTCAGGATCGACGGCGTGAACACCCCGATGAAGCCACCCAGCTTCCCGTCTCGCTCCCCCAGGAGCTGACGCCAGCTCAAACGACCCCGGCCGAGGCCGTTCCTACGGGCGGACATCATCGCCCTGGCGGTCTTCTTCGTCTTCTCTGTGCTGGAGAAAGTGAACGGCGTCTCCGGCCAGAGCTTGACCCGCTTCCTCATAGAGATTCCGAGCCACGTCAACACCGGCTTCGTGCAAGTCGGCGACTTGATCCCTGAACTGAGCCACGGCCGCGATCTTCGCTCGTGGCAGGAACTCCCGCACGCGGCGGGCACATTCGAGATTCGCTGCATGGCTGCTCATGGCCGCAACCACCAGCTCCACCTCTGGGTGCAGCCGCGCCCGCTCCCAAAAGCCGCGGTCGAGGGCATCACCTCTCACCACGACGCGCCCGCTCTCCTGGTGTCTCGATACCAGCTCGGCCTCTCGCTCCACACCAATGATCCTGCCCTGGCGATGCTCGACCAACTCGTCGTAGGAGCCTGTCCCGACACGACCCATGCCAAAAATGAGTATCCGGGCCGAGTCGAGATCGATGATCGCGTCCTCGGGGATGATCGGATGCCGCTCCAGCCGACGGAGCTGTGGGAACACCTTGTCGTAGAAGCGATAGCGATACTTGTTCGCCACCGAAGCGACGATGAAGGACCCGGCCACGGTGAGCCCGATGGTCTGAACCCACGATTCGGTGAGGAGCCCGCTGGCCACGGCGGCGACGGTCACCACCAGCCCGAACTCGCTGTAAGCCGAGAGTGTGATCGCCGTGTGCAGCGACGTCCGCCCGCGCAACCGGAACCGTGTGAGAAGCCAGATGAGGGCAATGCTTCGCGTCGGCAGCAGTGCGATGACCACGGCGGCGACAACTATCACCTCGACCGGCGGGGCACCGAGAAGACCCACGGAGAGGAAGAAGCCGACCAGGAGCAGATCTTTGACGCCAAGCATCTGATCCGCCATCTCATGGGCCCTGGCGTGGCCCGATAGCGCGTATCCAGCCACAAGGGCACCAAGGTCCGACTTGAGCCCCACGATGTCAAAGACCGCCCCGGCACCGATGGCGGCGACGAACCCGAAGAGAATCAGCAGCTCGCCGTGACCAGCTCGGTCGATGACCCAACCCAGCAAAGGCTTCACGGCGAAGAACCCTGGAACGACAAGCAGGGCCCACACCGTCGGCGGCGTCCCCGACGTCGACGCGAGGAAGGCGACGGCAACCAGATCCTGGAGGATCAAGATCCCGATCGCGATCCGGCCACCGATCGACTCTGCCTCGTTGGTCTCTTCCAGAGCCTTGACAGCGAACACCGTGCTCGAGAAGGAGAGCGCCAGTCCAACTATCAGCGCCGACCTGAAATCGAAGTCGGCGAACAGCTCACTGCCGATGTATTGCAGAAGGAAGAACCCGGCCACTGGCAAGAGGGTGCCGACGACTGCGAACAGAGCAGCACTGCCCCAGACGTAGTTGGGCTTGAGCGATCGGACGGTGAGCTTCAAGCCAATCGCAAACAGGAGCAGCAACACGCCCAGGTCAGCCACGAGATCCAGCAGATCACTCGACTCGAACCCGAACGCTGCCAGCAGATAGCCCGCGATCAGGTATCCAACCAACGGAGCCACGCCAAACCGCGAGACAACGAAGCCGAGCACGAATGCGGCGCCCAGCGCCACGATCTCCATGAGCGATTATGTCACGAAGGGCTCGACGCCCGAGAAGCCCTACTCGTTCAGCCAACACGGCACTCATGCCGGTACGTAGGATCGACACGGTGATCGGTGTCCAGCACAGATACCGGGGAAGATTGGGCTACGAGGCCTTTAAGGAGGATGTCGATCGATCACTGGTCGATCAGCAGATCCGCGCCCATCAACCTCCTGACAACTTCGACGCCTCGTTGGCACATGCTCCGATCGGCAGCATTGACCTCCTGGTTGCACAGGTGCCTCGTCTCGAGTCTCGCCGCTCTGCTGCCGACAGCGACGCGCCGGGCGTGTTCCTTCTCTTCGCCGAGAGAGGAGAAGGAACCATCGACTTCGGTGCCGACAGGGCTCCGATCGACCGCAACCACGTCGTCGTTGTCCCGGCAAACAAGAGGTTCTTCGTCGACTATTCGGTCCCACCAACTGTGGCCTTCTTGGGCCTGAGCGACGAGCTTGTCGAACAGCGCTATCCGATGCTGCGTGGCCAGGCGAAGTCGATAGGTGGCGACGCTCCTGTTGACTGGTGCCGAAGGACAGTGTTCGGGATGGCGCGCTCGATGAAGTCGTTTGAACCGGACTCGACCGCGGAGCTCGAGTCTGTGCTCCACTCATCCGTGGCACTGTTGAGCCGATCGCTAGGGGGCCAATCCCGGCTTCCACTCCTCCGCTTCGAAGCTCGGCGTGCCATCGAGAACTGGACCGAGCTGAGAACCCTCAATGTGGCGAGCCTCTCGATGGAGCTCGGCGTTTCTCAGCGTCATCTACACCGCTCTTTCCTAGGCAGCACCACATCTGTGGCCAAGGCGATCAGGAAACGCAGACTCGAGGAGGCGCGCTTCCTCCTGTCTTCGAGGCAGCGCACCGTCACCGAGGTTGCCTACGCCGTCGGATTCAGTGGGCCTTCCCATCTCACAACATGGTTTCGAGAGCACTACGGAGTCACCCCCGCCACATACCAGGAAGATGTCACAGATCTGACCTAGATCTGTCGTTGAGCTGATAGCCCGCATCGGCGGATCTCCATACGTTGCAACCAGGCAACTCAAGGGAGCGTCATGCAGTTTGTCCTGATTCATGGTTCCTGGCACGTCGGGGAGTGCTGGGACGGCGTGCGAGGTCATCTCGAGACCGCGGGTCACCAGGTTCTGGCACCCACACTTCCCGGCAACGGGCCGGGAGCGGACCGAAGTGTGTCGATGGAAGCGACCTGGTCACATGTCGCGAACGAGATCACGGGTGCCGACCTCTCGGATGTTGTTCTCGTCGGCCACAGCTTCGGCGGCGCTGTGGTCCAGCTAGTGGCCCAAGCAATACCGGACCGCATCTCACATGCCGTGTTCCACAACGCCTACGTGGTCGAGGACGGTGCTTCGGTGTTCTCTTACATCCCACCTGATTCGGCAGCTGCGTTCCAGGCCCTCGAGCAAAACGGCGAGGTGATGGTGCCTTTCGAGCTGTTCCATGCCGGGTTCATGAACGATGCCGACGAAGAAACGGCTAGATCGGCCTTCGCCCAACTCAGCCCCGAGCCTCTGGCAAGAGCCACCGAGCCGCTCGACCTGTCCCGGTTCCCCGGCCTCGACATCAACAAGGTGTTCGTCCACGCAACGGATGATCAGGTATTCCCACCCGACGAGTTCACCTGGCACCCGGGCATGTCACAGCGACTCGGCGAATTCAAGCTGATCGAGATCCCGGGCTCGCACGAGGTGCTCTTCTCTGCCCCACAGACCCTCGCTGAAGCCTTGATGTCTGCCGTAGGTGGATGACCGACTGGACCGTTCGCGGCGTCGCCACCGCAATTGAGTCGGGAGAACTGACTCCCACGGAAGCACTGGATCGGTGTCTTCGCGAGATCGAGACGCAGAACCCCCAGATCAACGCGGTGGTCTCGATCAACGAAGACCGTGCCCGATCAGCCATTGATCGCGGCCTTCCTACGGGACCGCTCCACGGGGTCCCTCTCTTGGTCAAGGATCTGCATGCCGAGGTGGCCGGCCTCCCCCTATCCCGAGGCAGCCACTGCTTCGCCGGTGAATCACATGACGAATCGAGTCAGCTGATCGAGCGTCTCGAAGCAGCCGGGGCGGTGGTCGTCGGCAGGACCAACACGCCTGAGCTGGGACTCAACATCACCACCGAGCCCCAGTTGTGGGGGCCGTGCCGCAACCCTCACAATCTCAAATACTCCTGTGGCGGGTCGAGCGGCGGCTCCGCCGCGGCGGTCGCGAGCGGCATGGTGCCCGCCGCCCACGGATCCGACTCCGGTGGCTCACTCCGCATTCCGGCATCGTGGTGCGGCGTTGTCGGCTTCAAGCCGACTCGTGGGCTGATCCCCCATGGGCCACACCGCACCAACCCCTGGGAAGGCCTCAGTCACGAGCACGCCATCACCAAGACTGTCGCCGACTCTCGACTTCTGCTGGAGGTCGGTGGAGCGCTGCGACTTTCCGAAGTGACCGCCACGAGGCTGGACATCAGCGTCGTCCGAGATGGGCCATCGCCAGTCGACCCAGCGTGCTTGGCGGCCGTCGACGAGGCAGCGGCACTCTTGTCAACGCTGGGACACGGCGTTTCCAAGCGCAGCTACCCGGAACCGGCACGACACATCGGACCGGTAGTCCAGAAGATCATCGGCGCACATGTGGCAGCGGCGACCGCCGACCGCGACCGAGCCCTCCTAGAACTGCCGAGTCGTGATTTGGCGGCGCTGGGTGACGCGATGTCGGCGTCGGACCTGATCGAGCAACGCGGCCAACTGGCACAACTGACCGAGAAGCTGATTGCCGACATGGGAGACGACGATCTCTGGCTACTGCCGGTGACCGCCGCACAGGCTCCCGTTCTGGGGTACCTCCACACCGACCGCACCGCCGATGAGCTGTTCGCCGAGATACTGGCGATCGCGCCCTTCACAATGATGTTCAACATCACAGGTGGCCCCGCTATCAGCATCCCATGGAGTAGCGCCCACAACGGGACTGCCATAGGAGTGCAGGTCGCCGGACGCCCCGGAGACGACGCCTTGGTCCTGGAAGTGGCCGAGATATTGATGAGCCGGCCACGTTGACCCGGCTCCCGGAGCCCAGCTACTTGTCGTCTAGCCCCTCAACGAAGTCCTTGGCAGCCTCTGCGCCTTTGTCGATGTGCTCCGAGTGCTCGCCGCCCGTCTTCTCGTCGACGAAATCTGCGGCTTTGTCGATGCCGTCCTTGACTGCATCCTCGTGCTCGCCGGCAAGGTCTTTGGCCTTGTCGATGAAGTCGCCTATGCCCATGTCCACTCCTTGGTCTTCGTGTCGGCGCGAGCCTAACGCAGCGAACGGGACTGCGATCTCGAGAGAGCTACCGCCGGCTCACGTAGTCGCGAGAGAGCTCTTCGACGGAGTTCACGCCGACCAGCGCCATGTTGCGCCGAACACCTGCTTCCAAGAAGCCAAGGACGTGATCCACACCGGCTTCTCCGGCGGCGCCCAGCCCATACAGATAGGCGCGGCCGGCCATGCAAGCCTTGGCTCCAAGTGCGAGCGCCTTGACGATGTCGGCACCTCGTCGCACGCCCCCGTCACAGATCACGGCTGCCCGATCCCCAACGGCGTCCACCACCGGCTCGATCAGGTCGGCAATCGCCGGAGCGCTGTCCAGCTGACGGCCTCCGTGGTTGGAGATGGCGATGCCGTCCACACCCAGGTCGACGGCGATCAGAGCGTCCTCGGTGGTCTGGATGCCTTTGAGCACCAGGGGGCCGTCCCATTGCGAGCGCAGCCAGCCAACGTCATCCCAGGAGAGTCCCGGGTCGAACTGAGAGCTCACCTGCTCGGCAAGCGAAACTGCCGTCGATCCGTCTCCGACGTCGCGACCGGCCAGGTTGGCGAACGTGATCGGCTCCGCTCGGATGAAGTCCCAGGTCCAAGCAGGGTGGACCAGACCGTCGATGATCGTCCCCAGCCCAAGCTTCGGGGGAAGGGTGTACCCGCGGCGAACGTCTCTCTCCCGGCGACCCAAGACCACGGTGTCGACCGTCAGCATGAGTGTCGAGTAGCCGGCACCCGCTGCTCTGGAGACCAGTTCCTTCACCAGCCCGCGATCACGCCACATGTAGACCTGGAACCACTTCTGCCCGTCGTTGACCTCGGCTACCTCCTCGATGGACCGAGTTGCCATCGTCGACAGCGAGTATGGGATGCCGGCGCGCTCAGCGGCTCTTGCCACGGCCAGCTCACCTTGTGAGTGGGCGATGCGGGTGAATCCGGTGGGTGCGAGAACCAACGGGAACGCGAGGCGGTTTCCAAACAACTCGGTGGAGGTGTCGACATCCGTCATGTCTCGCATGACCCTCGGCCGGAACTCGATCGATTGAAATGCGCTGACATTGCGGCGTGCCGCGTCCTCATCTTCAGCTGCGCCATCGATGTAGTCGAAGACTCCGCGCGGCAAACGACGGCGAGCGATCTGTCTCAGATCATCGACATTCGCCGACCGTTGGAGTCGGCGCTTGGTCGCACTCAGCTCGATCGGCTTGAACCGCGCCACAGAGCGCAGAGACTCAAACACCCTTCCTCCTCGCCTGGAAACTGAAGCATCTGCCAGTCACGAGGTCGATCGTAGAGCCATCCAAGCGAAGGCTTAAAAGGAACGATCTACGGCTCGAATGACGGCCCCGGCCTGCGATTCAATGTGCGCTCAGGCAGATCCCATCTCGTTGAAGACGGCCTGGCGGGAACGGGCCCGATCGAACACCAGCAGCACACAACCGAGGATGATGAAACCGGCGCCACTGGCGAAGATACGGCCCATTTCGATGCCGGTGAGCGGCAAGGCTCCACCGATGTCGAGGGCCAAGACCACAGTCACGGGCTCTCCGGCACCGTCACTGCCGCGGACCTCGAGATCAGGGTCCCCGCCAACTTCCTCGGGGATCGTCACAGTGGCCGAGAAGGTGCCGTCACCACCGGCGGTGAAGGTGCCCAGCGAAACCGCTGGATCGGTCATCAAGAAGATCTCGACAGTCGAGTTCGGCTCAAAGCCCTCCCCAGACACGTCGAGTTCGTCGCCTGGATCCGGGTTGGTTCGATCAACGTCTGCAGTCGGGACTGCGATGACGGTGACCTCGATAGCCGGCGAGGTGGCCGCCGTGTTCTGACCGTCCCCTGAGTATTCGGCCGTGACTGTGTGGTCGCCGACGCCAAACGACGAGACAACCAGCGACGCAGATCCTCCTGAGACCGTCGCTGTGCCCAGGCTCGTAGAGCCTTGGAAGAACTCAACCGTGCCGGTTGGGTTGTTCCCCGTGATCGTGGCCGTGAGAGTGACGCTCTCCCCCACGGTCGCCGGATCTGGTGACGCTTCGATCGTGATGAGGGTGGCGACCGTGACCTCGGTTGCCGAAGACGTCGACGAGTAGTTGTCGGCGTCACCGCTGTAGGTGGCGGTCAGCGAGCGAATCCCCGGGGCCAGCGAAGAGGTCACCAATGTCGCTGTGCCACTGCTCAGAGTCCCGGTTCCCAAGCTCGTCGAGCCGTCAAAGAACTCCACTGATCCGGTTGGACTGCTGCCGGTCACGGTCGCGGTCAACGTCACGGGGTCTCCACTGGTGATTTCGGTGGGTGATGCGCCTAGCGACGTCGAGCTCGCGTTCTTGATGGTCACTTGCACAGATTCCGAGTCAGGCCCTGTGCCATTGCCGTTCGTCGCCGAAACCGTGATCGTGTAGGTAGTGCCCACAGCCAGCCCGATGATGGTGCAACTTGCGGCCGTGGTAGTCGTGCACGAGCCCCCGCCGGGAGACGAAGACACTGTGTAGCCGGTGATGGCGGAGCCCCCATCGCTCGCTGG
Source organism: Acidimicrobiia bacterium (assembly GCA_028285585.1). GTDB lineage: Bacteria > Actinomycetota > Acidimicrobiia > Spongiisociales > ZC4RG35 > CAXMPK01. The sequence continues at coordinate 155,286 of JANQOU010000011.1, forward strand.
CGGAGACCACGAGACCAAGACACGGCCGTCACCTGGCGATGCCGTCACCGAAGTCGGAGGGCCGGGAGGCCCTGTGGGTGTCACGGGGCTCGACGCCAGGGAGTCGGTCCCCTCGGTGGACCCGATCAGCGTGGTCACGATGAACGTGTACGGGGTGCCGTTGGTCAGGCCGGTGACCGTACAGGTCGTCGTCGAGACAGACGACGTGGAACACGTAGCACCACCCGGTGATGCAGTGACCAGGTATCCCGTCACGCCGGTGGCGTCGATGGGCTGATCCCAACTGACAGCGACCTGTCCGTCACCTGGCGTTCCCGTGACGTTGCGCGGTGCCGGCGGCAGCAATATGCCGAGATTGACGGCTGCGGATCCGGTCTCGTCTCCGTCAGATGCGATGATGGAGAAGGTCTCGGCGGCCGGGTTTGTCGTCGCCTCAATCGCTGCGTCATCGGCGACGATTCTGTAATCGCCGGTTGCTTCTGCCAGATAGAGAGTCCCGTACGTTCCGACCAACCGGTGGTCGTATGCGACGCTGGAAACTGTGTAGCTGCCTGGTGTGCCGCCATCGATCGAATAGGTCAAGGACGAGCTGTCTGGGTCGGTGAAGGAGATAGTTCCTGTGATGTCGGCGAAGACGTCATCGGCCGTCGTGTTCGTCCACGAAACCGACTCCGGAGTGCCGACCGGTGGGTCGTTCACTGGCGTGATATTGATCACGATGGTCCCTGAAGCAGAGCCTTCCGCCACACTCTGGGCGGTCACGACCACGTTGCGTTCGGCCGGCGGGTTGTCGCCTCGATGCTCGTAGGTGAGCAGCTCTGCCACCGACGACACCATCGCATCAGTGACCAACTCGGTGGACACCACCTTGAAGTTGTCGATGTAGAGGCTTGCGCCTGCGGCACGGCCACACGTCGCGTCGCTGGTGCCTGACACGAACACGAATCGATAGGTGGCTGTGGCCGGCACGTTGACGTTGACCGTTGCCCAGTTGGTAGTCCCGACAGCACTGGTGGAGAAAGCATCGAGAACCTCTGTCTGGGCACCGGTGGAGGTGTTGAGGAGGTAACCGAACACGGCGTAGGCGTCCGAACCGGCAAAGGCTCTCCAATCGAAACTGAGGTTCTGGCCCGAGACAGCATCGAAGGCATCGCTGTAGACCGCGGGCCCGTGGACCACATCGCATCCGTTTGCCGTGGTCATGTTGCTGGTGAGGCCGAGGGCGTATGTGCCTTCTGTCGGCCCGGGTGGGTTCGCCGTGGTGAAGGAGCTCGTATAGGTGGCCGAAACGGGAGCGTCGCCGTCACCGCCTGAGGCCGGTGGGTAGGAAGCGGTGTCGACCGTTACGAAGCCGGCTAACGAGGTGACACCCAGCTCGACACGATCCTCGAAGAGCGTCCAACCGGTGGCGTCCCCGGTCTCGAAACCGGGATTCTGGAAGTCGGACCCGAAGTTGATGCGGAGCTTGGTCCCGCCCTGGCCGTCATTGACCGCGTCTATCGAGCCGATGGGAACCGCAGTGGATCCGTCGCCTACGTACACGGCTGTGCCGACAACGGAAACCTCGCCGTTGGTCGTGACCGGAGTGGAAACGGTTTTCAGTGCCAGGTACTCGTCAGCGGTTGCCCCGGTGATCTCGAAGTCGACGTACTGCCCGTCATAGAAGTTGCCACCGGTGACGACGGTGCCGATGCCGATTTCGAGTGGCTCGGCCTGCTCGACGTACGTGAAGGGGCCTCCCGTTGTCACCGAAACCACGGCTTGGGCAGGCAAAGGGGTCAGGGCAAAGATCGCCGCAACTGCCGCGACCAGGGAGAGCACGGTTCTCGTGCGCCTCGTTATTGACGTTGTTGAACTACCCACTAAAGGTCTCTCCAAGAAACGGGTTCGCTGACGACCTGGACGCCGACGGTGGACTCTAGGGGACAAGAGCCACGCATGCAGATTCAAGTCGGTCGTCACGCTGGCACATGAGACGAAGCTCAGTGATGTGTGGCGTGACTCCCGAGCGAAGCGTGGACATCGGCGTAGTGGCGGTGTGCGGCACGAGAGAACCCGTCGTGGACCCCGCGGAGCTCGACTCTTGTCATATCTCGCTTGAGGTTTGCCCTCGGAAGTCTGAGCTTCGTGTCAAAAAGCAGGGCAATTCCGACGATCGATGTCGACAGTGCAGTGACACCAACCGGCCCACCGAGAAGGAGGGGCTCAAGAGCCGCTATGGAACTGATCGCGACCACAACGCCTCCAATGGCGAGCCACAACCCCAGCCGCCGACGCGACTCCAAACGCCGGTAAACGCTTGACGACAAGGGAATCCAGCCTTTTAGGACAGCACTGCTGCTCGTGAGAGCAACCACGAGTACCACAATCCAGCCAAACACAGGTATCAGAAGAAGTAGCCAAGGCAACGGACCCCGTGAGCGCGCTGTGGACTCAATTGCGTGGGTGGCCGGCTCGCCTGACACCGAGCACACACGAGGAAGGCTGCCGTCAGCGAAGTCCTTCGCCGGCACAGAAGTGATCGAGCGGCGCATGCCAAAAGCATACGCCGCTCTCCATGCGTGATCTCTTTGGAACGGGCCTCCGCACCCCCGTGCCCCACGCAACCAGCTTGATCACCTGTGCGAACCCTCGAACCGATGCCGCACGCCACCAAGGGCTTCAGTTCGTGTCGGCCTCGGCTGTCCGCGCCCTACGCGCCTCTCTGAACGACTGGATGGCGAAGTAAAGAAAGACTCCGCAGACGACGGCAGTGCCTATCTGACTGAAGCCCGACCAGCCGGATGCGCCTCGGGATGTCGCAGAGCCAATGCTCCCGAGCGAAGTCAGTAGAGCCAACGCTGCTGCGATGTGCATGGAATGGTGGCTCAACTCCGGCTTTGCCCGCCCAACGACGCCGAGTATGACGAGGAGGCCACCCACGATCGCTGGAAGCCAGGACGTGAAACTTTGAGAATCGGATATGAGAGAGACCACCACTCCGAGAACGACCAGAACCAAACCTGAAACAACTGCCTTGGATGTCATGACGCCAACCTATATCTGTCGCCGCCGATAGCCGCGAGCGGTTGCTATCACCTCATCGAACTCAGCTCGCTACGAAGAGCCTCTAGGAGCTTTTGGGTTTGGTCGCCTTGATGATCGCCGAATCCATGCCGTCGGTCGCCTGATGGGTGGCCTCGGTGGTGAAGTCGATGAAGCCGGCGGACTCCAGCTGCTCCGAGTACTCGCCATAGGAGAGAGCGCCGGCGATGCAACCAACCCAGGTTCCCCGCTCCGCTCGCTCTTCCGCTGACAGATCATCTCGAGCGACGACATCTGAGATCCCGATGCGTCCGCCCGGCTTCAGCACCCGAGCCATCTCGGCGAACACTGCCGGCTTGTCCGTGGACAGATTGATCACGCAGTTCGAGATGATCACATCGACTGAGCTGTCGTCGAGCGGGATCTCCTCGATGTAGCCCTTGAGGAACTCGACATTGCCGACGCCGGCCTCTGCTGCGTTGGATCGCGCCAGGTCGAGCATCTCGTCGGTCATGTCCAAGCCGTAGGCGAACCCAGAATCTCCGACTCGCCGGGCAGAGAGAAGGACATCGATCCCTCCACCGGAGCCCAAATCCAGGACCGTCTCCCCTTCCATCAACTCGGCCACGGCAGTTGGGTTGCCACAACCGAGACGAGTGGTGGCCGCCTTGTCGGGGATCGCATCGAGGTCGGCTTCTGAATAGGCACCAGCCGTCAGATCGGCACCAACACTCGAATCCGGTCCGCAGTCACCTGTCGGACCACAGCAAGAGCCTTCGGTCGCCGCTACGGCATAGCGCTCCCGGACCTTCTCCCTCACTTCCACATCGCCTGCCACCGTCGCCTCCTCATATTGATGACTATCGAAATGTAGTACACGTATTGATAGTCGTCAATATGATGTAGGGACGCAACGAGTTACCGTCGCACCGTGACCCGGGTTCACTCACCTTCAGGAGTTGGGCTCGGCACTCGACTTGGCCCCCTGATCATCCTCGTCGCCTTGATCTCTGCCTCATGCAGCGGCGACATCTCAACGGAGCCAGTCAACAGCTCAACCACAACTGGGCCAGCCACGACATCGGCACCACCCACTACTCCCCCTTCGACGTCAACCACGTCCTCGACGACCACGACGGTCGTTGAGATCCCTCCCCCAGACGGGCTGCGACCGCTCGTGCCCGGTCACAACGACCCCTGGGCGGACCGGATCAACCTGGTGCTGGCCCCCTGGGGTTGGGACGACCTTGCCGAGTTCGAAGCGATCGCGGTGATGTTCCTCGGATGGGATCAACGAGCCCAGCTATTCGACTCCGATGGACGGCCCACTTCCGAGTCCGGCTTCAGCGCCGAGCTCGGCCTGTTCGGATGGGAGCCGTTCCGCTCAAACCAGCACCTGTTCAACGTGTGGATCACCGACATCGAGCCGCCCGGACCTGCCCTCTGGCTCAACAACACCGAGCCGACACCTTTCGATGTTCCCGACCTCTCGGTTGTGACTCTTGCGCTGGATCCGTGGGACGAAGTTCCCGGGATCACGTCGGTCGCGGGCCAGGACGTGGCCTTCTCAAACCAGCAGATGCCACAACGCGAAGGCGACGATTCCATGGCCAACGCCATGGTTGCGGTGCCCAGCGTCTTTCCGGCCACAGTGATGCGCGACCTGCCCCACGAGTTGGGTCACGCCCTGTTCGGCTTGGCCGACGAATACGTGGGCCGTATCGGCGGCGATGGCGTTCCACGCCTCCAGAGCTATTGGCCTTCGTGTGCAATTGACCAGGCGACTGCTGAGGAATGGTGGGGCGACCTGGTCGGCCAAGTCGACCCGATGCCGGCGCTGTGGCTCGACGAGATGCTGGCAGCCGGGTTTCCTCCGGCAGAGGATGAGCTCGCATTTTGGGAAGCCTCTGTTCGCATCGACTACATCGACGGTGGCTGCCATGGCGACCCAGGGTCGGTGAGGGCCGCCGACGACACCATGATGGGATTCAACGCACCAGGGTTCGGCCTTGTGAACCTCCGCCACGCCGAGGCAATCCTCGAACTGTGGGAGGGGAGATAACTGTCATGATCAAGGAACTACGCACGACACCCTAAGAGTACCCATGTCGGGCAGAGTTGCGGAGCTACATACCTCCGGACTCTGCTAGGAATGGCATGTGGGGTCAACCAAACAAGGGCGAGATTTTCACCTTTGCAGGATCGTACACAAGATGATTTAAGCGCTGCGCCGAAAGAACAGCAGTTGCCTCAGAACAAGTCCAACCTTTCGTGTATCTGAGTTGCTAGGCATCTATCATTGGTCACAGAACACATGAGCGATACGCCGACAGACCAAGTGCGCGTACCAATCGGCCCGAACTCGGATCGCTACCGCACATTAGATTTTGAACGAACCGTCCTTGTTGTTGCGCGCACTCTGACTACTACTGATTGGCTCATCGATATTCTCGATGAAATCGCGGCAGATCCTCGCATCCAGATCCTATTCACCGTTGAAGATCCCGCTCCTTCGGTCTATCGTCGCGGAGCAGTCCAACTGTTAGACCGTATCGGCGCGATCAGCATTCCTTGGAGTCAGGCAACCTCCAGCCGTTTTGATCTGGCGATTACGTCAACCTTTGGGGGTAGCCTCGCTCAGCTCCAAAGCCCCCTGCTTATCGGCCTGCATGGCGCCGGTCTAGGCAAGCCCGGAACCTTCATGCCAGATCGCCACATTGCAATACCAAAGGTGTCATCCGCGGACGGGTGTGCCTCCACCACCGTTATGCTGCCGCATTCCGACGACGTCAAAGAATTCGATCGTACTCCCAATGTCGAATTCAAAGTCGTCGGCGACCCGTGCGCTGACCGGCTCATGGCGAGCCGCCATCTCCGCGAGATGTACCGGTCACGACTTGGATTGAGCGCGCATCAGCGACTCGTAGTCGTGTCATCGACCTGGGGTAATGGTGCAATCATGCACAATAGCCCCCATTTTGCGGCGCAACTCGCATCCGAACTTCCAATCGACGACTACCGAATAGCACTGATCATTCACCCCAATGTGTGGATCGGTCATGGTGAGTGGCAGGTCAATACATGGCTTCGACGGTCTCACGCTACCGGGGTACTAGTAGTCGATCCTTTCCGAAACCAGTGGCGCTCGATCATTGTTGCGGCCGATCTAGTCGTCCACGATCACGGCTCGGTTGGCGTTTATGCTGCCACGCTTGGCACACCTACTATGACGCTTGGTTACAACCCAACGCTTACTAATCCAGGTTCGCCAACCGCGCTGCTCGGGGATCTTACCGACCAACTCGACTCGGCTCGCCCACTCGCCGATCAGATCCGACACACGCTTACCTATGGCAAAACTAGCCCTGCTGTACGCGAACGCGTGTCTTCTCGTCCTGGCAGTGCTCTTCGCTTACACCGCCGCCTTCTGTACAGACTCCTAGATCTCACCGAACCTGATGATCCAGTTCGAACTCTGGCAGTCGACTCACCACTGGTACCGATACCTATACACACAACGACGTCGAACTGTGTGGAAGTCACAGGTCCTAGAACGGCTACTATTAGACGATACCCAAGTCCCATCACTTCCCCCCCCCCCCCCCCCCCCCCCGCAGGGACACCTTGTCAGCAAGATCGAAGAACGAAATC
>JANQOU010000014.1 GCA_028285585.1 Acidimicrobiia bacterium
TGACTGGGACGGGGACAGCGACGACACTCTCGGCCTCTACCGGCCCTCCAACGGCACCGTCTACCTACGCAACACCAACACCACCGGCATCGCCGACATAACGGTGTGGGTGGGCTCCGGGCTTCAAGCTGCTGGAGGAGACTTCTAATGAGACGTATGCTGACCTCTGCTGTCGCCCTCGTGCTGGTAGCCGGTTTGGCCGTTCCGGCGGGCGCAGCTGACACCCCAGGCGCCGTTGACGGTGCCACCGGGATCTGGACGCTCGAGACCGACGGCGAGGATCTTGTGCCGATCGGATTCGGCAATCCCGATGACGTTCCTTTCATGGGCGACTGGAACTGTGATGGAGTGAGCACACCAGGCCTTTACCGGAGATCCGACGGGTTCGTCTACCTACGCAACACCAACACCACCGGCATCGCCGACATCACTTTCCTCTTCGGCAATCCCGATGACTTGCCGATCGTCGGTGACTTCAATGGCGACGGCTGTGACACCGTCTCGCTGTACCGACCGTCCGAGGCGCGGTTCTATGTCATCAACGAGCTAGGTGAAGACGGCGGAGGGCTCGGCTTTGCCGAGTACTCCTTCCTTTTCGGGAACCCGGGTGATGTCCCGTTCGCCGGTGACTGGGATGGTGATGGCATCGACACGATGGGTCTCAGGCGGCCATCGGATGGCGTGGTTTACATGCGCAACTCCAACTCCACCGGCATCGCCGACATCAACTTCCTCTACGGGGACCCGGGCGACATCCCATTTGCCGGCGACTGGGATGGAGATGGCGACGACAGCTTGGGTGTGTTCAGGCCTTCGACGGGCATCGCTTACCTGAAGAATGGGAATTCCACGGGCGTCGCCGACAGGACGGCTTGCCTCGGTGACTCGAACGGGTATCCCGTTGCCGGAACCTTTGGTGATCTCGGCTCTGTCCCCGATCCGGGCCTATGGCTCAGGCCGATTGCTACCGGGTTCAGTCAACCGGTTCAGGTTGTCGCTCCTGTTGATGACTGTCGTCTGTTCGTCGTCGAGCTGTCCGGTGACATCGAACTTGTCTCCGGGGGTGAGCGCGTTTCAACGCCGTTTCTCGACCTCTCCGTGACGACAGGAGGCGAGCGAGGGCTGCTCGGAGTGGCCTTTCATCCCGACTATGCCTCCAACGGTCTCTTCTATGTCAACTACAGCATCGGCTCCAAGAGCCGAATCAGCGAGTTCAGGGTCTCTTCCGACCCAAATCGAGCTGACTCCTCATCAGAGCGGATTCTCCTTGAGGTTCAGCAGCCGTCTACCAATCACAACGGCGGTTCCTTGGCGTTCGACAGGTTGGGGTTTCTGCTCATCGCGATGGGTGACGGCGGTGGTGCTGGAGACCCGAACGAAGTTGCCGAGAATCCGAACAGCCTCCTCGGCAAGATCCTTCGCATCGATGTGGACAAGACAGATGGTGGCAAGGCGTACGCGATTCCACCCACCAACCCATTCGGGGGCGGAGGGGGCGCACCGGAGGTGTTTCTGCTCGGGCTGCGCAACCCATGGAGGATCGATGTGGACGGCGAGCACCTTTACATCGCTGACGTCGGCCAGGACACGTCTGAGGAGATCACCGTTGTCACCGACGCCGATGGCGGGGCCAACCTCGGCTGGAACACCTGGGAGGGCAGCCATTGCTTCGATGGGCCATGCAGCTCCAGCGGATACGTGTTCCCCACCCTCGAATACTCTCACCCGGATGGCTGCTCGGTGACGGGCGGCCATGTCTATCGAGGCCGGATCTTCGATCAGCTCACGGGCACGTATTTCTACGGCGACTTCTGCCGCGGCTGGATCCGCTCCTTCGTCTACGACGGCTCCGCTGCGACCCAGGCCACGGACTGGACTTTGGTGCTCGGCACAGTTCCCCCAATCAGCTCGTTTGGAGTGGACGGTTTCGGTGAGATCTACGTGACGTCTTTCAGTGGTGGGGCCGTCTATCGATTCGACCCCCTCCCGTGAAGGAGAGCCAAGAGAGCCGCCGACTCCCGGTGTCGGTGATCTTGGTGACTCACGACGCGACTTCACGTGCGAGAGCGGTGCCCGTCATCAACGCGCTGAAGTTGGATCCCGCGGGGCCGAATGAGGTTGTGCTGGTTGACAACGCGTCCAGCGAGCAGGCTGCAACCCTTGCTTCCGCGCGAGACCTCACGTTGGTGCAACGCTCGGGAGGGTTCTCAGACGGCTGCAACGCAGGGGTCGAGGCGTCGGCGGAGCCGTGCGTGGTCCTTCTCGGGCACGACACAGTTCCAGAGGATGGATGGCTGGTCGACCTGATAGCAGCACTCGCCGAACCCGAGGTGGCGGCGGCGATCCCCGTGATCGAAGATGGTCGGGTCCCCGGCACTTTCAACACCTCTGGAGGGCACCTCACCTATGTCGGGCTCGCTTGGGTGAGTGACCACGGCCGTTCGATACCTACGGATTTGAGTTCGAAGGTGGTCGACTTCCCATGTGGGGGAGCGATGGCGATGAAGAGAGAGGTGTGGGACCGGTTTGGTGGGTTCAGAGGCGAGTATTTTTTGTACCAGGAGGACAGTGACCTCGGGTGGAGGCTCCGTCTCGCCGGGCTCAAAACTGTGCTTGTGCCCGGTTCCCGGGTGATCCATGACTACGAGTTCGGTCGCCAGGGCAACAAGATGTTCCTGTTGGAACGGAACCGCCTCTTCACCGTGCTTTCCAACTACAAATCGGTCACGCTTTTCCTGCTCGCTCCTGTGCTGCTGGCGACAGAGGTGGCGACATTGCTTGTGGCGATTCGTGACGGCTGGTTCGGAGCCAAGGTTCGTTCTTGGTCTGCCGTATGGAAGGACCGCCGACTGATCCATGAGGGCAGGCGGCTCTCAGATAGCAACCGTGTTCTCTCAGACCGCGAGATGATCGCAACGATGAGTTGTGAACTGTCGGGAATGCCTGAGATCGATGCTCCGCGGGGGGTCGGGGCTGCGAGCCGCGTGCTACGGATCTACCGGAGCTTCGTGGTCCGGCTGCTCGCCATCGTCGAGAGGCACTGACTCGGCCTGGGCAAGAGCGAGAGCCTCTGCGAGGTCTCGGACCTTTTCCTCCAAGCTGGTCAGGGAGACTGACAGTTGGAGGAGGATCGTCAGGATCACCATCGTCGAGATGAGAAACACGGTGCTGACCCCAGACTGAATTCCCAAAGCATCGCTGAGACGGTCGAGCAGAGGTCTCGCCGCCACGAGGGCCGCCATCCCAACGGCAACCACGATCCAGATGATTGCGTAACGCTCCTTGAGCCGATGATTCCTGACGGCGCCGATCACGACGATCAGAGCTCCGACTGCTATCGCAGCTGTGACTACGACCGCCAGGGCACTCACTTCAGGCGCCTCTGAGGTTTGCCTGCCGCGATCGACAGCAGGACTCGCCCAAAGTGGGCGGCAGCCTGGGGCGTCGGTGTGGCGCGGCCCTCAACCCTCTTGCTCATCGGCACTCTGATCTGTCGGATGGTCGCTCCTAACGACGATGCTCGTAAGAGCGCCTCGACTGTATCGCCCAGGTACTCCGCAGGGTAGGAAGCGGCGAACTCCGAGAGCAGCGGCTCTGACACCACCTTGAACCCCGATGTGGGATCTTCGATCTCGACACCCGTTTGGCGCGTGACGACCCGAGAGAGGAGCCGTATCGCCACTCGTCGCGAACCGATCTCATAGTCGGCTCCGAATCTGGATCCGATCACTAGCTGGGCACCGTCGTCTGCTGCTGCCAGAAGCTGGGGGATTGCGGACGAGTCGTGCTGGAGGTCACCGTCGACTTGGACCACTCTTTCGAAGCCTCGGCCTACCGCGAACCGAAATCCGGTCCGCAAGGCAGCGCCCACTCCGTAGTTGCCGGGAAGGTTGAGAACCAGGGCCCCAGCTTGTCGTGCCAGGTCTGCGGTGGCATCGGTGGATCCGTCGTTTATCACTACCGACGGGAGACCCAAGCGGTGCACCCCTTCGACGACCGCCGCGATGCTCTTTTCCTCGTTGAAGGCCGGTGTTATCGCGAGAGTGGTTCGGGTCATTCGCTTTTCTGAGCGTAAACCCGGTGGATCGAGTCAGCCGGCAACAGGCCTGTGGTAGCTGGACCCCATTTGGTAGCTGATGTCGGCGATGCCGGTGGTGTTGGTGTTGCGTAGGTAGACGGTGCCGTTGGAGGGCCGGTAGAGGCCGAGAGTGTCGTCGCTGTCCCCGTCCCAGTCA
>JANQOU010000008.1 GCA_028285585.1 Acidimicrobiia bacterium
GCTACATGGACTACGGACGGAAACAACGCACCGCCCCACCAGCCCTGAAACGAGCCCTACTCGCCGAAACAGGCTTCACCTGCGCCGCCGACGGCTGCAACTCAAACCGCCGGCTTCAGGTCCACCACATCAGACCCTGGTCCCAAGGAGGAACCACCAACCAGAACAACCTCATCGTCCTCTGCTGGTACCACCACCAAATCATCATCCACGAACACAAAATGACCATCATCTACCACCCCGACCACAGACGAATCAGATTCAAACAAACCAACCCACGACCACCACCAGACTGACTGTCTTCAGAACGCAGCTCACCCCTACCCGAGACCTCTTCAGTTAATTCGCCGTGCCCGCCCACCACGGTCACCTACGTTCAGTCCTGTGCATCGTGACGAATACCAGATTGATGAGAAGCAGGCCCGACGTCTGATCATTCGGCAGATGCCGGACTGGTCTGACCTGCCCATCACCAGGGTCGCCAGCGCCGGCACGGTCAACCACATCTTTCGTCTCGGCGACGACAAGGTGATCAGGATGCCGCGTACCCCGACCAATCAACATGGGCCCGAGAATCTCGCGAGATGCCTTCCCATATTCACCGAGGAGCTGCCACTTCAGGTGCCGAAACAGATCGGACTCGGCTGGCCAAGCAACGAATACCCGTCACATTGGTCAGTGCTCTCCTGGATCACAGGAGAACCTTCGACACGAGACAATCTGAACGACCTCGCGTCCTCGGCGCAAGCCCTCGGCGAGTTGGTCGGTGCAATGAGAGCAATCCCGACCGCGTCCAACGCAGGAGCAAAGAACTATCGAGCCGGTCAGCTCTCGGGTGTCGACGCTGACTTTCGAGGCTGGCTGGGCAGACTCCCTCATGACATCGACAGGGACCCACTGCTCCAGGTCTGGGAGTCGTGCTTGGCAACGGACGAGTGGGGAGGACCACCAACCTGGCTCCACACCGACCTCCGTGGCGACAATCTGATGAGTCACGGCGGTCAGTTGGTCGGAGTGATCGATTGGGACGATGTCTCGGTAGGTGACCCGGCCGCCGACTTGCTGGCGGCGTGGTGGTTGTTCGACGGCGAGACCCGCGAGGTATTTCGCTCCGCTGTGAAGGCTGACCGAAGGGACTGGAAGCGAGCACAGGGCTGGGCGCTCCACATGGCAGTGGCGGCACTCCCCTACTACTCCGAGAGCAATCCGGCTTTCGTCAGGCAAGCGCGACGGGCCATCGCCGAGATCTTGACTGATGAGTGACTAGCCGCGGCTGGTCGTCACAGGGGCTGAAGCTCCCCGTCGATCGCCAACTCGTCGATCACACCGACCACCACGGCGCGGATCGCACCCCACTCCAGGCCGAGGATCTGACGGGCCGAGCTGCCCTCGTCCAGGATCAGCACCGGCTCACCAACGCCGGCATCGACGACACCCACAGCAATCGTGTAGCCACCGCCGTCGTACTCGCAGATCAGAAGTCGGTGCCCATCCAAAACAGGAGCGTTGACCGTCGACACCACAGTGCCGACGACCTTGCCGACCTTCACTCTTCCTCCTCGACAAGGTGGACATCGTCCACGATGCCAACGACGGCATGGTCCACCGGCACGAACCGAACCGGCATCGCCTCGGCTGCCTCCCGCGAGCTGACGAAGTAGACCAACTGCTCAGGGGCCGCCTGATGGACCGCGTCGGCGGCGACCACGGTCCTGCCTGCGGGTCGACGGTGCTTGTCGAGCGGCTGGATCACGAGAAACCTCACACCGTCCAGGCCTTCGCTCTTCTCAGTCGCAACGACACTCCCAAGGACACGCGCCAGCTGCACGTCAGGGACCGATCCTCTGCATGAACCCCGGGTCGGCAGTCAGGTTGGCGGCCATGTCTTCGTGAAGCTGAGCGATCAAGTCGGACCTGACCACCGGGCCGTGCTCCGAAGCACGTGCCAGGGCGGCCTCCAGCGCAGCTTCCACCTCACCAACCACACCGGAGATCAGCAGATAACCCTTGCCACCGAGACCGTCGGCGAGACGCACCGTCGGCAAGGTCACGTCAGCGGCCTTCAACCCGGCATCGGCGGCGTTGATCGTCGCCGCCACAGTGGATGTCTCCAATATGGCCAGAGACTCACCCGCCAGATCGTGCGGGCCACCGACAACGGCCTTGGCCACATCCGGGTGAATGTCAGGAAGGAACACCGAGTCGACAACCGCGTCGGCACCCCACTCGCGACCCGTGTCAAGAGCGATCTCGACACTCGCTGTGTCTCCACTGACCATCACCAGGTACTTCCCAGGGTGGACGGTCCCGGCGTAGATGGCACTGATCGGCGCGGTCTTGACCATGGCGTCGCCGCTGACGATGCCGGCACTCACCGACTCGAACTCGATCAGGCCCAGGGCGGGGTCAGACAATGCGAAGAGCCCCGACGACGCTGACCCGGCGGGCCCGGGAGAAATGCCGAGGACGGGAGAGGCCCTCACCGGTGGGGCTGGCGATCGAGAACGACGTGAAGCCCTCGCCGCCCTCCCCCAGGCCGCTGAAGTTGGGGCCGTTGGCAACGAAGATCGAGCAGTTCATCGCCCGCGCCATCCGGGTGATGGTGTCGACGTTGGTCGAGTGGATCGAGGCGGTGTGGCGGAACCCGTGCTCGGACCGGACGGCGAGGTCGATGGCGTCATCGACGTTGTTCACCCTCACCACGGGCATCACCGGCATCATCTGCTCGGTCCACACCAGGTTGTGCTCGCGGGGAACTTCGGCCACCACCAGCCTGACATCGTCGTCCACGTTGATCCCGATCTCGGAGAGGATGCGCCCGGCGCTCTTCCCGATCAGGTCCGGGTTGACCATCCCCGGCTTGTTGGGCGGGCCCGTCTCCCGAAAGATCACCCGCTCCAGGCGCTTCAACTCGTGGTCTTTCAGCCGGTAGGCGCCGTTGGCTGTCATCGACTGGACCAGCCGATCGGCGACACTGTCGACGACGATGGTGGTCTTCTCGTCGGTGCAGATGACGTTGTTGTCGAACGAGGCGCCCCTGACGATGTCGCGGCCGGCGGCCTCGACATCCGCAGTCTGATCGACAACGGCAGGAGGGTTGCCCGGGCCGGCAGTGATCGCTTTTTTAGAGGTCTTCAGAGCCTCTTTCACCACTCCGGGACCACCAGTGACCAGCAGCACCGGGATGTCCGGGTGGTTCATCACATCCCGTGCCGAGTCCAAGGTGGGATGGGGTATGGCGGTGACCAGGTCGGAAGGTCCTCCGGCGGCCACGATCGCCCGGTTCAGCAGTTTGACGTTCTCGACCGATACCAGGCTGGCATTGGGATGGACGTTGAAAACGACGGCGTTCCCCGCGCTGACCATCGCGATCGAGTTGTTGATGATGGTCGAAGTGGGGTTGGTGGTCGGGGTGATCGACCCGATCACTCCGTAAGGCGCGTACTCCGTGATCATCATCCCGGCGTCACCGGTCACCACTTGGGGCTCGAGGTCCTCAGGCCCCGGCGTCTTGGTGGTCACAAGGCGGTTCTTGACGACTTTGTCCTCGGCGCGTCCTATCCCGGTCTCCTCCGCGGCCATGTAGGCGAGACGCTCGCCCTCGCGGAGCATCGCCGACCTCATCGAGTCGACCAGGGTTCTCCGCGTCTCGAGGCCCATCTCCGAATAGCTGTTGAACGCCCGTCTCGCCGCGGCGACAGCGGCGTCGATGGTTGGGTGAATCCCGTCGCCAAGCTCCACTTCGGAGACAGCTAGCTCGTCGCCGGCGCGAAGCGCAGGACCGGTCCGCTCGGCGAACTCGGCAGCGGCAACCCTCCCCTTGACCCGGTCGATGATCGCCCGGACCTCCTGATCGGAGAGCTGTGACCTATCCAGCCCTGGCCTCCTCGCCCTTGTGATAGCGCACCTCGCCGGCGACGTCCCAACTGTCGACGATTGCCATGATCACGGCGTCGCACGGGCGGTCCCGTGTCATCTCAGTTTGGCGAGCCGAGCTTCCCGATGCATAGAGAACGACCTCGCCTTCGCCGGCACCGACCGCATCGACGGCCACCACATAACTGCCGGTCTCCTGGTTGCTTTCGTCAATCTGCTTGACCACGAGGAACTTCATGCCCTCCATGAGGGCTTCCTTGCGGCTCGCAACCAGCGTCCCGGCGACCCTGCCTAGATGCATGGGTCTCTCCTGACTCCCGGATCAGCCGAGATCGTCTTCGGCCTGCTCCTGACGGCCCAGCGGCAATGTGAGATCCACATTGACGTGGGGGCGTGCGATGACGTGCGTCGCGGTGACTTCGCCGACCTTCTCGGCGCCGCGGACACCTGCGTCGACGGCTGCCTTGACAGCGGCGACATCTCCCCGGACCACCGCGGTCACATAGCCGCCACCGGTCTTCTCCATGCTCACCAGCTCGACCTTGGCTGCCTTGACCATCGCATCGGCCGCCTCGACCATCGCTGGGAAGCTGCGGGCCTCGATCATTCCCAGAGCTTCAGCCATGAAGCTGCTCCTTTCGTTTCCTTTTCAGCATTGATAGCACCTAGCCGGCCTCGCGGCCGGTCACCCCTTCGAGGGCAGACACCGCCGCCTGCCAGCCGACTTCGATGTCGCGCTCCTCGCCACCGAGATAAACACGACCCATCGACCCGTAGCTGCGGACTTCCAAGACGTTGATCTCGGCCGCCTTCTCGGCTTCGTTCGCGGCCAGAGAGGCGTAGGCGGCAGGCTCACACTCGAGTACGTAGAGGGTCTGGCCGGGGATGATCATCTCGCCGTGACGAGTGCGGTTGATCAGCTGGGCGTGATGATCGGTGATCCTGCGGATGATCTGGGAACTGACGATCCTCGGCTTGATCCGGTCATCCTCCTCGTGCTCGATCGCCTCGAGAATCGCGGCTCCAGCGGCACGCGTCTCAGACTGGTGCTCCGAGTGGACCTCGAGGACGCCGTAATACCGCTCGATGATCTGAAGCCCGGGAGTCACCGATGTCGTCTTCAACGCGATGTCGGTGAGACGGTTGATCTCGATCCCGGGAGCCACCTCGATCCAGAGCGAGGCGTCTCCGGCCAAAGGCAGGAACCCCTGCGCCACCGTCCCCAGGAAAGCGGCGTATTGCGGCTGGAGACTGTCCAAGAACGCATACGACCTGAGCTCAATACCTTTCGCCATCGTCTCCTCCATCGGATCCGCCAACTATCTGAACACCCGCCGAAGCGCCGATCCTGGTCGCGCCGGCGGCAATCATGTCTTCGGCGTCGTCGGCGGTTCGCACACCACCAGACGCCTTCACCCCCATGTCAGGGCCCACGGTCTCCCGCATCAAGGCGACGTCGTAGACCGTCGCCCCTCCGGGACCGAACCCGGTGGATGTCTTGACGAAGTCGGCCTTCGCCCTCTTGGCAAGCGCCGATGCGATCACCTTCTCCTCGTCGCTGAGCAGCGCCGTCTCGAGGATCACCTTGCAGACCGCTCCCACTTCGTGGGCGGCGTCGACCACCTTGGCGATGTCGTTGTAGACAACGTCGCTCTCGCCGGACTTGAGAGCACCGACGTTGATCACCATGTCGATCTCGCGTGCCCCGTCTCGAAGTGCCTTGCGCGCCTCGGTTGCCTTCACCTCCGTGGTGGTAGCGCCGAGAGGGAAGCCAATGACCGTGCAGACGGGGACACCGGTACCACGCAGGTTGGTCGCAGCTCGCTTCACCCAGGTCGGGTTGATGCACACAGAGGCGAAGCCGAACTGCTCCGCTTCGGCACAGAGCTGATCGATGTCCTCGGCAGTGGCGTCGGCTGCGAGCAGGGTGTGGTCGATGTACTTGGCCACGTCCATCGGGACGTCTGCCGCCTCCCCGTGGAAGGCGACGCGGTCGGCACCGTTTGCCACCACCTCACGCACCTTCTCCCCGCTGTTCGCCATGTCGTAGCGGGTGGAAAGAGCGTTGAGGACCTCTCTTGTGATGGCCTCGACCAGCGCTTCGCGATTCATCGTCATTCCCGGCCTGAGTATTGCCGATCCAGGTCATCGATCATGGCAACCCGACGGGCGTGGCGCCCCTCACCCCAAGGCGTGGCCAGCCATGTTTTGACGATCTGCCAAGCCAGGTTCTCGCCGACGAGCCCCGCACCAAGAGTCAGAACGTTGGCATGGTTGTGCTCGCGTGCGTTCATCGCCGTGGAGACGTCGTAACACATCGACGCCCGGACCCCTGCCACCTTGTTGGCGGCCATGGCCGACCCGATACCGGCGCCATCGATCATGATCCCCGCGGCAGCCTCACCGCCGGCCACGCTGCGAGCCACTGCCAGGGCAAACTCGGGGTAGTCGACCGACTCGGAGGAACCGGTCCCACAGTCGACAACCTCCCACCCCTCTTCCCGGAGCCGGAAGGCGATCTTCTCCTTCAGGGCGAACCCGCCGTGGTCGGCGCCGATAGCGATCAAATCAGGCTGCGACGGCGACTGCGGAGCAGGAGCCGTCTCGACCTGAGCTTCTTCCTGAGCAGGGACGACACCGTCGACGATCTGAGAGACGAGAGCCCGCACTTCCTCTTCGGTGGGTCCTCCATTGGGGGTTTGAGAAGTCATCGGACGGGTGTCTTTGCAGGGAGCGGCCATCCTAGGGACGGCCACGTATGATCCGGCGCATGGTCGACATCGATTCTGCGTTCATGTGGGAGGCCGAGGCCCTGCGCACCTCGACACAAGTCGGCCGCCATTCGCGACGGGCTCAGCAAGCCAAGCCGGACGACGCCGAGTGGGTCACTCTGCGTCAGGCGAACCGGCTGACCGGGATCCCTGTCGAGACCATCCGCAAGTGGGCGCGACGCAAGCACATCGACTCATACATGGACTCATCGGAGGCCGGAGAGCGACGCATGGTCTCGATCGCAGACGTCCGTTCCAGAGCCGAGCGTCTCGGCCGCGACGACTCCGCTCAAAAGGCACACCTGCCAGGCGAGGCGAAAGCTCTTGAGCCGGAGACGGAGCCCGGGACGATGCTGGTGCCAATCGACGCCTGGGACAAGATGCTGCTCCAACTGGGCAACCTGCACCAGGCCGGCCAGCAGCTTGCGGAGGCCAGAGAGCGCGCGGCCAAAGCGGAGACCGAATCCAAGTTCCTCAAAGAGCGACTGTCGGAGATGCGAGCAGAACTGTCGGCACTCAAGGACACCCCGACCGAGCCGGTGGCCGAAGAGAAGCCGGCCGCGGCACCTTCAGAGGACCAAACCGCCGCCACAAAGACACTGCGGGCCCACTCGTTCGAGATAGCCAGGCACTTCTTCTCGACCTGGAGAGCGCGGCCGAAGCGCTAGGCGCCGTCCGAGTCGACCAGGCGGTAGGTCACGTCCTGGTCCAACGTCATGTCCAGAACGAATCCGATCATCTCACCGGTTTCGTCATCAGGCATGTTGAGGTCCATGACGAAGCGAGTCAGTGAGCTGAAGTCGGCCTGCACTGCTTGACCCGCCTCTGCGTCGAACCAAGTAGTCATGTCGCTGACGGTCTCGTCGATGGCGATCAGGAAACGGAGGCTCTCTGCCAACGCGTCCAGCTCCGCCTGCTCCTCCGCCGAGCCCTCATCGGGGGCGAAGGCCAGGAAGAAGCCCAGAAGGAGCTCGGCGAGATCGAATTCGACCATCCCTGTCACCGAGCGGGTGTCGATGACAAAGACATCGTTGCCGTCGATGGTGTCCGTGCCGGTCACCTCGGAAGTGATCTCCGTTGTCACCGCCTCGTCGGTGAGCATCCCGGGAAGCTCGATCGTCTCCGTCCATGTGTCGCCGACACTCACTTCATCATCGGGGAAGGGAGGGCCTATGAAGCGGCCCGGCGTGGATCCGGACCCGGTGAGGTCCTCAAAAGCACCCAGCCCCCCTGAGAACAGGTCACCGAACTCGTCGTCGCTTGGGATGATGTTCCCCTGCTCATCGACGATGACCGTGACGTCGATTGGGTCCAACTCGGTGAAGTCAGGGATCTCGGTTTCCTCCACCGAAGCTCCATCGATGGTCCCTGCCATGTCGAGATCGGTGAAATTGCCCGTGATGGTCACCGCGTAGGTGCCGGGCTCGGGCCCCTCTGCCACCGCATAGGTGAAAGTGGTGGTTCCGGTGAGATTGATCGATAGAGCGCCCGGGAGGTCTTCCTCATCGCCGAGCGCCGCGGCGTCTCCCTCGGCCGTCATCTCGATCAGCTGATCGATCTCGACTTCGTAGGTGTGGCTGTCACCCGGCGTCAGGCTGTACGACAATTTCATGGCCGCAGGTGCCGGCTGCACGGTCGTATCAGGTGCGGTGGTGTCTGGGCTCGTGGTCGTGTCCGAGGCGTCGGTTGAAGGACTGCATGCCGCCACAACCAGGCCGAGACATGCCAAAAGAGTCAAAGTACGTATGCGCATACGGTCAGGTTATCGGCACCTGGGAGTTGTCAATCGAGGTGGGTAACTTGGTCCGGTTGTGAGCTCATGGACCCCTCTCGTCACGGCCACTCTGGGGTGGGGTGTCTCCGCAGTCCTGTCACGGGCACTGATCTTGCGCGGGGTCGACACCTTCACCATCGTGCCGCTGCGGATGGTGACGGCCCTCGTCACGCTCCTCGCCGTGATCGCAGCCACAGGGCGTTTCGGCTCTCCATCTCGCAAGGCCTGGAAGCGCGGTCTGGTGCTCGGCACAGTCGCCATGGCGGCACCAATGACGGTCATGACCCTGGCTCTAGAAGACCTGCCGGTGAGCCTCAATGGGACCCTGATCGCACTGATCCCGCTGGCCACGATCGCCGCGGCGCACTTCCTCACCCCCGGTGAGCGCTTCTCGCCGAAGTCACTTCCCGGCTTCCTGCTGGCCCTGGCCGGCTCGGCGGTCCTGGTCGGCCTTGGTGGCGGATCGGTCAGCGGGGTCGACAACCTCTGGCGCGGTGTCGGCCTCATGGTCCTCGGCGTGTCCCTGGCCGGAGTTGGTGGCGCGCTGAGCAGGCGATTCGCCCTCGAAGTGCCGAGCGAGAGCCTGGTCCTGCCGCAATTCACAGTCAACACAGTCGTGCTCCTCGTGGTCACGCCTCTCCTCTTTGAGATCGACGTGGCTTCGGTGGACGCCACCGGATGGCTGCTCGTCCTGGGAATCGGCACTTTCGGCACGACCCTCGCCTTCGCCTCGTTCCTGGTTGCCGCCGGGATGAACCCGGCTTCCCGACTGGCCTTGACCGGCTACACCGTCCCGGTGGTCGCAGTGGTGTTCGCCGTGATCTTCCTCGGTGAGGCCATCACAGTCCCCATCGTGATCGGGGCCGCTCTGATCCTCGCCGGGGTGGTTCTTGCAGACAGGAGCACCTCCCACGTGCCCCAGCCAGGGGTGACCACGTCCCGATGAGGCCCAAAGAGTTGGCTGCTCCCCCGGTTACCCTGCCCGGCCAATGAGCCGTCGAATACTGGTCGCCGTCGCCTGGCCCTACGCATCAGGCCCGCTTCACCTCGGTCACCTCGGCGGCGCCTACCTGCCATCGGACATCTTCGCCCGCTATCACCGTCTTGTCGGAAACGACGTGCTCATGGTCTCGGGATCTGATGCCAACGGGACGCCGATAACTGTGAAGGCCGACGAGATGGGCGTGACACCGCGTGAGGTGGTCGACACGTACCACCCCGAGATCCTCGGCTACTGGGACGCACTCGGGATCACGTTCGACCTGTTCACCACGACGATGACCGAGAACCACCACCAGGTCACTCAGGATGTCTTCCTGCGGCTTCTCGAAGGCGGCTACCTGCACAAGCGGACCACGGAGCAGTTCTACGACCCTGGTGCGGAGCGATTCCTCCCTGACCGGTATGTGGAGGGAACCTGCCCCCACTGCGGCTATGAAGATGCCCGCGGCGACCAGTGTGACAACTGCGGGAGGACTCTCGACGTCACCGACCTGATCGACCCGCGCTCGAAGCTGAGCGGCTCCACGCCGGTGAGGAAGGAGACCGAGCACTACTTCCTCGACCTCCCCGCCTTCGCCGACCGATTGGGCGATTGGCTCAACTCACAGACCACCTGGCGCAAACACGTCAAAAACTGGGCTCTAGGCATGGTGGCCGACATGCCGGAGAGAGCCATCACCCGCGACATCGAATGGGGTGTCGATGTCCCCGTGGACGACCTGGGGCCGGGCAAGAAGATCTACGTCTGGTTCGATGCGGTGATCGGGTATCTGTCCGCTGCCATCGAATGGGCGGCGAGCACAGACGACCCGGAAGCGTGGCGACGGTGGTGGGAAGACGACACCGCCGAGTCCTTCTACTTCGTCGGCAAGGACAACATCCCGTTCCACACCGTCATCTGGCCGGCCATGCTGATGGGGCACACCGAGTTGAACCTGCCCACCGACGTCCCCGCCAACCAGTACATCACCTTCAAGGGAGCGAAGGCCTCGAAGTCGAAGGGAATAGGCCGCTCCATCGGCTGGTATGCGGAGCGTCTCCAGCCCGACGCTCTCCGCTATGCCATCGCCTCCGTGCTTCCGGAGCAGAACGACACCGATCTCAGCGACGACGACATCCTGCGACGTGTCAACGAGGAGCTGGTCGCGACCTGGGGGAACCTGGTCAACCGGGTGCTGTCGATGAGCTCACGCAACTTCGACGGCCAGGTGCCCCAGCCCGGGGAGTTGTCTCAAGAAGACGAGAAGGTGCTGGCGCTGGGAGCAGGCACCTTGAACACAGTGTCGGAGCACATCGAGAAGGTGGAGCTACGAGCCGGATTGAGGGCGGCTATGGATGCCGCCACCGAGGTGAACGCCTACCTGAACGCAACCGAGCCGTGGAAGCTCATGAAAGAGGACAAAGAGCGCGCCGGCACGGTGCTCTGGGCAGCAATCCAGGTGATCGCTGCCATCAGAGTCGCTCTCTACCCGTACCTTCCCTTCACAACGGCAACTATCGGTGAGATGCTCGATGGCAACCCCGAGGTCGATGGCTGGGCAGCGCCCGAGATCGCCGGCGGCACGAAACTCGGCGAAGTCGCACCCGTTTTCGACAAGCTCGAGCCAGACGCCCTCGATTGAAACCTGTTCGACCCGATCCGGGTCGAACCAGGGTCAACCCTTATGACGGGGTTACCAAGTCTCCGATAGGTTTCTCGACATGGCCCGCATTGCTCGCATCACCGGCGGATTCACCCTCCTCGTCGCCGGCACGGCCATGCTCGTCCTACCCGGTCCCGGGATCGTGACCATCATCGCCGGCCTGGCTCTATTGGCCCGCGACCTTCCATGGGCTGAGCGACTGAACACCCGGATGAAGGAGAGGTTCAGCGAGTACCTGCCGCCCAAGAACGGGCCGAAGGACGACGGAGCCCAGGCCGGCGGCTAGGCCGGAGTCGTATCCAGCTATGCAGGTGGATGG
Source organism: Acidimicrobiia bacterium (assembly GCA_028285585.1). Classification (GTDB taxonomy): domain Bacteria; phylum Actinomycetota; class Acidimicrobiia; order Spongiisociales; family ZC4RG35; genus CAXMPK01. Next base: position 11,386 of record JANQOU010000008.1, read on the forward strand.
GAACCCGCCCCACTCTGCGAGTGGGGTTGGTATATCCACCTATGCAGGTGGATATACCCCCATGCCTTTCGCCTTCTCTGTCTGCCAGAAGATGTCCGAGATCTCGTCGATGAGGTCGATCAACTTCTGACCCTCTGCCGGATCAGCCGACTTCTTGGCATCGCCCGCCTGGTGAATAGCTCGCCAGAACAGGTCGTCGAGATTCGAGAACTCGGCGCGGTGGTCTGCCGTGAAGAAGTCGGCCCAAAGAACCATCAGATGGTGCTTGACCTCTTCCGCCTGCTTCTCCTTCAGATGCAAGGCCCGGGCGCGGAAGACCTCGTCGTCCGACTCCTGGTACTTCTGGGCGATCTTCATCACGGACAAAGCCTCGATCTTGGCTTGAGCCGGGTCGTAGACACCGCAGTAGAGGTCGCAGTGGGCGTGAGCGATAGTGACCTGTCGCACGTTTCTCCTTCTCTGTCGTCTTGGCACGCGACCATACTCCCGCCGCAGGATGACGATGAAGCGCTTCCGGGTGGCCGAGAACTCGATGCTCCCGGCCCTGGCTCCGGGCGAGGAGATCATCGCAACGGACAGCCGGGCACCTGCCCCCGGGGACATCGTCCTCTTCACTCACCCTGACAGGCCCGACTTCTGGCTGGTCAAGAGGGCCGTCGAGCCGCCACAGCCCATCGGCGCCGGCGAAATCTGGGCGCTTTCCGACAACCCCGAAGTGACCACCGCCGACTCCCGCAGCTTCGGACCCGTGAGTCGCGCTAAGACCTTGACACGGGTGACACGTCTCGACGAGGGCTTCTTCGGTGAGGCCTGCGATCTGCTCGCATCGGAAGACCCGGCGTTGAGCGCTGCATTGGAGGCCTTCGGCTTGCCCGATTTCTGGAGCCGGTCGCCGGGGTTCGCGCCCCTGGTCCTGCTGATACTGGAGCAGCAGGTGTCTCTTGAATCCGGGGCTGCCATGTACCGGCGGATCGCCGAGCTGGAGAGCCCGGTCACCCCGGCTTCCATCATCCGGACCGGAGAGACAGCACTTCGCTCGGTTGGGGTGACCCGCCAGAAGGCCGGGTACCTGGTCGGCCTGGCCGAAGCGGTGGCGAGTGGCGAGCTCGACATCGACGCGTTGGGCGACCTCCCTCCAGACGAGGCGCGAGACCGCCTGACGTCGCTGAAGGGAATCGGCCCATGGACAGCTGACGCCTACCTGCTCAGCGCCCTTCGTCACATCGACATGTGGCCTGTCGGGGATCGGGCGCTTCAAGTGGGAGCGGGCGAAGTCCTGGGCATGTCGTCGACGCCAACCGCCGATGAGCTAGAGATCATCGGCGAGCCGTGGCGGCCGCTTCGCGCTGCGGCCGCACGCATCATCTGGCATGCCTACCTGACCAGCAGAGGGCGAGAAGAGCCTCCAGATCCCTTGGGCACCTAGCCAAAACGGCTACCTAAACTCGCCGCCACATGCGCACCACGACTGCCAGGTTGGTGGCGCTCGGAATGGTCATCACGGCGTGCAGCGGGGGCACTGCCGACACCTCATCGACAACGACGACGGCCGAGCCGACGACGACCACCAGCACCTCGACAACGACTTCCACAACAACGACCACCACTCTCCCCCCGACCACAACGACAACAGAGCCTCCGGGCGAGCTGTCACCGATCAACGGGTTGAGAGTCGAAGACACCACCCTTCTCGACCGGCGGGTTCTCGCGGTCAAGATCGACAACCATCCGAGGGCCAACCCCCAGACCGGAATCGACGAGGCCGACATGATCATCGAGGTGCGCGTCGAAGGCATCACCCGGTTCTTGTCCATCTGGCACCAGTCAGACATCGACGAGTTGGGACCGATGCGCTCGGGCCGGCCCACCGACGGGTCGCTGCTGGCCGGGCTCAACGAGCCGACGTTCGCAATCTCAGGCGCCCAGGACTGGATTCGGAGCCTCATCGTCGAGAAAGACGTGAACCTGATCGGGGAAACCGGTAGTCCGGCCACCTTCCGTTCGAGCGCCAGAAGCGCCCCGCACAACCTCTACGTCAACACCTTCGAGCTGCGCAACGTTGCCGACGGCCGCGGCTATTCGGACGAGCCCCCGCCACACCACATCTGGGAGTTCGGGCCGATGTCCGACTACGCAGAGCCGGTGAGTGCCGTGACATTGGAGTTCGGCAGCAGCGTGGTGACCTGGACGTGGAACAGCGGCAACGAGATCTGGGAGCGAACCGCCTACGGAGACGAAGGCACGTACTACGACGAGAACGGCGACGAACAGCGGGTAGAGATCCCCGTGCTGGTGGTGCTCGACGCCGAGTCCTACACCTCCTCCCCTTCGTCCGGAGTCTCTGGCTCATCTGTGCCCTCATCGAGAGTCACCGGGTCGGGAAATGCATACGTGTTCGCCGGCGGGACCTACAGCGAGGGCACATGGGACCGACCCAGCGAGAGTGAGTGGTTCACGCTGACCGACGCCAACGGCGAGGTTCTCCTGGTCCCACCCGGGAAGGTGTGGGTGTCGATAGTGCCTGCCAACCAGAGCATCTCGGTGGAGCCTCGCTAGCGTCCACAAGGTGAGCCCACCGGAACCTGAGGACCGCGCCCACCTGGCGATCGAGGCTGCGCGACGAAGCCAGGACAGTCTCAACATCTTCACCTCGATTGAGGGCGGGGCACTCCCTGACCCGGCAGAAGGCTCGCTCGCCGGAGTCCCCGTAGCCGTCAAGGACCTCATCGATCACGAGGGCAGGGTCACCACCAACGGGTCCGCCTTCTATCGAGAGACAGCCACCAGGACCGCGCCATGCGTGCAGCGCCTCGAGAACGCAGGGGCGGTAGTCATCGGGCGCACCGGCCTCCACGAATGGGCGTTCGGGTTCTCCACCGAGAACCCCCACTTCGGTCCGGTCCGCAACCCGTGGGATCCGACGACGTCGACGGGAGGCTCCTCCGGCGGATCGGGCGCTGCGGTAGCGGCCGGCATAGTGCCGATCGCCGTGGGGACCGACACCGGCGGCTCGGTACGCGTCCCGGCTGCGCTGTGCGGGACGTACGGCCTCAAGGTGACACACGGGCGCGTCCCTCTCGAAGGGGTGTTCCCCCTTGTGCCGTCGATCGACACGGTGGGCCCGCTGGCCGACTCCGTCGACTCGATCGAGCAGTCGTACCGGGCGATGTCGGGAGACAAGGAGACAGCTGGGCTCGACTCCCTGATGCGGATCGGGATACCGGAGCCCTGGCACGGCAACTCGCCGACCAGCGATGAGATCGCAGACGAGTTCCAGTGGGCGGTTGCGGCGCTTCGCGAAGAAGGCCATCAGGTGCACCCAATCAGCATGCCCGACGTGGTGCCTTCTCCGATGCTGTGGAACGCCATCGCCGAAGAGGTCCGGGAGGTTCACAGACAGTTCCGGTCGGAAGGCCAGCCCTACGGCGAAGATGTCCGGGTGCGTCTCGAAGACGCCGAAGCGGTCACGGAGGCCGACATAAGGGCCGGGCGCGATTGGCAGGAGATGATCCGGCAGCGATTTGCCGACGCGTTCGGGACCGTCGACTTCTTGATCACGCCAAGTGTCCCGGTGCGCAGCAAACGAATCGGCGAGGACACGATCGACGGGGTGCATTACAGGTCGGTGGTCTCCTACTTCTCCGCTTTGGTCAACCACTCGCTGCATCCGGCGATCGCACTGCCTCTGGCCACCGACAACGACCCGCCGGGCTCCCTTCAAGTCATCGGCCCGATGAGATCGGAGCCGAAGATCATCGCCTTCGCACACTGGCTGGAACACGCCGGGATCTCGCGTTTCCGAACTGCACCCGGGAAATTCACCTAGCCCCGGCCGTGGATAGACTTGGATATACGAGAACAACCTGCCGCCCTCCCGCCGGTCGACCGGTGGAGTGCCGCGCATGAAACCCCACAAGGAAGTGAGCCGTGGCCGAGGAAACAGCCACATCTGACCCAGCATCAACTCCGACAGAAACAACAGACAAGATCGTCGTCAGATTCGCTGGTGACTCAGGTGACGGCATGCAGCTCGCCGGAACCCGATTCACCGACGCATCCGCCCTCTTCGGCAACGACTTGGCGACGCTGCCGAGTTTCCCAGCGGAAATCCGAGCACCCGCCGGCACCCTTCCCGGTGTCTCCTCGTTCCAAGTGCAGATCGCGGACTACGACATCCTCACTGCGGGAGATGATCCCGACTGCCTGGTGGCGATGAACCCGGCAGCCCTCCAGAAGAACCTGAAGGATCTTCGCCAGGGAGGCACGCTCATCGTCAACAAGGACGCGTTCGACGAGCGCAATCTCGCCAAGGCCGGATACGAGGCCAACCCTCTGGAGGACGAGAGCCTGGCCGGGTTCCGAGTCATCGAGGTCCCGATGGACGAGTTGACGAAAGAGGCCGTCAAGGACAGCGGAGTCAGTGGCCGCAACGTGTTGAGATCCAAGAACTTCTTCGCTCTCGGGCTGATGGCGTGGCTATTCCACCGCCCGACCGAGCCGACCATCGAGTGGGTAGAGAAGAAGTTCGCCAAGCTCCCCGAGGTAGCTGCCGCAAACACGGCTGCATACCGAGCCGGATACAACTTCGGGATCACCACCGAGGCAACCAAGACCACCTTCGAGGTGAAGCCGGCCACTCTGCCGCCCGGAACGTACACCAACGTCAACGGCAACACCGCTCTCGCCTGGGGCCTCGTCGCCGCGTCTCAGAAGTCGGGGCTTCCGCTGTTCTACGGCACGTACCCGATCACTCCCGCATCCGACATCCTCCATGAGCTGTCCCGTCACAAGAACTTCGGTGTCCGCACACTCCAGGCCGAGGACGAGATCGCAGGCATTGGAAGCGCGATAGGGGCCGCCTTCGCCGGCAACCTCGCTGTGACCGGCTCTTCGGGGCCCGGCATCGCCTTGAAGAGCGAGTCGATCTCACTGGCGTTCATGCTGGAGCTGCCACTGATCGTGATCAACGTCCAACGCGGTGGCCCTTCGACAGGCCTGCCCACCAAGCCGGAGCAGTCGGACCTCCTCTTCTCCCTCTACGGGCGGCATGGCGAGGCCCCTCTCCCGATACTGGCCGTGGCCTCACCGTCTGAGGCTTTCGAGACGGCGATCGAGGCGGTGCGGATCGCCGTCAAATACATGACTCCCGTCATCCTGCTGAGCGACAACTACGTTGCCAACGGGTCCGAGCCGTGGAAGCTGCCAGACCTCAATGCAATCCCCGACATCGAGGTCAGCTTTGCCGAGCACCCCAACGGGCCGAACGGCACCTTCCTGCCCTACATGCGCAACGTCGAGACCTTCGCCAGGCCATGGGCCAAACCGGGCACGGCCGGGCTCGAGCACCGGGTGGGCGGCCTCGAGAAGGACGCCATCACCGGCAACGTGTCGTACGACCCGAACAACCACCAGCTGATGACCGACACCAGAGCGTGGAAAGTGGCAAATATCGCCAACGATGTCCCCGACATCGAGGTGAGCGGTGACGAAGACGCCAAAGTCCTGGTTCTCGGCTGGGGCTCGACTTTCGGCTCGATCAGAGCGGCCTGCAACCGGACCCGGCGATCCGGCGGGAAAGTCGCCTCTGCCCATCTGCGTCACCTCAACCCGTTGCCCAACAACCTCGGTGAGGTCTTGGCGAGCTTCGACAAGATCCTCATCCCGGAGTTGAACACCGGCCAATTGCTGAAAATCATTCGTGCCGAGTTCCTCATCGACGCCACCGGCCTCAACAAGGTCGCAGGAGAGCCATTCCGTGTCACGGAGATCGAGGACAAGATCCAGGAGATGAGCGCGTGACAATTCCGTCCTACACCAGAGCAGACTTCCAAACAGACCAAGAGGTTCGCTGGTGCCCAGGCTGTGGTGACTACACCATCCTTGCCTCGGTCCAGGCTTTCCTGGCCGAGCTCGGGCGTCCCCGCGAGGAGTTCGTGTTCATCTCAGGCATCGGCTGCTCCTCACGTTTCCCGTACTACGTCAACACCTACGGGATGCACAGCATCCACGGCCGCGCCCCGGCCATCGCCAGCGGTGTCGCCGCCACCCGGCCCGACCTGTCGGTGTGGGTCATCACCGGCGACGGTGACGGTCTCTCCATCGGCGGCAACCACCTGATCCATGCGCTCCGTCGCAACGTGAACCTGAAGATCCTGCTCTTCAACAACCAGATCTACGGGTTGACCAAAGGCCAATACTCGCCCACGTCAGAGGTTGGCAAGTCGACGAAGTCGTCACCTTTCGGCTCGGTGGATTACCCGTTCAATCCGGTGTCTCTGGCACTGGGAGCGGAGGCGTCGTATGTGGCCCGCACCCTCGACATGGACCGGAAACACACCCAGGCGATCCTGGAGTCGGCCTATGAGCACGAGGGATCCGCGTTCATTGAGATCTATCAGAACTGCAACGTCTTCAACGACAAGGCGTTCATCCAGCTGACCGGGAAAGAGGAGAGGGTCCACAACCGGATCGACCTCGAGCACGGCAAGCCGGTCGTCTTCGACGGTGGAGCCAAGGCAGTTGTTCTCCGCAACGGCGAGGCCACCGTCGTCGACTCATCGTCTGTCGACCCTGGTGCGATCCTCGTTCACGACGAGACCAGGCCAGACCCGTCTATCGCGTTTGCGCTGAGTCGTCTGTCGCACGGCCCATACGGCCCCACCCCGTTGGGAGTGTTCCGCAAGGTGTCACGCCCGACCTACGACGGCGAAGTCAATGCACAGGTTCAGGCTGCGAAGGACAAGCAAGGACTCGGCGATTTGGAGAAGCTGATCAAGTCGCACGGCACATGGACCGTCGACGAATCCGGTGTCAACGGCGGCTGAAGGCAAACACCGTCTCGATCAGCTGAGATCTAGCTGACCCGGCCCCAAGAGTTGGCGATGCGGGTTCCCTGGTGGAACCTGATCTTCCAGCGGCCGTCATCGCGGACCCAGAGGGAGGATCGACGCGCTTCGTTGCCGCCTTGGCCGATAGACCGGTAGGTCACCAGCACCGAATCGGGGCCGACCTTGTGGGTCTCGAAGTCGCGGATCACGACTTTGGCGGATTCTTCCCCATTGATCATGCTGAGCATCTCGGCGCGGCCGTAGAGGTTCCCGGAACTGCCCAACTCGATGAACTCGTCGTGGAGAAGCTGCTCCATCTCGCCTGGCGTCCCCCTGACCTCCGGGTCGAGGAGAGCCAGCTCCAACTCGTGAAACTGCTTGGTGGCCCCGGAACCCCTGAAGGCGCTGGAAATCGCTGCTCGCACAATGCTCCTTTGAAGATCTGAGGGTTCTCTTCGGCAGGAACGAGCCAAATCCGTAGGGGGTCGGGAGAACCATTTCGCACGAGCGCGGCTCAGTTGAGAGGTTTGCCCTCCCAGATCTGGCGCAGGCTCTCGATCTGATCGTCCACCGATGTAGGGCTGCCCGCCCCAACGGTGGCCCTGCGAGCAGCCGATTGGGACGGATCGAGAAGGTCGACATCGGAACCCTCAAATCGGGTGTCGACGGCTGTCAGGTCGTCGCTGGTCGCGGAGCCGAAGTCACGATCGGCCGCTTCCAGATGGAGGACCAGCCGGCCCACCACTTCATGTGCGTCTCGGAAAGGAACTCCCCGCGACACCAGTGCCTCGGCGAGATCGAGGGCGGTGGTCTCAGCTCCTGGCTCGGGCACATGGAATTCCAGCTGGCCGACCATCTCTGCCATCGCCTCGAGCGACGCTGCCAGCGTGTCGTCGGCGTGAAAGACAAGCCGTTTGTCCTCCTGGAGGTCGCGGTTGTAAGCCAGGGGCAGGCCCTTTTGGAGAGACAGAACGGCTGCCGTGTCACCGATGACCGATGCCGCACGGCCCCGCACCAACTCGGCGATATCCGGGTTCCTCTTCTGAGGCAAAGCCGAAGAGCCAGTGCTGACCTGGTCCGAGAGCGTCACCCAACGGAACTCCCTGCTGGCCCAGAGAATCACCTCTTCGGCGAGACGGGAGAGGTGAGCCATTCCCTGTGCGCAGTTGAAAACGTGAGCCGCGGCGAAGTCTCTCGATCCGACGGCATCGAGAGAGTTGACGACCAGACCGTCCATGGCGAGACGCTCGGCAACATCCACGCGGTCCAACGGGAGCGTTGACCCAGCCGATGCTCCGGCACCCAAAGGTGAGCGATCGATTTGCTCCCGATTCGCCACAAGCCGCTCTGCGTCGCGGGTCAGCATCCATGCGTAAGCGAGAAGATGGTGACCGAGCGTCGTCACCTGAGCCTGTTGAAGGTGGGTGTACGTCGGCACCACCACATCGCGATGAGCCGCGGCCGACTCGATCAAGACCTCAACCAGCTGCCTGATCTGTGAGATCAACTCGTCGGTGGCCTGCCGCAGGTACAGGCGGAGGTCGAGTGCGATCTGGTCGTTGCGGGAGCGGCCGGTGTGCAGCTTGCCGGCCAGCTCGCCGACCAGCTCACCGAGCCTTCTCTCGACGGCGGTGTGCACATCTTCGTCGGTGTCCTGAAACTCGAAGCGGTCGGCCTCTTCGAGTATCCGGCGCAATCCATCGACCAGCGCCTCCATCTCCTCGCCGGAGATGATCCCGGCCTGTCCGAGCATCTCGACGTGGGCGATCGATCCCTGGATGTCGACCACGAGCAGCCTGCGGTCGGAGGTGTCGTCTGTGAACCATTTGGTCACGTCCGACATCCCCTCACCGAACCGGCCGCCCCAGAGCGCCATCAGCCCTTCCCGTGCCCTCTGATCCGCAACGCGTTCAGATTGATGAATCCCTCGGCGTCGGCCTGCTTGTAGACCTTGTCCGCTTCAAAGGTGGCGATGTCCTCGTCGTAGAGCGTGTTTGGGGAACGGCGGCCGACTACCCGGACCGAGCCCTTGTAGAGGATCATCCGGGCCTCACCCGTCACCGAGGATTGGATAGAGTCCATCGTCTCCTGCAAGGTCTCGCGCTCGGGCGAGAACCAGAACCCGTTGTAGGCGATCCTGGCGTAGCGGGTTGCCAGGTCGTTGCGCAGGTGAAGCACCTCGCGATCGAGAGTGAGCGTCTCGATGGCACGCCGCGCAGCATGAAGCACAGTCCCACCCGGCGTCTCGTACACACCGCGGCTCTTGATGCCCACGAAGCGGTTCTCCACGATGTCGATCCGGCCCACACCGTGACGCCCTGCCGTGTCGTTGAGATGACTGAGGAGGGCAACCGGCCCCATTTCCTCGCCGTCGACTGACACCGGGTTGCCGGCCTCGAAGCCCACCACGATCTCTTGGGGCTCGTCGGGCGCCTTCTCGGGATCGATTGTCATCCGGAACATCCCCTCCGGCGGGGCAGTCCACGGATCCTCCAGGACACCGCCCTCATAGGAGATGTGGAACAGGTTGGCGTCCATCGAGTAAGGGGCCTTCTTGGTGACCGGCACCGGGATTCCGCGCGCCTTCGCATACTCAATCAGATCGCTGCGGCCACCCAGGTCCCACTCACGCCAGGGGGCGATCGTCTTGAGGTCCGGCGCCAGCGCTGCCGTCGAAAGCTCAAATCGCACCTGATCGTTCCCTTTGCCTGTCGCCCCGTGTGCAACGGCGTCTGCACCGTGCTCCAGGGCCGTGGCCACCATTCCCTGAGTGATGATGGGGCGGGCCAGCGAGGTGCCAAGCAGATACTCGGTCTCGTACACGGCGGCGGCACGGATGGCAGGAAAGACTGCCTCGGTGACAAACGCCTCGCGGAGATCGTCAACCACTCCGGCGACGGCACCCGTCGCCAAGGCCTTCTCCTCCGCCTCGGCGACCTCGTCGCCTTGGCCAACGTCGGCCGTGTAAGCAATGACTTCCGCCTGATACTCCTCTTTGAGCCAGGCGAGAATCACCGAGGTGTCGAGACCACCCGAATAGGCAAGGACAATTCTCATTGTGGTGAACGATGGCCGATCCGGCGACGGATCACAACCTCAAACCTGTGCCGACTCGCTCAGGTGAGGGCGGCGCCGACGAAGCGGCCCAATTCGGCCTTCAACTTCGCCACCGACATCGAGCCGCCGGGATCGAACCAGCGCTCGATGGCGTTCAGCACTGAGAGGATGAAGATGGCGTCGGTCTTGGGATCCACGTCGTCGCGGAAGGACCCATCGGCGACACCCGCTCGCAGAGTGCCTCTGAAGGTTTCCTCGTAGTGATCACGAGCGTCAAGCACACGACGACGGTGCGAGTCATCGAGCATGTTGGCCTCGTTTAGGAACGTGCGCGCCACGTCGCGGTTGTCGAGCACGACGTCTACATGCCCGTCGATGAGTCGGACCAGCACCTCATCAGCCGAGCCACCCTGAGCCAACGCCGCATCAGCTGACGCCCCGAAGAGCCGGGCCCCTTCCTCGACGACCTCAACCAGCAGATCTTGCTTCGACTCCACATGGGAGTAGAGCGAAGAACCGAGCAGACCCAGCTCTTTCCCTAGGTCGCGCATCGACGTCCCGTGATAGCCGCGCTCGGCGAACAATCTCCCGGCGGCTGTCACCACGTCAGCGCGGCTGTTGCGCGTCGTGACCATCAGCGGTGGTCGTAGCGGACCACGACCCGATCTGTGAGGGGGTGAGATTGGCAGGTGAGCACGTAGCCGGCCTCCACCTCACTGTCGATCAGCGCGTAGTTCTTCTCCATGGTGACCTCGCCTTCCTCGATGCGTCCTTTGCAGGTGGCACACATGCCGCCCTTGCAGGAGAAAGGAAGCTCGGTCCTCACTCTCAGCGCAGCATCAAGGATGGACGTCTCCGGGGTCATCCGGGTATCGACAGCGCGCCCGTCGAGGATGACGGTCAGGTCGACAGACCCCTCCCCAGGCGGAGGCTCTTCAGGCAGAGCCGACTCATCTAGAGGCCCGGCAAAGAACAACTCGTCGTGAATGGAGTCACCGGGCACACCCATCTCGTCAAGCGTCTCCCTGGCTTCCATGACCATGTCGTAGGGACCGCATAGATACCAGCCGTCGATCTCCTGCCCTCCGATCAGCCGATCGTGAATGGTCCTGATCTTGTCACCATCGATACGCCCGGAGAGCAGCGGGACATCCGATCCCTCGCGGCTCAGGATGTGGAAGAGCTGGAACCTCGGGTGGAAGCGGTCTTTGAGGCCCTCCAGCTCCTCGAGGAACATGACGCTGCCGGCGGTGCGGTTGCCGTAGATGAGAGTCCACGAGGACTCTGGCTCCTGCTCGAGGGAGGACGCGATGAGCGAGAGCACCGGGGTGATCCCCGAGCCTGCGGCGATGGCCACCGCCCGGCGCGGAGTCGCCGGGTCGATGTCGATGGTGAACTCGCCAACCGGCGGCATCACATCGAGGGTGTCGCCGGCTGCCAGGTCGGATGTGGCGAAAGTGCTGAACGCCCCTCCGGGCAGTTTCTTGATCCCGACCCGGAGCTTTCCACTCGACGCCGGCGCGCAGATCGAATAGGACCGTCTCACGTCGGCACCGTCGATCTCTCGCCGCACCGTCACGTGCTGACCGGGCAGATACTCGAACCGGCCGGCCAGGTCGGGGGGGACATCCAGCGTCAGCGCCACCGAGTCGTCGGTCAGAGGTGCCACCTCGGTGACCCGCAACTCGTGGAACTGGAGGTCACTCATCAGAACTGCTTGAAGTAGTCGAAGGGCTCACCGCATGAGCTGCACGCCATCAGCGCCTTGCACGCAGTGGAACCGAAGCGGGCGACTATGCGCGGCTCGGAAGCCTCGCAGCGAGGGCAGAGGATCTCGTGTTCGCCTGTCGGCGGCGCGATCCCGAACTCGGCGAGCTTCCGCCGGCCCTCGTCGTTGATCCAGTCGGTGGTCCAGGACGGGTTGTGCGACGTCTTGACACTCACGTCGTCGAAGCCGGCTCCGCGCAACACCGAGACGATGTCGTCTTCGATCTGCCGCATCGCCGGACAGCCCGAGTAGGTGGGGGTGATGGTCACGACAACGCTGCCCTCGTCCTGACTCACGTCGCGGAGAATCCCGAGATCGGAGATGGTCAGAACAGGGATTTCGGGATCGACCACCGTCGCCGCAACGGCGGCAGCATCAACGACAGTCTTCACCATTCCAACCCCGGGTAGGAGCGCTGCATCCATTGCATCTCGGCGAGCAACAGGCCGAGATGCTCGGTGTGAAACCCAGAGCGGCCACCGGTGCGCTGATAGGGATCATCCGGCACATCGAGGGTGGCCTCGGAGAGGGTCGATCCGACAGCGCTCTCCCAAGCCTCCCGGTACTCGTTGCCCTCGAACAGCTCTGCCGTGTACTGCCACAGTTCGTCGAGCGCCAGCTGAGCACGGTGATGCGACTCGTAGGTGCCATCGCCCAGCCTCACCAGCCAGCCGGCGGAGAAGCGAAGGTGATAGGCGTTCTCTTTGGCGGCCCGAGCTGCCATCCCGGCAAGCTGCTCGTCGTCTGAGTGAGCCAGGTCGGACCACAGCTCGGCCTGGTAGGCGTCGAAGAGGAACTGCCTGACGATGGTGTGGGCGAAGTCGCCGTTCGGCTGCTCTACCAGGAGGAGGTTGGTGAAGTCGCGCTCGTTGCGGAACATCGCCAGCTGATCCTCGGAGTGCCCCTCCCCCTCGACCTCTCCGGCATAGGTGTACAGAGCCCTCGCCACGCCCAGGTGGTCGAGAGAGATGTTGCCGACGGCGATGTCGATCTCAAGCTCGGGAGCATTGGAGATCAGCTCGCCGAGCCGCTGGGATAGCACCATGTTGTCGTCGGCGTGAGCCAGGAGCATGGTGAACTTGTCGCCAGGGTCGGGAGGCGGTGTGCCCTGCGGGGCCCTGCTCACCAGCGTCACATCTGCCCCACTTCTTCGGGGATGTCGTAGGCGGTCGCGAGCCGGTAGACCTTCTCGTTCGCCTCCACGTACTCCTCGGCTGCGTCGGGCTCGAAGGCGTGGACCTGATCGCTGGGAACGACCCAGACACTCACACCTTCACCGCGGCGGGTGTACACGTCCCTGGCGTTCTCCAGCGCGGTCTCGGCGTCTGGAGCATGGAGGCTGCCGATGTGAACGTGAGAGATGCCTCTGCGCGCCCTGACGAACACCTCCCACATCGGCCACACCTCTCCGTCGAGCTGAATGGTCTCCTCGATGTCGGCCGACTCACCGGGGGCGACGGGAACTTCGTATGTCACGCTGCGGTCCTCGCTCTCTTCTTGCTCGCGTAGGCAGTTGCCGCCTCACGCACCCAGGCTCCGTCTTCCCAGGCCTTCACCTTGTGAGCGACCCTCTCGCGGTTCATCGGGCCGTTGCCCTTGACCACCCTCCAGAACTCGTCCCAGTCGATGTCACCGAAGTCGTAGTGACCACGATCGGCGTTCCAACGCAGGTCCGGGTCGGGGATGGAGATGCCGAGATAATTGGCCTGAGGAACGGTCATGTCGACGAACTGCTGTCGGAGGTCGTCGTTGGAGACCCGCTTGATCTTCCAAGCCATGGACTGCTCGGTGTGAGTCGAGTCGGAGTCATGCGGGCCGAACATCATCAGCGACGGCCACCACCACCGGTTGAGAGCGTCCTGTGCCATCGCTTTCTGCTCGGGTGTTCCTTGGCAGAGCCGGATGAGAAGCTCGTAGCCCTGGCGTTGGTGAAACGACTCTTCCTTGCAGATGCGGACCATGGCTCTGGAGTAAGGCCCGTAGGAGCAACGAGTCAGCATCACCTGGTTGGTGATGGCGGCACCATCCACCAGCCAGCCGATCGCTCCGATGTCAGCCCAATTGAGAGTCGGGTAGTTGAAGATCGACGAGTACTTGTGTTTGCCCTGATGCAGCAGCTCCTGCAACTCGTCGCGGTTGACGCCCAGCGTCTCGGCAGCCGAATAGAGGTAGAGGCCATGACCGGCCTCGTCCTGAACCTTGGCGATGAGGATCGCCTTGCGATGGAGAGAAGGTGCTCGGGTGATCCAGTTGCCCTCGGGCTGCATGCCAATCACCTCGGAGTGGGCGTGCTGGGCGATCTGCCTGATCAGGGTCTTCCGATAGCCCTCCGGCATCCAATCGGTGGGCTCGATCTTCTCCTCGGCGTCGACGATCTGCTGAAAGCGCTCTTCGTTTGCCATGTGGCGCCGATCCTATACAAACGAACGTTCGTTTGTCCAGTGAGAGAGTGGATCAACGAAGAAACCCCCGGCAGAGCCGGGGGTTTCCCTATAACTGAACCCTATGGGTCCATTTTTATAACCTGGTGCCCTAGCGGGGCATGCAATGGGGAGTGTAGCGTCCTACCCGTTCCCAACAAGGGAGAGGGAGACTCATGGAGAGTGGGGAAGTCGCGTTATCCATCGGCATCGCCCTGGCTTTCTTCGTGTTGGGACTCGCCGGAGGATTCTGGATACAACATCACTTCACTTCCCATCGCTTGAAGATACGGCTTCGACTGGTGGAGCACACCTCAAGCCCTCCAGGCAGCCGAGTGGAGCTACGCGTAAGGCACAGGTCCGGGTTATCCCTCCACCGTGGCCGAGACAGTGTGGGCAGGAACCCCCGAATCGATTTCGCCAACTTCACCGTTCTCGACACAGAAGATCATCCGGTCTACTCAGTGCATCCCGCCCGAAAGTGCAGCGTCCCTCTGTTCCTGGTCAATGGCGGTAGCTCAGCCTGGATCAACCTCAACTACATGGATCGCAGAGCTACCGCACGCATTTTCTTCGTCGTAACGGGCACACCTCCCCAACTCTCGAAGAGCTCCGTCTACTTCTTCCCAGGGAACATCCCGAACGCAAGGGTGCGAGCCGGTGGGTCGCTATTGCCACGACGGAAGCGGCACTGGCTCTCGGAGTGATACACAAGCCCAAACAAGCCTCGCCTCGATAGGGCCAGAAGATAACTCAGGCCAGAGCAACCAGGTCGAGCAGCTCCTCGTCGAAGAAGCGCATGTCCCCGTCGGGCATCATCACAGCCCGGTCCGGCATCAGCTGGGCGACGAAGTCGGTGTCGTGACTGACCATCACCACAGTTCCCTCGTAGACCGTGAGCGCATCGAGCAGCGCTTCTTTGGCCTGCGGGTCCAGATTGTTGGTCGGCTCATCGAGAAGCAGCACGTTTGGCCGCGATGCGACCAGCATCGCCAGCGCAAGCTTGGTCTTCTCCCCGCCGGACAAGGTGCCGGCGTCCTGATCGATCTTGTCGGCAAGGAGGAAGGCACCTAGGAGAGTCCGCAACGTCTGGTCGGGCAGACGCGCCGCTTCCCGCATGTGATCAAAGACACTCACCCCGGCCCGGATCTGCTCGTGCTCCTGGGCGTAGTAGCCAAGGGTGGCCTGATGCCCGAGAGAGACCTCTCCGAGGTCGGCAGTCTCGACTCCAGCCAGGATGCGAAGGAGGGTGGTCTTGCCCGCGCCGTTGAGCCCGATGAGCAGCATCCGCTCCCCTCGCTCCACGGCCAACTCGACATCGACGAACACGACGTTGTCCCCGAAGGCCTTGGCCAGCCCGGTGGCTGCAAGCGGCACCCTTCCTGAGCGCTCCGGCTGGGGGAATCCGACCTTGACCTTCTTGCCCGACTTCTGGACGTCGACAAGCTCCCGTTTCATCCGGTCGACTCTTGTCTCCATCGCCCTTGCGACCTTGGCCATCTTCTCAGTCGTGCCCTTGAACCGCCGAATGTTCTCCTCGAGCCGGGCGATCGCCTCGTCCTGATGCTTACGCTCCCGCTCCTTGCGCTCCCGGCGGAGATCTCTCTCCACGAGATAGTGCGAGTAGTTGCCTCGGTAGGCCTCAATCTCGCCGTGCTCGAGCGCCAGCACCTGGGTTATGGCCTCGTCGAGAAGGGGGAGGTCGTGAGACACAACCAACATTCCGCCTTTGTACGTGCTCAAGTACTCGATCAGCCATCCCTTGGCGTCGAGATCGAGATGGTTGGTCGGCTCGTCGAGGAGCATCACGTCGGTCTCGGCAAAGAGGATCCGGGCCAGCTCGACGCGACGCCGCTGGCCACCGGACATCGTCGTCACAGGTTGTGACAACTCGTCGTTGCCGATGCCGATGTTGGAGGCAATCCGCTTCGCCTCCGCCTCGGCGACAAAGCCGCCCTTTGCTTCGAACTCCTCGTGAAGACGGCTGAACCGGGCTATCCCACGATCTCGATCATCGCCTTCGAGACCCTCGAGCCGGCTCCGCGCCTCCTCGATGCGGCGCTGCATGGCCCCGATCTCCCGTGCCATGAGAATTCGCTCCAACGCCGTGGCGTCAGGATGCTCCAGCTCGGGCAATGCTGCCTCCTGGGAGAAGTACCCGATCTCACCCGAGCGCAGCACCGTTCCTTCGGCGGGTTGCGTCTCGCCGACCAGGGTCCTCATCAGGGTGGTCTTACCGGCGCCGTTGCGCCCGACGAGACCCACTCGGTCGCCTGCTTGCACGCTGAAAGAGGCACCTTCGATCAGAGTTCGGGTGCCGGCTTCGATGCGGAGGTCGCGTGCAATCAGCATGGGTGAGGGCCTGCGGTGAGGTCAGGTTACGGCTGCACAATCCTCTCGGCCAGGTGATTAGAAGACGCGGAACATTTGCGACCACGTCACTGTTGCGTAACGAGAAGGACATCTTTGCTCCCTACAAAGACTCCTACAGAACCTTCACGGGTCCTGAACAACACAAATCCCTCCTCCCAGGGGCAACATCGGGGCGACGGAGACGTCGCCCCGAATCTGTTGTGTGGCTAGGTTGCCGACGTGCCGTCCGAGACCTTCACTCACATCGCTCGCGCCGCCGCTCCATCAGACGACGTCTGGGCTGCGCTCAACCAGCCTGAGACCTGGGAGAACATCGCCGGCATAGACCGGGTACTGGACCCATCGATCGATGACGAGGGGCGGCTTGTCGGGTTCTCGTTCGACTCGGCCGTAGCCGGGAAGAGCTATCGGGGCTCAGCCAAGCCAGACGGCCGCGCAGAAGGCTCGCTGATGGCGTGGGCCATCGAGAACTCAGAGATCTCGGGAAGGATCGAAGTCACCTTGGAGCCCGATGACGACGTCACCTCGCTGCACGTCACTCTCGACGTCTCGAGCAAGGGGATGCTCTCCTCGATGTTCTTCCCCGTAGTGGCCAGCACCATCGGAGCCGGGCTGCCGCGCTCCGTCGACGAGTTCGCCGCCGGTTTCGCTTAACCGAGGCCATCGGGACCTCACCGACACAAGGCAGGTGGAGTGGCGAGTTGCGCGTGCACCGCGTGTCGCTGAGCGCGACGCCTTGCTATAGCAACGGGTGTCGGTCAAAGCGCGACCGGCAAGCCGACCACAAACGAGGCCATAGACCTGACGGGTGTTGGCTAATAGGGTTTACCATATGGTCATGGCGAGACGGGAAGTACTGGTACAACTCGACGACGAACTCGTCCAGAGGTTGGACGAGGTTGCGAAGCGCACGCGTGTCAGTCGCTCTGAACTACTGCGGAGGGCGGCACAGGCTGTCATCGAAGCTGACAAGCGGGCTCAGGCAGATGCCAGACTGATAGAGGGGTACACCAAGTACCCGCCGGATCCGCTTCTGCTTCGCTCGTCAGAGAGACTCGCAGCCGAATCGGCACCGGAGTGGTAGCCCGAGCTGAGATCTTCTGGGCAGAACTCGGTCAAGATGGCGGCCGGCGTCCCGTTTGCATCCTCACAAGAGACAGCGCGATCTCCCTTCTCGACCGCGTCACCTGTGCACCGATCACACGAACAATCCGAGGAATCCCGTCCGAGGTCGAAGTGGGACCCGATCATGGCCTCCCTGAGCAAGCAGTTATTAACTGCGACAACATCATCACCATCGGCAAACGACGACTCGACGCCCGGCCTACCGGACAGCTGGATGAGCTCACGCGGGCCCGACTCGATCAAGCGCTGCGCTACTCACTTGACATCATCTACTGACTGTCTCGCTTGAGCGAGAAGCGTGTCAGGGCTCGACGACGTCCTCTGAGGCTTCCACCTGCTCGTCGGCCAGAGACTTGGCCACCTGCTGGGCCGCCTCGTGATCCTCGGTGATCTCGGCACGGTCGGTTATCAGCGTCACCTGGTTGTTCAACACCTGGATGAACCCGCCGTGGACACCGATGCTGGTCCGCTCCCCCGACTCGGCCTGCACAGAGACCGCGCCGGTGGTGAGAGCACCCATCATCGGCTCGTGGTCGGCCATGATCCCCAGCTCCCCGTCGGAGGTGCGGGCGACCACAAGCTCGGCCTCGCCGCTCCAGACGATCGCCTCGGGCGAGACCACGTCGACTTGGAAGCTCTTGGCCATGACTGATTCGGGCCCCTAGGCCGCTTCCTCCGCAGCCATCTCGGCGGCCTTGCGCTCCACGTCCTCACGTCCGCCGACCATGTAGAAGGCCTGCTCCGGGTATTGGTCCATCTCACCCTCAGTGAGTGCCTTGAAGGAGGCGATGGTCTCTTCGAGCGGCGTGTAGATGCCGGCTTGGCCGGTGAACTGCTCGGCCACGAACATCGGCTGGGCCAGGAAGCGCTGGATGCGACGTGCCCGCCCGACAACCAGCTTGTCCTCCTCGGACAACTCGTCGATGCCGAGAATGGCGATGATGTCCTGAAGGTCTTTGTACCTCTGAAGGATCCTCTGCACCTCGACGGTCACCGAGTAGTGCTCCTCTCCCACGATCTGCGGGTCGAGAGCACGGGAGCCGGAGTCGAGGGGGTCGACAGCCGGGTAGATGCCCAGAGCCGTCAGCGGCCTGGACAGCACCGTGGTGGCGTCGAGGTGAGCGAACGCCGTGTGCGGTGCCGGGTCGGTGATGTCGTCAGCCGGGACGTAGATCGCCTGGAGTGAGGTGATCGACCGCCCCTTCAGTGAAGTGATCCGCTCCTGGAGGACACCCATCTCGTCAGCCAGGTTGGGCTGGTATCCGACCTCGGAGGGCATGCGCCCCAGCAGGGTGGACACCTCGGACCCGGCCTGGGTGAAGCGGAAGATGTTGTCGATGAACAGCAACACGTCCTGCTGCTGGACGTCACGGAAGTACTCCGCCATGGTCAGAGCCGACAGAGCGACACGAAGACGGACCCCTGGGGGCTCGTCCATCTGCCCGAACGTCAGAGCGGCCTTGTCGATGACACCCGACTCCTGCATCTCCAAGAAGAGGTCGTTGCCCTCGCGGGTCCGCTCGCCGACACCGGCGAACACCGACACACCACCGTGCTGGGTGGCGACACGGTTGATCATCTCCTGGATCAGGACTGTCTTGCCGACACCGGCACCGCCGAAGAGGCCGATCTTGCCACCCTGGAGGTAAGGGCAGACCAGGTCGAGAACCTTGATACCGGTCTCGAACACTGTCTTCTGAGGCTCGACATCCTCGAAAGACGGCGGGGTGCGGTGAATCGGCCAGCGTGGCTCGGAAAAGTCCTCGTCGGGGGCGTCGAGGCTGTCACCCCAGACGTTGAAGATGTGCCCCAGGGTCTGGTCGC
Organism: Acidimicrobiia bacterium; assembly: GCA_028285585.1. Classification (GTDB taxonomy): domain Bacteria; phylum Actinomycetota; class Acidimicrobiia; order Spongiisociales; family ZC4RG35; genus CAXMPK01. Next base: position 30,780 of record JANQOU010000008.1, read on the forward strand.
CCACCGGGACCGTGATCGGCTGCCCGGTGTCGTGCACTTCGGCACCGCGGGTCATGCCGTCGGTCGGTGCCAGCGCCACTGCGCGGACAGTCGAGCCACCCAGGTGCTGGGCGACTTCGGCGATGACCTTCTTGTCCTCACCACCGAGCGAGAAGTAGACCTCGATTGCGTTGAGGATCTCAGGGAGGCTGTCCGGTGGGAACTCGACGTCCACAACCGGTCCGGCGACCTTGACGATCCGACCTACGGACTTGCCGTCACTCATTTGTCATCTCCGTTTTGGTAACTCATGCGTCTGCTAGTGCTTCCGCCCCACCGACGATCTCGGTGATGGCAGTGGTGATTTCTGCCTGACGGGCCCGGTTGGCCTGGACCGTCAGAGTCCTGATCAGCTCCTCGGCGTTGTCGGTCGCCGCCTTCATGGCGCGGCGCCGGGCGCTGTGCTCCGAAGCCGAAGCCTCCAGGAGCATGTTGAAAACGATTGCCTCCACATACCGGGGCAAGAGCCGGTTGAGGATGTCCTCCGGCGAAGGCTCGAAGCTGTAAGACACCGCCGTCGACTCGTCGTCGTCCCCGGCCTCTGGTGGTGTGATCGGGAGCAGCTCGGCCTGGAGCGGTGTCTGTGTGAGAGCCGACACGAATTGGGTGTAGAAGGCCTCGAGGGCGTCGATGCGGCCCACTGCGTAGTGCTCCATCACCACGTTGGCGACAGCGCGGGCGTCGCCGTATCCGGGAGTGTCGGTAACGCCAAGGTACGCCTGCTCGATCTGGTAGCCGCGGTAGCGGAAGTAGGCCTGGGCCTTCTTGCCGACCGTGTAGAGGAGGACATCTTTGCCCTCGCGCTCCAGCTCGGCGATGCGGACCTCTGCCATGCGGATGATGTTCGAGGCGTAGGCACCTGCCAACCCTCGGTCCGAGCTGACGATCAGAAGCCCGACCGTCTTGGGCTCACGCCGCTCGAGCAGCTTGTGATCGGCGGCACCTGCGGCCCCGACGTTCTCGATGACCTCGATCAGCTTGGCCGTGTAGGGCTTGGAGCCCTGCACTCGAGCCTGGGCCTTGGGGATCCGGCTGGCTGCGATCAACTCCATGGCGCGCGTGATCTTCTTGGTCGCCTCGACCGAGTTGATCCGGCGCTTGGTGTCTCGGAGCTGAGCGCTGGCCAATGCCTATACCTCTACAGCCGCGCCTTCGAAGGTCTCTTTGAAGGCGGCGATCCCGTCGGCGATCTCGTCGCCCTCGGGGAGCTTCCCGGTGTCGACGATGGCGTCGAGCACGGAAGCGTGACGCGCCTTGAAGTACTCGCGCAGCTCAGACTCGAAACGAGCGACGTCCTCAGTGGCGACATCGTCCATATGGCCTTCGGTGACGGCGTAGAGCGCAAGCACCTGCTCCTGAACGGGGATCGGCCGGTACTGAGGCTGCTTCAGCACTTCGACGACACGACGGCCACGCTCCAACTGGGCAAGCGACGCTGCGTCCAGCTCGGAGCCGAACTCAGCGAAAGCCGCCAACTCGCGGAACTGGGCGAGGTTGAGTCGCAACGGTCCGGCGATCTTCCTCATGGCACCGATCTGGGCGTTGCCTCCGACACGAGACACCGAGATGCCGGCGTCGATGGCGGGGCGGACACCCTGGAAGAACAGGTCCGTCTGGAGGAAGCACTGCCCGTCGGTGATCGAGATGACGTTCGTCGGGATGTAGGCCGAGATGTCGTTGGCCTTGGTCTCGATGACGGGAAGCCCGGTCAGCGAGCCGGCACCCAACTCGTCGGAGAGCTTGGCGCAGCGCTCCAAGAGACGGCTGTGCAGGTAAAAGACGTCACCCGGGTAGGCCTCACGGCCAGGCGGGCGCCTCAGCAGCAGCGAGATCTCCCGGTAGGCCACGGCCTGCTTGGACAGGTCGTCGAACATGACCAGGGCGTGCTCGCCGTTGTACATCCAGTGCTGGCCAATGGCCGAACCGGCGTACGGGGCGTACATCTGAAGGGCGGGTGCGTCGGCGGCCGATGCGTTGACGACCACTGTGTAGTCCATCGCACCGTGCTCTTCGAGCGTTGAAACCACCTCGGCGACCGTGGAGGCCTTCTGGCCGATCGCCACGTAGATGCACTTCACGGCCTTGTCGGTGCCCCAGTACTGCTTCTGGTTGATGATCGTGTCGACCAGGAGAGCTGTCTTACCGGTCTGGCGGTCTCCGATGATCAGCTGACGCTGGCCGCGGCCGATCGGCGTCATCGAGTCGATCGCCTTGATACCGGTCTGGAGCGGCTCGTGCACCGGCTGCCTCTCGACAACCGAAGGCGCCTGGGTCTCGAGAAGACGACGCTCGGTGAACTCGATGGGGCCCTTGCCGTCGATGGGGTTGCCCAGAGGGTCAACGACCCGGCCGAGTAGGCCGTCACCGACCGGCACCGAAAGGACGTTCCCGGTCTGCTTGACCGGCATGCCCTCTTCGATGTGGTTGGAGTCACCGAGGAACACGACACCGAGGTCGTCTTCGTCGATGTTCAAAGCAACACCGATCAGGCCGCCAGGGAACTCCAGCAGCTCGGATGCCATGACACTGGGTAGACCCTCGACGCGCGCCACACCATCTGCGATGGCTGTCACATAGCCGACCGTCTCCTTGCTGACATCCGGCTCCCACCCTTCGAGCTGGGCACGGAGCGAGTCGGTGATCTGATCGGCTGTGATGGTCAAATCAGACATAGTTCTTCCTATCTGCCAACTGCTTGGCGGAGCGAATCGACACGGCGGGCGAGAGAGCCGTCGATCACGGTGTCACCGATGCGAGCACTGATGCCTCCAATGACACTGGCGTCGACTATCACCTTCACCTCGACCGTCTTGCCGGTGGCCTTGCTCAAGCCTGCGGCGAGGCGGCTGACGGTTTCGTCGTCGAGCGGGACGGCGGAACGAACCTCGGCCACCGCCTTCTCCCGGCTGGCGGCTGCTTCCTCGACGAGGGCTCTTGCGATCTCAGAGAGATCGGAGGCGCGACCCTGGCTGACCAGGAGTTGCACCAAGCCAACGGTGAGGCCGGACGCTCTGCCATCGAGCAGGTCGTCGATGATGGCCTGCTTCTTGTCCAGGGGCAGCTGCGGGTCGGTTAACGCCGAGCGCAGCTCATTGGAGCCGTCTAGGGCCTGGGCCACGGAGAACAGCTCCGACTCAACGCGCTCCAACTCACCTTCGGCCTTGGCCAGCTCGAAGATGCCGTTGGCGTATCCGACGACTCGATCATCAGGCATGGACTTACAGCTTCTCCAGATCAGCGAGGTAGCGGTCGATCAACGCCTGGTGCGCATCGGAGTCGAGTGACTCACCCACGATCTTCCCGGCCAGGTCGACCGAGATGTCACCGACCTGTGACTTTGCGTCGGCGAGGGCGCGGGACTTCTCGGCCGCGGTATCTTCACGTGCCTTGACGCGGATTCCCTCAGCCTCTTCCTCGGCGCGAGCCAGCATGTCGGACTTCATCTGCTCGGCAGTGGCTCTCGCCTCTTCGATGATCCGGTTGCCCTCGGTCTTTGCCTCGGCCAGCTGGGACTGATAGTCGGCGAGAAGACTCTCTGCTTCGGCCTTCGCCTTCTCGGCGTCCTCCATCTGACCGACCGTGGCTGCCTGGCGCTGCTCGAGCGTCTGGTTCATGGTTGGCCACGCCCAGCGCCAGATGAAGAAGAACACGATGGCGAACGCGATGATCCCTGCGATCAGCTCGACGCGATCGGGCAGGATCAGATCGAGACCGCTCGACCCTTCTTCCTCGGCAGCGAGGACGATTACGGACAGGTACTGCATCATCTATTCCTAGGCGATGAAGAACAGCACGAAACCGATCAGGGCCAGCGCCTCGGTAAATGCGATTCCGAGGAACATGGTTGTCCTGACGGTTCCAGCCATCTCGGGCTGACGAGCCATCGCTGTGATGGCGTTGCCGACCACGATGCCGATACCGATGCCGGGACCGACGGCGGCGAGGCCGTAACCCACGAGAGCGATTGCTCCCTGGAGTACCTCGATATTGCCTTCCATTCTTTCTCCTTAGTGCTCGAAGTTGACTGACGATTCGATGTAGACGGCCGAGAGCAGCGTGAAGATGTACGCCTGCAACACCACCACGACCATCTCGAAGACGAAGATGAACAGGCCCAGGGCGAGCCAGGGCACGCCAACCAGCGCCTTGAGACCGGCATCACCCCACGATGTGAGGAAGATGAAAGCCGATCCGAGGAGCAGGACCAGCATGAGGTGCCCGGCCACCATGTTGGCGAAGAGCCGGACGGCCAGGGTGAAAGGCCGGAGCAGGAAGACGGACACCAGCTCGATGATCCCGACCAGCCAGCGGAGGCCGATCGGCACGTGGGAGGGCCAGATCGTGTCCAACAGGTAGCGGAACCCGTTCTTCTTGAAACCCACGAACATGAAGATGACGTATGTGACCAGTGCGAGGAACGCAGGGATCGCCATCCTCGAAGTGACCGGAAGGTTGATGAAGGGCGTGAGCTTGAAGAAGTTGCCGATGAGGATGAACAGGAAGATCGAGGTCAGGTAGGGCACGTACTTGAAGCCCTCAGGCCCGATCACGTCGCGTCCCACTCCGTCGCGAACGAACTCCATCGAGGATTCCGCCACCATCTCGAACTTCGAGGGGACCAGGCTCTTCTTGCGAAGCCCGAAGTAGAGGAATCCGAGAACGACGGCGGCCGTCAGGAAAATCAATAGGACGGTCCGGGTGACCGGGTACGGCCCGATGTGGAAGATCGGAGTGGTGAATTCGAAGAGTGAGTTGATGCTCGCTGGTGCGCAGATCACCTCGTTGGCGACGTCGCACTCGACGGCCAGGATCAATTCGTCCAAGTCAATTCCCTTTCCTTACCTTTGGCCACAGCCAGCGCTTCGAGCACCAGCAGTGTCAGATATGACACAACTGCCGTGATGCCGAAGGCGAGCCTGTCGACCTCCACTGTCACCGAAATGATGTAGACCGCGCCTACAAACAGAAGAAGCCTCAAGAAGAAGCCGAACAAGGCGGCGGCATGATAAGCCTGAAGACTGATCCTTGCGGAAACCGAGAGCAAAGCTCCGGCGAGAAGGAAGTTCGCAACGACCACCGCCACCCCGAGAGCGGCACTCCAAGCCCCTGTCCAGCCGCCGACGATGGCGAAGAAACCGACCAGCACCGGGGCCACGTATGCGGCGCGGGCAACGGTGTGTCGAGCCATCACGCTCTCGACCGGGACCGATCGTTGCTCAACGCTCACGCGGGTCTTCTTCCATCTTCTTCGAGTAGTGCCACATCCGCATGAACCCGGAGTAGGAGCCGAGCAGGATGCCGACGATCATGATCCAGGGGCTGGTGCCCAGCCAGTTGTCGGCCAAAAAACCCAGTAGCCAGCCGGCCAATACCGACCCGATGAGGTTTCCACCCTCGGCCCACCCTTGGTTTATCTGGGCGGCTGCGCTGGGAGACGAATCTTGCTGGTTCATAGCTGGGCTCGTGCGCTTGTGAATTTCTTCACAAAGTCTATCTCAGACACATTCGATTGGGCAAATCGACGCTAGCAAACCACACCACCACCCCCCACCCGGCAACCTCAGGTAATAGCGCCCACATATGGGCCAAAATGCCTCAGGTTCACCACCGGCATGCCGATTGGGCTTGAAAGCCCAATCGCAGGACAGGAGACATGGGCACAGCACGCACGTTCCGCCGCCGTGTGACAACGGCAACACTCGCACTCTCCGTCGCTATCGCGCTAGTCGCAGTCGCACCGCCACCGGCCGCCGAAGCTGCGATCAGCCAGAACAGCTTCGAGCAATGCCTGCTCGACCGGGCCAACGAGGCCAGGGCCGCTGAAGGGGCCGGTGCCCTGATCATGGCCACCGATCTGATCCCAGAGGTTCGGGATTGGTCGGAGTGGATGCGATTCAACAACTTCGAGCACATGCCCAGCGCGCATCGGCTCGGCATCCTGCCTTCGAGCTGGACGACCTGGGGTGAGAACATCGCCATGCACTCGTGGGTCAACATGCCCAACTGCGACACGATCCACAACATGTGGATGAACTCTTCAGGGCACCGAGCCAACATCCTGAACCCGAGCTTCAAGTACCTGGCCCCGGGCACGTATGTGGACAGCACTGGCTGGTGGGCGACACAGCTGTTCTTCAACGCCACGAGCTACACGCCGACGTGCGCATCCAACTGCGACGACGAGATCTTCTTCTACAGGTCGGACGGGCTCTACCGCTACTACGACATCGACACGAGCGGGGCCATCGGGTCGCCACTCGACTCGGGCAGCAACTACGAGCAGGGGTGGACCGCCATCACTGCCATCGACCTGGATGGTGACGGCAGGGACGAGATGCTGTTCTACGCCGCCGACGGCTCCTTCATCTTCTACAACATGAACCAGGACGGGACCCGAGGGTCCGTGATCAACAGCGGCAGCGGGTGGACCAGCGACTGGTCGTCGGTGGCAGCGATCGATCTCAACGGAGATGGGCAAGATGAGATTCTCTTCTACCGGGAAGACGGCCTCTACCGCTACTACGACATCAACCCGGACGGAACCATCGGCTCACCGATCCGAGCGGGAAGCGGATACACCACGGGATGGTCGTCAATAGCGGCCATCGACCTCGATGGTGACGGGCAGGACGAGATCCTCTTCTACCGAGAAGACGGCCTCTACCGCTACTACAACATCCATCCCGACGGCCGGATCGGCTCACCCATCCGAGCCGGCGACAACTACACGACCGGATGGTCATCCATATCCGCGATCGATCTCGATGGCGACGGACAAGACGAGATCCTCTTCTACCGAGAAGACGGCCTCTACCGCTACTACAACATCGACCCAGATGGCCGCGTCGGATCCCCTACCCGAGCAGGGAGCAACTACACAACCGGGTGGTCGGTCATCACCGCCGTCTCGCTCAACAGCGAATAGCTCCTCAGACGTGGCCTGCGAAGTCGTGCGGGTAAGGCGGGAATTCGGCGGCTAGCTCGGCCACTCGGCCCGCCACCTCCGTGAGCGCAGCCTCGTCGTCATGCTCCTTGAGCGCCCTGGCGATCAGCGACGCCGTCTCCATTGCCTGAGGCTCCGTCATGCCCTGAGTGGTCATAGCGGGCGTCCCAATCCGCAAGCCACTTGCCCGGAACGGTGGGCGGGGGTCGTTGGGGATCGTGTTGAAGTTCAGCGTGACCCCGACACCGTCGAGCATCTTCGCAGCGTCCTTTCCGGTGAGATCGGCATCGACGGACCGCAAGTCGATGAGGAAGAGATGGTTGTCCGTGCCGCCAGAGACGACCCGCACCCCTTCAGCCTGAAACGTCTCGGCCATCGCCGAGGCGTTGGCAACGATCTGCTCGGTGTACTCGTGGAACTCGGGCTGCATCGCCTCGTGGAAGCAGACCGCCTTTGCGGCGATCTGCGACTCGATGGGCCCGCCCTGAGCGTTGGGAAAAACCGCCTTGTTGAGGGCAGCGCCGTACTCCTCCTTCCCCATGATGAGGCCACCACGCGGACCGCGCAGTGCCTTGTGAGTCGTGCCCGTGACGACATCCGCCAAGGGCACCGGCGACGGGTGCGACTTCCCCGCCACCAGGCCGATGAAGTGAGCTGCATCGACCATGAAGATCGCCCCGACCTCGTCCGCTATCTCACGGAATCGCTGATAGTCGAGGGTGCGGGAGTAAGCCGAGAAACCGGCGAGGACGATCTTGGGCTTGTGCTCCTTCGCCAACCGCTCGACTTCATCCATGTCGATCACCTCGGTGTCGGGATCGACGCCATAGGCGACGAAGTCGTAATAGAGGCCCGAGAAATTGACCGGCGAGCCATGGGTGAGGTGACCACCCTGATCGAGACGCATCCCGAGCACGGTGTCGCCCGGCTCGATGAGTGAGAAGTAGACGCCCATATTGGCTTGGGCCCCGGAGTGCGCCTGTACGTTGGCGAACTCGGCGCCGAACAAATCCTTGGCGCGGTCGATGGCAAGCTGCTCCATCTCGTCGACGATCTGGCAGCCTTCGTAGTAGCGACGGCCCGGGTATCCCTCGGCGTACTTGTTGGTGAAGATCGATCCGGAGGCCTCCATCACCGCAGGAGAGGCGAAGTTCTCCGAAGCGATGAGATGGATGTGACTGTTCTGCCGTTCGAGGTCTTTCCGGATCAGGGCCGCGATCGCCGGGTCGACCTGCTCGATGGAGTCCATGGAGATCATGCCGCGAGGGTAACGGCGGCTAGATCTGGATCGGCCCCTGCCGCAGCACGGTGAGTCGATCTCCTGTCGCGTCGCCAACAGTCGACGCCTGACCACCGGGACAGGCACCGGGCAGATACTCGACCACGTCAGCCCCGAACATGGCTCTCGCCTGCTCGTCGTCCAGAGCCTCCTCGCCGCCGGAAGCGTTGGCCGAGGTCACGGCAAGCGGCCCCGCCTCTTCCAACAGGTTGCGCGCCAACGGATGATCGGGGACTCTGACTCCGACGGTCCGAGCCTGCCGGTCACCGACCCAGTCGGCGAGGACCACCTTGGGGACGACAACGAGTGTCAACGCTCCAGGCCAGTGCTCATCGGCGAGCCGGCGCGCATCTCCGTGGATCTCGCCGAACATCGCTGCCTGCTCCGGAGATGCGACCAGGACACCGATCGGCTTGTGCTCGGGCCTCCCCTTCAACTCGTAGAGCCTGCCCACCCCGCGTTCACTCAGAGGGTCTGCTCCAATGCCGTAGATAGTGTCGGTGGGCAGCCCGACCACCTCACCCGCCCTTATCGCTGCGACCGCAGCTTCGATCACGGCTTGACGGCGACGACGTAACGGTCGCGGCCGTTGAGATCTTGCCGCACGACGGCCGGCAGGTCGCGGAACGCCCTGCTGGCGGAGTCGCCCTGGGTCTCACCGATCTCACACACGATCACGCCGCCGGGACGCAGCCACTCGACAGCCGTAGCCCCGATTCGCTCGATCACCTCGAGACCGGTTGGACCCGAGACCAGTGCGACATGCGGTTCGCGCTGGACGTCCGTCGGGAGACTGGCAAGGTCGGCATCGGCTACATAAGGCGGGTTGGCCACGATCAAGTCCACTTCCCCGAAAATGGACGCGGGAAGCGGGTCGAACAGGTCCCCCTCGGCGGGGTAGATGGCGAGACCGGAACGAAAACGGTTGTACGTCGCAACCTCGATGGCTTCAGGCGAGATGTCGGTGGCGAACACCGAAGAACCAGGAAAGGCATGTTTGAGGGCGAGAGCGAGAGCGCCTGAGCCGGTACACAAGTCGACGATGACCTCGGGGTGCCGCACCATCCGGGAGGCGATGTCAAAAAGGCCCTCGGTTTCGGGACGGGGCACCAGCACCCGCTCATCGACCAACAGCTCGAGGGGCCCGAAGGCAGCGGTTCCCTCGATGTACTGCAAGGGCTCACCGTCGGCGCGGCGGCGTACGAGGTCGGCCAGCGGGTTGTCGGGTCCGGCGACGGCCTCGAGACGACTCATCTCATGTGAAGGCAGGGATTCCATTACAAGTGCGATCAGTGTGACAGTTTCCTTGGCGATTAGGACAGCGCAAGACCACCTATCGCCGTTCTATCAGAGTTCGATATAGCAACTTATTTCGGCATGCGGCACCCGTTGCTATAGCAAGTTGTGTCGCTCAGCGCGACTCCTTGCTATAGCAACGGGTGCGAGTCAGTCTCCTTCGGACAGCTTGGTCGCTTGCTCGTCTGCGGCGAGAGCTTCGACAAACTCGTCGAGCTGGCCCTCGAGCACGGCGTCGAGACGCCGGATCGTCAGCCCGATCCTGTGATCGGTGACGCGATTGTCCTTGTAGTTGTAGGTGCGGATCTTCTCTGAGCGCCCACCCGTGCCAACTTGATCGCGCCGGGCTCCAGCCAACTCGGCCTCGGCCTTCTCCTGCTCCATCCTGAGCAATCGCGCCCTGAGCACGCGGAACGCCTTGTCTTTGTTCTGAAGCTGAGACTTCTCGTCTTGCATCGAGACCACGACCCCGGTCGGGACGTGAGTCAGCCTCACCGCAGAGTCGGTGGTGTTAACCGATTGCCCGCCCGGGCCGGTCGATCGATAGGTGTCGATCTTCACGTCGTTGGGATCGATTTCGATGTCGACTTCCTCTGCTTCCGGCAGCACGGCCACGGTCGCCGTCGACGTGTGCACCCGACCCTGCGACTCTGTCTTCGGCACCCGCTGCACTCGGTGCACTCCCCCCTCGTACTTCAGCTTCGAGTAGGCGCCACGCCCCTTCACGGCCACTGTGACCTTGTCGTAGCCGCCGGCGTCGGCAGCGGAGGCGTCCATCGGCTCGATGCGAAACCCGAGGCTCTCGGCGTAACGCTCATACATGCGGAGCAGGTCGCCGGCCCAAATCGAAGCCTCGTCTCCCCCGGCAGCGGACCTGATCTCCATGATGACGTCTTTCGAGTCGTTGGGATCGGTGGGGACAAGCGCCAGCTTGATCTTCTCCTCGAGAGAGGCGACTTCGGCTTCCAAGTCTTCGGCGAGTTGGGCCATGTCCGGGTCTTCAGCCATCTCGCGTGCCTCGGTCAGGTCGGTCCCCGCCTCGCGCCAGCGACGGATGTCGGCTACGACATCTTTTAGATCAGCGTGACGTTTCCCGAGCTCAGCCAGTTGTGACGGGTCAGCCAGGACTTCCGGGTCGCCAAGAGCCGATTCGACCTCGGCGAAGGCCGCCTCGATCTCGGCGAAGCGCTCCTCCATCAGCTCTCCTCTAGAACCGAGCGCCTCACCTGAAGGGCAACATCAGGGATATCGCCGCGTCCCACGACTTCGTCGAAGGTCTCGTCATCGAGTGCTGTCACGAGACTCGATATTGCCACTTCGATCTGGCCGTGGTCAGGCACTCGAGTGGTGAGCTTCTGGAGCCAGATGCCGGGCAGGGCCAGCCAGTGGGCGAAGCGACCCTCGGGCCGCAGTCCTGACCAGCGCAACAGCTCATAGGCGAACCCGGCGATGATCGGAATGCCCAACAGTCGCGAGACGATCAGGAACACGAACCCTGGAACACCAAAGAAGGTAAAGAAGATGATCGACCCGAGCACGACGATCAGCAGGAAGCTGGTGCCGCATCGAGGATGCTCTGGTGGGTACTCGGCGACGGTTTCGACGGTCAACGGCCGCCCCGCCTCGAAAGCGTGGATCGACATGTGCTCGGCGCCGTGATACTCGAATACGCGGGCGATCTCCTTGGATCGCCCTATCGCCCAGATGTATCCGATGAACATCGTCAGCCGAAGCAGGCCCTCGAAGACGTTGAACCAAAGCGCTGACTCTCCGGCAACAAACCCTGCGGTGAGAGCCGGGATAAGGATGAAGACGCCGGCGAAGAACAGCAATGCCAGCGCCATGGTCCATCCGATCTGTGCTCCGGTGAGAGGCTCCTCTTCCTCGTCCGTTGCCTTCTGGGCCGACCAGGCCAGTGCCTTGAAGCCGAGCGTGAGCGACTCGCCGAGCACGAAGATGCCCCGGATGAACGGGACCCTTGCCCAGCGATTGCGCTCACTGAGACGCCCCAGTTCATCTCGTCTGCCAACGATGGTTCCGTCGGGTCCTCGCACCGCAACAGACCAGGCGGCCGGAGCGCGCATCATCACACCCTCGAGAACTGCCTGACCACCAACCGTCTTGGCCGGGTCTATGCGTCCTTCCGCCTCGGGAAGGGCACCGTCACTCTGCGTCAGTGGCTTCTGCCTCGTCGGCGGCCGGCTCGCCGGCCTTGGTGAACGAGCTCTTGCCATAGCGCTTCTGGAAACGCTCGACGCGGCCACCGGAGTCGACCAGCTTCTGCTTGCCGGTGAAGAAGGGGTGGCACTCGTTGCACAACTCGATGTGCATGTCGCCCGGCTTCGTGCTCCGGGTCTCGAACGTGTTGCCACACGAGCAGGTGACGCTCGTGGTGTCGTAGGTGGGATGGATCTCGGTCTTCACGTTCTGTCTCCTGAGAGAATCAGCCGCTGCTCTTCGCCACTTCGGCGAGGAACTCGGCGTTGGACTTGGTTGTCTTGAGCCTGTCTATGAGCAACTCGATGGCTGCGCCTGGCTCGAGTGCAAGCAGGACTCTACGGAGTTTCCAAACCTGGTTCAGCTCCGTCCGCTCAAACAGAAGCTCTTCCTTCCTTGTTCCCGACATCTCGATGTTGACGGCGGGGTAGATCCGCTTGTCGGCGAGCTTGCGGTCGAGGTGGAGCTCCATGTTGCCGGTGCCCTTGAACTCCTCGTAGATGACTTCGTCCATCTTCGAGCCGGTCTCGATCAGTGCCGTGCCGAGGATGGTCAGCGAGCCGCCCTCCTCGATGTTGCGGGCTGCACCGTAGAACCGTTTGGGCGGATAGAGAGCCTGCGAGTCGACACCACCGGAGAGAATTCGGCCCGACGCCGGAGTCGCCAGGTTGTGGGCCCTGGCAAGACGAGTGATCGAGTCGAGGACGATGACAACGTCGGTCCCCATCTCGACCAGGCGCTTGGCACGCTCGATGGCCAGCTCGGACACCTGGGTGTGCTCCTCGGCCGGACGGTCGAAGGTCGAGTAGATGACCTCGCCCTTGACGGTCCGCTGCATGTCGGTGACCTCTTCGGGCCGCTCATCGACCAACACCACCATGAGGTAGCACTCGGGGTTGTTGGCCGTGATCGACTGAGCGATCTCCTGGAGGACGGTGGTCTTGCCGGCCTTTGGCGGCGAGACGATCAGCCCTCGCTGACCTTTGCCGATGGGAGCGATCAGGTCGACGATCCGAGTGAGGATGTTGTTCGACTTGCCCTCGACCTCGAGGCGAAGACGCTGGTCGGGGAAGAGCGGTGTCAGCGACTCGAACTTGGGCCGGTTCATCGCATCGTCGGGCTCCATGCCGTTGACTTTGGCGATGCGGACCACGGCCGGGAACTTCTCCTTGGACCGCGGCGGCCGGATCGGGCCCGAGACGATGTCTCCCTTGCGGAGACGGAACTTGCGCACCTGGTTGGCGGAGACGTAGACGTCTTTCTCCCCGGACTTGTATCCGGTGACTCTCAGGAACCCGTAGCCCTCGGGGAGGATGTCGAGGATGCCCTCGCGGACTTCGAGGTCGCCCTCGGGAATCTGCTCTTCTTCGCGGCGACGACGGTTGCGGTTGCGATTGCGCTGACCGCCCTGGCCTTGTCCGTCTCGTTGTGAGCGGTTGTCACCGTCTTCGGATGCGGCCTCTTCGGCGTCGGCCGCCTTCTCGGTGCGTGGAGTCGCCTTGGGAAGGTCGACATCGGCCTCGTCTGGAGCCTCTGGCATCTTGCCTGAGTCCATGAGGGCCGTTATCAGCTTTGACTTTTGGAGGCCGTCGGGGTCGACGCCTGCCACTTCGGCGATTTGCCGTAGCTCGTCGATTGACTTGCTCTGGAGTTGAGCTCGTGTGGTCATTGGATCCTTCTGACTCATCCCCTGGAAGGGTTCGATCGGATCGGGATACGTTCAACAGCACGTAGTAAGGACACGCCTCAAACGGGCGGTTGGAGGTGGGTAGCTGCCCGTCCCTTGGCCGGCAGCTATCGACATCGTAGTAGATGCCCAAACGTGCGCAAAGCAGCGTTCTCCTCCAGCTATCGGAGGAAAGGCTCCAGCTCTGAAGAGTCGTTTGCGATCCGATGGATCCTCTCAGGGAGCTGGGACAGGTCTGGATAGCCGTCGGGAGGCTCGGCTTCGTCGAGGAACTTCGCCGGATGGGCGGTGGCAACCACCAGTTGCAGGCGGTCGCTGCGGGTATCCGAACCCGCCCGCCAGGCGGTGGCCGTGTGTGGGTCGAGCAGGTAGCCGAAGCGGTCCCGAACGTCGTCGATGGTCGACATGATTTGCTCGTCGGTGGACCAGCCGGTCTTGAACTCGGCGGTGGGGTCTTCGGTGAACCGCTCGAAGTTCGATGGGATTTGGACGTCCATCGACGGCGCAAGGGTGGCGACGACCTCAGCCGGTGTCATCACGCCGGTGGTCACCACGTCGGCCAGGGCGTGATTGGCGTTGTTGGCAATGGTGATGACCTCGATCGGCACCCCCATCTGCTTGGCCAGCCAGCACGAGTAGACGTTGCCGAAGTTGCCCGTCGGCACCACCACGTCGAACGGCTCGCCGATCCGCGCTCCTGCATAGACGTAGTAGCCGACCTGGGCGGCCACCCGGGCGAAGTTGATCGAGTTGACCGCGAGTAGGTCATGACGCGAGAAGGCGTCTTTCACCAGTGCCTGGCAGTCGTCGAACGTGCCGGCAACGGCAACGGCCTTCACGTTCGGGTCAGCGACCGTCGTCATCTGCCGCCGCTGGAAGTCCGAGACCATCCCATCCGGATAGAGGATGACGATGTCGAGATCGGTGCCACGCACCCCTTCGATGCCGGCCGATCCGGTGTCACCGCTGGTGGCGCCGAGGATTGTCCCGGAACCGACGTGGCGGTCGAGCAGCCGCCCCACCACCTGCATGGCGTGATCCTTGAAAGAGAGAGTCGGACCCCAGAAGAGCTCCATGACCAGCCGGTCCCCCACTTCGACGATTGGGGCGATCTCGGGGTGGTCGAAACGGGCCGCTGCGGCGGCGACCAACGACTCGACGCCCTCAGCGCCGAAGAGGCTCAGAGAAGCGGCCACCGACTCGCGGTAGCCAAACGTCGCCCAGTCACCGGGCAGGGCCGGGATGGCATCTGGCACGTAGAGACCGCCGTCGGGTGCCAGGCCACCCACGAGAGCGCCGACGAAGTCAACGGAGGGAGCTGAACTTCTGGTGGAACGGAAGATCATTGAGTGTGTGCCTCGATCAGATCCAGATGATGTCGGTCTTTCGGTCGGCCGGCAATTCTCTTGAACGTCTCCACATGCTCGAGTCGCACGCAGGGAATCCCGGCGATGTCGTCGGCCGTGTCGATCAACACGTCGACCGAGAACTCCCCGTACTTCCATCGGTCGCCGATGGTCACGTCGCCGAAGGCATAGATAACGGAGCCGTCGTCCAACACCTCAGGCACCCCATGCCTCTTCGCCCAGGACCATGCTTCGCCTCGTGAGATCACATCCAGATCGCCAGCCTCGTCGATCCAACCTCGGGCGAGGAGCGGGCCACTGCCGAACAACGCCCAATCGCCCTCGGGCAGATTGAGCTCGACGAGCTGGTCGAGCAAGGGATCCACAAAGGCGATTCTCGCATGCGGGGACGAGCCGGCGGACCCGACCCCAAATACGATGTGACCGATGCTCGCCGCAGTTCATGATCGATACGGCTCTCCCGACGCGCTGCGTGTCGAGGAGCGACCCGGGCCGACGCCAAAGCCTGGCGAAGTCCTGATCGCGGTTCGAGCCTCTTCGATCAACTCCTGGGACTGGGACAACTTGAGGGGCACTCCGCTGGCACGAGTCTTCTCGCCACGACGGCCGCCAACACTGGTGCCTGGCATCGACGTTGCCGGGGTGGTGGAGTCCGTCGGCGACGGTGTCACCGACCTCTCATCGGGCGACGAGGTGTACGGCGATCTGTCGGCATCGGGGTTCGGAGCCATGGCCGAGTACGTGACGGCTCGAGCCACCATGGTCACCGCCAAGCCTCCGAGTCTCACATTCGAGGAGGCGGCATCGCTGCCCCATGCAGGGGTGCTCGCCCAGCAGGCATTTGACAAAGCCGGAGTGAAAGCGGGCCAGAGGCTTCTGGTCAATGGTGCCGGCGGCGGCGTGGGCCCGCTGCTGATCCAGCTTGCGAAGCATCGAGGCGTGGAGGTGGTCGCCGTGGACCGCCCCGAGAAGTTCGACATGATGCGGCAGTGGGGCGCCGACAAAGTGATCGACTTCCAAACGGAGAAGTTCTACAAGACGGCTCAGCCCAGCAACGCGGTCATAGACGTCATCTCGCGACAGTCGCTGCGAGCGGCCCGGAAGGCTCTGAAACCAGGAGGCCGCTACGTGGTAGTCGGCGGGACCTTCCGCTCACTCATCCAACTGGGCGTGATCGGTCCCCTCACCTCTCGCTTCGGCGACAAGCATGTCGGGATCCTGGCCCACAAGCCTGGTCGTGAGGCTCTCGAGAAGCTCACCGGGTTGGTGGTGTCGGGAGTGGTCCGGCCGATCGTCGACAAGGTGTATCCGCTGTCGCACGTGACCGAGGCCTTTCGCTACTTCGGCAGCGGACTCCACCGAGGCAAGGTCGTGATCACAATCGACTGACGATGTGTCTGCGAGTCGTGGGTTCGACCGGGCACCTTCTACCATTTCAACCTCGTCGCCCCCGTAGCTCAGTGGATAGAGCACCGGTCTCCGGAACCGGGTGCGCAGGTTCGATTCCTGCCGGGGGCACGCGTCTCGGCCAAAGGCCGAGACGTGGGAGTTCACTCCGTGAACTCCAGCCGCGCGATCCTCTAGGAGTTTCTTACAGAAACTCCAGCCATGCACCTCCGACCGAGACGTCGGAGATTTGCTACGCAAACTCCAGCCCAACACAGATTCGCTCCTCGCTTACCGGACTTCCTGACTGTTACCCGACCGCCTGCCGATACGCAGCCAATGTTCTCTCGCGTGCTTGCCTATGTTCGACGATGGGTGCTGGATACGTCTTTCCCAACACCACACCCGCAGACGCCAGGGAGTCGGGGTCCGCCTCCCAAGGAGCGTGGACAGCTGGGCCATGGAGTTTGGACAACTCGGGAACCCATCGCTTGATGTAGTCACCCTGAGGGTCACATTTCTTTGACTGTGTCACTGGGTTGAAGATCCGAAAGTATGGAGCGGCGTCGGTGCCGGTCCCGGCTACCCACTGCCAGTTGCCGACGTTCTGTGCCGGGTCGAAGTCGAGGAGCAGTCGCCGGAAGTGCCGTTCACCCAGCCGCCAATCGATCAACAGGTCTTTGACCAGGAACGAAGCTGTGATCATCCGCACCCTGCCGTGCATCCAACCATCGGCTCGAAGCTGTCGCATGCCGGCATCAACTATCGGATACCCGGTGTTGCCGCTCTGCCACGCAGCCAAACCTTCTGTGTCGTCTCGCCAAGCAATCTCGTCGTACTCGGGCTTGAGAGCGCGTTGGAGCATGTGCGGGTTGGCGGCCAGCACCTGAAAGTGAAAGTCGCGCCAGGCGAGCTGACGAACAAAGGCCTCCCTGCCCGCGGTGGCGGTGCCGACCTTTGACGCCAGCGCCGCAGCGGAAAGCGTCCCGAACTTCAAGTCGCTCGATAGCCGGGACGACTGGTTGAGATCGGGACGATCACGTTCTTCGGCGTACACATCCACAGCTTCGAGGAACGCTGCGAGCCGTGTGTTTGCCGCATCCTCACCACCGTCCAGGATCGCCGAAGTGGTCTCCGGCACTCCCTCACCGGGATCCGAGCCAACCTCAGCCTTCCCAGGCGAAGTCGTCTTGGTGATCGGCAGGGTCGCCCATCGCCGGTAGAAAGGAGTGAACACCTTGTACGGCTCCCCCTTGCCCGACCGGATCGAGCCAGGAGGGTGCACCACAACGCCGTTGAAGCGGACCGTCGGCACAGAAACGGAATCTGTCACTCGTTGATCGCGCTGCGATGCGTACGGCGAGTAGTCGTCGTTCCAATAGACGGCCTCTGCTTCTCGCGCCTCAGATCGAAGAACCTCCTCTGGGCTGCCGGCACGAACCTTGAGGCGACCTCCGTGGGCGGCAAGTCGACGGTCTAATGCTCGGAGGTGCGCTTCTAGCTGCGGCCTGCGGTGAGGACCCGCCGACCTCAGAATTGACGGATCGAGCACGAACAGAGCAGTAACTCGGTCATGGTTGCGTGTGGCCTCTGACCACGTCGGATTGTCGCCAAGGCGGAGATCGCGACGGAACCAGACCAACCCCGTCATCCCTTCACCTCAGGCTTGTCACGGCATCGCGATTCTCAGCAGCCTGAAGAACCCCACGCATCATCTGGGAGAAGATCGCTCCATGAAACGGGGTGAGCGCAAACCAGTAGAGCCTTCCCATAAGACCCCGTGGATAGAACGAAGCCGTCTGCCGGATCGTGCTTCCTTCATCTCCTGGTTCGATCCTCCATTCGAGCCACGCCTCTCCAGGGAGACGCATCTCGGCGTGTAACTGCAAGTGTCGCCCAGGTTCGACAACCGAAACTCGCCAGAAGTCGAGTGCCTCACCTTGGCGAAGAATCTCGGGATCCCGCCTGCCGCGACGCAAGCCCACGCCCCCGACCAGTGAGTCAACAACACCGCGCAGCTTCCACGCCCAACCCAGCGAGTAGTAGCCGACCTCGCCGCCGATTCGGCTCACCGCCCAGAAGACGTTGTCGGAGCTTGAAGATGTGGAGGCCACCAATTCGTGAGATTGCAGCTTGGCTCCGGACCACTCCGGATCGCTCGGCAAGCTTTCTGCCGGTGCAGCGGCTGCGTCAGACCATCGTGTAGGAGCAACACTGCCAGATGACGGTCGTAGAGCACTGGCAACCGACTCGCGGTAGCTCGTCAACTCTCCAACCAGCTGTTCGGCGATCGAGTTGTCGTCGACTACCACCTCGTTGCGCAGACTCTGCACAAGAGGCTTGGCCACACCAGTGGGCAGCGGAGTCACCAGACCAATCCAGTGCTTTGACAACCAGGGGCTCAGGAGCGGCACCGGAAGGATGACACGACGCGCAAGGCCAGCTTCCTGAGCGTAGATCCGCATCATGTCCTCGTAGGTGATGCTGTCGGGGCCGCCCACCTCCCATAGATGGGAATCGGAACCGGTGGTCTCGATGGCTTCGACCAGGATCTTCAGCACGTCTCGGATAGCTATCGGTTGACAGCGAGTGCGTACCCAACGCGGAGTGACCATCACCGGCAGCACCTCTGTCAGGTGACGCAGCATCTCGAAACTGACAGAACCCGATCCGATGATCACCGCAGCACGCACTTCAGTCACGGCCGTGGGGCCGGACGCAAGTATCCGGCCCACCTCATGCCGACTTCTCAGATGCGCCGACAGGGTGTCCTCAGCACGACCGAGACCACCCAGATAGACGATTCGAGAGATCCCGGCAGTGGCTGCGCTATCAGCGAATTGACGGGCGGCATCTCGGTCGCGTCGATCGAAGTCTGTGCCGCTGCCCATCGAGTGGATCAGGTAGGCCGCTGCTTCGCAGCCCTGCATGGCCCTTTCCAGTCCTGATCCATCGATCGCATCTGCTTCGATAACTTCGACATCGTCGAACCAGGGCTGGCCGGTGAGACGACCCCTCTTGCGCGTCATGCAGCGGACTTCGTGACCCGCCGCAAGCAGCGCTGGAACCAGCCGCCCGCCTATGTACCCCGATGCCCCAGTGACAAGAACTCTCATGTTCTACAGAGACGCAACGATGTCTTCGGGCGGCACTCGATACCGATTTCAGTCCGCAATCCCGCGATTGACACCAGACACCCCCTTGTCAAAGTTGCCGAGAGAATGGCCTCCATAGCTACTGACCCGACTGGGCCTCTCGGACAACCACAGGATACCGAACACGACTCGTGACCAGGGTCCATGCAGAGGAACCCCTATCAGCAGTTGACGTAGCGAATCGGGTTCTGGGCACCGGCCCACGAAGTCCGTTTGCTATTCCTCCTCTGTACGTCCCAACCTCAGCTCGGAGCTGTGAACCTGCGGTACGAAATGAAGTTCGATGTACTCGTGAGCCTCCTGTGCGTTCAGCTCTCGGGTGGAGTTCCCGGCCCTCACAAAGAAGGCACTCGCAGCCTCGCTTGTCTTCGAGAACACCGGGGTTGGACTGCGCCTTACATCGACTCTCGCAACCTCATCCCCTTCAATCTGAACGAATGACACGGTGATGTGTCCGAGGCGAGGTTTGCCAATCGAGACCTCAAACAGAGTCGTGAGCCAGTTCTCGTAGCCGTCAAGGTCGTCGCGCCCGATAGTCGTGAGATCTTTGGCTAATCCGAGAACATTGGCCTCGTCGTCAACTCCAATGATGAGCGTCCCGCCATGGCGATTCATGAATCCAGCCACGGTCTTCACAACTGCGTCTTCGATTTCCTTGCCTTTCTCACCCCTCTTGTAACTCCAGCGGGCTGATGACTTGAACTCGACTCTGGCGGACTCCTTGCGCTCTAGGAGTTCCTCGACACTCCAGTGTTCGGGGGCATGGCTTAGGTGTTCCGCGACGCCTCCCTTCTCGACTGAGGTGGCTTTCGGATTGAGCATCTCCCACCCAGCCTTGATGACCTTCGCCATCTTCTCTCTGCGAGCTTCAAGGAAACTCCCGTATTCCATCTGCGCCCAACTCTCCGGCAAGGCATGCCAGAAACTCATCTCCTCTGGGCCGCTCATCGCATGGACATATTGGGGGTAGTAGGTCGCAGGAGGAGAGTCCGAGATCTGGATGTTGTCGCTCCATTCGACGAGGGCGTAGTTGGCTATCTGGTTGATATCTCTCAGCTCAGTCACACCGATCGATTCGAGATAGGCACGCGGATAAAGGTGATGGCGCTCGATCGCGGACTTCTTTCCCTTGACTGCTGGATCCAATAACTCAGCAACAGTCATCTGACTGAAAAGAACCTTCGCGTCTAAGACACATAGCGCTGCGTAGTAGGAAAAAAGGGCTGGTGTGCGAGCAGACCTCTTCTCAAGATCGTTCGGAAGACGAATATCCCAGAAGTCTGACGTCAGCTCCGACCCACAGATTCGGTCAAGCTCTTCAACGAACTGATCTGCTGTCTTGAGGTTCCTGAGCCGTGCCAGGTCGGCTTCCATCTGCGTTTCTGAGGAACCCGTGTAGCGACTGGTCACCGAACACATGTAGAACCATCGAGCGATCACCTGTCGGAGCGCAGCCAGGTCGACACCGAAGTCGATACGGCCGATCAACCACATCGCATAGCCGTACATGAGGTTCGTCTCGGAGGCAACCATTCGGGAACCTCGATACCCCGACACCGTGACCGCTTTGAAGAACTCGTGCCAGTTGGTCAAGTCGAGCACGGCCTCCTGCGCCTTCTGGAGCAGACCAAACTGCTCATCCCGGCGTTCCGATGAGAACTCCTTGGTCTGAAGATCTTTTCCTCGGAGAATCGAATAGACATGTTGAAGGCGTGCACGACCAAAGGCAACAGCGACGGCCACGCGCAACAACTGGTCTGGCCCAGGTTGGATGAAGTAGTTGAAAGGGGAGGCACTCGAATCGGAGGGGGTTCGAGCGTCTCGACAGAACTCCTCCAGGTTTCGGCGACCCTTTTCCCAGAACACGCTCATAAGCGTCAAGATGAAATCTGCCTGATTGAGGCGGACTCCCTCAGAGTTGATCCGAACGAAGATCTCGGAAACCATCTCCTCGTCCAAGTCAGACGACAGCGAGAGCGCCGTGAACGGGAAATTGATCACGTCTCGGAGGCGCTGGATGGCGTTTTCGTAGGCCAATTCCTCAGCCTCGGTGATCTCCCTGCTTTCGCGGATACGCCCTACATAATTCTTCACAAATGCGAGGAAACTTCCGTCCGGGTCCCAAAGATCAGAGATGTCGGCGATCCAGTCGATGTCTTTCTCGATCGCCGGATTGGCCACTTCAAACTTCTCGTCAATTGGGCGGAACGCGATCCTGATTCGGCTCTTCTTGAAATCGCTGGTAACGACTGGCTGTGCCTTGATGACCGCATACAGCGATGTCAACCTTTGTTGCCCGTCAACAATCAGCTGCTGGGGTGCCAACTGTTTGCCGTCAGTCCCGATCTGCCTCGCACCCGGCTCAACGACGTTGTCCCAGAAGAGTAGATAGCCGACCGGATACCCCCGGTACATAGAGTCGAACAGGTCCCGGACTTTGACTGGCTTCCAGACGAAAGGACGTTGAAGGTCCGGAAGACCAAGTGTCCCCATCTCGATCTGACTCACGAGAGTCGAGAGCGAATAGTTGACCTGCTTGAACTGAATCGCAGCCATCGTCTCCCCTTTGCAGATTCGCAGTCGACCCTAGCGAAGGAGCGAAGACGGTCGCCCGTTCAGAAACGGCATGGAGTCGGCCGGGCGCCGCCGCGGTTACGCTCTCGGCGAATCGGCAGTCTCTCCAAGTCAGGTCCAGTGACAACCCTCGCAGCCAGCCAAATCGGAACCAGACCGGGCACCACTCGTGTCGGGATCGTTGGTGGAGGCCAGCTGGCTCGCATGACCGCTCAGGCAGCAGTCTCCCTCGACATGAGCGTCCGTGTGCTCTGTCGTGACGACTCAGACTCCGCCACGATCGCCCACCATGTCGAATTCGGAGAGCCCGACGACCCGGCAGCCTTACATCGGCTAGCCGACCACTGTGATGTGATCACGCTCGACCACGAGCTGGTCGACACAGCCTTGCTCGCCTCCCTGATCGAACGAGGAGTGTCTGTCTATCCGAGACCGGAGACTCTGGCAGTCGCCATCGACAAGCTGGCTCTCGCCAAGGCATTGCGCGAGGCCGGTGTGCCGGTGCCTGAGCGGATCGAGTTGAACAACAAGGCATCTGTCCAAGATGCTGTCGACATCCTGGGACCGAACCTCGTCCTCAAGACGAGTCGAGGCGGCTACGACGGCAGAGGCGTCTGGTTCCCGGACAACCTCGGAAAGGCCGAGGCGATCGTCGAAGAGCTGGTCGGCCAGGGCAGCATCGTGTTTGCCGAAGCCTTGATCCCGGAGCCATTCGAAATCGCGGTGATGGTCGTGCGTGGCCGTGATGGAGCCACCGAGGTCTACCCGCCCGTGCGGACGTTTCAGGCCGACGGGATCTGCGTCGGAGTCGAAGCACCTGCCTCGTTGTCCGACGAGCAAACTCACGCCGTCGAGAGGACTGCCCGCCGTACCGCCGAGATCCTCGACGTCGTAGGGGTCCTCGCGGTCGAGATGATCGAGAACGACGGCGTGTTCACTGTCTCAGAGGTTGCCTGCCGTCCCCACAACTCGGCACATCACACCATCGACTCGTCGGTCACCAGCCAATTCGAGAACCACCTCCGGGCCGTGGCCGGCTTGCCACTCGGGTCGACCCGGTTGGTTTCCGGAGCCGGCATGGCCAACCTGTTGGGAGCCGATCCGGCGATCGACCCGAGAGAGCGGCTCGACCAAGCGCTCGCTATCGAGCCCGAGGCAAACGTGCACCTGTACATGAAGGAGCCCAGGGCTGGTCGCAAGCTCGGTCATGTCACCGTTCTCGATCCCGACCCGGCAATGGCCCGGGTACGGGCCGCCAAAGTCGCCAGCGCACTAGGAGGCAGCGAAGTATGACCGTCGCCGTAGTCATGGGCTCAGACTCAGATCTGCCCACGATGGAGCCCGCTCTCGAAACCCTCGAGTCCCTCGGGATCCCATACGAGGTGCGGGTCGTCTCCGCACACCGGACACCGTTCGACATGGTCGAGTACGGCGCCGAAGCCAGGGCACGCGGGATCAAAGTCATCATCGCCGCCGCCGGAGGTGCCGCCCACCTCCCGGGGATGCTCTCGTCGGTGACGACGTTGCCCGTGATCGGAGTGCCGGTGCCGCTGAAGAACCTCTCCGGCCTCGACTCCCTGCTCTCCATCGTCCAGATGCCCCGCGGTGTCCCCGTCGCCACCATGGCAATAGGTGGGGCGATCAACGCCGCTCTGCTCGCCGGCCGGATCCTGGGACTGGAAGACGCCGACCTGGAGAGCAAGCTCGACGAACACGCAGCAGCCCAAGCGGAGAAGGCCCGCAGCGCCGACAAAGAGGTCGATAAACGGCCTGATTGAGGTGCAGTTAGACGGGGCACAGCCTCAGCCTGCTCCCTAGGATCGATGCGTTCGACGGAAGGAGCGGAGATGCCAACGACGGAGAGAGCGGCTCCAGCCCTCATGACCATGATCGATGAAGTCCGCTCGGTGGTCAGCAAGGGAACGTCTGAAGCCGAGACTGGTCAAGGCGTCGCCGACGTCATCTCGAGGTACGTCGGACAAGTCACCCTCCTCCAGCCAGAGAATCGAGAGGGAGATCCGGAGGCGTACAAGCAGCACATCCTCCACGTTGAGCCCGATGGATCCTTCTCCATTGTTTGCCTGGTCTGGCTGCCAGGCCAGGACACACCGATCCATGACCACGTCTCCTGGTGTGTCGTCGGCGTCCACGAAGGCGAGGAGTCCGAAGAGCGGTTCCAGGTCGTCGAAGCGAACGGCGAAACCCACCTCGAAATCGAAGGCACCGGCATCAACCCCCAAGGTCTCGTCGTCTGGCTGTCACCACCCGGCGACATCCATCGCGTCACCAACACAGGCGACGGCAAGACCATCTCGATCCACGTCTACGGCGCCGACATCAACGTGCTGGGAACCAGCATCCGCCGCAGATACGACCTGCCGGTCAAGGCCTAGAAGACAAACCCAAGGTCGGCTGCAGCTCTCCCAACCAAGAAAGTCGCATACGCTTCCCTCATGAGGCGGAATACCATCCGGGTGCTCACAGCAGTCTTCGTAGCCATTGTGTTGAGCGCCTGTTGCGCTGGGGACGGCTGCCCTCGGCACGCAATCGATCGGGAAAGCCTCGACGCCTTCGCAGGAACTGACACCTACACGGCAGAACTCTGTGCCGATGAAGAGTGTTACACCCAAGAAATCACATCGGACTCGTCATTAGCAACCGTGGGCTTCGCGCGTCCCGGAGATATCTGGCCAGCGGACAAGAACGCGGGGCCGATAGTCCTCACCGTCACCACGTCGGACCGAACCCTCACCGCCGAAGGCGCCAACATCGAGTTCGACACCAAACGCCCCAACGGACGACGATGTGGGCCTGAATGCGAAGTCGCCGAGCTCAAGATCGTCGACAGCGTCATCGTCAACGCCTAGCCCTTACCAGTCACACCCCCTCTCTAGACTCCTACACATGCCCAGAGCCATATGGAAGGGTGCGATCAACTTCGGTCTGGTGACGATCCCGGTCGGCCTCTACACCGCGACCGACAACAAGACGCCCAAGTTCAAACAGCTCAGAAAAGACGACCACTCCCCCATCCGCTACAAGCGCGTCGCCGAAGCCGACGGTGAAGAGGTGACCTGGGACGACATCGTCAAGGGCTACGAGTTCGAGAAAGACCGCTACGTGGTCTTCACCGACGAAGAACTGTCCTCGGCGCACACCGAGGGCAACAAGCTGGTCGACGTCGTCCAGTTCGTCGACGAGTCGGAGATCGACCCGATGATGTACAAGTCGTCGTACTTCCTTGCCCCTGAGAAGACGGGGATCAAGGCCTATCGAATCCTCGAGGAGGCGCTGAAGGAGAAGGGAAGGGTCGGCATCGCCAAAGTCTCCATCCGCGAGAAGCAGCAGCTGGCGACGCTCCGGGCGAAAGACGGGATGATCGTCATGGAGACCATGTTCTGGCCCGACGAGATCCGCGAAGCCGAATTTGAGGAGATGGACGCCGAGGTGGAGATCCGCCCTGAGGAAGTCGAGATGGCCGCGTCCATCATCGACAACCTGACCAGGCCGTTTGAAGGCAAGGACTACGTCGACAAGACCCGTGAAGTCATCGAGGACCTCGCCGCCAAGAAAGTGGCGGGTGAGGAGATCGTTGCCCCGGTCTCACCCGAGCCAACCAAGGTGGTCGATCTTCTCGATGCGTTGAAGGCATCCGTCGAGGCCACCAAGTCGAAGCAAGCCAAAGCTGGCTGACCCTCTTTCGCGCTGCATGACGTAGCTCCATGCGCCACCTGGTGCAGCGCAGACGAGGGAAGACGGAGACCACTCGGAGACCCTGAACGACCTGGGCTCTACGCGGGGCCTTCTTCCTCCCAGGTGACTGTTTCCGGGTCGGCCAATTCGATCCCCTTGTACACCGGGGCCCTGAGGTGGTCGTCGGTGGTCCACTCCTTGTACTCCACGCTGACGACGACGCCCGGCTCCACCCATGTCGGCTCGCCACGAGTCAGACGGCGAAGCTCCTCCTCGTTGACAAACGGGCTGGACGGTCGCTCCAACTCCCGGAGTGCCGTTTTGAACGCACCCAAAGACCTCTCGTCGAACCCGGAACCGACCGCAGCCACCCATCGAAGACCCTCGGGGACTTGCAGGCCCACTAGCACTGAGCCGAACGTCGCCGCCCGGCCGCCCTCACCCGGCAAGTAACCGCCGATCACAGCCCTCAAAGTGTGCCGTATGGAGATCTTCCTCCAGTGATCGGAGCGACGACCAGGCTGATATGAGGATCCGGACTTCTTGGCGACGACTCCTTCGAGGCCTTGCTGCTTGGCAGCCTCAAACAGAGCCACACCGGTGGCAGGAGTCGGCTCGGGGACAATCACGGGCGACTCGAGATCGAGGCTGGAGAGCAACTCCCTTCGCTCCTCGTACGGCTCCCCGGTCACCTCGGCGCCGTGGAAGAGCACATCGAACACCACCAAGTTGACCGGGACTGCGGCGGCCGTGCCAGCACCGCCGAACCCAGTGCGCCGTTGCAACAGAGAGAACGATGGAGCACCTTGCTCGTCGAACGCCACCACTTCACCGTCGAGTACCACTCCGTCCGGGATGTCGAGACTGGCCAGCTCGGGAAAAGGACCCAGCAGATCCAGCCCACGCCGCGACCGCGCCCGGACACTTCCCTGCTGTGACCCGACCAGGGCCCGGTAGCCGTCCCACTTGACCTCGAACCACCAATCATCGCCGTCGAACGGTTGAGGCCACCTCGTGGCCAGCATCGGCTCGTAGTCAGGAAGACGGCGATGGACGCTCAACCGCCGCTGAGCTCCTCCCGGACCAGCCGGTTGACCAAGCCGCCGTCGAGGTCTTTGCCGTGGCTCTTCATGAGGTGCCCGGTGACACGACCGGCCGCCTTCTCATCGCCGGCCACGCCCAACTCGGCGATCGCTTCACTCACCAGTGCCCTGGTCTCGGCCTCACCCAGCTTCTGCGGCAGCCAACGCGACAGGTACTCCACCTCGAAGGCGAGCTTTGCTGCCATCTCCGCGCCGCGCTCACCCACGTCCTCGTACTCGGCGCGCGACTTGTCCATCTTCTTCACATACGAGGCGATCACCTTCTGATAGAAGGCGTCGTTGGCCTCGCCCTCGAAATCGGGCTGGCTGCGGGCCGTAGCAACCTCGGTTTGCACCTGACGAATCACATCGCGACGCGGCTTGTCCTGTGCCCGCATCGCGTCTTTCAACTCATCGGACAGCTCTTGTTGAATGCTCATCAATTCTCCTCGAGATGTTGGCTGAGAAGGCCAGGGTTGTCGGTGATGATGCTCTCCACTCCCCAATCGGCCAACTGTTTTGCCCGGTCGACGTCGTTCACCGTCCAGGTGCCGTAGCTCAGCCCGCCAACCGATTTCATCGGCTCCGTGATCATCCGATGGTCGGGGATCAGCATCTCGTGACCGGCGCTCCGGCAGTGCTCAACTAGCTCCGCCATCGAACCGCCGCCAGTCACGAGGTACCCGGTGCGCATCTCCGAGAACACCTCTCGGACCCGCTTCAGCGTCTCTGGATTGAAAGAGGTGATGATGTCTCCCGGCCTTGCCCTCTCGGCAGCTTCCAAGGCGCGGCGATGGTCGGGCTCGAAGCCGGGCTCCCAGGGATCGTTCTTGATCTCGAACTGAACCCTGGTGCCGGGCAGCGCCGCCACAACCTCGTCGAGAAGCGCGGGGTGGTGCCCGTCGCCGAGATCCTGCTCCGCCAATACCGCCCAGTCGGTCTCGTGCACCGGCATCCCGCCCAGGGTGGGGTCGTGGCTGAGGATCAGCTTCCCATCACCTGAGCGTCTCACATCCAGCTCGACTTCTGAGACCACCGCCGACGCCGCGAGGAAGCCGGCCAGGGTGTTGTCGGGGTACCGCTCGGGCCATCCGCGATGGCCGACCATGACGGCCGAAAATGTCATAAAACATCCCGAAATCTGTTTACAACGTACCCAGGCGACTGTACCGTGCCCCATGGAATCCCCCCGGACTCGTACTTATGTGCGAAGGTCCTTGTGAAAAAGATCACAAAGTAAGGAATCAAGTCGTGCTCACCAACACAATCACAACTGATTGGCGAGACCTGGCTTCATGCCGCGACTCCGAGCCCACCCTCTTTTTCCCGGTCGGAACCACAGGTCCGGCGATCGAGCAGATCGATGCTGCAATCGCCATCTGTCAGACCTGTGTCGTCCAGGAAGACTGTCTCCAGTACGCACTGGAGACGAACCAGGAGTCGGGTGTTTGGGGCGGCTACGCCGAAGACGACAGACGTCGTCTTCGCAAGCGCTGGCTCGCAGAGCGTCGTAGACGCTCCGCCTGACACAACCCAATCGCAGTGAGTGGATGACGCCCTTCGGGGCGTCATCTCTCGTTAGACGGCAGGCGCAAAGCCGACAGTTGTGGGCTCGTCGGCGTCATCCATCTCGATGAAGGCCACGTTCGGCGCGGGGATACCCACCGAACGGCCCTTGCTGTCGGTGAACCAGCCCAGTTCCCCGTCACGAACGGCGCGTTCGATCTCCTTCTTGAACGCCTTGGCGTCGTCGATCTCGATCTCGACCATCTTGTCGGTGTTGAGGATGCCGATGCGGACTTTCATGCTCGCATCGTAACCCTCTTCCCCCACCTCTCTCATCGACGTACGTTGAGATCATGAAACGCGCTGCGGTGGTTCTGGTCGTGACCATCCTCACCTTGGTCTCGGATATGGTGGTGGCACAGCCGTCGGTCAGTGTCCGTCTCCCGGTCGTGATGCAAACCGAGACCAGCGAGACGACGGTGGTCGTCGAGCGTGGCGACCATCTTTGGAAGATCGCAGCCAGGCACCTGGAACAGACCGGCTCCGACCAACCGATCGCGCCGTATTGGAGAAGTGTGGTCGAGATCAATCGGGACGAACTGCGCTCGGGCGACCCCGATCTGGTGTATCCCGGAGAAGTCGTGCTCCTGCCGGCTCCCTAGCGAACTGCGGTGAACTTGTAGACCTGGCCGCCATGAGTCAGCAGGTACATCTCGCCGTGGCCGTCGATCCCGTAGCTGTTGGGCTGGCCGACGTTGCCCAAGTCCTCACTCCAATCAGTCTCCTCGGTGACTGCACCGTCGACGATGCGGAAGGAACGGATCCATGAGGTCACCCAGTCGCTGTAGAAGTAGAGACCGTCCAACTCGGGAATCTCAGACCCTCGATAGACGTAGCCACCGGTGATCGAGAGGCCGTCGTCGTGGGTGTAGATGAGAACAGGTGAGGTGTAGTCCGCCGCGGCACAGTCCTGGTTGTGGAAGCACCTGGTTCCCTCCATGTCCGACCAGCCGAAGTTGTACCCGCCCTCGTCGATCGAGACAACGTTGACTTCCTCCTGATCGGCGTGTCCGACGTCACCGATGTAGAGAAGACGGGTCTCGTGGTCGATGGCGAACCGCCAGGGGTTTCTCAGGCCGAAGGCGAAGATCTCTGGTGCGCCCCCGCCACCGACAAAGGGATTGTTGGGCGGAATCGCATAAGGATCGCCATTGTCGACATCGATCCTCATGATGGCCCCATACATGGTGTTGGGGTCCTGGCCCTGGGCACGTGAGTCGGCCCCGTCACCGGACGTGAACCACAAGTAGCCGTCTGGCCCGAAAGCGACCGCCCCGGCGTAGTGCCGTATGTCGGTGGCGTTGGGAGGCTGCTCCATCTCCCAGATGATCCGCTCCGAGTCGCTGTTGGCCCGGTTCGGGTCAGAAACGGTTGTGGTGAACTCGGAGAGGCGGCGGTTGCCGCCCTTCACGGTGTAATAGACGTAGAACCTGTTGTTGCTGGCGTACTCGGGATGAAAGGCCATGCCGAGAAGACCCTGCTCGATGCCACCGGCCAGCACCCGGTCGGTGAGGTCGAGGAACGCCGGGTCAACCAGCTCCCGGCTCTCGTCGAGGATCCTGATGACACCCACCCGCTGGGCAACGAAGAGACGGTCGTCTCCCTCCGGAGCGGTCAGGACGGTTGGCTGACGAAAGCCGTCATAGACGAGGTCGAGCCGGACGGCCTGGAGCTCTGGGAGGTTCGGGTCGACGGTGCCATCACCCGGCTGCGATCCGCCGTTTCCATCGCCTGGGTCAACAGTTGAGGTGCTCCCGTCGCCAGGAGTCGTCGTGGTCGTCGACTCGGAGGCACCAGCCGGGGCCCCATCTCCTCCAGGCAAATCCGTAGCCGAGCCGCGGAAGAAGAGAACACCCGTTACCAGGACCACCAGCATCAACACGACGAGACCACGCAACTGTGCTTGCACGGGGCTTGGTCGATCGCGATGACGGGCGGTCACGGGGCGCGAGTGTAGGAACGGCTACGCAGCAAACTGAACGAAGGATTCAGGCGTTCTCGCCGAGAAAGATGTCCGAGACGGACGAGTCCATGAAGATCGCTTGAAGGGTCTCGGCCAGAATCGGGGCGATCGACAGCACCTGCATGTGGTCCAGCTCCTGGATGTCGGTCGAGACCGGCAAGGTGTTGGTGACGATCACCTCATCGATCGGAGCGTTCTTGATCCGGTCGAGTGCCGGGTCCGAGAAGACACCGTGGGTTGCAGCGATGCGCACGCTGAGTGCCCCGTACTCACGCACCATCTCCGCGGCATTGCACACCGTACCGGCGGTATCAATGATGTCGTCGACGATCACAACGTGGCGATCGGTGACCTTTCCAGCCATCGAGAGTGCCGACGACTCGTTGTGCTCGGCCGGGTCACGACGCTTGTAGATGAAAGCGACTGAGGCGTCGAGATGCCTGGCGTACTTCTCCGCTCGCTTCACACCGCCGGCATCCGGGGAGAGCACGGTGGTCTTGCCATTCATTCGCTCCGAGAGGTAGTCGGTGATGATCGGGAGGGCGGTCAGGGAGTCGAAAGGCTTCGAGATGAACCCCTGGAGCTGGCCGGTGTGGAGATCCACCGAGACAAGGCGGTCGGCTCCGGCTTTCATCAGCAAGTCGCTGACGAGACGCGCCGTGATCGGCTCCCTGGGCATCACCTTCTTGTCCTGCCGCGAGTAGCCGAAGTAGGGCATGACCGCGGTGATGCTCCTCGCCGAAGCTCGCTTGAGAGCGTCGATCGCGATGAGCTGTTCCATGATGTGCTCGTTGATCGGGTGCGAGTGGCTCTGCATCACGAAGCAATCGGCACCTCGGACACTCTCCTCGGGACGAACGTAGATCTCGCCATTGGCGAAAGTGGAGCGGGAGAGGTTTCCGAGTTGGACGCCGAGCACCTCGGCCACCTCCTCGGCAAGAGGCTCATTAGCGCCTCCAGTGAAGACCATCATTCGGTTGCGGGAGACGATGTCCACGTCAGTCCTCAGCCTTTTTCGCGGCCTTGCGCGCTTGCCTCCGATGAGAGTAGCCGGGGATTTCCCTCTGACCAGACCGCTCGATGGCAAGAGCATCGTCCGAAACGTCGTTGGTGATCACAGAACCGGCTCCGGTGCTCGCCCGGTCACCGATGGTGACCGGCGCGACGAGCATGGTGTCCGAGCCAATGAATGCGTCCTCACCGATCTCCGTCTTGTGCTTGTCAACACCGTCGTAGTTCACAGTCACCGTGCCGGCTCCGATGTTGGAGCGAGCACCCACCTCGGCATCACCTAGGTAAGCCTGATGATTCGCCTTGGCTCCCTCGCCGAGAGTCGTGTTCTTGGTCTCGACGAACGTCCCGATCTTGGAGCCTGCCTCCATGACACTGCCTTCGCGCAGTGATGCATACGGACCGACCTGGCAGTTCTCCCCAACAACGGCACCACGCACCACCGAATACCAGACCCTGGCCCCTTCGCCGATGGAACTGTCGACGATGAAGCTGTCGGGGCCCACCACTGCATGTGCAGCGATCGTGGTGTCGCCTTCCAGGTGGACGCCCGGGTAGATGCGGGCACCTGGGGCTACCGTCACCGTCTCGTCGATATAGGTGCGCTGAGGGTCCAGCATCCAGACGCCCGACTGCATCAGGCGCTCGTTGACCCTCGTTCGCAGCTCCTGCTGTGCTTCGGCCAACTGATCGTGGCTGTTGATACCGGCCACCTCCTCCGGGCGGGACACTACGGCCTCCAGTTTGTCACCTTTGCCGGCAAGGATGGCGACCACATCGGTGATGTAGTACTCGCCCTGAGCGTTGTCGTCGGTGATCTCGTCGAGCGCCGCTCTGAACTCATCGGCTCTGATCGCATAGATGCCGGCATTGAACTCCTTGATCTCGAGCTGCTCCGGTGTGCAGTCGCGATGCTCAACGATCTCCTGCACCGACCCCGACTCATCACGGACCACTCGCCCGTACCCGGAAGGGTCATCGATGTGGGCCGTGATCAGACGGCCAGTCTCGTCGGCCTGGACATCAGCCAACTCCTGAACCAGCGAAGGTGTGAGCATCGGTGTGTCGCCGTACAACACAACGATGACGTCACCAGGCAACGTGTCACCAAGAGCCGCTATCCCGATCTGAGCCGCATGACCGGTGCCGAGCTGCTGCTCTTGGATGGCCACCACGACATCGGAGGGGAGAGTCTCCCGGACAACGTCAGCGCCGTGGCCGAGCACCACCACCGTCGACTCGGGTTGGAGAGGCTGAGCAGCAGCAAGCACCCAGCCCAGCATCGTCCTGCCGGCTATTGGATGGGCCACTTTGGGCAGCTCCGAGTTCATGCGCTTCCCCTGGCCGGCGGCCAGGACGACGATGTGAACTGCCAAGTGGGCCCTTTCTAAGCCGTTGCTGGGGGGGCAGGACTCGAACCCGCTCTAACAGGACCAAAACCTGCCGTGCTACCGGTTACACCACCCCCCAAAATTCGTGTGGGTCGGGGTTCGGACAGGTTACCGAGAGACGAATGGAACCCACATCTAACAGGACCACCATGAACCCTCTCCCACTCGCGGCGCCCTTACCCGTCTACGGCCACCCCGTGGCCCCGCAACGCGACACCCCGGCCCAACCTGACCAGGTCGGACACGGACCGCGCGGCATCCGCGGCTTCGTCGACGGAAGCGAAGTAACCGAAACATGCCGAGCCGGAGCCGGTGAGACACACCGCGGTGTCCCAACGCTGCCTCATCTCGGCCATCAGCTCGGCTAGCTGTGGCTCCAGGTCGATGGCCGCGGGGAGCAAGTCGTTTCTCATCGGCATCGAATCACGCAATCCCGGTGGAAGATGATGGTCGGGCACCACCTCGCCTTCGGGTCCCTCCATCTCGTCCCAACGCCGGTACACCTCCGCAGACGACAACCCGAATTCGGGAACGACAACTGCGAATGCAAAACCCGCCAACGGGCGCATCGCTTCGATGGAGTCACCGATCCCAGACATCTCGACAGTCCCGCCAGAGAGGAACAGCGACACGTCGGCACCGACGCTCGATGCAACTGATGCCATCTGCTCCCGTTCCAACCAGCCCCTGTCGGCGACGAACTCCAGGATCGCGGCTGCGTTCGAGCTGCCACCTCCCAACCCGGCTTCCATCGGGATTCGCTTCGACAAGCTCATCATCAGCGGCGGCACCTCTGCGACCTGTCGCACGCCGTGCAACGTCTTGATGACGAGGTTGTCCTCGGGGTCGAGATCGGCCCCTTCGATCTCGAGGGTGTCTCTCCCCTCCTCGCTCGGCTCGACCCGAAGCTCATCGCACCAGTCGATGGTCTGGGCTATCGAGTGGATCGGGTGGTAGCCGTCGGTACGCGGCGGCGACACCAACAGCGACAGGTTGAGCTTCGCCGGGCTCTCTATCGAAACCATCACAGAAACTCCGCAAGCCTCAGGAACGCCTCCGGGGAGAGATTCTCGGCCCGGGCGGTCTCCTCGATGCCGGCGCCGTCCAAGAGCCCCTTGGGATCGGCAACTTCGGAGGCCAGTGACCGTCTCAACATCTTGCGGCGCTTGCCAAAACCGGCGCGGGCCAGGGCAATGGCCTGCTCTGCGTGCTCGGGTGGATCCTTCCTTTCCAGCACCACCACCGCTGACTCAACTCGGGGAGCTGGAAAGAACACTTGGGGTGGGACCTTGAATGCCAAGGTGGCATCGGCGTGGATGCCGGCCACCACGCTTGGCAACCCGTAGTGAGGCGATCCGACCTCAGCAGCCAGACGTTCCGCCACCTCCAGCTGCACCATCACGACAAACCGCGAGATCTGCGGAGCAAACCGAAGGGCATCCATCACCAGCGGGGTCCCAACGTTGTAGGGAAGGTTGGCCACCATCACCCAAGGCCCATCGCCCAAGGCCGCGCCAAAGTCGACGCCGGCAGCATCTTCGATGCGCAACTCCACGTCGGTTTCCTGAAGCACATCTTCGAGAATCGGACGGAGACGCTCGTCTATCTCGTAGGCAACGACCTTCGCACCTGAGGCTGCCAAAGCGGATGTGAGCGTGCCCGTGCCAGCACCGACCTCGACCACGTTGTCACCCGGTCCGACCTGTGCGGTGCTGACGATCTTCTCGGTGATGTTGGCATCGGCGAGAAAGTGCTGGCCCAGCCGGTGAACGGGAGCCAGGCCGTGAGCCGCCAAGAGGTCCGCTATCTCGGATCGAGTCTGGGCGCTCAACGAAACACTCGTTCCGCGTTGGCCGAGGTGATCCCGGCAACATCCTCGACCGGCATCCCCCAAACCCGTGCCAGGGCAGCGCCGACCAAAGCCACCCACGCCGGCTCGTTCGGCTCGCCGCGATGTGGAGGCGGGGCAAGGTAAGGCGTGTCGGTCTCGACCAAAGCTCGTTCCGGCGGCACCAGCTCTGCCCCGAGCCGCACCGTGTCACCGGTCTCGAAAGCAACCGGGCCTGCGTAGGAGAACATCACCCCCAGCTCGAGGAACCTGCGCGTCCACCTGGTCCCCCCGGTCCAACAATGCAAGACCGCACGCGGGCCTTCACCAGTCTCCTCGAGCATCTCGTGAACCTTCGAGAAGGCGTCCCGGCAATGGACTATCAACGGCAAGTCCTCTGCCGCGGCCAGCTCGATGTGCGAACGGAACGACTCGATCTGCTGGTCTGGAGGAGAGAGATTGCGATAGAAGTCGAGGCCGGTCTCGCCGATGGCGCTGACGCTGGAGGCAAGTGCGACGAGGCCGGGCTCCTGCTCGGGCCAACGCTCAGCATCATGAGGATGGAGGCCTGCAGTGGCCAAAACCCGAGCCGGATGACGGCTTGCCAGATCAACCGCGGCCTGGGAGCTGTCCAGGTCAACACCGGGGGCGACCAGCCATGCGACATCATCAGCCCGGCCGAGAAGCTCGTCGGCATCGCGCTCGTCGAGCTGCAAGTGGCAGTGCGTGTCGACCCACGACATGACGGCGACGGTACCGCTCATACCGGGCCTCCCACAGTTCTCGCTGATGGGTAGGCTCGCCGGTCTGACATGGACTCAGGCATCGCCCGCAAGATCGACGACCTCGGCCGCATCGTCATACCCGCCGAGACGAGGAGGATGTTCAACATCCGCGAGGGCGACCAACTGCTGATCTCGGTGGAGGGCGGGAACATCGTGCTGAAGAAGGTGACCGACACCTGCGCTCTCTGCGGGTCGGACGAGAACGTCAGCCAGTTCAAGGAGAAAGGCGTGTGCGCTCTCTGCAGATCTCAGCTCGTCTCCTGATCGAGAAGCGCCTGATAGATCTTCCGCCGCGAGACCCCGGTCGACTCTGCCGTCTTGCGCGCCGCATCTGACAGCGAGACCCCCTCGCTCACCATCAGCTGGGCCTTCGCCAGCGCTTCGTCCACGTCGGGCAGCTCGGCTGCACGGCCTTCGACCACAACGGTGATCTCACCTTTGGCCGGCTCCGACCACTTCGCCGCCGCCTCATCCAGCCGCCCCACCCAAACCTCCTCATGAAGCTTGGTCAGCTCGCGGGCTATAGCGACCTGGCGATCGGGCTCGACGTGTTCCCCCAGGTCACCGAGATCTCTTGCCAGACGATTTGGGCTGGCGAAGAACACGACGGTTCGCTCTTCGGCAGCTGTCGCGGCAAAACGCCGCTGGCGGTCCTGTCCCTTGCGCGGGAGAAACCCCTCGAACACGAAACGATCGGCGTCGAACCCCGAGGCGACGACGGCGTTGATCACCGCGGAGGGGCCAGGCAGCACCGTGATCGACCCACCGGCTTCCCGAACTGCCCGGATCGCCGACACCCCCGGGTCGGAAACGCCTGGCATCCCTGCGTCCGACACGAGGACAACACGCTTTCCTGACATCACGTCGGCCACCAACTGCTGCGCCCGGTCCGCCTCATTGCCCACGAAATAGGAACGAACACCGGGATTCGCTCCTACATGCGCAAGCAGCTTGGCCGTTCTGCGAGTGTCCTCTGCGTATACGACGTCGGCTTTGGTCAGCTCGTCGCGCAGCCGCTCAGAGACATCCCCGAGATTGCCGATCGGTGTCGCGGCCACGATCAGAGTCGCTTCAGGCACGAGCCCATTCCAGCATCTCGCCGATCGCCGGAGGCGAGTGCCGCTCGGGCATCTCGAGCACCCAGCGGCAACGTCGAAACCAAACCATCCGCCAAGGCTTGACCACGGTCGATCCGACGACGCGGCCGTTGCCGTCCATCCCAACGGCGAGAAACGGCCTCGTCATGCCGAATCCGTGGACCGACCTCGCCCTGAGCAGCAGACCTGAGTCCGGCTCGACTCGCCTCAATCCGAGGAGGCGGTCGGTGAAGCTGCTCGCAAGGTTGACTTCGATCACTCCCCCGTCAGGTTCCCTCAGCTCCACAACGTCCACAGGTTGAACATAGGCGACATCAGTCGGGGTCAGAAGGGGGTCAGCCGAGGCCGACGTCGGCTCTGATCTGCTGTCCGATCTCGAACACGTCGGCCGCGATGAAGTAGAGAAGCCCGTCTTCGGAGTCGACCCAAACGAAAGCCTCTTCAGGCACCGACTCCAGTGCGAATTCGAGCAGTGCGTCCTCCAACTCGGCCAGGTCACCTGCGGTGTCGCCCCGGTAGACCAGCAAGAAGGCTGCGTTCTCACCGTCGAACCACTGGTGGTACCCGTCGCCTCCCCACCCGTCAGCAGCTCGCGCCGTCGTCGCCTCCCCCACGACCTGGTTGAGGATGATCCTCAGACCGTGCTCGCCCCACACGGAGGTGATCTCCAGCTCATAGCCGGCCAGAGTCAAGTCGGGCATCGCCACTTCCGCCGGAAGGTCACGTTGGTAGTCCGCAGGGTTGATGACCTGCTCGGTGGAAGCGGGGGCGTCGGCGAAGTCGGTGTATGCCTGGTTGACGGCCTCCCAACCGCCTATGCCGAACAGCTCCTGAACGAAAGCGAGACCCGTGTCATAGGGGAAGAAGAGCGTCTCGGAGAGAAACGACGGCGCCGCATCGAGCGCTGAAGTGTCGATCTCGAGAGACTCGGCGATCAACTGACCCAGCTCACGCTGGCTCAGGCCCTGAATCCACTGCACCTGCGCCAGAGACGCGTCGCCTTCGATGAGAGCCCGATAGCCGTTGGCCTGGTCGAGACGGCTCTCGTCGATCATCGCGGTCAAGATCGGCTCGAAGCCGAAGTGCTGATCAGTCAGTGCGTGAACCAACTCGTGGACGATTGTCGCCTGCTGAAGCAGGCTGAAACCCGACTCTCGCGCAGGCACCACGATCTCGTCGGTCTCGCCGTCGTAGAAGCCGGCTACCTGCTCTCCGTACAGGTCAGACAGAGTGCCTTCGAGATCCGCATCGGGGGCGAGAAGCCCGAGCAACTTGTAGAGAGCCTCATCGGCTGGAAGATCCTCGGCTTCCTCCTCGATCACGCTGCGCACTCGGCTCTCCAACTCCGCCTCGCTCACAACCACGATGTTTGGCGTCGAGAGCCAGGCCAGGCCGCGCACCTCCTGGGCGTCCGCAACGAGGGTCTCGAGCTGGCTTTGAAGCTCAGCCGACACTTCAAGACTGGAGAGGTCGATGTCGGTGGTAGTCGTAGCGGACGGCGCCTCCGTGGTTGCAGGAGGGCCTGTAGTTGCTGGGACGCCGCCATCCGTGGCTTGACTCGCCTCGGAAGCGGCCGTGGTCGTGGTGACACCCGTCGTGCACGCGACAGCAAAGAGGGCAAGGACGAGCAAAGCGGCAAGACGGCGGACCATGACAAAAAGGTTATCGGCGGTCATCGCCTACACCTGACGTCCCCACTCGACCGGATCGAGGCCGGCGACTGGCGTATTGTCGCCAGATGGAGAACGTCTACAGCACCGACTGGGATTCGACACAGGAGAAAGACGGCTATCGCTGGCATCGAATCCGACTGGCAAAACGCTTGGGCGGCGAAAAGCTCGGGGCCAGCATCTTCGTCATCGAGCCTGGCCAGAAGAGCTTCCCCTATCACTTCCACCATTCCAACGAGGAGATGCTGCTGGTGTTGGAAGGAACCGTCTCCGTGCGCACACCCGAGGGCGAAACCGAAGCCGGTCCCGGTGACGCACTCATCTTCAACACGGGCCCGGACGGTGCCCACCAGCTGATCAACGAGTCGGATGAGAACGCTCGGGTCATCATGTTCTCAACCATGCTCGAGCCCGAGATCGCCCAATTCCCGGACTCCGGCAACATCGGGTTGTTCGCCGGGCCCGTGCCGGGCACGGGGACAGAGCCACTCCTCGCCAAGTGGGTGGACGGCTCGGCAGAGGTCGACTACTTCGAAGGCAAGTGAGACTCGGAGTAGCAAGAGCCGTAGTCGGAATTGAGCTAGTCGAAGGAGACATCGAGGTCACCGAAGGGGTGATCAGCGAGATTGGTCTCGCTCCCGCCGGCAACGGTCTTGCCGTCCCTGGCTTCGTCGACCTCCACATTCATGGCCATGGTGGTGTCGACTTCGTCGACGCCACCCCGGAAGACCATGGCGAGATCGCCCGGGCCCTGACCGCCTACGGCGTGACCTCCTACCTGCCCACCTTGATGTCGCTGCCTGTCGACGACCTCGTCGACGCCATCGGCCGGCACCCGGGATCGGTCGCAAGCGGTGCCAAAGCCCATGGCTTCCACCTCGAGGGCCCGTTTCTGTCACCTGAGAAGCCGGGGGCCCACCGCCTAGATGCGCTGGCCAATCCAAGACGGGAGTCGATCGACCGCCTCTTGTCGGCCGGACCCGTGGCGCACATGACGATGGCCCCAGATTTGGACGGTGCTCTGGAGGCGATAACTCATCTGACCGATTCGGGTGTGGTTGTGTCTTTGGGCCACTCTGCGGCAACAGCCGAGATCACCCATCGGGCACTTGACCACGGTGCCTCGGTCTTCACACATGTGTTCAATGCGATGGGGCCGCTGAGCCAACGCGAGCCCAGGATCCTTGGTGTGGCACTGGCTCGGGACGACGTCTTCCTCACCGCCATATTCGACAGAGTCCACTTCTCCGACGAGGTGGCCCGCGTGATCATCAGCTGTGCGGGTGAGCGGTTGGTGTCTATCAGCGACGGAACTGCAGCCATCGGAGCCGGCGACAGCGCGGTTCTCGGTGACACCCCAACGGAGATCGTCGATGGCGCTCCTCGGCTCCCCGGCGGGGTGATCGCCGGCAGCGTCCTCACACTCGACACCGCCTTCCGCAACCTGGTTGCACTCGGCGTCGACGTGGTCTCGGCGGCGCGAGCCAGTGCCACCACACCGGCACGTGCGGGACGCCTGGCCGGCATCGGTGAGATTGCTGTGGGTGCCGCCGCCGACTTGGTCGTCCTCGATGACTCACACGAGGTGAAACAAACCTACGTGGACGGAGTACAGGTCTTCGAATCCTGACAAGTTGTCTAGACAACTGCCCTCATGATCTCCGACGCCCGCCGAGAGACTATCTCCATGTCGGAGGATCCAGTCAGCCAAGATCCGACACCGGCGGCTACCGCCCCCGCCTCGAGGTACGACCCGACGTTTCCAGCATCGACACCGCCTGTGGGCACGAGGGCAATGTCGGGAAAGGGCGCCAGGACACCTCTGATGTAGCCGGGCCCTCCTAATGAGACAGGAAACACCTTGACGGCAGAAGCACCCGCCGACCATGCCCGATGGATCTCGGTAGGGGTCAACCCACCCGGAAGAATCGGGATGCCCGCCTCCACAGCCCATTCGACCAGCCTTTCGTCAAAATGAGGGCAAACCAGG
Source organism: Acidimicrobiia bacterium (assembly GCA_028285585.1). Taxonomy (GTDB): domain Bacteria; phylum Actinomycetota; class Acidimicrobiia; order Spongiisociales; family ZC4RG35; genus CAXMPK01. The sequence goes on from JANQOU010000008.1 coordinate 70,799, forward strand.
AACTCGGCACCGATGTCAACAGCGCGGCGCGCTCCCTCGATTGAAGTGATGGTGCCGGCACCAACCACCAGCCTTCCTCCGGCGACAGCTCTCAAAGCTTCGTAGCCGACCTCACTCTCCAGGGTGACTTCGAGTGTGTCGATTCCGGCTGCCTCGATCGTCTCCGCGAGTGGCACCGCCGAAAGCTTGTCCAGGCCACGAGCCAACGGGATCAACTTCTGGCTCGTCACCGACCCAGGCAGCGCTACGCGGGTCATGCCTCCGTCACACTCCAGCCGCCGACATGGCAGCGGCTGCCGTGATTCCAGTGGCTCCGGTCACCACCACACCCTTGCCGGCCAGTCGCATCACATGCGTTGTAGCAGAAGCCGTGCCCGCAGCTGCCAACCAGCCGCGAGCCCTGTGACCACGACGGTGACCCGGCAGCGCTTAACGTCAGCACCGCATGCCCAGCAATGACCGCAAAGTCACGGAACGGTGGTTTCAACGACGAGGAGTGCCTTTCTTCATTGTCGACTACAACGCCGCGGAGGACGTCTTCACCCGAGCGGCGCCGGTGCTGACTCTGGTCTTCCTGTTCAGCGCGATCAGCGCAATCGACCTCGACTGGCCGACAGCAGGAATCGTCGTCGCCAGCATCGGGGGCCTCGTCCTCTTGATCTCAGCCTGGATCCTTCTCAACAAGCTCAGGGGCCGACGCCTGCTGGCGCCGCCCGAGCGAATCGGAAGGATCGAGCTCGCCGCCTTCGTGCTCGTGCCCACCATGCTCCCGCTGCTTTTCGGCGGCGACCTCACGGGAGCGCTGCTGACGGTGACCACCATGCTGATCATCCTCGGCGTCGTCTACCTGGTGACGGTGTATGCCCTGGTCTCGCTGGCCTTGTGGGCCGCCAAGGAAATGCTGAGAACTCTGGGCCGGACCTTCCGCCTCTTCACGCGGGGCCTTCCACTTCTGCTCCTCGGCTTCATGTTCCTCTTCATCAACGCCGAAGCCTGGCAGTCAGCCGGTCAGATCAGCCTCGTCCATCTGGGTGCCGTGGCCGCTCTCTTCATCCTGCTCGCAGCTGCTTTCCTCATGACTCAGATCCCGCGCGAAATGCGAGGACTCAACGACTGGGAAAGCTGGTCGGAGATCGTTGCCCACGTCGAAGAAGCGCCGGTGATCGTCGACGAGCCTCCCAGCTCGACGGAATTGACCGCGCCTCTGGGGAATCTGGAGAAGGCAAACCTGTTTCTCGTGTTCTCCGTCACCCAAGGGCTGCGCCTTCTGCTGGTGAGTGCGATGGTCGGTGCCCTGTTCGTGGTGATAGGGCTGATCGTCATCTCACCCGAGACAATCACGCTGTGGACCCAGCAGAGCCCAGACGTCATCGCCCGCTACACCGTCTTCGACATCGACCTCGTCCTCACCGCGGAGCTCATACAGGTGTCCGTGTTCCTGGCCTTCTTCGCCGCTGTGTATTTCAGTGTTTACACCACGACCAACGCCACCCTTCGTGAGGAGTTCTTCGAAGACATGGTGGGCGAAGCACGCCAGAATCTGGCGGTGCGGGCGGTCTATCGCAACAGCCTGTGAGTCAGTCGGTGCAGGACTCACACACTGAGGTCGTCGGCAGGGAATCCAGGCGATCCTCGGCTATCTCCCCGCCACAACCGGAGCAGATCGTGTCTTTGCCGGCCTCGAGACGCTCAATGGCTGAGTCCAGGGCCAAGCGCCAGCCGTTGTGATCAACAGATCCCACATCGAGGTCGCCGGACTCCCTCTTGGCCTCGAGATCCAAGCGGTCACGCTCGTCGAGGAGCTTGACCAAGCGACGCCACTCGGTTTGGGTGTAGACCCTCGTCACTTTGCGCCCCAGCAAGGCATTGCCAGCAACATACGATAATGTTATCACGTAACATGGTTCATATATCGAGGGCCTATCGCCCGTTCACGGTGCGACGAGCGCAGCTAGAACCCAATTCCATCAACGACTCCACCAGTGACGTCTAACCCTTCCAACGCAGAAGACCCCGATCCCGGCTCTACCTCAGAACATCGAGGGGGCACCGACCACACCTCAATGAGCGCATGTGGGTGAACGTCCTTCTTGTGATCGGCGGCGCCGGCCTGCTGATACTCGCCGCCGACCGGCTGGTGCTGTCCGCCGGCGGGTTGGCGTCCAAGCTCGGGATGTCGCCCGTGTTGATCGGCGCTGTGGTCATTGGTTTCGGGTCATCCGCCCCCGAGTTGGTCGTGTCGCTCGCTGCTCTCGATCAACCCAACGGGCTCGACTTGGCGGTAGGGAACATCGTCGGCTCGAACATCGCCAACATCAGCCTGGTCTTGGGCTTCAGCGTCCTGTTGTTCCCGTTCGCGGGCCTGTCGAAGACCCTCCGACGAGAAGGCGTCGTGATGATGGTCTCTTTGATCGCTGTGGCGGTGTTCGCCTGGAATCAAGAGCTCACCGTTTGGAGCGGTGCGGCACTTCTTGCTGGACTGCCGATCACAGCCATCCTCGTGTCGCGATGGGCCAAATCGGACGACTCCCCTCCTCCGGACATCGACACCAACGGAGCCTCCACCGGCCGACTGGTTTTCACTGCCGTGATCTCCATCGCAATCCTGATTGCGGGTGCCAGAGCGATGGTGATCGGCGCCGAGAGCATCGCACTCGAGTACGGGTTGAGCGAGGGCTTGGTTGGTCTGACCATCCTGGCGTTGGGCACAAGCCTGCCCGAGCTTGGAACGGTCTTGGCATCGGCTCGGCGGGGCCAGGCCCAGCTGGTGGTTGGGAATGTGCTCGGATCGAACATCTTCAACTCTTTTGGGGTGGTGGGCACTACCGCTGTTTTTGGTGCCGGCTCACTCGAGACCAACTTCCGGGGCGATCTGGTGGTGATGCTCATGGTGGCCGTCGTTGCCGGGCTGGCGGCGTGGACCGGAGATCGCTACCACCGCTACGAAGGGGCTTTGCTGCTGTTGGCCTATCCGGTGGCCATATGGCTGGCCACATGACCCAACAGTCATTGCGACCGAGTCCGGGCGGAATCTGCTGAATAGAGTCGGCGGGGCCCATGGCTGAGCAGACCGCCACCGCGCGCATCGATGAGACGGCCCTTGCACTGCTGGCTCAGCACTCCGAGGGAATGCGTTGGGCTGACCTCAACCGGGCGATCGAAGCATCAGATCCGACTCTTCACCCAAAGACGATCAATGGGCGTGTCTGGAAACTGGTCGAGAGGTTTCCCGATCAGGTGTACAAGCCATCCAAAGGCCTCTTCCGGCTGACCAAGTTCAAATCAGACGAAGACTGACGGTCAGGCCTTGGTGCGAGCCTTCTTGTATCGCCGCACCGACAACGGGGCGAATATGGCGATGAAGAGCACCACCCAGATGAGTGTGTAGATCACAGGGTTCTGCAACGACCAGACAGTTGGCTCAGGCGCGCCAAAGGGAATGTTCCCAAACAGCTCGCGCGCGGCCTGAGTGACAGCCGAAACCGGATTCCACTCGGCGAAGATGCGAAGCGGGGTAGGCAGGTTCTCCACCGGGACGAAGGTGTTTGCGATGAACGTCAGAGGGAAGATGACCATGAACGATGCGTTGTTGATCACCTCGACGCTCGGCACCAAGAGCCCGATGTAGGCCATGATCCAGGAAATGGCGTAAGCGAACAGCAGCAAGACGGCAAAGCCCGCCAAGGCCGACAGAAAGCCATTGTGGATCCGCCAACCGACGAGCAGGCCCGTGAGTGTCATGATGACTAGAGACAGGGTGTTGTAGACCACATCGCTTGCAGTCCGCCCGATCACAACGGCTGAGCGCGACATCGGCAATGACCTGAATCTGTCGATGATCCCCTTCTGCATGTCCTCGGCAAGCCCCGCTCCTGTGAAGGTGGCGCCAAAGATCACCGTCTGGGCGAATATGCCACCCATCAGGAACTCTCGATAGGAGCCACCCGGGATGTCGATCGAGTTGCCGAACACGTAGACGAACAGAAGCACAAACATGATCGGCGAGATCAGGACGAACACCAGAACCTCTGGCACTCTCTTGATCTTGATGACGTTGCGCCGAGCCACTGTGGCCCCATCGGCGAGCATGAGACGGATCCCTTCCATCACTTGACCTCCTCGAGAACGCCGTCATCGCCGGCTTCTGACTGCTCGGCGACACGCCCTGTCAGCGATAGGAACACGTCGTCGAGTGTTGGCTTTCTCAACCCAACGTCGCGCACTCTCACCCCGCGCCCATCCAAAGCTCGAAGAGCGTCGGTCAGCGTCTGAGCACCGCCTGAGATGGGAGCCGAGAGAGTGGTCCCCTCGACGTGGATCTCACCAACGGCAAATTGCGCCATCGTCTCACGGGCTTGATCGACGTTGGCAAGCTCCTGAATCGAGACCTCCATGCGCTCGCCGCCGAGCATGGTCTTGAGCTCATCGGCAGTGCCATGGGCGATCTCGCGGCCATGATCTATCACCACGATGTCGTCGGCGAGCTGATCTGCCTCCTCCATGTATTGGGTTGTCAGCAGGAGCGTTCTGCCACGTTCCACCAAGTCCTTGATGACGGCCCACAAGTCCTTTCGACTCCGGGGGTCAAGTCCTGTTGTCGGTTCGTCGAGGAAGAGGACCGGAGGCTCGGCCACCAGGGCGCTGGCCAGGTCGAGACGCCGCCGCATGCCGCCGGAGTACGTCTTCACAGGGCGGTCTGCGGCGAACTCGAGGTTGAATTGCTCAAGCAGCTCGCGTGCTCGTGCCTTCGACGCCTTCTTGCCGAGGTGATAGAGCCTGCCGACCATGTCGAGGTTCTCGAGCGCAGTCAGATGCTCGTCCACCGCCGCGTACTGGCCGGACAAGCCGATGCGCTTGCGAACCTCCTCGGGTGAGGACATGACGTCCGCTCCCGCCACGGTTGCGGTCCCCGAGTCGGCCTCGAGAAGTGTGCAGAGGATGTTCACGGCTGTCGTCTTGCCGGCACCGTTGGGACCGAGGAGTCCCAAGACCGTGCCTTCTTCGACTCTCAGGTCGAGGCCGTCGAGTGCTACGACCTCTCCGTACTTCTTAACGAGAGCTGACGCTTCGATGATGTCAGCCATGGTTGAGTTCCGTTGAAATTGGCATCGCCGGGAACGGTACCGGAGCCTTGTGACAGATTTGGCGTGATTAATTCACACCGGCCGACGGGGCTTGATCAGAAACTCCGAGCTCAGGAACCTTCGCCACAATGAGGCCTGATCTCGTTCGACTCGCGAACAGCTCGGTCCCAGGTGAACTCGCGACCGTCCGAGACGTAGTAGTAGGTCGTGTCATTGGGCATCAGCACCACGACGACCCCACTGATCCCTTGCATCTGAACCACCCAGAATTCGCACTCATAACCCTGACTTGGCCCGTACTGCGTAGCCCAGAACCCGTTGTTGTAGAAGTTCCGATCGTCGATGCGCACGCCCCGATCCGACGGGTCTTGCTGCAACGAGGCCGCTACCAACTCGGATGAGAGGAGCTGCTCGCCCGCCGGCGTGGTGCCGCCTCGGAGCAACATCTCGGATAGCTTTGCGATGTCGTCCGGTATCCACCAGAGGCCGTAGCCACCGTATGGCCTGCCCTGCCAGTTGTTGTCGCTAGTCCGAAGGGAGCTGGCCACCCCGGGGCCGAGCCCGAGCGGAACGAACACTTCTTCGACGACATAGTCGAAGATGTCGGCACCGGGTCGTCGACTATCCAGATAGTTGCCCATTGCAGTGGTCACGATGAACGTATCCGAGGTGTGATAAACCCAGTTCACACCAGGCTCGCTGCCTTTTGGCCAACCAAAGGCTGCCTCGATCTTGTCCGCATACTGAGTGGTGCCCCAGAACGGATGGGTCGCAAACTGCTCCTCATCCCTCATGCGCGCCAACGACTCGTAGTTGCCGGTGGCCATGTCGATGGTGTTGTCAAACGTCACATTCGACCAGTCACCTGGGCTGGCTGCCGCCTCGCTCACATAGTCAGCCACACGCAGTTCCACCACCTCTGAGCCGTACTCCTCGGCAAGCCTCATCAGCGCCACTCCTGCAAACGCCGACTTGGCGGTTGACCACGACGGTGAGCGAAGGTCCTCGCAATGCACATAGGTGCCGAAGCGAGTCGTGCAACCGGACATGTAATTGACACCGTCGACCACGACACCGAAGACAGTCCGATCTAGGGGGGTCAGCCCGGTGCCGAATCCGGAGGGGTCGACTCCTGGAAAGTCATCGACGAGGGCCTCGACGCTCTTGGTCGGCATCCGCGATGACAACTCCTGGCGATAGCGGTCGGCGATCTCCCCGGACTCGTCCAAGTCCTTGGCTTCGTATGACGCCTCCGACATCCCCCAGAAGTTGGCCCGAAACTGGAAACTCGTCTCCTGAGTGATCTGATACCACACGTTCGAGATGCGTGACTCGTTGAACAGGAAGGCCAGTGTCCCGTTGTACGTGGAGTTCCCCCCTTTCGGCACGAGTGCAAACGGGATAGCTGCCCTCGCCCACCCGTCGTCTTCTGCTTCGAACCAGACCGTCCCCGGTTCCAAGTAGTAGTTCCAGGTCGGGTGGTCGGTGACGATCAAACCTCGTCGTGTCGGGACCAGTCGTTCCTCGACCTGCACGAAGTCGAACTCGAAAGCCGGCAATTGCGCCAACTCTGGCTCGACATTGGGGTCTCCCTGAACGACCTCGATGTGACCGGCAGTCTCGTCGAGAAGCTCGATGGTGCCCTCGAACCGGAAGCCCTCAGCCTTCACTTTGTCCACCGGGGCGAAAGCCGACTCGTCCACGGGACCGGGAAGCATCGCACCCGTCAGCAGCTCATCGCGCGTGAGGAGCAGCCGGGAAGCGGTCGGGTGACTCGAGGTCGATGGAGGTGGTTCGACTGAACCGGCAGACGACGACATTGAGTGGACAGGATCGCCGGCCGAGCCTGAAGAGCAGCCGACCACCGCAAAAACAACGAAGAACGCCCACAGCCACAAGGACAATCGCATATGTCGGCAACGTACGGTTGGCGAACTGCTCTCGCCTCCCTCAAAATGGGGATATTCGACGACGCATCTTCAGATTCGAAGGTCCTGCCCGATGACCACGACAGTTCGGGCTTCCAAGCAGAGTGCACGTCCAGCGTTGCTGGAGCGCAAACGTCTTCTGGAGCAGCTGGACAACACGGAGGAGTCTTCCCTCATAGTGCTCGCCGGTCCGGCCGGCTACGGGAAGACGATGCTGGCGCGGCAGTGGGCGGCAACACGTAACACCCAGCCGGTTGCATGGCTGAACGTGGAACCACGTCATCGCGATCCATCAGAGTTCACCGTTGGTCTCGTTGATGCGATCACGGCCGCCGCCCCGCCGATCAACTCGGATGCGGTTGCGGTTTCCTCCCTGAACCACAAGCAGGCCATCAGCGAACTCCAAGCTCTGTCATCGACTCTGCCCGGTCTCATCGTCGTCTTCGACAATTGGGACATCGCCGAAGGGTCGCCTGCTGAGGCCCTCCTGTTGCAGTGGCTCTCCGACAAGCGTTGCTCACGCCGGGATGTCTTGGCCGGCCGAAGCCGGTTCACCGGCGAACCGCTCGGCAGGAAAGTGACAGTGCTCGACGCCGACTCGATGGCCTTCGACGACGAGGAAACAAGATCTCTGGTCAGCCAAGCTGCCGGGCGCTCGTGGGATCGGCAGGTGCTGAAAGGAGCCGTGGCAGCAGCAGAAGGATGGCCTGTTGCGATCCAGATGGTCGCCGAGACCCTCGCCACAGACCAACGGATGCCACCCGATCTGGCGTTGCGTGCCGCCCGCGGGGACATAGAGGAGTATGTGGGCTCCGCGGTGCTCGTACCCATGGACGCGACGGATCGCGAAATGCTGACCCTGCTGTCGGCCCTCGACCCTTTCTGCCCCGACTTGGCAGACGCGGCACTCGAGCGAGCCGACTCTTCGGAGAGGATCGACCTTCTCCGTAGTCGGAACACCTTCGTCTCGGCTGACAAAGACGCTCCTGGCTGGTGGCGGATCCACCCGCTCGTGCGTGAGGCCCTGCTGGAAACCCTGGAACGAGACCGAAAGGATGATCTCGGAGCCGTAGCGGCCAGCGCTTCAAAGTGGTTCCTTTCAAAGGGCCTTACATCAGAAGGACTTCGCTATGCGATGCTCAGTGGCGACAACTCGACTGTCGCCCAGCTACTCGAATCAGCCGATGTAGGCATCGCCAACCAAGCCAACCTCGATGAGCTTCTGACATGGACAGAAGCGGGGCGCATCGCACGAGGAGATGAGGCGTCTCGCCTGTCCATGACCGTCACATGGACGCTGGCATTGTCGGGGCAACTCGAACAGGCAAAGTTGCAGGCGTTCTCCATCCTCGACACGCCGTCCGACCACGATGACTGGGCGATCGGGGTAGCGCACCTCACCATCGCCTACTGCGCCGGCATGTGGGCCGAGTCGGCAGCGTTGAGTTCTCATTGCCACAAGGCCTTGGAGTTTCTGCCAAACGACGCTGACGAAGCCCTCGCCTACGCCCATCTGATGCTGGGGGTCGCGTACCGAGTGGAAGGCAATCTGGTGGGCGCAGCCCAGAGCTTCTCCAGGAGCATCGCCCACAGCACGACAGCCGGGTCAGCTCACCTCACAATCGACGCGTTGTGGGAAAAGGCGGTACTCGAGGAGGCCCAGGGAAAGAGAAGAGCAGCAACACAAACCTGCCGGCGAGGGCTGATGCTTGCTCAGCAACAGACCCGTCTTTCCGGCAAGCCAGTCGCAAGCGCCTCGTATCTGATCGAGCGCGAAGCGTCACTCCTTCTGGAGGAAGGAAGATCCCACGCTGCCGTTGACCTCGCCAAGCAAGCTGTGGAGACGAGCGTCGAGTGGGGTCAAGCCGATGCAGTGGTGATGAGCCGTCTGACCCTGGCCCAGATCTTGTTGGGGATCGGCAGGCCTCAGGAGTCCATGGACCACGTGGAACAGGCTTCGAAAGAGGCAGCATCATTGGGCGGCTGGTACGCAGAAGCCATCAACCGGGAGCGTGTCCGAACTGCGATCGCAACCGACGACACAGCAGCGGTGGAGGCCTACCTGGGCGGAAAGACACAAGCCGTCACAAGCGAATCCTCGCTGCTGGATCGACAGGGAGAACTCCTGCGCTTGCAGGCTCTGCTGTCAATTGGAGCCTTGGACGAAACCCACGATCAGGCCACCAGACTCCTTCCGGGCTTCGAGATCTCAGGTGCGTTTGACGCCGTCATCAGGACCTTGATCATTCTCGCCGTGAGCAGCAGCCTCCTCGGGCGACAACGCGATGCCCAGGACGCTATTGGCCGCGCATTGCGTCTGGCGGAACCGGAGGGCTACTTCAGGGTGTTCACAGACGAGGGAACCAGAATCGCGCCTCTTCTGGCTGACGCCATGGATCGAGGCGTCACCCCCGAATACTGCCAGTCACTCATCAATGCCATCGAGCCGGCGAACGACAAGCTGATCGACTCACTCACATCTCGCGAACTAGAGGTACTTACAGCACTTGCGTCATCCATGAAGGTCGACGAGATCGCCGTAGAGCTGTTCATCTCACCGAGCACCGTGAGAACACACGTCAAGGCGATCTACAGAAAGCTGGGCGTGAACCGCCGCCTTCAGGCCGTGGAACGAGCACACGAGCTGCGACTGATCGCGCCTACAGGCACCTGACCGGATGCGCACGAAAGACAAACAGAGAGCCCAACCAGCGCGACGTTGGGTAATCAAGGCCCCGAGAGTGAGGAGAGAGCAACCATGACTCACAAGGTCAGCGTCGTCGGGCTCGGAGGAATGGGCCAGACGATGATCGAGAGGATGTCCAAGTTTCAGGGATTTGATGTCGTCTGCGGATGGGACCTCAGCGAAGCGACCAAAAGACGGACCGCCGATCGCTACCCCGAGATGGCGATGACCTCCACTCTCGAGGAAGCTGTCGGCCACGAGGACACCAACGTGGTGTATATCGCAACTCCGCCCGCAACCCATGCAGAGATCAGCACGCTGGCTTTCGAGAACGGAAAGGGCGTTCTCTGCGAGAAACCTCTTGGAGTGGACGTTGCAGCCAGCGAGAAACTCGTGAGCATCGCCGATGAGTCTGGTCTGGCGAACGTTGTCAACTTCTCGATGGCCTCAACCGCTGCCACGAGGGCTGCGGAGAATTGGCTGGGAAGCGGGATGCGCGCCCAAGTCGAGAGGATCGAGCTGAGCGTGCGATTCTCCCACTGGCCTCGAATATGGCAGATGGGTGCAAACGAGTGGCTCTCGGGCCGGGACCAGGGTGGCTTTGTGAGGGAGGTTGTCTCGCACTGGATCTACTTGACGCAGCGTCTCTTCGGGAACATGGAGGTGTCAGCGTCGACGATCGTCTACCCCGACGGGCAATCGAGCGAGAGTCATGTTCACGCGATCCTGGACAGCGGAGGCATCCCGGTGACAATCGTGGGCGACATCGGAGGGACAGGTCCCGATGTGGTGGACTTCACGATTTGGGGCAACGAGGAGTCGGCTCGCATCTCGCAGTGGCACAGATTCGCTGTCACTGACGGCGAGACGTGGCAGATAGATGACACGACTACGCGCAACCCTGGAGAGACCAACAATTCGATGCAGCTGACCAACATCGCCGCCGCCTTCTCCGGGACCAAAAACTCGATGCCGAACTTCGATTCTGCTCTCTCAGTACAGAAAGTGATTGAGTCGATTCTCGAACACTGATCGGCGAGTCATCGCCGCTGACAGGCAGCCGGGCCCTGAACCGAGCCGAGCCACAATCCCCAAAGTTGGGGATGCGATCGGAATACGTCATCCGTAGCTTCACAGAATGTTCCTGACCGAGCGGCTACTCCTGCGCCCGTTCGACAACAACGACGTGGCCGCATTGGCGAAGATCCTGGAAGAGCCCGCCGTGCTCGAGTACTTCCCTCCGTCCGAAGCCGAGCCCTACGCCATGGCCGAGCGCGTCGTCGAGCAGGCCGCCAGGCACTGGGAGCTTCACGACTTCGGTCCTGGCGCCGTGGAGTTGGTGGAGACTGGACAGTTGCTGGGAAGGGCAGGGCTTCAGCTCATCCACGACTTGGGATTGGTGGAGATCGACTATCTCCTCGGGATCGAGCACTGGCATAGGGGCTACGCAACCGAGGCTGCGCGCGAGTGGATCGCACACGGATTCGGCTCGCTCGGCCTTCAATCGGTGGTCGGCCTCGTGCACGAGCAAAACCACGCATCAGCCAGAGTCCTCGAGAAGATCGGGATGTCATACCGAGAGTCAGGCGAGTACTTCGGGATGCCTTGCAAACGCTACGAAATCGGACTGCGCGATTGGGCCGGCGAAGCGGCCCAATCGTGGCCACGTCTGGTCTGAGGGCGGCAACGGCGACTTTGCCCTTGTGCGAGAAGGTTCAGATAGCGTCAACTCGACGTGGACGCCAACCGCCTCAGCTCGGGGAGCAGTTCTTTGCCGACCATATCGATGGTCCTTTGAGCGTCGAGGCTCGCTATCTGGACCGAGACGTAGTCTGCTGAGACTTCTGTGACCAGCGGTGCATAGGCCTCCACGAGACCCTCCACGGAAGAAACAATGGTGTACCGATCGAGAATCTCCTCACGAGCCATCGCATCGGCTCGTTCCCTTAAAACCTTCGGATCGACTGCCTCCAGTCGCCCGGGGGCTCGTAGCCCTCTCATCGAGCCAAGGGCCTGCCACGCCTCGTCCTCGTCTTCGGCCCAAACGGTCCATCTAGTTGCCAATACAGGAGACTCGCCGGACCCCGAGGCGGCCTTCATGAACGGTTCGATAACTCGCTCGTGAGTCTCCGAGGGATCCTTCACACTCGTTATCACTCCGTCGGCGTTCGACCCCGCAAAGGCTGCCGACTTTGGACCTCCGGCAGCCATTAGAATCGGGATTTCTCTGGTCGGCGGGCTGTAGAGCCGTGCATGGTCCAGCGTGTAGTAGTCGCCGTCGAAAGTCACCTTCTCGCCACTGAAGAGTCTCTTGAGTATCTGCAGCGCCTCAGCCATGCGTTCGATGCGTTCTTTGTAGCCAGGAAAAGCAAATCCCAACGGACCTTCGTTGATGTTCTCCCCAGTACCGACACCCAAAATGAAACGGCCGCCACTCAGTCGATCGACCGTAGCGGCCGCCTGAGCCACCAACCCAGGGTGATAGTGAAACAACGGACAGGTCACACTGGTTGCCAACTCGACGTTCTCTGTCATCGCCGCGACGGTCCCAAGCCACGTCCACACAAACCCGGAGGCCGCGACGTCGTCGACCCATGGATGAAAGTGATCGCTGCCGAGAACCGCATCGAATCCCGCCTCTTCGGCCTGAATCGCTTGAGAAACCAGCTCTTCGGGTTGATAAGACTCGTGGCTAGACAACCAACCGAAGCGTGGGCTTTCTTGATCTGGCATAATGTATACAGCATACCGTCACTGTCCGCTGGCGGCTACTCGATCACACCAGGAGGAGAATTGCGATGACCGACTTCAGGTCATCCCCAGAGTGGAGGAGTCTTTCCGCACGGGCCAGAAGTGGCTTCGACCTGCGTCAGGCGTTTCACAGTGACCCGGGGCGGACAGCCCGACTGAGCTTCGAAGTTGGCGATCTCATCGTCGACCTGTCCAAGCATCTTGTCGATCCCGAGATGCTCGACGATTTGATCGCAATCGGACAGGAATTCGGTGTCCTAAGGGCGGCCGAGGAGATGTTCAATGGCGCCAAGATCAACACCACCGAAGACCGCTCGGTCTTGCACACACTGCTCCGCACTCCCCGCGACGAGGCTCCCACCGCAGCCCTCAAACCGGAACTTCAGTCGATTCATCAGACACTCGATCGGATGGCGGTGATCGCCACACAGATCCGATCGGGCAATTGGCTTGGCTACGACGGCCGACCCATCTCCGACGTGGTGAACATCGGCATCGGAGGTTCAGACCTGGGACCGGCCATGGCATATCGGGCGCTGAGGCCGTATCGCCAGCGCGAACTCAACATCCACTATGTGTCGAACGTGGATCCTTCCCATCTCGCGAGCACTCTCGACGGGCTCGAACCGGCAACCACACTCTTCCTCGTAGCTTCGAAGACATTCACGACCACAGAGACGCTCACCAACGCACGAGCTGCCCGCCGCTGGCTGCTCGACCGATCAGGGCGGTCTGCGTCGGTGGCCCAACACTTCGTCGCACTGTCAGCGAGTCGCTCACGGGTGGAGGAGTTCGGAATCGACCCCCTCAACATGTTGCCGTTCGGCGAGTGGGTTGGCGGCAGGTACTCGCTCGGGTCGGCGATTGGGCTCTCTCTGATGATCGCCGTGGGACCGCAAGCGTTTCATGAGATGCTCGCTGGGTTCCATGTGGTGGATCGGCACTTCCGCGACACACCCCCAAGTCGGAACGTTCCCCTTTTGATGGGACTACTTGGAATCCTCTATCGGAACGCAATGGGGCTTCAGAGTTACGCCGTCCTCCCGTACTCCCAAGATCTTGAGCGCTTTCCCGCATACCTCCAGCAACTCGACATGGAATCGAACGGCAAGCACACTCGGCGTGACGGAATAGCGACTCAAGGCGACACGGGACCCGTGCTCTGGGGTGAGCCAGGGACCAACGGTCAGCACGCTTTCTATCAATTGCTGCACCAGGGCACGACGATCGTGCCCGCCGACCTGATCGGCTTCGCCGAGAGCCACGAAGAGTCGGACAGCCAACAAGATCTACTGCTGGCAAACATGGTCGCACAGTCCGAAGCCCTGGCCTTCGGAAGGACCTCGGCCGAAGCGAAGGAGCTCTACCCAGACGTGGCGCCCGATTTGCTCGACCATCGAACCTTCGCCGGCGGTCGCCCCACGTCTGTGATCCTGGCCCCAAAGCTCACGCCTGCCGTGTTGGGTCAGTTGATCGCTCTCTACGAGCACAAGGTGTTCGTGCAAGGCGTCCTCTGGGGCATCAATTCGTTTGACCAATGGGGCGTGGAGTTGGGCAAACAGCTGGCCGACCGGATCTTCAACGAACTGATCACGCCCTCAAGACCCGTGCTTCAACACGACAGTTCCACCAATCACTTGATCGAGACGCTCCGCAAGGCCCGAGGACGCGATTGATGATGCTCAGGTTCCGGTCGAACCCTTACAGGAAGTAGCCGCCTTTGATCGCATCGTCCCAGGATGCGAACACAGCGGGCGCTATCCCGTACGGAAGATCGGGCTCCTCCGATATGTAGTAGTGCTGGCCCGCCTGGAAATGAATGAGAGTCGCCAGAGGAGCTGGCTCCATGGCTGCAAACATCGGCAAGATCACGTCCTGGTACACCTCAGGACTGTGATCACGGCTGTTCCCGGATATGCCGAACAGGACGTTCGGCACCGGCCGCACGTCCGGACCGGTGAGCTCACGCGTCAAAGACATGAAATGCGCGGCCATCGCGTCAGTCGCCTCCTCGGACAACCCGAGCCGAGCAGCGGTATGAAGAGCCGCATCCGAAAGCGAGCCGACGATGTTCCACGTGACCAAGTACTCGCTCTTGAATTGGGGCCTGAGCCGAGCGGTCTCCCAGTCGTCCAAAACATCTTCCATCAACCAGGGAAGCCGAAGAAGAGCGTCGGGCCCTTCTCTCCCTAAAGCCTCAGCACCGCGATACCTCGCGGTATCGCGCCATGTGCGTACATAGAGCTCGTCAAAGGGGTCGGTCCGCACCCTGCCCCCCTTGGCCAGCTTTGATTGGCCTCTGGTCTTGCCCAGCGCTCCACTCCAAGCATGCTTCTGCTCATTGATGTAGCCGAAGGCCGAGTTTTCGATCGCAAGCACACCTGACACGTTGGGCACCCGTTGGGACATCATGAACTGAAGCGGCCCTCCGGTCGAGTGCCCATGGAGATAGATCGAATACTCGCCATTTGGGAACTCGCTCACCATCGCCTGTCGGCAGGCCTCCTCGAGGGCAATAGGAGCTGCGGCAAGCCGGTCCCGAAACCGTGAGCCTGGAAGTGCCCTGGCAAAGGTGCGACGACCGTATCGCTCCCGCATGGTTTCGTCGGTTCTGACTTCGTATTGATCAGGAGTGATGTGCTCCCCCTGCTTCCAGATTGGGGTCCTCACTGATCCGTCCGGATTAATGGTGTCACCGGGCCAATCTCGGCTCGGATCATCAAGAAAGAGCCGCCCGGGGTAGGTGGCCGAAACGACCCGATAGCCGTACTTCGAAGCAAGCAACAGTGCCTGCCGCTCCATGCTCTTGTAGTCACCCGCGCCACCATGGAGGAGGAACACGCCAACCTTCTTGCCATCTGCGCCAATAGGAGTGCGGGAAGCGTCAGTCGGCTCATAGACGACGATTCCGATGTCCCACTCCAGGCCGGCCGACTCGATAGTGAAGATCTTCTCCTGTTGGCGGATCTCGATGTCTGGAGCAGCGAGCAGTGCTTGCGAAGCGCCAAGAATCTCGTCGCGCTCAACCCTGGCAAAGGTCTCGATGGTCGTGTGCGATCGGACAGGTTTCGTGTAGGCCACAGGTCCCTCTCGCTAGTGGGCCATCGCTGAGTGGCCACCGTCGACAAAGAGGTTCTCGCCCATCACAAAAGACGACTCATCCGAGGCCAGAAACAGCAGCACGTTGGCCAACTCCTCTGGAAGCCCTCCACGCCCCGTCAGATTCGAGACAGGTCGTGTCGGATCGAACTCCTCTTTCCCAACCGGGGACCCGATCTTGTTCGGGACCACCGAATTCACACGGATCCCATAAGGCGCCAACTGGACAGCGAGGGCGCGCGTCAGATTGGCGACGCCACCTTTTGCCGCCGAATAGGCGATCGCCCTATCACGGCCTCTGAAACCTGATGTCGACCCGATGTTGACGATCACTCCGCCATCTCCCTGGGCGATCATCTGCTCGGCTGCCCACTTGGAGGTGAGGAACTGGCTGGTCATAGTGATGGCGACGGTGCGCTCGAATTCTTGGAGAGTGCAATCCCGGACGTTCTTGTTGTCCGAGATTGCCACACCGTTGACCAGCACGTCGACGCGACCAAAAGTATCCACGGTTCCGGACACCAGACTCTTCACCTGCGCCTCGTTTGAGACATCGGCGCGCATGTATCTGGCAACCCCTGGATGCGATGCGTTGATGACGGCCTCGACGCGGGCTCCCCTGTCGTCGTCCACGTCCGCCAATGCCACCGAGGCACCTTCGTCGGCGAACAACCGGGAAGTGGCTTCACCGATGTTCCGCCCGGCGCCGGTGATGATCGCAACTCTTCCGCTGAGCCTCTGTTCCAACTGTCCTGGCCTTTCCGCAGTGACCTCCTGGCGTCATCCGCCGAGTGGCACCCCTTTTGTTGGCGGAAACCGGTCGCTGCCTGCGAGTAGCGCGTATGCCTCCCAAGCCACTCCAGTCGCTTCGTAGTGGTCGACACCGTTGGCTCGCGCAATGGTGAACATCTCATGGGTCAGAGCACTGAACGGGACCGGAATGCCCATGTCCTGGGCTACATCAAGTCCAAAACCGATGTCCTTGGCCATCCAGGACTTTCGCAACTTGAACTCGTGGCTGAGCATGATCTTCATCACTCGCTCGAGAGCGGGAGAGAAGTTTCGCGACGAGCGGATGAACGACTCAAAATCGTCTTCACTCATGCCGGCAGCAGTCACCCACGTATAGACCTCCATCATGCTCATGTGCATGATCCCGCTGAGCATCGCATTGGCGGTCTTGACCAGCTTGGCGTTGCCGAGCTCGCCCATGTAGACGACGCTCTGGCTCATCGCATCCAACAATTCGTGGTGCGCCTCGATCAGGTCCTGGTCTCCAGAGGCCCAGGTACGGAGGGTCCCTGCCGCAGCCTCTTCTTCGACTCCATTGACGGAGGCATCGATCATCCGCCATCCGGCCGGTCCCAATCGACTGTCGAGATCCAGCACCGATTTCTTGTCGATGCTGCTGAAATCGATCCAGATCCGTCCGCCGCTCGACGCATCGAGGAGCCCGCCATCCCCAACAGCTACCTCCTGAACAGCCTCAGACGTTGGAAGCATCGAGAGCACGACGTCAGTTGACTCGGCGACCGTCGCCGCAGAGGCTGCGTAAGTAGCGCCTTCGTCCTCCAACGGTCGACAACGCTGCCGATCCACGTCGTTCACAACGAGACGGAACCCGGACTCGAGAACGTTCCGCGCCATTCGGCTACCCATTCCACCGGTTCCGATGAAGCCAACCGTTGTCACCTTCTCCTCCTTCTCTGCGGGGCTGAGACGACTACGACCTCAAGGCTGGAATCACGTTGTTCCCGAGTAGCTCGATCGATTCGTGCCATCGGTCAAAGCTCAGTCGCAAGTCGTACACGATGTGCTCGACGCCTACTTCCTCGAATCGCATGCTCTGCTCAACCACTTGGTCCGGCGTACCGGCGATGAGGGAGCCTTCGATGTCCGCGGCCGTCTCGAACTTTCCTGACGGTGGCTTCACCCACCACTTGCCCCGCTCGTTGGCCCACTTCAAGAGCCCTTCAACGCTGGTGCCGGCCCAAGCCTCCTCTTCGGTCTCAGCGATCGTCGTCGGGGGGACCACGCCGACCGTAGGCATCGGCCTGCCGTTCTCAGCGACCAGTTCCTTCATCTTGGCGACTCTCTTCTCGATCGTCTTCAGCGTGATGCGTCCCGGGATCCAGCCGTCGGCATACTCAGCCGCGCGGCGTGCCGAAGCTGGGGTGGCACCGCCGTACCAGAACGGGATCTTCGCCACAGGCTTGGGGTACACCGTCACGTTCTCGAACTGGAAGTGCTCTCCGCCATAGGAGACGTCGTCCCCGTTGAACAGCAACTCCGAGATCCGGGCGTTCTCCTCGACCAGTTCAGGCCTGAAGATGTCACCCATCCCGACCGCTTCGAACTCGTGGTCAAATGTCCCGGCGCCCCACCCTGCGATGATCCGGTCGCCGAACATATGGCTCATCGAAGCCAACGTGAACGCCGTCACGATCGGATGGCGATATGGAATGAGCGTCGCTGTGCCCAGGGTCAAATCTTGGGTTACCGCTCCGACAGCGCTGAGAACCGTCAGCGGCTCGAGAAAATCCCGATCGGCCGCCTCAAACTCGCCGTGCGGCTCGAACAGAAGGTGATCGCGAACCCACACCGAGTCGAACCCGAGTTTCTCGGCGAGCTCACTGCCCCTCAGCAAGTAATCGAGGTCGGTGTGGGCACCAAAGTGGGGTAGTAGAAGTCCGAATTTCATTGTCATTGGGAACCAACCTGCTTTCCGTGGCCCGGCGCTCCTACGACGTCACCGTTCACATATACGTCTGTGCCCCGCACCAGGGTCCTGGTCACAGCGCCCTTCACTTCTCGCCCGTCGTAAGGAGTCCAACCGATCTTCGACTCGACGTCGTCGTTTGTGATCACCCATTCCTGCTCGAGATCGACCAACGTGATGTCGGCGTCCTTGCCAACATCAAGAGAGCCCTTGGCGTGAAGATCAAAAATCCTCGCCGGAGCTCCGCTGGTGAGTTCGACCAACCGGTCGAGCGTCAGTTTCCCTTTGTTCATTGCGTCGATCATCAGCGGGAGTTGCTCCTGGATGCCCGGTGTTCCGGTATGGGCGGCCCACGCATCGGTCCAGCCGACTTCCTTCTCCTCTCGAGTGTGGGGAGCATGGTCGGAGGACAGCATGTCGATGCTCCCGTCCCTGAGCGCTTCCCACACCGCCTCCTGGTGATGTGGAGGCACCCAGTACGACAGAACGAAGGAGCCCTGCTCTTTGATGTCTTCCTCGGTTCCCAAGAAGATGGTCCAGTGGTTGGTCTCCGAGCTGACGTCAACGCCCCGCTCTTTGGCCTCCTCAAGCATCTCTATCTGACGTTTGGTCTGCACGTGGACGATGTGGAGCTTGCAGCCGGTCGCCTCGGCCAGACGGAGCAGGGTCGCAGTGGCCGTGTCCCAGATCATCCCGTCTCCGGCTGCGAGCGTCTTGCCATAGGCCCAAGGTGAACGGTCACCTGCATCCCAGTAGCTCTGCTCTATCACGTCCATCAGAGACTGATCATGTGGGTGAACCATGAGACGGAGGCCGGTCTCGGCAACCGCCTGCATTGCCTTGTAGAGATCTCCGTGATCGTGCACGCCGATGGAGGAAGGGTGGGGATATGAGCGGCCGGTGTCCACAACCATGTAGATCTTGTAGGCGGCTACCCCCCGCTCCGCCATCCCGGCAATCTGGTCGGGGAGTTTCGCCGCGGGATTGTGGTTGTAGTCGACGATGCTCTTCTCGGCATAGAGGTCGAGAACAGCATCGAGATCCTCCGTCGTCATAGTCGGCGGGTCGAGGTTCGGCATCCCGAAGATCGTGGTGTAGCCGCCGGCGGCTGCGGCCGACGTGCAGGTGATCAAGTCCTCTTTGTGGGTGTATCCCGGCTCCCGAGTGTGAACGTGGACATCGATTCCGCCAGGAATCGCCAGTTTGCCCCTGGCGTCGATGACATCGGTCCCAGCGGGAGCCTCACCTCGCGCGACTATCCCGGCGATCTTCTCGTCCTCGATGATCAGGTCAAGAGGTTGCGGTTTGCCGTCCAGATAGACGTCTCCGTTGATGACTGCTCGTCTCAATTTCTTTGGCTTCTGCTCGTCATGGTCCACTGCATATCGTATACAGTATAGTAACGAGAGTCGTAGAGGTTCTCGCTGGAGGAAGAAAAACCGATGACCAACCGCACTACAAAGTCTGCTGCATCACCAAAACGGTATTCGGTAGACTGTATGCAAGTTCGATAGGAGGCTATCAACATGACGGACAAGAACGGTGGAAGACTCGCCAGACTTCTCGTCGTACTGACCGTGTTCGCCTTGGTGGCGGCCGCGTGCAGCAACGAAGGAGGTGGTGACACGACGACGGAGGCCACGGAGGCTCCTGCCACCACAGCTGAGCAGGACATGGGGCCCACGACCACAGTGGTAGCCGTCGAACAGGCCGAAGGCCTGGCTGCCGTCTGTGAGTCGGGAGCAGAGGAAGGATCGTTCACCTACTGGGCGACGATCGAGCCTGACAACTTCTCAGAGATCGTCGCGCCTTTCGAGGCGAGATATCCCGACATCGAAATCGACTTTCTCTCGATTCGAGAAGAGGATGGCGCGCAGCGCATACTCACCGCCGTCGCAGCCGGATCCGAGATCGAGCCAGATCTCATCTACGGCAGCCAAGATGGGCTATTCCCGATCATCGATCGTGACCTGATCGACACGGAGTACGACTGGTCGCAGGTTGACGTCAATGACGACATGATCCATCCGACCAACATGGTTCGGCTGTTCGTCGTCGGATTGGGCATCGCCTACAACACAAACCTCGCAACGCCGGATGATCTGCCTTCGACTTGGGAGGAGCTGCTCGACGAGAAGTACGCGCAGGACCTGGTCATCGACCCCCGCGGCAACCCATTCGACCTGCTTTCAATCGCATGGGGCGAGGAGGCCACTCTCGACTACGCGACCCGACTCAAGGCGACAGTGGACCCGATCATCATCAAGGGTGGAACTGCCGGCATGACAGAGGTGCTTGCCGGAGGTGCCCTGATGACGACCAGCGGGCGAGCGGACTCCAATGCAGAGCTCCAGTCTGAGGGCGCTCCGATCGAGATGCACTACATGGACTTCGTGCCGATCAGGGTTCTGTACAACGGCCTGATGATCGATGCTGACAATCCAAACGCAGCAGCTTGCTTCGCCGGCTGGCTGGCTACTGATGAGGGCAAGACAGCCTTCGAGTCAGTCGAGTTCAAGGCCAACGAGTTCCCACCTGAGGGTGTGCCTGGAGATGCAACTCTCGTGGCTGTGGAATCGGCAGACGATGCGGCGAGGGCCAACGCAACGGGAGCGATGGTCGCCGACATCCTGGCTCCGGATTTCGTGGACGAATAAGCAAGGAAACGCTGACCCAATAGGCGACGTAGCCTGGGGCGGGGTGACTTCGATCACCCCGCCCCAGGCGCTCGCAAGGACGAATTCATGATTTCAGTCTCGAATCTGGTCAAGGAGTTTGAGGTCGACGACGGCAGCAAGGTGGCAGTCGACGGCATTTCCTTCGACCTCGCCGAGGGAGAGTTTTTCACCCTTCTGGGCCCGAGTGGGTGCGGGAAGACAACCACGCTCCGATCCATAGCGGGCCTGGAAAAGCCAACTTCCGGAACGATCTCGATCGACGGCCGGAAGGTATTCGAAGACAGAGTGCTGGTGCCGGCCAATCGTCGCGAACTGGGGATGGTCTTTCAGTCGTACGCCGTGTGGCCTCACATGTCTGTCTTTGACAACGTCGCTTTCCCACTGACAGTTGCCAAAGAGCGACTGACGAAGACCGCTATCCGAAAGAGAGTCCATGAAACCCTGGAGCTCGTCGATCTCGGTGGCCTCGAAGATCGCATGTCAACCCAACTGTCCGGCGGCCAACAGCAAAGACTCTCCGTGGCGCGGGCCCTTGTTCGCCAGCCGAAGCTGCTGCTGCTGGATGAGCCGCTTTCGAATCTCGACGCGAAACTGAGAGAGAGGATGCGCACTGAGTTGCGCGTGATCCAGCAGCGCGTCGGGATAACAACGCTCTTCGTGACACACGACCAACTCGAGGCGCTCTCGATGTCAGATCGAGTAGCGGTGATGAACGACGGCCACATCGAGCAGGTAGGAGAACCTCAAGAGGTCTATCACGACCCGGCCACCGCTTTCGTTGCTCACTTCATCGGTGGGGCCAATATGTTCGAGGGGGTCGTTGAGTCGATCGAAAGCGATGGCTCTGCCGTAATCAACACAGAACTCGGACCGATACTCGGTCGAGGGTTGCACGGGCTTCAGGTAGGCGGCAAAGCAGTCGCAGCCATCCATCTCGAAGACGTGCAACTGACCACGGACGCTGCCAGCGCAGCGACTCGGAACAACGTATTCGACGGAACCATCACACTGAGCTTGTTCAACGGGCCCTCGATCAACTACATCGTTCGGATCGGACCGCTAGAGATCGAAGCCCAACTCGGTGGCTACGACGCTTATGAGAACGGCACGCAGGTCAAGGTGGTGTTCCCCAAACGGTTCATCCGAATCTTGTCGGAGGACAACGCGGCTGCCGAGATAGCCAAAGAGGACAAAGCCGACCAATGACCAAGGTCGATCCGGCCCACGATCCAGCGGTCACGCTGGAGAACCAGATCCCTGACTCTGACGACAAGCCGCGTCGGATCAGAATCACCGGCCGCGGCCTCTACATGTTCGGCACGGTGGCCCTTCTCGTCTACTTGATCCTGGGGCCCCTTGGCGTCCTGATATTCAGCAGCTTCAAGAAGACCGAGGGCACCCTTCCCTTCGAGGCCGCATCAGAGTGGACTCTTGAGAACTACCAGGACGTCTTCCTCTCCACATCGACTTACGAAGTCATGGGAAACACGGCCATTTACGCAGCCGGAGCCTTGATCCTCAGCTTCACGATCGCGATTGCCCTCGCTTGGCTCGTGGAACGAACCGACATGCCGGGTCGGACCACCATCTACATCCTCGTGATCGCCGCGCTGGGGATCCCAGCTGTCATTGCCGGGATCTCCTGGGGTCTTCTCGGCAATCCAAGAATCGGCGTTGTCAACGTCTTCATCCGTGACCTGTTTGGCATGGAAGGGCAAGGGCCGTTCAACGTTTTCTCACTCTTCGGGATGATCGTCGTCCAGGCCATCACGATGGTCCCGGTGACGTTCCTCCTGATCGCAGGTGCCTTCCGCGCAATGGACGCATCCCTCGAAGAGGCTTCGGTTGTCTCCGGTGGGAGCTTCCGCCAGACGACCTCGCGCATCACCCTCCCGGTTCTGGCGCCGGCCATACTGTCGGCGTTCATCTACCAAATCGTCACGGTCGTGGAGTCGTTCGACATCCCGCTCGTGCTCGGCCTCAGAGCCGGAATCTCTGTCTTGAGCACCCAGGTGTTTCTGGAAGTGATCCCGGTAGGAGGGCTTCCCAACTATGGCGTGGCAAGCACCTTCAGCGTGCTGATGCTCGTTCTGGCCCTGGGACCGCTCATCTACTACCAGCGAATCATCGCACGAGCCGAGCGGTACAGCACCGTCACCGGCAAGGACTACCGCCGCAAGAGGTATTCGCTGGGCAAGTGGAAGCCCTTGGCAATCGGAGGAGTATTTGTCTACATCCTGCTGGCGCTGATTCTTCCTCTGGGCATTCTGTTGTGGACGAGCCTGATCCCGTTCTACCAAATTCCCAGCGCAGCGGCGATGGAGATGGTGAGCCTCAAGGCGTATCGGGAGATGTTCGAGAGCCCCTTCTTCCTCGAGAGCCTCTGGAACACGCTCGCGGTGGGCGTGTCGGTCGCCATCGCCGCAATGCTCATTGGGATGATGACCGCCTGGATCGTGGTTCGCATGTCGACCAAATGGTCAAAAGGCCTCGACGTCCTCGCCTACACGCCACACGCGATGCCAGGCGTGATCATCGGCACGAGCATCCTGCTTATCTACTTGGTCTTCCCCATCGGCATCCACGGCACCATCTGGATCATCGTCATCGCCTTGGCGACTCAATACACAAGTCTGTCGACTCGCTCCATGAATGGCTCGATATCCCAGATTCAGGTCGGCCTGGAGGAGGCCGGAGAGGTGAGCGGAGCCTCCCAAAGCCAAATCTTCCGAAAGATCCTGCTCCCACTCATCTTTCCCCCATTCATCAACGGAATGCTGTTGATCTTCCTACTGGCGATTCGGAACCTCACTCTGGCTTTGATCCTCTCTTCGCCAGACTCCGTTCTGCTGTCAGTTCTGATATTCACCCGTTGGGACGCAGGTCAGACGGAAGAGGCTGCCGCGTTGGGGATGGTCATGGTCACCATCACACTGATTCTGGCGGTGTTCCTGAGGCGATCTACTGCCTTCGGCGAACCCAGGTGAATTCGACCCCGGACACGAGAATAGGTAGGGCTGAGAGGCCATTGTTGGTGCACGACTCGCGCAGTTGGCGTTTTTGGTGCCGGACTTAGGTGAGCAGAACGTCAACGATCGCAGCTAGCTCCGAAAGAGGCCTTTCGCTCATCCGTCCTTCTGCGCCTGACCGTGGCGTTTTCTCAAGTCCCGCAATGGCCTCTGGACTTGCCGACAACGGTGCGGGTCCGTTGGCCCATAGAGGGGCTGATCGAGATCTGGGCCTGATGGCTCTACGTCGATAACTGCGCTTGGCGTTGCATGGCCGCCATCTCGACCACCTGGTGGCCCACAAGTTCGAGTTGCATCGCGGCCTTTGCATCCTTGACTTCGCCCGAGCCATCGAACAGAGAATGCGAAGCCACGAGTGCCGCTCCGAACGGAGTAGGCCAGCCACGTAGGGCGTGTGCCACGGTTCGTAAAGTGTCCAAGGTAGCAACGGCCGCTTGGGGTCCACCAGCGAGGGCTATGCACCCAACTCCCCGGCCCTCCAGGTAAGGCCTTTCCTCGTCGCTGAGCTCCTCGAGATAGTCGAGTGCATTTTTTATCATGCCCGAAATTGTGCCGTGGTAGCCAGGCGAGGCCACGATTACTCCATCAGCCCTGCGAACAGCTGATAGAAAACGGCGAACCCGAGCCGAGACTTCAGCGACGCCAGGTCCGTACAACGGAAGATCAAGAGCCTCCGAGCCGAGAAGTTTCGTCTCAGCTCCCGCCCTGGCCGCGCCACCCAAGGCGTGAGCTAGAACCCGTTCTGTACCGGAGGAGCGCCGTGTGGTTCCCCCAATTCCGATGATGCGGACCCCCTCGGCGAGGGGGTCCGCATCATCGAGAGGAGGCCGGAGAATCACATCTTCAGTCTTCCATCCCATGTCCTACACCGTTGCACTCATGATCCGACGCTTATGGCTGTCCAATCCGGAAGATGATTCCGCGGTGCAACGAACCCCGACACATCGGCGGCCAGGCCGTAGATGGCAACGGGGTTGAACAGGGGCAGAAGGCAAACCTCGTCGTTGAGCGTGGCGTCCTCGAGTCGAGCGTAGAGATCGAGGACTGTTGCGTCGTCCTCAGCGACCGCCAGGTCGCCCTTCATATCGTCGATCTCTGGTGATGCGCACAGCGGCACCGCGGAGTCGGTACCCATGAAGTAGCGCGTGTAGACGTCAGCGCTCGGGTAGACCGGGACGACCCTGTAGATATATGCATCCAGAGTGTTCTGAGAACGCATCTCAAGCATCTGAGTTACATCCAGCGGATTCCGCTCCACCACGAATCCAACAGCTTCAAACATGCCAGCAATGGCCTCACCGACCTCGGTGTCCTTCGAGTAGGACCCAGTTGTGTAGGTAAGAGTGATCTCAGGTGCGTCACCGAGCCCGTCTAGAACGGTACGAGACGAGTCGGGATCATAACTACCGGTCCATCCGGGCCCTGGCGGGTCCATGAGGTCACCAGTGAAGTAGTTGGATACAGATGCTCCGCGACCGTCGAAGATCGTATCGACCAAGATTTCTGCATCGACAGCCTCCGCGGCAGCGCGTCTCAGGTCAAATTCGTTGAATGGCTCACTATCGATCTCGAATATGAGCGTCATCAAAGACGTCGATGCTGCCGAAGCTATCTGGGTGGCGTCCGATTCATCTATCGCATCCACGCTCTCAACTGGTACATCAAGGGCGATGTCAGCGGCACCCGACTCCAGTAGAGCCACCCGAGACTGCGCATCTCCGGAGAAGGTGAACTGAATCTCGTCTAACAATGGCGGCCCTCGCCAGTAGCCGCTGTTCCTCACAACGGAGACTTGTTGCCCCGGCTGAAGCGAGCCAAAAACGAACGGACCGGTGCCAACCGGCGCCTGAGCGAATTCTTCCGACCCGACGTCGGCGTAGTAACGCGGAGGAATGGCATAGATCTGGGCCAAGACCTCAGGCAACGGACCATAAGGGTTTTCTGTCGTCACGGTGAGAGAGCCATCAGCGTTCACAGTCATATCAGTGACGACTCTCAAGAACGAACCAGATCGTGTTTCCTCGTCTGCGAGGTACGAGTTGATGGTCTGCTTCACAGCCTCAGCGTCGAAGGGCTCTCCGTTGTGGAACTCGACTCCTTCTTGCAACGTAAACAGCCATTCGGTTGCAGAAGGCCGCTCCCAGGACGTGATCAAACCGGTGTCGACAATCGCACCGTTGGAATCGGAAGCGACGAGAGGCTCCATGACTGTCCCCCAAACACGTGCATCGCTGATCACCGACCTGACGGGGTCCATCGTCGCAGGCTCTGTTGGAACTACCACTCGAAGGACTCCGCCCGACGACACTTCGGTTGTGTTCACCGATGAATCAGATGAATCGGCGCCACCGCTCGTTGATGCGGTAGAGCGGGTTGTCGTATCGCTTGTTTCGGTCGACGTCGAGGCGCATGCAGACACCAGCACAATGGCCAGGCCCATAAGAACGACACGGGTGGTTCTAACAACTGTCATGATTTCTCCCAAGGATCAAATCCCAAAATCTAGATACCGTCCGGTTGGAATGGACCCTAGCAACGGTCAACACTCGCCGCAACAGATTGCGATAGACAGTTTCGAGATCCAACGGTGGAAGACCATCAGTTGCGCACGGTCGTGGAACGGTTGGTGCTCTAGTCGGAACTAATACTGCGTCCTGAGCTTCCCGAGGGGCGCTTGCATGGGAGCGACTCGCAAACAGGCTCAGTTCTACTCACCGGAATCTCGGCATCACTTCTTGGGCGAACAGTTCCACAGACGCGACGGTCTTCTCGTGAGGGAAGCCAAGCCAGAACGGGCGAGCGACAACGTGATTGACTCCCAAAGAGCGGAACCACTCAATTCGTTTGGCGACATGGTCTGGATCTCCGATGAGGAACCTGCTATTCCAAAGGAACTCAAAACGGTCTCGCTGGAATCGCAATTGCGGATAGTCAGCGTATTTGAAGTACTCAGCCTCAATGTGTGGACGTACGGCGTGCTGTGCCTTCTCCGTCGAGTCAGCACAGTGGATGTTGAGAAGAATCGGATACTCCCGCGCGTCCTTGGTCTTGCCGACCATTTCAAGGGCTGCATCGTGCATGGCAATCCGACTCTCGTACCACCCTTCTGATGGCGCGTTTCCTGGAACTATCCAGGCGTCACCTAGCTCCGCGGCTTTCTTGATCGCGACATC
This sequence comes from Acidimicrobiia bacterium, assembly GCA_028285585.1. GTDB lineage: Bacteria > Actinomycetota > Acidimicrobiia > Spongiisociales > ZC4RG35 > CAXMPK01. The sequence goes on from JANQOU010000008.1 coordinate 97,946, forward strand.
CCCGCCTGCGCCGATCCAAATGGGTGGACCTCCTAGTTGGCGTGGCTTCACACAGACCTCTTCGCCATCAATCGAATAGAACTCTCCCTGGTGATGAACCGGCCCACCAGCCCAGAGTTTCCTAATGACAGCAATGGACTCGCGCATCTGTCTGAACCGGGCCGACTTGTCTATCGCGAACGCAGACATTTCGTTTCGCCGGTACCCCGCTCCCACACCCAAGACGAGGCGACCCTCGCTCATCTGGTCGAGTGTGGCGAACTCCTCGGCGATGTGAACAGGGTGGTACAACGGCAAGATCAATACCGCCGTACCAACTGTCATCTGGTCGGATACCTCCACCAAACGAGAGAGCACTGAGATCGTCTGGGGAGTTTGCAGATTCCCAAGAAAATGGTTGATCGAGAAGATCGAGTCGTATCCCAGATCCGCGGCGCGGCCTGTCAGGTCCCAGAGATCCCTCAGCCTCTCGGCGAGGTCATCGGACGGCAGGTACTGGTGTGAAGCGAGTACGCCGAATTTCACTGCTCTTCATGATCCTTCGTCTAGCTCGATCCGACCACCCAGTCTGAAAAAAGGCGCGACCGCGTTGTCTCGGTCACGAAGAGCCTGACTCAGCCCTTTGTCGCGACGTTCTTTGACGAAGTTGTATTCGTGCTCATCCAAACGGAGATTGGTTGCCCAGCCGTGTCCAATCCAAGCAGACATTTCGCCAACCCCTTTTCCGCGGCCCTCCATGGCCAGCCGCATCATCGCCTTGCCGATCATCAGGCCATCGAGCGGCATCATCGAGATTGCCTGGCAGTAGTCGTTGACCCATTCATCTAGCTCGTCGGCGGCAACCACTTTGTTGACAAAACCGATTTTCTCCCCTTCTTGTGCGGTGAGTGGGCGCATCGTCAGCATGATCTCTTTCATCTTCTTGAGGCCGAGGTTCTCTATCCACAGGTACATATCTTGTGGCGCCGCACCCAGGTATCGGAAAGCCGGGTGCGTGAAGAGCGCGTCTGGGGTAGCGATGATCATGTCTGAGCCCAGGGCAATCTTCATGTGCCCGCCGTAGCAGTAGCCCCTAACAGCGCAGATGGTCGCTTTCAGGCAGTTGTTGATTCGCAAGGCAAGCGATTCCGATAGGAGGTTGCGATCCGGCAAGATCCGTTGGCGTTGAGATGGGTGACGGGTGCGTTCGCCGGACCGGTTCTTCTTGTAGCCGATGTAGTGGCCTAGCTCTCTTGCGTCAGCGCCTGTTCCGAAGGCTGGGCCCCTGCCCTGGAACACGATCGACTTGACCTCATCGTCCATCTCCGCTTCTCGCACGAGATCGCCCACACGCTCATACGCGGCGATCGGGAGTGCATTGAGGCGTTCGGGGACATTGAACGTGATTCGAGCAACGGCCAACTCGGCGTCGGTCTCGTATAGAACCGCTTTCTCCAGAGTCTCGTCGTCGAGGATCATGCCTTCCTCGTCCCACTGGCTGGCCAGGTGCTCGTACTCGCTCTTCTTCATGGGTGGTTCCTATCTTGTTGCTCGAGTGCCGCTTCTCGAAGTGCCGCACGCTGTGATTTGCCCGCCTCGGATCGGGGTATCCGATCCACTACAGCAACTGACCGCAGCTGCTTGAAGTGGGCTAGTCGGTTTCGACTGAAGTTGATGAGATCGCGCTCAAATGACTCTGAGTCCGTGGTTGCGGGGGTCCTGGGAACCACAAAAGCCAATGGCACTTCTCCGAGTCTGTCGTCTGGAACCCCAACTACGACAACATCTTGGACATTTGGATGGTGACGAATCTCCGACTCGATTTCAGCCGGCCAAACCTGAAAGCCACCGGTCTTGATCATTTCTCGTCGACGACCGACGAGAAACAGAAGCCCATCTTCGTCGACGTATCCCACGTCACCTGATCGAACCCATCCATCGACGACCAGCGGCTCGGAAGTGGCTGACCCGGCGTCTTCTATGTACCCCAAGGTGCGTTCCGTTTGAACGCATATCTCGCCTTCCACGCCAGTAGGTACCGAGTTCCCTTCGGCGTCACGGATCTCAACGGTGACTCCCTCATAGATCCGACCAACGGATCCTGGCTTCCAGGACCCCAAACGCACGTCGTGAGGAGTCCATCCCGCAACATGGCCCATTTCGGCAGAGCCGTAATTTGAGAAGACGATCGCGTCGTATCGCCCCTCGAATCGAACTCGCAGGTGATGGTCGAGCGCCTGACCGGCGACCAGGACCTTCCGCACGGGATCCAGCTTGATATGAGGGGGCGCGTGAACCAGGTCGTAGATCATCGTTGGCATGAGAAACAGGTTGTCGACCTTGTGCCGCATGACCATCGTGTCCAGGCGTGACACGTTGAAGCGCTCCATCAGAACCACTTTGCGGCCAAGGTGGAGTGCGAATAGCAGCGACTGGAGCCCACCTCCATGAAACAGTGGAAGAAGAATGAGGTTCGGCGAAACGTCGGGAGGAACAGTAGGGGCAGGGCCTTCGAGGCCGGGACGCGACGCCTTGGCGAGGGTGGCCATGCTGTCATAGGTCCCTCCGTGAGTCAGGGAAACTGCCTTTGGCTCACCTGTGCTCCCGCCTGTAAACAGAACCACGGCTTCGTCACTTCGGCGGTCAGGAGCCTTCGCCGTGCGAGGAGACACACCGGCCAGCAACGAATAGGCAACGCCGGTCGATTCCTCTCCGCCAATCACATCTTTGATCACATGTTCTGGCACCTCAACCCCTGAAGACTTGACCGTCGAAGCGCGTTTGGAGTCGGTTAGAAGAAGGACTGGTCCCGTCTTATCGAGGCTGTCGGCTAGCTCCCGGCTGTTGTAGAGAGCGCTCACTGAGACCGGCACCGCACCAGCCATCCAAGTCCCGAAGATCGCGACGACCTGTTCGATGCTGTTGTGCATGAATAAGGCGACGCGGTCACCCGGTGCGACTCCATTGGCTTCCAGCCAAGTTGCCAGACGAGCCGCATAGTCATGCCATTGCGCATACGAGAGCGAACGATCGCGCTCGTCGATGATGGCGATGGCGTTTGGCGACGACCCGGCCCGGTATTCGAGATCCTGAGCGAGGTTCATACTCCGATTCCCGCCTCTCGTGCGTCTTCGGAGTCACCAACAAGCACACATCGAACTTTGTGGTTTCCAGCAACTTCTTGTAGGTCGATGGTTGTCCGACAATCCTCACGAACGTGGGCACACCGATCAGCGAAGCCACAGCCGGTGAAGCCCTTGAGCACGCGTGGCGGCCGCCCAGCGATACCTTTCAAACTCGTCTTGGGTTCCCAAAGCGGTACCGCCGAAAGGAGCGCCTGGCTGTAAGGATGCCGTGGGCGATTCACGACTTGTTCAGTGAGACCCTCTTCCACGATCTCGCCTGCGTACATCACGACGATGCGTGAACAGAGTTCGGCGGCTAACAAAATGTCGTGAGTAACAAAGACAAGTGCGCGGTCGCTCTCCAGAGTCACATGCTTGAGGAGCGTGACGACTTCAGCCTGCGTCGTCACATCCAGTGCCGATGTCGCCTCGTCCGCTATGAGTATCGACGGCTCTGGTGCGATCGCCGCAGCGATTGCAGCCCGTTGGCACATGCCTCCTGAGAGAGCATGGGGGTAAGACCTCAGTACTCGCTCGACGTCGCTGAATCCCACTGAGCTCATGACGTGCCTCATGCGGTCTTGGCGCTCGTCCCTCGTCATATCAGGTCGAAGGACTGTCAGCACTTCGCCAATCTGAGACGCGATCGTTCGCACCGGGTTCAGTGACCTCTGTGGCGACTGGAACACCATGCCTATAGACCGCCCACGTACCGTGTCGAAACGGTTTGCTTCGTTTGATCGGATGGTGTCGCCGCGGAATCGAATGTCACCATCGACAATGTGAACGTTCCGCTCCAGCAGACCAATCATCGAGCGCACCGCCGTGGTCTTCCCACTTCCGGACTCTCCGATTACCCCCACAATGTCGCCCTCGTTGAGGGTGAGGTCGAAGCGCCGGACGGGCATGACCGTGCCTGCCGCGGTATAGGCCTCGACCGACAGATCACGGACGCTGAAGAGGACCATCAGCGATAGGTCCGTTTCCGCGGGTCGTAGGCCTTGCGCATCGCGTCTCCCAAGAGATTCACAGTCAGCACCAGACCTGTGATGGCGAGTCCTGGGAAGGCAACGACCCACCACGAGTCGGCAAGGTATTGCCGCCCTTCAGCCAGCATCGCCCCCCAACTGACGTCAGGAGTCACCACCCCCAAACCGAGAAAGCTCAGGGAGCTCTCACCTAGAATCATGGTGCCTACCTGGAGTGTTGCAATCACGAGGATGGTTCCTCCTACGTTGGGGAGCACATGGCGTGTGATGATGCGCCACTCCGGCAGGCCAGACGCCCTGAGACGCGGTATGAAAGGGCGCTCGCGCAGACTCTTTGTTTCGGCTCTAAGCAGTCGGCCGTAGTGAGCCCAGCTCACGAGAGCTAGAACCCCGACAAGAACACCGAGAGACCTCCCTTGGACAGCGATGATCGCAATGGCCAAGAGGATGAAAGGCAAGGCGAGTTGAGCATCCACCAAGCGACCGATCACCAGGTCGAGCCAACCACCGCGATATCCAGCCAATACGCCAAGAGTGGCACCGACTACTCCCGCAACTAGCACCGCGGTTGCGGCTATCAGAAGGGTGAGTCTGGTACCGGCAACGAGCCGCGCCAACATATCGCGTCCCAAATGGTCAGTACCGAGCACATGCTCCCATGTCCCGTCGAATCCAACTGGCGGCGTGAACCGCGCACGGAGGTCTTGAAGATTTGGATCAGGGAGAGGAAGGATCGGCGCAATCACTGCAATGACCACAACCACCGACAGGATGTAGATGTATAGACGACCTGGAAGCGTCCTCGCGGTCGAGGCGGCACTCATAGCGTCCCTCGAATGCGAGGGTCTACAACGGAGTTGACAATGTCCACAACCAAATTGACCAGAACAAAGGTCACTGCGCCGAAGACAACGAGTGCCTGAATCAGTGTGAAGTCACGAAAGGCAACCGCTTGGGTGGTGAGCGTGCCTAAGCCGGGCCAGGCGAAGACGAATTCCACGGTTACTGCGCCGGATAGGAGAACACCTGTTTGAAGACCAACGAGTGTGATGACGGGGATTGCTGCGTTCCGGGCCACGTGGCGAGCCATGACTCGACGGGTTCCGAAGCCACGTGCTCTAGCACTTGCCACATAAGGTTCCTCCAGTACTTCCGTTATCGAGGAGCGTGTCATTCGTGCGATGCGAGCCATAGGCAGTGTCGACAACGTGATTGCCGGCAGTATCAGGTGACTCCAAGAACCGGCTTGTCCGGCTGGAAGCCAACGTAGACCCACAGCCACAACCACGATCAACATGATTCCGAGCCAAAACGGGGGGACCGACTGTCCCAAGAGTGCCAATGACACAGCAACTCGATCGACGCGCTTACCCTCGAACATCGCGGCCAGCGTTCCGAGAGTCACACCTGCGACAACGCCAATTATGATCGCGGCCGCCGCCAGCTGAAAAGACGCAGCAAGTCTCGAGGCGATCAGATCCCAGTTACTTGTGTGGTATCGAAGAGAGGTCCCCAAGTCGCCTCTGACGATGTTTCCCAAATAGTCGAAGTATTGGACTACTAGAGGTCGGTCCAATCCAAGATCGGCTCGGACGGCCTCGATCTGACCCTGCGACGCCATATCCCCCAACATCTGCCGCACCGGGTCTCCGGAAGCACGAGCGAGGAGAAAGGCGATCGTGACGGCGAGAAGCAGCGTTACGACTGCACCGGCAAGACGCGGAAGCAACGATCGGATCATGAAAAACCAACGCTTGGAAAGGAGTTCCGAGCATCGGAACCACGGGCTCCCGGGAGCGACCTCACCAGTTGCTTCGTGTAGGAGTGCTGGGGTGTTCCGAGAACACTCTCGGTTTCTCCGGATTCGACGACCACTCCTAGCTGCATTACATGGACCCGATCACACACGGCGCGGACGACACTGAGATCGTGACTTATGAGGAGCACCGCAATCCCATACTCGTCACGGAGCCGAGAAAGTAGTTCGAGTACATGAGCCTGAACGGAGACATCAAGTGCGGAGGTCGGTTCATCGGCTATCAAAACGCGCGGGCGCAGGATTAGCGACTGTGCGATACAAACCCTTTGGGCCTGGCCGCCGCTGATCTCATGCGGCAAGCGCGGAAGAATGTCAGAAGACAATCCGACGGACGCCATCAACTCCGCATCCGTAATCCAATTGGTGCGATCTGTGTGCACCCGGCGCACCTCGCGGAGACTCGAAGCAACAGACTGGCGAGGGTCCAGTGCACCGTGAGGATCCTGAAAGATGAGCTGTATGTCACTCCGCGCCTGTCGCATTTGCTTCTGAGTGAGGTTGGAAATGTCCCGCCCGCCAAGTTTCACCGTTCCGGACGAAAGAGGAATGAGGCGCGCTACGGCCATCGCCGTAGTCGACTTCCCCGATCCGGACTCCCCGACCAACCCAACGATTTCCCCTGCCGCAATCGAGAACGACACGCCATCAACAGCAACGACTGGCTCGTGTCCACGCAGTCTCGAGCCGCCGAACTCCACCCGGAGATCATGCACTTCAACGACTAGTTCAGGATTCACGAGGTGTACGCCGATCGCGATCTCGGCGATGACAGGTCGGGCAACACTCACACACTGCTCCTGTTTGGCCACGTGGACGGGAAAGGCACCATACCATCTGGTCGGAATGAGGAGGATGGCCCTCCTTTTCTGTCATGGCTGTCGTACCCGCAAGTGGTGCAGACCGGCTGTCATAGATGAACTTGGTAAGAACGCTTGAGGTCATCTGTCCAAGAAGCGCATGCCCCCCATCTCAAAGGCACTCACCCGATGAAAGATGGCAAGTCTGCTCAACAAAAAGTCACTGTCAGCGTCTAAGCCCCACTCGTGGCAACGGACATCAACGCCTTGGTAGACGTCACCCGACCTTGAGACCATCCACAACGAGCGTGGCCAGGTGGTCGCCGACGGCCGCAGCTGACAGCCGGCCATCGGCTTGGAACCAGGTGTGAGCCCATGCACACATACCAAGAACACCGTATGCGGCGATCTGCTCAGGTACTCGAGTCGTGAAGACGCCTTCTTCGATACCTTGCTCTACTACGTCGCGATAGATCCGGTCAACCTCATCACGCAGTTTCTTGACACGATCAAAACGCTCACCGGTCAAGAAGCGTCGCTCCTGGAGAAAGATCGTCACATGGCTGCGATACTCGTCGATGTTGACGATTGCGCCACGTATCAAGGCTCGCAGGCGATCCTCAGCCTGCGAGTACTCGTCCAGAATCTGCCTGCATCCCGCCAGGCGATCTTCGATGTACTCTTCCTGGATGGTGTGAAGGAGATCCTCTTTGCTTTCGAAGTGGTGGTAGAAGGCACCCTTCGTCAGCCCAGCGTCTTCTACAACATCGGCGACAGATGAGGCGTGATAGCCGTGGTCTCTGAAGAGCCGCAAGGCACTTGTGATCAGAAGTGACCGCGTTTCTTCGGGGTCATATCCGTGTCGACGGCGTGAATCGGTGTGTGTCTGAGAGCGTTCCAATCACTCACCTTCCACTATTGCTCAATCGGCATGTCGCGCAGAACCGCCTTCATCACCTTCCCGGACGCATTTCGCGGCAGAGTTGGCAGAAACTCGATGTACCGGGGCACTTTATAGTGAGCGAGCAGGGACCGACAATGCTCCATGATGCCGTCAGCATCAACGCTACCGGCGTTCCTTGTCACGACAAAGACACGTGGGATCTCACCCCAATGTTCGTCAGGCGCTGCCACTGCCGCACACTCAAGGACGTCCGGATGCTCGTAGATCACCCGCTCGATCTCCTGGCTAGCAACGTTCTCACCACCTGAGCGAATCATGTCCTTCTTGCGATCTGTGATGGTTAGAAAACCGTCCTGGTCGACCATTCCGACATCGCCCGTTCGTAACCAACCTCCTCCGATCGCGGTGGCTGCAGGATCCGGGTCCCTCCAGTAACCGGGAGTTACCTTGGCACCTCGGATCAGAATCTCTCCTTCCACTCCTGGCACCACCTCGTTGTTGCAGTCATCAACTATCCGAAGGTCAACGAATGGAACTGTTGAACCCGTAGTTCCCAGCTTGTCTCTTGCATGAGCCGGGTCCATGTATGTCACGGCACTGCAGCCCTCCGTTAGTCCGTACGCCTGAACGAGGTTCGTGGTCGGGAATCGATCTTGGATCTCCCTGTACAGCTCGCCAGAAGCTGCCCCAAACACGAGGAACCTCAGCGACGAGACGTCAATGTCGTCCGGGACGTCTCTCAACATGTGCAGCATTGTCTGAATCATGATCCCGCCCGTGATCTTCTGCTCTGATATGAACCTCAGGGCTTTCTTCGGTTCGAACCTACGCATGATGACCATTCGGCCCCCGTGGAACAGGGCAGAGAATCCGGGCGCATCCATACCTGCGACGTGATAGAGCGGAGACGACACCAGGATGCGGTCTGCCGCTGTCAATCCGAGTTCCCGTGTTTGGGCAAGAACATTGAACGCGACCATGCCGTGGGTGTACACAACCCCCTTGGGACGATTGGTGGTGCCAGACGTGTACATGATTCGATGAAGGTCGTCGTGTGAGGCCGGGAAGGTCTCCACAGTTGAGCCTCGAGCCTCGTTGCTGAGCAAAGCGAGATTGGGACTGCTGGACGCATCGCTGGAACCATATGTGTACGTGGTTCTATGGGAAGCAACATCACGCTGCACTGATTCGACCAACGGCAAATACTCCTTCTCAGCGATTACAACGCTCACCTCAGCGTGATTGAGCAGATGGCGGATCTCGTCGGCCTGGAAGCGGAAGTTGACAGGCACGAGCACCGCACCGATCTTCCAAACAGCCAACGCCGCAACTGCGTAGAAAGAGCTGTTACGTCCGTAGAGCGCCACACGATCGCCAGCTTGAACCCCTTCTTGTGACAACACATATGCGATCGCATTGACGTCGCTGGCCAGTTGGACATAGGTGGTGCTGCCCCGTTCATCCACCAATGCAACATCGTCAGGGCGTCGCAATGCGTGGTGATCCACCATCGCATCCGTCATGTTGGCGTTGGTCATTGGTCTACCCCTTGATCAGTTGAATGCGGGTATGACGTGGCGTCCGAACAGTCGGATGGACTCCATCGTCTGTTCGACTGATGTGTCAGTCCATTGCATCCGAACAATCACATGATCGAATCCCAGCTCTTCTAGTCTTCTGAGCCTGGTCACCACATCGTCTGGATCGCCGACGAGCGAGTGGTCTCTTATGAGTTTGTCGACGTCCTGGCGATGGTCCCAGCTTCGGTACTCCTCATACTGGCGGATGATCCCCGGCCGAGCCACGTCGTATGCCTTCCGTCGGGATGTCGCTACGAAACCCTCACGCAGAATCGGGTACTCCGATGCAGCGGGGAGGCCCAACGTCTGCCGCTCCGTGTCAAACAACTCACGACTACGCCCGATCTGGTCAGGTGATTCTCCAGGTGGAGCCAGCCACGCGTCGCCGAGACGGGCAGCCCGCCTAATACCTTCAAAGCCGAACGCACCAAGCCAGATCGGCGGTCCCCCGGTCTGTGTAGGTCGGAGATGCAAGACCTGATCCTCAAGTTGACCGAACGCTCCAGACATGGTCACGGGCTCTCCAGACCACAGCGCTCGCACAACTTCTATCGACTCTTCCAAACGGGCATATCGCTGCGAGAAGGGGAGGCCAAACGCTCTGAACTCCCTCTTGCGGTAACCCGAACCAAAACCAGCCACAACGCGACCGTCGGCGACAACGTCCAGTGTCGCCAGTTCTTCCGCTATCGCTACGGGGTTGTGCAGAGAAACAAGATAGACGCCCAAGCCAAGACGAATTCGGTCCGTTCTGGCCGCAAGAAAACTCGCCAACGTCATGGGCTGCAGAAAGGCAGAACGAGTCAAGTAGTGATGGCCAAAGAAGACTGACTCAAAACCAACCTCTTCTGCCAACATCACTTGAGCGATGACCGAATCGCGCGCCTGGCGGGAGTCCCCTCCTACGCGCCCATGGTGAGTCAGTGAGAATCCGAGCTTCACGACCGGCCGTTCGGCAGAAGATCATTAACCGCCAAGGTGATAGCCCTGCCTCGGCGTTCACCAATGGGAAGACCACCAAGATCGCCAACGGTCGCTTTCGTTTTCCTTAAACATCCGGGCGCGCTGCGAGTCTGGTTTTGCCAGTCTGCGACAAGAGAGTCGAATCCTTCGTCGTTGAGCACCATTGTCACGAGACCGGAAGCGACCGCTTCTACGACGGTGAAGCTACGACCAGAAGCGAGCCACGTAAGTGCCTGCCTCTCTCCGATGCCTCCTATGAGTTCCGCCGCCAACAGTCGTGGCACCAGGCCAACTGAGATCTCTGGGCAGACGAAACTGCTGTCGGGTGCTGCCACGACGATGTCACAACGAGCCGCTATTGCGATACCAAAACCCGCGGTCACACCTCGATGTCGAGTGACCATCATCGCACCCATTGCAGTTATCGCATCGAGCAGAGTGGTGCCTGCATCGAAGTACTCAGCGAGGTCTTCCGATGCGTGCTCGTCTCCTGTCTCCCTCAGCTCCTTCAGATCCCAGCCGCCGGAGAAGTGGTGTCGACATCCCTGGAGAATGCAGACCTCAACTGAGTGTTCGGTGTTCAGATCGCTGATGGAGCTTGCCAACTGACGAACGAGGGCGACATTGAACGAGTTCGCAGCGTTGGGGCGACACCAAGTAACCGTGGCGATGGACCCTTTGACCTCAAGCTCTACTCGTTGACCACTTTCGGTTGCGCTCAAACGGCTGTCACTTCGAGGTGCGGAGCAAGAGTGTGACGCAGCTGTGGGATCACTTCACTCGCGAACGTCTCCATCGCATTGAGAACCAGCGAACGTTCCAACGACGGAATGTGAAACCAGCCGATGTAGTGGCTAACGCCCAGTTCGTCCCTGATGCGGCCGATGGTATCGACAACGTGGTCAACGGATCCGAAGTTACCCCCATGGGTGAGAGTGTCCTCGACGGTAAGCAGGTTTATGTTTTTCTTGACTCGTTCGTAGTACCGGCGTTCTTCGTCCACAGCCTCATCGGAACCTGGGATCACCTTTCCGACGCTTTGGTAGTAGCGGCGCGCGGCTTCGGCAGCAGCAGCAAGGCCCCTCTCTCCTGGCCCACACCACACCTGCTGCATGAATGGTTGCCAGTACTTGGTCACATCGTGACCATTCTCGGTGAGCGCCGCGCGATAAAGATCGTAGTTCTCCTTTAGACGCGCCATCGGTGTGAAGTTCGACGAGACGATGATTTGATTGCCTTGCTTCCCGTTGAACTCGAAGGCCGCGGGAGACGTCGTTGCATGGACGATGGGCGGACCGCCAGCGGTGACTGGCTTTGGGTAGACATCCATGTCTTCGTAGGTATACAGATCGCCTTGATGCGACCACCCGGTCTCAGTCCACGCCTTACCCAGAATCTCGACTGTCTCGTTGTAGTAATCCCGCTTTCTTGCTGGATCTCTATCAAATCCCTGGAATTCCCGCGGCTGGTATCCGGTGCCAAGCCCAAGAATGAGTCGCCCGTCACTCAGGACATCGAGAGTGGCTGCATCCTCAGCAAGCCGAAGTGGATGATGGAACGGAACCACACACACCGCCGTCCCAATCTTGATGCGCTGAGTTCGCTGAGCGATCGCCGACGCGACGAGCAGCGGATTTCCCAGAACTCCGTATTGCGAGAAGTGATGTTCAGCCAACCAGCACGAGTCGAAACCGAGTTCGTCCGCAAACTGAATCTCCTCGATCGTCTCCCGCAGAATCTTTGCTCCATCCCCTCCTTCAGCAGGAAACAGGTTCATAACTCCAAATCGCATACTCGCCTCCGCGTCGATTGACCTCAAAAACATACCTATCGGTCTGAAATCTGCCAAACGCTAGTTCTCGATCGGAACATGGACGCCGCCTCGCGACTGGCTGCACCTTCTAGCCCGAGGCGCCTTCAAACGGCAAGTTCGCCGCGATCGAGGGTGCCTCCTTTCGCAGCGGAGAGGCCAACCAAGCAGACACCAACCAGTTGGTCCGTGTGTACGCTGGGGGCAATCACGCTGTGGAGCGTCAAATGGTCTCGGTCGGTGAAATCCATCACGTTTGCCTGAACGTCAGAAGTCTTGAGAACTCATTGAGGTTCTACGAGGAAGGCCTAGGCCTAAGACGGACACTCGAAATGGATGTTGGGACGGAAGGGACTTGGCAGACCCTACGGCTTCCACATGGGACCACGGGTCGGTCTGTGTTTCTCCAAGGCCCACAGCAGATTGGTCAGATAGAGCTAATCGAGTGGGACCTTCCCGCTCCTGAGCATTCAGTTCCTAAGGAAGCTGGCGATCCGGGGATTTTTCTCATTTGTTTTCGACTCGATCGTCATGAGATTCCTGAGTTGTTCACGAGGCTCGAAGGAATGGGTTATGACTGCCACGGCCCTCCACGAACCAACGTTCTCAACAACTACGGCCCCATTTCTGTATTTGTTTGCCGTGATCCCGATGGCAACATGGTTGAGTTCGTCAGCCTTCCGACCCGCGAGGAGATACGAGAGTTTCGTTCCTCCTCAGCCGCTACGTGAAGACGTCCAACGCCCAGAAGAAGTAGCCCACAACTCGAGTCGGGGAACGTGGGCTGCTTCCCCGCCGGCGAGCTCAGCCGTCGAGAAGTCCAATCACGGCATCCGTTGTCATAACCGACCCGTACTTGGCGTCGATGTCGATCAGCGCCACGTCGTGTGAGATTCCTGACCGATCAAAGACCGCATCCTCGGCAACGAGGACGTTGAATCCGGCCGAAGTCCCATCGACTGCCGAGGCGCGAATACACCCGGAGGTCGTGCAGCCGGTGAGCACCAAGGTCCGATGATTGTGCTTGGACAGATAGGAACTCAGCGGAGTGCCAAAGAAGGCTGAAGCTCTTACCTTGGGCATAACCACATCTTCGGGCTCCGGAGCGGCGACATCGAGAAACTCGTTGGACAGAGAGATGTCTTTTGCCATGTCCGGTCTACGGGTGGCCGCACCTATGTGAGCTTGGAGTGGATCGGCCCGAGTGAACACGATCGGTAGCCCCAGCCTCCGAAACTCGGCAATCAGTCTCACGATGGCCGGGATGGCAACCCACGCCTTCTCACCACACGCTTTCCGCGAGATCTTCTGGGCTTCGGCGATCGGCGCATCGGGCCCAACAAAGGACTCGACCACGTCGATCACCATCAACACTGGTTTCTCCGCCGATGGCTCGATCGCTGCCTTTGAGCTGTAGCCGGCCAATGCTTCGGCATCTTCAGGTGGAAGACGCTCCGACCAGTGTTGGATGTTGGTGCTTCCTGTCATTGTGACTTCCTCCTGGATGTCAATAGGAGTGGGACTCCGGATCGGCAACTGTCGCCTCTTCATCAGGCGTCTCCCACTTGTAGAACGCCGGGAAGAAGTAGGCGATAGCCAGAGCGCTGACTGCGGATGCCAGCCCTCCCGTCCACGCTGCGACCGAAGGGCCAAAGGCTCTGGACACCAACCCGGCCTCAGCGTCGCCGAGCCTTGGGCCTCCGGCGACCACTGCGATCTTCAGCCCGGAGAGACGCCCACGAAGCTCATCGGGCGTCGTGAGCTGAAGAATGATCGCTCTGAAGACGGCTGATATGGCGTCAGCACCTCCCGCAATGAACAACGCCACGAGAGCAAGCTCGATCGACGAGCTGAATCCAAAGACCACTATCGCTCCGCCCCAGATGGTGACCGCAATCGTCGTCGCAACTCCGGCCCGTCTCACTCTGCCGATCCATCCTGAGGTGGCGGCCGCAACAAGCGCACCTACCCCAGGAGCTGCGTAGAGGAAGCCCACCGTTGCTGCTGTCCCCCCAAAAACCGACAGCCCCATCTCCGGATAGAGAGCGCGGGGCAACCCGAAGACATTGGCAGTGATGTCGATCAAGAAGGCCCCCTGGATCGCCTTCTTGTCCTTGAGGAAGCGAAGACCTTCGGAGATGGATCGCAAGCTGGGGCGGGTTCCCCCGCCGGTGGCAGGCAGCGGCTGCATCAACGCCATCAGAATCAGGGCCATGGCGAACGTGGCCGTTGCAATTGCGTAGGTGGCAGTGAGACTCCAACTGGCGATCAGAAACCCGGCCGCAATCGGTCCCAAGGCCTTGGCGAATTGGGAAAGAAGCGTCTCCAGCGCATAAGCAGCGGGCACTCGACTGGTTCTGACCAGCCGCGGGATCGTGGACATCCGAGCAGGAGCGTCGATGGCAAAGAAGAGAGCCTGTAGTGCCATAAGCGCAAAGACAACCCAGACCATCGGTGCTCCGGCACTCGCGTTGACTGCCAAACCAAGACCGATGAGAGCCAAAGCCGTCTGAGCGGCCATCAGGACTCTGCGCCGATCCCAAGCATCAGCAGCCAAACCACCCAGCGTCGAACCGATGAGAATCGTGGGAAACTGGGAAAGCCCGAGTAGCCCGACGAGCAGTGTCGACTCGGTCACGGCGTAGACTTGGACGGGAGCGGCAACGAGAGTCAGTTGCCTGCCCAAAGAAGCGACAGCCTCCCCCGTATAGAAGAGCCGATACTGGCTCGATTCCCTGAGCGGAGCTATGTCCGCGAGTAACGCCCGCGCCAAGACATACCTCCTCTCTCGCTGTCAGACGTCAAAGAAACCCTCTGCGATTGCTTCATCCCACTGCGAGACAACGGCCGGTGCCACCCCCATCGGCAGATCTGGCTCACGCTTCGTGTAGTCGTGGACCCCAGCGCCAAACTGGGTCAAAGCAACTCTCGGAGCGGGACTCATCGCTCCATACATGGGGAGGATGACCTCTTTGTACACCTCGACTGGATGGTCTCGGCTCGACTCCGTGATACCAAAGAGAGTTGGTGGCACCGGTTTGACTTCAGATCCACGAAGCTCCGCTGTCATTCCCAGATAGCGAGCAACGAGCTGCTCGGTGTCAACCTCGCTCAGGCTGAGACGCTCTGCCGTCACCCTCGCCGCCAACTCCAACGAGGACCGGACATTCCTCGTCACCGGATACTCGCATTTGAAGTTCGCCTGAGTCTTGACCTTCGCCCAAGACTCAAACACCTCCTCGATCAGCTGGGGAAGACGCATCAGACCCTGGCCGCCCTCTTTCATGGCCACCTCTGGTCCGAGATAGCGCGCCTCTTCCCGCCATGTCCGGATGCTGAGATCGTCGAAGCGGTCTTCACGTCGGCTCTCCTCGAGAGTCTTGTCAGGAAGGCCCTGGTCGCGCCGCTCCATGTTCCCGGTGAAGAGGCGTGCCTGCTCCTGGATGTAGCCAAATGGCGAGTTCTCCACGGCCAGCACCCCTCTGATGTTCTCGACTCTTTGACTCAACATGGACACGAAGGGACCGCCGGTGGAGTGACCATGGACAAAAACCGAGAACTCACCGCCGAGATGCCGCAGACAGGCCTGTTTCATCCCGTCTTCGAACGCCGCCGGCCACCCGGCCAAGCGGTTGTAGAACACCGTCCCCGGCCGCGCCCGCGCCACAACTCGGACTCCGTAGCGCGAACGCAAGGACAGGTCTTCATGAAGTTCGTACTGGTCGCGGTCGATGAACTCGCCTTCCACCCAGATCGGGGTTCGAACAGAACCGTCCTCTCTGATGGTCTCCCCCGGCCACCGTCGATCCGCCGCACCGAGATACAGACGTCCGGGATAGGTCATGCTCACGACCTTGTACCCCAGTCGAGAGGCGATGAGCCGAGCGAAGCCCTCAGTCGCCCTGAAGTCGTTTGAGCCTCCATGAAGAAGGAACAGGCCGATGGGAGAGCCGTTGTGAACCGGGATGCGGTCAGAGTCCTCTGGTTCGTAGACCATGACTCCGATGTCCCAGTCCATGCCAACCGATTCGATCCGGAAAACATCCTCGTTCTCGACAATTGGTATCGCAGGGGATCCCAGCATCGACGCAGAACGATCGACGATCTCATCTCGCGTGATCTGCGAGGGGGGTAGCCAAGGGTGGTTCACGTGACTCCACCCTGAAGCCTTGGAGTGAGAGACCGAAACAACCAAGGAGCCGGTATGGACAGCGCCGAAACCATGGCGATGACCAGAAACGCTTCCGGAACAGTGATTGCCAGCAACATCAAACCGAACACCGTTGGCGCAAAGAACTTGCCGAGGTTGCGGATGGCGCCGGTGGCAGCAACAAAAGCGGCGCGCGACTCGGGCTCAGGCACGGCAGTCACCAGTGCGTTGAGGAAAATGCCGAGCAAAGCGTCGGCGGCGCCATAGAAGATCGCAGCTGCGGCGATAACACCAGGCGACTCCGCCAATGGCACCACGATCAACCCGATAGTCATCAAGACGATGGCCAAGGTCATCCACCCCGTTGGCTGCCAGCGTCTGGCGATGCGACCGCCACTGGCAGCGACGATCGCGTTGGCGAACGCCGACAACCCCAATGCGAACCCGGCAACCGCAGCAGTGCCTCCACGATCGTTGACGATCAGCACGGGCAGGAACGTCAGCATCGTGAACTTGATCCAGAGCCTGGCGAACCCCATGTATTGCAAGGCCCATACAGAGAACTTCTTCCACAGTTCCGGAGAGAGGGCCTGGCGCAGAGATCGGACCTTGGCCGCCGCTTGATCGAAGACATCGGTCATCCAACGCAGTACGACAAACCCGAATGGAATGGCCAATCCCTGGAGGAACCATGGGAAGAACCACCCAAATGCGACAAGCAGGCCTCCGATCATTGGCAGGAGGCTGTCGGCGAGGCTCATGCTGACCGAACGCCGTCCCTGAGCCTGCACCAGCAGCGGACCATCGAAGGCGTCGCCAAGGATCGTCATGGTCAGAGGCATCAGACCTGCAAATGCCACACCCTGAAGAAGACGCAGGATGAGGAACACCGGAAGGTTGCTGGCCACCAGAGGCAGCACGAGGCCGATCACGCCAAACGCGATCATGGCGTAGCCGAACACTCGGCGTCTCCCTATTCGGTCTGCCAGGACCCCAGCGGGAATGGCGCCCAGGGCGGCCGGTAGGAGATAAAACGTCGAAATCAGCGCCAGCTGAGAATCGGTGAGATCAAGCGCCTCGGCCATCGCCGGCAAGGTCGGCGCAATGAGTTGGATACCCATCATCGAGATCGGAGCACCGAGATAGACCAGCCATGCGTTGCGTCGCTCAGGGTGCAACGTGGCGCTCAAGGTGGTCTCCAAGTCATCGGACAACAGAGACGTGACGACCGCGCAATCGCATTTGGCTCACGGTTGCGCGGTCGGCTGTTTCGCTCCGGGCGACGACGGAGGAGTACCGCCACGCCGGAGAAGACATCACTGTCGCGGATGACGCTCGATTTGATGGAGGCCCAAGGCCTTGATCATGAAAGTGTCCTGGACCGCCAGGTAACGAACGGTCTCGGTCTCGCTCGTGTTGATGTGCTGATGCCAAGCCCACAGCGGGATCCCGAAGAGATCTCCCTCTTCCCACTCGACTCGCTGCTCCACCTCGCCGTCATACCCGATGGTCGAGTAGCCGCTTCCCTTGATGATGTAGATGACTGCTTCGGTTGTGTGCCGGTGGTTCACCGATCGGCCGAGCGGAGGCAACTCACTGAGGTGGGGTTGAAGCCGGCGCTCGCCGGTGAGCTTCATGAACCGCGCCGAGGTGTTCCGATACTCTCGTGGCACCAGCTCGGTCTCGCGCAGGTTCTTCACCAAGGTGACCTCGTTGGCCGGGTTCTTGATGTTCCATTCCTCGCGGCTCTTCATCTCCGAGATCTCGGTCTCACTCAGAGGTTGATCGCGATATCCGATGTCCTTGACTACGTCGCCGTCATTGACCTTCTTTTCCTCGCTCAAAGTCGCTCCTTTCCAGGCTGCATACTGCATACAGTATCGCGAACTGAACCAGAAAGCCACCTGAGGACGGCTGTTTTGTCAGTTTTTCGTGCCGTTTTTGCCGGTTTCGGGGTTCATGAGCGTCCAAACCCGCTCCGGAGTCAATGGCAAGCGGTCCGGCCATGTGCCGATGGCACGCGCCACGGCAGCCGCCACCGCCCCACCAATCGGGTTCAAGGTGCCTTCGCCTGCGCCCTTGGCCCCATGCGGGCCAACACCATCGCCCCTCTCAGCGATCATCGTGGAGATCTCATCGGGCACGTCACCGATCTTGGGCACTCGATAGTCGACGAGGTTGGGGTTCTCCAGCTGGCCATTGTCGTAGATCAACTCCTCAAAAAGGGCGGCGCCGAGACCCTGAGTCGCAGCGCCGAGGTCTTGCCCTTCCACGAGAGCGGGGTTGATCGCGAACCCCACATCACCAACGGTGGCCAGATGGTTGACGTTGACGTAGCCCGTATCCGGGTCGATCGAGACCTTCACACCCACAGCCCCAACCTCCCAGAAAGGAGGCAGCAGCTCGAGCTCACCTGCTCGTCTCACCAGGCCAACACCGGTGACTTCACCGGATCCGGCACCGAACCACTCCCGAATCACCTGGTCGTACGGCCAACTCCCAGTACCCGGAACCAGGATCATCCCTTCAGCAGACTTGACCTCCGCCGCAGCCACTCCTGCGTTCTCGGCGGCCATCTCCTCGAGCTTGCTCAAGGCATCACGACAAGCTCTCATGATCGCCAGGCCGACCAGAACCGTTGTGCGAGAAGCTCCCGTAGTGCGTTCATATGGCGACGAGCCGGTGTCGGACTGAACCACCTTCACTCTCGCGATGTCGACACCCAGCTCTTGGGCAGCGATCTGCGCCAGGACCGTGCGACTTCCCTGACCCATCTCCGTCGATCCACTCATCACCAAAACCGAGCCGTCGAAGAGGACTCTCACCTGTGCCGTTGACACCGGATATGCCCCGGCATCCGAGGCCGACACTCCGACGCCGGTTCCAGTGAACTCAGAATCCGGGGTATCCCATTCCAGCGCTTCGGAAACCATGTCGAGATCCGAAGCGAGATCGGCATCGAGCCCTCGCTTGCCCGGAAGAATGGTGCCGCCGGGTGCAACCAGGTTCAGCTTCCTCAATTCGATCGGATCGATACCGAGTTTCTCCGCCGCCTGATCGAGGTTCATCTCGCCGGCCAGATTTCCTTGTGGCGCACCAAAGCCGCGATAGGACGAAGACGAGACCGTGTTGGTGAAGACAGCACGACCCCTCACTCGTAGATTCGGGATGTTGTACGGGCCGAAGCAGCGGTTTGCACACTTGGCGAGAACCAATGTGCCGTTGTCGGTGTACGCCCCAGTGTCCATCACGATGTCGAAGTCACGAGCAGTGATGCGTCCTTCGGCATCGAAGGCCGAGCGCACGGTGATCACCGCTGAATCAGCCCTCGTCGTGAATATCGCCTCTTCGGCGTTGAGCGCGACCTTCACCGGGCGTCCGGTTGCCCATGCTCCAACAGCAGCCAGCGGCTCGACTTTGGTGTAGGACTTGGATCCGTAGCCACCCCCGAGAAGGGGTGATCGGACCCTGACCCGGCTGAGAGGCTCGCCAAAGATCCTTGCCAGGTCATCACGCACCATGAAAGGGTGTTGGGCGGTAGTGACCACATCGACGCCATCGTCGGTGACGCTTGCGAGGGCGTTGTAGGGCTCCATCGCGTATGCGTAGAGCTTGGGATATTGAGCAGTCGTCTCGACGGTTGCCGCGGCCTCAGCGAAGGCAGATTCGACGTCTCCCCAACCGAGACTTACCTCGTGAGCGACGTTGTCCTCTCGTTCGTCCGTTATGGCCTCTTCGAACGCAGCGTCTCCAACGGGATAGGCGGTGGGATGGATGAGCGGTGCGTCGGGTTCCATTGCAGAAGCGACGTCTGCCAGCACTGGCAGATCGGTGTACCGAACCACGACTGCGTCGGCTCCATCATGAGCGGCGTGGATGGTTTCGGCGACCACCAGGGCCACCGGCTCACCCATGTAGTTCGTCTTTTCGATCGCCATGATCGGGTGATCAGCCACCAGATGGCCGTATCTCGGGAAGAGATCTGCGAGATCTTCCGAGGTCAGCACCGCGACGACTCCGGGCACCGCTAGCGCATCGTCAGTGCCGATGCCATCGATGGCGGCATGGGCACGGGTGGAACGCACAGCAACACCGTGCAGCATGTCCGGCACTACGTGGTCCACTGCGTACCTTGCGGCACCGGTGACCTTGGATCTGCCGTCGGAACGTGGAAGCGAAGCGCCGATCGACTCGGACTGGCTATTCACCGTCTGCCCTCTCTGCAGCCAGCTGCACCGCCTCGATGATGGGTCGATAGCCGGTGCACCGGCAGATGTTTCCTTCCAGGTAGTGGGTGATCTCTTCGCTAGTTGGATGAGGGTTGCTCTCGAGAAGAGCGGTCGCCATCACCAAGAAGCCAGACGTGCAAAATCCACACTGGGCAGCGAATCTGTCGAGGAAAGCCTGTTGCAAGGCACTCAACTCATCACCGTCGGCCAGCCCTTCCACAGTCACCACGCTCTTGTTGTCCAGATCACTGGCCAGAGCAGTGCAGGCACTGACCGGCACACCGTCGACGAGGATGGAGCAGACACCGCACACCTCCATCTCACAGCTGGTTTTGGTACCGGTCAGTCCAAGCTCGTCGCGGATGAACTCGGCAGCGGTCCACCGAGACTGCACGGAACCGCTATATGCGTAGCCGTTGACAACGGTGTTGATCTCAACTCTTGCCATCAGTTGCGCTCAGCCAGTTGTGTCAATGCCCGCTCGATGGTGACGCCGGTGACTTGCCGCTTGTAACGAGCCGATCCCGAGATATCGGGTATGGGCTCGACCAACGAAGCCAGCTCGCGGGAGTCGACCGGATCGCCGCGCCTGACCTCTGTCACGAGGGTTCGCTCGCCGACCGCTCCGACCACAACCCGTCTAGAACCATCACTCATGTCAAGTGCGGCCACTCCCACGGTTGGTCTCTCCATGGTCTGGTACTTGACATATGTCGCCTGCTCCACCCTGTCGATTGGGATCCTGATCTCGGTGAGGACTTCGTCTGGTTCTCGTGCGGAGAAGTAAGGACCGAGAATCAGATCGTCGAGATCGAGCTGCCTCGAACCGCGTGAAGAAACCAGGACCACCTGAGCATCGAGGGCTCGCAGGATCGTGATCACATCAGACTTGGGCTCGGCGAACACCAGATTGCCTGCCAGGGTCCCGCTGGCGCGAATTCGTGGATTCCCGACCTGGTGGAGCACCTCGGGCAGGATCGGCAGCCGCTCTTTGATCAGAGGATCCACGGCCGCTTGGTGGTGGGTGACGCCACCTCCGATCACCAGTGTCCCGGAATCGAGCGAGATGCCGGCCAAGGTCGGTATCCGCTTCAGGTCGACCAGTACCTCCGGCCGGATCACACGCATTCTCATAGCAAGCAGCAGCTCGGTTCCGCCACCGAGCGGCATGCTGT
This sequence comes from Acidimicrobiia bacterium, assembly GCA_028285585.1. Classification (GTDB taxonomy): domain Bacteria; phylum Actinomycetota; class Acidimicrobiia; order Spongiisociales; family ZC4RG35; genus CAXMPK01. The sequence goes on from JANQOU010000008.1 coordinate 119,466, forward strand.
CGATCGACAGCTCAGCCAAGGCGTCGTCCAGCGTCTCCGCTCGGACCAGGTCGAATGCCGGAAGGACGCTCATCCCAGATCGTGTCGCGCCGCCTCGGCGAACTCCTCCAGGAGCTTGGTTGCCTTCTGTCTGATCGTTGAGCTGCCCATCGTGGCGATGCGGCCGGTCACCTCGTAGTCGCCACGAATGTTGACCACGCTGCCGTCACCCGTCGGATCGATACTCAACGTTGCATCCACAGTGATCCTCGAACCTACCTGCCGGTCCTCGCCATCAGCCCGGATCGTGATGCTCCGCGGGCTCTCGAGATCGGTCACCAGAACGTCCAGATCTGCCTTGAGGGTGAATGGTCCCATGCGATCTGCGAGTACAGCCGAATACCGGGCCAGATGTTCGACTTCCCGCACGTCACCCACTACGGATATCCACCCGGAGATCCGGTCGACGTCGGTGAGCACACCCCAGCACTGGTCACCAGAGCTCCCCACTGTCAAGGACTCCTCAAACCGCTCTGCTACCACTTCACCTCATGTTCTGGGATCTTGCATACTGTATTCCGTCGCCAGAGTGATGTCGAACACACGGATCACAAGGCTGGGAGCAGATTGACTATCCACGTATACTGCATGCAGACAATTCGCCGTCCCGCAACGAAAGCCAGAGTTCATGAGTCAACGTGCCGCATCGTCGATGGAAGAGATAGTCCCAGTTGACCAGCAACTCGAACGCGCCCTGACCGTCACCGCCGAGGAAGCCGTCACTGCATCTTTGCGACGTGCCATCCGTGAGGGAGTTCTGGTGCCGGGTGAGCGACTCACGCAGTCCGAGATTGCCAGCCAACTAGGGGTGAGTCGCATTCCTCTTCGAGACGCCCTTCGTCGGCTGGAGGCTGAGTCTCTGGTCGAAATCGACGGCCACAAGGGAGCGAGGGTCACCGTATTGACCGTCGACGACATCGCTGAGCTGTATGAGATGAGGATTGCCCTCGAGGGTCTGTGCATGAAGTACGCGGTCACCAATCTCTCCGATGAGACCGCCGAACGACTGGCCAATCTCTCAACGTCGAGTGATGACGACTCACTGAGCCCCCGTGAAGCATTCAATCGACGACGCAGCTTCTACGACGAGCTCTACAGTCACGCTGGGCGGCCCCGAATGCACCGCACCATCATGCAGCTTCGAGACAACGTCGATCGGTACCACCTCCTCCGAGACCGCGAACATGCTCACATGGCTCATCAGGAGTTATCTGAAGCGATCAGCGAACGCGATGGCGACCGGGCCTCCCGGGTATTGGTCGATCACATCTCTGAGTCGCGCGACGATCTGATGGCGGAGCTGACCGCTGACGTCCAGTAACACACTCACAACTCGACTCCAGGCCTCGTCGTGTGACTACACGAGCCATCCACATTGCTAGGCAGGCCCGTTGGCAGTTGCGCAAGAGTCGCTCCAGGGCAGGATTGATGCGGTGAAGATATTGCTGCAAGGGTATCTGTATACAGTATGCTGAATTGGACACCCCAAGAGACATGAGGATGTGATGAAAGAGAGCTTGGTCAGCTTCTTCAGTGAAGGTGAGTCGATAAGCGGCATCCTCAGGCTGCCGGACCAGGGCGAGGGCCCCTACCGGGGCATCGTGCAAGGCCCGGGATGGATGGGGCTCAAAGACGCCAAGTTGTACCTCCGCTATCACGAGGCTCTCACGGCTGCCGGCTTTGCAGTTCTCATCTTCGACTATCGCGGCTTTGGCGACAGTGGAGGTCGGACCGATCTGTTGCTTCCGTCGATGCAACTCGAAGACCTGATCAACGCCGTCACCTACCTGAGTGGCCGCGACGACATCGACCCAGACAACATTGGAGTCTTCGGCTCTGGTGGCACAGGAGGCGGCAACGCGATCCTGTTGGCAGCACACGACCCCCGGGTCGGATGCGTCGTCTCTCAAGTACCCGTGGCCGACGGCGAGGATTGGCTCCACCGCATGCGCAGCGAGCACGAGTGGCTGTCATTCTTGGAGCGTCTCGAATCAGACCGAGCGAAGCGCGTTCAGACCGGTGAGAGTGAGATGGTGCACCCACGTGAGGAGATCATGGTGCCAACGCCCGAGAGACGGGCTGCCAACGTCAAGAAAGACGTCGATTCACGAACACCAACCTCGGTTCAACTGAGATCGGCCGAAGCCATCATCGCCTACAAGCCGATCAACGTGGTCGATCAGATCGCTCCGAGGGCTGTCTTGGTGATCGGCGTCGAAAACGACGCTGTCACGCCGACCGACCACGCCATCCAGTTGTATGAACGCGCTGGTGCACCGAAGCAGCTCATCCTCCAGCGTCACACAACCCACTACGCCGCCTACGAGCAGTACGGCGACGAGGTCGTGCCCAGCATCGTCGAATGGTTCGACCAACACCTCACCAACGGCTCCCTCGATATCAGGGAGACCTCCTAGCCGGCCTACTCGGGCACTAGACCGCCACAGATGTCCAACGCGGTCAATGCGTAGATCTTCGCCCCGTCTACGAAGTCGTTCACATCGATGAAGCCAGTTCCTTGAACCGCCGCTCGACCACGGCTGGGCCCGAAGGTCAAAGAGGGGATGCCGACACGGTTGTAGACGTTGGTGTCACGCCACATTCCGACCACAGCGTCTTCGGCGAACTCGGGCATGTCGTTCCCTCGCACCTCGCGGTGGGCCGTCCGGATCGAGCCCAGAAGCGGGTCTATGGCCTCCCGTGAGGCTTCGTAGCCGGCCTTGTGCATGATCAGCTCGACTTCCACCTCGAGACCACTGCCTTTGATCGCATTCGTCAGTGATCTCGTGACCGAACTGACGTCTTCACCAGGAAGCGTTCGCACATCGACGTATAGCGCTGCGTAGGTAGCGGACCGATTGGGTCGCCAGGGGATCCCGCCTCGGATAGCTCCCACCTGTGCTTTGGGCCGCATCATCCCGCATTCCGTCTGACGAGTCCGCTCCTGCTCAAAGGCAACGGCCCATGTCTCGATGAGCTCAACGACACTCGCGGCCCTGACGATGGCGCTGGGCTGTTCAGCAAGACTGTCGCCCCTGATCAGCCGAGGGGTGTACATGTTCCGGCCCCGCAACGTGATCTTGTAGTAGGCAGCACCACATTGAATCCATGACGCGGCGAAGTCGGTGGTTTCGGCAATGACTGCGTAGTCGGCCCGATACCCGTGGTCGACGAGATAAGTAGTCCCGAAGCCTTTGCCCTCGTAGCGAAGCCCTCGGTACTCGTCCACCGGAGCCGCGCCGGTCTCCCCCACCGCTGACTTGAGGAGCAAGTCCCCTTTCAGTTTGATCCCGGACTCGACGATGGCGCGACCGGCGATCATCTGCATGGCCATACAGCCACGGTCGTTCTGCACTGTGTGCCCGTAGATGAGGTCACCCTCCCGTCGAGCTCCGACGATGTTCGGGTCCGGTGCGTCCATCAAAGTGTCAAAGTCGGGGCCAGAGGCTTCAGTGTCGAGGTGAGCGTTGTATATGAGGGACTGCCCCGACCCGTCACCTGCGACCCGGCCGACCACACAAGCTCGGTCCTCGATGATCTCGACGAAGTCCGACTCCATGCCGTTACTCGAGTACCAGTCGTGAACCACGGAGGCCGTAGCTGCCTCATGCCCGAACGGACCGTAGGTGTTCCCAAGCAGGAGCATCAGCTCGGCAAGTTCCTCCTTGGCCGATTCGATTGAATCGAGAATGGAGGCGACCCGACGGCTCATTGGACGAACGCCAGACGGTCACGCTGAGAAAGGACACGCTCCAGGTCCGCGCAGGTCAGCGGATCGTCTATCGAATGGTCGGAGTCTCGGGTAATCAACGCGTCGAAGACGAACTTCCGGACATCACGCCCGCTGAGACCGACAAGACCGCCGGCCAGACGCGACCGATCGTCAGCCGACACGTTGGCCGAGATCTCTGTCAACGAGTCTTCCAGTATCGACTCGATCGTCGAGTGGTCCGGCAGCCCAAGATCGACGATGACATCGAGACGGCTCATGAATGCTTCGTCTATGGCGTTGGGAAAGTTGGAGGTAGCGAAAATGACGATCCGATCGCCCATCGCCGCCAAATGATCGAGACCGTGCAAAGCGGCTTCGGTGGCACGGGCCACATCGACGGGATCGGTCCCTGAACTGGCCAGGTCACGGGCCATCGCAATGCTCTCTACTTCATCGATGAGAACCACCAGGGGCAGCCCCTTCTCGGCAAGTTCCGGTATCGCACGTTCGAGCAGATTCAGAGTGTTTCGCTGGCTATCGCCGAGCATTTGGCTGGGCAGACTGTGGGCATTCACGTCGGCGAAGAGAACCTCCTCACCGCCCTCGCTGGCGATCTTCTGGGCGAGACCTCGAACCAAACTCGACTTTCCGGTGCCAGGCGGACCGCGCAATAGCGCTATCCCATGCACAGGTAGGCCGACGATTGAGGTATCTCCCCGCCTGTTCAGGGCGAAACGCGTGTAGTTCGCCAGGCGCTCCTTGGTCGCCTTGGCTACGTAGATGCGGTCCCAATACTCGGACCAATCCTCTCGTGGCAGCACCAGCCAATCGATGAAGCCATATCGATCCTGACGCGACCCCGTCTCGGGGATGTCAGGCATCAGGACGGCCTTGATCGACATCAGGCCATTCGATGCTCTCGACATTGGGAGGAGCATCGAGCTTCTCGGGCTCCTCGAAGAGGTTCAGCGGTGCGAGCAACGCTCCCATCGCGAAGTAGAGCGTGTCGAAGTTGTGCACTCTGATGATCGACGACACGTCGGTCTCCGATGCGTTGAAGTGCTGATGCCATGCCCAGTGATCGACGATCACCAGGTCGCCGGCCTTCCAGTCGACGCGCTCATCGTCGATGACGCTGTAGCCCTCGCCTTTGACGCAGTACAGCCATGCCTCGCCCCCATGCCGGTGCTTCGACTGGTATAGCCCCGGAGCCAATTGGTGCATCACCGCCGTGATTCCGCCTGTCGTGTAACCGAGCGATGAATCGACGAGGAAGCCGCTCCTGGCTCCCCGTGGGGTCACCCGGAATGGGACGTCTTCGTACGGAGTGAGGATGCGCGTCTCTGACGCGGCAGTCTGCAGGTCAGACAGCCGGCTCACACGACGCGAATAGGGGTCCGCGCCGAGCATCTGTGCCGCTGACAGGGCCCCGCCCTGCAGGTCCTCGAATGGCGTGTCTCCGCCATCTTCGATGGTTGCGAGCCCGAGCAACTCAACCAAAGGCTGAACACTGAAGGTGACATACCTTGCGGGCGTGGGACCCGATCCGCCATGACGATGCCACTGGCCTCCCGGGAGGTAGACCGTGTCCCACGGGCGCCAGTCGTAGCGGCGACCTTGCACCTCGGTCCAGCCAGTGCCCTCGATGATGAACATGATTGCGTCCCACGAGTGCCGGTGGATGGTGGAAACGGTGTCGGGCTCGATCGAATGCAAGTTGGCGTCGAGATTCAGACTGGGGACGTCCCCATCGGCGCTCACCATCACACCCCTCTTCATGCGCCGGGGGGTGTCGACCATCTCGACAGACTCTTCGGTGATGATGGTCCGCTGGTTGTCCTTCCAGAACTGAAGCCAGTCGGAACGGCGAAGCTTCTGCACCTCGTAGTGCGATGTGGTCGTTCTCGTTTTCGCCATCCCGAACCTCCAGATTTGGCGCCGTCTCGTTGACGGTATACCGAATACCTTAGTCGGAAGGGATCCGGCTTCGAGCCCGCCAGGCCAGGGGAAGGATGACAAGGACAAAGACGGTGGGAACGAGGATGAACATCGCTTGGAATCCGACCCAGGCAGCCACGAGACCGCCCACCGCAGGACCGGCGATCCGCCCGGCGTCGTAACCAGCGCCGATCAAGGCGGCAGTGGCGCTGGCGCTCTCCGGCTCCGAGTGCTCCATTGCCTCGGACATCGTCCCCACTCGCAGCAGTCCCCGACTTGCGCCATTGGGCACCCACAACAAGAACTGAATCGGATAGATGGGAATCGAACCGATCAGACCGGTGGTAACCGCGTTGATCAGGTAGAGGGGGATGAAAGCCACGCCGAAAGCGACCCTCGTGAAGATCGCTGATGAGAAGAACCGGATCACGGCGGAGACAGCCGAACGCGAGCTGGCCAACAGCCCGATTTGGCCAAGCCTGAATCCAAGGGAAAGACCGAGCAGCTGGAAGAACGTGTTCAAGATCGCATTTGCGGTGTTGAGGTAGAAGCCTGTCAAAGCGGCCACCCAGGCCGTGAGAGGAGCGTCCTTGAACCTGCCGAGGTCGATCTTCCGGTTCGATCGATCCTGGCCGACCGGCACGGCCGAGTCACGCAGCAGGGCAACGCCGATCAAGGCTGCAACTCCGAAGATTGCTGCGTGAACTCTCATGCCTGTTGCCGGGCCGAGAAGGCCACCGAGCACCCCGGCCACCGCCGGCGCAAGGGTCCTACCGATCCCTTCGACACCCACATAGAACCCGATCACCGCCGTCGCCGTACGACGTCCTCGATCTTGAAGGACGAGTGTGAGCAGAACTGTCGAAAGGATGCCCCAGCCGATCCCGTGGATGGCCATGAGGATTGTGAACACACCTATCGACGACGTGTATGTGATCGCAACCAAGGCCGCCGTGCTGATCAGCGCGCTGAACCCCACTGTGAGCCTGACCACCGTGGTCTGAAAGCTGATTCCGACACCCAGTCGGGAGGCCAGCGCCGCGGCACCGAAAATCGACAGAGACAACCCAATCGCGCCCACAGCGGTTCCTTGCTCGGCGAGATACACGGGGGCGAGGAATCGAGCTCCACCCTCCCCGATGCTCAACGCCAGGATCATGGCGAGGAGCAGCGCACCTAGCCGGCCAAAGCCCCGCAGTTGCTCTCGAAGCTGATCCCAGCGGGTTGCCCGATCACTCATGGCCGTCGTCGCCTATCTGGCGAGACATGAGCGGATGGTGATGAAGGCTCTATGTCAGATGGGTTCTTCGTACCCGCTGTAGTCGGGCTCGATCACGGTGGGATAGCGGTTGGGGATCGGTGTCCGCAGTGGATCATCCGGATTACCCAACGCGACATTCAGGAAGTTGTTTCGAACCAACAGGTACCGAGCTGGTTCGTGGCCCCTCGTGGTGTGCCGACGCCAGACGCCAAGAGGTGGGGTCAGCATGTCTCCCTCTCCCCACTCGATCAGATTCTCGTTGCCGTCCTCGTCCCAGACCCAGGTCCGGAAACGTCCGGACAATGCGTACAGAGCCTCCTCGGCCAGAGGCCGATGCGCTCGAGTTCGGCCACGACGCTCCATCTCGACGATGGAGAAGTCGAGCATGTAGTGACCGCCCATGCGATAGCGATTCATGTGAACCAGCTCGCCGTAGTCGGGTGCCGGGGCAAGCGGCTCGTTTGCCAGGTCGTGCAGCACATTGGCGTCGATCCGCCCGTCCTCGAGCTCCTTGTGCCTGGTCCAATAGTCGGCCTCGTCGTCGTAGCGATCGTGGAATCTGAAGTCGTTCTCGTAGACGAAGTCCCGGCTGCCGAACAGTGTCCGCAACCAGCGAGTGTTCTTGAACGCCAACTGGAGGGTCGGGTTGTCGGGATCCCCGTTGAAGTGCTGATGCCAGGCGTTGGACGGGATGGAGATGATGTCCCCAGCCTTCCAGTCGACCCGCTGCACCTCTTTGTCGTCAGCCTGCTTCATCTCGGAATAGCCGTAGCCGTAGATGACGAACAGAGCAGCCTCGTCGACATGACGGTGTCCCGGTTTGGTACCACCCGGCGCCATTTGAGAGAGATGAATGCCCAAGGTGGTGTTGCCGGCCAACTCATCGAACGCTGCCGCCCGCGAGTTGCGCTTCGGCCGGGGGAAGAGGGGATGCTGCGCAAGATTGCGAGCCACGATGCCTTGCGGGAGTAGGAACTGCCGACGCTCGTCGTATCGCATCCCGGGGGGAACAGGAGGGTGCTCACTCATTTTCGTCACTCCAATCGGCCCACGTGCTTTGACTTGGTTACTGTATGCCGTATACAACCACTCTAGTACTGACCGCTACACCCTGTCGAGCGGGGATCGAGGGGACATTGATGAGCGAGGACATCGAGAGCCAACGGAATGACACAGACCACTCTGCGACGTCGGACCAAAGAGGTTCGACTCCGCGGTGGTACTGGCTTGCCTACCTGACCGGAGGATTTGGTCTCGCCTTCAACGCTTCGATGACCTTTCTCCTTCCGCTGAGAGCATTCGACCTCGGCATCGACATAGCCCTCATAGGTCTTCTGCTGGGCACCAAGGGAGCGGTTGAGGCGTTTGTCTCGGTTCCGGTTGGCGGGATTGTGGATCGGATCGGGGCGCGTCGCTCCTTCATCATCGGGACACTGGTCTCGACTCTGCTGCTGACGCTGTATGCGGTAGCCACGTCTGTTGTTGCGCTGTTTGCGTTGCAGATCGCAGTGGGGATCTTCCGACCGATGGCCTGGGTCAGCTCACAGTCTTTCGTCGCCGGGCTTCGCACCGGTCCCGACCAAGCTCGCGATACGGGTCGTCTCAGCTTCTTCGCCACTGGATCGCAGATAGTTGCTCCACTTCTCGTCGGCTTCGTTGCGCAAGTGACCGACACCGGCACAGCCTTCTACGCCTTCGCCGCTTACTGCGCCGTGTTTGTGATTGTGGGATTGCTGGTACCCAAAGGCTCAGATTCCGGATCGAAGGTGTCGAAGAAGAGACAAGGGCTCATGGCCGGCATCCGCCTGCTCGAGATCCGAGGGATCCGGGTGGTGATGTTCCTGACATTTGCCAGGCTTTGGACCACCACCGCGTTCGTAGCGTTCGTCCCCCTCTTGCTCGTATCAAACGGGACACCGGAGGGCTCGGCAGCGACCGTGGTTTCCGCCATGGCATTGATAGCCACCCTCATTTCTCCGACTTCGGGCCGCCTGGCCGAACGCATTCGAGTTGACGCCCTGGCGGCAATCGCATTGAGCTGCGGTGCAATCGGGCTCGCACTGGCACCTGTCTTCGACTCGATCCCGGTCGCCTATACGGTCTCCTTCCTCGTCGGGATCGGCAACGGCCTGAGTCTCCCCACCCTCTTGGTGCTGGTGAGCAGGGCGGTTTCAAGTGAGAACAGGGGCCTGGCGCTCGGGCTGCGAGCGGGAGTGAATCAGTTGGCGGCGGCGGTGGCCCCAATCTTGGTCGCATCGGTCATAGGGGTCTTCACTGTCGTGACAGGTTTCCTGCTGGCAGCCGGGATTGGATTGGGCTTCGTTAGTTCGGCAGTGGTCACGGAGCGGCGGCGCCGATAGCGCCACTCGGATAGAGACCTGAAACGATCTCGCCACGCAATCCCGGATAGCCGGCGAGGTACTCGGCCCGCTCGTTCTTGAGAGTCTCGACGATCGACAGGTACTCGGATTCGCGTCCAAGCTCTCGATATAGCAACCGCGGGTCGAGAAGTCTCGGGTCGCCGATGCCTGGCACACTCACAGCTCGGTCGTAACCGAAGTCGTCGTCACTCCTCCACTCGATCCGACCAGAGACCAGGCCTTCGACGATGGCCGACGTGGCCGGTATGTCGACCTTCTTCGACCCTTCAACTTCTCTCTTGCCGCCGATTCGGCCGGTATTGAGCACATACACACCGACCTCCCAATCGAGCGATCTGAGAAGATCATCGAGTCGGTTGGCCTGCAACGCATCGTCGTCGAAGAAGAAGGGGTTCGTTCCTGGCACACGGAGGCTCTTGCCTCTTTCAGCTGTGCCACCCGCGGAGGTACCTGTCGTTTCGCCCAACATGAAGTAGGCCGCCACCTGCTCCTGGTCGAGACGAGCGACAGCCGGAATGATGTGCTCACTGCGATTGAGCAGCAGGATGTGACGTAGCCGAGGTACCGAATCCAGGCGGTGATGATCGATCTTCGAGAGCGAAAACGTCCCCCGCCCGTTCCTGGTGTGCTCAGCGTTGAAGAAGTCGACCGCACCGTCAGGTTCGACGTGAACGTTTTCTAGCCAAGCGTCAGGATGGGCAACTCCGCCAAAGATGGTGGGCTCAGCGTCGTGGCTCAGGCCGTAGGTCTTGGCGAAACAGCCGTTTTCTGTGGTGAGGATCTTCCCTCCGGGCAAGAGCCCGACGAAGTCGTCCTGAACCGGGAGCGAGTCGAGGTGCCGGGCAAACGTGGTGGTGGTCTTGCCCGTGCCGGAGAGACCAATGATGAGTACCGAGTGATCTTCACCGTCGGGCGTGGAGGAGGCTGGGATGACTTTCAACCCGGCGTGAAGACCGAGCCCGCCTCTCTGGTAGATGAGGTGGTTCCACATTCTCAGCCCACCCATCTTTGACTCTCCGAAATAGTCCGACCCGAAGACCCTGGTAATGCCTCGGTCGAGGTCGACGATGATGAGACAGTCGTTGGGCTTGCCTTCCGCCTTGAGCGTCGGTGTGTAGATGACGGTGAGGTCCTCCGACCATGATTCATCTGGCGGGAAGTAGAGCTGGGTCTGCATCGCTGCGATGTTGGGCTGGGTCGCTTCGATGACAAGCCGACTGCCCACCCGATCCGGCCCCGGCGGGCCGATGAATCCCTCGACAACGATCACCTCGGAGCCACGCAGGTGCTCGTCCTGGCGTCGCGCCCAATCCGCTGCCTCGACAGAAGAGATCCGGTTCTGGTGTATCTCGACATCTGAGACGAAGAAAGTCGAACTGGCCAACCGAGAAGTGATTCGGGCCGTGTAGTTGAGGTTGTTGAACTGGGTTTGGGCCAGGTTCGGCATCACTGCCAAAGCTTGGTTACGGAACCAGTCCTGGTCGGGATTGGTGTGTTGGGTACTCCAAGTCATTCGCATACAGTATACAATGCAGAAGACGTCCCAGTGCGGACGGCTCGCAGATCCCACCTGGAGGACGTCAGAACTCCATCGACATCCCTTCGTAGATGTCGTCGTAGTAGAAGCCACCGCCTTCGTAGTCGAGGTTGTAGGCCCGTGATCCGTCCTCTGCCTCCGTGTAGATGAACGGTGACTTGTGGAGCCGTTCGTAGTGATAGCGACCCTCCGGGCCCGACTCGATCTCGGTGCCGCTCCCATAGAACATCAGGCCACCATCGGCCAAGACCTCATGCTGAGGATCGATGTCCCGGTACTCATGACTGACGTTGAGCAGCTTGTGGCCAAGCTCATGTGCGATCGTCTTCCAAGAGTTCTCGGTTCGAGTCAGGTTGGTGATGGTGATCACCCCCCGGAGCGGGCGAGGGATGGTGTCACCGTGCATGTAGCCGGGGAAAGACAACCCTCCGGTCTCGATCACCTGCGGCTGATAGACCCGTCCTTCCACCACGGGCTCGTAGTAGTCCATGAACACGGCCTGGAGGGTGACGACATGGACCACGAGATCGCTTCCTGGCTCGTCACCGATCATCGACTCGAAAGCCTCCTGAGCCTCATCGGAGATCACTGCCGGATGCTGCTCAGCCTGCACGTACATGTTGGAGAACCGGCCCATCGGCAGGTCTCTCCCCCGCTTCGACGCCTTGATGGCGAAGTGCGAAGGCGAGAGCCAGCCGGTATCGAACTTCGTCAGCTTGAGCTGCACATCCGCTGCCGCAAAGACCTCCTTGGCCCGTGCGAAGCCTTCGAGAAGAAGCTCGACATTCACCGTCGAGTGGTGTCTCTCGTCGAGGTTGTTTGGGTAGTAGAGCGCGACATCGACAGTCTTCCGACCCGACACGAGATCGGCGTTGATGGCTTCCACGTCTACGTCAGGGTGGGCAGCCCACTTTCTGGTGGCGTCATCAGCGGCCATGGTTAGCCCGCTTCGACTGGATCCCGGCCCGCCACCTGGCGTGCGTACTGACGCGCCGCGTGATCGGGGTCAAGGTCCTTGTAATAGAAGGGCTCACCTTCGGCGGCCGCGTTCTCCATCATCACCTTCGCCTCGCCGATCCCTGCGGCCATCTCCTCGTATGACTCGGTGCCGGACTTGACGATCAGGATGACGGCCGGCTCGTCGAACGGCGTCTCGAAGCCTGTCGGCACGCCACCCGGGAAGTGGAAGAGATCGTTCTGGTTGATGACGGTTCGCACTTCCTCGCCGTCCTCGTGTGTGCAGAACACCCACCGCCCGGAGACGGTGTAGATGATGCTCTCGGTCTCGTGGGGATGGGCATCGCAGTACTGGCCAGGGTGCATGACGATGACGTGTGACCGGATCTTCTGGCCGGTCAAGAGGGGAACCATGGTGCCCTCCACGGTGTCGATGCCCGGCTGGTCATCGATATTGCGCAGAACCCGGCATTCGCCGATGGGCTCGAGATTGACGGGAGCGAGCCCGTTCGAGTTGCTTTCAGTACTCATAATCTTTCCTTTCAGTTGTTGGTTGACACGTTTGGCGGGAACCCGACATCACCCACGCGGCCCATGACGTCGGGCGCGTCGATGACCACTCGACCTTTGTCGATGGCCTCCTGCTTGAGTGAGTCGAGGTTGATGTTCGGTGGTGGCGGCGAGAAGCTCAGGACGAACGTTGCGGGTGATTGGGTCCGGTTGGCGACACCAAACGGGGTCCCACGCGGGATGTGCAGAGCATCACCCGCTGACAAGGCGATCTCCTCCTCGCCGCACTCGGCCTGAAGCGAGCCCTCGACCATGAACAGCGACAGCTCAAACAGCTTCGCTTCCTCGGCATCAGGCGGCATCACACCACCCGCCGGGACATGTGCGACGTAGGTGAACAGCTCTTCACCGGCCACGAGAGGGCGATAGAAGTACTCGTCGTCGGCGTGTTGGTAAGCCTCGACGTCGGTGAATCTGCGCTTCATTGACAACTCCTTTCAAAGATGAACAGCTAGAGGCGGGGGTTGATCCGCTCTTCCATCGCAAAGGCGATCAGAGCGAAGCCGAGAGAAGCGAGGAGGATCATGATCCCGGGCGGCAGCACCCACCACTTCCACGCAGGGGTCAGAAACGCACCCCTGGACTGCGCCCAGAACAGAATCGAGCCCCAGCTCTTCTGAATGGGATCCCCCAGACCGAGGAAGCTCAAGGCAGCCTCCAGAAGGATCGCTCCCGACACCGCCCGGACGAACGTGCCGGTGGCGAGCAACGCGGTTCGGGGAAGGACGTGACGCATGATCGCCCACCTGTCAGGGGCACCCATCGTCTGTGAGGCCAGGACGTACTCGCGCGATCGAAGAGACAGCACCTGGGATCGGATGATCCGTGCCGGACCGGCCCAGATGAGGACGCCGATCACAACGATGGTGTTGATCAAGCTTCGCCCTAGGTAGGCCGCAAGCACGATCAGCAGCGGGAGAAACGGCAGGATCAACACGACATCGACCGTCCTCATCAGGATGGCGCCCAGCCGCTTCGGGTAGTAGCCGGCCAAGACACCGACCGAAGTCCCGATGAGGAGGGCGACCAATGCTGCGACCACGCCGACCGTCAGAGAGACCCTGCTCCCGAACACCAGCTCGCTGAACAAGTCCTGACCGACGTCGTTTGTGCCGAGCCAATGTGCTGCGCTTGGCGGCTGAAACGGCGTGCCCACGCGCTCGGTCGGGTCGTATGGAGCTATCCAGGGGGCGAAGACGGCCATGACGACCAGCAGCACCACGATGATCAGCCCGGTGAGGCCCAGCCGGTCCGCGACGGAAACTCGACGGCGTCTGCGCGTGGTGGGAATCGACTGCTCTGCGGCGCTCATTCTTCCTGGCTCCGTGGGTCGAGAATCGGGTAGATGATGTCGGCGAACAGGTTCGCCACCAGCACGGCGATCGTGATGACCAGGAATGCCGCCTGCATCACGGGGTAGTCACGGCCTGACACTGCCTCGAAAATGAGCCGGCCCAATCCTGGATAGGAGAAGACCGTCTCGATGATGACGGCACCGCCAAAAGAGAACGCGAACCTGATCGCCAGGAAAGTGACGACAGGGGCCATCGCGTTGCGGGCCACATGACCAAACAAGACCCGGCGCTCCGAGGCGCCCTTGGCCCGGGCGGTTCTGATGAAGTCCTCCCCGAGCACCTCGAGCATCGCGTATCGCATCGTCAGATAGACACCCGGAATCGACAACACGGTGAGAGTGACTGTCGGGAGAACGGCGTGCTCGACTACATCTCCGACCTGAGCCCAACCGGTCAGATCTGACGCCGGGGTGACCGCGCCAAACGACGGCAGCCACCCGAGCTGGACGGAGAAGATCGAGATCAACAGCATCCCCAGCCAGAACGACGGCAGCGACTCGAGTGAGATCATCCCCGTTAGCAGGGTCAGATCGCTCTTCTTGCCCCGCCGCCACGCCGAGAAAGCGCCGACGATGATGCCGACAACTGCCGACACCACCAGGGCAGCGCCGGTGATCAGCAGCGTCCAGGGGAGCCGCTCGGCGATGATCTCGCTGATGGGCCGGCTCGACCGATAGGAGAACCCGAAGTCACCGGTCAGGATCGATTTCCAGTACTCGAAGTACTGGACGATCAGGGGCCGGTTCAGCCCAACCTGCTCGATCAGCTCGGCACGTTCGTCCGGCGTCATCAGGCCAACGTCGACACCCGCTATCAGTGCCAACGGGTTCCCCGGCATGATCCGGGGCAGCAGGAAATTCAGCGTGACGGCGACTCCAAAGACCAGCACGTACTGGCCGAGTCTTCGCAGTCCGAGTCGTCTCATCGGTCGTCTTCCGGTCTAGGAGGAGGGTGGGGATGCCCGAAGGCACCCCCACCAACTCTCGCCCTCTATGGACGAGCGCTCGCCGGCAGCAAGGACAGCTTGTTGACTATCCCCTGGCCTGCGATGAACTCCCAATCTGCGTAGACGTCGGAGTTGTACACGTAGGCACCATCCGGGTACGCCAGCATGATGAACGGAAGGTTCTCCGCCATCAGTGCCTGGATGTCCCCGATGATGTCGGCCGCCACAGCGGAGTCGGCCTCCACCTGAAGCTGCGCCGACAAAGTGTTGATCTCCTCGTTGTCGAACCCGGTCAGGTTCAAGAAGCCAACACCCGGATCACCATGGACCAGCTGGGCAATCCGAATCGTGTTCGCCTGAACCGGTGCAGACCAGCCCCACATCGCCAGGTCGTAGTTGCGACCGTTGTTGATGTCGAAGCCAGGCCACACGGCCTCTTCCCAAGTCGCGGTCTCAACCGAGGCCACTGTCGCCTCGATTCCGACGTTCCCCAGCATCTCAGCCACCAGCTCGGCGAGCCTGAGCCGGAGAGAGTCGCTTGAGTTCACGATCAGCTCGAAAGACATCGGGCCATCGGCGAACTCGCGGATCCCGTCACCATCGGTGTCGGCATAGCCGGCTTCGTCCAGCAGGGCGTTCGCCGCATCGGGATCGAACACAGGCGTCACGTCGGGGTTGTAGACCGTCTTGCCGGGATGCACCCAACCGGGGCTGCCAACCGTCGCCGCACCGAGGAACACGGTGTCGACCAGGTCCTGGCCGTCAATGGCCAGATCCATTGCCTGACGAACTGCAACGTCATCGAACGGAGCCTTCGTCACGTCGAAGTTGACCATCTGCGTCGTGAACTCGGGGCCCTGCGAGATGTCAAGGGGATCTTGAGCGTCGAGCAGCTCGATCTGCTCAGGGCTGATCCTCTCGAAGATCACATCCACTTCGCCGGAGCGAATGGCGGCATTGGCACCCGCGTCGTCGGCAAAGACGACCACAACGAGCTCATCCACCGGAGACGCTCCGAGGAAGTAGTCCGAGTTCGCCTCGAACCGGTAGCTCTGATCAGGTGTGTAATCGACCAGTTTGAACGGGCCGGACCCGACGTTGGTAGCGATCTCGAAAGCGATGTCGCCCGGATTCTCGATGTCCTGCCACACGTGCTGCGGGATGATCGGGACGTCGGCCAGCGCCACCTGGTCGAACGCGGGGTTGGGCGCGCCCAGGCCGATGGTGACAGTGTTTCCGTCGACTGTGATTGACTCAACGCCTCTGAGATCACGGGAGAAGCGACCTGTCGCCCACTCGATGAAGTAGTCGTACGAGAACTTCACATCGTCGGCGGTCAGCGCCTCGCCGTCGTGCCAGGCAACGCCTTCCTTGATCTCGAGAACCCACTCTGTGAGGTCCGCGTTCGCCGTCACGCTGTCAGCCAGCCAGGGCTGAGGAATGCCATCGGAATCAATCTGCATGATCGAGTCGTACTGCATCATCAACAGGTTCCATCCGGGGAACCCGCTGATGTAGGTGTACGGGTTGATGGTGTCCTCGTCGCCCGTGATCGCCGCACGCACGGTCACCGGCTCAGCCGGCGGTGCGGTGGTGTCAGGCGACGGGCTGTCCGTCGTCTCCGTCCCACCACTGGTGTCCGGGACGGTCGTGCCCTCGGAGCCGGTGCCACTGCAAGCGCCGATCACCAGCGCAAACGCAACGGCCAGCACCCAGAGCCTGGATCGTCTGGTACTCATTCGTCTTCCTCCCTTTCATTGTTTTGTTGCTTTGGCTCACTCAACGACACCGACGACCAGGCCTCCGAACCCGCCTGGGGTTCTGACACCTGCCCGCCGGGGCCGTCGACGAGATGACAGGACACCCATCTGCGACTCTCGATCTCTCTCAACTGAGGCACCTCGACATCGCACAATCCGGGCACTGCAACGGGGCACCGCGTGTTGAACCGGCAGCCGGCCGGAGGGTCGGCTGGGTCGGGAAGATCACCTACAAGAGGAGGAGCCAGTGCACCCCGGCCACTCGGGTCCGGATCGGGCACGGCGGCCAGAAGAGCTTTCGTGTAGGGGTGAAGAGGGTCGTCGTAGATGAGATCTCGCTTCGCTCTCTCCACGACCTGACCCAGATACATGACGGCGATCTCGTCGGAGATGTGACGAACCACCGCCAGGTCGTGAGCGATGAATATGAGCGCGATGCCACGCTCGTCCTGGGTCTCGCGCAGCAAGTTGATGATCTGTGCCTGGACCGACACGTCCAGGGCCGACACCGGCTCGTCGCACACAATCACCTCGGGGTCGGCGGCCAGGGCGCGAGCAATGGCGATGCGCTGGCGCTGCCCACCACTGAACTCGTGAGGGTGCCGGGTAGCTGCGTCATCAGGCAGGCCAACCTGAGCCAGCAGCTTCAGAGAGGTGTCCAGCCGGTCTTCTGCACTGCCGATCCCGTGGATCCGCATCGGCTCGCTGATGATGTCAGCCACCCGCATGCCAGGATTCATGGAAGAGAAGGGGTCCTGGAAGATCATCTGGATCTTCTGTCGATGAAGCCCGCGCGACGTGTCGAGCGGCTCGCCTCGAAGCTGAATCGCCGGCGCCACCGGCTCCACGAGCCCAACGAGGGCTCGCCCGAGCGTCGACTTCCCACATCCACTCTCACCGACCACGCCCAACGTTTGACCGTGCTTGATCTCGAGATCCACACCGTCGACAGCCCGGACGTACGAGTGCCTGTTCTTCCTGCTCTTGCGACGAGACGGGAAATGCACCTTCAAGTCGCTGATCGTCACCACGGTCTCAGAGGTCGACCCAGACTCGGTCAGCTCCGTCACATCCATGGGCCAAAGATCTTCAGCCGACCCCATGCTCGACACGTGGAGGCAAGCTGAGGCATGTCCCGAGCCTCCCACCGGCTCGAGGTCCGGCAGGCTGCCAGTGCAGTCGCCTTCGGTCATCGGGCATCTGGCATGGAAAGGACAGCCGACGAGTTGCTCGAGTATCGGCGCAGGTGTGCCCGGTATCTCTGGCAGCTGAGCGTCGGTGGGGGTGTCGAGGCTGGGTATCGAGCGCAACAGCCCGGCCGTGTAAGGATGACTCGCCGCTGCGTAGACATCCGTTGAGTCACCGGTTTCCATCACACGACCGCCATACATCACAACAACACGATCGGCCAGCTCCGCAACCACCCCGAGATCGTGTGTGATCCACACCACGGCCATGCCCAACTCGTCTTTCAGCTCCTCGACGAGAGAGACGATCTGACGCTGGACCGTGACGTCCAGGGCAGTGGTCGGCTCATCGGCGATCAACAACTTGGGGTCACAGACCAGCGCCATGGCGATCATGGCCCGCTGACGCATGCCGCCGGAGAACTCGTGGGGATAGTCACGCGCCCGACGCTGAGCGTTGGGGATGCCAACCCGGTCGAGCAGATCGACGGCGCGCTTCATCGCCTCTTTGCGATTGGTGTCCCGGTGAAGCCGGAACGCCTCCGCTATCTGCTTGCCTACAGGGTGGACCGGGTTCAAAGAAGACATGGGATCTTGGAAGACCATCCCAATGTCCCCGCCCCTGATAGCGCTGAACTCCCGCTTCGAGAGCCCAGAAAGCTCCTGCCCGTCGAATCGAATTGAGCCGCTGACGACAGCAGGCGGCGTGGGCACGAGCCCCATCACCGAGAGCATCGAGACGCTCTTGCCGGAGCCAGACTCCCCAACAAGGGCCAGCACCTCCCCGGCCCCGACTTCGAGGTCTATGCCGTTGACCGCCCAAACGTCGCGATCCGGCGTCTCGAAGCGCACTGCGAGATTGCTGATGTCGAGCAGTGGAGCGCGCACAGATCCGGCACCGCCGGTGCGATCGCTCGTCGAGTCCGGGTAGGTGATTGTCACGGCTTGGGGGGCGGTCGGTCGGATTCCAACATGGTCATCTGTCTAGTCACCGAGTGGTAATGCTCGAGACCATCGGGGTCGACATGGACCATGACATCCTCGAGCTGCCGTATCGAATCGAAGAGCTTCTGTGTCACAGCGTCTGCAATCAGATGGCCCTCCGAGACACTCAGGTCCGGGTCAACCGTGACCTGGAGACTCGCATCGAGGCGATGACCGACCCACCGAACACGAACGCCTTCCACCGAACGAACGCCCTCCACGGAGGCAGCCGCGTTTTCGACGGCGTCAACCGTCTCGGGCTCGACACCGTCCATGAGACGGCGGAACACGCGTTGGGTGGCGTCCTTGAGCACGAACAGGATGGCCACTGTTATAAGAAGGCCGACGATGGGATCGGCCTGCGGGAAGCCCATCCACACCCCCAGTGCTCCGAACACGACAGCGAGAGAGGTCAGGCCGTCGGTCCGGGCGTGCTGGCCATCGGCGATCAAGGCAGCAGAATTGATCTGCCGCCCTACCCGAATCCGGTAGACAGCGACCAGTTCGTTGCCGATGAACCCGATCACTCCGGCCGCGGCGACCAAGCCAAGATTCTCGATCTCCTGTGGGTTGGCAAGTCGTTGGATGGACTCCCACCCGGCGAGGATCGCCGAAAACGCGATCATCAGCACGATGAACAGCCCAGAGAGATCCTCTGCCCGCCTATACCCGTAGGTGTAAGAGCGAGTGGCCAGTCTTCGGCCCAAAACGAAGGCGATCCACAACGGGATCGATGTCAGGGCGTCGGAGAAGTTGTGGATCGTGTCGGCAAGAAGGGCGACTGAGCCGGACAGGGCCACGATCAGCACCTGGAGGATCGCCGTCGCCATCAGGGCGACAAGGGAGATCTTGACAGCGCGTATGCCCTTGTCCGAGCTCTCGAGGGCCGAATCTATGGAGTCGGCTGCGTCGTGACTGTGCGGGTTGTAGAGAGACTTGAGCGCACCACGCAACCCTTTGGGATGGTCGTGGTCATGGTCATGGTCGTGATGATGACCATGGTCATGGTCATGAGCATTCGAGCTGGCTGAGCCGCTCGTGTGCTCGCCGACAGCTCGGTCCGGCCGGGAGGTCTTCGGTTCCCGCGAGTTCGAGTCGTTCTGGGTCAAGTTCGGTATCCTCAGTTGACGGTGCCCTAGATATTTGGGAGCATATGTCAGATATATCAGAGGTGTCAACCTGATATGCCAAGTTTCAGCAGAATCCTTCACGACGCTTCCGACGAAGCCCCTTCAGCTACAGGCAGGGCCTATCGAACCATCAAAGGTGAAATTCTCAAATGCGAGCTGCCGCCGGGTGCACAGATATACGAAGGGGAAACGGCGGAACGCCTCGAGATGAGCAAGACCCCGGTACGTGAAGCGCTCGGCATGCTGGTCCACGAGGGGTTCGTGGAGGTTCGACCCAGACAGGGCTATCGGGTCGCCGACATCACAATCTCCGACGTGCAAGAGGTGTTCCAAATGAGACACCTCCTCGAGCCCGCCGCCGCAGAGCTGGCCGCCGAGCGAGCTTCCCCCGAACAGCTCCAGGAGCTGCGGTCCCTAGTGGAGGAGAACAGAGGCGACTCGTTCGACGAACGGGTTGCCTCGATCACCAGGTTCCACGAGGTGCTGGCGGATGCCTCAGGCAACTACCGGCTGGCCGGAACCCTGAGGAATCTCCTGGAAGAGGTGCAGCGACTCCTCTACTTCGGCCTCGATCTTGGCGACATGATCAACATCCACGGTGCCGAGCACCGGGAACTGCTCGACGCCCTGCTCAAGGGAAACCATCACCTCGCCCGAGAGATAGCCACCCGTCAGGTCGAAGAAAGCCGTCTCCGGTTCTTCGAGGCCATCCTTCAATCCCTCACCGATGCGAACTCGATCGCCGGCAACATCGTCCTCCAGCCCCTCACCAACGGCCAAGCACCGGCCAACTGACACTCAAGGGCCGAGTGGCCTAGAGCAGAGACCTTCAGTCGAAGATCTTGGCCGCCGAGGACTCCAGCTCCGCCACTCCAGCTCGCACCTCATCCTCCGACTGGCCGATCGCATGTACCGCCATCTGATACGGCGAGTCGGCAGAGATCTCCAGCGTCAACGTCCCCGGAGCAAAACTGGTGGCATTGGCATCGAAGAACGCGACTGATTCAACGCGCGTCTTGAGGTCACAAACGACGAGCGTCTCCTCGAGCTCGTCATCGGGCACCGTCAGCACCTGCTGTGCCATGCGCACGTTGGCACGCACCAAACTCAGGAGATATCGGACCAGCGACGCTACGGCTCCAAGCGGCCTGATGTGAGCCGTCTCACGAGCCGGAGCCAACAGAGCCAGCACAAACCCGATGCCAAGCCCGGCAACAACGTTGGCGAGGGAAAGGTCGCGCCACAAGACAACCCAGATCACGGCAGCCTCGAAGACGAGGGACCAATTGCGCCTCTTTCCTGACACGGATTGCGGAGCGCCTTCCCCGGCGTCGAAGCTCGATGACACCGGGCTCAAGGCCCGCCCCAACAGATGACCGGCTATCGGCGCAGTGAGGAACTGGAGGACTGCGACGAGTGCACCAGTTGCGGCCAGGCCCCAGGACCCTGAAGCGACTCCGGCACCGATCGCGATGAGGGCGAGGCCCAAGGAGGCGGGTTTTGCCGCGGCGTGAACTCGAGCCAGACCCGACGGAAGACGCACCAGGCCAAACCCGGCGATGAACGCCAGAGTGGCACCCAGCAGCATCAGGGCGGATCCCAAGAAAGTCATGTCTCATCCCCGGAACGCCACTCGGCGTACCTGGCCACGGCCGCCGTGGCGACGAACGCAACCAAGCCAACGGCGATTAGCAGCGGTGTGAACACCTCGTCTCCGGTCCGGGCCCCGTAGGCAGCCATGCCGGACGCGATGGCCAGTAGAACAACGTCCAGGGCGTTGGCCCGGTCGGCCAGCGTTGGGCCGACGACCACGCGGAACAGCGCGGCCAGTGCGGCAAGCCCAACCATCACCTCAACCACGACGAGCACGACATCCACGGTCATCCACCTCCCGTTGCGGCAGCAAGCAAGGTCTGAGCCGCGTTTGAAGCGACATCGAACAGAGGCCGCGCGAACAGCGCAACGGCCAGACTCAGCAGAGCCATTGATCCGGTGACGAGACGCATGCCACGGCGAGCCCCCGGGCCGTCACCGACCTGATCCCCCCAGAAGACACCGGTCCAGATCTTCATCATCGAGAAGAGGGTCAGAAGACTCACCAGGATGGCGACAGCAGCCACTCCGAATTGGTCTGTCGTGAGGCTTTCCTGGATCAATGCAAACTTGACCACGAACCCACCCAGCGGTGGGACTCCGGCAAGACTGAGACCGAAGAGCGCAAATGCCGCGGCCAGCCAAGGACGTTTCCTCACGAGCCCGGAGCCTGCATCGAGGTCGGACCCGCCAACCTCGGCTTCGATCTCACCCGCGACCAGGAACAGGCCCGTCTTCACGATGATGTGATTCACCATGTAGGCGAGCCCTGCCGTGAGGCCAGCAAGAGTGAGCAGGCCGAGACCCATGATCATGTACCCGATCTGGCTGACGATGTGGAAGCTGAGAATTCGCTTGACATCGCGTTGAGCAAGGGCGCCGAGAACCCCAAAGAACATGGTGGCCGAGGCAACGGCAAGCAGCAACGGTTGGTCGGCATCGAACATCGTGGTTTGGGTTCGGTAGATGGCATAAACGCCCACCTTGGTGAGAAGACCGGCGAAGAGGGCGGTCACTGGTGACGGGGCGGTCGGATACGAGTCCGGAAGCCACATGAAGAGAGGGAACAGGGCCGACTTGATCCCGAAGACCACAATCGTCAGAGCAGAGAGCACTGGAAGAAGACCAGGGCTCTCGGTTCGCAACACCGCTGCGATCTGCCCCATCTCGAGAGTGCCCGAGGCGGCGTAGGCGAACGCTATGGCCACCAAGAACAGGACAGATGCGACGAGATTCACCACCACGTAGCTGATCGTCGATCTCACCTGACGAGTGCCGGATCTCACGGTCAGCAGCGTGTAGCTGGCGATCAGGGTCAACTCGAAGCCGACGAAGAGATTGAACAGATCGGTTGTGGAGAGCGAGAGCGCCACACCGGCGGTCAGGGCCAGGTACTTCGGGTGAAACCACCAGTCGAGGACATCCCTGCCCAACTGCGACATCGAGTAGAGCAGGACGGCGAGACCGACCAGCGTGGCGACGCTGAGCATCAACCCTGACATCCCGTCGACGAAGAGAGAGATCCCCACACCTTCCGGCCAGCCTCCGATCCGAGCGCTCAGAGGAGTGCCCGCATTCGCCTCGGCCAAAGCAAGCAGGGAGATGACAAAGACCGCTGTTACAGATGTGACTGCAATGGCTCGCTGCACGAAGAGCCTGCGATGAGCAACTGCTGAAATGGCTGCGCCTAGCAAAGGCACAGCCACCAGAAGGGGAAGCCATTGGCCACTCACGATTGCTCCCCGCTTGACGCTGATGCGATGCGCCTGTCTTCGAAGTCGTCTTCGACGAAGTCATCTGACGTGGCGGCCCAAGTCCTCACCGCCAGGGCGAGGAGAAACGCCGTGACGGCAAAAGCTATGACGATCGCGGTCAAGATCAAGGCCTGCGGTAACGGGTCCGACACCGGGCCCTCGCGACCGTCGACAAGCGGTGCCGAGCCCAGTCGCGCCGAAGCGTTGAGCAGCATCAAGTTGACGCCATGGGCCAACATCCCCAGACCCACGAGGACCCGGGTCAGGTTCCGTTGAAGCAGGAGGTAGGCACCCACGGCGAACAGAACTCCGATGGCCGTGACGAGCGCCAGGCTCATGTGGCTTCCATCCCTCTGATAGCGCCGGCCACCGACCCAAGCACCGTGATTGCCACGCCTGCATCGAAGAGCAGCGGAGTCACGAGCTTGATCTCACCCAAAGGACCGCCATTGATGCTCCACGAGGCCGACGCCAAGAAAGCGTCTGCCCAAGCGAGCCCGCCGAGGCCGGTGACAACGGCAACAGCCAGTCCTATGCCGATGAGCATCGACGGCTCGACACGCAAGGCTCGCCGCACTCCAACTGCACCTGAAGACAGCCAGACGATCACCAGCCACCCACTCGCCACAAGCCCCGCAGCGAACCCACCGCCGGGCTGGTTGTGCCCTGCAAGCAACAAGTACAAGGCAAAAACGAGAAGGAGTGGGTTGACGATCGCAGCGCCCCTGTCGAGTATCGGTGAGCGTCGGACGGCAAAGGCGCTGCCACCGACGATCTGACCCAAGGGCCTGACCAGAGCCATGACGCCAAGCGAGGCGATCCCCAACACAGCTATCTCTCCCAACGTGTCCAAGGCGCGAAAGTCGACGAGCGTGACGTTCACCACGTTGGCACCCGCGGCTTCGGGGACGGACAGCGCGAGATGGGTGTCGGAGACCGGGCTCGGGCTGGCCGATCCCGGCACCAGGGCGACGACCACTGCGAATGCCCCTACCAGAACCGCCACCAGACCCTTCCAAGGCACGAAGACCAGTCTCCCCGAGAACTGGAGGGGTAGGACGCGAAGCGCCAATGCGAACAAAGTGACCACAAGTGTCTCCACCAGCACCTGGGTGATCGCGACGTCCGGAGCCCCGGCCAGCGCGAACAGGGCTGACATCGCATAGCCAACCGCTCCCAACAGCAGGACCGCCGACATCCGCCGACGGACACGCAGCAACGCAAGCGAAGCTGCCACCAGGAAGACGACGATCACCCATTCGATGACCCCGCCGACAGGCGGCACCGGCAACGCTCCGTTCCTGACCAGAGCCGGGAGCGGGACAACAACCGCCACCAGGAGAATCTGCCCCAGATAGACGGGAAGGGATCCATTTTGGATGATCGAGGTGACGCGCTCGGCCAGAAGCTGCATTCGCTCAATGCCCCGGTCAAACTGCTGCGCACTGCCCTGGGCAGGGTCAGGCCTCCGCAAGGACCACATGCCGAGGCCCAGTCCCAGCGCCAAGCCCAGCAACGACAGGCCGAAGGCCGGCACCAGACCCGGCCAGATGACGAGCTTTGGTGGGCTGGCCTGTCCGACGAGGGCCACAGCGGCGTCACCTTCGACACCAGCAAGGATTCCGGGGGCCAGACCGAGTGCGATGCCCGCGAGTGTCAGGACCAACACCGGCCCGAGAAGGCCCCGGTCTGAGCGCGGGCGTTCGCCGGCTCGTTTGTCGGCAAAGAGGGAAGCCGCGAAACGGACCGAATAGGCGACGGTCAACGCCGACAACAAGGCGACAAGCCAACCCGACAAAGAGGACTCACCCAGGTAAGCCTCGAGGGCCACTTCCTTCGACGCGAATCCCAACGTGAGCGGAACCGCGGCCATCGAAGCAACACCGGCCAAGACGGCGATCGCCACGAGGGGGCGGCTTCGCCCGACGTGACCGAGCTGACGGAGGTCCCGAGTCCCTTCCGAAACCTCGATGACGCCAACTGTGAGGAAGAGGGCCGACTTGTAGAGAGCGTGAGCCACCAAGACGGCAAGCCCGGCAACGACGAGTGTGGGCACTCCGGAGCCGACCGCAGCAAACATCAAGCCGAGTGCGCTCACCGTGCCGAAGGCGAGCAACAGCTTCAGATCGACCTGACGGAGCGCCTTCACCGCGCCGTAGAGCATCGTCACCAGGCCGACGGTGGTGACAACCGGCACCCACCAGCCCACGTCGCCTGCTCCTGGCCCCAACCTGCCGAGAAGGACGATCCCAGCCTTGACCATGGTCGCCGAGTGGAGAAATGCAGACGCCGGTGTAGGTGCTGCCATCGCCGCGGGCAGCCAGCCACTGAAAGGGAACTGCGCAGACTTGGTCATGGCACCGATCAACACCAAGACCCACGCCGCGCCGCCTATTGGAGCAGCGGCGACTATCGACTCGATCGAGGTCGACCCAGCCTCTTCTGCCAAGAGAATCAGTCCGGCGAGCATGGCGAGACCCCCGGCTCCTGTGACGAGCGCTGCCTGTCGAGCTGACCTCCGCGCTGCCTCCGACTGATGCTGATGCCCGATCAGGAGGTACGAGGTGAAAGTGGTTGCCTCCCAGAAGATGAACAGGGTCAACACGTCTGAGCCGAGTACCAGCCCTGCCATCGACGCCGCAAAAGCAAGCGTCGTAGCAACGAAACGGCCGGTCCCCGCCTTGCCTCTCTGGTATCTGGCTGTGAATGCCAAGACGAACACGCCAATCACGCCAATGATCACGAGGAACAAGGCACTGAAGGCGTCGAGCGTGAACTCAAACCCGAGCCCCAAGTCGGGGACCCACTGGAACCCGGCCTTTTGCTGGTCGAAATCGAACAGGGCGACGAGGGCAAAGCCCGAAACGGCAGCCGCAGCGAGCCATGCCGACCGGTGGGCGGTGCGCGGAGCTAAGCGCTCCCACACAAGAACGGCCGCTATCGCAGCGAGAACGACCAGGAAGACGACGGCGAGAGCTATGCCGAGCATCGGGTGTGGCGGCGGGTCACCGCCGAATCATGCCACTGGACACACTTTGCTTGGCCCCGTTGGGTCAGTCGTCGTTTTCCGTAGTCAGCGAAACGGCCACGGCGTCGAGAATTGCTCCCACGGCGAGATGGTCTTCCAGGGGATGGCGCAGGGGCTTGTCGGCATTCACTTCGTAGTGATTGCGCCTGCCGACTTTGGTGTGGGAGAGATAGCCGGCCGCCTCGAGTTCGGAGATGATCCTCTGTGCAGAGCGCTCCGTTATGCCGACCAGACTTGAGATGTCCCGAGTCAAGATGTCTGGATTCGCCGCAATGCAAAGCAGCACATGCGAGTGATTCGTCAGAAACGTCCAGTGTTGACTC
The DNA here is from genome assembly GCA_028285585.1 of Acidimicrobiia bacterium. GTDB lineage: Bacteria > Actinomycetota > Acidimicrobiia > Spongiisociales > ZC4RG35 > CAXMPK01. The sequence continues at coordinate 145,921 of JANQOU010000008.1, forward strand.
ATAGGCACACCCTAATTCGAAGTTCATATCGTGACTCGGAAAACACGAATCCAAATTCAGTCAATCACCATCGACGGATGGTCCCACGGTGGTGGCACCGGGCTCACAAACCAGGGCGGCTTGACCGCCAGCAGCGAGGCGTCGATGGTTGCGAGCACTCGTTCGGCAGTGTTGCCGACGATCAGGCCGGCAATCCCCTTTCGGGCGACCGTCCCCATAACCACCACGGCCGGCTCCACCTTCTCAACGAGGGCGACCAAGGCCTCTTCCGGTCGGCCGTGACTCAGGTGAATCTCCGCCTCGGCAGCCAAAGGGACTTCGGCCAGAAGAGCATCAATCATCGAGTTGGCCGTGTCTTCGGTCTCACGCAGCAGGCCTTGCACCTGATCGCGGGGAATCTGAACCCTGCTGCCGAGCAAAAGAGATTCGCCAGGAAGACGCCACGCGTGCACCACATGACAGCGAACACCGAGACGCTCCGCCAGAGAGGTGCCCAACTCGAGGATGGTGCGATTGAGATCTCTCGACTCGGACTCGAGCTCAGGGCCGATCGCAACCATCACATCGCCCGACTGGTGCTCCTCGTCGACGACCCACACCGGAACCGGCGACTTTCTCATCAAGTGGGCAATCGTCGGATCGAGGCGGGCAGAAGCCTGGTCTCGTGGTTGTGAGCCGACCAGAACCATGTCGTGACCACCGTTGTAGACCTGATTGATGACCTCGACGAAGTCGACACCGCTGCGCACCACCACATCCGGCGTGGAGTACTCGAAGGTCTCCGCTGTTTGCCTCAGTCGCTCAGTCGCCGACTCGGCCAGCGCCCGTTCGAGAGCGTCGGTGGTCGACCGTGCACGGCCGAACAACCCGCCGGCCGACTCCACCACATCCACGACGGTGACCGTGGCGTCGTTCTGACGCGCCAACTCGTCTGCCGTCTTGACCACGGCCTCGGCCGGCTTGTCCACAGGCAGATAGACGAGAAGACTCTGGAAACGCCTCATCGCGTCTCGACTCGAGACCACATATGCTTCATATTACACGTTATTCATAACGTGCAATGTGAAACGTGTCAAGCTACGCGGAGAACACAAGGCGCATCTCCGCTTGTGACTCGTCATCGGCAACCAGGGTCAACTCGTCTCCGACCTGAAGGCGCGTTCGCCCGTCCACCAACAGAGCCGCCCTGTCACGCCGAACCTCCATGAGCAGCACTCCCGGCGGGAGGCGAAGCCCAGCGACCGTCGCTCCGTCGAGATCTGGGTTGGCGACCGTCACCTGCACGATCTCACGACCGCGGTTGTGCTCGAACAGCAGAGAGGTGGCGTTCGGAGTCAACACGGCCTGCGCCAGAAGCGCCACCACACCGGTCGTCGGATGCACGTTGATGACACCATCGACAGCAATGTTCCCGTCGCTTGCTGCGGTGGTCGGCCTAGTCGCGAGCCGGCTCACCCCGTGCTTGTCCGCCGCGAAGCGGACGATCGAGGTGTTGGCATCGTCGTCCTCGAGCATGGCCACCACGCCCGACACCCTCTCCGAGAACAACTCGGCAAGATCCTCCTCGTCGACACCGGGAATCGTCACCTCGGTGCAGAACTCGTGAATCTCGACCTCAGATCGTTCGGAGTCCACCCGAACCACGATGACCTCATGATCTTCGGCAGCAAGGATCCTCGCCACTTCGATGGGTTGGTTGCCGGCCCCGAACACCAGCATCCGCCCGAGGTCGCCGGCGAACTCAGGCTCGTGAGACTCCCCCACGCCGCGCAGCGCAGACTTGAGGAACAGAGGGCCCGCGATCTCGTTGATGACGACAACCGAGATGATCAATGTTGCAAAGGCATCGCCCAGCGTTGGGAACTGGACCGCCACCTCCCTGGCCAGGCCTAGCGCAATGCCTGCCTGTGTGACGTAGGCCATCCATGAGTATCGGCGATGCCTGCGGGGCTCCGACCCGAATCGCCCGCCCAAGGAGGAGCCGACGCCAATGCCGATCAAGCGGACGAGGAACAACCCGAGCGCCACCGGTAGGACCGAGAGGAGAAGGTCGAGCTTCAGGCTGAGCCCGGTGACGGTGAAGAAGGCGACGTAGACCGAAGGGCCGACCTTGTGCAGCAGGTCTTCGAAGTTGACCCTCTGGGAGGAGTAGTTGGCGACGTAGAGCCCAGCGATCAACGAGATGAGGAGAGGCTCGATGTAGACCTCGAAACCCACCAAGTCCGCGCTGGTCGCACGGATGTACCGAGCCAGCTCATAGACCCCAAAGCCAATCGCAAGCACGGCTGCCGCTTTCGCCGCGAGAGGGCCTCGCCGGGCAATGACCCATGCGATCAGCATGCCGACACTCACCCCGATCCCGAGAGCAGCGACGAGGTCAATCACCACCACACCGATGAATGCGATGTCCAAGCCGGCGTTCTCGAGCAACGGGGAGGCGAGCGACGTCACCACAGCGAACAGGACGATGATGGCGACATCCATGAGGATCGTCACCCCCAGAACCGTCCTGGTGAAACGACCCCGAGCCTGGACGTCTTTGATCACGGCTATCACCGACGGCGGTGAGAGAGCGAGAAGCACGGCAGCGCCAAGCATGGCGAGGGCGATCCTCGGCCCCGATCCGAAGTCGGCGGTGAACGGGATCACGGGTGCCAACAGATAGATGGCCGTGGCCAGCACGAGGTAGCCGAACACCAGGATCCCACCGACCGTTGCTCCGATCGCCCTGCGCCGCGGCTTGAGCTCCCGCAGAAGGAGCTCGGCTCCGGCGACCATCGCGATCACAGCGAGGGAAACCTCATCGACGAATCGGAGGTCCGTGGTCGCCGACGCGGGCAGCATCCGCAGCACGAAAGGCCCCGCGAGAGCGCCAGTGAGCAGGTACCCGGTGATTGTGGGGAGACGAGCACGCTTGAAGGCCTTGCCCACGAGGTACGAAGCAAGGCAGATCACCCCGAAGACAGCGAGCTCACGTCCGAATGTCATCGATGCGCCGGCCTATGGGTTCGGCGACAAAACTGGGAGCCCGGTCGTGGACCGGGCTCCCTTGGTGAAGGACAAGCAGCTTCTGAGTTGGAGGAGTTGATGACGCACCTAGGGGACTCGTGCGTCAGCGTGCAGCTACCGCGTTTCGTTCAGGCACCTGCTCCCGATTCCTTCGGCGTAAGACCGAGATATCTCTGGAGTCTGATCGGTCGGTGAGCAACCTGAGCCGTGCCGGGATCGGATTGAGCAGGCTGACCGTTTCCCCAACACTCGTTGCGGCGAGTGGCGGATTCAGCAGGGACATGCGCTCTGACATCTTCTTGACCTCCTTTGGCTCTACATGACATTTGTTACACGATACTTATAACGTGTAATAGAGTTCGTGTCAAGTGGTTTGTCGGTCAACAGGCTCATGAAGGGCGCGGATCTTCGTAACCCGACACCACAGCCCAAGGTCTTACTCACCACAGGATTCCCTCGCCACCAGGAGTGCCACACCAATGACAACAGCAGTGATAGCCGGCCGCGCCCTTCCCAGCTCGCGTGCCATGTCCATCTTCCTCGTCGTGGTCGCTGCCGGCCTGACAGCCCTTGCGGCCCAGTGGCGCATCCAGCTCCCCTTCACTCCCGTCCCCATCACTGGCTCGACTTTCGCCGTGCTGCTCACCGGCGCCGCACTCGGTTGGCGTCTCGGTGGCCTCGGGCAGCTGCTCTACTTGGGGATCGGCGTGGCCGGTGTCCCGGTGTTCACAAACGGCACAGGGGGCGTCGAAGTCATCAGGGGTGCGACTGGCGGGTACATCATCGGCTTCGTGCTCGCTGCTGCTGCCATCGGATGGCTTGCAGAGCGGCGGCAAGACCGGACCTTCTCAGGCATGTTCACCGCCTTCCTGGCTGGCTCGGCGATCATCTACATCTGCGGAGTGATCGGGCTCATGGGTGCCACCGGGTGGCCCGTGGCCCAAGCCGTGGAGAACGGTGTCGTGCCCTTCCTGCTCGGCGACCTGGTCAAGGCAGGGGCTGCCGGGCTGCTGCTCCCGACAGCCTGGCGCTTGCTGGCCAACGACTGAGCGTTGAACATCTAGGTCTGGCAAGTCTCGGCTGATTCAACACGCCCGCTGATACGCCTAGGTATCCACAACTTGGAGGCACTTTAGGCTGGAGCAAGTTGTGGCGAACTCCCGCTTTTAAGCGTCCACAGGAGCCGGCGGAGAGGAGGCATGGCCGCGCTGTTGCGCCTTTTTGACTGCTTCCGGGGTTGGAGCAAGGCGCGTAAATATGTCCTGCCCGACCTTGGTCGCCTGCCAGTCGTCTTGTGGTGCCATCTCACTGACCAGGAACCAGAATGCTGAGATCTCCTCTGCTCCAGATTCGTCAATTTGGTACTGACCTGCCCACGCCGTAGTCGAGTGCGCATTTCCGTACGAGTTGACCCAAGTCACAGCCCAAGCACAGGACTGGCCACCAGCTGCGGGAGCGGTGTTGAAACGACCTACCAATTGGTAGAAGTCCTTGGCATCTCCAACAGCTGACGAGTATTGCCCGGACAACTGACCGTCAGAAGCGGCGATCCTCATCATCGACCCAAGCTCGTTATGCCAAACACCAGAAATATCAGCCACGTCAGCACCTCAACTCGCTAATTGATCTATCACATAGCTATTTGTACGTGAGGTCTCTTCACTTCATGTCGGTCAAGCCGAGTTGCGTACAAGATGTCGGCCAGGTTGCACCTAAACTGGGACAGGCCGGCCTCAGCGTCGATGAAAGGGGCGAGTCGACCGGCCTGTCCCATCCAGTTCTTTGTCCGGAGACAACTTCTTCTTTCGATGCAATAGATCGGCGACTCGAGACAAATAACTGGTTGGTTAGAACCGTCGATGAAGGGGGACCCATGTTTGGCGTGCTCACGTCAATCGCACTCGTACTCTCCAGCACTGCTGCGCCAGCTGCCGACAGGCCCGCAACCCACGATGACGTTCACTGTGTCACCTTCGTTGTTGGGCAAGAAGAGGATGGCCAGCTGATCCTCACAGAGCCCGAATGCTTCAGGCATGAGGCTCATGCTCAGCTATGGGCTCTTGTTGGCTTGCAACAGCCAGCCTTCACCTTCAGCTCCTTTGGGAGCTTTGGCGGTGGCCTGACCGCCTTCTCTTCAATGACGCTCGGTAAGCACTACTCCGGATCCAACGGCACGGGCTCATCGATCACAGTGGTGGGATCGTCGTGCACTGGCGGTTATTGGAACACATGGACATCGTGGGACAACAGAATCTCTTCGTCCTACAACGGCTGCGCGAGGCTGCGGCACTATGACCTGCCCAACAAGGCCGGGACGAGCCAGAACACCTACGGCGCCGGCACGACCGACAACCTCACCTACATGAACAACAGGACCGAGTCGATTTCGTATCACTCCAGCTAAGTCGCATGAGTTCCACCTAGTCCCAAACCCGGAGGTTCACTCGGACAAGTCAGACGCCGACATCATTCTCGCCTCGATCGATCGTCCGTCCGAATTCGGGGCCATCTTCTTGCGGCACTACGACCGCGTGTATGCCTACGCAGCGAGACGTACCGGACGCTCAGAATCCGAGGACATAGCAGCTGAGGTCTTCGTCACGGCCTTCAAGATCCGGCATCGCTACAACGCGAGCCACCCCAACTGCCTGGCCTGGTTGCTGGGCATTGCCCGCAACACGGTCGGCGACAGACTTCGGGCAACAAAGCGACGTGACCGCATCTACCTTCGGCTACAGGGCGACACAACGCCACTCATGTCTGAAGAGGCGGATGGGCGTCTCCTCGCCGCTTCTCTGAGCAAGCCGCTGAACGATGCCTTGCGGAAGTTGTCGACGAACGATCGCGAAGCCTTCCTCCTATACGCCGTCGACCAGCTCACATACTCAGAGATCGCTGTGACACTTGGGGTTCCCCAAGGAACCGTGGGGTCGCGAATCACTCGCGCCAGGCGAAAGATCGGTCAAGTGATCCCCAACCTGCAACAAATCAGTGGGCGAATGGGAGACGACATGGAGGCAGGTGGTGCCTGAGCGACAGCATCGCCTCGACCGCCTGATCCGGATCGTTGCCGGCACTCCCGTGGCCAGCCGCGCCGCACGCGATCAGGCCGAACGAGACCTTTCAGCGGCCATGAGCTCTCCACCTGTAGTTTCGCCACGCCGACCCACCCTGCTGTTGGGGCTCTTGACACTGCTCGTGCTGGTGGTCGTTGTCTTCCTGGTTCAAGCTGCAAGCTTCAGCCCCGCCGCGGCCACCATCAATCAACTCGCCGAAATCGCTGAACAAGTTGGGCCTGTTGAAGCCCGGGACGCTTCCTTCGTGTACACCAGGTCGACAACAGCCAGCCTGGTGGTGATACCCAAGGAAGGCCTTCGAGGTGTGTCGTACGACTCGGATCACCTCGTGTACGAAGAGCGAACGATCCGCGAGTCCTGGATAGGAACCGACGGCACGGTCCAGATCTCAATCACAGTCCTCGACCCAATGTTTCTGTCCGACAACGACAGGGCCACCTACTACGCGGCCGGCATCAACGAGCAGGATCAAGTGGGAGAGACAGTCACCTCCACAATCAGCCAAGCAGAAGACGTCGTATGGCCGTCCGACCCCAACTCTCTCGACGAGGTCATCCGCCGGCATCTCGCTAACGAAAGCGACCTCCCACAGGCAGTGAAATACCTGAATATGGCTCTCGGCATAATCCGAGAGTCTCATGCCTCGCCAGACCTGCGAGCTGCGACGATGCGACTAGTGGGCACTCTCGATGACCTCGAGCTCCTCGGAGTAGACGACGCCGGCACGGCCACGTTCTCAATCAGTTTCGTCGAGCAGGGAATCGACAAGACACAGACCTTCAGCCTCGACACCTCCGGCTATGTCCGTCTAGAACGGACCACCAGGGTGGCGGATGATCCGACGTTCGGCATCCCCGCCCAAACTGTGGAGTCGCAGTGGATCTCAGAGCAACCTCGCCTCGTGTCGACGCTCGACTCTCCGTAGCGGCCACGAGTCGGCCAACCGAATAGAAGCCGAGGCTTGGACAAATAGTCGGGTGGAGGTGGAACTTTGAGTGTCCAAGTTGCTCTCGACATTTTCAGCGGAAGACCCAACCCCACAGTCACCCTCGAAGGAAGGGAGGCGGCTTCTCTGCTCGAGCGAGCCCAGCCAACTGTCCGGATCGAACTAGACGAATCCCCTACACCTCCGCCAACTCTGGGTTACAGGGGAATCCTCATCGACCAAGACGAGACAGCTGACCTGCCGCGCCTGAGCCGCATTCGCGACAACCGCCTCTTTGGGGCCGGCCTCGCTCATCATGCGCGCGACGAGAGCCTCGAAGAATTCTTGATCAGCGACGAAGGCCCCTTTGCCCAAACCGAAACCGGGATTGAGGTGCTATCCGACCTCAGCGAGCTGCGAGACAAGGCTCTGACCACTGACTGGTCTGACTGGTCCTGGCTAGATGACATCATCATCCCCCCATGGCCGGCTCCGTGTAAGTGCGGGCCGATCTATGAGCCGTCATGGTGGAACGTCCCAAGCCGCCAGCCTTATAACAACTGTTACAACTATGCGACCAACTATCGGACCGACACCTTTGCGCAGCCTGGCCGAGCCAACGGAGCGATGTACAGCTCCCTCACCTGCAGGTCCGTTCAGCCGGCTGCAGTCGCCGACAAGCTCATCGAGTCACCTGACGCTGACAATCGGTGCCCTGAAGAGGGACACCTCGTCGCGCTTGTCGTCTGGCCTGGTGGGGACTACCACTGGTATCGGAAGGGTGAGGACGGTTGGTGGACTCACAAGCCTGGCAGTACCGCCGTGACCAACCTGGACAACTCCGGAAAGAAAATCGTCGACCCGAGAACAGCCGACCGAGGCCCATACACTGAGTTCTGCACCTTCATGGTGGTCATGCATGGGCACATCAAGATCGGGTAACTGGACAGCAACGGCCCACCTGCACTCTGGCCGCCCGGACCCGGCTTGGACAGTCCCAGAACAGCAGGCTGTGGAACTCATCAATAAGTGGCAGGGTCTGCCTACGGCAGCCTCCTCGTCATCGCCGGGCAGCCAACTCGGCTATCGCGGAGTCAGTCTCGCGGGACCGGGCGAAGAGACATGGACTGCGGAACGAGGTGTGGTGACCAAGACACACAGCGGGGGCCACCGGAAGGATGCAGGACGGGAATGGGAACGTGCCCTGCTCGAGACTGCACCCCAAGGACTTCTTCCACCCGTCGATCTGTCGGACCGGTCAGCTTGAACTGGGCACCTGGGCGACTGTCGGCAGCAACACACGCCAGCCGAAGCACACAAGGCTATTTGGTGCTGATTGTGTAGCCGTCTCCGGGTGTGGCGACAACTGGTGTCGTCTCACCGTGAGGGACAACTTCGATAGGCGTCTTCTTCGACAGCGTCCCAGACACTTTGAACTCGATCCGAGTAGTGGTCCACAAAGAAACAGTGACACTGCCCTTGCCGAATGACAATGTGCCTTCTGGCATCGGTAGATACGAGCCCTCTATGGCATACGTCGTCCCGGGAACGAGCGCCGTCGGCGCTGGCTCAGTCGATCCACCAGTCGTGTACACGCCAGTGATAGTTGGCGTCCGTTGGAGGACAGACTGAAGCCACGAGACCAACTGGTTGTAAGCCGGATTCGACTCCGCTGAGTCCAGGTCTGTCGCATACTCGCGAATGAACGTGGGGGTGACAAAGAGGTACGTGTCCTTGTGGAGTTGCCACGTCGTGTGCACTGTCTCTTCCTTGAAGCAGGGGCCGATCTTCAAATACTGCTTGTTGATGTCGACGTCGGCGTAGACCACCAATGCACTGACTATTGGCATGCCGAGCAGGTACTCACAGACGAAAACGATGTTGGCGACTTTGCTATCCACAGAGGAGTGGGACTCGCTGATCGCCAAACCCTCCCGGCCGAGAGAAGCCACCATGGCTGACGCAAAAGACATCTCGCCGGCACCTGTGGCCAACCCGAGTAGCGCCTCGATCATCTCCTTCGAGAAGTCCATCCCGAAGCTGCTGGACTTGTACGTGACGTCCTCTTCCGTCACGTGGACGAACAGGCCGGATCCACTGATGACGTTGTTGAGAGCCGTGTAGTTGTAGATCGAATAGGGCTTCTTGGTGACCGGGTTGATAGTCGTCGAGATCGCCTTGGTCATCGCAGCGAAGAAGACCGAAACCTCGGCAAAGATGTCTTGCACCGACTTCTCGATGGGCTCGTTCGAGTCGACAGTGCTGGAGATCATGATGTTGCCGGTCTCGTTGAAGATGTAGTACTTCGTTGCCTCGAGATTGTGCGGGTCTCGAGATGGGACCTTCAGTGGCGTGGACTTTGTTTCAGCCATCGGATCACTCCTAGATCGCCCGTGTAGACCAATCGGGTGCCGATGCGCGTCGCAACCGGCTCCTCACTCTTCTATTTGTCTGCCGTCCCAAGATCATTGCGACCTATGGAGAAGCTGGTGAGATGGAGGCACTGCTAACAGTCAGGCAAGTTGTCGAGATTGTTTGAGTGGGTGCCATCAGCGACGGTCTTCAGGTGCCCGTCAATGGTCACATACACCTCGGTGTGAGTCCCGGCCTCGTCCACGAAGTACTTGTGCAAACCACTCTTTATGTCGCTGACGGCATCTGCCTTCGATCTCGGCGACCACAACTCCCCCGTGTTGCACAGAGCTGTGATGTCACCATCTGGATCCTTGCCCGTCTGTCGTACTCGTCGCTCGGCCATGAGACACCTCCTCGTCGTCCCAAACTCCTATTTGTCGAGTGTCGAATCGCTATTCACCCAAGTGGCTTGGGGGCATCCAATGACACGCACATGCGACCACGGCCGCCGTCGCCTCCCTCTCGAGATCGAATAGGACTGCGGTCTCTGAGAGAACCTCCAGGAGCGAGGCCATACCCCAATTCCGGGTCTGGTGAGCAAGCGACAATTCGATGGCGTTCCCTAGTCGCAGGCGATCGCCCGGTCGATTCCTTCGAGCAGCAAATCGAGCCCGAACTCGAAGGAGTCACCGAAGTCGTACCCGGGCTTCATCACATGCTCCTGACTGAGCTCAGCAACGTGCGGATATTCCGCCAGGAAGTCGCTCTGGTCCATCTCAGCAGCGATGTCCGCCATGTCCTTGTCCCCTGACGGAAGGGTGGATTCTTCGAACGCGAAGCCGTAGACGAAGCTGTCCAGGATCGCGTAAGCGTGAGCAGTCAGCTCGATCGAAAGCCCTCCCCGGCGAAGACAGCCGATCACAGCGTCGTGATGACCAAGATTGGCGGGACCGGGCACGGGCCTCGACTCCATGAGTGGTGCCGCCCAAGGATGCCGTCCCAAAGCAGCCCTCGCCGACAGGCAGCGCCTGCGAATTGCCGTCTTCCAGTCTTCGTCCTCAGATGGCAGCTCGATCTCACCGAACACCACTTCCACCATCCCGTCCACGATCTCGTCCTTCGACGAGAGGTAGTGGTAGATGTTCATCGGGGCCACCCCGAGTGCGGTTGCCAGCTTGCGGATCGTGAAGTCCTCCATGCCGCTCACGTCCGCCAGATCCACTGCCGCTTTGAGGATGCGCTCCCTGGTCAGCTCCCTGGTCAGCTCCCTGCTCTTCTTCGTTCCTATCCCGGCTTTTCCTTGTCGAGTTGACATATCGTACTTAGTACGAATACGGTGTCGCAAGTAATCGTACTAAGTACGAACATCCCTCGAGGAGAGACGAAATGAACATCATCACCACATCGGGAAAGACATCCGGAGCCCGGCGATGACCGCCTCCACCACACACAAGGCCGCCGGGTCACTTCGGCCATACGCCGTGATTGCCGGGGTCGGGTACGTCCTCTTGTTCGTCTTGGGCGTGTTCGCCAACTTCTTCGTGCGAGAGAGCTTGATCGTGTCGGGTGACGCTGCGGCCACCGCCGCGAACATCACCGATTCGATCGGCCTGTTCCGGGCCGGGATGGTCGCCTTCGCCGCGATCTTGGTGATCGATGTCATCGTGGCTTGGGCTCTCTATGTGCTCTTCAAGCAGGCGAACGCCCACCTGTCACTGCTCACGGCCTGGTTCCGGATCGTCTACTCCGTGCTCCTCGGCGTGGCACTGGTCTTCTTCTTCCAAGCCCTCCAACTGCTCCAACACGATGCATTCACAGACGTCTTCACCACGGATCAGCTGAACGCCCAGGCACTCGTGGCCCTTGACACCTTCAACTCGACGTGGCTGATCGGACTGCTCACATTTGGTGTGCATCTGGTACTGCTCGGCCTGCTTGTGGTCCGCAGCGGGATCACAAGCAGGACTCTCGCTGCCGTGCTGATGGTGTCGGGCGCGGCGTATGTGATCGACACAGTCGCACACGTATTGCTCAGCAATTACAACGACTACGAGACCTTGTTCGTGACGATCGTCGCCATCCCATCGATTCTCGCTGAGGGCTGGTTCGCCCTGTGGCTGCTGCTTCGAGCCGGCCGGAGCCAGGACGGCGCCCACACGGAGCGGTCCTGAAGGGCCCAGTCAGCATGCGTGGAGCGTCGAGACCGCGAAGATGTTCACCTCCAAACGGAACGCGACAGCTTCAGTCCTTGGTTGCTCCGGTCAGCGAGCCGGTAATCACATACTTCTGAGCCAAGATGAAGACGATGGCCACGGGGATGGCCAAGATCAGCGAAGCCAGTGCCACCTCCGGCCGCTTGATTGGTGTCGAACCCAGGAAGGTGGGCCTCAGCGCGCTCGTCGACTGAACAAGTGCATTGAGACCTACAGGAAGATTGATCGTGTCCGCGGAATTCAGCATCACGAACGGCAAAAAGAACCGATTCCAGTTCACCGTGAAATTCAGGAACGCGAGCAACCCGAGAAGAGGCTTGGAAAGAGGCAGCCCGACCTTCCTGAAGGCTTGCCAATGACTCGCGCCATCGATGGAAGCTGCCTCCAAAAGGCTCGGCGGGAGAGATCTCCTGTAGTAGATGTACGCAAGATATGTCCCGAACGGGAAGAAACCCATCGGCAAAATGACCGAAATGGGTGTGTTGAGGAGCCCAACAAAGTTCATTCCCAAGAAGAGCGGAAGTACCGTCGCCGAGACCGGAAGGATCATGGTCACAAGCGTCAGCGCGAGGATAGCGCGCTTCCCGGCGAAGTCCCGCGTGGCAAGTCCGTAGCCAGCGAGGATCGACGTACCGACTGCGATGACAAGAGCGGTTAGGGCATAAACAAGAGACCGAAGTGCCCAATCAAGAATGGCGCCGTCGTTGAAGCTGTAGAGATCAGTCCAGGTCTCCCCTAGTTGCTCCCATGAGCCCCACGCCAACGGCGCACGATCCAGAAGCTCATTGTCCGTCTTGCTGGGCGCTAGCACGAGCCAGATGACCGGCACTACCCAGAAGACGGCAAATATGGCCAGAACGATCCGTCGGACGATATTGGTGTGCCATGGCAGACGCTCCCCGATGGCAAGTCGAGGACCAGTCCTGTCCCCAAGGATGCGACGACGCGAAGACAAAGCCATTACGTCCTGAACAAATCCGTGAAGCGGAGCACAATCGCGGCGGCAAGCAGCCCGACTATCAACATCGCGAGAGAGATCACAGCTGCCACGCCAAAGAGCCCGAGCTCGAACGCGAATGAAAAGGCGAGCTGGTTGGGAGACCAGGTCGGACTGATCGGGGCCACCGCTGCAGCTTTCAGGACTTGTGGTTCCGCGAACAGTTGAACATTGCCCGCAAAGACGATCACGAGCATGTAGATGATGTATGGCTTGATCATCGGGACCTTGAGATGCCAAGCCAGTTGCCACGGCGATGCACCGTCAACCACAGAAGCCTCGATGAGTTCCTGAGGAACGGCGTTGAGCCCACCGTAGAAGATGGCAATCCAGGCACCGGCCCCGGCAAAGAAGCTGATGATCATGAAGATCGTCGGAAGGTTGCCCTGAGAAAGTGTGTTCACCACGCTCTCATTGCCGAGCATTCTCAACAGTGGGGCAAACGGACTGACGTTGGGGTCAAACATGAAGATGGTGAGTAGAACGGCTGGGACACCTGCAAGTGCCGCCGGGACGAAGTACAAGGTCCTCAAGACCGCAGCGCCCCGAGACCTGCGCATATGGAGAAGGACGGCCAGCAGCGTCACGAGAAAGACTCCAAGTGGCACCGACACGGCCAGGAATTTCGCAAGATTGAGCGTTACTTCACCGAGACGGAAGTCCGTGAACGCAATGCGAAAGTTCTCCAAACCCGCCTCGAAGAAACGAGGTGTTCCTTGATCGAACTCGGCAAACAGCAAGAAGACGGCGTACACGCCCGGGAATACGCCAAAGAGAACAAGGAGCACCAGATAAGAGCTCGTAAATGCAAGGCCGCTCAGATCCCGCGAGGTGCCCGCTTGTCGCCGATCGTTCGCAAATCCCTCGATTCGAGAAACTCGCCGCATCTCTTTCAGTATCCCATCTCGCAGAGGTTGCCGCCCAAGCTCCGACAGAGGTCGGTGCTCTCTGGGAAGAGAGCACCGACCTCTAGATGGACGCGACTGGTGTTGCTAACGGGCCGGCTCTGAGTCGATCAGCGCGTAGCCATTGAGCTCGGCAAGAGACCGAAGAGGCTCTTCGAGATCGCCAAAGACTTCCGCAACAGTGCTTCCAGACTGAACCGGGCCGATGACAAGGTCCACAAACGTCCCGAGGTAGTCGTATCGGACGCTGCCCCAGGATGGATCCAGCAGATCGGCTGCCTCGGTCACAACCGACACCACATCATTCGCGTAGAGCGGGTTGTCGTTGATGTTGCCTGCCCATGCCGGCGCCGCTGGTGCGTACGCCGGATAGCCACCTGCCACACCTTGGAAGATGGGCGAGGTGGTCACCCACTCGACGAAGTGAGCTGCGGCTTCCGGGTGCCCAGTGTGCTGGGAGACAGCCCAAGCTGCGCCTCCGCGAGCACCGGTCCAAGCAACGTCCTCACCTTCCCAGAGGAGCGGAGGTGCTGCCCCAACCTGACCTTCGCCGGTTTGGTAATAGAGCCCATCCTCACGCCCTTGGAAAACGAACTCTCCGTACCAGTTCGCGGCCGGAAAGAGGAGCCACTCATCGTTCTGGATCTTCTCAACAAACGCTGGATCGAATGGCCCAACCTTCGAAAGCACGCCGAGTTCGATCAAGTTGTCTGCCATCTCGGTGACTCTCGTGCAACGCTGGTCGGCCAGATCAATGAAGACGCCACCCTCTCCGTCGAGAACCTGCACTGGGCAGCGCGACGGCCAGTAGTAGGTGTCGAGAGCCTGTTCGTCGCCGAAGGCGCCAATCAGGAATCCCGGATGGTCTGCGGCAACCTGCTCACCGAAGGCTTCGTACTCTTGCCATGTGGTGGGAAGCTCGTACCCGAACTCTGCCATCTTCGGCGCGTTGTACCAGACCACCATGTGGGCGATGTCGTTACGAAGACAGAGCACTCGGTCACCGTCCAAGCACGGGGCAATACCACCCGGATAGAAGCCGTCGACCACACCGTCGGAGAGATAGGGGGTCAGGTCGAGCGGATAGTCATGTTGCTCATCCGCCGCCCGCGCCAGGATCTCAGGCTCTGCGAACATCACGTCTGGCCATCCTTCACCAGCCGCGTTGAACAACAGAACCTGTGCTGGGAACTCGCCGCGGTCTACAAACTCGTACTCGATGTTGGCATCTGGAAATGTCTCCAGATAGAGCGTGACGGCCTTCTCACGCGGCGGATCGATCCACACCTTCAGCGGCTCATCAATCACCCACGGCTGATCTGAACCGCTCGGTTCTGAACCAGAATCCGTCGCCTGGGTCCCTTCACTCGATGTCGTTCCGGTTACCTCATCGACTGTCGTTGTCGTCTCAGCAACTCCGCCGCTACACGCAGCAGCGACGAGCGCAAGTACGAGAGCGACGATGATGAGACGGCTTGCTCGAATTGTCATGTTGACTTCCTCCCTAAGGATGCGGCCCGTTGGCTGCGCCTATTCATCAAGCACCTTCTCGGTATCTGAATTAGATATCGATTTTTCCAAGCTGGAACACCGCACTCCGCAGCGCAACGCCCTATTCAGGAAATCGATATCTCGAATATAGGCGGTTGTCGCCCCTGATGTCAACGGGCTCTCTTTCGGACACGATCGGCGACCGGCAGGCAGAACTGCGACAGTCGGATCAGAGAAGTGGTCGCGACCCAATCTCACTGTATGAAGACCGCATGCGACGATCGCCGCAGCAGAGGCAGCTCTCGGATCTTGTCAGTGACGGAGCTCCGCGACGGCGTGCATTTCGACTGTCGGGAAATGGATAGTGAGCGAGCCGTCGGCTTCCGACTCGTGAGGCCGTTCGCGACCCGACAGCGGGTCGACGACCGAAGTCACCTGGTGACCCAGCCTCACGGTGGCCTTGACGTCACTGACCGGAACAACATCGTCGATGATGACCGCCTCGCCGCGGGCCACGACCGTCGCGTAGAGGACGTGCACGAGAGTTCGAGACTGCTCAGGCTGGTGCAAGACGGTGACGCGCCCACCGGGCGGCAGATTGTGGACGCTGATCGTTGGTTCCGGGTTGATCATCTCCACCAGACTCCAGATGAGCGAACGGTGGACCTCCGCCCCATGCCGGAGATACAACCGACCAAGGGGGTGGGCTGAAACCAAATGATCGTTGTATCGGTGTACAGCAGCAAACGAAGTCGGGTCGACAAGCGGCGGAGCATTCTGATGCGAGAAGTATTGGCCGTACGTCCGGTCAAAGAAGGCCTCATGAATCAGACCCAGAGAGTCAGCGCTCGGATGCAGCGTGTGTCGCCACCCTGGTTCGTAGTTGTAAGCGAGACCGGCACCAAGGTGCCCTAGCTCGCCACCAAAGGCAGTGAAGTCGCCGTCTGCGGTGCTGGGTTGGCTTGCCGTGATCCCGAGCAGGCTCGAAGCCAGGTCAGGCGGACACTCCGAGAGGGCGTCACCGAGGGCCAGTATGCGCCCACCATCGGCGGCGTATCGAGCCAATGACTCATAGACATCGACACTCGTGGGGGCTGCTGCGAGCACTACTGCTTGGTGCTCCGACGGGTCGAGGCGCGACGCCGGCACCACGACAAACTCGCGATGCTGCTCGAGAAGAGCCCGCGCCACACCCTGGTCATCGTCCTCTGAAACAGATACACAGAGCGCGAGATTGGATATTGGACGCGCTCCGTCGACGTGACCCCGCATCATCTCGACCGCTTGATAGGCAGAACCAACCAACTCATAGGTCTGAGAATCCAGCACACCGTTCGGATGCAGCTGATCGCCCATGTTGCACCGAGCCCCGTTGGCAATCATCGCTCGGACTTCATATTCGAGCGCGCGTTGGGATTTGTATCCACCGAACTCGCCCCATGTTGTGTGGAACTTTCCACTGATCGCAAGGAGGTCGTACCCCAGCGTGTGGAAGTACCGGGCGCGCAGGGGAAGTTTGTCGTATCCACCCCATGTCGTTGGCAGGTCCTCCAAATCCAGGTGCGTGTTGAAGACGTGAAGGCCGGACGTGGCGGCGGGAGCGTGCTCATCGTTGCCATATATCCGCGTCGTGCCGTTGAATGACCCCCATCGGGATTCGCTTACGCCACCGGCGACCCGCAAGGCAGCAAGAGCGTTTGCCCACCTTTCATTGCTGTACGCCAACGTTGCGACATCGTCGTCTCTGTCTATGCCCAGTTCAGCCATGCCGTCGCTGCAGGTCCGACAGAAACAAGGAGGGGCAAAGCAGATATCGAAGAAGAAGCCATCGGGTTCGTAGCGCTCGGCAATCTCTTCGACCTCGGCGACCATCGCATCAAGATACGGTCCCGAGGGACACAGGAACTCCCAAGACACGATTGGCCGGGGGTCGCTTGGATCCGCGTCGGCGTCCATGTGGAAGAGCTGCGGAGCACCGTTCCGATCGAGACCAGCCCACTCAGGATGTCTTCGCACATCTTCGGCCGACCATGCGATGGTGTAGTACGCCCCAACGATCAAGCCAGCTTCACGACAGGCCTCAACCTGCTGTCCAAACAGATCGAAGTCCAAACCCGGATGCACTTGTCCAAGCTCTGTCGGGTAGTACGACCAGCCGTGGTGACACTTTGCGAAGAGGTTGACATGATCAACGGCCGCATCCGTGAATGTGCCGGCGAACTCCGCCGCATTGAATTGGTCGCCGATACGGCCGGCCTCAGCGGGCGTGTGGAAGTCGAGGTGGATTTGCCTTTGGCCGATTCTCGGACGCGTGGTGAGCGCCAGACCATCCACACTCCAGGTACCGGAATCTGCTTGGGGGTGAGATGGTGTCATCGGCGGGTCGCTCCATAGCTATCGGGAAATCGATTTCACACAATAGGACAGAATCGCGAAGGCTCCCAACCGCGAGACTTCGTCCAAACAAAGTCTGGACCGTTGAACCGGACCATCAAAGGCTGACGTCTATGATCCCTGCTTCGATTGCTACGCCATACCCTGCCAGACCGACCAGGACTTTCATGATGGGGCCCAGGCCTGGCAGAATTCTGCGGAACCTCGACTATTGATACGCAAATGACGACCATCCGCGATGTCGCAGCCCACGCAAACGTCTCACCGGCCACGGTCTCGAGAGTCATCAACGGGAGCAACGAGGTCAACCCGTCACTAGCCGCTCGAGTCTGGGACTCGGTGGCAGTCCTCGACTATCGGCCAAGTCGACTGGCCCGGTCCCTCAGATCGCAGAGATCCTTGGTGTGGGGTCTCATCATTTCGGACATCCGAAACCCGTTTTTCACCGACATGGCAAGGGGCGTCGAAGATGCAGCCGCCGACATGGGCTACTCGGTCGTTCTGTGCAACGCCGACGAGGACACCGCTAAGGAGCAGCGCTACATCGAGTTGATTCTCGATGAGCGAATGGCTGGTTGCATCATCACACCCGCGCACCTCGTTGATTCCAGCGTCCAACCATTGCTTGATGCCGACATACCCGTTGTGGCTGTTGACAGGGAGATCTCTGGCACCGCCACCGACCTGGTCCGGTTGGACAACCGGGAGGCCGCTGCGCACGCGACTCGGCACCTCCTCGAGCAGGGTTACGTGCGCGTGGCTTGCATTTCAGGACCTAAATCAACCACTACGGGCACAGACAGGGCCGCCGGATATCTCGAGGCA
Organism: Acidimicrobiia bacterium; assembly: GCA_028285585.1. Taxonomy (GTDB): domain Bacteria; phylum Actinomycetota; class Acidimicrobiia; order Spongiisociales; family ZC4RG35; genus CAXMPK01. The sequence continues at coordinate 164,112 of JANQOU010000008.1, forward strand.
CTCGAGGGTCGCGAGGCCCTCCTTCAATACGCAGACTTCAGGGTCGAAGGTGGATATCGAGCTGCGCAGTCCCTCCTCCGTCGAGCAGAGCCGCCCGACGCGATCGTTGTTGGCAACAACCTCATGACGATCGGGGCTCTACGAGCGATCTCGGACACTGGCCGGTCAACTCGAGACTTCGGCCTCATAAGTTTCGACGAGCTGGCGTGGGCCGACCTGGTCGATCCCGCTCTGAGCACGATAGGCCAGCCAACATACGAAATTGGCAAGGCTGCGGCTGGCCTGCTGATGAAACGGATTCAGGGCTCGACTACTCCCCCCGAGATCCTCACGCTGGAGTCGGAAATGCACGTTCGAGAGTCCAGCATCAGGCGGCACCGCAGCTAAAACTCTCGTCGAACGGTTCACCTGACCTGTCGCAGCAATCTCCATCGTTTGACACATCGAGCACGCTCGACGTAGCCTGAAACCGATTTCTCAGATGCGGAGGATTAGATCCTGAACACCCCAGACCTTCCCCCAAAGACGAGGAATGTCCATCTCGTGGCCAGCGGCGACGCTCGAGAACCTGCGAACATTGCCGGCTGGCCTGCCCAACAGCGTCTGGAGGCTGCCATCACCAAGGCGGCAGCTGAGCGCGGGGTCATCGTGAAGCGGGCAACCGAGCCGGACATTGCGCGCGGACACGGATTCATTTCGAGCCAGCGAGAAGGTCTGGACCTCTTTGCAAGGATCGATCCCGACGACGCCATAATCATGGCGGAGGCCATCTGGCAGTTCAGTCACCATGTCCACGGAGGCCTACTCCATCACAAGGGACCGGTGCTGACAGTGGCAAACTGGAGCGGGCAGTGGCCGGGGCTCGTTGGCCTGCTCAACCTCAATGCATCCCTAGCCAAGTCGGGGCGCGAGTATTCGACCCTCTGGAGCGAGAACTTCGACGATGACTTCTTTCTCAGCGGCTTTCAAGAGTGGCTCGAAACCGGCACAATCACTCACGACTCGTCGCACGTGCGACCTTTCGACCCTGATCAAGCAAAGGGAAAGGGTGGCACCGTCGGACGTGAAGCCGGAGAAAGCCTCCTCCGCTCGAAGTCGATCATCGGTGTCCTCGACGAAGGCTGCATGGGAATGCACAACGCCATCCTCGACGATCACTTCCTGCACGAAATCGGCATCTTCAAGGAGCGGCTGAGTCAAACGGCCTTGATCGCAGAGATGGAGCGTGTGGCCGACGAAGATGCGACGGCGGCAAGAGTGTGGCTCGAGGACCGTGAGTTTGAGTTCGTCACCGGTGAGGATCCGGAGACATCGCTGACCGACGAGCAGATTCACGCGCAATTGAAGATGTACATTGCGACCGGGCGCATTGCCGACCGCTACAGCTGCGACGCCATAGGAATCCAATACCAACTCGGCATGATCGATGTGGCTCCAGCCTCAGATCTCGCCGAGGGCCTCCTCAACAACAGCGAACGGCCGCCAATCCTCAGAGTGTCGGACGGCGAGGAGATACTCCCCGGACGCCCTATCCCCCACTTCAACGAGGTCGATGAGGGCATTGCAGTAGATCTAGTGGCCACAAGCAGGATCTGGCCCGCTCTCGGGCTCGATCCGTCGGCGACACTTCACGACGTGCGTTGGGGCGAGGACTTCGATCTGCCCGGAGGAACAGAATTCGTGTGGACGTTCATGATCTCCGGATCCGTACCGGCATCACACATCGACGGGGGGTACGCCTCAGCGAAGTCATACCGCCAGCCACCTATGTATTTTCGGTCGGGCGGGGGGACACTCAGCGGAGTCTGCCGTCCTGGGCCGGTCGTTTGGAGCCGGGTGTATCAGCTCCCCGACGGACTCCATGCCGACATTGGACTTGCAACTGCCGTTGAGCTCCCAGAAGCCGAAACGGAGAGAAGGCTGAAAGAGACCACACCTGAGTGGCCGATCATGCACGCCACGCTTCACGGCGTGTCGCGAGATCAGTTCATGGCGCGGCACAAGTCCAATCATGTGACGGTCGCCTACGCAGACTCACAGGAGGCAGCCAAGACAGCGCTAGAGGCCAAGGCGGCTTTCTTCGACCGGATCGGCATCACAGTTCACCTCTGTGGAATAACCTGACCACTAGCGGCCACGGAAAGGTGTGGTCGCTGTGCGCTCGAGTTCTCGCTCAAAACCCTCTTGACTCTCACGTAGCGTGAGGGCATACGGTGTCGGCATGATCGAAGTGACCACACCTACGAGCAGCCAGGAGAATCCTGAGCTGCTCGGACAGCACGAGGGATGGGACGTGTACCCCATGCCTGTCTTCGTGACCATCAACACCCCCGACGTCTCTCGCATGGCCAGCTGGTTCCGTGACGCGCTCGGATTCGGCGTCATGTTCGTCGGGCCGGACTCCGGCGACGGCCCGACAATGGTCCACATGCGACGCATGAAGTACCAGGACGTCCTCATTGCCGCGGGCCTCGAGCACAACATCGACCGAGACAGGTCGCTCACAGTCACCTTTCAGGCCATGACGGACACCGAAGTCGACCTCTTGGCTGACCGGGCCGCCGGCCACGGCGATGTCGAAGGCCCGTACGACACCCCTTGGAACACCCGAGAGGTGACAATGATCGACCCCGATGGGCACCATTTTGTCTTCACTGGCCGGCGCACCGATGCGCCTGTGGGGAGTCTCGACGAAGCGACCGGGATCGACCAGTGACCCGGCTGCGAACCGTCGGTGAAGTGGCAGCCTTGGCCGGCACCACCGTCCGAGCATTGCACCACTACGACGAGATCGGTCTCCTGGAGCCCTCTGTGCGTAGCGCCACCGGATACCGCCTCTACGCCGAGACTGACATCGTCCGACTCCACTCAATCATCCACTGGCGGTCGCTCGGGATCGGGTTGGAGGAGATCGCGGACCTGATCGACGCTCCGGATGTCGACCTCGCCGTCGGGCTCAAACGCCAGCTCGAGCGGATGAGAGACCACGCCAAAGACCTGGAAACAATGATCGAAGCCGTCGAAGCAACCATCGCCTCGCTGGAGAAGGGAGATGACATGACCGATGATGCCGTCCACAGCATGTTCAACGGATTCGACCCAAGTCGTCACGACGAGGAGGCCGAACAGAAGTGGGGCGACACTTCGGCGTACCATGAGTCTCAGCGACGAGTGGCGAGCTACAACGCAGACGATTGGCAGCGTTTTGCAGACGAGAACGGTGCCAACATCGAAGAGTTCGTGGCTCTGATGAGGGATGGTGTCGACCCCGGCGACGAGGCCGCAGCCGAAGCGGCCAGAACACACGGCGAGCTCATCGATCGCTGGTTCTACCCGCTCCAACCTGAAACCCACCTTGGCCTTGCGGATGCCTACGTCGCCGACCCTCGATTCGAGTCCACCTACGAAGCCATTGCACCCGGGCTGGCCCGGTACATCAGCAATGCGATACAAGCTCTCCACACTGCCGACTAATGCCAGACTTCACTTCATGACAGCTGACATCGAGATCCGTGGTCTTGGACCGACGACGACTCAGTCAGGGCCGGTGGCTGCGGTTCTCGACAGTGGCCAGCTACCCGCTGACACCACACATGTGACCGTCGTCGCCACCGACGGCTACCGGGCTTCAATACCGCTAGAGGTTCTTCGAGACGGCGGAGTGTTGTCTGTAGAAGACGACGCCTGGAGGCTCAAGGTCGTCGACGGCAACACCTTGTGCTGGAACGTCAAAGACGTCATCCGACTCGAGCCGACACACGGGAAAGCCGAAGACGACATCCCGGAGAACCCGAGTCACTAACCGTCCTCTCTGACATCGCACGTCCCGACCAGCTGGGCTTTTGGGTTCAGATCGGCGAGGCGGTAGAAGAGGACCATGAAGAACCGGATGCACCCACGCACAGCTGTGGTGACGGCAATAGCAGCTCTTCTTGTCCTCGCCGCATGCACTCCCGCAAAGACATCAGACTTACCGGAGATCACGGACGCCAGGGTGGGCCAGCCGACAGGCCCGAACGCTGCCCTCTATCTCACCGCCCGTGGCTACGGCAAGGCCGACACTCTCATCTCGGCGGCCACCGACGCCGCTGAGACCGCGGAGATCCACCAGACGACCTCAAACGACGACGGGACAATGGGTATGCAACCCGTGGGCTCGTTGGAGCTGCCTGCAGACGGTGAACTTGTCCTCGAACCAGGCGGCTACCACATCATGCTGCTCGGTGCGGACCGTCAAGACGTCGGAGCCATCGTCAAAGTCACTCTCACATGGAGCCAAGCCGGTGAGCAGACGATTGAGGCGGTGGTTGTCGACCCGTCGGAAACCATGGGAGACATGGATCACTCACACGCGGATCACTGAGACATAGAGACGGACCAACCTTGGGGCTGATCCGTGCTGACTAGCTGGACTCTCTCCAGTCAGGACGATCCGGCGCGTCAGGCTCCCAGGCGCGGATGAAGGTCGTGACCGCCTTGATCTGCTCCGACGTCAACGGGCCGCCGAAGTCGAGCGAGTAGGCGTTCATCTGGCTTCCCGGCACACCGACTGCGATCAAGCCTTGGATCTGGTCGTCGGTGGCCAGCTGAAGAAACTGCATCGAGTTGAGAGCTGGAGCGAGCCCGCCCTCACCGTTCAGGCCGTGGCAAGAAGCGCAGTTGAACTCCCAGATCGATGAGCCCTGCTCCTGTAGCGACTCGAGTTGCAACTCACGGGACTCTGCCCTCGCGCTCGGCTCGAACCATCGGTAGAAGGGGAAGACCAGGGCCATCAGAAGCATGAGGACCAACCCGACGACCATGACCCTGTTGGTGGACCGGTTGAGCTCTTCGTCGGTCTGGTAGTCGTAACCCATCAGGCTTCGTGCCCCGAGTCTGTGCAAGACGGCCCGGTGGCCGGCTCGTCGGCAGTGATGACACCAGGGGCAGGTCCTTCGATAACCGCTCCAGTGTCGATGTAGATCAAACCGTCCTCTTCGCCGATCTCAATCGGGTATTCGTCCATCCCCCTCGGTGCCGGCCCGGACCGGTAGTCGCCGGCCCTGTTGAACGTGGTGCCATGACAAGGACACTCGAATTGGCTCGATGTGTTGCAGAAGGGAACGCGACACCCGAGATGGGTGCATTTCTCTGAGAGGGCTTTGACCTGACCGTCGATCCGAACCAGGTAGGCGCGGGCTTGGGGCACCTCTATCGCACCAGTCTCAGGGACCGCTTCGGGCGGCACCGTCCTCACCTTGCCGCCGAAACCCGATGCTTCGAGCGGTTGGAGAAGGTCCCACGACGTCCAGATTCCGGCGGCTCCGATGAGAGTGATGCCCGCCTTCCACATGCGGGTCAGGAAGTCACGCCGGTTCAACATGTCACTCATAGCTCACCGTGCCATTCCTCCCAGGGCCAGACCCAGGCCCAGTTGGGACCTCGGAAAGCGAATCCAATGATGGTCAAGACAATCCAGAGGACCATGAAGGCGGTGAAGGTGTACACGGCCACCTTTCGGTACTTCGGGTCGTGGAACGCCGTTCGATCGATGTACGGGAGGGCGACGAGCCCGATGATGATGGCTCCGGGTACCAAGACCCCCGCCACCAGGGGGTGGAAGTGGGCGAGCAGCTCTTGGAGCGCGACGAAGTACCAGGGCGCCTTCTCGGGGTTCGGCGTCACCGTCGGGTTGGCAATCTCCTTGAGAGGAGCGTCGAAAAGGACCGCCAGCACAAGCACGAGCAACAAAACGGCCAGAGCGGCGACGGCGTGCCGGACGAGCAGATGGGGCCAGACCATTGCCATCTCGTCATCGGCCGGCCTCTTCTCCTCGCCCGCCGCAGGCTTGCCCGGCACCACACCGAGAACTCTCTGGCCTTTGATCACCTTTGGATCCCCCGATCCAATTGTCACTGGCTGCTGGTCACTCATCGGGTGATCCTTCGCTGGTCAGCATCGAGTCTTTCCTCCATCTCCAAAGATGAACAGCGAGCGTGAGTACAACGGCCGCCGGGAGCACGGCGACGTGCAAGACGTAGAAGCGGATGAGGGTCGACGAGCTGACTGTCGTGCCTCCGACCAGAATCTCCTGCACGGTGTCGCCGATGTAGGGGACGTACCCGGCCATCGAGGTCCCGACAGTGATCGCCCAGTACGCCAGCTGATCCCAAGGAAGCAGGTAGCCGGTGAACGACAACAGGAGGGTGAGCACCAGCAGAACCACGCCAATGACCCAGTTGAACTCCTTTGGCGACTTGTAGGCACCGCGATAGAAGACCCTGGCCATGTGTGCCGCCACCGCGATGACCATCAGGTGGGCCGACCACCGATGGACGTTCCTCACGTATTGACCGAACGCCACGTCCGTCTGGATCGTCTGTATGTCGGTGTAGGCCTGGGCCGGGGACGGCACATAGAAGAACATGAGGTAGATGCCTGAGGCGATCAGCGACCCGAACAGCACGGCTGAGGCCACACCGAGATACCACGAGTACCGGAACCCGATCTCCCTCTTGGGGACTTTCACCGGGTAGATGTGGAGGAAGAAGTTCGACCAGTGCCCAGCTGCTCGATCGCGCGGCGTCTTCCGATCCGGGTTGCGGACTATCGACTTGCCGACAGTCGACTTCTTGAAGCGATCGATAATTGTCATGCCGGAACTCCCACACCAGTCCAGACACCCATGCTGAGGGCGTCGGTCGGACACCTTTCAATGCACAAGGCACACCTGATACAGCGCTCCTCGTCCAAGAGAAGAGCTGTGCTGCCACGCGCCGTCACGTCGACCCGCTCTGCCGGGACCAGCGAGATGACATCCACCGGGCAAACGTCCGAGCAGAGAGCGCAGAGGACGCACTTCTGGACATCGAGGAGGATGTTGCCGAAGCAACGCAAGCAGCGGCTCGCCTCGAGTCGAGCCATCTCCTCGGTGAACCCCGTATCAACTTCGGCTAGGCCGATACGCCGCCCGGTGTCGAGGGTTGGGACATCGACTCTGTCGTAACGGTCGTAGGTGTCGTCGAAACGGTGGAAGTCGGGCACGACCTCCATGTGCCCACGGGTTCGATCTGGCACTTCGCCACCGAAATGCCGGTGAATGTCTTCGGCAGACCTTCGGCCGTCGGCGATGGCGTCGATCAAGGTCCGGGGGCCCTTGGCTGCATCTCCGCCCGACCAGATGCTCTCGATCGAGGATCTACCCGTCTCGGGGTCTATCTGAATGGTCCTCCTCGGCGAGATGTCAGGGCCGTCGGGACCCAAGGCGTCGAGATCGATTGCCTGTCCGATGGCCAAGATGACTGTGTCTGCATCGAGGACGCTTCTGTCCTCCTGGTCGAACTCGGGGGCGAAACGGCCTTCGGAGTCGAACACCGAGAGCACCCCTATCGTCTCCAAGCCGGTCACCGTGTTTGTCTCGCCGGTGACGATTCTCGCCGGGCCTCGGCGGTGGACGAACTTGATCCCTTCCTTCTCGGCCTCTTCGATCTCAAACTCATGCGCAGGCATCTCCTTGCGGTTCTCCAGGGAGATCACCGTGATGTCGCGAGCTCCGGCACGGGCCGCGGTTCGGGCCGCATCGAAGGCGACTTGGAGAGATGGGCCCTCATCGTCGTGAACACCTCTGTCGGCGGCAGCCGAGTACTCGTCGGCCCTCAAGGCTGTTCTGGCAGCGTCCATGGCGACGTCTCCGCCACCGATGACGACAACTCGCTCGCCGACTTCCACCTCGAAGCCACGGTTCATGTTGATGAGAAACTCGATGGCGCGGAACACACCGTCGGCCTCGTTGCCTTCGATGTCGAGGCCCCGCCCCAGCGTGGCGCCGATCGCCAGGAACAGAGCGTCATGACGCTCGCGTAGCTCACCGAGAGAGACGTCATGTCCCAGACGCGTGTCGTACTCGACTTCAACGCCGAGGCTGAGAATGGCGTCGACGTCGCGCTGCAGGACGTCTCTATCAAGCCGATACTCCGGGATCCCCAGCCACATCGCCCCGCCCAGCTTGTCCGTGGCCTCATACACGGTGACCTGATACCCCCACTTGCGCAGGTCATGAGCGGCAGCCAAGCCCGCGGGACCGCCGCCGACGATGCCGACGCTTTCTGCCCTTTCGACTGGAGGAGGGGAGGCCACCGTCTTCCAGGCCTCGCCGTCGACTTCCGTCCCGTACTTCTCCGTCACGAAGCGCTTCAGCGCTCGAATTGCTATCGGCTTGTCGATCTCGCCGCGCCGACAGGCGTCTTCACAGGGCGCGGCACAGACACGGCCGCAGACCGAGGCGAAAGGGTTGGGGAGACGGGCGGTCATGTAGGCCAACTCGTCGTTGCCGTCTGCGATGGCAGCCACATACATGCCCGCGTTGGTGTGGACTGGGCAGGCAGCGAGACACGGGATATTCTGGTCGTAGAAGTGGAGATCCCAGCTCATATCCGCTTCTCCCGCTGGAACCACCACAAGCCCAGGATGCCGATGCCCAGGGCACCGGCCCAGACGGCTGTCGTAACGAAGTCTTGGACGCCTCTCGGCAGCCGGGTCATCACCTCTGTGGACAGCAGAAGTGAAGGCAGGAAGACAGTGGTTGCGGCGAAGTACACCACTATGAGCCCGCCCTTCAGAGCCGCATCGAGCCGATTCGGGCTCCTGCGATCGATGACTCCGATGATCCGCGGCGCGAGGACCCAGAGGGCGATCCCGATCGCGATGAGATAGGCAACGGAACTGAAGGTCCCGACCACCGCAGGAAGCGTGGTCCCGGCTACGGGGCCTGCGCTCTCCGGCGCGGGTGGCGTGCCGCCGGGGACAACGAGGTCGTTCTGGAGGAAAGCGATGACTGCGTCGACCTGGTCGTCGTCGAGTGTGCCGAACGAGGGCATGACAGCGTCATAGGTCTCGCCGTTGACTTCGATGGGACCGGATAGGCCATTCTGGATGACCTCTCGCAGGTAGTCGGTGTCGTCGATGCGCGGGTTGCCCTTCAAAGGTGGAAAGGCACCCGAGAGGCCGAGGCCGCTGGGCTGATGACAGGAGGAGCAATTGTTTGTGTAGACCTGCTGACCCTGTGCTAGTTGCTCCGTGTTCTGGTCATCGCCGGACTGCGCCAAGCCGGTGACCGGTATCAGAAGAAAGGCGATGAATGCGACCACAAGCACCAAGGTGCCCGTGCGGGGGCTCCTCCACTTGTCATCCGCTCTCGCGGCGTCCACCCGGACCTCCTGTGATCGCGTCGAATCCACAAGATGGACCCGTCCCCTCCATGGTCTACGAGGAGACACTTCAATCGGAAGGGCCTTTTGGCCCTATTGGCTCGCAACATCCGTCAGCAACCTTGCACAGGACAGGTTGAGAAGATGGGAGTTTCGTGACGACCGAGTCGGAAATGGCGCCTAGCTCCGAGCAGGAGCACTTCAAGCCGGTGGGGACGGTGTTCATCCTCGCCGCTTTCGTGCTCACCATCATCCTGCTGTGGGGCTCGGTCTACTTGATTCTGTTGAGTCGGGGCGCAACCGGATGAGCCCGACCTCAGAGAAGACCAAGGAGTCGATGGGGGTCGACCCGTTCGAGCGCAACTGGATGATCTTCAGCATCGGCATGCTGGTGGTGTTCTTCACACTGGTCACGGTGGCCGGATTCGCTCTCGGCTTCCAGGTGCCCGGAGTGGAGACGAAGGTGGACCCTCGAACCGTCACCGTTGACCCTGCCTCACCTTTCTCAGAGCCGGGCCTCAGAAAAGTGTCGGAAGGCAATTACGAGGCGTATGTCGTGGCCCGGACTTTCAGCTACGAGCCCCGCGAGATAGAAGTCCCGGTGGGCTCAAAAGTGACGATCTACGTGACCAGCCCCGATGTTCAGCACGGCTTCAAGGTGCAGGACACCAACATCAACATGCAGATCGTCCCCGGGCAGGTGTCGAAGCTCGAGTACACCTTCGATCGGGTTGGGGAGTTTCCGTACATCTGCACCGAGTTCTGCGGGATCGGGCACGCCGCAATGTTCGGAGTGGTCAAGGTCGTACAGCCCGGTGAAGGAGGTGACCAGTGACGGTCTCCGACGTGAAGGTGGGCTATGAGCTGACGACGAAGGAGAAGCGGTTCATCGGATGGCACATCCTGGTTGCCGTCCTCGCTCTCCTGATAGGCAGCCTCATGGGGCCGCTTCAATCGTTCGAGTTCTCAGGGCTGAACCTCTATCGATACCTGGAGCCCATCCTTCAGGACTACTACCAGGGCCTCACGCTGCACGGAGTCCTCAACGCTCTCGTCTGGACGACCTTCTTCATCGTCGGGTTCACGAACCTGACGACCATCAAGGGACTGGGCCGACCGCTGTCTCACCCGCTGGTGAACAAGATCGGCTTCTGGACGATGCTGACCGGGCTGGTGATGACAGCCGTGCCTCTGCTGCTGGGCGAAGCCACGGTGCTCTACACCTTCTACCCGCCACTCGAAGCCAGCTGGGCGTTCTATCTGGGATTGACCCTCGTCGTAGTCGGAAGCTGGATCGAGGGGTACGGGTTCTTCCTCACCTACCGCGGCTGGCGCAAGGACAACCCCGGCGTGCGGTCACCGTTCATCGCCTTCGCCGGCGTCCTCAACATGGCCATGTGGCAGATCGCCACGCTCGGCATAGCGGTCGAGATCCTGACCATGCTCCTCCCCTGGTCGGTCGGGCTCATCGATGCCACCGATCCTGAGCTGGCCCGGACCTATTTCTGGTTCACCGGGCACCCTCTTGTCTACTTCTGGCTGCTGCCGGCATACATCTCCTGGTACGCGATGCTGCCCAAGCAGGCCGGGGGCAAGCTGTTCAGCGACTCGCTGGCGCGGCTCGCGTTCTGGCTGTTCCTGCTGGTCTCGATTCCCGTCGGGTTCCACCATCAGTTCGTCGATCCCGGAATCCCGGAAGGCTGGAAGTGGATACATGCGGGGCTCACCTACGCAGTGTTCTTCCCATCGATGCTGACTGCGTTCACGGTCATTGCCTCGCTCGAGCACGCTGCCAAGCAGCGCGGCGGCAAAGGGCTGGTCGGGTGGATTCGCGCCTTGCCGTGGTCGGATCCGTCGGTGTCGGCACAGCTTCTCGCCGGGATTCTGTTCATGTTTGGCGGCATCGGGGGGCTGGTCAACGCCAGCTACAACATCAACACCGTCATCCACAACACGGCTTGGGTGCCGGGGCACTTCCACCTCACCGTCGCCACAGCGGTGACACTCTCGTTCATTGGCATCAGCTACTGGCTGGTCCCACATCTCTCCGGGAGGAAGCTGTGGAAGCCCAAATGGGCCGTGATTCAGACGTGGACGTGGTTCGTGGGAATGATCATCTTCTCCAATGCGATGCACGTCCTTGGCCTGCTCGGAGCGCCGCGGCGGACCCCGTTGGGGCAAGCTCCGTACGTTCCCGAGGAGTGGGCCGGCCACCTTCTCCGGGTGAGCATCGGTGGCGGCATCCTCTTCATCGCCGTGATCATGTACGTCTGGACCATGTACAAGACGGTTCGCGGCCCGAAGGTCGACCCCTCCGAGGTTCCCGAAGTGCCGATCGCCGAATCGATGCGTCATCCACAGCTCACCCCGGCCTGGCTCGATACCTTCAAGCCTTGGCTCATCGGAGCGATCGTGCTGATCCTGGTGGCCTACGGCCCACAGCTGTTCGAGCAGATCTCAAACATCTCTCTGAACTCACCCGGCATCGGTCCGTAGACGGCAGATGGACGGCGGCGGCGAGGCGAGAGACCCCGCCAAGCATCCCTACATCGATGGACTGGCCCGTGTCACGTTTGCCGCGGAGTCACCGGTGCGGCGGTTGGTCGGGTCCGGCCGGCTCAACCCGCTTCCGCATGCCGGGACCATCAGCGTGGTCCTCTTCATCATCGTGGTGATCACCGGGGTCTACATCACCCTGTTCTTCGAATTCGGCTTCGAGGCCTCGCATCGTTCGGTGGAGAGGCTGACGTCGCATCCGATTCAACGGTTCATGCGGAGCCTGCACCGGTACTCGTCAGCCGCACTCGTGCTGACGACAGTCGTTCATGGCTGGAGGATCTTCGTCGCGTCGCGATTCAATGGGCCACGGCGTTGGCGATGGTTGACCGGCCTCAGCGCCCTTCTGGTCGTCTTCCTGGCCGGTGTGACCGGCTACTGGCTGCTTTGGGACGAACGGGCCCAGCTTCTCAACGAGGCGACTGCCTCTGTGTTCGACGACCTGGGGCTGGACACGGTCGTCGTCAGCTCTGTCCTCACCGCCGATGGCAGTGGCTGGCAGGTCTTGTTGCTGATCTGGTTCGTCCACCTGCTCACCACCGCCGTGATCGGATGGTTCCTATGGAGGCACCTCCGCCGGACAAGTCTGCCGTGGCTGCCACCTCGTCTGTGGACCTGGCTGATGGTCGGTGCGCTGGGGCTCGTGTCGATCGCGTTTCCGGCAGAGCTCCTTCGGATCGCAGATCCTTCGAATCTCGTCGACAGCGTGCCGGTCGACCCCTTCTTCCTGTTCTTGCTTCCAGGCCTTGCCGCTCTCCCCGGGCCGCTGGTGTTGGCAGTGTTCGGATCGATCTCGGCTTTCGTGGCTGGCCTCCCGTGGCTGCTGGCACGCGGCAAGTCCCAGGTGGTGACAATCGACGCCAACCTGTGCACCGGATGCGAACTGTGTGTTGTCGACTGTCCTTATCGCGCCCTTCAGATGATCTCGCTAGGCGAGCGAGTGATCGCCGAGGTCGACCCGGCGTTGTGTGTCGCCTGCGGCATCTGCATCGGATCATGCGTCTTCGACGCCATCGACCTTCCCGGTGCCACACTCCCCCAAGCCGCCGACATCGCAGGCCGCGATGTGGTGGTCACCTGTGAGCGGCACCGGCAGCTGAGCGGAGTGAATGATCGCTACGTTCTCACCGTCCGCTGCGCGGGTGTGGTGAGTCCAACAGCGCTCACGAGGCTCCTCAAGAAGGGTGCCCGGTCGGTGCAGGTCGTCGGCTGCCCGCCAGCGGACTGTGCGTTTGGAGTCGGCAATCAACTGGCCGAGGAGCGGATGTCAGGTGAGCGCCGTCCCCATGTGCCGCGGGGCTCTGCCGCCATGATCAGCCGCGACTTCGTGGCGCCTACCGCACTCGAGCACGCCATTGCAACGCCCGGGACCCACCTATCGGCCGACCCCCACGACATCCCCAGAAATCGAGTGCGGATCGGCATGACCGGTGCGATCGTGCTCGGCTCAATGCTCCTGGTCGGTCTTGCCACGACCATCGCCCTGACCGTCAACCGGCCGGAGGCCGCGGTCCTCGTCGTGGTCCACCACAAACCCGGAGCGGAGATCGCCGGCACCGGTGTGACCAGTGGATCTGTCGGCACACCCACGGTCCTCAGGACCGCCATCGGAGCTGCGCAGCCCACGGAAGAGCAGATCGGAGACGGCGGTGTGGCGTCTGCCGTCGTCGAGTTGGCAGCTGACGCCGGGGAGACCCACCTGCTGATCGAACTGCTGGAGGGCGGAGACAGGACCGTCATCCAGGATGGCAGCGTGCAGCTTGCTGCCGGTCGGCGCCTCGTGGTGATTGTGGAGGACGAGGTCAATGTGGACGCCGAGCTGGGCCGCCAGATCTTCGAGTCCTCCAAGGCAGGCTGCACCGTTTGCCACTCCGTCGACCCCGGCGTCGAGTTGGTTGGCCCGAACCTGTCAGATATGGGGACCGTGGCTGCGAGCAGAGCCCCCGGGTTGTCGGCCGAGGAGTATCTCTTGGAGTCGATCGTGGATCCGGACGCCTTCTTGGTCGACGGCTACCGGTCCGGGCAGATGCTGGATATCTATGAGGAGACTCTCACGAGTAGGGAAATCGAAGCACTAGTTGCATACTTGCAATCGCTGGAGGTCGAATGACGAAAGACGATCGGATACCGGACGTGACGCCCGGGCCTGAGTCAAGGATCGGGGAAGATCTCCTCAGTGCCAGGCTGGTCGACGCCGTCGATGGTCCTGGTGCCAAGGAGCCGACCGTCGTCCATGATCTCGTATCGAGCAGTGCCGGTGGAGACGCCACGGGAACCGTCAGCGATCACCCAGTCGACTTCGAGGAAGTCACCTTCGACTCGTCCCTCGCCGCGAATAATCGCACCGGTGACCACCCACTCCATGACGACCTCGCCGGCAGCGTCGCCAGCCGTGATCGAGAGACGTCCGGTGTACTCAGCACCGACCGGGTCGACGCCGTTGACGACATACGTACCGAGGATTCCGGGGCCTTGCTCGAGCTGGGCTCCGGGGAGACAACCCGCGAGAAGAACGGCGAAGAGAGTGAAGACGAGCGCCCTGACCATGACGACGAGTCTACGACTGGGATGCGGCCTCTCTTCAAGTGGCTGATCGGGTTCGGGCTTGTCGTCGTGCTGTCAGTGATGGCGTTTGCGATCTTCGAGCCAGTGCAGGTCCTCCCCCGGCTTCGCATCGGCCCTGGTTTCGCTCTGGTCGACCAGTCGGGCATGTCGCTCACCTCTGAGGATGGGCGCGGTGCGGTGACCCTCTACACCTTTCTTCCCAGCGACTGCCTCGATGACTGCTCGTCCGTGAACGAGACGATGGCACAAGTCGGCGAGCGGGTGGCCTCACTGGATCTCGGGGACGCCGAATTCCGGCGGGTGACCGTGGCTCTCGACACCGACGAACCATCCGCACTGACCGCAGCAGCCGAGGCATCAGGAGCAGACGGCACGAGTTGGCGGTGGATCGGTGGGGACAATGAGACCTTGCGAACCGTGGTCGGCGAGGGGTTCGGCGTGTACTTCGAGGACACCGAGGACGGGGTGGCCTTCGACCCGGTCTACATAGTCGTGGATGGCAACGGGCTCGTTCGCGGTGACTACCGATACTCGACTCTCGCCTCCGATGCCGATCGGCTCACCAGGCACATCTCAATCCTCGCCGAGGAGTTGAGAAACGCGTCCGGTGCGGCTTCTCTCGTCTATGAGGCCGCCCACGTCTTTCTCTGTTACCCATGAGCATCGACACTGCTCCTAAGCCAGTCCGCGAACCGCGACCTCGGCGATGGGCCTTGCCCGTGCTGGGCGCTGCGCTGGGTGTAGTGCTGGCTATCGCCGTGCTCTCCGTGTTTCGCCCTCACGTGTTCTCAGGTGTCGTGTTGCAATCTTCGGATCCGGCACCATCCATGGAGCCCCTGGCCTATACCGACGGGGAGCCCGTGGACATAGCCGCACTCCAGGGCAACGTGGTGTTCGTCCACTTCGGCTTCACCTACTGCCCGGATGTCTGCCCGTTGACGATGGCCACCGTGAGCAGGGCGATCGACTCGTTGGAGCCCGACGACGCGCAGAGAGTCGAAACCATCATGGTGACGGTCGACCCGCACCGTGACTCGCCGGCAGCTCTCAACGACTACCTGGCGAACTTCGACGCCCGATTCCGCGGAGTGTGGGGCGAAGAGGGCGATGTCCGTTCGGTAGCGACCCGGTACGGCGTCACTTTCGAGTACGGCGAAGAAAACGCCGACGGGCAGTACGACGTCATCCACACTGCCTCACTGATGGTCATCGACCCCGACGGTGCTCTTCGCATCGTCTATCCGTTCGGAGTCACTCCCGAAGAGTTGAGCGCAGACCTCCGGCAGCTGCTGAACTGAGGCGAGTAACGCAGCACCGTTGACGACGTCCGAACCGGACCTGGCCAAGGCCTAAGAAACGGCCTCACCTCGAGAGTGAGGGCGAATCCGGCGGACCTCATCGCCCTCGTCCTGTTGGGCGTAGTACAGGTCCCATCGCATTTGACCGTTCATCCAGAAGCCACTCGAAGTGCCAAAGTACTGCGAGAGTCGCAATGCGGTGCTCGGTGTCATCCCGCGGCGCCCGTTGACGATCTCGTTGACCCTCTGATACGGCACACCAATGCCATTCGCCAGCTCCCGCTGAGTTATCCCCAAGGGTATGAGGAACTCTTCAAGCAACATCTCACCTGGGTGAGTAGGGACTCGGTTGGCAGGAACACGGACCATGTTTCTCCTCAGTGATAGTCGACCACTTCAACATCGACCGGACCCGAATCCGTCCAATAGAAACAGATCCGATACTGAACATTGATCCGAATGCTGTGCTGACCGCTGCGATCTCCCCGAAGGGCCTCCAGTTGGTTCCCAGGAGGTACCCGCAAGTCATCGAAGATCTCGGCCTGATCGAGCGCATCGAGCTTCCTCGCAGTCACCTTCCACAGCGACTGCGGCAACCTCTGACGGGCAGCCTTCGAGTTCCGACCGTCAAAAAGGTCCTCCGTCGCGCGATCACCGAAACTCCGGATCACAACAACATGATAACACGGCTATCGTGCTATTAGAGATTTCGAGTTGTCACCCACACAAGACGAGTGGAGCCCGATGCTTCCCGGGATTGGCTACTCAACAGAGTCGTCCAGTCCACGGGCCCGGGCACCGGGTGTCGCTACGTGCAACAGTCGACGGCCACGGTCAAGGCCCGGCAAACCTCCCGCATGCGCTCGTCAGCCAACCTGCCAAGACGCTCCGTCAGCAACCCAATCGAAACACTCTCCACCGAATCGAGATTGACTGCGGACCGGAGAGGGATCGGATCTTCACCCGGCTCTAGGAGCACCTCACTCGCAAGTGCTCGGATTGTTGTCGTGCATGGAGCGATCAGCGCCCGCCTCAGTCTGGGAGTGGCAGCATCCCGCGACAGGACCAGCACAGGGCGGCGGCTGATCTCCGGCAGCTCACACCACCAGATCTCCCCTCTGGACGGCAGGTCGTTCACGAGGAAGCTGCCGCCTCGCGAAACGAGGCCAAGTCGCCCCACTCATCCGGCTCATCAAGAGGATGCTCGTCGTAGGCGGCGTACCCGGCGTCGATCTCGGCCGCACGATGTTTCGAGACCAACGCACCGAGGGCTTCGTCGAGCAAAGCAGCATCGTTTAGATCCGACCTGAGCTCCCTGGCGTTCTCCAGCAGCGAACCGTCAACCGTAGTGCTAACTCGTATGCGTGCCATGCCATAATTATGCTACGCAATGAGCGGACCCTTCAAGACCCCTATCTCACTGAGAGTTCCTTCGACAGCCAAACGACGATTCTTTGGTCACAAGTAAGTGCAATCACAAGCGATCGCAGAGTCGGCACTGCCGACGCAGTCAGGTCGTTCTTACCCGATTCGCTCCAAGGGCTCGTCAGATCCGGGGTGGTAGACGTATGGCTCCCTGTTGAGGCGAACCACCTTCTGCCATGGCCGTGTCAGATACCCCAAAGGCACCGTCACGATGTGGACCAGTCGGGAGAAGGGAAAGATGACCAGGAACACGAAGAACGAAACCACGTGGGCCTGAAGGACGAAGGGCAGCGGCTCGACCAGCTCGGGACGGGGTTGCAGCACGAGAAGCGATCGGATGTAGGGGACGAACACAGAGGTGCCCCAGAAGGATCCCCATCGGTACCCCACAGCGATCCAAATGCCGGTGACCACCTGAACGAGGATCACCGCTAGAACCACAAGATCCATCGGTGTGGTGATGGCGCGAACCCGGGCAGACGTGAGCCGCCGGTAAATCAACACGCCAAGCCCGAACAACGTCCAGGCCGCCAGCGCCAGACCGGTCGCCTCGAGCAGATAGAGCCGCGCCGGAGAGCCGTTCCACAGCTCGACGCCACCCGGAATGACCAGGGCTGCCAGATGACCGATCAGGATGATCGTGATTCCCCAGTGAAACGAGACCGATCCCCAGAACAACTTGCGGCCTTCGAGAAGCTGCGACGACACCGCGGAGACAGAGAACGGATCTCGACGCCATCTGATGATGCTCACCACCAACGCAAGGGCCGTGGCCACGTAAGGAAGGACGACGAACAGCAGCAGGCTCATGCCCTCACTCCCTCAGTGACATAGCTGTCGATCACCGCGGCAAGGGCCGCCAACACATGCCGATAGGGATTGTCGGCCTCCGCCTTCCGAAGCTCTTTCCGCATCGTCGCAACCGCCTGCGGGAGCACCTCCATGAGATCCGAGTGCGGGTGATCGGCCAGCTTCAGATACTCGAGGATGGCGATGACGTGATCCGGAAGCTCACCGTGTTGGTCAGCTCCCAAGTCGATCTGCTCCCGCTGCAGCTCAGACATGAAGGCCCCCCGCCGATAGCTCTCACCCCAGACGACATGGCCAACGTAGGGCACGAACAATGGTGAGAGGTCGAGCGTGCGGGTGTGGAGCTCCTCCCATGCTCCAAGCTCGAGAACAGTGACTTCTTCGACAAATCTCTCCATCGCGTGACGAACCGGTCCAGGATCCAAGGACCCGACGGCGCGGCCGAGGCTCTCTGCGGCCCCAAGTTGCGGATACGACAGTCCAAGCACCATCACTGCCAGAGGAGAACTCATGCGCCTCTCCTCGGCGGTTGCAAGAAGCCGGCCCCCACCTCGCCCTTGTGGCTCAACGGGTCATCGAGCTGCTCGATGGAAGTCTCCCGGTGATACGGAGGCAGGACAAACCGCTCTTCGATCGAAGGGAGAGTCGTCAGCCGGTATATGTCCTCCACTTCCTCGGGGTTGGTGTCCGCAGAGTCAAGGAGAGCCAGAGTGGCATCATCGATGGTTCCGTCGACGCTCTGACGCCGCTTGTAGATGCGCACCGCGAGCATCTTTCGCAACACCTTCTTGATGACTTCCACATCTCCGTTCGAGAAGAGGTTGGCCAGGTACTCCACTGGGAGCCGAGCCTTCTCGAGGGCGTCGAATAGCTCGAAGTCGACGTCGCCCGAAGACAGGTCGAGCCGGGTCAAGCCTCGCTCAATGGTCGACACCACCGGGGACAGAGGTGGGATGTAGAACATCATCGCCACCGTGCGGAACTCGGGATGGAGAGGTAGGGCCAGCCCCCACTCCTTGACGAACTTCCACGCCGGTGAGCGACGGGCAGCATCGACCCAACCGCTGTCGATGCCGGCGCACTCGGCGGCAAGGACAACCTCGGGATCCCACGGGTCAAGGATGGCGTCGAGCTGGGCTGTCAGGAGCTCGTCGTCGGGGGCGGCCGCGGCGTCCGTGATCCTGTCCTGGTCGTAGAGCAGCACACCCATGTAGCGGATTCGACCGACGCATGAGTGAGCACACGCCGGCGCCTGCCCGGTCTCCATCCGCGGGAAGCAAAGAATGCACTTCTCGGACTTCCCCGTCGACCAGTTGTAATAGACCTTCTTGTACGGACAGGCCGCGACGCACATCCGCCAAGCCCGGCACTTGTTCTCGTTCACCAGGACGATCCCGTCTTCCGCCCTCTTGTAGATCGCTCCCGAGGGACAGGCCGCCACACAGGACGGATTGAGGCAGTGATTGCAGATCCGGGGCAGGTAATTGAAGACCACCCGCTCGATTTCCTGCATCTGCTCCTGAACCTCTGGATGCAGGCCTTCGAGGCTGGGGTCGTTACGGGCATAAACATCGGAACCACCGAGATCGTCGTCCCAATTCGGCCCGGAGGCGATCTCCATCTCGTCGCCCGTGACCATTGAGATCGGCCGTGCCGTCGGCTGTTGATCAGAGGGTGGAGCCGAGAAGAGGTCTCCGTACTGGAAGGTGAACGGCTCGTAGTAATCGTCGAGCTCGGGCATGGCAGGGTTGAAGAAGAGGCGGCCCAGACCTTGGGCCTTGGAGTGGAGGGTGAGGCGAAGTCGTCCCTTTTCGTCGCGGCGCCAGCCACCCTGGTAGTGGTCTTGGTCCTCCCAGCCCGTCGGATATCCCGTGCCCGGGCGGGTCTCGACGTTGTTCCACCACATGTACTCCGCACCCTCGCGATCGGTCCATGTGTTCTTGCAGGCCACCGAGCACGTGTGGCAGCCGATGCACTTGTCGAGATGGAAGAGCATGCTCATTTGGGCTCTGACTCTCATCGGCTGCTCCTCAGTACTCGGGCCGGTCGACCCGGCGGACGTAGACGAAGGTGTCGCGATTGACACCCGTTGGGCCCCAATAGTTGAAGGCATAGGTGAACTGGGCATAGCCACCGCTCATGAGGACGGGTTTGAGCCTCGCCCGCGTCAGGGAGTTGTTCATCCCAGCCCGCTTCTTCCTTCGCGGGGAAATCGGCACGCCGATGGTCCTCTCGGTGGCGTGGTAGACGAACACCGTGTTTCTGGGAATGCGCGCCGACGTGACGCAGCGCTGAACAAAGACTCCGTTGTCGTTGTACAGCTCCACCCAGTCGTTGTCGACGATGCCGAGGTCGGCTGCGTCCTTGTCGTTGATCCACACGGGATAGCCACCCCTCGACAGGGTCATCATGCGGTGGTTGTCCGAGTACGTGGAGTGGATCGACCACTTGCCGTGTGGCGTGATGTAGCTGAAGAGCCGACCTCCCTGGCCCTCAGCCATGCTTTGCTCGGTCTCCGAGAGCATCGAGTGGTCGGGGCGGGGCTTGTAGACCGGCAGGTGCTCGCCCCAAGCCAGGTACTGCTCATGGTCCAGATATGCATGTTGACGGCCGGTCAGTGTGCGCCACGGCACCAGCTCATCGACGTTCAGCGTGAACGGGCTGTAGGCCCTGCCCTTGCCAATCAGCCCCGACCAGGTGGGTGTTGTGAGCACACGGCGTGGCTGGGAGATGAGGTCGGAGAACTGATAGCGAACGTCGCGCTGACCATCCCCGAGATGGCGGAGCATGCGCCCGGTCTTGAGCTCCTCGGCCTCGAAAGCCCGGTAGGCGAGCTCTCCGTTTGATGCAGGATCGAGAGCCAGGATCGCCTCACACACCTCCCGGTCCCGTTCCAGCGAGGGAGTCGAGTGCCCGTTCGAGAGCGGGCTGTCCATTCGAGCCTGGCTTCGCGCCAGCTCGTCGTAATAGTCGGCCACGTCGATCTTCAGCCCATGAGCGCCCACGCCGTTCTCTCGGACACCAGGCCCCAGAGAAACCATCTGCTCATAGAGCTGCCCGTAGTTACGTTTGACCACCTTGAACTTGGGCATGGTCTTGCCTGGCACCGCCGGCACATCCCCTTCTCGCCAATCCCCCGCCTGAGGCTGCGCAAGCTCGTCAGGGGTGTCATGAGCCAGAGGCAGCATGACGAGGTCTTCGACTTCGGTGGGCAAGTTCGTCGAAGCGAGATCGGTGAATTTCCGTGCGATCTCGGAGAAGATCTGCCAGTCCGTCTTCGACTCCCACGCCGGCGCCACAGCGGCCTGCATCGGGTTGATGAAAGTGTGGCAGTCGGTGGTGTTGAGATCGTCCTTCTCGTACCAGGTAGCCGCCGGGAGGACGATGTCTGAGTAGAGCGCCGATGTGTCCATGCGGAAGTTGAGATCGACGACGAGGTCCATCTTCCCGGCTGGTGCATCCGGGCGGACATTCACCTCGGACACGCCGTGATCGTCCGGCTCCCGGGCAATGGCCGTCGAGTCGGTGCCCAGGTAGTGGCGCATGAAGAACTCGTGGCCCTTCGCCGACGTGCCAATTGCGTTTCCCCTCCAGATGAACCAGGTGCGTGGCCAATTCTGAGGTGCGTCCGGGTCGTCGATGGAGAACTCGATCGACCCGTCTTGCAGGCCACCGACTACGGCATCGACCACTTCGGAGTCTTCGGCGGCACCCGACCGGCGAAGCCGGCGAACCAGGTCGACGGGGTTCTGGCTGAACTGCGGGTAGAACGGAAGCCAGCCTTGTCGCACGGCTTTCGCCTCATGGTCAATGGTGTGAGCGTCGGGGTGACCTTCAGGAAGCGAGTCGTAGTCTCGGTAGCCGCGCTCATAGCGCCATTGGTCCGAGTGCACGTAGTGGAACGAAGGTGTGTTCTGCTGACGTGACGCCATCCCCCAGTCGAGCCCGAAGGCAATCGAGCCCCACGACGCTTGATTGACGACTTTCTCCTGTCCGACGTAGTGCCCTAGACCGCCCCCGTTCACACCGACCGACCCGGTGAGCATCAAGGCCACGATGGCCGACCGGTAGAGAAGGTTGTTGTGGTACCAGTGGTTGGCACCGGCACCGATGATCACCAGGTTCTTGCCGTGGGTCAGCTCTCCGTTGCGGATCCACTCCCGGGCGAACGAGATGAGGGTGTCGCGATGTATGCCGGTGTACTTCTCCTGCCAGGCCGGGGTATATGGGACGTCCTCGTCGTCGTAGTCCTCGGCATCGAACCCGCCGAGCCCCCTGGCCACGCCGAACCGCGCCATGAGGAGATCGAACACCGTGGTGACCGTCACCTCACCGTCGACCGTCACCACCCGGCGCACGGGGACACTGCGTCGCACCGGCTCTCCGCCGCCGAAGTCGTCGAAGTCGACAGCCACCTCGCCATCTCGGGTGTCGATGAAGCTCAGCGCCGGGTCGATTTTGGTTCCGGACACCTGGTCGGTCAGCTCCAGGTTCCAATGACCCTTGTCTCGCTCGGCCCAGCGGAATCCCACAGTGCCGTTAGGCATGCGTGGCGTGTCGGCCTCCGTATCCCACATGGCGAGCTTCCAATCGCCATTCTCGATGTCGGTGTAACCCGGAAGCCGGTTCGCCCTCAGATACTTGCCCGGAGTGCCGTCTTCCCCGATCTCCACCAGGAACGGAAGGTCGGTGTAGCGCTTGACGTAATCGTCGAAGTAGTCGACCCGCCGATCCCGATATGCCTCGGTGAGAATCACATGATCGACGGCCAGCCAGAACGCCGTGTCCTGTCCCGCGTTGGCCGGGATCCACCAGTCGGCGTACTTGGCCACCATCGAGAAGTCCGGGCTGAACACGGCCAGCTTTGCCCCGGCATGACGAACCTCAGAGACGAAGTGGGTGTCGGGGGTCCGGGTCATGTTGAGGTTGGACCCGACGACTGCGACAAATCGGGAGTTGTACCAGTCGGCTGCTTCGTGCACGTCGGTCTGCTCACCCCAAACCTCAGGCGATGCCGGCGGCAAGTCGCAATACCAGTCGTAGAAGCTCATGACCACACCACCGAGCAAGGAGAGGAAGCGACTGCCTGCGGCATAGCTCACCTGAGACATGGCGGGGATCGGCGAGAACCCGGCCACCCGGTCGGGGCCGTAGGTCTTGACCGTATGCACGACGGAAGCGGCGGTGATCTCGAGAGCTTCGTCCCAGCTGATCCGCCGGAACCCGCCTTTGCCGCGCTCCTCCTGATAGCGACGGCGACGGTCGGGGTCTTCTTGAATCAGGCGCCAGGCGTGCACCGGATCGCCCAGCGCCATTGACTTGGCCTCTCGCCACAGGTCAACCAACGCGCCTCGGGCGTAGGGATACTTGACCCTGATCGGGCTGTACAGGTACCAGGAGAAAGATGCGCCTCGCTGACAGCCTCGAGGCTCGTAGGGAGGCAGCCCTTCCTCCAACTCTGGATAGTCGGTTGCTTGCATCTCCCAGGTGACGATGCCGTCCTTGACGAACACCTCCCACGAGCACGACCCGGTGCAATTGACGCCGTGAGTAGTGCGAACTCGCTTGTCATGGGCGAACCGGTTGCGGTACATCTCCTCCCACTGCCGCGAGGCCGGGTCGACCGACTCCTGGATCCAATGATCGTTCATGAGTTGCTCCTGAGTTGATCGACATATCTGCCCTTTGGCCGCCGGAAGAACAGGGCCATGACCCCGAGAAGGGCGGCGAACCCGATGGTCCCTCCGAGCAACATGACATCGGGACCTGAAGAGGGTTCGGTGCCCTCTGCGGATTGCAGGAAGCTGACCAAGTCCGTTATCTCCGCCTCGGTCAGCGGATGATCCCCGAACAACGCCTGCATCGTCGGAGTCGGCGACGAAGCCAGCCATGCGCTCAGGCCGGTCTGCCCACCGAGCCGTGAGACGACATCTGTCAGGTCGGGACCGAGGCTGCCTCCTCCGACACCGCCGGCTGTGTGACATGACCCGCAAGCTCCCCCGCCAGCACTCAGGGAAACACGGCCGACGAACAGGCTCTCACCAGAGGCCACATCTCCGGTGTCGGGCCGGGTGGTGGTCGGCGTGGTGTCGGGTTTCTCAACGCCGGCCAGGGTCACGACATAGGCCGTGACTGCCTCGACCTGGGCATCGGTTAGCCCGGCGACCGGGGTCATCACCCCGTCATAGGCCACCCCGCCAACTTCCAGTGGGCCTTCCCGACCGATCTTGATGACCTCGGCCACATAGGCCGCATCAGCAGCGTTTGGGTTGGCAACGAGCGGCGGAAAGGTCCCCTCAATTCCTCTGCCGTCGGCTTGGTGACAGGAGGCACACGCCTGCTGGTAGATCTGGGCTCCATCGTCCTCCTGGGCTGCGACCGGACTGGGCCATACGGCCAGCAGGCCGATCAGAGCAATCAGAAGGAGGGCTCGACCTGCCCAACCGCCGTTGCGACCGAGGTGTCGGCGAGCTGTTGCAGCAATGCGTCCCGTGCCGGCACCCAGGCGTCGTGGAGGGCGCACAGATCCTGTGAAGGACATGGCCCACCTCGCAAAACGCACTTTCCATCGTCGGTCTTGCCCTCTATCGCCTCGATGACGTTGAGTACCGATAACCGGTCGAGCGTTGTGAGCAGCCGGTATCCCCCGGCTGGGCCTGGATCTGACCCGACCCACCCTGCGTGAACCAGAGGCACCATCGCCTGCGAGAGAAAGCCCGGGGTCGAGCCCACGGAAGCCGCCAGGTCGGATCTCTTCGTCAAACCTCTGTCCGCAAGTACCCCCAGAGCTCTCATCGCCAGATCGCTCTTGCGTGTGATCTCGAGTCTCATTCGCTTGCCCTAGTCTCCCATTCAGCATGGCTTAGGTGCCCCCTTGCGGGCGTAGAACCACCAGTTGATGCCGATGTTGAGTGCGTAGAACGCGGCGATCCCGATGAAGAACCCCGATGGAGAGCCGGTCGCAGCGATGACCGCACCGATCAAGCCGGCGAAGATGAAGGGTCCGTAGGCCGCGATTGCAGCGGTCCACCCCAACACCCCCGAAGCCTGACGAGCCGGGAAGATCATCGGCACTTGCTTGTAGGTCGAGGCGTTTCCGATGCCGGAGAACAGGAAGATCCCGAGCATGAGGACGACGAACCAGGGGAACTGATCCAACGAGGCAGGTTCCAGGAAGAACAAGGTCCCGATCGTCGAGCCCAACAGCCCTATGCCCGCCACCTGTGTGACTTTCGCGCCACCCACCCGGTCTGAGATCGGGCCGGCGAGCACACGAGCTGCCGAGCCGACGAGCGGCCCCAGGAACGCGTAGGCGAGCGGGTCGGGCGCACCTTCGAACGAGCCAAAAACCTCCCTGATCAGGAGCGGAAATGCAGCCGAGAAACCGGCGAACGACCCGAAGGTCATCACATAGAGCGATGTCATCCACCAGGTGTGTTGATCCCGGAAGATGTCCATCTGCTCGCGCACGTTGGCCCGGACCGGGACACTCCTCAAGACAAACCAGGCGGCCACCGACAGCACCGCCACCACCGGGATCCAGACGAACGCGGCGTTCTGTAGCCAGACGTCTTTGGAGATGCCATCGTCAACGAACGTCTGAGGAACTCCGACCACTGAGCCAAACGCTGCGAACCCGATGATCCACGGCGTGACGAACTGAACGAGGGACACACCGAAGTTGCCGATGCCGGCCTGAAGGCCCAAGGCGGTGCCCTGAAGCCGCCTCGGGAAGAAGAGGCTCGTCGACGGCATGAACGACGAGAAATTCCCGCCACCGAGGCCGGCGAGGAAAGCCAGCAGCAACAGAAGCCAATAGGGAGTGCTCGGATCCCGGACCGCGAGGAACAGGCCGACCAGCGGGACCAGGAGCAGCAAGCTGGAGATGCTCACCACCCTGCGCGTGCCGAAGATGGGGATCAGGAAGGTATGGACGATCCGGAGGGTTCCCCCGGCGAGACCAGGCATGGCGGCGAGCCAGAACAGCTGTGATGTCGTCAGGTCGAACCCGACATTTGGAAGCCGAACCACCAGAGCACTGACCACGAACCACGTGACGAAGGCCATGGTCAGGTTTCCGGTGGTTATCCAAAGGGTTCGCCAGGCGATCCGGCTTCCTACCGTCTCCCAGAACTGCTCATCCTCTGGCTCCCAGACCTCGAGCCGGCCCATGCCGGCCTTCACCGAGGGAGTGCTCATTCGGCTTCGCTCGCCCTGCTCAGCTGCTCGGCCGTGTACATCTCATCGGCGAAAGCCCCTTCGGGCTCCTTGAGGAACGCCAGCACATACAGGAACGAGACGAAGGCGCCGGCGGCCAGAATGAAGAAGAAGGTGGACGCGTCAACCAGGGAGAAGATCACCAGGTAGACCACGGCACCGACATTTCCGAACGCTCCGGCCATGCCGGCGATTTGACCGGTCATCGGTTTGTGGATGAGCGGGATGATGGCGAAGGTCGCCCCTTCGGCTCCTTGCACGAAGATGGAGCACAGGACGGTGATGAACACGGCAATCACGATCGGCCACGCCGAGTTGATGAGAGCCATGCCGACAAAGCCCAGGGCGATGCCGAACATGTAGCCGAGCATCACCCGCTTCCGATTCTTCAGATTGTCAGAGATGAGGCCGCCCAGCGGACGGGCGAACAAGTTCACGACGGCAAACGACGACGCGATGAGCCCGGCAGCTTCTGCGCCCAAGGAGAAAGTGGCCTCGAAGAAGGCCGGCAGCATCGACACCACCGCCAGCTCGGCGCCGAAGTTCGCAACATAAGTGGTGTTGAGCGCAGCGACGTTGGAGAAGGAGTAGCGCTCACTTTCGGGAACGCCGGCTCGCAGCCGCGGCACGTTGACCTGCAACGACTTCAGGACATGTGCGCCGTAGGCGACCAGCAAGACCCCATAGGTGAGCCAGAGACCCCACCCCTCGAGCAACACGTCACCGTCTATCTCGATTCGGCTGATACGCCAGGCCAGCAGGCCGAGAGCTCCGAAGATGGGAAACGACCACAGCAGATACTGGACCAGGTCACGCGAGCTGGAGACCAGCATGGGCTGGGTCTTCTTCACACCCACGAACGGCACACCTTCAGGGGTGTCCCGGACCAAGAAGTAGTACATGACCCCGTAGACCAGCCCAACAAGGCCATTGACGAAGATGGCCCAACGCCAGCCTTCTGCGAATCCAAACCAGTCCTCGAAGACCGTGATGGCGATCCAGGGCAGAGTCATCGCAGCCCACGCCGAGCCGAAGTTCCCCCAACCTGCGTAGAACCCCTCGGCGCGCCCGATCATCTTGGGTGGGAACCACTGGGCCACCATGCGGATGCCGATGACAAAGCTGGCGCCGATCGTGCTCAGGACAAGACGAGACACCAACAACTGTGCAAGCGAATCGCCGAAGGCGAAGAAGAACGTCGGGATCGACATCGTGAGCAGGAGCCCGGAGAACACGACACGGGGGCCGTACTTGTCAATGAGAGCGCCCACCACAATGCGAGCCGGAATCGTGAGTGCCACGTTGACGATGGCGAGGACCTTGAGATGTTCTTCGGTCAGCCAGCCGACCTCTCGAAGCATGGTGGTCGCCAGCGGCGCCATGTTGAACCAGATGTAGAACGAAATGAAGAAGGCGATCCACGTGTAGTGGAGAACGCGTATTCGCTCTTGGCGAAAGTCGATCAGCTCAGGGCGACCCATACCACTCGATCCACGATTCGTATAGTCATGCACTCCACGACTACATGACTAGGGCCGAAAGTCCCGGATACCTACCAGTCAGCTAACGCACGAAGCCCCCAAAAGGACCGGAGCAGCCATTCCCTCAGCGAGAGAAAAGCGTCGTTATCCTTGCTGGCGCTATGCCCACTCGAGTGAACACTCGGCTTCCATCCCAAGGATTCTCTGGGAGAAACTCGATGTGGGTCGTCGCAGTGTTGTAGAGAATGATCTCCTCAGAGGAACTCTGTCCGCCGATGCCATCAAATGGCCTCGACGACTCAAGCCGAAGAGTGGTGGCAAGTGTCCTGGCCTCGACGACCAGGATTGAGTGCGCGGCAGTTGTTCCAGCTAGATCTAGCCTATCTGACAGCTCGCCGACGCCGATATACAAATACTCGCCATCGGATGACATTCCGATCAGGCTGGGCGGAACCCACTCGCTGTCACGCATAGGTAGGTTCACCTCGTCTACGATGGATCGAGCTGACAGATCTACCACCCACAGTCGACCCAAGCGACTGACCACAAAAGCGATCGGCTGTTGGGGGTGTCCAATTGCTGCTGACCAAAGGCTTAGATCAACCGGGTTCCCGTTGGCATCAGCTACTTCTTGGGATTCGATGGGCAACTCGAGTATGCTCTCAACGCCTTCACCACCAACTCCCGGTGTTGATGCAAACGCAAGTGAGTTGACTTCTGCGCACAGCATCGCCACTTCAGAAGGGGCCACCGGAAAGACCACGGGGGTAAAGCAGTCGCTGAGATCGACCTCCCGCTCTGCAAATTCTCGATCCGTTGTGTCGAACACCGCAAGCCTCGTATCCCCTGGCACTGAAGTCCCCGGACCCAGGTAGAGCCGAACGAAGTAAGCCTCCGCACCCCCTGCAGCGACCGAAATCCAACTCAAAGGCGTTGGTCGCCCAAAATGAGCCATATAGGGATTCGGCATCCGCTCAGCCTCCTCGCCAGACCCTGCGTCAAAGATCTGAAGCAGGTGTTCATCTGCCAGCTCATTGTAGGACGAGACAAGAAGGCTCTGGCCATCAGGTAGAAGGGCAAAGTCTGGTGACAGACCAACTGAAATAGCCCCTCCAACAGTACCCGTTTGGCTGTCCAGCAACAATAGCTGCGCCGACCCGCTTCCATCGCTGTAGTCAGCTATCAGGAGATCGTGATCTGTCGGCTCCCGCCACGCAGGCTTCTGCTCTGCTTCTACTCCGACGTCGAGAACCGTGCTCTCGCTTCTGCTCTTCTGCGTAGTGCACGAAGTCGCCATAACAAAAACGATCAACAGGGTCGCGAAACCAAGGGAAGTGGCCCACATCGGGAGATAGCTATGTGCGCGTCTCATAGACCCGACGGGTCGGCGCTACCCGATGAAAGGAGTTCACCCACTAAGACAGCCGTCAACATAACCGCCGTGGAAGCAAGCATAAGAGAACAGGCCTTTCTGACCTGCGAAGTCAGTGCACTAGTCTTTTGGTTCCATAGATCGGGTTCCAATTCTTGTTTGCTATATGTCGCAGTCACAACGGGAATTGCTCGCCCGACACCGTAGAGACTCCACACAAAGAAGGCCCCGAATCTCCCAATGAACAGCGCCGAAAGAGCAACCACATAGATTGATGAATGCGGAATTCGAGTTGCGAAGCCAACGCCCAAAACACTGCCATAGGCTACAGCAGCCCTCCTCGTACCCAGATACGTGGCCCATGTCGGCGGCACCTGTGCTCTGAAGAGCGAAAGCCGCGGTCTCACTTCTCTAGACTCTACGAACGCCGCCGCGAGAGCCACCAACGCAACGAGCGCCAAGGTCCACCGGTTGATGGTCAGGCCAAGTCCGCTACCCAGCGAACCCAGCAGGAAACCTACGATTCCTGCTGTGACCGCTGCTGAGAGAGCAAATACAATGGATGGGTTCACAGCCAACCAATCTCGCTCTCTTCTTGCCCGCCGACCGGCGGGAGCGATGGTGCCAACCATCGCCGTTCCTCAAGGGGACCAGTTTGCAGCCCATCCCGTCGTGGCCGCCAAAGAAGCCAGGATGAGACCAACCATTGCCACCGACTCTTGGGATATCATCCTCGGGACGCATTGGTGCCACGAACCCAGGTTCTCTTTGGAGCCCTCATGGACAGTGTCCTCGTACGACTGCATATGTGCATCGATAGCCGTTGCACCACGCAGGTTGCGGACAGTTGTTAGAGCAGTCACAGCCCGGACAGTTATTTCCGCAGTCGCAGCAGTCGATGTACGCAATTTCCTTACCGTTGCAACAGGCTGTCCACCAGTTCGTAGCTAAGGTGCATCCACTGAATCCGCAACTGTATGCTGAACCACCCGAGCAGCAGTTGCAACGCGTGCCGCACAAACCACACCATGGAAAATGGGAGCACACATGGGAGGCTGAGGCACGGCGATCGTGCGGGACCAGTTGTGTAAACGCAACTGCACCCGTAACGGCAAGGGCGGCACGCCCGACCACTGCTAAGAAGCTACGCCTCGAGACAGCCTCTGCCAACCACACTGCACCCTTTTCGGCGACGGAGGCCGTGGGAACCGTGGAGTCGACTTCCGGCCTGGAAGCTGATTCAGATTGCGTCCGCAGGACCGGCCTCTTAAGTTCGTCCCTAAGGATCTCTCCTGATTCGTCCCGTGCGACATCTGGCCCAATCATCGGTTCCATCGCGCTATGCGGGGAACTCGGACTTCGCAGGCGAGTCGGGTTCGACCTGAAGTGACCCATCGACCGTGCTGGCCTGTTCCAAACTGGCATTGACGACGCTGACGAGCTGCTCTCGACGGTTAATCAGGCCCTTCGCTAAGACACTTCCCTCACTGCTTAGAACTACAGCGTAGGGCGTCGATTCAACCTGATACCCATCAGGGAGTGAAGTGGCCAGCACCACGGGGAAGTCTGCGAGTTTCACTTTCTTGACAAATTGGGCTAGATCATCCTCCGCGCCAAGCCCGATCACGATCACCTTTAGCGTGCTCCGGAACTCTCTGGCTACAGAGCGAATGGCGGGACCCAACGTCTGACAGGTGCTGCAAGTGGGACTCAGGTACATCAGGAGCTGGTAGCGACTTCGCGTCGAGCCCAGGTGAACACCGACACCTACGCTAGCGATGCTATCGACGGTGACCTCCGGCATGATCTCCCCAAGGTCCGGGCCGGTCGACGTGATCGCTGCACCGCTGGGTGGTATCCGTTGGTAGAGCTCTCCGAGCAACCGGAGAAGTGCGAGAGCAATAACGAGACCTGCAATCGCAACAAGCCACAGCGCAAAGTAGGAAACGAGCCATCCACCGGTCATACGGCTTCACCACGTACAGTCAAGAATTCGCGATATGCCCGGCGCAGAGAGACCACCCGAACGGCGATTCGATCGACCACTACCCAGCAGACGACCGCGCCTCCTGCAAACACAAGCCGAAGCAGCACCGTCCCATCGACTGAGGAACTTGCCCCAATGAGACTTGTTCCGAGAAGAACGACCACCAAGAGCAAGGGCCTCAACGCTGTCCAAATAGAAAGGGTCACTGAATGCTGCCCAAAGCAACCGCACGGAACGTCGATGCGACCTGCTATCACATTGACCGAAACCACGGTTGAGAAAGCAATCAGCAGAAGTACCATCAGCCAGTGCACCACGGATGAAGTCGGCGCAACAACAGCTAACCCGCCGACGAGAAGCTCCACGCCAGGGATTATCCACGCCAAAGGAGCAACTGCCGGCCGTGGTACAGCGACGTACTCGCGCAAGCTGGCAACAAATAGACTGCGGTTTCGGAGCTTGGCGACAGCCGCAAACAAGAACACCAACCCCGTCGCCGTCGAGACGATTGAATCTAATCCAACAGTCATGAAGCACCTTCGCAATGGTTAAGAGCGACGCTCTGACAATGCCGACTCTATCTTCCTAAGACAACTCACTACTCTTTTTATAGAGTTCACCGCCTCAGTATCAAGTCAAGATATATCAGGATTCCTGCGCGCATGGCAGTCAAGATGCGAAACATCGGGTCCGCATTTATGACTCACTTGTGCACACGTGACAGATTCACTCTCACCTCCGGGTCATCCCCGAACCCGAGCCGGCCAGCGATGAGCAAAGCTTCCGAACGGTTCGTCACCCCCAACGACCGATACAAGTTCCTCAATCGCCGACTCGTCGAACTCCTGGAGTACCCAATGGTGTCTGCGAGGGCGGACACGGTTCTTGCGTTTGCCAGTGCCTGAAGCAGATCCTGCTCGGTCTCCGTAAGATCTACACGTGGCCGCGTGTGGGCGATTTCGTTCAAAGAAACAGCGGACACGAACAACCCGGCGCCAACCACTTGCAGGACAGCATTCAGCGCCGAAGGCGACATGGACCGCGGAACGACAGCTCGGACGCCCGCCTCAACAAGGCGATGAATGTCGGATGGATTTGGGGCACTCAACGCACAGATGACGAGCGCGTTCGGGTACCGAGCACGAATGACATCGACCACCTGGAGCGCCGCTGCGGGCTCCCACACCAGGTATAGGTCACATTGAACATCCTCATGCAGACTGGATTCGACGAGCCGCACCGAGTGCCCAGCGGCCTCAAGTAGCTCTGTGAGGGCTTGAGCCTCGATCGATGAGTCATCGATTAGCCCGACGGTGCCAATCCTGACTACCACGCGCTGCGTATCTGCGGACTAGAGAAACCACAATCCATGCGGAACAGACCACGAGCCTCGGGATCCATCCACAGTGCCTGAGCCCAGGGAGCCTTGTCCTTCTCTTGCCTAGCGAACAATCGCTCTTGTGACAAACAGCAAGGAACCGCCGCGGTCAACCAAATCTCCTCACGTCAACACCGAAGAACAAACCTCGGATTCAAGTCCTCAGATAGAATTGTATCGCAAGGGAACCGTTGCGCTGGTGTCGCATGTGGACAGCAAAGGAGAGTTGCAGACGGAAAACGGCGTGCTGGATCCGACGATCCGACATGTGTACTGGGTCTAGGTTCTGTTCGAAACCCCTGTCCACTGATCATGTGTTTGGAGGAACCCGTATGTCACCTAAACACCTCAGTCACATCGGAACCACCGACGCCTTGCCGAACGTCGACGTCAGATCGTCGACTACAGACAGCCATTTTGCGGTTGGGCTAGGCAAAACCCTCGTTGGAGTTCTTGCACTACTCGTCAGCTGCTCCCTACATAGCGACCAACCCGCTCCCATGGAGTCCGACTCAGTCACTGAGGATACGCCAACGTGGAGTTTCACAGGCCGCGTAGTCGGGTTCGAGGAAGCTCAAGGACGTATTGCTCTAAGGCTTGATGCACCAGACATGCAGCGAGAGTTTGAACTCTCGCTTGAGCTCGCGACATCCTCCGGCTTCGGACCTCACCATCTTCTTGAGCACTATGAGGATGGCGTTCTGTTGACGGTTGAGTACGTGGACGTTCAGGGCACCTTCGTCGTACTTCGAATCTTCGACTAGGCGACGCAACCCGAGCCAACAATCGTGAGGCGTGGCGAGTGTGCCGTTCGGTTCATGATGGACACTGTGGCTCCGGTAGATGGGCGACAGTTGTCCGGATAGGGGTCCTTGGTCTCCTACCGCAGGTAAGGCATCACCTCTGCGGCGAACCGCTCGATTTGGACCATCCGATCTGGGAATCGAGGAACCATGAACTGGAGGGCCAAAGTCTCCACGCCGATCTCTTGGTACTCCCGGATGGCATCCACCAACTGTTCTGGCGTCCCGGCGAGCCTGCTGGGGTCTTGTTCCACCGGCGTCTCGCACACCTCTATGGGACGGCACGCCGAAAGAGCCACCTCTTCGGGATCCCTTTCCCTCACCTTGGCTCGTCGCTTCACATCTTCGTAGTCAGAAGCCAACCGACTAGCGCTGATGTCAACGTGGTACGGGAACCATGCGTCGCCGAACTGGGCAGCACGACGGCGAGCCGGAGCGCCTTCTCCACCGACCCACAGCGGGATGCGACGCTCGAACGACTTGGGCTCGAACGAGATGTCGTCAACGGCGTAAAAGTCCCCGTCGAAACCGACGTGCTCGTCGGTCAGGAGTCGGTTCCACAGCTCGAGCTGCTCATCGGTCACCGCCCCCCGCCTCTCGTAGTCAGCAGCCATGGCATCGAATTCCTCTTTCATCCACCCAACGCCGACGCCCAGAATGAATCTGCCCTCAGAGAGTCGATCGATCGTGGTGACGACCTTGCCCCAATAGAGCGGATGACGATATGGCAATACCAGGACGCTCACACCCAGATTCACTTTCTGCGTCTGACCGGCCAAGAACGACAACACCGTCAGCGTTTCCAGGAACGGGCGATCGGGTGGGACTATGAATTCGTCCCCATCCGCATATGGATAGGCCGTGCCAATGTCCCAAGGGATGACTATCCGGTCGGCTGCCCAGATCGAATCGAAACCCCACTCCTCCGCGGCGGACGCTGCCTCAGAAAGGGTCTCCCGGCCGGCAGCCCGGCCTGAGATCGGCAAGAAGACACCTAGTTTCATAGACTCAAACCGACTGATGTGGGGAACGACACATCAACATGTCCAAGGCTCACCGAGTTTGGCTCGGCTGATCGCACGAAGGTTGGTAGGGAATCTCCCTGTGACATAGGCAACTCCTGATTGGCTTGCAGGTTTCTCGATATCCCCCGAATCCGGTCACAGAACGGAGATCCGTTCATGAACTATCCGAACGCCATCGTCGTTTCGCAAGCATAGTGCGATTTTGTGACGCTTGTCAAAAAGTCAGAATATGTGAAAACCGAGACAGGCCCCACCGACACAAAAATGAGTGCTCCCCCCTACGTGACAGAGAAACGCTGGTTGAAACGTGGCTGATTCCACTCGCCGCTATCAATGACCTCAGCAATTGCAGTCACCGCGTCCCAGACATCCACGTAGCGGACGTAGAGGGGCGCGAAGCCGAATCGGGCGATGTCGGGCGCGCGAAAGTCACCTACCACGCCACGCTCGATCAACGCCCTGACAATCGGGTAAGCGTTGGAATTGCGGAGGCTGACCTGACTACCGCGTTCCTCGGGGATCAGCGGAGTCAAGATCTCGAAGGCTTCCGGGTCGGTCCTTTGGCGGATCAGATCCATGAACAAGCCGGTCAGTTTCGCGGATTTGGCCGCAATCTGCTCCAGCGACACATGATCGAACACGGTGAGTGCAGAGTCCATGACAGTGAGGCCGATGACGCTGGGGGTTCCGACGATGGCCCGACTGATGCCGGGGGCCGGACGGAACTCGGACGAGAAGTCGAACGGTTGTGCGTGGCCAAGCCAGCCCTTGAGGGGGTTCTCAAAATGGGACTGATGGCGCGGAGCTATGTAGACGAATCCGGGAGCACCCGGGCCTCCGTTCAGGTACTTGTACCCACAGCCAACGGCGAAATCAGCACCCACCCCGGCCAGATCAACCGGGAATGCACCTGCGGAGTGAGCCAGGTCCCACACCACGAGGGCTCCTACTGCATGGGCGGCCTCTGTGATGGCATGCATGTTGTGACGCCGGCCTGTCCCGTAATCGACCTCGGTCAGAGCGACAACGGCCACATCGGGAGTAATCGACTCGAGCACTTCGTCTGGCTCAACGATTCTGAGCTCCCCGACAGAATCGAGAATGTAGAGGTCTGACGGGAAATTCCCTGAGTCGGTGAGGATGACCGCCCCTCTCGAGGCCTCCTCTTGGATTCGGAGAGCCCCGGAGATCAACTTGAAGAGGTTGATCGACGTCGAGTCACAAGCGGCGACTGACTCCGGTGGCGCCCCGATCAACTCACCAATGCGAGACCCAACCCGATGTGGGAGATCCATCCAACCGTCGTCATTCCAGCCTTTAATGAGGTGCGCGGCCCACTGATCGACTACGACCTCGTGCACTGCGTCCGGGACCGACTGTGGCATGGCTCCAAGTGAGTTGCCGTCTAGATAGATCATGTCCGCCGGGAGCCTGAATCGCTCCCGGATCGGCGCAAGGGCATCTTGGCGGTCCATTGCCAGACATGTCGCGCGTGTGTGAATCCTCAACTCCTTTTCATCCCAGTTCAGCTAGTGATGGTGTGGGCTTTTGAAGGCAGCGTCCCGGTTACGGAGAGGACGTAATCCTTGGCTGCCGCCCCCAAGTCCAACCGCAACGATCCGTACAGCTCGACCGCCACGAACCCCTCCCAGGCGGGAGGAAGCAGCTCGCGCGGCAACCCCGGGTCGCTAAACGCAAGTTGCCTCCACTGGTACAGGACTCTGACGTAGTCTGCGAACGCCTTCCTGCTGTTCGACATCGGGTCAATCCCTTCCCACTCGCTCCGAACACGCGACAAGACCTCCACGATGGCGGCGTAGGACTCACGCAGTCCGTCCAAGTCCCAGCACCGATCAATGAGGGCGGCCTCACCGTCAAATTCGTCATGGTGAGCTGTGAACATGTCGACATGAGGCTCGAGTTCGAGATCACGGACCAGACCTTTGGCTCGCTCCTTAGTTCGATGTGGAGCAATCCAAAGCCCGCCGTTCAAACTGCCAAAGCCGAGCCAGGCGAGACGACTGCGAAGTCTGTGGCGATCGGATGATCGATTCTGAGGGAGCGAGAAGGCCACCAAAACCCAACCATCCTCGACACTCGGAGGCTCCATCCTGATGAACATGCGCCGATCACCTTCTTCGAGAATTCGCACACCCCGCTCGGTGAGCTTGTAACCGGCGCGACCGTCCCTCGACTCCCCTTCCAACAACCCCTTCTCGGTCAGTCGCAACACTGCGGACCGAGCCGCGTTCTCTTCTACGTCAACCTCTCTGAGCAAAGCAACAAGATCCGCGATGGCTATCCATCCCTCGAGTTGACGCACGAATGCACCAAAGATGTCGATCGTGGGAGATCTGGTCAGCTGAGGTCTCATCCTCCGACAGCTCCTAAGAACCCGGGATAAGCACGAACGGTGCCGACGTCTCTTGTCCGGCAGATAACCACCGCCAGCCCGGGAAGCCCACACGGCGGCAGGCCTCAAGGAACATAGACACGTTCCCCGTGTACGGGCGACGGACCACCGTTTGGCTGAGGAATCGCGTCCAAATCACCCTGGTCGATAGCGGCCTTGGCCCTGGCGAGATCATGTGCGGCGAGATGATCGATGAAGAGGATTCCGTTCAGGTGATCAATCTCGTGAAGGAACGTGCGTGCCAGCCTGCCGCTGACCATGAGCTCCTCCTGTGTCCCGCGATTGTCTTGAAACCGAACTCTAACCTCCCTGGCACGAGCCAACTCGAACCGGAACGATCGGGGGAAAGACATGCACCCCTCATCGTCGAAGACGATGTCATCGGATGTTTCGAGAACATCCGGGTTCACGCAGTGTCCTGAGGAGTTGTCCGACCGCCAAACGAAGACTCGACGCAGAAGCCCCACCTGATTGCCTGCTAAACCTCCACCCCCGGCAGTGGCCAAAGTCAGGTGCATCCGACGGAGAATCTCGGAGAGTTCGTCACCAAACTCCGTGACAGGTCGCGCCACCTCGCGAAGGATTGGATCCCCGAACGTGCTGATTGGCAGTAGATCGGAAGTCATCGGTGTTTCTCCATCATCTCCTCAGCGAAGTGACAAGCGACAAGATGATCTCCTTCGACCAATCGCAGCTCCGGTTCGTCAGTTGCGCATTCCGGGCGAGCCATTGGGCACCTCGTCCTGAACCGACATCCCGAAGGCGGTGATGCCGCGCTGGGCAGCTCCCCCTTCAGAATGATTCGCTGTGACCCGGCTTCCGGGTCGCGCGAAGGCACCGCCGACATGAGCGCCTCGGTGTAAGGATGGGCAGGGGAGGCGAAGAGGTCGAACACCGAAGCAAGTTCGACGATCCGCCCCAGATACATAACCGCCACGCGATCGGCTAGGTAGCGGACCACTCCCAGGTCATGGGAGATGAAGAAGTAGGTGAGACTGAGCTCGTCTCGAAGCTCGACCAGGAGATTGAGGATCTGCGCCTGAATAGAGACATCGAGCGCCGATACCGGTTCGTCCAGAAGGAGGAAGGTCGGCTCGGTTGACAGGGCGCGGGCAAGACCAATGCGCTGCCGCTGGCCGCCCGAAAACTCATGGGCGTGGCGATCGGCAACAGCCGGTGGCAGGCCAACGAGCTCGAGTAGCCGATCAACTCGTCCGATACGGTCATCGATGTCATGAACCACCAGTGGCTCCTCGACTATCTGACGCACCGTCATGCGCGGGTTCAATGAGGAGTGAGGGTTCTGGAACACAACTTGCATGTCTCGTCGATGAGGGCGCAATTGCCGTCTACCGAGGTTGGTGAGATCGGACCCCATGAATTGGACCGTGCCGGATGTCGGCTCTTCGAGACGTACGACGAGCCTACCGAGGGTGCTCTTGCCGCAACCCGATTCACCGACAAGTGCGAAGGTCTCCGCGGTCTCCACCTGCAAGGACACTCCGTCAACAGCCCGCACCGCCTGGGAGTTTCTCCGGCCGCCACCTGAGCTCGGGTAGTGCTTGACAAGATCCTCGACCCGCAGGAGTGGCTCCTCATAGTCACGACGACTCACGGCCCTACCCACCATTGGGAGCCTTACTAGCGAAAGGCCGCACCCAGCATGCGACTTTGTGACCGTCGCCAACTCGCTCGAGTGGGGGGTGAACCGATGGGCACTTCTCAACACCGTAAGAGCACCGTGGCGAGAAAGGACAGCCGTCCAAGGCTGCACCATGAATCGGTGGTGTCCCCGGGATTGAGACCAGCTGCTGATCTCGTCGGGTATCTGTATCAACAATGCTGGCCAGGAGGCCTGCCGTGTAGGGGTGCTCAGCGTGCCGGAACAGCGTGGCCGTGGGTGCTTCTTCCATGACTCTGCCTCCGTACATCACAAGTGTTCGGTCTGCGAAATCTGACAACAGAGATAGGTCGTGAGTTATCCAGATGACCGACATGTCCCGGTCCGCGGTTATTGACCTGACCATGTCGACGATCTGTGCCTGAACCGTGACATCCAATGCGGTTGTTGGCTCGTCTGCGATGAGCAACTTGGGCGAACACGCCAACGCGCTGGCGATCATCACCCTTTGCCTCATGCCGCCGGATAACTCGTGTGGATAGGCCTTCATCCGTTCGGCGGGAGAGGGGATGCCAACTTGCTCCAAGAGATCCACGGCTCGCCGGTGAGCTTCGGTTCGGTCCAGGTCGAGGTGATACCGCATTCCCTCCATGAGTTGGACTCCGACACGCCGAACCGAGTTGAGAGCAGTCATCGGGTCTTGAAAGACGACCCCGATCTCGCGACCTCTGAGCTGCCGTCGCTCCAGCGATGACATCTTCCGGACGTCGCGCTCATCAAAGAGAATCCGTCCTCCGATGATTTCGGCCGGCGGGGTCGGGAGCAGGTCAGGAATGGACATCGCGGTCACGCTCTTGCCCGAAGCAGATTCCCCGACAATTCCAAGCACTTCACCGTGACCAACCTCGAATGAGACGCCTTTTACAGCGTCGTTCACGCCTTGGTGTGTGGTGAAGCGAACCGAAAGGTCTTCTACCTGGAGAAGTGGAGTCAAGACGCTGCTACCAGATCAATCCTTATACGCCCGTCCCTCGTGACCTCCGGCGCCACCAGAACCGACCTTGTGGGCAGCACTTCGGCATGGAACAGATCCTTGGTTACATCGTTGAATTGGGCATATGTGTCGAATTCATCGATGAACACTGTCATCTTCAGAATGTCGTCAAGCGATAAACCATGAGCCTCCAAGCGGCGCGAAGCGGACTCAAAAACCGCAACGCTCGCTTCGCCCAGATTCTCTCCATGCCCGTATAGGCCATTCAGCGCCAGGAATGGGTCCCTCAGGATCTCCGAACTCTGATCCCCTTGTCCGCTTAGTTCCTTCAGCACAGCTTCGGCGTTCTCTTCTTGATCGGAGGCAACGGCCACCCAATCCATCTCGATTAGCCCGTGGAGTGCAACCGTCTCGACTTCTTCGTAGACGAACAGTCCGACCTCATGACCGAGGAATTCGCGAGTCTGTTCGGCAACGCTGGCCCTCGAATCGGGCTGCGCAACGAAGGCGGCAACCTCTACAACGGTCAGTGGAGCGCTCAAGGAGTCGGTGATGGCTTGAAGATGGTTCAGGCAGTGTCCGACCTGTTGTTCGAGCGATCCCTGTATCCCCGTCTCGACATCGTCATCGCGATTCAAGGGAGCACCGACCTGCCCTCCAGTGAATAGGTAGGGCCCGAAAGCCACTGCCTGAGATCGGTGACCGAAGCTCGGTGGAGCATTGTCAGTCTCTATGCGACGCGCGACGTGAGTCACGATGCATTCCTTCCGTAGGACCAATCGCTCGCTTGGATCGGCCGTGTCTCGTGCCTCCGAGTGGGTCGGATCTGAGTCATGCCGCTCCACTCTGAAGGCGCTCGTCTCCACGGACCACCGCACCTTCCTTGATCACGACGTCGACGTTTGCGAGATCACTTATTCTCTCGGCCGGATTGCCGTCCACTGCGATCAGGTCGGCGACTTTTCCAACCTCGATTCTGCCGAGGGAGTCCTCTTGATGAAGTGCCTCAGCCGACGCGGAGGTCGCAGCACGAAGCGCATCGATTGGATCCATCCCTATCTCAGTGAACAAGACACACTCCTGAGCAATGGATGCCCGAGGATTGTCGGCATCGGTACCCGCCGCCATCCGAACACCAGCCTGCCAGGCTCGAGAAAGTCCTTCTTGGGCAAGGGCGGCCATCTCCTTGGCTTTCTCAGCTATGTGCTTACCAAAGCCCATCTCCAGGCCATAGTTGGCGAGGCTCCAAGCGATCGCTTGCGTGGGGACGATGGGGGTGTCGTGCTCCAGGAGGAGTTCGATTGCCTCGTCATCAAGTATGTCGGCATGATCCACCCAGTCAACGCCTGCCCGAACGGCATTCTTGATCGACGCACTACTCACAGCGTGCGCTGAAGCCAGACGACCGGCCTTGTGGCCTTCCTCCACAATCGCGCGCATCTCTGGCTCAGACAGCTGCGGCCACCCGGGTGGTCCGATCAGTCGCCCTCCGCCCCCGCCAATACTGGAAGCTCCGTAGATCTTGAGGACGTCGACGCCGCGCTTCAGCTGAAGCCGAGCCGTCTTTCTCGCCTCTACTTCGCCAGTTACCTCCTCGACGTGATCCTCATTGCCAAGTCGGATCCCACCGTGTTGAGCAATGAGGGGCCCGCTGGCGAAGACGCGTGGTCCCTCGGTCCACCCGTCAGCAACTGCTTCACGCATAGCCACAGCCAGGTAGTCGGGTGCACCCGCGTCACGGACCGTCGTCACACCGCTGCTCAGCCAAGTCTCGGCTCCCCATGCGGCCTGAAAGATCTTCGCAGCGATCAACGGAGGCAGGTCCAAACTGACATCCCTCTCGCCGCCGCTGATTGGTTCCTTCAATAGAAGAAAATGATGGAAGTGGAGATCGAAAAGACCAGGCAGCAGCGTCCCATCCACGTCCAGGACCTGGGCTGCTTGAGGTGCTTCCGACGCGGGCCCGACCCACGAGATCCGACCGTCGTCGACACCGACGCTCGTCGGTCCCAGTAGGTCAACGCCGTCAAACACTTCGCCTGCATTGATCATTAGTTCTGGCACTGATTGCCTC
This sequence comes from Acidimicrobiia bacterium, assembly GCA_028285585.1. Classification (GTDB taxonomy): domain Bacteria; phylum Actinomycetota; class Acidimicrobiia; order Spongiisociales; family ZC4RG35; genus CAXMPK01. The sequence goes on from JANQOU010000008.1 coordinate 205,316, forward strand.
CTCAAGGCTCCTTAGCTGGAGTCATATACGTAGGGGTCCATTGCATCTCTCAGCCCATCGCCGAGAAAATTGAAAGCCAATAGCGTCGCACCCAACGCCACGCCTGGGGCAATGAGCAGGTAGGGATCGGAGCGGATATACGCCACACCCTCCGCAATCATGATCCCCCAGCTCGGCGTGGGTGGTTGAGCACCTAGCCCGAGAAAGCTGAGTCCGGCCTCCATCATGATCGCTGCCGGGATGCCGAACGTTGTTGCGACAATTACGGGAGCGAAGGCGTTGGGCAAAATGTGTCGCCGCATGATCCGCAAGTGACTAGCGCCGGTCGCATTGGCTGCCAGAACGAACTCCTCTTCCTTCAACGAGAGGACTTGTCCGCGCACCAGGCGGGCGACCGTCAGCCAGAGAATCAGAGCCATGGCCAGCAGGACTCCTGTCAGACCTCCGGTCAGGTCGTCAATAGAGGCGACCACCCCAAGGAATCCCGAGTCGGCGTCATCGAGCGTCGGGCGCAGGTAGGTCATTGCCACTATCACGAACAGAAGTGGAGGGAATGCATACAGAACGTCGATTCCGCGCTGAACAAACAGATCGAAACGCCCTCCGAAATAGGCTGAGATCAGCCCTATTGGCACGCCTATCAGCAGAATGACGATCTGACCAACCACCGCGAGCGAAAGGGAGATTCGGGCCCCATAGAGAATCCGGGTCAGCACATCGCGGCCCAATGCGTCAGTTCCCAGCCAATGTGACGACGACGGTGATTGTGCAATCGCCCCGAAGTCAGTCCCGTCGTAAGTAAAAGGCGTCAACAGGGGTGCCGCGATGGCGGCGAACGCGAGCACCGCCAAAAAGCCAAGGCTCAACATTGCCGAACGATTCCGACGGAGCCGCTGCCACGCTGCACGCGCCGGGCCTTGACCATCATGGAAGGCAACCGCCTCCATCGGGCTCGACTGCTCTGCGGGTAGCCCGCTCTCAATCACGTCACTCATAGGAGACTCGGGGGTCGAGCAGGGTGTAAATCAGATCAACCACGAGGTTCATCGTCATAACGATGACGGCGAACACGAGAGTGGTCCCAAGGATGACGGGATAGTCTCGGGCGAAAATGCTGTCGACGAAGTACCTGCCGATTCCGGGTTGGCTGGTGATGACCTCGACGAAGAACGATCCTGTGACGACTTCCGCGAACGCGACACCTGCGACCGTCGCCACCGGGATAAGCGCGTTCGGCAAGGCGTGACGTATGAGAATTGTCGACTCCGGCAACCCCTTCGATCTAGCCACACGAATGAAGTCGGCTCCCCACACTTCGAGCATGCTCGATCGCGTGTAGCGCGCCAAAAGGGCCATCGGATGGAGCGCGAGAGCGAAAGCAGGTATGAGGATGTTTATGGAAAACAGTCCATCCCATCCACCGGTCGGCAGCCATCCCAGACCAACGGCGAACAAAATCACAAGGAGACTTGCTACGACATAATTCGGAGTCGACACCCCAATAATGGAGAAGAGCGAAGCCATACGATCGGTGAACGTGTTCCTCTTCAGCGCGCTGACCACGCCCAGAGTGATCCCAAAGACAGTTGCGATCAATATCGCAACCAAACCCAGTTGGAGTGAGACTGGAAGAGTGCGAGCCACGATCTCGGTGACACCTTCACCGCTACGACTGAAGGAGACGCCAAGCGAACCTTCAGTGAAGATGTTCTTGAGGTAGGTCCAGTACTGCTGCCATATCGGCTCGTTCAGCCCATAAACCTCGTTGAGGCGCTCGATGACAGACTCCGGCAGAGGACGGGTCGATGCACCGTCCCACGGGCCTCCGGGTGTGGCGTGCATCAAGAAGAAGGTCAGAGAGAACACCACCAAGAGACTGGGCACCACCAGGGCCAACCTCGTCAGCAGGTATCGGGATCTCACCCAACAGTCCCGGAGATCCCGATTACCTGCATCAATCGATAGAGCGTTAGCGGTTTACTTGCAGCCCAGGCGGCTGCGCAACACGAATCATCTCGGAAGCCTCAGTCGTGACTTCTGTGAAGTTCGACAAGACATCGGAAACGACCCAGGGCCTGGCTTCGTAGACCGTCGTGACGATTGGAAGATCACGATTGATGAGAGCCTCCGCTTCTTTCCAAAGCCGATCGTACGCGGTCTGATCTGGAGCAGACAGTGCTGCGTCAAGGGCGGTGACATAGCCAGGATTGTCATATCCGGAATGCCGCACGTTTCCTCGAGGATCAAGCTGGCTCACGTGGAAAAAGCGGGGATCCTCGAGTTCAGCCCATTGCAGGGCCAGATAGACATCGAAGTCCTCTTCAGCTCGCGTGTTGCGCCATTCCGTCATGGCTGCCGGCTCCAAGATCTCAATCGAGACCTCGATCCCCAGATTCTCAGACCACATGGCGGCCAATGCCTGTGCGATCAGAGTCTCCCGTGCGAGCGTCCAAGAGGCGAGCTCCAGAGTCGGGAAGCCCACTCCATCCGCATACCCGGCCTGTGCCAGGAGGTCCTGTGCTGCCTCGACATCGAACTCGGGGAACGTGTCGGGATCGTGACTCGACATCTGTGGCGGGCTGAAACTAGTCGCTTGCGCGTAGGCGCCCCGTAGGACGTCATTTGCCAGCGCGTCGAAGTCGACGGCCCTCACCAAGGCTTCACGGACGAGGGGATCGTCCGTCGGTGCCGATTGGGTATCGAAGACCATTATCGAACCCCCGGCCAGCGGGATACGCACGACATTGTCAGCCATCTCCGCATCGCTCTCCACTCGCTCGAGGTCGGCAGCGGGGATCAACGCAGCGTCAACCTCACCTGCTTCGTAGGGAGTCAGTGCTTCGTTCCAAGGATCCTGGAATGTCCGATAGATGATCCGGTCGATGTGTCTCGAGTCGGCCCATGGACCCGTGTACTCGGGATTCTTCACGAACTCGATCCGCTGATCCCGAACCCACTCATCCAGCTTGTAGGGACCGTTGCCGACAAACGTCTCGGGATCGGTCCACGAGTCCCCATGCTCTTCGATCACGTCCTGGCGGACGGGGAAGTAGGCGTTCGTGCCGGTGACCCTCAGCCAATACGCTGCTGGCTGCGTGAGCGTCACTTCGAGTGTCAGTTCATCCAAGACTGCTATCCCAACTTCGGCCGGATCGGTGACCTCACCGTTGAGATACGCCTCAGCGTTGACGATCTCAAAGAAGAGATCGGGGGTGTACCCACCCACACTGGGATCGATCTGACGAATCCACGCATACCGGAAGTCTTCAGCGGTCAGGGGCTCTCCATCGCTCCACTTGAGACCTTCACGAAGGTGGAACGTATAGACAGTGCCGTCATCAGAAACGTCCCATGATTCCGCGGCCAGCGGCTTGATCTCGCCGTCTTTGGCGTAGCTGTCGACCAAAGGCTCGTAAAGATTCTGATACTCCTGGAACCCCGGACCGCCAACGGCTGGATCAAGGGAGGCAGGCTCAAAGGCGGGGAGAATCACATAGGTCTCCTCCGAGTCTCCGCCGGACGAATCGCCGCCACCAGAACCTTCGCCGGTTTCACTTGATGTGGTGCTGGTTTCTCCACCTGATGGTTCATCTGCGGCGCCGGAACAGCCGGCCACCACCACCGCCATGATGAAAAGAGCGACGAGCAACCTCACTGGTTGCACCAATCGCTCAGAAGAAAGGATTGACATTCTCATCTCCACTCGCCGGGGACACCCGTCAACGCGATCACAACTACCCAAGCTCCCAGGGGCTCATTGCAATTTCGTAACGAACATAACAAAGCCACAATACAGATACCCTCCGAAGGGTGTCAAGAGTGGCGGTGGCCGAAAGGGCTGATGGGTGGATCAGGCTGGTGGCTAAGGGCTACAGAGGACTAGCCCAGCGGCAGGAACTGGCAGCAGCACGTTGAGGGAGCAAACGGTCGGCCCTGTGACTCCCTACCCGCACGAGCGCAGTTTGAAGCGCTGAATCTTGCCGGTCTCCGTTTTCGGTAGGGACTCAACGAAGGCGACGCGGCGCGGGTACTTGTAGGGAGCGATGTCATTCTTGACGAACTCCTGGAGTTCAACGACAAGACCATCCGACGGTTCCATTGCCTCCTTGAGAACTACGAAGGCCTTCACCAGCTGACCGCGTCGCTCGTCGGCAACGCCCACGACCCCGCAATCGGCCACAGCGTGGTGTTTCAGAAGCGAAGCCTCCACCTCGGGACCAGCGATGTTGTAGCCGGATGAGATGATCATGTCGTCGGCGCGAGCCTGGAACCAGAAGTAGCCGTCTTCGTCTTGAAAGAAGGCGTCGCCCGTGAGATTCCAGGCGTCCTGGACGTAGTCCGTTTGTCGATCATCGTCCAGGTACCGACAACCGGTGGGGCCACGAACTGCGAGTCTCCCGACCCGTCCGGGTGGGAGCTCCTCCATGCCCGGACCGACTACCTTTGCCCTAACGCCCGGCAAGGGCTTTCCGGTAGCACCGGGTCTGATGTCATCGCCAGACGACGCGATGAAGATATGGAGCATCTCGGTGGACCCCATACTGTCGATCAAGGAGATGCCGGTCGCATCCCTAAATGCGCTGAACGTCGGCTCAGGGAGCGTTTCGCCCGACGAGACCCCCAGTCGCAGGCTCGAAAGGTCGTAATCCTCGAGGACGTCCAACATCATCCGATACGCCGTTGGTGCTGTGAAGCAGATCGTCGCGTTGTGTCGCTCGATGGCTTCCAAAAGTGGACGACCCGGTCGTTCGGTCAAGACCGTCGAAGCTCCGACCCGCATCGGAAAGACGACCAGACCCCCCAGGCCGAACGTGAACGCGAGCGGAGGACTACCACAAAACACATCGTCGCTTGTTGGCTGAAGAACCGGAAGAAAGATGTCGGCGACCGCAAGAACATCTCGATGGAAGTGCATTGCGGCCTTTGGAGACCCTGTCGTGCCGGAGGTAAAGGCCAGCAACACAACATCGTCGGCTGCGGTGTCAGCCGCCTCGAACTCCTCCGATTCCTTGCGAGCGAGAACGAGCAGATCGTCTGCGTGGTCCTCGCCCCAGGCGACCGCACGGATACTCGAATCGGCGGTGCGCACCGCTTCGGCAACTTCGCTGTCAGCAAGGGCAAGATCGATCTCAGCGCGCTGGATGACCGTCTTGAGCTCACCCGGCCGCAACAAAGGCATGGTGGCGACCACAACACCGCCCGCCTTCACGATCCCAAACCAAGCGGCAACAGCGTGAGGGGTGTTGAGACAATGCAAAAGGACGCGGTTTCCTGCAACCAGGCCATACCCATCAACGAGAACATTGGCGATCTGATTCGAAAGGGCGTCGAGTTTGGCGTACGTGAATGTCACGTTCCCGTCGCCCGACTTCATGCATGGCCTCTCACCCCATCCGCGGGCGACGGCCTTTGTGAGAAGCTCGACGGCGCAGTTGAGCTGACCGGGGTACTGCCTTAGTGGCTCCAGGTCCCAATTCATCTCGGGCCACCGATCAACCGGCGGGAGATTGTCTTTCGTGAACGTGTCCGTGTGTGCCGTGGTCCCCTTAGGGCCAGAATCAACAACTGCCATCAGGCGAAGTCTTCTTGGTCGCTGAGATGCCGATCTGATGTCTGGCTCCACGCATCGATCAAGGCTCGGAATGTGGCACGTGCGGTGATCATCGATGACGCGATCTGGAAGCTCAAGCGTCAGCGTAGCCACGTGACCACAGCGAGTCGCCGGGCACCGGCCAGCACGAAGAGGACGTCTCCTGACTCAGCAAAAGGGGCCCAGCAATCGGCGCCAGGCCCAACAACGAGACACCAACATGAGACAAACCTACCGACCCAAGGGCGAATACTCCTTCCCTCCTATGCCCCAGGGTTCACCTCATGGCAGACGCTTTCAAGCATGAGTCCAGTGGCGTCAGACCGTCATAGATCCAATTCAGCGCAGCTACGGGGGGCCTCCCAATATCCCCACTCGCTCACCGGGCTTCCCTCCAAAGGCTCGAGACTGGTGCTGTCAGCAAGGACATCGACACGTAGCCAGTTGCCACTTCCAACAGCAGCCAGTAGGAGACTGGGACGGTTGAGCGCCCAAGCTCCGACCCAGAGACGCGGCTCGACTTGCTCGCGGAGAATTCTCAGCCCGCGATTTGACCAAATCTCGACCCAAACTTGGGTCACCCCTCGCGATGCGTCAAGCACCTCAGTGTGGACAATTGCGACATATTCGCCGTCTTGTGACCAGGCAGCCCAGTCCGGTCGCCGAGGGTACGTTGCCAACTCAGTTGGTTCAGAAAGATCGTTCGAGTAGATCGCGAGAAGATGCCCGTCTTCTCGCGGTGTTGACATGAGGATATGGCGCTGCCGCTGTCGAGCATTCAGGGCCGAACGAGAGATGTCGACCATCATCGGGTACCTGGCGGAGTAGGCCCGGAATTGGTTTGGTGGTCCATTCGGCCGTCTAGCCCACAGACGGTGTGAGCAGGGAAACCAACATGTAGCCGACAACAGCGAGCGTGAGAGCGGCCGCAGCTCCCGTTGCGAGCGCTCGCCACGAGGCCCGGGTCAGTTCCCCTATCACGAGACTCATTCCAACCCCGACTATCGCTACGAGGATGGCTAGATCCGCAAATCCTGTGAGCACGCCCGCGATCGGCTCTGAAATGACCCCGAAGGTGCGGAGAGCCATCATCCCAAAGAACGCCAGTAGGAAAGTCGGAATGGCGTTCCTGACGCTGGACCGCAGCCCGTCGCCTCGAGCGTGTTCGCCCCCCACCCGCCAAGCGACCGCGGGTATCACGAGCGCCATAGCGGCGTTCCGAATCAGTTTGACCACTGTTGCGACGTCGCGGGCCGACTCTGAAAACGCCGTCCCCGCCGCCACCACCTGGCTCGTGTCTTGGATTGCCAGACCGGCCCAGAGCCCGAAAGAGACATCGCCCATGCCCGATAGTCGACCAATGGGAGGAAGAATCAAGAGACTCACAGTGCCGCAGATCGTGACGGTGCTGACCGCAAGGGCGACATCCGACGAACGGGCCTTGATGACCGGCGCGGTGGCCATGATCGCCGTGTTGCCACAGATTGCGGAACCTACGCCGATCAAGGCTGCTAGCTGACGCCCACAGGACAAACGCTGGCCGACGATCCATGCCACTCCGAAGCCCAGTGTGATTGAAGTCGCCACGAGTACTATCGACTCCGATCCGAGTCGGGCGACATCGCCAAGGCTCAGCCGGGCGCCCAACAGCACGATTCCGATTCTCAAGACATGACTCGTAAGGATTCGCAGCCCATCGCGCAGGTACCTGTGGGATAGGACATTCCCGACGATGACGCCGAGTATGAGGGCGACGGGGATCGGGCTCACCCCGGCGGGCAGGGCTCCAGCGAGCAACGACGCCGACGCCGCCACGGCTGCTCCGGCCATGACTCCCGGGAGGTAGGACAGCACCGTCGGGGTATCTGATCGGCTCGGTGTGTGACGAGCGGTCTCGGACTCGCTCATGTCTGTGAACGTGTCCCACGTGAGCTGGGTGGGCCAACCGCTCTGCGTCTCGCATGGATCAACGCTTCCTTCGGATGGGCACACACATCTGATTCCATTCGAGAGCTACTCGTCGGCATCACCCCGAGTACTTGGAGGCTGCCCCGGTGTTGTACAGCACAACGGTGTCACCCGCCGAGAGCCATCCCGAAGCCAAGAGCTGTCGGTAGGCCGCAAGGCAAGCTCCGCCCTCCGGAGAGCCCCAAACCCCGGTTTCTCTGGCCAGGGACAGAGAAGCGTCGATCATTTCCTTCTCCTCGACCGCAACAGCTGTCCCGTTGGTTGATCTCAACCCCTCGAGGATCAAACGATCCCCCAAGGCCGACGGAACCCTCAGCCCGAACGCCAGGGACTCATCAGGATCAAGCCAGGTCTCAGCTCGATCAGCGCCATCGGTGACGGCCTTGACGATCGGCGCACAGCCAGCCACCTGCACTGCGACCATCCGTGGGCGCAAGGAGTCGATCCACCCCAGCTCCTCCATCTCGTCGAAGGCTTTGACCATCCCGACGAGTCCGGTTCCGCCACCTGTCGGATAGATGACGACGTCGGGCAGCCGACCGAAATCCCAGAAGATCTCATAGCCCATCATCTTCTTGCCCTCCACCCGGTACGGTTCGCCCAGAGTCGCAAGTGAAAACCAGGACGGATCCTTGGCCCGCTCTCGACTCAGCGCGCCCGCATCGGCGATGCTTCCCTGGACGAGAATGACTTTGCCGCCCAAGGCTTCGATCTCATCGATCAACGGGAGTGGCGTGTTGGATGGAACCACCACCTCGACTGATACGCCGTAGATTGCGCCGTAGGCTGCTGCGGCTCCTCCGGCATTTCCGTTCGAGGGAAGACAGAAGTTTCGAGCGCCTAGTTCAAAGCTCCGGCCAACGGCCACCGCCATGCCCCGTGCTTTGAAAGAACCGGTCGGGTTCTGTGACTCGTCTTTGACCCAAACGTTCTCACCCACCCCACGACCGGGGAGCATCGGGGTGCCGCCCTCGCCCAGCGTCGGGCTCTGTGTTCCGGCGGCCAGAGGCAGCATCTCGTGGAAACGAAACTGCCCGCGATTGCGGGCGAGGACATCGGCGAGGGTCGCCGAGATGGACGAGATGTCGTAGCGCGCAAGGAGGGGCCCGCCACATTGCCCACACACATTCTGGAGAGTGTTGGCATCATGACGTTCGGAGCAGTGTCCACACTCGAGATGGGACAGCGCAGACGGGATCGTCTCGTCAGTCGTAGTGCTGGACATGTCGGGCATCGAATTCTGGGGTGGGTGTCCCTCTCTCAACGGTTACCGCCTTACTTGGTTGCTAGTCGTCATCGTCTGCGACTGCGATCGTCGTCAGATCTCGGAAGGGTTCGATACCGAGCCGCCCTCCTTCGTAACCCCCGTAACCACTTGCCTTGAGCCCCCCGAACGGGAACTGAGGGGTGGTGGGGGAAGGAACGTTGACACCGATCAGCCCACATTCGATCTTCTGGCTCAGGCGGACTCCGCGTGCAGGATTCGAGGTCGCAAAGTACGCCGCCAATCCCATTTCATCTCCGATGCTGTCCTCGAACACCTCATCGATGTCGTCGAATCGGCGAAACGGTGCGACCGGGCCAAAGATCTCTTCGTTCCAGATTCGAGAATCGACCTGGGGATCCAGGACCGCCGTCGGCGCCATGTAGAAGTAGTTTGGGGTGTCGACATCAGTAGCCACGATGGTCGCTCCCCCGACCCGGGCCTCCTCGATCAAGGTCTGAAGACGATCGACCGAAGTCCTCTTCCGGAGCGGCCCAAGGTCGGTCTCAGGGTCGAGGGGATCGCCCACACGCATCTTCGCAATGTGCTGACAGAACGCCGAGGTCACTTCGTCCCAAAGATTCGAGGCAACCCACACGTGGTTGGCGGCAATGCAGGACTGGCCATTGTTTCGGAACTTGGCGACGACCAGATCGGCAACGGCCGACTCCACTGAGGCGTCTTCGAGGATGATGAAGGGAGCATGCCCGCCGAGTTCGAGTGTCGTGTCCATCAGACGACTCCCCCCGGTCTGTGCCAGTTGGCGACCCACTGTGGTGGATCCAGTGAATGAGACTCCGTTGACCCGCTCATCGGCCAACCAGGTGTCAACAACGTCTCCCACGGGACCGACGACTGTGTTTACGACGCCGGGGGGTAGATGACGATCGAGAATCTCCGCCAACCTGAGACCCGCCAGAGCACCGTCGAGGGAAGGCCGGAAAACGATCGAACAACCCGCCGCAAGGGCCGGAGCGATCTTCCGTGCTGGAATCGACACCGGGAAGTTCCACGGGGTCAGCACCGCCACGACGCCCTTGGGGCGAGAAATCACCTTGTGCCTGACTCCGGGGCGCGCCCTCCACTCGAAGTCGGGATCGGTTCGCGTCACGGCAGCGAACCAGCGGAAGTAGCTGGCCGCGACCTCAATCTCCCCCCGGGCCTCGGCGAGCAACTTGCCTGATTCACGGGCGAGCAATCCGGAAAACCCTGAATCCGAGGCGCGGATCAGGTCGTCAGCAATGGCGAGGAGAGCATCGGCGCGTTCGGGTGCAACGGTTTTTGCCCAGTCCTTCCCCGCGTCTACAGCGACAGCCACTGCCGTCGTGGCTTCCGCTACACCGCCTCCGGCGATCGACGACAGGGTCTCCCCTGTTGCCGGCTCGGTCACGCCGATCGATGCGGGACCCGCGTCCGCTGCGCCGGAGATCCGGACGCCGGGTTCGATACTGCTCATCGATTCACTCGCTCGTCCCGCTGGCGGTGGGGGTTTCGCTGGCGCCGAGGATGGCTCTGACACCTTCTGCCACTTCGAAGGCGACACGCAACGACGACTCAATAGTGAGACCCGCGATGTGGGGTGTGAGAATGAGGTTCGGAACGTCTGCGAACGGTTCAGCGGCTTCGCAGGACAGCGGCTCGGTTTCGAACACGTCGAGGGCTGCTCCACCGAGTCGACCAGATCGCAGGGCAACGGCCACAGCATGTTGATCGACAATGCCTCCCCGGGAAGTGTTTACCAGCAACGAACCTGGCTTCATCAGTTGGATCGCTCGTTCGTCGATGAGGTTGTGAGTCTTTGATGTCAAGGGCACGTGGATGCTGATGGCGTCTGAAGACTCGAGTAGGTCGTCCCAGCCCGACGAGACAGCTTCTTGCCAGCGACTGTCGGCGGCGTCGATCTGCGGATCGTGGGCGGCAACCGTCATCCCGAGAGCGGAGGCTCTCTTCGCCACTTCTCTGGCGGTGGCACCGAAGCCGACGAGCCCGAGTCGCTTGCCGGATGCTTCGAAACCGACACTTTCTCGTCTCGGCCATTCCCCATTGACAACTCGATCGGTGTGACCAAGAGCCGGTCTCCACAGAAGAAGCAGGGCCGCGACGACGTAGTCGGCAACGGACGTCGCATTCGCCCCAAACGCGGCGCGAACCTGGACATCGGCAGCCTCACAGGCCTCGACGTCGATGTTGTCCAAACCAGCACCTAACCGTCCGACCACCTGGAGACGCCGGGCCGCCGACAACAACTCGACATCGACCTTCGTCTGATTCCGGACCACCAGCCCCCTGGCCTGCGGCATCAACCGGAGCAACCGAGCGCGATCGTTGTACAGAGTCGGGTCGTACACGACAGAGAAATCGTCTACCAGCCCACCAACAGCCTGCTCATCCATGTCTTCGCAGATGATGATCTCGGCCCGAGAAGGATCGGCTGGCTCGTCGGTGGAGTCTGAGTCGCTCATCCGTCTTGCATGTTACATGTAACAGGCCCTCCCGGCGAAAGAACAGGCGTGACTCGGTCTTGACCGCCTCCTAAGTGACGTCGGTGACGGGCTCGAACGGAAAGAGCGGTCTCCGGCGTCTCCGGTACGGAAGATTCTCCATGTCGGCCCGGGTCGAACCGGGTGTGGCGACCTTAAGGATCGTTGGGCAGTAGGGTGCGTAAGCGGGTATGGGCGCATTCGTCCCTTTGGCCACGATCACATCGAAGTCGGTGGGATCGAGCCCGCAACTCGTCAGCTGGCCGATGCTGAAAGGCATGACCCGGAGTGAGGTCAGCTGCACGGTGAGACCGTCACACGCGACGATGGCGGTGTGCCCCATGTCGAATTCCTGGAGACCGGCATGACGGACAGCCTCCTCAAAGAACTTCCCCTCGTGCAGACTCAGCACGGTCGCGGAGGTCGTGATCGGTGACCCGTGCAGGTCGTCGGTCTTTGCCCCAACCTCCAGTTTCACCGACTTGCCCACCCCGGCGCTGGCGGCTGCCGCCACGCTCGTGGGGTCGTAGATGGCCACAAACCCGCTCTCGATCGGTGATTCCAGGATCCTCTTCGCCAGGATGGTGCCGTCGCCGGCCGAGCCGCCTCCGATGTTGTCCCCGGTGTCGAGCAGGCAAACACGCTCCGTCGCCGACGACGCCCGAGATACCGCTTCATCGACACCTACCAGACGTGCCACAAATCGCTCACGCTCGCTCATCAGGGTTGACCCGACACGACGCGCATGTTCGGTAGCTTCCTGTGGGGAGGCATCTGTGACAACCACCACCGACGCTCCGTTCTCAACCACATCGGCGAACCGGTATCCGAGACAGAAGCTGGCGCTGAGCACGTCTGGCTCAGAACGCACCTCGTCCATCAACATCCCGATAGACGCACAGGGCTCGACGCGTGTGTCCTGGAGCAAAACGTTGATGGCCAGTGGGGGAAACACCGCAGCTTGAGTCAGGGCTACTTCCCCCGCGACAGCCCTCAGCATGAGGTGCGCTGCCTCCATGCCCCGGTCGAATGTGTCCAGGTGGGGATTGGTCCGATACGCCACCAAAGCGTCGGTTGCATCCACCATGTCATTGGACACGTTGGCGTGGGCATCGAGCGTAGCGATGATTGGTATCTGCCCGACGGCCGCCCTGATCTGTCGTAACCACCAGCCATCGGCGTCCGGGTGCTCTTCACAGACGGCAGCACCGTGAGCTGCCATCAGCAGCCCGTCGAGCGTGGGGACGGCACCAATCGCCGTGAGGGCCCGGTCGAGAAGGGCTTCGCAGGCAGCAGATGTGATCTCCCCGCTTGGGGTGGCCGAAGCCGAGAAAAGAGGCACCGCTTCTACCGGATTGTCATCCAGACCGGCGAAAAACCCGCCTAGATCGGAGTGCTGACCCGTCCAGCGATCGCGCACACCAGGGCCAGCGTGCATCTCGAACATCTCAAGGTTCGTACGGGTTGGCACAAAGCTGTTCGATTCGTGCCAGAGACCCAAGACGCCGATCCGGGGGGTTCGGTTGCCGGTCACTTCGAGTCCGCGAACTCTCTCCCGTAGAAAGCGAAGTACTGCTCCACGGGTTCGTCCTTTCTGGCGCTGCCCCGTGCCATATCTGACGGGTTGGCCCGCCTGGAGTCGAGCCACGGCGAGTACAGGACTGCACCGAGTCTGGCCGCATGCAGGGCGGTTCGATCGTATTGGAGCCGCTCCGCAGCGTCGGGCCGCGTAGATTGGGAGGAGATCCCCATCTCCATGTCGGCTACCGCGAACTCGAGGTTGGCGGCAAGGGCCGAGACCATGAGCGCTTCGGCATCATCGGCAGGGTCAACAGATTTCACATCGGCCAGGCAATCTCGATACACCCGGGCGGTATTCTCAGTCACCGACGCATCCTCATATGACCCGAGGAAACCCTTGAAGAAGGTTCCACCGGCGTCTTCAAACCGCTCGAGAATGGTTGCCATCGTCGACGCCGATCCGGAGAAGCGCGCACTCAGATAGGACTCGATGAACTCCCGATAATCGAGGCTGACGTCCCAGGACAGCGCCGAGATGAGCTGATGGACGAGCTCATAGGTCAGCCAATCCCCCGGAACCACATACGTTCCGGACCCGAAGGCAGCGACACCGAGAGACCTATAGAACGGTATCTCCTTCGACATGAGGTGTGGCAGGAGTACAGGCAACGAGTGCCACGCCATCTTCCGGTAGTACTCATACCAACCGACCTTGCCGGCAAAGCCGGCGTCTCTCCAGCGTGATAGCAGTGACGGCCACTCTGCATTCCTTGGCTGGTCCGGAGAGAAGATGGGCGCCCCATAGTCCCGATCGAGGGGTGCGAAGTCGACGATGACATCCTCGTGGTATCCATACTCGGGGTCGGGCGGATCGAGGGCCGGTGTGTATGAGAGAGTGGCGACCGTCACCGGCAGACGGTTGTTCCTCAGTTCCGCGCACAGCCGGTTGGTTACGTGAGCCTGAGCGTTGCTCATCGTTCCGAACCGGTCGACGGTCGACTCGGCCCACCGGGCGAAGTCGGGTGGCCACGCCTCGAAGATCGAGACCTCGGGTCGGTCGGCGAGATAATCGACCACGGCGTCGACATATGTCTGAACCGCCTCGGGGTGCTCCGCTTTGAACACGGTTGGCGGAGGTTCGCCGGTGGCAGTGGGCTCATCGACTCCGCCGAACCAATCGGGATGGGCAGGTTCGAGATCGGAAGGCTTCAGGAACGACTGGTACCCGTGCCCGCCGGTTTCGACGGCAATGGCGCGCCTGGCCAACTCGGGTAGGACATGTTCCCGATAGTCGTCCCATCGCACGAGACCCCTCCCTTCGTCGTCGTAAGGGAAGACCAACGTGTTGCGTCTCTGCTTGGCCATCCAGTCGATAATGGCGACGAGAGCATCGGAGTCGATGCTCCACCCTTCGCCCGCGTCGGCGCGCCGAATGTCGAAGGACGGCGACTCGGTGACGCTGAGGCCCACATCGAGCGTGTTCGCAGCCGGGATCTTCTCGTGGTGCCCCCGGTAGGTCGGAAAGCGCGGGGCAAAGAACCGGACTCCCACCTGCTCCAGCAGCCGGTAGGTCGAATACAACACTCCCCGCTCGGACCGCGAGGCCAAAACACCCACCGGGCTATTCAGATTGATTGAGTAACCATCGGGGTGACGACCACAAAGCTCGACGCTCGCCGACTGGATACCGGCGACCACTTGTTCCGACGACGTCCCTCGAGGTGCAAGCGCCAACGCAGCAACCGAACCGGGGCCCGACTGATGTTCAGCTATGCCCAACCGCGCCCCCGTGATCAGATAGACGTACTTCTGCAGTTCTTCGGCGGCGAAGCCCACCGGATCAGCAGGGCTCTGACCCCCTATGGGTGTGATCACAAGTGAGGTTCTGCCTTGGTCGACAAGAAGCATCAGCTCGTCCCGGCATGGACGAGGAAGCCCGTCCCAGGCTCGACACCAGTGATGTTGTTAGGAATCCAATCGACAGCAGAGGCATCCAGGTAAGACTCAACCCAAAGGTCCCAATGGATGGGCACAACTGTGTCGGCGTTCATGAGCCCCACGGCGTCCTCGAACTCCCCCTGGTTCAGATAGACCTTGTTCCCGAGAAGCGTCTCGCCGAAATTCAGGAAGGCCAAGGTCACGTCGAGATCACCAACCTGTGAGAACACGTCGGGGTCGAACCCGGTGTCACCGAAGTGGGCCACCCTGGCCGTCTGAGACTCGACAACGTATGAGACAGCTTCGATGGCGAAGTCGTCGGCGCTGCGCAACACATTCACCACGAACGCTCCGACCTCAAGCCGATCTCCAGCACGCACCGGGCATACGTCGTCGATGCCTCCGGCTCTCAAAGCCTTGGCAGCTTCCCCGGGTGCGAACACCGCGGTCGAAGAACCGTTGCTCAAAGCGCGAACCGCTTCGGGGTCGCAGTGATCGCGATGCTCGTGGGTGATCAAAAAAACGTGGGCCTGGTGGGCGTCATCGGGTCCAATCGCCGACACTGCTCGCCGGGTGATCTTCGGATTGGCTGCCTGACCAAAGAAGGGGTCGATCCACAGATATTGATTGAGACTGCGAACGACGACCATCGAGCCTCCGGCCCAGAACATAAAGTCCCCCGAGATCGGGTTGCCGGGATCCAGCATCGGAGGGCCTGACTCCCTGGGAACCACCTCGATCGTCACAGTATCGAATTCCTTTCCAGCACAATCTCGAGCTCGCGACGCTCCTCATCCGACAGAGGGGTCATCGGGTGACGGGGATCTCCTCCGACTAGCCCGGCAAGGTCCATGGCCGCCTTCGTGTATGGGATGAATGCCAGCTCGCCACGGCTCGATCGGGGTTGGAGCAGTCGTCGGTATGCCATGAGGCGTCGGTTGAGGTCGCGAGCTGTCTCGAGGTCTCCGGCCTCGACCGCGTCACTGAGTTGCTTGATGAACCCGGGAGCAAACGCGGCAGTCGCCGGCATACATCCAGCAGGACCCGCCGCCAGGGCGAAGTACAGGGGGTCCTCAGCCCCGGCGATCACGGCCAACTCGGAGCCAAGGATGTCGACGATGTAAGAGAATCGAACCATGTCCTGACCCGCGTACTTGTACCCGATGACGTACTCGAACTCGGGTACGCGGCCGATGGCCAGAATATCGATCGCGTCGGCGATCGATGGGTTCTCATAGACAATGAACGGAGTGTGATCGGCGTTGAGCATCCTCAGCTCGTTGAGGACCTCATCGACTGATCCTGCCGAGGGTTTGACCATCAGCGCGTCCGCCATCCCGTCTCGGACCAGTTTGCACGAAGCACGCCAGGTTTCGGGGCGGGATTCGGTCCCGAGCACAACAACGCCGGAATCGCCCACCGTGCCGCGTATCACCTCGAGCGACTGGACGAGCTCGTCCCAGGACAAGGAGAAAGGCTCCGCCATCGTCCCTCCGACCACGAAAGCGGACACCTGGCTGTCGGCCAGCGCAACCGCGTTCGCTTCCACGCCGTCGAAATCGATCGTCTGATGAGTGTCGCGGTGAAACGGAGTGGTCAACGCCGCCATCACCCCGCACAGCGCCGATCGGTCTATCACAGGTCAGGCCGTTGGGGTGTGGGACCAGTGTGCGCGGCGGGGTTTTGCAGGTGGTAGGCAAGCCGATCGAGAATGATGTCGGCTTCCCCCACGTCCACCGGACTCGGGTTCACCAGAACCAGGTCGCCTTCGCTGGCGACGGCAATCCGCTCAAAGTGCCATAGCCGGTTCGCCAGTTCTTCCGACGAGAGCGGGATGCGATCAAAGTCGATCCTTACCGCGGCCCGCGGACACGGCTGACCGGCCACATTGGGGAAGTCCCGGAAGGCCTCGACCCCCGGAATGGCATCCCACGAGTCGACCCACATCTCGACCATCTTCTCGCGCTGGGCGATCGTTTCATCCTCGTCCTCGAGGAGGTAGTCCTCAATCGCCGCGACCAAGCCAGCCATCACCTCCGGACTCACCTTGAGAGCACGGGCGAGCGTTTGATGTGGTGGACCGATGGCGCGGCAAGCCTCAACCAGATCACGGCGGCCCACGAGGAATCCGCTGTTCTGGGGGCCTCTCACCTCCTTGCCGCCACTAAACGCTGCTGCGTCTGCCCCGAGTTCGGTTGTGTACCTCCACAGATTTGACGCCGGAGGTAGCTGGGCGGCGGCATCAACGAGAACGGGTATTCCCCTCGGTTTGCACACGGTGACAACTTCATCGAGGGTCAGACTTGAGGCCGAGTCATCACGAACCGGGACAAAGAGGTAAGCACGCGCGCCACGTTCGATCGCTTCGACGAGCTGACCGACACTGGTTCCGTTGTCATCACCGATCTCAACCAGACTCGCTCCCACCAGTCGAACCACAGCATCGTACGGGGTGCGCTGGGAGCGCTGAATCAACACCCGGAATCCGCCTCTGTCCATCGGAAGCTGAGCCGTGGCCGCAGCATCTCCATCCGACATGAGAGCGAGGAATGCGATGGCGAGAGCCGCCGCTGCCCCGTTCGCGATGTAGGCACCGTCGTTTCGGGTGAGAGCTGCGATGTGGTCACCGAGTTCGGCCTGCATCGCGAACACGTCGTGGTACTCCGTGCCCGCGGGAGCCATGGCGTCGAGGGTTCGTTTCCTCATCCTCGAACCGCCAAGGAACGTCGACCAGGAATGGGCGTTGATGACCGGTTGGCCTTGGGGCACCGATCCCTTGGTGACTGAAGCTTCTTGGGTGCTCAGCTCTGATTCCTGACTTCGGCTATGACCTCGAGTTCAACAGGGATGTTGAAAGGGAGGCTGGCCATCCCCAGGGCGGCACGCGTGTGCTGTCCGCGCTCCCCGAGAACCTCGAGCAGCAGTGACGATGCTCCGTCGATGACGGCCGGTTGCTTGGTGAATTCGGGACCGGCGTTCACCCAGCCCGTGAGTCTGACGATGCGCTCGATCGCATCCAGGCTCCCCAACAGATCCCTGAGAGCACCAAGGCAATTGAGTGCGGAGATCCAGGCAGCGTCCTGACCCTGTTCGATCGTCAGCTCGGACCCCACCTTGCCTATGAAGATATGCCTGCCGTCCCAGTACGGCCCGAAACCAGAGGTGACCGCAAGACTCCCGGTAAGCACTGCCGTGGTGAAGAGGCTCTCCCGCTCGTCGGGCGGGGGCAGATCCACCCCCAGCCGGTGTCTGCGGTCTGCCGTATCGACGCTGCTCACGACGCCTCCCTCAGCCAATCCCGCCACTCACGTCCCGGTGATCTATCGGCCAGCGGAACGTCGAGGTGTCGTTCCGCGCGGTTGTATTCGCCGACTGACGCAACGACCCTCGCTACATCCTCGTCGTCGATGCCGAGTTGATGGGGTCGCCACAGCACTCCGGCTCCGTCGAGAACCGTTAGAGGCCTCGCAACCGACCTTCCCCTGAGGAGGTGGGCAACGACGATCCCCAGCGCAACGGCCTCCCCGTGGACAAATTTGCGGCCCGTCACCCTCTCGAGATTCCATGCGAAAAGGTGCTCATATCCTGCGCCGAGCGGCCCGCCGGACGACTCCATCAGGCGGACGCTCTCGTACAGGAGACGGAGTGTTTCGAGGCATTGAGCCTCGTCGGATGGGTCGTAGGCTCTCGCCAGACCCGCCAGGGCATCCACCAAGTCCTCGACGAGGGACGAATGGGTAGAGATCTCTCGGTCGTCTTCTTCACCTGCCTGGGTGTCGATCCAGTCGAGCAAGGCGGTCTCGACCGCCAAGACGTCGGCGAGACCGGCAGCGTTGATCCGACGCGGAGCGGTGGTGAGGACCGCCAGATCGAGGATCACCAGCCTGGGGTCGGCCCGATGCACCTCACCAGCCCGGCCGCTCTCGTCACGCTCACGCATCGAGGATGTGAAGATCGAGTTCGTCGAGGTCACTGTTGGAACTAGGACGAGATCGAACCCCGTCTCCGAGGCGACGAGTTTCGCCCAGTCGAGAGCCGCACCGCCCCCAAAACCAACGACGGTCGCTTCTGGATCTGAGTCGCTGGTGCGGCCGGCCGGCCTCTCCCCCGCGTTGAGGTTGATGCTCGATGGTATTCGAGACAGCTGATCGGCAAGGGCAGTTCGAGCACCAGATTCGCTGACGATGATCAGTCGCCGCTCTCGTCTAAGAGCATCGACAAGGATGTCATGACCGACATCGAGCCAGCCCGACATCGCATCGACCCACGGTGGAAGGGGGTTCATGTTTCACCTCTCGAAGCAGCGACCGCCGCCTGAACGAGCCTGTCGGCGGATCCGCGATGGACCGGCGAATCGAACCCGAAGTAGATGTGTGACTCCTCGACTTCATACCCACCCTCGTCATACGCGTGTTCGGGTGCCACATAGCCGAGGTAGCCGTCGGTGAGTGTCGCCGGCATCACGTCCCCAATCTCTCCCTCGATCCGCTGGCCGACTTCGCTGAACAGTTCGGCGGGAGTGAGTAGAAGCCTCCATGGTCCAACACCAACGAACGACACGCGCGCGACACCAAGATCCGCACCGCTGGTGGACTCGATCGGAGTCACGCTTTGCCCTGTGGCCAATCTGGCATGTGGGGCAGTCGAGATCTCGAGCGCGGCGCGCACAGCGACTCGACCTACCTTCTCACCCGCACCACGGACCCTGTCGGGGTCGAAGGTCCAGTCGAATCGTCCCGATTCAGTGACGTGGCAAGAGCGGACGTCGCCACAATAGCCAAGAAGGAACACGGCGACGCTTCCCGGGAACTCCTCCTCGATCAGGTCCCTGACCACGCCGACGTAGTCAGGGCCGATCAGCGTTGATTCTCCGGCCGTCGTGGGGTGGCATCCGTAGGAGACCACCACTCCTCTTGGTGACCCATCCTCGGTGTCGAAGCGGGCGACCTTGACTCGACGGTCGACCGGACCATCGAAGTTGGCGTGTGGTGGCTTCGCGACAAGGCCGTCGGGACCGGGAAGCCTGCGGTTCACTCCCAGGTCGCACGAGCCTTCTCCGACGCCAAGGTGAACAGGAAGCTGGGCAGCCAAGGCACCAACAGCAGCCTCGGACGCGGACGCGAGCAGCGTGTCGATGTACGCGGGCTCACCGGTGGAACCGTCGGCGGTGATGAATGGAGGCACCTGCGGCGCGGTGTGGGTGTGAGTCGATGCGACGTGGATCCGATTCGTTGCGACGCCAGATGCCTCGGACACCCCACCCTGGATTCGCGAGACGGTCGCAGACGATAGGCCGAGTAGGTCGAACACGATGACCACTACCTGGTCGGTGCCGTCGGATATCGCAATCGCGCGACAGTCGATATCCGCCTCCACACCGGTGGAAATCCTCTGCGTTGGCCAGCCACCGAGAGGCAATCCGGGAGCGGATGGGGTGATGCTCACCCGGCTGAATCCGGCGGTGACAGTCATGCCGACACCTCAACGCTTACATCGATAGCCGCCTGATAGGACCGAAGTTTGCGCAGTTCCAATTCGCCGGTAGATGCTGCGTCGGCCACGCCAAGCAGTGGCGCACCGATAGCGAAGGTGCCAAAACCTTCAGCCGCAAGCCCCCGCACGTAATTGGGTTCGATGCCACCGCTCAGAATCAACGGAGGGCTCCCAAACGGGCGGGTCATCGTGTCGAGATGGTCGGCTCCGAAGATTCCCGCGGGAAAGACCTTCAACATGTCTGCTCCAGCCGTCAGCGCAGTGTCGATCTCGGTCGGAGTCAATACTCCCGGCACGGCGACGAGGCCCTCGGCGCGCAGTCGTTGGATGACATCCGGGTTGGCTCCGGGAGCAACACCGAACGTCGCTCCCGACCGGGATGCCTCAGAGGCCTCCTCCACGGTGCGAACGGTGCCCAAACCAACGGGGAACTCGGCGCCGAACTCGTCGGCGAGCTCACGGACAGCGGCGAAGGCACCTTCGGATTCGGCGGTGACTTCCAGGGCCAGGATGTGCCGTTCGGATACCAGGACTTCGGCAGCGCGCAAGATAGCCCTCCGCTCCAACCCGCGGAACACCACGACGATGCCCGGACGGTTCAGAGTTTCGATGACGGGTGTCGGGTCAGGATGCTGGTGTTCGACTGTCACCCCTTCAAACCTCCCTCCAGAAGCCCTCTGCTGAACCACCTTTGGAAGATGATGTAGATGGCGAACGCCGGAATGAACATCACCAGGGCTGCCGCGGCGGCGACCGGAAACGAGAAGTCGGGGTCAGACGCACTAACAGTGAATGCTTTGATGCCCAGCGCCATCGGCTGAACGTCGATGCCGGCGAAAGTGAAGGCAAAAATGAACTCACCCCAAGCCGGTATGAACGTGAACAGGGCTACGACGACCGCTCCACCTCGGGCGAGAGGGAACATCACCCAGCGGAAGATCTGCCAGCGGTTGGCCCCATCGACAACCGCAGCTTCGATCATTTCACCCGGTATGCCATCGAAGATCGTCCTCATGATGAAAGCGCCCAGGGACACGAACCAAGCCACATACACCAACACGAGTCCTTGGTAGGTGTCGAGCCAACCCAGGAGCAGCAGCTCCTGGTAGAGAGCGGCGATCGCGAGAACGGGGGGCAAGAACAGAGTCAGTGTGAGCAAGCCAAACAAGATCTTGTGGCCCGGAAAGTCGCTTCGCGACAGCGCGTACCCGGACAGCGCTGCCACGACGACAACTCCGATCACCGTCAGCCCTGTGACGATCACACTGTCGAGGTAGTAGCTCGCCATCTCAGGGACCCGCTGAGTCATCTCTCTGAAGTTGTCCAGCGTGAGGCTCGTCGGGAAAGGCTGGAACTGCTGTGTCTCAGGTCGAAAGGCGATCGATGCGAACCAGACGAACGGAAACAAAACAGCAAAACAGCCCAGCACGAGTGCCAGGGTTCGAGTGCGGAGAGCTCCGGACCTCTTCCAGCGATGACCGGTGGTTGCCATCCTGCTCATTCGACCTCGGTCCTTACAATCTTCCAGATGAGCCATGCGAGAACGAGAGTGATGAGGCCGAGCATCAGGTACCAGGCGCTAGCCCGGCCGACTCTGTCCTGGTAGAAGAAGATCTCGAACGCCTCCAACCCATATGTTGTGGTGGCGTCAATTGGCCCGCCGCCCGTCATGAAGAGTGGCTCCGCAGTCAGCGCGAAGACTTTGAGTCTCAGGATTAGAACAATGGCGAGAACCGGCCGAAGAAGCGGCATCTGGACTGACCAGAAGGTCCTCCAACCGGAGGCACCGTCGACCCTTGCGGCATCCAGCAGACTTCTGGGGATCGCCGCAAGTCCGACCAGGAACAGGATCAGGACCTCCCCGAACAGCCTCCACGTGGTCATCGCAGCCATCGAGGGCAAGGCGAGATTGGGGTCGCCAAGGAAGTTGATCGGACCGATGAAGGGAATGGCTCCGAGGACCGACCGACTCAAGCCTACTTGGGGGTCGAGCATCCACACCCACATTTGAAAGACGATCGCCGCGGGAAGAACCACTGGGAGGTAGTAGATGATGCGGTAGACAGTGGCAGACCGTCGCTCACCGATCCTGTCGAGGGCTACCGCGATGGACAACGCGATGATGATGCTGATCGGCACGTACATCAGGAAGAACAGTGCCGACCGCGAAAGTGAGCTCCACATACGGTCGTCCTGGAACCAATGGACGTAGTTGTCGAAGCCGACGAACTCGTTGCGCTGTTGGACCACTGAGACTCTGAAGAACGAGTTGTAGATCGTCCTTACGATCGGATAGAAGACAAACGCGCCCATCACGAGCAGAAGGGGCACGGTGAAGGGGAAGCTGGTCCCCTTTCCCATTTGAGATGGACGACTGCTGGACTCGCGGAGACCTGACTGCCGCTTGTTGATGGTGTCGGTCATCTCACTCTCAGAAGGATGCGGAGTAGTGCGGCCCGTCAACACACAGGCCGCACCACTCTGGAGGAGGAATGGCTATCTGTTATCCGTTGAAGTCGGCGAACGCCTCCTGGAGGCGAGCCAGCATTGCGTCTCTGGTGTCTTCGGCCGAGATGTCCTCGATGATCATACGCTCGACTTCCTCCCGGAATATGCCCTGCTCGAAACCGAGCCAATAGGGATTGACCGGAAGCCCGGTGGAGACTTCGAGGGCGTCGAAAGTGGCCTGGGCCCACTCCGGCATCACGATGTCGTCCCGGGTCGAATACCAAGGTGTGGCACCGAAGTTGTCGATGGTCCACTGGATCGACACCGGGTCCCACATGACGCCGTGCATGAGGAAGTCGACAGCCTCTTGAGCGTGAGCCGCTTCCTTCTGAATCACTGCAGCCGAATTCCAGAACAGTGTCCCGGGATATGCATTCTCGGGGTTGGCTCCAAGGCCAATCACGCCTGGGTTAACGCCGGCGGTGATGGCCCGACCGACCTGCTTCTCCCAGTACATGATCATCGCGGCCTCGTTTGCCTGGAACGCCAGCGAAGAACCAAGCGGGGTCAGCACGTTCTCGGGGAAGAACTGAGACAGGTCCTTGATCAGCTGCAGCGCTTCCACAGCAGCAGGCTGGTCGAGGTTGAACAGTCCCTCTTCAGTGAACACGTCTTCTGTCAGCGTGACCATGAGGGGGAGGAAGAGTCGATGCGAGAACATGAAGTCTGCACCGAATCCGCTAACTCCCGGCATTGCTGCCTCAACCGCGGTCGCCGTTTCGATCAACTCGTCCCACGTCTTCGGCTGCTCCGGTGAGCCGGTGACCTCTTCGAGGAAGTCCTTCCTCCAGATGAGGAGCACGGTTGCGAGTGCCATTGGCAGGCTGTACGAGCTCCCATCGGAGTACGTGTTTGCCAGTCGAACTGACTCAGGCAGATCGTCGATCGCACCATCCGGATACAAGTCGTCGAGAGGCCTCAGCGCGCCTGCCTCGACGAGTGGTGCCACTTCGATCCATGGCGTGACCCCCACAATCGCGTCGAAAGAAGCCTCGCCATTCTGAGCTTCCAGTGCGTAACGCTGAACTGCGGCGGGTGCGTCGGGCAGATCATCAGCAGCGAGCACAGTGATCTCGATATCGATGTTCGGATTCGCTGCCTCCCACCTCTCGACAGCGTTCTCGAACGGGTGCGTCGACATCATGTAGTCGTAGACGCCGAGCTTGACGATCACGGGTTCAGATGAACCGGCCGTCGTGTCTGTCGCACCCAAGGTGGTGGTCGTATCTCTCGACGGCCCCGTGGTGTCGGTACCAGCTTCAGAGCTGGCGGTGCTCCCGTTGCCCTCCCCGTCGGAGGAGCCGCACGCTGCCGCCGTCAAGGAGAAGACCAAGAGCAGGACCACCATTCGGACGGTCCTAGTGCCAAATAACATAGATCACTCCAGTTGTTCGCCGTATGCCGGAGTCGGAGGTTGCCGACTGTGCATGTAACATACTTTAGGCCCACTCAGGAGTCAAGGGGGCAAAACCGCCTATTTGTGATGGGATTTCTGAACAGTCTCTTCGATCGGATTCCTTCGAGATGTGACGCCCTGTCGAATAGGGTATGCAACATGAGAATGGATCGAGGACGCTCGTGACCTCTGCCGGGCCCGACGGTCAACCGCGGCAGATCATGTCTGTCAGCCTCAAGGACCAGGTACTTGCCGGTCTGCGTGCAGGCCTCCTCAAGGGAGACTTCAAGCCAGGAAAGATCTACAAGATGGGGGAAGTCGGAGAGCAGTTTGGCGCATCCAGGACGCCCGTGAGGGAAGCTGTCCTGGAGCTCGAGTCACGAGGCGTCGTCGAGATAATCCGTAGCGTGGGGTTCCGTGTGACGGAGCCCACCCCAGACGACATCCAGGACATGTGGGAGGTCCGGGCGATCGTGGAAGTACCGGCAATGGAATCGCTGTCCGGCCGACTAGACGACTCGACGTTGGCCAAACTGTGGTCGCTGATCGACGACGTCGAGAAAGCAGCACGCTCCGATGACCTGGCAAGCTATCTCGCCAAAGACGCCCAGCTACATGACGCGCTCTACGAGGAGCTCTCCAACCGCCATCTCGCTGCGACCATTAGAGACCTTCGCGATTCGCAGCGGGTACCGAGCCTGGGAGCGCGACGAGCGTCCAGCGATTTGATCGCTCGCAATGAGGAGCACCGTGCATTGGTTGCGGCCATCGCATCCGGGGACACCGAGAAGATCCACAATCTGACTAGAGCCCACCTATTGGTGAACTACCACAAGTGGCAGAGTCAGAGCGATCACCGGGACTAGCACCCTCAAGGCAAAGGTGAAACCACCCTCGTTTGGCTCGACACAGATGCTTATCCGGAGCCACTGGAGTACTTCGATCAACTGACGGACGGCGGAGAACAGGGATGACAAGCTGCCATGAGGGGTAGTGGTGCCCCTGGCCACGACACGACCTAACTGCTAGGACGTCGGTGTTCAACCGGGGCCAAAGCGACTGCCACGAGCTGGGGTGGTAGCTGTTCTCCCACGCACCTACAAGTCGCGCCGCCGCATCGTCCTATCGGCTGCGTACCAAACGACACGAGAATTCTTCCAGATGCGTTCGCCACAAAAGACCATTCCCGCCTTCGAGATGACACGTCGAGCCGCACGATTGGAATCCGAGGTGACCGCTATGACCGTGTCAAGGCTGGAACAGGCGAAGACTCTCTCGACAACCGCGAAGACACCCTCAGTAGCCAGCCCGCGACCCCAATGCAGTGGCGATAGTTTGAAAGCTACCTCCCATCGATGTTGACCGGGCCAGTCGTCTAGGTAGTCCAGACCAATGTGGCCCACCCATGCGCCTGATCCGGTTTCGAAGGCACCCCATGGACCTGCCCCTTTCTTAGTCCACAAGTCGCAGTACCTATCAGAGATCAGCGTCGCCTCTTGAACCGTAAAACCACGACCCCCAGAAATGTACCGGACGACGCGAGGGTCCGAGACCAGATCGATGAACCGCTGAGCAAACTCAGGGCCCCACCTGACCAGCCGTAGTCGGTCAGTCTCGAAAGCCCTTGGCAGCTCGAAGCGGACTTGGGCAGTCTGCTCAGGGTGTGAGTTCACTGTCATCTGCTGACCGCCGCACAGCTCTCGTACGTGCCCAGCGACACAACCCACTTCGCGGCTTCGTCCAACACCTCGTCGACGTCATCGAAAGGAAAGAGGTCGACCACTCTCTCATCTGGTTCGATCGGCCCGATGTAGGCGATGCCGTTTCGGTCATGTGGAACGCTGTTGGCTACCTGCAGCGATCCACCGTCAGCGAACTGAAACAAGCGAACTCCAGTAGGCAAGCCTCTGGTTCGGGATCCAAACGTACGAGTGTCTTGCCGACCACTGAAGCTGATTGCGAGCGCCTCGCCCGCGCTCGCTGTCTGGTTCCCCACTAATAGTGCAACTGGAGCGTGAGGACTCTTAACTCCTGCAGGTTCCGTGAGAGCAGCCTCCACGACCTCCGGCTCCAGGGTCGTTGGTACGACATATGTCGTACCGGCCGGTGGAGGAACAGTTGTTGCGATTTCATCTAGGGACAGGCCGTTGATCGCCAAGCCTCCATTCTCGACTGACCATTGAAGCTCTATCTCGTTCCCGACATAACCAATGAACGTCTCTCCGTCCTCGGCAAGCAGCTTGCTCAACCCCTGAGCCATGATGGGCAGAGAACCTCCTTCGTTGGTTCGGAGGTCCAATACCCATCCACAGATCTCCCCACTCTCCTCGAGGCCCCGCACTAGGTCAGCCAGTTGTGACGGATACGAAGGAGTGGCCACGCGACTGAGCTGGGTCGTCCCTGGAAGGGTCAGGTATCCAAGTGAGCCCGAGTCGAGAAGGCTACCCATCGGGAGGTCAGTGAGTGATGCCGCACTCGACTCCCCCGGGCTTGTGGACACGGGTCTTCGGAATCTGGTGTGCCCATCGTCGAGCTTCTCAATCGCCATATCGATACTCAGATACGCTTCGCCGCTACGCGGGTGCTCACTCAGTCGGGAGAGTGACATTTCGCGTACAGCTTGCCAATCGATGTCGGTCGTTCTCCAGAACTCGCTCTCCAGCAGGCGGATGGCATCGTCCACGTAGATGGTGTAGTCGATGTCCGCATGCACCGAGGTTGAGGAAGGGGATGGAACGGAACCCACATTGACACCTTTGGAACAGCCTGCAAGCGCGACGCCCAAGACGAGGATCGTCGTCGCAAAGACGGCTGTTTCTCTAGCCCAGAGTCGTTGCCTACGGTGCATGTTGTTTCTGGGGCGGTTCATCGCCAGCCTTGGAGCCGCGCCAGCGTCGTGTACATACCGTCGGCGCGAAACAGCTCGTCGTGCGTGCCTCGTTCCACTATTGCACCGTTGTCGAGCACGAGGATCTGGTCAGCCCTTCGAATGGTTGGGAAACGGTGAGAGAGCACCTCGTAGAAAATGGGGTGCTCAGAAGATGGCGCTCGTGGGTCGTGTGTGGGGTGGCGGACCGTAGCCATCGCCGAAATCGGTAAATAGGACGCGCTAAGAAATGGCTCTGACCAGGGCAAACAGTGGAGCTGACGGGATTTGAACCCGTGACCCCCTCGTTGCGAACGAGGTGCTCTGCCAGGCTGAGCTACAGCCCCTTGCGGGATCGTGGATTCTACTGAGCAACGAACCTGAGGCGATTTGGACCGTATCTGGGCCGGTGCCCTGAAAGGGCGTGGAGTTTCTGGAAGAAACTCCAACCTGATTTCATCAGGCATTACCTGAGGTTGGTAGAGGGGGGTTGGCGGAGGTCGGTGCGGAGGCGTTCTTGGACGATGGTCGCGGTCAGATCCGACCTGGAGCGCTCGACCAGGGAACGCGAGACATCGGTGGTGCGGCGAAGGCCGCTGGTCATCCCGTCTGGGTAGTCGACAGTCGCCAGGCTGTCGACGATCTCGTCCATGTGGTCGAGCAGCGCCTCAGCCTCCTCGAGCTTCTCGTCGCGCAGCATGTCGAGCATCCGCCTACGCATCTCCCCCACCGCCTCACCGAGCCCGTGCAGGTACGGCACCGGGTCCATGGACAGGTCCTCGAAGCCGGGGATGTCCTTCTCGAGGAACACAGCCTGGGTGATCCTGGCCTCGGCGTACTCCTTGGCGGCGTCGCTGACGAACCCGGCACCCGCCAGCTCGGGCTGGCCCTCCAAAGCTGCCCTGATATCGGACAACTCCTGTTCGGCAACGCCGATCAGTCTTTCGGCCTCCTCCCACTCTGAGCGATGCAGCGCCCTGATCGCGTTGGCGGAGGACCGAATCACCTTCCTCGATCCGGTGATTCCCTTCTCACGCGCGGCGAAGCGAGCGTCGAGGATTGTTCGAATCTCGTCCAGGGAGCCTGGATTCAATTAGCGATGACCCGGATCTGAGGCTCCTCCCACTCGGAGGGGCGCTCAGCCACATGTGTGACCTTCATCTGAAGGTTGCGGCGCTGATTCATCTGAGCCAGCAGCATCAGATACAGCGCAGTGAGCGAGACGAAGAAGGCACCAGTGAGCAGCAGCGGCAGAGAATTCACATACCAGGCACCGACGAGGCTGACTGTGGCCAGGCCGCCCAAGATGAACAAGGCCCGCCTGCGGCGGTACTGGATCACGTCGCGACGGCTGGAGGCGAGATCGGATGCCGTCCGCTTCTGAACGTAGGCCATGGAGTGGGTCCAACGATCAAACTCCTCGGTTGAGCCCATCGCCTCACGACGCTCACCGAAGAGTTGGGGCACGAGATAAACAGCCCAGACACCGGCAATCACCAGCAGGCCGACTATGACACTCGTTTCCATGCTTCCTATTAGCTCCGTCCCACGTCGAGCGTAGTGGTGGCGACCACGCCCGATCAACGACCTATGGCCGCAGCCATTCGCCCGATTTCCCACCCGCTTTTTTGAGAAGGCGAACGGCCTCGATGATCACGTCCCTCTCGACGCTTTTGACCATGTCATAGACCGTCAGAGCGGCCGTCGAGACAGCAGTCATAGCCTCCATCTCCACGCCGGTCTGGCCCGTAGTGGAAACGGTAGCGGTGATCTGCACGCCATGCGTACTCGGCTCGACCTTTACTTCGACGCCCGAGAGCGAAATCGGATGGCAAAGCGGGATCAGATCGGAGGTGCGTTTGGCGCCAGTGATGCCCGCCACACGAGCCACTGCCGCAGCGTCTCCCTTGGGAAGATCGCCCTGGAAGAACCGGTCGGCCAGCTCCGGTGACATGCGAACCAAGCCCTCGGCGACAGCGACCCGCTCGGTAATCGGCTTGTCACCAACATTCACCATGTGGACTTCGCCCTGATCGTTGAGGTGGGTGAGATCGCGGTCAGACACCCTCGAGACCTCTCGTCTCCAGGGCGCGGAACAGCTCGAGAGTGACCGGCTTGCCTGGCTCGACATCGGCTACGCCCCTGGGCACAACCGCAAAGGCATCGGCGGCGGCCGCGCCGGAGAGAACGTTGGAAGCCTGGCTCCCCGTCGAGCGGGCAGCGAGAGCACCGTCTTCTTCGCTCAACTGGACCCTGACGAACACCGTCTTGGCGGGATCGGTCTCAAACCTCTCCCCTGCCACACCCTGAACCTGTGGCCGGAACAGACGACTCGCCCCCTGCATCGCGAGGAGAGCAGGGCGCACGAACTGCTCGAAGGAAACCGTCACTGACACCGGGTTCCCGGGCAGGCCGAAGAAGGGAGTGCCCCCCAACGAACCGAAGGCGAAAGGCTTGCCAGGCTTCATCGCAACCGACAAGAACTCAACCCCGGTGTCTTCGCGCAACACGAGCTTGGTCACGTCGTAGTCACCCATCGAGACACCGCCAGTGGTGACGATCACATCCGTCTCCACCGCGGCTTGGCCAAGAGTGGCGCGCAAGGCGTCGGCATCGTCGGGGACGGTCCCGTAGTCGACCATCTCAACACCGACCTCGGCGAGGATCGCAGCCAGCATCGGGCGGTTGGAGTCTCGGATCTGCCCTGGTGCCAAGTCGCGGGTGGCGGCGGGCTGCAACTCGTCGCCGGTCGACATGAACCCAACCTTGGGTCGCTTCGAGACAACGGGAGTCACGGCACCAATCGTGGCCAGCACTCCGATGTGCATCGGGCTCAACCGGTCGCCGGCCTGGAACACCGTCTGACCAGAGTGAACGTCACCGCCGGCAGGCCGCACATGAAGCCCCTGTCCTACGACTACGGCAACAGTGACCGTGTCGTCCTCCACGGTGGTGTCCTCCACCCGGACCACCGTGTCGGCACCAGGCGGCATCGGAGCACCGGTCATGATCCTGATCGCCTCGCCCGGCCCGACTTCGCCGGAGGCAACAAAGCCGGCGGGCACGTCCTCGAGTATGGCAAGCACGGCACCGGCCTCCCTGACGTCGTCGCCCAAGACGGCGAAGCCGTCCATTGCGGAATTGTGGAACGGGGGCACATCCTCCGGTGCCGTCACCGGCTCGGCCAGCACCCGCCACAAGCCGTCGCGGTAGTCGATCTCCTCGGACCCGAGCCTGGGGACAGAAGACAGCACATGGCTGCGGACATCCTCGAGAGGGCGCATCATGAATCCACCCCTCTGGTGCCCAACTCTTGTGTCGCATGGACCAGGCCGGCCGGCGAGCCCACGTCGAGAAGATCGGTGTCCGCGATCCAGCCTTTGAGCCTTCCTCGCTTTCCCAACTCATCGATCGCGTCGGTGAGCTGAATCTCGCCCAGCGCTCCCGGGCTCGTCTTCTCCAAGATCGAGAACACCTCGGGTGTCAGCAGGTAGCGCCCGACCAGCCCGTAGTTCGACGGGGCGTTGTCCGGGCCGGGCTTCTCCACTGCTCCGCCCAGGTCCAGGTAACCGTCCTTCACGTCAGAGGTCGGCACCACAAACCCGTACTTGGTCAGGTACTCGTCCGAATACTCCCGCAAGCACATCACCGAAGTCGCTCCGTCGTTGCTGCCCTCCGCCAGCGCCGGGAGTACGTCCTGACCGGGACGAACGATGTTGTCGGACAGCAAGCAGAAGAAGGGGCGGTCGGCAACCATCTCCGCCGCGGCGCTGACGGCGTGGCCCAGGCCCAGCGGTTCCTCTTGCACCACAGGGCGAACCCGGATGTCTTCCAACCCCGGCAGCGGGCCTTCAATGGAGAAGTGCTGGGCCACGAGATGACCTGCGTCGAGGTCGACCACGACGATGGCTTCCTTGGCGCCGGCCCGGGCAGCCTCCTCCACCATGTACTGGATAGCCGGGCGGTCGACCACCGTGATCAGAGCCTTGGGCACAACCCGCGTCGCCGGACGCATCCGAGTCCCACGCCCGGCAGCAGGAATGACAGCCACGTCGATGCTCACGCGACGACTTTCTGCTCGTCTCCCCTGACCATCCGCTGAATGTTGCCCTTGTGTCGGAACACGACCAAGGCGATGGTCGCCAACAGCCAAGCCCAGGAGACACCCTCCACCCCTTGCCACCAGGCCAGCGGGATGGTCACTGCGACGGCTGCCATCGAAGCGACCGAAGCGGTGCGGGTGAGCCGTGTCAGCAACGCCCAAACGGCACCGGTGATGAGTGCGACCAGAGGCAAAGCGAAGATCAGCACTCCGAGCCCGGTGGCGACGCCTTTGCCACCGCGGAACTTGTGGAAGATCGGATAGCAGTGGCCCACGACCGCCGCGAAGCCGGCTGCAAACACCCATGGCCCTAGAGCATCCGGCGACCCGGAAGCGATGAGACCCATCGCGGCGCCAATGACACCCTTGACGGTGTCGCCGATCAGGACCATCACGGCCGGGCCCTTGCCCATCGTCCGGAGCACGTTGGAGGTCCCAGGGTTCCCACTGCCCACCTCGTGAATGTTGATCCCGTGCATCCGTCCGATGATCACGGCGAAGTCGACAGAGCCCACCACATAGGCAGCGAGGAGTCCGATGGCGAGAACCATTGCGCCGATCTTATTGGCTTGGCAAGGAATGGAAGAGGACGGGCCTCGGTTCTACAATCCGCCTGTCCACCTCACCCGAACGGTTGTTCAGCGATGCCGACCTACGAATACGTTTGCAAGAAATGCGGTGAGAACTTCGATGTGCACCAGTCGTTCTCGGACAAACCGCTGAAGAAGCACGCCGATTGCGGCGGTGAACTGCAAAAGGTCTTCCACGCGCGCGGCATCGTCTTCAAAGGCGGGGGCTTCTATGCCACCGACTCCAACGCCTCGACTCGCTCCGAGAAGAAGCCGGCAAAATCCGACGACAAGAAAACCGATAAGTCGGAGAAGAAGGCCAAACCGAAGGAGAAGGCCTCTAGCTCTACCTCAACAGAGAAGAGCTGACCAAGCCTCTACAAACCTGCGTCGCTGCCCCGTACCTTGGCGACATGCTGTGGTTGCAAGGCCCCAACTGGTCCAGGTGGGCCGTCGCCGCTCTCCTCATCGCCGGAAGTCTCTGGGTGGAGTTGCGACCGGCTGCGATGACAGAGCACCCCTTTGCCACGGTGGAGATCGTCCCGGGTGATGAGATTGACACAAGCAACACGGAGTTTCGTCACGTACCCGTCGGCACCTTCCGCCCCATCGACGGGTCCTTCGCCAGCCGTCACATCGCGGCAGGAGACCCGATCCTCGAGTCCGATGTCGACGAGACCAACCGATCGGTCCCGGCCGGGTGGTGGAGCGTCAGCACCGATGTCCCGCAGGGGGCCAGAGTCGGCGACCCCGTCCAGGTGCTCGTCCTCTCCAGCGGCAGGAGTGTCGACGGTGTGGTGACCGCAGTCGAGCCCGACGATCCCTTCATCGGCGAAACCGGGGCAATCGCCGTCTCACCCCAACATGTAACCGAGGTGGCGATGGCGGCCGCCGAAGGCCAGATCGTGGTGCTTGTCGCCGCTCGCTGAAGCCGCCGGAGGCGGTGGCGCTACCGTGGCCTCGTGCTTGCGGCCATCGTCTGGGGACTCGTCCAGGGGCTCACGGAGTTCCTCCCCATCTCCTCATCCGGCCATCTGGTCATCGTGCCCGCCTACCTCGAGAAGCTGGGCTTCGACATCGCACCGCCAAGCCTCGGGGTGTCCGCCGTGCTCCATCTGGGGACGCTGGCCGCGGTCCTCATCTACTTCCGTGACGACATTCTCAAGGCGCTTCGCCTCCGCACCGACCCCGAGGGGCGGAAGATCGCGCTGCTCGTCATCGTCGGTTCGGTGCCGGCGCTGATCGGCTTCCCGCTCCGTGACAGCCTCGACACCTTCCAGGACACCGTCTCCAACGTGGGTTTCGCCCTGGTGGCAACCGGGCTCGTCCTGCTGATCGGGCAACGCGTTGCGATCGGGATGCGAAGGCTGACGGACGGCCGGCTGAGCGACGCTGTCTGGGTCGGCCTGGCCCAAGCACTTGCTCTGATCCCGGGGATCTCGCGGTCAGGGATGACGATCACAGCTGGCGGCGCACGCGGATTCGAGCCGACAGAAGCAGTCCGCTACTCCTTCCTGCTCGGCATCCCCGCTGTCGCCGGAGCAGGCCTCCTCTCTCTTCCCGAGTTGGTCGACTCGGGTGAGTTCGGCTTGGAGATGATCGTGGCGATGGT
The DNA here is from genome assembly GCA_028285585.1 of Acidimicrobiia bacterium. Taxonomy (GTDB): domain Bacteria; phylum Actinomycetota; class Acidimicrobiia; order Spongiisociales; family ZC4RG35; genus CAXMPK01. The sequence goes on from JANQOU010000008.1 coordinate 238,623, forward strand.
GATGGCGGCCATCTCTGGCTACGTGGCAATCCGCTGGGTGTTCGCCGCGGTCAGAGGCTCCGGGTTGACCCCGTTCGCGATCTACTGCCTTGCCGTAGGCGCATTGACAGCCGTGATCTTCTGAAGAGGAAACGCGACTCTTACTGGCTGTAGTTGGACGACATCCTCATCGTCTCGGCGATGTGGACATTGACCAAGGCTGGGAGGCCCGACGCCTTCGCACGTTCCAACGCGGGACGGATCTCGTCGGGGTCATCGACGGACTCGCCGTAGCCGCCGAGGCCCTCGACCATCTTGTGATAGGGGCGGACACCGAGGTCCGTGGCGACTAGTCGGTCCGGGTATGCCATGCGATGGAACGTCTTGATGTTCGACCAGACCCCGTCGTTGCCGACCACGCCGATGATGGGCAGTCCCAGCCGGACCATGGTGTCGTACTCCATCCCGTTGAAGCCGAAGCCGCCGTCGCCGAAAACGACACCCACCGTCTTATCGGGGTGGGCCACCTGGGCGGCAATCGCATAGGGAGCCCCGGTGCCCAGCGTGCCGAAGGGCCCTGGATCGAGCACATGACCCGCCGTTGAAGTCTGGAGCCATCGGGCGGTCGTGGAGACGATGTCACCCCCGTCCACTGAGACGACGGAATCGGGACCGAAGAACGCGGCGACCTCTTTGGCGAACCGTTGCGGCATGACCGGCGAGGAGTTGTCGTCGGCCTCGGCAGCTGCGGCTTCTGCCTTCTCTGCCTCGCCGTCCATAATCTCCTTGGTCCAAACCGGTGTCTCGGTCCGGCGGAAACGATCGGCGTCGTCAACCAGCTGTGCCACCACCGTCATCGGGTCGGCGACCACCGCTATGTGGGCTGGGCGATTCCACCCGACCTTGGTGCCGTCGGCGTCGACTTGGATGACCGTCGCATCAGGGTTGATCTTCTCGCCGTACGAGGTGCGGAAGTCCCAATCCACCCCGAGTGCCAGCACGACATCGGCCTCACTCATGGCCCGCGACCGCTGATGCGACCCGAGAAGCGGGTGGCCATGTGGCAGCGATCCCCGTGCCCGGCTGTTCACATATGTGGGTGCGTCCAGTGCCTCCGCCAGCTCAGTGAGCCGATTCGGCTCGTCCACGCGCGATCCGGCACCGGCGAACACCATCACTCGCTCCGACCCGGCCAGGGCTTCGACTATCTGATCCAAGGTGTCCCGGTCGGCACCGAAGCCGGACGACTGGCGATAGGCGGTGGGAAAACGGACCGCGGTCTCCTCGACCATGTCGAACTGGACGTCCATGGGCACGTCCAGAAACACCGGTCCGCCGCGCCCGTCGAAAGCATGTCTCACCGCAGTGGCGATGTAGTCGGCGAGGCGGTCGACCTGCCAAGCGGTGGCCGACCACTTGGTGATCGAGTGAAAGATGCGGGTGTGGTCCATCTCCTGAAGCCCGCCCTTCAACTCCTGGCGGATCAGGTGGCGGCCACCTAGGACGAGCATCGGGGTCGATCCATAGAAAGCGGTCGCAACACCGGTGACAGTGCCCGTGACACCTGGCCCGGCCGTGACCGCAGCCACGCCCAACCGTCCGGTCAACCGGGTGTAGGCCTCAGCAGCATGGGCCGCCGTCTGCTCGTGACGCACGTCGACGATGCGAATCCCCTCCTGAACGCAGCCGTCGAGGATGGGGAGGATGTGACCACCCGTCAGGGTGAAGAGAGCATCGACGCCTTCGTTCTTGAGGGCACGAGCGATGATCTGCCCGCCATGTACCTGTGCCATCAGAGAACTACATCCAGCCCGAGATGGACACCACCCTCCAAGTCACCAATGCGGCGTATCGCGAGCAGAGCCCCAGAGGCGAATGACTCGTAGCTCGTCGACATGTGCTCGATCGAGAGGATCTCACCGCTGTTGGACAAGGCGATCTCCTGATGTGAGATGAGACCGGGGAGACGCAGCGAGTGGACTCTGACCCCTTCGACATCTCCGCCGCGAGAGCCAGGGACCAGTTCCTCGGAGCCGTCAGCCGACCCACCACCCGACTCGGCGATGCCCATGGCGGATGCCAGAGCCGTGCCCGACGGGGCATCGGGCTTGGTGGAGTGATGCCGCTCGATCACTTCAACCGCTTCGAAGTGCCGGGCCGCCTCGGCGCCAAACCTCATCATCAGGACAGCCCCGATCGAGAAGTTGGGCACAACCAGGCATGGACTGCCGGTCCCCCAGATGTCGCGCAGCTGATCGAGACGCTCCGGAGTGAATCCCGACGTGCCGACAACACCGGCCAGGCCCATCTCACTCCATGCCCCGAGGTTGTCGAACACCACGTCGGGGTGGGCGGTCTCAACGACGACATCAGCGCTGAAGCCAGCTGGGTCATCCGTGATAGTCACCCCACCCATCTGCTGACCGGATCGATTCGGGTTGTAGAGCCCGGACAACTCCAAGTCGTCACTGGCGACAATGGTGTCGATTATCGGCCCGGCGAGCTTGCCGCCCGCGCCGGAGACGGCGACCCGAGTCACCGTGTCAGTGTGCCGAGTCCATGGTCATCGCCATGCCGGCGAAACCGCCACCGAACCCTCCTAGGAGGATTCCGGGCAGCAGGGATGTGGCGAAGGAGTCACCCAGGTCGAGGTCGGTGATGACCCAGACGGCAAGAGTGATGCCGACTATGCAGGCCGGGAAGCCGATGGCAGCCCCCCGGAGAATGGCCCTGCCCATCCGGGCGGCCGGGGTGATCTCAGTGTCGGTCGTGGGCTCGGACATCTCCGACATCATGCCAGATCTCAGGCATCCATCGCATCCTGGCGCGGGATGTCATCCGCGGGGAGCTTCATACGCCGGACGGCAATGATGAATGGGAGCCGAATCGCATACACGGCACCGGCGACGATGTACCCGACACCGAGCGAGTAGGCGTCGGCCACCCGGCCCAACGCCGGCTGGGAAACCACACCACCGGCGCTTCCCATCAGCGAGGAGAACGAGAGCACCGTCGCTCGTTGCTCCGAGGGGATCACCTCGTTCATGTAGGCCTGCTGGAGGGGCCCGCTCAGAGCCCACATCATCGCCACCAGGGTCAACAAAACGACGGCCATCCAGAATCCCCAAGGGACGTCGAGCAGCTCGGCCAGGCCCACACCCACAACGGCGATGGAACCGAGTGTCACCTCGACTGCGATGACCCCGGTCCGGGATCGCACGTACTTGCGGACGAGGTTCACCGAGGCCCCACCCGCCATCTGAGCCAGGGCAAACACCGCGGCCGCTATTCCGGACAGGTAGACGGCGTTGGGGTCACCGAACAGCTCCAACAGGTACGGTTGGAATGCGTAGAAGACCCATATTCCGACGCCCATCGAGAAGGGTGCGCCGAGCAGGAACATCCTGATCGACGGGTTGCCGATGCCGTGCTTGATCGAGCCTCTGACGATGGTGGCCAACTCCTCTCTGATCGACTGCCCTTGTATCGGTGTGTAACCGATGTCGTGCATCTTCAGATAGGCCACGGTGATCACGATGACCAGCATGACGGAGCGCATCACATATGGAATCCCCAGGCTCAGCTGGCCGACGAAACCGCCGAGCACGGTCCCGATCAACATGGCGAGGCCGGTAGCCATCTGCCCGCGGCCAAAGACGCTCTCGACCGGGCCATCGAACCCCGTTGCATCGAGGGCGTCGATGAGCCAGGCCTCAGTTGCTCCGCTGAAGAACGTGAATCCAAGGCCGATCAGCGCCGAGACGGCGATCCACCACCCCACCGGTGCCGCTACCGCCCACAAACCGAGGTAGGCGACCGTCGTTATCAGCAGGGTGATCGCACCGAGGATGAACGAGATCCGGCGGCCGGAGGCGTCGGCGACCACGCCGGTGGGCACCTCGAACAGAACCATGCCCGCGGTGAAAGCGGCGTTGGCCACAAACGCCTCGGTGAGAGTGAGTCCGGCGTCGAGCAAGAACAGCGTGTTGACGCCCCAGATGAACGAGGCCGCCAACGTTTGCAGCAGAATCAGCCAGAGATACGTGCGCTGGATTTCCTGTGGTGTCATGGGTGCCGTTGGTGTCGGTCCAGTTAGCGTATCGGACCGCATGTTCACCCCCTATGAAGAACGCAAGACGGAGGTGCCCTTCGCCTCCTCGGAGTACTTCTCCTTCGCGGCGCGAAGCTCCTTCCTGGGCTGCCCCGCCCGGCCCATGAACGACCTCGGCGACGCCGGAGTCGTCATCCTCGGCGCACCGTTCGACATCGGAACGACCTATCGAGCAGGGGCGCGTTTCGGGCCTGCCGCGATACGAAACGCCGACTACGGAGCAATGGACGGTTACCGGCCGCATCTCCCCACGGGGATCGACCCCTTCGAAACCCTCGGAGTCGTCGACATCGGAGACGTGATGGTCACCCCAGCGGACATGGAGCGGTCGATCGAGGAGATCGCCGACACGGTGGCTCATGTAGCCGAAGCGGGCAAGGTCCCAATAATCCTCGGTGGCGATCACACCATCACCTGGCCCAACGCCATGGGAATCGCCCGGACCCACGGCTTCGGCGAGTTCGCATTGATCCACTTCGACGCTCACGCCGACACCGGATTCCTGCAACGCGGCTCCCTGGTGGGGCACGGGACACCCATGAGAAGGCTCATCGAGTCGGGCGCGGTCCCGGGCCACCGCTTCGTTCAGATAGGTCTCCGTGGCTACTGGCCGGAGCCAGACGTCATGGAGTGGGGTCGGGAGCAGAAGATGCGGACTTTCTTGATGAGCCAGATCGTCGACGAGGGTCTCGACAAAGTCGTGGACGATGCCGTCGACTACGCCATCGGCGGCGGGGCCAAGGGAGTGTTCATCTCAGTCGACATCGATGTGGTCGACCCGGGACTCGCCCCGGGAACCGGGACTCCAGAGCCGGGCGGCCTCAACTCGAGGGAGATCCTGGACACCATCCGCAGGCTGGCCAAGGACCTGAACGTCCTCGGAGGGGACATCGTGGAGGTGTCACCTCCTTACGACGGGCCGGGCGAGCAGACGGCCTATCTAGCCAACCGCGTCGTGTTAGAGATGCTCAACGGGATGGCAGAGCGGAAGACCTCCGCAGGCTGACAGCTCAGAGCTGGAAGGTCTCCCACGGGTGATCTCCGGGCACACCCCAGACGGCGCGCATCCTCCGTCTTGCCGGCTCCATGACAACTGCGCCACAGGTGGCGACATCGTGCGGATCGTCGGTGTGCTTGGAGATCCTCGGGTCTTTGAAGAACACCTCTGGAGATGCCGAGTTCGACCGGCCCAACTCGAGACGCAGCTCCGAGTCGGCTACATGCTCCGGCTCTCGGTATCCATGCTCGCGTGCCGTCTCGGGGTGGACACAGTGGTTCGAGTGAACAAACGGCTGCTCGACGACCATGGTGACCTCTTTCCGTTCCGGCATGGCCTCGATGTTGGCGCCACGACCGTCCGGCCCCATCACCATGAAGTTGTGGCCACCGGCCAGATCAGCCTCCATAACCACGTCAACAGCTGATTCGAAGTTGGTCTGCTGAAGGGCCTTCCTGACGACAAAAGGCCAGGTGACGCCGGGCCTGCCCACGGCGTTGAGATTGTTGATCCCGATCGAGATCCCGGCCTCGTTCATTCCCATCTGCCCGAGGCACCCGGCGGTGGTCTGCACGAGTGCGCTGGGCCCCATCAACGGGTCGAGTTTGAGCATGATCACGTACTCACCGGCCGACATGTGCATGTCCCACGTCTGGGCGTAGAAGCCACCCTCGGGGTTGATCACGGCCGTGCAGTTGTGCTCGTCAGGTGCGCTGCCGACATGCCCTCTGACCACATCCACCACATCGGTGAAACCTCCGACAACCACAGCTTCCGCTTGGGTGACACCGGCAGCCTCCGCCATCGCCGTCATCTCGGCGAACAGGCTCTCCGAGTACCGCTCGTGATGAGGAAGGGTGGTCTCAGTCAACTCCAGGATCAGCTCGCGATCGACATCTCCACCACTCCAACGCTCCTGACCGGTGAGCCCGATCCGATCCTCCAGGTACTTGCCGATCATGTCAGAGCAGGATTCGCCGTGACCACGGCCCAGATCGGACGAGTCGCCGAACACCTCGAGCAGCCTCAGTTCTCCTCCAAACACGACCTACACGCTACTCAGCCGGCATTCGAATCATCCCCGGCCGAGTTGGAAGTACTCGGTGTAGGCAGGCTCCACTGGTCCCGTGTAACGGAGACGATCGAGCGAGTCAGTGAGATCGGCGCTCGGGTACAAGACTTGATTGGCCACCAGGTCGGGAGAGATCAGGCCCTGAGCGGCGGCGTTCGGGCTGGCATGCCGACCCCAGTTGGCGAGCTCCGCCGCATTCTCGAGATCGAGAATGAAGTTGATGAACGCATGAGCCGTGCACCGGCTCTCGGCGGCAAGAGGAATCGTCATGCTGTCGACCCAGAGAGTCCCGCCCTCGGCCGGGAACACAAACGAGACTGCGCTTCGATCGTCCTCGTCGTCGAGGCCTGCCAGGAAGTCGCCACCTCGAATCTGGGCCACGGCCAGCTCGCCGCTGATCAGCGACTCCATTTGCCCTTCGTCGCGGAACCTGACAGATCGATCGCGCGAGTCGGCGATGAGATCCGCTGCAGCGGCAAGCTCGCTCTCATCGGTGGTGTTGACCGAATGCCTGAGGTGGCGAAGCGCCCCTGCCATGGTCTCCCGCGCATTGTCGAGGAGGGCGAGACCTCCGGGCGACTCGATCGCCGAGTCGAAGAAGACCGACCAGCTGATCGGCGACTCCTGAGAGACCAGAGCGTTGTTGATCGCCAACCCGGTCGTGCCCCACTGGAAGGCCGCCGAGTGGGCGCTTCCCGAGTCGAAGACGGGTTCCTCGAACGTCGCACCCAGGTTGGCGAAGTTGGGAAGAAGCCGGCGGTCGAGCCTGCTCAGATATCCCTCGTCAACGAGACGCTCGACCACATGATCGGTGGCAATCACCACGTCGTACGAAGCTCCTGACTGAAGCTTCGCGTGCAGCGACTCGTTGGAGTCGTAGAAGTCCTCGATCACACGCACACCGAGCTCCTCCTCGAACCTGTCGAGGAGAGTCGTGGGCATCCGCGACTCCCGGTGATAGATGTGGAGGTTGCCGTCGGCTTCCCGCGCCTCGCACTCCAACGGGACCGTGGTGTCCACAGGCAAAGTCGCATCCACAGTGCCCGCGCCGCCGTCGGCCGGAGAACAGGCGGCGATGACCAACGCTGCCGAAGCGATCAAGACGGCTCGCGAGAAAGCGATGCGCTTCACCAGATCTTCCACACTGCCACCTACGGTTTTCTAGCAGCCGCCCGCCGTTGCTATAGCAAGGCGTCGCGCTGAGCGACACGCGTTGCTATAGCAAGGGGTCGCGTCAGGCGACACGCGGTGCACGCGCGATGATGCGCGCAGTTAGCCTCCACCGCCATGACCTCCTTCTGGCACCCGTTTGCGGAGATGAGCAAGGTGAAGACAGCCCCCTTCATCATCGACCGCGGGGAAGACATCTACGTCTACGACGAGCAGGGCAATCGCTATCTCGATGCTGCCGCCTCCCTCTGGTACATGAACATCGGATACGGGCGGGATGAAGTGATCGACGCCATGGACCGTCAGATGCGGAAGCTGCCGGCCTTTCACGCCTTCGTCGACTACGGCACCAGGCCGCCGATGGATCTAGCGGCGAAGATCGCTTCGGTGTCCCCGGATCCCGACTCGAAGGTCTTCTTCGGCTCCGGAGGCTCGGACGCCATCGACACCGCAGCCAAGATGGCGCGTCGCTACTTCAACGCCATCGGCCAGCCCGAGCGCACCATCTTCATCGCCAGGGAGTGGGCTTACCACGGCATGCACAGCTACGGCACCGCCCTCGGCGGCATGGAGCAGAATCGTCTCGGGTATGGAGGCGACCTCGTCTCCGACGTCGTGATGGTCCCCTACGACGACGCCGAAGCCGTGGAGAAGGCGATCGATCACGCCGGAGCAGACCGGGTCGCCGGCATCTTCGTGGAAGCCGTCATCGGTGCCGGCGGGATCCGGCCGGTCAGCGAGGACTACCTGAGGACGGTGCGCCAATCGATCCGAGACGCCGGAGCTCTCTACATCTCGGACGAGGTGATCACCGGCTTCGGCCGTGCCGGCGACTGGTTCGCCGCGGGCAGGTTCGGGCTGGAACCAGATCTGATGACCTTTGCCAAAGGTGTCACCTGCGGATACGCCCCTCTGGGCGGCGTTGTCGCCGCAAGTCACATCGCGGAGCCCTTCTTCTCCCAACCCGGCCTCATGTTCCGCCATGGCTACACGTACTCGGGCCACTCGACGGCCTGTGCGGCCGGCATCGTCGTGATGGACATCATCGAACGAGAGGGACTGCTCGAGCGTGCCCGCCAGCTCGAAGGAGAGATGTACGAGGCGCTCCTCCCTTTGGAGGCCTTGGATGTCGTCGACCATGTGAGACGCGGAGTGGGTGCTCTCACCGCGGTTCAGTTGGAGGTCGGCGAAGACGAGACATTGCCCGGCCGAGCCGCGGCTGCTTGCAGGAAGGCCGGCGTCCTCACCCGGGCGATGGGCAACGGTGCCTTGCAAGTCTCCCCTCCCCTGACGATGACTCCTGATCAGGTCAAGGAGATGGCCGGCCTGTTCGACACGGGTCTCCGCAGCCTGTGAGGTAGAGCTGACGAAACAGTCTGTCGGCGATCCGACACAGAGCTCACACCCGCCGGCGTTGGACACGACGTAGGCTCGACCTGTGACCGAAGCCTGGCGTCATCGCCTGTTCCTCAGTGCCCCATTCGTTGCCATCGGCGCACTGGCGTTGGTGACGCCGTCTGAAGACGGTCTAACCGTTTGCCCCTTTGCCTTGTGCACGGGCTCGGCTTGCCCGGGTTGCGGGATGACTCGGGCAGCTTCCAGCCTGATTCGCGGTGACTTCTCCGGGGCGATGTTCTATCACCCGCTGGTGCTGCTGATCGGGGCCCAGGCATTGGCCGGGTGGATCTGGTACCTGCTGCGCAGAACCGGCCGCGTAGGGCCGGTGAATCAAACGACGCTGACCGTCATCCTTGCGATCACCGCAGTCGCGTTGGTTGCAGTCTGGGTTGCTCGACTGGTGTCGGGGACGCTGCCTCCGGTCTGACCAACCTGCCCATCAGCCACATCACCGTGGCCAGTGCGGCTGCCACGGCGCCTACCGCTACCGGCAACACCCACTGCGACCGCGCCAACAAGGAGACCGCCTCTTCGATCGGTGCTCTGCCCCCACCGGGGTCGAGAATCCAAGAGCCGAGACGAAGCAGTATCCCGAAGCTGAGACCTCCAAGCGCCAACTTGACCAGCAGACGACGAGCCTCGCCGAAGCGGTCCGTGGAAACGCCCAAAGCCACTGCCCCTGAGACGGCCATCGTCAGCACGGCCAACAACGCGGCGGTCCCGAACCGGCTGGCCGCCGGGCTCTCCGGCCCGACGAAGGGTGCGACGCCCGGCTCCCGAATCACCAGTGGGTCAAGGCCCGCCAGCACTCTGGCCACTTCCCGCTCGGGAATCTGGAACCCAGCAGCCTCGATGGTCGATGCGATGTCCGACACCGCCGGGAGCAGCACCGAGGCCACGTCCACCGAACCATCAGTTGGGTGGGAAACGGCTATCACCACTTCGGCGATGAAGCGGTCAATTGCCTCGTCGGCCGCCGTGGTGTCCATCACGTAGCCGACCAAAGACCCCACCTGCCCGTCGGACAGGCCGTAGTCGACCAGCTCGTCTTCGAGCCAAGACGCGACCAGGCCGGAGACTGCTGGAGCCTCGGCCAAGGGCGCAGCGGCATCAGCAAGAGCATCGGTGTCGACGACCACAGCCCGCCCCCAGAGGGAGATGAACAGAGCGGTGGCGGCCAGCCCAAAGACCCAGCCGGCCCCGGACCTGATCGAAGTGCGGGTCATTGGTTGATGACGAGTGCCGGGTTGGTGCGAACCCGAGGCCTTTTCTCTATGACAGCAGAGGCAAGGGTGTCGAAGGCATCGGCAGCCTCCGAGCCGGGAGCCGCCAGCACCACAGGGTGCCCGGAGTCGGCACCTCGGCCCATCGCCGGGAGCAACGGCACTCGAGCCATGAGATCGACGCCCAGCTCTTGGGCAAGACTCTCGCCGCCCCCAGAGCCAAAGAGCTCGTAGCGCTTGTCGTCGTCGCCGGTGAACCACGACATGTTCTCCACGACCCCAATCACCTGCTGGTCGACCTCGGCGGCCATCAACGCCGCTCGCCGGGCGACCCGCTGAGCCGTGGGCTGTGGCGTGGTGACCAAGAGCACCTGAGCCCGAGGAAGAAACTGCGACATCGAGATGGCAATGTCTCCCGTGCCGGGCGGCATGTCGACGACCAGAAAGTCGAGGTTGTCCCAGAAGACATCCTTGAGGAACTGCTCGATGGCCTTGTGAAGCATGGGGCCACGCCAGATGACCGCCTTGTCATCACCGACGAAGTAGTCCATCGACATCACCTTCACCCCGTGGGCGACCGGCGGGATGATTGCGTCGGCGACCATGGCCGGGGGCGAGGAGATCCCGAGCATGGCGGGAATCGAGAAGCCCCATATGTCGCCGTCGACGATCCCGACCTTGTTCCCGGTCCGTTGCAGGGCGACGGACAGATTTGCCGAGACCGAAGACTTGCCCACGCCACCCTTGCCGGAGGAGACGGCGACGACACGAGTGGCAGATCCGGGCTCGCCGATTGGAGGCCCCATTTCGGACCGCCTATCGGCGATCCAACTCTCCTGGGCGGCGTCATCCATGACCTGGATGTCGATGTCGGCCCCTCGTGCATGGGGCTCGAGGGCATGTTTGAGCAATTCGTCCAGCTCCGGCGGCACATAGTGAGTTGGAATCACCAACTCGACCTTTGCCTTGCCGGTGACGGTCTTCTCGACATTCTTGACAAGTCCGAGATCACCCAGGGTCCGCCCCACTATCAGGGGCGACTCGATGGACGCGACTGCTTCGTAGATGTCGTCTTTGGAGGCCATGCGATCCCTACTGCAAGGTTCTTAGGAGACTTTGAAAACTATAGTTTTGGGCAGGGAGTATCCCGTATGGACGTCAAGACACTCGATTCTCGGATCTCAGATCTCACCGCATCGCTCGGTGACTCCACCAGACGCGCCATCTACATCGCCGTTCGCGAGTCCGCTGAGCCGCTGACCACCTCCGAGGTGGCCAAGCTGTTCGACATCCATGCCAACGTCGCCCGCCATCACCTAGACCGCCTCGCCGACGACGGCTACGTACAGGTGAGCCATCGGCCCAGTGCCAACCAGGGTGCGGGACGGCCCGCCAAGACCTACGAGGCAACCTCCAAGGAAGTCACGGTCCACTTCGCTCCACGACGGTTCGAGATGCTCACCGAAATGTTGTTCCAGGTGCTCGAGGAGGTGGCACCAGAGAACGTCTCCGAGGTCGCGGAGAATGTGGGGCGAAGCTACGGAGAGAAACTGGCATCAGAGATAGGCGCACCCGAAGAACCTGGATACGACGACGCAGTCCAGGCGGTGGCCAGCGCCATGACGGGCCTGGGCTTCTCCGTCGACCCCGACGTCCCCGGACAGCGGCTTCTCACTTCGCATTGCCCCTTCGGCGAGAGCGCCACCAACCATCCCGAGGTGATCTGCTCGCTCGATCGCGGGATAGTCGCCGGTCTGTTTGGCGCCCTCTCCTTCGACTGCAACCCGGTGGTGATCCCTCACAAAGCCTTGGATGACGATTGCGTCACCCAAGTCCCAGTGACAATCGGCTGACAACGCGCAGGACCACTGGCACGCTGACATGAGCCAACTCTCCGATCGTCACCAACACTTCTGGGATCTTCATCAGGCAGGTTGCTTCGTCATCCCCAACCCTTGGGACGCCGGCAGCGCACGTCTCATGGCGGCAACCGGAGCCCAGGCACTCGCCACAACGAGCGCCGGTTTCGCCTTCACCTTGGGGCGGCCGGATATGGGGCATGTGACGAGAGACGAGGCTCTCGATCACGCCGCAGCGATTGTGGCCGCCACACCGCTCCCAGTGAGCGGCGACTTCGAGAACGGCTTCGCCGACGAGCCCGAAGCCGTTGCAGAAACGGTGCGACTTGCGCGCGAAGCAGGATTGTCCGGATGCTCCATCGAAGACACACAGATGACGGAGTCCAACCCGGCCTACGACTTCGACTTGGCGGTTGATCGAATCGCCGCGGCAGTTGAAGCAGCGCGGTCCCTCAACGACCCTTTTGTCCTTTGCGCCCGCGCCGACGGTGTGATCAACGGGAGCTACGACATGGAGGAGGCAATCGAGCGCATCGCCGCTTTCGACCGCGCCGGAGCAGACCTCATCTATGTGCCGCTGGTACCCGACGTCGCGGCCCTCGAGCGAGTGCTGGCCGCCGTCTCCAAACCCGTGAACGCTCTCGCCGGCGGAGCCTTGGCCCAGCTTTCGGTCGAAGAGTTGGCAGCGCTGGGCACGCGACGGATCTCAGTGGGCTCTTTGATCGCCAGGATGACGCATGCAGCAACTCTTCGCGCCATACGCGCAATCGTCGACGACGGGGACTTCGGCGTTTTCGCTGAAGCGTCCGGAGGACTTGGCATCGACCGTCTGTTGGAGCAGGGCGCCGGCGCCTGACCAGGTTTCGCCTGAGATAAAGCGGGCCGTTCTTGCCCTTCTGGTGGGAAGGCCCACTGCCCGGCCGTAGTTAATCTCAAAGAAGATAAAACTTGAAGACGAAAGGCCTGAAATGAGACATGACCCTTTCGGCGCTCGCTCCGGCCTCGACACCCCGCTCGGAACACGCGAGATCGCCCGCCTCGATTCACTTGAAGGCGTAGAGGAACTGCCCTACTCGATCAAGGTGCTTCTTGAGTCTGCGCTGCGCAACCTCGACGGAGTCTCGATCACCGAAGACGACGTGCGTCGCATCGCCGCGTACGACGCTCGCAACGTCGAGCAGAGTGAGATCCCGTTCGTGCCTGGCCGGGTGGTCCTTCAGGACTTCACCGGCGTCCCGGCGGTCGTCGATCTCGCTGCCATGCGCGAAGCCATCGTCCGGATGACCGGCGACGAAGGCGCAGCCCAGAGGGTCAATCCCCTGATCCCGGCCGACCTGGTGATCGACCACTCGGTGCAGGTCGATGCCTTCGCGAGACCGGATGCGCTGATCATCAACTCGAACAAGGAGTTCGAGCGCAACCAGGAGCGATACGAGTTCTTGAAGTGGGGCCAGTCGGCCTTCGCCAACTTCAGGGTTGTCCCGCCCGCCACGGGCATAGTCCACCAAGTCAACCTGGAGTACTTGGCGAAGGTGGTCTGGGACGACGGCGACACCCTTTATCCCGACAGCCTGGTGGGCACGGACTCGCACACCACCATGATCAACGGCCTTGGCGTCGTCGGCTGGGGCGTGGGAGGCATCGAAGCCGAGGCCGCGATGGTCGGCCAGCCCATCTACATGCTTCTGCCTGAGGTTGTCGGGTTCCGGCTGACCGGCAGGCTGGCGGAGGGAGCGACCGCAACCGACCTCGTCCTCAGAGTCACTGAGATGCTCCGAAACCACGGCGTGGTCGGCAAATTCGTTGAGTTCCACGGCCCCGGGCTAGACGAGATGCCACTGGCCAATCGAGCCACCATCGCCAACATGGCCCCAGAGTACGGAGCGACGGTTGGCTTCTTCCCCGTCGACGACCAGACCTTGACCTACATGCGCCTCACCGGGCGCGACGACAAGCTGATCGACACCGTCGAGGCCTACTACAAGACACAGGGGATGTGGCGGGAGAACAACCGCAGCATCAACTACAGCGCCGATCTGGAGCTCGACATGGGAACCGTTCAGCCTGCTCTCGCCGGGCCGAAACGACCCCAGGATCGGATCGATCTCTCGTCGATGAAGTCTCAGTGGTCCTCCGACCTCAGCGGGGAGTTCGGCAGGAAAGAGGATTCAGCCGTCGCTTCGGTCAGCTACGAAGGGGAGACGTTCGACCTCACCGATGGTGACGTGGTGATCGCCGCAATCACCTCCTGCACCAACACCTCCAACCCGGATGTCATGGTCGGTGCCGGCCTGGTCGCCCGAAAGGCGCGCGAGCTGGGCTTGGACCGCAAGCCGTGGGTGAAGACCTCCTTGGCTCCCGGTTCCAAGGTCGTGACCGAGTACCTGACCGAGTCGGGCTTGCTCAAGGACTTGGAGGCCCTTGGCTTCGGAGTTGTCGGATACGGGTGCACAACCTGCATCGGGAACTCGGGGCCACTCCCCGAGCCGATCTCGGAGGGGATCAACCAACACGAGCTGGTCGCTGCATCGGTGCTGTCGGGAAACCGGAACTTCGAGGGGCGCATCAGCCCGGACGTGCGCGCCAACTATCTCGCCTCCCCTCCCCTGGTTGTTGCCTATGCCCTGGCAGGCACGGTCGATTGGGATCCGGTGAACGAGCCGATCGGGGTCGACTCGTCCGGCAACGAGATCTTCCTCCGTGACATCTGGCCGACCGAAGCCGAGATCGCCGATCTGGTTGGAGAGAGCGTTCACAAGTCGCAGTTCGTCGACAAGTACGGAGACGTGTTCACCGGGTCCGACGAGTGGCGTGCCATCTCGACCAGCGAGTCCGACCTCTACACGTGGGATCCGGGGTCGACCTACGTACAGGAGCCGCCGTTCTTCACCGAGCTGACCCGCGAGGTGAGCCCGATCCAGCCAATCTCGGGAGCCCGAGTCCTTGCCATGCTTGGTGACTCGGTGACCACCGACCACATCAGCCCGGCCGGGTCGATCGCCACTGCGTCCCCGGCGGGGGAATACCTGATATCGCAAGGCGTGCAGCCCGCGATGTTCAACTCCTACGGATCACGGCGCGGCAACGACCGGGTGATGACCCGCGGCACCTTCGCCAACATAAGAGTCAGGAACAAGCTGGCTCCCGGGGCCGAAGGGGGGTGGACGACCGACCTCCTCGACGGCGAGGTGAAGTCGATCTACGAGGCCGCCTTGCACTACAAGGACGCAGGCGTCCCACTCGTCGTGCTCGGTGGCATCGACTACGGGATGGGCAGCTCTCGTGACTGGGCAGCCAAGGGAACCTTCCTGCTCGGGATCAAGGCCGTGATCACCAAGTCCTTCGAGAGGATCCACAGGTCCAATCTGGTGATGATGGGCGTGCTGCCTCTCAACTTCGCCGAGGGTGAAGACGCCGACAGTCTCGGGCTCGACGGGACCGAGGTGTTCGACATCGCCGTCGACGACACCCTCACCCCTCGCCAAACAGTGTCGGTGACGGCAACGAAGTCCGACGGCACCACTGTCACCTTCGACACAGTTGCCCGAGTCGACACGCCGATCGAAGTCGAGTACCTGCGCAACGGTGGCATCCTTCACTACGTGCTCAGGGAGATGGCATCTGATTGACCAGGACCCGGCGCCGGGCCCTCTGCCCCGGCCCAGCCTCAGGCTCACCGGAGTCTTCGCCGCCGTAGTCGCCATCGGGCTCATCGTCGGATGGGTGGTCAACTCGGACGACATTGCAGTAGCCGAGGTGGGCAGTCCGGCTCCGGACTTCACCGTGCCCCTGATCGGAGGCGGGACCTTCACCCTGTCCGAGCAATCCGGGATCGTCGTGATCAACGAGTGGGCCTCGTGGTGCACACCATGCCGGAAGGAGATACCCGAGATATCGGCGTTTGCCGACGCCAACCCCGATGTCGTGGTGATCGGTGTCGCCGTGGAAGACACAGCCGAAGCTGCCACTGCTTTCGCCGGCGAGGTCGGTGCCACTTACCAATTGGCAATCGGCGATACCGCCTTCGAGCGCAGCTACCCGCGGTTCGGGCTGCCGGTCACATACGTGGTCGACGCCAACGGGGTGGTGGTCAAGCTGTTCAACGGGCTGATCACCAAACAAAAACTGGAGGAACTGGTCTCGAGCTAAGTGGCAGAAGGGCCGAACTTCTTCTCGTGAAGCTGAGCGAACTCGAAGTTCGGTCCCGAGACCATCTCCGCCCACACCACCAGCCGCTCACGCGCCGAGAACTTGGGATGGCACGTGGTCAAGGTCATCCAGCCGCCGGCCCTCGCCGCGGTGACCCACACATCGGTGGGTGCCACGATCCTCATCTCCCGCACCACGTACCGGTGGACTCCTACGGCTGACTCGACCTCCATCACATCCCCGACCTCGAGAAGGTCGAAGTCGAAAAAGGGCCGCCCGTGAGTGGTGCGATGACCTGACAGGACCGAGTTACCGGGCTGCCCGGGTAGAGGGGTTCCCTCCATGTGCCCGGGACCGCTCTTCAGGGTCTCCAGATCGACTCCGGCAAAAACCACCTCGTCCACGCCGATCTTCGGGATCCTGAGAAAGGCAAACGCAGTGCCGTGCTCCGGCACATCCTCCGGGTAGTACTGGACTACGCCAGGAGTCCCCGGAAGATCAGCATCGCCACCAATGAACTCCTCGGGATCGATCGTCTCCACGGTGGGCGACTCGGATTGCGATCCCTCGAGCTCGTGCTGGAGCTCCTCAGCGGCTGCCTCTTGAACACCGGCGTTGATCAGATCAGTGACGAAGAGCTGATAGCCAAGGTATCCAAAGATGAACACCCCGCTCCAAATCAGCGTCCAGCCGAGAACCTGAACATTGCGACGCATCCGGGAAGGCTAAAACGAGTGGCGAGCTAGACCGGGCTTGGCTCAGTCACGACTTGAGTTTCGTTCTAAGAAAGCCCGGGACTCGCCAACTGGCTATCCGACCTATTGTTCAAATAGACGAAAGAATGTCAACGTCCCGAATTGAGCAACCGCTGGCACGACCAGTTCTGTTGGCCGTACTCGCGGTTGCCACCGCCCTCGGTGCCTGTGCTATCGGCCGCACCGAACAGCCTGAATTCGGGCCCAACGAGAGCATCCTGGATTGTTCAGCTGGGGTAAGTCGCGAGACGAGCCTGCCCGAGAACTACACCGAGGTTCTCGGCGCTGTGGGGCTGAACACGGGACTTCTATCTCTGGCCGAAGGCCCGCAATCAGAGGCGCGCTTCGCCAAATCGGGCCTATACGTGAGGGCAGGTGAGTGGTTCCGACTTTCAGTCGCACCGCCACACGACGACTCGGCTGCACTTCTTTGGGGTGCAGAACACGGCCAAGCATCGACATTCGCCGGCGAACCCTGCGGCTCGGGTTCGGAATGGATCGTCTTCACCGGCGGCTACATCGTCGAGGAACCGTCATGTCTGACCATAAACATTGAGGGCGCCCGTGGTGAAGAAGAAGTCTCAGTCGGAATCGGAGTCGGTTGTTAGAAGTCGGCCTGGGGTGGAGCCTTGGCCAACACTGCCAACACCAAGGTCGCTCATGGTTCGAGGCGGCGATCAGTGACAACAAAGCTGACGAACAGATTCCGAAGAATCAAAGCATCAAGTCGAACCCCTGTGTCCCGCCAGGAATGCTCCGCAATTGCCTTACGCGCATACAGAACCGTCACAACGCATGGGACGCCCCCGCAGAGAGCGATCAATCAGCCGTGACTCAGCCACCCGTCCAGTCAGGATCACGCTTCTCCAGGAAGGCGGCTACACCCTCCTTGGCGTCCTCCGTGAGAGTGATCTCGGTGAGCCCGCCTTGGAGCCGGTCCAGAGCCGTGTCGAGATCGAGCCCAGCCATCCCATAAAAGGAGTCCTTGCCGAGCATCAAAGTGGCCGGACTCATTGCCAACAACGCACTCACAAGTTCGTCGACCTCGTCATCGAGATCCTCCCTGGCCACCACACGACTCACCGCACCGAGCCGCTGCGCCTCGTGCGGGTCAATGATCCGCCCGGTCAGCATCAACTCGAGAGCCGCCTTCTTCGGCATCGCCCGAACGAGGATCGCCGAGATCATCATCGGCCACAGCCCCACGTTCACCTCGGTGGTGCCCAACTTGGCGTCATCGACACAGATCGTCACGTCACATGCGACGGCCAGGCCGAACCCGCCGGCAAGGGCGTGCCCATTGACACGAGCCACCGTCGGCTTTCCGGCACGCATCATCAGCCGGAACAGGTCGGCTAGATGACCACGCTCCCGATGCAAGCCGACCGGGTCGTCGGCGAACGAGCCGGACAAGTCTCCACCAGCGCTGAATACGCGATCGCCGGCACCCGTGTAGACGATCACACCAACGTCGTCGTCGGCCACGGCCGCTTTCGTTGCATCGAGCAGGCCAGACATCGTCTCCACCGACATCGGATTGCGCCGCTCCGGGTCATCGATCGTGATCATGGCCCTGCGGTCGGACACCTCATATCTGACACTCATGTCCGTCTTCTTGGCCTTTCAGCTCTGATACATTCGCCACCCCATGCTATGGCTGGCAATCGTCCTCTTCCTTGCTCTCGCCATAGCGATGCTCCGCGGCGGGCGGTTGGTCAACCTCGGGGACATTGAGCTTCGCGCCTGGTGGCTCCTTTTCATTGCCTTCGGCCTGCAGGCGGCCACCGGGTTCCTGTCCGAGGACGCCGAGACTCTTGGCCTCGTTTTGGTGCTCACGTCTTTCGTGCTGTTGATGGTGTTGGTCACGCTGAATCGAGCGAAACCGGGGATGTGGATTGCCGGTCTCGGTGTGTTGATGAATTTCACCGTGATCGCACTGAATGGCGGGATGCCGGTGCTCGCCGGGGCTGCCGAAGTCGCCAGCGCATTCACGGTCACCGACCCTGATCTGTCGGGAAGCTTCAAACATGTGCTCCTCGACGAGAGCTCACGTCTCACCTTCTTCGCCGACGTGATCCCTCTGCGGCTTGCCGGCATCGGCGAGGTGATCAGCATCGGGGACATCTTCCTAGCCGTGGGGCTGGGGGCGTTCCTCGAGTACGAGCTGCGTCGGCCCCGTCGCTACTTCAAGCGAGGCGCCCGAGCCCAACCCGGTTCGGCGAACAGGCCGAACTAGCAACAACCCACCTGTGTGCGCGGAGTTTGCGAAGCAAACTCAAGGCTGCCGAGCCCCCGAGGCAGCCAGGTTCAGCAAATAGGCCCGGCTAACAACAACCCACGGCTGCCGAACCGGTCGAGACAGGCTAAGCGCGGACCGGCATCAGCACGCCCCGCCCCTCGAGCAAGCGGCGCAACGAGGCGACGACCTCGGGGTCGTAGTCGTAAGCGGCTCCGGCGTGGAGAGCCTCCAATGCCTGGAGTGGCGACAGTGACTCCTGATGGACCTTCCAGTCGTAGGCCGCGGCAACTTTGATGATCCGGGAGATGATCGAGATGTCGGGGTCGTCCTGCTCCCCCGGCTTCCGGAATGGGTCGTATTGATGACGGACGTCGTCGGCCACCCGCTCCAGATACGGCGACTCGGCGATGATCTCGGCGCTCCAACGTGCGATGTCGTCGTCGGTGTAGCCCATGCGGATGATGTTCGGCTCGTTGAGGCTGACCCGCCCGATGTCGTGCATCAGGCCGGCGTACTCGACATCTTCGACTTGTGAAGGCCCGAGCCCCATCTCCTTGGCTATCGAGGCGGCGATGGACGTGGTCCGGTCGGCGTGACCGTCGATTGCAAGGCCAGAGACCTCTGGGATCCGCGCCAATGCCCTGATGGTCTGCTTGTAGGTGACCTTCGTCTCCTGGAAGCGTTTGAAGGCCGAATGGGCGAATGAGTACGGCAGCAGGGCGATGGGAGCGGCCCACCAGCCGATCTCGATGAACAACTCCCCGAACAAAGCGCCGGTGAGCACCAGGCCCATGAACACGTTGAGGTCGTGGAGGATCGCCCGGGCCAGGTAATTCCGCGACAACTCGCGGGGCCCGAGGATGAGCAGCGCACGCAGAACCACCTCGACGATGAGCCAGGCCACGAGAGCGACAGCGAAGGGAAGAAGGTCCTCCCACCCACCGGACAGATCGGAGAACACGCCGACTCGCATCGCCGAGTAGACCAACCCGTAGGCGACATACCCGCCAAACCGCCTGGTCAGCGTAGGAAGAAGCACGTCGTGCTCCTCACCCCTCGAGAAGCGGAGGACCCACACCGCCGAGAGGCCTAGCCCGTAGGCGCACAGCGTCCCTGCGGTGTCGACGCCGTCGACACCCGAGAACACAAAGGGAATGGCAGCGGCCACCGCGAGGCCGGTAGTGAACCGGTTGCCGGAGTTGGAGGTGGCGACATCTATCAACGAGGCAATCGCCAGCCCTGCGGCCGCTACCAACAGGGCGAAAGCGGTAGTCGATGCCCTGGTCGCGGCGTATACGCCGAGCACGGCCGTGACGATCGGGAACAGCCACGAAGTGGCGGTGACGATGCGAGGGTTCCAGCTAGCCACGGAGAGTCAGCTCCGGCTCTTCGGCAAGTCGACGAGCCATCTCCTCGTCGTTCACGTGGGGTGCTCCCCAGCGACGCCCGGTCTTGTTAAGCGCCTTCTCGAAGGCATCCACCACGTCCGGGTGGAACTGAGCGCCGGAATGCTTGCGCAGCTCGCCGAGGGCGTACTGCTGTGACAATGCCATCCGGTACGACCGTGCCGAGGTCATGGCGTCGAAGGCGTCTGCCACCGCGACAATGCATGCCTCGAGGCTCGGAGTCTGGCCCTCGGTGTGGCCACGGCCGCCATAGCCGTTGCCGTCATAGTGACTGTGGTGGCCCGAGG
The DNA here is from genome assembly GCA_028285585.1 of Acidimicrobiia bacterium. GTDB lineage: Bacteria > Actinomycetota > Acidimicrobiia > Spongiisociales > ZC4RG35 > CAXMPK01. Next base: position 259,268 of record JANQOU010000008.1, read on the forward strand.
CGATGTCGACCATCGGCTGGAGGAAGTCGACCTCCGCCAGGATCTCTTCGACGAGATGAGCGTGCGCCTTCATCTCGGCGTACTCGTTGTCGTCGAGACGGCCCTTCTTCCGGATCAACTCGGTGGGAACGGCGAGCTTGCCGAGATCGTGGATGAGCGCGGCCCACTTGACGGTCTCCTGCTGGGTGCCGGTGAACCCAAGCTCCTCACCGATCATCTGGGCGAAGTACGCCACCCGCTCAGTGTGGCCGCGGGTGTACATGTCCTTGGCCTCGAGGGTCTTGACGAAGCCGCGGATCGCGGAGAGGTGCGACTCCCGGAGCTGGGAGAAGGCATACAACGACATGTGGCCGATCCCGTAGACACCGACGATGAGCACCAGAACGGCGGGACGGTCGGTGATGACATAGGCGGCACCGAGCAGGCCGCCGATGAGACCCATCAGCACCTGACCGCTGAACAGGACATTCATCTGCGACCAGGGTTGGAGGTTCTCGTTGCCGTAGACGGTCTTCACCGCCTTGCGAACCAGGATGCTGTTGATGGTCACATAGGCGAGAGCAGCGAGACTTGAAGCCACTGCTACCCGGATCAGGTCGCGAGTCTGGAGCGAGCTGACCTGGCCGAGATTGAGATCGAGAAGAACCCCGGCCACGGTTGCAGAGAGCACCAACTGCCCGAAGTTGGCCATGGGTTGGAACCAACGTCGCTCCTTGAAATCGGCGATGACGGCGGACCCAGCGGCGGCGATCAGAGCCATGGCAAAGGTGGCATCGGAGCCCTGCTCGACAGCCGCCACCACACCGGCAGTCATGATCACCATGATCGAAGACGACTGGAACAGACGATCATTGACCTCGACGCTGAACACCTCGAGGATCACATAGAGCACGGCAAACGGGATCCAGAGACGCCACTCGGGTGGGTCGAAGATGAAGAAGGCGGAAACGAGAGCGATCAAGCCCAGCGTGTAATAAGGGACCGCGATCCTGAGCTTTCGCTGGACCGAGGGGTGAAGACGGCCACGTCTTCGCACTGGCTTGTCAGAATTCAACGTCATGGGGGACCCCGGGACGACATGTTGCCCTACGTATGTGGTGAGACGGCGTCAATATCAGCCGATCCTTGAACTTGCCGCGCCGGCGGCCAAAAGTGCGGCCAGGCTGGCGGCGGCAGCGAGAATGCGGACCAAACGGACCCTCATACGACTTGCACGCTCACCTTCATGTCTCATTTCACCGACGTTGTGTGTCGGTGCAGACATTCCGCTCCGCTAGGTAGATGTGCGAACAGTTGCTTTGGACAAGGCCAAAGTCGACGCCGTTTACTCACCAATTCCCGATCAAGTCGGGAACCCTTTACATGTCAAAGGCCCCTGACTTCGCCCGCCGTATCTGAGCATCGGCAAACGGTCAGGGAGACCGATTGCCCCACAGCCCCATTGAATTCACCTTCCAGCACTGATCAATCTAGACCTCACGCTGAGTAGTCACAAGAGGAAACTCGGCCACGAAACGCAGTCTCCACACGCACCGCCGTTACGCTTCGATGGCAATGGATGTGGTTGCACTCCAAGAGAAAATCGGCCGTATCGACGGGGTCGAAGCAGCCCGTGTGGTGGCCGGGAACGGCCACATCGACGAGATCCATGTGCTGGCCCGCCGGCACAAGGCACCAAAACAGCTGGTCAGGGACGTGCAGTCACTCGGGGCCGCCCTGTTCGACGTCGACATCGACCGCCGCATCGTCTCGGTGGTCCAACTCGCGGACGCCGACCTCAACGGCGGGATCCGGCCTGCACTCACCGACGTCTCCGAGAACCTGGAAGGCACCCGTGTCGAAGTGACGGTCACTCTGCGTTGGGAAGACTCGCTTCTGGTCGGAAAGTCGACCGGTGCCGCAGCGAACACCATGCGGCCGCGCCAGATCGCAGAAGCAACACTCGAGGCCGTGCGCCAGTCCATCCACCTCGGAGCGGCCGTGGGGATCTCGTCAATGGACATCGTCACTCTGGGCAGCCGCGAAGTGGCCGTCGCCCAGGTGGTGCTGGTCACCGAGAACTCGGAACGCATGCTGATCGGATCCGCCTACGTCGAAGATGACAAACAGAGAGCGACCGTGCGCGCCGTGCTCGACGCGCTCAACCGGATCCTCCCCGATCTGAAAGCCCGTTGACCCAAAGGGCCGTAGCCACGCCCCATCATCTGTCGGCGGCGGCTGCTCGGCAGATTCTCGATGGTGGCGGGAACGCTGTGGACGCCGCAATCGCCGCGGTCGCTGCCCAGGGAGTCGTCGCCCCGGAGACATGTGGCGTGGGTGGGGACCTGTTTGCCCTCGTTCACCAACCCGGCTGGGAACGCCCCTTGGCCCTCAACTCCTCAGGTCAGGCCGGATCGGATGTCGACGCCGACTCGATCCGGGCGGCAGGCCATACCGAGATACCCCAGGATCACCCGGCGGTGGTCACAGTTCCTGGCTGCGTCGACGGCTTGGCCGAATTGTCGGCGCGACTCGGCTCGATCGACCTGGCCGAGGCCCTTGGACCGGCGATCGACCTCGCCCGTGAGGGCTTCGCGGCCTCTGACGAGCAGTCCGGCGCCTTCACCAGACGTGCCGCCGAGTATGCAAGCAATCCAGCAGTGTCCGAGTTCTACCCGGATGGTCAGCCGGTTCAACCGGGGGCATTGGTCCGGCGCGAACGTCTCGCCCGCACGCTCGAGGTGATCGGCTCAGACGGGAGGTACGGCTTCTACCTCGGCGAGCCGGGACGTGAGATTGTCGAGACCATCGACGGGATCCGGCACACCGACCTGGAGCGGAACAACGCCGAGTGGGTCGAGCCGATTGAGGCTTCCGTGGCGGGTTACGAGTGCTGGACCATCCCACCCAACTCCCAGGGATACCTGACCCCGGCGGCATTGGCGGTGTTCCAGATGCTGGAGCCCCCGGAAGACTCGGAAGACCCACTGTGGTGGCATCTGCTCATCGAGTCCTACCGGGCCGTGGCGTGGGAACGCGACGACCTCGTCTCCGAGCCAAAGACGGCTCCTTTGCCGGACCGGCTCCTTCTCGATCAGTCTCGCTTGGAGAGACTGTCGTCAACCGTCTCCGCCGACCGAACCGGTGTCTGGCCCCGAACCGGAGCACCTTCCGACACTGCCCACCTCTGTGTCGCCGACGAGAACGGATTGGGCGTATCCATCATCCAGTCGAACTACCGGGGCACCGGGTCACCTTTCGGTGCCGCCAACAGCGGATTCCTGTTCCAGGATCGAGGCGGAGGTTTCAACCTGATGCCGGGTCATCCCAATGAGCTCCGGCCCGGGAAGCGGCCGCTGCACACTCTTTCGCCAACCCTGTGGACCGACGGAGACCAGCCGCGGTGGCTCTTGGGAACACGCGGTGGTGCCATTCAGCCTCAGCTTCTTGCTCAGGTGGCCGCCAGGGGGATCGTGAGCAGCTCAGGGTTGGATGAGGCTCAGCAGGCACCACGCTGGTCCATCGCCGACTTCGGGCCGCAGACCCAGAGTGTGGTCAGACTGGAACCGGGAGTGCCCGCAGAGGTGACGGATGGGCTGGCCCGCCGCGGCCACCAGCTGGAGCAAATGGACGAGCCTCAGTCGGGTTGGGGACCTGTCTCCGTCATTGAGTTGGACGGCGATTCGCGACAAGCCGCCGCCGACCCCCGCGTCACCACCACCACAACCCACCTCTGGTAGCAACCCCCTCACCCGCAACCTCAGGTAATAACGCCCAAATACGGTCCAAATCACCTCACGTTCAGCCCCAACTTGAGGCCATAGCGCCCAGATACGGTCGGTATTACCTGAGGTTCGCGGTAGGGGGGTCAGGGTTTGAGGTCGGTGATGACCTGGCGGGCTGCATCCGGGTCCGACTCGAGTATCGAGCCGAAGGTGTAGAAGCCGATCCTCTGCACGCGATCGCCGTAACGATCGAGGATCGCCTGGCCCAGCTTGTCGACCGGGGCCGCGATGCCGATCTCGAACAACGCCTCATCAGGGATGACGTCGGCCATCTCTGCCCACTGCCCACGCTTCGACATGGCGTGGACCTCGTCTCCGAACTCCCAGCCGCTGGCCTCCAACACCGGCCGGTACGAAGGCGTCGACGCATAGAACGAGATCTGCTGCCGGATCGGGCCCATGGCCTGCTCGACCTCCGAGTCGTCCCGGCCGGTCATGATGAAGACCGGGCTGACCAGCTCCACATCGTCGAGCGACCGTCCCGCACTCTCTGCTCCACTGGTGATGTTGGGCAGGACGACCTGGTCGAGATAGTCCACGGTGTGGAACGGGTGGACATGAAACCCGTCGCACACCTCACCTGCCATGCGGCTCAGATGCGGACCCACCCCCGCGATGTACACGGGGATGTCCGGATGAGTAATCGGCCCCGGATCGAAGAACGGGGTCATCAGCGAGAAGTTGTAGAACTCGCCCTCGTACCGGAGCCGGGACGAGTCCTGCCAGGCCTCCCAAATCGCCCGCATCGACAGGATGTAATCCTTCAGCCGGGCGGTTGGCTGCCCCCACTCCGTGCTGAACCGACGAGTTATGTGCGGCTTGATCTGAGTTCCCAGCCCAAGGAGAAAGCGGCCTTTGGACATGCGCGCCAGGTCCCAACTCACCATTGCGGTGACCATCGGTGAGCGCGGGAAAGCAACTGCGATCGCGGTCCCCAAGTCGATGTCGAGCCCCTCGGCTCCGGCAAGCGCCAGCGGCAGGAACGGGTCGTACTTCGTCTCCGTGGAGAAGAACCCCTCGTATCCGAGATCGGCCGCCTGGCGAACGGCACTCGAAGCAGCCTCCGGCGAGGTCATCGGGTAGTAGAAGTCGGCCTTCATGGAAGCCAGCGTAGATGAGTCAGGCCACCGGGTAGCCTGAGCACATGAGACGCCTGGCGAAGTTCATCGGGTTTGTCGGAGGGGCAGCGGCACTCATCTGGGCGATGCGTGATCGCTTCGTTTCCGTGGCGGCTTCGCGTGAGCCCGAGCCGCCGACCTTTCGCTCCGGATCCTCGGTCGAGACCGTCCCCGTCGACGCAGTCGATGGGATCGGCCCGGTCTTCGCGCAAAGACTCACGGCTGCGGGCCTCGGATCTGTGAACGAGCTGGCCGAAGCCTCACCCGATGCGGTAGCAGAGGCAGCATCGATCAGCGTCGCCCGAGCCAACACCTGGATCAACGAAGCTAAGAGCCACATCTGAGTGCTCTATCTCCACGAGCCTGAGGATCTCGGGGGCCTCCTCGACGATGAACCGCGGTTTCGCGCCGACCAACTAGGCGACTGGCTGTACAGGACACCAGTCCTCTCCATCGAAGACATGACCAACCTCCCGGAGGCACTGCGCTCGAAGCTGGCTTCGGGTCATTGGCCTTTCGACGTCGAGATGGAGCAGAGCTCGGACCAGAGCCGGACGCGAAAGTGGCTGTTCCGCTCCCCCGACGGCGCCGCCATCGAAGCCGTCCTCATGGGCTACCCGAACCGAGCGACTCTGTGCATATCGAGCCAGGCGGGCTGTGCCCTCGGCTGCACCTTCTGCGCCACGGGACAGTTCGGCTTCGAACGCCACCTCGAGCCGGGAGAGATCGTGGCTCAGGTCGCGTATGCCCAGGCATTCCTCCGTCAGATCGGCATGCCCGGTGTGCCGGACAGGCTCAGCAACATCGTGTTCATGGGAATGGGCGAGCCTCTTGCCAACTACGACCGAGTGAGGGAATCGCTGCGGCGAATGATCGAAGTCATGGGCATCTCGGCGCGGTCGATCACAGTGTCGACGGTCGGCATGGTTCCCCAGATCAGGCGTCTGGCAGCAGAGCCCTGGCAAGTCGGACTGGCGATCAGCCTGCATGCGGCCGACGACGAGCTTCGCACCTCGCTGGTTCCAATAAACAAGCGCTACCCGATCGCCGATCTGGAAGAAGCTGCTCAGGAGTACTTCCGGGCCAAGGGCCGCCGCATCACGATCGAGTGGACGATGATGGATGGTGTCAACGACGACGACGAGCAGGCCCGCAAGCTGGCGGCCATCGCTCGCCGATTGCAAGCTCATGTCAACCTGATCGCCCTCAACCCGACACCGTTGAGCGAAGAGCGGCCGTCAACACAACTTCACATCGACGAATTCGCCCGGGTCCTCCGGTCATCGCGGGTGACAGTCACTGTCCGCGACACCCGCGGCCAGGACATCGACGCCGCCTGCGGGCAGCTTCGAGTTATCGCTGGCAATCCCTCCGGCTTGGGTTAGGCTCGACTCCGCGGAGCGGGTCAGGGGCTGAAGGAGTTGCCTTCAATGCCCGAAAACCTACGTTCTCGCGCCCTCGTGGTCGGGCTATCGCTGGCGTTGCTGGTGGCGGTTTTCTCTCTCGGCTACACCGTGGAGCGTGGAGACACCCTGGGCAAGATCGCCAGGGAACATGGGGTCTCACTGTCAGACCTCATCGAAGCCAACAACATCTCTAATCCCAACCTGATTCGCATCGGGCAGGTTCTGGTCATCCCTGGTGAGGAAGGGGAGCCAGACGTGGTTCATGTTGTGACCCGAGGGGACACACTCGGCAAGATCGCCGC
>JANQOU010000009.1 GCA_028285585.1 Acidimicrobiia bacterium
CTTCGCCGGTGACTCCTACACGTCCTTCTCCGACTGGAGCTCGGTTCACGCCGCGGCCCGATCTGCGGCTGAAGCTGTCGAAGCGGTGCTCCGCTAGGCGGCTGCGACCTAGGCTCGATCCGTGCCCCAGGTTCCGCCGACCGCATCCGACCATCCCGAAACCTGGAAGTTCGACTATCCGATCTATCACGCCGAGACCAGGCCGGCGTTTCGATCCTGGCTCGAAGAACACCATGACTCCGAACGTGGGATGTGGCTCTGCTCGTGGCGCACCCCGACCGGGAAGCCGAGGTGCCCCTACCCGGAGGCCGTCGAGGAGGCCATCTGCTTCGGGTGGATCGACTCGACGACGTATGTGCTTGATGACGAGAGAGGCCTCCAGTTGTTCACCCCCCGAAAGCCACGGAGTGGCTGGACCCGGCTCAATCGGCAACGTGTCGATGACATGGAAGCTGCCGGCAAGATGACGGATGCCGGTCGTAGCGCCGTCGAGGTGGCGAAGGGGAACGGGTGGTGGACGATCTACGACCCGGTCGAAGACCTCATCGAGCCCGACGAGCTAAAGGCCGCTCTGGACAAGAACGCCAAAGCCCGCTCGGCGTGGGACGAGTTCCCTCCCAGCGCCAAGAAGCAGATGCTGTGGTGGGTCGTCAGCGCGTTCAAGCAAGAGACCCGGGACCGCCGGGTGGCCGAGATCGTCGCCAAGGCAGCGAAAGGCGAGCGGGCTCTGGGTTGAGGCCGAGGGAGCCTTCTTGGTCACGTGTGGGCGCGATACCGTTTGCGGAATGAGGCTTCGCTCTGCTCTCTTGGTTGCGGCGCTGATGGTTGTCGTCGGATGCATCGGCACGACCGAAGAGAGTTCGACGACGGTTCTCTCCACGAGCACGACCCTGGCCGTCACCACCACTGAAGCGGAGTCGGCGCCGACCACGGTGGCCACCACATCGACCACGGCTCAGCCGGCGATGCTGGTCACTCTGGCGGGACCACAGCCGGTCTATTCGAACGATGGTGTGATCGCCGTTGCCGGCGACGTGAACCGAGAGGCCGATGTCACAGCTGACGGAGAACCGCTCGCTTTCGTCTCCGCCGATCAGGGGAGCACCCGATTCGAAGGAGAGCTTTCTCTAGAGCCGGGCGAGCATCAGATCGAAGTCGTGGCTTCGGACCCACAAGGGAACCTCGCCACGGCGGTCCTGACTGTGGTTGTCGATCCTGACCTCGAGATCGAGATCGCCTACATCGAAGATGTCGACGCCGAGGATGCAACGGTCACTGCCGACTACGTCCAATGGCTCACCGGGCCGGAAGGGGTCGCCGCCGCCCGTGAAGACGGTTGGATCGCTGAAGACGAGGACCTGCCCAACGACTACTACATACGGAACCAGAGCACCCGGCTGCGCACCTTCTCACTGTCCGCCAGCACCGTCATCGTCTTGCAGGCCTGTTACGTCGAGGGGCCATGTGTGACCACAGCGGATGTCGACTTCGACACCTGGGCGGCGTTGATCGCCGAACCCGACTCGGCGGCGGAAGCGGTGGGATGGCATTGGTACGGGCTCGGGGCGCTGCCCTACTGGCTGGTTGTGCAAGACGGCGTCGTGGTCCAGGTTCAGGAGCAGTACCTTCCCTGAGCCGGCAGCAGCTTTGTTTCCGAACCTACTGGACGCGGTCAGACATTCCCGAGCAGCGAGTTGGGCACCTGCGCTCAACTCAGCTGGAGGATGAAGGTGCGCCTTTCAGGGAGAGCAGGCCCGCCGCACCGATGAGGGCAAACCCTGTGAAGCGCCGCTGGGCGGTGACCCGTCCCTTCTTCGACAGCCATGCTGCGGCTCGCCCGGCCATTGCCGCGTACAGGAGCACCGTCAGCCCGTCGATGATGAGGTAGAGCACGCCGAGGATGGCGAACTGGATGGCTATTGGCATCGCCGATGCCGCCGGGTCGACGAACTGGGGGAACAGAGCCGCGATGAAGACGATGGCCTTCGGGTTGCTGGCCGAAGTCACAAATCCCAGTGCAAAGCGAGACCAGGGGCTGCGGGTGGTGTCGGAGGTGTTGTCGGCAAGATCGCTCTTGGCGTGCCGGAGGTGGTTGATCCCCACCCATGCCAGGTAGGCGACACCCGCCCACTTGATCACGGTGAACGCCGTGATCGAATTGGTGATGACCGCTCCGAGACCTATGGCAGCAGCCAGCATTTGAAGGGAGTTCGCTGCCAGGTCGCCGGCGATGGTGGGCAGAGTCCCTTTGGCTCCGTAACGCATCCCGTGAGCGGAGCCGAGCATCGTGCTCGGTCCAGGAGCCAGCGCCAGCACGGTGACTGTTCCGACGTAGGCGATCAGCAGGCCAGAGGACATCCACTCATTGGACTACGTGGAGAGCCTCGAGCCAAACTTTGGCTTGTGGCGATTTCTCAGCCGGCGGCCACCATCGCCTTTGCGACACGGGCCGCTGCGCTCGCGTCGGGGGCGTAGCCGTCGGCTCCAACCTCGGACATGAACTGCTCGGTGACCGGGGCGCCGCCGATCATCACCTGCACCGAGTCACGAAGGCCCGCTTCGGTCAAGGCGGCGAGGTTGCGCTCGATCTCCTGGACGGTTGTGGTCAGGAAGGCACTCATCCCCACGATGTGAGGCTGATGGTCGCGGATCGCCTGGACGAAGTCCTCCGACGGGACGTTCACCCCGAGGTCGACCACCTCGAATCCGGCACTCTCGAGCATGACGATGCACATGTTCTTGCCGATGTCGTGGATGTCGCCCGCCACCGACCCGATCACGTAGGTGCCGATGGTTGTCGATGCGACCTGTGCCAGATGAGGGCGAAGGATCTCCATCGCCGCCTTCATGGCGTTTGCCGAGATCAGCATCTCCGGCAGGAAGATCTCGCCGGACTCGAATAGGGCTCCTACCTGTTCAAGGGCTGGGATCATCGACTCGTAGAGCAGGTCGGTGGGTGCGACACCTTCACGGAGGCCTCGCTCTACCTCCTCCACCGAATGCTCGGCGTCACCGTCGAGCACGTTGTCGTAGAGGGCGTCGAGAATCTCTTGCTCACCCACGGTTCGAACCTCCCAGTGGATACCTTCCAATCTCTTCGATCGCATCGACCATCGCCAGGATGTTCTCGGCGGGCACGTCGTTCATGATCGTGTGGACCGCACCGGCCAGATACCCGCCACCGGGGCCCAGGATCTGAACGACACGGTCCACCTCCGTGCGGACATCCTCAGGTGTGCCGTGAGGGAGGATCCGGTGAGAGTCGATGGCACCGCAGAAGGTCAGGTTCTTGCCGAACTGTGACTTGAGCCTTTCCAGGTCGGACAGCTCGCCAGCCGACGTCTGAACCGGGTTGAGGATGTCCACTCCGATCTCGACCAGGTCACCTACCAGGGGGTAGACATCTCCGCAGCTGTGGAACATCACCTTGGCGTCGGTGTGCCGTTTGATCAGCTCGATGAACTCGGCGTGGATCGGCTTCAGGACCGACCGGTACATCTCCGGTGACATCAGAAGGCTTCTCTGTGTCCCCAGGTCGTCGCCGATCTTGATGATGTCGAGGTTTCCGTCGAGCGCCTCGAGGAAGTGGACCATCAGCTCCTTGCACGACTCGGCGATCCGCTTCAGCAAGGCCTCGGCGAAGTCGGGGCTCAGGGCCATGTTCATCAGGAAGCGCTCCATGCCCTGCATGGCAAAGGCCCTTTCAAGAGGAAACAGCAGCCAGGGCGTGGCGATCACGGCATAGTCACCGCCGGCAAGCTCCTTGGCCTGCTGGGCGACGTGAGCGATGCGGCTGGGGTCGGCCATATCCGGCCACGGGTAGTTGTCGACCTCGTCGATGGTGGAAGCGTCAGCCAGCGGTTCCACCATCGGGAACCACTCGCCGGGTCTCACCTCTTTCGCCCCCGAGCCCCAAGAGTTCACGTAGTCGCTGTGAGGCGGCCGGGACCGGTTGCGCTCGATGATGTCCGCGGGTTCGACGTCGAGCACGCCGCGGACGTCGGCGTGCAGCCGCAGCATCGTCTCCTCGTCGACGGCGGCCGTCCCCAACTCCGGCCAGTCATAGAGGTACTCGTCGGGAGCATCGATCCCGATCAGCTCCTTCAGCTCTCGATACGGATCGATCTTGATGCCGGTGGCGTTGCTGACGCCGATCACGATGGGCACCCGGTCCGGCTCCTCGTGATCCAACGCGGTCAGCACGCGTTCTCGCGGTGTCAGAGGCATCTCTTCTCCATGCACCACATCATGAGTTGTGGGGGAGTGGGGCGACTAGTGCCTTTCGTCCCAAACCGCTCAGGCCAGAGTCAGCCCAAAAGAGTCTGAGTGTTCCCCCTGACCCACGGGTCAGGGTTGCGCGGATTGGATGGGTCCGGGTTCGGGTTGGTGTCAGTAGTTGACGACGCGGCCGGGCTCGGCTGTAGAGAAGTGGGCGTGAGCAATCCTCCACTCGCCCTGCTGTTCCTGAACGAAGAACGTCGACCGCATCTCGACTTGAACCGGGCTCTGATCCACGACGAACTCCACCCGAAGAGTGCCGGCGACTACGCCGCTGCTCGACTCGACGAATTCGAGTGGATCTCCGGGTGCCCAGGTGTAGCGCGGCTGGTCGAACGCGGATATCTGCTCATCCACGGCAAGTGCGAACTGGGTTCGACTTCGCCAGACCTCGTCAGCGTCGGTACCCCAGATGAGAACCGTGTTTTCTTCAGAGATCGTCTCGACGATCTTGTTGTGATCCAGCCCTTCCCACCCTTTGATGAACTGCTCGACGACAGTCCGGGCCGGTGTCACCACCACCGTTCCTGTGCGGTTGTGAGAATCTCGAACCCGTCCTCGGTGACCAGCCCGTTCTGCTCGAACATCGCACCTCCAACCGTTTCATGGCCGGCGAACAGCTCAACGGCCAGGTACATGCCGGGCCGTACCTCGGTGTTGTCGGCAGCGCTCATCCACGGGCTTTCCCATGAGAGTCCGAGTCCGTGACCGACTGCTGGAAAACCCTCGGACTCAGTCTCTTCCACCGGCAGGGCATTGATCGCCGCGTTCTCGGCCAGCCAGGACTCGCCGACATCCCACAACTCGGAGCCGGTGACGCCAGGCTTGATCGCCTGGCAAATGTGGTGGACCCCCTCGATCATCGCCTCGGCCAACTCGATCTGAGCATCTGTTCCAGTCCCGACGATGGCGGTTCGGGCGAAGTCCCAGAGATAACCTCCGTATGCTCCAAAGCTGTCGAACTTGACCATGTCCCCGGCTTGAAAAGGCCTTGTCACCTCGTGGGAAGGGAGTCGGCCATAAGCGACATGATGGGCTCTGGGTCCTGATGAGAACAGGAAGTCGTACGGCACCGCTCCGGCAGCCGCGATGACCCGATTTGCCTCGCCTACGGCGTCACCCTCGGTGGCACCAGGCTGGACGGTCTCAAGCAGGCGCGCAACGGCAGCGTTTCCCACATCGCAGGCCTGTCGGATCAGATCTTGTTCGGCTGGGCTCTTGTCGATTCGGAGCCGCTCGACCAGGTCGTCGTGCCGGATCAACTCGGTGTCGCCTGCAATGTCGAATAGACCCAGGTACGCAGCAGCCGTCATATGGCTCGCTCCCACCACTCCCACTTTGCTTCCAACCAGTCCGGCATCGGCCAGAGCTTCGCCAACTCGCCGGGTCACATAGATTGAATTCCGGACATCGTCCGCCACTATGAGATCTGTTCGGGGCCAAGGGACGTCGTCGATCAGGATCGTGGGCCCGTCGACGGAAATGATGGCAACTCCATGGGAACGGGCTGTTCCCAACCCGGCGTGGTCAGCCACATAGGGCTGGTTGGAGTAGTGATTCGTCAGATAGAGCACGTCGGCGGACATGTCCATGAACCCGCCACCTTTGGAATACACCACTATTCCGTCGAGGTTGCGCTCGGCGGCAATCTGTCGCGCCCGGTCTTGACGTTGTCGGAACTCTTCCCCGGGAATGAGGCTCCAAGGATCAGTGGTCACGGGTTGACGTCTTGGGCTGTGTTCCCGTCGACCAGCGACTCTATTGGTCTGTAGTTGAAGTCGTTCCAACCGAAATGGGCCGGACCCAAAGATGCCATGCCGGCCTCGCTGTTCCACACGTCTCGCCTTTTCATACCAACTACGGCGACACGGGTGCCGAGTTCGAGGTAGGTGTTGACCAGCGGCTCCCCGGTATCTGCGTCGCACACTTCCAGGAGGTCGGGGGATGCGGCATGGTCTTCACCGTCGAGCCAGCTCACATGGTTCTCATTCTTGAACCACAGCTTCATTTCTTGGCCCGAGAACTCGCCTTCGCCTCGCAACGTGTGCGTGCCCTCCATATATCCGGTGTTCTCCCAATCTCGCCCCGTTATCTCGCCTCGGAACAGAACCCACCCGTCGAGAGAAGTGGCTGCCGCTGCAACCGGGTCAGCCCCTCGTTCCTGGGCTTCTCGGATGGCACGACCGAGGATCAGGCACTCAGACAGGGTCCCGTGCACGGAGATGTCACTCACGGTGCTCTTGGGAAGAGCCGCGAGGGCACACCCGATCAAGCCGAAGGAGGACTGAGCGAGATGTTTGCCGATCCTCTCTGCGAATCCTCTTGATGACGCCTTGCGGATCACTATCTCGTTGCCGAAGTCGTCCGCGGACGCCCACGGCAAGACTTCGACGTCGAAGACGTTGAGTGTCGTGGCGTTCAGCTCAGGGATAGCCCGACCCGCATAGTCGGCATCGACAAGGGGCTTTCCGGTGGCGGCGGCGGCATCGAGAATGGAGCCCGTGTTGATCCCGCCGATCTCGATCGAGATCAGCCCGTCGATTTCTCTTCCAAGCTCGTTCTCCAACGCGTGTATCGCAGCCACCATCGGACGCTCGAGTCTCGGGCCAGGAGCGAGGGCATCGTCAAGTCCCCGACGTTCAATCGCTTCAGGGGCGATGCTCCCCGAGAAACATGCGGTTGCTATCAGCGCGTCATCGGGTAGGTCGTCGAAACTCGTCCAGCTCAGCGACAGGCCTTCCTCAAGATCCTTGACCAGACGTTCCCGCTCTTCGATTGGGTCCCCACCTCCGCTCGCAGACATGAAATTCGCCCCGCGGAGGAAGTCCTCGACATCTTGGGGTGTCGATAGCTGATTGTTCATGTTCTCTCCTTCTTTGATTTACGGAGTTCTCGCCACACCAGTGGGTCTATCTGGCCGGAGGGTGCGCGCCGCTCTTCGAGGTTGTGCCAGCCCATCCACGAGAACAGGTTGTCTTCGAGACTGGAGTCGGCGTCCCACCAGTGAATAGCTCGGAGGATCGATTCCACTTCCGTGGCAAGGCCCTCGTCGAGTGCGAGAAGATCTTCGGGCGAGGACTGTCCGAAGTAGAGGGTGTGAAGCTCGAAGAGTCTTCGTAGCCCGGCTATCGGTTGGTCGGAGTGGTCAACCCGCAGGTCCAGCCACCGGTCGTGGTTTCCGCCATAGCCACCGTTGGGACGGACCACGACCATCGCAGCCGACTCCATTCCTCTCTTTTCTCCACCTGCTGCCTGCGCAGCCTCGAGGGCACTCAAGAGCCTCTCGGCCAGTGGTCCGCTCTCGGCGGTGAATGTCTCTGCCATGGCGTCAGCGACAGCAGGAGACGAGAGGATGTTGCCTTGCGCCGCGAAGCCGGGACCGGTCACGCTTCTGGCGTGTTCAAAGCAGGCATCTCCGGTGAACGACGAACTCTCTCCTTCAGCAGACACCACCCCGATCTGCCTGTTGTCTCGGAGTTCGTCGTCAGCGAGAATCGCTTCTAGCGCCGCTTCGGGTGACAACCCGTCTTCGAGGAGGTCGAGAATATGGCGGCCGTGGGTGATGTCGGGGTACGCCTGCACGGCGACTGCGCCGATGCCACCCGCGGCCCACGGCACGAAAGCACCTACGGCCAGGAACTTGGATTGGACCGCGACACCACATTCGCCGGCCTCGGGGTCGGATCCTACGATCGAGTAGGTGGAGAGCCCGGACGTCTCCGTATCATTTACATTGGACTTGTTGCCCACGACTTACTCCAGACTCTGATGGCCTCCCTTAACAGTAGTAACAAAACGGTTTGCATTCCAAGCAGATCTAGATTGGTGGCAGAATGGCGACGATAAGAGATGTGGCCCGTGTCGCCGGGGTCTCGGTGACGACGGTCTCCCATGTCTTTTCCGGGAGGCGAAAGGTTGCTCCAGCCACTATCCAGGCGGTCACCGAGGTCGCGGAGCGTCTCGGGTATCGCCCGAACGGGGTTGCCAGGACCCTGGCAACCGGGAAGAGCACCACGGTGGGCCTTCACTTCGAGATCGGCGAGGACGCTCTGCTGTTGAATCCATTCTTCTCGGAGTTGTTGGTCGGCTTCGCCGCGGCTTCTGCCGACTACGGCTTCACCTTCAAGCTCTTGCCCCACGACCTCGACGTCAACGTCGACTCGGCTTCGCTGATGGGAGCGTTGGTGGTAGACCCATCACCTCAGAATCCCTGGGTGCCTTTCCTGGCCCGACGGGGGAGTCGCATAGTGACGATCAGCCGATTCCTGGGTGAGACCGAGGTCAGTTCCGTGGACAACGATCTCGGCGACGGCATGCACGAAGTGCTGGACCACCTCTCTGAGCAGGGATATCACAACCTGGCACTGATCTCGGTACGTCAAAGGGCGTCTTACGCGGTCGACATCGAGGCAGCTTTCCGGGAGGGCTGTGACCAGCGCGGGCTCAAAGGGGAAGTCGTGTTCGCGTCAGACCTCTCCGACAGGGCTGCTCGTCGAGTCGCGATCGAGCTTCTGGAGAGAAGAGATCCGCCGACGGCGATCATTGGTGTCATCGATCATATGGCACTCGGGGTTCTCCATGCTGCGCAGGAAATGGGAGTGGCTGTGCCGGAGGCTCTAGGCGTTGTCGGATTCAACGACACGGTTCTGTCCCGTCACGCGGTTCCTCCGCTTACCACGGTGCGGATAGAGCCCGAAGAGCTGGCCCGTGAGGCGCTACGACTGATGCATGGCTTCTGGTTGGATCCGAACTGTCCTGACGAAGAGATCAGGCTCCCGGCCCAACTGGTGAAGCGAGCTTCGACTCAGCGGGCCTGAGGCTTTTGTCGCCAACTCGGTCGATACGATGTCGATTTGTTTTGCCAAAATGCAAAACGCTTTGCTATGGTCGTCAGGACCACCTGCTGCTGATGGCAGATCGACCGAATTCTCGAAAGTCGGGAGGAGACCCAATGCAGACCCCTGATCAGATGAGCAAAGCCGGAGAACTCACCAGAAGGGAGTTGATTCGGTACGGGGGATTGGCAGCGCTCGGCCTTGCAGCCGCCCCTTTGCTGGCGGCTTGCAGTCCTGAAGGAGGGTCCACCACCACATCGGCTGCCGCCGGGACGACGACTGGCGGTGGTGGCGAGCTCACCGGGCCGCTGAACGTCCTCGCATGGGATGGCTACGACAACCCAGCGATCCTCGAGGGCTTCGCGGAGAAGTATGGGGTCGACATCAATGTCAAGATTCATGGTGGCAACTCCTTAGGAGCCGCAACGCTCGAGGCGGAGCGAGGCAATTGGGACATCATCAACGTCGACAACGATTGGATTCAGCGACTGGCGACACAAGAGCTGATTCAGCCGCTGCAGAGGTCCGACTACCCGACCCTCGATGAGATGTGGGCTCCGTTCCAGGACTTTGCCCCGCACAAACTGGATGGAACGCTCTACGGCGTGCCCACCCGGTTCGGGATCAACGGGATCATCTATCTGCCGGACAAGGTAGATGTCTCAAGGGTCAACGATGCCGAGTATCTGTGGGATCCAAGCCTTGCCGGGCAGATCTCGATGGTCGACTGGCTCGATCTGTACATCCCGCTCGTTGCCCTCTACGGAGGCAACAAGAACCCCGGCACCGTGACAGGTGCCGAGCTCGAAGAGGTGACCCAGAGGCTGATCGATCTCAAGCCGAATGTCTTGGCGCTACACGGCAACTTGGGAGATGTGGGGGGCGACCTTGCCCAAGGCAACGCTGCCGTGGCATGGGGTGCGTCCAGTTCCGACTTGGCGATCGGGCTCGGTGTCGACGGGGTTCCTGTCGAGCTGTCGATCCCAGATCAGGGTGCCCTCCTGTGGACCGAAGGTCTTGGAATCACTTCTGACACCCAACACCTGGAGACCGCCAAGGCGTACCTTCAGTACATGACCAGTGCCGAGGTCATGGCTGAGATGGCTTGGAACGACCAGTTCAAGATCGAAGTAGCCAATGCCAAGGCAGTTGATTTCCTTACCGATGACCAGATTGAGGCGCTGCAACTGGACAAGGCGCAGGAGTGGTTCGACAACCCGAACATCCTGTTGTCGGAAACACCCGAAGATCTCGAGGGCTGGGAAGCAGCTTGGGAGGCTTTCAAGAGCGCCTGACCTCTGATTCAGTGAGCGTCAAATGAGAGTCTGCGTTGTTGTCCCGGTACTTTCCTCGCCAGAGCTGGTGGGCAAGTGTCGGCTGGAGTACGGCAAGGCTGCCGCGCCGGGCACCGAGGTCACTTTCAAGACACTCGATGTCGGGACTGAGACAATCGAGTCCTGGTACGACGTTGCTCTCGCTCAGCCAGACACGATCCGCAAAGTGATCGAGGCCGAGCGAGAGGGTGCTGACGCGATAGTCATCGCCTGCTTCGGTGATCCCGGTGGCGACGGGGCCAAGGAGGCAGTCGGCGTCCCGGTCACCGGTGAGGGCGAGGCGGCTCTCAGTCTCGTTTCGTTGCTGTCGCGAAGGTTCTCCATCATCACAGTCCGTCGGGAGACCATTCCACTCATGGCGACGATGACCGAGCGCATCGGGTTTGGACATAGGCTGGCGTCGGTTCGCGCAGTGGAGCACAGCGTCATGGACTTTTCGCTCGAGGCTGTAGACGAGGTGGTTCGTGAGAGTCGCACGGCTATCGTCGACGACGGTGCCGAGGGCATCGTGATGGGTTGTACCGGGATCGGAATCGACATGGCAGCCGAG
>JANQOU010000013.1 GCA_028285585.1 Acidimicrobiia bacterium
CGACTCAAGGGACTCTTCTCGGAAGCCGGCTGGCATGTTGCCGAAGCCAAGTACGGCCGACGGCTTGCTGCTGCCTTCGCTCAGCCCGGAGGCGACGCTCTTCGTGCCCACATCGACGCTATGCCCAACGAGGCCTACCAGGCACTCTTCGGACTCAGCGGCCCAGACCTGCGCAAGAAGTTCCTCGACGGCGCCGACTCGGCCGTCGCGGCGCTCACCGAGAGTTACGACGACGAGACACTCGCCACCACCGTCACCGACCTTGGCGGCCATGACATCGACGTTCTCCTCGAGTCCTTCCGGGAATGCGATGCTGCAACCGGGCAACCATCTGTGCTCTTTGCCTACACCGTCAAGGGTTGGGGGCTGCCGATCGCCGGCGACGCGTTGAACCACGCCGCCCTCCTCAGCACAACGCAGATCGACGAGCTCCGCAACGGCGTCGGCTTAGAACTCGCCTCGGAATGGGACAGGTTCGGCCCAGATACGTCCGCCGGACAGGTCTGCGAGTCGGTCGGCGGCGACATAAACAATCCGCGGCCAACCCCAAGACCGCGCTACGCCGTACCGAAGTCGGCGCGGCCTCCGGCCGGCACCGGCACCGTGTCCACCCAAGAAGCGTTCGGCAGAGTGCTGTCCAGCCTCGCCGATGTCGAAGAGATCGGCGAGCGCATCGTGACCACAGCCCCTGACGTCTCAATCTCGACGAACCTTGGAGGTTGGATAAACAAGAAGGGGGTCTACTCCCACTCCGAGCGCGACGACCACGGCGGTGCCGAGCGACTGCTGAAGTGGGCGCCAAGTCCCTCCGGCCAACACATCGAGCTCGGCATCAGCGAGATGAACTTGTTCATGCTGCTCGGTCAACTCGGCCTGAGCCAAGACCACCACAGCGAACAGCTCATCCCAATCGGCACCGTTTACGACCCCTTCGTGCTACGCGGCCTCGATGCGTTCATCTACGGCATCTACAACGACTCACGCTTCATCGTCACCGGTACGCCATCCGGGGTCACGTTGGCCCCCGAGGGCGGAGCTCACCAATCAACTATCACCGCATCCGTTGGAACCGAGATCCCCGACCTGCACTACGCAGAACCCGCATACGGCACCGAAGTGGACTGGTTGCTCTGCGACGCCATCGACCAGATCAGCCACCCCGACGGTATGAGCACCTATCTCCGGCTCTCCACACGACCGATTGATCAGGCCCCATTTGGCGCCGCGCTCGAACGCATCGGCGAGGAGGCTCTCCGGCGGCTTGTCCTTGCCGGTGGGTACCGCCTCGTCGAGCCCGAGCTCGACAACCGCCCCGCTGTCACTCTGGTGACCACTGGTGCCATGGCACCCGAAGCACTCGAGGCAGCTACGGAACTGGACATCGAAGGCGTATCGGCAACCGTCATCCATCTCACCAGCCCCGACCGCGTCTACCGGTCATGGCGCAACACATACACGGCGACCATTCAAGGGCACCGGGTTCGCCAGCCCAGCCACATCCACCGCCTGGTCCCGCACGCGGAGAGACTCAACCCAGTCGTCAGCGTCCAAGATGCCGCCAGCCACAGCCTCGCCTGGATCGGGTCTGCGCTCGGCACCCGTCAATATGCCCTTGGCGTCGACCGATTCGGCGAGTCGGGCACAATTGCAGACCTCCACGACGCGACGGGCATCTCCGCCGGCAACCTTGTCAACGCCGCACTCATCGCCATCAGCGACCACGAGCCCGACGACGTCGACTCGGCCGTACGCTCCTGATCTTCGGCACTCACCGCTCCCCAACTATGTTCTCGCCTTCGTCGTCAAACACATGCAATAGACCTCGATGAGAATGTGTTGGTAGGGCTGGTATGGGTGAGTCAATAAGAGAATTCTTGGATTCGTTCTTCTACGGGTCGCGCAACGACCTGTCTTTCAAGTTTCTGAAAGGGATGAGCGAGGAAGAAGCGAGCGAGTTCCTATCGCTGCTACTGACCAAGGTCGGTGAGCTCTACGACGGTGCACCGCCAGACGACCTGATCGACCTCGCGTACCAATGGCAGGTCGACGCCTACACGCCCAAACCTGGAGCTGAACGCAAGTGGGTCCACGAAGACGGGCCTTTCACTCCCCTTTCGAAACCACTCGCAGAGATGAGCGTGGGCCTGGTCACCTCCTCGGGCCACTTCACCAGCGAAGACCCACCTGGCGACGGCCGAGCGACCAAGAGCCAGGAAGAGATCGTGAAGGAGATCGACGATTTCTTGGCTCGCACCCCCGAGCTGAGCGAGATCCCAACCTCACACCCAACGGAAGAGTTGAACGTGCGCCATCCGGGTTACGACACCCGGTCGTCGGCCCTTGACCCCGAGGTAGCACTTCCCATCAGAGCTTTGGAACGGGCTGCGTCCCGTGGCTCGATCGGATCTGTCTCATCCCCTGCCTACTCCTTCGTCGGTGCAGCCTCACAGCTGAGGCTGAGAGCGGACAGGGACGGATGGGTTGACCGATGGAAAGAGGCCGGCGTAGAAGCCCTCTTCTTGGTCCCCGTCTGACCGGTGTGCCATGTGTCGGTCGGACACATCGCCAGGAACGCAGAGAGCAAAGGCATTCCCACCGTCGCCGTGATGGCCCGGTCGTTCGGTCACGTTGCCTCGGAGATGAAGTACGCCCGAGCGGTGATCACTCGTCACCCGATGGGCCGACCGATGGGCCCGCCAGGAGACCGCGCCACCCATGACCGAGTAGTCGACGCAGCCCTCGACCTGCTGGCATCCGCAACAAGTGGGACGACCATCGTCGAGCTGCCCGAGCCCTACCGCCCGCTCAACGAGGCGACCCAGCGGTCCTGAACCCCTCGTTTGCGTCGCTCGTCGAGTCAGACGCGGGACGGCCTCGCCGATCGTTCCAGACGTACCGCATAGACCCCGGCGACGAGAATCACCGCGCAGCCCAAGATGGTGAGCAGGTTGGGGATCTCACCGAAGAAGAGGAAGCCAAAGACAACGGCACCGGGGAGAGCGATGTAGCGGAACGGTGCCGATGCCGACAGATCACCGACTCGGACGGTCTGAATGGTGAACACGTAGCCGATCATCAGAGACGCACCAGCAAGACCGAGAGTGACCATGGCGTCGCCGGTAATCGCTCCCCATCCGGCGAACATCGACAGCGCACCGGTGAGCAGAGCCAGACCAACCGCCGTGATCAAGGCTACGAACGATGCCGAGACATCTGCGCGCACGTTTCGCGTCGCAAACTCACGCACGACGAGGAAGGCCGCGCTCGCCAGGATCACGAGAGACCAGCCGGAGAACTGGCTTGTGGCCGGCTGCACCACGAGAACAACCCCGACGAATCCGGCAAGCACCGTGGCATAGAGCCGACCGCTCACCTGCTCGCCCAACCACAACGCTGCGCTGAGAGTCACGGCCATCGGCACAATCAGAAGGATTGTCTGTGCATTTGCAAAGTCGATATGGACGAAGGCACCAAAAAACAGAGCCGCACCCGAAATCTCCGCGGCCATGCGCACAATGACCGGCCCGCGAACGGTTGACAAAGAGATCTTCTCTCCTCGAGCCACGACTAACGCTGCAAAGAGCACCGATATGGCGACGCTCCGAAGGAACAACGACTGATACACACCGAGGCCCTGATCGGTGGCCCGGCGGACCAAGGCGTCGTTCAACACGTAGCCGATCGTCCCGATCGTCATGTACAACGCCCCCAGCGCATTCGGTGTGAGACGGGTCGTGAACCGGTTAGCGGTGCTCAAAGCCGAGCCAACCTAGCCACGCCGGGGCCAACCGCTGAGCCAACACATGCTCATCTAGCCTGATGAACCCCGGTTCGAGGTTGATCGGAGCAAGCACTGATGACGTCCCATGGCCCCTTGGGTGCAATCGAGCGAGGCTCTGGCCAAACGACACTGCACTTCACGCGAGAGCTTGGCCATGTCCCCACGAAGGTTTGGCAGGCGCTGACCGAATCAGACCACATGAGGTGGTGGATGCCTGCGGACATGATCGGCGAGCGTGAAACGGGGAGCAGCGTCCGCATGGTGTTCTGGCCAGACGTCGTCGAGAAGAAGGGTCTCGAACCCGACGCCGGGACAGCGGTGATCCAGGTATGGGATCCTCCGCGCGTCTTCGAGTGGGTCTGGCATGGATCACGGATCAGATTCGAAACCGGCCCGACTGCTGGTGGTTGTCGACTCGACCTGGCGGTCAAATTCGACGGCGACGACCCGGACACCGTCGTGGGGAACGCCGGTGGCTATCACCTCTGGATGGACCATCTGACGACCTTGCTGAACACCGGATCCAGCTCATCAATCGCCGACGTCGACCCTGAGCCACTTCAAGCCGCGTACCTCGCCCAACTCGAAGACTCAGGCCATTTCGAGGATCAGGATGTGTCTTCGGGCTCCGAGGAGGAGGCCTGAGCGGGTCCCGGCGCCTCCCACTGGTCTCCCGTTAACGAACCCGAAAGTGACCAGACGAACGCTGCCAACATGAGAGCCAAGGCCAGGACTCCAGGTATCAATTCGCCCTGTTGGTAGAGGGCTCCGCCAACTGTGGGCCCCACCATGAAGCCAACGACCTGGGCAGCGACGGTCAGACCACCAAGCGCACCTTGCTCACGGTCACCGACCCGAAGGGTGGCTGCTGCGATAGCACCTGAGATAGCGAGTCCTGCACCCGCACCCATCGTCAAGCCGCTGACGATGAACAAGACCACATTTGGAGACACGAGAAGGATGGCGACACCGGCCATCACCACAGGCAGACCAATACGAAGGAGCCTGGCGGGCGGAGGCTGATGTCTCTGCACCACCAGCACTTGAACCAGCACGATTCCGACGCCGACCGCGGCAAGAACCGCACCCGTGACCGTCGACGCCGTCTGATCGTCGAGCTCGAGCCGGTCTTGAAAGAGGAAACCCATGGTTGTGGCAATCAGCGCGATGGCGGTGAACAGCCCGAGAATCAGCACCAAGAACGGCCGAGGCCGCGGATCTCGCCAAGAGAGCGGCGCAACCTCTTCTTCTTCGGCTGCCGTCTCAGGCTCTGGGAGCTTTAAGAAGATGACAACGGCGACGACCAAGGCCAAGCCGGCAGCAGTCCACAGAGGAACCGTCAACCCGAAAGTCGCCAGACCACCGCCAAGGGCCGGTCCCAGGATGGATCCGAGGCCGCTCGCGATGCCAACAAGGGCGAGGGCGCCGGTCCGCTCCTCTTTGCTGCTGGTGTCGGCCAAATAGGCCTGTGAAGTGGCCGGCACCGCACCAGCGAGCGCACCACCGAGAGGACGTGACAGCAGGAGAACGGCATAGAGGGCGCCGCCCGCGAGCACTCCGGCAAACCCAAGATCCATACCCAGAGCAAACGCCGCAGAGGCGAGGGCGTAGCCGATGAGGCCGAGACTGATGATGCGAACCCGACCCACTCTGTCGCTGCGCCGGCCCCACCACGGTGCGGCCAGGCCGAACGCGATCGCTGCCGTGGTCACGAGGAGGCCACCTTGGAGCTCCGTTAGGTCCAAACTTCTCACTATCCCCGGCAGGATCGAGATATAGATCGAGGAGGCAGCGGCAGCATTGAGCAACGCCAGCAGAAGCAGCAGACGGGCTGCCCGTTGACTCATGACAACTCCACCCTCAGCTCATCGCCATGGCCGAGATCTGGGCGACGCCGGGCTGTGGCTCGGTGACCTGAACGTTGTGTCCAGCCACAGCGGTCCGAATGTCGGCGACTGTCACGGCGTGCCAGGACGTGGCATCGTCGAGCGAGCGAACGACTCTTCGCTGGCGGTCGATGACCTCGAAGAGCCCTTCGTACCGACCCGGGGCCTGCATGTGCGAGGTGAGGCGATAAAGGTGTCGACCGACGGCTCGTTCCTGGACGACCGGTTCGGTGTCTTCGGTAGAAGGTTCGGCGCTGACTGTGAGCAACGCGGTTCGGCCCGGAGCGAGACTGGTTGCGATCCATTCGAAGAGGCCATTTCGCTCAGCCTCGGCGAGGTGCCCGAGCATGTGTGCCACGATGACGCCATCCACCCTTCCGGGAAGGTCACGGAGGCCTTCCGGGAGGGGTTCCGGGATCACGGTCACCCGCTCAAGGATGCCTAGGGTGTCGAGACGCGCCATCATCATCGCCCGCATCGTCGTGCTCGGCTCCAGAGCGATGATCTCAGCGTCGGTGCATCCCGAGAGCATCAAGGTTCCCAGGCCGCTCCCGGCCCCAACGTCCACAATCACACCATCGGATCCGATTCCGCCGAATGTGTCTCTCACCAAGTCACGCAGCCGGTCCCACGCTCCATGCATGTGAATCTCGTGGTATTCCGCCCTCGAGTCGTAATGAGAGTCCACGCTTGGGATCGTAGCTCGCACGCGACAATGAGTCCCATTCTCAAAAGGTGGCAGAGACGGTCACCCGCAAGCGTGAGCGAAGCGACGCCGTGACGTGGGCCCTGCAGGACTTGAACCTACGACCTCTTGCGTGTCGAGCAGGATCAGGACCGTTAGACCGAGTCTGACCGTTCGGACTAGCTAGCTACATTTCCGGGAACCGTACGAAACCCAGCGGGTGGCTACTACAGGCCAGCCTTGTCCACCCCGTACGTGGCCTGACTCTGCGTGAACCCCTCGAATAGCAGCTGGTCAATCAACCCGGAACGGGAGAAACTCGAGAACTCCAGGTACTCTTCGGCTTTCTTCCGGGCCTGATCGTTCCAGTCGACCGTTACAGAGTTGACAGCATGAGCAGCCTGGTTCGACGTGAACCCCTCAAACTCCAACTGCTTCGAAAGACCTGACTTGGAGAAGGCCGAGGAGTCAAGATAAGACTCAGCCGAGAGACTCGCTTGCGCGTTCCAGTCGACCTCAAGATAATCCACAGCCAGGGCCGCCTCGGCATTGGCGAAGCCCTCGAACTCCAATTGATCAATAAGGCCTGATCGCGAGAATGCCGAGAAGCTCAGATACGATTCAGCTGATGCTACGGCGTTCTCCTGAGATCGAGTGAACTGAGACGCTGAGGCTGAGGTTTCTGATGTCCGGGCCTCTGTGCCGTTGGACAAGGTGGCACCAGATCCACCATCGCCACCAAGTCCCGAAGCGATTTCAGAGAAGGTCTCTTCTACTTCACCGCTGCCAAGGCTTCCAACGATCGCTGACGCGACACCGACGGCCACAAGACCTAGGAAGCCGTAGAGCAACACCTTCCCAATCGAGAACCCTTTGGACGATTTGCTAGGAGACGGAAGGGATCTGGCTGCAACTTGGCCGGTCGACGGCGCTTCGGCTGACCGACTTGGACGGGTTTCACCTGTCCATTGTTGGCCATCCCAGTAGGCCTGATGTGACATCTGGCCGGATGGGTCGTTGTACCAACCCGGTGCCGTTGGTAATGACTCGTTCGACATGTCAGCAAGCAGATCGGCTTTGACAATGTCGTACTCATGTTGAGCTATGTCACCCCGTTCCAGCATCGCCTGAAGTTGCTTAAGGTCTTCGAACTTGCTCGACACCAACTCTCCCCCTTGTCAACGTCACGAGCATACGACATCTGCCATAAGAACAGAGGACCATTCGAAGCGATCCTGCTGTTGATGAGAATCGTTCAGGCTGGAGTTCTTGCGGCGTTCGCGATCGTTGCGAGCCAGGCGAATTGGCACTGGTGGGCCGAGTGGGGGTTGGCGACTGTCATGCTGCTAGTTCTCCTCGCACCGCTTCCGATGCACTTCCCGCAGAGAGACCCCATAGCAAGACATCCACTTCAACGCGTCTGCACTTTGATGCGATTCTGCCACTTGTGCAGTTAAGGATCACACTGCGCGCGAAGAGGCGCCCTCATTGGATCTCTTCGTGGGCCCTGCAGGACTTGAACCTACGACCTCTTGCGTGTCGAGCAAGCGCTCTACCAGGCTGAGCTAAGGGCCCTCTATTCAGTTGGAGGCGACGACCGGAATCGAACCGGTGTAACGGGTTTTGCAGACCCGCGCCTAACCACTCGGCCACGTCGCCAGTGGCGGCCGATCACGACCGTCTGGAGCGGAAGACGGGATTCGAACCCGCGACCTCAACCTTGGCAAGGTTGCGCTCTAGCCAACTGAGCTACTTCCGCGAGAAACGAGAAGTGTAGACGGCGGCGACCCGATAGCTAAAGACGTTCTACGAGCCGGTCGAGCCGAAACCACCGTCGCCGCGCTCGGTCTCGTCGAGCGAGTCAACCTCCTGCCACTCGATCGACGGCACCGGGACCACCATCAGCTGGGCGATCCTCTCCCCTCGCTCGAAACGAACCACATCATCACCGTGGTTGATCAGCAGCACCGAGATCTCACCGCGGTATCCGGAGTCGATCAACCCGGGCCCGTTGACTACCCCGACACCCGAGCGCCGGGCATGTCCGCTCCGCGGAAGGACGAAACCAGCGTGTCCATCCGGTATGGCAACGGCCAGCCCGGTGGGCACGGCCTCGCGCTGGCCGGGCTCCAACTCGACGTCGACCCTGGCGTGAAGATCCACAGCGGCATCGCCGACATGGGCGGTCCTGGGAAGAGGTAGCTGGGAATCGAGACGAACGAAGTTAATCTGCATGGTGTCGTGGGGCATCGGGCGGGATGACGAAGCGACTGTAAGCGGGTCCAGCCCATGAGTGCCAGACATCTGAGACCGAAACGACGAAACACACGCAGACGCCGGTTTCGGCTCGTCTCCATGGAGTCCCTCGGCTTCATCGACAAGCCCGCTCAGGCGAGCACATGGGCGACATCGTCCACCATGGTCAAGGAGTCACCCAGGGAACCAGCGCCACCCGAGCAGAGCGACCGCTTCTTCGAAGACTGGTCATCGGCTGAAGTCGGCAAGAAGTTGCACACCCGCAACATTCGCTGGGGAGTCATCCTCATCACCATTCTCACGATTTCGTTGCTGGGCTTCGCCGGCTATTGGATCTACCAGCAGCCTGCTCGCAACGCCGCGGCCGCTGCCGAGAACCTCTCCGTTTCGGCTAATGCTCTCAGACCAGACGTCGCGGCCCTTCTCTCCCTCGACCTCACTACCGACTTCGAAGCCGTGGTTGCCCTGCTGCCCGCCACGGAGCAGAACGCCAGAGACCTGTTCAACACCTCCGGAACCTTGCCCTCGTCAATGGGCAGTGATCGCTTGCTGGCCGCTGACGCCGCCGGTGAGGTGCTCGAGGCCGCCCGCTCACTGAACGACGCTTACAGCTATCGAGCGGCTGTCATACCGATCTTGGCTCTTCCCAACCTCGAGACCGACCCGGCGCTCATCGAGCTGGAAGAAGCGGCACAAACCTTCAGCACGTGGCAGGCCAAGTTTGTGAACACCTCAGACTCGCTCCCGACCGGCACCATGGGTGCAGTCGGTGAGTCGCTCCTCGAGTTCGCCCCGACACTTGCCGACACGCAACGCACCTACTTGGACGCTCTGCGCGAGAACGACCCGGCGACAGCCGCTTTGGTGGTATCCGGATTGACCGAAACGCTCGGCAGCTTCGAGGCTCTGCTCGAATCGACGATGACTCAGGTCGCCGCCGAGGCTCGCGAGCAACTCGAAGCAGCAGACTTCGGGCTCTCCCAGCTACTCCGCTGACTCCAACTCCGCCATCTCACGCTCGAAATCGGCGGCATCCTGGAACTCCTTGTAGACCGACGCGAAGCGCAGGTAGGCGACTTCATCGAGACCTCGAAGACGGTCCAGTATCTCGCGGCCGATCACCTCGGATGTGACTTGCGGCCCTGACGCCCGCAGCACGCCCTCGACTTCTTCCGCCATCGCCTCGATGCTCGAGCCGGAGACCGGTCGATCAGCAAGGGCGGCCGAGATCCCGCTTGCCAGCTTCGCCGTGGAGAAGACCTCGAGCCGGCCATTGCGTTTGCGGACCATGAGCTGCGGTTCGAGACGCTCATACGTGGTGAAACGATGCTCGCACTCGTCACAGATGCGGCGACGACGGATCGATTGGCCGCTGTCGGCCGGACGGCTATCGATCACGCGCGTGTCTGAGTTCCCACACGACGGGCACAACATCGGCCCAGGGTAAACAGACCTGGGTGGTCAGCCGCCAGGGATCAGGAGAATCTGCCCGACCTGGAGCGAGCTGGAAGTGAGGCCACTTGCCTCTCGAATCGCCGCGATGGCAACCCTGACGTCCTCACCCTCTGGAGTGATCTCAGATGCAATGGCCCACAGAGTGTCGCCCGAGGCAACCACATATTCCGCGGCAGGCGGCGCAGGTGACTCTGCATCGGCGGGCCCGCCGATCAGAAGGAACGCCATGAAGATGACGGCAAGGATGACGGACAGCCGGACGGAAAGCTGACCTGGTGTCATCTGCATTGTTTCCTCCTGATCGGACCCGCTGTTTTGCTGAATGACATTCGGCAAGCCGAACGTGCGTTCGATACTCTATCGAACAGATGTTCGCTGTCAAGTCGGTTCTCGTGCCCGTTGCTTTGAATCTCAAAGATGCCAGCACCGAACAGGTGTTTGGGTTAGCCTGATGCGAACACCAGTTCGAGGAGGAGTCAGGTGCTCACCGAACGACAGCAGCAAGTGCTGGACTTCATAAGAAAAACAGTCACCGAGCGGGGCTACCCGCCGTCGGTCCGCGAGATCGGAGATGCGGTTGGGCTCAGCTCACCATCGACGGTTCACTCGCATTTGAACTCATTGGTCGAGGCCGGCGCCCTGCGCAAGGACCCGTCGAAGCCGCGGGCAATCGTCGTGGTCGACGACGAGGGCCTCGTCGCGCAGTCGGACGGCCGCACCCGCGACATCCCGGTCTTGGGTCGGATCGCCGCCGGAACCCCGATCCTCGCCGCGGAGCACGTCGACGAAGTGATGGCTCTGCCCACCCAACTCGTCGGCGACGGGCCGGTCTTCCTGCTCGAGGTCAAAGGCGACTCGATGATCGACGCCGGCATTCACGAAGGTGACCTGGTCGCAGTGCACAGCCAGCCCGACGCCAGAGACGGTGAGATCGTCGCCGCGCTGGTCGATGGTGAGGAGGCCACAGTGAAACGTCTCCGGCGAGAGAGTGGGAAGGTGATCCTCGAGTCGGAGAACCCTGCCTACGAGCCGATGGTCTTCACCGAAGGGGTGGAGTTGATCGGCAAGGTGGTCAGCGTCCTGCGACGCTACCCGTGAACACGTAGTCGGCGGGGCCGCGCAACCAGGCGGTCCCGTCGCGAAAGTCGACGGAGCCGACCCCTCCGGGAACCTTCACCTCGACAGGAGACGACACCCCATTGGCCTCAGTCGCCACCAGCGCGGCTGCTGCCATCCCGGTTCCACAAGCCATCGTCTCCCCCACTCCGCGCTCCCACACCCTCATCTCGACTCCGGTTTCGGTGAGAGTGATGAACTCGACGTTCACGCCGGCCTCGAACTCCGGACTCGACTGCATACTGCTGCCAACACCTTCGACGTCGACATCAGACGGGTCGACCACGACCAGCACGGCGTGGGGGTTGCCCACATCCACCAACTGGTAGACCGTGCCGTCGATCGTCGCCTCGCCAGTGAGCTCTGCCTCACCCAGCTGGACTTCGACCCCTTCATCGAAGACACGGACCAGCCTCTCTCCCACTGGCGTCGCCATGGGAAAGTTGCGATCCGCCGACCAGCCCTTGTCGTAGGCGTAGCGGGCGACACACCGAAGGCCGTTTCCGCACATCTCAGCGGCCGAGCCATCTGCGTTCCAATACTCCATGCGGATCGGGTCAAGTTGACTGACGACCAGCACACCGTCGGCTCCGATCCCGAATCGACGGTCACACAACTCTTGGATCTCTTGGGTGCTGAGTGCCAACGGGCCTTCGAGTACGACGAAGTCGTTGCCGAGGCCCTGCATCTTGGTGAACTTCAGGCTTCTCATGCCACGACACCTGCCGCCTGTATCCTCCTCATCATGAGTAACGGTAGGCAGTTGCGCCGCAGCAAAGACGACAAGATGATCGCCGGGGTCGCTGCCGGTGTTGCCCACTTCTTCGGTTTGAACGTGAGCCTGATTCGGGTCATCTGGGTCATCACAGCTGTCTTTGGCGGCATGACTCTTCTCATCTACGTCATCCTGTGGCTCGTCATCCCAGAGGAGTCCTTGGGACAGGCCGACGGGTCTCCTGCCGAAGAGGAATAATCACCCCAGCGCGTCCAACACCCGTTCGACGCGCTCGTGCGAGTTCTCGACCCATGGCACCCACCTGACACGTGGGTCGCGCTGAAACCAGGTCCTCTGCTTCTTTGCGAGCTTCTTGGTGTTGGCCGCAACCGCAACGAAGGCCTCCGCTTCAGTGACGTCACCGTCGAGAAACTCCATGATCTCACGGTAGCCAACCGCAAGCGCCGCCGTCCTGCCGAGCCGCGGCATGAGGCGTCGCACTTCCTCGACAAGGCCACCGTTCTTCATGTCGGCCAGACGTGAGTCGACGCGTTGCTCCAACAGCTCACCAGGGTCAACGCCGACTGCTGAGAACTCGATCTCGGGTTTGTACCGTCGGAGGTCCTCGGCTTCGGCTGAGCTGGCACGCTGACTCGGCGTTTCACCGGTGAGCCGGAACACCTCAACCGCTCGGACCACCCGACGCTTGTTGGACAGGTCGACGTGTCTGGCGGCGTTTTCATCGATGCCAGTCAACTCCTCGACCAACCCCGCTATCTCGCTTTCTTCGAGGTCTCTTCTGAGATCTGGATCGGTTGGGGCGAAGCTCATCGGGTCGACCAGAGCACGGAAATGGAGCCCCGAGCCACCACTGATGATCAACGGCTTAGACGAGCCTTCCATCACCGCCCTCCCCCTTCGCCGGAACTCCGCCACCGAGAACTCGTCTTCAGGCTCGGCGATGTCGATCATGTGATGAGTGACGCCGCTGCGCTCCAGCAATGTCGGCTTGGCAGTGCCGACGTCCATGCCGCGGTAGACCTGCATCGAGTCGACTGAGATGATCTCGGCGTCGATGCGAGTCGCAACCTCGATGGCAATGTCGGTCTTGCCCGAGGCAGTTGGACCGACGATCGCCAGGATTCGGCTCAGACTGGCTCCCCCACCAGGTGGTGTTGCGCGGCTGAGACGATCTCTACCTCCAGGAACGTCCCCGACGGGTAGTCACCTTCGACATGAACCACCTTGCCTGTGCGGGAGCGAGTGGTCGCGACCTCCGGACGCTTCCGAGAAGGGCCCTCCGAGAGAACTTTCATTCGCGAGCCGACAGTGGCCGCATTCAACTCACCTGAGATCCTGTTCTGAGTCTCGACGAGACGGCTGAATCTCTCCTGGATGACCTCGTCGGGAACGAAGCTGTCGGTCATCGAGGCAGCTCGAGTGCCTGGCCGCGGTGAGAAGATGAACATGAACGCCTGATCGAACCGGGCCTCCTCGACTACTTCCATCGTGAGATCGAAGTCTTCGTCGGTCTCTCCTGGGAACCCGACGATTATGTCGGTCGACACGGCAAGGCCAGGAATGGTGTCCCTGGCCATCGCCAGGCGCTCTATGTACTTGCGACGGTTGTAGCCGCGGTGCATCGCCGCCAGCACCCGATCGGAGCCCGACTGGAGCGGGAAGTGGAGCTGCTCGCACACGGCCGTTGTCTCTGCCATGGCAAGCGCCACGTCCTCGCGGAAGTCGTTGGGATGGGGGCTGGTGAAGCGGACCCGCTCGATGCCTTCTATCTCTCCCACTCGCCGCAGCAGATCACCAAAGATTGGGCGTCGTTTCCCGTCGATCGCCAGGTCACGCCCGTAAGTGTCGACGTTCTGTCCCAGCAGGGTGACCTCGACCACACCGTCTCGCTGGAGCCGTTCGACCTCGCGAACGATGTCGCCGGGTCGTCGTGAGACCTCGACCCCACGCACCGAAGGCACGATGCAGAAAGTGCAGGTGTTGTTGCAGCCGACCTGGATCGTGACCCAGGCGGAGTGAGCAAGCTCACGTTTCGCCGGCAGTGAGCTGGGCATTGCCTGGAGCTCGTCCACAACCTCCGTGATCGGGCCCCAGTGCTCGGCGTGGTCGAGGAGATCGAGGACGCGATCGAGATTGTGAGTGCCCATGACCACGTCAACCCAGGGTGCCTTCTCACGCACCAGCTCTCGATCCTTCTGAGCGGCACAACCGCCGACCACAAGCATCATGTCTGGGTTCAGGTCCTTGACCGCCTTCAGCTGCCCGAGGTTCCCGTACATACGGTTGTCGGCGTTCTCCCGGATGGTGCAGGTGTTGACGTAGACCACATCGGCGGCCTCGAAGCTGTTTGCAGGAGACATGCCGTCGAGCTCGAAGAGCCCGGCGATTCGCTCCGAGTCGTGCTCGTTCATCTGACAGCCAAACGTGCGGATGAAGTAGCGCTGACCCGACCGTGTCGGCTGACGCCGCGGCCGCTCGCGTGTCGACGGTTCCGGCAATAGGACTTGGGGCATTGGCTTGGGTTTGACCTCAGCGTGCGTAGTCGGTTGCCCTGAACTCCCTGATCACTGTGACCTGGATCTGTCCTGGGTACTGAAGGTCTTCCTCGAGTTTACGGGAGATGGCCCGCGAAAGCTCACGAGCGTGAAGATCGGAGACGGCTCCCGGGTCAACCATCACTCTGACCTCGCGGCCGGCCTGGAGGGCAAACACGTCCTCGACGCCAGAGAACTCCATCGCGATGCTCTCGAGGCGCTCGAGTCGTTTCACATAGCCTTCCAGTGTCTCGCGACGAGCGCCAGGCCGCGCCGCCGAGACGGCATCCGCAGCTTGCACGATGACGGCGAGAACCGTTCGCGGCTCGACTTCGTTGTGATGGGCCTCGATGCCATGAACCACAGCCGGGTCTTCGTCGAAGCGCCGGGCGATCTCCGCGCCGATCAAAGCGTGGGAGCCCTCCACCTCGTGAGTGACCGCTTTGCCGATGTCGTGGAGCAGTGCGGCCCGCTTGACCGGAGCCGGGTCGATGCCCAACTCCGAGGCAAGCATGGATGCGATGTGTGCGGTCTCGACCAAGTGATTGAGCACGTTCTGGCCATAGGACGTCCGGTACTTGAGCCGTCCCATCAGCGTGATCAACTCCGGGTTCACCCTCGAAATCCCCACTTCGACCAACGCCCACTCACCGGCGTCCCTGATCGACTGCTCGACTTCGGCCTTTGCCTTCTCGTGGGACTCTTCGATCGAGGCGGGGTGGATACGACCGTCGGTGACCAGCTTCTCGACTGTGATCCTGGCGATCTCGCGGCGGACCGGGTCGAAAGAGCTGATAGAGACAGCCTCTGGTGTGTCGTCAACGATCAGGTTGGTTCCGGTGACCGACTCCAGGTGGCGGATGTTGCGACCCTCCCGGCCGATGATCCGGCCCTTCATCTCATCCGACGGCAGCTGGATCACAGACACCGTCGACTCCGTCACCACCTCGGCGGAGAGGCGTTGGATGGCGGTAGCAAGAATCCTCCTCGCTCGCCGGTCGGCCTCCTCGCGCGCCTTTATCTCCAGGTCGCGAACGACGATCATCGCCTCTCGCCTTGCCTCGTCCTCAACCTGAGCCAGCATCTCGTCTTTGGCGGCTGCAACGTCGATGCCCGAGATCTGCTCGAGGCGATAACGCGCTTCTTCTTTGAGATGCTCGAGATCTCCGCGGGAAGTGGTCAGTTCGTCCTCACGGTCGATGAGTATCTGCTCGCGCTGAGCAAGGTTGGACGCACGTTGCTCCAGGGTCTCTTCACGCTGGGTGAGCCGGGACTCCAAGTTGGAGAGCTCGAGTTTCCGATGGGCGAGGGCTTCCTCCTCCCGCTCCCGATAGGTGTCGGCCTTGGCCCGGCCTTCCTCCTCGGCAGTGTTGAGGATGCGCTGAGCATCGACTCTCGCACTCGCCACCATGTCTTCCGCCGATATCCCGTCGCGCTCGCGGCGACGCGCTATGGCGAGTCGGGCAATCAAGTACCCGAACCCAAGACCGATGGCGACCCCCAGGACAGAGAGTCCAATCGCCACGGCATTGCTCATCGCGGCCCCTTCCTCCGGGACCCTCTAGACAACTGTGGCCGGGCCATGAGGCCCGGCACACGAAAACAAGCAGCTAACTGAATGGGGTTGGTTCACCCGTCTTCTCGTTCGCTCCTCCTGTAAATGTCTGTTGGGTTCCGGTGTTTGCTGTTCAAAAGGCTATTTCGTGTGTGATCAGACACCATAGCCGAGGACAGCTGATCCCAAGCCAAGACTTCGTGAAGCCTGACGGCCTGCCGGTCTACTCCTCTTGTGAGGCTGGCTCCTCGGTGAGGTCGACTTCCTCCTCTTCGGCAGTGCTCATGCCCACCGCTTCGAACACCTTGGCCTGGAGCTGCATCGCCAATTCGGGATTTTCCCGCAGGAACCGCTTCGAGTTCTCTCTTCCCTGGCCAAGCTGATCCTGATCGAATGTGAACCAGGCCCCGCTCTTGCGCACCACACCGTTGTCAACGGCTACATCGAGAAGGCTTCCCTCGCGTGAGATGCCTTGGCCGAACATGATGTCGAACTCGGCTTGACGGAACGGTGGGGCCATCTTGTTCTTGACCACCTTGACCCGGACCCGGTTCCCGACATTGTCGGTGCCGTCTTTGATGGCCTCGATGCGCCGGATGTCGAGCCGAACCGACGAGTAGAACTTGAGGGCGCGGCCACCCGGTGTTGTCTCAGGTGAGTTGTGAACCATCACACCATCGACCAGGTAGTTGTGATGACCTTCGACTTCGATATCGAAGCGCCTCATGCTCCTGGTCTTGGGTTTGACGTGAATGTCGACGATCGGCACAGCAGCCAGCTCATAGCGCTCTTCGGCTGGCTCGACTTCAACCGCTTCCTTTCCTCGATGATGTCGAAGCAGTTTGTAGGCCATGCAATCGGGCACATAGGGAGCGATCAGGTCGTGCAGAGCCTCGGTGCCGTCTTTGTCGAAGACGATCAAGGCCTTTCCGCCGCGTTCCGTCAGCTTGCAGCTCAGCCCATAGGTCTCCTTGAGGGTGGCAGCGAGCCGTCGTTGCGATCCCTTCTCCATCGCCTCAACGACGATGTCAGAGCGGCCGGCCGACCCGTCCTTGCGGCGCTCGGCAAAAGTGCCGTCATCCATGTACCAAACGGCCAGGGCGAATGGGGTCAGCGCCTTGAGATAGTCCCAACTGAACACCTTCTTGCCACCGATGTAGACCGACTCCCGCAACTCATCGAGCTCTGCCAACGGAGTGGTCTCGACCATCAGCCCACCCTTGCTGTGAGGTGAGATCGAAAGCGGTACCCCATCAAGGAGGCTGGCTTTCCACTTGGCGTAGTCGTCCTGCTTTGGCCCATGGCCAAATCGGAACCGCGACTTCATCCCGGAACCATGAGAGTTGGGTCTCTTTGGTGATACGGACCCATCGCCCATCAGGCCGCCGAGCACAAGCTCTCGTTGCTGACCGGACAGATAGTGCTTGAGGGGCATCAAAACCCGGTCACCCTTGATCAGCTCCCCGGCCTCTCGCCACCCTCCCGGTGTTGAGATCAGGTGGTTGGCTGTAGCGGCGAACTGAGCACGACCGTTGCCCTCAGGCTTGTAAACGGTGAACTGGAGGAACTCGTCGATGTTCCCGTTGTCGAACCAGTTGACAATCTTCTTCGGCTCCACTTTTCCGGTGTCGGGGTCGACCGCCATCACCTCGACATCCATCTTCTGATTGACGATCTTGCCGATCTTCTCCTGAGTGCCATCGGCGAGAGTCACGCGAGTCGAGTACTGGAAGCAGCCGAACATCACCCCTATCTTCTCGCGCAGCTGGTTGATGAAGATGGCAGTGGTCTTCGACTTGTTCAGCGTGCCGGCGAGCTTGCGCAATGCCTGGGACATGAGACGTGCTTGGAGGCCGACATGAGCGTCACCCATCTCACCCTCGATCTCGGCGCGTGGGACCAGTGCGGCCACCGAGTCGATGACAACTACATCGAGAGCGCCGGAGCGGATCAACATGTCGGCGATCTCGAGCGCCTGCTCCCCGGTGTCGGGCTGCGAGATGAGCAGCTCGTCGACGTCGACACCGATCGCCTTGGCATACACCGGGTCGAGAGCATGCTCAGCGTCGATGAAGGCGGCGATGCCGCCGTTGCGTTGCGCCTCGGCGACGATGTGCAGCGACAAAGACGTCTTGCCCGAGCTTTCCGGGCCGTAGATCTCCACGACGCGGCCCCGAGGAACCCCGCCGATGCCGAGGGCGAGGTCCAGTGACAACGCCCCGGTGGGGATGATGTCGAAACTTCTCTGAGCGGCCTCCCCCATCTTCATGATGGCGCCTTTCCCAAACTGCCTCTCGATCTGACTGACCGCCATGTCGAGTGCCTTATCGCGTTCCACTTCGCGTCCTTCCTGACTCATTCCATCACCGTATCGAGTAGCTCTGACAAGAACGCGGAGCATGTTAACCGAACACTTGTTCGGGTCGTGGCTTTGCGGCCAGGAGGCCCCTCACGGCAGTCGGCGCGCTAGACCACTTGATGTCGTGAGATGACGCGGTCAGACCCAATTCGCCTCTTGTGGACGACAGCTCAAGGGCCAGTATGTGGATGCTGCATGCAATCGGAGTCAGCTGGGGCCAGGGTGGAGGCGCTTCCCTGCAATGCCTGCAAGAGGCAGGCTCGATTCTTGACGCCCTACGGGCTCAAATGCTCACTTCACGCCTTGGAGACCGCCATCTACGACGGATCGGGCTCAGAGGAAGGATGGCTGCCCATCCGGATCAGGCCCCAGGCGATCGCTGACAGCGACCCCGTCTAGTCACCGGCCAGCATCAGCGTCTCCAGCTCCTCGTAGTGAGCCGGACCACCACCGAGGTGACTTCGATAGACGACCACCCGGTCGGCCAACCAGCTCAAGCCAAGCTCGATAGCCGACAGATAGTCGATGCTCTCCGCAGGCCGCACCCTCGACAGCGAGACGTGAGGTTTGAAGGGCCGCTCCTCCGGCGCCAGGCCCGCCGTCTCCGCCGCTTGCTCGGCGATTTCGTTCAGGGCGGACAGACTCTCGAAGGAGCCGGAGGCCAATCCGGCCCAGACCACCGACGCCCGCTCCGGTCGCGGGAACCCGCCGATCCCGTCGAAGCTCACCCTGAAGCCCGGGATCTCTTCCACAGCGGCGAGACGACTCAGGAAGACTTCGTAGGTCGTTCGCTCGATGTTGCCGAGGAAGCGAAGTGTCAGATGCCAGTTGCCGGCTGGCACCAGCTTTCCGGGGATGTCGAGTCCTACGAGACGGTCGGCAAGCGCCAGTCGTATCTCGGGCGGCAAGGGAACCGCGACAAAAACCCTGCCTACGGCTTCCACCACGTCCCTTGCAGAGCCAGACGGGCGAACTGGAGAGCGTTGGTGACTGCGTAGGTACGGACACGCTCCCGGTCGCCGACCATCCGCAACTCCTTGGACAACACACGCTCGGGGGTGGCCACCGCGATCACCATGGTCCCTGGCGGCTTCTCCAGCGGTTCCGGCCCGGCAGAGCCGGTGACTGAAACCACTACGTCTGCATCCAGCAGCTTCCGGCCTCCTTCTGCCATCGCCTCCGCAGTGGCGGCCGTCACCACCGCCGAGACATCCTCCACGCCGAGCAGTTTCTGCTTCAACTCGGAGTCGTACGCGACCAGGCCGCCCCTGACCACCGAAGACGAGCCGGGCAGCGAGGTAAGAGCTGCGGCGACCAGACCGCCAGTCATCGACTCGGCCGTCGCAATCGTGTAGCCCAACCCATCGAGCAACTCGAGTATCACCTTCTCGATGATGTCGTCATCGGCACCGAACACGGCGGAGCCCATACGTGCCCTGACCTCGGCTTCCATCGGGCCGATCAACTCGACCGCGGTCGCCTCATCATCAGCCTTGGCCGTGATCCTGAGCTTGATCTCCCCGCCGGAAGCCAGAAACGCCAGCGAGGGATTGGTTGAGCTCCGATAGAGGTCATCGAGCACCTCGGCGACATCCGACTCCGAGCGCCCCCAAGTACGAAGGACTCGGCTCACCAGCACCTCGTCGACTCCAGCGGCCTCTCCGAGCCGAGGCAAGAGGTCGTTGTGAAGCAGATACTCCATCTCTGCGGGCACACCGGGCACCACGAAGATGAGCGTGCCGTCATGCTCAAGTGCAAGCCCCGGAGCGGTCCCTTTCGGGTTCATGAGAAGATCCGCGCCTTCAGGGTGGTACGCCTGGCGGAGGTTGGACTCCGGCATCACCCTTCCGCGGTCCTCCCACCATCGGCGCAGGTGCTCCGCATAGCTGTCGCTGAACACCAGATCTCGGCCAGTGGCTGCACAGACAGCCTCTCGGGTGATGTCGTCCTGAGTTGGGCCGATTCCCCCGGTGATGATCACCGCGTCTGACCGCGAGATGGCCAGCTCGATCGTCGAAGTGAGCCTTTCGTGGTTGTCGCCAACCACCTGCTGGAAGTTTGCGTCGAGGCCCTTCTCAGCCAGAGCAGCCCCGATGGTGGAGGCGTTGGAGTTGACGATCTGGCCCAGCAGCAGCTCGGTGCCAACGGCGACCACTTCGACATTCATGCCCGGACCGCCTCCATGTCCAGCCCGTAGGCGCCGGTGTACTGAACGGCGACCCAGTCACCCGGCGATCCGGCGTCGATTCGAACGACCCCGTCGATCTCAGGGGCCTGGCGGTGCGAGCGGCCAACCGGTGTCCCGTCTTCCACCTGATCGATCAGCACGGTGTCGGAGGCACCGATAAGGCCGGCGTTCTTCTCCATGGTGATCTCTTCTTGGACAGCCGATAGGTGCCGGAGGCGGGTCATGACCTCTTCTCTGGGCACCTGACCGTCCATCTCGGCCGCCGGAGTTCCCGGCTCTGCCGAGTACGGGAAGAAGCCGGCCCAGTCGAGGCGAGCCTGCTCCAGGAAGTCGGCCAGCTCGTCCACTTGCGAGTCGGTCTCGCCGGGGAAGCCGACGATGAACGAAGAGCGCAAAGCGGCATCGGGGCTCAAGTCTCGGATCTTGTCGACCAGAGCGAGATGGCGCACCCCGTCACCCGGCCGCTTCATCGCCCGCAATAGAGGTTGTGACGCATGTTGCAACGAGAGGTCGAAGTAGTCGGCGACCAGCTTCGAGGAGACCATGGTCTCGAGAAGCCGGTCGTTGATCTCCCGCGGATGGAGGTAAAGGAGACGGAGACGGGCCAGTTCCTCGACGTCGTCTAAGAACGTCAAGAGGTCAGGCAGTCCCCCAGGGGCGTCGATGTCGCGGCCATAGGCGGCCAGGTCCTGGGCCACCAAAACGACCTCTCCCACACCTGCATCCACCATCGAGCGCGCTTCCTCGCGGATCTCCGTGGGCCGACGGGATCGCTGCTTGCCTCTGATCAGCGGGATCGCACAGAAGGTGCATGGTTTGTTGCAACCTTCGGCAACCTTCAGATAGCCGTATGGAAGACCCGTCGCCGGGCGGCCGGTGGCATGGAGGATGTCCATTGCCGGTCGGCGCTTCATCTCGACCGGATGCCAGCGGGTGAGGTTGTCGAGCGTGGAGACCAGATCGCCATACCGGTCAAGGCCCAACACCGCATCGACCTCTGGCAACGCGTCGGACACTTCCGTCCCGAACCGCTGCGCCATGCAGCCGATCACGATTGAGTGGGCCCCATCGCGCTTTCGATCCTCCAGATCGAGGATGGTCTCCACAGACTCGGCTCGTGCCTCCTCGATGAACGCGCACGTGTTGGTCATCACCACATCCGCGGTCTCCGGAGAGTCTGCCCACACATACCCGGCTTCCGAGAGCATGGCTGTGACCTTTTCGGAGTCGACTTGGTTCTTGGCGCAGCCGAGTGTGGTCAGCCAGAGAGAGGGGGCAGCCATGTCGTGAGATTAAGTGCAGTCAGTGAGTTCGAGTCGACTCCACCACGGCGAGCAGCTCGGCGGAGTCAACGGCATCGGCGAGCGTGTTCCAGGTCGAGGTCCCAACATCACCGTCTTCTTCGATCTCGGCGCACGCCAGATAGATTGCGTCGGCGAGAGGGCCGACCGTTTGATCGACGTCGAATGCCTGGGCTATCGACGTGCGTGCCGACGGTACGTCGAGCCGGCCCAGAGCCCGTATCGCCTCTTCGGCGAAGCCCGTGGCCTTCGAGTCCACGGATCAGATCTCGGTGAACAAGTACCGGCGAAGGATGTCGATTCGCTGATCCAAGGTCTGCTCGTCCAGGTACCAGAGCATCGCTGCCACAGTGCTCAGCAAGGGGTTGCCGTCTTGGGGGGTGAAGGAGAAACCGACGATCTCGTTGCCGTTCCGCACGGCGAGAGACTCCAGCGGGATGACAGCCTGGCTCATGATCCGCCCGTAGTAGCCGTGGTCCCTGCCGAACGAGAACACCTCGTTCGCCGATGTTTTGTGGGTGACCGCGATCCTGGTGTTCTCCGCTAGTCTCTCCAAGACCTCGTCGAGGGTGATGTCCCGATCCAGTGTCAGCGAGAAGTGCAGCGAATGCATGTACTGCGTGTTCAGCTTGATGGCCGAGGAGTGGAGATTGAGGTCGTAACCCAGCGTGGCAAAGAGGTCGTGTGAGTCGCGGGCATGATGGGTGCCGAACCTGTCGTCACCGTGCCCACCCACAGTCGGGCTGGCGATGAACCCGCCGTCCTGTGAGATGTCGTTGGCGCGCCGCATGCAGAGGAACCGCCCGTTCTCGAGATGATTGGTGCCATCAGGGTCCATGCCCAAGGACTTCACCAACACCGAGATGTTGTGTGTGTTGCAGCTGACGATCTGGAGGAACCGGTCGTCGTCGTGAGACAACGCGGCGTCGTTGACACCTCGTGCATACGGCTTCCCGAACCCGTACTCGGACCCTTGGGCCATGAACCCGATAGGCCCGTCTGCATCCGAGTAGAAGTCGTCTTTCATCTGGTTGCCGACGGGCGTGCAGTCAATGACGACCGTTGCGCGGTTGATGGCCTCCACCGCCTCGTACTTGGGCACGTGTCCGAGCTCTTCGAATGCCGACGTGCGGTCTTCGTCGACGGCGAGCACTGCCCCTCGACGCTCAAGGTCTCCCACCTTGCCCCTCTCGGTCAGCAGCGGGGTTCGTTTGTGGAACGTCACTTCGTCGATCCCGAAGTGCTCTTTGTTGTCGGCAAGCAAGCCGATCAGCGGCTCACCGATGGTTCCGGTGCCTACGACGTGGACGATGTTCATTGTGCCCTCCGGCCTTGTGATCCGGAAAGGCATGGTAACTCTGAGAGGTCGCTCCCCTAAGTCAGACCAGCAATGAGTCGGTGTCGATTTGAACCAGCGACGGTCCCTTGTGATCCAGGGCGTACTGGATCGCCGAGTCGAGCTCCGAGGGCTGGGTGACACGAACGCCCCTGCCCCCGCACAACTCGGCGAACTCGGCAAAGTCGGGGTTGTGGAGGCTGGTCTGCCAGACGTTCAACTCGGCGGTTCTCTGCTCTTTGCTGATCTTCCCCAACTCGTCGTTGACGAGGAGGATCAGAGTGATGTCCATGTCGTGTTTGACGGCCGTTGTGAACTCCATGGCGTACTGGCCGAAACCTCCGTCGCCGGCCACGGCCAGCACCTGACGCTCGCCGCTGACGGCCGCCCACAGCCCCATGGCGGCCGGGAAGGCAAACCCGATCGAGCCGAGATAGCCGGACATGACCAGCGACTGCCTCTCCACTTCGAAGTAACGGCCAAAGGAGTAGGTGTTGTTGCCGACGTCGACGGCGATGGCTGCATCAGGGTCGACCAATCGTGACATGGAGTCGAAGATGGCGGCCGAGTTGACCCCGGCACCGGAGTCGTCCCTGCGCCGGCTTTCCTTCTCCGCACGCCAGATCGCCCAACGCTCCGCCACCTCTTCGGTGCGATCTGTGAAGCCGTGCTCCGCAGGCATCCGCTCCTCGAAGAGCCGGGCCGTGACCCCGACATCGCCTTGAACCGGGACCGTGACCGGGTGAAACCGACCCAACGCCATCGGATCGAAGTCGACCTGGACCAGAGGCTTGTAATCGGCGATTCCGGTGTGATTCGAGAAGGATGCTCCGAACGCGATCAGGACATCACTCTCGTTCATGAACCAAGAGGCGATTGGCGTGCCGCTTCGACCCAACACTCCGCATCCAAGCGGATGACTGTCGCTGATCTGGCCCTTGGCCTTGAAAGTTGTGACAACCGGAATCCCCATGGTCTCGGCGCATTGCACGATCGGCTCCATGTGGTGCCTTGCACCCTGGCCGACGATGAACAAGGGACGCTCCGCCTTTGCGATGACCTCGAGCGCCTCGTCGAGAGCTTCTTCGGGCGGTGCGATCGAGCGACTGCCGAGTCGACCCTGACGTGATCCGGCTGGCTGCTCGCTGGCAAGCACCTGAACCTCGTCGGGGAGGTTGATGTGTGCGACGTCACGCTCGATGATCGCTGTCTTACAGGCGAGAGTCATCAACTCGGCACCGTCGCTGCCTTCCTGCACGGACTCGGAGAATCGCGCGACGTCGGCAAAGGCAGCCTCGAGATCCAGGTCCTGAAACGCGCCACGACCTTTCACACTCGATGGGACCTGGCCTGAGACGGCGAGAATCGGAGCACGATCGACCTTGGCGTCGTAGAGGCCGGTGAGAAGGTTGGTCGAGCCCGGCCCGGCAATTCCGAAACATGCGGCTAACTCACCGGTCAGCTTGCCGTATGCGCTGGCGGCAAAGGCCGCAGCGCCTTCGTGGCGGATCCCGACATAGGTGAGGTCTCCTCGCTCTTCGGCTATCCGCATCGCATCGGCGAATCCGAGGTTGGAGTGCCCTACCATCCCGAACACATGGGTTACACCCCAGTTGACCATCGTCTCGACAAGCACATCCGAGACCGTTCGTTCTCTCGCCGGGTCTGGAGGGACCGCCACGTAGACGCCGTCATCCCGGACCTCGGTGGCGAAACAGGTGGGGGCGTCGTCAAAGCCCTCGGGTGGTGACCCGTCGAGCGGGTTGTAGTCGTAGCCGTGCCACGGGCAGCGCAGCCAGCCGTGCTCTATCGACCCTTCACCAAGAGGCCCGCCCTGGTGGGGGCAGCGGTTGTCGAGCGCCCCGTATTGGCCCTGATAGTGGGCGAGGGCAAGCGAGTGCTTCCCGACGTGAACGGTCTTGACCCGCCCCTCCGGCAACTCGTCCAGCTCGGCCACTTTGTGCCATTGAGTCTCGGGGTGGCTGCAATCCATCAGCTGAAGCTAACCGGATCCACGGACGACATATGCCCTTGCGCGGCGCACACCCCTCGCCCAACCCCTGCACTCGCCACAACTGCCGTGCACAGCGTCGCGCTGACCGTCACGCGTTGCTATAGCAACCGGTCGCGGTCAGCGCGACGGCTTGCTATAGCAAGGGGGTCAGAACTGCTCTTCCTCGGTGCTCCCGACGAGAGCGAGCGTTGACGAGTCGCCGCCGGAGACCGTCTGGCTGACCAGATCGAAGTAGCCGGCGCCCACCTCGCGCTGGTGCCTGGTCGCCGTGTAGCCAAGCTCCTCGTTGGCGAACTCCCGGTTTTGCAACTCGACGTAGGCGCTCATCCCCGACTCCGCGTAGCCACGCGCCAGCTCGAACATCGAGTCGTTGAGCGCATGGAACCCGGCAAGGGTGATGAACTGATAGCGGTAGCCCATCGCACCAAGCTCCTTCTGGAACCCGGCGATGGTCGCCTCGTCGAGATGGGCCGACCAGTTGAAGCTGGGTGAGCAGTTGTAGGCCAGCATCTTGCCCGGATGCTCGGCGTGGATCGCCTCGGCGAACCTTCTCGCCTCGTCGAGGTCCGGCTTGGCCGTCTCGCACCAGATCAGATCGCAGTACGGCGCATAAGCCAGCCCGCGGGCGATTGCAGAGTCGAGACCACCCGTGACTTGGTGGAAGCCCTCAGCGGTCCGGTCCCCGCGGATGAATTCGCGATCACGAGGGTCGATGTCGGACGTGAGCAGAGTTGCAGAGTTGGCGTCCGTGCGCGCCACCACGATCGTCGGGACACCCATGACGTCGGAAGCGAGACGCGCCGACTGCAGCGTGCGGATGTGCTGGCTGGTCGGCACCAGCACCTTTCCACCCATGTGCCCGCACTTCTTCTCAGCCGCCAGCTGATCTTCGAAGTGAACCCCGGCGGCTCCTGCCTGGATGAAGGCCTTCGTCAGCTCGAAGACGTTGAGGGCACCCCCGAATCCCGCCTCTCCGTCGGCGACTATCGGCACGAACCAATCGGTGTCGCCGTCGCCCTCGGCCCACTGGATTTGATCCGCCCTGCGCAGGGCGTTGTTGATTCTCTTCACCAGAGCCGGTGCCGAGTTGGCCGGATACAGCGACTGATCCGGGTACACCTCGCCGGCGAGGTTGCCGTCACCAGCCACCTGCCAGCCCGATAGGTAGATCGTCTTCAGCCCGGCCTTGACCATCTGCACCGCCTGCCCGCCACTCAACGCGCCAAGTGCGTTGAGATAGTCCTCCTGGCCAAGGAGTGCCCACAACTTCTCCGCGGTGTGACCTGCGAGAGTGCTCTCCTCTCGGAGGCTTCCACGCAGGCGCACGACATCTTCTGCTGAGTAGTCCCTGGTCAACCCTGCCCACCGTGGGTTCTTTTCCCAGTCCTCTTTGAGGGCTGCTGCTTCTTTGCTGATCTCGGACATGCGGTCTCCTAGTTGATGTGCTCGTAGGCGGGAATGGTCAGGAAGTCGACGAAGTCGTCTGACAAGGCGACTTCCTCGAACACTTTGCGGGCAGTGGTCAGAACCTCCGGGTCGTAGACGCCAGAAGCCTCCAAGTCGGCTACCACTTCGGCCGCCATCGACCTCACGAAAGCCTCGGTGACTTCCGAGCCCTCTTCCGTGGTGACCCGGTGCCTGATCCACTGCCAGATCTGGGACCGGGAGATCTCGGCGGTAGCGACGTCTTCCATCAGATTGTCGATCGCAGCCGCGCCGGTCCCCGACAGCCATGCCGCCAAATACCTGATCCCAACCGACACGTTGGTCCGCACACCCGAGGTGGTGACCTTGCCTTCGAACTCCAGGTCGAGGAGGTCATCCGCAGTGACCTCGACATCGTCCCGCTGCCTGCCGACCTGGTTCGGGGCGTCACCGAGCACGGAATCGAACTCAGCCCTCGCAATTGGCACCAGGTCTGGGTGAGCCACCCACGTCCCGTCGCATCCCGATGCTGCCTC
Source organism: Acidimicrobiia bacterium (assembly GCA_028285585.1). Classification (GTDB taxonomy): domain Bacteria; phylum Actinomycetota; class Acidimicrobiia; order Spongiisociales; family ZC4RG35; genus CAXMPK01. The sequence goes on from JANQOU010000013.1 coordinate 27,164, forward strand.
TCGTGCCTTGTCCGCAGCGACCGCATCAAACGCCCTCTGGGTCGTCTCCGGCTCGCGCCTGTTCGGGACGAAGGCACTCATCCCGCCGATTGCATGCGCCCCGCGGCGATGACAGGTCTTGACCATCAGCTCCGTGTACGCCTTCATGAAGGGCACCGTCATCGTGACCTGGGCACGATCAGGAAGGACAAATTCCGGATCATCACGGAACTTCTTGATCACGGAGAAGATGTAGTCCCAGCGCCCGGCGTTCAATCCCGCGGCGTGATCTCTCAACTCGTAGAGGATCTCGTCCATCTCAAAGGCAGCGAGGACGTTCTCGATCAGAACCGTTGCCCTGATGGTCCCGTGCGGGATGCCAAGGCGCTCTTGAGCCCAGACGAAGACGTCGTTCCAGAGACGTGCTTCCAAGTGTGACTCGAGCTTGGGCAGGTAGAGGTAGGGGCCGCTGCCGTTGGCCAGGGCCGCCCGCCCTCCATGGAACAGATAGAGGCCAAAGTCGAAGAGCGATGCGGACATCGGCGACCCCTCGACGAGAAAGTGCTTCTCGTTGAGATGCCATCCCCGAGGACGAACGACGAGAGTTGCCGGTGCGTCCCCCAACTCGTAGACCTTGGCCTCGGTCTCGAACCTCAAAGTGCCCTCAGCCGCGGCCACCAGGTTGAGATGCCCTTCCAGGAGGTTGCCCCATGTCGGCGACGTCGCATCCTCGAAGTCGGCCATGAACACGCGAGCCCCGGAGTTCAGAGCGTTGATCATCATCTTGGCGTCGACCGGGCCGGTGATCTCAACCCGCCGATCTGCCAGGTCGGGAGGAGCCGGTGCCACGGTCCAATCGGCGTCACGGACCGAACCGGTCTCCGTCAGGAAGGCTGGACTGGAGCCGGAGCGGATCAGTTCCTCTCGCGCCGAGCGAGCCTCGAGCAGCTGACCCCTTCTCCACCCAAACTCCAACTCGAGCTCGATCAGAAAGGCAACGGCCTCCTCCGTCAGCACCCTGCGCTCGATATCACTGTGTCGAAACTGGTTCATAAAGATGCAGTGTCTTGTTAATCAGACGGACATGCATCTACTCTGGAAGACAAGAACGACTGATCTTTCATATGGAGGAAGATGGTGGATTCACAACACCACGATCCCCTGGTCCTGGGGAGACGTCTTCGTCATCACCGACGCTCTGCTGGGCTGACCCTTGACCAGCTCGCAGCCAAGGTGGGGAAACAGGCGCCGTTCCTCTCACTGCTGGAGAACGGCCACAAAGAGCCCAAAGTGACGTTGATCGTCGAGCTGGCAAACGCCCTCGGAGTCGATGTGACCGAGCTCCTCGACCCGACTCCCCCGTCACGTCGCGATGCTCTGGAGGTCTCGTTGATGCGCTCCCAGGGATCAGCCCTGTTCGACTCACTGGACCTTCCAGCCATCAAGCCGACAGCGAAGATGGACACCAAGACCCTGTCGCACATAGTGGGGCTCCACGATGTGCTGCGGGAGCGATCGAGCCTGGACGCGGCGGGCCCCGAGGAGATACGCCGGGCAAACGGAGCCGTGCACACACACCTGATCGAGCGCGACGGGTATCTGGAGGATGTCGAAAAAGCTGCGCGGGCCGCTCTGGCCTCGTCAGGCCATGACGGAGAGGGCCCCTTCAATTCTCGCAACCTCCTCGACCTCACCTCGAGCGCCGGCTTCGAGCTGACGCCGATCGACGACATGCCCGGATTCGCCCGTTCGATCATCGACACCGAGAACCGGCGCTTGTACATCGCGCAGAGGAACGAGTTGCGAACCCGCCAAGCCCGTAAAGCGGTGTTGCAAACACTCGCCGGGTTCTTGCTCGACCATGAGACCGAGCCTGATCTCGACACATTTCTCCTCCAACGAATGGAAACTGCCTACTTCGCAGCAGCTGTTCTCGCGCCGGAGGACTCGGTGGTGGCCCGGCTGATGGTTGCCAAGGAGAACCATGACATCGACGTCGAAGACGTCAAGGAGGCCTTCTACATCTCCTACGAGATGGCCGGTTGGCGGACTGCGAACCTCCTGACTCGGCATCTCGGCATCCGGTGCCATCTGGTTGTGAGCAACGAGCTGGGCACGATCGTCAAGGGTTACGCCAACGACGAGGTGCCAGTTCAGCGAGACGAGCATGGGGGCATGGAGACCCAACGTCTCTGCCGCTGGTGGGGATCGCGGGCCACGCTGGAGTCACCAGACCGTTTCGGGACACATCATCAGTACACCGACACCCCGGTCGGGACCTACTTCTGCACGACGCATGTGGAGGCGGGCCGTGAACCGGCACGAGCCATCACTCTCGGTGTGCCATTCTCCGAGGCACGCTGGTTCAGGGGCCGCGACACCGAGACGCGGATGAAGTCCACCTGCCCCGACCCGGCCTGCTGCCGGCTCCCCGAGGACAGCCTCGATGAGCGCTGGCGGGACAAAGTCATCGTGTCGGCACGCAGTCAGGACCGGATTCTGGGCCTGCTCGCACCAGACCCGTACCCGGAGCTCGACATGCCCGAGGTGCTAGCCGTTATCGAGGCTCACGCGGCCGACTGAAGCTCTTCGAGCGTTAAGCCACGCCGCTGATGGCGTCGCCTCGAGTGACCACACCCGACTCGATCACTCTGGCGTTGACCCCGCGCAATCTGAGACGTTTGCCTTCGTCGGTCATGGTCGACCTCAGCACATCACGACCAAACCTCTTCGAGAACTTTGCGCAGCCGGTGTGGGGCTCTTCGGAGATCTCCACAATTGCAGTGCCGATCTGGAAGCGCGATCCAGCAGGGGCGTTGTCGTGGCTGATGTCGAAGTCGACGTAGAACTGGTCGCCAGCGATCTCCCACCCTTCACCGGCGGGAGTGACCGCAGCAACGAAACGGGAGTTCATCAGAGTGACCTGAGCATGATGGCTGACTTCGCCCTCTGCAGCGGCCCGTTCTAGCCAGTTGTCACCTTCGACCCCCGACTCCGAGGCCACCGACGCCGACTGGACCACGCGGCGCTCGCCTTCAGCAGGCCGGACCGCGATCAACTCGACAGAACCGCGGTCTGCGGGCGACGCTCTGTATGCCGATATCGCCGCATCGAGGTTCACTGTGCTCGTGGTCATCGGGACATTATGACTGATCGAGATGGCCGGAGTGCCGCGAGCCGACACCCCGGCCATGCTCTCACTCTGTCCGCAGGGCGACAGCGGGCGTGATCTGCGCTGCTCGACGCGCTGGGAGCACAGCGGCAAGAAGGGCAGCGACAGTAGGCACGATGACCACGAAAGCGAGACCCAACCATGGCCATGAGAACTCGAAGCCACTCGTCTCGAAGGTGTCGGAGTTGACGATCACCTGATAGGCGGTGACGAGGCCGAGAACGGCACCTATGACCACACCTTGTATCGCTACAAAAGCCGACTCGATCAGGAACGAGCGTCGAACGGTCTTCGACTGTGCCCCTAAGGAACGAAGGACGCCGATTGCGCGGCGGCGCTCGCGTACCGCCCTCACCAGCACGACGGCCAGGCCTGCGATGCCGATGAGAAGGCCAAGGGACAGGAATCCCTGAAACAACCTGAAGATGCCCAACGTCTGGCTGACTTCACGCTCAACAGCCGAGTCGAAAGTCTCGGCGCTCATCCCGTGGGAGATCAGCTGCGCATTGAGTCGTCCAGCGACATTCTCCGCGTCGTCACCCGAGCTCACCGAGACGTAGTACCGGCCGAGCCGCGGTTCGAGGTTGGCCGCGACCAACTCCTCGGAGGCATAGGAGCCGGCAAAGGTGAAGTCGCTGGCAAGGACACCGGCGATTGTCATCTCCAGCTCGAGCCCTTCGCCAGTGAGCATGACGATCTCGTCTCCAACACCGTGGCGCTGCCCACCGACCTCGTCTAGAAAGAACTCGTCGACGACTAGAAGCTTTGGATCGACAGCCACGGCCTCGAACAACGCACGGTCGGTTTCGTAGCCATTGAGCCTCTCGGCCAAAGCAGGAGTACCGAACTGGAGCAGGGTTTCATCAAAGCCCGTCACACGCCAGTACAGCGGATCCTCGCGACCCTCGACGATGAACTCAGCCGGTGAGACTGCCAGTGGAGCCAAGGCATCGACACCGTCGATCGCTTGAACTTGTTCAGCGGAAGCCGGGTTGAAAGGTGTGGATACAGCAATGATGTCATAGCCCGCACTGCTGTCGTCGGCCAGGCTCCGCGTCTCGTCCGAGAGGATCTGCGCGAAAACCGCAAGAAACGTGATGGTGAACACCACCAGCGAGAACATGCCAAGAAGCAGCCCGGTGCGACCCTTACGAGCCAACGGGTAAACAAGGCCGAGCCTGGACGAGAGGCCGGATCCAGCTCGCGACATCAAATCGACGGCGCGACTCCAGAGCACCGCCGCCGAAGCAGACACCGTTACAGCCCCGGCGACCAAAACCACACCCTGCACCACGAAGACGCTGATCTCAGCCTCTCTCATCACGTCTGGGAGGAAGCTGAAGACCAGGATTCCCCAGGTCAGAGCGACAACGCCGGCGAGCAAGCCTGTGATCTTCTCTCCAGCCCAAGGTCGGACCAGTGGAACCATCGAGAAGGCGGCCAGGGGAACTCCAGCCATTGCAGCCTCAGCAACCTCCTGGGACACACCCAAGAAGGTGAGGCCGGCACCAGCGGCGACACCAAGCAGCGATGCAACGGTCACCCTGACACGACCCCGCCGTGTCGGCGGCTGAGGGAGGTCACGGACGGCAGCAATCACGTTGAACTGAGAGATCCGAGTCGCCGTGGCCCAGATGGTGAGCATTGTGATGCCGAGACCCAAGGCGGCGGCGAGCAACATGCTCTCCAGCTGAGGCGCATAGGTGAACGTGACGGAACTGCTTTCCTGGAAGAAGATGCTCTCCAACACCTGGACTAGCACCCAACCGATGCCGATCCCAGACGCAACTCCGACCACGGAGGCAGTCGCCGCGTACACGGCGCCCTCTATCGCAAACGACTTCGTCACCTGGGCACGAGAGAAACCGATGGCCCTCATCACTCCAAGTGACGTCTTTCGCTCTTCAGCGAGCATCACGAACAAGTTGACGATCAAAAGGATGCCGGCGATCACGGCGAACGCGCCAATGCCGTTGAACAGCGTCGTGAACTCATTGCCATCAGCAGCCGCTTGATCGAGCAGGTTCGACTTGACCGGCTCCACCTGCACACCGGTCAAACCGGCTACCGCCTCCTCGAGCTCTGCCACCACCTGTTCACTCAGACCAGCGCCGGATGTCCAGCCACCGCTATTCGAAACCAGCACTTCGGCGCGTGGCGGCTGTCCTGTTGCGGCGGCATCGGCTGCGAAAGCAGCGATGGTTCCTGCCGGTAGATAGACAGCGTTGTAACCGGCGGCGCTGTAGCGCTCGACGACTTGGCGCACCGTGAACGTTTGACTCGTGCCGTAGGCATGGACCTCGATCTGATCACCCCGCTCCAAGGCAAGTCGACTCGCCAGACTGGAAATCACCACCGCCTCATCCTCGGTGGGGGTGGCACCGGCCGTTGCGAAACCGCTGGTTTCGGGATCGCCCCCGAAGACCCTCGCCTCGTCGAAGTCGATCTCGGCGATCCACACGTCAGGCTCCCCAATCGGATCCACACCAACCGTCGTGACCGCCGTGGGCAGCGACAGCACAGGAACCACGCCGTCGACCAGCGATGAGCCCATCCCGGAGACAACCTGATGCAGGGTTAGAAGTTGATCTGGGTCCTCGATGACAACGGACTCGTCGATTGGCCCAAGGGACGTGTCAACAACGCCGCCTATCCCCTCCCTGATCGTGTCTCCGACTGCAAAGGAGGCGACGATGATCGCCGTGCCGAGCATGGTGCCAACGGTGACGAGCACGGCCTCTGCTGGCCGAGCAACCACATTTCTCAAAGCGAGCCGGCGAAGAGTGGCTTTGCGCGCCACCCACAAGGCCGGTACCAGCAACACCAACGCTGTGATGAGCGCTACCTGTGCCATCAGACAGCCTCGAGACGACGTGGCGCTGTCGACGGGGCTCCGTCGTATTCGACCATCCCGTCGCGAATCAACACCAGCCGGTCGGCCATCGCTGCGATGTCTGACTCATGGGTGACCATCACGATCGTCTGGCCATCGGCATTCACTTCGGTCAGAAGACCGAGTACCGATGCTGCCGTCTCAGAGTCGAGGTTCCCTGTGGGCTCGTCAGCCCACACAATTGACGGTTCGGCCACCAGAGCTCGCGCGATGGTGACTCGCTGCTGCTCGCCGCCAGACAGCTCGTTGGGACGATGACCCATCCGGCCACCTAAGCCAACCCTCCCCAACATCTCTGCGGCTCGAGCTCGAGCGCTCTTCGGGCTGATGCCGTTGACCAGCAGGGGTAGCTCCGCGTTCTCGACCGCAGAGAGCACCGGGATCAGGTTGTAGGCCTGAAACACGAAGCCCATCGTCAGTGCCCTGCTCCTGGTCCGCTTGCGGTCACTGAGCTGATGGATCGATTGGCCTTCGATCTCAACTGTGCCTTCGTCGATCTCGTCGAGACCGCTGAGACAGTTGAGCAGCGTCGTCTTCCCATTGCCGGACGGTCCCATCACGATGACGAACTCCCCGGCTTCGACATCCAGATCGACACCCCTGAGAGCGTTCACTTCGAGATTCCCCGACCTGTATGTCTTGGCCACATTTTTGGCCGAAAGGATCGGCATTGCTTCCTCCTATCGCTTACCCCAGCCGAAGCTATGGGCAAGAAGAGGTGCCGAGTATTGGGGACGACCCCCGAGAGACCCTGAGCGGCTCAGGGTCGAAAGCAGTCAGCCTCGAAGTTGCTCGCCGGCGCGCTCAACCAGCTCCAAGAGGACATCGAGCTCGACATCGCTCACCGAGTCGAAGCTGATAGAAGCGCTTCCCGTCTTTACCTTGCCGAGGCGAGCCTTGTACTCATCGAGCAGATAACCGCCGTCGCTCACCGCATTGACGTACATGCTGATGTAGTTCTTCTGCTGGGCCAGGCCGACCATGAACCATTCGACCTCTTTGCCACTCGAGTTCTTGTAGGAGAAGTGCCCGTATCCGATGATGGCCTGGTCGGTGCCACCCCACATCTTGCCCTCCCAGAGCAAGCGAGCCGCACCTGGCATCCTCGCGGTGATCTCGCGATCGAGCAGGCTCATGTCATCGTCGTCGAGTTGAGCTAGATGCTCGTCCGGAGTTGTCTTCGAGATCTCCACTACTTCGTCTCCTCCACAAATGAGCGCAAGTGGCCCGCTAGCCGCTCGAGAGACGGGATGTGGACGTACATCATGTGCCCAGCCTCGTAGTACTCCATCCGGACGTTGTCCCGCACCTCTGGGTCGAGCCCCATGTGAGAAAAGGTGTACTCAGTCGCGAAGTGCGGTGTCGCCAAGTCGTAATACCCGTTGGCGACGAGCACCTTGGTTCCTGGCGAGCGAGACATCAGCTCACGCATCTTCTCCGACGTGTCCACGTACCTGTTCTTGAAGTCCTCGTAGTTCCACCGCTCGTTCACCTTCATCGACATGATCTTGTAGATCTTCTCCGAGTCGAACCCCATCTCGTCGCGAAGCAACGCGTTGAGAGCCGACGTTGCCACTGCACTGGTGGAGTCGATGCTGGGATCCGCTTCCATGATGTCGCCGTCGGCGACCTTGCCGATGCCGAGGTACCGGGAGTCGATGCGCCCGACGGTCCGACGCTGATCGCGCAGCAGCTCTTTGCAGAAGCGAAGGATGTGAATGCGGAGGTCGTACCGGTCGACGTACGTCTCGCTCAGCCCGGTGTAGCCGGCGACCCGAGAGACCATCTCCTTGCGCTCTTCGTCAGAGAGCCGGTCGCCTTTCGCCAATGCAAGCCAATAGTCACCGAGAGCGAAGGCCTCCACCTCGTCGAGTAGGTCGCGAAGCGCCATCGACTGATAACCCTCGTCGAGCGCGCCGTGGTACCAGGCCGTGGCCGCGTAAGTCGGCAGATAGAGCGCAAAGGGAAGATCGTTGCCGGGGTGAACCATCCAGTTCTCGCGGCCTATCGCTGAGGTCTGATAGTTGAGGATCGTCGAGATGAGGACCACTCCGTTGAGATCGACGCCGTGCTCAGTGAACAGGCTGTTTGCTATCGCGGCGCCTCGCAAAGTCCCGTAGCTCTCCCCCGCCAAGTACTTCGGCGATGCCCACCGCCCGTTTGCGTTCAAGTAGTTGACGATGAAGTGACTGAAGGCCTGCACGTCGTGTTTGAAGTGCAGGAAGTCCTCCTCGTCCTCCTTCTCAACGGTGGTGCTGAAGCCTGTGCCGATCGCATCGACACACACGACATCGGACACATCCAGGATCGAGTAGTCGTTGTCGACCAGGCGGCCCTGCATGCCGACTTTGAATCCCTCATCGTCGAACTCCATGCGCTTCGGCCCGAACAGGCCAAGGTGCAACCACACCGTCGACGAGCCCGGCCCGCCGTTGAAGCAGAAGAGGATGGGACGGTCTGCCGGGTCGGCCTCGTCCTTCGTGTAGGCGACGTAGAAGAACTCGGCTTTCTTCTCGTTGACTTCGAAGATCGTCGTCGCCGCAGTCGCGGTGTAGGCAACCTCGGTGCCTCCGAAAACACCTTCGTACTGGCGGGTCTTCTTCTTCGGCTTGACCGCGGGGACCTCGGGCTTCGGCTTCTTCTTCGACTCTTTCTTCTTGGCCATGCTGGCGAGGCTATAGGGGTCGCGCCGCTTCAGTCAGCCAGAAACAGCGCCGGCTCCTCCAGGTTCTCCATCAGCAGTGCCATGAACCTGCGGCCTTGACCTCCGTCGATCACGCGGTGGTCGTACGACAGCGACAGGGGCATGACCGGTGCGACGACCACTTCGCCATTCGCTGCAATCGGCCGTTCCACCGCTCGTCCTACCGAGAGGATCGCTGTCGTCCCGTGAGGGACGATGGGGGTCCCGTGGCCACCCCCAACGGCACCGATGTTGGAGACAGTGAAAGTCTGGCCGGTCAGCTCGCCTGGTGTGAGACTGCGATCACGCGCTCCTTCTCCGAGCCGTGTCACTTCTGCGGCGAGTTGAAGCACGGTCATGTCGTCCGCAGCCGGGATCACGGCGACCAGCAACCCGTCGGGGGTGTCGACTGCGATGCCAACGTTGTGCGTCGAGTGGATGATGAGATCGTCCCCATCGAGGGTCGAGTTGAAGTCGGGGAATGCTCGAAGAGTCGGGATGACCGCCTTGACCACCAGCGCCTCGATCGGGATCTTCATCTCGTTGCGCTCCGCCAATGCCGCCCTCACGGCCAGTAGACGGGTGGCGTCGACATCGTCGAAGGTGGTGACGTGGGGAATCTCCGCCCAACTCTTCGACATGTTGGCTGCGATTGTGCGGCGAAGCCGCGACATGGTGACTCGACCGGCAGTTGCTTGAGAGCTCGGTGCAGGCGCCACCGGCTCTGACCTCGGCAGCTGTGTCACCGGCGCACCGTCATGAGAGGCAGCTGGCGCCGCCGATCCGATAGCCGCCTCGATGTCGTCGCGGGTGATTCGGCCATCCGGGCCGGTCCCTGTCACAGCTTCGATATCGATGCCGGCGTCGCGCGCCATCTTCCGGACGATCGGCAAGGCCTTGACCCGGCTGCTCCCAGCGGGCTCGGCAACCCGAACCGGCTCGATGGTCTCGGGCTCCTCATCCAGAGTGCCCACAATCGGGGCGACCTGCTGAACCGGCGCCGGCTCAGGGTGATCTGGAGACGAATCTTTGGCATCCAGGCCCTCACCCTCGTCGCCAATCACCACCAGGACCGCACCCACCGCCACGACGTCGCCTTCGGCACCGCCATGGGACAGCACCACGCCGGCGTACGGGGAAGGAATCTCAACGACAGCCTTGTCAGTCTCCACCTCGACGAGAGGCTGATCGGCTTCGACCGAGTCGCCCTCCGCCACCAGCCAAGAGACGATCTCGGCCTCGGTGAGGCCCTCACCGATGTCTGGAAGCTTGAACTCGCGGGCCACTAATTCTCCAAGGTCTTCTCAGCGGAAGCGACGATCCGCTCCACGCTCGGAAGGTAGTGCGATTCGGACCGCTTCAGCGGGAAGACTGTGTCGTCCCCGGCGACACGCTCCACCGGGGCCAGCAAGGTGTAAAGGCAATTCTCCTGGATGGTCGCTGCGATCTCGGCGCCGAACCCGCCGGTGAGCGGCGCTTCGTGGACAATCACCGCTCGACCTGTCTTCTCGACGGAGCGAACGATCCCGGAGCGGTCCAGCGGAACCAACGTGCGCACATCGACCACCTCCACGGATATCCCCCGGTCTCTCATCTGTCGTGCCGCAGCACGGGTCTCTTTCATCATCGCCCCCCACGAGATGAGCGTCACGTCGTCACCCTCGCTCTCCACTTTCACAGGTCCGATGTCGACGGTGTAGTAGATCTCAGGGATCTCCTCTTTGACGGCCCGGTAGAGCCTGATCGGCTCGAGAAAAACGACTGGATCGGGATCCTCGATGGCAGCCAGCAACAGCCCCCGGGCGTCATAGGGAGTAGAGGGGACAACAACTTTGAGCCCTGGGATATGCGCGTAGATCGTCTCCATCGACTCCGAGTGGTGCTCGGCAGCACCGATGCCTCCGCCGTAGGGGATCCGTATGACCAACGGCGAGGTGAACCTGTGATTGGACCGGTTCCTGATCCTGGCGACGTGATTGATCACCTGGTCGTAAGCCGGATACGAGAAGCCCATGAATTGAATCTCGGCGACTGGCCGCATGCCGGCGACAGCCATGCCAAACGCCGCTCCGACGATGCCGGACTCGGCCACCGGCGTGTCGAACACTCTGTCGTCGCCGTATTTGGCTTGCAGGTCGTCGGTGATGCGGAACACGCCGCCGGTTCTGCCGATGTCCTCACCCAGAAGGACAACGCGGTCGTCGGAGCCGAGGGCTGTGTCGAGGGCACCATTGAGAGCCTGAGCGAGGTTCACGTCGGTCATCTCAGCCATCCTCCGGTGCGAACATCCGGCTCAGCATCTCTTCACGAGTCGGCTCCGGCACCCTCTCGGCCCATTCCACAGCTTCTTCGATGACGTCGGAAGACGTGGACTCCAGCTCGCTCTGCCACGTCTCGTCCCAGCCCCCTGCCTTCTCCAACAGCAATCTGACCCGGAGCAGCGGGTCGCGACCGGCCCAGCTCTCGGCTTCTTCGTCATCCCGATAGCGGGTGGGGTCGTCCGCCGTCGTGTGAGGCCCTACCCGGTAGGTCACAGCTTCGATCAGGCTTGGGCCTTCGCCTCGACGAGCCCGATCGGCAGCTTCGCGCACAGCGACCAAGACCGCGACCACGTCGTTGCCGTCGACTCGCACGCCAGGCATCCCGTATGCGCCGGCTTTGGCGGCGATGGTCTCCGACTTCGTCTGCTCCCAAGTCGGGTAGCTGATCGCATAGCCGTTGTTCTGGCAGAGAAACACGGTGGGTGTCTGATAGACGGCGGCGAAGTTCATCGCCTCGTGGAAGTCGCCTTCAGAGGTGGCCCCGTCGCCGAAGGAAGTCAGTGCGATCCGATGGGAGCCGTTCAACTTCTCGGCCCAGGCCAGGCCGACTGCGTGGATCATGTGACCGCCGACCGTGATCGATGGCGGGAGGATGTTGACGTCGTCGGGCACTTCGCCGCCGCGCTCGTCGCCCGTCCTGCCCAAAATCAGCAGTCGCCACGAATATCCGGCACGCCAATTGAGAGCGGCATCGCGATAGGTGCCCGCCACCCAGTCGCCCTCAGAGAGCGCCGCCGCTGCGCCGATCTGAGCGGCTTCCTGCCCATGGAATGGCGCATAAGTGGCCAGCCGGCCCTGTCGCTGCATAGCCATCGACTTGGTGTCGTAGGTGCGAGCTTCGACCATGTCGGCGTAGAGACTCTTCATCTCTTCGAGCGTGACCGGGAGACGATCACGAACCGTTCCGTCAGAGTTCACAAAAGCAAACATCCCGGGACTCCTGTCCCGGGCAGTTTGGCTCGTGATTCGTGGTGTTGTCGTCCGTGGGCGGGGTGGAATCAGTGCTTCGAGACCCCGGCCCAATCCTGGCTTGCGTGCAGTCACGCTGCTCCTGAAGAATCGCCGCCCGATTGGCTATACGAGCTTAGACCGGCTGAGGTGACACTCAACCTTCGCCGAGGCCGGCGAAGGCGAGGCGAGCCAACGCGACTCCATCGATCCGTGACCATGGGAAGAGACAGCTATCGCTAGACCGAAGCGGACTCGGCCTCGAGCATCTCTTCGAGCTCCTCGACCGTCATCAACACGTCACGGGCCTTGCTTCCCACCGATGGCCCGACAACACCCTTTCGCTCCAGGGCATCCATCACTCTCCCGGCCCTGGCGAAGCCAATCCGGAGTTTGCGCTGAAGCATGGAAGTGGATCCCAGCTGCGAGCGCACGACCAGCTCCGTGGCCTGGCGGATGAGGATGGCGTCTTCGTCGTCCTCGTCGTCGGCTGCGGCGGCAGCAGCTGCGGCCGCAGCCGCCTCGAGCACCTCTTTGTCCTGATAGCGGGCCTCGCGCTGCTTCTTCACCCAGTCGACGACGGAGTGGATCTCCGACTCTCGCACCCAGGCGCCCTGGATTCGCTGGGCTCTTGGCTCTTTCGCCGTCACGACGAGCATGTCGCCCATGCCGACCAGCTTCTCTGCGCCCGATCCGTCGAGGATCACCCGGCTGTCGGTCTGCGACGCCACACTGAAGGCAAGCCTGCTGGGCACGTTGGCCTTGATGACACCGGTGATGACATCCACAGATGGCCTCTGTGTCGCGATGACAAGGTGAATTCCAACGGCTCGCGCCATTTGAGCGATCCGCACGATGGACTCCTCCACCTCCCGGCCGGCGACCATCATCAGGTCGTTCAACTCGTCGATGAGGACAACGATGAACGGGAACCGGTCGAACCCGTCAGGGTCGAGATCGCCGGCGTCCCACTTCTCCCGGTAGCCCTCGATGTCACGCACCTTGGCGTCGGCGAGCAGGTCGTAGCGCCGATCCATCTCTGCGACGGTCCACTTGAGCGCGTCGTTGGCCTTCTTCGGGTTGGTGATGACTCGCGTGAGCAGATGGGGAACCCCGTTGTACTGTCCAAGCTCGACACGCTTGGGGTCAACCATGATCAGTCGCACGTCATCAGGGTGTGTCCTCATCAGGAGGGAGGTGACGATCGAGTTGATGCACGAAGACTTTCCGGCACCCGTGGCTCCGGCGATGAGGACATGGGGCAGCTCGGCGAGGTTGAGCAGCTTCGGCATGCCGGAGATGTCCATCCCCAAGCCGACCGTCAGCGGCCCGGCGGGGCGGCCTGCCTCGCTGCTGGCGAGGATGTCACCGAGAGACACGAGCCGTCGCTTGGTGTTGGGCACCTCGACCCCGATCGCCGACTTGCCTGGTATCGGCACCAGTAGCCGAACATCCGGCGTGGCCAGCGCATATGCGATGTCATGAGAGAGGTTGGACACTCGGTTCACCTTCACGCCGGGGGCCAGCTCGATCTCGTAACGGGTGACGGTTGGGCCCGGGACGATCTTGGTCAGCGTGGCGTCGACGCCATGCTGGAGCAGGGTGTCTTCGAGCTGGCGGGCAGTGTCCTCCAACGACCTCTTGTTGATCTCTCCGCCGGTTCCCCCCTCCAGCAAGTCGAGGGGTGGTAATTCGTAGTCGGTCTCGGTCAAGTCGACCGTGGCGACGATCACCTCTTGCTGCGGCTCGGGCTCTGGCTCCGGCTCGACAGCCTTCTCGACTTTCGGCGGCTTCTTCGGCTTCGGCCGCTGGTGCTTGCCCTTGCGCGGGGTGACTATCGGGACCGGCGCCGGAGCCGCTGTCGTCGAGTCGGCTCTCATCCCCGAATATGCCTCCGTGGCAAACCTCTTGACGCTTCTTGCCATGTCGGCCAGGCCGTGGAAGAGCTCGCGAACACTGGTCTTGGTCATGATCAGCACACCCATGCCGATAGCGGCCGACAGCACAACGGACGACCCCCATATGCCAAGGACACGCCGCATTGGGAACGCGATCAGCGCGCCTACCGCGCCCCCTCGCTCTTGGACCATCTCGATGTTGGGACGCAACGCGACAGCACCGGTGAGCAGGTGGAACAGGGCAAGGGTGCCGATGAACGTGGTGAGCCCACCGACGACGAGCCTCCTGGCGCCATCCCGCGGTTTGCCGACGATCATCGCCAGGCCGATCCCGAGCAGGGCGACCGGCAACGCATATCGCCATACGCCGAACAGGAAGGTGCTGCCGGTGGCGAGACCCTCTCCCACCGGACCGGCTAGGTCGAAGAAAGCAAGTGCCACCAGGATGGCGAGAACTACGAGAACGAGGCCCCAGACATCATCGGTCTGGCGACCCAGGGTGACCCGGACTGAGGTGCGAAACGCCGCCAGCTTCTGGCGAATCGTGGTCCGTTGTGGTCGCTTGGTTGTCTTTGTCTTGGACACCCGTCTCCGCCCGGATCCCTTCCGGGTGGGTGTCCGGTTTGGCATGTGTTCAGAGACACTACCCGTGATCCGGCTTCAGCACGGTGAATCCGATTCGGCACCGGTCGACCAGCCCACCAACGCCACGAGCCATAGGAAGGTGGTCACTGCCTAAGGTGCCGTCATGGAGCGCTGGGACGGGGGCGACGCCTACGAATTGTTCATGGGCAGATGGAGCCACGAGGTGGCAACCGTGTTCGTGGGCGAACTGGCTCCGTCCGACGGCCTGAAATGGCTCGATGTCGGATGCGGCACCGGTGCCCTCCTCGAGGTGATTACGACTCGAGCGAACCCATCGAGCATCAGCGGTGTCGACCCATCCCCAGAGTTTCTCGCAACCGCCGCAGACCGCCTCGGCGGGCTTGCCGACTTGCATGTGGCCGATGGCGAGCATTTGCCGTTCGACGACAACAGCTTCGACGTCGTGGTCAGCGGGCTTGCACTGAACTTCATGCCAGACCCCGAAGCCGCCGTCAAGGATTGGCGGAGAGTCACAGGCCCTGGTGGTGTGGTGTCAGCCTACGTTTGGGATTACGCCGACGGAATGCAGTTTCTACGAAGTTTCTGGGACGCCGCGATTGCGTTGGACCCCGCCGCTGAGCCTCTCGACGAAGCGCGACGGTTCCCGGTGTGTCAGCCCGATGCCCTCGGTGGCATTTTCGAAGCAAATGGACTCGCGAACGTGACGACGTCCTCAGTGGAGGTGCCAACGGTCTTCTCTGACTTCGATGACTACTGGAGCCCTTTCCTGCTCGGACAAGGTCCCGCACCCAGCTACACGTCGGCGCTTTCAGAGTCGGCAAGGGATGCCCTCCAACACAGGCTCCGGGAAGTGCTTGAAGACGAAGGCCAGTCTCAGATCTCACTCTCAGCGCGCGCATGGACCGTGACCGGCCATTTACGGTGATCCCATGCCGGCACCGATGATCCCCTACCGACCAGCCCGAATCGACACGGACGAGCAACTGAGGCGGGCGTCCGACTTCTACGACGAGATGGATGGTCGCCGCAGCGTCCGATACTTCAGCGACGACCCGGTTCCGCGCGAGGTCGTCGAACACGCCATCCTCACGGCATCAACCGCTCCGTCAGGTGCTCATCGACAGCCTTGGCGTTTTGTGCTCATCGGCGACCCCGACGTGAAACGGCAGATCCGGGAGGCCGCCGAGGAGGAGGAGAGGATCAACTACGAGGGTGGCCGGCTTCCTGATCACTGGAAGGAAGCCTTAGAACCCCTAGGCACCGACTGGCAGAAAGGGTATCTGGAGAAGGTCCCGTGGATCGTCATCTTGTTCGAGGAGCGGTACGGGATCGACGATGACGGCGAGCGAGTCCACAACTTCTACGTGAAGGAATCATGTGGGATCGCCGCCGGGCTGTTCATCGCAGCACTGCATCATGCCGGGCTGGCCACACTCACCCATACGCCGTCGCCGATGGCCTTCCTCACCAAGCTGCTGGAACGGCCTAAGAACGAGCGGCCGTTCTGCATGTTCCCGATCGGGTACCCGTCCGACGACTGTGTCGTCCCCGATTTGGAGCGGAAGCCTCTCGAGGACGTGATGGTCGAGGTCGGAGCCGCTTCAAGCTGAGGCTATGACGACCAAGCGCCTCGCTAGCGAGGCGTGTGAGTTTCCGAAGGAAACTCAAATGTGGTGCGTTGGAGTTTCTCGCAGAAACTCCAACCTGATTTCATCAGGCATTACCTGAGGTTCGCAGTTGGGGGGTCAGAGTTCCATGACGATGGGGACGATGACCGGTTTGCGCGAGGTCTCGGCTCGGATCACGCGGCCGGCCGCCTGTCGCACCGTCTTCTGAAGCTCGGCATGGTCGGTGCGGCCGGTTTTGTGTTCCTCGATGACCGAACGGACCGCGTCAGCCGCCTTATCCAAGACCGCCGAGGGATCGTCCATGACCCCGTGACTGTCCATGTCGGGGCCGTAGAGGATCTCCCCCGTGTCGTGATCGATGCCCACCGTCACCACCACGACACCATCATCGGCGAGGTGAGACCGGTCGCGAAGGACAGCATTCTGCACGTCTCCGATCGACGAGCCGTCCAAGTAGACGTAACCCGCCGGCACTGCACGGTGCTCCACAGACGTCTTCTTCCCGTTGAGCACGATGCGGTCACCGTCTTCGAGTATCTCGACCGTCTTCACGCCCATCGTCCTGGCGAGATCGGCATGTGCTGCCAGATGCCGATATTCGCCGTGCACCGGGACGAACGCCCTGGGACGGACCACGTTGAGGAACGTGAGCAGCTCTTCGCGAGCAGCATGGCCGGAGACGTGAACATGTGAGCTGCGGCCATGGATCACCTTGGCACCTCGTCGCATCAGGTTCGAGATCACCTTCGAGACCGCCGTCTCATTCCCCGGGATCGGCTTGGCCGAGATCAACACCGTGTCGGATTCGTCCAACTCGACGAACTTGTGACGGCCCTGCGACATCAGCGACAACGCAGCGAACGGCTCACCCTGGCTGCCCGTTGTGATCAGGAGCTGCTTGTGATCAGGAAGGTCGGTCAGCTCTTCGATGTCAACGACGGCCCCGTCGGGCAGGTCGAGAACACCTAACTCAGTGGCGATGGCCGTGTTCCGATGCATCGACCGGCCGAAGAAGGCGATCTTCCGGCCCGCGGCGACACCCGCGTCGGCTATCTGCTGGATGCGGTGGACGTGACTGGCAAAACATGCGGAGATGACCCGGCCCTTGGCATCTCTGATCACATCGGCGATGGGGCGGCCCACCGAGCTCTCCGAAGGTTCGAACCCCTCCTTCTCGGCATTGGTCGAGTCGGAAAGCAGCAGCCGGACGCCCTTTCGCGCCAACGATGCAAATGCCGGCAGGTCGGTCGGTGTCCTGTCCACCGGCGTGGGGTCGAGCTTGAAGTCCCCGGAGTGAACGATGATCCCCTCGGGCGTGTCGACCGCCACCCCAGAAGCTTCCGGGACCGAGTGGCTCACCGGGATCAGCATGAAACGGAACGGACCGTGGTCGATCCACTTCTTCTGTGGGACGGTGCGCATCTCGGCCTCAACCCCGAGCTCCTCCACCCTCCCACTGGCCAGCTCGAGTGTGAGGTGAGTCCCGTACACCGGGACGTTGATATCTCTCAGGAAGTACCCGAGGGCCCCCATGTGGTCCTCGTGCCCGTGGGTGATGATCACGCACTCGACGTCTGAGGCCCGCTCGGTCAACCAGGACCAATCCGGGAAAACGAGATCGACCCCGAGCATGTCCTCCTCAGGGAACATCAGGCCGACGTCGATCAAGGCGAGCTTGCCCTCAACTTCGATCGCCGCGCAGTTGCGCCCGATCTCGCCGAGGCCACCGAGGAAGGTGACGGAAACGCTCACAACCCCTGCAATGCCCCCAATGCCTTCTCCACGGCCCGCAGCGTGTCCTGAGAAGCTGCGACGAGTGGAAGGCGGACGTCGCCAACCGGCTCCCAGAAAGCGCCCATCGCCGACTTGACCGGAGCGGGGTTGGTCTCGAGGAAACAGGCCTCACACAACGGGAGCAGGAGGTTGTGAAGCCGTCGAGCCTCATCCCAATTGCCGGCGTATGCGGCATCGATCATTGCCTTGATGGTGAGACCAGCAAGGTTGGCAACCACAGAGACGACACCAACTGCCCCCACTGCAAGCATCGGCAATGTGAACGTGTCCTGACCTGAGTAGATCGGCAGGCTTGGAGCACGGTTGATGGTCGCCGACGTGAACTCGAGATCGAGGACGGCGTCCTTCACCGCCGCGATGTTGGGATGCCCGGACAGCTCGGCCAGGGTGTCTACTTCGGTGAGAACCGAGGTGCGGCCGGGGATGTTGTACACCATCACCGGAAGGCCGACGTCGGCGATGGCGGAGAAGTGAGCGAGCTGACCAGCCTGCGACGGCTTGTTGTAATAGGGGGTGACCGCAAGAGCCCCGTCGACTCCCACCTCCTTGGCCCTCTGAGTCATCTCTACCGAATGGTGGGTGCTGTAGCTACCTGTGCCGGCTACGACCAGTGTGTCCTTCTGAGCGACGGCGTCGACGACGGTCTTGAACAGAGCCACTGCCTCGTCATCAGAGAGTGTCGGGGCCTCTCCTGTCGTCCCGGCCACCACCAGGGTGTCGGTTCCATGGTCGGAGAGGTGACGGGCGAGACGCCAAGCGGTCTGATGATCCACCGCTCCATCTTCGGCGAACGGGGTGATCATCGCAGTTGCCACACGGCCAAAGGGAGCTGAGGGTTTCGACGTCAACGAGGCAAGCCTACCGCTCGACCGGCTAGAAACCGGCTTGTGAGCACGCTCCAACTTCCCACTCCGTGTGTCGTGGTGTTGGTCGGGCCGAGCGGAACGGGCAAGACGACCTGGGCCCACGAGCACTTCACCGCAAGCGAGATCGTGTCATCCGACGCCCTTCGAGCCCTCGTCGGCATCGACGAAGCCGATCTAATGGCCAGCGCCGCCGCGTTCGACTTGTTGCACCGCATCGTGTCGGAACGGCTCCGGCGCGGGCTCACCACCGTGATCGACACCACGGGTCTCGACAAAGAGGATCGGCTCAGGTGGGTGGAATCGGCGCGGGAAGTGGAATTGCCCGTCTATGCGGTGCTGTTCACAGCGGGGTACGACGAGGTTGCTCCACGCCATGCCGGCAAGCCACGCCCGATTCCCCAGGCCACCTTGCGCAAGCAGTTCTCCAGGATGAGCCAGGCCGTGGTCGAGATACCCAATGAAGGCTTCGACGAGGTGCACACGGAGCAACCGGTCAGAGTCGTTGCCACCAAGGTGGTCCCACCATCAGCGCCAACGGAGCCACAGCGACGTCACTCCTTTGGCTTGATCATCAGCCGGTTCAACTGGGAAGAGGACGACCTAGGTGGACAATTGGCCCAAATCGCTCGAAGAGCCGAAGAAGCAGGGTTCTCGGATCTGTGGCTGATGGATCACTTTCGTCAGATCCCTGTGGTGGGAAGGAATTGGGAGGACATTCCCGAGGCCTACACGGCACTGGCACACATCGGAGCTTCAACGGAGCGCATCCGGCTGGGGACTTTGGTGACAGGAGTCACTCACAGAAGCCCGGTCGTGCTCGGGAAGATGGTGGCAACACTCGACGTCCTGACCGGAGGCCGCGCCATCTGCGGCTTGGGTGCCGCATGGGATCAGGCTGAGCACAAAGCATACGGCATCCCTTTCCCGCCACTGACCGAGAGATATGCCCTGCTCGAGGACACGCTCCAGATGCTGCCACTGCTCTGGGGAAAGGGTTCCTCCAGTTTCGAGGGTGCCACCTTCTCGGCAAGTGAGCTGATCTGCTACCCGCGCCCGATCCAGGACCCGATACCGATCCTGGTTGGCGGTGGAGGAGAGAAACGGACACTTCACCTGGTCGCCGAGTACGCAGATGCCTGCAATGTCATGGGCAGCCCCGAAGAGGTACGGCACAAGGTCGAGGTGCTGGAGCGCCACTGTGCCGACGTCCGTCGAGACCCGGCAGAGATACTCGTCACCAACCTGCACCACACCCTGGTGGCCAGGGACCGACCCGCCATGCACGATCGCATTCATCAACTGCGAAGCCGCAACCAATCGGTCGAGCAGTACGCGGTACGTCACAATGCTGGGACCGTCGAAGACCTCGTTGATGTGTTCAGCGCCTATTCGGAGGCAGGTGCCCGCCACACCATCGTGTCTCTACCCGACGTGGCGTTGGAAGGGTCAATCGAGACGTTTGGCGACGTGATCGCAGCATTCGAATAGCCGTAGACTCTGATCATGGCTGTTACATCCACGATGCTGGCGCTCGGCACAGAAGCGCCCGACTTCTCCCTTCGCGACACCGTGAGCGGTGCCACGGTCTCGCTGTCCGACTACACCGACAAGACCGGTGTGCTGGTGATGTTCATCTGCAACCACTGCCCGTACGTCAAGCACGTCCGCGAAGAGCTGGCGCGTCTGGGCACGGACTACGCAGACTCCGGGCTGGGGATCATCGCCATCTCCTCAAACGACATAGATGCCTATCCCGCCGATTCGCCCGAAGCGATGAAGGCTGAAGCCGAAGAGTTCGGCTACGTCTTCCCATACCTTTTCGACGAGTCACAGGCTGTCGCAGCGGCGTACACCGCCATGTGCACGCCCGACTTCTTCTTGTTCGGTCCTGACAAGACTCTCGTCTACAGGGGAAGGCTCGACGAGTCCCGGCCGGACAGTGGCATCCCCGTGACCGGTGCCGATCTCCGAGCCGCCATCGACGCAGTGCTCGCCGGCCAGGCCGTGCCCGAAGATCAACTTCCCTCGATGGGCTGTTCGATCAAGTGGAAGCCCGGCAACACCCCGGCCTATTTCGGATAGGACTCAGTCACTTCGACGCTCTGCTCGGTAGCCAGGAGCGGTACCGAGCCAGAGCAACTGTGAGAGCCACGAGGAGGCCACCGAACCACCAAATCCCGTCGGACAGGACGGCGATCACAGAGCCGACGGCGAACGAGAAAAGCAACAGTGCCGCCTCCCCGATGCTGAGCCGGACGGCGAAGTAACGGCGCAGCCTCTCGGTCAAGGGCCGAGCCCGGCAGCCGCCGCTTCACGTCCTCGACCGGTGACTGCGAGTCGCTCCACCATTCTCACGATCACCACCGACCCTGCCAGAGCTAGAGCGAATCCAACAAGGCTCAGTTCGGCCGGCCACTCGCCGGAAAAGAGTCGGATCACGATCCATGCGAAGGCCCATCCACCCGTGCCGATCGCCCCGTTGACCAAGATGGGTCGGTCCTCCCTGCCCCTCCCAACGAGAGCGCCTGCCAAGCCTCCTGTGACGCTGGCAATGAGAAGGAAGATCAAACCAATCGCCACCCAAAGCACCTACGACCCCTTTCGCCTGCTCCCCGATCAGAGTAGCTGGCGATCCTTTGCCGCTGACGGGCTCGCAACGGCCAGGCGCTCAGATTCCGAGATCTTCAGAATTGTTTGCGAGTAGTTGGCCTACTCTGATCAGCTATGACCCAGCCCAAGCAATACAGCGCCCCGCCAGAGCTGACCATCGACCTCGACAAGAGCTACTCCGCCCTTCTCGACACGAACCATGGCCCGATTGAGATCCAGTTCGATGCGGCCGGCTCACCTCAGACGGTGAACAACTTCGTGTTCCTGGCCAACGACGGCTTCTACGACGGTGTGATCTTTCATCGGGTCATCGAGAACTTCATGATTCAAGGTGGCGACCCGACCGGAACGGGCCGGGGTGGGCCCGGCTACCGCTTCCGAGACGAGATCGAAGGATCGGGCACCTACTCGCGCGGCACGGTGGCGATGGCCAACGCCGGCCCCAATACCAACGGGTCTCAGTTCTTCATCTGTCACACCGACGTTGGGCTGCCCCACAGCTACACGATCTTCGGCCAGGTCACATCTGGGATGGAGGCTGTCGACTCGATTGCCACCTCGGCAACCGACAATGCCGACCGCCCTCACGACGATGTCGTGATCTCAAAGGTGACCATCACCGAGAGCTGATCTCGCTCAGCCGAGAAGCCGGGGGTTCTGGGTGTAGGTGCCTTCGACCGAAGCCTGGGCGAGGACGTGACCTTCGATGGCGTCCCTAACGTCGTGACCAGTGAAGTCGCCATCGACATCGACCATCTCGACGTCAAGCGCATACACGGTGAACACATAATGATGGATGATGCTGTCGTTCCAAGGTGGAGCCGGCCCGTCATAGCCGTAGTAGTTGCCACCCATCTCGGGATCGCCTGAGAACCAGCCAGTGAAGTCGTTGAGGCCTTGCCGTGAGCCATGCGGCCCCTCGGCCACCTGCTGGCCGCCGGGGACGACACCATCCGCAAACGAGCCCTCCGCGATCTCACGCAGGTGAGGTGGAAGGTCCACGGCAACCCAGTGGAAGAAGTCGACTCGGGGCAGGTCGGCGGGGACCTCCCGGTCCGCCTGGTTGACATCCTCGCCGGAGCTGGGCACGTCGTAGTCGTGGCAAATCAGCGCAAACGACTTCGTTGCATCGGGCACATCGCTCCAAGCCAGCTGTGGGTTTCGATTGCCGGCCAAAGTCACACGATCCTCAGGGTGCGGCTCGGCGAAGGCACAACGCGTCGGGATTGGGCCGCCCTTTTCGAAGCTCTCAGTGGTCAGATCCATGTGCCGAACGTTACCGATCACATCAGGGCGACGATCTCGGCCAGCTCTTCGACGGCGGCGGCGTCGATGGGATCGAGAACCACCTGGATGTGACTGAGCCCGGCTTCACCGAAAGCCCCGATCCTCTCAGCGATCTCATGATGCGAGCCTGAGATCGGAAGGGCCTTGGGACGCTCGGAGCTACCGGCGATCCGGCCTTCTCCTCGCGACAACTGGACATAGATGGCGGCGGTCCTCCCGACCTCTGCTGGATCCCTGTCCGTTTCGTGGCACGCGGCGTCGACCTCGGCGAGCAGAGGACCGAGGTTCTCCGGACGGTTGTTGAACCACACGTGCCAGCTGTTCCAGAGATCGACATGCGGTGCGGTGATCCTCAGCATTCGAGGCCCATTCGACCCGACCATGAGCGGGATGCCAGGTCGTGCGTTGGGCAGCAACTCCATCTCCCTGATCTCGTAGAACGCCCCCTCGAAGTCGATGGCACCGTCTCTCAGCAGAGCGTGGATGACAGTGAAGGCTTCCTCGAATCTCGCCACCCTCCTGTCGTAGGCAAACCCAAACGCGTCGTACTCAGGCTTGTGCCAGCCGGCACCCAGCCCGAGGACCAGCCGGCCACCGCTGATGTCGTCGACCGTCGCCGCCTTCTTGGCGATCATCGCCGGCGAATGGAATGACGTTGCCGCCACGAGCGGGCCGATCTGAACGCGCTCCGTGGCCTCGCCGAGCGCGGCGAGGAGAGACCAGGCCTCATGAGGCCCGCGAGCCCCGGTGATCTCATCTCGAAACAGGAGATGATCACCCACCCACACCGAGTCGAACCCGCAGTCTTCAGCCGTGGTTGCGATGTCTCTGATCTCGGGCCAATGCAGCTCCCGCTCTGCCTCGGGAAGCTGAACACCGATCTTCATGGTTTCTCTCACCCTGGTCATCGTAGGAGGGCGCTAAAAAGTGCGAATGCGAAGCTCGGAACTGAGCCCGAAGCAACGGGAGCGCGATCTGGAACGCCTTGACAGCGAGCCACTCGATGTGCTCGTCATCGGTGGCGGCGTGACCGGAGCAGGAGCAGCCCTCGATGCCGCGAGCCGAGGGCTCAAGGTCGGGATGGTGGAACAGCGTGACTACGCCTCCGGCACGTCGAGCCGCTCATCGAAACTCTTCCACGGCGGGCTGCGCTACCTCGAGCAGTTCGACTTCGGCTTGGTCAGAGAGGCACTCGCCGAGCGCAACCTGATGCTGGAGACGTTGTGCCCCCACCTGGCCAAGCCGGTCTCGTTCCTGTATCCGCTGAAACACCGAATCTGGGAGCGCTTCTACGTCGGGGCCGGGGTGCTGCTTTATGACCTGATGGCACGGGCCTCCGGGAGCCCGCTCCCCCGGCACCGCCACCTGTCCAAGAAGCAGATGGCGACGGTGGCCCCGTCGATCGACGGGAACGCATACGTGGGCGGCGTCCAGTATTGGGACGCTCGCGTCGACGACGCCCGGCACACCATGACGCTGGCCAGAACGGCGGCGTCTCACGGAGCTTTGATGAGCCCGAGCACCCGTGTCGTCGAGATATCCAGCGACGCAACCGGCTGGGTCGAAGTCGGAGCGGTCGATCTCGAAGACGGTGGCCACCTCGCCGTGCAGACGAAGTCGGTGATCAACGCCACCGGGGTTTGGAGTGACGACATCCAAGAGCTGGCCGGCAGCAACCCTTTCGATGTCGAGGCCTCAAAAGGGATTCATCTCGTCGTCCCGAGAGATACGATCCACTCCGAGACGGGGATCATCATCCGCACCAAGGCTTCGGTTCTGTTCGTGATCCCCTGGGGCGATCAATGGATCGTGGGCACGACCGACACACCGTGGTCGCTTCGACGGGCACATCCAGCAGCGAGCAAAACCGACATCGAATACCTGCTGACCTGGGTGAACAGTGTGCTGAGCAGGCCGATCACCGAAGAGCAGGTGGTGGGGGTGTACGCCGGCCTACGGCCGCTTCTGGCCGGCGAGTCCGAGCAGACGTCGAAGCTCAGCCGCGAGCACGCAGTCACCGACGATGGCAAAGGAGTCATCTCGGTTGCGGGAGGCAAGTACACGACTTACAGGGTCATGGCCAAAGACGCTGTCGACGCGACAACGCGTTACTTGTCGGACTCTGTGCCCGAATCAAAGACAGAGTCGTTGCCACTCGTAGGTGCCGACATGAGTGCTTGGGATAGCGGACAGCCTCCTCCCGAGGCCGTCGACTCGGAAGTTCACGAGCGTCTTCTCGGCCGGTATGGCGGCAACGTCTCCGACCTATACGAGATGATCGAGGAAGAGCCCGCCATGGCGGAAAGGGTCGATACCGAAGCGCCGTACCTCGCCGCCGAGCTTCTATACGCAGCTACCCATGAGGGTGCCCTGCATCTCGACGACTTCCTCACCCGGCGGACACGGCTGTCGATCGAGACCAGAAGCCGTGGCATTGACGCGACCAAGCCGGTCGCCGATCTCGTCGCAAGCTCGCTGGGCTGGTCCGAGTCAGACAAGACCCGTGAGATCGAGCACTACACGGCGAGAGTGGACGCGGAGCTGGATTCACAACGGCAACCAGATGACCGGACAGCCGACGCCGCTCGGATGGGTGCCCCCGACGTGCGAACCGGCGGTGCCGAGTAGCGACCCTCAGTCGCTCACTTCATCATCGGTCGGCAGAGCCTCGATGTCGAAGTTGCTTCTGGCGTTCCAGAGAATCCAGCCCACTCCCCTGTCCTCGGCTGCCTGGATGGAAAGGCGGATCTGGGCGTTTGTCCACCAGAACGCTTGCAGCCAGGGACGGAGCACCGTTCCCGGCTCCAGCCGCGGCAAAGCGTCGTCAATCGCGTCTGCCGTCACCTCGTAGGGGAAATCGTTCGGGTCGGCAAAGCCGAGCCAACCGTCTGAGTAGTGGCTCGGGTAGACCATGGGACTGACGGCATCCAGCTGGCGGGACAGCTCCTCCGGCCGCTGACCCAACCCCTGGTCGTTGGGCACCGAGACAACGATGGCGAAGATGTCGGCGCTCACCGCGCATCCGAGTGGGATCAGCTCCGACCGGGCGGCCTCGAGGAAGCCTTCGATGGCGGCTATTCGCTCGGCCTGTGACAGGTCGAGCTGCCCGCTCACCTGAGCAGTCCTCCCTGAGGGGAAGCGTACGTAGTCGAACTGGATCTCATCGAACCCCAGCTCACAGGCTTCGACAGCCAAGTCGATGTTGTATCGCCAGGCGTCGGTCGACCTGGGGTCGACCCATCCGCCAGCCAGCTTGTCCTCTGGAAAGGCGGCCACTCGGTATGAGTCCTCGAACACCACCACTCGGGTTATGGCATAGAGGCCATGCTCATGGGCCTGGGCGATTGTCTTCACAGGGTCGTAGAGATCAGCCACGGCACCAGACTCGTGTGCGGCTGCAACCTCGGTGTTGTAGACCACCTTCCCGCCTTCTTGCTTGGTGTCGAACACGAAGGCGTTGACTGCGGTCTTCCCGGCCAAGTCGAGCATCCTGTCAAACGCGGACTCATCACCGGCTGCATCGGCTCCGACACGAAGGGCTCTGATCGTCCTCGGCTCCAGTGAGACGTGTGTGAACCGTTCACGGGACTCCAAACTCACCTCGGTCCAACCCGGCTTGCTGACCGAGAGCAGCGAAGACGGGGAGGCCTCGACCTCGAACATCCCGTCTTTGGACGTCACCATCTCACCTATGTCGGACGAGATCCGGACACCGGCCAAGGGCTTCAAGTCAGGCCCGATCACCCGGCCTCTGATCAGCGTCGGTGGCGGCTCGGTGGTGGTCGTTGTCTGCGACGCCGTTGTTGTGGTCGCGACCGGTGCCGTCGTGATCGAGGCTAGGGGCTCGCTGGTGCCGGGAGATGTGGCTCCGCTCGCACAGCCGGCCAGCCCGAAGCCGACGAGTGTGATGAGCAGAAGGCGCAAACGCACCTTCAGGATCGTATGGCTAAGACCAGGCTATGGCCATGGCGGCGATGGTGAGCACGATGAGCACCGTGTCGACCGTGCCCCACGCAGCTAGACGCGATGTGGCCCTTTTGATGGCGCCCTCGTCGCCGGACTCGACAGCCTGAGCTGCGGCTTCCCCGCCGGGGGCAAAGATCACGATCCCCAGAATGGTGCCTATCACGATCATTGAAAACCCAACGGTGACGAACCTGGTTCCGAAGCCGAATGCCTCGATGCGAAGCACCATCCACACGCCGGTCACCAGCAGCGTGATCGCCGCCGGCATGTAAACCCTGCGAGAGAACTGTGATGTGGTCCTGAACCAGGCGGCGGTGGCCTCTGTTCCGTGTCGTGCCATCATCGCCGGTGTCACCGCCTGGACGATGTTCGTGCCCAGCCATGCGCCGGCGGCAACGATGTGAACGATCAACAGGAATTGGGTGAGGTCCATGGCCGGCCAACCTAATCCGACGTTCTCATTCATGCCTGGCAGCCGTACGATCTGAGACGGTGGCACCCGTCAACGAAGCACCTGGCTGCAAAGACTCGGCAATAGCCACGGGCTTGATGCTCGGGGTAGCTGTGGTGTTCATGGCCACGGGCCTCACCCTGACCAACCAGACGGACTGTGTTGGTAGCTGCGAGGTCGTCGGGCTGACGTTGCTCTATGCGGGTGGGCCGATCTCTGCCGCGCTCGGCGTCTTTCTCGGCTGGGTGTTGATTGCCTGGCCGCTAGAGATCACCTTCTGGGTCGTTCTGGGGTTTCTGTCGGCTTCATGGGCGGGCCGTCGTGACCGGGGGGTTCTCGGAGTAGCCCTCATCTTGATCCTCATCGCCCTGGCCTATGGACTAGTCCTCTCGCGACTGGTGGAATTAGCCCTGTAGCCGACATCGTTGCCCACTTAGCGTGATAGGCGAATGCAAAGCGTGATATCGACATCGACACGACTCTTTCGTCTTCTGGGGCTGGGTCTGGCCGCGGCGACACTCGTCGCCGCCACAACGGCTGCAACCACCCAGTTCCAGGCGGCTTCACCGGGCTCGGAGCTCGAGCTGGTGGGTGGAACGGGGGCCCTGGTCGAGGTCGTGCAGGGTCAGGAGACTGTGCTCTGGACGGCCTTGGCAGGAACCGTGAGCAACATCACGACTCTGGGGTGGCCGACATCGGACGGCGTCCATGAGCTGGGCGGCGCACTGACCATCGAGCGGCCTGCCAACGGCCAGGCCGGCATCGTCGACTTCGGTGACAGGCCGATGTCGATGCGCTTCGACCTCAACCGCTGACCGACACTCGTTGCTATAGCAAGGCGTCGCGCCAGGCGACACGCGTTGCTATAGCAACGCTGCCATTCGGTCTCAGACTGGGAGGTATTCCTCCAGATCGGAGGCCTCGAATGGGCCGACGGCACCGATCATTCGCTTCTCCGCTCCGTATAGATCAGCGGCCACCGCCTTGATGTCGTCGAGGTCGATCGACTCCAGCTTGTCCAAACGCTCGCCCACCGAGAGATGTGGCATTCCCGAAAGCTCGTCGCGGCCCAGGCGGACCATGCGGCTGTTGGCATCCTCCATCGACAACGCCAAACCACCTCTCATCGAGCCTTTGGCCCGCTCCAACTCTTCAGCCGTGATCCCGTAGGCAACCACCTTCGCCAGCTCCTCGCGAATGATGTTGAGGGCCGTGTCGGTCTGCGAGGGTGTGGTCCCCACGTAGACACCCCACGCCCCGTTGTCGGCGTAGGCGAGCTTGAAGCCGTAGACGGCGTAGGCAAGACCGCGTTCCTCCCGCACCTCGCGGAACAGACGCGAGGACATCCCCGATCCCATCACGTGGTTGAGGATCTCGAAGGCCCAGCGCCGCTCGTCGGAGCGATCGAGGCCCGGGCCACCGATGACAATGTGAGCCTGCTCGGTCTCTCTGGTCTTCACGTGCACCTTGGGCTCGGCCATCACCGGGGTGTGATCGTGATCCACGACATCTCCACCCCAGTCGGCGAAACGCTCACCGATCATCCCCACCAGGTCACCGTGATCGACCGACCCGGCTGCTGCCACGACCATGGACCCCGCCCCATATCGACGCTTCCAGTACCCGGCTATCTCGTCTCGGGAGACACCCCTGATGGAGTCACGAGTACCCAACACCGGATCGGCGAGGTCATGCCCGGCGAAGACGGCAGTGGTGAATCTCTCGAAGGCGACATCGTTGGGATCGTCCTCGTACATGTTGATCTCTTCGATGACCACTTGGCGCTCGGCGTCTATCTCGTTGCTACGGAACGCGGGTCGCTGAATGATCTCGGACAAGACGTCGAGCCCCGTTTCCAGGCTTTGGTCGAGAAGCCGCGCCCAGTAGCAAGTCGCCTCTTTGGAGGTGAAGGCATTCGACTCCGCTCCTATCGCGTCGAAGGTCTCCGACACCTCGCGTGCCGGCATGTCCTCAGACCCTTTGAATAGAAGATGCTCGAGGAAATGGGAGATCCCGGCTTCGTTGCCGTTCTCGTCACGACTGCCGGTGTCGACCCAGCAGCCGACGGCCACCGAGCGAAGGGACGGCATTGACTCGGTGATGACTCGAAGCCCGTTGGGCAGGGTTGTGAGGTCGTAGTGCACCCGGGCAGGGTATTACGCCCCCGCCGGTGTGTTAGCTGCGAACCGCGCTCAGATCCGACGTGAGCATTGTCGCCCACAGTTTGATCCCGTACCAAAGGTTGCCGATTCTCAGGTTCTCGTCAGGTGCGTGCTGGTTGTTGTCGTGATTGGCGATGGGAAGCATGGCAACCGGAGCGCCGAGAAGATCCTCGAACAGATACAACGGGATCGAGCCGCCAAAGGTGGGCAGAGCGATCACGTCTTCTCCTGAAGCTTCCCGGGCCACCTCAACCATCGCGAGCGCCAGAGGCGAGTCGAGTGGGATCCGACCAGCCCGGTAGCCACCAACGTCTCGCTTCATAGTGACCAGGCGCCGGGACCGACGACGCTCGGCTGCCGTCGGCTCACGGTCGAGAACCACATACCCAGCCTGCTCCAGATGCCGCTCCACCCGATCCAGCATTCGGTCCGGGACGTCCCCGGCCGCGAGGCGGATGTCGACGGAGGCCGACGCCTCGGACGGGATGGCGTTTCTGGCACCAGACCCCACCTCGGAAGCCCTGATGCCGCGAACGTTGAAGCTGGGGTACATGAGCGACTCCGCATAGCTGGGATACGCATCGTCCGACCCAGAGAACCCCAGGCTCCCTTCGAGCAGGTCCTCGACTGCGGGCAATGCCTCTATCGCCTTGATGTCGGCGCTGGAGATCGGCCATGTGTCGTCGTAGAACCCCTCGATCACAACTCTTCCTGTTTCGTCTTTGCAAGACGCAAGGAAGTGAGCCAGCTCGAAAGCGGGGTTGGGAACCCAGTTGCCGTAGTGACCGGAGTGCAACTCCCTCTCCGGCCCGTAGAACGTGAGATCGAATCCGGCGAAGCCTCGGCAACCGAAGACCACCTGAGGAGTGCCGCTCTGATGAACCGGCCCGTCGCAGAGGAGCCAGGCGTCGGCCTCGAGGCGGCCGGCCAGTTCTTCCATGTATCGGGCGAGGTTTGGGCTTCCCGACTCTTCCTCCCCCTCGAAGAGGAAGACGAGATCGACCGTGCGCTCCAGTTCGGCTATCGCGTCGAGGGCTGCCGTGATGGCTGCCAGGGGTGCTTTGTCGTCCGAAGCTCCTCTGGCGTAGATCCGCCATTCCGAGTCGACATCGTTCGACACATCGACCTCGCTGTCACCATCGAGAATGGTCGGGGCGAAGGGCGGGAACGTCCAGTTCTCAGGATGCACGGGCTGGCCGTCGTAGTGGACGTACACGCCGATCGTGGCCGTCGGGTTGTCACAACGAAGCTCCCCGATCACTACCGGCGACGCCCCGTCCAGCTGGACCACTTCCATGGTGGCTCCTCTCGACTCGAAGCGAGCCACGATCTCGTCGGCGTTTCGTTGGAGATCGGCGACGGATCCGGTCACATTGGGGATGGCGAGAAGATCGGCGAACTCTCCGACGATCGCGGACCCGTTGCCTCGGATGTGCCTGTCGACGGCTTCATGTGCGGGTGACGATGCCATGAGGCGATCGTAGGTCGATTTCGTCTTGACAAGTCGTGAGACAATGGGCGGCCTATGCGCGGACGCGACCAGACGTTCCTAGCCGACCTGATAGGGCCAGAGGACCAGGCCATCGAGGCCGTGGTCAATCGCTATCAGCGGGTCGCTCCGGCAGTCACCAGATTGGCGCGAAGCCTGTCAGAGAACCCCAACCTCCGAGTCCGGCTCGGGTCCGAGGCCGCAGCGTCAGAAGACGAGATCGTCTGCGACCCTCGTATCTTCCAGGCCGCCTATCACCGCAACGCACCCGTGACACCCGACGAAGTGGCTCTGGCGTCTGCGCTACACGAGGTCATGCATCTCGTCTCGACCAACCTCGACGAGACAAGAGAGCTTCCCGACGACTGGCCGATCGAAGGCGAGGTCGCCGAAGGCGTCGAGTTGGACCTGCTGGAAGCGTTGGAGAGAACGGACCGGCCGGTCGCCGAAGTCCTCTTCTTCAGTCTTGAAGACGCCAGGCAAGAGGTCCAGGGGCTCGCCTCGTATCCGGGTGCTCGATCCGTGCTGCAAGACCTCTACTTGTCCTCGCTCAGCCAGGCGATCTCCAAGTCGGGAGCGCTGAGCCAATTCGTGCTCGGCTGCTTCCTGCTCACAGGCGGCTACGTGGAGCGGGAAGTCTTGGAGACGAGGTTCGAGGCCCGAGCCGCCGTCGCTCTTGACGACGCCACTGAACACTGCAAGATGGCGTCGGAGACCGACGACCCCTGGTATGTGGCCCAGCTGGCTCTGGAACTGGAAGCCATTGCACGAGCCAACGGGCTGATCACCGAGGTCCCGGGCACCGCCACCAACGCTCAACGCAAACTCGCCGGTGAGGCTGATGCCGAGAAGGCCGCGCAGGGTGTCGATTCGGTGCGAATGGTCTCACCGATCGTCGCCGACGCAGACTCGTATCAGGACACACGACGCGCCGCAGAGTCGAGATCGGGAGCGTCCGACAAGAAGGGTGCCTCGGAGACGGCAGGAGACGAGTCGACCGATCAGTTGCTGCGAGTCAGCCAAGCCCCCGAGGTGTATCTGCCCACTGGGCAGGGCGGGAAGCTTCTTGTGACGCCTATCCCCTCTACGTTCTCCACCTTCGGCAAAGAAGGCTTGGAGGCCATCGATGCCGCCGCCAAGAGATGGGAAGTGGCTCAGCGACGGGTCTCCGGCGAGCTGTTCCCTCTCTTCGCAGCCAACCAGCGTCGCGGCTTGCGGTCCGGCTTCGACCAGGGTGACGTCTCGCCCCATGCCGCTCTCTTCATCGGTGCCGGCCTCTACCAGCGTCTCTATGAGCGCCGGGCTTCGCGAACCCGCAGGCGGTACGCGGTCTCGCTCCTCGTTGATGCGTCCGCGTCGATGCTCAGCCCGGGTAGAGGCCGGGGCCCAGGCACGGCTTGGGCGATGTCCGCAGCTCTTCTCGGGGCCTGGACCATGGCGCGTCTGTGCGACGAGCTTCAGATCGACTTCGAGGTTGCTTTGTTCAATCGCGGCTTCGCCGCACGACCCGGAGACACAGAGGACTCCTACCGAAAAGCGCGCTCCGCCGCCACGGCCGGCCTTCGACAAACCCAAGGGACGGCGGCAGACCGCCTGACCACCACGGTCAACCACTACCTGGTGAAGGCCTTCGACCGACGATGGAGAGACAGCCAGCAGACGCTTGCCGGCCTGTTCCTCACCGCTCAAGACCCTCGCCGAGCAGCTGCCATGGCCCGGCGCAACCCCGGGAGCGCGCCACCGGTCTCACTCTTCGAGAAGGCTGCAAATGTCGACGAGTTCAACGTGATCCACGCATCAGAGCGCATGGCGCGCCTGGGTGCAGACGTGCGGATCCTGATGGTCCTCGCCGACGGGATGACACGAGGCTCCCTCGATGCTCTCACCGAGTCGGTGTCAGCGGTTGAATCGACCGGCACCACCGTGATCGGCATAGGGATCGGCGATCACACCGTGGACGAGGCCTACGGCAGGCACGAGGTGGTGGAACAACCGGAGAGGCTCGCCAACGCGATGATCGACGGCACCCGCCATGCCCTCCGCCGCAGTCTCGCCATGTCGGGGCTGGACGGCTGGTGGATCAAGGTTTCGGAATATCAATCCAAGGAGAAAGCAATTGCCTGAGACAGTCACCTTCGAGGACCCCACAGGAGAGGGTGCCCCGATCGAGTTGGAGAAGTTCACGCTTCCCGGCGATGTGGACGACGCCGAGCTGCGGCAGCGAAAGATCCCGGATCCCGACCCTCACTACGTCGACCTAGGGATGCTGTACCGGTTCGCACAGGTGGAACGGGCCCGCCGTTCCGGAGCCGAAGGAACCGTCCCGCTTCACATCGCCGTGCGGGGCCACATGGGGACCGGGAAAGACCACGACATCGAGCAGTTCGCCGCGGCGATGGGCCTCCCCTACTTCAGGATCCCGCTGACGGGTGAGGTCCGTGATGTGACGCTGATCGGATCCACCCACCTTCACGGAGACGGCAAGGGCGGCACCGAAAGCCGCTGGGAGGACGGCGACATCACGCGCGCACTTCGCGGCCCTGCCCTGCTCAACTTGTCAGAACTCAACGCAGCCGGCGCCGAGACGCTTTTTGCTCTGCACGGCCTTCTCGACCGTTACGGAGCCCTCGATCTCCCCAACGGCGAGACCGTCGCTCTTCGTGATGACGTCAGGGTGTTCGGGACGATGAACCCGACCGACATACGCGACTACGCCGGGACACAGACTCTCAACAAGGCCTTCGCCGACCGCTGGGTGATCTGGGAGAAGAGATTCCCGGCAGACGAGCAAGTCAAGGAGATGCTGGCGACTCGCTACCCGTCACTCAAGGACGAG
Source organism: Acidimicrobiia bacterium (assembly GCA_028285585.1). Lineage (GTDB taxonomy): Bacteria > Actinomycetota > Acidimicrobiia > Spongiisociales > ZC4RG35 > CAXMPK01. The sequence goes on from JANQOU010000013.1 coordinate 60,753, forward strand.
TACGTCGAGGCCATTTCCCGGCTGACTGTTGAGATAAACGCCTCCTTTGAGACCGTGGACAGCGGGGTGAGGGTGGAGACACCGCTGTCACTCCGATCCGTGCTCGACCGGGTGCCTACGGGTCTTCTCGTCTACGCAGACCGCGACGATCCCCTGCGCCATGCATGGGACGAGTTCGTGCTCCCTCATGTCGACGCCTACGACCGTGACCACTACGAGACAGTGTGGAACGCCGTTGTACGAAAGGGACCGTCGGCAAAGCCGTTCAAGTAAGAACGCTGCCAACACGGGCCGGATAGGCTCGCATGATGCTCGAAGTTCTGCGTACCGACGACGACCGCTTCGCCGATCTTCCCGACTGGCCGTACCAGCCTCGCTACACCGCAGACCTGGCCGGCTACGAGGGCCTTCGGATGCACTACGTCGACGAAGGCCCCAAAGACGCCTCCGAGACGTTCCTATGCCTCCACGGACAACCGACCTGGGCCTATCTCTACCGGCGAATGATCCCGGCGTTCCTCGAGAGTGGGGCTCGTGTGATAGCCCCCGACTTCTTCGGCTTCGGGCGCAGTGACAAGCCAGTAAACGATGACGAGTACACATGGGAGTTTCATCGAGAATCACTGACGTCTTTCATCGAGAAACTCGACCTCCGCAACATCAGCCTGGTCGTCCAAGACTGGGGCGGGCTGCTCGGTCTCAGCCTGGGTGCGGACATGGGTGATCGAATCGCCGGCCTGATCGTGATGAACACCACGTTCGCCGTGGGTGAGGAGCCGAGCCAAGGCTTTCTCGACTGGCGTGACTACGTGGCCCGCACCCCGGACCTCCCCGTCGGGACACTGATGAGCCGCACGGTCCCTCATCTCACGCCCGAAGAAGCCGCCGCTTACGACGCTCCGTTCCCCGACACCACCTTCAAGGCGGGGGTCCGCTCGTTCCCGCAGCTGGTCCCCACCGATCCGTCGTTCGACGGCGTTGAAACCTCCGAACGGGCGATGGAGTGGTGGTCCAACGAGTTCGGCGGGAAGTCGTTCATGGCGATCGGGGCAACCGACCCGGTCCTCGCGGGAGTGATGCCGTGGGTGCGCGAGCGGATACAGGGATGCCCTGCCCCACTGGTCCTAGACGATGCCGGGCACTTCGTGCAGGAGTGGGGCGAAGTGGTCGCCCGAGAAGCTCTGAAGAGCTGGCAACGCTGAGCCCCGGCTACGTTTCAGTCTGTGGCCTACGACCTCGGTAACCCCGACCTCGACGAACGTCTGCGGCAGATCGTCGCCGATGCTTCCGAGAACGAGAACCAAGACATCATCGCCGAGCTGCTGACCACGGTCCTCAAGCTGCACCGGGACGGAGCGACCCGTGGCGATCTCAAGCTGATCAACACGGCGGTCAAGGAGATGCGATATTCGAACCTCGTGTTCTCCCGACACGAAGAGCCAAAGGTGACGATCTACGGATCGGCTCGCCTCAAAGAGGGGGACCCCGACTACCAGCTCACCGCGAGCTTCGCATCGCTCATGGCGGAGCACGGATGGGGAGTCATCACCGGAGCGGGCCCAGGAATCATGGAGGCCGGCAACCGGGGCGCCGGAGTGGACAACTCCTACGGTGTGAACATCCGGCTCCCGTTCGAGGCCAAGCCGAACGACTACCTATCCGGTGACCGAACCGTCAACTTCAAGTACTTCTTCACCCGCAAGCTGGGTTTCGTCAAGGAGTCACATGCCTTCGTGATCATGCCAGGCGGGTTCGGAACCCTCGACGAGGCGTTCGAGCTTCTGACCCTCATCCAGACCGGGAAGAGCGATCTGCATCCGATCGTGCTGCTCGAGGCCGAAGAGACCGAGTACTGGGGACCTGTGATGCGGTTCATCGAAGACACACAGTTGGCCAAAGGCCTGATCTCCGAGTCGGACCTCTCGCTGTTCTTCCACACGAACGACGCCCAGCAGGCCTGCGACCACATCCTCGAGTTCTACACCAACTATCACTCACAGAGATACTCGTCAGGCCGCTTGATTCTCCGGCTCAGGCAAGCGCCCACCGCTGAAGATCTGAGAGCACTCAACGAGGAGTTCTCGGACATCGTCGTCGAAGGCGAGATCGAGTCGACCCCGCCGACCCAAGCCGAGATCGAGGACGAAGACGCCCTTGACTGCGAGCGGATCTCCTTCGTCTTCGACAGACGCCATTTTGGCCGTCTCCGCCAGCTCATCGACCGCCTCAACGAGTCGGCAGGCCTCCCCGAGACGACCAAGATTCCCCAGCCGATGCGGGAAGAACAGGTCGAAAGGGCCTGGTAAACGACAATCTCTCTTGGGAATACAAAATCCTGCGCTACTAGAATTGGCTGGTGCGCGACATCCTTTCAGACCTCGTAGCCGAGCAGCAGTTCCTCGACCAATCGCTCCAGCGAATCCCGATCAAAGTCTGGGATAAGGTCACGCCCAACAAACCTTGGACGGTCCGCGACACAATCGCCCACCTCGCCGGCTTCGAGGAGCTGGGCGCCGACTCGATCAGTGGCGGTGACAAGATCGCAGAGTGGCAGAACTCCTCCGATCTGGAGGCTTTGAAGAAGCGCGCCATCAAGAAAGGCCGTTCGATGAGACCACAAGATGTCATCGAGTGGTGGCGCGGCGGCAGGGCCAAGGTGGTGGAACCGCTGTCACACATGAGCGGCGAGGACCGCGTCGACTGGGTGGCCGGTGACATGAGCGCTCGCACCTTTGCCACCTTCAGGCTCATGGAGACCTGGATGCACGGGCTCAACATCTACGACACGCTCGGTCTCGAAGTCGAGGACACGCCACGGATTCGCCATGTGGCTTGGCTGGGATGGAAGACACTCCCCTATGCCTTCAAGCAAGCAGGTGAGCACTATGAGCCGATCAGGGTCGAGGTGATCGGCCCCGGCTATGCGAAATGGGTTTACGGGCCAGACGACACCGATCAGCTGATCAAAGGCTCGGCGTCCGACTGGGCTCGGATAGTCATCAGGCGAGTCAAGCCGAAAGACACCCGTCTCAAACTGACGGGCGAACACGCCGAGAAGGCAGTCGAGGTAGCCAAGGCCTGGCTGTGATCTCAGTTCCCCACTTGGTGGGGATGGTCCATCTGCTCCCACTTCCCGGGGCTCCTGCCTATGGAGGCTCTATGACCGAGGTTGTAGAGACTGCGGTTCGCGATGCCCACGAGCTGACCACTGCCGGATTTCCGGCGTTGATGGTCGAGAATTTTGGTGACATCCCGTTCTTTGCCGATTCCGTGCCCCCAGAGACGGTGGCGGCCATCACCGCAGCCGTCGAGGCGATCAGCCGGGAGACCGATGCGGTCATCGGCGTGAACGTGCTTCGCAACGACGTCCTCTCAGGTCTTGGCATCGCGGCTGCGACAGGAGCCGGCTTCGTTCGGGTCAACGTGCTGACCGGCACGATGTACACCGACCAAGGGCCCATCGTCGGCAAGGCAGCTGAAGCGGCGCGGAAACGATCACACATGGCTCCTGATGTGGAGATCTGGGCTGACGTGATGGTCAAACACGCGGTCCCTCCACACGGGTTGAGCATCGCTCAAGCAGCCGCCGACACGATCGAGCGCGGCACGGCGGACGCACTGATCGTCTCCGGGCCTGGAACCGGTGCCGAGCCTGACATCAACGAGGCGACACGCTTGCGGGACTCAGTGCCGGGTTCAACGCGCGTCGTTGTGGGATCGGGTGCCACTCGTGACAATCTGGCGGGCCTTCTCGACGTCGTGGACAGCGTCATTGTGGGCTCTTCGATCAAAGTCGACGGCGACGCCAACAATCGCGTCGATCCCATCGCAGCGGCGGCATTCGTCGAAACGGCAAAGGAGCACGGCCTGGCATGAGCCACGTAATCAGCAGAACAGAAGACGACGTCGTCGTAGTCACACTGAATCAACCCGAGATACGCAACGCCATAACGGGTGAGGAGATGCTGGAAGAGCTTCTCGACGCGATACACGACGCCGAGACCGACCCATCAACGGCAGTCTTGGTCATCGACGCCGCCGGATCGGCGTTCTCTTCAGGCGGGAACGTCAAGGACATGGCCGACAAAACCGGCCTCTTCGGCGGATCCCCGTTTGAGTTGACCGAGAAGTACCGAGAGACCATCCAGCAGCTCACCAGGATGCTGGCCACTACCGACCTTGTCACCATCGCCGCGGTCAACGGGCCGGCCGTCGGAGCCGGGTTCGACCTCGTTCTCGGATGTGATCTCAGGCTCGGATCGTCGAGAGCGCGCTTTGCCCACACCTTCATCGAGATGGGGATCATCCCCGGCGATGGCGGTGCCTGGCTACTCCCGAGGGTCGTCGGCTGGCAACGTGCCACCGAGCTGGCACTGACCGCTCGCTTCGTAGACGCTGAAGAGGCTCTGAAACTTGGGATTTTGCTGGAGCTGGCTCCCGACAGCCAGCTGTCGATGCGTGCCATGGAGTTGGCGAAGACGATCGCAGCAAAACCGAGGCCGGCGGTGATCATGGCAAAGAGACTTCTCCGCCAAGCACGAACCATGGATCTGGACGGCTTCCTCGAGTATTCGGCAGCGATGCAAGCGATAGCCCACTCGACTCCAGAGCACGACTCAGCGGTAAACGAGTACGTCGAGCAGCTCAAATCACGAGAGTGAGCTGAAACCGGCCCTTTCCACCTTTTGTTCAAGGCTGGCACAGAGACCTCCGACAATATGAGGTAACTGTTGGTGCGGAGGAAGGCCTCACTCGAGTCGGTAACAGGCCCAGCTGGGGATCGACCCCATTTGGGACGACCGACCCATGTATCGCCCATGCTCCGTGGCAAGACTTTGCGATCTGTGGAGATGCAATGAGGGAGATTCCCGGAGACATCTTGATCGAGGTCATGGAGGATGTGATCGAAGACCTCCACGGCCACGTTCATCGCGTCTCGAACCTCGCCGTCAACCTGGGCTCCGGTCTTGACCTGCCGTCCGAGGACCTGGATCGACTCGCCCTTGCAGGCATGCTCCACGATGTCGGCAAGATCCACCTCGATCCCGGGATCCTGGGAAAGCCCGGACCGCTCAGTGACGAAGAGCTCGAGCTGATGAGGCGTCACCCGGAGATGGGATTCGCCATGACCCGGAATCGCGTCGACCCGAAGATCGCCGAAGCCATCCTCTACCACCACGAGCGATACGACGGCCGGGGCTACCCGTTCGGGCTAGATGCGGACAACATCCCGATCATGAGCCGAATCGTCCTCGTTGCCGACGCATTCGACGCGATGACCTCGGTCAGGGCCTATCAGCCGGCTCTGCCCACCGAGTTTGCCGTCCAGGAGATCCGCAACAACGCAGGGACCCAGTTCGACCCCCAAGTAGTGGACATCTTTCTAGAGCTTGCCGAGGTCGACCGCCTTCCCCTGGAGCTCACCGCCTGAGCATCTTCTTGCGGAAGTTGTCAGCCACCGCTGATACCTTCCCGGTGTGGACGCGCTAGACGGCTTCACCCCGGCGACCCGTACCTGGTTCCAGGCCTCTTTCGCCGAGCCAACCGAGGCTCAGAGCCGGGGATGGCCCGCCATCGCAGCCGGCGAGCACACACTCATACATGCTCCGACCGGCTCTGGGAAGACTCTTGCCGCCTTCCTGTGGACACTCGATCGCCTGCTCACCGAGCCGGCACCAGAGCGAGACAAGCGGTGTCGTGTCCTCTACATCTCACCATTGAAGGCGTTGGCACACGACGTCGACCGCAACCTGAGGGCACCACTGGCCGGCATCCGGCACGCCGCGGACCGACTCGGCGCGGCTTCTCTGCCGGAAGTGACCACCTTCTTGCGCACCGGTGACACCCCGCAGGAGGAGCGACGCCGGATGGAGCGTCATCCACCGGACATCCTCATCACAACCCCAGAGTCGCTCTACTTGATGCTCACCTCCGCGGTGAGATCCGTGCTGGAGAGCGTCCGCTGGGTGATCGTCGACGAGGTTCACGCCGTCGCCGGCTCGAAGCGCGGAGCCCATCTCTCGCTGTCCCTCGAGCGGCTCGAAGAGATAGCCGCCGCGCCGCCGCAGCGAATCGGGCTGTCGGCGACCCAGCGGCCACTCGAGACCATCGCCGAGTTCCTCGGTGGCGGGATCATCGAAGACGACGTTTGGAGCCCGCGGCCGGTCACGATCATCGACATCGGTCACAAAAGGGAGATGGACCTCGAGATCGTGGTCCCGGTCGAAGACATGAACGAGCCTGGCGAGCCCGATCCCCTGGATCCCGACGCCACACCCACCCGGTCGATCTGGCCCGCCATCTACCCGGAGCTCGTCTCCGAGATCCGCAATCACAACAGCACCATCGTCTTTGCCAACTCCCGACGTCTGGCAGAGCGCATCTGCTCCGAAATCAACAATCTCGCCGGCGAAGAGCTGGCCCGCGCCCATCACGGGTCAGTCGCCAGGGAGCAACGACTCGAGATCGAGGAAGCGCTCAAGAATGGGACCCTGAAGGCCGTCGTGGCCACGTCGTCTCTGGAACTGGGCATCGACATGGGTGCGGTCGACTTAGTGCTTCAGATCGAGTCCCCAACCTCGGTGGCTTCTGGACTGCAAAGAGTCGGCAGATCCGGGCATCAAGTCGGTGGAGTGTCGAGAGCGAGGATCTTCCCCAAGTATCGAGGAGACCTCCTGGTGTCAGCCGCCGTGGCCTCGCAGATGGCTCAGCGCCAGGTGGAGGCGACTCGGATCCCCAAGAACCCCATCGACGTGCTAAGCCAGCAGATCGTGGCCCAGACGGTCTCGGCAGACACCACCGCCGACAAGCTGTTCGAGCTCACCCGCAGATCCACGCCATATGCCGAGCTGAGCCGCCAGGTCTTCGATGAGACGCTCGACATGCTCTCGGGCCGTTATCCGTCCGACCTGTTCGCCGAGTTGCGCCCTCGCATCAACTGGGATCGCGCAACCGGCGAGGTGACGGCGAGGCCTGGGGCCAGGCAGCTGGCCGTCACCAATCCGGGGACGATCCCCGACAGAGGCCTCTACCGAGTCGCACTACCGGACGGGAGCCGGGTTGGCGAGTTGGACGAAGAGATGGTCTACGAATCACGTGAAGGCGACACCTTCTTGCTCGGCTCGTCGGCCTGGCGGATCACTCAGATAACCCACGACAAGGTCGAGGTCGTCCCGGCACCAGGTGAGGTTTCGGCTCGGATGCCCTTTTGGCATGGGGACATGCAGGGCAGGCCGTTGGAAACAGGAAAGGCGGTCGGCCGCTTCATTCGGGAGACTGCGTCGTCGGATCCCGAGACGGCTTTGGCAACCCTCCACGACGTTCACGGCCTCGACGAGCTGGCTGCGAAGAACCTCGTCGCTTATCTCGAAGAAGAACGAGAGGCAACCGGCGTCCTGCCCACAGACCAGACCATCGTCGTCGAGCGATTCAGGGACGAGATCGGCGACTGGAGAGTTGTCCTCCTCTCACCGCTCGGTGCTCGCGTGCACGCTCCCTGGGCTATGGCGTTACGCCATCAGTTCAGGGAGACGTATGGATCTGACGTGGACGTGATCTGGTCAGACGACGGCATTGCCTTCCGATTCCCCGACTCTGACCATCCCCCAGACGCTGCCGACCTCATCCTGGATCCCGAGGATGTGGAGCCACTGCTCGTCGATCATGTCGCCGACACGGCACTGTTCGCGGCCAGGTTCCGCGAGGCGGCGGGACGAGCATTGCTGCTCCCTCGTCGGCGACCCGGGGAGAGGACGCCGCTCTGGCTCCAACGGAGGAGGTCCGCCGACCTTCTCGGGGTAGCCCGGCAGTTCGGCTCGTTCCCGATCATGCTCGAGGTGTATCGCGAGATCCTTCAGGACGACTTCGATGTCCCGTCTCTGAGAGATGTTCTCGGAGAAATCAGATCGCGGAAGATAAGAGTCGCCGAGGTTGACACCGCCAGCCCGTCGCCGTTCGCATCCTCTCTGCTCTTCTCCTTCGTGGCTGCATACCTGTACGAAGCCGATGCTCCTCTCGCCGAGCGGAGAGCCACTGCGCTGACCCTCGACCGCGAGCTTCTGCGGGAGCTGCTCGGAGAAGGTGAGTTGAGGGAGTTGATCGACCCCGAAGTCGTGGCCGCGGTGGAACTGGAGCTCCAGCATCTCACCGACTCGCGCCGGGCGAACTCCATCGATCGCCTCCACGACATGCTGCGCGACCTTGGTCCGCTAAACACAACTGATATCGAAGTACGGAGCACGGGCATCGATGTCGAAACTTCAATCGAGGAACTGGCGGGGCAACGGAGAGTTGTGGCGGTGACAATCGGCGGCGACACCAAGTGGGCGGCAATCGAGGATGTGTCAAGGCTTCGCGACGGCTTGGGAGTGCAGCCTCCAGCAGGTGTTCCTCACGTCTTGCTCGAACCCGTGGAAGACCCGCTTGGAGACATCGTTGGCCGATTCGCCAGAACACATGGGCCGTTCACATCGAACGAAGCTGCAGGTGCGCTCGGGTTGCCACGAGGGGTGATCGAGACAGCACTGAAGCGTCTTCAGGCATCGGGGCGAGTCGTTGAGGGAGCTTTCAGGCCTGGTGGAGAAGGCAGAGAGTGGATAGACGACACCGTGCTGCGCCGGCTGAAGCGGAGATCTTTGGCTCTCCTCCGCAGTGAGATCGAGCCCGTAGCCCAAGAGCAGCTGGCCGCGTTCGAAGTCAGTTGGCAGGGCGTCTCGGCGGACCCACCAAGAGGCAAGAACGCCCTCGCCGACACTCTTCGCCGCCTCACCGGAGCGTCGATGCCGGCGTCGGTCCTCGAGCGAGACATCTTGCCGCCCCGGGTGGCCGGGGCAGGCCAAGGCATCGATCAGATGCTCCTCTCGGGTGATCTCGTGTGGGTGGGAGCCGGCTCGCTCGGGAACAAAGATGGGCGAGTGGCCCTCTATCCCAGGGAGAGCCTGGAGACGTTCTGGACGGGGCCCGATCCCGAGTTTGCCCCGAGTCGCAAGGCCAGCGCCGTGATGGACCTACTCGAAAGCCGAGGAGCCAGCTTCTTCAGCGATATCTACCAGGAGACCGGAGGCGGCGACCCAGACGAGAGCCTCGATGCCCTTTGGGACCTGGTCTGGGCGGGTCTCGTCACCAACGACACCTTCGAGCCCGTCAGGGCATTCACGGCGCGCCGCAAGAGCAGGTCTTCGGGACGAGCAGCACTCTCATCGCGGTTCCCCCCACACTCGGGTGGGAGATGGAGCGCCACGTCGTCGATCGTGAGAAGCCCCGTGTCCGAGACCGAACGACATGCTGCATGGGCGGAGCTCCTGTTGGAACGTCACGGCGTCATCACCAGGGCGACAGTGCTCGCCGAGGGCTACCCAGGTGGCTTCGCGGCGCTCTACCCGGTGTACCGGCAACTCGAAGAGATCGGGCGAATCCGCCGCGGGTACTTCGTCGAGGGCTTGGGCGGCTCACAGTTCGCTCTCCCGGGTGCGGTGGATCGCCTGCGTGGAAACGGCAGCACCGGCCTCTGCGCGCTGGCGGCAACAGATCCGGCAAACCCGTACGGATCGATCCTGCCCTGGCCGGACATCGAAGCCACCCGGCTCGCCCGGGACGCTGGTGCCTACGTGCTGCTCTCAGACGGCCGGCTTGTCGGCTACCTCGACAAGAGCCGCCGAGGCCTCACGCTGTTTGATACCGCGTTGGACGACCTCGGGGTGATCTCGAGGGCCCTGGCCGAGGTGGCAGACAGGCACAGGCGCTTGACTCTTGCGACTGTGAACGGAGAGCCCGCTTCCGCCTCTTCCCTTGCCGTGCCGCTGACCGAGTGGGGTTTTGCAACTGCACCACGCGGTCTCACCTATCGGGGTTAGACGGGCTCCAACTGCTTCACACCGAGCCCCTCGGGATCCCGGTTGCCGACCCTGCTCATCACCACGATCGTCACCGAGAGAAGGACGATGCCCGCCCACTGAGACAGGCCGGGAGCGCTATCAAAGCGAATCCAGTTCACGAAGATGGCTGTGAGCGGGAAGGCCAACTCGGCAAGGGTGGCGTTCGACGCAGGCGTGGACTGAAGCCCTTTGTAGTAGATCATCAGCGCCGCAAGGCCTGGGATCAGCGCCAGCAGGACCAGGGCCCACACATCGCTCAACGTGATTTCGAGGGCCAACGAGGTCTCGTTGCGCGCGATCAAGATGATCAACGCGGTGGGCAAGCCAACCGCAAACCGAACCGCAGTCAACTCGTTGGGTGCGATCTTGCTTGTCAGATGGCGACCCAGGACTGTCCCCATCGCCCACAGGGCGGCAGCGCCAAGGGCGAGCAGAGCAGGTGTCGCCTCACTGACCGACACGTCAAACGGGCTGCGGAAAGAGATCAGCCAGCCACCGGCGACCGCTAACGCGAAGTACCACCAGTAGCGCGAAAGCAGCCGCTCACCGAGGAGCAGGTAGGCACCCAGCACGGCGATGATCGGCTGCAACTTCTGGAGCAGCAGTGGCGTCGTCGGGTCGCCATAAGTGAAGGCTTGTGTGAACAAGATGGTGCCGACAGCCGAAGCCCCAGCTCCAACAAAGAGGATCGCCGCGAGATCCTTGCCGGTCAGTTGCGGCCGGTTGCGCAGGAACCGCACAAGCAAGGGGCTCGTGACCAGAACAAGAATGACATGCTCCCAGAAGACGACCACTGCGGCGGGCAGCTCGAAAGCAAGCGCCCAGCGGAACAGGGCGTCCGTGCCCCACAGCGCGGCTCCTGCGGCAACGAGCAGGAAACCAGTGCCGACTCTTCTCATTCAACGACCTTTCTCACGCATCGGACACCTGGCTCTTGAACATCCCAAACTCAAACCCTCACAACGAGACTCTTCTTCCAAGGACTGGTGCGGCCTCAGTGGCCGCCCCTCTTGACACCGCCGTATTTCATACGAGTGTCAGACATTGCGGCAGCCCTCTGTTCGTCGTCGTTGACCCCAGCGGCGGTCACTTCTCCAACAAAGAGGGTGTGGGTGCCGAAGTCGATCGAGTTTCGAACAGTGCAGTCCATCCACGCAATCGACTCATCGAAGATAGGAGCACCCGAAGGTGCGGGTGTCACGGAACGCCCGTTCAGGGTCAGCCCTTCTCTGGTGGCGGGCTTGGAGAACTTCACGAAGACCCTGGTGTCGTCGGACGACCACAAGTTGACGGTGAAGGAACCGCCATCTGATATCAGTCGATGGGTCACCGCGCTGTTGTCGACTCCAACGCCAACCAACACCGGCTCCATGGACAACTGCGTGATCCAGGAGGCGGTCATCCCATTCCACTCCTCCCCTGACGCCGACCCGATCAATGCGAGGGCGTTGGGGATCTTCCAAGTGACCTTGTTCAGCAGCTCGGCGTCCAGGACTTCCTCACAGGTTGGGACCGGAGACCAGATTAGACCACGAGTACGTAGAGGCTGACAGGGTCAGAAACGTTCTTGAGCTCGTGCTGCCCGATTGACTTGGCTTCGAACCCTTCTTTGTTCTTGATGTTGTCGAAAACGACAGACGAGAAGCCGATCTGGCCAGGCTCCACGGCATCTTGTATCCGCGAGGCGATGTTGACGCCGTCCCCGTGCACATCATGAGCCTCGACGACCACCTCGCCGAGGTGGATGCCGACCCGTAGCTGATAGCTCCCATCGGCCGCCACAGAGCGTTGCATGTCACGGGCTGCGCTGACCGCCTCGGAAGCTGAGTCGAACCGCGCCAGGGTGCCATCACCGAGCTTCTTGAGAAGCTGGCCACCATGTGCGGCAAGAGAGCGGTGGTGGATGTCGTCATTCACCTCCATCAAGCGCATCGTCGCGTTCTCGTCGCCGGCCATGCGAGACGTGAAGTCGACGATGTCTGAGAAGAGTATTGCCGCGAGGCGCCGTTCTCGACCCTGCCCGGATCCCGAGCGTATGGCTTCGTCCAGATAGTGGCGCTTCCCCCGCAATGCGCTTTGAAACTCCTCCGGCGAGAGGATGTTCTCGTCCAGCTCGAAGTCAGTTCGCAGCAGGTTGTCGACGAAGGCGACGAGACGAGCTTCGTCGCCCACCACCGCCTCGCGAATGAAATGGGTGTCGACATTGATGCAGACCGCGCCCACGAGCCCAAAGTCTTCTCTGAACACAGGGATCGTCGTGCACTTGAACTGACGCGACCCAATATTCAACTCGTAGTTGACTTTGTCCTCACCGCGCTGTCGCCTGGTCTTGAGATCGAGAACGAGGTTGGTGGCCCCGCTTCCCACTGTCCGGCCTGTGACCTCGCCGTTTTCGATGGCCACCAACGACCGCGACGGGTTCACCAGGTTGTGAAGGAGAATCTCGATCCCTGTGCCGCGGAACGAGCGCCCGAGCTGACTGACTATGCGGCGATAGTTCTCGAGAAAGGCGTCGTTGTCCAGCACGACCTGGTCGCCGTCGTACATCTCATACAGCCTCTTGTACGCGTTCAGGTCCTCGGTCGCGAACCGCTCCCGAACCAGGTTCTGCTCACCGATGACTATCAGCTCCCGAGCTGCCCGCTCATTGGCCTCGCCCATGAAGTGATCAACGGCTTGACAAAAGGCCCCTGCGCTGAACTCGACGTGCCCATCGTCGTTCACCACGAACGGATAGAACGGGTACTCCTCTAGGCGCTTCAACTCCGAGCGTGTTGTCGGAGCGCTGTGACTGCGTCTCGACCCGAGCCACCAGTAGACGCCAAACCCGAATAGAACCGCGCCAATGACAAAACCGATAAGAAGCTGGGACAACATCTCTTCCGCACGGAGGATAAGCGGTCTCAATGCCCTGCCGTTGCCGCAACGAGGCGACCTTCCCAGGCCATTCGCCAAGGGCACAAACTCACGACAGAACCTAAGGTTCGTTCCGTGCGGATCCTCGTTGCCACGACCGGTGTGCTCCCCGCTGGCCCCGTGGCCGACTTCTGCAAGCAACTCATCGGCGACACACCTGACGTCACTGTCATGACCGTCGTCCAGGTCCCCCATTCCTTTCTCGAGGCTCTTGACGATGAGGTTCGCCGCTCCTTTCTGGACGACGCTCCGGCGTCATCGGCTCGCGCGGAGGAGAAGGCGGCTGCATATCTCGAGGAAAGGGGTCGGCGCGCCGTCGACCCGATCTGTGCCGCTCTGGCTTCGGTCGAGATCGACTGCGACATCAGGTTCGTGGAAGGGGACGACGCCGCGGAGGCGATCATAAAGACAGCTCAGGATGTGAAGGCCGAGATGGTGATCATGGGTGCAACCCGGCGATTATTCACAGAAGAAGCCTGGAAGAGTGTCTCCGCGAGAGTGATGGTGAACTCGCATCTTCCGGTGCTCTTGGTTCCCGGCCCGCGCCTCGAAGACACGATGGAGATGCCGGCCGTCGAGCTCTGAGCTGTTCGACTCAGTTTCTGTCACACCCGACTCGTAGCGTGTCGGATATGGAATTCAGAGCTGAGAGTGAATGTGATCACAAGCCGGTGTGGGTCGGCCGCGTAGCTCTTGCCGGGTGCGACTCATGTCAGCGAATCGAATGGTTCTCAAACGCTGGGCCCATAGACCCCGCCGAGGCCATGGCTGCGTTGTTTGGCTCGTACGACCTGGTCGGAACGATGGATGCCCTTGGTGCCCCGACACCGGAAGTGCTGGTCTACAGGCCCCCGAACGGCCGCAAGCGCCGCAACTTGGACGCTGTCCCCAAGCACGTTTGGCTCAGGGCAGGCCCACATCTCTGGATGTCACACGACGGTGAGGTCTTGCTCCTGGCCCCAACTCAGGCTCTGCTCTTTGAGAATCTGACCCGCGGTGCTTAGGCGCCAGCTCTCTCAAACTGGGTCTCGTACAGCTCGGAGTAGAGACCACCCTGCTCGATCAGGCCTTCGTGAGTCCCTCGCTCAACGATACGTCCCTCGTCTAGAACGAGTATCTGATCGGCGCGACGCACCGTCGAGAGCCGATGGGCAATGACTATCGATGTTCGCCCCTCGAGAAGAGTCTCCAATGCCTGCTGTATGAGAGCCTCCGACCTCGAGTCAAGATGTGACGTCGCCTCGTCGAGGATCAACACCTTCGGGTCCTTCAGCAACACCCGGGCAATGGCGATGCGCTGCTTCTCACCCCCGGACAGGCGGTAACCACGCTCACCGACGATGGTCTCGTAGCGGTCGGGCAGCTTGTCGATCATCTCATCGATGTTCGCCGCCCTGGCTGCTTCTTCGAGTTGCTTCTGAGTGGCGTCCGGCCGGGCATAGCGAAGGTTGGCCGCGATGGTGTCGTGGAAGAGATAAGTCTCCTGCGTCACCACCCCCACCGTGGCGGCGAGCTCCTCGAGATCCACTTCCCTGACGTCTTTGCCGTCAACTCTCACCGAGCCGGCGGTTACGTCGTAGAGCCTGGGAAGCAGGTAGGAAATGGTCGTCTTTCCGGCACCCGAAGGGCCGACCAGCGCCACCAGTGAGCCGGGCTCGGCATTGAAGTCGATGTCATGAACCGCCCAATCACGAGTTGCCATGTGGCCGACCGAGGCAGTGTCGTCGGTCGTCCCACGCCAGCTGAATCGTTTCACCGCCTCCAAACCCTCGGGCTCGTCGGTCTGGTATCTGAACGAAACGTCGTCGAATTCCACACGACCAACCGCTGGCCCAAGCGGCAGTGGTTTCTCAGGCGCAGGGACATCGGTTTCGAGGTCGAGCACCTCGAAGACGCGCTCGAATGAGACCAGGGAAGTGGCGAACTCAACACGTGAGTTGGAGATGGCCGACAGGGGCCCGTAGAGCTGCGCCAACAGCGTGGAGAACATGACGAGAGCTCCCAGCGAAAGCACTCCGTCGATCACCATCAGCCCGCCGACCCAGAAGACAGTTGCCGTGCCTACGGCTGAAACGAGGCCCAACGCCGCAAAAAACCCCCGGCCCACCATCGCCCGCCTGATCCCATAGTCTCGGACAAGCGATGCCTGATCGCCGAACTTGTCACGCTCTTCCCGCCAGCGCCCGAAGAGCCTGATCAAAAGAGCACCGCTGACGTTGAACGCTTCCTGAAGAGTGCCCGACATCTTCGCCTCGTGCTCCATCTGCTGGGTTGTCACTCGGCGCAGCACCTTGGCGACTCGGCGCGCCGGGATGACAAACAGCGGCAAGGCGGCCACGGCGAGGAGTGTCAATCTCCACTCTGTCTGGAGCATGACGACAAGGATCACCACAACCGAGACGACGTTGGAGACGATGGTGACGAACGTCCCCGTTATCGCCTGTTGCGCACCTACGACGTCGGAGTTGAGCCGGTTCATCAACTCTCCCGTCTTCGTCGCTGTGAAGAACCTCAACGACATCCGCTGAAGGTGAGCGAACAGCTCCTGGCGAAGGTCGAAGATGATCCCCTCTCCCACTCTCGATGAGAACCATCGCTGGACGACACCGACGATCGCGTTGACCAACGGGACCATGATCATCCCGACTCCGAGAACGGCGAGCAGACCCAGGTCGCCGCGGGGAAGAGCCTCGTCGACCAGCAACCGGATCAAGATCGCCGGCACCACGGAGAGCGTGGAGATCACGATGATGGTGGCAAGCATCCCCAGCAAGCCGCGCAGGTAGGGGCGCCCGTAACTCCACACTCGCCGGAGCAGATCGCCGTCTATGTCGGGCCGGTCTTGCTCCTCGTCATACTTGAGATAGCTCCACCAGCCTCCTGAGTGATAAATCTTCGATCCTCCTGGATATACATTGAAGGTTATCGATATGGGAGCCAGTTCTATTCCCGATCACACCTGACGGCCATCGCACGGCATCCCAGTTACCTAGCGACCCTACGACGGTGATGGGACAAGATCGGCCAAGGCAACCGAAGACGCCACCATGTCCCGCAGAGCATCTACCGAAACGAAAGCCCGGCCAAACAACTCGTATCTGTAGGCAGGATCGAACCACACCAGAGTGAGACCCTGATTGGAGCTGAGCGACCACACCGGCCTGTCATCCAACTCGAGGATCTCGCAGCCGACGGTTGTGGCGTCGGCGAAACGGGCACAAGACAAGTCTTCGGTCGAGTCGGCGATCTCCAGCGCGGTCTCCTGATCTGTCGACACTGTGAGCACAGCCATCTGAGCGACAGATCGTGACCTCGAGTAGGGCACAGCGGACCATATGCCGAATGCGGCACTCGGCTCATCAGACAGCTCGCCCGAGTTCTCTATCACCAACTGCGACGAGACCCACTCGGCGCCGTTGGGAGCAGTCGCCGGAAACTGCACCCCGGGCAAGGCCACTGCTATCTCCGTCCTGCTCGCCTGGATGAACCGATCACCCTCACGGCGACCAAAGACTTCGCTCAACAACAGAGATTGCTCAGACAAGTTTTCAGTCACTATGTCGTCGTTCGACCACTGCAACTCGGCTACATCGATGGATGCCGGCAAGGTCACCACAACCGCTGCCGTCGTGGTGACCTCCGGTTCGTTGATCCAGTCGGAGCTGCGATCACCGAGAGCATCGAGCGGCGAATCACCACAGCCGGCGACAGCCAGGACGACGACAACAGCGAGCAGAGACCGCAATCTCAGTTGCGACAAACCTCTTTCCTTTCGCCCAGCTCCTGCGAGTCAACGAGAAGCGTCATGGCATCGTTCCTGGCTCCGCGATTCCACTGAGGACATTCTCGCCTACTTATCCTGAAGATCGTGAGACATCTCCCCAGAGCCACATGAAGCTTCTCGTCATCAACGGCCCCAACCTGAACCTTCTGGGCAAGCGAGAGCCTGAGATCTACGGCAGTGAGACCCTCGAGGACCTCGAAGAGCGGCTGGAGCGTTGGGCAACCTCTCTCGACATCGAGCTGGAGGCGACTCAGACAAATCACGAGGGGGTGATCATCGACCACATCCAGCGATCTGACCTGGACGGAATCGTGCTCAACGCCGGTGGGTACACGCACACCTCCCGCGCCATCGCCGACGCGATAGCGGCGGTCAGCACTCCAGTGGTCGAAGTGCACATCTCGAACATCAGGGATCGGGAGCCATGGAGGGCCATCTCGGTCATCGCAGACGTCTGCGTCTCCTCCATCTACGGCAGAGGCTTGACCGGATACCGGGACGCCATGCGTCATCTGGTCAACAGGGCGGCCGTGCCGTTCGAGACCGTTCGCTATGGGCCTGACGTCGACAACGTGGCAGACGTCCGCGTAGGTGGCGACGCCTTGGCCGTTCTGGTGCACGGCGGCTTCTGGCGGGATGAGTGGACGAGAGACACAATGGAATCACTTGCCGTCGATCTAGCCCAGCACGACGTGACCTCGGTCAACGTCGAGTACAGGCGACTAGGGCAAGGCGGTGGTTGGCCGGCGACACCCGACGACGTGCTCAGCGCACTGGATCACATCCCCAACCTCGACCTGAGCCACCAAAGGCTGACACTGATTGGCCATTCGGCAGGCGGGCAACTGGCGATGTGGGCTTCCTGGCGATCGTCGACGCCGGTCAATCAGGTGGTTGCGATGTCGCCGGTGGTCGACCTGGAGCGACATGCCCGGTCACGGATGTTTGGAGCCGCGGAAGCCCAGGCCCTGATCGATCAGGGTGCGCCCAATCGCATCTCAGCAGGTGGGGTACCCACTCTCCTGGTTCATGGCGAGGATGACCGAGCAGTGCCGATTGGTCACTCAGCCGACCTGGCCCGTAGCGAAGGGCTGGAGCTCCTGACCACCTCCAGCGGCCATTTCGAGCTTCTCGATCCTCAGGAAGAGCACTGGCCGAAGGTGAGAGCACTGATCCTCGGCGAAACCTCCACCTGACCGCCAACTGCCACCATGACGGCCAGGTCTGTGGATTCCCTTAGACATTGATTTCCACACTCGGGTAGGGTTTCTCCTCCCTGGGCGGGCGCTGGACCCGTCGCGGAGTCACCCTTGATGCGTTCGAGACGTTTCTCGTTTCTATTGGTTTGGGCAGCAGTCGCCTTGCTTGCAGTCGCAGGCATCGCCGCCGTTGACAACCCTGGTCCCACACCGGAATCGGTGCGGGCCGAAGCTGCCGCTGCCTCGATGGGCCACACCTCCGGGGCATATGCCGGAGTTGCCTTTGCATACCTCACAGGAGGGCAGCCCAGTGCCGACCTCGGACCAACGGACGATCGCGAGCTGATCCCGCCGGCCACCGACGAGTTGGGCACAGTCAACACCCCGACGGAGGAAGAAGAGCCGAAGCAGTCACCGGGAACCATCATCTCTCCCGATGTCGGCTGGTTGTCCCAGGTCGAGGTGCGCGCCCTGGTCAGCCTCTTCTTCGAGGCCGAGGACGTCAACCAGGCCATCCGCGTCGCCTGGTGCGAATCACGCTTCAACCCGAGGTCGATCAACAACCGGACCGGGGGCGCCGGGCTGTTTCACCACTTGCCCCGATATTGGGAGGAGAGAGCCTCCAACGCCGGGTACCCCGGAGCCGACCAATTCGACGCCGAGGCTTCGGTGGCTGCCGCGGCCTGGGAGGTGTACAACGGTGGCGGATGGGAAGTCTTCGCCTGTAGGGGCTAGCGAAAGTCCCGAGACGGAATCGTCCTGATCCCTATCGGCTCGAAGTCACGAGCCACGATGTTGGTAACACCGTCATGGAACTCGATGCGCCCATGGATCACCAAGGCGGGGCTCTTCCTCACCACATGACGGTGCTTGGCCCATACATCGGGCATCACAACGATGTTGAGCAAACCGGTCTCGTCTTCGAGATTGAGGAAGTAGACACCTTTGGCGGTCCCCGGCCGTTGACGATGTGTGATCACCCCGGCCACCCTTATCGCCGTTTTGTTGGCGTGAACCTCGAGGGCTTCAGCCGCCGTGAGACAACCGGCAAGCTGCTCTCGGACAAAGTTCATCGGGTGGGCACTCGACATCGACGTCGCCCACAAGTCAGCCCGATGCTCTTCTTCAACAGTCATCTCAGGAAGAGCAGGCGGGTCGACCCCCGGCGAAAGAGCGAGACGCTCTGGATCGATCTCGGCCAAGGCCCCAGCCGCCCACATCGCCTCCCTCCTCCCCAGCCCGATCGACTTCAAGGCACCGGCTCCGGCCAGACCCTCGAGAGCCTCCACATCGAGGCCGGTGCGGGAAGCGAAGTCTTCAGGTGAGGTGAACTCGCCGCCCACTATGCGAGCCGCCTCGATCCGCGTGATCTCCACCTCGCCGAGGTTGCGCACATACCGGAGACCCAGCCTCACCGCCACAGCCGGCCTGATCGGGTCGTCGACATGGCCTCTCCCCCGGCGCCACACCTGGCCCAAGTAGGCAACGAGATCATCAGGGTCGGCATCGAGCGGCTCCATCGTGCAGTCGTGCCAGGAGGAGTTGATGTCCGGCGCCAAAACCACCACACCATGACGCTGAGCATCCTGTGTCAGGGAATTCGGGCTGTAGAACCCCATGGGCTGGGCATTGAGAAGACCGGCCAGATACTCAGCCGGATAGTGGAATCGAAGCCAAGCCGACATGTAGACGATGTAGGCAAAGCTGACTGAGTGGCTTTCAGGAAACCCGAAGCTGGCGAACCCTTGCAGCTTCTCCCAGATCTCATCGGCGGCCGAGCCCGTGATCTCCTTCTCTGCCATGCCGGCATAGACCTCTTCGCGTAGACGACCCATGGCCTCCTCCGATCGCTTGTGGGTCATCGCCTGACGAAGCCGATCTGCCTGCGAGCCGTTGAAGCCCGCGCAAATGCGAGCCATCTCCATCAGTTGCTCTTGGAACACCGGCACGCCAAGGGTCTTCTTCAGGATCTTCTCCGTCGAAGGATGGGGGTATCGAACCGGCTCCTCGCCGTTGCGGCGGCGCAGATATGGGTGGACCGAATGACCCTGAATGGGCCCCGGCCGGATCAGGGCAACCTCAACGGCCAGGTCATAGAAGGTCTTGGGCTTCATTTTGGGGAGGGTGGCCATTTGCGCCCTCGACTCGATCTG
This sequence comes from Acidimicrobiia bacterium, assembly GCA_028285585.1. Classification (GTDB taxonomy): domain Bacteria; phylum Actinomycetota; class Acidimicrobiia; order Spongiisociales; family ZC4RG35; genus CAXMPK01. The sequence goes on from JANQOU010000013.1 coordinate 80,677, forward strand.
GAACAACCCCACCGTGTCGGCCTTCGTGATCGATTCGTAGATGCCGGGCTCTTGCGGGATGAGAGCCAAATCGATGTCCACTCCGTGGGTGTCTTCGATCAGGTCGGCAGTGAGATGAACGGCATTGAGCATGCCCAGGCCGAGAAGATCGAACTTGACGATCCCGACGGCAGCCGAATCGTCTTTGTCCCACTGGATGACGGTCCGGCCCTCCAGTCGCCCCCACTCCATCGGCACCACTTGCCACAAGGGCCGATCGGCGATCACCATCCCACCTGAGTGAATGCCGAGATGTCTCGGATACCCGTCGAGACGCCAGCAGATGTCGTAGATCATCTCGCTGGTCATCCCTTCGGGCAGCGATGTGTCCATGTTCCGCAGTTGAGCGGGGTCACGTGTGTCCACGTACTTGGAGAGACCGTCGACCTGCGCCTGGGTGAAGCCAAAGGTCTTGGCTACGTCACGCAGCACCGATTTCGCCCGATAGGTGATGACGTTGGCCACCATCGCTGCGCGCTCCCGACCGTATTTGCGATAGCAATATTGGATGACCTCCTCTCGGCGGTCCGCCTCGAAGTCGACATCGATGTCGGGAGGCTTGCCCCGCTCCTCGGAGAGAAACCGCTCGAACGGGAGTTGAAGGCGTATCGGGTCGACTCTGGTCAATCCGATGCAGCGGCAGACCGCCGAGTCGGCACCCGATCCCCTGATCTGGCAGTAGATGTCCTGACTCCGGGCATAATCGACCAGGTCTTTCACCACCAGAAAGTAGCCGGGGAAGCCGAGACGCTCGATGATCCCCAGCTCATGCTCAAGTCTGCGTCGCGCCTCCGGGTCCACTCCGTCGTCCGGGCCCGGGTAGACGGCCCGAGCCCCCTCCCATGTGAGATGCCTCAGATAATCCATCTCGTCGCGAAACTGCCTGGGCATGGCGAAGTCCGGCAGTTGCGGGGCAACCAACCCCAAATCAAAAGCCAGCCATTGGCCGAGATCGGCAGCGCTTTGCACGACACCGGGGTATCTGACAAACCTCCCCGCCATCTCACCAGGATGCTTCAGGTAGCGCTCGTCTGAGGCAGGACGAAACCCATCTGCCTCGCCCAGGGTGCGACGACCGCCAATCGCAGCAAGCACCTCTGACAGATACGCATCCCTTTGGTCGTGATAGTGAACCTGGTTCGTGGCTACCGCGGAGAGACTCAGTTTCTGGGCCACCTCCCACATCAGATCGTTGCGTGAGTCGTCTTCGGGCATGCCGTGATGCCACATCTCCATGTGGAGTCGAGACCCGAACAGCTCGCGAAGCCGCGAGGCCTCGCTGATGGTGGCGGCCAGGTCTCCAGCCAGGGCTGCCTTTGGGACGGCACCGGAGTGACAGCCAGTGAGAGCGTGGATGTCACTATTGGTGGCAGCAACCGCCAGGTCGTCCCATGAGTAGACCGGGTGGCCTTTCTCCCCGCGCATCTGGGCTTTGGTCACGAGATGGGAAAGGGTGCGATATCCCTCCGGTGACCCTGCGAGCAACACCAGGTGATCGGTCTCGGGGAGATCGGTGGGCTTGGCCCCATGAGCCCTCACCGACCTTCCCCTGCGCAGGCGGCCTTGCCCACCTTTGACTCGCGAGTGACGGGCCTGATCCCATTCCTCTGCTCTGGCAATCGGATCAGAGACTCCACCAGAGTCCGCTTCGAGGCCTATCTCCACTCCGTAGATCACGGGAAGACCGGTGGCTTTGGCGGCCTGCCAGAGACGAGAGGTCCCATAGAAGCCGTTGTGATCGGTCACGGCCAGGGCCTCGTAGTCGAGGTCGATTGCTCGTAGAACCAGATCCTCTGGATGCGAGGCCCCATCCAGAAACGAGAAATTGGTGTGACAGTGCAACTCGGCATATCTGGGGCGAAATGACATCAGGCTCAGCTTATCGAACATACGTTCGATGAACTGAGGGGCCGAGGCTGAGGCCAGCTACGGTTTCGCCATGTCCTCCATCACCAAGACCATCCGCCTCTCCGGCAAGGCCGGCGGCGGCATCGAAGACGCGGTGCGCACCGTTCTGGCACGCGCCGCTGCCACCATCGCCGACATCCAGGAGTTCACCATCGTCAAAGTCGGCGGTGAGGTCGACTCGTCGGGAGCTCCCACAGTGTTCACGGTGACTCTCGACGTCACGTTTGGCATCAAGGACACAGTCGAGCACGGCTGAACCCGACGCTCCATGAAGACGACCGTTCCGCCACCCCGGTCTCTCGGGGACGGGATCCACATGATCCCGGTGCCGCTGCCTTTCCGAGCCCCGCCTTGGGTCAACACCTACGTCGTCGAGACCGGTGAAGGATTGTTGCTCATCGACTGCGGCACCGATTGGGCCACTGGCCGTGAGGCCTTGACCAACGGATTCGTTGAACTCGGCTTGTCCGAGGACAACGTGCACACCCTCCTTGTCTCCCACCTCCACCCCGACCACGTCGGCATGGCCAGCCGCTTGATGTCTGAATGGGGATGCCGATTCGTGATGCATCAGCGAGCTTCAAAGCTCGTCGATTACTACAACGACACCCAGGGTTACTACGAACGATTTCGGCAGCTCGCCGCAACTCACGGGATGCCTGACTCGGTAACGGCCGAGACCACCTCCTACGAGCGGCCCGACTACATCCCGACGATCGACCGGCCCGATCACACCGTCACCGACGGCGACCTCATCGACCTTGGCGGAGGACGTTCACTCGAAATCGTGCACACCCCAGGGCATGAGCCCGCTCACATCTGCGCCAGAGACACACTCACCGGCATCCTCTTCTCTGGTGACCATGTGCTCCCCCGCATCTCCCCTGTTGTGATGTATGAAACCTATCTCGAAGATCCGCTAGGTGACTACCTCGACTCTTTGCAGAGGTTGATCGCCATGGAGATCGACTTGACCTATCCGGCTCACGGTTCGATCATCGCCCAGGGCGACGAGCGAGCCCGGCAAATCGTGCTCCACCACGACCGCAGGCTCCTCGACATGGTCGAGCTGGTGACAGCAGACGAAACCACTGCGTGGGCCGTGACGCTCAAGTCGTTCCGACCCAATCTCGACCCAATCTCGACACGGATGGCGTTTTTGGAAACCATCTCTCACCTCGAGCACTTGCGGCTGACCGGCAGGATTCGAGACGAAAACCATGACGGCCAGACCAGCTACCTCGCCTGATTGGTTGGCATCAACCGAGACATGTAGGAACATGGGACATCGGCGGCTCGCCCGCCGACTCTGTGGAGGGAGTGTTAGATGATCTTTGCCTACCTGGATGCCGGGTCGGGAAGCCTGATTCTTCAGGCATTGCTCGGAGGTCTGGCCGGCATCGCCGTGGCCTTCAAGGCCTGGAAGGCACGGCTAGTCGGGAAACGAGCCGTGTCTGAAGCCGAGCATGAGCTTTCGGGCACCGAAGAGCCCGCAGCCAACTCCGAATCCTGACAAGGATGCCCTCGCCGGACCCGGGGTCGTTCCGCGATCCATCGTCTCGAGTCGTCTTCGACGGCGACCGCGTGCTCCGTTTACTCGATGATCGCGGGCTCCGGTCGTGGCAGGATCTGACATCTTCCGATTTCTTCGGGCGCGCCACGGCCGACGGACGACTGATCGAAGCGCATGAGACCGAGAACCCTGGAGAGGGTGCGGTCGGAGCATTGGAGCACCCCCGACTCCCCTTCATCTCGTACCCGTACGAGTGGACCTTCTCCATGCTCAAAAACGCGGCTCTGCTCCAGCTCGGGTTGCTCGAGGAGGCACTTGGCGAGGGCCTGACGATCAAAGACGCCACCCCGTTCAACATCCAGTTTCTCGACGGGCACCCGATCTTCATCGACATCGGCAGCTTCGAGAGATACCAGCCAGGAGAGCCTTGGATTGGGTACCGACAGTTCACTCGCCAATTCCTCTTCCCCCTGATGCTGCGCTCGTGGGCCGGCCTCCCCTTTCACCCTTGGCTGCGTGGTGACATGGAAGGCCCATCCGCTGCCGATATGAAGCGGATCCTCTCGCGCGGTCAGCGGATGAAGCCTGCAGCCATGATGCATGTGACGTTGCAGGCCCGCATGGAGGAACGTATGTCAGGAGAGGCGGTGCGGTCGAACCTGAGAGAAGCAGGCTTCTCTTCCGATCTCATCGTGGCCAACGTCGGGAAACTCCGCTCCCTGGTGGAATCGCTCCACTGGGAGCAGGAAGATGCGGGGTGGTCGGGATACCACTCATTCGACCACGTCGCCCGAGACCGGGACGACAAAGCCGGGTTTTTGAGGGAGAGCCTTCAGGCACGTCAACCCGGCCGGGTGCTCGATCTTGGGGCCAACGACGGCCACTTCAGCGCGATCGCCGCCGAGCACGGTGCCCTGGCCATAGCCGTTGATGGCCATGAGCCGGTTCTCGACTCCTTGTACAAGCAATCGGCGGGCAGCTCCATCGCCGTCGTGGTCAGCGACCTCACCAACCCATCACCGTCACAGGGCTGGGCTGGGACCGAGAGGCCATCTCTGATGGAACGCGCCAACCCCGACCTGATTGTCGCATACGGGGTGATCCATCACCTCATGTACACCGCGAGCATTCCGCCGAGGTCCATCCTGAAGTGGCTCCGTGATTTCGAGGCACCGGTTGTTCTGGAGTTCGTGTCACCGGAGGATCCGATGGTGGACAAGCTCACCGCCAACAAGCTGGAATCGGAATTGCATGCCGGACGCGACGAGCCAGCCTTCAGACAGCTGCTCGCCGCGCACTTCGAGATCAGAAGAGAAAAGGTGCTGGAGGGCTCGACCAGGATTCTCTTCGACCTGGTGCCTAGCGGGCGATGAGTCTCACCTGATCGGCTACCGCCGTACCGTCGAACTCGGCGACAACCGTGACCTGCTCCACACCAATCGGGAGCTGCTCGGCGTCAAACACAAGCTCGAAACCCGACTCGAGCAAGTCGTCCGAGTCGAACCATGCCACGACATTGCCATTCTCCAGATTGGGAGGGCTCGAGACGATCAGCTCGGCACCTACGTACACATAGATGTGATCCGGGACCAGCTTCCGCGCTACGTCGGCAGCCCATCCAACCAACTCCCAGCCTGACTCCGTCGCACTGACTTTGTCGACCTGCACACGCTTCGCTCCCTCGGTGCCCACGTCGAGCTCTCTCCCGTCTTCGGTGACATAGGTGATCGAAAGAACGCTGCTTGTGCCCGACAACCAGCCACGACCGTCGGGGTTGGCGACGAGGACATCCAATGTGTTCAATCCGTCCGCAATCAGTTCTTCGGCAAGCAGGCCTCGCAACGTGCCGGCGTTTGCTGAGTCTCGAACGACGAACCCAACACCAGCAACGGTTTCGTTCACGATGAGCAACAGCTCCGAGCCTGCTCCGGCGGGCAGTTCAACTCTGCCGGTGAGCAGCGTCTGGACGATCCCAGAGTCGAAGTCCGCCTCGACGAGGTCGGCTCCCCGATCCAATGACCAGGTGAAGGCCTCGCTCTCCGCGACCGGCAACCCGTCGACTCCCATGCCCAACAGCCCCTCAGCGGAGCCGGCGGCGGCCACACCCAACCAGCTGGTCTGATCGGGTATCCAGGTGTGGTTGCGCTCGACCTGTTCGAAGAGCACATCGAGATCGGTGCTGGCCGGGGCGCCGCTGCAACACCAGCGAATGGGCTCATGGGGCCGGTCAGTGCCCTCGACATCCAGAAGCGAGATCCCGTCGAACTCCCAGTCGATGTCGATCCCAAGGGCGTCGACGATTGTGGGAAGAACGTCATGCCCGAATGCCGGCTCGTCAACCACAGCCCCTCGATCCTGGCCGGGATACTTGATCAGTAGCGGCACCCGGTACAGGTCATCGCGGTTGTTGTCACGTGGCCAACGGCGATGCTCACCAGGCACGAACGAAGCGCCATGGTCCGCGAGCACGATCACCATCGTGTCGTCCCACTGACCTGTCTCGTCGAGTCTCTCGAGCAGTCTCCCGAGCATCTTGTCGAGGAATCCGAGCTGATACACATGACGCTGATAGGCGAGCAGCGATTGCCTCGGGTCAAGAGTCCAGTAGCCGCCCTCCACGCCCTCTACCTCGTTGTAGTCCTCGGGCCGGTCGTAGTGAGTGCCTGAAGGGTTGGTGACCCACGGGACGTGGGGAGCCTCGAGATGGGCGTAGCTGAGGGTGATTCCCATGTTGTTGTCGAGCCCGTTGGCGATGCGTTCCACCCAGTCGGCCCATTCGACGCGTTTGGGCGGTGGAGGAACCGGGACTCCGTCGATTTCGACGCTGGTGCCTGTTGGTGTGCTCGCTTGGCCCAGGAACCCTTTCCAAGCATTGTCGATGCTTGGAAGGCCCTCGCGCGCCGACGGAGGCAGAGTCAGATGCCCATACACCACGAAGAGATCGGTCACCAACGACGTGAAGCGGGCAGGCGCTCGACCGGCATAGTCGGGGCATATGTCTTCGACGCAGAGAGCCGCCACCCATTCGATGACATGCATCTCGTGTGAGTCGGCGAGCAGAGTGAAGAGATTGTTGGGATGATCTGCCGCCGTTGGGCTCAAGCCTCTCTCGACTCGAGTTCCGGTGAGGATCGAGGGGACGCTTTGCGTTGTGGCTATTGAGTCCGAGAGAGCATTGCGGTACCAGGTGCCCTCGTCAGCCAAGCGGGCGAAGTTGGGAAACAGCGAATCGTTGATCGAACCGGACGGCTCCATCAGCGACGCCAGCGGCAACTCGTCGAGTTGCACGAACACAATCGACGCAGGCGCTTCGATCGCCACCGCGCCTGGTGGTGGCTCTGGATCGACCCATATCAGACGGGAAGTGTCAGAAACGGTGAGGAAAACCAGTAGGAGCACCGGGAGCGCGGCGGCCGCCCATACGAACAGATAGTCGACTCTCCGGGCCAGAAACCACACAACTCCGGCCACTGCTGCCGCCAGGACCAAGGCCACAACGTCGCCGTCTGGAACGATCTGTCTGCTGACCACCAATCCGGCGGCAAGAGAGAGCAGCCCAACTATGACATAAAAGCACGCTTCGTATGCGCTCTCGCTGAGGGAGCTCGCCAGCCCGAGGACCAACGTGAAGACCACCGGCACCGCGAGTGCTGCAATCAAGGCGAATACGACCATCTCCAGCGAGCTGGCCTTGTTGGCGACAAACACTTCTGGATTCCTGCCATAGATGTCCAGCAACGGTGCTGTGACAGCAACGGAGCTCAAGCCGCAAACAATGAGGATTCGTCGCCAAAACCGGCGATTCGAGGATTGGGTCACTTGCAGGCTTGAGGTTATTGCGACGTGAGAGAAACTCGAATGCCTACCGTTCAGTCATGGACATGAGGGTCACAAGAGACATCGACCGGCCAGCTCGGGAGGTGTTCGAGTTCTTCAGCGACGCTTCAAACAACCCGGACTGGCAAACCGGCATGGTCAGCTGTGAGTGGACAACGCCCCCGCCCGTCGGAGTCGGTTCCACCTACGAGCAGAAGGCCCAGTTCATGGGTCGGGACATCGTGTCGATCTTTGAGGTCACTAGGTACGAGCCAGGTCGTCTACTCGCCATCGCCACCATCGAGTCCACCTTCCCGATCCAGGTTGTGCGAACCGTCGAGCCCCTGAGTCAAGACAAGTGCCGGGTCTCGGCGGAGATCACCGGAGGCCCACAAGGTCGAGTGGCCAGGTTGTTCGAGCCGGTGATGGCGCGATCGGCCCTCAAGTCGGTGAATCGCGACTACGACCGCCTGGTTCAGCTGCTCGAGTCCGCCAACTCCGCCACGACCGAGAACTCTCCTTCCGAGTAATCGGCCTCGGCGGCTCGTGCCGCCTCCAGGAGGTCGAGCTCGCCTTCCTTTATCAGCGCGATCTGGTCAGCTGGAGCAGTCACCGACACTCTTTCGACCTCTGCCCGCATCGACACCTTGGCGTCGGACTTGACTCGACGCACCGCGGTCAGGACCTGGCTGACCAAGTCGGCCACCTGAGCCTCGCCGGTGAGTCCCTCGAACTCGTCGGCCGATGGCCATGACTCGCGATGAACCGAGCCCTGCCGCCACCAACTCCACACCTCTTCGGTGACGAAAGGAAGGAATGGTGCGAAAAGCCGCAAGTAGACCGACAACGCAAGTTGTAGAGCTGCATGGGCCGAGTCGGCACCGGGCCCATCCCCGTAAGCCCTTGCTTTGACCAACTCGACGTAATCGTCGGTCCATCCCCAGAACGACCGCTCGGCGGCCTCCAGAGCGCGCGTGTAGTCGTAGCTCTCAAAGGCTTGGGTGGCGTTGGCGACCGCTTCGGCAAGACCAGCCAGCATCGAGCGATCCAAAGGGTTGGTGATCGCCGACGCTTCGACATCGGAGTCCGTGAAACCGAGCGCAAATCGGCTGGCATTGAGGATCTTGATCGCCAGGCGACGGCCGATCTTCATCACACCGAAATCCACTGCCGTGTCCACGCCTGGCCGCCCGTTGCAGGCCCAATAACGAACCGCCTCGGAGCCATACTCTTCGATCAGCGGGAGCGGTGTGACGACATTGCCCAGTGACTTCGACATCTTCTTCCGGTCCGGGTCGAGGATCCATCCGTTGATCGTCGCTGTGTGCCAGGGAAGGACATCGTGCTCATAGTGGGCGCGCACCGTCGTCGAAAACAGCCATGTGCGGATGATCTCCGGGCCCTGGGGCCTGATGTCCATCGGGAACACCCTCTCCCAAAGATCCGGGTCATCAACCCAATGGCCGGCGATTTGGGGTGACAGCGACGATGTCGCCCAGGTGTCCATGATGTCCGTGTCGCCGGTGAAGCCACCCGGCTGGCCGCGTTGGCTCTCGTCGTACCCCGGAGGAACATCGGAGAACGGGTCGAGCGGGAGCATGTCCGCAGGGGGGACTATCGGGTTGTCGAAGTCGGGCTCCGCCGCGTCATCCAACGGATACCAGAGTGGGATGGGGACGCCAAAGAACCGTTGTCTCGAGATGAGCCAGTCGCCGTTGAGCCCCTCTACCCAGTCCTGGTATCGAGTCCCCATAAAGCCGGGCACCCAGCGCAACTCCTCCCCTCGCCCAACAAAGGTCTTGCGAAGCTCATCGTCGCGGCCACCGTTGCGTATGTACCACTGCCGGCTGGTGACGATCTCAAGAGGCCTGTCACCTTTCTCATAGAACTTGACCGGATGCATGATCTGCTTGGGCTCACCATCCATGTCACCCGACTCTGCGAGCAGCTCGGCCATTCGCCGTCTTGCCTGGTTGGGGAACAAACCTGCCAACTCTGCGTAGAAGGCTCCTCCCTCGGAGTCGAGCCAATCGGGCGTTTCCTCTTGGAACCGGCCGTCGTGCTGAATCACCGCCCTGGTGGGCAACTCCAGCTCTCGCCACCAAGTGACGTCGGTCGTGTCGCCGAAGGTGCAGATCATGGCGACGCCGGTGCCTCTGTCCGGTTCGGCCAGCGGGTGAGCGACCACCGGCACTTCAACTCCGAACAACGGCGAGGTCACAGTCGAACCGACGAGATCTGAGTACCGAGCGTCTTCGGGGTGGGCAACCAGTGCGACACAGGAGCAGATCAGCTCTGGTCGGCTGGTCTCGATGTATATCGGCTCACCGCCGGGCTTGCGGAAAGCGACCTTGTGGTAGGCCCCGCCCTTCTCCCTGTCTTCGAGCTCGGCTTGAGCGACCGGGGTCTGAAAGTCGACATCCCACAGAACCGGCGCTTCTTGGGAGTAAGCCTCCCCTCGAGCCAGGTTGTTGAGAAACGCCACCTGCGACGTTCTCCGGCTGTGATCGTCGATGGTGGCGTAAGTCTGAGTCCAGTCGACGGACAAGCCGAGAGTCCTCCAGAGCTGCTCAAAGACCTTCTCGTCCTCGAGAGTGAGAATGTGGCACAAGTCGATGAAGTTGCGCCGACTGATCAGGACTGGGGGGTCGTGCGGCTCCTCCGGAGGGGCCAAGTCCGGGTCATACGGCAAGGAGGCGTCGCCACGAACGCCGTAGTAATTCTGGACTCGCCGCTCGGTGGGAAGCCCGTTGTCGTCCCAGCCCATCGGGTAGAACACCTCGCTCCCGGCCATGCGGCGGTAGCGAGCATGAGCATCGGTCTGGACGTAGCCAAACACCGAGCCCATGTGAAGCGATCCCGACACGGTCGGCGGAGGGGTGTCTATCGAGAAGATCTCATCTCGTGTCTTGGCGCGATCGAACAGATAGGTGCCGTCGCTCTCCCACCGCTCATCCCACTTCGCTTCGAGACCGTCCAGAGTCGGCTTGTCAGGGACGTTTCGTGTCATTTGGAGCGGCAAGGCTAATTCGCCCTCCAGCGCTATCCCCTACGCCTAGCGGACAGATCGGCGCCGCCCGGCGCCGACTTCACATGTTGCGGCGGTACTGGCCACCTACGTCGTAGAGCGCCCGGCTCATCTGACCCAGGGACGCCACCTTGGCGGTCTCCATCAGCTGGGCGAACAGGTTCTCGCCATGAACGGCGGCCCGTTGCAGGTCGGCAAGAGCCTGCTCCGCTGCCTCCGCATTCCGATCCTGGAATGCGCGGAGATTGGAGATCTGGCGATCTTTGTCCTCATCGGTGGACCGAATGAGCTCCGTGGGGACTTCGAAAGGCGACCCCTCGCTCGAGAGGAATGTGTTGACACCCACGATCGGGTACTCCCCCGATTCCTTCCGCTGCTCGTAGTACAGCGACTCCTCCTGGATCTTGGTCCGCTGGTATTGACGCTCCATCGCCCCCAGGACGCCGCCCCTGCTGTTGATGCGATCAAACTCCATCAGCACCGCCTCTTCGACGAGGTCGGTCAGCTCTTGGATTACGAAGCTCCCTTGAAGAGGGTTCTCGTTCTTGTTGAGGCCCAGCTCGGCGTTGACTATCAGCTGAATCGCCAAGGCACGGCGGACCGACTCCTCGGTGGGAGTCGTGACGGCCTCGTCATACGCGTTGGTGTGGAGGCTGTTGGCGTTGTCGTAGAGGGCGTACAGCGCCTGAAGAGTCGTTCGAATGTCGTTGAAGCTGATCTCCTGGGCGTGCAAGGACCGGCCGGACGTCTGAACGTGGTACTTCAACTTCTGTGACCGCTCGTTGCCGCCGTAACGACGCTTGATCGCCTTTGCCCATATCCGCCTCGCCACCCTCCCGATGACTGCGTACTCCGCGTCGAGCCCGTTCGAGAAGAAATACGAGAGGTTCGGTGCGAAGTCATCGATGTGCATCCCTCGCGCCAGGTAGTTCTCCACGTAGGTGAACCCGTTGGCGAGAGTGAAAGCGAGCTGGCTGATCGGGTTGGCCCCGGCCTCGGCCATGTGATACCCGGAGATAGAAACCGAGTAGAAGTTCTGGACGTCGTTGTCGACAAAGTACTGCTGGATGTCACCCATCATCCTCAGGGCAAACTCGGTGGAGAAGATGCACGTGTTCTGGGCCTGGTCTTCTTTGAGAATGTCTGCTTGGACCGTGCCGCGGACCCGACTCAGCGTCTTCGCCTTGATCTCGTCATAAACGCTGCCTGGCAACACTTGATCACCACTGACACCCAGCAGGCGCAACCCCCGGCCGTCAGAGCCCTCGGGCAGCTCGCCCGCATACATCGGACGGCCCGACTCTCCATGCAGTTCACCAAGCTTGGCCTCGACATCACTCCAAAGGTCGTTCTCGGTGATGTAGGCCTCGCACGCCTGATCGATAGCGGCGTTCATGAAGAAGGCGAGGATCATCGGCGCCGGCCCGTTGATCGTCATCGAGACGGAAGTGGTCGGATCGGAGAGATCGAACCCGGAGTAGAGCTTCTTGGCGTCGTCAACTGTCGCGATGGACACTCCTGAGTTGCCCACTTTCCCATATATGTCGGGGCGCTCGTGAGGGTCTTCCCCGTAGAGGGTCACCGAGTCGAACGCCGTGCTCAGCCGCTTCGCCGGCATCCCTTGAGCCAGGTAGTGAAAACGTGCGTTGGTCTGCTCCGGTGGGCCCTCACCGGCGAACATCCGCGCCGGGTCCTCCTCCGTTCGCCTGAAGGGGAACACTCCTGCGGCGTAGGGGAACTCACCGGGAACGTTCTCCTGGAGCAGCCATTCGAGACGGTCTCCCCACGACCTGTACCTGGGAAGAGCAACCTTTGAGACCTTGGTGTGCGAGAGAGTCTCGTACTTAAGAGGGACCTCGATCTCCTTGCCGCGGACCTGATAGGTGAAGGTGTCGGCGGCGTACTCTGCGACCATGTCATCCCAACGCTCCAGTCCCTTCAGGCTGTCGGCGGTCAATTGCTCTCGAGCCTCGGTGATGGCCGATTGGAGATCAGCGTCGCTGGCCTCCATGGCTCCCTCCAGCCGATAGAGCTGCTCGGCGACCTCCGCTTGTCCCGTTGCCCAGGTGTTGTAACGACGGACCTCCTCGACGATTTCGGCCAGATAGCGAGACCGCTCCGGCGGCACGACATGCTGCTTTGCCTCATCAGCTGTCGGAAGCTCTGCATGAGACTCATAGCTCAATGCGGCAGAGAGTGCCTTGTACACCCGATTCGTGCCTGGATCGTTGAAGTCTGACGCCGTGCTCAGGTAAACGGGGAGGTCGGCGTCATCCGCCTCGAACAACTGACTGTTTCGCTTGTACTGTTTGCGGACATCTCTCAGAGCGTCGAGTGAGCCTTCCTTGTCGGCCTTGTTGATGACCACCAGGTCGGCGTAGTCGAGCATGTCGATCTTCTCGAGCTGCGTGGCCGCGCCGTAGTCCGCAGTCATCACGTACACCGACAGATCCGAGTAGTCGACGATCTCGGTGTCCGATTGGCCGATGCCCGAAGTCTCCAGGATCACAAGGTCGAAGCCGGCTGCCTTGACGACGTTCACCGCCTGGTGGATGTGTGGCGACATCGCGAGGTTCGGCTGGCGCGTCGCCAGAGACCGCATGTAGACCCGCGGATGCGGAAGAGAGTTCATGCGAATTCTGTCCCCCAGCAGCGCCCCGCCAGAGCGGCGCTTGGAGGGATCCACGGAGATCACCGCAACCCGAAGGTCGCCAAAGTCGGCGAGCAGTCTCCGCACCATCTCATCTACCAGACTCGACTTGCCAGACCCGCCTGTGCCGGTGATGCCGACGACGGGCGCCGTTGATCTCTCCGCCCTCCGCTCAACCTCGTCGAAGATGTCCTCGTACTTGTCGCCATAGTTCTCCGCAGCGGAGATGAGTGTGGCCAGAGCTCCTCGGTTGTCCGGGGTGACCGAGTCGATGTCGAAGTCGTCGCTCAGCTCACCAGCGGGAAAGTCCGCATTGGCAAGCATGTCGGAGACCATCCCCTGGAGGCCCATGACCCGACCGTCGTCTGGCGAGTAGATGCGGGTTATCCCGTACTCCTGAAGGTCATCCCCTTCTTCGGGGAGGATGGTTCCCCCACCGCCTCCGAATATGCGGATGTGGCCGGCATCCCTCTCGACGAGAAGATCGCGGAGATATCTGTAGAACTCGAGATGCCCGCCTTGATAGGAGGTGACTGCGATGGCGTGAGCGTCCTCGTCGACGGCTGCCTCGACGATGTCCAGGCCGCTTCGGTTATGACCCAGGTGGATCACCTCGGCGCCACTTGCCTGGAGAATTCGCCTGAAAATGTTGATGGACGCGTCGTGCCCGTCAAAAAGCGTGGTCGCAGTCACAAACCGGGCTTTGTTGCTCAATTCGTATGCTTGACCTGGTGTTTCGGGCAGTTCTGACCTCCGAGAACGACACCACTGTACCCCCGGCCAGAAGACTCCCCACGACACGCTGTGGATAACTCAGCTAAGTTCAGATGTGCTATGCCTCAATACACCGGGAGGCTTCAGGGATCCGATCTCGAGCCCACCACAGTGTTGGTGGACATCAGCGACGGCCGCTTCCGCATCTCGGCGGGCCGGCTCCACATCGGATCTTGGCGAATCGATGACATCAACGCCGAGCGGACATCCATCTATCGATTCGACCTGAACATCGACGGAGACCACTTCAACTTCTTCCCCGATGACCCTTCGGCTTTCTCCCACTCCGTGGGTGCCGTAGTTGATCTCACAGAGTCCACGGGGCGATTTGGCCTGAAAGCCCGGATCGAAAGAGCCGCCCAAGGCTGACATCCTCGGGTTTGGTGCCAAACTGAGTTGATGGTGCGTCGCCTCCTCAAGAACGGAATGATCACAGGTGCGACCGTGCTCGGCCTCGAGGCGGCATATGCAGTTCTGCGGCCCGCCCCTGACCTGCCCGACTTCGATCCTTCCGGCGAGTTCGGCGACCCGGCCAACCCGACACTCAAAGTTGTCGTGCTCGGAGACTCCTCTGTCACTGCTCCCGGAGTAGACGGCCCGGAGCAGATTTGGATAAGCCTCGTCTGTGAGCGGCTCGCCGCGGATTACCACGTCGTGCTCGAGTCACTCGCAATCGGTGGATCAATGGCCCACAACGTCATCGACAACCAGTTGGAAGAGGCAATCCTCTTCCGCCCCGACCTGGTGTTCGTCTCGGTTGGCGCCAACGACGTGATCAAGGGAGTTCCGCGGCGTCGATTTGCGAGGAACCTCGACCACCTGGTGGGCGAGCTGGCAAAGACCGGAGCAAACGTCATCCAGAGCGGTGTCGGCGAGTTGGGCTCGATCCCCAGGCTTCACCCGCCACTGAGCCAGCTCATGTCGAGGAGGGCTCGCCGATTCGACGAAGTCCATTGGAAAGTGGCGCGAACTCACAACACCGAGGTGGTTCATCAGAGGTCAGACGACATCAAGCTCTGGTATCAGGATCGAGATCTTTGGGCCGCCGACCTCTTCCATGTGAGCGCCGCGGGCCACGCAAGATGGGCCGAGGTCGCCTGGAAGACGGTTGGCCCCCTTGTCTACGGTGACGATGGACCGCGATGAGGCTCTGCGTCGCCTGACCGGCTCGCGATCGGCCAGATTGGCGACCGTCAGACCTGACTCGACACCACACGTTGTGCCGATCGTCTTTGCTGTCATCGGCGGCGACATCGTCACGATGATCGACCACAAGCCGAAGACGACTCAGAACTTGCAGCGTCTTCGCAACCTCGAAGCCAACCCGCGTGCCTCCGTGCTGGTCGACCACTACGGTGAAGACTGGGAGCAGTTGTGGTGGGTGAGAGTGGACGGCGACGCCAGGGTGATCGGCGACGGACCGGAGCATGAGAGAGCTGCGGCAGCGCTGGCCGGGAAGTACGGCCAATACCTGGACCGCCCGCCGACCGGCCCCGCGATCATCATCCCCATGGGGCATGTCAGCTGGTGGGTGAGCAGCGTCTGACACCCGACTCGGTTGCCAGCCACTCGACCCTCTGGTCGTAGGCGAGCATCGGAACCGTCGGAACCACCCGAGACTCGACTGTGACACCTACAGCATCGGTCAGGGACCGACGCTCGGCGAGAATCCGGTCATAGAAGCCGCCACCCCGCCCGAGACGGCCGCCGCCTTCGTCGAAGGCAAGCCCCGGAGTCAGGAAGACATCTATCTCATGGACTGGCACCACCGGGCCCTGATCCGACGGCTGCTCCATCCCGAAGCGATGCACCTCTCGGCCGACTTCACGGTCTCGGAAAGTGAGGCTCCCGTCGGGCTCCACGCGCGGCAGCACCCACCTCCATCCCGGAAGTCTCTCGAACAGGGAGCTCAAATCGACCTCGTCGGGCATGGCAAGAAACGCTGACACGGTGCCGGGCAGCTTGCGTGACAGCCATACGAAGAGGCCGGAAACCACTAGAAGACCGGCTCCCGGGTCAAGCGGGCCGGCTGACCGGATCCTGCCGCGCATCTCACTCTTGTCCACCTGGGGAGCGTATAGCGTTCGGGGCGGGAGGCCTCGTCTACGCTCGCATACCGTGCATTGGATTGCGATTGTGCTGAAGACGGCACTCACCTGGACGGTGGGAGTGCTGATCACCATCGTTTGCGCGCTATCCGTCATGGCCATAGCTCTCGTGAAGGACACTGCTCCTGCGATCGACAAGATCATTCTCTTCTGGAGCAAGACCTGGCTCGTGACCTCAGGCACGAAGCTCACCGTGGAAGGCGCAGAGCACATCGACCACGAGGTGTCCTACATAGTCGTTGCCAACCATCTGTCGACACTCGACATCATGGTGTGCTTTCTCGCCACCCGTCTGCCGATCCGCTACTTGGCGAAGAAAGAGCTGTTCCAGATTCCGATCCTGGCTCAGGGGATGAGAGCGGTCGGAATCATCGAAGTCGACCGCCAGGCCAGGGGTTCCATCCATGCGACGGTGAACCGGCAGGCGAAACAGCTCATCGAGAACCGCCGGTCGCTCATCATCTACCCCGAAGGAACCCGCCCCCGAGACGGTGTCATGAAGCAGTTCAAGAAGGGGGCTTTCACGATGGCCATCGCAGGAGGACTGCCGATCCTTCCCATGTCGATTCACGGAACCTACGAAGCCGCTACCCCGGGGCGGCCCTGGTTCAGAGGCGGGGCGGTGAAGGTCGTCATCGATCCTCCGATCTCGACGAGTGACATGACGCCGGCCGATACCAGCGCTCTCCGTGACCAGGCGCGCTCGATCATCGCCGAACGAGTGGCCGACATGGGTGGAGACGTAGGTAGGCACTGAGTGACCGACTACGACATCCTGATAGTCGGCGGTGGTGTGATGGGCTCCTCAACCGCATATCACCTGCGTCGTGCCGACCCGGCGGCGTCGGTGGCAGTTGTGGAGAGAGACTCGACCTACCAGAGAGCGTCCACAGTGCTCAGCGATGGCAACGTCAGAGTCCAGTTCAACCTCGAGGAGAACATCCTCATCTCACAGCACACTCTGGAGGTGTTGGAGACATTCGCCACCGACATGGCAACGAGCACCTACCAACCTGATCCTGGGGTCAAGAGGCAGGGAAATCTCTTCACCGTGACCCGAGACGGCGAACCCTGGGCGATCAAAGGGCTCGAAACACAGGTCGCCCTTGGTTGCAGGGTGGAATGGCTCGACGGCCAAGAGATCTCCAACAGATTCCCCAGATACGAGAACGCCGGTCTCGTCGGAGGCACTCTTGGGGATGACGACGGCTCCGTGGATCCGACAGCAGTTCTCCGCGGTTATCGGTCCAAAGCCATCGAGTTGGGCGCAGTCTTCATCAAGTCCGAAGTCGCCGCATTGAGCATGGAGGCCAATGGCGTTGCCGGAGCGTCGACTACATCCGGCGAGTCCATCAGCGCCAGGCAGGTTCTGGTGGCAGCTGGAGCGTGGTCTACGAGACTGCTCGGAGACGCCGGAATCACCATCCCGGTTTTGCCTTACATGCGCACCGTCTATGTGGTGAGCACACCATTCGAAGTTACAGGGCTGCCTTCGATCTTCCTCCCCAACGGGGTCTACCTGATCGGCGAGTCGGAGAACATGTGGCTGATGGGCCTATCTCAACCCGACGACCCGATCGGATTCGATTTCACACCGGCCTCTCGGGAGAGATTCGAAGAGCGAATCTGGCCGGGCTTGGTGAAGCATCTTCCCCAATTCGACAAGCTGACCATCGAGCGCTCATGGGCAGGTCTCTACGCGGTCAACGGGCTCGACCACAACGCCATCATCGGGAGATGGCCCTCCACCGAGAACCTCTACCTCGCCACCGGTTTCTCGGGCCACGGGTTCCAGCAAGCCCCAGCTGTTGGCCGCTATCTGTCCGAGCTGTTACTGGGTCAGCCCCACGTCCTAGACCTCTCCCGCCTGGGACCCCAGCGAATCGTCGACAACCGGCCACTTCATGAGCATCCGGGCCGTGTGATCTAAGGTCGGCTGATGGACATCGGCTCAGTTGGTCTCTGGACCTTCATACTCGACAATCACCCGACAGATGTTGTTCGCGACATCGCCCGTGATGTGGAGCAGATGGGATGGCCGACGCTGTGGCGCCCAGAATCAAGAGGCAGGGACGCCCTGATCTCGTCAGCCGTTGTCCTCGAGGCAACCACCAGCCTCAACATGGCCACGGGCATAGCCATCACCTACGCACGACACCCCATGACAGCCTCTGCGGCGCAGAAGAGCCTCAATGAGGCCTACGACAACCGATTCTTGCTCGGTCTCGGAGTCAGTCATGCTCCGTCGATCGAAGGCGTCCGGAAGATGGACTACAGCACCCCCTACTCGGACATGGTGGCCTACTTGAAGGCAATGGTCGACGCTCCATACGGTGCCCCTGAGCCATCAGAGCCGCCCAAGACCGTGCTCGCCGCTCTCGGCCCTCGGATGCTTGAGCTGTCAGCCAAGGCAGCTGATGGTGCCCACCCCTACTTCACACCAGTCGAGCACACTGGCCTTGCCCGGGAGATCATGGGCGAGGGGCCTCTGCTCGCCCCAGAGATCATGGTGTCGATCGATGACGACGTCGATGCTGCCCGTGACTTGGCACGGCCGACCATGCAGCGATACCTGAGCCTGCCCAACTACAAGAACAACCTGATCCGGCTGGGCTACCACGAAGCAGATCTGGACGACCTGACCGACGAAGTCGTGGATGCCATCGTGGCATGCGGCCCGTTGAGCAAGACGGTGGAGAGGGTTCAGGAACACCAAGACGCCGGAGCGGATCATGTCTGCATCCAGGTCCTGGTCCCAGATGGCGACCTGGACCTCAGCCTCACACGCTGGCGTGAGATCGCCGAGGCTTTCGGTCTGAGTTGACGGGACCGGCCTAGCCGTCAGTCATAGACGGCTGCGAGGAAGGACCTGTCACCCGACACCACTATGAGGAAGGCCCCGACCGACGTCACCAGTTGGTAACGATCGGCGGTCTCCTCCCCATCCCACCATCTCCCACTCAGCCGCCAAGGCCCGCTCCAGGTGAGCACAGGCTCCCATCTGGCTCCCAACCGCATCCGCACCGGCAAGCCGCCATCCCACTCCACTTCTATCGGCCGAAGGCGAGGTGGGACCAAAGCCGGGCTGGGAGAAGGTGTGGCGCCAGGCCATGGCGCCCGCGGGTCACGCTCCACTTTGGTCTCGGGCTCTCCCCAACGCGACCAGGCCACCCTTTCCGAAGGCATACGCCCACCCTGTCTTCGCCCCTGGACGACACCGTCGGGGCCAAGCAGGGCTTGCGCTCGTGCCAAGGCTCGCTCGGCTTCGATCATCGAAGACTCGTCGGTGAGGAGCCCCAGCTGCCGGCCTTCGCCTGAGAGGTCGCTGGGCTCGATGGCCAGTGATGTGATGCCACCGGGAACACCGGCTGTCTCCACCCAGGCCCTCAATTGCCACCAAACTCGATCAGCAAGAGCCTTTTCGGTGAAGGGGTCAGATGACCTCCATACACGCTCCCGACCCGGGCCATGCAGCGCACCTGCCTTGATCGTCACCGTATGTGGCGCGACACCCGTCTCTCTCAGGCCTTTGAGCAGTCGCTCGGACAAGACTCTGCCGGCAAACCCAACCGCATCCAGGCTCTCCAAGGGCTCTTCGAACTCCATGCCCACCTTCAGCTCTGGGGGAATCCCACGCGGGTCGACGAGACGGTCGTCGCCACTGGCGAGACGGTGAGCCAGGGCACCCGGGTTGCCGAATCGTGAGGCAAGGGTGTCACGGGGAAGACGCGCCAGATCACCAAGGGTCATGATCCCCAGCCAGCGGAACGTGCCGATCATCTCCTCCCCGCCCATCGCCTCGCGGAGAACACCCAGGTCGAGACGGGAGAGGAACCCGATCGTATCGTCGACGATCATGGGCGCACCTACGTTGGCTGTTGCTGCCGCCCAACGTGCGGCAAAAGGCCCATCGGCGACCCCGATCAAGGCATGACCGCCACGACGTGATCCGGTCAGCACATCGAGCTCCTTGGCAACTCGTTCGGCAAGAGACTCCTCGCTCCCGTAGAACTTGACGGCGCCGGCGATGGGCACGAGCAAGAGGCCGGGCGAGACGACCTCCACCCTGGGCACCAAATCTTCGACCGCTTCGATGATGGGCTCGAAACGCCGGGTCTCATCACCGACATCCCGAGGGAGAACGGTGGCGAAAGGCACGAGCACCTCGGCCTCGCGTCTTGGCATGCCAAGAGCCACACCAGCGTCGAGAACGTCGTCGGTGGCTCCGGTGACCCGGTCGTCGGCAACTAGAAGGGGCTCATCCAACGGTGCGTCTGGCCTGGTCAGCGACCACATCGGAAACCACACGCACAACGTCCGTACCTTCATCTTCCACCTCGAAACGACGGGTGACACCAGCGGCACCCTTCCCGGACGCCTCCAGCATGAGACGTCGTCTCCTGAGCTGCCCATGCCCACGGTCGGCGCCCTCCCAGGTCACACCTATGGCCCTCAGCCGGAGATGAGCAATGCCGATCGGAAGTCCCTTGCCCGTTGATCGCATCGCGATCGCCACTCTCCTGGCCCTGGCGAGAGCAGTCAGCCGACGCAAATCTCGATCCCTGACCCGGGCGGGAACTTCGATGTAGGCCGCCCTCACCCCCTCGAGAAGGGCAGCTGCGACCTTTGGCCAGAGAGTCACGTCATCACAACGGACGACTACCAGCCGCTCGGGCACGACCCCTGTTTCCCAGGCGGCTTCAGGTGAGATCCACCCTCGGGTGTCGAGCACGACAACATGAGAGCGCTTCGAGTGCTCGGCAAGAAGCTTGAGCCCCAGCCGGGTCAACCCGGTCCCGGGCACGCCAACCAACTCGGTGACCCTGCCTGGTTGAAGCTGAAGGCTCCTGTAGTCACCGACAAAGCTCTCGGCCTGTAGCTCAGGGAGAGCCCGCCTCCCTCTCAGGTCATCAACAGAGCCAACATTGTTCATCCATCGCCCGATCGCAGCGCTCGTTGGCTGATCAATGATATCGAACATATGTTCGATATCAAGAGGCCCTGCAAAAGACGCCTTCTCTGCATACGGCAGGTGTCGCTTGACGGGTTGACAACACCAAGAATCTGCGCTGGATGCCCCTTACAATGAACACGTGGTTGAGACTTCCCATGACGGTGGCCTTGACGTGCGTGAGATGCCGCCGCGGGGCTACTACCTAGCTGCCGAAGTTGGGCAACTAGCCGGGGTCTCCGGCAACACCATCGGACAGTGGAAACGTCGCGGCTACATACAGGCGTCCCAATCTGCTGACGACTATCCACACATCTATGCCTATCAGGACGTGGCTGAAGCCATGGTCGTCCATGACCTGCTCGACCACTCCGTTCCCCTTCGCCGAATCAAGCGGCTGATTGCAAGGCTCAGGGAAGAGAACGGGAGAGGTTGGCCTCTCCAGGCCGAGAGGTTGTATGTCCCAGATGGACCATCGTCTAAGAACCCGGTCTACTTGAAGAAGGACAAAAAGTTGGTAGACCCCGACGCCCTGACGCCGTGGCATTACGTGATAGAGGCTGGCAATCTCCAACTCATTGCCGAACAGCTCCATCGGGGTGGATGGGTTGTTCGTGCCCTTCCGAACTTGCAGCACATAGAGGTGGACCCAGACAAGATGTCGGGCAAACCCTCAATCCGGGGGCTACGCATTGCGGCGGAGGATGTCGCAATCATCGCTGAGGAATCCGGACACAACGTGTTGATGACTGAATTCGGGCTTAACTCTCGGCAGATACGCGACGCTGTCGAGTGGTGGGGTGCCGTGAGGGAGTTCGAGGAGGCCGCATAACTTGTATCCACCGCGGACATTGGTAATTGACGCCGATATGCCCGCGCGGACTCGCACCGAAATCTGGCATCGAGGTCGCAATGTCCAACGTGTCCAGCACTACGGCCTCAAGAAGAGCAAAGACCCCCAGCTACTTCCCGACCTCGATGCGCTGCTCGATGACTGGATCTTGATTACCGGCGACGACAAGATGCCGTTCGCGCATGCCGAAACGATCAAAAAGGTAGGGGCGACCATCGCCACAATTGACCCACGACGCCCACCAGGAATCAAGCTCGTCGAATGGCGGCTAGAGGTGGTGCATCGCTGGATACACAAAATGCACGAACAGGAGACCGGCGAGGTACGTCGGTACAATCACAAGACGCACCGAGTCTGGACACCTCTGAAGTGAGCGACGAGCCAACTCAGAAGCTACAAAGTGCGCCGTTCAGTTTGCGCGCGAAATCGCAGCCGCGGCACTTTTGTGTCCACAACACGAACACTACGCAGCAGAGATTCTCCCGTGTTGGTCATCGGCACAGAACTGGCCAAGCAACCGTGAGCCTTCTCACAAAGCAGAGGCCAGCCGTCCTATCCCTCGCCAACGGCAACGATGCTACCCCGAAGGCGCTCAACCTCAGCTCAGCCAGCCCTCACCTTCACGAACGGTGATGACCGTTGGCCGGTCGGAGCCGAAAGCCCCGAGAACCGCTCCCGTCAGCTCGTCTTTGGATGAAGCTCGAACACCGTACGCCCCCATGGCCTGGGCCATGGCAATGAAGTCCGGGCTCAATCCGTCGACACCAATCGGCGGGATTCCGGATGCTCTCATGTCGTCCCGGATCTGCTTGTACCCGTCGTTGTCCCACACGATCACAGGGATAGGTAACCCAAGCTCGGACGCCGTCATCAACTCCTGGATGGTGAACATCACACCCCCGTCCCCCACCAGGCAGATGACATCCCGATCGGGCAGGGCGAGCTTCGCTCCGATCGCATCGGGAAGACCGCAACCGAGTGTGCAGAAGCCTGCCGGGTAGTGCCAGGTGCGCGGGAGACGAGCGTCGTAGGCGAAGGCACCTGTGTACACCACCTGGCAGATGTCACCCATCACCACTGCGTCTTCCGCCACGATCTCCCGCAGATGACGGAGCAGCCGGACATGACGCTGCTGCGAAAGGTCCAGGTTGGCCGAGATCTCCTCTCTGGCGGTCGCCACGTCAGCCTCGAGATCCGAGCGGTTGGCTGCTGGGCTGACATCCACCAGCCGTTCGTTCATGGCTTCTATCGCCAAAGCCGCATCGGCGACGATCCCCACGGCTGCCGGGTAGTAGTCGCCGATCTTGGACGGGTCGATGTCGACCCGGATCAGGTTGTCGGGCAGCGGCAGCCGCTCGACAAAGCTGTCCGTCTCCGCCAGCTCCGTGCCGATGGCCATCACGACATCGGCTTTCTCCAGATGGTCTCTGACCTCGAGGCGAATGGTTCCAGCGCTGAGACTCACCGGCGAGTCGTCAGGGACCACGCCCTTCCCCGCGGCAGAGGCGATCACGCTTGCGCCCAGCGTCGCCACGAGCTCTCTGATCGGTGTCGCGGCCCCGGTAGCCCCACCACCGATCATCACCAACGGCCGCTTCGCCGCAACAAGCAACTGAACTGCGCGGTTGATCTCATCGTCGTCAGGGCTTGGAGGCGACGGAAGCTCCTCGGGGCTCCATTCGCTTTCTACAGCCTGGGCTTGAACGTCAATGGGTATCGAGATGTGCACCGGACGCGGGCGCTCCGAAGCGAAGACAGAGAAGGCGCGGTGGATCAGCCGAGGGACCTCGTCTGGAGAGCCGGCACGTGCCGAGAACGCCGTTAGCGGCGATGTGACCGCAGGCTGATCCGGGATCTCATGAAGCGCTCCCCATCCCTTGCCGTGAGTGTGAGTTGCGGTCTCCGCCGACAACAACAGCACCGGCACAGAGTCCGCCCATGCCTGTCCGATGGCGGTGAGGGCGTTGGTGACACCAGGGCCCGAAATGACAACTGCCACACCGGGGCGCCCACTGGCCCGGGCATAGCCATCGGCCATGAACCCGGCGCCTTGCTCGTTGCGTGCTTGAACATGACGAATGGCACCACTGGCCAGACCGCGATACATCTCGAGGGTATGAACTCCGGGGATGCCGAACACGGTCTCGACTCCATACTCAGCGAGCAGGCCGATAGCCGCCTCTCCAACTGTTGCCTGCATCAGGCCTCCTCCAACTCTTCCAACGTCTTGGGCCAATCGTCCTTGAGCAACCGAGAAAGAGACCTGTCGGCAAGGAGTTTCCCTTCCGTCTGACAGGTGGCGCAGTAGTTCGTCTCGTTCGACGCGTAGACGATCCTCTGCACAGGGCTGCCACAGCGCGGACAGGCCTCCCCGTACTTGCCGTGAACGGCCATGTCTGGGCGGAATGCCGTGACCTTCTTCGGCCACTCACCTTCCAACTCATCCCGCATCCGGTCGGTCCACTCTTGAAGCGACTCAATGACTGCGCGGCGCAAGCGAGTCACCTCGTCATCAGTCAACTGTGCCGTGCGCTTCACCGGCGACAGCTGCGCCTTCCACAAGATCTCGTCCGAGTAGGAGTTGCCGATGCCGGAGAAGATGCGCGGATCGGTGAGGGCTCGCTTCAACGTCCGGTTCTCTCGTCGTATCACGTCTGCGAATTCGGCCTCAGAGGCTTCCAGAGGCTCCACTCCGCCCCGATCCAGCCCGGCGACGCCGTCCCAACTGGAGAAAAGCCAGATGCCTGCTCTCTTGTGCGTGCCCTGCTCGGTGAGTATCAGCGACCCTTCATCGAAGTCGAGAGCCGCCAGCCCGACCTTCTTGGGTATCGGCTTCCTGGGTGGCTCCCATCGAAGACGGCCGGCCACCATGAGGTGAATCACCATGTACATCTCGGGATCGAACTCGAAGACGATCCGCTTCCCGACACGATGCAGATCCTCGACGGTGGACCCGGCCGGAGCGTCGTAGGGCGGGTCGAAAGTGCGCAACACCGAAGGTGAGGAGACCCGGACACCGCTCAGTGCCCGTCCGCGCACACGAGCCGACAGGGCTTCGAGGTAAACGACGATGTCCGGCAGTTCGGGCACTCGACGAGACGCTACTCTGACTCTCTAGTCGGCCTGCCAAACAGGACTGCGACACCCACGACCAACCCTCCGGAGATGAAAACGTAAGCAGTCAGATGCCTTGTGTCACCGTCGGCTCGGCTTATCAGCAACCCGAGAAGCAAAACCACAGCAGCGACAACGACCAGAGCCAACGTCTGGGCACCCCGTCGCGCAGTCGCCATCAGATAGGCAATGGCGACCATCAACCCTCCCATGACCAAGAACAACAGCCAGGGCTCGACTCCTCCGAGGAAGGGAACCCCCTCAGCAGACGGGAATGTCTCCTGACCCAGCCTGAGGAAGCTGCCGCCAAGCAGCACCAACCCACCGCCAAGAGCGAAGGCGATCGCAAGGATGTTCGACTTTGGCTCGGCAACGGCGTCGACACTTGGCTCCGACTCCGGCTCGGGCGGATTGCCCAAAGCGGCCACTTTCCGAGCCATACGCGGAGATGCAGCAGCAAGCCCAAGCTCCTCGGCAAGCCGGGCATCTTCAGAGACCCTGAGAATGAGCTCCTCGCCCTCGGCCCTGATTGCGAAGGAGTCGTGAAGGGCCGTGATGCCGATGTCACGAATCGCCCAGTCGCCGACCACCTGATCGCCTGAAAGCAACCGGATACGATCGTCGTCCACGGTGACGCTCACGGGCAGGCTGGAGCCATCAGCCTCCCCGCGCATTCTGAGCGTCCCTTGGGTCTCGATGGCCATCAAGGCACTCCATACGACAACCCGGTGATTCTACGAGAAAGGGGACGACCAGATGGTCGTCCCCTTTCCTTTCACTTGGATATGAGCTGGGTTATTCGTCGCCCATCTTCTCGAAGGCTTCGTCGAAGCTCACTGCGGCACGGCGTCGGCTGCCATTTCCTCCGCCATCACGGCTGCTACCGCCATCACCCTTCTCGTGACGGCCTTTGTCGCGGTTTCGGTCGCCACCGCGGTCACGACCTCTGTCGCGGTCGCGGTTTCCACGATCCTGACGGTTACGGCCGCCATCGCGGCTGCCGCCGCCTCCGCCACCACCGGCAGGACCATCGCCGCTTGGCAGCGTGGCGCCTTCGAGGGCATCGACAAGCTCGAGACTGACTTTGCCTCGGTCGATCTCGCGCACCCGGACCTTGATCTCGTCTCCTTCGGAGAGATAGTCCTCGACACGCTCAACTCGCTTGGACCCGTCGAGTCTCGAGATGTGAAGCAGTCCGTCGCGTCCCGGCAGGATGTTGACGAACGCACCGAACTTGGTGATGTTCACGACCTTCCCGTCATACTCGCCACCGATCTCGGCTTCGGGCGGGAACGCGATCTGCGTGACTCTCTCCTTGGCCGCTGCCAGCGCTTCTCCATCGTTGGAGGCGATCCGGACGATTCCGACACCGTCCGTCTCCTCGATCTCGATGTTGGCCCCGGTCTCCTCCTCGAGCTCGCGGATGACTGCACCCTTCGGCCCGATGACCTCACCGATCTTGTCCTTGGGAATCTCGACCGACTCGATCCTGGGAGCCCACTTGTTCATCTCCTCACGTGGAGAGTCGATCACGTCGCTCATCGCGTTGAGAATGAACAGACGAGCCTCTCTCGCCTGATCGAGGGCACCCTTCAGCACCTCAGACGGGAGACCCTGGATCTTGGTGTCGAGTTGAAGAGCCGTGATCACATCGGCAGTTCCCGCGACCTTGAAGTCCATGTCCCCAAGCGCGTCTTCCGCACCCAGGATGTCCGTGAGTGTCACGTACTTGCCGTCCTGATGAATCAGGCCCATGGCGATACCCGCCACGGGAGCACTGATCGGGACACCTGCATCCATCATCGAGAGACTCGATGCGCACACGGACGCCATCGAAGACGAGCCGTTGGACGCAAGAACCTCAGACACCAGACGAAGCGCGTACGGGAAGTCGTCGCTGGTGGGCACCACCGGAAGCAGAGCCTTCTCGGCGAGCGCGCCGTGACCTATCTCACGCCGCTTGGGCCCGCGCATGAACCCGGCTTCACCAGTGGAAAACGGCGGGAAGTTGTAGTGATGCATGTAACGCTTCGACTCGGCCAAGTCGAGCGTGTCCAGCATCTGCTCCATCTTGAGCATCCCAAGGGTCGTCAGGTTGAGAACCTGAGTTTCACCCCTCTGGAACAGAGCGGAGCCGTGCGTGCGCTCCACCGCTCCAACCTCGATGCTGAGAGCACGGATGTCCGTCGCTCCGCGACCATCCATCCGCACGCCCTCATCGACAACGCGCTGACGCGCCATCTTCTTGAAGACGCTGCCAAAGGCACGCTTCGCCTCGGTCAGAGCATCCTCGTCATCTTCGGTGATCCCCAACTCTGCAAGCACAGCCTCACGAGCCTCGGCTTGAGCATCCTGCCGCTCGTGCTTCCCGGCGATCTCCAAGACAGGAGCCAGCTTCGGTGCGGCCGCAGCCTCCACCTTGGAAAGCATCTCGTCGCTGTAATCAACCGCCAGAGGCCACTCGACCGAGGACACCTCGACCTGACCGGCAAGCTCTAACTGGAGGTCGATCATCCCGGCGATGTACGTCTTGGACTCCTCGAGCCCCGCAGCAACGGCCTCCTCGTCGGAAGGGCGATCCCCTTCAGCGACGAGCCTGATGCCGTTTTCTGTGGCACCCGCCTCGACCATCGTTATGTCGATCTCACCGTCTTCGTTGCGACGACCCGCCACAACCAGCTCGAAAACCGACTCACCCAGGTCTTCCTCCGTCGGGAACGGGACCCACTCACCCTTCTTGAGAGCAAGCCGAACAGCGCCGATCGGCCCCTCAAACGGGATCGGGCTGACGGTCAATGCCGCCGAGGCCCCGTTGAGGGCGACGACATCGAACGGGTTCTCCTGATCGACGGCCAGCGACGTCACGACAATGTGTGTCTCGTTCCGATAGCCGTCCTTGAAGGACGGGCGCAACGGCCGGTCGATCAAACGGCAAGTCAGAATTGCCTGCTCGGAAGGACGACCCTCCCTGCGGAAGAACGAACCAGGGATCCGTCCAACTGAATACATGCGCTCCTCGAAATCAACCGTGAGAGGAAAGAAATCGATGCCCTCACGCATCTTTCGGTTAGCGGTGGCAGTCACCAACATTTCGGTGCCGCCAAGTGTGGCTACTACGGCTCCGTCCGCCTGACCGGCCATCTTGCCGGTGCTCAGGACGAACTCTTTATCGCCGATAGTGCCCCGGACAACTGTCTCGGGCACATTCGCTCCTTTGTCTAAATGGGAGCCGTGCCTGTTGGCAGTGGCAACGTCTCGGCTTCATCGAGAGGTTGCCACTGTCAACCGACCTGGCTCTTTCTGTTCGAGTGAGGCTATATCGACCTCACATGATCAACGTGGATCGTCCACCGACCCACGAAGAACCCTTGGCTAGCGGCGCAAGCCCAGCTTGGCGATGAGACTCCTGTACCGCTCCACGTCCTCACGACGGAGATAGTCCAGAAGCCGGCGGCGCTTGCCGACCATCAGCAACAGGCCACGACGGCTGTGGTGGTCGTGCTTGTGGTCACGTAGATGTTCTGTGAGGTGGTTGATCCGCTCGGTGAGCAGTGCAACCTGAACCTCTGGAGAGCCTGTGTCGCTCTCGTGTGTGCCGTACTCGGCAACGATCTCAGTAGTTGTCTTCATTGCGCGTGAAACCTGAAATGAATCGGGGGAATCGACCTCAACTCTAACAGCTGCGGACAGTCAAACCACATTTGGCTCTACAGACGACAGCAGAGCCCTGGCCGTCGCCACGTCGTCGTGCATTCTCGCGATGAGGTCATCGATGTCACTGAACTCGAGCTCGGGTCGGAGGAACTCCACGAACTCAAGAGTCAGGTCGCGGCCATAGATCTCCTCGTCGAAGTCGAAGATGAAAGCTTCGATCAACCTCTCACCTGCTCCAAAGGTCGGCCGCACTCCGACGTTGACTGCAGCCTGATGACTCTCACCATCGAGAATGGCAAATGCGGCGTAGACACCGTCCCCGGGGATCACCTTCCGCGGTGGAAGCCGCAGGTTGGCCGTGGGAAAGCCCAGGTCGCGCCCCCTCTTGTCACCGGCGACAACCTGGGACGTGAGTCGAAACCTGGAGCCGAGGGCAGCTGAAGCCTCTCCGACGGCACCAGACTCGATCAGGAGCCTGATCCGGCTCGACGAATAAACACCGCCCTCATCGCCGACGAGGTCGACGATCTCGGTCTTGAAGTCATGATCTGCTCCCATCCTGCTCAGGAGTGCCGTGTCTCCACTGCGGTCACGACCGAACTTGAAGTCAGGTCCCACGACGACCCGCCTGGCGTTGAGCTTGGTGACGAGAACGTCTTCGACAAACCGGTCAGGTGGGAAGTCTTTGATCTCGCCCAGGTCGAGCACACCCGCCAAACCGACACCTGCCCCCTCAAAGAGAGCAAGCCTCTCGTCGATAGTGGTGATCAGCCGGGGATCCGAGCCGGGGCGGAGCACTTCCACAGGGTGCGGGTCGAAAGTGAGCACGGTCGGCGTCAAGCTCGTGTCGAGCCGAGACAGCAGCTCACGGTGACCCAGATGCAGACCGTCGAGAACGCCGATGGTCACCTCCGACGGTGCCTCTTGAGCCTCCCACCCGAGAACCGGACCTGACAACACCCTCATACCGGAAGGACCACCTCTGGGACCGCTTGGTCGCCGTCGCGGCGATACACCGCTATCAGCTCCCCTGTCTTGTCGAGGACACCAACCGGCACCGCCTCCGGGATCTCGATCAACTCACCGCCGACGAATCTCATCCCATGACTGACGGCCTCAGCCGTCTGTGAAGTGACTTTCACTTGGGCGAGATCCTCCAATGCCCGAGCGGGGCTGAGGAGATGATCCTCCCACGCTTCGAGGTCGTCCAAGCGGACACCATCTTCAGCCCTCAGACAGCCGACCCGGGTGCGCCGGAGAGCCGTGAGGTGCGCCTGCCCGCCCAAGGCCGCAGCGAGATCGTCTGCCAACGAGCGCACATAGGTGCCTTTGCCGCAAACGACCCGGAACTCGACGACTGGATAAGGCCCCGGGCTCACGGAGACAAACTCCAAGTCGTGTATCTCAACGGGGCGCGACTCACGCTCGACCACCTTGCCCTCGCGAGCCAACTCGTGGAGCCTGCGGCCATCCTTCTTCAACGCCGAGACCATGGGGGGCACCTGCTGGATCACACCAGTGAAACGCGGGCGCAGCTTCTCCAGGTCTTCGACCTCGAATTCCATCGGCTCTCGGGAGAGAACAGCACCGTCGGCATCCAGCGTGTCGGTGGAAACGCCGAACTGCGCCTGTGCCAGATACTCCTTGGGTTGATCCTGGATGAAGCGAATCAGCCGAGTCACCTTCCCCACTCCAACGACAAGAGTGCCCGTGGCCATGGGGTCCAACGTCCCGGCGTGACCGACCTTCTTGATCCCGGTCGCCTTCTTGACCTTGCCGACCACGGCGTTCGATGTCAGCCCGCCAGGCTTGTCGACGATCAAGAATCCTCTGGTCATCGGTGACTCGTCAGCCTCGACATCACCTGTGCGAGCACATCGCCTAGCTCAGCTTCGATGGTGAAGCCGGCCGCAAGACGATGGCCTCCCCCGCCCAACTCGGCGGCAAGTGAGCCGACGTCGGTCCTGCCTCGAGACCGCATGCTCGCCTTCACTCGCCCGTCGGAGTGCTGCTTGAGGAGCACCGCCGTGTCGGCTTCACGAGCCAGCCTCAGCGTGTCGATCAAACCGTCGATGTCGGCCCACCCGATCCCGGAAGCCGAAAGGTCATCTTCGGTGACGTGTGACGACACCACGCTCATATCGACATCGAGATGAGCCCTGCCCAAGACGGCCGCCGCCGCTTGCAGGTACCCAAAAGGGACCTCCTCGTACACGTGCTGGCCGATACGGGCCGGCTCCGCACCGGCAGCGATCAGCTCGGAGGCGATCTCAAGCGTGCGCGGCGTGGTGTTCGAATACTGGAACCTGCCGGTGTCCGTGACCAAAGCGGTGTGGAGGCTGGTGGCGATCTGAGGCGTGATCGGCCAGTCCAGGAGCAGCAGGATGTCGTAGACGATCTCGCCCGTGGCC
This sequence comes from Acidimicrobiia bacterium, assembly GCA_028285585.1. GTDB lineage: Bacteria > Actinomycetota > Acidimicrobiia > Spongiisociales > ZC4RG35 > CAXMPK01. Next base: position 111,496 of record JANQOU010000013.1, read on the forward strand.
GCAGCACCGGGGTCGACGACCGCTATGTCTCCGAACCCTTCGTTGGTCACGTGGTGATCGAGCACCAGGACTTTGTCGGCGGCTTTTGCGTTGGCCGCGAGCTCGCCTATCCGGTCGGGGGATCCTGCGTCCAAGAGCACCATCAGCTCAGGGCTCTCATCAAAGTCGCCGGGAGGAACTAGATGACTGACAGGCAAGAAGCTCAGGTTGTCCTGGATGACGAAAGGCGAACCAAAGCTGGCCTGGACTTCCTTCCCATGGCTTGCCGCCGCCTCGGCGAGCGCAAGCATCGATCCCAGGGCGTCGCCGTCCGGCCCGACATGACAAACGAGACTGATCTTCGACGCCTCCTCGATGGCGCGTGCTGCCTCCTGCTTCGAGCTCACATCACTCATCGGTGTCAGCCCCCGACTCGATCGACCGCAGGATCTTCTCGATCCGATTCCCACCGACCACACCGGGATCCATCGAGAACTCGAGCGTTGGGGTGTACTTGAGCCGGACTTGGCCGGCGATCGAAGACTGAAGTCGGCGCGCGGCACCGCGCAGCGCTGCAAGCGCATCCGACTGAGCGTCTTCGCCGAGCACGTCTATGTACACAACGGCATGACGCAAGTTTGGGGCGGTGTCCACCCCGGTGATCGAGACCATCTCGAGACGGCTGTCGTTCATGCGCTCCACCTCTTCTGCGACCACTTCTTTCAGGGTGGAGTTGACCTTCAGCATCCTGTCGCTCATTCCGGCTTCTCCATCTCCGCAACGAAGACATCGAGAACTTCTATCTCCAGACGTGAGTCAAGGTAGTTGCGGATCTTGTTGATGTGCATGTTGAGGCTCGTCCCGTCCGGGGCGACGATGGCGATCCCGATGGTGGCCAGCTGCCAATCGTCATGGTGCCCGACCTCGGCCACGCTGTAAGACCCCATCTTCTTCAGGCCTTCCACCGCAGGCCGCAGAGACGCTCTCTTCTCTTTGAGCGACTGGGGATTGGGCAAGTGCAGCTCGACCCTGAGGGCCGCGACACGCATCAGGTCCGCGCCACCTCACGGATGACGTAGACCTCGATGTTGTCGCCATCCTTGATGTCGTTGTAGTCCTCGAATCCCATGCCGCACTCGAACCCGGAGGCAACTTCACGGACATCGTCCTTGAAGCGCTTGAGACTGGAGATGACACCGTCGTGGATGACGATCCCGTCTCGAAGCAAACGCGCCTTGGCCCCGCGCTGTACGACACCTTCGATGACGTAACAACCGGCGACTGTCCCAGTGCGCGGCACCTTGAACGTTGCCCTGACCTCGGCGGTCCCCAGAACCTGCTCTTCCTCGTCTGGCGCAAGCTCGCCTACCAGAAGCTGCTCGACCTCCTCGAGCAGCTCGTAGATGATGCCGTAGGTCCTGATCTGGATACCCGCCTCTTCGGCGGCTTTCCTCGCCTTGGGCTCCGGCCGAACATTGAATCCGACGATCACTGCCTCGGTGACTTCTGCGAGTGTGACGTCGTTCTCGTTGATCCCACCCACGCCGGTGTGGATGATCTGGATCTTGCCTCCCTCGCGCTCGATCTTGTTGATCGATTCACGCAAAGCCTCGAGGGAGCCCTGAGCGTCGGCTTTCACGATCACGTTGAGAGTGGCGTCTTCGCTTCGAAGCTGCTCGAGAAGGCCTTGCAGCCGGTCTCGGGCGCTTGGAGCCACATGGGACTCGGCACGAGCTTCTTCCTGACGGCCCTGAGCCACCTTTCTGGCATCACGGTCGTTCTTCATGACCTCGAAGAAGTCACCGGCCGACGGAACGTCTTCCCAACCCATGATCTGAACCGGGTCCGATGGACCTGCCGTCTTGACCTGGTCTCCCTGATCGTTGAGAAGCGCACGCGCCCTTCCAGACACCGCACCGGCGACGAAAGAATCGCCCTGCTTCAACGTCCCTCGCTGCACGATCACTGTCGCCACCGGGCCACGACCCTTCTCGAGTTGGGCTTCGACCACGACACCCGTGGCACCCGGCTTGGGGTTCGCCTTGAAGTCCTCGAGTTGGGCGATCAGGTCGATCACTTCGAGAATGTCCTCGACTCCGGTCCCGTTCAAGGCAGACACTTCGACGCTGGGAATGTCGCCTCCAAGCTCCTCTGTGACGACGTCGTAGTTGGTCAGCTCGGTGCGAACCCGGAGCGGGTCGGCACCCGGGGTATCCATCTTGTTGATGGCAACGATCATCTTGACGCCCGCAGCCTTGGAGTGTGAGATCGCCTCCTGAGTCTGCGGCATGACGCCGTCGTCGGCCGCCACCACCAGCACCACGATGTCGGTGATGTTGGCTCCCCTGGCCCTCAGCGAGGTAAACGCCTCGTGACCAGGTGTGTCGATGAATGTGATCTCCCGACCGTTGACCTCCACCTGGTAAGCACCGATGTGCTGTGTGATCCCACCCTGCTCGTCGTCCACCACGTTTGCCTTCCGGATGGTGTCGAGAAGAGTCGTCTTGCCGTGGTCGACATGACCCATCACGGTGACCACCGGCGGACGACCGGCCAAGTCGGCTTCGGCGTCGTCGAACTCCGGCTGCTCGGCGACGGCGGCAGGCTCAGGTGCGGCCTCCACTTCAACGATGTAGCCGAATCCCTCTGCGATCTCGTCGATCAGGTCGGCTGGCATGGCCTGTCCGGCACCGGCGGGAATCCCTTTGTTCAGAAGAGCCTTCACCACTTCGCCCGCTGGCTGGCCTACGGCCTCGGCGAACTCGCCGACAGTCGCTCCCTCAGCGATCGACGCTATCTGCACCTCGTCGCTGGCCTGCTCCTCTGGTTCAGCAGGCGACTCGTCGGCCTCATCTGCCGCTTGCTCTTCGGGTGCGTCGTCAGCCGGCGTCTCGTCAGGCTGAGGCTCTTCGGCGGGCTCGTCGGCCGGCTCCTCGACAGCCTCGTCCGCGGTCTCTTCCTCGGGCGCAAAGGCCAGCTTCAGCAGATCGGCCGCCTCGTCACTGAGACCAGACGAGGCAGTCTTCACCTCGACACCGAGCTCCTTCGCCTGGGCAAGAACATCTTTCGAGTCGAGGCCCAACTCACGGGCAAGCTCGTAAACCCTCACTCCGCCTCACTCTCGTCTTCTGAGGCGGCCGGAACCGCGTCTTCATCGTCAGCAACTGTCGGCGTCTCGGAGACGACCTCTTCTGCGGCTGTGTCTGTGGCAGGCGTGTCACTCTCGACGGCCTCTTCCTCGGCTTCACCTTCTGCTGTGCCGGGCTCCACGTCGCTGCGGATATCCACCTTGTACCCGGAGAGCCGGGCGGCAAGCCGGGCGTTCTGGCCCTCTTTCCCGATAGCAAGGGAGAGCTGATGCTCGGAGACGACGACATCGGCCGTCTTCTCCTCCTCGTCGATGTGCACCTCTTTGACCTTCGCCGGGCCGAGTGCCTCGGCGATGAACTGGCCCACGTCGTCGCGCCACTGGACCACATCGACCTTCTCGCCACGCAACTCGTTGACGACTTGTCTAACCCTGGACCCGCGCGCACCCACACATGCACCCTTCGGGTCGACATTGGGGTCGTGCGAGATCACGGCGATCTTGGTGCGGTGCCCGGGCTCGCGGGCGATGTTGACGATCTCTACCGTGCCATCGGTGAGCTCGGGGACTTCGAGCTCTAGAAGCCGCCGAACCAGGTCAGGATGTGAGCGGGAGACGACGATCTGGGCACCCTTGGTCTCGTTGCGAACCTCGAGAATCAGCGCCTTGACCCTGTTGCCTCGGTCCAGTCGCTCGAACGGAATGCGCTCGCTGCCGGGAAGGATCGCCTCTGCGTCGCCGAGGTCGAGGATGACCGACCTGTAGTCGACTTGTTGGACGATGCCGGTGACCAGGTCACCTTCGCGACCCTCGTACATCTCGTAGACCTTCTCGCGCTTCGCCTCGCGAAGCTTGAACTGCATGACCTGCTTGAAGGACTGCGCGGCAATGCGCCCGAACGCCTCGCCTTCGGGCGTGTCCTCCCATTCGTCGATGACGTTGCCGTCCTCGTCGAGCTCCTGGGCGTAGACGGTCACCTCACCGGATGCCGGGTCGATAGTCACGCGCGCCTCCTCGGCGGCGCCGGGACTTCGCTTGTATGCCGCTACCAGGGCGTTGGCGAAGGCATCGAGAATCGCCTCAACAGGAACATCGCGTTCCTTGGCGAGCACCTCGATGGCCTCCATCATCGTGTCGAGCTTCATGTTTCTCCTTAGTGACCCGGCTTGGGTGCCTTCTCCCACTTGAAAACTGTCTTCGCCGTGACGACATCGTCGTAACCGACATCGTGTGCCCCGTCCTCGGCTGTCACGGTGAATGAGGCTTCACCGGCGTCTGCGATGACGCCTCTCACGGTCTTGTTGACACCTTCAGATGTGAACTTGGTGACAACTTCGCGGCCCACCGACTTCTGAAAATGCGCCGGGCGCTTCAGCTTGCGCTCGAGACCTGGTGAACTCACCTCTAGCTGGTACTGCTCGTCCAGATCGGACTCGTTGTCCAGGAGACGCGACAGGTTGCGCGACAAGTCGGCCAGCCTGTCGATGGTGATCTCGTCCCCGTCCACGATGACGCGCAGAGTTCGCCCTCTCCCCTGGCCGTTCAGCTCGAGATCATCCAATTCGAGTCGTTCGGCCGCCAAGTAGGGCTCAACCACATCCCAGATGTCGGTTACCTGCGTCATTCCGCTTCGCCGTCTCCATCGGTCATCGTCACAGTTCTGCACACACAACAGACTCTCTCCACACAACAAACCAGGTGGGTGCCAGAGGCGCCCACCTGACCGAAAAGCGTCCTGTTGTCCGGCCCAGATTATAGGGCGGGCCAGATTCAGCCGGAAATGATCTCCAAGGCCTCGTCGAGCTTCGATTTCATCGAGATCGCGGCCGACTCGAGAGCCAGTTCCTCTTTGTGCATGCCGTCTCTGACCGTCAGCTCGAACATCCCGGACTCGACGCCACGCGGTCCCACCGTGACCCGGAACGGGATCCCGATGAGCTCGGCATCGGCGAACTTGACTCCCGGCCGCTCCACTCGGTCGTCGATGAGCGTGTCCACCCCCAACGAGCGCAATCCGTCATAAAGCCGCTCGGCAGCAGCCAACGTCTCCGAATCATCGGACCGCACAACAGTGATCAGCACCTCGTAGGGAGCCACTGACAACGGCCACACGATCCCGTTTTCGTCATGACTGGCCTCGACAATGGCCGCCATCCCACGCTCGATGCCGATGCCGTAGGAGCCCATGATGATCGGGTGACTCGACCCGTCGGGATCTTGGACATAGGCGCCGAACTCCTCGGAGTACATGGTGCCGAGCTTGAAGATGTGCCCCACCTCGATGCCTTTCCACATCTCCAGCGTTCCGCCATCGACAGAGCAGGACTCGCCATTCTTGACTTCTCTCAAGTCGACGTAGGCGGTGACCGTCATGTCCCGAGCAATATTCACGCCCTTGTAGTGCCAATCGTCCTCATTGGCCCCTGTGGCCAGGTTGTGCCGGCCCTCCAGGGCGAGGTCGACCAGGACGGTCATTCCCTCGACACCAACACCGCCGAGGCTCCCCGGATCTGCACCAAGCAATTCTCTGATCTCCTCGACTTTTGCGGGCCTCGCCTCCGACGCCGCGGTGGCGTCGAGGAGCTTCTGCTCTTGGAGATCATGATCACCGCGGAGCAAGGCGAGCACCGGCTCGTCGTCTGCGAAATAGACCAGAGTCTTGATCGACTTCTCGGCACCTGCGATATCAGGATGGGCTTCGGCGAGGGCCTTGATCGTGCGAAGACCAGGCGTGGCGAATCGCTCCAGATCTGCGGGCTCCCCATCGTCGAGCGGCTCCAAAGCCGAAGTCGCCTTCTCCAAGTTGGCGCGGTAGTCACACTTGTCACATGTGACGATCCAGTCCTCACCGGCATCACTTCGCTGGATGAACTCGATGGACTCCGTCCCACCCATCGCCCCCGAAGAGGCCTGGACGTCGACTGCACTCATCCCGAGCCGCTTGAAGATTCTCTTGTACGCCTCGTGATGCTTGACGAAGCCGGCGTCGAGACCCGAGGAGTCGATGTCGAGTGTGTACGAGTCCTTCATCGTGAACTCTCTGACTCTGAGCAACCCGGACTTCGGCCTGGGCTCGTCGCGGAACTTGGTGTGGATCTGATACCAGATCTGAGGCAGGTCTCGATAGGAGGACAGCTCGCTGGCAAGCATGCCGAAGATCTCCTCTTCGGTCATCCCCAGCACCAGATCTCCATCTTTGCGGTCTTGGAGCCTGAAGAGGTTCTCGCCCATGAGGCCGTCTCGCCCGGACCGCTCCCAGATCTCCGCCGGGTGCAGCGTGGGGAGAATCATCTCCTGGCCTCCGATGGCGTCGATCTCCTTGCGGACAATGTCGATCACCTTGAGCCGGACCCGCTGACCGAGCGGCAACATCGAGTAGGAGCCGGCGGAAAGCTGCCGAATGAAACCGCCTCTAACCAGCAGTTTGTGACTGATCGCTTCCGCATCCGCAGGTGCGTCGCGCAAGGTCGGTATGTGTGCTTCGGTCCAGCGCATGAAGGCGGCAGGCTAGCGGTGGCCTGGGTTCAGCCTGTTTTGATTAGCTTGCGGTCGTGCCCAACCCGACAACGCTGTTCATAATCTGCGGTCTGCCGGGGTCCGGAAAGACGACCCATAGTTATTCGATACTCGCCGTTCACCAAGCGATCCTTCTTTCGCCTGACGAGTGGCTGCAAGAGCTTGGACTCGACCTCTGGGATGAGGAAGCGCGAGCAGGCGTCGAGAGTCTTCAGTGGTCGGTCGCCAAACAGATTCTCGGAGCTGGTCAGTCTGTGATCATCGATTGGGGCACATGGACCCGAGAAGAAAGAGAGAACCTGCGCTCCGAGGCCCAGTCGTTAGGTGTACGAGTCGAGTTGCATTGGTTGGATCAGGATGTTGACGTTCTCTGGGATCGGATTTCGAGAAGGGCAGCGGAGAGCCCTCCAATCACGTTGGAGCAAATCGAAACCTGGGCAGCGCAGTTCGAGGTTCCCGATCAGGGCGAAGTCGAGTTCTATGACGGGTTCTTCGTTGGTGGAGCGGCTGCTGACAAGCGGAGCGGGGGCAAACGCCCTAGGTAGATCGTCGTCGCAGCCGGATGCGTCCGTGTTCGGGGTCGGCAAAAGGCTCGAAACCACGACCGTGGATCACACGGTGATGATGGAACCAGCAAACCAAGATCATCTCGTCCTGGTTGGTGGCACCACCTTCAGACCAAGGCACGAGATGGTGGGCTTCTAGCCGGTGCCGGCCGTCGCATCCGTCTATCGCGCAACGGTGCCCGTACTTGTGAAGAAGTGCCCGCTTGAGTGCGGGGGGCACAGTTCGGCTCTTTCGGCCGTAGTCGAGATAGCGGCCATCTTCGGTTCGTGCGATCACTTCGGTGTTGCCGTCACATAGAACAGCTTCCAGAGCGTGTCGCCCGGCTTTCACTCCTGAACTGAGAACCACACCGGCTTCGCCGTGGGCCTCAGCAGCTACTTTCGCGTCGACGAAGACCGTGATCTGAGCCGGGGGTGCATCTTCGGACACGCAGAGCTCTGTCAGAGCGACCGCCTTTCGCCAACCCGCATCGCCTTTCGAACCGTCAGGCATCGAAGGGAGCTCATCTGCTCTCTCTGACAAGACTTTGTCCACGAGGGCGCCGCTGGGCCCATCCAGACCACCCCAGAACTTCCACCAGGATTCGTCGAGCGTCGGCTGCATGACCACGAACTGGTCTCTGGATGTTCGGAACTCCGCATCGGCTTCCATTCGTGCGCGATTGGACGCCTCGCGGCGTACCCCGGCGATGTCCGTGTGCTGCATGTGTCCCGAATCCTCGCCAAGCCGAGATAGGGCTTCGACGCGATCGAGAGTAAGGACACCCTCTCCCATGGCCGAGCGCAGATCAGGCCTGCTACTTGTCCGACGCATTGTCCTCACCAAAGTGCGTGACGTGTCCAGCCCGATGTCGAGACGAGCCGCCGTCCACTCCGCCAACGATCGGGAGCCGTCAGCGGTAACGACCTGTCGCTCATCCAGGACTTCCAGAATCTCGATGTCCTCGGCGTCTAGCCGGGACCGCAGTTCCCTATTCGACAGAAGCTGTTGCTCCAGCTCATCGGTGGTGAGTCTCTCCCACTCCATGTCTCCATCCAACAGATGGGGTGGGACAGATTTGGGTTTGGAAAGGCCGATTCTCGAAGAAAATCGAAGATGAGGACGATCAGTCCTGGCCGGCTACCTCGGCGACCTTGGCCTTCCGCTCAGCATTGCGATTGGCGTCGCCCTGGATCTCGATCAGCTGGCGACGCTCCTCTGCCGCGATCTCGGCGGCGTTGGCCTCCGCATGAGCCAGCCTCGCCTCCAAGCCCTCGTCGACAAGCTTCTGCGCCTCGTCCAGAAGCGCCTCCACCATCTCGTCCTCAGGGACGACCCTCACCACCTGTCCCTTGATGAAGAGATGCCCTCTCCCCCGGCCCGCAGCTATGCCGATGTCGGCCTCGCGAGCCTCGCCAGGACCATTGACCACACAACCCATCACAGCGACCTGAATCGGCAGGTTCGCCTCCTCGAGCGCCTTCTGCGCGTTGGTCGCAACCTCGATCACATCGACCTCTGCCCTGCCACAAGACGGGCAGGCGATGAGGTCGAGCCCTTTGCGCTCGCGCAGGCCGAGGCTCTCGAGAAGCTGGCGGCCGGCTTTGGCCTCCTCCACCGGATCAGCCGTCAGCGAGTAGCGGATGGTGTCGCCGATACCTTCGTTGAGGAGGGTCGCGATCCCGGCGGTCGACTTGATCAGGCCACCCGGCGGCGGGCCCGCTTCGGTGACGCCGAGGTGGAGCGGGTAGTCAATCGTGTCCGCCAGCAGCCGGTATGACTCAACCATCAGAGGCACGTTGGAGTGCTTCACCGAGATCTTGATGTCGTCGAAGTCGACCTCCTGCAAATATCGAATCTCGATTTGCGCCGACTCGACCAGAGCCTCGGGAACAGCCGACCCGTACTTCTCCATCAGTGTCTTGTCGAGTGACCCGGCGTTGACGCCAACTCGGATGGGCAACCCACGGTCTTTGGCCTCGCGGGCCACCGTCTTGATGTGATCTTCCTTACGAATGTTCCCGGGGTTGAGACGCAAACCCTGAACACCGGCCTCCATGGCGGCTAGAGCGAGCCGGTATTGGTAGTGAATGTCAGCAATGATCGGAACCGGGCTGCGCGGTGTGATCTCAGCGAGGCCCTCTGCCGCCTCCACCTCGTTGCATGTGATCCGGACAATGTCGGCCCCTGCCCCGGCAAGGGCATAGACCTGGGCCAAGGTGCCGTCGACATCAGCAGTCTTCGTGGTGGTCATCGACTGCACAGAGATGGGTGCTCTCCCACCAACGGCAACGGAGCCAACCTGAAGTTGGCGGGTCTCACGTCGAGCGAACGTCACGGCGGTAACGGTAACTGCTGGGAGGAGATGAGCTTCGAAAGACCCTGGGGTGGACCCAGATTCCAAAGGGCGACTACTGGCTACTTGGTGGCCTGGTACTCGGCCTTGGCATCTGCTTTGGCCTTGTTGGCTGTGCTGACGCTGGCCTTGTAAGTCTGATTGGCAGCCTTCTTGGCTGCGTTGAACTCCTTCTTCGCAGCCTTGTTGGCCTTCTTCTTCTGAGCTTTGGGCAGAGACTTGTTCTCGTTGAGGGCGCTCTGGTAGGTCTTCTTGGCGGCGGCGATGTTCGCTGCCTTCTGAGCCTTCGCATCTTTGATGGCCTGCTTGTGGTCCTGGATCGCCTTGTCCCACTTCTCTTTCGGCGTGGGCTCAGTCTTGACCTCTTCCTCCGCCTTGGCATCTTCCTCCGCTTGAGTCTCCTCTTCGGCCTTCACCTCTGAGGTAACTGTGCTCCCGTCGCCGGCGACCGTGGAGCCGACCGATTCGAAAGAGTCCGAGGTCTTGCCACCAACGGCAGTGAGACTCACCGTGCCCACCACCGCGACGAAAAGAACGACCAACGCATAGCCGACAAGGGCGACGCCGCGGTCATCCTCTGTGCCGAATTCCCATCTCATCAACTGAATACATCGGCAGAAACGGCCAAAACCTTATGGGGCCAGGAGATTTAGGCCCCCCGACCCATCCGTTGGGTATCTACAGGCTGATCGGGTTGGCCACGTCGAGGATGATGGCGACGAAGCCGAGGAAGACGAACAAGCCGATGACGGCCGCAGCAACTGGCACCAGACGCCGGATGTCAGCCTCCCGGCCGGTCACCTTCTCGTAGAGAGCCACCGCGAAGTGTCCACCGTCGAGCGGGAACAGCGGAAGGAAGTTGATGGTGGCCAAGATCACGTTGACCTGGGCCAGGATGAAGACGAAAAAGGCGGCCGATTCGGCCTGACTGCCTATGGAAACAATGCCGATCGGGCTGACCGGGCGAATCTCGTCGTCCACATCGGTGTCGCCGGTGAACACTGCGAGATACTGTGACAAGGAGGACGGGCTCAGCATGGTGCCCAGCGACCGGAACGTGTTGACGATGCCTTCACCGACGAGCTGTCCGGCAAGCCCGATACCTTCGAAGAAGCCCACGTCGCGCTGATCGATGTCTGGCGAAACCCCGAGAAAGCCGGCACCAGGGACGGTCTGGCTCTCTGCGAGATTCACATCCAAGCCGACCACCCCGCCGCCTCGAGATACCGTCAGCCGTGCCTCGCCGGGGCCGGCCTCGGTCAGGGCCGAGGTGACTTCCTCCCACTCGGAGACGGGAGTCCCGTTGACCTCGACAATGCGGTCGCCCGGCTCGATGCCGGCCTGCTCTGCAGGAGATCCGGAGACCACACCCGAAACAACCGGGAGCAGGCGAACGTTGCCCTCTGAGTCCAGCTCGGGGACACCGGTGGCCAGGACGAAGCCAAACAGCATGATGAACGCGATCAAGAAGTTCATACCGACACCGGCGAGAACGACCACGCTCTTCTCCCAGAACTTCTTCTCTCGGTAGGTGCGGCCCATGTCTTCGGGCGCCACTTCCTCGAGCGGATTCATGCCGATGATCCGGACATAGCCACCGAGCGGGATCCATTTGAACCCGTACTCGGTCTCGCCTCGCTGTGTAGACCAGATCTTGGGACCGAAACCGAAGAAGAATTGCGTCGCCTTCATCCCCACTGCTTTGGCCGCGAAGAAGTGCCCGGCTTCGTGGGCGGTCACGAAGAGGACGATGGCGAACGCAGCTGCGAGACCGCCGAGCATGCGAGAAGGCTAACCAGCGTCGCCGGGTATCAACAGGCGCCGGAAATCAGCGATGCGGCGACGCCCCTTGCCTCTGAATCAGCCGTCACCACATCTTCGACCGTCACCAGTTCCCGCCATTCCACGAGATCGATTGTCTCAGCAACAACTCGTGCGATCCCGGTGAACCCGAGGCGCCCCTGCAAGAAGGCTTCAACCGCCACCTCGTCTGCCGCGTTGAGCACTGCCGGCGCCGAGCCACCGGCTCGGCCTGCCTCGAATGCGATATCAATAGCCCGGAACGCCTCACGATCAGCGTCCTCGAATTCGAGACTGAGGCCTGCCAGCGAGAAGGGCTTCGCCGGTGACGGCTGTCGCCCGGGCGCGGTCAGGGCGTACTGGATCGGTATCCGCATGTCCGGATGACCCACGTGCGCCTTCAGCGAGCCATCGACGTACTCAACCAGAGAGTGGACGATGGACTGAGGGTGAATGACGACCTCGATCCGGTCATATGGCATGTCAAAGAGAAAATGCGCTTCGATGATCTCGAGCCCCTTGTTGAACATGGTCGCCGAGTCGATCGTGATGCGCCGTCCCATGTCCCACGTCGGGTGGTTCAGTGCCTCTTCGGGGGTGACCTCCGCCAGCTCGTCGGCTGTCTTTCCCCTGAACGGGCCCCCAGACGCCGTCAAAATCAAGCGTTCGACGGAGTCCATCGGCTCTCCGAGAAGACACTGATACAACGCTGAGTGCTCGGAGTCGACGGGGATGATCTCGCCACCTGAGGCAAGGGCGCTCTTTACCACCGGCCCACCCGCCACGAGACTCTCTTTGTTGGCCAGAGCAAGCCGGTTGCCGGCCTCGAGACATGCGACCGACGACATCAGGCCGGCCGCTCCGACAATTCCGTTGACGACGGTGACATCAGGTGTGGCAGAGAGCTGTACAACCGCTTCGGTGCCGAAGCTGCAACGGTCGCCCACAGTGGCCTTGAAGTGGTCCCGGTCACCGGTCGAGCCACCGGCCACCGCTATCTGTGCATCTGGGAAGAGCTTGGCTGTCGCTGCGAACTCGTCGGTGGGGCGGCGGGCGGCAAGACCAACCACCTCTAGGCCGAGATTCTCCGCGACTTCGAGTGTTTGAGTGCCGATGGAGCCCGTCGCGCCAAGGACGACGACAGGTCGGCTCACAGCAGTTCGAACGCCCTGAACAGGATGTAGACGGCGGGGATCGCAAACAGAAAGCCATCGATCCTGTCGAGCATGCCGCCATGCCCCGGAAGGACCGAACCCATGTCCTTGACGTTGATCGACCTCTTGACCATGGACTCAGCGATGTCTCCCAGAGGAGCGAGGACACCGATCACAGCAGCTGCGGCAAGCCCCTTCGACAAGCCGATTGACTCCCACGCCGGGAAGGTCACCAACACGGAGGCACCGATGGCGGCGACGATGAAGCCGCCGATGAAGCCTTCGATGGTCTTACCGGGCGAAAGGTTGGCGGCCAGTCTCCGGCGGCCAAACGCCCTGCCGACGAAATAGGCGCCCATGTCGTTCAAAGCGACGAGAAGCACCAAGAACAAGATGTTTGCGATCGGGTTTGGCCCCGCCGCGATCGGGATGGCAAAGGCAAGCATCCCGACCCAAACCATGCCCAGAACCGTCACGGCCAGGTTCTCCAGCGGGTTTCGGCGTGGAGTCACCGCAAAGAAGAGGACTGTCAGACCCACGGCAACAGCTGCCCATCCGCCGATCGCGGCCGGGCCCCAATTGTGAGCGCCGACTCCCATCATGACCACGCCGATGAGGCCGAAGAGGGCCACCGGGCGGTACCCATGGGTGCGGACCGTGGCATAGAGCTCGCCGGTGGCCACGACCATCACGAGGATCACAAAAATCGAGAACCACCAGCCGCCGAGGATGAGACTGCCCAAAAAGAGGCCGAAAATCCCTACCGCCGACCCCATGCGGAGCGTGAGGTCCGAAGAGGCCGCTTGCTCCATCGCCTCGTAGGACTCCTCCGAGCCCGTGGCCTCAGCACCCACATCCTCGAATCCGACCAGGCCGCTCTCCACACCAGGCAGAGACGCAGCGACCGCCTGCTGCTCCCACTCCGTCTCAGCCGTCTTGCTCACCTCTTCGGCGAGTCCTTGGTACTCCTGTGTCGTTGCCGACAGGTACTCCTCGGACGTGAAGTCGTCTAGAGCGCTGGGGCCATCAGCCATCGCCTCCCAGTCGGGATCTGTCAGCTTTGGCTCAGGCGAATCGCCGAACTCCTCGGCCACAACAAAAACATCTCCACCGTCATCAGCGACCACAGCAGGCTCATCGACAGCGGCCACCGGCTTCTCTTCCTCGACAGAGTCATCGAAGGAGAGCGAGAACTCCTCCTGGGACGTCCCGGGCTCGTCAACGCCAGGAAGCCGGACCACGTCGGCCGTCTCCTCGTGGGTCTCGGCTTGCTCGTCTGCCTCCCAGGGACGCTGGAAGCTTCGATCGTCGGGATCGCGGGGGCCCTGGTCAGTCATCAGACTTCCAGCAGCTCCTCTTCTTTGTTGCCCATCAGCGTGTCGATGCGCTCGACCCAGTGGTCGGTCAGCTTCTGAAGCTCATCCTCGCCCCGGCGGATGTCGTCGTCCGATATCTCACCATGGAGTGCCTCCATGTCCGTCTTGGAGTGACGGCGGACATTTCGCACCGAGACCCTGCCGTCCTCGGCCATGCGATGGACGACTCTGATCAACTCCTTGCGCCGCTCCTCCGTCAGCGGGGGGAAGGCGATCCGGATGACAGTCCCGTCGTTGGTCGGGTTGAGGCCCAGGTCCGAGTTCTGGATCGAGCGCTCGATGTCGTTGACTGTCGACTTGTCGAAAGGCTGCACCACCAGAAGGCGTGGCTCGGGGACGGCGATCGATGCGAGCTGTTGCAGCGGGGTTGGCGTGCCGTAGTAGTCAACAGTGATGCGGTGGAGAAGCTGCGGGTTGGCGCGACCGGTGCGAACCGTCGAGAACTCCCCGGCGACATGATCCACTGCCTGCTCCATCTTGTGCTCGGCCTCGGCCAAGAGATCGCTGATCATGCTCCTCGCTCCTCAGTGGACCACAGTGCCGATCTGATCGCCTCGAACCGCCTTGACGATGTTGCCAGGGACGGTCATGTCGAAGACATGGATCGGGACTTCGTGCTCTTTGCACATCGTAACGGCGGTGGTGTCCATCACCCGGAGTTCCCCGGCTATGAACTGCATGTACGAAAGCTCGGGCAAACGCTTCGCCTCGGCGTTCTCGGCCGGGTCGGCGTCGTAAATGCCATCCACCTTCGACGCTTTGAGGAGGGCGCCGGCGTTGATCTCGATGGCGCGTAGCGCCGCCGTAGTGTCAGTGGTGAAGAACGGGTTTCCCGTGCCGGCCGCAAACACAACCACGCGGCCCTTCTCCAAGTGACGGATGGCTCGAAGCCTGATGTAGGGCTCGGCAAGCTCCTGCATGGTGATAGCGCTCTGCACCCGGGTGTCGACTCCCGCACCCTCCAGGGCATCCCTCAGCGCCAACGCGTTGATCACGGTGGCCAGCATCCCCATGTAGTCAGCCGTTGCCGGGTCCATCCCTTTGGCCGCCTGGCTGACGCCTCTGAAGATGTTCCCGCCGCCAACGACCACGGCGACCTCGACGCCGTTGCCGAGCGCCTCGGCGATCTCCCCTGCCACTCGATGCACGGTCTGGGGGTGGATACCGTATCCGACCTCGGGATCGGCGAAAGCCTCACCCGACAGCTTGAGCAGCACCCTCCGATTCGCAGAATCAGCCAAAGGTCCTCCTAGCCCTTGATCGCCACTCGTGCGAAGCGGCGCACCGAGATGTTCTCACCCATCTTCGATGCGAGGGCTCCGACCATGTCGGCAATGGTCCCGTCGTACTTCTCGGCATTGACGAACTTCTGCTCGTAGAGGACGTTGTCGGCGTACCAAGACTCCATCTTCCCGTCGACAATCCTCTCGATGACGTCCTCTGGCTTTCCCTCGGCTTCGGCCTGGCGGGCTATCAGCTCGCGCTCTTTTGCGACCTCGGTCTCATCGGCCTCTTCTCGGGTCACCCATTGCGGGTTGGCCCAGCTGACGTGCATTGCGATGTCGTTGGCCGTCTCGCCGAACTCACCGCTCTTGGCGACGAAGTCGGTCTCACAGACCAGCTCGACCAGGACGCCCATGGTGGGACGCTCGTTTTGGATGTGGATGTAGCTGCCGATGACACCCTCATCCGCCTCGCGGTCCTTGCGCTTGTCCATCTTGGCCTGCCCACGCTCGCGGAGCAGTTCGTAGGCCTTGTCGATGTCACCGTCGGCATCGCTCAAGGCTTTCTTGGCGTCCATCATGCCGACACCGGCATCCTGGCGCAGTTTCTGGATTTCCTTTGCTGAGATAGTCATTTCTTCGGCGAGTTCTTCTCATCGTCGGCCTTGGCCGGCTTCTTCTTCTTGGCGATCTCACGTCCCTCGATGACCGAGTCGGCGATGGCGCCGGCGATGAGGTCGGCGGCTCGAATCGCATCGTCGTTGCCCGGGATTATGTAATCGATGGCATCGGGGTCTGAGTTCGAATCGACGAGTGCGATGATCGGGATCCCGAGTCGATCGGCCTCCTTGACCGCTGTGGCCTCGGTGTTCACGTCAATGACGAATACCGCCTCGGGAAGCCTCTGAAGGTCGGCGACACCGCCGAGGTTCCCTTCCAACTTGGCCAGCTCGCGGCGAAGGCGGAGTCGCTCCTTCTTGGGCAAGGACTCCATCTCGGCGCTTTCCTCCATGCGGCGCAGCTCCTTCATGTAGAAGACGCGCTTCTGGATCGTGCGGAAGTTGGTGAGCATCCCTCCCAGCCAGCGATAGTTGACATAAGGCTGGTTTGAGCGAACCGCGTTCTCGGCGATCGCTGATTGAGCCTGCTTCTTCGTGCCCACGAAGAGGACGGTGCCGCCTTCAGCAGCGACATCCTTTGCGAATCCAGCCGCCTCAGCGACCTGAGTGACGGTCTGACGCAGGTCGATGATGTGGATTCCGTTGCGCTCCCCGTAGATATACGGGCGCATCTTGGGGTTCCAGCGTCGAGTCTGATGACCGAAATGGACGCCGGCCTCCAAGAGCTGTTTCATAGTGACTTCAGCCACAATTGCTCCTTTCTGGTTGTGCCTCCGCCCGTCCATCGTCTCGATGACCTCCAACCTCTCGAGAGAGGCACCAGTGAAGGGTCACGGGCGTGTGTGATGGTTGAGATTGTATGTCCGTTGCTTACGCTGCGGTAATCGACACCAATCGTCTTCGGGAGCTCGCCACCGCCAGCGGAGCCTCCGGCTTTGGCGTGACGTCGGCTGAGCCGTTCACGTCGGCAAAGGCCAAGCTGATAGAGCACCACGCCAACGGCATGGCGGGCCCATTGAGGTTCACCTACGACGATCCGGAGACGGCCACAGACGTGAGCCGCTCGTTCCCCTGGGCCCAGTCGATGATTGTCGTCACCCATTCCTACTCCACAGCCTCACCGGCACCAACAGGTGCAGTGGTGGCCCGTTTCGCCGCCACAAACGGCTACGAAGCGCTACGCAGCATCACCACACATCTGGCCGAGCAAATTCGCGCATCCGGCCATCGCGCCGAGGCGCTGATCGACGACAACAGGTTGGTCGATAGGTCGGCAGCCGCCCGCGCCGGTGTGGGTTGGATAGGAAAGAGCACGATGGTGCTGGCGCCGGGCTTGGGCCCGTGGTTCCTCATCGGGTCCGTCGTCACCGACGTGGACCTCGATCCCACTCCTCCGATGGTCAGAACTTGCGGTACCTGTGTTGCCTGTATCCCGGCGTGCCCTACTGGTGCCATAACTTCCGATGGGCTGGACGCCTCCAAGTGCATCTCCACGTGGCTGCAGTCACCGGGCTCTCTTCCCAGGTGGTTGAGGCCACTGATCGGGCGCCGCATCTACGGCTGCGACGACTGCCTGACCTCGTGCCCACCTGGCAAGTCGAAACTGGAGATCCGATCTTCCAAAACGCTGGCGTTCGATGAGCTGCTGTCGCTTGACGACGAGTCGTTGCTGGAGCGGTTCCACTGGTGGTACGTGCCCCGTCGTCAAGGCCGCTACATCAGACGCAACCTGCTGGTGGCCGCAGGAAACTCACGAGAGCCTGCTGCACTGTCGCCGATCCGAGACCATCTGGAACACCCGTCGTCGATGATCCGGGCACACGCCGTCTGGGCGCTTCATAGGATGCTGGGTGCCGAGTCGTTGCCCGAGCTGGACGAGATGAGACAACGGGAGACGGTGGCGGAGGTCCTCGATGAGCTGGATCTTGCACTCGGCGCACCCGGAGATGCTCCTTAGAGTCACAACCGTGACCCAACGCCCACCTGTGACCCCTGCCGTTCGCGCCCTCCGGGCGGCCGGCGTCGCATACGAGCCGTACCTGTATGACTACGAGCAGTTCCCCGGCGCCGTGGGTGCCGCCGAGCACATCGGGATCGACCCGGGCTTGACGGCAAAAACCATCGTGCTGGCGACGAGCGAGGACTCGGGGGTGGTGGTCTTGATGAATGGTGATCGCGAGATCTCGACCAAGGCAGTGGCGCGGTTTCTAGGCGTGAAGCAGACACGTCCTGCCACTCAACGAGAGGCTGATCGCTGGACGGGTTATCAATTCGGAGGCACTTCCCCGCTAGGTCTGCGGACGCCACTGCCGATCCTCGCCCAGCAAGAGGTCGCCGACCTGGAGACGGTCTACGTCAACGCGGGCAGCCGGGGTTTCGTCATCGGGATCGATGCAAAGACGCTGATCGATCTCTGCAATGCGACGGTGGTCGAAGTCTCCGCCTGATCAACCCCAGGCGGGGTCGCCGAGGCGATTGCGCAGCGACATCATCGTTTTGGCGTGTATCTGACAGACCCTTGACTCGGTGACCCCGAGGACATCCCCGATCTCGGCCAATGTCATCCCCTCGTAGTAGTAGAGCGTGACTACCAGCCGCTCCCGGTCTGGCAGACGGTTGATCGCGTCGACCAGGCCGAGACGGGTCTCTTCTGTCTGGAAAGCCGACTCCGGCGAGACGCCCTGCGGGTCGGCGAGCATCTCGCCCATTGAGGTCTGCGAGTCACCGGACACGAACTCATCGAGAGCAGCGATGCCCGATCGCCCAATCTCGGCAAGAGCATCATTCAGCTCACCCACGGACATCTCGATGGCACCAGCGATCTCGTCTTCGGTCGGCGTGCGCTGAAGCTGGTGCTCCAGGTCGACCACAGCCGTCTCGATGCGCCGCGCTCGGGAGCGAACGGACCGAGGAACCCAGTCGAGAGCACGCAGCTCATCGAGGATCGCACCCTTGATCCTGTTGATCGCATAGGTCTCGAACTTGAACCCTCGATCCGGCTCGAATTTGTCGATGGCGTCGATGAGACCGAACAGCCCGTAGCTGGCGAGATCGTTCTGGTCGACCGAGCGCGGAAGGCCGGCACCGACACGCCCCGCGACATACTTCACCAGCGGCGAGTAGTGAAGGATGAGACGCTCACGGGTGTCAGCATCGCCCTGGGACTTGAAGCTCGCCCAAAGCCCCTCGACCTGAGTTTTCTCAGGCTCGGGGGTGGCTTCGATCATAAGTACCTCTCAGATGCTGACGGGACACGGCAGTGTAGATCTGGGTCGTCGCCAGATCGGTATGACCGAGAAGATCCTGGACCGTTCTCAAGTCGGCACCACCCTCGAGCAAATGGGTCGCAAACGAGTGACGAAGGGCATGCGGGAAGGTCGAAAGACGATTTGCGACTATCCGGCGGATACCCCTGGCGTCCAATGGGCCGCCCCTCACCCCGACCCAGAGAGAGTCGCCGGCAGCAGCACCGGCCAATTGGCCCCGCGCCCCATCGAGATAAGCCTCAACTGCCTTCTGGGCCGGGCGTCCCATCGGCACCGATCTCGTCTTCCCGCCCTTTCCGGTCACGGTCACGAAGTCGCCTTCGACGTCATGCACGGTGAGCGAGGCAAGCTCGGATATCCGCAGGCCTGTTGCGTAGAGGGTCTCGATGAGTGCTCGGTCCCGAATACTCGTTGGGTCGTTGGCGTCGATCGCCTCGATGCCATGACCCACCATGCGTGACGACAATGCGTGCGGCAGGGGCCGATCGAGCTTTGGCTTGGTTATGCCGTCGAACGGGTTGGCTTCGATGATCTCACGCCGAACTGCATCGGCGAGGAAAGACCTCACAGCAGACGCCTTCCGGTTCAAAGACCGCTTGGAGTAGCCCCGGGTGTCCAGAAACGCCAAGAAACGGCGGCAGTGAGTGCGGTCAACCGACTGAATCGAAGACACACCGGACCGCTCGCAGTAGTCAAAAAACTGTGCGAGATCGCGTCGATATGCGTCGGTTGTGTGACTGGACAACCCGCGTTGGTCACGCAAACGGTCCAGATATCCGGCGACGTGGGGCATCACCCATGCCGGTGTCTTGGGTATGGCCACACGGTGATGCTATTGGCGACTCTCGGTAGTGGAAGGAATCACTCGATTCCCCGACCTGGTCAGGGACCCGTCTATTTCCATCCTGCCTATTCGCGCCAGAACCTCACTCAGGGGTATCCCCCAGATGTCGACGAGAGCCTCTATCTCCGCTCCGGCAGGCGGGATTGAGCCATCCGACCGGGCTCGACTCGCAGGAGGGCCGACGATCAACGACAGCTCCTCTATCAGGTCGTCGGCGCCAAACGTCGGGAACGCCCCGTCTCTGATCAGCAAGTTGCATCCAGCGGAAGCACCGCGATCCACATCACCGGGAACGGCAAACACCGGCCGACCCAACTCCGCGGCAAGGCGAGCTGTGATCAACGCCCCGCCAGTGGCGGCTGCTTCCACAACGACAACTGCTTGCGACCAGGCGGCAATCAGACGGTTTCGCGCCGGAAAACGCCATCGGTCCGGCGGGGTCTCTCCCGGATACTCGGAGACGACAAGCCCGGCGGTGTCCAGGATCTGATCGAGGATGGGCTTGTTCTCCTTGGGGTAGCAAACATCGATCCCAGAGCCCAGGATCGCCACGGCGTGGCCCCCACCGGACAGACACCCGCGATGGGCTGCGGCATCGATGCCACGCGCAAGACCGCTGACCACCGACCAACCAGCCCTGGCAATCGCCAGGCCGAATGCCTCCGCCAGCCGTACTCCGTAGGAGGTGCAACGACGTGTGCCCACCACAGCAACGGCAGGCACGGCCGAAAGCTCGCCGCGGATATGGACCGGAGGGGAGTCTTCGAGGTCGAGAAGACCTGCCGGGTAAACGGCCTCGCCGGGTGAGATTCGCCGGCTCACCACTTGCCACGCAATGTCAGCGCCTCGCTCAGATGGGCCTCGGTGATGTTCCCCGTTTGAGCAAGATCGGCGATCGTCCTGGCAACCCGGCGCACCCGGTCGGCACCACGCGCGGTCAGCACACCGGCGTCGAGCGCGCGAAGAACCATCTGCGTTGCGGCCGGCTCCTCGCCACCCTCCCGAGATTCGGCGAACTCGCGTGCTCGAGAGATCCTGGCCCTTACCGATTGCGAGCTCTCGGATTGCTGATCAGTCATCTCAGAAGAGGCGACACGACCGACGTGAACCACCAAATCAACTCGATCCAGCAAAGGGCCGCTGACTCGCTGCCGGTAACGCGACGCCATTGCGGGCCGGCAGCGGCACGGCACCCGGTCATCACCGTTGAAGCCGCACGGACAAGGGTTTGTGGCCGCTACCAACTGGAACGAAGCCGGGAAGCTGGTGGTCATTCCCCTCCGGGCGATGGTCACCTCGCCGCTCTCCATGGGCTGTCGCAAAGTGTCGAGGTGGCTGCGTGGGAACTCGGCAAGCTCGTCGAGGAACAGCACGCCGTGGTTGGCCAGCGATGCCTCCCCCGGCACGGGAAGCCCCGACCCGCCTCCGATCAACGCTGCACGTGACGCCGTGTGATGTGGGCTGCGGAAAGGTGAGGTGAAGTCGATGCCACGCGTCAGGCCGGCCGCTGCGTGCACGAGACCCACTTCTACGGCTTGCCTCTCGTCCAAGGCAGGCAACAGGCCGGCAAGCCGTTGGGCCAGCATCGTCTTACCGCCACCCGGCGGCCCGTGGAACAGAACATGGTGACGCCCGGCTGCTGCGATCTCTATGGCGCGGCGAGCCAGCAGCTGGCCTTTCACATCGATCAGATCTTCGGAGCCGTTGTGGATTTGATTGATCAAGCGGCTCGCCGCCAGTGGGGAGTCGAGACCGCTTCCGAGCCGGTTGACCGCCTCAGCCAAGGTCCGCACCGGATGAACCGCGGCACCCGGCACACTTGCCGCCTCCTCGGCATTGGCTTCCAGCACCAGGCAAGGAACGCCAAGCCGAGAGGAGAGAACACCGGCCGCCATCGTCGACCGCGCCGAGCGCACCGACCCGTCCAGGGCCAACTCCCCGACGGCGATCACATCACGGGGGCTAGGACCTGAGTTCGAAGCTGAGAGAAGACCCAGAGCGATCGGCATGTCGTAGTCGGACCCGCCTTTGGGGAGCGACGCTGGGCTCAGGTTCACTGTGACGGCGCGGTTCGGGAATTGGCTGCCTGTGGAGGCAAGAGCGGCCCTGACCCGATCTTTCGCTTCTCTCACAGCGCTGTCGGGAAGCCCAGAGAGCTTGAAAGACTCTGCCTGACGCCCGACGTGGACTTCGACGCGAACGGGCCTGACATCTCCCCCGACCAGCGCCACCGAGGTGGTCACTGAGTTCATGGGACGAACGTAAGGCCTGACCGCTGCGGCTTCTAGGGGGTTATCACCGTCGACCCGGTCCGGCGGCTATCGGCATGACCGTGCAGCACACCGCCCTGGAACGCAGCGCCGTTGACGCCGCCGAAGTACATGTGCAACTCCTCGTAGCGCCGAACATCCCAATCGAAGTCGGCGCTGATACCGGGCTCGACCGCCACTCGGACACCCCAATCACCGAACTCCGGATGGACCCGAGGGTGCTCGATGGCACCCATCAAGTCGTCTCCCAATGCCAAGGCTGCCACTGTTGACACCAGGGCGCTGGTGATCCTGGATGCACCCGGAGTGCCCAGAGCGACGACATCGCCACCCGCTCGCGCCACCAGCGGCGTCATGTTGGACATCAGCCGGCTCCCCGCCACGCCGGCCTCCTTGCCACCCAACTCCAGCTCACCGACACCGTTGTTCATCAACATGCCGGTGCCAGCGGGGATCACCCCGGACCCATAGCCGCCGGAGAAAGAGGCAGAGACCGCTCCTCCACTTTCGTCGACAACCGCGACGGCGATGGTCGAAGGCGATAGAACGCCAGCACGCCTGAGCAGTCTCACGGCGTCGTCTTCGAAACCTTCGCCTGGCTGAAGCTCAGCAGCTCTCTGGCTGAACGCACTCACCAGGGCCGAGGCCCAGTCGGCGGGACCAGGGTCGTCCTGGCCGGCCAATTCGGCCATCGCCAAGGCGAAGGTCACTCCGCCCACCGCAGGAGGCGGGTTGGCGCTGACATCCCACCTCTCGGCCCGCAGCCTGAGAGGATCCCGCACAACTGGCTCGTAGACGGCCAGGTCTTGACGCGTGATGTCACTTCCACGCATCGACAGGTCTTCGACTATCGCTTGCGCCAGGTCACCGCGATACATCACCTCGGCGCCTTCGCTGCCGATGTGCCGAAGGGTCTCGGCAAGCCCTTCGTAGAGAACCGTATCGCCAACATCCTTGAGCCTGTCACCGTCGTAGATAGCGGCGCGAGAAGCCGGATCGACCGAGAAGATCGGCTCGCCCGAGTAGACGAGGTAGTTGTGCGAGGCCTGGCTCAGGGGAAAGCCAGCCTCGATCGAGGAGGCGGCGATCTCCATCAGCATCGCCCACGGAGCCGAGCCGAATTGAGCGTGGGCTGCGCCGAGGGCCGCAAATGTGCCGGGAACACCGATCGACCCTGGGCCGACGGCCGTGGTGACACCGCCGCCGTACTC
This sequence comes from Acidimicrobiia bacterium, assembly GCA_028285585.1. Classification (GTDB taxonomy): domain Bacteria; phylum Actinomycetota; class Acidimicrobiia; order Spongiisociales; family ZC4RG35; genus CAXMPK01. The sequence continues at coordinate 134,745 of JANQOU010000013.1, forward strand.
CATCCAAACCTGAGGTGCGACCACTTCCCCGGAGAAGCCGATGCCGGGATAGGTCATGTAGCCGTCGATGACCACTGGCCGCCGGCTGGGAAGGTCGATGGTGAGGAAGCCGCCGCCCCCGGGTGCACAGACTCCGGGCTCGGTGCAGCTGGCGACGAGAGCAGCGACGATGGCGACGTCCACCACGGAGCCACCCTCGGCCACAGCAAGGCTTGCCGCCTCGGTGGCGATATCGGATGGGCCGGCGATGGCCATTCTCGTCATCGGAGCAGGGTAAATCGATGCCCGTCCATCTCGACCGCGCTGCACCAAGTCGCTCTAGACGCAACCCCATGCAGCGCAGACGAGAGGAAACGGGCCAGGAGTTAGCGGCCGCGCCACTCCGGGTCGCGTTTGTCGAAGAAGGCGGCGACCCCTTCGACCGAGTCTTCGGTCGTGAAGGCAATCGACTGTGACTGGCCTTCCCAGCTCAAAGCCTCGGCGAAGCTCATGCCGAATGAGGCGTCCAGAGCCTGCTTCGTGAACATCTGAGCTAGCGGAGCACCGGCTAGCAGCGATTCGGCGACCTCTCGGGCCCGGCTCTCCAGTGCGTCGACTGCGACCACCTCCAAGACGAGGCCAATCCGCTCGGCCTCAGCCGCGTCGACGATCCTTCCGGACAGGGCCAGCTCCTTCGCCCGTTGCAACCCGACATGGCGAGGAAGCAGCCAGGTGCCCCCGAAGTCGACCGTGAGGCCCCGGCGCACGAATATCTCTGAGAACCTGGCGCTCTCCGCCGCTATCACCAGGTCACACCCAAGAGCCAGATTCATCCCAGCACCCACGGCGACACCGTCGACTGCTGCGATCGTCGGCTTGGAGACTCTGTGGAGAGCGGTGGCGGCCTCTTCGATGACCTTCATGCGCTTGTGCTGCCCGATGATGGGCCGTTCTTCGCCTATGGAGTCGACGTTCAAGTCGGCTCCGGCGCAGAACGAGCCACCACGGCCTGTCACGATCAGCACTCGCTCTTCACCACTCTCGAAGTCCTTGAAGGCGTCCCTCAACTCGGGGAACCCTTCAACTGGGATCGCGTTGCGTCGCTCGGGCCGGTTGATCCGCAGCCACCGGATGGCTCCTTCGTTCTCTACCTCGAGCCAGCTCACTCAGGTGACGGTAGACAGGCTGTGAGGCGGGTTACCGTTTCCACGTGGGTTTCAATCCGTTTCGCCCCCAGGATCGATCTGTACTGGACATCGTGATGGTGGTGCTGGCGATTCTTGCCACCGCAGCGGTCATCGCATGGGCTCTGCTCTCGACGTAACCGTCAGCCCGATACAGCCCTATCAGGCGCTCAAGGAGTACCTGTGCCCGGGATGCGAAGGAGTTATCCCTGCTGGTACGTATCACCTGGTGGTCGTGCCTGACGAGGAGCCCGACTTGCGACGTCACTGGCACCATGGGTGCTGGCACAAGGAACTGCGAAGACAGTTCGGGTCTCAGGCGTCGCGGCGCTGAAGCCCCCACCAACTGGCGGCGAGGCCTACCAACATCCACCCGGCCATCACGGCGAGTGCGTGGAGAAGCGACATCTCACCGCCCGGGATGAACCCGGAGAAGGCACCGTCGCCGGCCACATCGAAGATGCCATTTGAGGCCGCTGTGAGCGAGATCGCCTCGTAGGCGTCCACGAACGGCGCGACGATGCTGTCGACAAACGCCAAGCCAAGCGCGATGCCCATCGCGATCGCAATCGAGCGCGTGATAGCCACCGCTCCAAGGCCAATCGAGGTCCATGCGCCCGCGATCACAAGAAACTTCCAGAGAAGGCTCAGCCACTCCCCCGCTGATGGTGAGCCGATCCCGTCGGCGAACAAGAAGGTGATCACCCCCCACACCGCGGTCCCGATGACGAAAGCCAGCCATGCGGCGACGGTGAACACGACGAACCGAGAAGAGATGTGTTTCAGCTTGCGAGAGTCTCTCGTAAGACCCGTGGCCCAAACGGTGCTGGCGACCTCACCACCGAGGACCGCCGTAGCCAGAATCACAGCGAACCACCAGGCCTGTCCGGCAACTTGTTGAGCGCCGAATATGAACGCATCGGGCCTCCCTGGCACAGGCGCACCCCCACCGGCTTCGGTCGGCAGCGCCGGCAACAACACGTAGAACAGCAAACCGATGAACGCCATGAGAAACGCCAGCAAGCCCACCATGACCGGAAAGAGTTTCCGTCTGGAGACCTTGAGGTACTCGGCATGAAGCAGACTCATAGATCGCCCTCACCGGTGATCCCGAGGAACACAGACTCGAGGGTGGTCCGGGACGGAGTCACCTCACTGGGATAAATCCCTGCCTCAGCCAGCGTCCTGATGATTGCCGCTCCATCCTCACTCTCCACAGACAACGCTTCGTCGTCTTCTCTCACATCTATGCCGGACGCGCGGAGCACTTCGGCCGCTCGCTCTCGGTCGGCCACAACCACGCGCGTCCCCGCAGCACCCAGAAGGTCCTCGAGAGGGCCTTGAGTCACAAGACGGCCTTCGTCTACCACCACGACATGGTCGGCAAGGGCTTCGATATCGGCGAGGTCGTGGCTCGACACCACAACCGTCTTCCCGTCGTCAGCGAGGGCGCGGAGCCGCGCACGGAACGCTTTTTGGCCGGCGGGGTCCAGCCCATCGAGTGGCTCATCGAGCAACAACAGCTCGGGATCACCGAGCATCGCCGCCGCCAGCGCCAGACGCTGTCGCATGCCCTTCGAGTAGCCGTCGGCACGTCTCCCCGCATCGGCAGTGAGACCGACGAAGTCGAGCATCTCATCGATCCGATCGTGACCAAAACCCAGTGTGTCGGCAGCGATCATCAAATTGACCCGGCCGGTGTGGGCCTTGATCAAGCCCGGTTCCTCGATGATGCAACCAACCCTCTTGGTGATAGTGGGAAGTTGAGCTGGGACCTCGAGGCCGAGCACGGCCACGTCACCTGAGTCGGGGCGGGTGAGCCCGAGAAGGGAGCGGAAGGTGGTGGTCTTGCCTGCTCCGTTGGGCCCGAGGAATCCTGTGATCCGGCCTGAGGGGATCTCGAAGCTGAGACCTTGTAGGGCGGTCGTTGCCCCGTAGGTCTTGTGAAGACCCTGGACTGAGATGGCGGCGGAACTCATGTTCTAGAACAATACGGAGGTCGGCTTCGGCGAGTCAAACCTGCACCCAATGAAAGTCGACGTGGGTGGTGCCCAGTCGCACGCCTACGTAGTCGACACGCTCGGCGCGGACCGATCTGGCCAGCTTCTGCACCTGCATGCGCTTCGAGACGCTTACAGCATCGATCGGGTCGTCATGGTGCCCGGTAGTGGTGCGGACCTCGACGGCCACCCTGGTCCCGCTGTCATCGGCCAGAAGGTCGATCTCACCGCCATCCACGGCAACATTGGACGCGAGGATGCGAAGCCCGTGATCTTGGAGAAAGCGAGCGGACAGCTTCTCCCCGAAACGCCCCACTCTCGGGCGCTGGTCAGTCAGAGCTTCAACTCCGACTTCTCCAACTCCTCCACGTTCACATCGCGGAAGGTGAGAACCTGCACATGCTCGAGGAAACGCGCCGGCCGGAACATGTCCCAAACCCAGGCGTCTTTCATCTCGACTTCGAAATAGACGGAACCGTTGACCTCGCGCACTTCGATGTTGACGTCGTTGCACAGGTAGAACCGGCGCTCGGTCTCCACGACGTACGCGAACATCGGGAGCACATCGTGATACTCCTTGTAGAGATTGAGCTCTACCTCGGACTCGTAGCGTTCGAGATCCTCTTCCATCTTCTCCTCGCCCGAAACGGACCAAGGGATCATATGACGTATCAGGATCTAACAACTACGGGATTCCTTGGCCTTTTTCTAGAGACCCCCGAAGTTGTCGAGCGGCCAGATGGTCACGAAGGCACGACCTATGAGATCGTCGTAGGCGATCGTGCCGAAACGACGGCTGTCGAAGCTGAACTGACGGTTGTCCCCCATCACGAAAACCTCTTCGGGGCCCACCGTGAACGGACCGGCGTCCGGCATGACGGCGTCCGGAGGAAGGTAAGGCTCCTCGATCTCTACGCCGTCGACGATCACGTGATTGCCCCTGATCACGATGGTCTCGCCAGGCAAGCCGACCACTCGCTTGATCAAGTCGTCACGTCCCCTGGTCCGCACTCCAACGGCCTCGAGAACGGAGCGAACCACCGCTTCTGGGATGGTCTCCTCGACCTCGGGTTGCGCAGGATCCGTGAAGACGACGATGTCTCCCCTTGCCGGCTCACTCCAGTTGTAAGCCAGCTTGTTGACCATGACCCGGTCGTTGACCTCGATGGTGGGAAGCATGGACTCCGACGGGATCCAGAAAGGCTGAACGAGAAAGGTCTTGATGACGACCGCTATGACCAGGGCCGTAAGAAGAAGACCTGGGAGTTCGGCCCAGAACGAACGTCGTCGCTTGTGTTCAGGACCCTCCAGCTCGGTGGCGGTCAGGTCACTGTCCGGGGGGTCGAGCGAGGTCAGTCGCGCAACTCCTTGATGCGAGCCGACTTGCCGACCCGATCGCGGAGGTAGTACAGCTTCGACCTGCGGACATCACCGCGACGAACGACTTCGATCTTGGAGAGGATGGGAGCGTTGACCGGGAAAACGCGCTCCACCCCGACGCCAAAGCTCAGCTTCCGCACTGTGAACGATGCCCGGGGACCGGAGCCATTGCGAGCGATGACGACACCTTCGAACACCTGCACTCGCTCACGACCACCCTCGACCACGCGGACGTGCACTTTGACGCTGTCGCCGGCGCGAAACTCGGGGATGTCGTGGCGGACGTGCGCGCTCTCTACTGCTTGAAGATCGTTCATGGAAGACTCCTAGAGGCACCGGGAGGAATGATCGGGTGGTCCCGCGGACCCCAATTGTACCAAGTATCGGGTTCATTGCCCATTTTCAAACAAGTCGGGCCGACGCTCCCTGGTGCGTTCCTCACGCTGGGTTTGCCGCCACTCCTCGATCCGCCCGTGATCTCCCGATAGCAGGACTTCCGGGACCTCCTGATCGAGATAGGTGGAAGGGCGCGTGTACACCGGCTCTTCCAAGAGGCCATCACGAAACGACTCGCTCCTGGTCGAGTCGGGGTTTCCGACCACACCGGGGAGCAGCCGGGCGATGCCTTCAATAGCTGCTGCGGCTGCAACCTCTCCGCCTGCCAGGACATAGTCGCCGAGGCTGACCTCTTGGTCGACAAAGAGATCGATCACTCTCTGATCGACCCCCTCGTACCTGCCGCAGACAAAGGTGACGTCATCGCGTCCTGACCAGTCGTCCAAGGTGGCCTGCTTCATCGGCTCGCCGGCAGGCGTGAACAGGACCCGATGTGTCGACTCGAGCGGGGCAAGGATCGAGGCGAGAGGCTCGATCATCATCACCATCCCAGGGCCTCCGCCAAAGGGGGTGTCATCGAGTTGACGGTGCTTGCCCACACCGTGCTCTCTCAAGTCATGCAGCACAACATCCAACTGCCCGCCGGCGACCGCACGAGCCACTATCGAAGTGTCCAGGGGCCCTTCGAAGAACCCCGGGAACATGGTGACGACGTTGACCCTCACGCCGTCGAGGGTAGGACAGCTATGCCGGGCGGATGAACTGGATCCCGGTCTTCTTGAGAGACTCCTCCAGGGGTGCGTCGAAGTGGTGAGTCGTGTGGTGGGCTCTGAAATGATCCATGGCCCGTCGCACGGCCTCGTCCTCTCGCTCGCTCCGGTCTTTGTAAGTGCAACCCGGGATCAGGTTGTCGCAAACAAACTCGTAGACACCGGCTCTCTCCTCAGTCATCTCATTAAGCGTATCTCATTGGGAACGGGCAGGCCGTCCCGAACCACTCTCAACTACGTTCGGGGCGGTGGGCAAGTATCTGAGCATCGACGGCTCGATGTGGGCGCGCTATGCCGAGGGAACGGCCGGCCGCGATCCCATGCCTTTCCTCGAGGCGGCACTGAGTCGCTTTGACCCGAGCAAGGTCGGCACTGCGATCGACCTCGGCTGCGGTGCGGGCAACGAGACGATCGCCTTGCTGGAACAGGGGTGGAGTGTCCATGCGGTCGACAGTGAGCCCCGGGCCATCGAGATCCTTCAGTCGAGAACCAAGAGTGCTCTTCTCACTACCTCCGTTGGAAAGTTCCACGAAGTCGACCTGTCTGAGTCGGACCTCGTGTTTGCCTCACTCTCGCTCCCCTTCGCCGCCGAGAACCATGACCAGTCGGTGCGGTGCGCTCTGAGCGCCGTCAAACCGAGCGGCTGGTTCGTCGGGGTCTTTCTCGGGCACAACGACACCTGGTCACCGGATCGGGACACCCACACAGTGGATCGGGACGACATCGCAGAGTTGCTCGATGGGTTCGACCCTCTGATCATCGACGAGGAGGAGTTTGACGGCCCATACAGCCGCGGCACCAAGCACTGGCATTGGTATGTGGTCTCGGCGCGACGGCCACCCCGAAGCAGCTAGGGCTGACAGGCCGCCGTTGGCTTTTCTCCCGGCAGATACACCGCTTGTTGCCCACCGGCGTTCAATACAACCATGGGGTCAGGCTCCTGGATGAGCTCGATTTCAAGATCAATCAGACCGTCAACGGCGAGAGCAGCCCATGAACCCGGAATCTCGGAGTCGGGCGCCAGATGCCAGCCGACGCCATTCACCTCTCCGAGATAGTTCAGGTCACAGTCAGAGGGGACGATCAACTGCCACGGAAAGCCAGGCTCCATCACGAGCGGCATGCCGGTCGCCACCCTGGGCCGATCAAGTTCGATCACTCTGGTGTCGGTGTCACCAAGGGAAGAGCCCGGTGTGCGCAGATCAGCCGAGACTTCCAGGGCTTGAGAGTCATACTCCGAGCCCGCCCAGCGCACCGGCGGAGGTGGCAGAAGCGTCCGCTCAACACCGACCAAGAAGGTTCGTGGGTTGCCATCTGAGGTGCACGACTGGGCGATGGTGATATCACGAATCTCCGGGAGAATCCTGTCGGGTGTGATGAGAACACCATCGAACCGCTGGTCCGGGCAAGACCCACTGTGCAAGACCGGGAAGGCAACAGCGACGTACGTCTCGAAGTCGAGAGTCGCGGCAAGTCCCTCGAACCCCATAGCAAACCACAGGTCTTCAGTTGCCTGCTGATCGGTCATCACCACAGGTGTCCCCGACTCCGGCCAGCCACCGACCACGCCGAGGAAGACCCATCCTTCACCCTCTTCCACTTGGGGTGACTGGTCATACTCCGTCGGGTCGAGACCCATGAGACAGTACGGAGCGTCTCCGGCGACCGTAGCCGCGACGTCAACGTTTTCTCGAGTGAGGAGGCCGACAAAGATCTCGACACGTCCCCAGATCTCTTGGTAATTCATGGCATGCATGTCCTCAGGCAGCTGGGCATCGATCTCAGATGCCATTTGCCCGAGTTCATCGCGCGTGTAAGGCAACTCGATGGCAACCACACCGTCATCGGGGAACTCGGCCTCCAACAGCTTCTGGACCTCCGAGACATCGACACCCACGAAACCGGCGCTGACCCAGCCGTAGCGATCTCGATCCGTCCAAACCGTCTCAAAGCCAGGGAGTCCTGAAGCAAACCTCCGAACCTCGTCGGTCGGTGAGTTGTTTCCCACGTACACCGGAGTGTCCCGATACCAGTCATCCGGTGCCGCTGGCCAGGGCTCGTCGTAATCGCAGATTGGGTAATCGACGTCGACCCCGGAGGGAACCGAGGATGAGGTTGTCGTCCCTGCCGGCTGGATCGAAGCTGTAGTGGGAACGGGCGACGAGTCGAGAGGCGGTGTCTCGGCATTCTGCCCCGGGACAGGGCTACATGCGGCCAGAGTCAATGCGATCGGTAGCAATGTCTGCCGAAGCCTCATACTCCACTCCGACGTTGTGAACCCGTAACCGGTTCCCGCCTAGTTGAGGCGCTCGACGATCATCGCCATTCCCTGCCCGCCGCCGACACACATCGTCTCCAGGCCATAGGTCCCATCAAGAGCCCGTAGATCGTTGAGCAAGGTGCCCATGATCCGGGCGCCGGTCATCCCGAACGGATGACCCAGGGCTATGGCGCCACCGTGAGGGTTGAGCTTCTCCATTTCGATGCCTAGCTGATCGACGCAGGCCAGCACCTGGGCAGCGAACGCCTCGTTGAGCTCGACGACATCAATGTCATCGAGAGTCATCCCGGCCTGGGCGAGAACTTTCTCCACGGCAAAGACGGGGCCCATGCCCATGTACTCAGGCTCGAGCCCGGCCACAGACGAGGCGACGATCCTGGCCAATGGGTCCAGGCCCAACTCGGAGGCCCGCTGATCGGACATCACCAGGACGGCCGCGGCTCCATCGTTGAGTGGGCATGAGTTGCCGGCCGTGACCGTCCCGTCCTGGTCAAAGGCGGCAGGGAGTGCAGCCAGCTTCTCCAGAGTGGTGTTCGGGCGCGGCCCGTCATCGTCTTTGATCAAGCGGCCGTCCGGCACTTCGATCGGCGTGATCTCCCAGTCGAAGAACCCGTTCTTCTGAGCTTCGACGGCCCGGTCCTGAGAGCGCTTTCCGAACTCATCCTGGCGCTCACGGGTGATGCCGTGCTTCTTGGCAACGTTCTCGGCGGTGTTGCCCATCGGGATGTAGACGTTGTTGATGAAGTCGTCACGGGAGTCGTCGATGAACCTGGGGTTGAGGTCGTCCATGTCGAACCCTTTGCCGTACGTGCGCGACACGGCTTCAGCTCCCGCAGCGACATAGGTGTGGCCCTCGCCGCCTTTGATGGCGTGATATGCCATGCGGATGGTCTGAAGGGAGCTGGCGCAATACCGATTGACCGTGGTCGCAGGCACCGAGTCGGGCATGCCGCCGAGCAGCGACGCCGGTCTGGCGAAGTTGAAGCTCTGCTCGTGATGGGTGAGCCCGCACCCGACCATCACGTCTTCAACCGATGACCGGTCTACCGCCGGCACTTTGTCCATGAGCGCGTTGATAGCGAAGCCGGCCAAGTCATCTGCCCTCACATCGATGAGAGAGCCTTTGTATGCCCGCCCTATAGGAGTTCGGGCGGTTGCGACAATCACTGCCTCGGGCATTTATCAATCCTCGGTCGAATGCCCGCCAACCTAGCGACGCGTCTTACGCTGACGGGATGCGGGTGTGGACGGCTTCCCTTTCTCTTGTCGCGATTCTTGCTGCGTGCAGCCCTGTGGTGGAACCGACGGCGACAACTGCGGTCACGCCTGAAGTCGAGCCAGCCCCCACCACGACTGTGCCCTTGGTGGCCGGGTGCTCCGGGGATGTCGAGTTCTTCGAAGGCGTTGGCATCGGCAACATGGACCACCCGGGCTCGGACTCCGACGTGATCGGGACGATCACTTGGGAGCAAGCGGACGCTTGCGAGACCTTCACCATCGAGTTCGAGACCTCGGAGGGAGCTCCCCCGACCACGCCTCCCTCGTACTCGGCGAGGTACATCGACGGTTTGCCGGTGATAAGGATCGATCTCGATGTTGACAGCACCACCGTCACCGACGGTTTGGTCGAGACCTCGCTCGTCAATCGTCTGTACGTCGTCAGAAAGCTGGAAGGTGGGATGTTCATCGACCTTCACCTCGCCGCCCCGGCTCAGGCGAGGGTCACAACCGACCTGTCACCTGCTCGCCTGGTCGTGCAGCTCCAGCCCGGGATCGTCGACTACCGGCAAAGCCCGGCACTGGGCAGCCACATCGTCTTGTTGTCTCCGTTGGATGGGGCGCCCGTCGACGAGTCTGCTGCTTTCAGTGGTTACACGAGATCCTTCGAATCGAACGTGATCGTCATCGCCACCGCCGGCGGCCAAGTCGTGTACGAGGGCTTCACCACTGCTGCTGACTCGATCGAGACGTGGGGTGAGTATTTGCTCGAAACGGAGCTGCCCAACGAAGAACTTTCGGTGTTTGTCGGTGAAGAGAGCCCGGCAGACGGGAGTCTCGATGGTGTGACAATCACTCTGGGCCAGGGCTGAGCCCTTCTATCTCCACTATCTCGACGAATCCCCCAGGCACATCGACCACAGGCACCAGCTCGTCGACGAACGGAACCTCAAAACGCTCCTCGTCTCGCTCCACCACCAGGCGGTCCTGCGCCGCTCCGAGCTCGACAGCCGCGACCACACCGCCCCCGGGTACGACCCTCAGCCCGACCAACTGGTCCGGCCAGAACTCGTGCTCGTCCAGTGAGCGTCGATCTGCGACATGCACGTCGAGGCCTCTGATCTGCTCAGCGGCGTCGCGATCGGACACCTCTCGAAAGGCGACTTCGTGCCCTTTCTTGCCGCGTCGCAGCCCTCGAACCGTGTGGGGCTTCGACTCAATGAGCACAGTGGCACCCGTCTCGAAGTAGACGAGATTCTCCGGCTCCACATACAGCCCGAGAAACCCTTTCAACCCGTTGGGCCGGCCCAGACGGCCGACTATCACGGAGGGGCGGTCAGTCGAGGAACTCGACTCCAGCGCTGATCCCCTCTTCTTCGCCGGCGGCGCCGGCGGCGGCCCTGATGGCTTTTGCAACTCTTCCGCGTCTGCCGATCACGCGACCCATGTCACCTTTGGCGGTGCGCACTTCGGCGACGACCTCATCGGGCCCTTGCTCGACAACGGTTACAACAACTTCGTCTGGCTCGTCGACAATGCTCTTGACGACGTAGCTGACGACCCTTTCGACGATCTCGCCGGTGGCCAAACTATTCCTCCTCGGAAACGGCGGCTTCGGCATCGGCCTCTTCAGCGGCCTCGACGCCGACCACATGGATACCACCGGTCTTGATCTTCATGGTGTTCATCGCACCGGAGATGTTGAGAAGCTTCTCAACAGTCTCCGAAGGCTGGGCGCCTTTGGCCAGCCAGGCCGTGGCCTTGTCGTTGTCGATCTCGACGAGCGAGGGGTCGTGCAACGGCTCGTAACGGCCGATCTGCTCGATGTAGCGGCCGTCGCGCGGAGCACGCTGATCGACTGCCACAACGCGATACATGGGCTGCTTCTTCTTGCCCATGCGCATCAATCTCAACCTGACAGACATCTATTCACCTCTTGGGCCGGCCGCCCATTAGGGCTTCCAGGGACGGTGTGCCCCGGCCTCCGGCCAGCGTCTTCATCATCTTCTGCGCATCGGTGAACTGCTTCAGCAGCCTGTTCACATCCTGCGGGCGTTGCCCGGCACCAGACGCGATACGCCGTTTTCGGCTCCCACCGATGATCTTGGGATTCCGGCGCTCCTCAGGGGTCATCGATTGGATGATCGCTTCGACCCTCTTGAGGTCGCGGTCATCTACATCGACCTCACGGAGAAGGGAACCGGAGCCAGGAAGCATAGCAAGTATGTCCTGTAGAGGCCCCATCGACTTCATCGCCTGGAACTGCTGAAGGAAGTCCTCGAGGGTGAATTCTCCCTTCTGCAACTTGGCGGCGGTCTTCTCGGCCTCCTCCTCGTCGAAGGCCGTCTCTGCCTTCTCGATGAGTGTGAGAACGTCACCCATCCCGAGGATTCGAGATGCCATCCGCTCGGGATGGAAAGGCTCCAAGTCGTCGAGCCCCTCCCCCACACCGGCGAACTTGATCGGTGCCCCGGTCACCTCACGAGCTGAGATGGCGGCACCACCCCGGGCGTCACCGTCGAGCTTGGAGAGCACGATGCCGGTTATGCCTATCTGGTCTTGAAAGCCTTTGGCCACATTGACAGCGTCTTGGCCGGTCATGGCATCCACGACGAGAAGCACCTCGTCCGGCTCAGCCGCCTTGCGGACCGCCGCCAGCTCTTTCATCAGGTCTTCGTCGATCTGGAGACGACCCGCGGTGTCGACTATCACCACGTCGTTCCCAGCCGCCGACGCCTCCTTGAGAGCCGACTTCGCCAGCTTCGGCGCCTTTCCCTTGCGATCGACGACCACTGGCACATCGACTCGGTTGGCCAGCGTCTCCAACTGGTCGATAGCGGCAGGTCGTTGTAAGTCTCCGGCGACCAGCAATGGGCGTTTGCCCTGGCTCTTGAGCTGTTGCGCCAGCTTCCCGGCGGTAGTGGTCTTACCTGAGCCTTGAAGGCCCACCATCAAGATGGTCAGTGGAGGAGCCGTTCTCGCCAGCGGAACCGCCTCCGAGCCGAGGGTCGCCACCAGCTCCTCATGCACGATCTTGATGACCTGCTGGCCCGGGGTTATCGACTTCGAGACATCCTCTCCCAACGCCCGCTCCTTGACCCGAGCGAGAAAGGCCCGGACAACCGCCACGTTCACATCGGCTTCGAGCAGGGCAAGCCGCACCTCACGCAATGCGGCGTCGATGTCCTTCTCGGTCAGCTTTCCCTTGCCCCTGAGGCCGGAGAAAACCGATTCGAATCGTTGAGTCAGCAGATCGAACATGAGGGACATAGGTTATGTCCCATGCCCTTTCAAGTTGACACCGTGTACGTCTGGGTGACCGCATTGGACGAAGCAGTCGGCTGGTACAAGCAGTTCGGCATCGAGCCCGGCCCGCGCTTCGGGGCATGGCAAACGATGCTTCTAGACGGCGAGACCCACTTCGCATTGCACGAAGGGCATCGGGCAGAGGGACCGTCGACAGGTGCAGTCGCCTTCAGGGTTGATGACTTGGATCACGAGATCGAGCGGCTGGCCCGTCTAGAGATCCGCCCCGTGGACAAAGAGGTCACCGACACTGGAGTTGCCCGGTTCATCACATTCCAGGATGTCGACGGCAACGACGTGCAGTTGCTGGAGCGCTAGGCCAGCTCCATCGTCATGCAGACGCTGTACTCGTTCTCCCAGTAGTCGCCGAACGGCTCACTGACCTCGAAGCCGACCGACTTGTACAGCGCCCTCGACGGGGCGAAAGCCTCCATGGTCCCGGTCTCCAGGCTGAGCCTTGTGACGCCTCGTCCACGAGCCACATCGACGAGATGGTCCACCACGGCCCGGCCCACACCACGCCCCCGAGCCCGCTCCGCTGTGTGAATCGACTTGAGCTCGCCATGGGAATCGTCGAGCATCTTCAAAGCCCCCACACCCAGGAGCAGGCCGTCGTCACGGGCGCTGAAGAAGGTCACGGACTCGTCCAATAGGCCCCCGATGTCGAGGGCATGGACATGCTCTTCGGGGCTTTGCTCGGCTGCAAACTGGAGATGGGCCCGCAACAAAGCGGTCACGTCCGGCGTTCTCGGGTCCTCCTGCTTCATCGCCAGTTCAGCCATCGCCACAACTTACCTCCGCCCGCGTGCGGCTTTTAGGCTGTCCGGGTGATTCCAGGCTCCATGACCGAGTTGAGCGACGCCCTCGAAAGGGAGGGCTATCTCGCCGCCGACGATCTCACCGTGGCCATCCACCTTTCGCTCCAATTGGGGCGGCCACTGTTCCTCGAAGGTGAGGCCGGTGTGGGCAAGACAGAGGTTGCCAAGGTCTTGGCTGCCATCGTTGGAGAAGACCTGATACGTCTTCAGTGTTATGAAGGTCTCGACGTGGGCCAGGCGCTGTATGAGTGGGACTACGCACGTCAGATGATGGAGATCCGCCTTCTCGAAGCTCGAGGCAAAGGTGAGCAGGCAACGGCCAAAGACATCATGAGCCGGGAGTTTCTGATCGCCCGCCCCCTCCTACGCGCCGTAGAGGCCTCCAAAGACGGCCGACGGCCTGTGCTGCTGGTCGACGAGCTCGACCGCGCCGATGAGGAGTTCGAGGCCTTCCTGCTGGAGTTGCTCTCCGACTTCCAGGTTTCCATCCCCGAGATCGGCACCGTTCGGGCCGAGACCCCACCCATCGTCGTTCTCACCTCGAACCGGACTCGAGAGATTCACGACGCTCTGAAGAGACGCTGCATCTACCACTGGATCGACTACCCGTCACCGCAGCTGGAAGCCGAGATCGTCATGCGCAAGGTGCCCAGGATCGAGAAGGAGTTGGCTTCCTCACTCGCAGCTGCGATGGAGAGGCTCCGCGAGATGGACCTCTTCAAGCCGCCGGGCGTCGCCGAGACGCTCGACTGGGCACAATCACTCCAGCTTCTTCACGATGGGGCCTTGTCCACGGACTTGATCGACAAGACACTCGGCGTGGTCCTCAAGTACAAAGACGACATCGACAACGTGCGCGAAACCGGGATTGAGACCCTCGTAGGTTGAAAACCGCAGTTGCCGACCTCGCCCATTTTGCCGATGCACTGCGGTCGCGAGGCATCACGGTCACCCCGGATCAGGTCACAGGCATGGCAGAGGCTCTCACCATCGTCGATCCGGCAGCTCGCGACGAGGTCTATGCGGCTCTGCGCGCTCTCTCCATAACCGATCCAGGTCAGCGCCGGGCGTTCGACGAGGAGTTCCGGCGTCTCTTCGAGCAAGCCGGCCGGGCTCTCGAGGACACGGGAGACTCAACGCGGCTCGCCGCGGTGTCCGAGCATCGCCCCGTAGTGGAGACCATTCCCGAACAGGAGGTCGAAGACGCCGTCTCCCAGACCGGCGCTTCCTCGATCGAGAACATCTCCGCCCGTGACTTCGCCGACCTCAACGACGAAGACCTGGAGCAGGCGAAACGCCTGATCGCTCGCATGCTCTGGAAACCGTCGGCGTATCGAACCCGGCGTTGGGAGCCGGACTCACTCGGCCGTCGGCCTGACCTTCGCCGAACACTGGGACGCTCAGTCGGGCCGGAGGGCGACCTGATGCGAGTCTCGATGAAGGACCGTCGCCAAAGACGCCGTCCTCTCATCATGCTTGCCGACATCTCCGGGTCGATGGAGCGCTACTCAGAGATGTTCCTGGTGTTCGCCCACGCTGCCCGGCAGCACATCGGCCAAGTCGAAGTATTCACTTTCAGCACCCACCTCACCCGCGTGACCCCGGACTTGGAGAAACGCGATCCGAAGATCGCTCTGTCCAAAGTCTCGAAGTCGGTCACCGACTGGTCGGGCGGCACCAAGATCGGGGAGGCTCTGAGAGAGTGGAACAAGAGCTGGAGCCGTCGCCTGTCCAGAGGCCGGCCAGTTGCGATGATCCTCTCCGACGGCTGGGATTGCGGAGAACCGGACCTGCTCCGCACTGAGATGTCCCGTCTCGCCCGTTCTGTGAGCAGTGTCATTTGGCTGAACCCTCTGGCGGCCAGGGCCGGCTACGAGCCGGCAACCCGTGGCATGAAGGCGGTGCTCCCACATGTCGATCACCTGCTGCCCGCCGCCAGCGTCAATGACCTCGGGAGTGTCGTGAAGTTGCTTGACCAAGTAGCCCGCTGACCTGGGATTTGAGTGACTCAGAGTCGACAGATACGGCGCACCGCTACCGTTCCGACAGATCATGAGACGCCAACTAGCGGTACGAGACCAATGGGTGGGTGAGGGCAAGCAAGTTGCCGTCGCAACCGTCATCAAGGTTCATGGATCTGCTCCCAGGCCAGAAGGGTCGAAGTTCCTGGTGTCATCTGCGGGCGACATGGAGGGGTCGGTGTCTGGAGGGTGCGTCGAGAACGACGTGTTCCTGCACGCTCAAGACGTCATCGAGACCGGAACGCCGAAGACAGTCACCTATGGAATAGCCGACGAGGACGCTTTCGAAGTCGGCATGTCCTGTGGTGGCACCATCGATGTCTTCATAGAGCCCTGGTGAGCGAGACTCTCGCCGCCATCAAGGAGATCCTCGACGCCGAGCAGTTCGGCTCGGTGGTGACTTTCGTGGACGGGCCCCGCACCGGCGACAAGACGGTATTGAGCGCCGAAGGCGAGGTCGTCTCGGGAGGCGACGTGCCCGAAGACGTCGTCAGTGACGCCCTGGTGCTCATGGAGCACGAACAACATCGTGCCATGTCATACGGAAACGACGGAGTCTTCATCGAGACCCTTGCACCACCACCCGACCTGTTCATATTCGGTGCTGTTCACATAGGCCAAGCTCTCTCATCTTTCGGATCGCAGATGGGCTACCGCGTGACCGTGGTCGACTCACGGGCTCCGTTCGCCACCGAGGAGCGATTCCCCAATGCCTTCAAGGTTCTGGTCGGCTGGCCTCGGGATCTCATGGATCAACTCACCTTCGACCGCCGCACCTGGGTGGTTGTGCTCTCCCACGACCCGCGCCACGAGACCCCGCCTCTCGAGGCCGCCCTCAAGTCTGACACCCGCTACATCGGCGCCATGGGCAGCAGGCGAACCCACGAGCAACGGGTGGGACGTTTACGAGACCTTGGCTTCGATGACGACGACATCTCGCGTATCCACTCCCCGATCGGCCTCGACATCGGAGCGGAGACACCTCAAGAAGTTGCCGTCTCCATCCTCTCCGAGATGACACTTGTCAGATACGGAGCCGGAAGCGGACTGTCCCTGAGGGGAACCGAAGGGCGGGTTCACAAGCAGCGGCCTGAAGACTCTTAGAGAAGGCTGACAACAAGTAGGCAATGGCAACATCCGGAGGTGCCGGCTCTAGCCTGGCCGGCGTGAGCAGTGACGAGCGCCTCAGGACCGACATCCGCCGGTTGGGAAACCAACTCGGCGACGCCCTGGTTCGTCAACACGGGTCAGACCTCCTCGACCGTGTTGAGCAGGTGCGAGCCCTCGGCAAGTCCGCCCGGCGCGGTGGAAGCTCCGATTCGGCGGAGAAACTCAAGGAGCTTCTGGACGACCTGCCGCCCGCCCAAGTGATACCCCTGGTCAGGGCCTTCACCACTTACTTCTATCTCGCCAACGTCGCCGAGCAGGTTCATCGCGTCGATGACCTTGCACCGGACGATCGTTACCTCCGAGCCACGGTCGACCGGATTCTCGAATCAGAGCCGGACCCCGAAGTCATCAAGGAGGTGCTGGACAGGCTCGAGGTGAGACCTGTCTTCACGGCGCACCCGACGGAGGTGGCAAGGCGAAGCATCCTCACCAAGCGAAAGGCTCTTGCTCACCTCATCGAAGACCGCCTGGAGACATCCGATCCTGGGCTAACCGATGTGATCGACGCCCGTACCGCCGAGTTGATCGACCAGATTTGGCAGACAGACGAGTTGCGCACCGACAAACCGAGCGTCGTCGAAGAAGCCAGGTCTGTCCTGTACTACCTGGTCGGACTGGCCGAGGAGGTCCTGACCGACCTGAGTGAGACGGTTCACCACGAGCTGAGTCGTCTGGGCACCGATCAGGTCCTTCCTCTCCGATTCGGCACCTGGGTCGGCGGCGACCGTGACGGAAACCCTGAAGTCGTCGGTGCCACGACCCTCGAGGCATTGTCGTTGCAACACGACCGCGGGCTAACTCATCTCATTCATCTGGTGGAGAACCTTTCCGACGAGCTGTCGGTGTCCGGGGATCTCGCCCCTGTCAGCACAGAGTTGGCCGACTCGATCGAAGCCGACAAGAAGGCACTGCCCGAAGTGTGGAGACGTGAGGAGAACCGGACCTTCAGGGAGCCGTATCGTCTCAAGTGCTCGTTCATCCACGGCAAGCTGATCAACACCCGGGAGCGGGTGAAGCTGGACGCTCCTCACCGTCCGGGACGTGACTACCGAGAAACGGGTGATCTCGTCGCCGAGCTCGACCTGCTTGCCACCTCGCTGAGGCAGGCCCGTGGCGGTCTCATCGCAGACGGTGCAGTGGGCCGAATCCGCCGTCAAGCTGAGTCACTTGGGTTTCAGATGGCGATCATGGATGTGCGCGAGCACTCCGGGAAGCATCGCAGTGCCGTGGAAGAGCTCTTCGAGCACGTCGGCGTCGAGTTGAAAGCCATGGGCTCCGCCCAACGCATGAGCGTCACCACATCGGAGCTGAATAGTCCCCGTCCGCTCACCGGCCCCACGACGGAGCTCACACCGGAAGCGACAGTGACTCTGGACACGTTCCGTTCCATCGATGAGGCAAAGAGCCGATACGGCGAGGACGTGATCCAGAGCTACATCATCTCGATGACAGAGTCTCCGGTCGACGTCATCAACGCTGCGGTCCTGGCACGGGAGGCCGGTCTCGTGGATCTGGACCGGGGCATTGCTCGGATCGGCATCGTGCCCCTGGTCGAGACCATTCAGGATCTGAAGGGCTCGGGACCGCTACTCGACAATCTCCTTCACACACCCGAGTACCGAAAGCTCGTCTCGCTGCGCGGGAACCGGCAGGAGGTGATGCTCGGCTACTCCGACTCGAACAAGGTGGGTGGGATCACCGCCTCACAGTGGGAGATCTACAAGGCTCAGCGCGTGATGCGGCGTGTCGCCGAACGGCACGGCGTCCAGCTCACCTTCTTCCATGGCCGCGGCGGGACCGTCGGCCGCGGTGGAGGGCCGACCCACGCCGCGATCATGGCCCAGCCATACGGGACCATCGACGGCACGATCAAGGTCACCGAGCAGGGTGAGGTGATCGCCGACAAGTACTCGAACCCGCAAATCGCCAAGCGCAACCTGGAGCTGACAATCGCCTCGGTGTTGGAAAGCTCACTGATGCGACGGCAGTCGAAGAGGCCGAAGGCGACGCTCGACCGCTGGACGGAGACCATGGAGTTCTTCGCAGCCGAGGCTCTCGAGGCCTATCAGACTCTGATTGCTGACCCCAGCCTCGTCCCGTACTTCCTGTCGTCAACGCCCGTCGAAGAGCTGGGGAAGATGAACATCGGAAGCCGGCCGTCCCGTCGCCCTGGTGGCTTGGGCGGCGTGGATGATCTGCGGGCGATTCCCTGGGTGTTCGGATGGACTCAAACCCGTCAGATAGTCCCCGGCTGGTACGGAGTGGGCACTGGCCTGCAAGCAACCCGAAAGGCCGGCTACGGGACGGTGCTCGACGAGATGGCTTCACAGTGGTCGTTCATGGAGACCTTCCTGTCGAACGTCGAGATGACGCTGTTCAAGACGGACCTCGACATCTCATCCGCCTACGTGCACGCACTCGTCGACCCCGCTCATCAGCACGTCTTCGAGATGATCGAGGCCGAGCGAGCCAAGGCCGAAGAAGAGGTGCTTCGACTCGTCGGACACGACGAGCTGCTTGGCACATCGCACCTGTTGCGCCGGACTCTGGATGTCCGGGACATCTATCTCGATCCCATCAACTATCTCCAGGTCTCACTGCTGACCAGGAGCCGGGCTGGAGAGCAATCCGAGGAGTTGGACCGAGCCTTGCTCCTCACTGTCAACGGCATCGCCGCTGGCATGCGCAACACTGGTTGAAGAGTCGTAGGCTCGGCCCATGCCGATAACAGTCCTCGACCACCCTCTTGCCGCTGACCTGCTCACCGTGCTTCGCGACCAGGACACCGAGCCGCCCCTCTTCCGGGAGACCGCCGAGCGTCTCGGCTACCTGCTCGTGGCGGAGGCTCTCGCCGACATGCCAGGCGACGAGGTGGAGATCATGACTCCGCTCGAAACCACAACCGGCTCCCGCCTGCACCACCCGATCGTGGCGGTGGCTGTCCTCAGGGCCGGCCTCGGCCTCCTCGAGTCGGTGCTGACCCTGGTTCCCGACGCCGCCATCGGGTTCGCCGGGGTACAGCGAAACGAAGAGACCGCCGAGCCGATGGAGTACTACACCAAGTTCCCCACACTGGAAGGTGCCCGTGTCCTGATTCTCGAACCGATGCTCGCCACCGGAGGAAGCCTCTCCTGGGCCATCGACAAGGTGAAGGAGAATGGAGCGACCGATGTCACTGCGGTGTGTGTCGTGGCCGCACCTGAAGGCGTCTCGAGAATGGAATCTGACCATCCCGACGTCCGCGTCGTGTCTGCTGCCCTGGACCGCCAGCTCAACCCCAGCTTCTACATCGCCCCAGGCCTCGGCGACATGGGCGATCGACTCTTCGGGACCGTTTGACCACATTCGAAGACTCGGTGATCAAGGTGTTGCGATCGCTCGAGCCGGGAGATGTGGTCACCTACGGCGACGTCGCCGCCGAGGCCGGATACCCCGGTGCCGCCAGAGCGGTCGGGACGCTTCTGCGCAAGACCACCGAAGACGTCCCCTGGTGGCGAGTTGTCGGCTCCGGTGGCCGTCTTCGAACGCCTGACCAGTACCGCCAGGCGCAGAAACTCGCGGACGACGGGATCCTGGTGATCAACAATCAGGTGAAGATCTAAGCGACAAAGATTTCTCAGATTTCTTTGTGTCTTGGCTGGTTTTGGCTCGTTTCTGTCACTGCTGGTTTGTAGTTTCGGGGGTATGGAGTGGGAGAGAGCTTCGACTGATCTTCTCGAACAGCAGCTGGTCGAGGATGAGCGTCTGATCGGCCGGCTACGAGCCCGCCAGATGGTGTTGTTATCCGAGTTGGATAGCCGTCAGATAGCCACCGCCGACGGTTCCCGCTCACTGTCCGAATGGACGG
Source organism: Acidimicrobiia bacterium (assembly GCA_028285585.1). Classification (GTDB taxonomy): domain Bacteria; phylum Actinomycetota; class Acidimicrobiia; order Spongiisociales; family ZC4RG35; genus CAXMPK01. The sequence goes on from JANQOU010000013.1 coordinate 155,055, forward strand.
CCGCACGGATGGACGTCGCACCGGATACAGCGCGGACACTTGTGCGGACGATGCGTCGTCTCTCCGACCGTCCCGACCTGGCAACACAGTTGGCTGACGGTGACGTGTCGTTTGACCGGATCGAA
>JANQOU010000001.1 GCA_028285585.1 Acidimicrobiia bacterium
TTTGAGGAGTGTCAGAGATCCTCGAACGGATCCTCCGGTTGTGCACTGTCGCCCATCGGCCTGACTGCCTCGGAAGCCCTGGTTGCCCATGCCGGGAAGGGAAACTCGAGGACCAGCGGCACCGGCAGCTCGGGTTGGCTGAGGATCATCGTCCCTGGCTTGACGATGGTCGCCCGCTGCCGGTGGACCGACGGCAGGAACCCGTACTCTTCGCGCGAGGCTTCGGCGGAGTCGAGACGTCCCACCACCCGGATCGAAGAGTTGGCGATGATCCGACGCTCGACCTCACTGGCCGTCTGCTGAGCCCCCACGAGGATCACGCCGAGTGAGCGCCCGCGCTCGGCGATGTCGAGGAGAACCTCTTTGATCGGACTCGTGCCCTCCTTCGGTGCGTATTTGTTCAGCTCGTCGAGAACCACCATGAGCAGCTCGTCGGACTGCCCGGCACGCTCCTTGTCATCGAACGCCCGTTTCAAGGTGACACCAACCACGAACCGCTTGGCCCGGTCGTTGAGATTGTGGAGATCGACCACCGTCACCTGGTGGTCTTCGAGCTTCACCCGGTGCCGATCGATGTCGCCGACGTCGGAGCGGACCAGCCGGCCGATGTGCCGAACCGAAGCCTGGAGACGGCGCACGAAGGCGTTGATAGTCCCGGTGCCGATCGCCGGACCGGCCCAACGGCTCCTGATCGCATGGTCATCGCTCTGCACTCGCTCGGTGATGAAGTCGACCAGCTCGCGGAAGGTCCTCAGCTTGGCCCCGTCGATGTTGGCGGCACCCGTGTCGGACGCCTCCGACTGCCGGAGCTGGGCCATCACGTTGTAGACGACGGTTGTGTATTGGGCCCGGTCGTCTTCGGCATCTGCGAACAGGAACGGCAGCAGGTCATCGGCGCAGAAGTCGTGGACCGTCCAGAAGAAGGAGGTCACATCGCTCCGCGAGGCCACGTCGGCGGTCGCCTTCGGGTCGTCGATGCGCGGTGGTGCGTAAAGCCCGACGGACTCGAAGGGAGTCGACGGCAACCCCAGATCGGCGTATCGGCGTCGCTCGTCGTCGGTCAGACGGCTGTTCACTCGGTCGAGATGAAGCAGGTCCTCGCCTTTCACATTGAAGATGAGAGCCTTGGTGTTGACCGATGCCGTGCCCAGCACCCCGGAGGTGAAAAGCGAATGAAGCAGGAAGGTTGCGTAGCTGGTCTTGGTTGCAACACCTGAGATGCCGGAGATGTTGACGTGAGCCCCCCGCTCACCGTTGAGAAACTCGAAGTTGACCCAAAGCGGGTCTCCGTTGCGAGTGACGCCGACCGGGAACCGTCTCTCCATCTGATCGAAGAACAACGCACGCTCCCGCTCTTCGTCTTCGGCGATGCGCACCGGCTGACCGGGGCGAGGCGGCACAAAGACCTCTGGCTCGAATCTCGTCGCGGTGACCTGAGCGGCCTCGGAGACCTCGGCGGGAAGGATCCCGTCTTCGATCAGGAAGACATCGGAATCGAACCGGGCACCCTCATGACGTGCGATCACCTGGCCCACCGACCCGTACATGCGGACCAGCTCACCCGTAGGCAGCACCCGCTCCAAAGCCACGACATCATCGAGCTGGATGAACTCGCCATCACCCACCCCAACCCAGAATTCGAGAGGGGTGGAGTCACGGGTTCCGAGAACTCTGCCGACCATCTTCTCCATCGGGACCGAGAGTAGACAGGCCCTATGACAGATCCTCGGCGCCCCACCAGCCTGGTCGTGTTCCCCTTCAAGCAGGAAGAGGTGTCAGTGGTGGCCTCCAACCTGAGGATCGCCTCCGCGCATGAAAGCGTTGCGGAGGTGTGGGCAGTCGCCGCAGCGGAAGACGCGGCCATGGCTGCGGTGCAGTCGGCGGCGGAGGACATCCATGAAGGCCCGATCCGGGTCTTCGCTCAAGAGCGGCTTGGGTCGCTGCGATCCGGCAAAGGCGACGGGATGAACACCGCACTCGCCCGAGCTGCCGAGTCAGGCTTCGGACGTGTTCACTTCTACGACGCCGACATCACCAACTTCGACCGAAGCTGGATCGACGGCGCCGAGGCCGCCGCCGATGACGGCGGCTATCAGGTGGTGAGACACCGGTTCCCGCGAGCATCGACCGACGCCATGATCACATGGATGATCACGCGGCCTCTGCTGGCCAAGCAGTTCCCAGGGACCGTTCTCCCATCGCTGGGCCAGCCCCTTGGTGGCGAGCTGCTTCTCGGACGGAGCGCCGTTGAGGCCCTCGCCTCCGACCGGTTCGTCCGAGCCCGGTCGGACTGGGGAATCGACACGGTGATCACCCATGCGACGGCCTCGCTGGGGTTTCCGATGTACGAGCACAACGTGCTCGACGGAAAACGTCACGCCCTCTATGGCCGGCTCGACGAGATCAGGGCGATGGCCATCGAATGCCTCGACGCCGCAATCAGTCTGCGGGATCGGGCTAGACCATCCTCGACGGGACTGTTCGCGGCCGATCCGCCGGCACCGGCTCCCAGCGACCTGAAGCACACGGTCGCCTACGACGTTGGCCCCACCATCGAGCTGCTCACCGAAGGCTGGTCGCCCGAAGAGCAGGGCTTGGCGGAATCATTTCCTGCGGGGCTTCGCGATGAGATCCTGGCGAATATCGATGCTCCCAGCTTCGACTTCATGACCGCCGAAGTTTGGGGTGAGACGCTGGACACCCTGGGCTCGGGGTTCGTCTTGGGCGACGCTGCCTGGGAGTCGCTGGCCTTCCGGCTCTGGCTGATGCGGGTGCTCGCTTACACGACCAAAGAGGCGTTGTGGGGCTACGACGCCGCCATCGGGTATCTGGAGCAAACGATCCGCGATTATGAGAAGGGGGCAGACCACCATGGCCACCGATGAGCATGTTCTGGGTCGTTTTGGTGGGAGTTGTCGGTGGGTTGGCAGGGGCGTTGCAAGGCCAGTTCCTGGGCCTGATGGAGGACAAGGTGGGAACGCTGGCTTCGACTTTCATCACGTACGGCGTGGGCGGCGTGGTCATCACCGTGTTGATGTTCACCGTGGGCGGGGCCCGATTCTCTGACTTCAGAGGGATCCCGTGGTGGGCGTTCACTGCGGGGTTGATGGGTCTGGTCATCGTCTCGTCGATCGGTGTGACCGTGGCCAACCTCAGCCTGGGAGCCGGCCTCACGCTGTTCACTGCGGCATCGCTTGTGATCGGTGCGATCGTCGACAACTTCGGCTGGTTCGGGGAGATACGAGACCTCGACCCGCGTCGGCTGGTCGGCATCGCCGTGGTCATCGTCGGCACCTGGCTGGTCGTCGGCGGCGACAGCACCACAGCTAGCTGACAGGCTTCCCCTCGTTCGCGCTGCACCAGGTAGCGCTAAGAGCGACCCCATGCAGCGCAAACGAGATCAGATGCAGTCCGCCTATCCGACGGCGATCGCGCCGATGGCGACCAGAGTGAGAACGAGCCCGACCACCTGACGGACATGCAGATGCTCGCCATTGAAGATGCGGGCGAGCAGCACGGTGACCGCCGGGAACAGCGACGAGGCCACCGAGACCAACGCCAGCGTCCCGACGCGAAGACCCGCCAGCAACGCAGCGTTGGCGGCGACATCGAAGAGACCGCTGCCGGCCACGATCGCTTTGGGCACCTTGCCGAACCCAGTGACCTTCCAAACCCCCAGCGCGGCGACGATGAGTACCACGGTCATAGTGGCGGCGCGGGCCGGGATCAGAGGAAGCAACTGCGATCCCTCGCTAGTGAGGTTGATCATGATCGTGTAGGTGCCGAACCCGAAGCCGGCCACCACTCCGTACCAGAGGCCTCCGTAGGGAACGTCGCCCGGGCTCGTCACCCAAGAGCAGAGCACGATCGCCGGAATCGCCACAGCGACCCCTATCCAAGCCAGCGCGCTCGGCCGCTCGCCTGTGAGAACGGCGACGATCACCGGGAAGATCGCGGTGATCGCTCCCGAAGCAGGAGCCACCGCAGCGGCGTGACCGCGACTCAGCCCGGCGAAGAGGAAGACAAGGCCCATCGACCCGCCGGCCCCAGCGGCCAGAGCAGCCAGGATGTCGCTGCCGAGGATCTCGCCGCCGACCAGCACGGCGGTCGCCACGACGACCGGGAAGGAGATGATCCCCGCCCATAGGACCACCGCGGCGGCAGGAGCTCGCTTGGCCCCTTCCCCTCCCAGGAAGTCGCCGATGCCCCAGAAGACCGAGGCGAAACCGCCGAGGAGAACTCCCACTAGCTGGAGACTCCGCTAGCTCCTTGGGCCGTCAACACGGCTCGAATCGAAGCGGCGCTGGCCTCCAGCTCGTCACGCTCCACCGACACGGCTGCGTTGGCGAAGTCGAGATCGTGGACACCGTTGATCGGGACGAGGTGAATGTGGAGGTGGGGCACCTCGAGCCCGGCGATCATCAGGCCGACCCTCTCGGAGCCGAACGCTTCGTGGATGGCATCGCCGATGGTCTGCGCTACGCCGAACAGGTGGTCTCTCAGATCGTCGGAGGCGTCCAGCCAGTGGTCGATCTCCTCGCGCGGGACGACGAGAGTGTGCCCGGCGCTGAGAGGGTTGATCGACATGAAGGCAACACACCGGTCGTCGCGCCACACGAACGTGCCCGGTATCTCCCCATCGATGATCTTCGTGAAGATGGTGGCCATGGCCGGAGACTATCGGCCCGAATCTCAGCCCCGGTCGGGTACCAGCTTGAGCAGGCTGTCGGTGGTCAGCACGTACACCTCACCGTCGGAGTCGGTGCCGAAGCTGACGACTTTCCCGGCATCCCCCACCTGGTCGGTGTAATCGGTGACCTCGCCGTCGACCAGCCCGCGCAGATAGCCGCCGCAAAAGTCGGAGTAGAGGTATACGCCGTTCAGCTCTGGGATCGCCATGCCCCGATACACAACGCCTCCGGTGATCGAGCAGGTCCCGGAGTCGGAGTGCGAGACCTCGACCACGGGAAGGGTGAGCCCGCTCATGTCACACTCCGACGCCGGCCTGAAACAGTGCAGACCTTCTGTGATTGGCCACCCGTAGTTCACGTCCGGCTCCAGCGGTGCCACCGAGACCTCCTCGTAACGCCTCTGGCCAACATCAGCCACATAGATGGTGTCCGAGTCGATCCAGAACCGCCAAGGGTTGCGTAGGCCGTACTGGAACAACTCGGCTTCGGTCGTGTCGACATCGATGGCGACGATGCCGCCGAACAGTGTGTCCTGGTTCTGGCCGTTGCCGAAGACGTCGTTCGACCGCCCGCCGTCGCCGAGTGCGAGGTAGAGCCTGCCGTCGGGACCGAACTGGATCATCCCGCCGTTGTGATTGCTGGCCGGCTGTCTCAGCTGGAGTAGCACTCGCTCACTGGCGGGGTCGAACACGCCGGCGACCAGCCTGAACTCCGACACAACAGTGTTCGAGTTGCTTCCTGAATAGTGGACGTAGAGAAGGTCGCCGCCCTCACTGACCGCTATCGCCAGCAGCCCTCGCTCCCCTGAGTTGATGACCCGTTCGTTGATGTCGAGCACGACCTCACCCAAGACTCCGTCGGCCATGGCAATGATGCGGCCTGCTTTGGTGGCGAGCAGCTCGCCGCCTTCACCCAGCCATGGGATCAGATGAATCGGGAATCCCGGAGCCTCCAACTCCTCATAGGCGAGGCTCTGCAAGACAGGGAGGGTTGTCGTTGTGGTGGTAGAGGTGGAGCTGGTCGACGTTGTGGTCGGAGGAGGCTCCGTGGATGTTGAAACCGGCTGCTCGGTGGTCGTCACCGCGATCGGTTCCGAACTGGTCGTAGGGGCAAGCTCTTGAGCCTGGGAGCACGCCGCGCAAACCAGGAGCAGAACGACTATCGACCACCGCATCGCCAATCAGGTTATGCCCGGACCTGAGTTGAGAAGCCCGTTGGACTAGACCGAAGGAATCTGGCTCTGTTTGCTGAACAAGTCAGCAAGCTGGGGAATGGCCACTGGCGCTTCATCCAGTGACTCGGAGAATCGAGCAAACTCATCCGGCGACAGCGTCAGTTGTCCGTGGTCGGCAACGACAGCTCGAGCGCGCTCAACTGCGGCACTCTCGACAAAGTTGGCCTTGGAAACACCGCGCAAGGCGGCGGCTCTCCGAACAAGCACATCACTCTGCGGGGAGATTCGCAACGTCCACCAAATCAACACGACCCTCCACGATCGTCGTGGTTGAGAGGCTAACCCCTCATCCGATCTGCCAGGATGAGCGTCATGGCTGAGCAGCTAGTCAAGAACGACCCGCGCACCATCTTCGAGTAGCGATCCAGGAGCCGCGGACTCAACCACATAGTTCCTAGTTACCTGTCTGAGGTAGTGCGCGCTCACATACCAATAGAATTCGGTGACACATGCACGTATCTGACGGCGAAGTTGGGGCGATGGCGCTATTCATCGCTAGAAAGAACCCCGAATCTCCGGCCCCGAGACTCTTGTCCAACGCCGTGTCATTAACGGTGGAAGAAGAAGGAGAGTACACCGGATGGCACGAGGTTCTCTACGTCCGTCTGCCTCTTGACTTCTATGAGCTTTGGACTGCCCAGGTGGCATCAGATGTCACAGTGGCAGCGCAACAGGCCGGCTTCGACGTCAGCTACTCGAACGCCATTCTGGGCGCAGAAGCTGAAGACTGGCGCGACCGACTAGCCCAGCTTGAAGATTGGGGACCTGAAACCGAACCATCGGGCACATGGGAAGTTATTGACAATCGCCTTACCGATTTGAAGGGCCTTCTAGACCGAGCGTTGACACCAGATCAGCTATCGGACGTAGGTAAGCGATGCCGTGACCTGTTGATCGCATCTGCAAGCGCCACCTACAGGCAATCGATGCTCCCAAACGGTGAGGATCCACCTAAAGAGGCTGACGCCAAGACCAAGTGCCGGTACATCGTTGCTGCCCATGGCACGGGGTCAACAGACAAGAGTCTCGTGAAGCTGATTGAGAGGGCATGGGAGCTAGCAAACGCACTGGCCCACAACCCAGACCCCTCATCCATTGCTGCCTTTGCCTCCGCTCAAGCCACAATCCTTGTCGTTCGCACCCTGGAACGGATCGAGGCAACCCTCGATTGAGTTAACAAATCGCGGCATCGAGCGGTGCTGGACCACCCGTTAGGGTGCGCCAAAGATGAGAGAGAATCCGGACTACCCCAAGAACGACCCACGCACCATCTTCGGGTGGGCGATGTACGACTGGGCCAACTCGGCCTACATCACAATCTTCGGGGCGGTGCTGGCCGCCTTCTTCACAGGGACGATCGTCCCCGACGAGGGGTTCGCCGGGCAGTCCGGCGAGACCCTCTGGGCGTTTGTCGTCTCCATCGGCTCACTCATCCTGTTCCTCGCCATGCCGATGCTCGGTGCCGTCGCCGACTACGCCGCGGCCAAGAAGCGGCTGCTGCGCAACTTCGCCGTCATCGGCGCCGCCACCACTCTCGTCATCCCCTTCGTCCCCGACGGCGCGGTCGTGCTCTTCCTCGTCGTCGTCCTCATCTCTCAGATCGGGTTCGTCGCAGCCAACGTCTTCTACGACGGCTTTCTCCCGATGATCACGACCGACGACACCATCGACAAGGTCTCGTCGAAGGGGTTCGCCTACGGATACATCGGAGGCGGCCTCTACCTCGCCATCGGGATCGCCCTCATCGCCCTCAGTGACGCCGGGTCAACCGGGATGGACGTCACCACCGCCCAGAGGGTCGCCATCGGCGGGGCCGGGTTGTGGTGGATCGGGTTCAGCATCCTCAGCCTCAGACGGCTGCCGGAAGAAGGCGACCCTCGACCACTCCCCGAGAACCTCAGCAACTACCCGAAGTGGAGCGCATACGCCCGCATCGGCTTCGGCGAAGCGTGGAAGACGACCAAGCTCCTCCGCAGCTTCCCGGCACTCCTCCTCTTCGTCGCCGCCTACTTCCTCTACAACAACGGGATCAACACGGTCATCGCCGTCTCCGGCGCCTACGCCGAGGACACCCTCGAGCTGGCCGTGCAGGAGATCGCGATCACCTTCCTGATCGTGCAGTTCGTCGCCTTTGGTGGCGCACTCGTATTCGGATGGCTGTCGGGGAGGATCGGCACCAAGCCGGCGATCGTTGTGTCGCTGATCATCTGGATCGGGGCCACCATCGGCGGCTACCTACTCCCGGTCGGCGAGGCCACCCCCCTCTACGGGCTCGGAGTCGTGATCGGCCTGGTCCTCGGTGGCTCCCAGGCGCTGTCGCGCAGCCTCTACGGGAGCATGATCCCCGAGGAGAACTCGGCAGAGTTCTTCGGCTTTTTCACAGTCTTCTCCAAGGCGTCAGCGGTGCTCGGCACCTTTGCCTTCGCCCTGGTCAGCAGTATCACCGGGTCGGGCCGGTCGGCCATCCTCTTCATCATCGTCTTCTTCATCCTCGGCCTGCTCCTGCTGCTGCGTGTGAACGTTGACACCGGCCGGGCCTCGCGGGAAGACTGGGCCACCATCGGAGCCGGGAGCCAAAGTGACTGACGAGCGAGATCGATTCGACGACATACCCGAGATCGAGGAGAAGCTGCCGCCGGGTGAAGGTCTGCCCTGGGGCATCGTCATCGGCACCATCGGGCTGATCCTCCTGGTGGTGTTCACCGTCCAGAACACCGAGCCGGTCCAGGTCGAGTTCCTCTGGCTCAGCGGAGACTTCGCCCTCTCAATCGTGATCCTGGTGACGACGATCGTCGCCGCCCTGGTCACCGCCTTCTCCGGTGCCTTCTACCGACGCAGACGCCGGCGGCGCCGGGAGGAGCAGGAAGAGCTGCGACGTCTGAGGGAAGACACCTGAAGCACCTCGCGCTGGTGCTGGCCCTGGCCGCCTGCTCAGCGACCACCTCGACCGAGACCGGGCCTGTCGCCGAGGTCACCTGGGTCTACGACGGCGACACCATCGAAGTCGTGATCGACGGCACCGCGACCGATGTCCGGCTGCTCGGGATCAACACTCCTGAAAATGACGAGTGCTTCAGCGAGGAGGCCTCTGACTATCTCAGAGACCGGCTCCTCAACCGCGAAGTCGGCCTCACCATCGAAGGCGACGACCAGTTCGGCCGCGCTCTTGGCTTCGTCACCCTCGACGACGCCGACATCAACGAGGAGATGGTGTCCCAAGGCTTGGCGATAGCCACCACCGACGAGTGGGGTAGCTACGACAAGGCCGAAGACTCGGCCATCGACGCCGGGCTCGGCCTCTGGGGTGGCCAGGCCTGCGGCACGGGACCGATCCCAGTGCTCGGCCTCGACGTCGACCCGTTCGGGGAGACGGTGACGATCGTCAACGACCAAACGACCTCAGTCGACATGAGCAGATGGATCCTGCGTGACGAGTCTTCACGACACCGATACACCTTCCCTGCGGGAACGACCATCGCTCCCGGGGGTGCCCTCATGGTGTCCAGCGACGACGCCGGCTGGCACCCGGGAGGGTCCAACGTGTGGAACAACGACGGCGATATCGCCCTCCTCCAGCTCCCCGACGGGCGTGTCGTCGAACACCATCGCTATCGCCCCTAATCTCCGGCGCGTGAAACGCGTCTCCCAACGTCTTCAGGCAATCCCGGGGTCGGCCACCATGGCCATCGCCGGCCGCGCCCGCGAGCTTCGGGCCGAGGGCCACGAGGTGATCTCCATGGCTGCCGGAGAGCCGGACTTCCCCACCCCGGAGCACATCGTCGCTGCTGCCACCCGTGCCGCACACGACCCGGACAACCATCGCTACACCGCCAACCCGGGCCTCCCTCCGGTGCGGGAGGCCATCGCCGAGTACACGGTCAAATACTCCAACGTGCCGGTCGACCCGTCGCAGGTGGTGGTCACCAACGGTGCCAAGCAGGCGGTGTTCCAGACGTTCGCTGCCCTTCTCGACCCGGGTGATGAGGTGCTGGTGCCCAGCCCCTATTGGGTCACCTACCCCGCCGGCATCGAGCTCGCCGGGGGCGTGACCGTCCCGGTGGACACCACGCCGGAGAGCGGGTTCAAGGTGACGGTCGAAGCTCTCGAAGCGGCCCGCACCGACCGGACCCAGGCCGTCGTCTTCGTCTCGCCGTCGAACCCGACCGGCGGCGTCTACACCGCCGAGGAGACCAAGGCCATCGGCCAGTGGGCGCGTGACAACGAGGTGTGGGTGATCGCCGACGAGATCTACCAGCGTCTCTTCTATTCGGGAGATGTCGCACCTTCGATAGCCGACACCACCCCGAACCTCGAGAACTACATCCTGATCAACGGGGTGGCCAAGAGCTTCGCCATGACCGGCTGGCGGGTGGGCTGGATGATCGGTCCCGAAGACGTGATCAACGCCGCTGCCAGGTTCCAGTCACATGCGACCTCGAACGTCTCCAACATCAGCCAGGTCGCCGCCCTCGCCGCCATCACCGGCGACCAGGCATCGGTTGAGATGATGCGCGACGCCTTCGCCCGGCGGCGCAAGGTGATGTACGAGGCGGTCACCTCGATACCCGGCTTCGAGTGTGTCGAGCCGGACGGTGCCTTCTACGTCTTCCCCGACGTCATCGGCGCTCTCACCGACGAGGTGCCGACCTCGGCCGCCCTGGCGGAGCTGATCATCGACAAGGCCAACGTGGCCGTCGTCCCCGGCGAGTCGTTCGGGACGCCGGGTTACCTCCGTCTCTCCTACGCCCTCGGGGAGGACGACATCACCCGTGGTATGTCCTGGATCGCCGATCTGATTAACACTCTCTAGTGCAGGTTTACACTCGCAAATAATGGAATCGGGCACCACAGCGCGCGCGATGATGCTCGTCGAGCCCAGGCACTTCACCGACACCAAGGTGACTGCCCGTGATGACGACGAAGGCGGCTGGCTCGCCGTCGAGGCCACCGGCATATCGGGCGCTGACGTGCAGGTTTGGAAGGGCGACGCCCGTGAGATCGTCTACCCGCTGGTCCCCGGAAACGAGGTGGTGGGCCGGATCGCGGTGAAAGGCCCCAACGTGCCGTTCGACGTCGGCACCCGGGTCGTCGTCGAGCCGAGGATCCGCTGTGGCACCTGCCGACGCTGTGTCCAGAACCTGGCGACTTGCCGGAGCCGCCGCCCGTCGAACTCCTACGGGATGATCCCGTCGATCGAGCCTCCCGGTCTTTGGGGTGGTTTGGCGGAGAGGATGTATCTCGACCCGAACGCCCATCTCCACGAGCTGACCGACGACGTGCCTGCCGAGGTGGCAACTTTCGTCCACCCGCTGGCGTCGGGCCACACCTGGGCCGTCGAGCTGCCCGCCTTGAAGAAGGGTGACAACGTTCTCATCCTCGGTCCCGGGCCACGTGGCCTCGCCTGCCTCATCGCGGCCAAGGCGGCCGGAGCGGGATGGGTGGGCATCACCGGTCTGAGTCACGACCGCGACCGCCTCGACCTGGCCACCTCACTGGGAGCAGACCTCGCCATCAACGCCGAGGAGCGCGACCTCGCCGGTGAGATCGCCGGAGCCCTCGGGCAGCGGCCAGATGTTGTGGTGGACGTGACCGCCGACGACCCCGAGGCCGTGTTCACTGCTCTCGACCTGGTTCGCAGTGGCGGGCGGGTGATCCTCGCCTCGACCAAAGGCAACCGCGCCTTCCACTTCCTGTCGGACGTGATCGTCGCCAAGCAGCTGACCCTCAAGGGCGCAGTCGGCGCCACCAACGTCGGCTATCAGTGGGCCACCAACCAGGTGGCAACCGACCCGCGGATCGACAATCTGGTGTCACACCAGTTCCCGCTCACCGAGTCATCCCGTGCCCTCCAGGCTGCGGCCGGTGATCTGGGCAGGGAAGAGTTGATCTCGGTCGCAGTCACCTTCTGATCCGCAGCTCAGCGGTCAGTGGAAGTCGGCGCGGACTCCGGTGATGAGGTGCTGCTCCACCGCGTAGGGGATGGGCAGGTCTCTGATCTCGTCGGGGCCTCTGGTCAACCGCCTCCCGATCTCGGCGAACCAGGTGTCGTTGGCGAACGCCCACGGCCAGGCTCTGATCCCCTCTCTCGACCCGATGATCGCCCCGACAGCGGCACCGAGAATGCTCCCACCGATCCGGGCGGCCTGCTCGACGGGTCCGTGAGGAACTTCGTCGGCCGGTGCGGCCAGCGCCACGCCGGCGAGTGCCTGATGGATGGGGTCTGCCGGGTCGTCGCCCAACGAGGCGAGAACCTCTTCGCCCGATGTGGTGCCCACCGCATCCATCGCGGTGGAGAAGTCCTGCTCCAGACTTTCGAGACGGCCCTCACCCACCGCGCCACCCGCTATGTCGTCGATGGCGGGCATCACCGCTTCGGCGACACCGGCGACCAGGTCACGCCCGGTTTGGCCGAAACAGCTGGCAGCCACAGCCGAGGCGGAGATGGCGCCGGCAGCGATGCTCCCCGCATCACGATGGAAGATCCGGCTCAGCTCAATGGCACCTTCCATGACATGCCGTGACTCGCGGCGGTAGGCGACACCAACCGGCACGGCCCTCGCGATGCCGTCGATGGCCGGCTCGTCGTCGGGCATCGGGGAGCCGGTGGCGGCCCGGTCGAGCCAGACCCTGAAGTGGGGTGACTCGGCCCGGTAGACACTGCCTCCGTCTTCGGAGCCGTCCAGCTCACGCACCCTCCTGGTGATCATCGTCGGGTCGAGGTGGCGGTGCTCGATCAGCTGGTAGCAGATGACGGTGATCTGCTCGGTCACCGCCGAGTAGCCGAGCTCCCACGCTCCCCCGGCGGCGTCACCGGCGGCGACTCCGAGCATGAAGCCGTCACCTTCACCGGACACCAACGAGAACAACGGCTCGTTGTCGGTGTTCTCGAACGGGTTCTGGTTTCCGGTCCCCGGCGAAGAGTCGAGATCGCCGGGCTGATCCGAATAGGCGCTCACAGAAAGCGCAGACTACCGGTATAGCCTCATCTGCCAATGGAACGGTTAGTGGTGATCGCCAACCCGGTCGCCTCACAGTTCACGGGGGGCTCGCACCGCGTAGTGATGTCGACTTTGTCGAAGACGCACAACGTCGAGGCGTTGTGGCCGGCCACTCCGGGGGAGGCGACCGACGTCACCAGGCGTGCGGTCGAAGAGGACGATGTCCGGGTTGTGGTGGCGATGGGTGGTGACGGGATGGTCCATCACGTCGCACAGGGGTTGGTGGGGGCCAAAGCCAGCCTTGGTGTCATCCCGGTGGGCACGACGAACGTCGTGGCCCGGCTGCTGGGGATGCCAAGCCGCCCGGCCCGCGCCGCCCGGGTGATCGGACGAGCCCACTCACCGTCGACAATCGGGGTAGCAACGATGACGCTGCAACGCGGCACCACCGGGACCACCCATCACGCCATGTTCTCCTGCGGGGTGGGCTTGGACGCCCAAGTGGTCATCGAGGCGGACAGCGACCCTTACCGGAAGTACCGGTTCGGCTCGATCCACTACGCCCGAACCGCGTTCGGTGTCGGGCTGCGTGACTACCCGAAACGACAGCCCAACCTGGAGATCACCGCTGGGGACCGCACCGCCACCGGGACCACCGTCGTCGTCCAGTTCCGCGACGTCTACACCTTCTTCGGGAGGATGCCGATCACGCTCGGCGACGAGAAGCCCGACCCGATGACCGCGCTCGTGCTGGGCCGGCTCAAACGGAGGCGCATCCCGCGAATCGCCTGGAATTCCCTGACCAAACGCAACCTGCGCGATGTCGAGGACATCGACGTCTGGGAGGGCGTGGAGAGCATCGACATCGATGCCGATCCACCGGTGGCGGCTCAGGCCGACGGCGAGTCGCTGGGGATGGCCGACTCCGCTCAGATCCGGTGGACGCCGGACGCCTTGAATGTGATCGGGGCGTCTGTCCTCTAGTCCTGGGCTCGGTGCACCGTGAGCTGCGGGAACGGGATGGTGATCCCTTCAGCGTCGAACCGGTTCTTGACCCTGCGCAGAGCCTCCCGGCGCACAGCCCAACGCTCGTCGGCGTCGGTGGTGAGACGGCCGCGGATGACAACCGCCGAGTCTCCAAGCTCGTTGACACCCATGATGTCGGGATCCCCGAAGATGCGTGGCGCCCAGTCTGGGTCTCTGGAGAGTTTGGTCAGTTCGTCGCGCAGTATCTCGAGGGCATGGTCGACGTCGGACTCGTAGGCGATGCCCACATCGATCACAGGGTTGGCGAACGAAGCCGTGAAGTTGGTGGTCACCGTGACTTGGCCATTGGGGACGAAGATCTTGTTCCCGGAGAGGTCGCGCATGACGGTCACCCGCAGCTGCACGTCTTCCACCGTGCCGGTGACACCGCCGATCGTGACCGTGTCCCCCACCGTGTACTGCCCCTCGAGAAGCATGAAGAACCCGGCGATCACGTCTTTGACCAGGTCTTGAGCGCCGAAGCCGAGGGCCGCAGCGAGGACCGTCCCCATCGCCAGGAACGGAGTGATGCTGATCCCCCAGATGCCGAAGAGGACGAAGGTGGAAGTGACGAGCACGGCAACGAGCAGCAGCCGCTGAATCACCACCCAGAGCGTGCGCATCCGGTCGCCTTGCTCTTTCTCGGCGCTCTCGACGTACCTGTCGAGCATCTGTCGCCCGACTCGCGCAAGCACCCAGTAGGTGACAACGGCACCGAGCAACACCACTCCGGTGCGGATCAGGTTCTCGATGACCGTTTCACTCATGCGTGACGGGAGGTTAACGAGTGGTGAGGCTTGCGACCGTGAGCGACAGGTCGGCAACCGAGGCGGCGAGCTGGGCCCTCTGCCTCAGGACCTCTCGCATCGGATCGACCAGCTCGGCTGTGATCGACTCGGTGACCTTGGCCATCTGCTCGGTATGCGACGGCGCGCTTCGGCTCCTCACCCACCACAACCTGGAGAAGACGGTGCGACGCCTCAAGGGAGTACCCGTCTGCCGGTAGGCGGTCTCGACCGCCGCGGGGATCTTGGTCGAGATGGCGTCGAGTTGTGGCAGGCCGAGGGACTCGACGAATTCGGTGAGCAGGGCCGTGGCGGGGTCGGTCTCACCGTTGCCGATCAACCGCGACGCCTCGTCGACCAGCTCACCAACTCGGGTCTCGAAGTCGGTGCCGGTCGCACCGGCCATCTCAGCCAGGGTCGATGCCGCCCCCTCGATGTCGGCGAGAAGCTTGGCTTGCAGCATCAGCGGGTCGGTGGCCAAGCGATGCAAGGCCTCGACCAAGTCGTCGACGCCCAAAGCCGGGCCGGACGGCGGGTTGGCGGCTGTAGCGATCACCGTCGGGTCAGCCAGGCCGTCTTCGCCGAGACTCACCCCGAAGTCGGCGACCACTTGGGCTCGGCCTTCCTCGCTGAGCCGGTCGACCTGGTTGAGGACAAAGACCATCTGGCCCTCGTGGGCGGTGAGCCGCCGGATCAGGCTGTGCAGCGACTCGTCCCGATACTTCTCGGGGTCGGCCACCCAGACCACGACGTCGATCGACGGCAGCAGCGTCTCCACCAGATGGCGATGCTCCACTTCGACGCTGTCTGTGTCGGGCAGGTCGACAAGGACCAACCAGCTCGGAGCACTAGCTGCGGGAACAACTTCGATGCCCAACTCGTCGAGGTAGCCGCTGACCGACCCGATCCGGCCCGGCTCGGCGACGGCGAGAGGCTCACTGGTCGTCGGGCGAACCCCTCCGACATCGGCCATCTCCTCACCCGAGATTGCGTTGAGGATGCTCGACTTCCCCGACCCGGTCCCCCCGGCCAACGCCGCGATGATGAGGTCGTCGGGATAGGCCAGTCGCGCCCTGGCCGTCTTTGCCAGTGATGCCGTCGAGTCGATCTGGTCTTCGTCGAGTACTTCTTTGGCGAGGGCCAGAGTCAGATCGAGCTTCTCGAGCAGGCCAACCAGCCGCTCACGCATCGGCGAAGTGGGACCGTGCCACCACGGCGGCCACACGCTCGGTGAGCACCGTCGGGTCGGGGTCGACCAGACCGTCCCGCTGAGTCTCCACCAGGCGCTCCGCAGCCGCGTCGTAGATGAGCTGGAGCCGCTTTGTCAGCTCCTTGCGCGTCCTGGTGATGAGCGTCGGTGCCCGATCGCCGTAGAGATGCTCGACAGGAGCGACCGCTTCCGGGTCGAGGGAAGCTTTCATCAGTGCCACCTGCCCCAGCTCGCGACGGAGGGTTCCGGCCTCGTCGGCGACTCTGGCCGCGTACTCGGCCCAACTCCGCAGGGCTTGGCGGACTGCCGACGACGATGCTCCACTGGTGTAGCCAAGCCGCCGCAGGTCGGAGTCGACGGCGACGACCACCGATGTGGCGTGACCGAGGGTCGGGTGGGCTCGTCTCTCCCATCGACGGCGTCGCCACGCCGATCCCGTCTCCGGGAATCCCAGCTCGATCCGGTCCGCCGCAGACGTGAGGTCGAGCTTTTCGGCACGCCCGTCGAAACGTTGCCTGACCGAGGCATCACGGGCCAGCACCCAGGCGTCGTCTTCGGACACCATGGCGGTGAGGCTTCTCGCCTGCTCCAGGGTGGACCCCAGCACCCGGTCGAGAACTTCTTGTGCGTAGGCGCGGCGGTCCTGGCCGATCTCGACCAGCCGACGTCGCAGTTCTCTCGCCGCCAGGGAAGGCACCGCTTGGGCGCCAGGCCCGAGGTGGTGCTCGGGAACGCGGAGCACGTCGCTCTCGATCCCGGCGTCGGCGAGGCGAGCCTGGAGGTCGACGTATGCGCCCGACGACTTGCTCCCGTAGCGGTTGAGCACGTTGAGCACCGTGGCCCCGCGCGAGGTGGCCCTTCTCAGAACTTCCCAGGGGACGTTGTCGGCGTAGCGCAGGGTGGATGTGACGAAGACCACGACGTCGGCGTAGTCGATGAGGGTCTCCGCTATCTCACGATGATGAGTCGAGGTCGAGTCGATGTCCGGTGTGTCGACCAGCGCCATGTCTTCGAGGATCGGGGCACGCCCCAACACCGTCTCGCACTCGAACGGGCCGATGCTGGAGAATCGCTTCTCGTGCGTCTCCGCGACCAGGGTGATCGGGGCGGTTGTCGTCGGCCGGATCGGCCCGGTCTCGGACAACTCAAATCCGGAGATGGTGTTGATCAGGGTCGACTTGCCCGACCCGGTCGGCCCGGCGAACACGACGCAGAGCGGGACGTCGGGGTCGGACATCTTCGGGATCAGGTACGACCGGATGTTGCGCACCAGCTGGTCCCGCATGGCCGGCGTGTTCGTGCCGCGGACCTCCGCGGTCCTCAAATCAAGGCCTTCGAGCGCAAGGGCGAGCGCTTCGAGGTCGTCGGTCAGACCGGTTGAGTTCCTGACTGCAACCACACCCGAGATTGTGCCACGGGTCGTGTGGTTCGAGTGGTTAGGCCGTCCAGCCGCCTTCCGGCTTCTCGAACCAGACGTGGACCTGCCCGGTGCCGGTGGCGTTCTCGTAGTCGGAGTACAGCTCACCGGGTGCGGTGCAGTTGGCGCCGCCGACCGAGCCCAGCATCATCAGGAAGTGGCCGAAGTCGCCTTCCGGGTTGTGCTGCATGTAGTCGTCCATCGACTCCACGATGCGGCGGTGGTTGCCTGCTCGCATCCAGTCGAGCCGCTCCTCGTCGGCAGCTCTGGCCTCGGGGGTGAAGATGTGCACCGGGTCGGACGCCTCGTGCTTGGGGAGTTGCTTGAGGGGCCAGAAGGTGTGGCTCATCCCGCCTGATGCGAGGACGACGGCGCGCCGGTCAAGCCGGGAAACGGCCTCACCGATCGCCGCACCCATGGTCAAGAAATCGTCTGGCTCTCCGGTCTGCACCACCGACACCGAGACCACCTTCTCCTCCTTGTGGAGATACTCCACCAGGTTCACGGTGGCGTAGTACACGGGGAGATGGTCGTCCTCGGAAGCGTGGGTTGGCGTGCCCAGCTCGTCACCCAGCGTCGCGGCGAGACGGCCGAACTCGGGGTCACCCGCATAGTCGTAGGGGATGCCTGCCATCCCGCGGGGCAGCTCCGACGAAGTCATGTGACCCTGGCGGCGGGCATGGGCGGAGATGACGTGCTCGACGGTGGTGAACCAGTGGGAGTCGATGATCACCATGAGGTCGGGCTGGAGGCGGTCGAACACCTCGTCGCGGAGCTTGACGAGGCCGGGGACGAGGCTGATCTCCTTGCCCTCGTTGATCTCGTGACGCATCTCCTCGTTGAACATGATGGTTGGGGCGTGGCTGATCAGGCCGACGCCGACGATCTCACCCATAGCTTCTCACTTTCATGTGCTCGTGTCGGTGACCAACTGGTCGCCGGTGGCGGTGGCAGTCACTTGCCGCAGCAGTCGGGCAAGCTCTCTTCTCTCGTCATCGTCGAGACTCGATGTGAATCTCGCCTCGTAGTCGTTGAACTTGGGGAACACCGTCTCGATGAGGTGGCGGCCGGCCGGCTCGAGGCGGACCATCACCCTGCGGCCGTCGCCTGGGTGCCGGGACCGGGAGACGAGCCTGGTCTTCTCCAGGGTCTGGAGCATGCCGGTCAGGGTGCCTTTGGCCAGCCCGCAGTCGTCGGCCAGCTCGCCGGTCTCCTTGTCTCCCCACACCCAGAGGACGAAGAGGATGGTGAAGCCGCCCCAGCTGAGCCCGGCTCCGGAGAGGATCTCCCGCTCCATGCGGGCCCGAACCGCGTTGGCGGCGCGGTAGATGTTGGAAACGGCGAGCAGGGCGTCGAAATCGAAGTCTCGATCGCCCAGCTTCTCGCGGATGTCCCGCTCTGCTTCGAGGACGACACCCGGGTCGTGGTCGGTCAGACCGCCCGGCATCGTAAGGTCTCGCTCATTGGCAGCGAGCTTATCATTAGGTACCTAACGACTCGGAGTGGATTTGCCCTCTTTGCGTGCTGAGATCTCGGAAATAGCGGTCTCCCCCGACCATTACATCGGCGGTCGGCGGGTGGCGTCGGACACCACTTTCGAGGTGCGCTCCCCTCTCGATTGGGACTGGAAGCTGGCTGATGTCGCCCGCGGCGACGCTCTCACCGCGGACGAGGCGGTCACCGCGGCCAACGAAGCCTTCGACGGATGGGCTGCCCGCGGCCCCGAAGGCCGGGCCGAGATTCTGCACCGGCTAGCCGACCTGATCGACGACAACATCGAGGCCATCGCCACCGTCGAGTGCGCCGACATGGCGATGCTGCTGGAGAGCCTCCAGGCGAGAGTCGTCCACCGCGGCGCCGAGAACTTCCGCAACTACGCCGACCTCGCCGCCGGCTACACACCGAGAGAATGGTCGTCGAAGGGGACCAACAACACGGTGCAGCGGATGCCGGCCGGCCCAGCAGTGATCATCACCCCCTGGAACGCTCCCTGGCTGCTCTCCACCTGGAAGCTGGCACCGGCCCTCGCCGCGGGCAACCCGGTGATCCTCAAGCCGGCCGAGTGGTCGCCGCTGTCGGCGTCGCTGCTGGCCGACCTCGCCGACGAGGCCGGTGTCCCGCCGGGTGTGCTCAACATCGTCCAAGGCATCGGCGAAGAAGTGGGAGCAGCCCTGGTCTCCGACCGGAGAGTGCGCCGGATCTCGTTCACTGGTAGCCCGGAGACCGCCCGGCACATCGGAATCGCCGCGGCGAAGAACATCACGCCGTTCACCGCCGAGCTTGGCGGCAAGGGACCGCTCATCGTGTTCGCCGACAGTGATCTCGAAGCCGCCGCCAAGAAGGGCGCCGGCCAGTACGACGACTCGGGTCAGGTTTGTCTCGCCGGGACCCGGCTTCTCGTCGAGGAGTCGGTGTCTGCCGAGTTCTTGGAGATGTTCCACCGGTTCACCGACGAGCACGTCCTCGGCGACAGCCGGGCACCGTCGACCACCATCTCCCCGATGATCCACCCCGACCATCTGGCGCGGGTGGAGGGTTTCGTCGAGCGTGCTCGTGGAGCCGGCGACACCATCGTCAGGGGCGGCGAGCGGTGGAAGGCCGACGGCCTCTGGTACGAGCCGACGCTGATCGAGCCGGCAAGCAACCACTCCGAGGTCGTCCAGCGCGAGGTGTTCGGCCCGGTGCTCACCTATCAGACCTTCGCCGCCGAGGCCGAGGCGATCGAGCTGGCCAACTCGACCGACTACGGGCTGTCCGGCATCGTCTACACCGGCTCCGAGGAGAGGGCGCAGCGTGTCGGCGCCGCGGTGCGTGCGGGGACCGTCTGGGTCAACACCTTCCTGGTCCGTGACCTGACCGCTCCGTTCGGCGGGTGCCGGATCAGCGGGATCGGCCGTGAGGGCGGCGACTACGCCCTCGACTTCCACTCCGACCTGAAGACACTTCAGATCAGCGAAGGCTCAACTGGCTAGCGGCCCCGGGTGGGCTGCTCTTCGGTCTCCCCCATCTCCGGCATCTCCTCGTCGTCCATCTCCTCCATCGTCCGCCCCATCCACTTCGCCGCGGGGACCGCGGTCACACCGTGGAGGACGATCGACAGCAGCATGGTGACCGTCACCGCCTGCGTGACCACGTCGGGCACGGCCGGCAGCTCTTCGATTGCGATCAGGTAGAAGACGATGGTGGCGAGGCCCCTCGGACCGAACCACCCGAGGAAGCCGATCGTCTCCGGCATCAGCTTCTCACCGATGAGTGAAAGTGCGATCGGGATCGGCCTGACCAGCGCCAGGGAGACCAGGGCGAGCACAACCGGCTCCCACGAGACGCCGGTGTCGAGGAGCGCTGCGACGGGACCGGCACCGACGAAGAGGAAGGCGAGAGTCACCATGATGTGGCCTTCGGTCTCCGCGAAGTCGTAGAGGTACTCGGGTCTCATCTCGAACCGGTGGCTCATGAAGACCCCGGCGACAAACACTGCGACGAACCCAGAGCCTCCGAGCAGCTGGACAGCGGCGAACCCGGCCAGGGCGAGCGACATGGCGGCGATCTTCTGGTGGAGCGGGTCCATCCACTGCCGGGACACACCACGGGAGATCACCCAGGTGCCGAGCAGCCCGATGGCCAGTCCCCCGGCCACGCCCAGCCCCAGCTCCCGAATCACGATCAGGACCGCCCCGCCGGCTTCGACCATCCCTCCTTCGGCTTCGAGGAGTCCGATGGCGATGATCAACGCGGGGACGGCGAGACCGTCGTTGAGCCCCGACTCGACGTTGAGCGTCTGACGGATCCGGGCGGGGACCGACCGGTTCTCCAGCACCGGTGCGGCCAAGGCGGCGTCGGTGGGTGCCAGCACCACGCCGAGCAGCAGGGCGAAGCCGAGGGGAAGACCGAGAAGCCAGGCCGCGGCCGCAGTGCCGAGCGCCATCGCCAGCGGCAGGCCGATGCCGAGCATCCGCGCCGGCCAGGAGAACTGGCCGCGGAGCCGGCCCAGGCTGACCCGGGAGGCGTCGCTGAACAGGACGAGGGCCAGGGTCAGCTCGAGGAAGGTGAGGAAGGCAGGCTCGGTGAGGTCGACCGGGCCGATGACAAACAGACCGAGGACCAGCCCGATGACGACTGCGACGATGGGCTCGCTGAGCCAGACCTTCTCCAGCCGCCGGCTGAGGATGGTGACGACGAGGATCGCCCCGGCCGAGGCCAGCACGACAACTTCGACGGTCAATTGCGCCTCAGCGTGGTCCCACCCTTCCAGGAGACCCCGACCCGGTGGTAGAAGCCGCCGATCACCTCGACCGGCTCGAGCAGGGCAAGCTCCTCGGAGGGAGACTCGAAGAGCCTGATGTCGGCTTCTCCCGCCCAGACGTCGGCCACCTCACCGTCGTAGCCGCGCATGGTGACCAGCTCGTCCATCGACTTGGTGCCGTCCGACTCGATGGCCGGCCACACCCGGTTGTGCAGCATCGGGTGGCCGTTGACGAAACCGGGTGAGTCGACCTGGTGAGTGAGGGTGACAGTCGCTTCAGCGAGACGACGGTCGGCGGCGGCCAGGGTCATGCCGAAGCGCCCGCCAGCCTCCAGCCGGGGACCGGCCCGACCGACATTGATCGGCCTCGTCATCCAGATGTCTCCGAGCTTCTTCGGGTAGCCCTGGTGATATCCCCGAACCAGGGCGAAGTCCTTGTCGACCCAGATGTACGGGCAGCGGCTCCAGGTCTCGCCCTCCCACTCGCAGCGAATGACGACAAACGCCTCTTTATATTGGCTCCGCACCGGGTCGAGTGTCTCGGCGAGGTCGTCGCCGGCGCTCTGCCAATCGGCCCAGATGACCGCCACCGCTCCGGGGTCTTCGGAGGCAAGCTCCGCTCCTTCGGGCAGCAGCTCGGCGACCCGGGCCGGGTCGGTCCGATACTCGACGGTCAGCATCTCACCCGAGTAGTGCCACGGCGGGTGCGGGATGAGCGAGGACTTGCCAGTCGGCGTCTCGGGGAAGAGGAAGGCGCCCATCACAGGAACGGCATGTATTCGGCTGACTCCCAGTCGGTGGTCACCACCTTGTACCGGTCCCACTCGGCGCGTTTCACGGTGAGGAACCCGTCGACGAACTCGGGGCTGAACGCTTCGACGAAAGCGGTGTCCGCCTCCAGCGCGTCGAGTGCCGTCTCCAGCGATGAGGGGACAACCACGTCGGTCGAGGCATTCTCCAGGCAGTCCTCAGTCTCGGCGGGTGGCAGGTCGTAGCCGTTCTCGTAGCCGAGACGGGCCGAGGTGAGGATGGTGGCGATCGCCACGTGGGGACCGACCCCTCCGTCTCCGGTCCGGTGCTCGAGCCGGGTGGCGTTGCCCCGCGCCGGCGGGACCCGCACGGTGACCCCGCGGTGGTCGTGACCCCAGTTGGCCCAATACCCAGTGAGGGTTCCCGGCTGGAGACGCTTGTAGGCGTTGACCGTGGGTGCGAGAAGGGCGGTCTGGCCGACATGGTGGTGGAGCATTCCGGCCATGACCGATCGCGCCGTGTCGGAGAGACCGTCGTCGGCCGACTCGTCGTAGAGGACGTTGGAACCGCTGCTGTCGTTGAGCGACAGGTTGACGTGGAGCCCGGACCCGCCACGATCGGTGATCGGCTTGCCCATGAAGGTGAGCAACAGGCCCCGCTGGGCGGCGATCTCCTTGGCCATCACCTTGAACAGGAACGCCTCGTCGGCAGCTTGTAGGGCGTCGGTATAGGCGAGAGTCAGCTCGAACTGGCCGTTGTCGTATTCGCTGTTGACCGACTCCAGTGGGAGGTTGACCTTGCGGGCGACCCGCATGATCTCGTCGATGGTGCCGGAGGTGTCGACTGCCATGCCGGTGCCGTAGACGAAGTGGCCGGGGGTGTGGATGGGCACCCAGTCTCCGTCGCAGTCGAGCTCGAAGAGGAACGCTTCCAACTCGATGCCGACCATCGGGGTCAGGCCGTGACCTTCCCAGGCGGCGATGGCGTCTTTGAGGACATTGCGGGGCGAAAACGCCACCGGGCTCCCCTCTCGGGTGATGTCGGGGACGACGATCGGGGTGCCTTCTTGCCAGCCGGGCCGGATGTCGGAGCCGTCGAAGTTGGCGTCGCAATCGGGGAGGCCTTCGGTCATCTTCCCGCCGACATGGGGGTACATCACCCGGTCGTAGCCGAGTGTGAACAACGAGATGCAGTGTGCGGTGCCGCTGTCGGCCTTGTCCGGCGTCAGGTACTTGCCCCGTGCCAGCCCGAGATGGTCGGGCCAGAGAAGCCGGAGACGATCGAATTCAACTGTCACTCGATTGATCGTAGATGCTGAGACCTGGGCAGACCGGTGGAGGCACGATTACCTTGACGACGTGCGCAGTCAATTGGAGCCAGGGCACGACAAGCGTGCCGAGCTGACAGAGCAGGTCGTCGAGTTCATCGCAGCATGGTTCGACAAGGTCGACGACATGGACGCCTACGGGCCCGACCCCTCACCGGAGACGGTGCAGCATCTCCAGACCGCCCCTGCTGAGACCGGCCGGTCGCTGGAGTCGATCCTCGAAGACCTCGACCTGGCCGGTGAGAGTGGCATCTACCACCCGTCGGGCGGGCACATGTCGTACATCCCCAACTCGGGCATGTACACGGCGGCGCTCGGTGAGTTTCTGGCGGCGAGCCTCAACCGGTACACGGGTGTGGCCACCGCGGCCCCTGGTTTCACCGCCATCGAGCACGGTGTCGTCAAATGGCTGACCTCGCTGTTCGAGCTTGGTGACGAGGCGTCAGGCCTGCTGCTGTCGGGTGGCTCGATGGCCAACTTCACCGGTGTGGTCACGGCTCGTGTCGCTCAACTCGGCGACGACTTCACCAACGGGGTGGTCTACGTCACTTCCCACACCCACCACTCCACCGCCAAGGCGGCCCGGCTGGCCGGCTTCCGCTCTGACCAGATCGTCGCGGTCGGAGTCGACTCCGATCTGCGCATGGACATCGACCATCTCAACTCGCTGATCGCCGCAGACCGCGAGGCCGGCAAGGAGCCGTTCCTGATCGTGGGCTCGGCGGGCACAACCGACACCGGAACCGTCGACCCTCTCGACGCCCTGGCCGATGTCGCCCAGCGCGAGGAGATGTGGTTCCACGTCGACGGTGCCTACGGAGGCTTCTTCCAACTCACCGAGAGAGGCAAGGCCAGGATGCCCGGCCTGGGCCGGGCCGACTCGATCGCCCTCGACCCTCACAAGGGGCTTTCGATTCCGTTCGGGGTGGGTGCGCTTCTCGCCCGCAGCGAGTCGCAACTCGTCGAGGCCCACCAGGGCCGTGGTGCCTACCTCCGTGACGAGGACACCTATGTCGGCCTTCGTGACATCGCTTCGCTGGGCCCGGAGCTGAGCCGCCCCTTCCGCGGGCTGTCGGTGTGGCTGCCGTTGCAGCTGCACGGGGTGGGTGCGTTCCGCGATGCTCTCGACCTCAGCCTCAACCTTGCCAATCACGCCTTCAAGAGGCTCTCGTCGATCAACGGGGTTCAGGCCCGCTGGGCTCCAGACCTGTCGATCGTGGCGTTCGGCTTCGATGACGACGACCTGGGGCGTGCCGCCTGGCAGGCCGTGAACGACGATGGCCGCGCCCACCTCTCCCCGACGATCATCGACGACCGCTTCATCCTTCGCCTCGCCATCCTGAACAGACGCACCAGTTTCGACCACGTCGACCAAGCCATCGACATCATCGAGAAGACCCTGATCGGCTGAGAGCCCGCTAGTTCGAGCAAGGCGCGTCGGCGACGAAGTAGGGCAGGAACCCGGCGATGGAGCCTCCATCGCGTCTTCCGATTGCGCCTTGGACCCGCCCCCGCTGGGGGTCGTAGGCGATCTGTGTGATGACTGGCACGGTTTGGTCGGTTGGCGCCGGGTCTTCATTCCAGGCTCGATACAGAGCGCGGTAGGAGCCTTCACCCGTTCCGTTCAAGCCCGTTACACCGGCAGCTTCGTCGTAGACCTCCCAGACTCCGGCCAGCTCTGCCGTCGCCTGGTAGTACTGCTGATTGGGCGCATCGCGGATCGTGATGTCTTCGTACCGCTCCGCGAACCAGCTGACATTGAAGGAGCCGTCGGCGTTGAGAGTGAGCGTCCCGTCGTAGGTGTCGTAGGCGGGCGCACCCGCCGGGTCGAAGTTCATGTCGGCCGCAACGAAGGTCAAAGTTGCCGGCAGGTCGAGATCTGACGGAAGCGGGCAGGCACTCGAGGCTTCGGGCTCGGTTGCGATGGGGCTGTCGTCATCCCGTCTTCTCTCCACGAACCGCTCTGAGAACTCCCGCCCACAGCCGTCGCTGTCGTCGAGCAACTCGGGCAGGATCACGCCCGATGTGGTGGTGCCGACGACAACCGCGCAACTGTCTTCGGTGTTGAATCCACCCGAGACGGTCATGACCAAAGCGTCATCGGCCAGCAGCAACCCCACGATCTGGTCGAGCGAGTAGCCGGTCTGTGCCAGTGCCACAACCATGGCCAGGAAGTGACGACCCGCAGCTTCTTCGCTGAGCCTTGACTCACCTCGCAGATCCTGGAGCTGACTGACGAAGGTGACCGGGCTCAGCAGATCGTCGTCGGCTCCGAGCTTGTTCAGCGCAACCCGGACACCACCCGACGGAGCAACAGCCTCGTCATCGCCACCCTCTGGCAGGGCCACGACTCCTTGGATTCCGTAAGCAGGCGCTCCTAAGCCTGCGTCGCTGTCGATCACGCCATCAGCACCGAGTGCGTCGGCATCAACAGCGGCGACAAGTTGGGAGGCCGTGTATCCACGCTCGAGACCCCAGACGACAGCCGAGAAGCCACCTTCCTGCCCGAAGCGGACAATCAGCCGGTCGGCAGTAGCGGCCCCCGCCACATCATCAGCCTCGAATGCGACCGCGTCGTCAGGGACGTCACCACCGGCCACCTCGCCTGTCGATCCGCCGCAAGCAGCGAGAAGAAAACTTGCCATCAAGCTGAACCGAAGAATCCACCGCACCCGGCAAAGCTAGCCGGGCTGGAGCGATCGGCTGAGGGCGCGCTAGCGAAGCTGGACTGCGACCGGCAGGTGCTTGATGCCGGAGATGAAGTTGGAGCGGAGCCGGTCGGGCTCGCCGACTTCGAAGCCGGAAACCCGGGACAAGAACTCTTCGAAGAAGACCCGGACTTCGAGACGGGCCAGTGAGGCCCCGAGACAGACGTGCCTCCCGGTGCCAAAGGTGACGTGGTTGTTGGGCTCTCTGGTGATGTCAAAGGTGAACGGGTCGGCGAACTGCTCGTCGTCGTAGTTGGCCGACGTGTACCACATGACCACTTTGTCCCCCGCTGCGACGGGGACGCCTCGTATCTCGGTGTCTTCGGTGGCCGTCCTGCGGAAGTGCATGGTGACGCTGGAAGCCCGGAGGATCTCTTCGGTGGCCAGCTCGGAGGATGCGGCGGGGTCGGCCATCCAGGTGGCGAGTTGCTCGGGGTGGTTGTCGAGGTAGACGAGGCCGTGGCTGATGGTGTGCCGGGTGGTCTCGTTGCCGGCGACCATCATCAGGGTGAAGAAGTTCTTGAACTCGAGGTCGGTGAGCGGCTCTCCGTCGGGCTCGGCGGTGAGCAGCGTGGTGATGATGTCGTCGCGAGGCTCCTGTCGCCGCTCCAGGGCGATGTCCTCTGCGTACCGAAAGATCTCGAGCGCTGCCGGCGACCGGAACGGGAGCAGCCGGTACTCCTCGGTGTCGACCTTGTCGATGATCACCGGCGTGTACTCGGGGTCGGCGTTGGAGATCATCTGGTCGCCCCAATCGACCATCTTCCCCGAGTCCGACTCGGGGACTCCAAGCAGCCGGCACAACATGCGGATGGGCAACTCTCGTGCGATCTCGGTGACGAAGTCGAACTCCCCCAGAGCAAGCACGTCGTCGAGGACGTGGCCCACCAACGACCGGAACGCCGACTCATAGGTGGTAACAACTTTGGGCGTGAACCCGGGCTGGACCAGCCGCCGCAGCCTGGTGTGATCGGGTGGGTCGAACTCCATCAGGGTCCGCCGTGCCTCCAACTCGTCGTCGGCCATCTCCTCGATGCGTATCCCCCGCGACGCCGTGAACCGGTTGTAGTCACGACTGACCTCGATGACATCGGCATGTTTGGTAACAGCCCAGAACCCACCTTCGGCGGAGTCGTCGACCCAGGACACCGGCTCGTTCTCACGAAGACGTCGAAACGCCGCATGGGGAAACCCACGCAGGTAGGTGTCGTGTGAGGTGATATCAGCCTCGGGGTCACCGAGATCAGCATGAAGCACGTTGGCAGCCATTGGTCGTTAGGTACCTAAACGTAGCGCGCCGCCTCTAGACCAACTACTCGCGTAACTGCGATGCGAAGAACGCCTGGAGTCCTGGATTCGTCTCCAGAATCGTACGTTCCTCAGCGCCACCAACTAAGCCGCTGTCTGGAGCTGCAAACACCGATCGAACCAACTCGCCAAGTATCAGGGTGCGAGCACCTTCGTCTTCCGTGGCTTCCAGGAACAGGCCATACGTGTCAAGTGCTGCCTGCTTCGACTCATTCAGAATCTGCAGGTGCCGCTCGCTCCGATAGTTCCGCGCAAGAAACGCCAAGCCGTAACTCAGGACCCCTAAAAGCAGCAAGCGATAGACCAAGCCCCGTACGAAAGCTCCCCAAAAGACTGACGTTGATGAGTCCTCCGACAGTTCGGGCGGAAAAAAAAGGAACAGAAAAACAATGAGAAAAAGCGTTACCATTAACGCTGCGAGCAGTGCACGAAAGTAGCGCTGAGCCAAATCCTTGTGTCTACCTGCTTGGTTTGCGTAGTGGTCCGAGAGTCGGCCCGCTCCCGTCTCACCCGCCGACCTTCGAAGATTGGATAGAAGACTCCGAATCGCTGACTCGGCCTCCTCAGCTGAAGCTACCGCTTGTTGTAACTGGCCCAGCTTCTCAGAGGTATCCACATCCATGGCGCGGATGTGAGGTCGGACCTGCTCGACGAACCACTTTTTGTGTCGCCCGATGGCATGAACGATCCTTGTGTGCTGCGTCGCAGCCTGGTCCTGTGCCAGGGTGAAACTTTCGATCTGATCAAGCTGTTCCGCTAGTCCAGATACCTGTTGCACGACCTGGCCGTGGAGAGTCTCTGGAACTTCCTCGAGTGGCTGCTGAAGAAACGCCTGCACAAGGCTGCGAACCACTCTGAGGTCGGGGATGGAATCACTGAAATCGAGTTCGCCCAGGGCGTCAGTCCGGGTCAGATCCGGCATGTGATCTTCACCCAGCCTTTCGACCAAGTCTCGAAGTTCTTGTGCCATCGTCTATGTCCTACAGATGCCAGGTCGTCGGAACGCCGCGGGTGTCACGCCACAGCAGTTGCCATGGCTGCAATTGGCGCCACAAGTGCTAGTCGCCTGCCGTTTTGGTCATCGGGAACTGAAAAAGCAAGGGCTGTAGGTGCATCCACGAGGGGGCCGGTAACTGGATTCGCCTTCGCATTGGTGCCTTCAGAGCGGCTATGCGGCTCGGCCAACGCCACCTCCTCTTTCTCCGAGCTTTCTGCTATTTCAAGCTCACACTCCTGCTTGGGTTCTGAAACGGCTCCGATGTCGTGATCCATTGGGGTCCTTTCGGTTGTCAAGCCGCTTGTAAGGCTTGTGAGGCACTCGAGAATTCGCTTTCGAGAATAGGCTGTCAAGCCGCTCGATCTTCAACCTATCTCCTCAGAGCACAACCTTGTCATGAATCTGTGTCGTGGACATCTCAACGGAGCCTCGCTCTCTACCTGAGCGCACCCACACCCATAAATCAAACTCGCGTGCAGCGACTGTCCAGACAGTGCCCGAGGGCAACGACATCTCCGATCTTCGAAACCCTCGCGACAGATCGAACAAATGTTCGCTACTGTTAGGAGTGACGATGAAATGTCCGTTCTGCCTTGGCGATGGGAAGAAGACCCGCGAACATCTCTTCTCGAATGCTGTCTTCGACTCGATGGGCCTCGATCGCGCGATCACGGTTGCGTCTGTCAATCCAGACTCGGGATCATTCAAGCCCTTGACCAGCCTGGATAACCGCAGTGTCCGACTGCCCTGCGGGTCCTGCAATAGCGGCTGGATGAGCGCGCTAGAGGGCGAAACGGCGGATGTCCTGCGTAGGTGGACATCGCCCGGGAACCACGACTTGACCGTTGGTGAGCATTCCACGCTCACGCGTTGGCTAGTGAAGACCATGATTGTTTTGACTTTCTCGGAACTCAGAGCCCGAAACTTCATGGAGGAGCCGACGGCGACTGCGATACCTGACATCACGTCAGCTCGTGCCGTGGCGGACGGACGCATTCCTGACTTGGCAGTCGTCGGTGCTGCTCGCGTGGCTCCGTCAAGTTCAATCGTGTGGTCAGTAGGTAATGCCGACGTTCAGCCTGTCGGGCCAGACGCTATCAGCAGTCGGGCGGTCAACGTAGCTGTCGTTACCCTCGGAGTCCTAAAGCTCTGGATTGCGCTGCCGTTGATCAAGCCAGACCGGTTGAATCTGCCTCAGGACGTTCGGCCGCTCCTCCCGGGGACACAATTTTCGGAACTCCCAACGAACACGCGCGGTGTGTCACCGACTCGCGTCAAAGTCTGGTACTCGGCACAGAGATCGGGTGCGTTCTGAGCAGTCATGACGCAACTCCAGTCAGGATCAGGTGCATAGTGGGCTTTAGCTCGTGTCATGGCACTAAGGGCGTCCACAAGGGCAGCAAACGAGGTGGTAGAGCGTGACGCAGACTTTGACCCTGCCGGCTTCGGATGGCTACGGCGAAGGACTTCGCAACCTTCTCATCGAAGCACTCGGAGAGGACGGGGCATGGCTGATTCTCTCCATCGACCATTACGGATGGCGAATCCGCTACGACTTGGCACGATCAGTTGCCGAAGGTGCAGCACATCGGTCGGATCATCACGCTCGTCATCTCCAATCGGTCGTGGATCTCGAAGTGCAATCTGGTCTATACGCAGCAGTGGAGCAGTTAGGCCGCCTGCTCGCGGGTATTCGCAAGCATGAACACGGAACAGACACCTTCTTCGAAGCCTACGTTGCGTCGAACTACAAGCTGCCAGCTTTGATCGACGGGATGGGCAAAGTTGAGCGGGACGAGCTTGGAGTTCTCCTCGGCGTTCCCGACACCCTCGATGAGTTCAAGTCCAGCTTATGGAAGCTGAGCCAGTCTCAAGAAGCTCAGGTGGCTGAAATGCTGTTTGGTCAGATCCAAACCACTTTGGATGAATTGGCTGCGAACCTTGGAGAGTTCAAGCAGATGATCAAGAGACTGGACTTGTCAACTACTGACGCTCCCGTCGACGAAGGCCATTCGCTCAGAACCGTCGACAACGCATTCCGACATGGTGTCAAAACCCTGTTCCACGACACGCTTCCTATCGAACGCACCTTCGGTGTCGCCGTCAGTGGGATTGCCGATCCGCTGAGTGAGTTCGCGATTGACTTGTATCAGTCGAGTGTGGAGCCGAAGTTCGCGACGATCGATGGGCGTCCAGAGCGAACCGCAGACCACATCAGCGTCATCGAGGCAGTTTGCGTTCGTATCAAGCAGATGTCTCGCGGTTTCATTGCGGCTATCGCGAGTGAGCCTGGTTTGCTCGCAACATGGCCTTCGACCACATTGGATGAGGTCGACATTTCGTTGCAAGACGTGTGACAGAAGTCAACTCCTCAGCGACATCTCCGATCAGATGAGGCTCGCTTCTTCCTCGGCGAGAGCTAGCAGTTCTTCGGCTACGAGTTTTGCGTGAGGGTCAGCAGCCCCCGAGGCGAACGAGACGCCTTCAGCCTCCAACACCTCCGTCGGATCACGAGTATCACTCTGATCGGTCCAGGCAAACCCATCGGCGACATGTCCGTCCCAAGTGAGCACCCGGTACGGCTTGAAACACGTCGTGCATTTCGAAACGTGATTGGCAAGTGCTTGGGCCGATGTACCAACGGCTTCTGCCAGGTAGAAGTAGCCAGTCCATTTGCCGTCAGGAATCCGCTCCAGAATCTCGTGGGTGAGTCCCCAATCGAAACCTTGCTCCTGTTTGAACCGGGCGCGGTAGTCGGCCAACACTTCAGGTGGCAGGGTTGGCCGCCTCCACAGGGCGGTTGCCTGTTCGGCCAACTTCTTCGCCCGAGCAACGATTGTTTCTTCGTTCCAGGTATTGAGTTCAGCGAGATCCTTGTTGAGCTGGAGGTGGCTGTCGCGAAAGCCTCCGGGCATGTCCCGCTTCTCAACGAACGACCGGTCGGATAACTCGGGGTTGTAGCCCGTCAGAGTCAGGTTGCCGAGCGTGTGCAACAGTGGGGTCCGCACGTCTGCCCAGTCTGGGCCGAGCATCTCCTGCCACTCCTCTGACAGATTCTCGTTCTGCGGCAAGACATGCTCGATGGTGTAATCGCCGATGCTTACGGGCTCTTTGTGCCCCTCGTTCTCCATCTTGACCAAGAAGTAGGGCGCTCGTTGAAGGTGGTAGGTGTCCTCCTCCCGCAGGTACTTCCCAAACTCCTCGTCGTCGGGGAACCGCTTGTAGGTGTCGAGCGTCAGAAGTCTGCCCAGCACACTCTCCACGTACTTCTGCGGGTTTATCTGACCGGCAAGCGAGGCGAAGGTCTTGTTCAGAGAGTTGGTGGGAATTCGACAAATCGCCCGGCGGAACAAGTACGAGATGACCGTGTCGAGGATGAGCGCAAACTCGGACGAAGGCAGCTGGCCTGCCTTGTAGTCGTCGTAGACACGCAGGAGGAAGGGATAAGCCACGGTGGCCTTCAGCTGCTCGATCTCAGCGAAACGGACGGCAAGCAACGGGTCCGGCTCCTTTCCCAACGCCATCGCAACGAAGTGCTTTGCGCTGTTGCTCAGGTCGACAACCACCGCCTCTTGCGTCTTGCCCAGTTCGGCTTGGGCGATAGTGAAATCCTTGAAGGCGTCATAGATGTCCTGCAGCCTCGGAATGGCTCCGGTCCGGAAGGTCAGGTAGTGGCGAACGAACTCGTCGAATCGACGTTCGTTGGCTCCCTTGAACTCCTGCTCCATCGGAAACCAGTAGCCCTCGTATAGCTGGATCTGCTGACTTGGTTCGAGATCCATCAGCACGAAGTTCCTTATGAGATCGGCCTGCGACAGCTTCTTGCCAGTCGAGTTCATCGCCTCAAAAACCAACTGTGGGTTGTCCACTCCTCGCGCCAAGTGCACATCGACCACGACAAGTTTGGATATGCCTCTGCAAATGTCAGCGAGGTCGACCTTCGAGTCCTCAAGCATGGAGACAAAGAACTGGTAGTTCGCAACGACACGAGAGGCGGTTTCCTTCGGCAGTGGGTCGTTCCGAACAACTGCCTTGAGAGCCTCCTTGTCGCTCTGAGTCAGTAGCAGCTTGAAGTACTTGTCACCGGTCTCGTACTCATTTGTAAGCCACAGCCCTCGGATCTTCCGAGGGGCAAAGCCTGTAACCGGCTCTCGCTCATCCTCTGGGAGGCGTTCAAGGTGAGTGGCCAATGCGGCGAGCAGGAGTGTGACTGTCGTGATGCGTTGCTGACCGTCGATTACGAGCGCCGGCTCAGCTTGGGCGATCGTGCCATGGTCCTTCTCGACGTAAACGATGGAACCAGTGAAGTGCGCCCCGATGGCTTCGCTCGTCCCGGCTCGGACGATGTCCTTCCAGAGCTGCTCACACTCGGCCGCATCCCATGAGTAGACGCGTTGGTAGATGGGCACCACAAACTGAGTCGCTTTCTTGAGCAGATCCAGCAGATTCACGTCTACCGCTTTCAACGGACTACCTCCTGCACGCTTTCCTCAACTAGGCCAGCTGAAGCGACGAGCTGTGCTCCTCTTCGCCCCAAACCGTAGTGCCGGCAACCATCCTCGGTCACGGCCGCCAGCAGTGGCTCAAGCCAGATTCAACGCGCGGGTATCGTCGCTCACTGACCAAATGCAATCGCCATCACGAAACAATGATCGAATCCGCCGTGGACCACTCGGCGTTGCGAACATCGAGTCGAGCAAGTCGTCATCTCACTATGAATTCGTTCGTTCAGAAGAAGCCTTAGCCAGTCCATGAACAAGGAAACGCAGCGTGCCGAACTGCACAAGACCATCTGGCGGATTGCCAATGACCTGAGAGGAAGTGTCGACGGGTGGGATTTCAAGCAGTACGTGCTCGGACTGTTGTTCTACCGGTTCATCTCGGAGAATCTCGCCGCCTATCTGAACGAGCATGAACACAAGGCTGGTTCTCCCGACTTCGACTACGCCAGCATCAGTGATGAGGACGCCGAATTCGGCCGTAGGGAAACCGTTGTCGAGAAGGGCTTCTACATTCTGCCCAGCGAATTGTTCGTCAACGTCCGCGCCCGAGCCAGAGACGATGAGGATCTCAACGAGACTCTTGAGAAGGTCTTCGCCAACATCGAAGGATCCGCAGTCGGCAGTGCAAGCGAGGGCGACTTCAAGGGGCTGTTCGATGATCTGGACGTGAACAGCGCCAAGCTTGGGTCGACGGTCGCCAAGCGCAACGAGAAGCTGGTGAAGTTGCTTGACGCCATCGGCGACCTCAACCTGAACAACGGAGGGGGCACGTTCACCGACAACACCATCGACGCGTTCGGCGACGCCTACGAGTACTTGATGACCATGTACGCCTCCGGTGCCGGGAAGTCGGGTGGTGAGTTCTTCACCCCTCAGGAGGTATCCGAACTCCTGGCTCGGATGACCGTTGTCGGAAAGACCGAGGTCAACAAGGTCTACGACCCGGCGTGTGGTTCGGGTTCACTGCTTCTCAAATTCGCCAAAGTCCTGGGCCGGGACAACGTGCGTCAGGGGTTCTTCGGTCAAGAGATCAACCTCACCACCTTCAACCTGTGCCGCATCAACATGTTCCTCCACGACATCAACTACGAGCACTTCGACATCGCCCACGGCGACACACTGACGGATCCGGCCCACTGGGATGACGAGCCCTTCGAGGCGATCGTCTCCAATCCTCCTTACTCGACGAAGTGGGAGGGCGACTCCAACACACTTCTCATCAACGACCCGAGGTACGCCCCAGCTGGTGTTCTTGCCCCAAAGTCGAAGGCCGACCTCGCATTCACCATGCACATACTGAGCTGGCTGGCCGTGAACGGGACGGCGGCCATCGTCGAGTTCCCCGGCGTCCTCTACCGGGGCGGCGCCGAGAAAAAGATCCGCAAGTACCTCATCGACAACAACTACGTCGACACCGTGATCCAGCTGCCGCCAGACCTCTTCTTCGGCACCACCATCGCCACTTGTGTGATCGTGCTGAAGAAGTCGAAAGCCGACAACAGCACTCTCTTCATAGACGCGTCGGAACAGTTCGTTCGGAGTGGGAACAAGAACAAGCTCACCGAAGAGAACCAAGAGGCCATCCTCGATGCCTTTGTCGACCGCGCCGATGCGGATCACTTCGTCCGGTTGGTTGAGAACACCGAAATCGAGGACAACGACTACAACCTCTCTGTCACGTCGTACGTCGAGCCCGAGGACACCCGTGAACCGGTCGACATCGTGGCACTCAACGCTGAGATCGCCGAGATCGTGATACGCCAGCAGGAACTGCGGACGGCCATCGACGAGATCGTGGCCGATCTAGAGGATTCACCATCGTGAGCCGGATCGATGGCCTGATTCAGGAGCTTTGCCCGGATGGGGTGAAGTTCGAGAGCTTGGGGGAGGTGGGTAGCTTCACTCGCGGGAGTGGCATCCAGAAAGCCGACCTTATCGAGGACGGTGTCGGCGCAATTCACTACGGCCAGATTCATACGCACTACCGAACATGGGCACGGGAGACCAAGTCGTTCGTAGCACCAGAAATGGCGGTGCGACTGAAGTTGGCGCGAACTGGAGACCTCGTGATCGCAACCACCAGCGAAGACGACGAAGCTGTCGGCAAGGCTGTTGCATGGCTGGGAGCAAACGAGGTCGCCGTCAGCACCGACGCATACATCTTCCGACATTCACTCGACCCGAAGTACATGGCCTACTTCTTCCAAACCGACCAATTCCATCTCCAGAAGAGACGCTTCATCACGGGGACGAAAGTCCGCCGGATATCTGGCGACAACCTTGCGAAGGTTCTGATTCCTGCCCCTCCGATCGAGGTCCAACAGGAGATCGTTCGGGTTTTGGACTTGTTTCAGTCGCTGGAAGCGGAGCTGGGGGCGGAACTTGAGGCGGAGCTGGAAGCGCGCCGCCGTCAGTACGACCACTATCGCGACTCCCTTCTGACTTTCCCTGGGACTGTCCACTGGGCGACTCTTGGCGAAGTCGCCGCGAATCTTGATTCGATGCGGAAACCAGTCTCTAAAGCCGCTCGGGTAAGGGGCCAGTATCCGTACTACGGAGCCTCCGGCATCGTCGACTATGTGGATGACTACCTGTTCGACGGCGACTATCTGCTCGTCTCCGAAGACGGTGCAAATCTCCTTGCCAGATCCAAACCGATTGCCTTTTCCGCCTCCGGAAAGATCTGGGTGAACAATCATGCTCACGTCCTTGAATTCGACTCCTATGCGACTCGACGCCTAATCGAGGTCTACCTCAACTCCATCGACATAAGCATGTATGTCGGCGCCGCCGCCCAGCCAAAGTTGACTCAGAAGAACCTCAACCGGATTCGCGTCCCCGTCCCACCGCTCGCAGAGCAAGAGCGCATCGTCGCCATCCTGGACAAGTTCGGCGCCCTGGTGAACGACCTTTCGATCGGTCTCCCCGCCGAACTCGCCGCCCGTCGCCAACAGTACGAGTACTACCGGGATCGGCTACTCACCTTCTCGGAACGAGCTGCCTGAACTGTTGACTATCGGATAACTGGATAATATCATCCAGTATATGAGAACTGAGGCTCCGCTGCTGGCACCGGTGTTCCGGTCGGAGGGACAGGCCCGGCTTCTCGCCACTCTCGTCCTCACCGGGGACGAACTGAGCCTCACCGACCTCGCGGAACGGTCCGATGTCGCTTATGCGACGGCACACAGAGAGGTGGCCCGTCTCCTCGATGCGGGGATCCTGGCCGAGCGCCAGGTAGGTCGGACCCGTCTGGTTTCGGCCAATGCTGAAAGCCCGCTGGTCGAACCGCTGCGTGAGATTCTCCTCATCACCGCCGGGCCGGCGGCACTTCTTGCCGAAGCACTGGCAGAGGTCGAGGGAGTCGACTTCGCCGTTCTCTACGGTTCCTATGCAGCGCGGGCGCAGGGAGTCAAAGGCCCAGCCCCTCAAGACATCGACCTCATGGTCATCGGTAGGCCCAATCCGGAGAAGATCTATGCTGTGTGCGACCAGGTCGAGCCCCAAGTGGGCAGACCGATCAACCCCACGATCCTCAGCCAGGCCGAGTTCGGCGAAGAGTCCGGGTTCCTCTCGCACATCGCCGATAACCCGACAGTCCCGATCATCGGTGAGGTCCCTTGGCAGTGATCCCGCTCTCCGAGGACCAGCAGAAGGCCATCGATGATCTGGTCGGCGCCGGTCGGATCGAGGTCGTTCCTGCGGATCTCAACCGAGCGTCGGCTTTCCTGCAACAGGCAGAGAACTCGCTGGCCGACATTGAGAATGTCACCGTGATCCAGAATCGCTACACCCTCGCTTACGACGCCGGCCATGCCGCTGGTGAAGCCGTGCTCACCGCGTATGGGTATCGCACCACCAACCAGCCTGGACACCACGAAGCGTTGGGTCTGTTCCTTTCTGCGATTCTGTCTGAACCGAACCAGGCGGAGGCGGCAGCGCACTTCAAGCGAAGGCGACGAGCCCGAAACCAGATGCAATACCGCGCCCGCCCACCGAGCGAGACCGACACGGAACAGGCTGCCCGTACAGCAACCACTCTGGTCGAGGCCGTGCGTCAGCGAGGAGTGGAGTGAAGGAAAGTCCCGGGTCGCACTACGAGCCGATTGCTCTCAGCTCGGAGAGCACGGTCGTCGCTGAGTTCGTACCTGACGTAAACGCCGAGTCGTCGTATCAGTCAGAGGCCGAGCTTGAAAGGGCTTTCATCGCGCTTCTCCAGCAACAGGCGTATGAGTACCTGCCTATCACCAGCGAGGCCCAGCTGATTGCCAACGTGCGGACTCAGCTCGAGGCTCTGAACGCGATCGAGTTCAGCGATGCCGAATGGGAGCGGTTCTTCACCGAACGAGTATCTGGGGATAAGGACGGCATCGCCGAGAAGACGGCACGTATCCAGGAAGATCATGTCCAGCTCCTCGAACGGGACGACGGGTCGACCAAGAACGTCCGGCTGATCGACAAGAAGAACGTCCACAACAACCGGGTACAGGTGATCAACCAGTACGAAATCGAAGGCTCTCGCAAAAACCGGTATGACGTGACGATGCTGGTCAACGGACTGCCGATGGTGCACATCGAACTGAAACGTCGCGGCGTGGCGATTCGCGAGGCGTTCAACCAGATCAGTCGTTATCAACGGGACAGCTTTTGGGCCGGCTCGGGCCTATTCGAGTACGTGCAGGTCTTTGTGATCAGCAACGGCACCCACACCAAGTACTACAGCAACACCAACCGGCTCCAGCATCTCGACGAGACCGGCGGAAACAAGCGGTCGCGGCGAACATCGAACAGCTTCGAGTTCACGAGTTGGTGGGCCGACTCGAACAACAAGCCGATCCAAGACTTGACCGGATTCGCTCGGACGTTCTTTGCCAGGCACACGTTGTTGAACATCCTCACCAAGTACTGCGTGTTCGACGTTGACTGGATGCTGCTGGTGATGCGGCCCTATCAGATCGCCGCTACCGAGGAGATCCTCCGGCGGATTGAGGTCTCGACCAACTATCGAACTCTCGGCACAGTCGCGGCCGGTGGTTACGTGTGGCACACCACCGGCTCCGGTAAGACTCTGACCAGTTTCAAGGCCGCGCAACTGGCGAGCCGGTTACCGGACATCGACAAGGTGCTGTTCGTGGTCGACCGGAAGGATCTCGACTACCAGACGATGCGTGAGTACGACCGGTTTCAGAAGGGAGCGGCCAACTCGAACACATCAACCCGGGTCCTGAAACGGCAACTTGAAGACCCAGACGCTCGGATCATCGTCACCACCATCCAGAAGCTGGCCAACCTCGTTGGAGGAAACAAGGACCATTCCATCTACGACGGTCATGTGGTGATCGTGTTCGACGAGTGTCATCGGTCGCAGTTCGGTGAGATGCACACAGCGATCACCAACGCGTTCAAGCGCTACCACCTTTTCGGTTTCACCGGCACACCTATCTTCTCCGACAACGCAAGAAGCGGGGGAAACCCGCGTCTCCGGACGACAGAGCAGGCATTCGGCGACAAGCTGCACACCTACACGATCGTCGACGCCATCAGCGACAAGAACGTGCTGCCCTTCCGCATCGACTACGTCAATACAGTGCGGCTGCCGGAAGGCATCGACGACAAGCAGGTCAGTGCCATCGACACTGAGAACGCGTTGTTGGCCACCGAGCGGGTGAGCCAGGTCGTCGCCTACATCCTCGAGCACTTCGACCAGAAGACCCGACGGGCCGAGCACTATCTGCTCAAGGATCGGCGGCTGCGTGGGTTCAACTCACTGTTCGCAACGTCGTCAATCAGAGCTGCACGCATCTACTACAACCAGTTCGGCCGCCAACAGGAGCACCTCCCCTCGGATCAGCAACTCAAAGTCGGGATGATCTACAGCTACGCCGCAAACGAGGAAGAACCGGATGGTCTGCTTGCTGAGGAAGGGTTCGACCCGCATGACCTGTCCGTAGACGACCGCACGTTCCTCGAAGATGTCATCCAGGACTACAACGACATGTTCGGCACGAGTTTCGACACGTCGTCGGATCGGTTCGAGAACTACTACAAGGACCTGTCGCAGCGGATCCGGAACCGCGAGATCGACATCGTGATCGTCGTCAACATGCTCCTCACCGGATTCGACGCCACGACTCTGAACACGTTGTGGGTAGACAAGAACCTCCGTGCTCACGGCTTGCTCCAGGCCTACTCACGTACCAATCGCATCCTCAACTCTGTCAAGACCTACGGGAACATCGTCAGCTTCCGAGACCTGGAAGAGGCGACCAACGACTCCATCGCCCTGTTCGGCAACAAGGACGCCGGTGGGATCGTCCTCCTGAAACCGTTCCAGGAGTACTTCGAGGAATACTCAGAGCTTGTGTCCGAACTTCTGGAGAAGTACCCAATCGGCGAACAGATCGTTGGAGAGAGGGCGCAGAAAGAGTTCATCGCCCTCTTCGGAGCGATCCTTCGACTCCGAAACATCCTCGTCTCCTTCGACGACTTCGAAGATCAACAGATACTGACACCACGCCAGATCCAGGACTATCAGAGCCTCTACCTCGACCTCTACGCCGACTTCAGAGTTCGGGAGGCAGCAGACAAGGAATCCATCCTCGACGACATCGTTTTTGAGATCGAGCTGATCAAACAGGTCGAGATCAACGTCGACTACATCCTGATGCTGGTGGAGAAGTATCGCGAGGCCAAAGGCGACGACACCGACAAGGAGATGCGTGCCGAAATCGAGCGCGCCATCGATTCCAGCCCATCGCTACGAAACAAGAAAGACCTCATCGAAGCCTTCGTCGACTCACTATCCGTGACTGCCGACGTCGACGCCGAATGGCAGACCTTCGTCGCCACAAGACGAGCCGAGGAGCTCGACCGAATAATCGCTGAAGAGCGCCTCGACCGAAACGCAACGATGGCTTTCGTAGATCGTGCTTTCCGCGATGGAGCAGTCCCAGCGGGTGGCACAGCGATCACCAGAGTCTTACCAGCGGTCTCCCGATTCTCCGCGACCGGCGACCATGGGGCGAAGAAGAACATCGTGATCGAGCGGCTGACAGAGTTCTTCGAACGATTCTTCGGCCTCGGCTAGTGCTTTGTTGTGCGAGGACAGCACAGCCGGGGTAGAAACCAGCAGAGTGCACTAAATCCGATGGTGCAACTTCAGCGATACTCTGTGGACACGAAGGTCATGGCACACGTCCTATAAGTTGAACGTAAGCTGGCCTTGCGGTTGCGGTTCATTAGCGGGCATCAGCAATACGTCGACCGCATCGGACCGGTAGTCCACCTCAACCTCGAAGTCGAGCCCTGCCAACCGAATATAGGTTGTCTGCGGCGTTGGAAGACCAACACTCCTGACGGGTATGCGAATGATAGGCCCATTGTCATCAGTTTGGACGACATATGGTGGTACCCGTCCCGGGGTATCGGTCACCTCTGCCTCCGTCGCTATGCCGGCGTCACCCAACACCCGCTCCTGAGTCGATACGAGGACTATGCCCTCATCGAAACCACCTCGAGCTTCCTTCTTCTGGTCCGCGACTTCGGTGAGCTTCACTAAATCCAAACCCAACAACGATGAGAGCGAGCGGACCACTTCAAACAGATCTCCGAGCTCTTCAACCAAAGCCTCGCGACCAACAGCAAACGACAGCTCAAAGGCTTCCTCGATGGCCTTGAGGTTCAACAGCTGGATCAACTCGTCACCGGATCGTCGAAGTATCAGCACATCCTCGGACTTGTCCAAGACCAAAGTCGGTATGTGATCACGGACTAGCTTGTTGAGCGGGACTTCAGGGGCTCTTCGTCGATCCTGGGCAGAGCGCTCAAACACATGAGCACCCGATCTTCGAAGTACGTAGAAGGCGTGAGAGAGCACACTTCCCTCAAGCAACACCGGAATATTTTTATCTGAGGTAAAAGAGCCAACTGCTTCGAGGAACTCAGTGTCGCGAAGAAACTGAGTCGTCGGCCTAAGGACGATAGCCACCTGGAAGGCATCAACCTGCAATTCCAGTACATCTCGTTGGATTACTTTCAGATCCTCTAGCGTCCGCACGGTGCGCTCTATTGGTCGGCGTTGAAGGGCGGCTGGCGAAACTTGGGCAGGGTCGAAGTCATCATCCCGCTGAATAAACCAAGGCAGCACGTCGGGATACCCCAAACCATCTGCCGTACCAACAAAAAACATAACCTGGACGCGCTGGCCAAGAGCCTTCGCAATGCTGTGTGTTGATTCGGCAATCAGGAGAACCTGCTCCGATGTCAGCACCGTTCTCCAGTCCCAAGCCCATCCAGCCTCCCTCTCAACAAACGACCCTGTTGCGTCGACATCAACGAAGTGCCCCTTCCAACGAACATCGCTCCGTACCCGATCGGGATCCTTCAAGTCGATGTCGTAGGTGTCGTGTGGACAGAAGAGCAGTGAGTCTGGGATGCCCCAAGTTGCATCAATTCTGACCCTTGAAACATCCGGTCGAGCGTAAGCAAAAGCCCCTGCGCGGGCAGCGACGAATCGGTGTAGAAGAAAGGCAACCCGCCCTTCCTTAATGTCCTCGGCAAGGGTGGCAGCTTTGTCGACAAGAAAGTCAAGCACCTGGTTCTCGTCGTCTAGGACGTCTGATCGCGGAGCGAACAAGCCGTCACCACCTGCAATGTCGCTCCGTACCACGACCGGCGATTGGGCGAGATTCACGACGTCCTCTGTAAGGCTGCCTGGTATCTCACCTTTCGCAAGGCCGCTGAGAATGCTGATGTCGTCTAAGAGGAGCACTTCTCCGTAAGGGAGGCCAAGCTCCTTGAAGAGGCACACATGTTGGGCTTTAGTCGACCCCGTCTCAGGTGTTCCAGATGCCTTGCTCAGAACCCGGTAGCGTGGTTCACCGCTCGGCTTCTTCTGCGAAGCCCATGCATGACATGGCGGTTGGTGCTCGACGCGAGTCTCGTGGTCGCACTGAACGATCCAGATCGCATCTGCGTCACTGACCCATTCAATGTGGTACCGAAAATCCTCAAGCGTTAGGTCGTGGGCGACTTGAGATAGAACTTCCTCTGGTGGTTGGCTGATTCGTTGCCTCTTCAGTGGAAGGTCTTGGTTGGCAGACCCCTGGCTTGGCCTCATGGTCCGCGAGGTGATGTTCGGCCAATGTTCTTCTAAACGCCACAGGTTTCGCGCTCTCGAAACTCTGCGCTCGTTAGAGAGGTGGCCAAGCGCTGTTGGCTCAATCCTTCGTTGGATCATGATCGCGAGCCGATCAGATCCCACGGACTCTGCGTGAACTGCAATCCGGGCTGTAGCGTCCGAAACCGCCTCGGGCGTGGCAGACACCCTGTAGCTATGTAGCCGACCTCGCTCAACGAGAGTTTCGGTGGGAGACGAAGATCGGACGTATACCTCGGTCAAGATTGATGGGTGCTGAAGACTCTCCCGAAGGGCGTCCAGCGAGGACTTAACCTCTTTCAATAGTGGTCGGCGGGCTGCAAAGTCTCGTGTCCTCCGAGAAGGCAACACCTCAAACTCGGGCACCCACAGTTTCGGGAGACACATAAGGCCAGAAGCCTTAAAGCCGAACTGTGCAATCTCATCTGAGTCAGGCTTGTGCCTGATCATTCGGTTGTACCCGCGGACCCTTGCTCTTTCTCGCGCACATCACCGAACACTCGTTGAG
Source organism: Acidimicrobiia bacterium (assembly GCA_028285585.1). Taxonomy (GTDB): domain Bacteria; phylum Actinomycetota; class Acidimicrobiia; order Spongiisociales; family ZC4RG35; genus CAXMPK01. The sequence continues at coordinate 42,802 of JANQOU010000001.1, forward strand.
CAAGGCGAAGCAGTGCTGCTACAGCATGGTCAGAAAAGTAACCGGAGAGGTATCCGAAAGCCACAATCGCCGCTGGAATTTCCAAACTGTTGGCGTTCAAAATAGGAAGAAGCTCACTTCGAACCAATGCCACGACCACAAACGCAAGGCTCGCAGAAAGGAACGGAGTTGCCAGTCGCCAGAGTAGACGGTCACGATGCCAGGAACCTTTGGCAACGGAGTGGTAGAGCCACTTGAGCGAGAAACTCGTGCCCCCCAGGAGACCGCTCGTCCATGCAAGACCGTATACACCAAAAACGGCGGCGTTCTCGCCTTGGAGGCCGAACCAGTCCGCACCTCGACCATTCCAAATAGCAATCATAAGGAAAGGACTTGCGAGTGTAAGGCCGAATAGGACGCAAGCTTCAAAGGCGATGTGATACTGAGCTCTTCTCGGCCAGCGCGTTGGCCAGTCGTAAGGCTCGCGACCGTCCGTGAGGTCGTAGGGCGCAAAATGGCGGGCTGTCGAGTTGCCCTTCTTCGACCGTTCGTCGTCGGCCACTGAGCTACTCCTAGATCAGGCGAATCGGGCGTTAAGGAAGTCGTGAGTTTGCATATAAGTGTCGTCGACATCGCAACGATCTCGCCAATTCCACTCTTCTGGCTCACCTAAATAGTGGGCAATAGCCTTCCGAAAGTACTGACTCGTGGGTTGGATAAGCGACTTGACAAACAGAGAACCCTCTCTCCCCGCCAGCAAGTACTCGGTGTTCAGATAGTCACCCAGGGATTGGGGGTCGATCGGCTTCCAGGAACCAGGGACAGCCAGATGCCTGTTCGCGTACTCCAGCAGGTCGTCATCGAATGGGAGGACATGAAGATGCGCATGTGCCGTGGCGCATGCCGTCGCCGACCCTGAAGCGACTGCACCGTGTTCGAATAGGAAAGCACTTCCCGGCATGCTCCGCGCCACCGATAGGGCATCTTCGAACAGAGCCAACCTCTGTTTCTCCCCAAGACGAGCGGAGGCTGTTTCGTGCACCTGGCTTATCACCAAAGTCCAAAGAGGTAGCAACGCTCCCAACGACGGCCGCGCTGTGTTTCCTGCTGGCAGATAGCTCTGTGGTTCCTGCCCTCGATCGCAGAATCTGCAGGTGGCAGAAGCTACCGAACCCCTACGGTTGGCCATCAGCGTCACGCCCAAAGAGTAACAAGGGGGCTCCGAAGTGGTGAACCACTCATTCGACTTCTTCCTCGTTAACGTTCGCCAAGCCGCGCCTTCCGCAGCCTCGCCACACTTAACCGCACCCGGTTGACCGACTGCAAGCGGTGGCACAGATAACGCGCCGTGGTGGAATTTTTGTATCGGCAGGCCGCTCGTTCGGGGAACCTCCCGGTGAGGGCTACGTTTCATAGGAGTGGTACTTCCCGAAGGGTCGAGGCCCGGCAAGCAGAACGGCTCGGCGGCCAAAGGAGCGACTGTCGTCCTTGCTTCGGTGATGGTCGTATTCGGATTGGTGGTGCTTGCCCTACTCACCGCGACCGATCCGGTTGAGACTGCTGAGGAGACGACCACCACCCTTGACGAGGAGATCTCGCCGCCGACCACCCGGTTCGACCGCGACGCCTGGACTGTGGCCAGGATCGAGACCGAGATCCAGCCGTCGTGGTCGGAGACGGCTCTGCTGGAGGGCTGGTCTCACGGCGTGTACACGTTGGACGGACAGCTCGTCTACATCGGCTCATCTGCCGTTCCGTACCAATTCAGGCCGCCGCAAGGGCTAATCGTCTACCAGTCCTCGGATGGTGAAAGCTGGACACGTGTAGAGACGAACATCGAAGAGGGAGTATCGATACTGAATGCAAGGGGTGCCGACGGTGTCGTCGTCATCAGCGGGATTGACAGTGGAGGACGCTCCATCCTGTTCCAGTCCTACGACGGAACCAACTGGGTACCGGTTCCGTTGCCCGACGAGGTAAGCCGCAGCCTCTTCAACGTCGTCGGTGTCAGCAAAGACCGGATTGTCATCTTCGACAGCTTCTACCCCATTGCAACAGTCGCCACAGTCATAGAGGCGCTGCCCGAAGACTTGGCCGAAAACGCAACCAACGTCCATGTCGACCACAACAGGGTTGTTGTCCACGGGCCCGCAGGCCTGATCATGGCCAGATACACAGCAGAGGAGTTGGGGCTGACTCTTGAGGACTTGGGTCAAGAGCACCCCGTACCTCAGGACGAGATCACGGTGTGGAGCCTGGTCGACGGCTCATGGCAGCAGGGAAACGTCGGTGCCAACTGGATCGACCAGGTCCATATCCTCGACAACGGCGAGCTGCTCGCTGTCGGCCACGGAGGGCCCAGTTTCCACGGCCGGTGGCGTTCGACCAACGGAGTGGTGTGGACCGTTGACCCCACCCCGGGCCAATACATGGACGATCAGTGGAACGATGGCTACGTCGGGATAACCCCGGCTAGGAACGACCTGGTGTACAGCGATGACCTCACTGAGTGGGAGTCGATGGGATTGTCGGAGATCCTTCCTCAGGAGCTCCGTTGGGATTTGAACAATGTCGACGCCAGCGAGTCAGGCGTCGCCGCGATAGCCAACACCTGGGAAACACACAGCGTCAACACTCAGCCTGCCGACGTCGTCAGATCCCGCGCCGGCTACCAGCTGGTGTATCAACCGAACCAGGGGCGTTTCGTGGTCCGAGACGGCGACGACGTGCTGATGGCCGTCACATCCGGAGGTGCTGTCTCCGAGCACCTCTTCTTCGACCTGACCCGCCGGACAGTCGATTTCCTCCATCCCGGGACCGGAGACATCATCTTCACCTTCAGCTTCGACGAGCTGGAAGTGATGCAAAGCGAAGCCTGGCCACGTCTGTCGAACAGCATCCATCACATGGCGCTCCTCGTCACCAGAGACGGTGAGAACTGGATAGTCGACGACATCGGCGATCTGGTGGGCAGTGACTGGATCCAATCGGCCAGCTTCGAAGACAACCGGATCGTCCTGGTTTCAGTCGACAACCGACACATGCCCACCAGCCGGGTCTGGGTGGGAACACTCCCCTAGACGTCGAGTCGAACACGCAAGATCCGCTGAATCCACCTACGGAGTCGTGTCCTCCGCCAGCACCTGTGTGAGAGCAGCCTGTAGATCCTCGGGTCTCTCGACAACGAGGCTCGACGCGGCTCGAGTCAGCCGATCGTCGATGGCTCGCCCGAGGCCGGCTTCTCCCGCAAGCTCCAGCACGATCACGTCGGCACCGATGGCGTCAATGCGCCGGAGCGACTCGTAGAGGTTTCGGGCAAGCTCGTCGATTGCTCCGGCGGACCCGAGCGGCTCGAACCGCCAGCTATCTGGAATCTGAGGAGGCCTGTCCGAGTAGCCCGCATACAGGACCCGGAGCTTCGCTGTGAACTCCAGCGTCCCACTACCCGAAGCGAACGCCCCAGGCGACACGGCCACCGCCGGCGATCTTGGCGAATAGTGACGGGCTTCGTGGCCGGGTGATGCTTTGAGGTGCGACCCCTCATCTTCGACAGCTCTCACCGAGCAGTGCTCGCGGAGCTCCTCCATGGGGATGGCTCCATGCCGGAGAACAACAACACCATCCTCATCGACGGAAACCACTGTGGACTCGAGTCCCCGCTGAGTGCGCCCCGAGTCGACGATGACGTCACAACCGTCGCCCAAGTCGGCCAGGACATGCTCTGCTGACGTCGGGCTTATACGACCGAATCGATTGGCACTCGGGGCCGCGATCGGGATTCCACACTCAAGCAGAATCGCACTGGCCACAGGATGCGAGGGAGATCGCACCGCCACGCTTGGAAGCCCGCTCGTCACTGCAGCAGGCAATGCCGAGTTCCGAGGGAGAACCAGGGTGAGCGGACCTGGCCAGAAGTGATCGGCCAGTAGGCGAGCTACCGGCGGGAGTTGCCCATCGACAACCCTGTCGAGCATCTCACCGTCGGCCACATGGACAATCAGAGGGTCGGTGGCCGGTCTCCCCTTGACTGCGAAGACCCGGCTGATCGCAGCTTCGTTGAATGCGTCGCACCCGAGCCCGTAGACAGTCTCTGTCGGGAACGCCACGAGCTTCCCTTCGAGGAGAGCACCCGCAACCTGGCTTACCAGACCTCTGTCGATGTGGTCGACCGGGATCGAAATTAGTTCGGGTTTCAACTGATTGGTCACGGGTCGGGTCTGGAACTGCGTCCTCGCAAGGTTCCCCAGAGTTCAGTGTACGAGTCCGCCTCCCACAGATCACACGAGGGAGCACTTGAAGCCCGGCTTCTCCTGCTGTCGAAACGCTCGTTCGGGAACCACCGCGAGAGGGCTACGTTTACTGGATAGTGGTACTCCCGGAGAGGCCGAGTTCCGAACAGCAATTCTCGTTCTCACGCCGGGCGGCTGTGATCACCGCCTCGGTGCTGGTAGTGCTCGCCCTGGTGGCGCTCACAGCCCTGACCTCCAGTGACACGGTCGAGAGCGCCGAGTCGACGACCACTGTTCCCGAAGACGAGGTCTCGCCACCTGCGGTGCCTTTCGACCCCGCAACCTGGACGGTGTCCCAAGTGGCGCAAGGGCCGCAGCTCGAGTGGGCTGCGTCCGCTGAGCTGCCGACACACCCTCGTGCGTTGATCGAGAAGTCGGGGACGCTCTACTTGTTCGGCACCGAGCGCACGACACAACCCGACCTGACAACGCGATTAAGACTGTGGACGTCCAACGATGGGCTCACCTGGGAAGCGAATGGGGAGATCGATCTCGCCGGACCGGTTCAGATAGTCGCCACCGACACCGGGTTCCTGGCATCGGTCGTCACCGAAGCCGATCGGGTCTTTGAGTCGGCAGACGGCGTGGTGTGGGATCCAGTCGATGTGCCTGACGAGACGATGAGCTACGAGATCGGCTATGCCGGTGAAGGCGACATCGTCCTCGCCGAGACCAACTGGGGGATGTATTCGCACCTGGCCATCGAGCAGGCATTGCCCGAGGAGTGGCGTCAGAACGAGTACGGATGGGGAATCGAAGGTGGTGCCCAACCAGACGCCCGGCTCGTCCTCTACGGGCCTCTGGGGATAGCACTCGAGAAGGTCAGTCCCGAAGAGCTGGGGATCAGCCGGGAAGACCTGGATCGTTACCTTTTTGGAGATGGCAGCAGCTCACTAGAGACCTTCATCTGGGTCGACTCCGGCGAAGGATGGGTTGGTGGAACACTCGACTCTCGCCGCATCGAAGCTGTCTACCCGATCCCGGGTGGAGGTTGGGCCGCGGTGGGCCAGGGCAACAACTCGACCCGGGTGTGGACCTCCGACAACGGGGCGATCTGGGAGATGGAAGGTGTCGTCTCAAGCATGCACCATCTGATCGGAGGAGCCGCCGAGTGGCGCAACGGAGTCGTCTCGATGCGTGGGACCGACCCACACCAGGGCATGTTCTACTCGACAGACCTCTACAAATGGGAAGAGCTGTTGCTGCCGGACACGCTCCCGCGATCTCTGTCCTGGCGGCAAACCGGACTCGTCACTGGCGAAAGTGGCATCGCCCTCTTGGCCACCGGCTACAACTACGGACAACTGGAGCGGTCCGAGATCGAGCTGGTGAGCATGGAAGACGCCCAGTCCGGCTACACGGTCTCCCTCGACGGTCACTCGGGGAGACTGCTCATCTCGTCGGGCGACGAGCAGCTCGCCGAGTACCGGCTCTGGAGAGCGCACACTCCGGAGACAATCAGTGTCAGCCTCGAAAACGAGACCATCACGTTCAGCGACGCCGACACCATGGAGCCGCTGGTGACCGCCACCTTCGCCGAGCTGGACGATCTGCAGAGGCGATTCCACGCCAGCGAGGTCAACCAGGAGCGCCGCCTCAACGCCTTCTTCTACTCACCACGTGGCAACGACTGGACCGTGCAAGACCTCGACCAGGAGTTCGGCAGCAACGCCTGGCCGAGCCAGCTCGTGGTCATGGAAGACCGGATCGTGGTTGCAGTCACCCACGGTTTCGCTCGGCTGCCCTCGGATGCGGACCAGATCAGCACCCGGATCTGGGTGGGAACACTCCCCTAGCCTGGCGCAGGCGTTGCCGGTTCGAAGTCTCCATGAAGAACATCCGGGTCCAGGTCGGCACCGTTCGGCCATCCAATTGTTCCCGTCTCCGGATTCACTTGGACCTGGGCGAAAAGGCGGTCGTCAGTAGCTATACCTTCAAAGGCCGGACCCCACAGAAGAGGAGATAGATCGACAACGCGCGAGGTGTTGTCCGAAAAGCGAAGCTCCACGACCCGATCATGTAGAACTGTGACATCGGCGATATCGACCATCGTGACTCCTACGGCAGAGGCTGGAAACCAACGGCGGATTGGACCGCAGCTAAGGCACTCGGGCTTCGGAGCGCAACTGGATTGTCGAGATGTGTCCCGCCTCCGCATCGGCAAGCCCTCGAGCCAAGGTGTCAACGGCTTCTTGGCTTCCGAAATGGGCCGCCTCTGCTTCCGTCATGACAACAGCGGGTTGAGTAATGGGACGCTTCTCGAACGAAAGTTCTTCTGCCACCACATCAATGGTACCCGGGTAGCGTGCCCGGCAATGGAGTACCGACGAATCCTGCTTCACGGCCAGCCGATCCGGGCCCATGTCGAAGGTGACGAGTTGGTCACAGGGAGTGGCGAGAGAGTGCCCATCGACGAGGCCGAGCACCTCCCGCCCGTCGAGCCGTCGAAGATCATCGCCACCCATCTCACCTACCGGAGCCGGGTCGACGAGTTCATGACCAAACTGCCGCCGGCGCCCACTTACTTCCACAAGCCGACCACGTCACTAAACGCCCACCTCGGCGAAGTGGTGCGGCCGCAGCGCTGCAAGTACCTCAACTTCGAAGGCGAGATCGCCATCGTCATCGGCTCGACTGCCTACGACATCTCCCAGGACGAAGCTGCCCGCCACATCGCCGGCTACACCATCGCCAACGACTACGGGCTCCACGACTTCCGCGACACCGACGCCGGATCGATGCTCCGGGTGAAAGGGTCGGACACCCTGTGCCCGCTCGGCCCGGGTCTGGTCACCGACTGGGATTTTCGCGACAAGCGGATCCGCACCCTGGTCAACGGCGAGGTCAAACAGGAGGCCAGCACCTCCGAGATGGAATGGGACATGCACTACCTGGTGGCCGACATCGCCAGGACGATCACCCTCCTCCCCGGCGACGTGATCCTCAGCGGCACCCCGGCCGGGTCCCGGCCGGTCGAGCCGGGCGACGTCGTGACCGTTGCAGTCGACGGCTTGGGTGAACTGACGAATACCATCGTCTCCGGCGACGTCGCGGTCAGGCCCGAAGTCGGGGCACAGCCCAGCGACTCGGAGGAGGTCCTGTCGACCGCCCTCGGAGGAGACTGGGAATTCCGGGGCATCCGGGCACCGCAAGGGCCCGGTGCCAAGCACTACGAATCGGAGGTGACGGAATGAGACCACTTGTTGGTGTTACCGCCTGGAGGCGCAACCTCGACACTTCGATCGGCATCGAGCCGCTCCAGACTTTGGCGACCCACTACACCGACTCGCTGGTCGCCGCCGAGATGACCCCGATCATGTTCCCCAGCGGCCTCGACCCGGCAGAAGCAGACCGTCTCGTCGCCATGGTCGACGGGGTGCTCCTCTCCGGAGGTGACGACATCGACCCGGCGACCTACGGAGCAGAGAACACCGACTCGAAAGACATCGACAAGCGAGCCGACGAGTTCGAGATCGCAGTCATCGAAACGGCGCGCTCCCAGGACAAGCCGGTGCTCGCCATCTGCCGCGGGCTTCAGATCCTCAACGTGGCACTGGGCGGGACCCTGGCCCAAGAGGTGTTGTCATCGGGAACAGTCCACGAAGTCATCGACGACAACACCGACATGGACGAGCTGCAAGCCCGGAGACACGTCGTCCACCTCGAGGAAGACAGCATCATCGCCGGCCTCTATGGGTCGACCGAAGCCAAGGTCAACACGCTCCATCATCAGGGCATCGGCGAGCTGTCCCCCGAGTTGATCGTCGAAGGTCGCACCGAAGACGGGCTGGTCGAAGCCGCCCGCTGCCGGGGAGACTGGTGGGCGCTAGGTGTCCAATGGCACCCGGAGCGCATGGACGACGAGCACCAAGACATCTTCGACCTGTTCCGAGAGAAGATCAGCGGCGGCTAGACCGAAGCCGCCACAGGCGACAACGCGTCACGCACCTCGGCGAGACGGTCCCCGACCACGCTGTAGTGGATCCAGCGGCCACGCCGCTCGCCCTCGACCAAGCCCGCCTCGCGGAGAACCTTGAGATGATGCGAGATCGTCGGCTGGGAGAGACCCAACGGCTGCTCCAAGTCACAACCGCAGGCACTCCCGTCGGGAGCGGCGGCGAGCATCGAGACGATGCGGAGACGGACCGGGTCGGCCAGCGCCGAAAGCACCGGAGCCATGTCGGAGGCCTGATCATCGTCGATGACCCCTTCAAAGAGAGGTGTGCAGCAGTAGTCCATCAACGGAAATTGTAGCCGTAGATATCGATAGCGCTCAATATGTCAATCGAGCAGCGCCGCCACCGACTGGCCCTCCCGGCAGTCGGGGAGGATCGGGCAGTACATGCACCACGGCCCGCCTTTCTTGGGCAGCTCCTGGTGTGACGACCACGCCGTGCGTATCTCATTGACAAGCTCGGCCACCTCCTCGGCAACGCCCTGGAGATCGGCGGTGCTGGGCACGGTGCGATACCTCTCGCCAGTGCGGACCGAGATCGCCTCCACATAAGAAGGCACGTCCTCCTCCTGGAGCGCCCACAGCAGCGCATAGAACATGAGCTGGTCCTCGGGCTCGCCCAGCTCGCCCGTCTTCCAATCGACGAGACGATGGCCGCCCAAGTCCTCCCGGTAGACCGCATCCACCTTGCCGACCAGTTGGATCTTGTCGTCGGTGAGATGCTCCAACTCGACCTCCGAGCCCTCGAACCCCTCCTCGGGAAGGTTGACGAAACGCTCGTAAAGGCCCCGCACCTCCTCGATGAGGCCGTTCAGGACCGAAGGCTTCATCTCCAGTCCGGCCATCTTGTAGTTGAGGCCCGAGCTGCCGATCTCCTCACGGCAAGCCTGGGCGAAATCATCAGGAGAAATCGGCCCGTCATCGAGATGACGGCTGAAGATGCGATGCGCCAAAGTCCCCAGAAACGCCGGCTTGGTGTCCGGGCCGTAGACACCCTGAAGCCGGGCATTTGCAGAATCCGGGCACTTTTTCCACGCCATATACGTCGAAGCAGATAGACGAATGGGATCCCCGGCAATCACAGGTGGAATCGACACCGTCATCGGTGTCGAGCGTATACCCCCGCCCGAGGTGGAGATGGTTCCGTTACAGCGCGCCCTGGCGGTACCATGCCCGCTCCAGGACCGAGGCCGGTTGGGGCGGCCTTCCCAATGAGAAACACCTTCCTCTTTCGCATAAACCCCTTCCTCGCGGCCGCGGTCATCGTCGGTGTGTTCTTTGCCGTCCTCTTCTCGACTTACGGCCTGACCCGGGCCTTCTCCGCCGGTGAGGTGATGGGCCGAGTCGAGGTGTCCGGGACCGCACTCGGCGGGCTGACCCGGGATCAGGCCCTGAACACGATGGTCGGCGTCGAAGACGAGTATCTGGCCACCACACTCAATGTCTCCCTCGACGACGAGACCGTTCCCGTGCTACCGCCGGTCACCGGCTTCGACATCGACGAAGAAGCCATCGTCGACGAGGCGCTGAAGATCGGACGTGAGGGAAACGCCTCCAACCAGTTCCTCTGGTGGCTCAGCAACATCTTCTCGACCAACGAAGTCGAGCTGACCGGCTCCGTAGACCCCGAAGCGCTCGAGATCCTGTTCGACCAATGGGACGCCGACGTGATCGGGATGCCGGCAAGCCTCGGGTCACTCGAACTGGTCGACGGAGTGGTGAACCCCGTGTACCCCGCACCCGGCACCGGTGTCGACCGCGACGCCGCACCCGGCCTGATGCTCACAGCCATGCTCGAGAACAACGGGCTGACCCCCGTCTTGCCCACCGTGCGGATCATCCCCAAGCTGAGTGACGCCGACGTCGACGAGGCACTCGCCGAAGCCAATCAACTGCTCTCCGGCGACATCCGGCTCCTCTACACCGGCAGCGAAATCGTCTTCACCGTCGAACAGCTCGTCGAGGCCTACCGCACCGAGACCATCGCCGAAGGCGCACCGCAGATCATCAACTTCTTCGACCCCGACATCATCAACAGGTACCTGATCCCGGTCCGCGCCCTGTTCGAAGCCGCACCGGTCAACGCCGAGTTCGTCATCGAAGGTGACGAGATCAGAGTCGAGCCGGGCCTGCGCGGGACACGCATCGACCAGAACGAAGCAGCGCTGCGTCTCTACGTCGCCGGGATCTCCGACGACCGCACCGGCCAGCTCGCCCTCGTCGAAGACGCCGACCCCGAAGTGACCACCGAGGCGCTGGAGTCGCTCGGCATCAACCACCTGGTCTCGTCGTTCACCACCTACCACCGCTGCTGTGAGAGCCGGGTCACCAACATCCAGACCTTCGCCGACACAGTCGACGGCGTCATCGTGCTGCCCGGCGAGGAGTTCTCACTCAACGGCCACGTCGGTCAGCGGACCACCGCAGGCGGGTACCTGCCCGCCGGGACGATCGTCGCCGGAGAGCTGCAAGACACGGTCGGCGGCGGCGTCAGCCAGTTCGCCACCACCATCTACAACGCCATCTTCTGGGGCGGCTACGAGGACATCGACCACAAGCCCCACTCGTACTACTTCAGCCGCTACCCGGAGGGCATCGAAGCCACCATCAGCTGGCTCACTCCCGACCTGGTGTTCCGCAACAACGACACCGAAGCTGTCCTGATCGACACCGTCTACAGCGGCGACTCGATCACAGTCAGGTTCTTCGGCGACAACGACGGCCGGATCGTCAAAGGCGACCAGCGCAGCGGCAACACCAACATCGAAGTGATCGCCGAAGGCGGGCCCAACGCTCTCTGGGTGGAAGGCGAAGTCAGTGGCCGCTTTGCCCGGACCAGCCCCCGCGAGCCGCGCTACAAGCCCAACGAGGCGCTGGGCGTGGACGAGGTGATCCAGACCCAGTCGGAGCGTGGCGGGTGGAGTGTGAACGTGACCCGACGAATCCTCTTGGGAGGGGCAACCCTGGTCTCCACCCAAGAGTGGACGGTCCGCTACTCACCAACATTTGCTGTGTTCGAGGTCCATCCGTGCATGGTCCCGGGCCAAGAGGAGACCTGCCCGACCACGACCACTTCGACAACAACTCCTCCAACAACCTCGACAAGCGCCCCTCCGCCGTAAGCGGCCTGGGGTCACTCCTCTTCGTCGTAGAAGCGGAGGAAGCTGTGGGTGGTGTCAGTGACCGTTCCCGCCGAGTCCTCGTCCCAGCCACCGGGCCGACGAACCGTCACCACGTTCTGAATCACGTGTACATGGTCGATGCCGAGACCGAGGTCGAACAGCCGGGAAGCAAGAACTCCCGGAACACCCTCCCCAGGATCGCCCGGCTCGATGACATGGCCGTCCTGGCCGGTGAAGCTGCGGTCGGTGTCGATGATGAGCACGTCACCCATCTTCACCGTGTCTTTGATCTCGACGTTCTGACCCATCAGCGCTGATCGTAACTAGCCGCCAAGCCCACCGGAAAGCTCACCGATCCGGTGCACCTTCACCAGGTTGGTCGAAGCCTGATAGTTCGGAGGCACGCCACCGACCATCACCACCCGCTCCCCCATCTCGGCGACACCGTCTGCCTGGAGATGCTGGGCGGCCTGGGCGATCTCCTCGTCGGTCGAATCTTTGCGCTCGAACGAGTGGGGCGTCACCCCGCGGAATAGGGCCATACGTCTCAGCGTCGACTCGTTCGGGGTGAAGGCGACAATCTGCTGGCTGGGGCGATACTTGGAGATGAGCCTTGCTGTAGAGCCTGACTCGGTGAAAGCGACGATGGTGTTGGCACCCACGTTCTGGGCGATTTGGACAGCACCATGGGCCACAGCAGAAGCGATGTTGCTCTCCTCGCCGACAAAGCCGACACTCTCCTCACCCCTCTCGACAAGGGTCCCCTCCTCCACGGTGACGCAGATCCGCGCCATCACCGCCACCGTCTCGGCCGGGTAATCGCCGACAGCCGTCTCACCCGAAAGCATCACCGCATCGGTGCCGGAGAGAACCGCGTTGGCGACGTCGGTCACTTCGGCCCTGGTCGGCCTGGTGTTGTGCGTCATCGACTCCAGCATCTCGGTAGCGGTCACCGAGATGTCACCGGCGGCGTTGGCCCGTCTCAGGATGTCGGCCTGGATCAACGGGAGACGCTCCAACGGGAGCTGCACGCCCAGGTCGCCGCGGGCCACCATGACCCCGGACGACTCTTCGATTATCTCGTCGAGGTTGTCCAGCGCCTGAGCCAGCTCGATCTTGGCGATCACCGGGGCGTCACCAGCGAGAGCGGACACTGCCCTGACATCGGCGGCGGACCGGACGAACGACGCCGCGACGTAGTCGACGCCGAGCCGCTTGCCGAACTCGAGGTCCCGCTCGTCTTTCGGGGTGATGTTGTCGACAGAAAGCTCACTGTCAGGAAAGGCCACGCCCTTGTGGTCGGCGAGCACCCCGCCCACGACCACTTCGGCGCGGAGGCAAGTGTCGGTGACATCGGCGACGACAAGCTGGACCAGCCCGTCAGCAAGGATCACGCGATGGCCGGGCTTCACATCTTGGAGAAGGGCCGGGTAACCGACGGGGACCAGGCCCGGACCGCCCTCACCATTCTCCGCCACCAGCTCGACGGTGCTGTCGTTGTCGAGCGTGATCTCGCCACTTGGGAATTTGCCGACACGGAGCTTGGGGCCCTGAATGTCCTGCATTACGGCAACCGTGCGCCCCAATGAAGCGGCGGCTTCGCGGACCCAGCTCAGCTTCTGACGATGAACGTCGTGATCGCCGTGGGAGAAGTTGAGACGAGCCACGTCCATCCCTGCGGCGACCAGCGCATGCACCGACTCGGCGCTGGCTGTGGACGGCCCCAGAGTGGCGATGATCTTGGTCCTGCGTTGCACGAGGGCCACGCTAACCGCGTCGACTAGCCGCTCAGCTTCTCCCGGAGCAGCTGATTGACCAGCTTGGGGTCTGCCTTGCCCTGCGTGGCGCGCATCACCTGGCCGACGAGGAACCCGACGACCTTCTGCTCACCACCCTGATAGGTCTCGATGGCGTCCGGATTGGCGGCGAGCACTTCGTCGACCGCTGCTTCCAGCGCCTTTGTGTCGGAGATCTGAACCAGGTCGCGAGCCTCCGCCACCTGACGGGCGCCGCCCTCGCCGCTGAGCATCCCGTCGAGGACATCCTTGGCCGCCGAAGCCGAGACCACGCCGTCGGCGACGATGCCGACCAGCTCGGCCAGGTCGGCTCCGGCGAGAGGCAGGTCGGGAGCTTCGGTCTCGGTGCGCCGGAGCCACGCCGTCACCTCACCGGTGAGCCAGTTCGCCGCGGCACGGGGATCGGCCCCGGCGACGGCCGCCTCGTCGAAGACGCCTCGCAGCTTGGCTGGTGCCGCCGAGAGAACCGATGCCGAGTCGGAGTCCAGGCCGGCCTCGACGTATCGCTCGAGTCGCTGCGCCGGCAGCTCTGGCAGCGTGGACCGCACCTCCTCGACCCAGACGTCGCCCATCACCATGGGAACCAGGTCGGGCTCGGTGAAATAGCGGTAGTCGGAAGAGCCCTCCTTGGTCCGCATCGAGTGGGTGACGTCGCCTTCCTCGTCCCAATGACGGGTTTCCTGGACCACTTCGCCGCCGTCGGAGACGACCTCGACCTGGCGTTTGATCTCGTAGTCGACAGCGCGTTCAAGAGACCGGAAAGAGTTCATGTTCTTGATCTCGACCTTGGTGCCGAAAGCCTCGATACCCTCGGGTCGGATCGAGACGTTGGCGTCGAACCTGATCGACCCTTCCTCGAGCCGGGCGTCCGAAACCCCAAGCTCGGCGACGAGAGCCCGCAGCTCCTGGGCGTACGCCCGCGACTCAGCGGCACTGCGGATGTCAGGCTTCGAGACGATCTCGACGAGGGGCACACCGGAGCGGTTGAAGTCGAGCAGCGTCGACTCGGCCGAGTGGATCCGGCCACCTTCGCCGACGTGGGTCGACTTGCCGGTGTCTTCCTCCATGTGGGCACGCTCGATTCCGACCCGTGTCGTCTCGCCGTCGACCGTCACGTCGAGGAAACCGTCGTGGCAAACCGGGATGTCGTACTGGCTCACCTGATAGTTCTTGGGCAGGTCGGCGTAGAAGTAGTTCTTGCGGTGGAAAACGGAGCGCTCGGATACCTCACAGTTGAGGGCCATCCCGATCGCCATGATCCACTCGATGGCCTGGCGGTTGGTCACGGGAAGAGCGCCGGGCAGGCCGAGGCAAGTCGGGCAGATGTTGGTGTTCGGCTCCGCCCCGAAGCCGACCGCGCAGCCGCAGAACATCTTCGACTCGGTGGCAAGCTCGACATGGACCTCGATGCCGATTACTGGCTCGTAAGCGGTCATTCCGCCACCACCGGAATCTCGGGCCGGGCGTCGAACCCTGCGAGTCGCTCGACTTCGGCAGCGACACCGAAGAGGACTTCCTCTCCGAGAGCGGGCGCCATCACGTGGAAGCCGATGGGGAGGCCTTGACCGTCGAGCCCGATCGGTACCGAGATGGCTGGGTCGCCAGCCAGGTTCATGGGGATGGTGCAGATGTCGGCGAGGTACATCGACAACGGCTCGTCGACACGGTCACCGGCTTTGAAGGCGACGGTGGGGCTGGTCGGCGAGACCAGGACGTCGACCGACTGATAGGCCCGCTCCAAATCCTCCTGCACCGCGGCACGGACCTTCTGGGCTTGGCCGTAGAAGGCGTCGTAGTAGCCGGCGGATAGGGCGTAGGTGCCGAGGAGAACTCGCCTCACCACCTCGGGACCGAAGCCTTCCGCCCGGGTCCTGGCCATCAGCTCCTCGGTGGTCGAGCCGTCGGCCCTATGCCCGTACCTGATGCCGTCGAAGCGGGCCAGGTTGGCCGACGCCTCGGCAGGGGCGATCAGGTAGTAGGCGGACATGGCGATGTCGAAGGTGGGCAGGGAAACCTCGACGATCTCCGCCCCGGCGCTGTGAAGCTGCTCGACCATCTCAGCAACAGCCGACTCGACATCGGGCTCGTAGCCCTCACCCGCGAGCTCTTTGACCACACCAATCTTCAGCCCTTCGACACCCTTGCTGAGAGCCGCCCGAGGGTCGGGGTACTCGCCGGAGAAGGAGGTCGAGTCCAGCGGGTCGTGACCCCAGATCGTCTCTAGGGTTGCGGCGGCGTCCTCGACACTCTTCGACAGCGGGCCGATCTGATCCAGAGACGAGGCAAAAGCGATCAAGCCGTACCTGCTCACCGTGCCGTAGGTGGGCTTCATCCCCACGATGCCAGTAAGGGAGGCGGGCTGACGGATCGAGCCGCCGGTGTCAGAGCCGAGCGCTGTGAACGCCGACCCGGCGGCCACCGCAGCGGCCGACCCGCCGGAGGAGCCGCCCGGTATCCGTCCGATGTCCCACGGATTGAAAGAGGGGCCATAGGCGGAGTTCTCGGTTGACGAGCCCATGGCGAACTCGTCGAGGTTGGTCTTGCCGATCAGCACCGCACCGCCGTCCCGCATCTTGGTGACGACCGTTGCGTCGTAGGGAGGGACGTACCCGGCGAGGATCTGACTCGAAGCGGTGGTCTCCAGCCCTCGGGTGCACATGTTGTCCTTGAGAGCGATCGGGATCCCGTGGAGAGGGCCGCGGTCCTTCCCCTCGGCCAGCTCGGCATCAGCCTGGGCAGCAGATTCCAGGGCGCCGTCACGGTCGATGTTGAGAAAGGCGTGAAGCTGCGCCTCGGTGCGGGAGGCGCGGTCGAGCACCGCCTCCACCAGCTCTGTCGATGTGGTCGAACCGGAGCGGAGCCGCTCGCCGGCGGCGACGACCGTGAGATCGGTGACTGTCATTCCGATTCCAGGGCCGGTGGCACCACGAAGTAGCCATCCATCGACTCGGGGGCCTGAGCGAGGACTTCGTCACGGTCGAGGGACGGCCTGACCTCGTCTTCCCGGTACACGTTGACGAACCCGAGCGGGTGCTCCGACTCGGTGCTGGGATCGCCCTCAAGACCTTGGACCCGCGCCGCGTGCTCGAGGATGTCACCGAGCTGAGCCCGGTACTGCTCCAACTCGGCGTCGCTCAGGTCGAGCCTGGCGAGACGAGCCACGTGTGCGATGTCAATGTCGATGGGCATGGCCGTCGGAGTGTAGGAAACCCCGATCGCCTACCAACCGGTGATACCAACACCCCCACAACCGCGCCGACCGGACTCCTTGCTATAGCAAGCCGTGTCGGTCAGCGACACGCTGTGCACGCCAAACCGCGGCAGCAGCCGACACAAGCCAGTCGCGCGTGCACCGCGTGACGCCCAGCGCGACCCGTTGCTATAGCAAGGAGTGTCGGTCAGTCCCCTACCTACTGTTTCGATGGCATCATCGGAATCTTGAGCCAGACCAGTCCTCCCGATCCGCACCCGCTTCGCGCAATGGCGATAGCGATGGGTGTCGTGGGAGCAGCCCTGGTGGTGACAGCCTTTGGTTTCGTCCTGTTCACCGATGAGACACTGACCACGCCTGCGATCGGCCTTGCGGTGCGAGTCGGTGCCGTCTTGGTGGCTGCCTCGCTGGCGCTGCCCAGCGTCCGCAAGCCCTCCCTGCCAGCCATGCTGATAGCCGGGGCGGTGCTGGTCCTGGTGTTGCTCCGCCCAAGCCTGATCTGGGTGGGTCTCGCCGCCTGGATCACCTGGCTGGTCCGAAGCCGTCAGCGAGCCAGAGCCGAGGCCAGAGACTCGTAGGCCCAGACGAGGTCGTCCAGCCTGATCGACTCACCCGGCTTGTGAGCCAGAGCCGTCTCCCCCGGGCCGAAGTTGACCCCGGAGATGCCTCGCTCGGCGAGCTGGGCCACGTCGGTCCATCCCTGCTTATGGGAAACCACACCGCCGGCTGCCTCGATCAGCCTCTTGAACAAGGGGTGCGAGCTCTCCGGGTAGGCGGCAGGGGCCGAGTCGACGATCTCGAACCCATCGGCCGCCGAGCAGACCTGACGAAGGTGCTCCTGGGCTTCGGCAACGGTCCGGTCAGGCGAGAAGCGATAGTTGATATTGAGCTCGAAACGGGACGGGATGATGTTCCGGGCGACGCCTCCCGTCGCTCCCGTGACGGACATCACCTCTTTGAACTGGAGCCCTTCGATCTCGTGGATCTCCGGCTGCCGGGCATGCATGGCGGCCAGGAAGTCACTGGAGCCGGTGATGGCGTTGTCACCGAGCCAAGGGCGCGCCGAATGGGCCGCCTCGCCCTCGAACCAGACCTTGGCGTTCACCGAGCCCTGGCACCCGAGATGTGTCTCCCGATTGGTCGGCTCCATCACCACGCCCGCATCCGCATCGGCCAGCTCGGGAATGGCGTCGAGGATCGGCCCCAGGTCGTTGCCCGACATCGGCCCCTCCTCTCCGGCGTAGAAGACGCCGACCAGGCGATCGTCGCCAAGATCCTCGAGAAGGTGGACCATCACTGCGAGCCCGCCCTTCATGTCAGTGGCCCCCAGCCCGTGGAGACGGGTGCCGTCGATGCGGGCGCCGACATGACCCTGAAGCGGCACCGTGTCGGTGTGGCCAACCAGCAAAACCGAGTCGGCTCCTGGGGTTCCGACCACAACCGAGTTTTTGACGACCTGTTGGGGATGACCGGACAACCGCTCGGCGATCGCATCACGGATGGCCGCCTCCTTGCCGGTCTCCGACGGGATGTCGACGAGCCAAGCCAGCGTCTCGGTGAGGGTGGGCACATCTGGAAGCTAACAGCCCGCCACTACCCTGCCCGGCGTGACAGAAGCAAGCGCACACGCTGCCGGCATCGCCACTTTCGCCGGCGAAACCATCCTTGACGTCTGGTATCCCGACCCCCAATCGACCGACACGGGCCAGCTGGAACCTCTCGTAGGGGCCGATGACGCCCGCGGCGTGACCAGGCGGATCGTCGACACGCAGATCGCCGACCTCTCCCAGTCGCCGACCGATGCTGCTGACGCCTATCTCCGTCTTCATCTTCTCTCTAGCCGGATCCACCAGCCCCACCACCTCAACGTGGACGGGATCTTCGGGGTGCTCAACAACGTGGTGTGGACCACCGAAGGCCCCTGCGCCGTCGAAAGCTTCGCCGAGACCAAGGCGCGGCTGATCGCGGCGGGGCGCCCGCCGGCGGTCACCTCAGTCGACAAGTTCCCGCGAATGATCGACTACGTCGTCCCCACCGGAGTCCGCATCGCCGACGGCGACCGGGTCCGTCTCGGTGCCTACCTCGGCGAAGGCACCACGGTCATGCACGAAGGGTTCGTCAACTTCAACGCAGGCACACTCGGAACCTCGATGGTCGAAGGGCGGATCTCCGCTGGTGTCGTGGTCGGCGACGGGACCGACGTCGGTGGCAGCGCCTCGATCATGGGCACCCTCTCCGGCGGCGGCACGGAGGTGATCCGGATCGGTGAGCGATGCCTGCTCGGAGCCAACTCCGGCGTTGGGATCTCACTTGGCGATGACTGTGTGGTCGAAGCCGGTCTCTACGTGACCGCCGGCAGCGTCGTCACCCTCCCCGATGACTCGACAGCGAGAGGGCGCGAGCTGTCCGGGATCGACAACATGCTGTTCCGGCGCAACTCGGTCACCGGCAAGGTCGAAGGCCTGCCGCGCTCCGGCTCCTGGGGCGGCCTCAACGAGGCGCTGCACCACAACTAGCCGCATGCCAATTCGGGCATTCGGCACAGCCATCGGGCGTCGCTACGGTCGGATCCCATGCCCTACCGCCTGATCTACACCGGTCTCGGCCTGGTCGCGTTGGCCGCGATCACTCTCGGTGTGGTGCTGGCGACGGACGGCGAGGAGATCGTGCTTCCCGAGCCGCTCGAGTCGATATCGCCACAGCCAGGCGACCTGGTGCCCCTCCAGACCGGCATCGAGATCGACCTTCAAGTCGGGTACGAGGCAACGATCACCGTGGACGGATGGCCGATCAGCGACGCCACCTTCGTGCAGGCCACCGGCGTTTATCGCTGGGCCCCGTCACCGTCGAGCCCCACCATCCAGGCATGGACACCTGGCGAGCACACCATCGTCGTCACCTGGGACACCTACACCGGCCTCCCCAACCCAGGCTCGTTCGAGTGGACCTTCCGGGTCGGCTAGCCGAGAGCTTCCAGACCCTCGTCGAGCAGCTTCCTGAAGACCTCAACGTCGACAATCGGGATCCCCAGCTCCTCGGCCTTTCGTGACTTTGAAGCCCCCGGCGACTCGCCGAGCACCAAGGCGGTGGTCCTTCCCGACACCGAGCCCGTCGCCTTGCCGCCGCGGACTTCGATGGCAGCCTGAGCCTCTTCCCTGCTGAACCCGTCCAGGGTGCCGGAGACGACAAAGGTGGCTCCAGCCAGGAGATCGGAGGCAACGGAGTCGTCGACCTCGTCGGCGAGTCGGACACCGGCATCACCCAGCTTGGCGATCAGCGAGCGGTTGTCGGGGTCCGACGACCAGCGGCTCACTTCGGTGGCGATCACCGGGCCGATTCCCTCGATCTCGGCGATTTGCTCCTCGGTTGCGTCCATCAGCGCCTTGATTCCGCCGAAGTGCCTGGCGAGAAGCCGGGCGACGGTCCCGCCGACGTGACGGATGCCGAGCGCCGTCAGCAAACGGGCCACGGGTCGGTCGGATGCAGCGGCGATGGCCGCCTTCAGGTTGTCGACTGAGATCTGCCCCCACCCCTCCTCATCAAGAAGCTGGTCGACGTCGAAGGTGAAGATGTCAGCCGGGTCGGAGATGTAGCCCTTGTTGAGGAGGAGATCGATGGTCTTGTAACCCATGTGCTCGATGTCCATGCCGCCGCGGCCGGAGAAGTGGAACAGCCACTCCCGGACTCTCGACGGGCAGTCGAACCCGCCGGTGCACCGTGCCACCGCCTCGCCTTCCAGCCTCACGATCGGGTTGGCGCAGAACGGGCACTTTTTCGGCATCTTCCAAGCCTTCTCCGAGCCGATGCGAGCAGACACCACCGGACCGACCACCTCGGGGATCACGTCACCGGCGCGCCTGACGATCACCTGATCGCCGATGCGGACGTCCTTGGCGGCCACCTGATCCTGGTTGTGGAGCGTGGCCATGCTCACCGTCGCCCCGCCGACGAACACCGGCTCGAGGACGGCAAACGGTGTCGCCGCACCGGTGCGCCCGATGTTGATCATGATGTCCCTGAGCGTGGTGACCTGCTCCTCCGGCGGGAACTTGTAGGCGATGGCCCAGCGCGGAGCCTTGGCGGTGTAACCGAGCGCATCCTGGTCGGAGAGGCTGTTCGCCTTGATGACGATGCCGTCGGTTTGGTACGGCATGTCGTGACGCTCCCGCTCGACCCTCTCCACGTACTCGTAGACGTGGTCGATGGTCGCCACCTCGTCGCTGTCGGGGTTGGTCTTGAAGCCGAGCTGGTTGAGGTAGGAGAGGGTCTCGGCGTGGGTAGCCAAGTCGGGACCGCCCTCGATGAGACCGAGTTGATAGACCCAGATGTCGAGTCCCCGCTCCGAGGTGGCGGCGGTGTCCTTCTGTCGGACCGAGCCAGCCGCAGCGTTGCGGGCGTTGGCGAAGATCGGCTTGCCCAGCTCCTCCTGTCTCCTGTTGAGCTGGTCGAAAGCCTCGTACGGCATGTAGACCTCACCGCGAACCTCAACCACCGCTGGCAGGTCGTCGCCCCGCAGCCGCAGCGGGATCGACTTGATGGTGCGGAGATTGGCTGTGATGTCCTCCCCCGTCGTCCCGTCACCACGGGTGGCCCCCGTGACCAGCAGACCGTCGCGGTAGGTGAGGACGACGGCCAGCCCGTCGATCTTCAACTCACACACATAGCCGTCGGGAGCACGTTCGAGCTGACGCTCCATGCGCTGCTCCCAGGCCTCCAGTTCCTCTTTCGACTCGGCGTTGTCCAGCGAGAAGAGGGGGCGGAGATGCTGCACCGGCTGGAACAGGTCGCCGACGGGGGTTCCGACACGCTGAGTGGGGCTGTCGGGGGTGACCAGGTCGGGATGGTCCGCCTCGAGGCTCTTCAGCTCCTTGAGCAGACCATCGAACTGGGCGTCGGAGACGATCGGGTCGTCCAAGACGTAGTAACGATGGTTGTGCTCGCGTATCTCGTCGCGAAGCTCGCCGATGCGTTTGGCCGCCGACGTCATGGGACCGACGTTACCGGCGGGCAGTCACAGATTGGCCCGGCTGATCAGCGCCCCGCCCATCACCCGGTCGCCCGAGTAGAAGGCAACAGTCTGGCCGGGTGCAACGGCATGCTGACTCTCGTCGAAAGTGAGAGTCGAGCCGCTGAGCACCGCATCAACCGGGTCGCCATGAGCCCGAAACTGTGCGGTCACCGGGCCTTCATAGGCGTTTCCGTCGGCCCAGGTGATGTGATCGACATCCACACTGGTCACTTCGAGATCGTCTCGGTCTCCCACCACCACGGTGTTGGTGTCAGCCTCGATGCGGACGACGAACCTCGGCTCGCCCACGGCCACGCCGAGGCCGCGTCTCTGGCCAACGGTGAAACCGACGATGCCGTCGTGAGTGCCCAGCTCGTTGCCTTGGGTGTCCTCGACTGGCCCCGGCTTGAAGACCTCCGGTGCCTGCTTGCGCAGGAACCCGCGGTAGTCGCCCTGGCCGACGAAACAGATGTCCATCGACTCCGGCTTGTGAGCGCTCCGCATCCCCATACCTGCAGCGATGTGTCTCACCTTCTTCTTGGTTAGCTCGCCGACCGGGAAGCGCAGCCTGGAGAGCTGGTCCGAGGTGAGCATGGACAGCACGTACGACTGATCCTTCTTCGGGTCGGCTCCGCGAAAGAGAGCCCAGGAGCCGTCGACCTCGCACACCTGAGCGTGGTGGCCGGTCACCAGCACGTCGCAGTCGAACTCTCCGAGACGGTTGAGCAGTCTGTCGAACTTGACCGTCCGGTTGCACTCGATGCAGGGGTTGGGCGTTTGGCCTGAGGTGTAATCGCGGACGAACCGGTCGACGACGCCGTCCTTGAAGTCGTCCGTGTAGTCGAGGACGTAGTAGGGAATGTCCAGCTCGGCTGCGACCCGACGTGCGTCCTCGGCGTCGCTGACCGTGCAGCATCCCGCCGTCGGAGCCTCTCCGTTCGGGCCCGACCAGAGCTTGAGGGTCACGCCGATCACGTCGTGGCCCTGATCGCGCATCAGCGCGGCAGCCACCGACGAGTCGACTCCGCCCGACATGGCAACCAGCGCCCTCATCGCAGCTGGCCTGCGAGGTCGATCACCAGATCGGCCGCGTCGCCCGCCTCCTCGACGGTCGACGTCCAGCCGAAGCTGAACCGGAAGCTCTCTCTGGCCTGTTCGGCGCTCAGTCCCATGCTCTCCAGAACGTGGGACACGGTGGCCGCCCCCGACTGGCAAGCGGAGCCGGCAGAGGCGGCAACACCGGCCTGATCCAGTCGGAGGAGGAGAGTCTCGTTTCTCACCCCAGGGATGCGGACGTTGCAGTGATTTGGCGACCTGGCGTGCTCCGGAGAGTTGAGGACGGCACCTTCGACCGAGTCGAGAACTCTCTTCTCGAACTCGGCCCGGGCCAACCCCACCTCGGCGACGAAACGCTCCCGGTCCTCACCGGCGAGACGCATCGCCGTAGCCAGGCCCACGGCGGAAGCGACGTCGTGGGTGCCCGACCTGCGGCCCAGCTCCTGACCGCCACCATGAGCCAACGGCTCGAGAGCCACGCCTTCGCGGACGTAGAGGAAACCCGCTCCCTTGGGGCCCCCGAACTTGTGGCCGGTCACCGTCATCAGGTCGACACCAAGTGCATCAACATCGAGCTGCTGCGACGAATAGGCCTGGACCGCGTCGGTGTGCACCAAGATCTCCGGGTCGACAGCCTTGATCTCCGCCGAGATGGCAGCGAGGTCATGAACCAAACCGGTCTCGTTGTTGACCAGCATCAGCGAAACGACCGCTGATTCCTCATTCAAAGCGCCGAGAAGCTCCTCGCGGTCGACGAAACCGTGACTGTCGACGCCGACCACGGTGGCCGGGTCGTCGAAACGCTCGAGAAGATCCACCGCCTCCAAGACCGCCTCGTGCTCGGTGGCCACGGTCACCACCCCGCTGCGAGGGCTGCGGTTCCAGGCGACACCCTTCAGGGCGAGGTTGTCCGACTCGGTGCCGCCCGACGTGAAGACAATCTCCATGGGCTTGGCGTTGATCATCGCCGCTATCTGCTCGCGGGCCTCCTCCAAAGCGTTTTTGGCGCGTCTGGAGACATCGTGGACACCCGACGAGTTCCCGAAGACGTCGAGCGCGTAGGGCTGCATCGACTCCCACACCTCGGGGCGCATCGGAGTGGTGGCGGCGTGATCGAGATAGATCATCAGAAGCAGTGAATTGTCGCATAGCCTGGGGCTAGGCAGGAGTTGGAAATGTCACGGATAGACATCAAACGGCCAATGCGATACGAGCCCTCACGGGTCTGGGAGGTGCTCTCCGACTTGGAGCGGCAGACCACGTGGATGAAAGACGCCGAGGAGATCACCTTCGTCTCCGACCAGCGGCGTGGCACCGGCACCAAGATGGAAGTCCTCACCGTGGTCGGGCCGCTCCGCACCAACGACATCATCGAGGTGACCGACTGGGTTGAAGGCAGTCACATCGACGTCGTCCACATCGGGCTGGTCAAAGGAACGGGAAGGCTGGCGGTGACGACGGCTGACGACGGCGGCACCATCGTCAGATGGACTGAGGAGACCCGGTTCCCATGGTGGCTGGGCGGGCCGATCACCGGGTTCGTGGCCAAGCCGATACTCAGATCGATCTGGAAGGCAAACCTGGCCCGGTTGGAGGCTGCTGTCAGCGGCCCTTGAACTCCGGACTGCGCTTCTCGATGAAGGCGTCCACACCCTCCATCACGTCTTCGGACTGAAACGACCTGGCGAAAGCGGCCTTCTCGGCGGCGATCCCGTCGGCGAGAGGTGCGCCGTGGCCTGCCGCGAGCACCGTCTTCGCCTCTCCGATGGCGCTCGTTGCCTTCGTCGCCCACTCAGCTGCGTCCGCGAGCGCCGTCTCCAGCACTGAGTCGGTTGGCAAGACCTTGTCGGCGTAGCCGATGGCCAGAGCCTCCTCCGCACCGACGTGACGGCCGGTGAGCACCAGCTCCTTGGTCTTCTGGTAGCCGATGACCCGCTGGAGCCGTTGGGTCCCACCCGCGCCGGGGATGATCCCGAGGATGATCTCCGGCTGGCCGATCTTGGAGTCCTCGGCCACATATCTGAAGTCACATCCCAGTGAGAGCTCACAGCCGCCGCCCAGAGCGAAGCCGTGGATGGCGGCGATGGTCGGCTTGGCCAGGTCATCCAGCACCTGGATGGCGTCGCGGAGCCTCTCGGCCGGGGTCTCGTCGCCACCGGCGTCGAGCACCTCTTTGAAACCCTTGATGTCCGCCCCGGCGGCGAAATGCGGCTGGCCGGTGACCACGACGGCTCGGATGGACGGGTCCTGACACTGGGTGAAAGCCTGGTGGAGCTCCGCTGCGAACTCTTCCGAGAGGGCGTTGACCGGAGGGCGGTTGAGACGGACCAAGGCGACTGCGCCGTCAACTGTGACTTCTACGAATTCCATCTCGCGACCATACCGGCCGCCGGTCGTGGGACAGTCCGGGTGCGCGGGGATGGGAGTAGAATTCGCTCCCACGGGGTTGATCTAGTTCGGGCGGCGTCAAACGGTCGTCTTGGGAGAGGTAGATCTTCTAGTGCCGCCGTGGGGCCCGGGCCCGGTTCCTCTCCCCTCCCCCACCCACCGGCCCGGGTCCCGCGACCCCCGTACCGCGAACCTCAGGTAATGCCGACCAAATACGGGCCCTATAGCCTCAGGTTGAGCAGGGTCAAGACAACGCGGGTTGTATGGTCCCGGCGGTGAATCAGACAAGTGGCGGGACAGGCACCGGAGGATTCTCGACCACGGCGATGGTCGTGGTCGGGCTCTTGGTGATCGGGACAATCATCACAGTGGTGGTCGTAGCAACTTCGGGTGGCGACGACGGGCCGGTGGCGTTGACAACTGAAGTCACAACGGCGACCACAGCGGACACACAGCCGACCGAAGACACCTCACCGACCGACACCGAGCCCGATAGCGGCCTGGAACAGGAGTTGGCCTTCCCCAACCGCATCCCTCGGGCCATCCCCATGGACCCAATCGAGGCAATCGAGATCTTGGGCGGCGATCAAATCCTTGCCGAAGATCTGTACGGCAGCGCCGTCAACTACACGGGCGGATGGGATGGGTCGATGCCTGGGATGCCCGAGATCGACATGATCGGCCTTGGCGTTTTCCGCGGCCCGCAAGTGGACGATGACTCACTGCTGCCGTGGTGGGTGGCCATCCTGTTCATGCTCAACGGTGGGTTCTCTGCACCCGACCAGCAGGGGGCCGGCACCCAACTCGCCCTGGCAATCTCAGAGGAAGGCCTGATCCCCGCATCCGGACCCGACGGGTTGGGTGACCCCCGCTACTCCCGATATGTGTTCTTGGATCCCAACTTGTACTCCTATGGACGCGACTTCACTGAGACGCGAGCCGGCGTCGGTGCCGTCTACGAGCGTGCCGCCGTTCTCGCTCATCCAATCCCGGTGTCGTGCCTGACCTCGGTGTGCTCGTGGGACGCGTCCAACTTCTACCGCCAGCCCGACGACGACGGGCCGAGCGCAAACGATCCGACCAGCTATCAGCTGCTGAAGCTGATCATGTACAAAGGCTTATTCGTCTCACCCGATGAACTGGAAGAATTGATGGCGGACGGCGAGCCGTTGGAGGTGCCCAACGACTACCGGCGCAACTTCACGCCTTTCTCGGCAGGCGAGATGGCGCAGATCTTCTTCAACGAGACGGCACCGTTGGCGCACGCCGACTTGATGAACTTGTCCTTCGACGACGAACGCTCGTCGCTCGTTGACTTCGACGACAGCGCCTTCGACGTCTACGAGAGCTACGCGTTTGGGTCGGACTACGTCGACCTGAGCGAAGGGTCCTGACGAGTTGACGCCTCCTGGCACCGCAACCTGAGGCTATAGCGACCGTATTTGGTCGGTATTACCTGAGGTTCGCAGTTGGGGGGTGCCCGGGGTGGGTTTCGAACCCACACGAGCCGTGTTCGGCTCAAGGGGGTTTAAGCCCCTCGCGTCTACCGTTCCGCCACCCGGGCCAGGTTGAGAGGGTCAGCGTAAATCGAGCAGCGCCGTCGCGGCACCATCGAGCGTGTCTCGCTCCGAAACCTTGGTCTCGCCGACACCTAGGTGTGAGGCAACCGCACGCGCGATCACCGCTCCCGCCAGGATCACCGGAGCACGAGCAGGATCGATGCCGGGGACCGCAGCCGTCTCCTCGATAGTGAGCGAGCCAAGCCGCTGAACGGCCTCTTCCAACTCGGCACTGGTCAACACAGAACCATCAACCGTCTCACGGCCACCACCAACCATCGCCGCCAGAGTGGTCCAGGTGCCGGCCACTCCGACGTGGGTGACCCCGGTCAAGGTGACTCCGGAGAAGAGCTCCTCGACATGGCGGGTTGCCGCTTCCAACTGCTCTCCGCTCGCCGGGCGCTCTGGGAGCAGACGGTCAGTCAACCGCACCGAGCCGATGTCGACCGACACCTGATCGGCCTTCGTAACCAGCTCAGTGCTGCCGCCGCCGATGTCGGAAACGAAGAGGCCATCCGTCAAAGCGACGCCACCCGTTGCACCGTCAAAGGCATACCGCGCCTCCTGATCACCACTCAGAAGTGTGGGACGAACCCCAAGCGCCGCTTCGACCCCGTCGAAGAACACGTCACGGTTCGCAGCGTCGCGTGATGCAGAGGTGGCGATGGCGAGACGACGCTCCACGCCGGCCCGGTCCATGCGTTCTCCGTACCTGCCGAGAACCTCCATTGTTCGATCCATCGCCTCAGGGCTCAAAGAGCCGGTGGCGTCGACCCCGGCACCGAGACCGGTGACTTCGACCGTGCGCTCCTCCCAGCTGTCTCCGTCGGTGATCAGCATCCGCATCGAATTGGTGCCGATGTCGACGACACCAACCTTCACGACCGCACCCATGCCGGATTCCATGCGGCATCGACGACACAAGCCGTCTCACAGTCGAGTGGCTCCACCGACTCAGCCACCAACTCACCAACCGGGTTGTCGCCCCCGGCCCTGGTGTGCGCGTAGTGAGCATGCAGACACTTCACACCGACACGCGCTCCCCCCACACCACCGGAAGGCTTGGGGCCTTCGACATCCGGCAACAAGCCGTCACGCTCCGCCTCATAGGCGCGATGAGCCGCCTCCAAGGCTTGGCCGAACTCGGGCTCCAACTCGGCCTTCGCCTCCATCTGCTTCACCCCTCCGGTGCTCTCAATACGACCCACTCGTTTCGAGGCGAGAGGACATGTCAGCCAATACAGAGTGGGGAATGGCGTCCCGTCGTCGAGGAACGGCGGCACCTGGATCACAACTGGAAGGCCGAGGTGGCACCTGGAGACGACTTCGGATTCGGCCCGCAACGGACGGCCGATCTGGATCTCGATGACCTGACGGTCATCAGCATCGGTCATGTCAGGACTCTAAGTCGGCCCCGGTCAGGAAGTCCCAGACGTTGTCGACCCAGGTTCGCCGCTCAGGAAGCTCGTCGGGCGTGACCGGAGGTGCCGGTGCGGCCTCCTCCTCAGGCGGATCGAGCACGACAAAAGCGGTCTCTCCAGGGCGCACATAACCCAGCTTCTCCCGAGCCAGCTTCTCGATCTCGGTGTCGGTGCCCAGTGCGGTCACGTCGGCCTGCAACCGTGCGTTCTCCTCCTCGAGAGTCGCCAGTTCGGCACGTGTAGCGCTCAACTCCCGCTGGGAGTCGAGGATCTGCCGGTAAGGCACGACCTGAGTGAGAAAGGCGGCGCCAAGGACGATGAACAACAGGGTGGTGACAGCAGCCCCGGGGCGGCGAAACAAAGTCACGTGCTTCTCCTGAAGGTGTCCCAGCCGGCGAAACGGGCCTCAGAGCCCATCATCTCCTCGATACGGAGCAGCTGGTTGTACTTGGCGGTCCGCTCACCACGAGCGGGAGCACCGGTTTTGATCTGACCGGCATTGGTGGCTACGGCCAGATGTGAGATGAAGGTGTCTTCGGTCTCGCCGCTGCGATGGCTGACCATTCGCCCGAACCCGGCACGCTCCGCCGTCTCCATGGCGTGAAGGGTCTCGGACACCGTGCCGATCTGATTCACCTTCACCAGGATCGCGTTCGCAGCCTTCTCGGCGATGCCCCTTCTCAGAATCTCCTCGTTGGTCACAAAGAGGTCGTCACCGACGAGCTGAACTCGGGCGCCGACACGGGAGGTGAGGGCCTTCCAGCCATCCCAGTCATCCTCGGACATGCCGTCTTCGACCGAGACCAGCGGGTACTTCTCGATCAGGCCGGCCATGTAGTCGACCATCTCACCGGACGAGATCTCCTGGCCTTCGATGTTGTACTGGCCTTCTCGATACAACTCGGTGGCAGCCACGTCGAGAGCCAAGGCGATCTCGGTCCCCACCTCGTAGCCGGCGGCGTCGATCGCCTCGACGAGCAGGTCGAGAGCGGCCTCGCTGGTGGCCAGATCAGGGGCGAAGCCGCCTTCGTCACCAACGTTGGTGGCGAGACCGCGGCCGGCCAAGACCCGTTTCAGCGAGTGATACACCTCAACACCTGCCCGGAGCGCCTCGGAGAAGGAGCCGAGACCTGCCGGGACCAGCATGAACTCTTGAATGTCGACCGAGTTGGCCGCATGGGCCCCGCCGTTGAGCACGTTGAGGCAAGGGACAGGGAGAAGCCGGGCCGACGGGCCTCCGAGATACCTGAACAGCGGCAAGCCGGTGGAAGCAGCGGCGGCGCGTGCGGTTGCCAGAGAGACCGCAAGGATGGCGTTGGCCCCGAACGTGGCCTTGTTCGGCGTGGCGTCGAGATCGGCCATCTTCAGGTCGATCATCTCCTGCCGGGTGGCGTCCTCGCCTACGAGCGCGGGGCCGATGGTGTCATTCACGTGGGCGACGGCCCCGGTGACACCCTTGCCCATCCAACGATCTCCGCCGTCACGCAGCTCGACTGCTTCAAGGGTGCCGGTGGAGGCGCCGGACGGCACGAGAGCGCGGCCAAAACCGTCGGTGGTGAATACCTCGGCCTCGACAGTCGGGTTACCCCGGGAGTCGAGCACCTGCCGGGCGTGAACCCGCTGGATGGTGGCGCTGCTCATTGAACTTTCTGACCGCTGTCTGAGGGCGCCAAGCTACCACCGGCCGCTGGCTGTTCCGGTTAACCCACCGCCGCGTCAGCTGACACTGGTTTTGTGCCGAAATTCGCTGTTTTCGGCACGAAAAGGCCGTCTAGTGCCGTTTTGCCTGCTCCCAGCGGCTGTTCAGAGTCTCCAAGTCGAGCCCCTCCAGCGGCCCGGCGGTCTCCATTCGCCGGAAACGCTCCTCGAATCGCTCAGTCGAGCCACGCAGCGACAGCTCTGGGTCGAGACCGAGATGCCGGGAGATGTTGACGATGGAGAACATCACGTCACCCAACTCGGCCTCGACGTCACCGTCGCCATTCATGGCCGCACTCAGCTCGTCCAGCTCCTCGTAGACCTTGGGAAGCACCTGTGCCGCCTCCTCCCAGTCGAACCCGACCTTGGCAGCCTTGTTCTGGATCTTGGACGCCCGATGCAGAGCGGGCATCCCGGCGGGCACCCCGTCTAGGGCGGACTCCGACCCTCTCCCGTCTTCGGTCTCCTTGATCCGGTCCCAGTTTCGCTTCACGTCATCGGGAGACTCTGCGACCACATCGCCGAACACGTGAGGGTGGCGACGGACCAGCTTCTGCCTGAGGACTTCCCCTACATCGTCGATGCCGAAAACCCCCGACTGGCTGGCAATCACCGAATGGAACAGGACCTGGAGCAGCACGTCACCCAGCTCGTCCTCCAAGGCGGCGTAGCCGGCGAGGTCGGAGTCACCTTCGAGCCGGCCGATCGCCTCCACCAGCTCAAACGACTCCTCGACGAGATTCTTGACCAGCGAGGCATGAGTCTGCTCTCGGTCCCAAGGGCACTCCTCCCGCAGAACGCGCATGGTGTGGACCGCTCCGACCAGGCCACCCGGCTCGGTGTCGATGAACAAAGATGTGCGATAGCCGGCCAGCCCGGCATCGATCTGATCCGGCACGGCCTGGACGGTCACCGCGTCGTCCGCCCCGATACCGGCCATGAGCTTGACCTGGGCCTCCTCGGGCAAGACCCGCCCGATCCGGGCGCAGACATCTGCGAGGATCTCCGGCCGGTCGAGATGGGCAACGATGGTCGGCTTGTCGAGGATCAACGGGTCGGGAAGGTCGTGCCCGTTGAGGATCTGAAGCCCCCGGTCCAACGGGTCGTAACCGGCGTCGTCGAGAACCGCGTCAACAAACGACTCCCCTGGGATCACCTCGAGGTCATCAGCCGAATCGCGGAGCCGCCGCACCGCAAACTCGCCGACGGTGGCGCTGCCCGGCACCGCATAGATCACATCGCCATCGCGACCAGCGGTGAGCACCCGGTCCACGATCGAGTCATAAACATCCTCGAAGGTGGGTGACGAGTCATAGAGGTCGTCGCAGAAGACGACATCGCGGCGTTCTGCGAGCTGTGACGCCGCAGGATGGTGGACGGTCCGAGCGACGACGCCCTTCGCCGGGTCCTCGAGCATCTCCCGCACGTAACGGGGCACCCGGCTCAGATCACCGGGCCCGAGACCGACGACCGTGATCATGCGACCGGAGGGGTCACTCCCGGCGGGCTCACGGACCAGGAGCCGTACTCCTCGTTGACGACCACGTCACTCGCCTCGACCTGGTCGCTGAACCAGCGCTCCAACTCGATAGCAACCCTCTGCGACAGCAGAGAAGCAGAAACCTCTTCGTCGGTTGGGATCTCCTCCTCCGCAGGATCCTGACGGTCCGTCACCAGCATGATGTGGAAGCCGAACTGGCTCTCGACTACCTCCGAGTAGACCTCGCCGATTGGCGCAATCAAAGAGGCGTCCCTGAACTCAGGCACGTACTGGCCTGCCGATGCGCATGGAAGAACGCCCTCGTTGGCTCCGCTGCCCGGGTCCTGACTGACCTCGCCGGCGATGGTGCCGAACTCCTCCCCTGCGTCGAGCCGTGCAACCACATCGTCGGCCTCCTCGGCCGTGGCAACCAGGATGTGAGAAACACACACTTGAGTGAGAGAGGCGATGGCGTTGGCCATCTCGTTGGCGATGTGCTCCTCAGTAGGCGGCGTGAGCTCTTTCTCCAACTCGGCCCGCACCGCGATGTCCAAAAGCCCCTGACGGGCGATGTTCAGCAGAAAATCCTCGGTGACGCCGCGATTCGCAGTGAACTCCTCGCGTGTCTCCTCCTCGTTGGTGGCCTCATAGATCCGGTCGGCCTCGGCGAGAACCTCGTCGTCGGTGACCTCGATCCCATAGAGCTCTTTCGCCGCCCTCTCGACGATGCCCCACTGGATCTGGAACCCGAGAAACTGAGCGAAGATCTCCTTGCTCACGGTTGAGCCCTGAGGGTCCATCAAGCCGTTGACTTCTCCGAGCGTGACCTCGCGGCCGTCGACAGTGGCAACGACGGTGCTCGACCCGGCACCACAGGCGGACACCACGAGCGCGCTGGCCACAGCTAGAGCAAACAGTTTCTTCAAGAGGGATCCTTTACAGGGGAAGAGTGCCGAAATGGTATCGGCTGAGACTCACTAAGGCGAAGAATCACCTGGTTCCACCGGCCACATCTCGGTCAGGAAGGAGATGAGACCTTCCACCAATGGCTCTGTGGCCGGGATGAACATCTCACCCTCACCGGGTCGCAGCACCGACCCCCGTCTCAGACGCTGGAGCCGGACTTCTTGTGACGGGCGCAGATCGACAGGGCTGAGACGAACCTCGTTTCGAAGCTTCACGATCTCGTCCAATCCGACGCGAATCGCCTCGACACGCAAACGGGCCAGCTCGATCAGCCGCTCGGCGGACATGGGCAACGGCCCGTACCGGTCGGCCCACTCCGCGGCGACGTCATCGACCTGCTGGTGGTCAACCGTTGCCGCCAGCCGGCGGTAGGCCTCGAGACGCTGTTCCTGATCGACGATGTAGGAGCCCGGGAGATGGGCGTCGACCGGGAGGTCGATGCGGATGTCGGGCGGTCCGTGGTCTGTGACCTCCTTGCCCTCCATCTCTGCCACGGCCTCAGCCACCAGCTCGGCGTAGAGATCGAACCCGACAGCGGCGACGTGACCGGACTGCACCTCCCCCAGGATCGACCCGGCTCCCCTGATCTCCAGGTCGCGCAAGGCAAGTTGGAACCCGGAGCCAAGGTCGGTCGCCTCACCAATGGCCTCGAGACGCCGATGGGCGTCCTCTGTCAGCGACTGGTCGGCCGGATGGAACAGGTAGGCGTAGGCACGCTGGTTCGACCGGCCAACCCTCCCCCGGAGCTGATAGAGCTGGGCGAGGCCGAGGAGGTCCGCTCTCTCCACTATCAGCGTGTTCACCTTGGGAAGGTCGAGACCCGACTCGATGATCGTGGTCGCCACCAGCACGTCGTACTCATGGTTCCAAAAGTCGATCATCACCTGCTCCAGCTGCCCCTCCGACATCTGACCATGGGCGATCACGTAGCGGGCGTCCGGCACCAGCTCCTCGAGCCGGGCCACAGCCCGCTCGATCGATTGGACTCGGTTGTGGACGTAGAACACCTGGCCCTCGCGAAGAAGCTCGCGCCTGATCGCCGCCGACACTGCCTGGTCGTCGAAAGGCCCGACGTAGGTCAGGATCGGGTGCCGGTCCTCCGGGGGAGTCCTGATGTGAGAGACGTCCCTGATCCCGGTCAGAGCCATCTCCAAGGTGCGGGGTATCGGTGTGGCGGTGAGAGTGAGGACGTCGACGCCAACCCGAAGACGTTTGATCGCGTCTTTGGCGCCAACCCCGAAACGCTGTTCTTCGTCGATGACGAGCAATCCCAGGTTCTTGAAGACCACGTCATCGGAGAGCAGCCGGTGAGTGCCGATCACGACATCGACCTCACCAGTGCTGAGCTTGCTGACCACATCGCGCTGCTGCTTCGCAGTGAGGAACCGAGAAAGCACCTCCACCTGAACCGGGTAGGCCGAGAACCGCTCGGCGAAGGTCTGATGATGCTGCTGGGCCAGAAGAGTCGTCGGGCAGAGGACTGCCACCTGGCGGCCGTCCTGCACCGCCTTGAAGGCTGCCCGAATCGCCACCTCGGTCTTGCCGAAGCCGACGTCGCCGAAAACGAGGCGGTCCATGGGCTTGTCGTCTTCCATGTCGCTCTTGACGTCGGCGATCGCCTTGACCTGATCCAGGGTCTCCTCGAACGGGAACGCCGACTCGAGCTCGCGTTGCCAGGGCGTGTCCAGGTTGAACGAGTGCCCAGTGGCCAACGCCCGCTGCCGGTGCAGCTCGACGACTCGTGCCGCAATCGCTGCGACCTCCCGCCGGACTTTCGCTTTCTGGTCGGACCAGTCCTTGCCGCCCATGCGGGAGACACGGGGCGCCTCGCCGCCCGTGTATCGCTTGACCGCGGCCAGCTGGTCCACGGGCACGTACAGCTTGTCGTCTCCGGCGTAGGCGACGACCAGATAGTCACGCTCGATGCCCACCATCGTCCGCGAGACCAGCCCTTCGAACCGGCCGATCCCGTGCTGATGGTGCACCACGTAGTCGCCTTGGGTGAGATCCTGATACTGCTCACGTACTGTGGATCTGACCCGGCCTGCCTTGCGATGCGCCCGCCGCCTCCCGGCGATCTCCTGTTCGCCGAGGACGGCCACCCCGAGGTCTGGAGCCACGAATCCGCGGTGGATCCCTGACGAAATCACCGCCGAGCGAAGCGTCTCCAGTGTCTCGGAGCGCTCCAAGGCCAGCCCATGCTCGCCGAGAGTCAGCGCCACCCTGTCCGCCGCCACCTCACCGTCCATGGCAACGACGGTGGTGATGCCACGGCCGAGAAGATGGTTGAGCCCAGCCGCTACTGCCTCGGGCTCACCTGCCGCTGCATCGAGAGTTGTGATGCTCAGTACCTGGTCGCCGGGCCCGGAAGGGCTCGACGGCATGCGCAAGAGCACCCTGTCGTCAACCAGCTCCTCCAAGTCGAGAAAGAGCGGCGGGTGGTCGCCGGCTTCTGGAGCCGTCTCACCCCAGGTCGGTGCCAGCGCGGCCGCAAGCTCGCTCTCCTCTTTGATCAGGTCGCGGCAGCGGTCGAATGCCCGCGCCGGATCAACCAGAACGAGGTGGGAGGTAAGCGGAAGCTCATCGA
Organism: Acidimicrobiia bacterium; assembly: GCA_028285585.1. GTDB lineage: Bacteria > Actinomycetota > Acidimicrobiia > Spongiisociales > ZC4RG35 > CAXMPK01. Next base: position 77,317 of record JANQOU010000001.1, read on the forward strand.
TCAGCGACGAAGGTGCCGCGATCCACGGAAGCCACGACTCGATCCCGGGGAACAGCTGGCCCTCGGCGATCCGCTCCCAAGTCGAGGAGGCCCATGGCTCGGTGACGACCAGTTCCCTCGCCTGAGTCTCAATCGCCGAGTCCGGCCTGACCTCACGCGCCGGATAGACCACAACACGGCCGGCCGGGTCCAGCGAGCGCTGGCTGGCCACCGAGAAGACCCGGATCTCGTCGAGCTGGTCACCCCAAAAATCGAGCCGGAGCGGCTGCTCCGCCTGTGCCGGGAAGATGTCGACGATCCCGCCTCTGACCGCAAACTCCCCTCTCGCCTCGACTCGGTCGGTGCGCTGATAACCAAGCCCGGCCAGCCGTTCAGCAAGATGGTCGAGCTCGACCTCATCCCCGGTCTCGAGAATCAGAGGGTCGACAGGCGACGGCCCGAGCCGCTGAACGGCCCCGCGCACGCTGGCCACGACGATGACCGGCTCGGGCTGAGCCAGACGATGCCGGGCCTGCGAACGCAGAGCCATCGTCGAGATGTTCGGCGAGACGTGCTCGAACGGCAGAGTCTCCCAAGCAGGGGCGAACACGACGTCATCTGTGAACAACCGCAGATCGTCGACTAGTTCCTCTGCGTCCGACTCTCCCGGGATCACCACGAGCATCGTCTCTCCAACACTCTCGAAGAGCCCGGCGATGGCAAAGGCACGGCCAGCAGAGGCGACCGCCCAGGCGGAACCCATGTCGGGAAGCGGCGCAGAGCGCCAGCCTCGAAGAAGTGGTGAGAGGGGTGCGGTCACGAAGACCGGCGATGGTACCGGCCTCCTAGGAGTGGTTTCCGAGCAGCCCCTCCTGGCGAAACCAGGCGATAGTGTCGGCAAGCGTCTGGGTCACATCCGTGTACTCCAGCCCCAGGTCGCGAGTGGCCTTCCCCCCGTCGTAACGGTGCTCCTGTGTCATCACTCTCGCCGTCTCCGAGCAAAAGAGCGGTGGTCGCCGGCTGACCAGGCCCCAGAGATCGCCGAGCCGGCCCGCTATGGATGTCACCATCGACGGCAGGTAGCGGGGCGACACATTCGCTCCGGCCACCTCGTTGAGCAGCCGGATCGCCTCGGGCATGGTCAGCGTGACCCCGCTGAGCAGGTAGCGCTCACCGGGCCGGCCTCTTTCTGCTGCCAGCAGGTGCCCGCGGGCACAGTCCCGGACATCCACGAGGGAGAAGGTGGTGTTCGTCACGACCTTGAGCCGGCCACGGGCAGCGCTGAGGAAAAGCGCACCGGTCCCGGTCGCTCGGCCGGGGCCCTGCACCGAACTGGGGTTCACGGCGACCAGATCCATGTCACCCGCCTCGTCGAAGGCCACCTCTTCAGCACGGACTTTGGAGCGCTGATACTCAGAGACGTAAGACCTCGGGAACCCGGAGCTCTCCTCCGACCCGCTCACGGCCACCGAGGACGAGGTGTGGACCACACGTCCCACCCCCTCCCGCTTCGCCGTATCGACGACCATGCGGGTGCCCTCAACGTTGACATCCCACATCCGCTTGGGATCTCGGGGACAAAGCTCGTTGACGCCGGCGACGTGAAACACCACGTCACAGCCGGAAACCAGATCACCGACCGAGTCGGCATCGAGTACGTCACCCGGGACCGGGGTTGCGCCTAACCCGACCACGGCTTCTTCTGCATCCCGGCTCCGGGCCAGCGCCTTCACCTGATGGCCGGACTCGACTAAGTGAGCGATCAGAGCCGACCCGACCGTCCCCGAGCCCCCGGTGACCGCTGTCCTCATGATTTGACTTCGGTGGGCTCCGTCCTGATGACATCCCAAAACGCGGTGAGGTAACCCCACATCGAGCCGATGGTGGCCAACACCGCTAGGAGCATCACCCACTGGTCGAGGTACCAGGGGCCCCACGGATCGGCGAGCCGGACAAAGGCGAGGAAGATCGCAACGAACTGCGTCACCGTCTTGATCTTGCCCCAGGTCGAGGGCTTGATCAGGCCGCCTCGCTGCGCGACCACGCCTCGCAGGGCCATCACTGCGAACTCGCGGAAGATGATGATCGCAGCAGGCCAGATCGACACGCGATCGACGGAGACGAGAGCAAGCAGAGTCCCGGTGACCAGGATCTTGTCGGCGGTGGTGTCGAGAAAGGCCCCGAGCACTGTGCCACCAGTAGTGCGTCTCGCGATGAAGCCGTCCAGCGAGTCAGTGAATGCGGCGACAGCGAAGAGAATCGCCGCGTACACCAGGTTGTTCTCGATCTGATCGGCCCGCGTGAAAGCCATGATCGGCAGGACCATGCCGATCCGAAACAACGCGAGCGCATCGGGGACAGAGATGTCGTCTCCTCCAACTAAAGCTCGCCGATCATAAGCCGCCGGCAAGCCATGGCTATTCGCTCAGGTGACCCAACCCAGGGAACGCTCTACGGCTGTGGCCCAGCGCCCAGCGAGATGATCGACCTGAGATGCTTCCATGGAGGGGTTCCACCTCTTCGCCTCACTCCAGGTTGCCGAGATCTCATCGAGGCTCTCGTAGTACCCGACGGCAAGGCCCGCGGCGAGCGCGGCACCGAGCGCCGTGGTCTCGGCGACTTTCGGGAGTACGACGTCCACCCCGAGAAGGTCGGCTTGGAACTGCATGAGAAGCTCGTTGGCAGTCATCCCGCCGTCGACCCGCATCTCGGTGAACTCGACACCGGAATCGGCAGTCATCGCCTCGAGAACCTCCTTGGTCTGGAAGGCGGTCGACTCGAGGGCGGCCCGGGCGATGTGGCCCCGGTTGGCAAACCTGGTCAAGCCGGTGATCACCCCACGGGCGTCCGGTCGCCAATGCGGAGCAAAGAGCCCGGAGAAGGCTGGGACGAAGTAGACGTCGCCGTTGTCCTCGACAGACCTCGCCAGCGCCTCGACTTCGGCGGACTCGGAGATCAGGCCGAGGTTGTCTCTGAGCCACTGGACGAGCGAGCCGGTCACTGCGATCGAGCCTTCAAGGGCATAGACCGGAGCCTCTCCCGCGATGTGGAAGCCGACTGTCGTCAGCAGCCCAGACTCGGACGGGATCGGCGTGTCACCGGTGTTCATCAGCATGAAGTTCCCTGTGCCATAGGTGTTTTTGGCCATACCCGGGGTGAAACACGCCTGGCCGAACAACGCAGCGTGCTGATCACCGAGGATCGCAGCGAGAGGGACACCAGCCAGGCTGCCGACGCACTCGGTGATGTGACCGATCGATGGCACGATCTCAGGCAAGGAGTGGGTGGGCACCCCGATCTCGAGAGCGAGGTCCGAATCCCACGAGCCTGTGACCAGATCCATCAGCATCGTGCGGGAGGCGTTGGTGGTGTCCGTCACATGCCTGGCGCCGCCAGACAGGTTCCAGGTCGTCCATGAGTCCATGGTGCCGACGGCCAGATCGCCTCGATTGGCCCTCTCGTGCAGGTCGAGGTGATCCAGGAGCCACCTTGCCTTAGGGCCGGCGAAGTAGGTGGCCAAGGGCAGGCCCGTCTTCGCTCGGAAACGATCGGGGCCCTGATCGGCGGCCAGCTCTTTACACAGGTCGGCCGTCCGGGTGTCCTGCCAGACGATGGCGTTCGCCACTGGCTCCCCGGTCTCACGGTCCCAGATCAGGGTGGTCTCCCGCTGATTGGTGATCCCGACGGCGGCGAGGTCATCGGCGGTCAACCCGGCCGACGTGAGAGCGTCGCCGATCACCTGATCTGTTCTCTGGCGGATCTCGGTCGCGTCGTGCTCGACCCAGCCAGGCTGCGGGAAGATCTGCTCGTGCTCCTCCTGTGCAATGGCGACGACCTCGCCGGAGCGGTCGAACACCATGAACCGGGTGGACGTCGTCCCTTGGTCGATAGCCGCGAGGTAACGGCTCACTCTCGGCCTCTCCTCGCCGCCAGCTCCTGCGCCTTGACTCGATCGGTGACCCAAAGATCTACCACGTCGGCAGCATCGGCGACCATCAGATCGGCCTCGGGACGCTCCGCCTTGGAGAACGCGCGGAGGACGAAGTCGGCCGGGTCCATCGACCCGGGCGGGCGACCAACCCCGACCTTGAGCCGGGAGAACTCCTTGGTCCCGAGTGAGCGCTCCAGAGAGCGGATGCCGTTGTGGCCGCCGCTACCCCCGCCGACCTGGAGCCGGAGACGGCCAAAGGGAAGATCGATGTCGTCGTGGATCACCAGGAGGTCACCGACGTCGGCTTTGAAGTACGAGATCAGGGAAACGACAGCCGAGCCGGAGTCGTTCATGAAGGTGGTCGGCACCGCCAAGAGGTGACGGTCAGCACCGACCCCAGTTTGCGCGACCAACGCGCGGACACGAGAAGGGCCTCTGGATAGGGTCTCGCCGCGAGCGCCGAGCAGTCTCTCTACGACTTCGAATCCGAGATTGTGACGTGTGCCTTCGTAGTCGGCTCCGGGGTTGCGGAGACCGACCACGACATGAGACGGTCTACTCGCCGTCTCCCTCCTGGTCGTCCTCGGACTCAGCAGCGTCTTCAGCCTCTTCACCTTCTTCACCCTCACCGAGTTCTTCGAGTTCCGCAAGCTCCTCTTCGGTGAGCTCGGGCTCTTCCTCGACCTCGGCCGCCGGCACTGTCACCGACATGACGACAGCTTCGGCATCATCGAGATACTCGACGCCCTCGATCTCGGGAAGGTCCTCGATCCGGAGCGAGTCTCCAAGCTCGACCTCCGACACGTCGAGGCTGATGAATCCGGGGATCTCGGTGGGCAGCACTTCGATCGTGACTTGGGTGCGCCTTGGGCTGAAAACACCACCCTCACGGACACCGGCTGGGGTGCCCTCGAACTGAATGGTCACCTCCGCCGTGACCTTCTGCGAGAGGTCGACGGTCACAAAGTCGATATGGCGATACTCGTTGCGGAACGGATGCCGCTCGATGACACGCGCCATGGTGGTCAGTGTGTCGCCGCCCTCGATCTCGAGGCTGATGATGGCGTTGGAGCCGGCTTCGGTCTGGAGTGCCATGCGCAAGTCGTGGGCGTCGACGGCCACCGCTACTGGATCGCTCACGTCCTTTCCGTACACAACGGCAGGCACCTGGCCCTGGCGGCGGATTCGCCGCGATTCGCGGGAACCGGGCGCTCTGCCCGCCAAAGCGCGCAGGGTGACTTCAGACATTCGAAAGACTCCTTGGAGAAGTGAGGGGTGAAGCCCCAATTATGACGTTGTGGGCGTGCTTGTGCCAGACGAGATGCGACTAATCCATGTCGTGGTGCCATCCACGAGCCTGTCCACCATCGATTCGGGGGTCCAACCACCGCCTTTGGTTGCGTGAGAGGCCCCCTCCAAGATCTCGACGGTGACGCCGGACAGCGGTCGAATGTGCTCGTCGAACAACTCTGTTCGCGACAGCGCGTCCCTTGTGCCCTGGAAGAACAGCATCGGAACCGTTATCGACGGGAACTGGTCGACACGAAGCTTCTCCGGTTTGCCCGCCGGGTGCAGCGGGTAGGCGTAGAGGATCAACCCGGCCGCCTCCCAGCCCTCGGCTGCCACATAAGTGGCGATCCGGCCACCCATCGACCGGCCCGCCAGGAAGACCTCGTCGACCTCAGACCGGAGATGGTCGGCAGCGGCTCGGTGACACTCGATGAGACGCTCTGCACGATCGGGCCGTTTCGAGCCGCGCTCCGTGTACGGGTAGTTGAAGGTCATCACCGTGTGAACGGCGTTTGCCAAGCCGTCGCGGAGAAGGGCCATGAACGGATGGTCTTGATCGGTGCCCGCCCCATGTGCCAGCAAGATCCCGGCAGGGCCTGAGCCGGCAAGCCGAGCTGTCACCTCGTGACCGTCCCAGGACACCTTCGTCTTCCGCGTCATGACCTCAAATGTACGACATCCCGTTACCGTCGTCGCGATGAAACTCGTAGTCCACAGCTCAGCGGAGGACGTTGCCGCCGCCGCCGCTGAGCGGATCAGCACGCTCACCGCACCCGGTGCCACGCTCGGGCTGGCCGGCGGGTCGACCCCTGCGGCCACCTACGGCGCCATGCTCAGGCTGGGCCGCGATTGGTCAAACGTCGAATACTGGCTCTCGGACGAAAGGTGGGTGCCGCCCGACCATGACCGCTCCAACGGGCGGATGGCGGTGGAACAACTCACCGGCCACTTCACCGGGAAACTGCACCGGCCGAGGTGGGGCGACGACGCAGAGAGATCCGCACGCGACTACGAGACCACGCTCAGCGGCATATGGCGTGACGGCCGTCCCGATGTAGTCCTGCTCGGGATGGGTGACGACGGCCACACCGCCTCGCTGTTCCCCGGCACCCCGGCCCTGGTCGAACAGGAACGATGGTTTGTCGCCAACTACGTCGACTCTCAAAGCGAGATGCGATTGACGGCCACCTATCCACTCCTGTGGGCTGCTCGCCATGTGATCTTCCTCGTTGTCGGAGAAGGCAAGGCAGAAGCCCTGCGTGACTCGATGGAGGGCCGCAGCCCGGCGGGCCGAGTGGGTGAAGGAGAATCAGAAGTCGAATGGCACGTGGACAAGGCAGCCGCCTCCCTCATCTCCTGACGATCGGCCTGATCGCCACGGCCTGCACGGCAGTGCCGGCTCCGGCGACTTCGACCGAAGCGCCGGCCACCACGACTACGACACCTCCGCTCGTGACGACCACAACCGTGGTCGAGACAACGACGACGCAGCCAGAACCTGTAGAGCTGCCCGAGATCGACGCCGTCATCAAGATCCCAGAAGGAGAAGGACCGTTCCCGGCCGTGGTGTTGGCTCACGGAGGAGGCTGGGTCACCGGCGACCCGGGGCTGATGACCACGCTCCAGAACTTCCTCACCGACGAGGGATACGTGACAGTCAACACCCGGTACGCGCTCGCCGACAACGGACCCGGATTCCCCACCGCGCTCGAAGATGTTGCCTGCGCCATCAACCACGCCAGGGCCATGCCCGAAACCGACGGCACCGTCGTCGTGATCGGGCACTCCGCAGGCGCCCACCTCGGCGCCGTAGTCGCCCTCACCGGATCCGACTACGCAGCCAACTGCCCGGTGCCTGGCAACGGCACCCCCGAGAAGCTGGTCGGACTGGCCGGACCATACGACGTCGATCGGCTCGGACTGCTGATGATCCCCTTCTTCGGGGTCAGCTCGAACGTCGACCCCGACATTTGGCTGGCCGGCAACCCACAGCGTCTGACCGACCGGAACCCCGACCTGATGTCGTTGATCATGTTCGGTGATCGCGACGGCCTGGTGGACGACTCCTTCGCCATCGACTTCCATGCCGCCCTGGTGGAGAACGGTGTCGACAGCACTCTGGAGGTGGTCGAGGGTGCTCGCCACATGAACATGCGTCAGCCAGACTGGGTTGGTGACCTCATCGCCGTCTGGCTGGAGAGGTAGGAACATGAACCTGAACTCACGCACCGGACCCGTGATCGCCCGGATCACTGCACTCGGCGTCGGACTGCTCGGCAGCTACATACTGATCATCAACACCACCGACGTGCTCCGCGGAGACAGTGGATACGCGTGGTCGGCGCTGACTGTGATCCTGGCTTTCGGTCTGATGTCAACCGTCGGTGGCCTTCTCATGTTGTTGAGCCTGGACGGCCCCGAGCGGTTTCGAGGCGATCAAGTGCGGAAGACGGCAGCCCTCCTGATGGCGGGCGGCTCGGCACTGCCGCACAGTCTCATGGCGCTGGTGCTGCTGCCGTCGGCCGTCGTGTTGATCATGGCCTTTGCCACGACACAGCACGACACTGAGAGGCCGATCACATCCGAGTGATGTCGCGCGGAGTCATCCGCGGCCCGAACTTGGGCTCATGTCCCAGAGTGTGAAGGAGCCGGGCAACTCGGCCCCGATGAGGGCGGAAAGGCTCGAGCAGCTCCAGCATCTCCTCGTCGGTGCCGCGGTCTCTCCCCGTCAGATGATGGACGACCATGTGCTTCACGTGGAAGTCCCCGACTGACACCTGGTCGGGATCACCGTGAGAAACGACCAGCGTCTCGGCGGCCGACCACACGCCGATCCCATCGAACCGGCGCAGAGCGGCAGTCGCATTCGACGGTGATTGCTCACGCAGGGACTCGATCTCGATCGCGGCCGAAGCAACCCGCTTGAGCACATCCGCCCGCCTCTTCTCGAGATTCATCCGATGGAACTCCCAATACGGGGTCTCGGCGATCCGCTCCGCCTTCGGCGGGAGCCTCAACTCTTCGTTGGGGCCCGGTGCCGGGTCGGAGAAGGCCCGGTACAGGCCCCTGATCGCCCGCGCCGCTTCCTGACCCGTCACCTTCTGCCCGCAGATGGCAACGACCAGCGAGTCGAAGACGAGATCGGTTCGGCCAAACCTGAGACCCGGGTTCCGGCGGTGCAGCTCGGAAACGATGGGGTCATCGGTCTGGAACTGCGACGGGTCGTCGTCGAGACCGGAGATCGAGCTCAAGCGATCGAGCAGCCATGCCGCTCCCTCTCCCCAGGCGTCGCCGACGACACCCTCGGTCGTCCGGCTGATGCGGAGTGCGCCATCTCCAGAAGGCGTGCGGGCAGCCAGCCACCAGCCGTCATTCGAGAAGCGCCCGTGGAGCGGCCGGAGGGTGCGTCGCAGATCGAGAGGACCGTCTATCGGGAGGGTCTTCGAGTCCACGAAGCCATGTTCCCACCAGGGCGGTAATACAGTCCAACGAATGAGGCTGTCTCCCTCGTGACCACTTTCTTCACGACCTCGGCCATCGTCGCGGTGGCACTGCTGGCGTGTGGGATCCCTGTGTTCATCGTTGCCTGGCAACGGCGGCGAATGTCGACGATTCGCTCCTTCATCTGGCTGGCCCTGGGCCTCGGCGCGCTGGCCGGTGTCATCGAATCCAGCTCCGAGCGCCTCGTGACGCAATGCTTCGCAGCCGGCAACCCGATCTGTGAAGACCCCGGCGGACCCGGCCTGATCGCCCTCCTCTTCGTCACCTACCTGATCCTGACCGTCGCCAGGGCCGTAGCGATCAGCAGACGATGACTAGTCACTTTGAGTGACTAGTCAATAGTCCTCCGCGACTTGGCGTCCAGACGCCGATATAGAACACATCACAAGTGCGAGGGCTGCCAAAGCCTCTCCTGTCAACACCCGGAGAGAACACCCACTCTCCGGGTGTTCCGTTTTCTGGCATATCCACACGGCGAATCGAGTTGACTCCTCCTGAACCCAAGGAGGACAAATGACACGAGTCGGCATCGTCGGAGATGGCCCCGGAGGCCTGTCAGCAGCACTGTTTCTCGCCAAAGGCGGGCACGACGTGACCGTGTTCGGGACCGACAAGACGGCGATGAACTACGCGTACTTGTACAACTACCTGGGCATCCCCGAGATCTCCGGCACCAACTTCCAGACGGTGGCCAAACGTCAGGTGGCCGGCTTCGGTGCCGAGCTCGTCGAGCAAGAGGTCACCTCGATCACCACGGGTGAGGGCTTCAGCATCACCACCGACGAGGGCTCGCACCAGGCTGACTACCTCATCCTCACCGAAGGCAAGAGCCCGGCTCTTGCCCTCAGCCTGGGCGTCGAGACCGATGACGACGAGGCAATCGTCGTCGACCAGGACAACCGATCATCAGTCGACAAGGTGTATGTGGTAGGTCGCTCGGTGCGGCCGAAGCGAAGTCAAGCGATCATCTCAGCCGGTGCCGGGGCGGTCGCCGCCCTCGACATCATGTCGCGGGAAGAGGGCAAAGACATCCAAGACTGGGACAGCCCTCCCAAAGAAGACGAGTAGTAGTGAGTCTGCACGTCGGCGCCGTGGTGATAAGAGTCGATGACCTGGATCTGCAAGCCGAGTTCTGGCAGGAGGCTCTCAAATATGAACGCCGGGTCGATGACGACGATGATTTCGTCCACCTGTTCCCGGCTGACGGCCACGGGCCCCACGTTTCGCTCGACCGACTCAGATCGGAAGCCCAAGTGCCTCCTCGTATCCATCTCGATCTATACGCCGACGACCAGACAGCTGAGATAGAGCGCTTGGTTGGGCTGGGAGCATCCGTCGTCCCGTGGGACAACCCATCACCCACGGCCGACTACGTCGTTCTTGAGGACCCTGAAGGCAACCGGTTCTGCATCATCGACAAGAGCTAGTCGCAACAGTCGACGTAGGCGCCTCTTCCGACTACGTCCAGATTCTTCAGTTTTTTTGTGGGGTTGGCTGGTTTTGGTCTGTTTCTGTCACTGCTGGTTTCTAGCTTCGGGGGTATGGAGTGGGAGAGAGCTTCAACCGACCTCCTCGAACAGCAGCTGGTCGAGGATGAGCGTCTGATCGGCAGGCTACGAGCCCGGCAGATGGTGTTGTTATCCGAGCTAGACGTCCGTCAGATAGCCACCGCCGACGGTTCCCGCTCACTGTCCGAGTGGACAGCAGCGCGGATGGATGTTGCTCCGGAGACAGCGCGGACACTTGTGCGGACGATGCGTCGTCTCTCCGACCGTCCCGACCTGGCAACACAGTTGGCTGACGGTGACGTGTCGTTTGACCGGATCGAA
>JANQOU010000010.1 GCA_028285585.1 Acidimicrobiia bacterium
CTTCCCGGCATGGGCAACCAGGGCTTCCGAGGCAGTCAGGCCGATGGGCGACAGTGCACAACCGGAGGATCCGTTCGAGGATCTCTGACACTCCTCAAATCTGTCCCATGCCCCTTTTACGATCTGGCATGTGGCAGTGAAGATCCTTCACACGTCTGACTGGCATGTCGGGCGGCGGATTAGGGGCCGTGACCGGTCCGACGAGCATCGCGCCGTCCTCGACGAGCTGGTCGGTATCGCCGACGACAACAAAGTCGACCTGACTCTCGTTGCCGGTGATGTCTTCGACACGTCCTCGCCGGCCCCGGTATCAGAGGAGATCGTCTGGAAGACGCTGCTCGACCTGGCCGCGATCGCTCCTGTCGCTGTGATCGGCGGCAACCACGACAACCAGCGTCGTCTCGATGCGGTTGCCCCTCTACTGGAGCGGGCTGGGGTTGCAATGGTCGGCGCTCCCAAGTCCCGAGCCAAGGGCGGGTTGATCGATCTGGACGACGCCGGGATCCGGGTGGCGATGCTGCCCTTCGTTTCCCAGCGCGGCATCGTCAAAGCCGAGCACATCATGTCTTATGAGCCCGACCAGCACGCCGGGGCGTTCGACGACCGGCTCCGCCAGCTGGTCGAGCTGCTCACAGAGGAGATGACCACCGACACGGTCAACATCCTGATGAGCCACCTCACGGTCTACGGGGCGGTCGCCGGTGGGGGCGAGCGGCAGGCTCACATCTTTGGCTATGCCATACCTGCTTCGGCGTTCCCCGGTCATCTCAGCTACGTGGCTCTCGGTCACCTCCATCGGCAGCAGAAGATGCCCCATTCCGGAGCGGTCTGGTACTCGGGGTCGCCACTTCAACTCGACTTCGGAGAGGTGGACGACGCCAAGGGAGTGCTCCTGGTGGAGGCCGAGCCCGGTCTGCCGGCCAAGGTGACCTCCGTGCCACTCAACGCCGGGAAGCGTCTCGCCACTCTCACCGGGACTCTCGCCGAGGTGGCGTCGAGGGCCGACGAGGTGGCTGATGCCTATGTGAAAGTGGTGCTCACCGAGTCGGCGCGGGTGGGGCTCGCCGACGAGGTTCGCTCGGTGATCCCCGGTGCGGTCGACATCCTCCTCCAGGGTGCCGATCCGGTCAGGCAAACCCGTGAGCCGAGGCAGTCGCTGCAACCCCAGGAGGGGTTCAAGACGTATCTCGAAGAGAGAGGCAGCCATGACGAGCGTGTCGAGTCGCTGTTCGCCGAGCTGCTGGACGAGGTCTCGGTATGAGACCGGTGAGGATCCGCGCCGAGGGGTTCGCTGCATACCGCAAGCCGGTCGACATCGACTTCACCGACGTCGAGTTCTTCTCGTTGAGTGGCCCGACCGGCTCCGGCAAGTCGAGCCTCATCGACGCCATGGTGTTCGCCCTCTTCGGCCGGGTGCCTCGTCTCGGTGGCAACTCGGTCGCACCGGCGATAAGTGTCGGCATGGATGCCGCCAAGGTCGCCTTCGACTTCGAGGTCGATGACGTCACCTACACCGCGGTGCGAAGAGCCGACCGCACCGGGTCGGGCGCTTCGGTCAAGGAGGCCCGTCTCCAGATAGGCGAGAAGGTGGTTGCCGACGGTGCTGCCGAGGTCACCGATGAAGTCGAGTCGGTCCTCCGTCTCCGCTTCGACGACTTCATCCGGACTGTTGTGCTGCCCCAAGGTGAGTTCGCTCGTTTCCTCAGTGCGGGGAAGGCGGAGCGCCAGGCTCTGCTGCGCAGCCTGCTCGGCCTCGACATCTACCAAGAGGTCCGCACGCTGGCCAGGTCGCGGGCCGAGGTGGCTTCCGAGCGCGCCTCCATCGCCAGCCAGTCTCTAGCCGGCCTCGCCGTCGCCACCCCTGAGGAGGCGGAAGAGGCGGAGAGCCGTCTCGAGGCGCTGCAAGATCTCGACTCCAAGATTGCCGATGAGGAAAGGTCCCTCGCTGAGAGCGAGGTGGCCGTCGATCAGGTGCGTGGTGAGCTGGAATCTCTTGCCGGTGCGATCAAGCGTCTCACCGCCATCGAGGCTCCCGAGGACCTTGCCGACATCGACCGGCTCACCGGCGAGGCCAGGGAAGCCGTGGGTATTGCCGAGGCGCAAGTAGCGAAGGTCACCGACGAGGTCGCTGCGATCGAAGATGAGCTGGGCCAGATGCTCAGTCTCGACCGGGTCAACGATCTGAAGTCGGACTTCGAGGAGCTGACGAAAGTGGAGGCCGAGCTGGCCGGCACCGATCTCTCCGAGGCTGTTTCAGGATTGGAAGCTGCGGAGAAGGGCCACGAGTCGGCGGTGGCCACCCTCAGTTCGGCTAGGGAAAGGCTCGACCAGACCAGGGTCTCCCACGCCGCTCATGCCCTGGCCGAGACTCTTGTCGAGGGCGAGCCGTGCCCGGTGTGCAGCCAAACCGTGAGCACGGTCGGGACCTTGGAGACACCGGCCGTGTTGGAGCAGGTGGAGGCAGAGGTCGCCGCTGCTGATTCGGAGGTGGCGACAGCACGGTCAAACCTGGACAAGGCCCGTGACCATCACAGCCGGCTCGAGGCCGTGGCCGGGCAGCTGACTGAACGCGTCAAGGCTCTCAAAGGTCGGGTTGCCGAGGCTCCTGCCTTGGACGCTCTCGCCAAGATCGAGCTTCGCCACACCGAGCTGACCAAGGATCTTGCCGGCAAGCGGGCTGCTCTTGGCGATGCCGGTGATGGGTTGAAAGCGGCTCAGCGACGCCTCGAAGACCTGGCCGACTCGGCGAGACAGGTGGAGCGTCGGCTCACCGCGGCTCAGCTGGAAGTGGCCGACCTCAACCCCCCGCTGTCCGAGTCGGACGATGTCGTAGTCAAGTGGAAAGACCTGATCCTCTGGCGCGAAGAGAAGTCAGAAGAGCTGAACAGGTCACACGGTGAGGCCACCAAGGCTCTCGTCGAAGCCGAGAAGACGGCGACAACTCTCAGGGTCGAGATAGTCGCTCGACTCGAGAAGCTCGGAGTGGAGCAGGTCGAGCCGTACTCGGCACGGGTCGCCGCCGCACGCGAACAGGCCCGGCAAGTGGTCGAGCAGCACAAGGCCGCTGCTGCCGAGAAAACTCGGCTCGAAGCCGAGATCAAAGAAGCCTCCGAGAAGGCGGCTGTCGCCGAATCCCTGGCCGGTCATCTCCGCTCGGACGGCTTCGAGCGGTGGCTGATGTCAGGTGCCATCACCGAGCTGGTCCACGGAGCCAACGACATCCTCGACGAGCTGACCGCCGGCGGGTACTCCCTCCACAGCGACGAAAGTGGTTCGTTCTCGATCGTCGACCATCGCAACGCCGACGAGTTGCGCCCAGTGGCCACCTTGTCAGGAGGCGAGACGTTCCTCGTCTCGTTGGCGTTGGCCCTTTCCCTGGCCGAGACGCTGTCGGCGGCCGGCGGGGCGAAACTCGACACCATCATCCTCGACGAGGGCTTCGGCACCCTCGACGACGAGTCACTGGAGACGGTGGCATCGATACTCGAGGAGCTGTCCGGTGAAGGGCTGACCGTCGGTGTGATCACACATGTCAAAGAGCTTGCGGCTCGTGCCCCGGTGCGGTTCGAGGTGTCCAAAGAGCCCGACGGTTCGACTGTGAAAGACGTGTCCGACGATGTCGACGGGTCGAGAGTGAGGTCGGCCTCGTGAAGTTCACGGTCGAAGCCTGGGACTCCGACTACGGAGCCCCCACCGAAGCAGAGCTCGACGACGCCTCGCAGTCGGTCGACCCGAGTGTCGAGGTCGCCCCTGACGATTGGCGACCCTTGCTGCCAGAGACAGAGCCTGTCGATGACGTGCTCTTCGTCGACGGGGTGCGTCGTGTCGACGCCACCCTTTGGATCGACAAGCCACCCGACTTCCCTGCATTTGCCCTCGCCGCCACCTACGCCGCCGGTGCCGTCAGGTGCAACGGCTCGGCAGAGTTGGAGGTCGCCGAAGTGGGCCGGGGGCTGTTCACGTCCGCGCCCGCGATCGACATCGCCACCGGGGTCGGCACCTACGAGGTGAAGGCGACCAAGGGTACGACCTCCGAGGAGCTGTGGCTGGGGATCCAGCAACGCATGGGCGACCTGGAGGCCAAGGTGGCCCGGGAGGCAGGGGGTGGCGAGCTGATGATCGTTGACGGCCCGCTGTCGCATGCCCGTGACATCGACAACGCCGTCGGCTACATCAAGACTCAGAAGGTCCAGTATCTGCCCGTGGAGCTCCGGTCGGTGCTGACCTCGCTCCCAGCCGGATACCGAACGCCGCTGTTCCTCACCACCACCTCGTGGAGCCGGTTCTCCTGGTATCTGCGGCTGGCCAACCATGCCGGGCCCGCCGGCGGCCTCGTCCGTTGTGAGGTCGACGCCAACCAGTCGGCTGCCGATGCGGCCCGGGTTGCGACCCGGGTCAGCGCGACTCTGCCCAGGTATGCGTCGGCCCGTCACAAGGACCCGCGTGCCCCGCAAAACCTCTACCCGATCGGCGGGTTGGAGCGTGAGCTACGTCGTCGTCTCGGCGACAAGGAGCTGGCGATGCGATCTCTCCGCCGGACTTCGACCCTCGTTGCCTAGATCTCCCGGCGCGACGCGAGGAACGCGCCGACGATCACCAGCGCCACACCTCCGATGGCGATGGGTGCGACCTGCTCGTCTCGGAACACCACGCCGAGGGCCAGGGCGACGACCGGGATGATGTAGGTGATGAAGGCGGCACGGGTGGCTCCCACGCTTCCTGCCAGTTTGCCCATCATGTAGAAGGCGATCCCCGCTCCGGCGACGCCGACCGCGAGAGAGGCGAGCAGCGACGGCCACGCGAAAGACGACTGGGTCAGCCCGTAGATTCCGAAGGGGGTGACCAAGATCGTCGCCGTCCACAGGATGTATCTCATCACCGGCATCGACCCGTACTTCTGGGTGATGGGGGTGACCATGTTCAGTGAGACCGCATAGCAACCCGTGGCGGCGATCACCATCACCACACCGATGGCGGCTGTGGTGCTCTCGCCGGCCGAGGGGAGAGCGATGGCCACGATTCCAGCGAACCCCACCAGGAGCCCAATCATCTGAAGACGCCGGGGGAGGCTCTTGAGGAGGATCGTGGCGAGAAGGGCAGTGAGGATCGGTGTCGCCCCGTTGAGCATCCCGGCGACGGCCGAGTCGATCCACTGCTGGGCGATTGGGAACAGCGTGAGTGGGATCGCAACCCAGATCAGCCCGAGGGTGCGGACTTTCGGCAGGTCCTCACCGCTGATCCTGGTTTGCCGCGCCTGAGCGAACATGCTGATCGTGATGGCGCCGAAGCTGATCCTGATCCAGGTGACCAGGCCGGGGTGGAACGCGTCGAGGCCGATCGCCATGAGGAGGAACGAGGCGCCCCATATCAGCGACAGGCCCATGAACAGGACCCAGTCCGAAAGCGTGAACGCTGCACGGTTGGTGCCGTGTGAAGTTGAGATGAGAGGTGTTGAGGACATCGGTTAGTTGAACACCACCCGGTGGGCCCGGGTTGCGTGGCTTTCTGTCAACGCTGGTAACGCCGGAGATAGTCCGGAGTGTCAAGGCCTTCTTCGAGGTCGGATGACGGGATCGGTTCCCCTGCTACCTGTGACAGTGGGAGGACACCAGCCCAGACGCCGGTGCCGATGTCCTCTTCGTCGTCGATCGGGTCTCCTTCTCTCACCTTCGCCGACGATTCGTCGAGTGAGAGCCGTATCACCGAAGTCTGCTTGACCTCGCTGGTGGTGTTGGGCCGGATGTCGTCGAGCCGGCCCGGGACGAGCGCCTCCACGATCACATCGAGTGCACGGGCGTGCTCATCACCTTCGAGGATCTCACCTTTGCCGTGGATCACCACGCTCCGGTAGTTGGCCGAGGAGTGGAACCCGGTGCGGGCGATGACCAACCCGTCGATATGGGTCACGGCGACACTCAGCGGCGAGCCCTGGCGCACGGCCTTGGCGATGCCCATCGTGTTGGATCCATGGATGAGGACGTCGTCTCCGTCCCGTGCGTAGAGGGTGGGGATGACCACCGGCCTGTCTTCGATGACGTAGGCGACGTGACAGACGAATCCCTCGTCGAGGATCGCGTCGACGGTCTCACGGTTTGTTGTGCCTCGATCGGGGAGACGCCCGAACTTGGTCTTGTCACTCATTCTCTGCTCGCGCCTCCCTGGTCATCAGGCTCAAGACGGCATCTCTCGGCGTCATGCCCTCGTACAACACCGCGGCCACATGCTCGGCTATCGGCATCTCCACGCCGGCGCGTCGAGCCAGGCCGAGCACACCTTTTGTCGTCTTCACCCCCTCGGCGACCATGTTCATCTCGCCGATTATCTCATCGAGGGTCTTCCCTTCGGCGAGAGCGACACCGACGCGTCGGTTGCGGCTCAGAGACGAAGCGCAGGTGGCGGTGAGGTCACCCATCCCGGCGAGCCCAGAGAAGGTCTCCGGCCTGCCGCCGAGGCTGAGCCCGAGCCGGGTCAACTCGGCCAGCGCCCGGGTGAGAAGGGCGGCTCGGGTGTTGTCGCCGAACCCGAGGCCGTCGGACATCCCCGCTGCAAGCGCCATCACGTTCTTCATCGCTCCCGCCAGCTCACATCCCACGACGTCGTCGTTGGTGTAGACACGGAAGGTCGGTCCCATCAGCACCGTTTGAAGCTTGAGAGACGTCGACTGGTCGGCCATCGCGATGACCGCGGCAGTGGGCTGGCCCGCCATGATCTCGCCGGCCAGGTTTGGCCCAGTGAGCACACCGATCCGTGTCGGGTCGAGGCCGGTCGAGATGTGGGTGACCACCTGGGTCATCGTCGCCAGGGTGTCTTGCTCTATTCCTTTGGTCAGCGAGACCACCGGCGTGTCGTCGGCGATGTGCTCGGCCACGGACCCGTAGACCTCGCGGAACCCATGGGAGGGAACCGCCATGAAGATGGCGTCGGTGCCATCAACTGCTTCGGACAGGCTTGCGGTCACCGTGACTCCATCCGGCAGCTGGTGGTCGGGCAGGTAGTCGCGGTTTCGCCGGGTTCGGTTGATTGTCTCGGCAAGCTCCGGTCGCCTGGTCCACAGGGTGGTCGGTGTCGAGGCGGAGGCGAGTGAGGCGAGGGCTGTGCCCCACGACCCAGCGCCGACGACCGTGACCTTCTTCATCGGCGCGACGGTAGCCAGCTAGTGGTCGGCGGCTTCCTAACCTGCCGTCGAGATGAGCCTCTCCATTGGGATCGTCGGCCTGCCCAATGTCGGCAAGTCCACCCTCTTCAACGCACTCACCAACGCCGGCGCTCTCGCCGCTAACTACCCGTTCGCGACCATCGAGCCGAACACGGGGATCGTCCCGATCCCGGACCCTCGGCTTGCTGCTCTGACGACACTTTTTGGCTCGGCCAAGACCACGCCTGCCACGGTCCGCTTCGTAGACATCGCCGGGCTGGTCAAAGGTGCCAGCGCAGGGGAGGGGCTTGGCAATCAGTTCCTGGGCAACATCCGCGATGTCAACGCGATCTGTCATGTGGTGCGTGCCTTCGAGACCGAAAGTGTGATCCACGTCGAAGATGCCGTCGATCCGATACGGGACATCGAGATCATCGAGACGGAGCTGGCCATCGCAGATCTCGAGACAGTGGAGAAGCGACTGCCGAAGCTGGAGAAGGAGGCCACCGCCGACCCCGAACTCAAGCCTCGGGTCGCCCTTCTCCAAGAGATCGCCGAGGTGCTTGGCGCGGGGAAGATGGTTTCGCGCGACAAGGGGCTGATGGAGCGGCGTGACCAGTTCGCCGACCTGCACCTGCTCACCGCCAAACCGGTCATCTACGTCTTCAACTCAGACGAGTGGGTTCTCGCCGATCCGGGGCGGAGAAGAGAGTTGGAGTCAGCGGTCGAGTCTTCGGTCGCTGTGTTCCTCGATGCTCAAATCGAGGCGGAGTTGACAGAGCTGGACCCCGAGGACCGTATCGAGATGCTGGCCTCAGTGGGCCAGAGCGAACCGGGTCTCGATGTGGTGATCCGCGCTGCCTATCAAGCCTTGGGATTGCAGAGTTATCTCACGGGTGGCGAGAAGGAGACCCGTGCCTGGACGATCCGCGCCGGGGCCACGGCTCCCGAAGCGGCGGGGGAGATCCACACCGACTTCGAGCGTGGCTTCATCGCAGCAGAGGTCATCGATTACGACCGTCTCATCGAGGCCGGCTCCTGGAACGAAGCCAAGTCCAAAGGCTGGATCCGCACCGAAGGCCGTTCTTATGTGATGCAACCCAACGACGTGGTGGAGTTCCGCTTTAACGTCTGACGGCTCAGCTATCGCCTGTCGCCTCTTTGATGATGGTCTCGACATATTGACCCAAGAATTCGTCTCTGGGAGCCTCGGGGTAGGCCAGGTGATATGCCGCGACGACATCCTGAACATCCTTGAAGCTGGTTTGCGGCCAGGCAAGGACAAGATCTTCCTGATCTCTGGCTCTGCTCGAATGGAGTTTCATCAGAAAAACCTGGTCGATTGGTGCTGCCAGGACCACCAGCCGGCCGTGGCTGAGGATCTCTTCACACTCGCTCTCATCGAGAGTGGCTGGCCGAAAGGCAGTGGCCCTTGCGTTGAGCCAGTTGTGCGCCAAACCGCGGCGATCAGCTACTACAGCGACCGCCGCCTTGAGCTCTTCTTCAAGTCGACGAGCGCTGTCGACATCATGGGTCCCATCTCGTAGTTCGTAGTGAGCCATTAGAGCGCCGCCGACCACGACGACCGTCATTTGAGGTCCGACAGTGCCTAGTTCCTCGCCCAGCTCATGGAGGTATCGCTCGATCTGTGAGCGACTTAGAAGCTCAGCCAATTGGCGTTGGGTCCCGCCAGAGGCTCTCTCTATCGACAACTATGCGACGGGTTGCAAGCCGTTGGGGTGTCGCTGCCCGTCTTGCTTCAAGCATTTTGGGGGTTCCCGGCGGGCTCCACTCCTGACTCAGAGGCTCGATTTGCCTTGCCCATTGCGGAGGGCGGTAGCCCTCTAGGTCAGCGATCGTCTCCGCTATCCCAGCCAACAGGTTGTTCATGACCGGGTAGTCGGAGATCTCAGGCTGCTTGATCGTGGCCGCACTCCTGTATTCGGGGTGAAGATCGAGCGTGTCGAGGAGTGCGCGTATGCGCGTCCAGTCGGGCCTTGCAGCCTCTTCGTTCCAAGCATCGTTCAGGCTGGCAATCGAAGGGATGTTGGCAGGAGCGTCTTTGCGTTCCAGTCCACAGGCAAGAAGAAGCCGGTCGATGGTCTCTGCCGATGGCGAAACCTTGTTGGCTTCGATTCTAGAAACGGTAGAGGCGGCAACACCAGCGCGTTCCGCTAGCGCCCTCATGGATAGTCCGACTTCCTCGCGACTTCGCCGTATGAGTTCTCCATATCTCACAACATGTAGCATATGTGCAACACTCCAGGTTATCAAGGGTTCTTGAGTGTGTTGATCCCTGAAGGCGAGATCACAACCTGGCACTCAGTGTCCTTATGAGCGCAGATCGAGGTGTGTGCACGATGCCCTGGTCACCGACCAGAATCCAAGCGCGACCTTTCACGTCCAACGTCTGAGTGGTGGGATCAGGTCCCTTCTGGCGTCAGGTGCAGACGCGTATCCCCTGCCTTTGGCTTGTCTCCAGAGCAATACCAAGCCGTACTGCCGTGATGATACGGTAGTTGACGGACGGGGGTTCCTTGATGCATACTCAATTTGTTACCTCAACTTGGGAGTCATGAATGGTCGATCGATCGGTCCCTCAGAAAGGGATCTCGCACTTCAGAGGCATGCGTTTTCTCATCTTGCTGGCAGCGCTGATCATGGTTGTCAGTGCTTGCACGGGAGCTGAGTCGGAAGGAACCACCACGACTGGTGGGGACACTTCTGCCACTACTTCCGGCGGCAGTGGTGGCGGCGGAGACGACACGCCGACCACAGAGGGCAGCAGCGACAGCGATGAGCCCGAGACGCTGGTCATCGGGATGGGCTTCGCGACACGGAGCCTGTGGGCGAATAGTTCCACGACACAGCAGGAAATCAATATCTCTGCTCAGATCACCGAGAAGCTGATCGAGTTCGGTCCGGAAGGCCAGTTCGAGCCGCGGCTTGCCGAATCTTGGGAGCAGATAGACGACACCACCCTCGAGTTGAAGCTTCGTCAAGGCGTCACCTTCACCAACGGTGAGCCTTTCAATGCGGAGAGTGCCGCGTTCAGCATCGACGTGATGCTCAACTCTTTTGCCTACGGGACTTTCACGTCTGCGGTCGCAGGTGCTGAGGTCGTTGACGATCACACGCTTCACATCAAGACAGCCACGCCTACCGGCCTGCACATGCCGGCGTTGGCCGTTGGCTCGTTCCAGTATCCGATGGCGTACTTCGCAGAGATCGGTGAAGAGGAGTTCGGGAAGGCTCCCATTGGCACCGGCCCGTATGTCCTCGAAGAGTGGGTCGTAGGTGAAGAAGTCAGACTGACTGCGAACCCCGACTATTGGTGGGGTGCCCCTGACATCGAAAACGTCATCTTCCGTGCCATCCCCGAGGAAGCTTCAAGGTTGGCAGCTCTCGAAACTGGAGAGATCGGGCTTCTTCTCGACCTTCCTCTGGATGCGGCGAGCCGTATCGAAGACAACTCGGATCTTCAGGTCATCGGTCGTCCCGGTAACCGTTTGTACGGGTTGACGATGAGCACGCTCTCGGACAGTCCTCTCGTTCAGCCTGAGGTTCGACAAGCTCTGAAGTACGCCATCGACATCCAAGAGATCATCGACGGGCCGCTCCAGGGTCGTGCAGTCGCCCTCAAGGACCAGCGGATGACTTCGGCATACTTCGGGTTCGACTCAGGTCGTGACGTGATCGAGTACGACCCAGACAAGGCGAGGCAGATGCTTGCTGATGCCGGGTACCCCGACGGGTTCTCGATCACCTTCAAGTACACGTCGGGTCGTTACACCAAAGATGCCGAGGTGGGTCAGGTCGTAGCTGCTCAGCTTGCTGAGGTTGGTATCGACGCAACCCAGGAGGTGTTGGAGCCGGGAACCTTCCTCGACCAGCTGAACGCGCTGGAGCTGAACGACTTGTTCTTCAGTGGGACGCTTCCCCCGCCGGACGCTCACTTCGTCTACTTCCAGAACGAGTGTGAGTGGCGATACGCCTACTACTGCCGTGACGATGTCGACGCATTGATCGAGGCTGGCACCCAGACGGTGGACACCGACGAGAGGATCGAGATCTACAACCAGATTCGAGCCATCTTCGATGAGGATCCCCCGCAGGTGAACATGTACGTCACAGAGGATCTCTACGGTGCCACAACAGCTCTGAGCGGGTTCGTGCCCTGGGGCAGCCAGTTCACCGATGTTCGAGCCTTCACTCTGGACGGCTAAAAGTAGATCGTGTTGGGGGCCGTCATTGGCGGCCCCCAACAACACGAGACCAATCGAAAGGCCGAGTTGACCCCGCTTCTGAGCGTTCAGAGCTTGACGACAGAGTTTGCGGTCGAGGGCGGTGTGCTTCGCGCAGTCGACTCAGTCTCTTTCGATCTACAAGCGGGAGAGTTGCTCGGAGTAGTGGGAGAGTCGGGGTCGGGGAAGTCGGTGACGGTGCTCTCTGCCCTTCGCCTGATACCGCAACCCCCAGCCAGGATCCGATCAGGCGAGGTCTGGTTCGGCGGCCAGGATCTGCTCAAACTCAGCGAGCGGGAGCTCAAGAAGATTCGTGGGCGCGACATCGGCATGATCTTCCAGGATCCGATGACCTCGCTGAACCCAGTGCTCAGCATTGGGCAGCAGATCGCCGAAGTGCTCGAGGCGCACAACCCCGAGCTTTCGAGAAGTGACGTGACGGAGCGATCGGTTGAACTGTTGGCATCTGTGGGCGTCCCCGATGCGAAGAGCCGCCTCAAGCAATACCCCCATGAGTTCTCCGGAGGCATGCGACAGCGGGCGATGATCGCGATTGCGATGGCAAACACGCCGTCGGTTCTGATCGCCGATGAGCCGACCACCGCGCTCGACGTGACGATTCAGGCACAGGTGCTGGACGTGCTCGAACGGTCCCGGTCCCAGTCGGGTGCCGCCACCATCCTGATCACTCACGACCTCGGCCTCATCGCCGAGATGGCCGACAGGGTTGTCGTCATGTATGCGGGACGTGTGGTCGAGAGCGGCCCAACTGACGAGATTTTCAACTCGCCGCAGCACCCATACACAGTGGGGCTGCTCGGGTCACTGCCAAAGCTGGAAGGGGAGATACAGCGGTTGGTCTCGATCGATGGCACACCGCCAGATTTGGTCGCCCTTGGTGCCGGATGCCCGTTTGCCGAGCGTTGCGCCATGGCCGATTCGAGATCCATCTGCAACGACGAACGTCCAGCCCTCGAGCTCGTTGCTGATTCCCACGCTTCCGCCTGCCATTTCAGCAACGAGGTACAGGGATTTGCCCGCAAAGAGGGTGTCCTGTGAGCGACGGGATGCTGCTCAGTGTGAGAAACCTCGAGAAGCACTTCGACCAGTCAAAGGGTGCATTCTCAGGGCCGGCTTCTCCGATCCGAGCTGTTGATGGAGTCAGCTTCGACATTCCCCGTGCCACCACGCTCGGCCTTGTGGGCGAGTCAGGCAGCGGAAAGACGACCACTGGCCGCTTGATAACGAGGTTGCTCGATCCGACCAGCGGTTCGATTGTCTTTGACGGAGACGAGATCACGAGCCTTTCGAGAGGGGAGCTGCGCTCGTTCAGGAGGCGGATGCAGATCGTCTTTCAGGACCCTTTCGCCTCTCTCGATCCTCGCATGAGGATACGTCAGATTGTCGAAGAGCCCCTTCGCTACAGCACCAATCTGAAAAGCAACGAGCGCCGGGAACGGGTGATGGAGACTCTTGATGTCGTAGGGCTCAACCCCGACCACGCTGAGCGTTACCCGCACGAGTTCTCCGGCGGACAGCGCCAGCGAATAGGGATAGCGCGTGCTCTCATCGTTCGGCCCGAGCTGTTGGTGCTGGACGAGCCCGTTTCTGCACTTGATGTCTCGATCCAGGCGCAGATTGTGAATCTCCTCGAGGACCTCCAACAGGAGTTCGGGCTCTCCTATCTCCTGATTGCCCACGATCTCTCAGTGGTGCGTCAGATCTGTGACCAGGTGGCGGTCATGTACCTGGGAAAGATCGTGGAGCTTGGCGCTCGCGACGAGGTCTACGAAGGCCCTTCTCATCCATACACACGAGCCCTGCTCTCGGCCGTTCCCATCTCCAATCCGAGACTCAGGGGAACTCGTGAGCGGATCGTTCTCAAAGGGGACATCCCCAGTCCGGCGAACAAGCCATCCGGGTGCGACTTCCACACCCGCTGCTACATGGCCGGCGATATCTGTCGCACCGATTCTCCTGCACTTGAAGATTCGGGGAAGGAAGGCCACTTCGTCTCATGCCACTTCGCCGAAGGAAGACGTGAACACATCAAATGAGACCCAACAGAAAGGAAATCCCATGACCTACTCCAGGCCGGTAAGCGAAGAGGCCTTGACTCTTCACCATGACTCGATAGTGATCGACGCCACGTCCTTCTTCTGCGAGGGACACACGGAGCTGCTCAGCACGGCGGGTGTCACCGCCTTGAACATGACAGTTCCCGATATCGAAGACGACGTTGGAGGCGCGACCAAAGCCATCGCAGAGCACTACGCCCTGATCAACTCGGACGAGAAGCTCGACTTCGTGTTCAGTGCCGACGACATCCGTGAGTCGAAGCGCAACGGGAGCGTCGGCCTGATCGTCGGCGCCCAGAACGCGCGGCACATGGCTTCGAAGCCTTACCTCGTGGAGCTTTTCTATCGCATGGGGATGCGGGTCAGCCAGATCGCATACAACGACCGAAACTTCGCGGCCGACGGATCTGCAACAGGTGCCGACGCGGGGCTCAGCAACGAAGGCCGGGTACTCGTGGAGGAGATGAACCGGGTCGGCATGGTGCTGGACGTCAGCCATGTCGGTGCGCGATCCGCAGAGGAAGCCATCGCTCACTCGACTCGCCCATCCGTCGCTTCCCACGCCAACCCTTACGCCGTTGGAGCGAAGGTTCCGCGCAACCTCAGCGATGACCTCATGAAGGCCATCGCCGATGGCGGTGGTGTCATCGGTCTTTCGCCATTCCCTTCACTTGTTTGGCAGGGAGGAGACACTCCACCCAACGTGGAGGAGTACTTCGAGATCATGGACTATGCAGTCAATCTCGTCGGCGAAGATCACATCGGCATCGGGACAGACAAAGAAGCGACTGCCGGTGCATATCCACGAGAGGTGAGGATCCGGTTGCGAAGGAGGTTCGCCTTCTCGACAACAACTCCTCAAGGGTCGCTGGCCGACAAGTTCCCTGACGGGTTGCTGCCGGTGCTCGATGGTTTCGCAAGTCTCGCCGACTTCCCGGTGCTGACACAAGGGATGCTGAGCTTGGGCTACTCGAACGAGCGGATCCAGAAGATCCTTGGCCTCAACTTCATGCGCGTGTTTGAGGACAACTGGAGCTAGGGCTCGCGTACCAAGCACTGGGCCAATGACACGCTTTGTCCTCCGGCGGATCGCTCAAACGATCCCGACTTTGATCGGCATCTCGATCGCCGCGTTCCTGCTGGTGAGGCTCACTGGAGATCCGGCGGCATTGATGTTGCCGCCGGAGGCTTCACAGGAAGCGATCGACGCCTTCAACGTGAAGTTCGGGTTGGACCAGTCTTTGCCTGTCCAGTACTGGAAGTTCATCGCGGCTGTGGTGACCGGGGATTTGGGAACGTCCATAAGGTTCAACATGCCCGTGTGGGACCTGTTCGTCGATCGCATGCCGGCAACCGTGGAGCTTGCAGCCGCGGCGATGAGCATCGCGCTAGTGGTCGGCTTGCCGGCGGGGATCGTTGCGGGGCTCAAGAACAGGTCTTGGGCCGATGCGGTGATCCGGTTCTTCGCATTTCTGGGCCAAGCGGTCCCTGGGTTCTATCTCGGCTTGATGTTGATTGTGATATTCGCGGTCCAATTGCGATGGCTGCCGACTGGTGGCAGGGGAACGTGGCAACAGTTGATCCTCCCTTCGGTGACACTGGCCGCGTACCTCATCGCTCTGCTCGTCAGGTTCACGCGGGGCGCGGTTTTGGACACGAAACGTCAGTTGCACATCACAACGGCCAGGTCCAAGGGCTTGTCGTCGTGGTTGATCCTTCGGAGTCACATTCTCAAGAACTCCATGATCCCGATCATCACGATCATCGGTCTTCAGGTTGGGGCAGTGCTGAGCGGGACTGTGGTGACTGAAGTGGTGTTCAACTGGCCCGGGATCGGTCGGATGATGGTGGATGCCATCTACACGCGCGACTTTCCCGTGGTTCAGGCGATGGTGATGATCGTGGCGGTCATATTCATCGTTGTGAACCTCATCGTCGACATCGCCTATTCGTTCTTCGACCCGAGAATCAGGAGGGACTAGGTGGTCGAGCGTCAGACCAGATCGCAGAGCTCATCTACGAGCGTGGCGCGAAAACGTTGGCCGTTGACAGCCTTGGCCAGCGGAGTTGTCTTGCTGTTCGTGGTGCTCATGGCCTTCTGGCCTCACGGCTGGCTTCCGAACGATCCCATACAGATCGAGCCGGCCCTCCGATTCCTCCCCCCAGGCTTCATGGAGGGTGGGGATCCCCAGTATTGGCTGGGTACCGACGTGCTCGGCCGCGACATCTTCGGTCAGATGATTGCCGGTGCCCGAGCCTCGCTCCTAATAGTCGTGTCTGCCGCTCTGCTTTCGTTGATCATCGGTGTCGCTGCCGGGTTGGTGGCCGGCCACTTCGGCGGTCGAATCGACTCGGTGATGATGCGGTTGGTTGACGTCCAGCTGGCGTTTCCCGTCCTGGTATTGATCATCGCGGTAGTGGCGGTATTCGGTCCTTCGATTCCGAACCTGATCCTGGTGCTGGCACTGGCGAGTTGGGCGACTTATGCCCGGCTGGTGAGAGGTCTCGTGCTTTCCCTGAAGGAGCAGGAGTACATAGATGCGGCGTGGGCATCAGGCGCCTCTCATGGGGCTGTTCTGATCCGACATTATCTGCCCAACGTCGCCACTTCGATCGTGATCTTCACGACTTTCGAGCTCGCACGGCTCCTGCTGGTGGAAGCGGCGCTCTCTTTCCTCGGGTTGGGGGTACAACCTCCGACTCCGAGCTGGGGCCGGATGATCTCTGAAGCCCGAAACTACCTCTTCGAGGCGTGGTGGGCTTCTGCCCTTCCCGGAGCTCTGATCGTTGCAACGGTCCTGGCATTCAATCTTCTCGGCGACGAATTCCGCGATCGGCTGGACCCCCATAGGGACAAAGCGTGAACGCGGTTGTAGCTCCGCCACTGTCGCACTAATGTACTAGCACGTTATCACGCCAACAAAGGGACGAGGAGAGTCGTTTGCCCACGTCGAGCATCGGCATGACCATCAATGGGACCCGAGTAGGGCTCGACAGCAAAGAGATCGTTGAGATTCCGATCACGACTGGACTGAACGGGACAGCCATCAAATTGGTCGTGCATGCGATCGTAGGAGCCGAGCCCGGTCCAGTTCTCTGCATCATCAACACGATTCATGGGGGTGAGTGGTACGCAATCGAGCCTCTCCGCAAGATCCGGGAGACCCTCAGCACCTCAGACATGGCCGGCGCTGTTCTCATCGTTCCGGTAGTCAATCCGGCGGCTTTTGCGCTTGACATAAGAAACGTGCCGGATCAGGTGGATAGCCCGGACATGAACCGCATCTTTCCCGGACCGCTCACCTCAACCGGTGACCAGATCATCGCTGCGCTTACCAACGAG
Source organism: Acidimicrobiia bacterium (assembly GCA_028285585.1). Classification (GTDB taxonomy): domain Bacteria; phylum Actinomycetota; class Acidimicrobiia; order Spongiisociales; family ZC4RG35; genus CAXMPK01. Next base: position 16,801 of record JANQOU010000010.1, read on the forward strand.
CTGATATCCCAGTCAGATGCGTTGATCGACTTTCACATGGGCCCCAAGGGAGCAGCGTTCACCGATGCTTTGGCCGGATCGGACTTTCCTGGCGACCTGTCTGCGAGATGCCTCGAGCTTGCCCTGGCTTTCGGTTCGCCGATCGTTCGCCACTCTCCGATGATCGGCGGCTTTCCTGGCCCAAAGTCGTCCAAGCCGTATGCGGCCGCCGTTTTGGGAATCCCTGGATTTGGCGGCGAGGTTGGCGGTGCCGGTTTCGGACCGAAGCTCGATCAAGTCTGGCATGGCCGGACAATCCGTGGGATACACGGTGTGCTCGGGTCAATGGGGGTCATCGACGTGAACAACGATCACCTTCCCGAGAAACAGCTGGTATATCGCTCAGCTCACCGGATCAATCCTCGGGTGGGAGGAATCCTTCGCCCCGAGCTCAGTGGTTTCGAGATGGGATCCGAGGTTGAAAAGGGCCAGTTGTTGGGGACGATGATCAGTCCTTACACGGGTGAGACGCTCGAAGAGCTTCGCGCACCTGCAAACGGCCTCGCTTACTACGTGGGCCGTGAGCACCCTGTCTATCCGGGTGGCTGGGCATTTGGACTCGCCGAGATTGACGACGATGCCCATTGGGTGGCAAATGGGGAGGCCGTTCACTGATGACCGCTGCACAGCTTTCGGACAAAGGGCGAGCAGTGAGGCGTTTGCCGGTCACGACCGACCTCGACGGTTCCGAGATCGAGATCGTCGTGAATGAGCTGAGAGGATCGGAACCCGGCCCAACCCTTGCAATAGTGTCGGCACTCCACGGATCCGAGTGGCTTGCTCCGATCGCCAACATCGATCTCTTGTCACATGTGGACTTAGACACTCTGCACGGGACGCTTCTCGTCGTCCCCGTCGCAAATCCCATCGCTTTCGCTTCTGGTACACGCAACATTCGCGACGAGTCCGACTCCCCGGACCTGAATCGTTCTTTCGGAGGTAAGCAAGCCTGGCTGGCCGATCAAATGGCTCGGGTCTTGTCGGAGCAGGTGCTGGCCGAAGCCGATGCTGTGATCGACTTCCATTGCGGCCCTTGGGGAGCCGCGATGGATGTGGTGGGATGCCCGTCCGACTACAGCGACACCGAGCTGAACGACAGAGCTCTTGGTCTCGCCAGAGCATTCGGCCGACCATTCATCAGGCGGGTGCCGATGGTTTCAGAGTTTCCCGGGCCGAAGAGCATGATCGGATACGCCGGCGAGAAGCTAGGAGTCCCAGCGATAGTGGCCGAAGTAGGTGGGGTGGGCTTCGACGCGGAAGTGGAGTCGGCTTGGAAGCAAATGCTGATCGACGGAGTGCTTGGCGTAATGGTTCATCTGGGGATGCTCGACTGGGCACAGATCGAGACAACCGCGGAGTTCGTCGGTGCGGCACATCGAGTAAATCCAACGCGGGGAGGCATGGTTGAGCCGGTCCTTGGAGCAGAGCGACTGATGAAGCCGGTCGAGGAAGGCGAGCTACTTGGGCGTGTTTGGAGCCCCTATTCGTTTGCAGTGATCGAGGAGCTGCGCTCTCCCGTCAGCGGAGTGTTGGGGATGGTGCCCACAGCTCACCCAGCGCGGCCCGGGGACTGGGCATATCTGGTTTTTGAACGGTCGTCATGGGCCGGGTGAAGGTAGCTGCTGGAAGTATGGTGGTTTTCGAGTGCGGCCTAGCTGATCTGGGTCGTGTGCCCTAAACCGTAGATTGGAACCTAGGAGAAAAGGGGGTGTGGTGTGACCGAGCCGAGTCGCGAATCAGAGCCAGATCACGATGCTCCCAGGCAGGCGGACCGAAGCGTTTTCAGTCTCACACTCGACCGATCCAGCGCGATCCCAACTTATCAACAGCTCAAGTTCCACATCATTCATGCACTCTCAACGCGGAGGCTTCGCGCGGGAGATGTCATGCCCTCAGTTCGTGAGGCATCTCAATTGCTTGGGCTCGCACCTGCAACGGTTCAACGCACCTATGGCGAGTTGCGCCAGGAGGGCTTTCTAGACAGCAAGCCCGGCCACTACGTGTTTGTTGCGGGCATTGATGAGCGCAAATCCCGACAGGTCGACGAAGACAGGAGCGCATCGTTGAGAGACGTGCTTGTGCCGGTATATGTCAACGCCAGATCGATGGGATTCTCCGATACCGAGATCATCAGCACCCTTGAAGGGCTCACCGCCGACGAAGAGGTAGAACGATCGAAGCCAAGACTCGTATTCGTAGGGAGGGGCCAGGACGTAGTTGAGAAGTATGTCCCTTTGCTTGCGGATTCTCTTTCCAGCATCGGTGCAGAAGTCATCGGTGTCGACTTGGAAGAGTTCGTCGAGTCTGACGTAGCGCTGTTGCGACAACGAGATCCGGTGCATCTGATCGTTTGCCTGGTGTCTTGGCTCAGTGAGGTACGTGAGATAGGGGTCCGGCATGGCATCCATACTGTGGGCCTGCTCGTTGAGCCGTCTCCTGAGACCAAGCGGGTGTTGGCGTCCTACCCATACGGAACGAAAATCGGCCTGATAACCGAGCCGCAATATGTCACCAACGTTGCAGCGATTATCGAGCAGCTCTGTGGCCCTCAGGTCGAAGTGGTGACGGTCGTCGATGACTCGGCTTTATCAAGAGAACTCCTCGAAGGTTGCGATGTCTACGTGAGCACGTTTCGGGCCAGTGACATGGCCGAGTCTTTGGTTGCGCCAGGCGTGGAAGTGACCGAGTTTCGTGTGTTGCCGGTCCAGGCTTCGCTCGAGCACACGGAATCTCTTTTGCTGCAAAGCTGGCTGGAGAGCGAGGAGAAAGCGTCCAGGTGACTTTCAATGGGGCCACACGCCACTCGGTGTTGGCTCTGTCGGATCTGCCACATGCCGAGCTTTTCTCGTACGCGGGTCAGATCGAGAGCCTCGGTTTCGACGGCCTCTGGTATGCGGACGAGCGTTTCTATCACGAGCCGTACGTTGGGCTGACGGTGATCGCCGCTGCGACAAGCAGGATTTTCTTGGGGCCAGGCGTCACCGATCCTCGCTCCCGTCATCCAGCCTTGACTGCAGCTGCGATCAACTCGATCAACGAAGTCTCAGGTGGACGAGCTGTTCTAGGACTGGGTGCCGGAAAGTCCGGTTTCAGCAATCTCGGCATCAGCCGGCAAAAGTCAGCGGTAGCTCTCGAGGAGGCAGCTCTCGTTATTCGAAGCCTGCTAGCCGGCGAGACGGCCTCGTTGGACGGGAAGGTGGTCTCGATCAATGACGCTCAGATGAAGGTCCCGGCTGAACCAGTCCCCGTTTGCATCGCTGCCAACGGTCCTCTGACTCTGGAAGCCGCCGGTGCGGTCGCCGACATGGTCATGATTCCCCATTGCAGGTCTCTTGATCTGCTCTCACACAAGCTGATGAGTGTTTCAAAAGGGGCGGAACGTGCCGGTCGTGCTTCCGTGCCAGAAGTGATCCTTCGACTTGATACGGCAATTGCCGAAGAAGGCGACCTGGCTCGCATGACGGCGAAGTCAAGGCTGGGGCGCACGCTCTGGGCCGCCTACCCCAACATTGCGTTCTTGGACGTCTTGGGTTTGGCGTTGCCGGAGGAACTGGATCGCCGCCTCGAGGAGGCTGGACCGTTTCAGTACACCTTCGACCTCTCCGTGTTCGAGCGATTCGCCGATGCGATTCCTGACGAGATTCTTGACGCGACGTGTTTGGCAGGAACGCCAACTCAGGTGGCGTCTCAGGTTGCCGAAATCGCTTCCGCGGGCGTGGCCGAAGTCAATGTTCTTCCGGTCCCACACGGTGGACAGAGCGCAGCAGCGGTTGTCGACCTCTATGCCTCGGAGGTCATCAAGGCTCGAAACGGCTAGCCATTTCCTTGCGCCCGAGAGTGTGATGCTTGCCACTGACATGGTGGAACTCCGCCTCAACGTCTGACGGGTTCAGATGATCGCCGAAGTGATACTTGTCACCGGCACCACCGAGGTCGTCGTCGCCGACTACGGCATGTCTGTCCGCAGTCTCCGTCGGTCTTCTCCGTCGAGGACTTTGGTGTCGTCGAAGTTCAGCTTTGGCTGAGCGGATAGACGGCTGAGGACACCCCCGTTTCGGGACTTCAGTCGTCGGTAGTGGGACGAGATCCACGATCCGTTCCTGGTTCGACTCCGGTCTCCTCGACCAACCCGTCCCACTCCGCTTCGCCTCGTCTGACTGTTTTCAAGGTGTATTGGTTGATGAAGATCCCTATGTACTGGTCCGGATGAACGTGTTCCGTCATGAGCCCGAGAGAGTCGTCGACTGAGAGGAAGTCGATGGGCACGTATCCGCTGGCGCTGCTCGGTGCCCCCCGGCGCAAGGCACCTTCCACCATGGATCTTGTCTGGAGGTCGCTGCTGCGACGGAGCCAGTCCTGTTCGTCCTCGGTGCCCATGTACTCGTCGATCTCTTCAGCCGCGGTACGGGGGCCGTCGCCCTCTTTGCGGCCCACGGCTTTGAAGCCGAACCAAGCGGCCAACCCGGCCAGTGTCCCGCCGGCGACGACCGGGATCCACGGGAAGCCGCCTTCGGCCGTCGGTTGTGGAGTGGTCGGATCGTCTTGTGATACCGGTGGCGTCGGGTCGCCCGCCGTGTCGACTTGGATCAACTGGAAGCTCGTTGCGGCGAGGTCTTTGATCGTGATGGTCTCCAGGTACGGCATAGGCACCGTGGCCGGCCAGGTCGTCTGCACAGTGGTCCATCCGTATGTGGTGGTGAAGTCGAAGTTCGTCTCCGACTGCGCTGCGGTCACCGTGACCGGGCCGTCGAAGGTGGGTGGGGCACCGGTGAAGATGACGGTGGCCACCTCACCATCGTCTTTGTATTGAATGCCCCCTCTTGATTGGAACGATTGGTACTGGCCGTCGACCACCTCGAGATAGAAGGCTTCCGGCACGCAGTTGTTGAGAGCAAAGGACAGCTGGACGTTGTTGCCGATGCCGGGGTTGCCGACGAACACGTCGTTCGACTCGAAGACCGGCAACCCGGGACGTGCCATTGACACCGCCACCTCGCGCCGCACCCCCTCGCACCCGTGTCTCATCGAGTCGGTTTGCACCGCCACCAACCGGAACTCGTCTGTCGGGAGATCGTTGGAGGTCTCCACGCCCGCATAGAACAGCGGGTCGCTGCTGAAGGACCCGGGTGGGACGAGTTCCGAGGGACCGACAGACGTCGCGCTGGTTTCCCAGGTGATGAGACCCGCCCCCACGGGCTGCCAACCCTCCGATGGCTCCAACTCGTAGAACTCACCCGACTCGTCCACGAACAGGTCGGTCTCGGTGAAGTCGAGTACGTCCGAATCGGCCCAGAGGATCTCCTCGATCAGGTTCTTTACCAGTTCGTCTTCTGAGACACTGACAGCCAACACCGGCAAGGCTGTAGCGACGACGAACACCAACGCAAGGAGAAAACTCCACCTGGATCTGACCACGCCCCCAACTTAGGCGAATGGTCTGAGGCCGTGTCAGCGGTGGAGGCCGCTGGCTAAAGAATGGAGCTGGTGCGGCGTCTCGCCGGCGATGGTGTCGGGGTGAGCTGCTTTTCGACCTTCGGCCACTCTTCGGCGAAGTTTGTGATGTTCATCGAAGGGCCACCGGCGATAGCCGCTGCGATGAGTCGTGCCCCTTTCAGCGTGTCCGACTCGCTCTCCGGTGCTGCTTCCGTGAGAGCGAAAGTCGTTTTGAGGCTTCGGTAGCCGTAGACAGCAAGCAGGGCCAGCACCACCATGCCCACCCAGAGCCAGGCGTCACCTTCCATGATCTCGTTGGCGTTCAGCGCCAGTACCAGGCCTTCGAAGCTCGCTGCCGTGAGAGTGACGATCGCGGCGACGAACAACCCCGCCGCGGTCACATGGCCATTGGTCGAGACAGAGGCCTTCACGATGAGAGGCGCGATGGCAACGAGCCCGGCAGCGACTGCCGAAGCCACTACGACAACACCTAGGACGTCCGCCTCGTCGCCCAGGACGCTGGCGACCACATCAGATGATCCCAACACGGCGAGCAAGGCTGCGGACGCCACGGTCACGTTCGAGGCCCAGCTTTCGGAGAAGCTCCAACTCGGGTCGAGGCCGAGTAGCTCGCCCCTGACTGCGTCGCTGCGATACCAGGCCGCTAGCACGACGATGAACGATCCGATCAGGCATCCCCCGAGTACCTGCCCTAGGTCTTGTAACTCCATGTGACTCCCTCCTTGGACCCGCCGAAGCTACTCAGTTGCTTGACGGCGAGCTTCGCGAATCCGGATTGGGGGTGTCCTCAGAGTCGTTGCAGCCGGTCTTGTATCAACCTGTTGAGCACTCCGGTCATCGGACGATGGTCGCCGGTCATCGATGCGTAGCCGGCCTGTGCGTAGGCAGATCCGGCCGGTCGAGGCTTGAGTGTGAGGGCCGCCGGCAACCCGTATCTCATGAGAGACCAGTTTGCCCACACCCTGGCAGTGCGTCCGTTGCCGTTTGCGAAGGGGTGGATACGCACCCATTCGCCGTGAACCTGCGCAGCAAAGGTGACCACCGATCCCAGTATCCCTTGGTCTTCTGGGGCGTCACCTGGGGTTATCCGATCATCCAGCAGATTGGTCGCGGCCAGAGCCTGTGCTTCGAATCGCCGTAGATGTTTTGGGACGTCGCGCGCCCGTACGCTGTGATGTGGTCCCACGCGGACCTCATAGTCGATCAGTTCCGGGAAGGCGTCGTCCGTGTCGCGGATCTCGCCCGCGTAGTAGGGGACCGGGATGTCGCAGCCGACGAAGAAGTCGCGATGCCACTGTTGCGCCATGGCGACTGTGGGGAGTTTCCGCCGCTTGGCACTCGCTCTTGCGTCCCTCAGGACTTTGAGCGCGTTCTCTCGTATGCGTGGGCGGTCGTCCGCGTTGTCATCTCTCCACGGGGTGGACAAAGATCTCTCCCACGCCTGCCGAGTCGGCAAACTCTGTCATGGTTGAGCGAAGCGGGTCGCGTTCGGATGCCTCACCTTCGGCGAAAGCGATGGCGTCTTTCTCGAACTCGGAGTCCGTGTACTCCCATCCTCGTAGGCGTTCGATGGTCTCCCGCAGTTCCCGCTCGGCGTCGGCGGCGAGATAGTCGAGGCCTTGTTCGATGACCGTCTCGGCGACTTCGTTCATCGATGCTCCGATGACCTTCGAGACCTCCTTGAGCCTCCTATGCGTAGACGGCTTCTTGAACCGCAAGGTCAGGACCGGCCGTTTCACTTGTGGCATGGCAGGCCTCCTTCAGGAGTGCTGTCAATAGAGCGAAATGATAGCACCTAAGGGGACTTGTCAGTGCGACAGATTCAACTGCTCGCCGCTGTCCGGGAATCGGGAATAGGCCCGTTTCTCGACTCAGGGACCTACCGCACCCACGCTGACGAGCCCTAAAGCTCGTTGCCCGACCGCTCGCCCTTACTGAACGCCGTGATGTTGCCCAATGTGGTCTCGGCGATCTGCGTCAGGGCCTCTTCGGTGAAGAAGGCCTGGTGGCCGGTCACCAACACGTTCGGGAAGGTGAGGAGACGGCTGAACACATCGTCGGTGATCACCCGGTCGGAGAGGTCCTCGAAGAAGAGGTCCGCTTCCTCCTCGTAGACGTCGAGGCCGAGATGACCCAGTCGGCCGTCTTTGAGTGCCTCGATGGCCGCCTCTGTGTCGACCAGCGCACCACGGCTGGTGTTTATCAGCATCGCTCCCGTCTTCATGTTCCCGAGAGCGTCTTCGTCGATCAGGTGGTGGGTGTCGGGGGTGAGCGGGCAGTGCAGGGTGATGATGTCCGAAGCGGCAAGCAGCTCGTCCAGGTCGGCGTACTGAACGCCCAACTTGGCTGCCTCGTCGTTCGGGAACGGGTCGTAGCCCAGCAGATCACAGCCGAAACCCTTGAGGATCTCGGCGACCACCAGCCCTATCTGGCCGGTGCCGACGACGCCTACGGTTCGGTTGCGGAGGTCGAACCCTGCAAGCCCTTCCAGGGAGAAGTTGCCTTCCCGGACCCGGGCGTGGGCACGGTGGTACTTGCGGTTCAGGGCCAGGATCATCCCAACCGTGAACTCGGCCACTGCATGTGGCGAGTAGGCGGGGACCCTGGCCACAGTCAGGCCGAGGTCGCGCGCTGCGTCCAGGTCGACATGGTTGAAGCCGGCCGAGCGCAGCGCCAGCATCCGTGTGCCGTCGGCGGCGAGTTGGGCAAGCACCGGTTCGGAGCAGTCGTCGTTGACGAAGGCACAAACGACTGGTGCCCCTCCGGCGAGACTCGCCGTGGTCTCGTCCAGCCGTGGCTCGAGAAACACCAGCTCGTGGTCGTGGTTGGCATTGGCGGCAGCGAGATGTGTCTGGTCGTATCGCTTGCTGGAGAAGACTGCCACCCGCATGGTCGACACGATACGGGACCGCCAAGCCATCCCGGCACTCGGCACGAATCGACCTATGATGGTTCCAGAGCCAAAGACACCGACGGGAGAGCCTCGACACGAGGCGCCGAAGGGGCAACGCCTTCCCGGAAACTCTCAGGCACGTGGACCGCTCGGTCGAGGCTTCGCTGGAGGTGACGACAGCAGGGAAGGGCAGATTCCGCTACCGGAGACAAGATGCCCCACCCAGACGAGACCTTCGCAGACCGGCACATCGGCCCCAGGCAGTCCGACATCGAGAAGATGCTGGCCACAGTCGGCGCAGCATCCCTTGACGACCTGGTGTCTCAGACCGTCCCGGAGTCGATCCATGACGAGACACTCGACCTGCCCGAGGCTCTCAGCGAAGTCGAAGTCATCGACCTGCTCCGGTCGTTCGCCGATCAGAACAAGGTCGTTCCATCTCTGATCGGACTTGGCTATCACGACACCATCGTTCCGCCCGTCATCCAGCGAAACGTTCTCGAGAACCCCGCTTGGTACACCGCTTATACCCCTTACCAACCCGAGATCAGCCAGGGCCGGCTCGAGGCTCTTCTCAATTACCAGACGATGGTCTCCGACCTCGCCGGGCTCGACATCGCCAACTCCTCCCTGCTCGACGAGCCCACGGCCGCTGCCGAGGGGATGGCCATGGCCAACCGCCTCCATCGAGGCAAGCAGAAGGTCTTCTACGTCGACACTGACGTCCACCCACCGACTCGGGCGGTGGTCGAGACCAGGGCGAGGGGCGTTGGAATCGAGGTGAAAGACCTCACCGACGATTTCGATCCCAGCGAGGCTTTCGGAGTTCTTCTCCAGTATCCGGGGAGCAGCGGAGCCATCCCCGACCACCGCGCCACAGCAGAGGCCTTTCACGAGGCCGGCGGGTTTGTGGTGGTCGCATGCGATCTCCTCGCTCTTACCCTGATCGAGGCACCAGGGGAGTGGGGCGCTGACATCGCCGTGGGCTCGGCGCAGCGGTTCGGCGTTCCACTGGGATACGGCGGCCCCCACGCCGGTTTCATCGCCTGCAAGGAAGAGCATGTGCGGGCCTTGCCGGGGCGCCTGGTCGGAGTCTCCACCGACAGCGAAGGCCGCATGGGCTACCGGCTCGCCCTGCAGACCAGGGAGCAGCACATCCGCCGTGAGAAAGCCACCTCTAACGTCTGCACGGCCCAGGTGCTGCTTGCCGTGATGGCCGGCCTCTACGGCTGCTGGCACGGGCCCGAAGGGCTCAAAGGCATCGCAGGTGAAGCCCATCGTCTCGCATCGAGCCTTGCCGGAGCGCTCAACAATGCCGGGATGACCACCAACGGCACCTGGTTCGACACGATCACTGTCGAGGTGCCTGGCCGAGCCGCCCAGATCGTTGCCGACGCCCTCGAAGCCAGCCTCAACCTGGGCCAAGTCGGTGAAGACCGTGTTCGAGTCGCCTTCGACGAGACGTCCGACGATGTGACCCTCGCCAAAGTGCTAGCGGCCTTCGGTGTCGAGCCCTTCGAGTCGGTGACCAGCGGGATACCCGAGCACGCCGAGCGCACCACCGGGTACATGACCCACCCTGTGTTCAGCTCACACCAGTCGGAGCACGAGATGCTCCGCTATCTGCGACGCCTCGCCGACCGAGACCTGGCCCTGGACCGGACCATGATCCCCCTCGGATCCTGCACCATGAAGCTCAATGCCACCACCGAGATGGTGCCGATCACCTGGCCTGAGTTCGCCGGGATCCACCCCTACGCCCCGGTGGACCAAGCCTCCGGGTATGTGGCCATGATCAGAGATCTGGCCGACCTCCTCGCCGCTTCGACCGGCTATGACGCGGTCTCGCTTCAACCCAACGCCGGGTCGCAAGGAGAGCTAGCCGGGCTGCTCGCCATTTCCGCGTATCACTCATCGCGAGGCGACGATCACCGCGATGTCTGCCTCATCCCGGCGTCCGCCCACGGGACCAACGCTGCTTCAGCGGTGATGGCCGGGATGCGAGTGGTCGTCGTCGCCAGTGACGACGGAGGCAACATCGACATGGACGACCTCCGGATCAAAGTCGAGAGGCACAAAGACGATCTGGCTGCGGTAATGGTCACCTACCCGTCGACTCACGGTGTCTTCGAGGAAGACATCGTCGAACTGACCGACCTCGTCCATGAGTACGGCGGACAGGTTTACGTCGACGGCGCCAACCTCAACGCTCTGCTGGGCCTGGCGCAGCCCGCCCAGTTCGGTGCCGACATCGGCCACCTCAACCTGCACAAGACGTTCACAATCCCCCACGGAGGCGGCGGTCCTGGAGTCGGGCCAGTAGGAGCCAAGAGCCATCTGGCACCGTTCCTGCCCAACCATCCGCTGCTTACAGAAGCCGGCCCTGAGACTGGGATCGGTCCGATCTCTGGCGCCCCATTCGGGTCTGCCGGCATCCTTCCTATCCCATATGCCTATCTGCGGCTGATGGGTGCTGACGGCCTGCGCCGAGCCACCAAGGTGGCGATCCTCTCCGCGAACTACATCGCACGACGCCTCGACCCGTACTTCCCAGTTCTCTACACGGGGAGGGGCGGGCGAGTCGCTCACGAGTGCATCATCGACCTCCAGCCGATGACACGGGACACCGGGATCACAGCCGAAGACGTGGCGAAGCGTCTCGCCGACTACGGCTTCCATGCGCCAACCCTCTCCTTCCCGGTGGCGGGAACCCTCATGGTCGAGCCCACCGAGTCGGAGAGCCTCGCTGAGATCGATCGTTTCTGTGAGGCGATGATCGCCATCCGGGGTGAGGCCGACCGGGTCGGCTCCGGGGAATGGCCGGAGGACGACAACCCGCTGCGCAATGCCCCGCACACCGCCACAGATGTGGCTGTCGACAAGTGGGATCACGGGTACGGCAGGGAGATCGCGGCATTCCCGGTCGACCATCTCAGGTCCGACAAGTACTGGCCGCCGATCAGCCGTATCGACGGTGTGGGTGGCGATCGCAATCTTGTCTGTGCCTGCCCGCCGCTCGACGCATACGTCTGATTGGCTTGACAATCCCGGGTGTAGTGGGATCGTGAGCTGGAATCCCTAATCCAGCCGACAAGGGGGTCCAACGGTTGAGGTTCACCGGCGAGCTACGCGTGCCCGAGATAGATCACCCGGGGGTGCCGGCCACGTTCGTAGTCGATGACAACCAGGCAGAGATCCGGCTCGAAGACGAGTCTTTGGGCAGATGGTCCCTCTTTGACGTCCATGTCAGCCGACTGATCGCCAGTGCCTTCCAGGTCGATCTCGCCGGCGAAGAGGTGACTTTTCTTGCGGACGACCCGGTCGACTTCGCTTACAAAGGCGTCGAGCACATGGCCGAGGCCTGGGCTCGGTACAAGTCGATGACCCTGCCACGGCGTGTGGTCGCCGTAGCCCGCTCCCGGCGTCGCACCAGCGAGTCACGCATCGATGAGTTCCGTCGCGTGATGGAGCAAAACCTGATTGCTCACCGAGAAGCCGAAGAGTTGGAGAAGGTCGAGGCTGCCAATCCGCCGCCCCCCGACCTGAGCCGTGACCTGCCGCCGACACTCATCGAGCAGGCTTCGGTCGAAGAGACGAACACGCCTGCTGCCGAGGTCCCAACTGCCGATTCAGCCGCACATGTTCGCGATGAGCAGAAGTGTCTCCAGGAAGAGCGGGCAGCGTTGGAAGCGGAGAGAGCACAGCTCGAGCAGCAGAAGCTGGCCTTGGAAGAGGCGTTAGCCGAAGCCGAACGCCTCGAGAGGGAGCGGCTCGAAGCCGCGGCGCGTGACGTCGAGAAGATCGAAGAGGAGCGACGGGCTCTAGATGAGCGGATCGCCAGCACGGAAGCGCAGGTCGAAGCAGCTGAAGAGGTAATCGAGGCGGAGGTCGGAGACCCGGAGGAATCCAAGGAGATGGTCGTCGATCTAGGTGAGTTCGAGGATGAGCCCCCAAGTGAGGAACCGGTGGTCGAAGAGACGAAGCCTCCTTCACCACCACAGCCTCCACCCGAACCAGCCTTGACCGGCACCGAGGAGAAGTCGGGATTGATGGGTGCGGTGCGGGCAGCTTTCAACCGCACCTCGCGAGATCACGTCCACGACTTCACCGAAGCCCCCGGTGGGATCGGGATCGTCCGCTACATCTGCCGCGAGTGCGGCTACGTGTCGATATCGACCTGATCGAGTTCCTGAACTCCGGAAAGGGTGCCGGTTAGGGTCGCTTGGTGGCTGCGACACGCCCTGTAATCCTCTCCGGAGGGTCAGGAACCCGGCTTTGGCCGATTTCGACACCAGCATTTCCCAAGCAGTTCGCCGATGTGGTGCCAGGAGGATCACTGTTCTCCAGGACCCTGCGACGAATCAGTGCCGTAGACGGAGTCGGCGCACCGGTGATAGTCACCGGAGCCGCTTTCACCGACCTTGCTCTCGACGATGCCCGAGAGCTTGGTGTCGAGCCCGATCTCACCATCGTCGAGCCGGTCGGTCGTAGCACGGCACCGGCGTTGGCGGCCGCGGCTTTGGTTTCGGAGCCCGAAGACGTCCTCGTCATCCTCCCTTCCGATCATCTCATTCTCGACCGGGAGAGATTTGAGACAATGGTCCGCCAAGCCGTCGACGCAGCACGATCCGGGACAATTGTGACCTTTGGGATCACGCCATCCCGTGTCGAGACCGGATACGGCTACATCGAGATGGGCAAGGAGTCGGGGCCCGGGCATGAGATCGTCCGATTTCATGAGAAGCCCGACCCGGCAAGTGCTGCGACTTTCACCAAGTCCGGCGCTCACGTGTGGAACTCGGGGATGTTCGTCGGCACGGCTCGAACGTTGTTGGAGGAGATAGAACGACACGAGCCAGACCTGTTGGTCAAGGTTCGATCGGCGTTGACCGAGCCCGTCGACCGGTTGGTTCGACTCAACGACAGCTTCGCGGAGGTGCCCGCCATCTCGTTCGATCACGCAGTGATGGAAAAGACCGAAAGGGGAATCGTCATGCCGGGTGACATCGGATGGACAGACGTCGGCTCGTTCGAGGCCCTGTGGGATGTCTCCGAGTCCGACCAGAAGGGCAACGTGGTCTCTGGCGATGTCGAGCTGGCTGACGTGTCGAACTCGCTGATCCGCTCGACCACTCGGCCGGTGGCCGTTCTCGGGGTCAGCGACGTCGTGGTCATCGAGACCGAAGAGGGTGTTCTGGTCATCGCCAAGGACCGGGCACAGGACGTGAAGAATCTCAAGCTCGATTTCGATTAACTCTGAGCATCCGACTGTTCGTACGATCACAGGTGATGAGAAAGGCGGTGCCCGTCCTCCTCTTGCTCCTGGTTGCCGCCTGCTCGGTCTCCAGGCCTGAGCCGGATGCAACAGGTGAGGAGATCTACACGCAGCTCTGCGCCAATTGCCACGCCGCGGATCTCTCCGGCGCGCTGGGTCCGCCGCTAGGCCCCGAGTCCAACTCCTCGGTGCAGCCGGATGCCTTCTTGGAGATATCGATCAAGCAGGGCCGTGGCCGGATGCCTTCGTTCTCGTCAGCACTCGACGACGCACAGTTGGGTCGTCTCGTCGCCTACATCCGCGAGGTGCAGAGCGGATGAGCGAGATCCTCGAGACACTGGAGCTGTATCCGGTGCGGATCCCGATGCGGCACCGTTTTCGACATGTCGACCATCGTGAGGCGGTCCTGATCCGAGGGCCCAACGGGTGGGGTGAGTTCTCGCCTTTCCCCGACTACCCGCCACAGGTGACGACACGATGGCTGGCGGCGGCGCTCGAGCTGGCCTGCACCGACCTGCCCGAGCCGAGACGGGCCACGGTTCCTGTGAACGTGACCATCCCCGCGGTGAAGCCCGATGACGCCTCCAAGCTCGTCACCGAGTCCGCGGCGACAACCGCCAAGGTGAAGATCGGCGACCCCGGTGACGACGAGCAGGCCGACTTCGGCCGGGTGGCTGCAGTCCGTGATGCCATCGGCCCACACGGGAGTGTCCGCGTAGACGTCAACGCGGTTTGGGATGTCGACACGGCGGCCCAGCGGCTGTCGTCTTTGTCCGAGTTCGATCTCCAGTACGCCGAGCAGCCGGTGTCCACCGTCGAAGACATGGTCGAGCTGAGGAAGCGTGTCGACGTGCCTCTTGCCGCCGACGAGTTGGTCCGGCAAAGCCCTCACCCTCTGCAAGTCATCGAGGCTGGGGGTGCCGATGTGCTCGTCATCAAAGTCCAGCCGATGGGTGGTGTAGCCAGGGTTCTGGATTTGGCCGGACGTGCCGAGATCCCTGTTGTCATCTCATCCGCGGTCGAGACATCGGTTGGCATGTACGGCGGACTTCTCGCAGCTGCGCTCCTGCCCGAGCTGCCCTACGCCTGCGGCCTCGGCACGGTGTCATTGCTTCAAGGCGATCCAACCGGCGAACCGTTGATCGCCAGCGGGGGAGAGCTAGAGGTGCGTCGCCCCGAGCCCGACTTCGAGCTTCTCGAGCAATGGCGACCGGAGCGAACCCGTGCTGCGGAGATGCTGCGTCGGGTTCGTGCCGCGGCCGAGGTCCTGACTTGAGTCAGCCCAACCCGTCGACAGCGATGGCAAGGGCCATCGTCGACCAGCTCTGGCGCGGCGGGGTCAGCAGGTTCATCGTCTCGCCAGGATCCCGGTCGGCGGCGTTGACCATCGCCGCCGCCGAGCACCCCCACGTCAGCACCACCGTCGTCCTCGACGAGCGATCGGCCGGATTCCGCGCTTTGGGAGCGGCCAAGGCGGATGGGAGCCCAGCAGCCGTCATCAGCACTTCGGGCACGGCGCCGGCCAACTACCTGCCTGCCGTGGTCGAGGCCGATATGTCGATGACGCCTCTGGTCGTCCTCTCGGCAGATCGCCCCGAGGAACTGCGCGGGGTGGGGGCCAACCAAACCATCGACCAGGTCGCCCTGTACGGAGACCGCGTTCGCTTTTTTGCTGACATTCCCGCACCATCCGCCGACGAAGACTCGAGCTTCGAGTGGCGGCGTCTCGCACAGCAAGCCGTTGCGGCAGCCCTCGGCAGCGAGGCTGGTCCGGGCCCGGTCCATCTCAACGTCGCTTTCCGCGAGCCGACAGTCCCCGTTACCAACGACGGAAGAACTTCTTCGTCTCCGTACCCCTTCTCCATCGGCGATCTGCCCGAGGCGAGCGAAGCAGGTATAGCTGCGAGCCGGATCGATGTGGATCTGCCTGCCAGCAGCCGGGGGATGGTCATCGCCGGCGACGGGGAGTATTCACGCTCTGAGCTGGCCGCGGCGGTGAGTCGGCTCGGCTGGCCGGTGCTCGCCACAGCCCAATCCGGGTTGCGTGACCACTCTGTGGTCACCGCGTATCACCATGTCCTCGCCGGTGGTGTCCCTGACGACTTGAGACCTGAAGTGATCGTTGCCGTGGGAGCCATCGGTCCCAGTCAACGGCTCGAAGACCTTGTCGCCACCGCCGACACTCGAGTTCGTGTCGACGCCTGGGGCCGGACCATCGACCCGAGGAGCAACGCGACAGCAATCGTCGCCGGTGATCCGGTGCAACTCCTCCAGAGCGTCGAGGCCCACGGTGACAGCGAGTTCGCTGAGGAGTGGTCAGAGGCAGAC
Organism: Acidimicrobiia bacterium; assembly: GCA_028285585.1. GTDB lineage: Bacteria > Actinomycetota > Acidimicrobiia > Spongiisociales > ZC4RG35 > CAXMPK01. The sequence goes on from JANQOU010000010.1 coordinate 32,790, forward strand.
ACGGCAGTCCGATCAGTCATGGAGAGCCACCTCTCTGAGATCCACGAGAACACCGGACCGGGAGCCGTGCTCCAGATCAATGAAGTGGACTGGCCGGCGCTAGTGGCCGGGTCGTCCTTGCCAATCCGCGACGTTGACGCACACCTCTCCCGGGGTGGCGGTGTGATCGCCAACCGGGGCGCCTCCGGGATCGATGGCTTCAACTCCACGGCCCTAGGTGTCAGCGATGTCATCCCCGGAACGGTGGCTTTGACGGGAGACCTCGGCTTCCTCCACGACTCCAACGCCTTCATCGGGGACACGCCAGCAGGCTGCGTGTTCGTGGTGATCGACAACAACGGCGGCGGGCTGTTCGACGCTCTTCCACCGGCACGGCACGCCCCCGACTATGAGCGGCTCTTCGTCACTCCGCATCATCGTCGTCTCCAGCTGCTCGCCGAGTTCCACGGTCTCGACTACAGGCTGGTCGACGCCCCAGACGAGTTGGCGTCTGCGGTTGCGGAGAGCATCGGGTCGCCGACAACCGTGATCCATGTGCCCGTGGATCGGGCGAAGGACCTGGAGACCAGACGTCAGCTCGATGAGCTCAGCCGCCACTGTGTCGCGTCTAGGTAGGCAGTAGGTACTACCGATGGTAGGATTCAGGTATGAAAATCAGCGTCAGCCTGCCAGACGAGGACGTCGAGTTCCTAGACAGCTACGCACTAAATCAGGGTTATGAGTCGCGGTCTGCGGTCGTTCACACCGCTGTGCGGATGCTCCGTTCGTCGAAACTCGGTGATGCGTATGCCGATGCATGGCTCGAGTGGGAGCAGTCCGACGATTCTGAACTTTGGGACAGGGCTACTGCGGACGGCATGGCCTGATGCTTCGCGGAGAGATCAGGCGGGTTGACTTTGGTCAGGCGTTGCCTATCGAATCTGCGAGTCAGAGGCCTGCTGTAATCGTCAGCAACGACGGAGCCAACTCAACGGCCGCTCGGCTCGGCAGGGGTGTGGTCACCGTTGCACCGATCACGTCCAACACCGCCCGGGTTTACCCGTTTCAGGTCTTGTTGAGAGCACGAGAAAGCGGCCTTCAACAAGACTCCAAAGTGCAGGCAGAACAGGTTCGGTCCGTTTCCGTGGATCGAGTCGGACGAAGCCTCGGCTCGGTGCCGGCCCCGGTGATGCTCAGTGTTGATGAAGCATTGAGACTCCACCTATCCCTCTAGAGACAAGCGGGAAGGGACGACCCGGAACAGGCCACTGACGGTCCGTGAGCTGCTCTATTCCAGGCCTAGCGCCTGAAGCATCGGCCGAAGCTTCAACTCGGTCTCGGCGAACTCGCCGACCGTGTCTGACCCATCAACCAACCCTCCGCCGGCGAAGAGGGTCACATGGTCCGACTCGAAGAGACCGCACCTGAGAGCGAGGGCAAACTCGCCTTCACCGTCCCGGTTGAACCATCCCACCGGACCGGCATAGCGACCACGCGACGCTGGCTCGATCTCTCGGATCAGGTCGAGTGCCTTCTCCGTCGGAGTGCCGGCGACAGAAGCGGTTGGGTGGAGGGTGGCAAGGAGGTCGAGGACGCTGGCGCCGTTGCGAGCCGGGCCACTGAACCTGGTTGCCAGGTGCTTGATGTCGCCAAACTCGAGGATGGTGCGCGCCGGTGAGTCCAGCACTGAGACATGGTTGGAGATCCCATCTCGAACCGAATTGGCGGCGAGGACGTGCTCGCGGGTCATCTTCGCCGATGCGAGGCTTTCGTCGGTTACGCCGGTCCCGGCGAGCACCAGTGATGTGATCACTCCTTCATCGAGTGAGGCGAGAAGCTCGGGGCTGGCACCTATGAGCCCGTCGACTGAGAAGACGTAGCAGCCTCTCTGCTGATCGATCAGACGGCTGGCCACGGTGGTCGCTTCGAGGTCGTGGTCGAACCCGACGGTCACCTTGCGGGTGAGCACTACCTTGTCCAGGTCTCCGGCTTCCAATGCAGCCAAAGCGCGGTCGATCCCGTTCTGCCAGGTGCTCTTGCCGTCTGACAGCACTCTTCCCGATGGCACAGTTCCACCCAACGGAACCGAGCCGTTTTCCTCGACTGAGTCTGGAATCAGAAGCACGCTGCCTTCGAGAGTGGGGTCAAAAGTGAACGATGCGAATGCCACCTGGGCGTCGGTCTCTACCAACAGGTCGTGCGCTCGCTGGTATCGATCAGGCCCGGTCCCAGGGTCGAGACGGGTCACCGACCCTGTCCCCATCAGCGTCTTTCCGCGGCGAGACCAGAGTGGAAGGCTTGTGCTCGCGTTCACGATGGGAAGGGTAGAGCGGGGGAGACGGTGTCCAACTTCGCGAGTGTGGCAGCGAGACCCTCGAATTCGGTCGGGTCACCAGATGCAGCCATCACCAGCCGGCCGGAGCCTTCGGTTGTTGTGGCCACGCGGCGGGTTTGGGCAGCCACCGCCGGTGCCGGGTCGATCACGTCAACATCGTTGCCGGCGATCTCTCGGATCAGCGGTTGCAGGAAGCTGAAGTGGCTGCAACCGAGCACCAATGTGTCTGCTCCCCGTTCCAGGGCAGGCACCACATGCTTCGCAACGGACTCTCTTGCTCGTTTGTTGTCGAGTTGTCCCGACTCGACCAGCTCCACCCACTCCGGGCAGGTGACCTCGATCACCTCGACTTCGCTCCCGTGCCTGGCCAGGAGCGACTCGAACAGCCGGCCTTGGATGGTGGCTTCGGTGGCGAACACCGCGATCACCCCGTTCCGGCTGGATAGGGCTGCTGGTTTCACCGCCGGCTCCATCCCGACGAAAGGGACTTCAGGATGCTCAGCTCGGAGGACTTCGATGGCGGCGGCCGAAGCCGTGTTGCACGCGATGACCACCGTGTCACAGCCCTGATTGATCAACCAGCTGCTGACGTGGCGTGAGATGTCTCTGACCTCATCGAGTGGCCTGGGCCCGTAGGGGGCTCGCTCCCGGTCCGCCACATAGAGGAGGTCTGCGTCCGGTATCTGAGCCCGGACCTCGGTGAGCACGGAGAGACCGCCCACCCCCGAGTCGAAGAGTCCGATCATCGGTTAGTTTCGCCTCTGCTTCGATGGAGGTCCAATGCAGGTCAAGGAAAGCGTCGCACTTATTACCGGCGGAGCGTCCGGTCTCGGCTTCGGAGCTGCCTCACGGTTCGTCGCCCGAGGCGGGTCGGTGGTCGTTGCCGACATCAACGAGGCTCGTGGTGCCGAAGCAGTGGCAGAGCTGGGGGAGCAGGCCCGTTTCGTGGCTTGTGATGTCTCCAACGCCGACGATGTCGCCGCTGCCGTCCAAGGTGCGTCCGAGGCGATGGGCCGGATCGACATCCTGGTCAACGCGGCTGGGGTGGCTCCAGCCCAACGCGTCATCTCGCGCGACGGAGACCTCTTCGATCTCGAGCTGTTCAAGTTCACCGTCGGAGTCAACCTCATCGGGATGTTTGACGTTATTCGCAACGTCGCTGGAGTCATGGCAGCCAACGACCCGGGGCAGGACGGTGAGAGAGGCGTCATCGTCAACGTGGCGTCGATAGCCGCCTTCGAGGGTCAGATCGGGCAAGCCGCCTATTCGGCATCGAAGGGCGGTGTTGTCGGAATGACGCTGCCGATCGCCCGCGACCTCGCCGGGATCGGGGTTCGCTGCAACACGATCGCACCGGGAGTCATGGACACGCCGCTACTCGCCGGCGCTCCTCAGGAGCTGCTCGATTCCCTGGCCAAGCTCCACGTCTTCCCGCAGCGTCTCGGCAACGCCGAAGACTTCGCGCATCTGGCTCAGGCGTTGATCGAGAACCCCTTGATCAACGGCGAAGTGGTGAGGCTGGACGCCGCGGCGCGGATGCCTCCGAAGTAGCGATCAGCCGGCAAGCCCGGCGAGGCTGTCTGGGTTCTCCAAGCTGGTCAGGTCACCTGGGTCCTTGCCCATAGCCACTGCTTTGACCACTCGTCTCATGATCTTCTGAGATCGGGTGCGGGGCAGGTCATCGACCCAGCGCACGGCTTGAGGCCGGAAGGCCTTGCCTAGGGTCTCGTCTGTTACCTCGATCACTCGAGATGTCAGTGACTCGTCCGGATCCACAGCGGGAGCTGGCACCAGGTAGAGGGCGATGACCTCGCCTTTCACCTCGTCAGGCAGCCCGATGGCGGCGGCCATCATCACCTCGTCCATTGCCACGGCGACCGACTCGATCTCCGCAGGCCCGATGCGCTTGCCGGCGATGTTGAGCGTGTCGTCTGAGCGGCCATGCAGATACCAGAAGCCGTCCTCGTCTATCGAAGCCCAGTCGCCGTGGACCCAGGTGTCGTCGAAGCGGGACCAGTAGGTGGCCAGATAGCGATCAGGCTCATCCCAGAAGCCGCGAGTCATGCCGGGCCAGGAGCCCCGGATCACAAGCTCGCCGACCTCTCCACGCACCGGCGCTTCGGCATCGTCGTAGACATCGGCGTCGATGCCCAGTGACGGGCCGCCCAGCGACGTCGGCTTGATGCCCTGGAGCAGGTTCACACTGAGAAAACATGCGCCCACCTCGGTGCCACCCGAGATGTTCACGATGGGGACACGGGACTGTCCAACGTCTCGGAACAGCCACCACCACGGCTCGGGGTTCCAAGGCTCGCCTGTCGACCCGAGCACCCTGAGCCGCGACAGGTCGTGTTTGTGCGCCTCCGCTTCGCCATGAGGCTGGAGCGCCCGGATCAGAGTCGGTGAGATTCCCAAGACTGTGAGCCCAAGCTTCGACGCCACCTGCCAGAGCCGGTCTGGTCCCGGATAGTCGGGTGCGCCGTCGTAGGTGGCTATCGCTGCGCCGTTGGATAGTCCGGCGATCACCATCCAAGGCCCCATGATCCAACCCATGTCGGTGGCCCACATGAGCACGTCGTCGCGTTGCACATCGAGTTGGAACGCAGCCTCCTGGGCGATCTTCACGGTCAAGCCTGCTTGGACGTGAACCGCCCCCTTAGGTCGTCCCGTCGTGCCACTGGTGTAGGCGATGAGCAACGGGTCTTCCGAGTACGTCGAGACGGCGTTGGCCGGCTCCGCCACAGCGAGTGCGTCGTGCCACCACATGTCGCGACCCGCTGTCATCGGCGTCCGCTCACGGTCGACGTAGTCGACGACGATCAACGACTCGATGCCGCCGGCCAATTCGACGGAGGAGTCCGCGATTTCCTTCATCTCGATGAGTGATCCGCGTCGCGTGAACCCGTTGGCGCAGACCATCACTTTGGGCTTGGGGTTCTCCAATCTGGTGGCCACAGCGTCCGCTCCGTATCCCGAGAAGACCGGGATGAAGACCGCTCCGATGCGTGCGACGGCCAGCAGGCAGACCACAGCTTCCTCCGACATCGGGAGGTACACGGCGACAGCGTCACCGCGGCCGACACCGGCCGCACGCAAGGCTCCGGCCGCCAGCTCGACTTTGGACAGAAGCTCTCCGTAGCTCAGCTCGCGTGTGTCGCCGGTCTCCTTTTGCGAGCGCAGGGCTAGGCGATCAGGGTCTTCGCCAGTCCAGCGATCCAGGCATGCCTTTGAGAGGTTGAAGCTTGCGCCGTTGAACCAAGTCGCCCAAGCGTGGCCCCGCGAAGTGTCTCTGATCGAGGCCCACGTCGAGTCGAACGGGATGCCGAGGAAGTCGACGACGGCCTCCCAGAACCACTCGGGATCCTGCTGTGAGCGTGTCACCAGCTCCTCGTAGGAGTCGATTTGGTGGGCGACCATGAACTTGGAGGTGTTGGTAGCCGCTGCGGTTTCCTGGTCTGGCTCCCAGGCGATCTCAAATCGATCCATCGGCCCTTGAGGGTATCGGATATACCGAGGATGGGGTCTGCCCCTCTTTACCCTCGCTGCATGGCCTCGGCCGATCAGCGAGCAGCCGACAGACTGGTGATGCGTCGTGCCGTTTACGGTGCGATAGCGCTGCTCGGCGTGGCTGGTCTGCTTTGGCTCGCTTTCAACCTCCGCACCCTTCTCTTCTACGTCTTTGTGTCGGTGTTCGTCGCCGTGGCCTTCGAGCCACCTGTCCACTTTCTCGCCAAGAGAGGCTGGCGAAGGGGCCTAGCCACCGGTGCGGTTTTTCTCGCCGCGTTGATCTTGGCCGTCGCCTTCGTCTGGTCGCTGATGCCGCTGTTCGTCAGGCAGGTGGAGCAGCTGATTGCCGCTGTGCCTGAGATGATCGACGGCCTGTTCGCCTGGTTGTCGACCACATTCGGGTTCGACTTCTCCGAGTTCGACATCGACAACATCGGTGACGACCTGCTCGGGTACGTGCAGAGCGCCGGTGGCACCATTGCCGGCGGGATCCTGTCGGTCGCCGCTTCGATCGGCAGCTTCCTGATCCTCGCCACCACCGTCGCCCTGTTCTCCTTCTACATGGTTGCCGAGCTGCCACAGCTGCAAAGGACCGTTCTCTCGGCCATGCCGAAAGAAGAGCAGCGCCAGGCGATGCGAATCTGGGACATCGCGGTCGAGAACATGGGTGGCTACATCTACTCCCGGCTCATCCTCGCCATCGTCAGCGCCACTTTGACCACAGTCGTGTTGAGTCTCCTCGAGGTGCCGTTTGCCCTCTCGCTCGGGGTGTGGGTCGGTGTGCTCAGCCAGTTCATCCCTGTGATCGGCACTTACTTGGCGGCGATCCTGCCGGCGATCGTCGCGCTCACGTTCAACGACTTCCAGACGGCTCTGATCGCCACCATCTTCTTCCTCGCCTACCAGCAGCTCGAGAACTACGTGATCTCGCCGCGGATCACGAAACGGACCATGGAGATCCATCCCGCTGTGTCGGTGGGGGCGATTCTCGCTGGTGGAGCGCTGATGGGAGGCATCGGCGTGGTGCTGGCTCTGCCCATGGCCGGGATCATCCAGGCGATCATCTCCGAATCACGGAAGCGTCACGACACCATCCTCGACGAGGCCGATCCCGCTCCGGCCTGATTCAGCAAACGGGCATAACTTTGAGCGCTCGTTTAGGGTGTCCGCCGCACGCCTCCCCGACCGGGGAGAACGTGTTCAAACCCCTAGTTCGGAGGAAACTCAAGTGAAAGCAACAAAGCCCCTCGGGCTTAGGTTGTTTGCACTGCTCGCCGTTTTTGCTCTGGTAGTCGCGGCATGCTCAGAAGCTGAGCCTGCTGACACAACCGAAGCTACCGGCGGGACCACTGCAACCACTTCCGGTGACACCGGCAGTGGCGGTGGTGATGGAGAAGGTGGAGACGGCGATGGTGCCCCTGTTGCAGGTGGCGCTTTCAACGTCGGATTCATCTCGAACATCACGACCGACAACTGGTGGGCGGCTCTGGACACGCTCAGCTCGACGTACAACCAGGCATACCTTGGTAATGCGAAGACTGCGCTGTTCACGCTGACCAACCCCGGTTTCGTATACGTCCCAGCTGCTGCTGCGACCGATGAGCCGGTACCTGCTGTTCAAGAAGGCGACATCTGGGTTGTCGAGCAGCCCGTGCGCACCGACATGACATGGTCTGACGGTGAGCCGGTTACTGCTGGTGACCTGGCCTTCTACTTCGAAGTGGTCCGGGAGTTCAATCTCGGAAGCAACCACGCCGCCAACTTCGTCCCGGATGTGCTGAGCGTCACCGCTCCGTCCGACGATCTCGTTCGCATCGAGTTCGCTTCGCAGCCCGGTCTGGCCACTTGGCAGAACGGCGTCGGCTTCGCGGCCTTCGTCCCGGCGCACTTCTGGGGACCTCACGTCGAAGAGGCGCGTGCTGCCGCGGCTGACCTTGCCGCCAGCATCACCGATGAGGACGCCACTCAGGCTCTCATCGACGCGTCACTCGCAAACGAGGACCCGGATGACGACAAGACGGCCGAAGACATCACACAAGAGGACATCGACGCCTACATCAGCGACTCGGTCGCCAACGAGGCTTTGACGGTTCTCTATGCGGTTGAGGCTCCGATGGAGCCGTCGTCCAGCTCGCAGGTCTTTTCGCAGTGGGAGCCGGGTGCGTTCGCCGCAACCACGTCCAACGCCGACTACTTCGATGCCGGCACCGAGAACACCTACTACGCCGACGGATCCTTCCGTGTCGCAAACGCCAACCGCGGTGAGGACGCTGTCTACGGCGGTGAGGGCTCGGGCGACGCGATCGCTCAGTACGTCGAGGGCCCGTTCGTCTCGGAGATCCTCTGGGTCGAGCACGGCACCAAGGACGCTGCCTACGAGAAGCTGTCCGCCGGTGAGGTCGACTACGTGTACGACCCGACTGGCATCACCAGCGCTCTTCGCAACGAGCTGGCGACCAACCCGGATCTGAACTTCTCCGTCAACCAGACGGAAGGTTTCCGGTACCTCGCCTTCAACTTGCGCAAGGCCCCGATGTCCGACTTGGCTTTCCGTCAGGCCGCGGCGACGGTGATCAACAAGGAGCTGGTGGCTGACACCGTCCTTGCTGGCGCTGTGTTCCCCGGTTACACCGTCATCCACCCGGATCTGACCTCCTTCTACAACGCCGACGTGCCACGCGCAGGTTGGGGTGACGAAGGGCCGCTGTCCGAAGCAGACCGCTACGTGACAGCCGTGCAGATCCTCAAGGATGCCGGTTACACCTGGACCTCAGAGCCGGTCATCGACGTCGAGAACCCCGATCCGGTCACAACACCTGGTGAAGGGCTGACGATGCCGAACGGCACACTTGTGCCTGAGCTGTCGATCCTGGCCCCTGGCCCGGGTTACGACCCGTTCCGCGCCACCTTCGCCATCTGGATGGAGCAGTGGCTCAACGATCTCGGTGTGCCTGTGGTTGCAGAGCCGACCGACTTCAACGCCATTGTCTCGGCGGTCTTCCCGCCACAGACAGAGGAGTCAGCGCAGTCGTGGGACATGTACATGCTCGGATGGGGTGGTGGCGACGTGTCACTCCCCGGCACCTCGCAGGTGGCTTTCTTCCACTCACGTGAAGATGCCGTGACCGGTGGTGGTTTCAACACCCCCGGCTACATGAGCGAGCGTTTCGACGCTGCTGCTGATGCCTTCGAGTCGGCAACCGACGTGGCCACCGCTGCGGAGCTCACCAAGGAGATGGACTTGATCCTCGCCGAAGAGCTTCCGTACGTGGTGCTGTTCCGCACACCAATCATCGAGGCCTTCCGCGGGAGCGTTCAGTTCCCGGCGCAGGTCATCATGGGTGGCCACTCCGGCTTCCCGAATGGTTGGCCAAGCTCAGTGCAGGTCAGCGAATAGCTTGACTCGCACAGGATTGTGAGAGTGGGGGCACCTATGTGCCCCCACTCCTCTCATCCTTCTCAGGAGTGTTGTTTTGCTGAGATTCATCGGTCGTCGGCTGGTGCAGATGTTCTTTCTGTTCCTGCTGTTCCTGACGCTGCTCTTCTTTCTCTTGGACGCGCAGCCCGGTGACATAACCTCACAATTTCTAGACCCCACCATCCCCGCTGAGATTCGCGCCCAGCTCGCCGAGCGTCTGGGCCTCGACGGAAGCGTTTGGTCGCGCTGGTGGAATTACATGACCAACTTTCTGACGGGGAACCTCGGGTTGAGCTTCCAGCAATACCCGCGCACGGTCACAGATGTGATCGCAGAGCGCATTCCCCGGACCCTCTTCCTCTTCACGTTCGCCACGCTTCTCTCCTACGTCCTCGGCTTCGCCCTGGGCAAGCGGCTCGCCTGGAGAAGGGGCGGATTCAGCGAGCACGCGGTGACTATCAGCGGCGTGCTGCTCTACACGGTGTTCTACCCGTGGTTCGCCATCATCATGATCCTCATCTTCTCGTCCGGTCTCGGCTGGTTCCCGATCAACGGATTCCTGACTCCCGAGCTGTGGCGCAACGCACCGTTCACCGGCAACGAGGTGTTCGGGCAGATGATCCTGTCCCTCGTCATCGCCGGGTTGATCCTGGTCGCCGGCTCATACTTCTCACGGCGGCAACAAGAGCGGCGCCCCGCCCAGATCATCCGACTCGTCGGCTACGGCAGCGCCATCCTGTTCATGACCATCTTCTGGGCCCTCAAACCAGAGATGCGCCCGTTCGCTTCGAACATCCTCCACCATTCCATTCTCCCCGTGGTGACTCTGGCCCTGGTCGCCTTCGCCGGCGTGATGCTGCTGACTCGGGGCTCGATGCTGGAGACCCTGAAGGAGGACTACATCCTCACCGCACAGGCCAAAGGAGTCCCTGAGCGGGACATCCGCGACAAGCACGCTGCCCGCAACGCTCTTCTTCCCGTGACCACCTCGTTCGTGCTGGGCCTTGCCTTCATCATCGGGGGAGGCATCATTACCGAGACCGTCTTCTCCTGGCCGGGGATGGGTGCTCTGCTGCTGACGTCGATCGTCTCGGAAGACATCCCGGTGGCCATCGGAGCTCTCGCCTTTACCGGTGTTCTCGCCCTGGTGGCACACCTCCTCGTTGACATCCTCTACGCCGTGCTGGATCCCCGAATCCGCATCCAGACAGGGAACTAGGAGGGCCGCAGATGGTGACACAAGAGAAAAGGCCCGAGGCCGAGGTCGAGCCCGTCGAGCAGATCGTCGAGGCGTTGTGGCGAGTGCGTCTCCGGCTGGCGTGGTCGGGTTTCAAGCGCAACTGGAAACTGTTTGCCGAGAACAAGATCGGCCTGATGGGGTTGGGCATCATCATCTTCTTCGTCCTGCTCGCCCTCGCCTACCCAGTCATGAGGACCTGGGGGCCTTGGCAAGACGGCACCATTTACGACCCTGTCATCGGATACGACGCACCGGTCGAGGACTTCGAGATAGTCGAAACCGAGGCAGAGGTCCTCGATCCCGACACTCAGATGGACGCCTTCACTGCACAGCTCTGGTGTTTTGGGGCAGTGGCCGGTGACACCTGCTCGATCCCGCTTCAGCCGGCACCGCCGGGCAACGGCCACATTCTCGGCACCGACCCGCTGGGCCGGGACATCGCATCCCAGCTCACCTTCAGCACCCGCGCCGCCTTCATGCTCGGCCTGATCGCCGCCTTGGTCACAGTCGTCGTCGCCACGACCGTCGGCTCGATAGCCGCCTTCTACGGCGGCTGGATCGACAGCTTCTTCATGCGACTCGCCGACTTGGTGTTGCTGATGCCGCTCATTCCGATCCTCATCGTCATGTCGGGGTTGTGGGAGGTGACGTTGCCGCGTCTTGGCGTTCTGATTGGGATCCTGTCCGGCTTCGGCGGCACTGCGATCGTCCTCAAATCGCAGGCTTTGTCAGTCAAGGTGAAGCCGTTCATCGACGCCGCCCGAGTCTCCGGCGGCTCCAACATGCACCTGATCTTCAAGCACATCGTCCCCAACGTGCTGCCGCTCAGCTTCCTCTACATGATGTTCACGGTCACCGAGGCAGTCTCGCTCGAGGCGGTCCTTTCGTTCTTCGGGCTGCTCAACGTCAACATGAGCTGGGGACTGATGCTGCAAACAGCCCAGACCCAGGGCTACCTGCGCACGGGCCTCGAGTTCTGGTGGCTCCTCATCCCCGCCGGCGTCGCCGTCACTTTGCTGGCCGCCGGGTTCTTCTTCGTCGGCCGCGCGATGGATGAGGTCGTCAACCCGAGGCTGAGGTCGCGATGACGGACACCCGGACCAGGAGCAGCAGAGAGTCGATCCTCGAGGTCAAGAACCTCGTGATGAATTACGAGCTCAAGGACGGCGGGATGGTCTCGGCCGTTGAGGACGTGTCCTTCGAGCTGAAGAAGGGCCAGTCACTGGGCTTGGTGGGCGAGTCCGGATGTGGCAAGACATCGGTGGCTCTCACTTTGCTCCAGCTACAGGCGGCAAACGCGAGGGTGCTCGGCGGCGAGATCAATCTCGACGGCATCAACTTGCTGGAGCTGAGCCCCGAGGAGATGCGCCAGCATCGCTGGACGGACATCTCGATGGTGTTTCAGGGGGCGATGAACTCCTGGAACCCGGTCTACACGGTGGGGGAGCAGATCAGGGAGGCCATGGACCTCCACTGGGACCCCAAGCCAACCGCAGCCGAGGCTTATGAAAAGATCGTCGAGCTGTTCAACCTCGTCGGCATCAACCCAGAGATGATCGAGCGCTATCCCCACGAGTTCTCGGGCGGTATGAAGCAGCGTGCGGTCATCGCGATGGCACTCTCCTGTGACCCCAAGGTGATCATCGCCGACGAGCCCACCACAGCCCTCGACGTCATCGTCCAGGAGCAGATCCTCGAAGAGCTCAAGAAGATCCAGGACGAGCTGGACATGAGCATCATCTACATATCCCACGACATCGCAGTGATCGCCGAGATCACGGATCTGATGGGCGTGATGTATGCGGGCAAGCTCGTCGAGATCGGCCCGACCGCCGAACTGTTCGCCAAGCCCCGTCACCCGTACACGTGGCTGATCCTGTCTTCCACACCGTCGATAACCGGGCCGAGGAGAGCTCTTGCCCCGCTCGAGGGTGAGCCGCCCAACCTTCTCGACCCCCCGTCAGGATGCCGGTTCCACCCGCGGTGCCCCTTCGCCACCGACAAGTGCTCTCAGGAGGAGCCACCGCTCTCAGAGATCGGCGAAGGTCACATGATCGCCTGCTGGAACCACGAGCAGGTGCCGGTGACCCTTGCCACGGCCGAAGATGATTCGAGGAGTGCCAATGGCAGCCAGTAACGGAGACGCCAGGGTCCGGGTCACCGACCTCGAGAAGCACTTCCCGATCAGCAAAGGTCTTTTCCGCAAGAGTACCGACTTCGTCCATGCCGTCGACGGGGTCAGCTTCGAGATCAAAGCCGGAGAGAGTCTCGGTCTCGTCGGTGAGTCGGGTTGTGGGAAGACCACAACGGGCCGGATGCTGGTCAAGCTCGACGACGCCACCGATGGAACCATCTTCATCAGGGACGCCGAGACGGACGAGATGATCGACGTCACCGAGGTCAAGACCAAGGTGGAGCAGAAGGAGTTCCGCAAGAACGTCCAGATGATCTTCCAGGACCCTTATGAGTCGATGAACCCTCGCCGGACCATCTTCGACATCGTTGCCGAGCCGCTCGTCGTCCAGAACATCGGGACCACTGAGGAACGAGAGGAGCGGGTGATCGATCTGCTTCGCCTGGTTGGGCTCACGCCGCCCGAGCCCTTCTTGTTCAGATACCCCCATGAGCTCTCGGGTGGCCAGCGGCAACGGATCGCCATCGCCAGGGCGCTGGTCATGGAGCCGGCGTTTGTGGTGGCCGACGAGCCAACTTCGATGCTCGACGTCTCCATCCGGATCTCGATCATGCGTCTCATGCTCGAGCTGGCCGAGAAGCTCGGCGTCACGTATCTCTACATCACCCATGACCTGGCTGTAGCTCGCTACATGTGTGACCGGATCGCCGTCATGTACCTGGGCAAGATCGTCGAGATGGGCCCAACAGAGGAGTTGCTGGCCAATCCGATGCACCCCTACACGCGGGCGCTTCTCTCGGCGGTGCCTGTGCCCGACCCCTCGTACAAGCGGCCCGACGTCGAGATCGAGGGCGGGGTGGCGAGGGCGGTCAACCCTGCCCCGGAGTGTCGGTTCCTCGCCCGGTGCCCGTTTGCCGTTGAGCAGTGCCGCACCGCAACACATCCCGAGCTGTATGACCGGGGCAGCGAGCACTTCGTCGCCTGCCACCTGGTCGGTTCGGACGGAGAGTGGCACGGCAGCGAGCGCTCCGTGCTCGAACTTCGGTCCTAACAGGCGCAAATCCCAGGTTTAGCAACCGATCGACGGTTTTATCCCTGGTGATGAAGCGTTGGTCCCGCCTCACGCTCCTATCGGCCGTTGCCGCATTGGCGATTTCGGCTTGTTCCGAGCAGGCCGCCGAGCCCACGACGACGACAGCCACGTTGCCCGTCGTCACCACAACGATCCCTGCCGTCACCACCACAACCATCGACCCGACTCCTTGCGACAGCGTCTTCTGTGTCACCTACCGGATCCGGCCCGAGGCCAACTGGTCCGATGGAATGCCAGTTACCTCTGCCGACTTCGTCTACACCCTCGAGCTTCTCACCGACCCCTTGGCCGACTCAACGCCAGTCGGCTACGACCGGATCGTCGAAGTTGTTGTGGTGGACGACAAGACCCTGACTGTCGGGTTCGACGATGTGTACGGGCCGTGGCGGACCCTGTTCGACGTGGTGCTGCCAGCCCATGTAGGAGACCCCTCCGATTTCTCGGTCACCGCAGGGCCGTTCCAGCTCGAGGAACGGGTTGAGGGCGATCGGATCGTGCTCCGCCGCAACACCAACTACTGGGCGAGTGTCGACCCGGCATCGGGCGAGGACGTAGGCGATGTCGAAGAGCTGGAGTTCGCCATTGTCGAGTCGGTTCGCGATCGGCTCGCCGGTCTCGAAGATGGTGAGCTTGATGTGATCAACCCCACACCTCTCGACTGGGTGGTGGAGGAAGCCCAGGAGACGCCGGGCGCCGTCGCCGTCGTCACCCCGGGTGCCTTCTGGGAGCACATCGACTTCAACCACGACGATCCGCTGCTGAGCCAAACTTGGGTTCGGAGGGTGATAGCCATGGCTGTTGACCGTGAGGCGATCCTTGCGGCAACGGTGGAGCCGATCGACGCCAACGTCACGCTGCTCGACAACACGATCTGGATGACGCAGGCCGGCGACTATCAGGCCAACTACTCGGTCGAATACGACCCGGTTCGAGCAGAGGAGATTCTCAACGAGCGTTTCTGTGACAAGTCCGATGACGGCATCTATGACTGTCAGGGGCGTCGGATGTCTTTCGTGTGGACTACAACTCTCGGAGATGATGCCCGGGAGACCGTGGCCGGCATTGTCCAAGAGTCGTTGGCGGAGATCGGCATCGAGCTGATCATCGACCTGCGCACCCCTTCCGAGTTGTTCTCGACGGAGGTCTTCTTCGGCGGGCCCAATGTGTGGCAGATGATCCACTTCTCGTGGAAAGCAGCTGCCGATCCTCATCTGGGCAACTCGATCTTCTACTGCTCTGGAGACGGCCCGGCCGGCTTCGGAGCTTTGAACGTCAACCGCTACTGCAACGACGATGTCGAGACGCTGATCCGGTCAACCGACACCGTCGTCGGTGCCGACGAGAGGGTGTCGATCTACAACGAAGCCGACCGGTTGTACCTCGACGACATTGCGGTGATCCCGCTCTATCAGAAGCCGGCGCTGCTCGCCTGGAACGCAGGGTTGAAAGGGCTGCAACCCAACATGTCCGACGCCACGGATGTGTGGAACCTGGCTTCATGGGCGGGATTGGGCTCGGTCGTCTTCGCCCTGGGCACCGAGCCGGCCGAGTTGGAGCCGTTTGGCCCGTGGAACCAGGACACGGCCCTGGTGATGCGCTCGCTGGTCAGCGGTGCTTTCACCATCACTCCTGACCTCCGCTTCGTCCCGGTTCTGATCGAAGATGCCGAGACCTGGGTCAGAGAGGGCTGACTTGGGACCGCTCGAAGGAGTCAAGGTGATCGAGCTGGCCGGATTGGGACCAGCCCCGTTCTGCGGGATGGTTCTAGCCGACCTCGGTGCCGAAGTAACCGTGGTCGATCGGGTGTCGGCTGTTGACGGCGGAGGAGCAACCGGGCACGAGCTGCTCGACCGCGGCAAACGCTCGATCGGAGTGGATCTGAAACACGACGACGGCGTCGGAGTCGTGCTGGAGTTGGTCGCCAAGGCGGATGCGTTGATCGAAGGGTTTCGTCCCGGAGTCACCGAGCGGCTCGGTCTCGGGCCCGAGGATGCAATGGCCGTCAACCCTGGGTTGGTTTACGGAAGGATGACCGGTTGGGGCCAAACCGGTCCCTTCGCCTCGATGGCCGGGCACGACATCAACTACATCGCCCTCTCTGGCGTGCTCGGTGCCGTCGGGCCGGCGGACCGGCCGATCCCGCCACTCAACCTCGTTGGCGACTTCGGTGGCGGTGCCATGTTCCTCGCCCTAGGGGTGGTGTCTGCGTTGCTGCACGCCCGGTCCACGGGTCAAGGACAGGTCGTCGACGCAGCGATGGTCGACGGCTCGGCGCTGCTGGCGATGATGCAGCACTCGATGCTCAACGGTGGCAGCTGGACCGATGAACGGGAATCCAACCTGCTCGACGGTGCCGCGCCGTTCTACACCACATACGAGACCTCCGATGGGAAGCACGTTGCGGTGGGCGCCCTCGAGCCACAGTTCTTCGCCGCTCTGCTCGAAGGTCTCGGCGTCAATCCAGAAAGTGTTGGTGCGCAGACCGACCAGGATGCCTGGCCGCAGATGCGCCAGGTCTTCGCCAGCCGGTTCCGCGAGCGCACCCGTGACGACTGGGCGGACCACTTCGGTGGAGAGGATGCCTGCGTCGCACCGGTACTGACCCTCTCGGAGGCAGGTGAACACCCGCACAACGCTGCTCGTGGCACCTTCGTCGAAATCGACGGTGTCAGCCAGCCTGGACCTGCCCCGCGTTTCAGTGTCAGCGCACCGGACACACCGCCTTCACCCGGCGCTCCCGGAGCTGATACGAGCCAGGTCCTCACCGCCCTCGGCTATAGCGAGGACCAGATCGGTATGCTCCGAGAGGCCCACATAGTTGCCTGACCTGGAGGTGTCGTGACCGACCATGCAATCCTCGCCGAGAGAGCCGAGATCGACGCTGTTGTCGAAGGTAAGACCCTGGTCGACTACTTCAATCGCAACGCCGACACGCGTGGCGATCAGCCGGCGATCCACTGGAAGAACGGCGAATTCCATAGCCTGACCTGGTCCGAGTATCGCACCGCGGTCCACGAGGCGGCCGCCGGGTTCCAGACGCTCGGAGTGGGCGAAGGTGAGTTCGTCGGGATCATGTCGGGCAATCGCCCCGAGCACGTGATCGCCGATTTCGGCGTTGTGCATGCAGGTGCGACGCCGGTGACGATCTACTCGACTCTGGCGGCGGCAGAGATTCAATACGTAGCCGACAACTGCAAGGTCACTGTCGCAGTTCTCGAAGATCTCGAGTTCATGAAGCGCTGGGAGGAGATTCGGTCCGAGCTGCCCAATCTCCGCTATGTCGTCCTCATGTCAGGTGCCGAGAACTACGAGACACTGGAGTGGGTCCTTGGCTGGGATGAGATGATCGCCAAGGGAAAGCAGAGGCTCGTTGACGACCCTCAAGCCGTTGAGCGTTCGTCATCAGCGGTCACCCCGGACACGCTGGCGACCTTGGTCTACACCTCAGGCACTACCGGCACGCCCAAGGGCGTGATGATCGACCAGCAGAACGTGATGTTCACGTTGGAGAGCCTTCGTAGAGCAGCAGAGGTCGATCTGGGCCCGCGGATGGTCTCGTACCTGCCGCTGGCGCACATCGCCGAGAGGCTGGCCAGTCACTACATGGGCACCTACCTGGCAGGCCAGGTTTGGTACTGCCCCAACATCTCCGACGTTCTCGAGTACATCCAGGAGGCGCGGCCGACCCTGTTCGTCGGAGTGCCCAGGGTTTACGAGAAGTTCCACGCCAGGCTCACGGCCGGCTTCGCAGATGCCGAAGGCGTTCAGAAGAAGCTGCTCGACCTGGCCCTGGCGCAGAATGCCAAGCGTGTCGAGGCGGAGATGGAAGGCAAGCGGGGGCCGCTGCTTGCAGGCCTTCTCGACGGGATCGTTCTCTCCAAGGTGCGCGGGCGTCTCGGGATGGATGCTGTCGACTTGGCCATCACCGCAGCCGCTCCGATCGATGGCGACCTCATCAAGTTCTTCCACACCATCGGGGTGCCCCTATACGAGATCTACGGGATGTCGGAGAACACCGGCCCGGCCACGGCGACGATGCCCGGCCACAACAAGTTCGGTTCGGTGGGCAAGCCAATACCCGGCGTAGAGGTCAAGACAGAGGAGGACGGCGAGCTCCTGATGCGTGGGGGCATTGTCACCCGCGGCTACTGGAAGCTCGACCAGGCGACCCGGGAGAGCTTCGATCCCGATGGCTGGCTCCACACCGGTGACTTGGCACGCATCGACGAGGACGGCTTCGTCTGGATCGTCGGCCGCAAGAAGGAGATCATCATCACCGCCGCCGGCAAGAACATCGCCCCGGCCAAGTTGGAGACGCGGCTGGGCAACCACCCGCTGATCTCCAAGGCATGCATGGTCGGCGACCAGCGCAAGTTCTTGACGATGGTCATCGCCTTGGACGCTGAGGAGGCTCCGGTTTGGGCCGAGGCCAATGGGCTCGAATTCAGCGACCTGGCCAGCTTCTCCGACAGTCCGGAGGTCCGCGCCGAAGTGGAGCGTGCGATCGAGGCCGCCAACAACGAGGTTGCCCGTGTCGAACAGATCAAGAACTGGGTGATCGTGCCCGACGAGTGGAGCCCGGACTCAGGAGAGGTCACGCCGTCACTCAAACTCAAGCGTCGTGTGGTGATGGAGAGATACGCCGACGTGATCGAAGCGATGTATGCAGGGGCCTGACACGCAACACAAATGAACCGGACGATCTTCGACACAGATCACGACCTCTTCCGGTCCACGGCCCGCGAATTCACGGAGAGGGAGGTGACCCCCAACGTCACCAAATGGGAGCACCAGGGGATTGTTGACCGGGACATGTTCAGCCTCGCCGGCCAGGCGGGTCTTCTCGGCATGGCCATCCCAGAGCGGCACGGCGGTGGAGGAGTCGATGATTTTCGTTTCAACGCGGTGCTGGTCGAGGAGCTGGTCAAGGGCGATGCGATGGCGTCGGGGATGTGCATCACGCTTCACAACGACGTGGTGTTGCCTTACTTCCTCGAGTTGACCACCCCGGAGCAGGCGGAACGCTGGCTGCCCGGGATGGCTTCTGGTGAGTTGATGTCTGCGATCGCCATGACCGAGCCGGGCGCCGGCTCCGACTTGGCCGGAATCACGACGACGGCGATTCGCGACGGCGACGACTACGTGGTCAATGGGTCGAAGACGTTCATCACCAATGGGATCAACAGCGATGTCATCGTCACCGCGGTCAAGACCAACCCAGAGGAGCGTCACGCCGGGATGAGCCTCCTCGTCATCGAGGAGGGCATGGACGGCTTCACACGGGGCAGGAACCTCGACAAGATCGGCCTCCACGCACAGGACACGGCTGAACTGTTCTTCGACGACGTGCGGGTGCCGCGCGACAACCTGCTCGGCGAAGAGGGCAAGGGCTTCCTCCATCTCGTCGCCAATCTCCCACAGGAGCGGCTCGGCCTGACCGTGGCTTCGGTGTCGCACGCCCAGGTCGCCTTCGATTGGACTCTCGAATACGTCAAAGAGCGCGAGGCGTTCGGCCAGAAGATCGGCGGGTTCCAAACGGTCAAGCACACGCTTGCCGAGATGCGGACCGAGCTGGACATCGCCCAGGTGTACGTGGATGCCCAGATCATGGCGTTGGTCAGCGGTGAGCTGACCGCTACCGATGCGGCCAAAGCGAAGTGGTGGGTGACCGAGTTGGAGAACTCCGTCATCGACCGTTGCCTTCAGCTGTTCGGCGGCTGGGGTTACATGGAGGAGTACCCGATCGCCCGTGCGTTCCGGGATGCCAGAGTGCAGAGAATCTACGGAGGGACCACCGAGATCATGAAAGAGATCGTCGGCAAGTCCCTCGGCCTATGACGGAGGAAACCCCATTGAGTGACCCAATAACTTTCGACGGACGTGTCGCGGTCATCACCGGAGCCGGAGGTGGCCTGGGCACGACTTACGCCCTCGACTTGGCGAGACGCGGAGCCAGAGTAGTTGTCAACGATCTCGGTGGTGCCGTTGACGGCACCGGCGGGTCGCAGTCAGCCGCCGACCTGGTTGTCGCCGAGATCGAAGAGGCTGGGGGAGAGGCCGTGGCCAACTACGACTCGGTGTCTACCGAGGAAGGCGGAGCTGCGGTCATCCAGACCGCCGTCGATGCTTTCGGAGGTGTTGACATCGTGGTCAACAATGCAGGGATCCTCCGTGACAGGTCGTTCGCCAACATGGAGATGGCAGAGGTCGAAGCCGTCATCGACGTGCACCTAAAAGGTGCTTTCTACGTCTCCTCGCCGGCCTTCAAGATCATGAAGGAGAGCGGCTACGGGCGGTTTGTGTTTACATCATCCGCCGCCGGCCTCTTCGGCAACTTCGGCCAGGCCAACTACGGAGCGGCCAAGCTCGGCCAAGTCGGGCTATCCAACGTGCTCGCGATCGAAGGGGCGAAGTACAACATCAAGTCGAATGCGATCGCCCCGATCGCCCGGACCCGAATGACGGAAGAGATCCTCGGTCCCTTTGTCGAGATGGTGGACCCCAACCAGGTGACCCCGCTCGTGGTCTACTTGTGCTCGGAGGCGAACGAGCACACCCACGAGATCTTTGCAGTCGGCGGCGGTCGCTACGCCCGTGTCTTCATCGGCACCAACGCTGGCTGGTTCGCCGGCGCTGGAGCCGTGCCTTCCGCCGAGGAGGTTGCCGAGAGCATCGACGAGATCCGGGACATCAGCGAGTACATCGTCCCTGGCAACATCAACGAGGAGATGGTGTTCCTCGGGCAGATGCTCGGCGGCTGAGCCCTTTCAGGCTCTGATCTCGACCGGTGTGCCGATCGGCACGATGCCGTGAAGCAAAGTGATCACGTCGTTGGGGAGCCGCACACAGCCCAGCGACGCGGCATCTCCGATCGAGGCTGCGTTGTTGGTGCCGTGGATCCCGATGATCCCGTCCCCACCGTTGAACTCGGTGATCGTCTCTGACCGGGCTGACAGTCCAAAAGCGTGCGGGCCCCAAGGGCTGTTGGGGTTGGACAAGGTGACGTTGTCGGTGATGTAGAAGCTGCCGGTGGGTGTTGGGTTGGCCGGCGATCCGATGGCGACTGTGGTCGACACGATCTCGTCGTCGCCGATCGTGTAGGTGAGGGTCCGATCGGAGAGATCGACGGTGATCAGGCCGTCGATCGCGTAGAGATAGACATCCTGGCTGCGGACGAAGCCCGTGGAGCCGTTCGGCCGGATCGGCAAGAGCACTTCAACCCAGTGCTCCGACACCTCTTCGACAACGGCCAGCACCGTCCTCGTCCTCAGGATGGTCTTGGCCTCGAGCGTCAGCTTCGGGCTGTCAGTCGACGCCGTCTCGAACACCTGGATCTGGCCTTTGACCACCGCCACCAGCTGGCTGGTCTCCTGAGAGAGCGAGCCGAAACCTTGGTATGCGGGCCGGTCGTCGATGAAAGGCTCCCATGCCGGGGCTTCGACCATCAAGGTGTTGGCCGTCATCAAGGTGTTGGCCGTGGCGGCGTTCGATTCGGGCTGCTCAGACGTCGCGTCTTGGCCACAGGCGACTATTGCCAGTGCAACGATGGCTAGAGCGGCGGTCTTGTGCATTATGAGGAGAATATCGGGTGAAACCGCCGAGCTGTTTAGCCTCGTCTTGTGTCCCAAGTCTTTGTCACCAGAGCGCTTCCGGCTGGCCTTCTCGAGCCGCTGGACCGGTTCAACACCTCGGTGTGGGAGCGCGATGAGCCGATTCCCAAGCCGGAGCTGCTCGATCGGGCCGCCGACGCCGATGGCCTGCTGTGCATGCTGACCGACTCGATCGACCGTGATCTGCTGGATCGGGCACCAAAGCTGCGTGTCGTCTCTCAGATGGCGGTTGGTGTCGACAACATCGACCTCGACGCATGTGCCGAGCGTGGAATATCGGTCGGCCACACCCCAGATGTCCTGACCGAGACAACAGCGGACCATGCGTTTGGGCTGCTCGGGGCGGTGGTCCGTCGGATTCCCGAGGGACAGTCGGAGGTGTTGCGGGGGGAGTGGGGCCCGTGGGCTCCCTTTCATCTCACCGGCGGTGACCTTCATGGGACGACGCTAGGAATCGTCGGCATGGGCCGTATCGGGCAGGCCATCGCCAGACGGGCCTCGGGGTTCGACATGACTGTTGTGTACACGTCACGAAGCCCGGTTCCCGGTGTCGATGCTCGACGGCTTTCCCTCATGGAGTTGCTGGAGGTCTCTGACCATGTTGTTGTCTCGGTGGCGTTGACTGAGGAGACACGGGGGTTGATCGGCTCTGCCGAGCTTGCCGCGATGAAGACGTCTGCCTATCTCGTCAACGTGGCCAGAGGGCCGGTCGTCGACACATCGGCTCTCGTGCGAGCTTTGTCTGAAGGTGAGATCGCGGGCGCCGGCCTCGATGTCACCGACCCGGAGCCTCTTCCGGCCGATCACCCATTGCTCGATCTGCCCAATTGCCTGGTCGTCCCGCACTTGGGTAGCGCTTCGGTGGCGACGCGCAACGCCATGGCTCGTCTTGCCGTGTCGAACCTCGTCGCCGGCCTTGACGGCTCGCCGATGCCGGCGCGGCA
This sequence comes from Acidimicrobiia bacterium, assembly GCA_028285585.1. Taxonomy (GTDB): domain Bacteria; phylum Actinomycetota; class Acidimicrobiia; order Spongiisociales; family ZC4RG35; genus CAXMPK01. The sequence goes on from JANQOU010000010.1 coordinate 55,050, forward strand.
CCCCGACGGGGGCTAGCGGGGGAACACGGCGAGCAGCGACCCGGATTCGAGCCGGATGTCGGTGACTGGGCTCCGCATCACATTGGACACACCCCAGGTCTGGCCGGGAGTGAACGTCGCATCCGTCAGATCCCACTTGAGGCCCGTGGTGGTCAGCCCTGTCACGTTCCCGCCGATGGGTATCAAGCTGAGAATGGCGCCCACGTCGCCGTGCAGGGTGCGGGGCTCTCTGATGACGTGAGACCGAGCCCGGCCGTTGATCCAGTCGATCTCGGTGGGGGGCCAGCGGTCGGAGCAAAGGAGCCCCGCTATCGCGAGCTCGTGGTCGAGTCTGCCGCCCGAGCCGCCGACCACCACCATCCGGAGCGGTTGCTCTCTCAGACAAAGCTCTAACGCAAGCTCGAGGTCGGTCTGGTCCTTGTCGCTGGGATGACGCTCAATGACGACGTGGTCCGGGATCTCGGCCGTCACCGAGTCCATGTCACCAACCAGGACATCGACTCTGTATCCGAGGTCGACGGCGATGTCATATCCGCTGTCGGCAGCAATCACCATGTCGGCTCTGGGCAGATCGTCCACGATTCGGCTGTCGGGCTGGTCTCCGCCGGTGAATATCAGGAACAGGTCGGTGGCCATAAATGACAAAATCGTCTTACGCGCATTTGCGCGGGTAAGAGTTAACCCTCAAGTTGAGCTTTAGCCTCACGAAATCACCACTTGTATTGTGCTCATGGCCGTTCTCAGAGCCGTTTCCACCATGTCTGGGCTGTTTCCACGGGCATAGACGAACCCCAGGTAGGCGTCACCTTCGGGAAGTGCGGTGACGTTGCTTCCAGGGTGTGCCGAGAGGTCGTGACCGGTGATACCCGGGATCTCGGTTGCTTGGTCCAGCCCGTCGATTCGCTCCAGGCGCCCGGAGGCCGCGATTGGGATCATCAGCACGCCGGAAGCGTGGGGCTCCTTCTTCAACTCCGGCTTGTCCATTCCGAGGGCATTGCGAAGGATGAGCGTCTCCAGGGAGGTGTTCATCAGCCCGAAGCTGAGGCTCCTTGAGCAAAGACCGCCAATCGACCTGGCGGCGATCTCGATCACGTGCGCTCGCCCCGACTCTTCGACCTTCAACTCGACATGGACAGGGCCGTGGGTCAAGCCCAGAGCCCGGCAGGCAGCTTCGGCGACACGGGCGCATTCGGCTTGGACCTCTTCCGGAAGACGTGAAGGGGTGACGAAGATGGTCTCCGGGAAGACGGGGCCTTCGCGTGTGTCCGGCTTGTCGAACAGGGCGAGAACGGTCAGCTCGCCATTGCGGAGGATGCCTTCCACCGCCAGCTCGTCGCCGGCGACGTACTGCTCCACGAGGACGGGAGCGTCTTGGCCGACGATGCTCCTGATTCGGGTGACCGTCGCGTGGAGACCTTCAGGGCGGTCGACGCGAATGACGCCTTGGCTCGCCGAGCGGTCGAGCGGCTTGGCCACCACCGGGTAGTTGAGGTCGACTTCATCCGATGTGGTGACCACTCGATAGTCGGGCTGACTCACCTCGGAGCGGGCAAGCATCTCTCGCATTTTCGCCTTGTCTCGTGTGGCTCGAGCCGCGTCGGGCAGGTTGCCGGGAAGGCCGAGTTTCGCGGTGACCGCAGCCGCGATCACGACGCCGGCATCATCTGCTGCCACCACTCCGTCGAGCGGGACTGTGTCGCCCAAAGCTGCGATGGCCTGGGATGCCGACTCGGGGTCTGAGCAGTCGATCTGGACGAAAGCCTCGTCGTCACCCACTGGCAGGGCCTCTTCGATGGCGACCACCAGGTCCACTCCCAGAGCCGTTGCGGCTTTGACGAAGTCGCTTGCCCGATAGGTGTTGGTGGGTAGTACGACGACGGCTCGGGGCATGGATTGACCTGTTGGCGAGTTACCATCCTTACAGATGTCCGATCCCAAGGTTCTCGACGTCGAGTCCACAGCTCTCGACATGATCCTTCAACTCCGGGACAACGAGCCCGGGGATGAGGAGTTCGCGCTGTCAATCGAGGTGACCGGGTTCAGCGGTCCCCAGTTCTCCTATGAGCTGGCGTTCATTCCGCTTTCTGACAAGAAGGAAGGCTGGGTGGAGGAGCGTCATGGTGGTCTCGCCGTCGTCTTCCCCAAGGCCGACACCGGGAAGCTCACGGGTGCGACCCTCGAGCTGACCGACCAGGGCTTGGCGATGAACAACCCGAATGCGCCGGCTTCACCTGAGATATCCGCCCCAGCTGGGGACCTGAGCGGGCCGCTCGTGGAACGGGTTCAGCAGGTACTCGTCGAGCAGGTCAACCCTGCCATTGCCTCACATGGAGGTGGAGCAGAGCTGGTCTCGGTGGACGGCACCATCGCCTACCTTCGCCTCTTCGGCGGCTGCCAGGGGTGCGGGATGGCTCAGGTGACCCTCAAACAGGGGATCGAGCGAATCCTGCTCGAGTCGATCGAAGAGTTGACCCAGGTTGTCGATGTCACCGATCACGCTTCAGGTGACAACCCGTACTACGAGTCTCAGAAGAAGTAGGCGCTCCGGCGGCTTGATGGTTGCCGTTGGGGGTGTCCTGCTGAACTGGCCAGTCCGCACGCAGCGAGCCATTTGGGCAATCAGTGTCGACACGCAGAAGCCGAGGAGGAAGGCGGTTGGCTGCGGTTCGTTTGCCCATCCGCTACTTGTTCTCGCTCGCAGCGTTCGGTTCGGAACGGTGCGGATGGACGCCCTCGGCCGTGTGCTGGCTGGAGTCTCAATGGTCGTCTTGGGAGCGTTCGGTCTCCTGCGCTCTTAGAGGGGGTGATCGTTCACAAGTCTGAGCGGGAGAAGGTCAACCGGATCTAGCTCAACATCACCCTGAGAACCTGGCCTCGAAGAAGGTTGCGGAGAAGTCAGGGTTCACCTTCGAGAGCATCATGCGTGAGTGCTGGTTCCATGCTGGCGAGTATCACGACCTCGAGATCTGGTCACTGATCCGGAGGGAGTGGCAACCCTCTTCCGGCTGAGACACCTGGCGGCTCAGGACTCTCGCTAGTCGTGTCGCCCCGCTACCTCTGGTGTCTTGAGAACCATAGGGACCCCGACCCACGTAGCGATGCCAATGAAGGGGAGCAGCAAGTACTGGAGGTAGCCGACTCGGAAGATCGCCATCAGAAGGATGTAGGAGCCGATGATCGACGCAGCGGTGACAACTCGGCGGACACTCGACCGTTTCGGGGTGGACGCTCCCAGCCAAATGGCCATCAGCACGCCAAGTATCAGACCGACTGCTGTTCCCAACGTCGCAGCGACGATCGCCGCCAGCATCAGCCAGTCGATCGATGGCTCCGTGAGCAGTGCGAGCATGGCTCCCATCGAGGCCCCGGACAACAAGCCGGCCGCTATCGAGCGGAGGACGACTTTTCCCGCACCTGGGTAGGGCAGTGTTTCCGGGTTGGACAAATCGGACAACCTTCTCAAGGCTGGCTTGTCAGCGCTGTCGCTCATCGAGTTTGTCTCATGACATCGGGGGCTTACGTTATTGACCCACAGTGGCATTCACTCGAGAACAACTCGAAGAGTTCAAAGACGCGACCGTCCCTGATCTGATTGGGGAGGACGTCAAGCTTCTCTTCGTAGGGATCAATCCGGGGCTTTGGACCGCGGCCACCCAGACGCATTTCTGCCATCCGTCGAATCGGTTCTATCCGGGACTGCGCCGCGCCGGCTTCATCGACTGGGACGTGGACACCTCGGTTGGCATCACAGATGAGCAACGCCAGGACTTCGTCGGGCGGGGCATGGGCATCACCAACCTGGTGAGCCGGGCGACGGTGCGTGCCTCTGAGCTGGGACCAGCCGAGCTGCGTGCAGGTGGGGAGAGGTTGGTCGAGACAGCCGAGAAGGTGAAACCTCGAGTGGTTGCCGTTGCCGGGGTCACCGCGTATCGGACCGCTTTCGGTGAGTCCAAAGCGGCGATGGGCAAGCAGGAGAGCTGGGGCCGGTCGGGTCAGCTCTGGGTGATTCCAAATCCCAGCGGGCTCAACGCCCACGAGACGATCGACAGTCTCGCCGATTGGTTTCGGCGTGTTGCCGAGGAGGCGGGTCTGCCGTGAGCGAGCCGACACCTAGGCAGGTGCTCTACGCCTTAGTGGCGAGCGGTTTCCTGGTCGTGGTCCTCGTCCTGGTGGTCGGCTCCGCGGTCGCCGAGTTAACCCCGGCGTGGTGGACGATCACGATGTCATCCAGCTTGGGCCTCGTCATCTTCTGGTCAGTGGCCAACTGGCGAAAGACGGCTCCAGTGTTGCTCTTGTCGATCGGGATGCTGGTGATCTGGACCGTCGGGACTCTGATCGTCGCCTAACCCGACCAGACGTCCGAGTCCGGGAAGAACGCCTGCCAGGCGAACCAAAACTCATTGCGATGAGGGACCAGCTCGAGGGAGCTTCCCTCCAACTCGCCAGCCGTCGCCTGGCCGAGAATGGACCAGGTCGATCCGGTCTCCGCGTCCCTGAACTCGGTGTCCCCGACGGCCTCGAAAGTGAGGGTCCGGCCGTCCACCACGGGGTTGTAGGCGACGCCGGTGCCAATGGCCACAGCGGCTGCGATCTCGCCGCTGTCCAAAGCATCGGCCGTGTCCGCAGCACCCCAGAACACCACGACCGGCTGCCCTGCGACGGTGTCGTTGACCACCCGTGCTTCTGTGATCTCCGAGAACGGGTATGCCTTGTCGACATCACCCACGGTGACTCCGACCACACGCTCCAACGCCGGGTAGCGGTCGTCGATCTCTCCTTGGAAGAAGCCGTAGGGCTCTGACCGGCTCGAGTAGAACTCGTAAGGATTGAAGCCGTAGCCGGTCCCGAAACCTTGATTGCGGGTGAGCACCTGCCCCTCGGGATGAGTCGTCTTGAAGTCACCCCACCGGACGATGGCGGAGCCGACGACATCCAGCTGAGATCCTGCGTATTCGCCCACGATGGCTTCACCCGTGATCTGCTGCCACAGAGAGTGGGTCTCGCTGTCCCACATCACCAGATCGGAGTTGCGGAGCAGGCCCGAAACCCCGAGTCGAAGCACAACATCCTGGAAACGCCTGTCGAACGTGACTGCCGTGTTGCACAGCGGGCAGTAGGTGACTGCGACGGGCACGTCACCGAACTCGTCGTTGACGATCTCGTGCCTGGTCAGAATCGAGAGTGGGTAGAAGCGAGCATCGCCGTCGATGTCGACCAGAACGCCGGGCTCGCGGTCAGCGAGCCAGTCGCTCGAGGTCACCTGCTCGAAGGTTGGGTTGTCGATGGGAGGTATCGCGTCACGAGGGTCAGACGCGGGGATGCCGACGAGCAGCTCGTTGAGGTCGATCGTGGTCTTGCTGAAGTCGGTGTCCCACGCCGCCTGCATCGTCCTGAGACGGTCCGGCACGCTCACGGTGCTGTCTTCCGGACTACTCGGCTCGCTGGTTTGCTCCGACGTGGTCGTCGTGGTGTTCGCCGTGCCGCCACAGGCCGCTACGACGAAAGCCAGGCCGGCAAGCAGCAGAAGATGTCGCTTCATGTCCTCTGTTTGAACGGGTTAGGCCCGCTGCTTGTTTCCGGCTCGACTCAAAATGTCGTCGTTCTGACTATTTGCCGGGTTGGTCCAGGAAGAGTGTCTGTGTGGTTCGCCCCAGAACGCCTTCCTCGTCGAAGAGGGTGCCGGTGGCGATGCCACGCCCGATGTCCGAGTAGTAGCTCACGGCTTCGAGACCGGCCCACTCACCCTGTGGGTATCGCATCAGGTGGACCGTGAGGTCTGGGTTCATGAACACCCAGTTCTTGTCGAGCTCTCGCGAGACTCCGTTGGGGAAGTCGGCGACGGCGATGGCACGTTGGGCAGGTGTCACAGGTTCGCCGGCGATGATCGGCTTCACGATCCGGGCCCAGATCGCTCCCGGCCCGGCCTCGCTGAAGCTTCCGTAGATCTCGCGTATCTCGATGGCATGGCGATGGAACATGACCTTCCCCGGCTCTCCGATGCCCCACTGGTTCGAGTCGAGTGCGGGGATCTCGAGCGGCGGGGTGTGGTCGTGGGCAGTCCGGTCCTGCTCAGGTGTCGGGCGATCGTCGACTCGAAGACGCTGAACCGCGGCCATCGCCAGAAGCAGGCCGTCGGTATCGGTCAACTCGGCGGTCAACACTTGGATCTTCTTGCCTTCGCGCACAATGCGGGATGTGATCGTCAGCGGGACGATTGGCACCACGCGGTGCAGCTCTACGGTGACACGCGAGATCTCCATCTCAGTGAGAGTCGGAGTCGCCTCCAGGTGGGCGACGACCAGGGCTGAGACCGCACCGCCGTGCTGTCCATTGTCGTACCAGCCGGCCGAGGCCAGTGGAGTCGACTCGTATGTGTTGGGGTCCGATGTGGGCAGATAAACGCCCGGGTGGTCCACACTCACAGCGGCGGCACGCTACCGGAGCACTGGAGACGGTGGCAATGTGGGATAACATTTCCGGCGTGACGAGCGAGGTCAGGACCCCGGAAGAGGCGAAGCCACGTCCGGGGACTCGAATAAGCCCGGCGTTGGTCGTCTCCTCCGTCCTCGCTTCCACCCTTGGGATCGTCATCGCCCAATTCCTCGACGATCTGGGGGACGGGCTGCTTGCCATGATCCTCGGAGGTCAGGCTGTTCTCTACAACAACCGCGTCGAGATAACCGGTGCTGACGATCTGGCATGGGCTGGTGGTTTCGTTCTCTGTCTTCTCGTCGGGTTCCTCGCCCTGTTCGCGTACCCGACGGCGAGAGGTCACGGGGTGCCCCGGCTGGTGTTGTTGTGGATGGTTCTCCACGTGCTTCGCCAGGCGCTGACCCAAGCGATCGTTCTCCCCTTCGACGACGACAGTCAGCTTGCTCTGGCATATGGCACCTTCGAGTCGACACCCCCTGGCCTCGATGTGGTCATCGGAGCCGCCGGTGGGGTTGGCCTGCTGTTGATCGCGCTGACTGCTGCCTCGGCTTTCCTGGCTTTCGCTCCTCACAGATCGCTGCTCAGCAACGCCCGTCGTCGCACGACATCGGCATTGTGGATAGCGCTTGTTCCCGCTGTGGCTGCGGCGTTTCTGGCCATCCCGTTCTTCCTACCTGCTGGAGAAAGCCCAGTCATCCAATCGCTGCCGCTCACCGCAGTCATGTTCCTGGCGACTCTCGCTGCTGCCCCGGGAACGACAACGGTTCAAGGCCCAGAAGACGAGCGGGACATCCTGTGGCCCTGGGGTTTGGCCGTGACCATGGTGGCGGTGCTCGTTTTCTTCCTCGGCGTTCTTCAAGGCGCCGTCAACCTCGACCCTCGGCTGTGGGGGTAGATCCGAAGAGCGCCGTTGTGGTCACCGTCAGCGACGGTGTCTCGGCCGGTGTTCGTGATGACGGCTCCGGTGATGCTCTCCAGGAGATGCTGTCCGATCGAGGCTTCGGTGTTGAACGGAAACTGGTTCCTGATGAGGCTCATCAGATCGCCGGGGCGATCCTCGGCTCCGCAGGTGACGCTGCCCTCATCGTCACCACCGGCGGCACCGGCTTCGGGCCACGTGACGTGACCCCCGAAGCCACGGCAAGCGTCCTCGACCGGGAGGCACCTGGCCTGGTCCATGCGATGTTGGCGAAAGGCTTGGAGTCGACTCCGATGGCTGCACTGACCAGGGCACGCGCCGGCGATGTGAACGGGAGTCTTGTGCTCAACCTGCCTGGCTCGCCACGTGGTGCCACCGAGAGCCTGGAGGCCGTGATCGACTTGCTGCCGCATGTGTTGCAACTGCTGTCAGGGGACACCAAACACGACTGAGTTGAGCGACTGGGGTTAGGCCACGGGCCGCGGCTACCGTTTTCCAAGCTGCTGTTCCCGAGGGAGAGCCATGAAGATCTCACAAGAGTTTGTCGTCCCGCGTCCCACGCACACAGTCTGGGAGTTCTTCCAAGACGTGCCTTCGGTCGCCGACTGTCTCCCTGGTGCCGAGCTGACCGGGCAGGCAGAAGACGGCTCGTACCAAGGGAAGCTCACGGCGAAGATGGGGCCGATGACAGCGACCTTTGAAGGGACCGCGGTGGTGACTCCAGATCCCGGAACCATGACCGCCTCGATATCCGGCAAAGGAGTCGACAAGCAAGGCGGCTCCCGCGGCCAGGTCAAGGTCGATTACGCCATCACGGAGGAAGCTGAGGGGTCCAAGGTGACTGTTGACGCGGACGTCACGTTGTCGGGACCCGCAGCTCAGTTCGGCCGAACCGGGCTCATCAACGAGATGTCGAAGCGGTTGATCGCTGACTTCGTCACCTGTCTCGAAGCCAAGCTTGCGGCCACCACCGAAGAGGAGGCCGAGTCGGTCAAGGCGGGCGAAGTCAAAGGTCTCTCCCTCTTCATCAGCTCGCTGTGGTCGTGGCTCACGGGCCTGTTCAAGAGGAACGATTCTTGAAGAGATGGCTGTTCGTCTTGGCGGTCCTGGCTGCCCTCCTGGTCTCCGCATGTGGGGGAAGAGGGGGACAAGGCTCCAAGATCGAAGGTGAGCATGTCGACGTGCTGATGTTCGACAACCGGTTCGAGTTCACCGAGATCAGGATCCCTGTCGGTGGGTCGGTCAATTGGATCGGTGCCGGTGCCAATCCGCACAATGCCGTCGAGGCCAACGAGGAGTGGTCGACCGAGACCGTCTTCGGGAACCTCGAGCAGCTCGATGGAGATGAAGCGGTTCTCACCTACGACAAACCCGGAACCTACGTTTTCTTCTGTACATTTCACGGCAACGCAGAAGGAGCAGGGATGGCCGGAACTCTGATTGTTGGACCGTGAGCAAGAGACTGCTGTTCTTCGCCGCCGGAGCCATGCTGGCCCTCAGTGCCTGTGCTCCGGCACCTGGCGTTGATGCATCACCGGCGGCGACCGGAGACCCGACCAACCGGGCACCGGCCCAGTGGTCCGGAGTCACACGCAACGTCCCGGCCGAGTTTCCCACCATCCAATCGGCCGTCGATGCAGCCGACCCCGGCGACCTGATCCTGGTCGACCGCGGTGTCTACAAGGAGACGGTCACCGTGACCACCCACGGCTTGACCATCCGCGGCGTCGATCGCAACGACGTGATCATCGACGGTGAGCTGGAGCGGTTCAACGGCGTCGAGGTGCTGTTCGCCGACGGTGTCGTCGTCGAGAACATGACGTCGATGAACAACAGGATCAACGGGTTCTTCTGGAACGGCTCGCGCGGCTTCCGAGGCTCCTATCTGACCGCAGTCAACAACGGTGACTACGGGATCTACGCCTTCGACTCGGGCGATGGGGTCTTTGAGCACTCGTACGCGTCTGGATCACCCGATGCCTCCTATTACATCGGGCAGTGCGATCCCTGTGATGCGGTTCTCAGAGACTCGATCGGTGAGTTCAGCGGTCTCGGCTACTCGGGGTCCAACGCTTCGGGCCCGCTCTATCTCATCAACAACGTCTTCCGGCACAACGGGACCGGGGCAGCACCCAACTCGCTCGACGGTGAGCTTCTTCCGCCGACGGTTGACATGGTGGTGGCGGGCAACCTCATCCACGACAACGGATACGGCGTCTTCCCCCACAAGTCGGCTCAGTGGGCGATCCAGGGGAACGGCGTTGCCATCGCTGGCACCCAGGGCACGCTGGTGACCAAGAACCGCATCTTCAATCACCCCAACGCCGGGATCTGGGTCGGAACCAACATCGACGCCAATGTGTACATGCCGATAGAGAACGTGATCGAAGGCAACATTGTCGAGGGCTCCGGTCTCGCCGATCTCAACCTCTCCGGGCCCGGCGGCTACGGGAACTGCTTCGTCGACAACGAGCACAGCCACACCATGCCGGCTCTCCTGGAGCAAAAGAGCCCCTGTGAGGGGCTTCGCCTCCAAGCAAACTGGGAGATCGGGTCTTTCGCCACTCTGTTCGGCCGCGTGGTCGAGCGGGGCCTTGGCCTCAACCCCGACATCTTCTATTGGGACATGCCGCATCCGTCCCCCCAGCCGCAGATGCCGGGAGGCGCAGATGCCCCCGTCGTCCCAGCAGTCAACGTTTTCGCATCGGTGGAGCCCGATCTCGACACCGTCGAGATCCCACCGATGCCCGCAGGCCTAGAAGTAACACAAGGGAAAGGGTTCAACCTCATGGGCATTACCTTCGCCTCAACGATCGGAGGCATCCTCGGCCTCTACGGATACCTGCTGCCGCTGGTCCTCTATGCGGCATGGGTCGCCATTGCCGTCTGGGAGATCGTCAAGCGGGACGACATGGCTAAAGGCGCCGGCATCGTCTGGATCCTCGCGATCCTGGTGATCCCCTTCCTCGGTGTGATCGCCTACTACATCTTCGGGAAGAGCCACATAGCCGCCGCTTATCGATGGGCTCTTTTGGCGGGCGGGCTTGGCGCCTATCTGCTGTTCCTCGCCGCCGGGCTGGTCGTCGGAGGGGTCATCTGACCTGAACATGGCAGACCAAGGCCTCTCCAGACGCGAGCTGCTCAAGAAGGCCGGGCTCGGTGGGGCAGTGCTTCTCGGAGGGTCGGTGCTCGGTTCGACGGCCCGAGGTGCGGCCGCTGGAGGCGAGAGCTCCGAGTACTCGCATGGCGACGAGCATGCGAGCCGGACCCTGGTCGGTGATGAGGTCCTCGACGCGGTGTACGGCCACAGCGGTGTGCCCGTCGGGCTCGAGTCGGACGCGCTCGACGCGGCCACCTACCCGCCAGAGCCTGACGGGAAACCAGCGGGAGCGGTCAGAGAGGTCGAGATAGCCGTCGAGGAGCGGCTCATCGAAGTTGCCGACGGCGTCCAGTTCCAGGCTTGGACCTACAACGGGACCGTGCCCGGTCCCACCATCCGCGCCACAGAAGGCGACACCATCAAGATCCACTTCGAGAACAGGACTGGGCACTCTCACAACCTGCACTTCCACGGAGCCCATCGGCCCGAGCACGACGGGTGGGAGCCGATACCCGCCGGCGGCGAGACCACCTATGTGATCGAAGCCGGCCCGGCAGGGGTGCATCCGTATCACTGTCACACGGCACCCTTGGCCGAGCACGTGTCACGAGGGCTGTACGGGACGATGATCGTCGATCCGGTGGGCGGCCGGCCGCCGGCGAAAGAAGTTTCACTACTCCTCTCGGGGTTCTCCAACGATGAGATCGGCAGGAACGGTGTCGTCGCCTGGAACGGCGTGTCCGGCTTCTTCCACGCCCACCCGATCAAAGTGGAGAGGGGTGAGCCGGTTCGGGTCTATGTCACCAACATGCTCGAGTACGAGCCGGTTGGCTCGTTCCATCTCCACGCCGAAACCTTCGACTGCTACCCAGCGGGGATGGGCGACCAGCCTGCCTTCCGTGAGGACACCATCGCCCTGGCGATGGGACAGCGGGCCATGATCGAGTTCACGCTGCCCCACTACGGGCGTTACATGTTTCATCCCCACCAGCACTGGCTTGCCGACCGGGGCGCCATGGGCTGGTTCGCCGCCGTCTGAGGGTCCAGTTCAGTCTCGTACTTCTCTCGTCTGCGCTGCATATGGTCGTGCTGAGGGCGACCTGGTGCAGCGCGAACGAGTCCGCAGACGAGTCGCAGGACGAGGGTCAGATCAGCGAGATTTCGGCAACCTCGCCGTTCATGATCGACCAGGCACGCACTTCCACTTCGCCGGCGAGCCCCACTACGAGATAGACCCACTCGGGGTCCAAAGCGCCATGGATGTCGATCTCAGACGGCACCGCCGGCCCATTCGGGTGGGAGTGGAACACCCCACCCAAACGCCAGCCGTTGGCTTCGGCGTCCAGCAGAGCATTCACGTGCTGCTGCGGCGGAATCGTGAACCCCGTCGGCGACGCCAGCTCGTTGTCGGCCGGATAGACGGCCGTGACGGTGTCGCCGTCCATGGCGATGAGCCCACACCCCTCGTTGGGTTGCCAGGACTCGCAATGTTCGACGATTTGGCAGCGGTGCTGGTCAGTCAGCCGGACGACACGAGTCGTCATAGTCCACCAGTGCGGGAGGTGAGGCGGGGTCGGAGCAGGCGGCACACGAAGGGTCGCGCGACACGCCGACCGTCAGGAAGTCTTGCTCCAGAGCGTCGTAGACGAGGATCCGCCCGTCCAGTGTCTCCCCGAGACCCAAGACCAGCTTGATCGCCTCCATCGCTTGGATCGATCCCACCACGCCGGGCAAGACCCCGAGGACACCGGCGTCTGCGCAGGATGGCGCCAGCTCGGGTGGTGGCGGCAACGGGTGGACACAGCGGTAGCAAGGACTGTCGTGTGGCTTGAAGACGGACACCTGGCCCTCGAAACGGAAGATCGAACCGTGGACCACCGGAACATCAAGGTGCATCGAGGCGTCGTTGACGAGATATCTGGTGGGAAAGTTGTCCCCGCCGTCGACCACCACGTCGTACGCCCCGATGATCTCGAGGGCGTTCCTCGCCGTCAGCCGCTCCTTGTGGGCGACCACCTTCACGTCCGGGTTGAGCGCAAGCAGGGTCTCGCGGGCTGATTCGACCTTGGCCATCCCGATCCGGTCGATGTTGTGCAGCACCTGGCGTTGCAGGTTGCTGGCGTCGACGATGTCGTCGTCGACCACGCCGAGTGTGCCGACACCGGCCGCGGCCAGGTAGAGGGCAGCGGGCGACCCGAGGCCACCGGCTCCGACCAAGAGCACCCGTGCGTTGAGTAGTTCGAGTTGGCCGGCTTCACCGACTTCGGGCAGGCGGACATGACGCGCATATCTCGTGCGTTGGTCAGCGGTGAGCCCGCCCGGGGCTCCCCACGGGAGCCCTTCGGCCTTCCAACGGTCAAAGCCACCCGACATCGAGACCACGTTGCTGTAGCCCATGCGCCTCAACGACTCAGTGGCCAAGGCCGACCGGGATCCGCCAGAGCAATACAGAACGAGTTGCTCGTCTTTGTCGGGCACCACTCCGGCGATGTCTCTCTCCAGGAGGCCGCGGCTGAGAAATCGCGCTCCCGGAATAGCGCCTTGTGAGTGCTCGTCACTCTCCCGGACGTCGATGAAGGTCGCCTTCTCGAGCAGTTCCCGGGCAGTGCCCACGTCTATCTCGTCTATCTCGGAGCGAGCCTGGTCGACCAGCCGCTGGTAGTCGCTCACTGGTGGTTCCGGGCCGGGTCCACCGTCGATGGGTCGATTCCGTAGCGATCGAAGGCTTCGGTCACACGGTCTTCGCCAACTGAGCCGCGTTTGGCGAGGGCGTTCATCGATGCGGCGACGATGTGCCCCTCGTCGGTCTCGAAGAAGCGCCTCAGCGCATCCCTCGAGTCGGACCTACCGAACCCATCGGTCCCCAACGTGGTCAATCCGCCAGGTATCCACTTGGAGACCTGATCAGGAACAAGGGTCATGAAGTCGGTCACGGCCACGATCGGGCCTGGCACCGATTGCAACACCTGTGTCACATGAGGGACACGCTGCTCCGACGCAGGATGCAGGCGATTCCACCGCTCAACCTCGAGCGCCTCCTCACGCAGCCGCTTGTACGAGGTGACAGACCACAACTCGGCTCCGATGCCGAAGTGGGTGGCCAGCGATTCGGCGGCGGCTCTGGCGGCAAGGTTCGCCGTGCCCGAGAACAAGATGGCCACGTCGCTGTTCAACCCGTCGGGTGCATCGGCGAACTTGTAGATGCCGTCCATGATCCCCTGGTCGATCCCAGCGGGCTTGGCGGGCTGGGCGAAGTTCTCGTTGTAGAGGGTCAGGTAATAGAAGACATCGTCCGGGTTGGCCCCATACATCCTTTCCAAGCCCTGTTCGACGATCACTCCGACTTCGTATGCGAATGCCGGGTCGTATGCCTGGCACACCGGGAATGTCGAGGCGAGGATCAAGCTGTGGCCGTCCTGGTGCTGAAGGCCCTCACCCGCCAGGGTGGTTCGTCCTGCTGTGGCCCCGAGCAGGAATCCGCGGGTGCGGGCGTCGGAAGCGTTCCAGATCAGGTCGCCGACCCGCTGGAAGCCGAACATCGAGTAGAAGATGAAGAAGGGGACCATCGGCACGCCGCGAGTGGCATAGGAGGTGCCGGCTGCGGTCCAAGATGCCAGCGAGCCCGACTCGGTGATGCCCTCTTCGAGGATCTGGCCGTCCTGTGCCTCGGTGTAGGACAGCAGCATGGCGGCATCGACCGGCTCATAGAGCTGGCCCTTCGACGCGTAGATCTTCAGCTCCCGGAACAGCGAGTCCATGCCAAAGGTCCGCGCTTCGTCGGGGACGATGGGAACCACGTAGTCGCCGAAGTCCTCAGCACGCGTCAGGTTGCGGAGAAGACGGGTGAAAGCAGATGTCGTCGAGGCCTCGACTTTGCCTGAGCCGGCATAGACCTCGGCGTAGGCGTCGGCTCCGGGGAGGGTCAACGAAGAAGGCTTGACCACTCGCTGTGGCACCGGTCCGCCCAACTCCTGTCGGCGGGCGTGTAGGTATTCGTGCTCAGGAGTGCCCGGGCCGGGACGGAAGTAGGGGGGCTCAGACTCACCGGCCAGCGACTCTGCCGGGATCTCGTTCTGGAGATGCAGCGTCTCCCTGAGATCCATGAGCTGCTGGTTGGTCAGCTCCTTGATCTGATGGGTGGCGTTTCGACCTTCGACGTCGGGGCCGAGAGTCCAGCCTTTGATCGTCTTGGCAAGAATGACGGTCGGCTTGCCGTTGTCCAGTTCGGTGGCCACCTTGTAGGCCGCATAGATCTTGCGGAAGTCGAGGCCGCCGCGGCGAAGCGCCCACACTTCGTCGTCGGTCATGTCCGTGACCAACTCCTTGGTGCGGGGGTCCTTGCCGAAGAAGTGGTCACGCACGTAGGCACCGTCTTCCGCTTTGTACCGCTGATACTCGCCGTCGACGGTCGAGTTCATGACGTTGACGAGAGCGCCCTCAGTGTCCCTGGCCAGCAAGGGGTCCCATCCACTTCCCCATATCACCTTGATCACGTTCCAGCCTGCGCCGCGGAACACGGCCTCCAGCTCCGAGATAATCTTGCCGTTGCCGCGGACAGGCCCGTCAAGGCGCTGAAGATTGCAATTGACCACCCAGGTCAGGTTGTCGAGCCCCTCCCTGGTCGCAAGGGAGATCGCACCCAGCGTCTCGGGCTCATCGGTCTCACCGTCGCCGATGAAACACCACACCCTCGACTTCGACGTGTCGTCCAGCCCGCGATTCTGGAGGTACTTGTTGAACCTGGCGTGATAGATCGAGTTGATAGGGCCGAGTCCCATCGAGACCGTGGGGAATTCCCAAAAGTCCGGCATGAGGCGAGGGTGGGGGTAGGAGCTGAGTCCGTCGCCGTCGATTTCGAAGCGGAAGTTGTCGAGATGCTTCTCGTCGAAGCGGCCCTCCAGATAGGCGCGGGCATAGACACCGGGCGCGGCGTGGCCCTGGATGTAGACATGATCGCCACCGCCTTCGGCGTTCTTGCCCTTGAAGAAGTGGTTGAACCCGATCTCGTAGAGAGTGGCCGACGAGGCGAAAGTGGAGAGATGGCCGCCAATTCCTTTCTCTCTATGGTTGGCCTTGACCACCATCACCGCGGCGTTCCAGCGGATGAAGCGGCGGATTCGCCTCTCGATGTCCTCGTCACCCGGGAACTCCGGCTGCTCCTCGAGCGGGATCGTGTTGATGTACGGCGTGGTCACCGACCGCGGAGCGCCGAGACGCTTCTCGTGCGCCCGCTCGAGCAGCTTGGCAAGGAGAAAGCGCGCTCGAACCGGGCCGTGTGCTTCGGCCACGGCGTCGAGCGATTCGATCCACTCGCTGGTCTCGACAGGGTCGGTGTCGGGCAGCTGGTGGAGGTACTCCTCGCCGAGTGTCTCGCCTAGATCGCCTGCCATGTCCGTCAGGTTAGTTAGACGCCGATTTCGTTCTTCACCTGCGCGGCCAGCCAAGGCTCCACCACTTGGAGCAGTCGGACCGGGGCGTCGAGCTGAGGTGTGTGGCCGGTGTCTGTCATCTGGGCGAATTCCCAGTCGGGACGCAGTGAGCACATCCATTCGACAGACGTTGGCGACACCAAACGGTCCTCGACACCGTGAATCACGAGTGTCGGAGCCGAGATTCGCCTCAGCATGGATACGAAGTGGCGTGGCCGGGTGAAGAGCCTGGCAATCGAGGTCGCCGTCTTCGGCACCGCTTCGACGGCCCATGGCATCTTGCGGCGGGCCTCGGCGAGTTCGATGAACTCGTCGATCAACTCGATCGGGATGTTGGATGGCTTGTGCACGACCGAGCTCAGAGTGAGCTTGACCAGCCCTTCGGCGTCATAGCGCTCGAGAAGAAGCCTGTTGGCGGCCAAGCCGAGGCCTGGAGTCGCCTGGATGAGGAGGCGTCTTGCTGTGGGCCAGTGAATCTTGTCGTCGGGAAGCCTTGGCGGCGTGGCAGGTGAGATCAGGACCAACCCCTCCACGACGTCCGGCTCGGAAGAGGCAACCATCTCACACAGCAATCCGCCCAGCGAGTTGCCCAGCAAGGTGACCGAGTCGCCGAATTCGGCAGCGAAAGCCCTAACCGCTTCAGCGTGTGTTTGCAGGCTCCAGTCCCGGGCGGGGGGAGAGTGGCCGAAGCCGGGAAGATCCAACGCGACCACCCGCCGATGCTCGGCGAGGCGGGGCCCAATCAACTCCCAGTTGGCGACAGATCCGCCGAGACCGTGGACGAGAACCAGCGTTTTGCCGTTGCCTCCGTAGTCGCGCCAGCTCAACGGTCCTGCCTCGGTGCGGAGAAGAGGGGTCACGAGGCGAGGCTACATCCGGCCGAGGTGTAATCATTGGCCGGTAGTCTCGGGAAGAACGCGAGGGAGAACACTTGACCGACATACTCACCGTCAACGGCTTGGTGAAGAGTTTCGACGATTTCGTCGCCGTGAACGGGGTGTCCTTTTCAATCGACGAAGGCGAGACCTTCGGCCTGCTCGGTCCCAACGGTGCCGGCAAGACCACTTCGATCTCGATGATCTCGGGCCTGCTCGAGTCGGACGGGGGAGAGGTCCACGTCGCCGGGGATCGTGTTGCCACATCGTCCACCAAGGCCAAAGCGCACATTGGCCTGGTGCCTCAGGACCTCGCCATATACCCGGACCTCACCGCTTCCGAGAACCTCTCCTTCTTTGGGCGGCTGTACGGCATGACGGGAGACGATCTCTCGAAGCGAGTCGACCAGGTCCTCGAAGTGGTCGGCCTGTCGGAGCGGCGGGACGACTTGAGCAAGGAGTTCTCCGGCGGCATGAAGCGCAGGCTCAACATCGGTGTTGGCCTGCTCCACAAGCCGAGGCTCCTGATACTCGACGAGCCCACCGTGGGTGTCGACCCACAGTCCCGAAACGCCATCCTCGAATCGGTCGAGCAGCTCTCGGGTGAGGGTATGGCTGTCTTGTACACCACCCACTACATGGAGGAGGCCGAGAGGCTCTGCGACCGGGTCGCCATCATCGACGAAGGTCAGATCCAGGCGGAAGGCACCCGACGCGAGCTGGTGTCCATGGTGGGGGAGAAGGACAAAGTGACTATTGCAGGTGGGGGTGCTCTTTCGTCCTCGATACCGGCCATCGAAGGACTCGCCGGTGTGACCGGCGTCTCGGCCACCGAACAGCAGCTCGATGTCCTCGCCGAAGACGCCTCTTCGATCCTCCCTCAGCTCCTGGCTGCCGTTACCGATGCCGGCGGCTCGATCTCCGGCGTCGAGGTCTTCGAGCCCAACCTGGAGGCAGTGTTCCTGCACCTGACCGGAAAGGCACTTCGGGACTGACGTGCGCGCTGCGTTCCAGATAGCTCTCAAAGATCTCCGGCTCAGGATCAGAGATCGTTCCGCCGTGATCATCGGCGTGATCGCACCACTGGTGCTGGCGTTCATATTCAATCTTGTCTTCGGCGGAGCTTTCACACCATCCGAGGGATTGGACATCTCGTACGGGATCGTGGATGAAGACCGTGGTGACATCACCGTCGCCTTCTCCGAAGGGTTTGCCCAAAGCGGGCAGTTCGAGGTCAGTGGCTACAACAACCGGGCTGATGCCGAGCAAGCCATCGAAGATGGGACCATCGACGCCTTCTTCCACTTCGAGCCCGGGTTCACTCAGGAAGTGCTGGCCGGAGGATCGCCTCAGATCGCGGTGGTGGGTGATGTCGATTCGCCGACGTCAACGCAGATAGCTGCTTCGATCGCTGAGGGTTTTTCGATCTCCTTGCGCACCTCGACACTGGCCCTGACCACGGCGGCAGCGTTGTCCGGGTCGCCGATCACGCCCGATTTCATCGCCTCGGTCTCAGATCCGACGGCTGCGTTGGGCTCGTTCTCCATCGCCGACCTCTCCGCTGACACCAAGCAGCTAGACCCGACCACTTACTTCGCCGCAGGAATGGCCGCCTTCTTCCTCTTCTTCACCGTTCAATATGGCGTGCTTGGCCTCCTCGAGGAGGAGCGTGACGGGACCATGGCGCGGCTCCTGGCCGCTCCCATCTCTAGGTCGGCTGTGGTGAGCGGCAAGGCGATTCTCTCCTTCCTGCTTGGCCTGATCGCCACGACCATCCTGATCGTCTCCACCGCGCTGCTGATGGGTGCCGAGTGGGGACATCCGTTGGGTGTCGCGCTGCTGGCGATAGCCGGCGTGCTCTCGGCCGTGGGGATCATGGGATTCGTAGCGGCACTGGCGAAGTCCCCCGAGGGGGCGGGCAACCTCGGGGCGATCATCGCAGTCATCTTGGGCATGCTGGGCGGTGTCTTCTTCCCCATCGGGCAAGGAGACGACTTCCTTTCCAACCTGACCTTCATCACACCGCACGCCTGGTTCATGAGGGGTCTGGCGCAACTCAGCGGCGATGCGTCGTGGACGGAAGCCCTTCCCGCCGTCGGGGCCATCATGCTGTTCGCAGTCGTGACCGGCGGTGCGGCCTGGACGATGTTGTCGAGGAGGATGCGGACGTGAAGCCTTTCAGCATCGCTTGGTCCAACGTGAGGCGGATGTTGCGTGAGCGATCCAACATCTTCTTCGTCTTCATCTTCCCGATAGCGCTGATCTTGCTGATCGGGGTGCAGTTCGGCGGTGGTGTCGATCCCATAGTCGGGACCTTCAGCGCCGACGACGGCGACCTGTCCCAGGAGATACACGCCGCGATCGAGGCCGGCGAGTCGTTCGACGTGATCGTCTACGAGACAGAAGAGGCTCTTGTCGATGCGGTCGAGCTGGGCTCAGTCCAGGCCGGTGTCTTTTTGCCTGCGGGGATGGACGCTGCGACTGCCGAAGGCACTCCCGTCGAGATCGGGTACGTGGCGCGGCCCGACGGATTCGGTGCGCAGATGCAGGCGATCGTCAACTCAATCGTCGCCGAGGTGATGATGCCGGTCGGTGCTGCTCAGTATGCGGCGGCGGAGACGGGGCAGCCTTTCACCACAGCTTTGGCTGCATCGCAGTCGATCGCCGACTCGCTCCAAGTGTCACCTGTCGACGTTTCCTACCTGGGTGAGGCGCTGTTCCCGGCCAGTCTCGGCCAGTTCGACTTGGGAGCTGCGTCGCAGCTGATCCTGTTCGTGTTCCTGACGGCGATGGCGGGCTCGGCAGCACTGATACTGACACGGCAGCTGGGGATCAGCGCTCGGATGCTCTCGACGCCGACGAGCGTCGGGCAGATCGTGGTCGGCGAGTCCTTGGGCCGCTTCGGGGTGGCGCTGGTCCAGGGGGTGTACATCATGGTGCTCACCCTGATCATCTTCAGCGTCAACTGGGGTGACCCGATCGGGGCGATCATGCTTCTCATTTTCTTTTCGGCCGTAGGAGCTGGGGCCGGGATGCTCATGGGCTCCGTTTTCTCCAACGACCAGCAGGCCAGCGGCATGGGTGTCATGCTCAGCCTTGGCTTGGCCGCTCTCGGAGGCTGCATGCTGCCTATCGAGTTGTTCCCTCCAACCATGCGGACCGTTGCCCACGTCACTCCGCACGCCTGGGCTCTAGACGGGTTTGCCGAGCTGGTGCGACGCGGAGGCACGGTGGTGGACATCCTTCCCGAGCTGGGGGTCTTGGCGGCCTATGCCGCAGCTCTGTTCGCGTTGGCCTCTTGGAGGCTGCGCGTGGCCATCACACGGCCCTGATGGTTGAATGAGGGTGTGACCAACCTGAGTGGTGTCAACGAAGAGCGGGCCCGGCGGCTCCGGCTGGGACGATTTCTCTCCTGGGCTGGCTCCTTCTGGCTTCTTCTCGTGGTCGCCGCGAATTTCGGCCTCTTGCGAGCTCTTCCTTTTGCGGAGTTCTTGGCCGGAACCCTTTTCTTTCCCTTCGCGATGCTTTGGGCCGGTCGTGTGCTGAAGCGCCGCAACCCGCCGTCACCGCCTCAGGTGCCAACCTCTAGTGGGACTCGCATGACGAGGAGACCGCCGCCCCCTGTTGTGGAGAGACGCCCCGCCCCCGAGCCATCCTTCCCCGAGTTCTTCGAGTTCGAGGAGCCAACGGATCCTGTTCCGGTCGAGCTCGAGCCGATCGAGCCCGAGCCGTCTTTCACCATCGGCATGGATCCAGAGGACATCGTCTTCGATGTCACCGGACGGCCGCTCAAGAGCTCTGACGAGATGATCGCCGAGGCGAAGGAACGGCTGCGCTCAGATTGGTGAGTCCTGGCCCAGTCCCAAAGCGGCCAGACGCCGAGCTTCCCTGACCTCTTCCGCGAATACGGAGCGTGCTGCGTCGCTCCCGTTCTCTTCGAGGAGACCCCGATTGTCAGCGAGCTGCAAAGCCGACTTGAACAAGACCTGGCTGGCGCTCTCACCTGAGATCAACCGGTCTTCGATCCGATACATCTTCGCCCGAGCCAGACAGGCCTTGAGGAAGCGCTTCTCGTCGAATCTCCCAGAAGTCGCCTCCAGCTCGTCACCGACGACCTGGTAGCCGTCGAGTATCGGGAGGATGGCCCAGGACGCAACCGCGGATCCCATCTTGGCCAGCACCCCGAAGGCTCCTGAGCTTGTGAGGACGGTTTCCCAGTCGGCGACATCGAGCGACAGATCACCTTCGCAGTCGGCGACGAACAGGTCTTTCTCCTTGAAGAAGAACTCGAACTTCAACAGGTCGCGGATCTGCAACATCCTGCTTCTCATGGCATCCGGGTTGCGTGAGCCGTCGTCGACCATCGACATCAGCGCCATCTCGGCAATGGCGCGATTGAGGAAGAAGTGAACGACAACGTTCCGGTAGTAGGAGACACGGATCATCTGGTCGTCGTCGAGCCAGTAGACGGTCCTGCCCAGGGCCTCGTGGCTGGAGGTATTGCGATGCTCGGCGAGCCAGCGAAGAATCTCCTCGACTGCTTTCGGGTCCGACAGGTCGACGATCTCGGTGGTGGGCAATCCTCGGCGGTCGATGAAGTCCTGGAGGTCGGCGCATGACTCAGCAAGCTCGTCGGCAGTCTGTGCCTTGCCGCGGGCTGCCAGCAGCGCGATGCTCACGACGGCAGCAGGTGTGATGGGAGTGACGGTGCCGATTCGGTGCATCACTTCGAACGTGAGCTTCTGAAGCTCGAGCGGCGTTTCGTCTCCGGCTTCGATTTCCCCGACAACGTCGGCAACCGAGACCGGATCGGCGAAGCGGATGTGGATGTTGCCGTATCGCCTCCGCAAGGAGCGCACGGCACCCACCAGCCATCGGATCGTCTCGTCTTCTTTGCCCTGGCCCTGCGCCTCGCGGGCGTAATCGGGAACGTCTTGGATCTGGTCGTACGCGATCGACACCGGTATCAGCTTGATGTCCTCTGCCTTGCCTCGCCGCTGAGCATCAACGACATAGCTCAGCATGCCGTAGCGAGGGGGTCGGAGCCTCCCGGACCTCGAGCGACCACCTTCGACGTACCACTCGAGGGGGAAGCGCTTCTCGATGAGGTAGTCGATGTAGGCACCCAGCACGGCTTTGTACAACTTGTTGTCGCGGAAGGAGCGACGAATGAAGAACACCCCGGTGCGTCTGAGCAGTGGGCCCACCGGGAAGAAGTTGATGTTGATCCCTCCGGCCGTGTGGTTCGGCGGGAGGTCGTTCTCCCACAACATGAACTGAAGGCTCAGCCGGTCCAAGTTGGATCGGTGACTGGGCAAGAAGACCACAGGGTTGGAGTTGCCCAATTCCGCGATTCGCCTCACCTGGTCGGGCTCGTAGCGAATCTCGCCGTAGCCCTGCCGGTAGAGGGCATGAATGGCCCCGGCGATCAGGTCGATGACATAGGGGCTGTGTGTTGCCGCGATCTCTCTTAGATACCGCTCAGCCTTGGAGCGAGCAGTGTCACGAGCAATGTCTTCGGAATCTGCAATGGCTTCGATGTCCTCCGTGAAGTCGCGGCGGCTCAGGATGGCCTCGGGCACGAAGCGCGGGATCTTGTACCTGTTGCCTCTCAGCTTTCGCTCGGTTTGGTCGAGCACGCGCCAGGCGCGGCGAGTGACGTAGGGGCCGGCACCGTCGATCTCGTTCGAATCCGTGTAGGCGGCGGCCAGCGTCTCGGAGTCGGCGCCTGCGGCGGCGATCAACCTGACGCGCTTCGGGCGCAGGTAACGGATCCAGTAGGCGCGCACACCTCGCGGGTCACGAGGGTCTCCTGGCTTGAAAGCGTCGGTCCAGCCGACCGAGCGCCGCCCTTCCCTCCGCCGTGGCGCCATCCAGACCACCCGAGTCGGGATCAGGAACGTGGGATTCTCGCCGCTGAGAAGCTTGGACAGACGATCATCGTCACCACCTTTTCCGCGTCGTGACGACTTGATGCGCAGCGTGTCGACTCGAGAGCCGACACTCGAGCGGATCCATCGCGTGAGCAGGCGCTTCTCCATGTCGGTTGCGACATCGAGGAGGTAAACGGTTGGCGTGCCCGGCTTTCCGCCAAGCAGGTTCGAGTCGGTTTTCGGCAGCCGCGGCACGCCAGGCACTCTATTGGCCTGGCAATATCGCTCCGATGCGGATCGTGTTGCAACGTGTGAGCAAGGCCTCGGTCGAGGTCGAGAACGACACAGTCGGGTTCATAGGCCCAGGTCTGCTGCTTCTCGTGGGAGTGGCTCCGGACGACGCGAGAGCGGACGTCGATGCCGCAGTTGCGAAGATCTCAACTCTCCGTGTCTTTGCCGATGACGAAGGCAAGATGAATCGCTCGGTGCAGGAGATCGGCGGGCAGGTGCTGGTGGTCAGCCAATTCACGCTGCTCGGAGATACCCGAAAAGGCCGGAGGCCCTCTTTCGTCGGAGCGGCGGCGCCGGAAGTCGCTTCACCACTCGTGGACTACATGGCAACGGCGTTTGAGGCGGCGGGTGTGGGGACTGCGATGGGAAGGTTCGGGGCGATGATGGAGGTGAGCCTGGTCAACGACGGCCCCGTCACCCTGGTCATGGATTTCGCCGACGGCCGATCCGTCTGATCGCGTCCTTCAGGTGTTTCGGGAACATCAGCAGACCCATCGCAATCGAGAGAACGAGATACGTCGCAGAGGGCTCCAAGCCCCAGGGGCCGGCGGGGAGATCTCGCGCCAGCCACAGAACTGCGAGCACGTTGAGTGCAAGGATCGCAGCCAAAGCCGCAATGCCAGACGACCTGGAGATGACAACCGCCACCACGATCACCCCGAGCACGGGGAGGAACGCATTAGGCCAGGCTCCGATGATCACTCCGGCCGCGATTGCCAGACCTTTGCCCCCTGCGAAGCGATACCAAACGTTGTAGACGTTTCCCGCCACGGCACCGGCACCGGCCAATGCGGTTCCCCAATCGCCCGCGATGACACTTCCCAGAGTCACTGCAAGCAGGCCTTTCCCAATCTCGACGACGAGTACCGCAGTTGCCAGCGTCCATCCGCCGAGCCGGCGGGCGTTGTTCGTGCCGGGGTTGCCGCTCCCGTCGCGGCGCAGGTCGACGCCCCACATGAGGCCCAGCCAGCCGGCCGTGGGAAGCGAGCCGATCAGGTATCCGCTCAAGGCTGCGGCTGCGGTCACTCGGCCACCTGCTGCTGTCCCTCTTCACAGAACATCAAAAAGTCGCATCCTCTGCACCAGTTGCTGGGCTGAGCTTCGAAGCTCTCTTCGAGGATGGCGTCGGTCAACTGGTCGAGTCTGGATCGAGCTGATCGGACCCAGGTCTCGTCAGCTTTGTAGCTGTCGACCTCCAGACCGCCGCCGAGATATGCGAACGCCACTTCGAGGTTGGCGGGTGCCGGCCGTCCGAAGTCCACTTTGCTCACTGCAACCGCATAGGCCTGTAGCTGAACCAGCCGAGCTTCGTCCTGGCTCGGCTTCCCGCTTTTGAAGTCGACCACCTCCCAGCTCTGATCGTCGCAGTAGACCGCGTCGATTCTCCCCCTGACTCGGAAGCCGTTGTCCAGCTCGATGCCGAACGGGGCTTCGATCAGGTCGGCGCGGCGATTGGCGTAGCTCGAGTCGAGATAAGCCTGATATGCGCCGGGGCCGCCTTCGCCGTCAGCGATGTCGTAGAGGTCGTCGGCCATGTCCTCGAACGGCACCTGGCCGCGCTGGTGAAGTTCGATGCGTCGGTGGACTTCTGTCCCGCGCACCGCTGCGGGGTTGGGCTTCCGAGGCAGAGGGTCGACATCGGTCCAGTAGTAGCGCTTCGGGCACTGAGCCATGGTCACCAGCGAGGTCACCGACACAGAAGGGCTCTCCTCGGGATCGGGTTGTTCAGGTGTCAGCTCTGCCAGGCGAAACAGACGCTGGGTGGTCTCGTCCACGACACTGTTGTAGTCGTCTTTAAGGCCCAGCCGGCGGGCCAGGGCAGGCATCGCCTCCGGGTCGGACATCGCTTCACGGAGCGCATCCGGCCAGCCGTGCTCGAAGAGCGGATCAGGGCTTCTGTCTCCCATAGGTGCTCGCAGCGTGGCGGGTCGTTTGCTGAGCGGGGCCTCTCCTTCCGACGCCGTGTTTGGGTGGCCGGCGACCAGCTCGAACAACTCGGATTGCTCCTTGGGGGTTTGCGTCGGCTCAGGAAGCCCGTACCAATACGCTCCTGACACGAGCAACCTCTTCTTGGCGCGAGTCAAGGCGACGTACGCCACACGCCACTCCTGGCTGTCGTGTTTCGCCCTCAGATAGGCGGTGCGTTCGTCCTTGTCCTGAGGCAAGGATTCGATGTATCGGTCGATCCTCATCTCGTGCGGCAGGTGCTCAGCAAAACGCACCGGGTCGGGATGCTGTTGGGATCTGGAAGGGAAGTTGCCTTTTGTCACCGCCGGGATGGCCACCGTGTCCCATTCGAGGCCTTTCGCCCTGTGGACGGTCACCAGCGTCACAGCCTCCTCGCCCGAGAGCCTCGCCGAATCCAGCTCGTCCGCTGGTTCGTCCTCCATCGTTTCCAGATAGTCGAGAAAGGCACCGACCGATGGGCGACCCTCGAGTGGGCTCCAGTCTTCCGCCAGATCCAGCAGGCGGAACACGTTGAGCCTGGCCGTGAGCCGTTGATTAGGAGGCAAGGCGTCGATGTCTTGCCAGGCACGGGTCTGGTCGAGGATGAGTCGCAGCGTCTCCACCAGAGTGAGGCCTTGGCTCTCGATCAGAACCTCTCGGTAGACAGCCGCGAATCGGTTGATCATCTTCCTTGCCTCAGGGCGCAGGCCGGTCACTTGATCCAACACCTCGATCACTTCGACAAGGGTGATCGGGTCCAGGTCTTCGCTCCCGGTGGCTTCGTCTTTGGCTGCGATGCGAGTCAACGGAGCGATGTCTGCCATGCCGAGTCGAAACTTTGAGCCAAACAGGATCTGAGTGACCGCGGAGGAGTCTCGAGGCCGTTCGAGAGCGGTCAGCCACGCGCGCAGCTCTGAGACCTCGGGAACCGACAGCAGGCCTCCAATGTTGGCTACCTCGACTGGTATGTCGTGGCGAGCGAGAGCGTCGACTATCACCGAGAAGTCCTTGTTCTTTCGGAAGAGGACTGCCATGTCGGACCAAGGCGTCCCTTGCTCATGGAGACGCTCGAACGTGCGCGCAATCCAGTCGGCTTCCTCAAGAGCGTCACGAGCCCAGTACGTCGTGATCTCGCCTGTGCCTGCCGTGTCGAGCGGCGTCAGCGGTTCCGATGTCGGGTTGGCCCGTTGCCTCACCATGTTGGCGACGTCGAGGATCACCGTGTCGGAGCGTCGATTGAAGGTGAGGCCCCGGTCGTGCGCGGCGGTGCCATCCGATCGAGGGAAGTGGGTGGTGAATTGCTCGAAGTTCTCCGCCGATGCCCCGCGCCACTCGTAGATGGTCTGGTCTTCGTCTCCAACTGCGATCACTGGAAAGCCGTTGGAGAAGACACGTGTGAGCAAGACTCTCTGAGCGGGGTTGGTGTCCTGGTACTCGTCGAGGACGACTGCGCGATATCGGTCCCGAATGGCAGCGGCCAGCTCCGGGTGCTCGGTGACGATGCGGGTGGACAGAGTGACCAAGTCCGCGTAGTCGACGACGCGGAGGCGGTTCTTGTGCTCCGAATAGTCGGCGAGTGTCTCTGCCATCTCCACCCGCGCCTCCCAGATGTCGTCGTCGGGATCGTGGTTGTAGGTGAGGAGATGCTCTGGAGAAAGCAGATGGTCACCCATCCGATCACCGAGTCGTCTGATCCGGTCGAGAGTCCTGGTCTGGGTGATGTCCAGGTGTTGGTACGAGCGGTGATGGAAGGTGTCCGTGAGCAGTTGACGCGAGAAGGTGGGGGTAATCACCTTGGATCGGTTGTCCACGCCGGCCAAAGCGCCGAACTCCGAGAGAATCTGTGCGGCGAAGCCGTGATAGGTGTGAACTTCGACCTGGCGTCCTGCCTCCACCCTGTCCCCGAGCGTCTGTCTCACTCGATCCGCAAGCTCGGCTGCGGCCTTGTTGGTGAAAGTGATGCCGAGGATCTCCTCCGGCTCCACATCGTGATTGCGTACCAGGTTGGAGATCACCATCGCGACGGTTGTGGTTTTGCCCGTGCCCGCGCCGGCTCGCACTCTGATCGAGGTCAGGCCAAGGTCGAGGATGCCCTGCTGTTCGGGTGAGGGGGTGAGCTCGCTCATGCGAGGTACGCCCCTTTGCCTTCGGGCCACGCCGGGCACGAGAGACGAAAGTCGCACCTCTCACAGTGCTTGCCCACGTTGGGCTGCCAGTCTTCTTCTCGGATCGACCGGGTGACACCAGCCATCACGTCATGCAGCTCATCGAGCCGGTTCAGGTCCAGGTCGCGGGTAGATACCGATTTGGTTGCAGCTCTCGGGTACCAGAGCTGGGCCTGAATGACTTCTTCGCCCTCCTCGGAGACGGCCGATGCGTAGAACGCGAGTTGAATCGACTCGGCCGCATCCAACTTGGACATGGCTGTGGCCGATGTCTTGTAGTCGACGACACGCACTCCTGAGTCGGTTCGCTCGAGCCGATCGATGAAGCCGGTCCACTCGACGCCGTCGATGAGCATCGTCACCCGCTTCTCGAGATCGACCGGCCGGCCGTCACCGTTGGGCCAATTCTCATAGAGCCGTGTCAGCGCCTCTTCGGCCTTGCCCAACCAAGCTTCGTTCAGCTCTGGGGTGCCGAAGTCGGCGTCGACCCAGGTTTCTCTGAGCCAATGAAGAGCGCGATCGAGGCTGGCATGGGCACCGCCGGTTCCCAACACTTCTCGTTCAGCGGATTCCAGCGCGGTGTGCACCAGATTCCCGAAGTGGGCATAGGGCGAAGTGACGTCTCCGAGGCGAAGTCTCCGCTCCAAGGCATATCGGCGCGGGCACTGGCGGTAGCTCTCGGCTTGGCTCGGCGACAGCCTGAAGCTGTCCGGCATGATCGGGCTGTCCGGTCCCGGTTCTGCGATTCCAGCGAAGGCATCTGCCGTCCACGCTCTCGCCGGTGGGCGAGCAAGGATCTCTGCTGCTGCAAGTCGGTGGCTCGAACTTGCTTCCGGGTCCATCAGCTGTCTGCGGAGGGTGGTCTCGGCCTCGGTGATGGTGACGGGTTCGCCATCCTGCTCGCTGGGTGGGCCCAAGCCGGCAAGGCTTCCGGGCTCTGACGCGGCCAGCATGAATCGCGACGGTCGTCGCTCACCTTGGTCGATACCGGCGTCGGTGGCGGTCCAAACAACCCGCAGCCTCGCTCTGGTCATCGCCGTGTAGGCCAGCCTCATCTCTTCCTGCAATTGAAAGAGATGTTGTGCCGACGGGTCGATGGTTCTCTCGGGGGAGAGAAGCTCAGGCCTGAGCATCCGGCGGCTGCGTCTCAGGTCGGGGAAGACTCCTTCGACAGCGTTGGCAAGGAACACGAGGTCGAATTCGAGGCCTTTGGCCTGGTGCAGAGTGGTGAGTGTCACGCCCCCGCGGTTGCTTCGATGCGAGATGAGGGGGGTGGCCTCGAAGCCCTCCTCCTCGGTCAGTCGGAGAAATCGGCTCAAACTCAAGCCGGGGTCGCGCTCGGCCTGACGAGACAGGACCTGGGCGAATGCGGTGAAGGCTCTGCGCCACTCGTCACGATGAGGGTCGCTCACCAGCGGCTCGATGCCGTCGAGAGTGGTCCAGATCCTCCAGAAACCGTCGACGGCGCTCTCTGAGGTTGCCCACAACGGGTCGCCGAGGAGCATCGCCAGGCCGGGTTGGCCAGGCAGGTGCTCGGCGACGACATCGGCCCAGGCCGACCAGGTGCGACGTCGGGCTCTCGCCAGCTCCCTCTCCTGGCCGAGGCTCAGGGCGACGGCCGGCCCGAGGAGTATGCGGCGAATGGCCCTGTCAGCGTCGGCCGCCTCACTTGGCGTTGTGACCGGCAACGCTCCGCCGTTCACCGCGGCGACCACAAGATCGTGCACGAGCCGCACCGCAGGATGATCGACCAGACGGCTATCCGGTCGGTCGTGTGGGATGCCTCTTCGCTCCAGGGCGCGCGACAGCTCACTCACGAGCTCCTTCTTCGATCTCACGAGGACGGCTATGGACTCCGGCTGAATCCCATCCACCCTCATGGCGTGATCGACTTCCTTGGCTATCCAGTCGGCCTCGGCGGTCTCTTGATCGAAGACATAGGTGTCTACACGGCCCTCGTGGTTGGCCGGTGTCACCGGGCCGGCGGAGCCGGGGAGCTCTCCGGAGGAGACCACCCGAAGGGCCGAATCGAGGATGGCGGCAGGCACACGGAGGCTTTGACCGAGAATGATGCGGCTGGCGTCCTCGTGTCGCTGTGTGAAGTCGGCAATGTTGCGAAGCTCTGCGCCCCGGAACGAGTAGATCGACTGGTAGGGGTCGCCTGCAACAGTGAGGTTGTCCGAGTCGGCGGCGATCAGGTCGGCCAGCCTTGCCTGTGCCTGGCTTGTGTCCTGGTACTCGTCCACCAGCACGTAGCTGAAGCGGCTCACCAGCTCTTGGCCTGCCGCCTTCTCTAGAAGTCCAACGGCTTGGACGAGAAGGGTGCCGTAGTCGGTCCTGCCCAGCTCATCGAGACGCTCGAGGTATCTCCGATACATTCCGGGAAGCCCGCGCCAGTCGGCCCGCTGCTTCGATCTCTCGACCAAATCGTCCGGCGTCAAGAGGCGCTCGGAGCATCTCATGAGGAAGTCGGCGACCTCCGCAGCGAAGGCGGGGCTTTGGAGAATCCCTCTGTAGATGATGGGCCAATCTTCCGGGCTCTCGCCGGCGAGGACGTGGGCGACGAGACTCACTTGCTCCGGAGTGGTCAGGGGGACCGGGCGCCGGCCATCGGCAGCGGTCTCCACGAGCCGCAGCGCCAAAGAGTGGAAGGTGGTGACGTCGACCGGAACTCCGGTGAACCCGATCGACTGCTCGACTCGGCGTGAGATATCGGCCGCAGCCCGTCGTGAGAAGCAGAGGACGACGATCTCATCGCGTTCGGCGAGGCCCTTTGTGACCAGGTGCTCCACCCTGCGCACCAGAAACTCCGTCTTTCCGGTCCCGGGCCCGGCGACGACCATCTGATAGCCGTCTGCTTGCTCCAGGGCGTGTGGCCACTCCTCGAGCCCGATGGTTCTCTCCCGCACGGACACGGGTGGATCGTAGGTCAGGCGGCGGCCGGCAGCGGCTGGGTGTCTTCTCCGATCAACTCGGCTTCGATCCCGAATCCGGCTAGGTAGGCGACAGGGTCTGCGAAGACCTCGTTTGCATTGTTTTTCTCGTTGAAGTTGCTCATGAAGGTCAATGTAAGAAACCGGTGTGACAGATTTGAGTTCGGCAGCCGAGATCGGCCTCTATCACTTAGGATCGCCAGGTCGCAGACACGATGGAGGAGATGTTGCACGGCGGAAACGAATACGACTCACCGATGTATCACGAGGCGGTTGGTCAATTCAACCGTGTCGCCAAGCTGATGGGTCTCGACGAGAACGTCTCGGATCGCCTGAGAAGCCCGCAGAAGTCGACTGTTGTCTCCTTCCCATTTCGACACGACAACTACACGCAGGTGGACACCATCTTCGGGTATCGGGTGCAGCACCTGACCACGATGGGCCCCACCAAGGGCGGCATCCGCTTCGCACCCGATGTCGACCTCGGCGAGGTGTCGGCACTGGCGATGTGGATGACCTGGAAATGCGCCATCGTCGGTGTGCCATTCGGCGGCGCCAAAGGGGGAGTGCGCATCAACCCGATGGAGCTGTCCCGGGCCGAGCTGCAGAGGGTGACTCGTCGCTTCACGATGGAGATCATCAACGTCATAGGCCCCGACACCGACATCCCGGCACCCGACCTCGGGACCAACGAGCAAGTCATGGCCTGGTTGATGGACACCTACTCCCAGCACGTCGGCCATGCAGTGCCCGCAGTGGTCACCGGAAAGCCTCCGGCCCTGGGTGGCAGCGTCGCCCGTCGGGAGGCGACAGGACGCGGCTTGATGTTCCTGGTGCCGCAAGCGGCGCGGGTGGTGGGCATCGACCCGGTCGGAGCCACGGTGGGGATACACGGGTTCGGCAACGTTGGCCGGTATGCGGCGGTCGCCGGCCAGGAGATGAAGGCGAAGGTCGTTGCCGTCTCCGACATCTCAGGCGCCGTCTACAACCCGGACGGTCTCGACATACCCGCTGTGGGCAAGTGGGTCGATGAGAACAGGTTCTTGGAGGGATATCCGGATGCTGACTTCATCGACGGCAATGCTCTCTTCGAGCTCGACGTCGACGTGCTTGTGCCGGCGGCGATCCAGGGCGTTCTTCACAAAGACAACGCGGCGAACGTGAAAGCCAAGTTGATCATCGAGGGAGCCAACAACCCGACAACTCTCGAGGCGGACGACATCCTTCGCGAGCAGGGGGTGTTCATCGTCCCCGACATCCTCGCCAACGCCGGGGGCGTGACTGTCTCGTACTTCGAGTGGGTGCAGGACGTGCAGAAGTACTTCTGGACCGAGAACGAGGTCGTGGCCCGGTTACGTGAGATCATGACCCGCGCCTTCGACGAAGTGCACGCAATAGCGATCGATGAAGGCATCGATATGCGCAACGCAGCCCTCATCAAGGGAATCAGGCGGGTCGCCGACGCCAAGCTGGTTCGAGGGATCTTCCCCTAGGAGGCTGGCTCCTCGGCATCGGCCCAGGCAGGGCAGATGTCCTGGAAGGAGCACCAGTTGCACAAACGTCCGGGGCGAGTCGGGAACCTGTCGGTCTCCAGTGCCCGGTCGATGGCGTTCCACAGTGCGCGCAGCTGGCCATCCATGGCATCCAGGTGATGGCTCTCGATCGGCAGGCGGTAAAGAGTGGGCCCGTTCAGGTAGAGCAGGCGAACCTCTTTGGGCGTTTCCCCGGTTCTCTGGCGGATCAGAAGCGCATAGATCTTCAGGGCGAAGAAGGCGGAAAGGGCGTACCGCTCGGGTGGGGCTTTCCCCGTCTTGTAATCGGTGATGATGAGCCGGCCGTCATCGTCACGGTCGATGCGGTCGAGGATGCCGCGGATCGTGATGCCATCGAGGTCTTCGAGCATGTCCAACTCGCGGTCCTCTGGGTCGAAAGTCGTTGGGTCTTCGATGGAGAAGTAGTTGGCGAGGAGCTTGAGCGACTCGACTCCCCAATCCCGCTCCTCTTCGGTGTCGGC
The DNA here is from genome assembly GCA_028285585.1 of Acidimicrobiia bacterium. Classification (GTDB taxonomy): domain Bacteria; phylum Actinomycetota; class Acidimicrobiia; order Spongiisociales; family ZC4RG35; genus CAXMPK01. The sequence goes on from JANQOU010000010.1 coordinate 87,028, forward strand.
GAACAGGCCCTCAAACTCGTCTTCACCCCTGATTTCGGTCCAGGCCTCCCGAAACAGGTCAAAAAGCCGTTCGGGGGTTCGCTCATCAGGCTGGTCATCGAAGAGGTTTTGCAGCGCGAGATGGGCAGTTGTGCCCCGCGCTTGGTAGATGGAGGTCGGCTCCGGGATCCGGTCTATGGCTCGGAACTTGAAGAGTTGGGGGCAGGTCTTGAAGTCTCCGGCGCGGCTCGGCGAGAGAGTCTCCAACTTCGGGTTCTGTAGCTCAACCGTCACGTGAGCGATCTTAGGAACGGTGTGTGACAGGTTTGGGGATGCTCGCCCGGGAAGCGGCGGGTCGATCAGGTCGAGCCCATCGTCTTTGGCTCATCCGCCGGGTCGGGAAGCCCAGGTGGGGGCACCTCGGCCTGCCGGGTCCGGTCCAGCCTTCGTGCAGCGGGGAGGAATGCCAGCGCTCCTACGCCGACCAGCGTCCCAGAGATGATGAGTGACATCTGGACACCGAGGGCGGCAGCCAGCCAAGGAGCAAGAGTGAGCGGCAGGAGGTGCCCCACTTCGGAGTGGATGTGGTTGACGCCCATCACCCGACCCACCATCTTGGAAGGTGCGTTGATCTGGACCATCGTGCGATGCAAGGGGGCCATCATCCCGATGATGAGTCCCCAAACGACGCCTGCTGCGACTACCACCTGGAGCAGGTCGGTGCCTACGTAGAGCAGCACTCCGACGGCGTTCATCCCGACCAGAAAGGTGAGAAAAGTCGCGGTGCGCAGGCGCGCCGGGAAGCGTGCCGCGATCACTGTGCCGCTGACCAGCCCGATGCCGAAGATGGAGTTCACCCAGCCAAGCGTCTCGACTTCCACGCCCAGCACATCCCTGAAGAAAAGCGGCTCCAGTGCGCTGAAGGTGCCGAACAGCAGCCACACGGTTGACCCGAGGAAGATGTAGAAGCGGAGTCGCCGGTGGCCGTATGTGAAACGGAAGCCCTCCTTCAACTCATTCCAACCTGTGGATGTCTCGTCAATCGGAATCAGCTTCCTGACCTTCACAGGGATCAGAAGGGCAGCTGCGACCGCCGAGGTTGCCGCGTCGAACACGAAGATCGCATCAACGCCCACGGTGCCTGCGAGCAGTGCTCCGACCGCAGGCCCAACTACGAATGCCGTCCAAGAAGCACCTTCGATCAGCCCGTTGATTCGCGACAGCTCGTCTTCTTCGTCGGTCAGGAAGGGGGCAAAGGAGGAGATGGCCGTGAACACCGGCGTGCCGACCAGGCCGAGCATGAACGTGGCAAGCACCAGCGAGGGGATGGTGTTTGCGAAGATGAGTGCCAGGGCGGCCGGCACGAACAGGATCTCGCCGACGAGGACCACTTTTCTCGGGTCGAAACGGTCGACGAGGACACCTGCGATTGACGCACCGATGAGAGATGCCACGCCGAGAGCTCCCATGACGAATGCAAGCTCGGTCGGGTTGGCGTCGAGAGTGAAGGCTGCCTTTCCCCAGATGCCCACGAAGAAGGCGGCCTCTCCTCCGGCCCGTGAGATGAAGCGGGCAAAGACGACGTTGCGAACGTTGGTGTTGGCCCACATCGGCGGCACGGTAGGCGCTCGCGAAAACAACATCTAGGCCGCGAAAACAATGGAGTTGGTTTGCTTGACGGCCTCATGAACCCTCCGTACTTTCGCCCTACTGGTGAGAGGGAAACCTCTAACCGGCATCGGAGAAACCTCGGTTTCGACGATCCGCCACCTGTCCGGGGGCCCGCTTTCCCGGCGAGTGGCATGAGAAGCCCCGAGAGGGCTGAGGCTTCGGCCGAGGCTCCCTCGGGGTTTTCTCGCGTTTGTGCAGTTTGTCGAGTTGCGGTGGGGATTGGATGAGCAGCGATCTTTGCCCATCAGGTTTCTCAGTTATGCCCACTCAGGTGGTCGGATCAGCTCCTTGCCTTCGAGGGACGTGAGTGTGTCCCGTAGCTGTGCCTGAGAGAGTCGCGACCGACTGATGTCTCGTTTGGCCGTCGCCGCAGCGATGAGGTCCAGGCTTCGGCGACCGCGAGGAGGGACGATGACAACCGTCTTCTGTGGGAAGCAGTTGCGGACGTATGCGACAGCGGGGATCAAGTCCTCATCTGCACACATGAGCCAGAAGGTGTCCGCGTTGTCGTGGTTGGCGTCGTGGACGATTTCAACGGCGATAGCGACGTCGGTTCGTTTCTCCTGAGATCGCTTGCCCCACTCATCACACGATGGGCACTTCCACTTACGACTTCGGAATCGCCCGTCGTTGTGGACATCAACTCCGGCGGATTCCAACGCTTCCAGATATGTCGCTTGCCGTTGTGAGGCGGTTTGTGACTGTTTTCGGCCTGTGGATGTGAAGTATTTGACTGCTACCAGCGTTTGGGCTTCATTCATCTCCCTGCTGAAGAGGGACCACAAATCGAGCCAAAGAAGCCTTCGCCATCCCTTCGCCTTTAGGCCGTAGTAGAGGTTGTAGCCGTCCACATAGGCGATGACACGCTCGGAATCGCTTGTAGCAATGACTTGCACTCGGTTAGCATCATGCCTATCTACGCCCCCCATTTGCAGACCTGCGTGGGATATAGGGTTATTACAGGGACCTCGCTTTGGGCAAGGTCCCTGTAACGCGTCTGGGATGTCTCGTTCGATCGCACCGATTCTCAATGTTCATGGGCCTCTCGAACAGCCCGTGAAGGGTTCGCGAAATCTCAACAACAGGTCGCGAAAAACAATGTGGCTTTCGGCTTGTGCAGGGTGTGCCGATGGTCTACTTTTTCCGCCACGTCGACGGGGAAACCCGACGGCGGGCCGAATCAGCCGGAAACTGCTGAGGAGGCGATCCGAGGTCAGCCGGGAAACCGGAGGGCCCGAGGTCAAGCCGGAAGTCAGCCGGGAAACCGGACGGCGGAAGGTTCCGGGCGGAAAGCAAACGGGAAACCGGGAGTGGAACGTCCAGCCGGAGCCAGCGGGAAACTGGTGGCACCGGAGGTCGAGAGACCGGCGGGGATCCTTCGGGATCGTCGAAGGTAAACCGGCCCGCAGGCCGCAAGGCTTGCAATCGGCCCCGGAGACGGGGGCGAAGCGGTCCTCGGACCGCAGCCGGAGGCTTAGGCCGACGGCAACCTCCGAGCGGAGTTGGGTCCCCGGCCCGACGACGCACGGAAGAGGAACCCCGAGAGGGTTGAGGCTTCGGCCGAGGCTCCCTCGGGGTTTTCTCGCGTCTGGGCTTGGATGCGTCGGCGTGGTGGGTTTCTCATGTCTCGCCGATTCTTGGCGTTTAGTCTCCGGCCCCGATGGGCTACCCCGACCGACTGCTGAGTGACGACGAGACGATCGTCTCCGAGTTCCGACCCCATTGGTCAGGGCTACTCCGCGAGATCCTCTTCGTTCTCGGTGCCTTCGCCATTGGCGTCATCCTGGTGATGATCGACGCACCGAGTTGGGCTTACGTGGCTTTGCTGATCTTGCTGTTCCTTTTCGTCATCGGTGGCGTCATCAAGTGGATCACGACACTCCACGTGATCACAACCGAGCGCGTGATTTACCGGGCCGGCTTCATCGCCAAGCGTGGCAAGGAGATCCCCCTCGAAGTGGTCAACGACATCGCCTTCAACCAGACCATCTTCGAGAAGCTGTTCGGCACCGGTGATCTCCTCATCGAGTCGGCGGGAACCCACGGTCAGAGCCGTTATCGGGACATCCCGACACCAGAGGAGGTCCAGTCGCTCCTGTATCAGGTGAGAGAGGATCGCATACGCGACATGAGGGCCGATGGTGTGACCGAATCGCGGGCTTCCCAGTTGGAGAAGCTCTCCAACCTCCACGACGAGGGCAAGCTCAGCGACGAAGAGTTCGAACAAGAGAAGAACCGGCTATTGCGAGGTGACTGATGCCACACATGCAGGATGACTTCCCCCTGCTTCTCTCGACCCTCTACGACAACGCCGTCTGGCAGTTTCCTGATCAGGAGATCGTCTCGGTCGAGTCGGACAGGTCGGTGTCCCGGTCCACTTTCGGCAGCACAGATCCCCGGGTGCGCAAGCTCGCTTCCGCTTTCAACACTCTCGGGCTCGAAGTCGGGGATGCAGTCGGAACCTTCGCCTGGAACAACCAGAGACATCACGAGCTGTACTGGGCGACCGCCAACTCGGGCCGAGTCTGTCACACAGTCAACATCAGGCTGTTCGCCGACCAGATCACGTACATCGTCAACCACGCCGAGGACAAGGCGCTCTTCGTCGATCCCGACTTGGTCCCGCTCGTAGCGCCCCTCGTCGACAAGCTGGAGACCGTCGAGACCTATGTGGTGATGGGTGACTCCGCCAGCGACGATCTGCCCGGCTCGGTCGCCTACGAAGACCTGATCGCTGACGAGCCGGAGCACGGGGTTTGGCCTCAGCTAGACGAGCGGTCGCCCATGATGTTCTGTTACTCGTCGGGGACGACGGGCAACCCGAAAGGGGTGGCCTACACACAGCGCTCGACATACGTGCACACGATCTCGGGTCTGGCCAACTTCCCAATAGGTCCCTCCGACAATCTTCTACCCGTCGTTCCGATGTTCCATGCCGCAGGGTGGGGTTACCCGTTCCAGGCGGTGACCATGGGAGCCAAACTGACATATCCCGGGCCCGACCTGTCTCCCGAGGGCATTCTGCGTCTTGTCTCCAATGAAGGGGTGACCTTCAGTGCCGGTGTCCCGACCGTCTGGCTTGGGATACAGCAATACCTGACGGCCAACCCCGAGATCGACACGTCGTCGATTCGAGCGTTCCTCTGCGGTGGTTCCGCCGTGCCCCGGGGCATGATCAAGTGGTATTGGGAGGAACGCGGGATCCAGGTCGTCCAGGGCTGGGGGATGACCGAGACCAACCCGATCGCATCCGTTTCCCAGCTCAAGCCAGGGATGGAGGATTGGGATCTCGAGGCCCAGCTCGACATTCTCGAGACTGCCGGCCGCCCTGTTCCCGGCCTTCAGGTGAAGATCGTTGACGAGGAGGGGAGCGAGCTGCCTCACGATGGAGAGGCTTTCGGCGAGCTGCTGATCCGAGGGCCGTGGATCGCCGCCGAGTACTACAAGGACGACCGCACCCCTCAGTCGTTCACGGACGGCTGGCTGCGCACTGGAGACGTCTGCAAGATCACCCCGGAGGGCTACATCCGCATCACCGACCGCGCCAAGGACGTCATCAAGTCCGGTGGCGAGTGGATCTCGTCACTCGACGTGGAGAACGCCCTGATGGCGCATCCCAAGGTGGCCGAGGCGACGGTGGTCGGTCTCAAGCACCTCAAGTGGCAGGAGCGCCCGGCAGCGTTCGTGGTTCCTGTTGAAGGTGATGCTCCTTCCGAGGAGGAGCTGATCGAGTACTTGTCTGACCATGTGGCCAAGTGGTGGCTGCCCGACAAGGTGGTGTTCATCGAGGACATCCCCAAGACCGGAACCGGCAAGTTCGACAAGAAGGTCGTCCGAGACCAGTACTCCGATCTGTTGATGGACTGAGTCGACGCAGTTCCAGGGTCGACACCTTCAGTGTGAAGGTGCGGCGAGCAGGAAGCCTCTCCGTTACTCTTTCACGAATCCAGGACCTTGGGGGTTGTGATGATGCCAATTGACGAGGTGGAGCTTCATCCAGCGCGGCTTATACCCGCAGTGGGGATCGGCAAGGGGGCCGAGCAGGAGGAGAGGGCCACATCGGCGCTATTGGCTGTGATGGGGATCGTCCCGTCGTTTGCGAAGAGCGTCCTCAAGTATCTTGGCGCTCCAGCTGGACGGGTGAGCGCGTACACCGAGCCGCACCTCAAGACCAAAGAAGGTGTCTCCGCCATTCCGGACGGGTTGATAGTCGTGGAGCGGGGTTCTAACCAGTGGACCTGCTTGGTCGAAGTCAAAACGGGCAAAGCATCGCTGGACGCCGATCAGATCGACAAGTATCTGCAGCTCGCAATGGGCCTCGGCATTGATGGAATGCTCACGATCAGCAACGAAATCGTCGCGGACCCATCGGAGTCACCCGTTCGAGTCGACAAGAGAAGAACGCGCAAGGTGCGGCTTGCTCACCTGTCATGGTCGAGGATCATGACCGAGGCTGTTATCGAAGCTGAGCATCACGGTGTTGCCGACCCCGAACAGTCGTGGATTCTTGGTGAGCTCATCGCATACATGGACAACGAGAAGTCTGGCGCCGGTGGATATGAAGGCATGGGATCAGAGTGGGTGGCTGTCCGGAATGCTGCTCGCCAAAGGACCCTTCGGGCAACGGATCCCGGGGTAAAAGCTGTAGCGGAAGACTGGGAGGAGTTTGTCGAGTACCTCGCCCTCAAGCTTCGTCAGAATCTGGGGCGACGGGTAGAGCCGTCGTACTCGCGGGCATCGACGAGGGCGTCAAGACTCAGGGAGAACGCGGACTCATTGGGTGACTCGGCGAGCTTGTCCGCCACGATCAAAGTTCCTGATGCCGCAGCATCCATCGATGTTGCCGCTGATCTGGCGGCTCGACAGGTCACAACTTCTGCGCGAATACAGGCTCCGAAGGAAGGTCGAGCCAAGACTCGTATGAATTGGATTCTCCGTCAGCTGAAGGACACGCCTTCCGATCTCCGCATTGAGGTTCACTACCCGCGGACACGATCGACGACATCTGACATGGTCGACATAGCTAGACAACGTCCAGAAGTGCTGCTGCTTCCAGACGACACCCGCCGAGAACCGAGTGGCTTCACCATTGCATTGACGCGAGACATGGGTTCGAAACGCGGAAAGACTCGGGGCTCGTTCGCTGATGAGACGATGCGCCAAACTCTGGACTTCTACGGAGATGCTCTTCAGAAGGTGAACAAGTGGACGCCGCCGGCCCCGAAGCTCAAGAAGGTTGAGCCTGAGAGCCAAGAGAGCCAAGGTGAGTCCCGCAGCCAGGAGACGTCGCGTCCCGAGATTGCCACAGCGACTCCCGATGGAATTGACCAGTCGTCATCGGAGCCAGCCATCGTCGAACCATGGGGTCTGGAAGAACGACGGCATCCCGGCGAGGACAATCACCCTTAGGTCGACTTGATGTCTCGCCAGTCAGAGACCCGTGTGGGTAGCCGAATCTAACCTGGCGCGACTGTGACTGAAGCGCTGTTCGATAGGCAAGGCGACCTTGTCGTCCCGAGCCGTCTGACCGAGGGTCCTTGGTCGCCGGAAGCTCAGCACGGAGGTGCTCCGGCGGCCCTGATGGGTGGTGAGATCGAGCGCACCCTTGCGGAGTCGGACATGGTGCTGACCAGGCTCGGAGTCGACATCTTCGGCCCGGTGCCGATTGCTCCCATGACACTCGAGACGGAAGTGGCTCGAGGTGGGAAGCGGGTCCAGTTCATCGATGTTTCCTTGTCCGTCGAAGACCGTGTGATCGTCAGAGCGCACGGAGTTGGTCTGCGTCGTGGTGACCATGACGTGCCTTTCGGCGAGCCGGATCCAGTTTCTTACCTGAGCCCCGCGGACGCCCCTCCGGTCAACTTCTTCAAGAATCCCGGAGCCTTCGCCTCAGATGCCATGGAGGTGCGGATGGCGAGCGGTGACTTCGACCAGGCCGGGCCCGGGGTGGGTTGGTTCCGGATGCGGGTCCCGGTGACGCCTGGCACCGAGCCGACACCGGTGGAAACCGCATGTGCTGCCGCCGACTTCGGCAATGGCGTCTCTAACTGGGATCCCCAGTTCAGCTGGATGTTCATCAACCCGGATCTAACGATCCACTTCACGAGGCCGCCGGTTGGCGACTGGATACTTCTCGACTCGATGACCCACGCTCATGACACGGGAACGGGGTTGAGCCAGTCTGCTCTCGTGGACGAGGGCGGCTTGTTCGGAAGGGCGGCTCAGTCGTTGCTGGTCGAGCCGTTCGGTGGGCGGGGCTAGACGACCGAACTGGAGGCCATAGAGCCCACATATGGTCGGTATTACCTGAGGTTGCGGGTTAGGAGGGGATTTCGACGAGTTCGCCGGAGGTGAGGTCGAGGACGAACTCTCTGTCACTCTTCGAGTCGGAGATGAAGTTGGAGAGCCTTGCTCCCTGCTGGCGGACCACCCACCAGGCGTAGTCCTCCGACCCTGACTCCAGGAACGCGGTTCTGGCGTCGCGGGCGGCCTCGACTGCGTCTAACTCGCTCTCGTGCTCGGCGAGGACGGTCTCCTCTGGCTCGAACGCCCTGCGGCGTTCAACGAACTGAACAGCCTCGAACATTGTCTTCTAGCCTCCTGGCTTGATTGTACCCTGCCCCCGGTGATCATCCCGTCATCCAAGAGAACCCTCTCGCAGTGAGCGATGTTCACTCTTGGTGGGGCTGGGCCGCGGTTGTCATAAGTGGACTAGTCGGTGTCTGGGGTGTCCTCATGGCGAGACGCGAAGATGTCCCACTGGCCTTCTACTGGGGAGTTGGTGTAGCCGTGGTGTCGCTGGTGTCCCAGGTCGTTCTCGGGGTGATGTCGATGTCTCTGGAGAACATCGACCCCGGTAACCAGCACGTGTTCTACGGGGTCGTAATCGCGGTGACACTCAGCTTTGCCTACATCTATCGCGCCCAGTTCAGGAAACGACCAACCCTGTACTACGGGCTCCTCCTACTGTTCACCATGGGTCTAGGAATCAGAGGGATCATGACTTTCGGACAGAGCTTCTAATGCTGCTCAAAGACAAGAAACTGCTCATCACCGGTGTCCTCACCGACGACTCCATTGCATGGCACACCGCGAGAGTGGCCCAGGAGGAGGGGGCCGAGATAGTTGCCACGGGCTTCGGCAGAGGACTGCGGCTCACAGAGCGGTCGGTCCAGCGGCTCCCTGAGCCGTGCGATGTGCTCGAGCTCGACATCAACGACCCCGCCCAGGTCGATGCCATGGTTGCTGATCTCGACCAGCGCTGGGGCAAGATCGACGGTGCGCTGCACGCCATAGCGTTCGCCCCGGCCGACGCTCTGGGTGGCAACTTCTTGGACACCCCCGCCGAGTCTGCGCAGACCGCCTTCACCACCTCTGCCTTCTCCTACAAGACACTGGCCGTGGCCTTGCTCCCGCTCATGGAGAAGGCCGGTGGCGGCTCGCTGGTGGCGATGGACTTCGACAACACACAGGCGTGGCCGGCCTATGACTGGATGGGTGTCGCCAAGTCGGCTCTTCAGTCGGTGACTCGCTACCTGGCCAGAGACCTCGGCCCCCACAAGGTACGGGTCAATGCAGTGTCAGCCGGCCCGCTCGGGACGGTCGCGGCCAAGTCCATCCCCGGATTCAATAAGTTCGATCAGGTGTGGGCGGAGCGCTCGCCGCTGGCCTGGGACACCCGAGATCCCGATCCTGTTGCGCGAATGGTGTGTGTGCTGCTCTCAGACTGGGCGACCATGACGTCCGGTGAGATCATTCACGTCGACGGCGGGTTTCATGCCGTTGCCGCCGGGGTAGACCCCGACTGACTCGGTAGGCATCGAGCTGCCGAGGGGCAGTTCGACCACAAAGGTGGCTCCTCCGCCTTCGGTCGACTCGATGCGCACCGATCCCTTCATCACTTCGGCGAGGCTCTTCACGATCGACAGGCCGAGACCGGTTCCCCCTTTGGAACGGGTATCCGACTGATCGAGCTGTGTGAATCGGTCGAAGATACGCTCGCGGTCTTCCTCGGGAATGCCGGGCCCATGGTCCACGACGGCCAGGACCGCAGTCGATGCCCTCTGCCAGCCGAACATCTCCACGGGCGAGTCCGGTGCGTACTTCGAGGCGTTTTCGACCAGGTTGATCAGGATCCTCGACAGATGGTCGCGATCGGCCTCAACCAGAAGGTTGGCCGGGTCGACGGTGATCGTTGGCTCTATCGAGACGACCCGGTTGACCTCATCGAAGATCTGCTTGACGGCAATCGGTTCCAGATGAATCGGGATGGCACCGCGGTCGATGCGTGAGACGACCAGCAGGTCCTCGATCAGCCGCTGGAGACGGCCGGCCTGACGTCTGGCGCTGAGCAGCAGCTCCTGTGAGGTGGGCTCGGGTGGCGCAAGCTCCGGCCGGTTGACCGTGTCGAGCGAGCCGATGATCGAGGTGAGAGGGCTTCGGAGCTCGTGGCTGACGGTGGATACGAAGTCGGTCTTCATCTGTGCGACCTCTTCAAGACGACGTGTCATGTCTGCCTGCGCCTCGTAACGCCCGATCTGAGAGAGAACGAGGCCTGCCGGTGCCGCCAGAGATCCGAGCTGCTCAAGCTGGTCTTCTGAGAAGTCGCCGTCGTAGGGGTCGCCGACAACGATCACGCCCACTCTCATCGACTCGACCTTCAGCGGGGCGACCAGCGCTTGCTTGAGACCAAGCTCCTTGAGGAGCACATGGTGATCCGAGTCCTCGGTCACGCTCCGGACGTAGATGGGCTTCGCGGCGCGATATGTCTGAGCGACGACACTGGCGGCATTGATCTCGACGGTGATCGGGTCGGTCTCCAGGGGATAGCCGTTGACCCAGATCGGGCTCATCACCTCAAGACGGTGCATGTCGGTGTCATTCAGCAAGACCACGCCGACCTGTGCGTCGAGGTACTTGCAGATGGTGCCGACGAGGTGAGGGACGATCTCTGCCAGGGACTCGGCTCTGGCCAGGGTGGCGCTGACCGCGTAGAGGCGTTCGAAGTCGAGACGCTGTAACTCGAGCTTGTTCTCCTGCTCGGTCGAGACTCGGGCCTCCTTCTCGAATTCGAAGCCGACCAAGGCTGTGGCCGCGCCGACCACCAAGACCGTGATCACCGGTCCCAGCACGTCGGGTATCGCACTGGCGGTCCCCGTTTGGAACTCGACATAGGAGATAGCTGCGGCGATCCCGACTGTGACGATTGCATGGGCCCACCAGGTGAGGAGGAGACCGGACACGGCGGTCAGCCCGAAGAGGATCGGCAATGCGGTCGCTTGAAGGTCGGGGATGGTGGCAAGCGCCGTGATGCCAACGATCAGGCCCATCAGCCAGGCTGCTGAGATCCAAGGGGCCGCTGCGGTGGCCATGATCCGGTCCCACCTCGTGGCGGTCGATATGACGAGCAACACGGCTATCCCTGCCAGCGGCACATAGAAGCCGCGTTGCATGAACACGTCCTCGCTGCGAACCGCCTGTGCGCCGATGATGATCAAGACGATCCATGCCACGGCCGAGGCACGGCGAAAAAGCGACGACCGGAAGCGGGCCATCGACTCGTGAACTGTGGGTTCTGTGGCTGAGACTGTCATCGGTTCCAAACGGGTTGACTGTATTCTCGGCCGTTCTCCGGGTTGGATCGAGGTTTTGCTCTTTGGCTTTGCGGTCTTTTGCTGACGGTGCCTTGTTCGCAGAGGTCTTTGGGGACGGCGCGCCAAGCATTTTGGCCCTCCACGGATGGGGGCGGCGTGGTGCCGACTTCAAGCAATCGCTGCATGACTTGCCTGCTCTTGCACCCGACCTCCCAGGCTTTGGCGCATCCCCGGCTCCCGGCTCGGTGATCGGCGCCGAAGGGTACGCCGACATTGTCTCGGAGATGCTGGAAGCTTTCGATAGGCCTCCCGTACTTGTTGGGCATTCCTTTGGGGGGCGGGTAGCGGTGTGCCTGGCGGCCAAGCATCCCGGCCGGGTTGGCGACCTGGTTCTGACAGGTGTCCCTTTGGTGAGACAGAGCCCGCCGGGAAAGCCCAAGCTCACCTTCCGGATCATCAGGAAACTCAACGATCTTGGCCTGCTCTCTGATCAACGTCTCGAAGCCGAGAAGAACAAGCGTGGCTCGGTCGACTACCGGGCTGCTCGCGGTGTCATGAGAGACATCCTCGTCAAAGTGGTCAACGAGGGCTATAAGGATCAGATGCCGAGAGTGGAGTCGCATGTGCATCTGATCTGGGGAGAAGACGACAACGAAGTGCACCCAGGTGTGGCTCGGATCTCACACGAGCGCTTTCTCCACGATTCGAGTCTCGAGCTACTGCCCGGTGTCGGGCACCACGTGCCACTGCAGGCTCCCGCCGCCTTGAGACGTGCGGTTGAGGCAGCGCTGTGACCTGGCTGCTCGCCGCGGTGTGCGGGGTCGCCTCGGTCCCCGCCGGCATCCGCTGGCTCCGAGTGTCGCAGCGAGAGCACTACCTGGCTCCGGCTGCTACCCGCTTCGCGTGGCGGTGGTGGACTGCCAGGCCAGTCAACGTCGCTCTTCTCGTGGCTGGTGTTGGCGGTGTGATCGGCGTGTTGTGGGACGCCCGGCTGGGTTTTGTCCTCGCGGCCGCACAGGTCGGGCCGGTCGGCCTATCCGTTCGCGGCGTGACGTCTCCTCTTGCTTGGACCGAACGGCTGCGAAGGCTCGCCGTGGCCAGTGGGTTGATAGTGGCGGCGGTTTATCTTGTCGGAGGCCTTCTCCGTTCACCTTTGATCGTGGTGCTCGGGCTCATCCTGTTGCCATTGATCGTCGATCTGGCAGCGGCGGTGCTGGCTCCGCTGGAGAAGGCCTTGGGGAATCGGTGGGTGAAGAGAGCAGCGGCCAAGCTCAAGTCGGTCGACTGCGATGTCGTCGCGATCACCGGATCGTATGGGAAGACGTCGACCAAGAACTATCTGGCCCACTTGCTTGCCGATCATCGGCGGACGGTGGCCAGTCCGGCGTCGTTCAACAACAGGATGGGCCTCGCCCGCGCCATCAATGAAGGGTTGGGTCCGGACACAGAGGTCTTCATCGCCGAGATGGGAACTTACGGGATGGGGGAGATCGCCGAGATGACCAGTTGGGTGACGCCCAAGATCTCGGCGATGATTGCCATCGGCCCTGTTCACCTCGAGCGGTTCGGATCGGAGGAGCGAATCGTCGAGGCCAAATCGGAGATCCTCGACCGCGCCGACATTGGAGTTGTCTGCATCGACCATCCGCTGCTGGCGAAGCTCGCTGAGGACCGCTCTGACACGATGAAGATCGTGGAAGTCTCCGCCGCCAACCGGGTTGTCCGAGTCGATGGTCGAGAAGTGATGACGGTCCCGGAGAGCGTCTTTCCGTCGAACCTGGCGGTCGCGACCGGAATCGCTCTCGAGCTGGGCGTCCCACTGGAGGTGATCAAGTCGAAGTTGGCGACACTCCCGGTCGCCGAGCACCGGCAGACAGTGCTCAAGGGCGAAGCCGGGTTCACGATCATCGATGACACCTTCAACTCGAATCCTGCCGGCGCCCGACGCGCCTTGGAGTTGCTGGCAGCCTCAGGCGATGGCCGCAAGGTCGTGGTCACGCCCGGAATGATCGAGTTGGGCCCACAGCAGGCAAGAGCCAACGCCGAATTCGCAACCAGCGCAGCTGCCACGGCGGACGACGTGATCATCGTCGGACGGACCAATCGACGCGCACTGCTTCAAGGCGCATCAGCAGGTCGCGCAGCCGTTACCGTCGTCGACTCCAGAGACGAGGCAGTGGCTTGGGTCAGAAACCGACTCGGTCCCAGTGACGCTGTCCTCTACGAGAACGACCTCCCCGACCACTACCCATGAGAGCCCACAAGTGACCAGACCAGCCGTTGTGTTCGGAGGCCCTGCTGACGAGCACGACATCTCGATACTCACCGGTCTTCAGGTGATCCGCGCCCTCGGTGATGTCGACGCGGTGTACTGGTCAAAAACCGGTGACTGGCATCTCGTCGACAACGACCTGGAAGCTTCGGACTTTGCCGACGGTGTGCCCCGCAAAGCACGGGAATTGACGTTCGTGGCCTCGCCTGGCGCCGGGCTGATGCTGAAGCGAAAGCCTCTATCGCCCGAAGCCGTTCTCCTGGCGTGTCACGGCGGTCCAGGGGAGGATGGGACTCTCCAAGGCCTCTTCGACATGGTGGGTTATCGCTACACCGGCCCCGGCCAGGCGGCTTCAGCCTTGGGAATGGACAAGCTGGCCTTTGGCGCGGCGATGTCGGCTGCCGGCCTTCCGACGCTCCCGAGAGCCTTGGTCACGGTGGGGGATGAGCAGCCGCCAGACTTTGACAGCCCTTTCATAGTCAAGCCACGGTTCGGTGGCTCCTCGATCGGCATCGAGGTCGCAGACGACTGGTCCACGGTCCTTGCCTTGAAGAAGTCGTCCCGGTATTTCGATCAGGGTGCCGTTGTCGAGCCTTTCGTCTCGAGCCGGGATCTCCAGGTAGCCGTTCGCACCTATCCGCAGTGGGAGATGTCAGCGATCGAAGCCCCAGCCCGTGCTGACGACGGCATCTACTCCTACGACCAGAAGTACCTTGCGTGGGGTGGCGAGGTAAGTGAAGGCCGGGACTTGCCGGCCACGCTCGACGATGAGGCTCTGACGGCTATCACCGACTTGTCGAGAAGAGTGACTGAGGCGGCAGGATTGCGCGGCCTGGTGAGGATCGACTATCTCGATTGTGACGGAGAGTTGCTGGTCAACGAGGTGAACACCATTCCGGGCTCGATGGCTGCCTACCTCTGGATCGACCCTCCGATTGATCGCAAGACTCTGTTCACAGACATGATTTCGGAGGCACTAGCAGACAGGACCCGAGTGTTCTCTGTAGCCGGCAGCGACGGCACGGCGCTCAGGAGCGCCGGGACCATCGCGTCGAAGCTTGGTTGAGCGCCTAGAGGTGGACTACGGGGCAGGTGAGGGTGCGGGTGATCCCGTCCACGGCCTGAATCTTGGCGACGACGAGCTTGCCCAGTGAGTCGACGTCTTCACTCGACGCTTTGACGATGACGTCGTAGGGGCCCGTCACGTCATCCGCGGAGTCGACACCGTGGATCTCTCGCACTTCCTCTGCAACAACGGCGGCCTTGCCGACCTCCGTCTGGATCAGGACATAAGCCTGGACCAAGTGAGCCTCCTTCGCTCTGGGAGGCGAGCGACACTAGTGGATCAGGTTGTTCTCCATCACAAAAAGTGCGGCGTTGTGCCTGGTGTCGGCGCCGATGTGCCCACGGGCGCGAGAGAGGCCGGATGTGTACTGGCCGACGTCGGCGCCGAGAACTTCGGCGGCGTCCTCGTTGGACAGGCCTTGTGCGTACAAGACGAGTGACCGCACTTCCGGGGTGGAGAGGCCGGGCACGGTGAGATCAATCTCCAGTTGCGGTGCGATCTCGATGACTGCGTCCACCATGGTGGAGTCGAGATGACCGGCGCGGACCCCCTCCTTGAGAAGGCCGATGGCAGTGTGTGTCGGCAAGGCGGGCCGGTGTGGGCGTGGTTCCCTCATCGCCGAGAAGATGTCGGCGACGGCCATCAGGCGCGACGCTCTGCCCATACCGCCGACTCTGATGCCGGTGTGATAGCCGGATCCGTCGAGATGCTCGTGATGCTGGGATGCGGTGTCACTCAGGTCGGCGAGCGAGGGTATGGCCTGGAGGATCCTCTGTGTCTCGGAGGTGTGACGTTGGACTTCGCTCACCTCACCAGGTGTCAGAGCGGCGGGCTTGTTCCAGATCGACCTCTCGATCGCCAGCCGACCGACATCGTGGAGCGACCCGGCGCGACGTATCGCAGTCGTTTGCTCTTCGCTGAACCCTGCGAGGGTGGAGGCAAGACCGGCAATGCGAGACACGCGTCGCGAATGGCCGGTGAGCGTTGGTGCGACCAGGTCTGCGACATCTCCGACAAAGGCCAGGGCCTCGTCGATCTCAGCCTCGGTGAGGACGAGATGTGGCTCCGGCTCCAGTGCCAGGATCGAATCTACGACTGCGTCGACATGGGCGCCATCCAACTCCTCGCTACGCGACGGCGATTCACCCACTGCGACGTCCGGAAGGCGGAGCCGGCGCTGAACCAGGTCGTAGCTGTTCGTCAGCCCATGTCCTTGAACACGATCGGATTGATCGAGATAGGAGAGGAAATCGACCACCTCGGCCGTGAGCACGCGGTAGTACTGCTCTCGATCGAACTCTTCGGACTGAAGCTGTGCAGCGACGTCGAACAGCGCCTGTCCGAGCCGGCGACCCCTGGCAAGGTCGGTGGAAAGCGATAGGAGAGCGAGTATCTCCGCACTCCGAATTTGGGTGATCTGGTTTGTTACCGCCACGTGCAAAGCAGTAGTTGGGGAAATGCCTACCTAATAGCCGTCTTGTCCGAGTTGAACTCCGGTGACGAACTCGTTGCCATCTTCGGCAACGACCTGAAAGACTATCCGCTGACCCTGCCTCAGCGTGCGAAAGACGGAGTCCTTGAGCGATCCAGGTCGCAGGTACACCTCTGTCTGGTCGGTGTCGCGTACGACGATCCCTGCACCGGTCACGGGGTCGTATGTCTTGACGACGCCTTGATCCATGGTGTTAGGCCTTCACGACCTTGCCGGCGCGGATGCACGAAGTGCAGACCCTGGCCTTCCGGGTGTTCGACCCGTGCTTCACGCGGATCTTCTGGATGTTGGGAAGCCAGCGACGGTTGTTGCGCTTGTGCGAGAAGCTCACGGTTTTTCCGTAGCTGGGCTCCTTGCCGCAGATCTCACAGCGATAAGACATTTGCATTTACTCCTGGAGTGGTCTCCGGATCACAACTGGGTGAGCGGGAGAGGATAAACGGGTCGCTCTGTCGAACTCGACCGCGGTGCAATGCTAACGAACAGCCCTATCAAGTCCTAGTTGGCCTGTACCGTCGGGTCATGGCCACTTTGGCCCGCTTGACGGAGATCGACACCAGGGAGTTGAAGGGGATAGGGCCCAAGACCTCGGAAGCTCTGCGCGAGCTGGGGATACGTCACGTTGCCGACCTGCTGCATCATGTGCCGCGGCGCTACATCGACAGGACGCAGAAGGCACCCATCGCGCAAACGCCCATCGGTGAGGAAGTGACTTTGATCGGAGAGGTCTCGGCTGTCACCAATCGCCGGGTCAAGGGAGGGCTTCTCATCGTCGAAGCCCGGATCTCCGACGAGACCGCCACGATGAAAGCCGTGTGGTTCAACCAGTCGTTCAGAATCAACCAGTTGTCCCAGGGGACGTTGGTGGCCTTGTCGGGTGTCGTCGAGGCCTTCCGCGGTTCACTCCAGATGAAGAGCCCCGACGTCGACGTGCTCTCAGGCTCGTCCGAGGGCCTGCTGACGGGCCGCGTTGTTCCCATTCATCCCGGCATCGCCAAACTGAAGATTGGGGCGATACGACGATCCATCCACAACGCATTGAACCGTTCGTCGCCGATCGAGGATGTCCTGCCCGTGGAGTTCAAGGCCGAGCACGGGCTGATGGAGCGGGACAAGGCCTATTGGTCAGTCCACTTCCCGGACACTCTCGATGAGGTCGCGCCTGCGCGGCGGAGGTTGGTCTACGACGAGCTGTTCCGCCTCGAGCTGGCCCTGGCCGTGCAGAAGCGCAAGCAGATGGCCGAGTCCTCGGGCATCGCTCATGCCGCTCGGGGAGAACTGGTCAGCTCGTTCCTCGAGTCGCTGCCCTATCGGCTCACCTCGGCGCAGGACCGGGTGCTGGCCGACATCGAGGAGGATCTGACGAGGCAACACCCGATGCATCGTCTCCTGCAGGGCGAGGTCGGGTCCGGCAAAACTGTCGTCGCCGTGGCGACCCTCTTGCGCGGGGTGGAAGGCGGCTACCAGGGGGCGATCATGGCTCCGACGGAGGTGCTGGCCGAGCAGCACTATCTGGGTGTTAGGTCGCTGCTCGCCGATGCCGGGTTGTCCCCGGATCCCATAGGCCATGCATCGGATCTGGGAATGGACAGCCTGTTCTCAGCGGAGGGGCCGGCAGTCCACCTCGCTCTGCTCACCGGCTCTCATGCTGCAGCCAACTACCGCGATGACATCAGCCGGGACCAGCTGCTCGACGACATAGCATCTGGCGATGTCGACCTTCTGGTCGGCACCCACGCCCTGATTCAAGAGGGCGTTCACTTTGCCCGCCTCGGAGTGGCGGTGGTCGACGAGCAGCATCGGTTCGGTGTAGCGCAACGGGTTGAGCTCAAAGACAAGGCCGGCGATGTCGACCCGGATCTCCTGATCATGACCGCGACACCCATCCCGAGGACACTGTCGATGACCCTCTACGGCGATCTCGATGTGTCGGTGATCGACGAGATGCCACCCGGCCGGAACCCCGTTGTGACCTCGCATCTGGCCAAGCAGGACGAGTCGAGGGCATGGGAGCTGATCCGCTCCGAAGTCGAACAGGGTCGGCAGGCCTTCGTGGTGTGCCCGCTTGTCGAGGACTCTGAGAAGGTGGAGGCGGCGTCGGCCACAGCCGAGTTCGAGCGGCTCTCGATGCTGATGCCCGGGCTCCGAGTCGGGCTCATCCACGGCCAGCTCCGCTCTGCCGAAAAGGAGGGCGTGATGGCACAGTTCCGATCCGGTGAGATCGATGTGCTGGTCTCGACGACTGTGATCGAGGTGGGCATCGATGTGCCCAATGCCACGGTCATGGTGATCGAGGACGCCGATCGGTTCGGTCTCAGCCAGCTCCACCAGCTCCGGGGGCGTGTCGGTCGTGGCGAGCACCCTGGCCGTTGCCTGCTGATCGCCGACCCCAGCACGGATGAAGGTGAGGATCGAATCAAGGCGATGGTTTCGACTACGGACGGTTTTCGCCTCGCCGAGGAGGACCTGCGGATACGTGGCCAGGGCACAGTGTTCGGCACCCGTCAGTCCGGGGTCAAAGACCTCCGATTGGCGGACCTCCTCGCCGACTACGACCTCTTGGTAGCGGCGCGTCGGGATGCTTTCGGCCTGGTCGACTCGGACCCGGAGCTGGCCGGGTACCCCGAGCTGGCCGCCGAAGCCCGTGCCATGCTCGGTGAGGACGTCGAGTGGCTGTTCGTCAGTTGAGGATGAGCCTCGTCTCCGCTGCACAGGGTCGTGCTGAGCGCTACCTCCTGCAGCGCGGACGAGAGAGAGCACGGATGGCGGTTCGATGAGGATCATTGCCGGGTCGGCGCGGGGGAGAAGGCTCAAAGCCCCCGACACCGACGCGACTCGCCCTGCCACCGATCGTGTTCGCGAGGCTGTCTTCTCATCGATTGGTTCCTGGGTCGAAGACGCCGATGTGGCCGACCTCTACGCCGGGACTGGCTCCTTCGGTCTCGAAGCCCTGTCGAGAGGAGCCCGATCGGCGGTGTTTGTCGAGAACGCCAGGAAGGCCTTGACCGTCTTGAAGGACAACATCGAGACGCTGGGCCTGGGAGGGACGCTGGTCAGTGGCACGGTCGTGGACTACCTCAATCGCTCGAAGGACCAGTTTGACCTGGTGTTCATGGACCCGCCATGGCCGCTAGAGACGGGGCAAATGGAGGATGAGATGGCCCTGCTCGATCCGCTGCTGCGGCCAAACGGCGAGGTAGTCGTCTCCCGGCGTCACACCGACCGGGTTCCCGACCCACCGAAAACCTGGCGGCTTGCCGCTGAAAAACTCTACGGAGATACAAGAATTCTCAGGTACGAGAAGGTGAAACAGGAGCAATGACAACGGCTCTCTGCCCAGGCAGCTTTGATCCGCCGACCAACGGCCACACGGATGTGATCTCGCGCGCCGTCAAGAGCTTCGACAGAGTGGTGGTATCGGTGATCGACAACCCGTCGAAGCGGTCGCTGTTCACGCTGGAGGAGCGGAAGGCGATGTTGTCCGAGATTCACGGCGACGACATCGAATTGGCCACCTTCAGAGGCCTGCTCGTGGAGCACGCCGAGGCCGTTGGAGCGGATGTCGTGGTCAAAGGCTTGCGCACGGTCGACGACTACGAGTACGAGAATCAGATGGCGCAGATGAACCGTCATCTCACCGGGATGGAGACACTGTTCATCCCGACTCGGCCGGAGTTCGCCTTCATCTCATCGTCGCTGGTGAAAGAGGTTGCAAAGCTCGGAGGATCAATGAGCGGTCTGGTCCCCGATGTGGTGGAGAAGGCACTGAAGGAGCGGTTGTCATGACCCAAGAAACACAGACAGACAACGTCACCGAGCTGGTGATCGACGCTACCGGGCGGCCCGAGCCGACCGACATACTCGACATCGTCGACGATCTCATGGTGAACTTGCACGAGGCCAAGACGATGCCACTCGGCTCCAATGCACTCGTCGACCGGGACGATTTTCTTGCAATGCTTGAGCGGCTGCGCGCCAGCCTTCCCGACGAGCTTCGCGCCGCTCGCTGGATGGTCCGGGAGCGTGAGGCTTTCATCTCGCGCACCAACGAGAAGGCCCGAGAGATCGTGGACAAGGCACGAGCCGAGGCCGATGCAATGGTGTCCGACTCCAACATCGTTGCCGAGGCCGTCGAAGAGGCCAACATCCTGGTCCGGCGTGCGGAGGGCGAGGCCCGCAAGCTCCGGCTGGAGACCGAAGACGAGATCGAGAAGAAGCTGCAACGAGTCGAGTCACTTCTGATCGACATCATGAACCAAGTGCAGAGTGCGAGAAGTGAGCTTCATCACGCTCGCCCCCAGGCACCCGAAGTCCCGGTCTGAAATGACTGACCTGGTCGTCAAGGTCGACGACCTCGTCGGACATCTAGAGAAGCAGAGGCCGATCCGGGGCCAGCTCGACATCTCGCTCCGAGTCGGGGACACCACGGTGAGCGGCCCGATGACGGTGTCCGGCAACATTCGCGGCACGGTGGACGGCGTCCAGGCAGGGTTCGACGTTGAGGCAACTGCACACATGCGCTGTGTCCGCTGCCTCGTTGAGTGGGATCAGCCGGTCACGGCAACTGGTGCCCAACACTTCTCGAAGATCCCCGATGAGGACGGGTACGCGGTCGTCGACGGCGAGGTAGACATGGGCGGGCCGGCGAAGGACGAGCTGTCGTTGTCACTCCCCGCAGCCCCTATCCACGACGAGAACTGCTTGGGACTTTGCCCAATCTGTGGAAACGACTTGAATATTGACCCCTGTGACGGCCACGGGGACGACTCAGACTCTCCTTTCGCCGTCCTGAAGGACTTGTTCGATTCCTGACACACCAAAGGGAGTGCACTCATGGCGGTGCCAAAGAAAAAGATGTCGCGCTCACGCACTCGCCAGCGCAAGGCTGCCTGGAAGGTTGCCGCTCCGCGCTCCGTGGCGTGCGAGCAGTGTGGGAAGCCGAAGCTGCCACACCGTGCCTGCCGTGAGTGTGGGACCTACGCTGGCCGCGAAGTAATCGAGACTTCCTAAGGATCCCATTGGCCCGTATCGCCCTCGACGCTATGGGGGGCGACCATGCCCCAACGGAGACCGTCGCCGGCGCGCTCGATGCTGCCGAGAGCGACATCGACGTAGTCCTGGTGGGGGACAAGGAGAGGCTGACAGAGGAGCTGTCGAACCACGACGCCAGCCTTCCGATTGTTGACGCACCAGATGTAGTCGGCATGGGAGACGACCCGGCCAGTGCTCTACGCGAGAAGCCGGAGTCATCGGTGAGCGTTGCCGCCAAGCTGGTCAAGGAGGGTGCCGTCGACGGCTTTGTCTCGGCGGGCTCGACAGGCGCAGCGATGGCAGCTGCCGCGATCCTGGTCGGGCGGATCAAGGGTGTCTCACGGCCGGCCATAGCAACCATCTTCCCCACGCCGACCACGCCGACGCTGGTGCTCGACTCCGGAGCCAACCCGGATGTGAAGCCTGAGCAACTCGCCCAGTTCGGGATCATGGGATCGGTGGCAGCAGAGACGCTTCTCAATGTGGATCACCCACGTGTCGGGCTGTTGTCGAACGGCGAGGAGAAGGGAAAGGGCCGAGACCTGGAGCGAGCGGCCTATGAGTTGCTGGAATCCGGTCCCACCGAGTTCGTCGGCAACCTCGAGGGGCGAGACATCGCCTCGGATCGAGCCGACGTCATCGTCACCGACGGCTTCACGGGGAACATCTTCCTGAAGACCACCGAAGGGGCGGCGAAGCTGGTCGCCAACTATTTCCTCGAGGCTGTGTCGCAGCTGGCACCGGAGGTGCAGGAGCAGGTGTTTCCCGCTGCGGCTGCGGTCAGGGATCGTCTCGATTATGAGACTTATGGAGGAGCACAGCTCCTCGGCGTGCGCTCGGTTGTCGTAATCGCACACGGCAGCTCGTCGCGAGTTGCCATTCGCAATGCCCTTGCGATGGCCAAAGACGGTGCTGAGCGAGACTTGCCCGGTCGGCTGACAGCCGAGTTGGCATGAGCCTCGCCTCACAACTGGGCTACGAGTTCAAAGATGTCTCTTTGCTGCGTCTCTCCCTCACTCATCGTTCCGTCAGTTCCGAAGATCCGTCAAGGAACGACAACGAGCGTCTCGAGTTCCTGGGCGATGCAGTTCTCCAGTTGGTGGTGACCGACCTCTTGTACGACAGGTACCCCCAGCTGGCTGAGGGGCAGATGGCGAAGGTGCGGGCAGCTGTGGTCAGTCGGCCGACTCTGGCCGAGATCGCCAAGTCGATTGACCTCGGATCGGAGGTTGAACTGGCACCAGGCGAGGAGCGATCAGGCGGTCGCAGCAAGGACTCGATCCTGGGCAACGCGCTGGAAGCTGTGATCGGAGCGGTCTACCTCGACGGCGGCTTGGAGGAGGCCCGGCGAGTGATCCACATTCTCTGGGAAGAGAGAATTGCCGACCGTGCGAAGCGACCGGGTGTCAAGGACTACAAGACCCGGCTCCAAGAGCACCTGGCCAGGCGTGGCGAGCGACCTTCATATGACGTGGAGGGGAGTGGGCCAGATCACGAAAGAAGCTTCAAGGCCGTTGTCACTGTCGCCGGGAAGAGCCTCGGCTCAGGTGAAGGCAAGTCGAAGAAGGAGGCCGAGCAGGCGTCGGCCCGCGAAGCATTGGAGACGCTCAACTCGCGAGGTCGCTGACCACGCCTTCCCGTCGGGCCCGCAGATCGATGTACCAAGCAGTGCTCATCGCGGCGATCCCGGCGACGATCACGCCCTGAGCGGCCAGGCCGACGATCGCGACCAGCGAGATCCCAACGCCGATGTCGCCGATGAAACTGAGTGGCAGCGCCACCAGTTGAATGAGCTGCACGGCGACCGAGCCGAGCAGCCCGACAAGCATCAGGAAACCGACGGTGGGCCACCAGCGGCCGCGGACGAGGTCGATGCTCCGCGTGATGGAGGACAACGGCCCTCGGCCCTCCACCGAAAGCACCGCAGACCACATCGACATGGCCCCTCCCAGCCAGAGCGCCGGGCCGAGGAAGGCAAGAAACACAAGAGTTGCCATGAACACACTCGGGATGGCCAGCCCCAGCGTGGCAACGAACATGATCGAGAAGACAGCAGCCGCGGAAAGGGCACCTGCAACCAGTCCTACTGGGTAGCGGCGCAGGGCCCAGCGACGGATCTCGGCTCCGGAGGCCGCCTGCCCTGTCGCGTCGACGGCCACCGCTCGGTGCGTGGCGAGGTACACGAACAACGAGGCCAGGAGTTGGGCTCCGAAGGCGATCGCTGCGGCTTGGAAGAGCGGTGTTGCCATCTCCAGGATCACCTCGGCGGGGAGGGTGTTCAGAGATTCGGGATCGCTCAGCACCAAGTCGAGGAACTCGTTGGCGTTGGTGGCGTTGAAGGCCATGAGTGAGATGACTCCAGCCGGGACGAAGGCGATGAGTGAGGTGCTCAGCAGCGGGCGCCACAACCGAGCCAGCGCTTGCATCCCATCACCGAGGATTTGGCCGAACGGCCGCGGGGATATCTCCATTCGATCGGTACGGTAACCGTCCCTGTCAGGAGGCCCGGCTGCCCGAATTGCCAGAAGTCGAAACGACGCGGCGTCACCTCGAAGAGGCGATGCTCGGCCGCCGGATGGTTTCGGTTCGAGTCGGGCGCGACCGCACCGCGCGTCACAACGCCTCGCCCTCGGAGGTGGTGAACCGTCTTTCCGGCCGCAAAGTCGAGAAGGTCGGCAGGCATGGGAAGTTCTTGGTCTTCGAGCTGGACGAGGGCTACACGATGGTGGCCCACCTTGGGATGTCCGGCCGTTTCGCCATCACCGCGTCCGGAGAGGAGATGTCGCCACACACGCATTTCGTCACCACGCTCGACGACGGAAGCGAGGTGAGGTTCATCGACCCTCGGACCTTCGGCTTCGTCGCCGCATACGACGAAGACGAGATCGCCTCATCCGGTTTGTCCCGGCTCGGGCCTGATGCCTGGGACAACCCACCTGGGGCCACGGAGCTGCGCACGGCTCTCGAGAAGCGGACGGCGCCGATCAAAGCTCTGCTCCTGGATCAGGGTCCTGTCGCCGGCCTTGGGAACATCTACGCGGACGAGGCCTTGTTCTTGGCCAAGATCCACCCACTGGCGCCCGGCGGTTCTCTCGATGGAAGCAAACTCGCCGACCTCCTGAGCGCGGTGCGGCAGGTGTTGGCAACTGCCATCGAATCGGGTGGGACCACGCTCAACGATCTCGCCTATCTCCTTCCGGACGGCCAGGCAGGTGACAATCTCGACTCACTCCACGTCTACGGTCGGGATGGGGAGCCGTGCCGGGTCTGCTCCACCGAGGTCCAGAGAGTCGTGGTGCGGGCCAGGTCGACGCACTTCTGCCCGGGATGCCAGGCCGATGCTTGAGCGCGCGGTCCGGGTCTTGGTCTCCGGCCAGGTCCAGATGGTCGGCTACCGCCAGGCTTGTCGGAGTGTGGCCCGCTCCCTGGGGCTGTTCGGCTGGGTTCGCAATCTCGTCGACGGGCGGGTCGAGCTTTTCGCCCAAGGCAGCTCGGAGTCGATCGACAAGCTGATCGATTGGGCCTGGTCGGGACCGAGGTCGGCTGTGGTCGTCGGCGTGGAGACCGACAACGTCGCGGTGGACAGGACACTGACCGACTTCTTCATCCAGCCAAACCCAGAGAAATCCAGTTGAATCCCGGCCTTTTGTTAGCCTTGCCGGATAATCACAGTCGTGTCATTTGCCAGGTAGTCAGCTGTGTATCTCAAGTCACTAAAACTCACCGGTTTCAAGTCGTTTGCTGACCGGACGCGCTTCGAGTACCGCCCCGGAGTGACGGTTGTCGTCGGTCCAAATGGATCGGGCAAGTCCAATATCGTGGATGCCCTCTCGTGGGTTCTGGGCACTCAGTCCACCAAGACGCTTCGCACATCGAAGATGGAGGATGTGATCTTTGCCGGCACGGCAACCCGGCCGGCGCTGAACAAGGCCGAGGTCACCCTGGTGATCGACAACGAGGAACGTCAGATCGATCTCGACCTGGACGAGGTCTCGATCACGAGGCGTCTCTACAGGGACGGGTCGAGTGACTATGAGCTGAACGGTGTTGGCTGTCGGCTTCTCGACATCCAAGACCTGCTTTCGGACTCCGGGGTGGGGCGGCATCAGCATGTGATCATCGGCCAGGGCGAGATCGGCATGATCCTCAACGCCTCGCCTGAAGAGCATCGCTCCGTGATCGAGGAGGCGGCAGGGATCCTCAAACACCGGCGTCGCAAGGAGCGGAGCGAGCGCAGATTGGACAAGACGGACGAGGATCTGGTCCGACTCCAAGACTTGTTGGGCGAGTTGAACCGCCAGATGCGTCCTCTGAAGAGGCAAGCCAACGCAGCAGATCGCTACGACGGGCTCAAAGCCGAAGTTGTGGCTCTTCGCCTGTATCTCAGCGGTCAGGCGCTGGAGAGACACGATCGTGACCTGACTGTCTACACGTCGGAGAAGGCGAGTCTGGTGGAGTCGCTCGAGGTCGACCAGCAAGCGGTGGATGTCCTCTCGGGTGAGCTGAGCCAGCTCACCGAGACTGCGAGTCAGGTGGGCGCCGATCTGAGCCGGGACACCTCGGCGGCGGCGTTGCTTGAAACCACCGCTGAGCGTCTGCGTCGGATCGCGTCGGTGGCGCACGAGAGAGCACGTGCCGTGTCCGGACGACGACAGGCCGCCATCGAGCGGCGTGCCGATCTGAGAACAGAGGAGTCGGAGATTCTGTCGGAGCTGGCTTCGATAGGCCAGCAGTTGGAGACCGCCGAGGCGGAAGCCGATGCGGCTGAGAGCGAGTTCCGCCGGCTAGAAGACGAAGAGAGCGCTCTCGCCACTCAGAACTCACTTTCGCCGGAAGGGGCACTTGCCGCGGTGCGAGGCGAGATGAGCTCTCTCGAGGCGAGCGTCATCCGTGACGAGCGAGAGATGACAACGTTGAAGCGCCGGGTCGATGTCCTCAACGCACAACGACGGGACCAGACCACGGAAGTCGACCGGCTCAACACCGAGATTCGCGACCTGGACTCCGAGTTGACTGGGCTCCAAAGCTCTTACCAGTCGGCCAAGAAGAAGCGAGAGTCGGATCAGAGTGCGTGGTCGGACGCCGAAGCGATCCTGAGTGAGGCCAGGCTCCAGGAGGCATCCGCTCGAGCCCGAGTTGAAGCGATTGCGGCCGCGCTCGAGGCTCGCTTTGACATCGAGGCGAAGAATCTGGCTGAGCGCTCGTCCGGCGCACTTGGCTCACTGACCTCACGGCTCGACATACCAGCCGGCATGGAGAAGGCCGTCAGCGCAGCGTTGGGTGTCTGGGCAGAGGCGGTTGCCTTTGGAGAAGGGGCCGACGTCAGAGGTGCGGTTGAGCTGGTGAAGAGCCGCGCTGCGGGATCGGTTCCGGTTGTCGCCGCCAGTGGCGAAGCAGCTCCGCCCACCCGCGAAATCGCTGACTCCTTTGGTTTGGATGCACTGATCGATCTGCTTGGTGCCGGCGCCGATCAGGGGCTGGCAGCCTCGTTGCTGGGAGACGTCGTGCTGGTCGAAGGCTGGGCCGCCGGATGGGATCTGGTGGCCAAACACCCCGCGCTGCGCGCGGTGACGCCGGAAGGCGACCTTGTCTCATCTCATGGTGTCGTGATCTCCAGTGTCGACAGTGCGGGAACAGCGATGCTCGAAGCTGCTGAAGTCGATTTGGAGCGGGCGACCACCGAGGTAGCCAGAGCCGAGTCGCGTTTCACTGCCGCCAAGCGTGACTTCGAAGGCTCCAGAGAAAAGGAGAGATTGTCTCTGGAGACCCTGGAGGAAGCCGAGTTGAGCTTGGCCGGCAGGTCTGAGGCCATGGGGCGGATCCAGCAGTCGGTCACCGTCGTGGAGCAAGAGACGGAACGGCTCGATGAGCGTCTCCGAGTGTTGGAGACAGCGAGCGAGGCGTCCGGCGGGCAGATCGACCTGTTGCGTGTCAGGCTGTCATCCCTCGAAGGGGAAGAGGCCGAGCGCCTGAAAGTGTGGGAGGAGATGGAGGGCCGCAGGCTCGAGGTGGCAGCGCGACGCGAGATAGCCCGAGCCGAGTGGCAGGACACAGTGGCGAGTCATCGCGGGGTAGTCGAGCGGAAACAGCTACTCGAGGAGCGCAAGTCCCGTATCGAAGCCGAGATGTCAGCACTCGAGTCAGGTGATGTTCCGGTGGCCGATGCCGACCGGTTGAAAGAGGTCGAGGGGCACGCCAAGAGAGCCGTCACCGTCCTGGAGCGGCGCATCGAGGAGCTTCGGGATCGACAATCTCGGCTCCGCGATGAGAACTCAGGTGTCCTCTCCAAGCTGGAGTCGATCAGATCAGATCACGAGAGCAAGCGCAATGCGGTGTCGACTGCGCGTGAGCGCATCGCAGAAATCGAAATCAAGCTGACGGAGCTGAGGTTGACCAGGGAAGCGGTCGTCGAGGCGTTGCGTCGTGACGCCGACGCCGACATCGAGTCGGCGATGGGGGCACCCCGCCCGGATCTCGGGCCAGATGTGAATCTCGATGAGTTGCTCGAGACAAAGACAGCCCAGCTCAGCCGACTCGGGCCCATCAACCCGTTGGCCGCGGAGGAGTACCGAGAGCTGGCAGAGAGACACGAGTTCCTCACGGAGCAGATTGCTGATGTCGAATCGTCCCGGTCTGAGCTGCGCAAGGTGATCGCTGCGCTGGAGCGTGAGATCGAAGACAGGTTCCAGGCGGCGTTCGCCGAGGTCTCATCTGCATACCAGAGGTATTTCGACGTCCTGTTCCCAGGTGGCAGAGGGCAGATTCGCCTCATCGACGCCGACGACTCGCAATCCGGAGTTGCCATCGATGCCCAACCTCTTGGCAAGAAGGTCAGCTCGATGAGCTTGTTGTCGGGTGGCGAGCGGAGTCTGGCTGCTCTTGCGTTCCTGTTTGCCATCTTCGAAGCACGGCCAAGCCCCTTCTACGTTCTCGATGAGGTCGAGGCGGCGCTCGACGACGCAAACCTCCGCCGCTTTCTCCGAATCGTCGAAGAGTTCCGCAAGAGGGCGCAGCTCATCATCGTCACCCACCAGCAGCAGACGATGGAGGCGGCAGATGTGCTGTACGGCGTGACCATGGAGCCGGGTGGCTCCTCACAGGCGATTCGCAAGGAGATGTCCGTCATCGAGGCGAATCAGGTCGCCTAGCGTCAAGCCCTGATGGACACCCAGACCCTGATCATCCTTGGTGTTGTTGCCGCGCTCGCGGTCCTCACCGGGCTGTGGCTGCTGCGGCGTCAAGCCGGCCAGCCCGAAGACCTGGCCCGGACAAGCCGGTTGACGAGAACAGCGGAAGCGCTGGGTGCTGCTCTACGCGGTGCTTGGAGCTCGGGGCTCGGGGATGAAGCCTGGGACCAGATTGAGGAAGGCCTTCTGGCGGCTGATGTCGGGGTTTCGGCAACGACCGAAGTCGTGGACGGGTTGCGCCGGGCCAAGCCCGAGTCAGTCGACCTCGCCAGAGCCGAGCTGGCGAACCTGCTCCGCTCGGAGCTCAGCGACGGCGTCCGTCATCTCAGTCTCGAGGCGGATCCAGCAGTCATCCTTGTTGTCGGGGTCAACGGGACCGGCAAGACCACCACAATCGCCAAGCTCGCTCACCGGCTCGATGCCGCCGGCAAGAAGGTCCTTCTGGGCGCTGCCGACACTTTCAGGGCGGCGGCGGGGGATCAGCTCGATGCTTGGGGCGAGCGAGTGGGTGTCGATGTGGTCAGCGGTC
The DNA here is from genome assembly GCA_028285585.1 of Acidimicrobiia bacterium. Classification (GTDB taxonomy): domain Bacteria; phylum Actinomycetota; class Acidimicrobiia; order Spongiisociales; family ZC4RG35; genus CAXMPK01. The sequence goes on from JANQOU010000010.1 coordinate 115,848, forward strand.
AGGAGGGTGGCGACCCGGCATCGGTTGCCTTTGATGCGATAGCGGCCGGCAATGCCCGCGGCATGGATGTCGTGATCATCGACACGGCCGGGCGCCTCCACGGGAAGAAGAACCTGATGGGCGAGTTGCAGAAGATCCATCGGATCTCTTCGGCCGACGGCAAGTTAGGAGAGACTCTTCTCGTTCTCGACGCAACCGCCGGGCAGAACGGCCTGGTTCAGGTCAAGGAGTTCGGCGAAGCGATCCCGCTGACCGGGATCGTGCTCACCAAACTCGATGGCACCGCGAAAGGTGGGATCGTCTTCGCCATCGAGAAGGAGCTGGGCGTTCCTGTGAAGTTCGTGGGTCTCGGCGAGGGCATGACCGATCTGGAGCCGTTCGACCCGAATAAGTTTGTGGCTGAGCTGTTGGAAGAGTCATGAGCCCGGACCAGTTGGTGCCCATTGCCCGCACGGCCGCAGAGATGTCGTATTCGCCGTACTCGAAGTTCCGTGTCGGAGCCGTTGTGGTCGGCAGCGATGGCGAGACCTTCACCGGTGCCAACATCGAGAATGCCGCTTACCCGTCATCCTCGTGCGCCGAGGCGACTGCGATCAACACTGCCGTGGCGCAAGGTGTTCGAAAGATCGACGTAATCACTGTCGCTTGTATCGACGCCAAAGATGTCGACGGGGCCTACCCCTGCGGGCGCTGTCGGCAGATCATGTCTGAGTTCGGCGTGGAAACTGTGATCGTGACCGCCGGTGACGGATCCGAGGTGCGAGAGCACACACTCGACGAGCTGCTCCCGTACCAGTTCGAGCTCTAGACGCTCGACTTCCACTCTCTGCCGTGCAAGGCGTGTCGCTCAGCGACACGCCTTGCTATAGCAACGGTTATCGGTCTGCCAGCGCCTCGGCCAGTTTCGGGAGGACCTGATGCACGTCGCCGACCACGCCCAGATCGGCGATGGAGAAGATCGGCGCATCGGGGTCCTTGTTGATCGCGACAATCGTCCCGGAGTCCTTCATGCCGACTAGATGTTGCATTGCTCCTGAGATTCCACACGCGATGTAGACGTCTGGCTTGACCGTCTTGCCGGTCTGGCCCACCTGCTTGGCATAGGGGACCCATCCGGCGTCGACAATGGCGCGTGTGGCCCCGGTCGCTGCATCCAGTGGCTTGGCCAGGTTCTCCACCAGTTCGTAGGCCTCGGCCGAACCGAGCCCTCGTCCTCCGGAGACGATGACCGCGGCGTCGCCGAGCTGAGGGCCTTCCCGATCCTCGGCGTGAGATCCCGTCACACGGGCCTCTGAGGCCCCAACGTCGGGTAGCTCCAGAGTCGAGACAGAGGGAGCGCCTCCGCCTGTCGCTTCGGCCACGAAAGACTTGGGCCTGATCAGCACGATGAACGGACCTGTGGTCATCTCGGCCGTGGCGATCTGACTGCCACCGAATACCTCGTGGCTTGTCTCGACCCCTCCTTCGGACAAAGTCACGTCACTGGCGTTGGAGAGCACACCGACGCCGAGCCGGGCTGCGAGACGGCCGGCGACGTCACGGTCGTTGTAGGCCTGGCCAAACAGGATCAGGTCCGGGCTGTCCGCTCCTGCCTTGTCGGCCAGAGCAGCGGCCACCGGTCCCGACGCCAGCCTGTCTCCACACTCGATGTGAACGACAGTCGAGGCACCGTGCTCCCCAAGAGTCGCGAACGCGCTGTCATCACCGCTTCCCAAATAGAGGGCGGTGACATCACCCAGCACTCGTGCCTTGGCGAGAAGCTCCTGGCCAAGAGTCGATGGCCCGTCATCACCTTCTTCGACGAACACCCATACATTGGCCATCAGATCACCTTCCGATCTTCGAGGAGAGCGACGATTGCCAGGTGTGCCTCGCCTTCGTCTTCGATCTTCTGCCCCGCAGCTCGCTCTGGGGCGTCGGTGATTGCGACCACGGTCTGAGCCGGCCCGGCTTCGACACCGAGATCGTCCAGTGAGAGGTTGTCCACCGGCTTCTTTTTCGCGTCCATGATTCCTTTGAAGGTCGGGTATCTGGGCTCGACCACACCGGCCGTGACGGAGACCAGGGCCGGCAAGCTCGCTTCAACTGTGTCGTAGCCGTCAACCGTTTGGCGGTTGATGGTCACTGAGCCGTCGCCGGTCTCGACCGAGGTCGCATAGGTGAGAGCCGGGACGTCGAGAAGCTCGGCGAGCATCTGTGGGACCACTCCCGCGTACCCATCGGTCGATTCGGTCCCGGCAATCACTAGGTCGTATCCCTCTTTGCTGATCGCTGCGGCGAGAACGCGTGCCGTGGTCAGGGCGTCGGAGCCGCGCAGGCCCTCGTCATCCACCAGTACTGCCTTGTCGGCACCCATCGCCAGGGCTTGGCGAACGCCTTGTGCATTTCCCGCCGGTCCCATGCTCACCAACGTGACTGTCCCTTCGCTCGCCTGAGCGAGCTGTAGACCCATCTCCACGCCGTAACGATCGGTGTCGTCGAGGATCTGATCCTCGGGGCGAACGAGCCAGTTCGTTCCCTCTTCGATCTTGTACGGAGTGGCTGGGTCGGGAATCTGCTTGACGCAGACAACGACCTTCATGTGACTCCTTGTGTCAGCTTTGACCGGCGATGGTAACGAGGCAGAAACCCTGCGAAACCGCGGTTACGAAGTCCGGCTGTCGAGACGATCGATGATCAGGTCCGGGGGCTTGGCAGGCTCAGAGATGATCTTCCAAGCACTCTCGAGAGCGTCACGTTGCGACTCCCACTTCTCCGGGTCGGAATACCTGACCTCGGCCAGTTTGTCGCCCACCGCCACCTTGTCACCCACCTTCGCCAGGAGGGTGATGCCGACACCTGGGTCTATGACGTCCTCTTTGGTCTCGCGGCCGGCTCCAAGCCGGGTCGCTGCGAGCCCGATGGTGAGGGCGTCACATCGAGACACATAGCCATCGGCTTTGGCTGTGATCTCGGCGGTCAGAGGTGCCTTGGGAAGCAGCGACGGGTCCTCGATCATGTGAGTGTCGCCACCATGTGCGCGGGTGACGTCGAGGAACTTCTTCAGTGCGGATCCGTCGGCGATCGCATCTTCCAGTCTTCCTCGGCCGCCACCGATGCGGGCCAGATCGAGCATCACCTCCCCAAAGGCCAAGGTCAGCTCGACCAGATCGGCAGGCCCCTCACCTCGCAGCACAGTGATCGACTCCGCGATCTCGGAGGCATTGCCTACCTCATTGCCGATGGGCTGATCCATCGAAGTGATCAGCGCCACTGTGTCCACACCGTAGGAAGAGCCGATGCCGACCATCGTCCTGGCCAGTCTCTGGGAACCTTCCAGATCGGTCATGAAGGCACCGCTACCGGTTTTCACGTCCAGAAGAAGCCCGTCGAGGCCTTCCGCCAGTTTCTTGGACATGATCGAGCTGGAGATGAGAGGGATCGAGGGAACTGTCCCAGTCACATCCCTGAGGGCATAGAGCTTTCTGTCCGCCGGCACCATCGACTCGGATTGGCCGGCGAGCACCAGCCCATGGGTCTCGAGGATCGAGGCGAATTGGCTCGGGTCGAGCCCGGTGGTGAATCCGGTGATCGACTCCAGTTTGTCGAGGGTGCCTCCTGTGTGCCCCAAGCCGCGGCCCGACATCATCGGAACGTAGACCCCACACGCAGCCACGAGGGGGGCCAGAGGGATGGAGACTTTGTCGCCGACACCTCCGGTGGAGTGCTTGTCGACCTTGGCGCCGGCGATGTGGGAGAAGTCCATGGCGTCACCCGAGTGCAACATGGCCGATGTCCACGCAGCCAGCTCACCGGCCGTCATCCCATTGAGGAGGATGGCCATCGCCATGGCTGACATCTGATAGTCGGGGACGGAGCCGTCCGTGTAGCCCTCGATGAGCCACTTGATGGCTTCAGGCTCCAGCTCACCGCCGTCGCGTTTGGTCTCGATCAGCTGAACGGCGGCGTACGACATAGTGGGTTCAAGCTACCCCGCCGAGAGTCGGCTCAGATGATGCCGCTCAACTCGGGGTGACCCAGCGCCAGATTCATGTTCTGGACAGCCTGGACCGCGGCACCTTTGAGGAGGTTGTCTTCGACTCCCACCATCACCAGGTTGGAGCCGGAGATGTCGATACCTCCCAGCATGGCCCCTGTCAGATCGGTGCCGTCTTTCAATTCCGGGATTTGGTCGAGAACTTCGATGAGAGGCTCGTGCCCGTAGGCTTCCGTCAGGATTTCGACGGCGTCGCTTCGCTCGAGTTGCCTGCTCAGTGGCAGATGGACGGTCACGAGGAGCCCTCGAAACGCCGGATGGACATGCGGGATCATCCGGATGTCAGTGCCCAGGTTTCGGCTCGCTTCACCTTCATGAATGTGCCCGACCAGGGAGTAGGGCATCAGGTTGTCGGCCAACTCGGCAGGGTCGTTCTTCCGGGACGGTGTGGTCCCGGCACCCGAGTAGCCAGAGACACCGAATGCCACGGGGACGCCCTCCAGCATCTCCAGAAACGGCGCGATCGCAAGCTGCGCGACGGTTGCGTAACAACCCGGGTTGGCGATTCTTCTTGCTCCCGAGATCTTGTCGCGGTTCAGCTCGGGCAGCCCGTACGCCCAGTTGTCGTCGAATCGGTGATCGGCGGAGATGTCGACGATTGCGGTCTCTGAGCTGAGCGCCTCGACGAACGGGCCGCTCACTCCGTTCGGAAGTGCGAGAAACACTGCATCCAGAGAAAGGCCGGCCACCTCGTCGGGGCTCGACGACTCGAAGACGAGACCGTCGATCTGGGGCACCGGCTCTCCGGCCAGCTCGCGGCTCCCCGCATAGGTCACCTCAACCTCCGGATGCCTCCCCAGGATCGAGAGGAGCTCACCACCTGTGTGGCCGCGCGCTCCGATGACGCCAACTCGGTGCTTGTCACTCATCGAAGTCCTCCGGCATGTCGGCGATCAGTTTCACAGCTCTCGAGATTCGATCGAAGTCCGGCTCGCCGATCCAGAACACGGACCAGTCACCGCGCCTGACAAACCCGTCCGCTTCCTTGAGATAGAACGCGTTGAACCGGTTGTCGCTGCGCGAGCGCCAGAACAGTGTCGGGAAGTCGGATGTCATCCGATCCCAGAGTGTTCGGGCAAGACCCTCGCCTCTGGCTGTGTCGTCGATGGCGAACTTGTCCAGATAGGAGAACTCGTCGAGGTTGGTGACGATGGCAACTGCACGCTCAGTGTCAGAGCTGTAGGCACGTTCCATATCCAGTTCCTGCCACCAAGAGCTTCGGAGCTTTCGACCGAAGGCCGACTCCACGAGTGACACGATCGACTCGCGGTTCAGAGATGTTGGCTCCGACTCGACGACGATGCGCTCGCCTTGCCGGACCAGGGTGCCCGCACCGGTGTGCGTGAATAGCTCCTGAACCAGCGCAGACGGAGTTGTTATCGACACAGAGGTTTCTTCGGGTGAGCCGTCGAGCAGCTGTTTGATCTGAGTCAGCTTGAGCTCCATCCCGGAGTGCACCCAGTCGGCCTCGAGCAGCTGCTCGTAGTCAGAGGCGAGGTTGATCGAGTCGATGATGTTGCCTTCACCATCGAGCAGGCCGCCGGTTTCGGTGAGGAAGATGATCTTCATCGGCTGCACGGCCTGGACCAGCTCGCGTGTCGCGGCGTCGGCGTTCATGTTCACCAGTTGCCCTCCCGGGGCCACCCCAAGGCAGGTGAGTATCGGGATGGCACCCGATTGGACGATGGAGCGGATCAGGTCGAGTCGAACCTCGGCCGGCTCGCCGACGTAGCCGTAGCGCTCCTCGTTGAGAAGCCTGGCGTCGAAAGCGCCCTGGGTGAGGCCGTGCGCCGAGACGCCCTGGGTGCGAACCGCCTCCACCAGCTCGATGTTGCGTGCTGTGAAAGTGTCTCTGGCGACATCAAGGACCTCTCGGGTGGTCACCCGGAGACCGTCGAGTCTCTCACTGCCGACTCCCGCTGCGGCGAGGTCATCGTCGAGCTGAGGCCCTCCGCCGTGGAGGACTATGGGGGTGAGCCCGACGGTGTGAAGGAAGGCGAGCGAGGCCGCAGTCTCCTCGAGACGATCCCGGAGAATCGCCCCACCGATCTTGATCACCGCGAACCTGGCCTGGTCGATCGAGGAGAACCTCTGCAAGTAGGTGCGGATCTCCTTGCTGTCGCTCATGTTGGACAGCAGTTGGACGATCGTCTGCCGGACGCTCCGGTCGTTGCTCATGAACGGAGCAACTCGCTCATGATGGCCTTCTGGACATGAAGCCTGTTCTCTGCCTCGGGGTAGGCGACACAGTTCGGCCCGTCGAAGACGTCGTCGGACATGATCACGTTGCGGCGCATGGGAAGGCAATGGCTGACCACGGCGTCGTTGGTGAGGCTCATCTTCGGCGCATCGACCATGAAATGCTGGAAGGAGTCCCTGACCTCCTTCTCCTCGTCCCATCGGCCGAAGTAGGGGATGGCACCCCAGCTCTTTGCATAGACGACATCGGCGCCGGTGTAGGCCTCAGCGACGTCGTGGGTGACGGTGATGCCTTGTCCATGTGCTTCGGCGTCAGCGGAAGCGATCTTCATGTACCGGTCGTCGAGGACGTAGTCCTCCGAGGGGCAGAGCAGGGTCACGTCCATCCCGAACTTGGCAGCGACGACCAGCGCCGAGTTGGCAACCGCTGTGTTCAGGGGCTTCGGGTGATAACTCCAGGTGAGGACATATTTCTTGCCATCCAAGTCGCCAAGCCGGTCTTGAAGGGCCATCACATGGGCCAGCTCCTGGCACGGGTGTGTGATGGTCTCCATGTTGATGACCGGGACGTCAGAGTGCTTGGCGAACGAGTTGAGGATCTCGTCCTTGCGATCTTGCTCCCAGTCCTCGAACTTGGGGAACGCTCGGATTCCGATCAGGTCGCAGTAGCGGGAGAGGACCTTGGCCGCTTCTTGTGCGTGCTCCTCGGCATCGCCGAGCATCACTGCGCCGTCTTCGAACTCGAGAGGCCACATGCCGCCTGACGGAGTCAGGACAACAGCGTGCCCTCCGAGTTGCCGGGCACCGACATCAAACGACGTCCTGGTTCGAAGAGAGTTGTTCAGGAACAGAAGCGCGATGGTCTTGCCTCTCATCGTCTCGCCATAGGGCGAGAGCTTGAAGGCGTTCGCTTCGTCGATCAGTGCCTGTAGGTCCGGTCTCGACCAGTCGTACGTGTTGAGGAAGTGCCTGATCGCCACCAGTGTCGTGTCAGGCTCCCTCTGGTTCAAATCATTGCGCGAAAAAGTCGCGTCAGAGGTGCAGGACGGAGGTGCCCGACTGTGGCGTCGCGGTGAACGCTGAGCCGTTGAGACCGGTGCGCTCTCGGTATGTCTCCAGCGTCGCTTTCGCAGTCTCGTTCGAGGACTCGGGTTTGACGAGAGCAACGACGTAGCCGCCGAACCCACCGCCTGTCATGCGCGCCCCGCGGCAGCCGTCGGCTTCGTTCAGCAGGCTGACCAACAGATCGATCTCGGGCACGGACACCTCATAGTCGTTGGCCAGACTGAGGTGACTGGCTGACATAGCGCCGCCTGCCGTGGTGAGGTCACCGCGACGAAGGGCATCGGCGACCTCTTGGACTCGGTCGTTCTCGGAGATGACATGTCGAGCCCTTCGAGCCAGGACGTCGTTCAACTCTTCGTGGTCCATGTCGCTGAGCGAGGCTTCACGCAGGGACTTGACGCCTAGCGCCCGCGCGGCTTCGAAGCTCTCCTCACGGCGGTCGTTGTACCCGGTTGTGGTCAGCTCACGTCTCACCGATGAGTCGACCAACAGCACCTCAACCCCTTCAGGGAAGGGGACCTGGGTGACTTCGATCGACTCGAAGTCGATGAGCAGGAGATGCCCGCTCGCAGCCGCCGCCGAGGCGATCTGGTCCAAGAGGCCGCTTTCCAGGCCCACCCAGTGGTTTTCGGCCTGCCAGCCCAGGCGCGCCATCTCGAGTGGTTTCCAATCGACGTCAGAGAAGCTTGCAAACACCCGGGCGATTGCCATCTCGAGGGCTGCTGAGGAAGAGAGGCCTGCCCCAACCGGAAGGTCGGCGACGATCACACCTTCCCAGCCGTGCGCTTCGGGGTATCGCTGCTCGAAAGCTCGGGCGACACCCTGTGGGTAAATCCCCCAGTCGTCGAGAGGTGCGGCTGAGTCGATATCGAAGGAGATCCGCGACTCGTCGAGAAGCGAGTGAAGGATCACTTGACGGTCCTGTCGTCTGTTTGCTGTGACGTGGAAGGACTGCTCGATCGCCATGGGAAGCGAAAAGCCGAGGTTGTAGTCGGTGTGGTCTCCGATCAGGTTCACTCGCCCGGGCGAACGTGCGATCAGTTCGGGAGCATGGCCAAACTGCCGCTGATGAGTTTCTGCAAGAGAACTGATTTGCCGCGGGTCGCGCGCTTCGGCTGGCATTCGCGCCGATTCAACCATCGGCGTGTGATGATGCGGCCCGCATGAAACGAACCACCCTCAGAGTCGGCGGCGTCTCGCTGAACGCGGTGGCCGAGTCTGTGGAGACACTGGAGTCGGGATGGGCGCGGCTAGTCGGAGAGACTGTCCAGGTCAGCGTGCAAGATGCCTACGAGAGGTTCTTTCGCCATGGGTGGCACTCATGGAGTCTCGCCCACTGGGCCGACTTGGGCTCAGACCCCTTCCAGATTCTGGTCCCTGATCTCCAGCGTCAGGCAGATGATCCGCGGCTCGGCGGGGTAGAGGGACATGTCGGAAGTTGGGTAGGTGTCATCGAGAGCTCCGAAGGCCCGTCGCTGTTGTTGGGGGCACTGGGGCTCGACGCTCATGTCGAGGCCGACGAGAGCAGCTTGTCAGGTCGCTCCACACAACTCATCGACTGGGTGGTGGGGGTCGGCGACAGCCAATCGTTGTTGTCGGAGTACGCCAAGAGCCTGGCCGATGTCTTTGGCCGGAGGGAGGTCAGTCCGGCACCGAGGATCTGGTGCAGCTGGAACAGCCACGGATGGGACATCGACGAGGCTCGGATGCAGGCCCTGGCCTCCACCGTCGCCAGGGAGCCTTTCGACGTGTTCCTCGTCGACGATGGCTGGCAGCAGGACATTGGGGATTGGTCGGCGAACGACTCCTTCCCGAGCGGCATGGCAGATCTTGCGGCTCACATCTCCAGTGAGGGCCTGACTCCAGGGTTGTGGCTAGCTCCTGTCGCTGTGCGCGACTCCATGGCGCAGCGCGTCTCTGATCTTCTGGTGCGTGATGACGATGGCGAGCCGCATGTCATGGGGCACAACTGGCAAAGTCAGTATCACGGCTTGGACCTCGCCAAGCCTGAAGCTGTCGAGTTCGCCGCGGCATCTGTCGCCAGGGCCGTCTCGTGGGGATATCGGGTGTTGAAGCTCGACTTCTTGTTCGCGGGGGCGGTGAACCCTGCCCACCCGAGCCCCGAGGCGGCTTACCGCAGCGCAGTGGAGCAGATTCGGGAGGCGGCAGGCGAGGACGTATGGCTGATTGCCTGTGGGGCCCCCATAGTCCCGTCGATCGGTGTGTTCGACTCCATCAGAGTCGGGCCCGACGTTGCTCCCTATTGGCAGAACCCCCTGGATCGGTACGTGCAGGACTACTCGGCTCCCGGCATGCGCATTGCGATTTCCACTTCTCTATCGAGACTGTGGTTGAGGAGTGCAATCGACTCCGACCCTGACATGTCGTACTTCTCCTCGGTGCAGAACCTGCTCACGGAGGATCAGCGAAGGATGCAGCGGAACCTGGCGCAGATCTTCGGCGTCAAGAGCAGCTCGGCCCGTGTCGGAGACCTGACCGACGAAGAGCTGTCGGAGTTGCGAGCGTTCTTCGAAAGCTCACCTCCGGTCGAGCAAGTGGATCGCTACAGGTTTGCCGTCAACGGCCACGAGGTGGACTTCTCGCCGGTGACGATGGACGGTGTGGCCCGTCTCAGCTGACCGGCAGCTCCACCCGCCCGGCACCGCTCGAGTCACGCACCCATCGTCGTCCCGTAGCCAGCTCGACACATTTGTAGGCACCGTCGTAGATCCCGATCGACTTGTTCTTGACGATCGACTCGCAGTACATCTCCATGAGGTCGGTCTCATCAACGAGAAGGTCGATCGCCTGGCGGGTCTCGGCTCCCGTTCGAGTCTCTACGGTCCCGTCTCCCAACTCTGCCGAGCGGATCGCACCCCATGCCTCGTGGCCGCCCACCCGCTCGTTGAAGATCTTCGGGATCGGGTAGAAGGCGAGCTCGGATGGCTTTGTGATCATCACGTCGACGACCCTCATCAGGTAGTTGGTGGCGTAAACGGCATGGAAGGTGTTGTCGAAGAGCATCATGTGCAGGCCTGACGTCTCACCCGACCTGATGGAGTCGACGAACTCCTTCGTGCCGGCCCAGGTGTCGTGCAACGTCACGGGCACGTCATCACCCAGCTGCTCGCATAGCCACGTCCAGTTCTCGGCGTGGTCGCCGAGATTCACGAAGAGGGTCATCTCGCGTCGTTCGATCTTGGGAAGACAGTGACGCACCAACTCGAGGAACAACTCGCGTTGAGCCCCGGCCCCTCCCATGGTGATGACAAGGCGTCGAGGCTCACCACCGGTCATCCGATCGATTCGGCTGCTCGTGTCGTCCTCGATGTTCTCGACCAGTTCGTGGTCGACATGGTGCCCGACGTAGTAGAGGGCGTCCGGAGGCGTGGGGCTCAGCATTCGTCCCTTGTCGTCGAAGCCTCGCATCACTCTGAACCCGTAGTAACCCGATGGGGATTGGACACCGTGTTTCGCTCCCTCAATCAGCTGAAACGCCATCGGCCAGTTGTCAAACATCATGTCAACGACGTTTTCCATGCCGCCGGCTACGGCTCCCATCGTGTTCCACATGTGGGATCCCAGGATCGGGAGATCTGGTGGTAGGGCGGCATGCATCGGGCCGAACAGCTCACTCATCCGATAGTCGCGTGCGTTTGCCTTGATGAATCGCCAGGGCCATCCGGCCGGGAACTTGTTGAGTGCCCAGTTGAGGCCCGGGAGTGTGCGCTCTCCGGTCGTGATCGATTCCCAGACGTGCTTGTTGAAGAGCTCTGACCGCTGCGACAGCCTCGAGTACTTGCTGTAGTTGGTATTCCACCAATTGATGACGTCCGACGTGATGCCTGGAATCGCCAACAGATCGAGCCAGTAGGGCGTCAGTCCCATGGCTGCGGCCGCGGAGGCTCCGGCCATGGCGATCCTGTAGTGGCCGTACCCCATTCGCACGGTTCCCACGGCCAGCCCCTGGGAAGGGTCGATGGGCTCGCCGCTTCCAGACCGGACGATGTCTTGGAGACCGAATTCTGCTCCGAGGTAGGGGTTCGGCACCAGCGACAGCTCGTATTGCTCGGAGGGGTCGAAGTCGAACTTGTCGATGAACATGCGCTGCCAGCGGCGAGCACGCCGGGCCTGACTTGCATCCAAGGCATTTCCGTACAGGGAGAAATGGTCGTTGTCTCGCAATTTGCCTCCTGCCACCGATACCTGGCGGCTCTCCAAGGTCGGCGGATGATAGGGGATGCCGTGATTTGCGAACCACAAGCAAACCAAAGTACTTGACAGATTTTCGTAAATATTCGAAAATCGGCACGTGGCCCACTCCAAGACACTTCCCAGCGTTCGCCGAGATCGGATCTACACACTCATCAAGGATCGTCAGTTCGCTCGAGTGGCAGAGCTGTCCTCCCAGTTCGGCATCTCGGAGGTGACGGTCCGATCCGATCTTGACCATCTGGAACGGCGGGGACATGTCAGGCGAGTGCACGGTGGAGCAGTGCTCGACGAACGACCGGTTCGTCGAGAGCGCTCCTTCGAGGAAGAGTCCGAAGAGTCGGCCGCCGACAAGCTGAGCATCGGTGCTGCGGCCGCGCAGATGGTCCAGTCGGGGCAGACGGTCATCATCGACGTCGGCACCACGAGCCTCGCGGTGGCCCAGGCGATAGCGGACCGGGACGATCTCGTGGACGTGAACATCGTCACCAACGGGTTGAACATCGCCGCAGCATTCGAGCCCGTCACGTCACGTTTCACGGTTGTTGTCACCGGCGGGACTCTCAGGCCTCTTCAGCACTCGTTGGTGGATCCCTTCGGTGGCCCCGTGCTCGAGCGCATCAACGCCGACATCCTCTTCCTAGGTTGCAACGGGGTTCACGCCACCAAGGGTGTGACCAACGTGAACCTCCCAGAGGCGGAGATGAAGCGAAAGATGATGGCCGCCGCCTTTAGGACCATCGGAGTGGCCGACGGGTCGAAAGTCGGCCAGGTCTCAGTCGCCTGGGTGTGCCCGATAGACCAGCTCGATCTTCTGATAACGAGCAACTCGGCACCGCAAGAGGAGAGGGATCTCCTCATAGAGCAAGGATTGGAGATCGTCGTTGTTTGACGATCTTCTCCCCGTCATGGAGGCGGGTTCAAAAACCTGGAAGGAAGGAACGTGAAACTACGAAAACTGGGACTACTGGTCGTTGTCCTGTCGATGTTCGTCGCTGCTTGCAGCGGTGAGACGGCTTCCACGACCGTGGCCCCCGACACCACCGAGGTGTCAGAAGGGGAGGGTGACTCCCTCCGATGGCGCACTCGCCCGGACAATGATGAGGAAGCGGCCGTCTATGCCGGCATCTCCGACACGCTGGCAGCTGAGCTCGGCATCGAGCTTCAGTACGAGCCGGGCGGGACCGAAACCGCCGGGTATCAGCAGAACCTGCTGACAGAGCTTGCCGCGGGCACGGCTCCAGATGTCTTCTGGCTGCCGGGCACCGACATCGCCGACTTCGCGACACGAGGCGTGATCCTCGACGCGCGGTCCCTGGCCGACGCCACCGATCACAGCGACGACGACTTCTACCCGGGCCCGATGTTCCACCTGACATTCGATCCCGATTCGGGTGAGGCCGGCGGCGTCCTCTGGGGTCTTCCCCGAGACGTCTCGACCTTCGGCCTGTACATGAACGTCGACCTCATCCAGGAGGCCGGAGTCGAGGACCCGCGTGAGCTTGCCGCCAATGGTGAGTGGACGTGGCAGAAGTTCGGCGAAGTCGTTGACGGCATCGGCGCCCTGGGCGGCGAAGTGGTCGGCTATGGCCAGAGCTCCTGGTGGGGCCCGTACGGCTACTGGATCAACGCTGCCGGCGGCGGATTCTTCAACGAAGACCGCTCCGCTTGTGCGCTCGACTCAACGGAGTCAGTTGCAGGTCTCGCGGCACTCGCAGAGTTCTACGCCGAAAGCTCCGTCGTTCCGTGGGGTGAAGATGCCGAAGCTCCCTTCCGCGCCGGGAACGTCGGCCTCTTCCAGAACGGAAGATGGGCCACACCCGGAATCCGCACCGTCGACTTCGACTTCGACGTTGTGAAGCTGCCTGATGGGCCCGGCGGCCCCTCGAACTGGCTGTTCTGGGGTGCGTACGTGATCAACGCCAACACTTCGAATCCCGAGGCTGCTTGGGATCTAGTTGCGGCACTCACGACAGCTGATGTTCAGGCACAGGTCGCCGAGAGCGGTGCCAACGTGCCGAGCCGCGTGAGCCAGGCTGCGCTCGATGCGTTCCTCACGTTCACGCCACCGGCGAACAACCAGGCGTTCCTGGACGGCTTGTCGGAGAACCCGACAGCCGAAGGCCCGCTCTGGGCCGGCAGCTGGCCTGAGTTCGTCTCCGTGATGGATGCCGAAGTCGGAGCAGTTGTGACCGGTGCTACCTCGATAGAGGACTACGCAGCGGACATCTGCACGCTGACAGAGTCGGCCTTCACCGGCTGAATCTGGTTGATTGGGGGAGACCCACATGGGTCTCCCCCAATCCTCGAAGGAGGAGAGGTTGGCCGTCAACGCCACAATTAGCTCGCCCGTACGGGCCAGACCCGGATGGCTCATGGCCCTGGGCCTATGGCAGCTCTTGTTTGGTCTCGGATCTGGAGTCGCTATGGGGATGGTTGCTTCGGGCACGGGCATCGAGGTAATCGGCACTCCGCGGCTGGTCCTGTTGGGTGCCCTGGGTTTGGCCGCCCTCCTCGCTCTGCTCTCGGTCTTCGACATCTGGCGTCTTGCCCACCGCGGGCGTCTGATTGCCTTCGTGCTCAATCTGATCCTCGCTGCGGTGGCTGGCTTCTTCACGCTGCAAGAGGTCAACGTCTTCAACGGGCTCGACGCGCTTGGCGCCAACTTCGGCCGTGGTCTCCCGTTCCTTGCTGTGATGGCAGTGGGCTGGCTCGTGTCCGGTTGGGCGACTGGAGTCAGGCCTGAGTGGGAGCGAGCCTTGCTTCTGACAAGCAGAGGCCTGATGGCGGTAGGTGCAGGTGCCCTTCTGTTGTCCGTCGGCTTGCTTCCAGGCTTGTGGACTTTCCTCACCAGAATCGTTCAACCACCTGCGGTCATCTTCTTGGCGGTGGCCGTCTTGGCGGTCCTGGTCTTGCGCTTGGTCAAGTCGAGTCAAGCTACGGCAGCGTTCGGAAGCACCTCCAAGCAGCTCGAGGTGATCGATGGCATTGCTTTCGTCTCACCGAACATCCTCGGTTTCCTGGCTTTTCTCGGTGGCCCGCTTGTCATCTCACTGTTCGTCTCCCTCACCGATTGGGACGGGCTTGGTGAAGCCTCGTTCATCGGGCTGGGCAACTACATAGAGCTGCTGACCGATCCGTTCTTCCACCGGTCACTTCTGAACATCTTGTTCTTCGGAGTCGTGGCGATTCCTTTGTCGGTGATCCCTGCTTTGGCCCTGGCTTCGGCGCTGAACATGAAGCTGCCCGGCATGCGGGTGTTCCGAGCTCTCTATTTCCTGCCTGCGGTGGCTGGCGTGGTGGGAGTAGCCCTGATCTGGAAGCAGCTCTACAACGCCACGATCGGCTACATCAACTACGCGCTTCTTCAGCTCACGGAGTTCGTCAATCTGATCCCGGGCCTCGAGTTGACGGCCCCCCAGCCCCAGTGGCTGTCGAACCCGTCGACGGCGATGCTCTCGATGGTCATTGTCTTCGTGTTCTCGACCATCGGCTTCAACACAGTGCTCTTTCTTGCAGGCCTCCAGGGTGTGCCGCCCACGCTGTACGAGGCCGCAGAGCTGGATGGTGCCGGAGTTTGGGGCAAGTTCCGGAACATCACCATCCCGGTTCTGGCACCCACAACCGTCTTCGTCTCCATCACCACGACGATCCTCGCTCTTCAACTCTTCTCGGAGCCGTTCATCCTCAACGCCCCACAGCTGTCTCCGAACGGTCCCGACAACGCCACCCTCACACCTGTCATCTACCTCTACCAAAACGCCTTTGAGCGCTTCAACCAGGGGTACGCGTCGGCGATCGGGTGGGTGTTGTTCCTGGTGATCTTCGCCATAACGATTGTCTACTTCAGGACGCAGCGGGAAGACGGGGTGCTCACCTCATGACGACCGAAGCTGCACGCGACAAGCGGCGTCGCCAAAGAAGGTCGATCCTGGGCAAGGCCGGGATCTACTTCGTCCTCAGCTTCTTCGCTCTCCTCATGGTGTTCCCGTTCGTCTACATGGCGGCCTCCGCTCTGAAGACTCCCGCTGACACCTTTCGTTATCCGCCGAAGGTCCTGCCCCGGCAGGCCGCGACTGTTGAGGTAAACGGCGAGGAGCGTCCGCTGTTCCTTCTTCCGATAGACGGGATTGACACAGAGGTGGTGCTCATCGAGGAGGGCCTGGAGGCGGGCGTGTTCACCGACCCGGTTTCCCCGGAAGAAGAGCTGGCCTGGCCCTTGTCGCTCGCATTGCCCACCGGGGAGCTGGTAACCGTCGACGGCGAATCGCTCGAGGTCTACGCGGTCACTGTTGGTGACCGCTCGAGCGAGCTTGCGCTGAAGAGGAATACGGTGGTCGGCAGGTTCGAGTCAACGGCAGGAGACGAGACCTACGCGGTGGTCAGGACGGCTCCGGCTGCTGAGAGCGTCTCGGCGGAGTGGCAGAACTTCAGCGAAGTCCTCCAGCGCCCGGCGATGGAGCGCGCCCTGTCCAACACGATCCTGGTCACTGTGCTGGTGGTCTTGGGCGTCCTCTTCACCTCGATAATGGGTGGCTACGCGTTCGCCAGGATCAACTTCCCTTTCCGCAACGCCATCTTCGTCACGTATCTCGGCTCGATAATGATCCCGTTCATCGTCGTGCTGGTGCCCTTGTTCCAGCTGATGGTGGCTTTCGACTGGATCGATCATCTTGGGGTGCTGGTGTGGCCGTTCCTATTCAACGCTTACGGCACTTTCCTCATGCGACAGTTCTTTGTCGGCATTCCCGGTGAGCTGGATGAAAGCGCAGTGATCGACGGCGCAACCCGCTGGACGATCCTCTGGAGGATCTATGTTCCGTTGTCATGGCCGGCAATCGCCACTCTGGGCACCTTCTCGTTCCTCTACGCATGGAACTCGTTCGTGTGGCCGCTGGTCGCAATCAACACAGCGAACACCGAGTCCTATGTGCTGACCATCGCCCTCCGTCAGCTCGGAGGCCAGGCCGTGGAGAGCCCCAATCTGATCTTTGCCGGCATCGTCATCGCCGTCGTTGTGCCGATATCGATATTCATCGCAGCGCAGAGGTACTTCGTCGAGAACGTTGCGACGTCGGGCATCAAATGAGGTGGGCTTGAGCCCGGGAGTGACGTCCGAAGTCATACCCGGCCCGCATAGGCGATACAACGCACTGACGGATGAGTGGGTGCTCGTCAGCCCGGGCCGCACCAGCCGTCCCTGGCTGGGTGCCGAGGAGAGCTCTGCCGATTCGGACCTCCTGACCCACGATCCGGACTGTTACCTGTGTCCCGGCTCGAACCGCGCGAACGGGCAAGTGAACCCGGACTATGAGGGGACTTTCGTCTTCGACAACGACTTTCCCGCACTCGTGAAAGGTACGTCGCCGGTGAACGTCAAAGAAGGGCTGATATCAGCCGAGTCTCAGTTGGGCAGGTGCCGGGTCGTTTGCTTCTCGCCGCGCCACGACCTGACGCTGGGAAACATGAGCGACGATGCCGTGAGGCAGGTCGTCGACACTTGGGCAGACGAGAGCGCACGACTTGGTGCCGAATTCACCTGGGTGCAGGTGTTCGAGAACCGGGGGGAGATGATGGGTGCCTCGAATCCGCACCCGCACGGTCAGATATGGGCCGGCAGTGCCTTGCCAGTCGAGGCGACGAAGGAGAACGAGACCCAGCTCGCTTATCACGATTCTGAGGGCTCTCATCTCTTGATCGACTACGGAGCACAGGAGTCGGGAGGCCCGCGCGAGGTCCTGTCGAACGCCAACTGGCTAGTGGTGGTGCCGTTCTGGGCAACCTGGCCCTTTGAGACGATGGTCCTCCCCAGAACCCCGGTCCACGATCTCGCGAGCGCACCCGACGAATCTCGCGATGACCTGGTGACAACGCTCAAAGACCTCTTGGGGATTTACGACAACCTCTTCCGTCGCTCGTTCCCGTACTCGATGGGGTGGCATCAGGCGCCCTATTGGGATCTGCCTCGTGAGCACTGGGTCCTGCACGGCCACTTCTACCCACCGTTGCTGCGATCGGCGGGTGTCCGCAAGTTCATGGTCGGTTACGAGCTGCTCGCCGAGCCACAGCGTGACATCACCCCCGAAGAGGCAGCGGAGCGGCTGAGGTCCGCCGGCTAGCAACCGAGCTGCGTGTACCTCTTAGGTGCTGAGTTTCTCGCCCCTAAAATCACAGGATGGCTTCTAAGCAGGAAGGCACTGGGACGATCGAGCTTCCGGGACCTCTTTGGAAGCGGATGTTGGCGCTAGAGCGCTTCGATGCAGCTTCTCTGACGAGGAGCGACGTTCCGACATCCATCGGGATCTACGTGTGGCTCCGAAACGGTTCTCCGGTCTACTCAGGTCGAGCTGTCGGCGGCGACGGCCTCAAGGGACGCGTGTGGGACAACCACTTGAAGACAAGTCCAGACCTATCACGATCTTCTTTTCGCCGAAACGTATGCGAATACCTTGGAATCGCGGATACGGGAGTCGCGCGGCAAAGACCTACGAGACTCACGCCTCAGGATGTCGCTCCGGTCAACGATTGGATTCGTGAATGCCAGGTGGCTTGGCTTGAGTTTGGCGCCGAAAACCTCGGTCAAGATGTAGACGCCGTGAAGCGGTTCGAGAAGGACCTACACGCGGAGTGGTTTCCTCCTCTGTCAAAGGAATAGACCTGGACAGGTAGCTGAGTCGGACGCGGTCAGTCCCAGTGCACATTCGCCTCGCCAAACGAGACATCGCCCTGGCAGGGGTTAGCGGAGAGAATGGGTTGGTTGGTGAGTGGTCTGGCGTGTGTGTGGGGAGTTGTTCACTCTGGTGGTGGTCGTGGGTTGGTTTGTTTGAATCGGATTCGTCTGTGGTCTGGGTGGTAGACGATGGTCATTTTGTGTTCGTGGATGATGATTTGGTGGTGGTACCAGCAGAGGACGATGAGGTTGTTCTGGTTGGTGGTTCCGCCTTGGGACCAGGGTCTGATGTGGTGGACCTGAAGCCGGCGGTTTGAGGTGCAGCCGTCGGCGGCGCAGGTGAAGCCTGTTTCGGCGAGTAGGGCTCGTTTCAGGGCTGGTGGGGCGGTGCGTTGTTTCCGTCCGTAGTCCATGTAGC
>JANQOU010000003.1 GCA_028285585.1 Acidimicrobiia bacterium
GAACCAGCCCCCTAACCCCCCCCCCCCCCCCATCTTGCAACCTCAGGTAATGCCTGAGGTTGCAAGATGGGGGGGGGTTATTCGACGGTGACTGGTTCGAGGCGGGCGGGCACAGATTTGTGCCACGGCGTCCCGGCGAAATCGTCGCGGTCCTCGATTGAGGTGAGCTCGTTGGTCGAGGTGCCGGTGAGCCGGCGGTCTCCGTCGCCGTCCGGGTAGTCGACACCGTGACCATTGGGGAGGGAGATGTGGCCGTCGAGCATGGTCTCGCTGACTTCCACCACGACCTCAACCTTCCCGGCCTTGGTGGTCACCAGCCCGAGCTGGCCGTCTCTCAACCCGAGCCGCCCGGCGTCTCCGGGGCTCACTCTCAGCGCTCCCTCGGCATCCTTCTTCCGCCACTCCGGGTCGCGGAAGATGGTGTTGGCCGTGAATGAGCGCCGCTCTCCCGCCGACAGAGCAAGCGGGTAGTCAGGATCAGGCTGAGGTGCCCCGGCTTCGATCAAAGCAGCCAGCTCGTCGAGCATCTCAGGAACCAGCAGGTTGATGTTGCCGTCCTGGGTGCGAACCCGGCCCCAGCTTGCCGACGCCTCCTCCGACGTGAAGACAACTGGCCCCGAAAGGATGGCCTCGAAAAGCTTCTCCCCGTCGTCGTGACCCGCCTTTTGCACTGCTCCCGGATTCGACATGGCCAGTCGATGGGCAGCTCCCCAGAGCACCGCTGCCGACTCCATGCCCTGTGGCATCTTGCGGCCAAGGGTCCGATACAGAGCCACTGGTGACATGCCGGCGAAGTCGGGGCTGGAGTTGACCATCGAGAGGAAGTTCATCCCGAACTCCTCGCCGCTCTCGTTGAGCGACTCGTTCAGGGAGCCGATGGCGTCACCATCGAGAAGACCCATCGCTTCCAAGAGTCGGGCATGAATCTCGGGCTCAGCCAAGACTCCGTCCGGTGGGTCGAGGACGGGAGGCCGCAGGTAGAAGACGTTGTCCGGGAACTCGAAAGTGAACGTCGTCGCCTCTGCTTTCTCATATTGGGTTGAGGTGGGGAGGACGTAGTCGGCATGCCGCGCCGTCTCCGTCATGGCGATGTCGACGACCACAACCAGGTCGAGTTGATCGAGGGCCTGCCGCCAGGAAGCGCTGTCTGGCATGGAGTGGGCCGGGTTTGCCGACTCGATGAGCATGGCGCGGTATCGATCCGGGTGGTCGGTGAGGATTTCTTCGGTGATGGTCGCTGCCGGCACTAGCCCGGAGATGATCCGCTCGCCTGCAACTGGTGTGCGCATCTCCCTCTTGGCCAGTCCCGTCGCCGTCAGCGGTATCAAGGCAGTAGGGATGTTCTGAGCGCCGCTCTTGGCGAAGTTCCCGGTGAGAACCCAGATCAACTTCTCGAGGAAGCTGCTGAGAGTCGAATGGCGGTTCATCTGCACCCCGAGGTCTTCGAAGACGGCAACCGACTCGGATCCGGCGATGACTCTGGTCGCCTCGCGAGCTTCGGCCTCGGCGACTCCGGAGCCCTGAAGCATCTCTTCGACATCGACACCCGCGAGATGGGGGATGAGCTCGAGCCAGCCGGTGGTGTGCCCGGCGATGAAGTCGTGGTCGACCAGATTCTCCTCGATCAGGATCGCAGCCATCGCTGCCAGCAGGTAGGCGTCGGTTCCTGGACGGGGCCGCAGGTGGATGTCGGCCAACTCGGCGGTCTTCGTGAGTCGCGGGTCGATGACGATCATCTTCCGGTCGGGGTCTGCGGCGATCGCCTTCAGGGTCCGTCGCGCCTCTGGGATTCCGTGTGATTGCCACGGGTTCTTGCCGATGAAGACTGCCGTCTCGCAATGCTCGAAGTCGCCGCGCACGTAGTTGCCGAACATGACGCTGTTGACCCAGATCTCGCCGGTCTTCTCCTGAGCCAGAGCGTTGGACCGGTAGCGGATGCCGAGGGCACGCCGGGTGGCCGAGGCGTAAATGCCTGGGAGGTGATTCCCCTGGCCGCCGCCTCCGAAGTAGAAGATCTTGTCGCCACCGTGGTCATCGCGGATGTCGGTGAGGCGCGCAGCTATCTCGCCGATTGCTGTGTCCCAGTCGACCTCCTCGAAGGTGCCATCGGGTCGGCGTCGAAGCGGGCTGGTGATGCGGTCGCGGCTGTTCTGATAGTGGTCGAGGCGAAGTGCCTTCTCGCAGGTGTATCCCTTGGAGCCGGGGTGAGCCTTGTCCCCGCGTATTCGCTCGAATGTCCGACCGTCCTCGCCGCCGATCTTGATCTCTATCCCACAGTTCGATTCGCAAAGGATGCAAGCGGACCGGTGCCATTCACTCACGAGCTACCACCTTCGTCGCTACGGCTGTGAAGAGTAGTGCCCATAGACGTTGCAACCTCAGGGTGCAACCGTGAGAAAGCGTCAGCCGAGCACCTCTGCGTAGCTTGCTTCCAGCTCACAGACCATCTTCTCGATGGTGAAGGTCAGTCTGGCTCTTGCCGCGAGTCGCTTTGACCACTCGGCCCTGGCGGCGGGGTCTTCGAGCAGCTTTCGAGCGCGATCAACCAGGCGATTCACGTCTCCTCTCGGCGTGACCAAAAGATCCGCGTCTTCGCCGAGCGCTTCTCGCACCCCTCCCACGTCTGTTGAGATACAGGGAATGCCCATGGCCATGGCCTCGACCAGGGCGATGGGGAAACCTTCGAACTCTGAGGTCATTAAGAAGACGTTGAAGAGTGCCAGGAACTCGTAGGGCTCAGGCTGAAAACCCACAAACCTCACGTTTTTGGTGATGCCCAGCTGTTTGGCATGTGACTCCAACAGGCTTTGATAGCCCGGCTCCTTTTCCCTGCCCACCAGCACGAAGGTGGTCTCAGGGTTCGTTTCGAGAACTTGGCGTGCCGTGTCCAGCCAGGTGATGAGGCCCTTTTGCGGGCGAAGGTGCGCCACGTTGCCCACGACGAGGTGGCTGTCCGGGATCTCTAACCGAGATCGCACTCCACTGATCGAGTGGTGGTCTACACCGGAGAAGATCTTGTCGTCGGTCCCTCCATAGATCACCTGGCTGCGCCGAGGGCGGGGCCACCCGCTGTGCACGGCCTCGTCAACCACTCGGGAGACGGAGATCACGAGGTCACATCTTCGGTAGGTGAGCCTGTTGGCAGCCCGGGTCACCCATCTCCTCGAGCCGGGCAAGCTGTGCTCGGTGTGGATCAGAGCCCTTGTCGATCGAGGTGCAAGGATCCTCGCCAAGGCCGACGGAAAGGGTGAGTGTGTGTGGATCAGGTCATACTGATTCCTAGTCAAGAGCCCTGTGAGGCGTCGAGCGGCTTTGGGAGTCCAGTCGCTACGGACATCCAGGCAGTGCACTGGGATTCCGGCTTCCTGGAACGCTCCAACCACGTCGTTCTTCCAGGGTGTGAAATAGCAGACTTCATAGTCGTACGAAGCCCTGCTCAGGTGTGGCACCGACTGCGACAGAAGCCGCTCGACGCCACCCAGCCCGAGTCCCTTCACGAGTAACAGGATCTTAGGGCGTGTCGCATTTTCCTTGCCGGCGTTGCTCACCGCCTCACCGACCCAGCCGTTTACGTAATTCCCAGAACGACCTGTTTCTCTGTGCCATGTCGAACCATCTCGAAGTCTTGGCCGCGAACAGCCGGGGGGTGATGTGGCTGTAGATGCCGACTCGATGCAGAGTGTGCCGTGTCTCCGTGATGTGACGGTTGGGTGTCACCACCGCCGCCGAGTATCCGGCTTTGTCCACCAGACGGAGCGTTGTCTCGTCGAAGTCACCGGCCGGGTAACAAAAGGTTGTGATCTCGACGCCGAGGTGCTTCTCTAGATTGTCTTTCGATCGGCTTATCTGGCCGTACGCTGCCGACTCGTCGAGTTGCGAGAGCATCGGGTGGGTGAGGGTGTGGGATCCATATGTGAACACCCCGGCCTCCATCCCCGCATGGAGCTGATTCGTAGTCATGTGGAGATCCAGCTCGTCAAATCCCCCTGGACCGGTTTCCAGCCAAGGAAAGGGCTGGTCGCTGTCGATCATGGAGCTGACCAGATAGACCGTGGCTTGCAGCCCGAGATCCTTCAGAATCGGGAGAGCATGGGAATGGTTGTCTTGGTAGCCGTCGTCAAAGGTGATAGCGAAGGAGCGATCGCTCACGTGGTCGAGGCCATCGGCTACGGCGTCCTCGAGAACGATGTTTGCCCAACCCCTGTCGAGCAGCGTTTCCAGATGAGAGCGCAGGGTCTCCGGAGAAACGGATAATCCGTCGCGCACTTCCGGGTTCACGCGGTGGTAGGCGAGTATCAGCATGACTTCACGGCAACACGTTGCCAGGTTTGGTTCATTGGTTGGGTAGTCATTCCATACAATCGCCCGGCTCATGGCAAGTCTGCTCGACATCGCACGCTCCGACTTCTTCGTTTGGGGCTTGGTCTTCGGCTTGGCGGGCATGGTTCTCGTCCGGGGTGTGTCCGATTCATCAAGAGTGCGGTCGCCGGCTCTGCTGCCTTACGGCGGTGTGGCGATCGCAGGCTTGTGGATAATCGCGGTGGCCATCGCTGACGGGGAGGTCGATCGGCTCGTCCCCATTGGGCTCGGGCTCCTCGCGACTCTTCCACCGTTGGCCGGAAAGGTGTTTACCTCTCCTGTGGCGAAAGCTGTTGCTGCCGTGCCGGGAGCGGTCACATTGGCCATGGCCGCCCCTCAAGAGCCCGGGTGGGTGACGTTGGCTGTGACGTTGCCCATTCCCCTCGCCGGGCTGTTGATCACGGACTTTGAGACGCGGCACAGAAATCGGGGGCTTGGGATGGTGTTCTTCGCCGGGGCGGTGGCGGGCTCGTTTCTTTCTGTTCCCGACACCGAGCTCATCCGCACGCTGCTCGCGGTTGTGATTCCGGTCACGTTCTTGTCTTGGCCGACGCCCCGGATCTCGCTCGGTGTGGCCGGCTCCTACTGTGCCGTTGGTGCCTTGGCTGTGGCGACAACGACGGGTGGGGTGGCCAGGCCCAGCTCGATCATCGCAGCTCTCATGTGTCTGGGATTCTTGGTTATCGAACCGGTTGCAGTCAAGATCAGCCTGAGGCTGAGTCGGGTTATGACCTCGCCGGCGGCAACGAGTGTCATGGCGGCTATGGGCATCGTCGCCCAAGCTGGTTTCGTGCTTGTGGTGTCCCGCCTGGCCGCCCCACACAGTGACATCCACTCCACTTTGGAGGTGATCTTCTATGCGGTTATCGGTGCCGTCGTGGCGTTGTGGGTCCTGGTCTGGCTTGCCGGTCCCTCGTCCGATCCCACCAGGTAGTGATCATTCCATCGCCTCACTGGCGCAGGACGCCGGCGATAGGCTCAGAGCGCTCTTGGGGGTAACGCATGACCGATGACAACCTGAAACCCGTTCTTCACCTGGTCAGCTACGACGTGGCCCGGGGCGCGGAGGTCTATGCAAGAGCGTTGGTGGACGCGCTCAATCTTGCTGGAAGGGATGCCAATCGGTTGGTGACACTGTTTCGTGGCGAGGGCTCGCAGCTTGCACCCGATCACGCCCTCGATGTGCCTCGTGGACCTCTTCGGAGAGTCGGCTTCGACCCGAGGGTTGTGACGCGACTTCGTAGGCTGAAACGGCGAGTCGATCCAAAGCTCGTGGTGGCGCATGGCGGTGAGCCGGCCAAATATGCCTCCTTTCTCGGATCCCGTCCGCCATATGCCTATCTGAGCATTGGGTCCAGTCATCCGCTGCTCGAGAGTCCGATTCGACGCATGATGAGGAAGCGTTATCTAGCGCGCGCCAAAGCCGTTGTGGCCGTGTCCAGTCAGCTCGCCGCGGAGATTGCTGCCGAGAGTTCAGGGTGGGCAGGTCGGGTCACCGTTATACCGAACGGTCGGGATCCCGTCGTCTACAGACCGTCCCAAGGCCCCGAGGTGAACCCGCCCAGGATCTTGTTCATCGGCCATCTCGACGAGCAGAAGCGGCCCGACTTGTTTGTAGCCGCCATGGAATCGCTCATCCGGGCCGGAGTCGAGTTTCAGGCCGCCATCATCGGGTCCGGGCCACTAGAAGCTCATGTGGCGCAGCTTGCCGCGCCGCTGGGAATCGAGGTCATGGGGGCGAGGGATGATGTCCCTGAGCAGTTGGCTCGGTCCAGCCTCGTTGTTGCCACCAGTCGGCCACCGGAAGGAATGCCTGGTGTCCTGATCGAAGCCGGCATGGCAGGGCTGCCTGTGGTGACGACGACGGTTCCCGGGGCGACAGATGTCGTGGTTGACGGCGAGACTGGTGTCGTGATGCCTGTTGACAGCTCAGCGGACCAGATCGGGTCCGCGGTCGTGGTGTTGCTCGACGATGCCGACAAGATGGCCGCCATGGGGGAGGCGGCTCGTGAGCGGTGTGTCGGGCTTTTCTCTCTGTCGTCGGCAGTGGGCAGATGGGAGAGCCTTTTTGGTGAGATCGATGCCGGACGCTGATCGCGCGGCGGGCCCTGCTCCGGCCTTACTGAAGGTCGCTCATCTCACCACGGTCGATTTGAGTCTTCGCTACCTGGTCTGGCCGCAGCTTCTCGAGATGGTGAATGCCGGTGGAGAGTCGATTGGCATCAGCTCTCCGGGTCCCTGGGTCGACGACTTGAGCGACGCCGGTGTCCGGCACATCGCCTTGGAGTCGTCGACTCGCGGGTTCAGCCTCCTGGCCGACTTCAGGGCGATGACTCAACTTTGGAGTGTTCTTCGCCGCGAGGATTTCACCATCTTGCACACCCACAATCCCAAGCCAGGCGTGTACGGAAGGATCCTGGGACGCATGGCCCGAGTCCCAGTGGTCGTCAACACGGTCCATGGCTTTTATGCCACTTCGGACGACTCTTGGCCAAAGCGAGCGGTTGTGTACTCACTCGAATGGCTCGCTGCGCGGTTCTCGGATGCTGAGTTGCATCAAAACCCGGAAGATCTCGAGTTGGCCACCCGCCTGCGGCTTGTTGCGAAGCAGAAGATCCGGCTTCTTGGCAACGGAGTTGATCTGAGCAGATTCGATGCCAGTGGGGTGGATACCGCGGCGCGGAGCCGTATTCGCCACGAGCTCGGGGCATACGATTCGGACATCGTCGTCGGGACGGTGGGCAGGCTGGTCGCAGAGAAGGGGTATCTGGAGTTGTTCGAGACGGCTCGGCGGCTTGGCAAGGGCTATGTCTTCGTTGGCGTGGGCCCGACAGACCTCGACAAGTCGGACGCCATCACGCCGGGCGATGTCGATACGGCCAGTAGCGCCGGGTTCCGGCTGCTCGGGATGCGCACCGACATGCCCGAGCTGTATTCGGCAATGGACGTGTTTGTCTTGGCTTCTCATCGTGAGGGGTTCCCACGTGCTGCAATGGAGGCGGCCGCCATGGGTCTTCCAGTCGTCGCCACCGATATCAGGGGCTGCCGTCAAGTCGTTGAAGATGGAGTGAATGGCTTGCTGGTCCCGGTAGAGAACCCGGCTCGACTGGCACACGCCATCGCCCGGATCGGGGACGATGATGCTCTGCGAGAGAAGATGGGGGTGGCGAGCAAACTTGCCGCCGCTGAGCGTTTCGATGAGCGGAAAGTGGTCGACATCGTGATGGACACCTACCGCCAAGCTCTCGCCGACAAAAATCTCGCCCACATGATCCCTGAGGGGATGATCGGAGGCCCTCCGGGATCGGAGCCGCGTAGAGCTGTTGTCGATGACGCAGGTCAGGTGGCGAATCTCCACGTTGACACGATCACCACAGGGTTTTTAAACCGGCTGGGTCGGCGTTTCATGCGTGTCCTGTACAGGGGTCTGATCTCATGGCCTCGGACACATGCATACGTCTTCGACGATGAGGGTGGTGTTGTCGGGTTCGTCGTCGGTGTCGAGAACGTCGGTGACTTCTACAAGTGGTTCCTCAAGAGACACTGGTTCGCAGCGGGTATCTCAGCTCTTCCCTCCATCCTCAACCCGCGCAACATCCTCAGAGCGATCGAGTCCTTGCGGTATGGGGGAGATGGCGACGGTGGTGAGGTGCCTGCTGAGGTGCTTTCGCTCGGCGTCGCTCCACGAGCGAGAAGGAAGGGGCTCTCGACGAAGCTCCTGGAGGCGTCACTCGGATCCATTGCGGTCGCAGGCCAGGATGTGGTGCAGGTTGTCGTCGGTTCGGAGAATGTCTCTGCGATCCGCGCCTACGAGCATGCCGGGTTCGTCAAGACGACGACTATCGAAGTGCACAGGGGTGAGGTTTCGGAGGTGTTGGTTTGGCATCAGTGCTGATCGCATTCACCCTCTGCCTGGGTTGGTGCGTCGTGGCGGTTCGCATCGGCCCCAGGTTGGGGTTCGTGGATGTTCCCGAGCGAAGCGCCCTCACCGCGCATGAGGTGCCGGCGGTCCCCCTGGGTGGCGTCGGTGTCTTTTTGGGCGTCACTGTGGCGTTCCTCTGGGAGGGCACCCTGAGCCCAGGCTTGTTGATGGCCAGTGGGATGGTGCTTCTCTTGGGGTTGGCGGACGACCGATGGGATCTTCCGCCGGTGTCGAGATTGATCGTCGAGTTTGGTGCCGCCGTGGTCTTGGTTGTCGGGGTACCCGGGATCGATGGCCTTTCCGACCGCGTGTTTGCCACCTTGCTTGTGGTGGTGGCCATCAATGCCGTCAACCTCTACGACGGGCTCGACGGGCTCGTCGGGTTGACCACGCTCGTGACGACGGTCGTGTTTGCGGCTCTCTTCCTGGGCCGGGGTTTGGACACTGCGGCACCTTTGATCCTCGGCGCGGCGATGATCGGCTTCCTCGTCCTGAATTGGGCCCCGGCGCGCCTGTTTCTCGGAGACGCCGGGTCTTATCTTGTTGGCCTCTATCTGGCCTATGTCATTCTCACCGCGGGCCCTTCCGGTTGGCCGGACACTCTGGTGGCCACGGCGGTTCTCGGGCTGTTCATCGTGGATTTGGTGGCTGCCGTGCTTCGTAGGCTGCGCTCTCGAACCGGCATCTTCAGCGGCGATCGCAATCATCTTTACGACCAGATGCGGAGACGACTCGTGTCGGTGCCGAAGGTGGCCTTGCTGTCAGGCCTTGGCCAGTTGGCTTTCGGTCTGGTCTTGATAGGCGTGGACCAACTTCCGGCACCGGCGAAACTCGGATCTGTGGCAGCGTTGGCGGTTGTGATTCTCGTCGTACTGGCCCGATCCGGTTCTCTCGCCGTCGGCGAGGCGTAGCGGAGCGTTGGCTCAGGGGAGCCGGCTTGCCGGCACTGTGAGCCGGAGGGGAGAGGTCTGACGGGACTCCGCCTGAGTCCCGTTTTCTTCCTCTGAGTCGTCCCGCCAGGCAAGTGCTGCCAGAAGAGCCAAGAACAGGGGGAGAACCTGGACTCTCTGTCGAGCCAGGATGCCCAGATTGAGTATCGAGCTGAAGGCGATGATGAAACCACCGGTATAGAAGAAGGCAAGCAGGAGCATCGGGTTGGCCCGGATCATTCGCCTGTTTTGCCAAACAGCGGGCAGTTTCCATATGACAAAGAGCAGCAACGCCGTTCCTTCGATTGCGCTGACCAGGACTGCGGCCGTTGACGCCTCAAAGATCAACGGGCGAAACAGGACTTTGAGCATCCCGGCGGGGATGTCCAATGGAGTGTTGATCACCCCGTCGCCCACCGCCGACCCACCCTGTGCTGTTTGGTCCTGCACACGGGTCAGGAACTCGCCGGGGTCCTCAGTGTTGGCGCCCCCTTCGAGACTCACCTCGAAGTTGGTGGCGAATGCTCCCCAGGCCAGTACCAGCGCTGCGACGGCACCAGCCAACACGACGAACCTTCGGGCTCCGGATGTCTGACTGCTTCCTCGTTTCAGGAACATGAAGCTGAGGACTGCGGCCAGCGTGACCATTGCGGTGATATGAGGCCGGATCTGAGCGCTCAGGTACAGGCCGAGGCCGGCGAGCAAGATCCCGAGCAATTCGATCCTTCTCAGGAGCCTCGACACGCCCAGGACGGCGAGGCCCATGAAGAAGATCATCAGGGCGTCCTTCCCGATGCTGGCGGGCCAGAAGACGAGTGACGGGAAGAACAGCAGCAACAGCGCATAGCGTCTGAGAGCTTGCTCTTTGAGCCAGGGTCGGAAGGCGGCATAGAACATCAGCTGACCCAGGAACGCCACGAACGCGAACATGAGGTACCCGCTCCGCATGGCAGGGGTGTAGATCGCGTAGAACAGGCCGGTGGTCACTTCGGTGAATGCGGTTCCCTCGCCTCCTGCTGTTGAAACTGGCACAGAGAGACTCCGCCAGATGCCGGCGAATGCCCTGCCGCGGCCGTGATAGGCGAAGGCATCCCCTCCGCCATAAAGGTCTGCCGTCATGAAGTAGCGGGCAAGCGTGCCGATGAGCTTGGCGCTGAACCCCAACAGCACCAAGCGTGGAAGCCAGCTCCGGTCGCGGTCAGTTGGGAGCAGATTGCTGATCCACGCGACCACGACAAACAGGATGACCGCGATGGCCGACCATTCGAGAAACTCAGCTGCTGTGCTGAGTGCCAAGACGGGATTGAGGGGCGTGGTCATAGAAGCTCGAAATCGCCGACAGCAGTATCCCATGCTTCCAGGTCTTGCCACCGATCGGGCAGTTGCTTCAACGGTCTCATCACCAAGTTCAAGGCACGAAGTCGGGGAACGGTGACGAAACCGCGCCGAAAGGCGGAAGAGCGCTCGGGAGACCCTGGAGAAAACCAGGTCCCGACATACTGAGCTCTCGAGGCGCGCACCGCAGCTTTCAACGCGTGACTCGGATCTCCGAAAACCTCGACAACGGCAAGCTCGCTGCGGCCACGTCGGAGATTGCCTCGGACGACCGCCGATCCGGCCCCACATCGAGCCAACTGGTATCGAGCCGTGGGGTGCGACCCGTAGCGCCACTGGAGATACCCCGGCGTCCTGGGGGTACGCAAGCCATTGGCAGAGCGGTCTTCGATGTCTTCGATCCAGTCGGCGTCGATCGGAGCCGCGTCTGCAAGGGTGAGAGCAGGCTCCTTTGGGGGGCTGAGCAGACGCCACGAAGGACGTGCCATGGCTCCGATCGGCCCAACCTCTTTCCAACCCATCTTGAGATAGCCGGGTTTGGACTTTTTGTTTGGAGTGTTGAACACCAAGTCCACGTCTTCGCGGCGGGCGATCTCCAGGGCCTCTTCCGTCAGTCGTCTGAAGATCCCACGTCTCTGATGTTGTGGATGAGTAGCGGTGTCCACGGCGCGGACACACCGAACGATGTCTCCTTCTCCTGTTGTCAACTGCCATCGCATGAAGGTGCGCAGTCCGACGATCTGGTCACCGGACACTGCGACGAGGGCGATCGATGAGCCAAAGGGATTGAGAAGATGCTTCCACCGAAACAGATCGGAAGACCTGACGAGCAGGCTGGTCTCACCGAGAGACAGTCGCATCAACTCGACGACTTCGGGGATGTCCTCGCTCGACATCCTTCGCGTCGTGAGGGTTTGCGACATTCAGCTCCTGTTGATCTCCAGCAACTCGGACATACCATCCTCGAAGTCCATCTCGGCCTTCCACCCGAGCACGTCTTCGGCTCGTTCGGCGCTCACATATGAAGGCGGCACGTCCCCGGGCCTCGGATCGCCAAAGCTGACTTTGGTGGGATACCTCTGAATGACACGCTCCGCCAGTTGCTTGATGCTGGTCAGCTCAGGGGAGACGGTGTTGAGGGCAATCCCTCGCACGTCCGACTCGGCGGCGAGAAGGAAAGCTCTTCCTATGTCAGAGGCATGGGTGAATTGGCGGCCCTGCGAGCCGTCGCCTTGGATCGTCAGCGGCTCACCTGCCATCGCCTTGCGAATGAAGATCTCGAACACGGAGTTGGTTCTCATCCCGCTCCCGTAGGCGGTGCCCAAGCGGAGTGCCACTACCGGGAGCTCGCGCAGCTTTCCCTGAGCCAGGAGCATCTGCTCGCCGGCGAGCTTGGTGATGTTGTACGGATGATCCGGATTGCATGGGTGCGCCTCGTCGACAGGCTCGTAGTGAGGCTCGCCGTAGACCTCCCAGGTCGAGGCGTAGACAACGCGCGCTCCTGCTTTCTGTGCAGCGAGGCCGATGTTGACTGACCCACTGACGTTGACACGCGCAGCCAATTCCGGCTGCTCCGCCGCTAGGTAGACGTCACCGACGGCACCAACATGGCAAACCACGTCCTGCCCCTCGACTGCGCCGCTCAGCGCTTCGGCGTCGAGGAAGTCGCCGATGACGGGTTTCACCCCGCTCACGTCGGTTTGTTTGGTGTCGAGGCCAGTCACATCATCACCCGCATCAACAAATGCCCTACAGATATGACTCCCCAAGAACCCAGCTGAACCAGTTACCAGAACTCTCATGTCACCCCCGGCGGATTGACTCCCCCGCCACTTTCGGTAGGCAAATCTAACACGGAGCGGCGATAGTCAAACCGCGAAATAGTTCACTCTCGGCACTCAATTCCCACTTTAAGTGTCGCGGGTTTGGTGTATTGTTTCCGTTTGCAGTCGGGGGCGACGCAATAGGGAGGCCTTCAATGGTGGGTGGCGAATCAACAGGGGTAAGCGGCCGAAAAGGCTGGTTGGGACTGGCCAAAGCGGCCTCACGCGTCCGAACCGACATCACATTTGCTCTCATCGACGCGTTTATCGTCGTCGGTGCATACGTCACAGCTTTGGCTCTGAGAATGCTCGACCCAAGCGTCTCGGAGGGGCAGGTGTTCTGGGCAGACCTGCTGCGTGCCGTGCCGTTCATCGTGGTCGTTCACCTCGTGGCCAACGCGCTTGCCGGTGCATACGGGCACACCTGGGAGTACGCCAGCCTCAACGAGGCGACTCGTCTCGGGGTGGCGTCCACCATTGCACTGCTCTTCGTCACTTCGGCCAGCCTGGTGCTGCGCGACCCTCTTGGGATCGTTGTGCCGACTCTCACACTGGTCGCCGGTGGGCTTCTTACTTTTTTGCTGGCCGGCTTGGTTCGGTTTCGATCCCGGCTCTTCTCCCTCCGCAAGCGGAGCGAGGGCCCGACGATGCTCGTGGTGGGGAGTGGCCCTGAGGCCGCGGCATTTGCCCGCAGGGTTGCCGACATAGATGGCGGGGGACGGGTGCTTGGTCTGGTCACGGATTCCAATGGCAGCCCGTCCAGCCGGAGACTCGTGGCCGATCTCGAGGTCATGGGCTGCCTTACCGA
Organism: Acidimicrobiia bacterium; assembly: GCA_028285585.1. GTDB lineage: Bacteria > Actinomycetota > Acidimicrobiia > Spongiisociales > ZC4RG35 > CAXMPK01. The sequence continues at coordinate 13,177 of JANQOU010000003.1, forward strand.
TATTCCAGAGATCGTCGAGGCTTTGGACATCGATCAGGTCGTGATTGCGGGCGACGATCCGCAGGTCGTGAGCAATGTCGTCGATGTTTGCCTCGATATTGATGTGAGGCTTCGTATCGTGCCCAAGGTCGAGGACATCATGAGAGACCACAAGGCACCGCTCGACGTGCGTGACATAAATGTGGAGGACCTTCTGGTCAGAGAGAAGGTGGAGACAGATCTTGCACCAGTGGCCGAGATTCTCCGCGGCAAGCGTGTGCTCGTGACCGGAGGTGGCGGGTCGATCGGATCCGAGATTGTCCGCCAGGTGCTGGGTTACGGCCCCGAGGCAGTGTGGGCCTTGGACAGAGACGAGACCTTGCTCCATGAGGCAAGGCTCAACTGGTCCGACGATGCTCGTATCGTCCTCTGCGATGTCCGAGACGCGGAGTCGGTGCTTCGGGCAGTCGAGAGCATCAAGCCGCATGTGATCTTTCATGCCGCTGCCTTGAAGCACGTTCCCATTCTCGAGGACTTCCCCAGCGAGGCTGTGATGACCAATGTCATCGGTACCCGCAACGTCATAGAGGCGGCGTCTCGAGTGGGGGCCGAGCGTTTCGTCCTCATCTCCACTGACAAGGCCGTTGACCCGACGAGTGTTATGGGTGCCAGCAAAGCGGCGGCGGAGCTGCTGGTCAAGGCCGGCGTCGCGCGAAACGACGGGTGCGTCTACACAGCCGTCAGGTTTGGCAATGTGTTGGGGAGCAGAGGCAGTGTCATCCCCACGTTCGTGTCCCAGATCCGCGCCGGAGGCCCGGTGACGGTCACCGACCCGAAGATGAAGCGCTACTTCATGACTGTGGGTGAGGCAGTACAGCTGGTGCTACAGGCTTCGGCGCTGTCGCGCGGCTCCGAAGTGTTCTTGCTCGACATGGGCGAATCGGTCCGGATCGATGATCTGGCTAGACGTTTGATCCGGCTCGCCGGTCTCATCCCAGATGTCGACATCGATATTGAGTACACAGGTGTGCGCCCCGGCGAGAAGCTCGAGGAGCAGCTTGCGACGGGCCCTGTGGATGCAACGAGCAATCTGAAGGTTTTTGAGGTGAAGATCACCGGCCCGCGAGTTGGCATGTTGGCCGAGAGCGTCGAAGATCTCGAGCACGCTGCCCTTCATGGAGACGAGACCGTGATCTTTGACAGGCTCTATCAGTTGATCAATCGAAAGGCCTTGGCCACCGTCACTGAAGCAACGCCGGAGATGGCTCAGAGAGGTTTCTGAGGCATGGAGATCAATCGCCTAACACGGCTGATCGGGGACCGATGGGGAGTGGTCCTCATTGGTGCCACCGTTGGACTCCTAGGTGCGCTCATCTTCGCCTCCCTCACTCCTTCGGACGCCGAGTCGCTGTACGAGGCGACAGCGCCAATGCGGTTCGATCCTGGAGAAGGCGAGACCATTCCGGATTTGGCCGACGATGTCCGCGAAGCACGTGACTTTGCGCTCATCGCCGCAGATCCGCTGCTGTCATCCGATCCGACATCACGAATAACACTCAACCTCGCCGAGGCGCGATTGTTCTTCATCACCCAGGGGGTCACCGAGCAGGGGGCGATCGACAAGGCAACCGCTCTGAGGCAGTCGTATCTCGATGTCGATCCTGAGCTCGGTGGTGGTGTCGACGAGGAACTGGCGAAGCTGGAACAGGAAGCGCTGGCTCTTGATGAGCAGATCGAGTCGTTGCAACCGGCACTGACTCAACGAGAGCTGACGTTGATCCAAGAGCAGACATCTCTCGATCAGACGATCAGCGCCATTCAGAACCGATTGCGCGCCTTGATACTGGCCGAGGCTGCTGCTGCTACCACCGAAGCTCTCGAGTTGGTCGTGGCGGAGAGAGAGGCCCTCGTTATCCAGCTCGAGTCGGCACAAGAGGCCAGGACGGCTCTTGGTCCTGTTCCGGTTGTGGAGCAGAGCACAACCGATGCTCTGCTGCTGAGCACGCTGGTCGCTCGCAAGGATCTTCTCAATGCCGAGTACCAGAGGCTGTACTTGCGCAAACTCGGTGTGGCCGGCCTGGGTACGGCGGAGGTGGTCACGGTTCAAGACTTTGCGTCTGAGCGGATCGCTCCTCTGATGCTCGCCGGTGGAGGCCTGTTGGGTGGCATTGCCATCGCCACCATCGGCCTGCTCATGGTGTCTCGAACGAGGAGGACCGTTTGGTTGCCGGAGGACATCAGCATCGCCGTCCTGGGTGAGATTCCTTCCCGTGACATCCAAGTTCACGGGATCGACGTCTGGTACGACACAGCCGAGGGTGGGCCAAGAAAGACTGCTGTCCAGGCCTTGCGGTCGGCGGTACAGGCGCAGGCACCGGCAGGTTCAACCATCGCTCTCTCGGCTCACAACCTTCCCGCAGAGGATGTGCAGGCTCTCGCCGCCGACCTCGCAGGCTCGATGGCCAGCGCTGGAGATTCGGTGTTGATCATCGATGCCAATCTTCACAGTCATGTCGCCCTGGGCGACTTCCGAGTTGGCGGTGTGTCACTGGCCGAGATCCTTCGCTTGCAGTCCGACGCGCCAGATTTTGCTGCTGCCGTCGACAACGCGGTTGGGCAGGCCCATGTCGTGCGCCCAAATCTCGCTGTGATCCCCTCAGGCCCCCCACCCGACTCGCCGGCCGACGCGGTCGCCGGTCGTCAGTTCCGTTCCCTGATTGCCTCCGCCGAGAGTCGATATGACACCACCCTCATCGTGGTCGACGACTTGGGTACGCCTTCCTCGCTGGCGGCGATGCAACGGATCGGCCATTCGATCGTGGTCACCGCTCCCGGATCCACTACGGAGACGGAGATCAATGGGCTGATAGGTGAGGCCGTGCGCCTGCGCATCAACATCGCTGGTGCCGTGTTGATGAGGAAACACCGCCGGTTCAACCTTCCCTTCCTGGGCAGGGTTCTCGAAGAGGAGGCATCACCTGCGCCTGACACGGACGAGTCTTCCATAGCCTCGCCTATGGTGCGGCTTGCCAACTACTCCGTCCCTGACGAGAGGCGAACAGCGGTGGTGCCACACTCGGCTCTGGGCGATCTGGCGACCTCCATAGGAGGCCAGGAACAGGCGGAGGGCTTGGACAGCGGCCTTGGCCAGCAGCTGTTGGCGGCAATGAATGGTGTCTCTCCATCCCGTGCATACGAAGCCGTCGCCGACTATGTGATCTCCAGAGCCGAGGACATGGTCACGGCACGGTATGGGTACGGCGACCTCAGCGAGGATCTCATACACGACGTGTCGGAGTTCGGGTTCCTCACGCTGCGACCTGTTCGTGGGCATCGCACCGTAGGTAGCTGGCTCACGTTTGAGATAGAAGCAGAGGCTGGGGACACGGGAGGGGAGGTGGTGGCCGAGGTGGAGAGGCTACTCTCCGACAACCGGCCAGATGTCGGCATTGATCAATGGCTCGACGCCGAGTTCTTCGGTCGTCACCTGGCGCGAACCCAAGGAGAGCCATCGATTTGGCATCTCGTCAGCAGCACTCGTCGTGTGAGTCTTCTTGTTCCGGCCAGGAGGATGACGACGGGCATCTTCGAGCAGGTGATCGGCGAGGTCGTGGGCAAGAGCATCGACGAGCTCGAGCGGAGGCGTAAGACAGCGCTGGCGCGCCCCGACGTCGAGGGCGCGGCGGAGTTCGAACAGCAGATCTGGGAGATACGAGACTTTGAAAAGTCAATTCGTACGGCGTTGTTCGGGCCGACTGGCGGGAAGGGCGAGGCGTGGTCTCCGGACTGGGAGCAAGGCGCCCGCAAGAACCTGGCACCGTTCCAGCGTGAAGGTCTGTTGCCTGTCGCCGTCCTCACCGGGGATGAGGCTGACATGTCGGCAACTGCCTGAGCCGGATGTCCCTTCTCAGGGGGCTAGGCAAGGTCACGTTCACGGCGACCGACGTACTGGCCCCGGCCCCGAAAGGCCCCAGGCTGCTTATCTATCACCAGGTCGGCGTGACGCTTGGCCGTCAAATGGAGATCAGCACCGATGTCTTTGCCCGTCAGATGGATTGGCTGGCGGCGAATCGGGAAGTCGTCGACCTCGACTCTGCGATCGCCAGGTGGGATGAAGAGCAGTCGGATCGCCTCGTTGTCCTCACCTTCGATGACGGTTACAAGGATCTCGTCGACACCGCTTTTCCGATCATGTCGGCTCTCGGCTTGCCCTTCATCTTGTATCTGGCCTCAACTTACGTTGCGGAGAGCTCAGGCCAGAGTGGGCTGACGTGGGACGACCTTGGTGAGATGCTCGGTTCTGGGTTGATGACGTTGGGGGCGCACACCGCCACTCACCCCGATCTCAGGTCGCTGTCCGAAGATGAGGTCCGCGGGGAGATCCAGGCGTCTGATGAGTCGATTCGAAGTGAGTTGGGTGTCGTGCCAAAGCACTTCGCCTATCCGTACGGGTTCTGGTCCGGCACCGCTGACCGTGTCGTGAGAGAGGTATACGACTCTGCCGTTCTCGGTGGGTCTCCCCGTCCTTGTGGACGTCCCGACGCCTACTTGCTGCACCGCTATCCGGTCCAGCTCTCAGATGGGTTCGGGTTCTTCAAGGCTCGAATCAGGGGTGGGTTTCGTTTCGAGGAGAGGTTGAGGCGCCGGATCAAGGGCTACGACGGGCCCTGAATGGCCGCCGGCAACACCTCGGTGTGCCACAGATTCTCCGCCATCGATGGTGGGAGGGAGATGTCTCCAAACGTGACGATCTGATCTCGTGTCAGTGGCTTCTCGACAGTGGCGTCTCGTATCAGACCGATGGGCACATGTCTCGGATGGTCTGCCGTTCTCAATGTGTGACCTCGCATCTCGAAGCTGCCGATGGCCGATTCGATTCTCTCACCGGGTTCGAGATCCCTTTTGACCACTGCTCCCAGGGACAACTCCGGATTCACTGAGTTGTCTAGGAGGACCGAGCCTGTCGACAGTGCTCGCTTGATGGTTTTGAGGATCTCCAAGTGCACCAGGATGTTGTTCTTGATGATCGTGTAGTGAGGCCCCGGGCCCATCTTGAAGTACTCGAGAGCGTGGGTCTGGGTCTCGTCGTGGGTGGCAACGAGGAACACGCCATGGGGCAGAGCGGAAGAGACAACGAAGTCTGAGATGGGTCGTCCGATCTCTTCGGCGGCTGATCCGAGGATCTGACTGGCCTCTTCGAGGTCGGTGACCGCGGGTCCGAGCATCCCTTCGCGGATGGCTGTGGCACCAAAGCAGTTGGCCACAAGGATTTGCTCGGCTTGAACCTTGGTTCCGTCGGTGAAAGAGGTGACCATCGGGAGACTGATGCCTTGCTTGTCGCCCCAGTAGGCCATCTCGTCTGGCTTGGGATCGAGGTTCAAGAACCCTTTCATGTTCCCGTACGCAATGGGCTCGAATCCCATGGCCTTGGCGTCCTCGTGCAACGCGGCCAGGCATCCCGGCTGGTCGCCCTCGGCTTCGGTGACCACCCCTTTGCCGACGAAAGCGGATCCGGTGGTTATGTGGAATTCGGTGTTCATGGTCACCACGGGCTTGCCGGCTTCGACGGCGGAGTTGACTACATCAGTGGCCCAGATCGGATCTCCTGAGGACTCGAGCACAACATCGCAGTTGGCCACCAGGTCGTCGATCGAGTTCGTTGCCACGTCGTTCGGCAAGCCGCTGAGTGACGAGATGACTCGACGGGTCAGCACACGACTTACGTCGTAACCGTCATGCCGAGCGAGGCTGGTTATGAAGTGGGTTGCGATGAACCCTGATCCGACGACACCGATTCTCACTTCACCCACTTGGATCTCCCTTGAATTCCGGAACCCAGCCCGAGAACGTCTCGTCCACAAGTTCCAACAGATAGGCACCATAAGACGACTTCTTCAGTTGCTGTGCGAGGGCATAGAGTTCGTCGTCCCCGATGTATCCCATGCGCCATGCGATTTCTTCTGGGCAGGCGACTTGAAGCCCCTGCCTCTCTTGGACAGACGAGATGAAGTTTGCAGCCTGGAGTAAGGATTCCTGGGTGCCCGTGTCCATCCATGCGGTTCCTCTCCCTAGCAGCTCGACGCGCAACTGGCCGCGGTCTAGGTATTCGGAGTTGACTGACGTGATCTCCAGTTCTCCCCTGTCGGACGGCTCGACTTCCTTTGCGATCGAGATGACATCGTTGTCGTAGAAATACAGGCCGGTCACGGCAAAGTGCGACTTCGGTCGTGAGGGCTTCTCTTCGATGGACAGGGCTTTGCCAGACTCGTCGAACTCAACTACGCCGTAGCGCTCCGGGTCTCGCACGTAATACGCAAACACCACGGCACCTTCCTTCAAGGAGGCTGCTCGCTGCACGCGATTGGTGATGCCATACCCAAAGAAGATGTTGTCTCCCAAGATGAGTGACACCGGGTCGTTGCCGATGAACTCCTCGCCAATGATGAACGCCTCGGCTAGGCCGTTTGGTGAGGGCTGCGTCGCATATTGAAAGGACAGGCCCCATTGCGACCCATCGCCCAGCACATCCTGGAATCGTGGTGCTTCCTGTGGAGTCGTTATCACCAGGATGTCTCGTATGCCGGCGAGCATGAGGATCGAGAGGGGGTAGTAGATCATTGGCTTGTCGAAGATGGGAAGCAATTGCTTCGACACGCCTCGAGTCACCGGGTAGAGACGAGTGCCCGAGCCTCCAGCGAGGATGATCCCTTTCATGACGAGGCTTCACTCCATTCGGATTGCGTGACGCTTCCCGTTGTTGGCTCGTCAATGCGCGTTTTCCCCATTGCCATTCTCGTCTTGGCCCCCACTCGGCTCGAAACTCAGAATCTAATCCAGAAACCCCGCTTCCATAACCCTTGGTTTCCGACCATCGAACCACTGTCCGTGGCGAACTAGAGTTGTGATGTGACCCTTGGAGGAGGGCGTGGCGTCTTAGGAACGGCTTCGCTTGCGTCGCTGAAGTCTGCCGGCCTGACCGTAGATGAAGTTGCGTTGGTCAGTGCCGCCATAGAGCGGTTGGCGGTCTCACGTGACTGGTCTGGATCTGAGACAGCGTCGTGGCATGTCGACTCACCGATCAAGCGGCAACAGGCCCTGGTGATTCCAATCCGCTTCTTGCTCGGCGAAGATGAGGCTGTTCACCTCTTCCTCAAGAAACTGCGACCCGCTGCGGACAATCCAGGTCGTCATGCCCGATATCTTGCCGCCGTTGAGCGCGGCCCCATTCTTTCTGAGCGGGTGACCCGTCTCGGTGCCACTCGAGGGGTGGGCGTGGGACGGGTGTTGGCCGCCGACCCGGAGCGGCTGGCCACTGTCACGCTCGGTGTTCAAGGAGAGCCGTTGAGAAAAGCGTGGAGCCGGGCCTTCGGGTTGCAGGCGAGGAGTCGAGTCTTGACGGTCTACCAGGCCATCGGCGATTCGATCGCTGTGATCGAATCGGCATCGCTGGGCGACGCCGAAGCCGTCCCCTATGTGGAAGAGTCGAGGCTGGGTGCGTTGGTGGAGTCGGCGTCTCCCTATTTGCGCCAAGAAGTGCTTAAACGCCTGGGTGCAGCGATTCGAGGTCTGTCTGAGGAGTGGCGTGCGGATCCTGCTCCCTTCTACCACTCTCATGGGGACCTCAATCGGAGCAACATCCTGATTGACGGCAGTTCGATCAATCTCATCGACTTCGATTGGAGCCCTCGGCCGCGTTCATTCGATCTGGCGATGCTCTTGCTGAGATTGGAAATGGAGAGACCTCGACTCAACAGGTGGACCCGGTCGGTGTCCGATCGGGTTGTTGACGGTTACGGCGATCCGGATGTCAGGGCGTCGGCACCGTATCTGCTTGTACGTCTCAAGAAGCTCACGTCCGGTGTTCGCTCCGCCGGTCGATCCGGGAATCGCGGCTTGTTCCGGCGCTTCTCCGCGGTGCTGAACGAGACTCTGCGGCAGCTTTGATCAGCTCGTCATTCGCTTGAATGTCGGGTTCCGGTTCTGCAACTCTTCGTAGGTTCCTTGGTCTGTGATCCGGCCGTCTTCGAGGAGGATGATCTGGTCGCAGTTCCTCACCGTGGTAAGCCTGTGGGCGACGGTGAGGATTGTGTGCTCTCCTCGAAGATCCTCGATGGCTCTGAGGAGCTCAGCCTCGGTCACGTTGTCGAGTGAGGCAGTCCCTTCATCCAGAATGAGCACCGACGGGCGTCGATAGAGGGCGCGGGCAATGGCGACTCGCTGCCGTTGGCCGCCTGAGAGGCGGACACCTCTCTCACCAACGATGGTGTCCAGGCCGTCGGGGAGCGAGTCGATGAAGCTCTCGAGCTGAGCCAGCTTCACTGCATCGGCCACGGCCGACTCGTCGATCTGGTCGTCGGCCAGGCCATATCCGATGTTGCGGCGGATCGTGTCGTCGAGAAGATATATTGACTGGGGCACCAGCCCTATCGTCGAGTGCCAGCCCCTGAGGTTGTCACGGATTGGGGTCCCGTCGACGCTCACCGTGCCGCTGCTCGGTGCCAGCAAGCCCAGCACGAGATCGAGGAGCGTGGACTTGCCCGCTCCGGTCTCACCGACGATCCCGACAGACTCGCCTCGCTTGATGCTCAGGTTGATGTCGACGAGGGTTTGCTGATCCTCGGAGTAGCTGAAGTTCACGTTTGTGAGTTGGAGGGCGGAATTGAGGGATAGAGTCTCGACATCTCTCAGCGGCGGCGGCATCTCGGCAGCCTCGTCGATCTCGTTGAGTGACTCGGCCACCGCCTCGGCCACCGCGTGGCCGTAGCGGATCTTGTTGACACTTGACACGACACTGGAAGTTGCCGGCATCATTCGAAGGCCGGCATATGCGAACAGACCGATCGTCGGTAGGGCGAAAGTCCCGACCCCCGACGAACTGGTCACCGCGACGAAGCTGACGATGATGACGATCACAAGGGTCTCGATGGACACGGCTGGGACGAGGCCGAAAGAGACTGAGAGATAGCGTGCCCGCGCCAATTCTTCCCGCGAGTCCCGAAAGTCGCGACCGAAGAATCGCTCTCTGCCCAGGACCTTGACGTCTCGGATTCCGTGAAGACTCTGTTGAAGGGTGTTGATCGACTCCTGGACTGTTCGTTTGGAGACGTGACCGAGACGTCGGAGGGCAGGTCTGACCGACTGCACGACCAGGATTGTCAGAGGGACCAAGATCCCGATCGTTGCCGCGGTGATTGTCGGGGCTGCCGCGATCAACACAGCGAGCAGGAAGATGAGCATGAAGGTCTGGGTGATGATCGAGGCGATAGGCATCAGATAGTTGGTGACGACTTCGTCAGCCGCCCAGGACGCGTTCCTGATCAGCTCAGAGCTGTTGTGCGAGATGTGAAACGAATAGGGCAGTGCCAGGTAGCCACGGAAGAGCCGTGCGGAGATTCGCGAACCCGCCCGAGCTGCGATCCGACTTTGCACATAGGCTCGGACCAACTGGACTGAGGCCCGGATGATGAAGAACCCCCCGGCAATCAGGGCAAGTGTCTGCAACTGCCCCTCCGGGGTCCCACCAGGCAACCATTCAGTCACATCGCCAAGGACTGGCAGCACGAGAGCGGCACCGTCGAGGCTGGTCATCGCGGCGATGAGTGCTGCCACGACGAGTGCGGCAACCGATTCGGCTCCGGCGGCGACGATTCCCATCAGGGCGACCAACAGCCACTTGGCGCGCTGTCCCGCCGGGATGAGGGTGCGGAGAATGCGATCTTCTCGTGACACGAGCAACGAGCCGTCAGGTTAGGAGACTCAGAGAGCTGTGCTTGGCGGTTGCTCGGGCTCTGGAGACAGGTCGAGCAACTCACCGTCGATCAGCACGTCGTCGAGGATCTTCGTGAACTTGCTCAGAAGCGTGTACCAGTCAAGTGTGATCGTCTCCGGTGTCCGATCGGTAATGCCCCGTTCGAGCGCATCGACGATGTCGGCCACACCGTCGCCGGCGTCGTGTTGTGCCCTCCATCCGGTTGCTTCGATCTTCTCGAAGCCGACCCGATATGAGCGGTGATCCGGGTCGCCATACCATTCGATCTCAACGTCGCCGGGGACGGTCTCGGCAACCAACTCTCCCAGCGGGCCCACCTGATAGACGTTGTTGGCCGACCCGACGTTGAAGATCTCACCGTTCACCTGCGAGGTCGCAGCATCGAGCATGTGGATCATGGCCGACGAAGTGTCTTTGACGTGGACCATTGGGCGCCACTGCGAGCCGTCGCGCATCAGCGGGAGCTTCCCAGTTCGCCATGCGCCGTAGGTCATACCGTTGATTGCCAAGTCGAATCTCATGCGAGGAGAAAACCCAAAGACGGTCGCCTGCCTCACGACAACGACGGTGAAGGTGTTGTCGAACAACTCGAGCACTCCTTCTTCTGCTGCGAGGTTTGCTTTTGCGTATGTGGTCAGAGGGTTTGTCGGAGAGTCTTCGACAGATATGGAGTCTGCATCCTGAAAGCCGTAGACGGAACAGGACGAGGGGAGAATGTACCGGGACACCCCTTCCTGCTTGGCCATTTCGGCGCAGCGAACACGTGCCCTGTGATTGATCGCCCAAGTGGCCTCCTGGAACAGTTCTCCGGAGGGGTCGTTCGATATCGCCGCGAGGTCGATGACGGCGTCGACACCATCGAAGTGCTTTGGCTCCAGTCTCCGGTTGTCGCAGCCGACCATCTCCAAGTTCGGGTGGTCCGTGAGTAGCGACCGGCCGAAGAAGAATCGGTCGGCAACTCTGACTTCGTGTTCCTGTTCCAGCAGCATGGGCACCAGGGTCGTCCCGATGTAACCGCCACCACCAGTGACGAGCACCCGGTTCATCTACTGGCCTCGAAGTAGGGAGGCAGATCCGCGAAAGCAGGCTGAGCCTGGTCTTTGTCGGACACGACTGCCTCGTTGTGCTCGACGGGCCATGGGATCGCCAGATCCGGGTCGTCCCATGCCACCCCTTTGTCGACGTCAGGGCTCCAATAGTCGGTGACTTTGTACGCCACTTCGGTGTCGGGCTGGATTGTGCAGAAGCCGTGGCCGAAACCTGGTGGCACATAGATCTGTGCCCAGTTCTCAGCGGTGAGCTCGGCAGCCACATGGTTCCCGTATGTGGGTGAGCCGACGCGTAGGTCGACCACCACGTCCCAGACACCCCCTTTGACGACGCGCACCAACTTGGCGATGGCCATGGGCGGTACTTGGAAGTGGATTCCGCGCACGGTGCCAACTGTGGCCGACAGCGAATGGTTGTCCTGGACGAACACATCTTTGATGCCGTGCTCCTCGAGGGACCGTTTGTTGTAGACCTCGGAGAAGAACCCGCGGCCGTCCCGGTGCTTCGTCGGGGTCACCAGTAGCACGCCATCGAGGCCAAGCTGTCGTATCTCGGTCAAGAGTCACCACTTTCGCGTAGCCCGCGCAGGTGTTCTTTCCATCTCACGGAATGCCCCCAAACTCGTTGTGCCCGTGACCTGAGGCGGTCCAAGCGGACACGTTAGCGGAGAGTAGTCACATGTCACGATGTGCGTTTAGTCGTCTCTTGGAGTTATGGGCGAATGGCTTACTACGGTTTGTTGATCGGATGAGATCCCGGATCCCAATCGCCTCACCCGGCCCGAAGCGCCTGTTGCTTGGGGTGCTCGCAACCACTGCCCTGTTGATCGTGTCGTCGCTGCCGGTAGCCGGTCAGATTGCGGCGGTGCCCGGCTCGATAGCGTCGATCGGCTGCTCCAACACGCATCAAGCAGTCGAAGGATATTTGCGGTTCTCGTCGCGAGATTCACTTGCGAACACCGCCCAAGGATCACAGGCGATGGCCGAGTGGGCCAACACACCGGACCCTTGGGAGCTGTATTTGGGGGAGAGGCCGGCTGCCGGCTACACAGCTGTCTGGCTGAACTTGTGTGAGCGGATCGGCACTGGTCTCACCGTGGAGAACACCGAGGCGGTGCTTGCCCAGATCTGGCAGCACGACCCGGATGCCGATGTCTATATCTCGCCGCTCAACTTCTATGTGGAGGAAACGTGTGCGGCCACCGGTGGCAACACGATCTCGAATCAGGGAGCCGCAGTGGCGGACGCCATGACCGGGAAGTATCCCCTGGTGCGACGAGGGCCGGATCTCGGACCAATGGGCCCTGAGGTCCTCAGGGACGACTTCTGCCACCTTTCCAATTCCGGCACGCGTTATGCCGGTGCCCAGCTTATGGAGTTCTTTGACGGCGTCCCTCTCTCACCCACCACGACAGAGCCGGACGGCGAGACGACGAGCACCACGGCACACACCGGATCGATTACGTCGGTTGCGACATCGTCGACCTCGACGACTTCGAGCACATCCACCACCTCTTCGAGCACGTCCACGACGTCGACCACGGTGGTGTCGTCCGTATCTTCTGCGACTGCATTCTCCCCATCGACAGCTGTTGTTCCCGGGCTTGCACCTTCGGAGCCCGGCGAAGCCGGGCCGACCGACATAGGTTCGACCAAGCCACTTGACAGCCGCCGGCCAAGCTGGTTCTTCTATCTGTTGGCGGCCGTCGGGGCAGCCGGCTTGGGTTACGTGGGCCGGCGGCGATTGGGCAGAGGCCAGGATGATGCCGATGTGACACGGGAGGGGACAGATGAGCCAAAGACCTGAGTTCTCGGTGGTTGTGGTCGGCTACAACTCTGCCGCCCACGTGGGTGCAATGGTTGGTGAGCTTGAGTCGGCCCTCGCCGAGCTGTCAGTGGAGGTCGTCGTCGTCGACAACGCCTCCAGTGATGAGACCTTTGACGTCGCCAGGGACGCCATCGGAAACGGCAGGGCGATCAGGCTCGAGGAGAACGTCGGCTACGGCCGTGGGGCAAACGAGGGGCTGAAGGTGGCTCGCGGGCGATACGTGATTGTGTCCAATGACGATATCTCGACGAATGCCCGGTCGGTTTCCCTGCTCAAGGACGCGCTCGATGCAAATCCCGACCGCTGGCTGGCTGCCCCGGCGTTGACCGACCCGAGTGGTGAGGTGCAGGTCGGCGGGAGGCGTTTCTTGCCGGGTTTGCGCGACGAGTTTGCTCGCATCGGTGACACCTTGCGGCGTCGCCACACCCGTTTGCAACTGCCGACATCGGGCCCACCGGTCGAGATCGAGTTCCTTCTCGCCGCCTTTCTGATGGCTGAACGTGATCGGCTCCTGAGCATCGGGGGTTTCTCCGAGGCTTTCTTCATGCTTGGTGAGGACATCGACCTGTGCCGGCGAGTGAAACATCTCGGAGGCAAAGTGGTCTATGTCCCCGAGGCCGTGGTCCGTCACGACCAGGGGCTTGCAGAAGATCGCCGGGTCCGCGGACATGAGTTCTCGGTGAGGATGCTCGGTGCGCGCAACACCTATTACCGAATCTGGCTGACCAAACCCGAGAGGTCGGCCGTCAACCTGATCAGGGCGTTCGGCTTCTCCGATCAGCCTTTTCGGTTGAGGTATCACATTCCCAAGGTGATACGAGATGGTGACAGCCTTCGCGACTATCGGGTGCCCGAGCCGTTGCGGCTTCGCAACGTGTGATAGCGCAGCGCTGCGTGTTTTCTGATCCTGCGGTAGCCTTCGATGACCCATGCGCGCGGTGACCGCGTCCAATACCACGTCTCCCATTTCCGGCGCTCGTCCCCGTCGGCAAACCAACCGCCGGCGGCGAGAGCCTTGCGATACTCGACTCCGCCGTGACCCCAATACCCAGGCATCCATGGCTTTCGCGGCCCGGTGAAGTGGTAGATCGACGCCTCGGTGAGCAGCCTTTCTCGAAGCGCAGATGCAGCCTTGTCGGTCGAGGTTGTTTGAGAGGCAAAACGTGGCACCGAGGGGACCATCACGTTCCACTTCGGGTCAAGAGCGGTCCACCGTTCCGTCAACACTGCGTTGAGCGCATCCTGGTCTGAGTGCCGCATCACATCGGAGTGGTTCCTCACGAATTCGAATGCACGTTCGGGGATCGACTCAGAGGTCCACATCGCGACATTGATCATCAGCACTCCCGAGTTGAAGTACTCGGCTTCGGGATCGAGCCCGAGGTCGATGCTGGTGCCCTTCCCAAACACCGCACCCACGTCGAGATTGTGGAAGTCGCGAACCGCGAGAATCGGATCGGATGTGTCCTGGGCCTGCTCCCAGAGCTTGCTGAGGTCAGATCTGACGAGAAGGTCGCCGTCCAGGTAGAGCGCCCATCTCGTCGAATCGCCCAGAATCTCGGGGATGAGAAGCCGGAGGTAATTGGCGGTTGAGCCCCACTTGGTCGTCTTCAGTCCAGTGAATCGTGCTTGATCGGCCGTGTGCCAGTTGATGAGGGTGCCCGGTCTTGCCTGCGTGATCACCCGCTCCAACCGTTGCCTGGCGTCGTCGCCGATGCCGCCGTCGACGATGACAACTCGCAGCCCGCCTGTGGTTTCCAGCTTCTCCAGAGCAGTGTGGAGGGTCACGCCCAAACCCAGGGCATAGCTGTCGTCTGACCCGACGACGAGGGTCAGTTCTGGATCAGGGGGAGGCCCCCCTTCTTGCCCTGTTTCGGATTCGATGGAGATAGCAGACTAGCCATGGGCGGCCGGTCTGCTACCTCCGGTCGTCTCAGCAGTCGGAGCCGTCGATGACGACGCGTGTCCCTGCTTTCACCGACTGATACTGGATGTCTCCACAACTCAGCCCGGTGTTGTTCAGGTAGTAGGTACCTGCGATGTCGCCGGTGCCGTTGTTCACGATGAAGGTACCGATCGAGACGTTCTCGAACAGTATCGAGTTGCCTTCGGCGATCTTATTGTGCCTCCCGGTCGTGACCGTCCCGATCGACGAGTCGTGCACGCTGTAACCCAATGCGATGGCTTCCATGTACGAAACGTCGATGTTTCGGTAGGTGTAGGAGTTGGAGTAGGCACCATGGTCGACACCATCGCCATTGAATCCGGTGATGACATGGTCCCTCTCCGTGTTCTGCCAGACGAAGATGCCATGGCAATCTGGTGAAGAGGACCTGTTGTTGGTGAAGGTCCAGACACTTCCGCCGGCGTTTTGGTTGGCGGCCTCCGGCCATTGGTACCCGGCGCAATCCTTGCCACCTCTTACATCGAGTGCTGCCGAGTTCTTGACCACGTTGCCCGAGCCCGCGCCAAGGGTGAAGCCTGCCACGCGATGGCCGTCTGAGCCCTGACCCGGGTTCACCTTGGCGGCGAGGGCATGGTCGAAGACGGTGTCATTCGAGTTGTCGGCGGTGCATGTCTTCTTTCGCCCGGAGCAGTTGTTGGTTCCAGGCGGGTCCCACCAATAGGCACTGTCATTGATGTTCCATGCGATCGTGTTCTTGAAGGTGATGCCGTGTGATCCGTGCGGCACGAATGCATGGTTCTTCCCGTTGACCACGACAACCCCCTCGACGATCGTGCCGCGAGTGCTGTCTCCGTTCAGATGAAAGTGAACCGGGTAGTCACCAAGGACGCCCCCGTTCCCCGAATTCGACACGGTGAAGTACTTGAGGGTCGATTTGCCCGACGCCTTGTGGAACATGATTCGGCGCAGATTGTCGAAGGTGATGTCCCGAGTGAGGTTGGCGTTTGAACCGTTTCCGGACCATGTAGACACCTTGGTGCCTTGAAAGTCGGCCTTGCCGCCGTTCATGAACATGATCTGATACCCGTTGCCGTTCACGGTCACGCCCGGTCTGGCGACGAGAGTTCCCCCGTTCACCATGAGGTCGCCCTTGAGGTTGACCGTTCCCTGGAGAGTGGCGGTCCCGGTCACGGTGCATGGACACGCATCACCGGTGATGGTGCCTCCCGTTGCGGTGGGGGCCGCCGTAGTGGTGGTAGCCGGTCCCTGGTCGCTGGTGGTTGGTTGAGCGGCGGTTGTCGTTGTTTCCACCGCGGTGGTAGTCGTCACCTCTGCGATCGTGTCTTCGGTGGGTCTGGGCCCCGAGGTGCCCGTGACATCCGACCGACGTTCAAAGGGGTTGTCCGTTGTGTCTGACCCCAAAGCCGCCAACTTTGGTGCCACCTCCCGTTCCGCCCGAGGTGTGTCTGCCTCATTACCCCATGGCAGCATTCCTGGGAATGCCACCGCGGCCACTGGTATGACCAGGACACTGAGGCCAAGTAGCGCTCGGTAGAACAAATTCACTTGTGTGTCTCCTGCTTGTCCGTTTCTTGGCTATGGACCCGCTGCAGAGCGAACCATACGGAACCTGTCGGACACTGTGAAATGGCCGTTCGATGCCCGGAGTTGCTCGACGTTGGGTAGAGCCATCCTCCGTTCCATCGGCAATCTCAGAAGCTTCTTGAGTAGAAACCTTGATGGGTCTGGAGAATCATTGGCCTCGGCGACCGGATCTCGCAACCTCCCGGTAGAAGTCGGCTGTTTGGCCAGCCACCCGATCGATTGTGAACTCGGTCTCGAAGCGATCGATTCCTCTCTGAGCCAGTTTCAGCCTTTGTTCGGGATTGGCGTGAAGAGTTCTGATTGCTGTCGCCAGGCCGGTTGCCGAGGCAGTAGGGAAGAAAACGGCAGCATCCTCCAGTACCTCGCGTAAGACGGGGATGTCCGAGGCTACGACCGGCAGGCCCAGTGCCATGGCCTCGACGAGCGTGCCACCGAATCCTTCGTATAGCGAAGGGAAGACGAGCAGGTCAGCCGCCACCATGAGGTCTGGGATGTCTTGGCGATGACCGAGGAATCTGACCGTGTCCGTGAGCCCAAGCTCTTCCGTGGTCGTCTGGAGCCGTTTCGCCGCCGACCCGGTTCGCCCTGCGATCATCAGGTTCAGTTCCGGTATCTCGGCTTGCAATGCCGCGAGTGCCTCGATGGCGTAGATCTGGCCTTTCTGATGCTCCCTGCGTCCCACCGACAGGACGGCAAAACTGCCCGGCTCGAGGTCCAGCGAGTTTCGGGTGGCTTCTCGGCGGTCTTCACTGCGGTTACCAAGCCGCTCTCGTGACCGCGCCCGTCCGATCACTCGGATCCGGCCGCGTTCGAGGCCAAGCGCCTCCATCGCCGCATCTGCTGCGGCGTTGGTGAGTGTGTGAATGTCGTGCGTCAGGTGCCTGGCGGTGAGCCCATCGAGCCATCGCGCGACTTCGAGTTTCCATCTGGAAACGTCAGGGTTTCTAACGTGTGCCGACTGATAGCTCGTGTTCACGACACTGGATATGACCGGTGCGTCGGTGCCGATGGCTGCGATTCGCCCCAACAAGTCCGATTCGAAGATCGTTGTGTGGATCAGATCGGGTCCGAGATCCTCGATCAGCCGCCTCAAGCCCAGGAGCCGGCCTACACGACCGCTAGGCAAGAAGTGAACGTCGGTCTTCGATCTGACCAGCGACTCGACTCCCTCTTCTCTCCGGTAGAGGCACGCCACCACCAGTTCAATGCCTTGCTCGCCTAGTGGGTCGATCAGATCGGCCAGCGATCGCTCTGCGCCCCCGGTTCCCAAGCCGTTGATCACGTACAGGACTCGAAGTCCTGCCCTTTCAGAGGTCATACCCCAACTCTGCGGCGACTGGGGCATGACGTTCGATCAACTCGACAAGTGATCTGTCAACCGTTTTGGGTTCCGGGGGAACGATCTCGAGCCCCCAGTCGGCGATCTCGACATCGAGGAAGCGGGATATGTCCTGTCGAAGCCCGTCAGGATCGGAGAACCAGCGCTCGTAGCGGACAACCAGGACGTTGTCGTCGTTCACGTGTCGCAGGATGTTCCGATTCACGTGCTCGTAGAGCAGCGCCCTCCTGACCTCGGCGGTCGGGGCCCCATGGGCGACCACTCGGTTGATGTCTCGGTTGAAGGCGACGTCGTAGTCGAGTCCCATTGCCAGCCGACCTCCTACTCGCTCGAAGGAGGAAATGACTTCCGCGGGGTGCCTGATGGTTATCAGGAACCGGGTTTCTGGGAGCAGGTTCAGGTATTGCCAGAACGTGGGCCACTTCACGCCCAGTCGATAGCTCGGGCCTACTTCGATTGGGAAGGACCGTTCGCCATCTCGCATCCATCGAACTCGGCCAGTTGAGAGCGCATCGAGATCGAGACGACCTCTGCTCAACGATCCAGTCGTTTCGATCTCTTTCCGCAGGGACGGGTATAACTCGCCCGGTGCCATCCGCAGGCCATCCCAAGGTTCCATCACGGTCACGATGTTCGGGGGTCGGAACAGTGCAGCGGCCAGAAGCGAAGTTCCCGTTCGAGGGCATCCGGCGATGATGAAGTCGTCCGTTGACGGTGCGGTGAGTGGCACTGGCAGGTTCTCCGGGCTCAGTTGGCAACCAGCCAGAAGGCGTTTCCATTTGTATGCGTCGATGATTCTTTTCCACATCGAGTCTGCTCCCGGCTCTACCGTGCCCAGATGCTATGCATGAGCCGGGTGAGCGCTAGCTCATCGGCGAGTGCCAGTCTCCGCGCCTGGGCTGGTGAAGGATGAGTCACTTGCGCTCTTCCTGGTATCGGGCAATGTCCGCGTTGGCGGATCTGGCCGTTCCCGCGGGCTTCGGGTCGGCCAGACTTCGGATTCTCGGTTACCACGATGTTGTCGATGCGGCGCTTCTTCGCAGTCAACTCGAGTGGCTCGGCGCGCGGTTCAACTTTGTTACGCCAGCGCGAGCTGTTGAGATCTTGTGTGGTCGAGACAAGGTCGAGAAGGCCGTTCTCGTGACTTTCGACGATGGCGACCCGTCGGTCGTCTTGTCCGGCCGGCCGGTGTTGGACGATCTGGGGATCAGCGCCGTCATGTTCGTGTGCCCCGGGGTGGTAGGTACGTCTCATCCGTTCTGGTGGCAGGTCGTGGAGCAGGCAGTTCGGGTCGGGCTACCCATGGCTCAGGGCACAGACGTGGCGTCGTTGAAGGCGATGGTCGACGAGGAGAGACGTGCCGTCGTCACCGAGTTGGACGTCGCGATCCAGGAAATGACCGGGTTTGCCCACGAGCAAGCCCAGCTCACCGTTGGGCAGATGGAGACCTGGGTGAGCAAGGGCCACGTCATCGGCAATCACACTTGGGACCATCCGATTCTCGACCGCTGCACCGCCCGTCAACAACGCGATCAGATAGTCCGGTCCCACGACTGGTTGAAGGATCTCGATCTGATGCAGACTGCGACTTTTGCCTACCCCAATGGGAACATGAGCCTGGCAAGCAAAGAGGTCCTGGCCGATCTCGGCTACGAGGTGGCATACGCCTTCGACCATCGCATGGCTCGTGCCGGTCAGGGTCTTGCCGTGTCGAGGCTGCGGGTGAACGCCGATGACCCGCTCACCGAGTTCATCGCGAAGGCGTCCGGCATTCATCCGCTGGCTCATCGCCTCTCCGGGCGGTCATGAATGGCAGGCACGAGTGGGGTTAGCCTGATCGCTCTCCATGGATCGCATCTACCTGTCGCCGCCGGACGTGGGCGCCCACGACTTATCGGCGCTGAGTCGTGCGTTCGACAGTGGCTGGATAGCACCGTTGGGCGAGGAGGTAGACGCTTTTGAGCAGGAGCTGGCTGCCGCCACGGGAAGGGGCCATGGAGTAGCCCTCTCCAGCGGGACCGCAGCTCTCCACCTCAGCTTGCTCATGGCCGGCGTCGGAGCAGGCGACAAAGTGGCCGTGTCGAGCTTGACCTTTGCAGCGACGGCAAACGCTATCTCTTATCTGGGTGCGGAGCCGGTGTTCATCGACAGTGAGATGGATAGCTGGAACATGGATCCGCGACTGCTGGCCGAGGCTCTGGCTGTCGAGGACATAGCGGCTTGCGTGCCTGTTGACATCTACGGTCAGATGGCTGACTACCCACGGATCGAAGAGCTATGTCGTGATCACGACGTTCCGCTGATCGAGGACGCTGCGGAGGCTCTGGGCGCGACCCTGCATGGTTTCCCAGCGGGCAGTGCGGGCGTGATGGCTGCCCTGTCGTTCAACGGAAACAAGATCATCACGACCAGCGGCGGCGGTGCCATCGTGACGGACGACATCGACCTTGCAGAGCGAGCTCGATGGCTGGCGAGCCAGGCCCGGGAGCCCGCTCCTCACTACGAGCACACCACCGTCGGCTACAACTATCGGCTGTCCAATCTGCTTGCCGCTCTCGGCAGGTCGCAACTTGCAGACCTGGCGCGGCGCGTAGATGTGAGGCGGAGCCACAACACGGCTTACCGGGAAGCCCTTGAAGCCACGAAGGGCGTCACCTTCATGCCGGAGGCGGACGGTTCCCGCGCGACCTTCTGGCTCACTTGCGTCCTGATAGACCCATCGACCGGAGTCACCAGTGAAGAGGCGAGGATGCACCTCGAAGCCATGGGCATCGAGGCCCGTCCCGTTTGGAAGCCGATGCATCTCCAGCCGGTGTTCAGCCGATACAAGACCTATGGGGGAGATGTTTCTGCGTCGCTGTTCGAGACCGGCCTATGCCTCCCCTCTGGCTCGACCCTCGGACCAGATGACCGCGACCGGGTCATCAACGGATTGTTGTCTGTCCTTTCCGGCGGCCGCTGATGCAGATCCTCGGGCTTGGAGTAGATCTGGCAGATATCTCGCGGGTGGATGCGTTGCTGTCCAAGTACCCGAAGTTCGCAGATCGTTGCTTCACCGAGCACGAGCGAGAGTACGCGATGCGCTTTGCCCAGCCTGCCCGGCGATTCGCGGCGAGGTTCGCCGGGAAGGAAGCCGTGATGAAGTCGCTTGGCACCGGATGGCGTCGGATTCGCTGGCAGGACATCGAGATAACGGGTGGTGGCAAGCCCACGGTACGAATGCGGAGGACTGCGGCCGAGCGGGCAGCCTCTCTTGGTGTCGTGGAAGTTCTGGTGACCATCACCCACACCGACGACACGGCTTTGGTGATGGCGGTGGCGGTTGGGGTTGGGGTTGGGGAGTGACATGGTCACCCTCTGTGATACGATGTCACGGCTGGTGGTGACGATCGACGGGTCGGACTGAGGGGCTTCTGAACATGGATTTTGAGCTCGGTGAGGAGCAACGAGACTTTTTCTCCGCCGTTGTCGAGTTTGCTTCGAGAGAGATCGACCCAGGTCTCGAGGATCGCGAGAAGGCGGGAGGGTTCTCTCGTGAGTTGTGGGAGAAATGTGCTGAGTTCGGTATTCAGGGTCTCCCATTCCCTGTCGAGCACGGCGGGCAGGGCGCTGACGTTCTTACCACTGCGCTTGCCATGGAGGGCTTGGGCTTGGCCTGCCGTGACAACGGCCTGTTGTTTTCGCTGAACGCCCACATGTGGTCGGCGGCAATGCCGGTCAGTCGGTTCGGCGACGAATCCCAGAAGCAGCGCTACTTGAGAGGATTGTGTGACGGCTCGCTCATCGGTGTCCAGGGCATGACCGAGCCCGGTTCCGGCTCGGACGCTTTTGCACTCGAGACGACCGCGGAGTTGCGTGGCGACGGTTACATCCTCAACGGGTCCAAAACCTTCATCACCAATGCGCCTGTCGCCGACGTCTTTGTGGTCTTCGCGACTCTGGACAGATCGAAGGGCTGGGCCGGCTTGAGTGCCTTCATCGTCGAGAAGGGGTATCCCGGGTTAACCGTGGGGAAGCCGGTCGAGAAGATGGGGTTGAAGACGTCGCCGATGGGAGATCTGTTCTTTGACGATTGCGAGGTTCCTGCCGAGAACCTGCTGGGACGGGCCGGGTCGGGGATGGTGATCTTCCAGCACTCGATCGATTGGGAGCGGAGTTTGATCCTCGCCAACTCGGTCGGTGCCGTGCAAAGGCAACTCAACGCTGCTGTCGAGTATGGAAAGGAACGGGAGCAATTTGGGCAGTCGATAGGGAGTTTCCAGGCGGTTTCGCATCGTCTTGCCGACGTTCACGTCAGGTTGGAGGCAGCGCGGCTGTTGCTCTATCGACTGGCCTGGAAGTGGGACAACGGCAAAGTCACCCCGGCCGACACATCACTGGTAAAGCTTTTCCTGAGTGAGAACCTGGTGGAATCGACACTCTCGGCGATGAAGACGTTTGGGGGGTCGGGATATCTCGTCGAAACCGGGATCGAGCGTGACTTGAGAGACGCCTTGGCGAGCCGGATCTACTCTGGGACCTCCGACATCCAGCGCAGCGTGATTGCCAGGGATCTGGGGCTGTGAGGGAGCCCTTCCTGATACACCACTATCTGGATCGTGCGGCAAGGGAACGGCCTGACGCCATCGCCGTTGTGGACGGCGAGAGATCGATCACCTACCGAGAGCTTCACCGGCAGGCCGGGATTGTCGCCGCCCATCTCAAGGATGCAGGCGTGGAGGTTGGTGATCGAGTCGGTTTGCTCTTTGCCAAGTCCCTGGAGGCAGTTGTCTCCATCTACGGGGTATTGACCGCCGGTGCCGCGTACGTGCCCATGGACGCCGGTGCCCCCGCAAGTCGTCTCGGTTACATGGCGCAGAACTGCGGCATGCGGGTAGTCCTGTCCAGCGAGCGGAAGCAGTCGGCCTGGGAGGGAATTGCCGACTCCGCCGGGGGTGTCGTCGAGCACGTGCTGTCGTTTGGGGCTCCGTCCGTGTCAGGTGCCGGAGAGGCGAGTGTCGTTGCGATGGGTGACCTCTCGGATGCGAGGCTCGAGAGCTACGCGGCGCGGGTCATCCAGGACGACTTGGCCTACATTCTCTACACATCTGGGTCGACCGGAGAGCCGAAAGGTGTCATGCTGACGCACGAGAACTGTCGGTCTTTTGTCCAGTGGGCCATGGAGGAGTTTGGGGTCACGGCCGAGGATCGGTTGTCTTCCCATGCTCCCCTTCACTTCGACCTTTCGACGTTCGATCTGTTCGCAGCCGCTGCTGCCGGAGCCACGGTGGTGCTGGTGCCACCAAAAGTCTCGGTGTTTCCGGTCGAGGTCGCCCGGTTCATCGAGGCGAATCGAATATCGGTCTGGTACTCGGTGCCCTCGATCCTCACGATGCTCACGGAGCGGGGTGGGTTGGAGCCAGGCGCTCTTCCCGGGTTGAGGACGATCCTGTTTGCCGGGGAAGTGTTCCCCACCAAGTACTTGTCCAGGCTGATGAGACTGCTTCCCCATGTGAGATTTGCGAACTTGTACGGGCCAACCGAGACGAACGTCTGCACCTGGTTCGAGGTGTCCGTGGCACCCGAAGAGTCGGACCCGCCGATATCGATAGGCAGAGCGATATCGAACGTGGAGACCTTCGTCGTCGGAGCAGATGGGCGTGAGGTCCAGCCCGGCGCGACCGGAGAGCTCTATGTCAGGGGCCCGACTGTCACCAAGGGGTATTGGGGGGAACCGGAGCGAACCGGGGAGAGGTTGGTTCCCAGCCCGTTGCAACGTCATCGCGGTGACCTGGTCTATGCAACAGGTGATCTGGTTGAGGAGATGCTCGACGGTTCCTATCGCTTCCTGGGCCGTCGCGACAATCAGATCAAAAGCAGGGGTTATCGGATCGAACTCGGTGATATCGAAAGTGCCATCTCTGGGCATTCGTCGATCGTCGAATGCGCGGTTGTGGCCGTGCCGGACGAGATGATCACAAACCGGATCGAGTGTTTTGTGGCCGGTGACGACGGCCTCTCACCAGATGATCTGACGCGATTCTGCGCGGGCTTGCTTCCCAAGTACATGGTCCCAGAGACCTTCAGGGTCTTGAGTGAATTGCCCAAGACATCAACGGGGAAACTCGACCGTCAGGCCCTACTTCGTCTTGTCGGCGTCTAGACGCGAGTCAACGAGCCGGGAGAGCGCAGACACTGTCTCGAAGTTCTCAATGACGATGTCTTCCGGGTCGACGCTGATCTTGAACTCTTCTTCGATGAAGGCCACCAGCATGAAAATGCCGAGCGAATCGATGATCTCGTCCTCGATGAGGTTCGTTTCGTCATCGGGAACAGACTTCCCTTTCAGGAACTCCTTGCCGATGTGCTCACGAATGATGTCTGAGTTCTGCCTGGACACGGTGGGTGAGAATAGCTCTCGTTGGCCACTTGCAAACCCCCGAGGTGAAGATCATCTGTCTGATGGCTCGTACCCGAGGGCTTCCATCTCTGCGGCCGTCACCTGCTCGATCAGGTCGAGGTTGCCGCTGCTGAAGAAGTCGGCGGCGGCCACGTCTCGATTGCGCCCGGCCGGCTGGAACTGGTAGTCGAGCCTGAGGTCGGCGGTTGGCAGCGGCTTGAGACCGACGGCCTCGGCTACCCGACCGATCTCGCCTGCCTTGTCCTCGAGGAAGTCCTCATATCTGCACAGGTGCAGGCGCGAAGCGTCTTCGAGGTACTTCCGAGCCACGTATGACCATCGCCGGGCCAATGCCTCTACTGGGCTCGAGCTCTCCAAGCCCATCCAGTTACCGTCGAGAATCCGTTGCCAGGCCGGCGAAAGGCCGGACCACACGTCGGGATCGAGCCTGCTCGTGTCGCCGGAAAGGGACAGCCGGTCGAGGATGCTACGGATGTTGTCCCGTGGGTCGCGAATCACGAAGACGTACCGAGCCTCGGGGAGGCAGCTTCTGATCTCTGGGTAGACCAGTGTCAGGTTCGGGTGTTTGACGATATCCCGAGAGAAGCTGCGGCGGTGTCTCCTGACGAAACTGCACACGGGGAGGGAGCCCGTGACCACCGAGATCAGGTCTTGGCGCCGGATCTCGGTGTAGATGTCGAGAGTCGAAGTCGAGCCCGTGAACTCGGCGAGCAGCCCGGCTATCGCACTGGTTCCTGACTTCTGATTCCCGAGAACGACGACCGGGACTCGATTTGACCACCCCACCATATCGGCCAGGTCGTCCATGAGGTGGCGAGCTTTGCGCTTCGCCTCGACGCCTGTCGCGGAGACTTTCTTCATGTCGGGCCTCCTGGCACCTCGTAGCCAAGACTCTCGAGAGTTGTCAAGAATCGTGAATCCAAGGACTGCAGGTCGTCGCTAGAAAGAGATCTTCGGCCTTCTCCGACGCGACTTTCCGAGATGGCCTCACTGACCCGATCGTGGTGCTGGTGGGTCTCGGCGTCCCCGAGACCCTCAGTTCCTCCTCGGAGCATTGCCGGTTCGTAGGAGATAGCGAGAAAGCTGCAGAGAGCCTCAACGGTCTCCTCGGGTTTGGTGACCAGTGCCTCGTAGCGAACCTCATGGCAGCTTCTAGGGTTGCGAGCGGCAAAGCTCGCCACTGACTCGACTGCTGTGTGCCACCGTGTCGAGGCTTCTGCAACAGTGTCCAACAACCCGGAGGAGATGTAGGAGTGGACGACATCGACGCCATCGCGCACGATGTGGATGTATTTTGCTCCTGGGAAGACGCGATGAATTCGTTCGACGTTGTATGCGTTCAGAGGGGTCTTGTCCCCCCATCTAGTGGCGGGAACCCCGGTTTCTGAAGCATGAAACCGGTAGATGGCGTCGAGAATCGCAGCGAGGTTGCGTTTGGGCCGCGGCCATTGCGCGATCTCGTTGTAGAGCGGCCTCAGTGTGATCCCAAAGGTCTCGAAGCCAGACCTGTACTCGAACGTCGAGAGGACGAGCTGAGTGAGGATGGGCCACGGTTGGTGTGAGTTGCGCTCGTAGAGCTTGATGACCCGACCCAAGACGTAAGTCTCCGGTGGTATGTGCACGCCCGGCGAATTGTTGAGGATTCGGCGGAGCAGTGTGTTTCCCGACCGACCGGAGCCCACGATGAAGAAGGGTTCTGACCCGACCGTTCCGGAGAGCCTGTGGCCTCGATGGGTCAGCCCTCCGAAGGTTCGCACCAGCTTGGAGCTGATGGAGTCGAAAATCGGGTTTTCGCGGACCAGCTGGTGCGAGATCCGTCCTGCGAAGGAACGAGTGCTGCCCGGCTGAGGCGTGGATTTGGGCCGGTTGATCAACGGCTTCTCCTCACGGTTCGGGCGTAGATGGCTTCGACGTCGGCTGCAACACCTTGGAACGACCAAAGGGATCTGGCTGATCGGGCGATCTGCCTGCGATCGTCGTGGGTGTGCGCTTGATCCAACACGTCCAGCACCCCGGACGCGATCAGGTTGGGGTCGTCACCCACCACCGTCATGTGTGGGTTGGGGTGATCACCCACCACGCCACCGCAGTTTGTTGTGACAACTGGGAGGCCGGCAAGCTGCGCTTCGACGATCGAGACCCCAAAAGTCTCCGCCTCGGAGGTGTGCACGTACACATGGGATTCGGCCATGATCTTGGCCAGCTCAGATCTACTGAGTTTGCCCATGAAGCTCACATGGTCGGCCAATCCCGTTTGCTCCGCCGTCTTCTTCAGATCTTCGGCTTGGCTGCCTTCGCCAATGACCACAAGGGTCGCCGTCGGCTTGACCTGGGCGACGCCGGCGAACGCCTCGAGGAGCAGCCCGACCCGCTTACGAGGGATCAGTGAGCCGACGTTGACAAGTTGCGGCTGGTCTGTCTGATCGGGTGACGGAGCGAACTCGGCACCATCGACCGGATTGCCCACCACGATGAGATCTTCACCCAATCCGAGGTGCTCCATTCCTTGTCTCAGGTCTTCGCTGACCACGATGACCGCCTCCGCTCGGCGGATGACCTTCACCAGGTTTCTAACCCATGCCGGAGTGCGAGAACCAGCCTTCCAGACTGCATTGCTCGTGTGCTCGGTGTGGATGTAGGGGAGCCCCAGCCTCCGAGCCGCTGCCGGTACTCCGCCGGAGGCAGCGGCGAAGTGAGAGTGGATCACGTTCGGGTCTCCTTTGTTCTCCTTTATCCATCGGGAGGCTCGCATGATCGCTTGGGTCTGGAACATGTGGTTGATCGGGGCGAACACACGGCCAGGGCGCAGCTTGCGGCTTGGGGCTATGACCACCGTGAGGCCGTCGGAGTCGTCGGTGTAGAGACGTCGACCGATCACCGGCAGATCATCCATGCCGGGCACGCGATCCGTCCGCACCCCGATCACATGGGCAAAGGATGAGACAGCCTTTGCCCAATCGGTGATGAATGTTCGTGAGCCGACTCCCATCATCATGCAGATGACTGAAGTGTCGTTCGTGGTCATTGTTGAAGTCCGCCCCAAAAGCACAGTTTACGGCGAGGCATTGCTCCTGCCTCTAGTCCGATCGAACCGATCGTCACTCTCAGTATCGGTCACTCTTAGTGAGGGTTGACTAGTTGGGTAACATATGCCGACCCGGAAGGGACGATGTGAGGGCTAACGGAGGATCTGAGTGAACAAGGTTGGGGGCAAGAGCCCGATTCGGGTTGTTGTTGTCGGTTCTCCAGACGCGAGCGAAGTGCTTCTCGGTTCAACAGGATCGGGCGATGGAGTCTTCCAGAGCCTGTTGACGAGGGAGTATGCCGGGGCGTTCCGGTTGGAGGCAGTTCACATCCCGATGGGTGATGTGAGTGACTGGCTTGACCACCTGAACGTCGGCAGTTTTGACGTGGATGCACTGGCAGATTGCGATCTGTTGGTGTTCTCCGTGGCTTCGACTGTGCTTGGTGAAACGGTATCGACTGGTGGCCCAACCAAGGTCATTACCGAGAGTGGCCGGAGCAGGTTGACATCGTCAGAGCTCTTCGAGGACCGGCTTGGCGAGTTGGTCGTCCGACTGAAGACTCTCACCGATGCCCACATTCTCGTGTTCAATGCCTCCAGCCTCGATCC
Organism: Acidimicrobiia bacterium; assembly: GCA_028285585.1. Classification (GTDB taxonomy): domain Bacteria; phylum Actinomycetota; class Acidimicrobiia; order Spongiisociales; family ZC4RG35; genus CAXMPK01. The sequence continues at coordinate 40,686 of JANQOU010000003.1, forward strand.
CACACAACGAGTCTTTGACTACTCGACGGTGAGCGAGACCGCCCTCGAGCGCATCCGGCGGGCAAACCTCGCTCTAATTCATGTGTCGATGGGCTACGGCATCTCGATAGTTGACGTCGACCGCGTCGTCGCCGAGATGGGTGGGAGAGATCATCTCGACGGCCCCCTTCAATACTCGGAGGGTGTGATCGATGCCCTGGCTGAGGAACTGCTGGTCATCACTAGGGACATTGGTTTCTATGAGGAGCGACCACTTCTCGCTCAGCTCGGCCAGAAGGCAGCGTCCAACTGATGGAGCTTGCGCTCGTGCTTCCGCGAGTGGGTGGTCAGATCGAGGAGTTGACCGTCAAGAAGTGGCATTTGGCACCCGGCCAGGCAGTGGGCTTTGGTGATGACATCGTCGACGTCGAGGCGAACTCCGCCCGGCATATGACGAGAGCCGCCCGGTTCGCAGGTCTCGAGTCCGGTGAGCAGGCTTTGACGACACCGGAGTTGGAGGAGCGTGGAGCTCGGGTCGGCTTTCGGCTGGTTGCCTCCGAATCCGGATATTTGAGGTCACTGACGGCCGAGACGGGTGACAAGGTGAAAGTGGGTGACACCATTGGCATTGTCACGTCCGCCCCGGACGAGGACTTCGGCATTGAAGGCGCTACGCCGAGCGAGTTCCGGGTAGTTGCCAATCTTCTCGATGGGTCGCGGGAAGCATGATGAGAAAGCTCAAAAGCCGGTTCCTCGGAAGTGTTCGCAAGCTCCTAGGTGAGGACTCGGGTTTTGAGCGCCTGCTTCATGACCTAACCAGGCGGATGTCCGCACGGCGGAAGGCGGGCACCGACACCGTTGTCGAGCAGAAGACTCGTTTGTGGGTTGCGGCTACCAAGGGCAAGAAGAACCGGCGGTTTGGTGGCGGCCAATACACGGTGATGTGGTCCGACTCGCTACGAGATCCGCGTCGAACCGGTCTTTATGCGAAAGGCGGATGTGACCTTCCGGCGATCTTTGCCGCGGCTCCCAGACTTCAATCATCGATAGAAGGGGTCTGCGGTATGTATGTGGAGCCAGGGGGAGTATCCACCTCACGTTCGGACATACTTCTCCAGACGCTCGATATCGATTCGCCAAAGGCGGCGGCCTATCTTGTCGAAGAGCTTGCGCTTCCGACCCAGTACTTCGAGCCAAACCTCTTCCAGCCGCGTTTTACCATCCCGGGCTACGGAGCCCTCGGCGAATTCGAGAAGTCGGCTGTGGTGCTCTCGATCGGGGCCGATGTAGTGCGAACCGCTTATCGGCACCGCGAATCCGGACTGCTCGTCGACCCGGGAGGGTGGTGGCTGAACCAGGACATGGCATACGTGCTCGCCAACTTGGAGAAGGTCAACTGGTTCAAAGAGAACTTCGAGGATGTTGGGAAGGTGACGATCGGTGAGTTTGGTGAGAACTTTGCGAAGATCATCCGCCTCCTGCAAGAGGATGTGACTCCGAACATCGCGGTGCTCAACCTGTTGGAAGTCGAGCCGGGTGATTCGACGCACACATATCAGCTTGTCAAAAGCCCGGCCATGGAGAGGCGGCGCACATTCAACTTGGCGCTTATGGAGATGTCTCGGGAGTTGCAATTCTCGGTGGTCGATGTGGATCGGATACTCAAAGAACAAGGAGTGGAGAGTCAGGTCGACTTCGCTCACTACACCCATGAGGCTTTTCAGCCACTGGCTCGCGAGATCAGCGCCGTTCTGGGTGAGATGGGCATCTTCCGAACCGGTTCGGAGTCGTCCTCCCCCGTGCGTGCGACAACCGGCTGAGGCTCTGGAGCTTCCTGTCAATCCGCGGAGCGGGAGCGCTTAACCTCGCAGTGTGAAACCCATCGTCACCGGCGAGGAGTACCGCCGCATCGACAAGGCCTGGGAGGGTGATCTCATCCAGGCCATGGACAAAGCTGGACATGCAGTGGCGTTGGCTGCGTCCAGGGCTGGTGCCGGTTACGGCTCCCGGGTGGCGGTCCTGGCCGGGCCCGGCAACAACGGCGGTGACGGCTACGTGGCCGCTCGCTATCTCAAAGACCGCGGGGCCGACGTCGTCGTTCATGCTTTGGGTTCCCCGAAGACGGCTGAGTCGGTGGACGCCGCACACAAGGTGCGACGGTCGGGAGTGCGGGTCGTGGAGCTCGGGCCACCGACGGCGGCCGACGTTGTGATAGATGCGCTGTTCGGGGGAGGAGTGCGCGGACAGCTTCCCGCCGTGGTCCGCGATTGGATGGACGTGGATGTCCCGGTCGTCGCCGTCGATTATCCGACGGGACTGGACCCGGACACGGGTGCCGTTGCCGACGTCGCTTTCCGAGCGGTTGAGACGGTGACCTTCGGGACGCTGAAGACCGGACACGTTTCCGGAGGTGGTCCGGATCACTGCGGAGAGGTGACGGTGGCGGACATTGGCATCAACGGCGGTGAGGCTTCGAGGTTCATCGCCGAAGAGGATGATGCGGTGCGGCCTCCCCGACCGAGAAGAGCGCACAAGTGGTCGGCAGGGTCGGTCTTGGTGGTCGGCGGCTCCACTGGCATCGTCGGTGCTTCGGTGTTCGCAGGGACGAGTGCGCTCAGGTTCGGCGCGGGGTCGGTTGTGGTGGCTTCGCCGAGATCCGATCTGGTTCATCAGATGGCTCCGCAGCTCCCGACTTTCAGCCTGGCCGATGCCGCGGAGCGCTTGGACAGGTTTGATGTTGTGGTCGCAGGCCCGGGCCTCGCCGCAGAGGATGCGGATGCGGCGACACTACTGCTGGAGAAAGCCGGGCGTGTTGTCCTCGACGCTGGGGGATTGGAACCGGGCCCGCTCGAAGCCGCCAAATCGGGAGCGGCCGAGGTCGTGATCACCCCGCACGATGGTGAGTTCAAGCGTGTGGCCGGGATAGGCGCAGGGTCCTATTCGATTCGAGCTTTCGCCACGCGCCACGGGATCACGGTCTTGCGCAAAGGGAGCCCGACGATGGTCACCGATGGCTGCCCGCCCATCTTGGTGCAGACCGGCGGGCCGGAGTTGGCGAGCATTGGCACAGGGGATGTGCTGGCGGGGATGATCGGCGCGCTTTGGGCAAGAGGCTTGGACGGCAAGACCGCGGCGGTGTCTGGTGCCTACTGGCACGGAGTGGCCGGTGCGGAGCTGGCACGCACCCAGACCGTTACGGCTCCCGCCTTGGCCGAAGCCATTGCGAGCCACGCATGGTGAGGCCGACCCTTGCGCGAATCGACCTGGGAGCGATTCGTCACAATGTGACAGCAATCTCCGAAGTGATAGCTCCAGCTCGGTTTTGCGCGGTGGTCAAGGCGGATGGCTACGGGCACGGAGATGTCCCAGTCGCCTCCACCGCCTTGGACGCCGGCGCAGATTCCGTAGCCGTCGCACTTGTCGAAGAGGGTGCCCGACTGCGGGAGGCAGGGGTGAGCGCTCCCATCCTTCTTCTCTCGGAGCCCACACCTGACTCCGCCGGCGATGTCGTGAAATGGGACCTCACGCCCACCGTGTACTCCGAGCCGTTCATAGATGCTTTGGCGGCGACTGGAGCGCCGATGGGAGTCCATCTGAAAGTCGACACGGGGATGCATCGTGTTGGCGCCGATCCGAGTGTGATCAGCGATTTGGTGGCTCGAGTCAGATCTCGCGACGGGCTTTGGCTCGACGCGATTTGGAGCCACTTCGCCGTGGCCGAAGACGACCCAGAGTTCACTTTGCGGCAGCTCGATATCCTTCAGACCACCGCCGCAGGTCTGGGTGCCGAAATCACCAGGCATATCGCCAACACCGCCGGTGCGTTGCTGTTTCCCGAGGCCAGGCTGGACATGTGTCGGGTGGGTCTCGGCCTCTACGGCTTCCATCCCTCTCCCGAGACGCGAGACATCGTCGACCTCAGGCCGGCGATGAGCCTGGTCACCCATGTGACACATGTCCGTCGCCTCACGGCCGGTGCTCGCCCCTCCTATGGGCGCATCAAACCACTGGAGGCTGACGCGACGGTGGTCACGGTGCCGGTCGGCTACGCCGACGGGATGACCCGAGCCCTGTCAAAGAACGGCTCTGCCCTGATCAACGGTCGCCGCTACCCGCTGGCCGGGACGGTGACCATGGATCAGGTGATGGTGACCGTCGGCGACGACGATGTGGCTATCGGGGACGAAGTGGTCCTGTTGGGACGGCAAGGCGACGAGGAGATCACGGCCTACGAGTGGGCGGAGGAACTGGGCACGATTCCCCACGAGATCGTCTGCTCGAAGGGGCCGAGAGTGCCGAGGCGATACATCTCATGAATGACACGATCACCGCAGTCGAAGGGATCGAGGTCGGTCACTGGACTGACCTTCAGGGGAAGACCGGGTGCACGGTTGTGGTTCTCCCCGAGCCCAACGTGGTCACGGCCGAAGCCAGAGGGGCGGCGCCTGGCACCAGGGAGTACGCGTTGCTTCAGCAGGGGATGCGTGTCGAGCAGGCTCAGGCGATCGTGCTGACCGGTGGCTCCGCTTTCGGTCTTTCGAGCGCCGATGGCGTGGTCAGAGGCCTGGAGGCAGACGGGAGAGGCCATGAGACTCCAGTGGCCAGGATCCCGGTCGTGCCGGCAGCGGTGATCTTCGATCTCTTCCCCGGCGACGCCGCGGCCAGGCCCGGCCCGGATGAGGGTGAGATGGCATACCGGGACGCCTCCGACCGCCCGGTCGAGCAAGGGCTGGTTGGTGCCGGCACGGGGGCAACCGTGGCCAAGTGGCGCGGCTTCGAGAACATCCGGCCCGGTGGTCTCGGCTCGGCGACACGATCTGCCGGTGATGCCACGGTCGGTGCCATAGCGGTGGCAAATGCTGTGGGGGATGTCTTCACCATCGGTGGGGAACCGTTGACCGGCGGCTCTCCAGAGCCCGGGCCTCCGGCCCTGATGCCAGATCCTCTTACCAACACGACTCTTGTGGCTCTTGCCACCGACGCGAAGCTGAGTCGAGCCGAGCTGAGCCGGCTAGTTGTCAGGGCACACGGCGCAATGGCTGCATGCATTCGCCCGGCCCACACTCGTTTCGACGGTGACATCGTGTTTGGCGTCTCCTGCGGGACCGTGGAGGCAAACGTCGAGGCCCTTGCCGAGGCGGCTTTTGGTGCCACGGCGGCGGCTATTGAGAACGCGGTCCGTTCGGCTTCGACCTGAGGTGCTGAGCTCTGGCGATTACTGCCAGAATGGGTTGAGTGACCACCGCCGCTTCTGAATTCGATGCCTTGCGAGAGCGTGTTCTGGTTTGCACCGATTGCTCGCTGTGCGAGACCAGGACGAATGTGGTGTTTGGCGTCGGCTCGTCAACCGCACGATTGATGTTCGTCGGTGAGGCACCGGGCAAGAACGAAGACCTCCAAGGGGAGCCGTTCGTAGGAGCAGCCGGGCATCTGCTCGACGAGTTGCTGGCCGACATCAATGTTCCCCGAGGTGACGTGTACATAGCCAACGTCCTCAAGTGTCGTCCGCCAGGCAACCGCGACCCTCGGCCTGACGAGATCGACGCTTGCAAGGTCTATCTGCGGGAGCAGATCCGGATGATCTCACCTGAAGTGGTTGTGACTCTTGGCAACTTCGCAACCAAGCTCCTGCTTCGCACCGAGACGGGCATCACGAGGCTGCGCGGCACTCGCTACTCCTGGTGGCTTGGAGCGACATTGATCCCGACCTTCCATCCCGCAGCTGCCTTGCGAGGCGGCGACCGGGTCAAGGATCAGATGCGTCAGGACTTTTTCCTGGTGAGTGAGGTCTTGCGGGGTGAAGTGGTGACAGAGCCACCCCAGCAACCCGAGGAAGTCTCCGAGCCTGAAGCCGCCCAGATGGAGTTGTTCAGATGATCGAGGTCCGATGCCCCGATGCCGCAGACACTCAGGCCTTCGCTGGCCGTCTTGCTTCGGCGTTGCGGCCCGGGGATGTGATCGAGCTGGCCGGCGGCCTCGGCTCAGGGAAGACATTGTTCACCGGGGGTCTGGCCGCCGGGCTCGGTGTCGACGAGCCGGTGGTTTCCCCTTCGTTTGTCTTGGTTCGGCTCTACCGCAGCGGCTTCATGCCGGTGGTTCATGTCGATGTCTACCGGCTGGGCTCTCTGAACGAGTTCGACGACCTCGACGTTTTCGAGCTGGCACGAGACGGAGTCCTTGTTATCGAGTGGGGTGACGCTGTGGAGCAGACGCTTCCAGAAGATCACCTGCGGATCGAGTTTGCGGTGGAAGACGACGAAACCAGGGTCCTCCGCCTCGTCCCTTCGGGAACCTGGGCTGAGCGCGACCTGGCCGGGGTGGCATGAAGCTTCTCGCCATCGAGACCGCCACACCAGGGGCCTCCGTGGCGCTGGTCGAAGATCGCACGACACTCGCTGCTGCTTCGAGGATCGATCGGGTCGGCCATGCCGAGTTCTTGGTGCCGGCCATCGACTTCTGCTTCGACCAGGTCGGCTGGAATCCGTCTGATCTCGATGCCGTGGTCGTCGATGTCGGCCCCGGCTTGTACACGGGGATTCGTGTCGGGCTGGCAACTGCCCAAGGTTTGGCAGCAGCCTTTGGAATCCCGGTCATCCCTGCGGTGTCCGTGGACGCCGTTGCCCTAGAGGCCAGGACCGGACATCGCATGATCTGGGCGGTGGTGGATGTGAGACGGGGCGAGTTCGCGGTTGGCCGCTATCAGCCGGTGCCTGGTGGAGTGGTCAAGCAGGGCCCGACCGAGTTGCTCAAGCCTGATGTTCTCAGAGCCATGCTCGACTCCAGCTCGGAGCAGAGTCTTGTGGTTGGGGATGTCAGCGCCTTGCCAGAGGGGATTTTCCGGGGTCTCCATAGGGCCAAGACCGGCAAGCCCAGGTACCCGTATGCGGTGACCCTGGCCGAGATTGGCCACGCCCGTTACGAGGCCGGCGAATATCCGGCACCCGACGACATCCGCCCGCTCTACATGCGTGAGCCAGATGTCACCATCAACTGGGAGAAGCTCCGCGAGGAGGGGCCGTGGGCAAGCTGATGACCCTTCGTGCATTCGAGGAGGCGGATATCCCCGCGGTTGCCGCATTGGAGGCAGCCAACCAGCCAAGACCGTGGTCGCCGAAGGTGTTCATCGACGAGATCGGGAGGTCTGATCGCCGATACATCGTGGCCGAGGATGACGGAATCGTCGGCTTCGGCGGGGTGATGCTGGTGGGTGACGAGGCGCACGTGACCAACCTTCTCGTCGATCCGGCCCGACGTGGCGAGGGCATCGGCAGATCGGTCCTCACCAAGCTGGTCTTGCTTTCTGTCGACTCGGGGGCCGAGCATCTGACGCTCGAAGTGCGATCCAAGAACGAAGCGGCCCTTGGGCTCTATCGCAGCTTCGGGCTGGCGCCTGTGGGTGTGAGACCCAAATACTACGGAGACGACGACGCCCTGATCATGTGGGCCCACGACATCGCCACCACCTGGCCTAGCTCGACAGAGGAGTCGGAGCATTGAAGCCGACCATCCTCGCCTTCGAGACCAGCTGTGACGAGACGGCTGTGGCCGTGGTTCACGGCGACGAAGCCCTTTCCAACGTGTTGTCCAGCCAGGTCGATCTCCATTCGCGCTTCGGTGGCGTGGTGCCCGAGGTTGCCGCCCGGGCACATGTCGAGTCGATCCGTGGCCTGACCCACCAGGCGCTGTCGGAGGCTGGCGTGCACCCGGCCGACCTCGACGGGATCGCCGCCACCGCCGGTCCTGGCCTCGTCGGCGCTCTCCTTGTCGGGCACTCCTTTGCCAAGGCGACAGCCTGGGCCCGGCAGCTGCCCTTCATCGGCGTCGATCACATGGAAGGCCACTTGATGGCCCCGCGTCTCCAGTTCGAGGAGTTCACACCTCCTGCGGTGGTGCTGCTTGCGTCGGGTGGGCACAGCCAGATCGTTCACGTCACCGACTGGGGTGAGTACCAGACGCTCGGGTCGACCATCGACGACGCAGCCGGGGAGGCGTTCGACAAGCTGGCCCGAGCGATGGGTCTCGGGTTTCCAGGTGGCCCTGCTATCGACAAGGCGTCAGAAGGTGGTGACCCGGCGACGGTGCGTTTTCCCAGGGCGTTGCCCGACCGGCCGTTCGACTTCTCCTTCTCGGGGTTGAAGACGTCGGTTGTCAGGTTCATCGAGAAGGCGGTGGCCGCTGATGAGCTTCCGTCGCTGCCAGACGTCGCAGCTTCGGTTCAGGAGGCGATAGTGGACGTCCTAGTGGACAAGACCTTCGAGGCCGTCGATCAGACAGGGGTTCTCGTGGTCGGTGGGGGAGGAGGGGTCCTCGCCAATCGCAGGTTGAGGGCCCGTTTCGCAGAGGAGGCCGACAAGCGTGGAGTGACGCTCACGATGCCGGACCCTGTGTTGTGCACCGACAATGCCGCGATGATCGGCGTCGCCGGGGCTCACTGGCTGTCCGTGGGGAGAATCACCGATTGGGCGGAGAACGCCGACCCGTCGCTGATACTTTGAAAGCAGCTGGGATCTGAGTCTCTTCGACTCAGATCCAGTTAGCACTCCATCTCCCGGAGTGCTAGCGTGCCTCCTAGCACTCGACTAGCGAGAGTGCTAAAGGTGGGCAAAATGCCTTTCATTCCTTGATGAATCGGGGAGTGGAGGCGTGCCCGTTGGTAAGCACGTAAACGCTCAAGGAGGAGCATACGTATGAAGCTTCAGCCGCTCGGTGATCGTGTGGTTGTCACAGCTACGGACGAGGCGGAGTCCCGCACTCCGTCCGGGCTGGTCATCCCCGACACCGCAAAGGAGAAGCCGCAGATCGGCGAAGTCGTAGCAGTGGGCCCTGGGGTCCGTGACGACGACGGCGAGCGCATCGAGATGGATGTGTCTGTCGGCGACAAGGTTCTCTACTCGAAGTTCGCCGGCACCGAGGTCAAGCTCGACTCGGACGAGTATCTCGTCCTTTCCGAGCGCGACGTCTTGGCGATTGTCAACTGAGGAGCTGATTAGGAATGCCAGCGAAGGATCTTCGCTTCAATGAGGAGGCCCGTAAGGGTCTTCAGTCGGGGGTGGACAAGCTCGCCGACACAGTAAAGGTGACGTTGGGCCCGAAGGGTCGCAACGTCGTCCTCGAGAAGAAGTGGGGTGCTCCCACGATCACCAACGATGGTGTGACCATCGCCAAGGAGATCGAGCTCGAGGATCCGTACGAGAACATGGGTGCCAAGCTCGCCTATGAGGTCGCCAACAAGACCGACAACGTTGCCGGTGACGGCACGACCACGGCCACCGTTCTTGCCCAGGCAATGGTCCGCGAGGGCTTGCGCCAGGTTGCTGCCGGTGCCAACCCGATGGAGCTCAAGAGAGGCATCGAGGGTGCGGTCGACGCTGCCGTCAAAGCGATTGGCGACTCGTCGCGTGACATCGAGACCACCGAGGAGATCGCCCACGTGGCTTCGATCTCGGCCAACAACGACACCTCCATCGGCACAGTGATCGCCGATGCGATGGATCGTGTTGGCAAGGACGGTGTGATCACGGTGGAGGAGGGCCAGACCTTTGGTCTCGAGCTCGAGTTCACCGAGGGCATGCAGTTCGACAAGGGCTACATCTCGCCTTACTTCATCACCGACCCGGATCGTCAGGAGGCCGTCATCGACGACCCCTACATCCTGATCGCCAACCAGAAGATCAGCTCGGTCAACGACCTGGTCCCTGTCCTCGAGAAGGTCATGCAGACCGGCAAGGCCGTTCTGGTGATCGCCGAGGACATCGAGGGTGAGGCTCTTGCCACGCTTGTCGTGAACAAGATTCGCGGCACCTTCCAGTCCGTTGCCGTCAAGGCCCCTGGCTTCGGCGAGCGTCGCAAGGCGATGCTTCAGGACATCGCGATCCTCACCGGTGGCACTGTGATCTCAGAGGAGGTCGGCCTCAAGCTCGAGAACGTGAGCTTGGAGCTGTTGGGCAAGGCCCGCAAGGTGGTTGTGTCCAAGGACAACACAACCGTCATCGACGGTGACGGCACCGAGGGTGATGTCAAGGCTCGGATCAAACAGATCGAGCGTGAGATCGAGAACACCGACTCGGACTGGGACCGTGAGAAGCTCCAAGAGCGTCTCGCCAAGCTGAGTGGTGGCGTCGTGGTCATCAAGGCAGGAGCCGCCACCGAGGTGGAGCTCAAGGAGAAGAAGCATCGCATCGAGGATGCCGTCCAGGCTGCACGTGCAGCTGTCGAGGAAGGCGTAGTCCCCGGTGGTGGCGTGACTCTCCTTCGTGCCCAGGATGCCGTGGACAAGGTCCGTGGTGGCACCGACGACGAGAAGACCGGCCGCTACATCGTCAAGAAAGCGATGGAGGAGCCGATTCGCCAGATCGCCGTCAACGCCGGCTTCGAAGGCGGCGTCGTCATCGAGAAGGTGCGTGGCGAGAAGGGCAACAGCGGCTTCAACGCCGCCACCGGTGAGTACGAGGATCTCGTCGCTGCCGGTGTCATCGACCCGGCCAAGGTGACTCGGTCCACGTTGGAGAACGCTGCTTCGATCGCAGCTCTTCTCCTCACCACCGAGGCTCTGGTCGTCGAGCAGCCCGAGGACGCCCCCGCAATGCCGGGTGGCGGCCACGATCATGGCGGAGGAATGGACTTCTAGTCCTCTGTCTGAATCGACTGTTGGAGAAGGGGCCTTCACGGGCCCCTTCTCCTCTTTGGGCGCTGCCTTGGTTGGAAATCCATTCTCGCTCACCTAACTTGGTGTCGCCAAGGTCGAATCGAGAGGGAGGGTCTCACTTTGCCATCTGTCCGTTCGCTGGTGAGATGGCTCACCCGTGTTGTGCCGGAGGAGTATCGGCCGGAGGTTCGCAAGTACCAGCGTTATGTGCTGCAAGCCGCCACCGCGGCCAAGGGTGGCCGCAGGCCGATCAAGGCGGAACGGGTGGTGTGGCTCCGCACCGAGGTTGCGGATATTGAAACCGTCTTGCTTCCTCACCCAGGGCCCACAGAGGTCTTGGTCGAGATTGAGCGCACTCTGGTCAGCGTGGGGACTGAGAGGGCGTTTCTGGCGGGTTTGCCCAACGCTTCTCAGACGTTTCCGTCCGGTGCAGGGTATTCCGCCTCCGGGAGAGTGATCGAGGTCGGCCGCAGAGTGTCAGGCTTGTCAGTTGGCCAGCGGGTGGCCGGTGTGGCTCCTCACGTCTCCCACGCGGTGGGCGATGCCGATCGATTCGTTCCCGTGCCCGATGACGTCCCTCCTAGGGACGCCTCCTTCGTTCAATTGGGGGCGATTGCCATGCATGGGTTGCGTCGAGCCCGGATCTCGCCGGGGATGACAGTTGCCGTGGTCGGTCTCGGGCTCATAGGCCAGCTCAGCATCCAATTGGCTCGCTGGGCAGGAGCTGTTCCAATCGTGGGCGTGGCGCGTACGAGCGCCCATCACGAACAGGCGTTGGCCAGCGGATGCGATGACGTGGTCGCGTTGGGTGAGGACCCGTTGGCCGATTCGCAAATCGGGGCCGATGTGGTCATCGAGGCTTCCGGCAACCCTGTGGCCGCGCTCTCGGCGTGCCAGATGGCTCGCGATGGAGGAAGGGTCGTGCTATTGGGTAGCTCCCGAGGATTGACACATGACACCGATTTTGGTGAGTTAGTTGCTGACCGTGGCCTGTCTTTGGTAGGAGCCCATATCTCGAACGCTCCCAAGCGGTGGTCGAAGGGGTCAGAGTGGCCTCGTCGCGCCGAGTCGGCGCTGTTCTTGGATCTCCAAGCAAACCGGCGAGTGAAAGTTGGGCATCTCGTAGACCGTGAGGTTGCGCCGAGTGATGCCAACGCCGTTTATGAGCAAATGCTGGCGGGGCAGACGACGACGTTGGGGCTCGTATTCAATTGGTCTCAAGCCAGGAAGGAGGTCTGCTCTTGAGGATCTCCTTGATCGGTTGCGGTGAGATCTCGCCTCACAATGCCAGTGGGATCGTTGCGTCGCGAAGGGGTGAGTTAGGTCCTGTCATGGATCTGAATGCTCAGGCTGCTCAGATGCTGGGTGATCAGTTTGGTGTTCCGCACACAACGGAGCTCTCCTCGATCTTGGACGATGCTGCCGTGGATGCGGTGGTGATTGCCGTGCCGCACTTTCTCCACGCCGATATGGCTCGCCAAGCCGCTGAGGCCGGGAAGCATGTGATTGTTGAGAAACCGATAGCAACAACACCCAAGGACGCAGACCTGATGATCGAGTCGTGCCGTAAGGCGGGTGTGAGCCTTTCGGTTTTGTTCAGCTTCCGCTACGAGCCCCGACTAGTTCGTGCGAAAGAGGTGTTTGATGCGGGTGCGATCGGGGAAGTGGTTGCCACGAGCATTCAGTTTGTGACCGAGAAGCCTACGAGTTACTTCACAGAAGGCTACGACAAGCGAGTTCAAAGCGATTGGCGTGGGTCATGGTCCAAGGCTGGCGGTGGTGTGCTCTTGATGAACGTATGTCACATGCTGGACTACTTCAGGTATGTCACCGGTTTGGATGTCTCGCAGGTTTCAGGGGAGATGTCTTCGGACAGGTCGCCCGCCGAGGTTGAGGACACGATTGCGGTTTCAATGCGTTACAGCTCCGGTGCCATAGGCTCGGTTCTCGCCTCTGGAGCAGCTCGCGGGGAGAAGTGGCGGTCTGACGAGATGATCTGGGGTACTCACGGCTCGATGGAGCTTGCGCCAAACAACCGCGTCTACACCATGCGCCGATCTGGTGGCCTGCTGCCGGCGCGCTGGCAGCGCTTGAAGCTCGGCCCGAAGGTCAATCGAATCGCCCGCTACTTCGACGAGTTCATCGACTCGGTGGCCAAAGGTGAGGAGCCAGCAGTCACCGGCGAGGATGGTCGAGTGAATCTCGAAGTGGTGCTTGCTGTCTACGAGGCTGCTCGCACGGGGGTATCCGTTGCCGTCGGAGAAAGCCGCCCGTGAAGCTGGTTGAGTCGAGCAGTGAGGCAGGGGATAGCGCGAGCCCAGAGCGGTCGGCTGTAAGTGTCCGGGTGACACACACTCTTCGTGATGTGAGCGGTGACCCGCGCGCAGTGGCCTCGCTCGGGATTGACGGCACGACAGGAAAGGAGTTGGTGGTTCTCGCTTCTGAAGTCGGGTCGCATGTGGAGGCACCGGCACACGTCTTCTTCGAGCCTCTCACCACTGATCCGATCGTCAACTTGCTGATACCACTGGTTGCCCGGTCGTTGGATGCAATGGAAGCTGCGAACGTCCAGCCCGGATGGACTGCACACGTCTTGGGATGCAATCTTCCCGCTCGGATTCATGCCGAAGTGTGCAATTGGGGAGGCGCTCGCTCGGTGCTGAGCCAGGCGGGCTCCGCAATGCTGGAGCAAACCGATATCGGCGGCCCGTCAGAGCATGTGTTCTTCCTGTTCGGAGTCACCAATCGTGAGTTGAGCGCCGTTCTGTCGGCGGCTCCTGACCTAAGCACCGTCGTAATCAGCGATCTGACGCCCGGCGACCCTCTACCGATCAGCTTCTACGGCTCGATGCACCGGAGAGGGGTCGACCTGCTCGCTCCGAACCCGAAACCTCGCGACGAGCTGATGGGACGCGCTGCTTCACTCCTGAAAGAAAGGCCGATCACTGATGCTTTGTCTCTTGGGTCGTTCTCTGTTGAGACGGGCACTGCCGACGGTTCTGGTTGCAAGGTGATCGACTGGCCGTCCTGAGACGAGCCAAGCCAAGTCAGTGCTGCAGGCCTGCCTTAGCCTCGACGAGTGTTTGGAGAGCTCCTACGTCTTCCAGGCGCGCGAATTCCTCACCTGCGAACTGGATCCCAAACTCCTGCTCGATCAGAAACATGAGTGTCACGTGGGCCAGTGAGTCCCATTCTTCGATATCCGCCGCCGTAGTCGCGCTCGTTAAGACGAGATTGGGGTCATCGAGCACATCGCGAAAGATGTGCAGAAGACGATCATCGACTGTCACGAAACCTCCGTGGTTACGAACTGGCTGTCTATTGGGTTCTTGTCGAGCTCGTATGACCAGACCGTTTCTTCGGCCGTCTCCGACTCCAACTGAAACCCGAGTGATTCGTAGAGCCCTGCCACGAGGCCGTTGCGATCTGTGGGGCGGTACACGCCCCGCAACGACTTGTATCCCAGATCGCGTGCTCTTGCCGCCAGTTCTCCGACTAGAGCCACTTCGACAGTTCTGCCGATAACTCGGCAGCTCATCAGCAACGTGTCTATCTCCAACACTTGGCCTTCGTTCGTTCCCATGACGATGCCGACCAGGCCGTGGTCTGCGAAACGATCGCGCAGTTTGAGATAGAGATGAATCGACTCGGGACGCTCGATGATCTCTTGGACAGCGGCCTGGTTGTGACGGCGAGTCGTCAGATTGAACTGGTTGGTCTTGCCAATCAACTGAACGATGCGAGCAAGGTGGAAATCGTCGAACGGCTGGATTGTCGCTCTCATGTCGAGACTACGTAGGAAGTCGTCGAGAGAGTCGGCCTTATCTCTGGCTTCAAAAGCCTGGTTGCGGGCGCGGTAGGACTCTGTACGTCGGTTGTCTTCGTCCGTGTAGCTGGCTGACTCGAAGTGTGGGTATCGGGCGAGGGTTTCGACATAACGCGATGGGTCCTCAGGGAGGACGATCACGTCGACCATCTCCAATGCTTGGCGCACCACTTCTCGTTCGGCAGGCTGGTCATCGACAAAAACCATGGCGTCGAGGCCAAGACCGAGGCTTTCCGCGATTCTTCGGATGTTCTCCGGCTTTGGTCGCCAGTTGGCCTGAAACGTTGCGATGTCATTGAGGGACAGCCGCATGTCCGGATGAGACTCAAAGGGTTTCCGGGCTGTGGCTTCGTCGTTCTTCGAGCAGACTGCCAGCACCACTCCGCGGTCTTTTAGGGAGAGCACGTACTCCTGAAAGGCGGCAAAGGCCTCACCATCGAACCCATGACCGATCCGGATCCCGTCCATCCCGTCCTCGCCGATGATTCCTCCCCACAGCGTCCCGTCCAGGTCGAGCACGAGGCACTTCCGGGTCATGCCGAGTTGGGCGCCGATCATGGCGCTGATGTCTCTTGCCATCGTGGGTAGGGCATCGAAGGCGACCGCCTGTTTGGAGCGATGCCAATAACGATCGTCAAACCACCGGCCCTTTCCGAGGTTGGCGGCCAGTCGCTCACAATCGAGAATGGCGACTTCTTTGGGGGCCAGATCGCCGAGTTGCGAGTTAACGGCCGCGACCATCGAAGAACGAGATCCGGCAAGCTTCGAGGAGAGGTGCCCAAACGGGTCCTCCGGTCTCTTCACGAAGCTGGTGTGGATGACTGTAGCGTTCGTGTTGTCGGTGATCCGTGCCCACAGACCTTCCCAGCGAACCACTTCCTGTTTCACAGTCTCGTCAGGGCTCGGTGAGTAGTCGGGTAGCTCGAGATCACCTTCGTGCACGGCCAGCACGACCAGTTCGGGATCGTGGGCGTAGAGGCCGCTCTCCTTATTCAGGATCTCCTGCTGGTACTGCCCGTAACCGGACTCGTAGATGTCGAGATGGACACCGCGCTCGGCGGCAGCGAGCCGAAGCAGATCGACGAGTTGGTCGGTGGTGTAGCTTCCGATCACGGCAAGTCGAGCACTACGTCGTGCGATTGGTGCGAACTCGGGATACAGGCGCTTGAGGATGCGTCCTGCTGCATCCCAAGATCGGTAGTCGAGACCTGACTTGACGACTTGGGCGCACCACTTGATTGCCTCTTTGGCCTCGTCGAGTTCCACGTAGGCGCGAGCCACGCCTAGGCATGCAAGAGGAGATGGGATCTCTGTCAGCCGGGCAGCTTCGAGAGCGCTTTCGAGGGTAGCTCTCTTGCTATCGGTTTCTTGAGGTGCGGCCACGGTCATCCGTCCGTTCTCGAAGCGTTGGACTTCATGTCAGCCCTTCTCTTTGTGTTCGGGGCATAAATCACTCTCGGTGAATTGGTGACCACAGTTGCCCCTGGCGGGACGTCGGTATAGATCACAACGTTCGGGCTGATGCGAGCACCATCTCCGATGGTCACTTTGCCCAAGATCACCACGCCAGGCCCGATTTGGACGTTGGCTCCGATTTTTGGAGCCTCTTCTCGGGTGACTCCCCGGCCGGCGCTTCCCATTGTGACGCTGTGCTGGATGACACACCCGTCGCCGATCTCCGCGTAATGATGGATCACGATCCCTCCTTGATGGGGGAACATCACCCCCTCACCGAGGCGAGCCGAGCGATGGAGTTCTATCCCGTGGTTGTTGCGCACATACCGATGGGCGACGATGTAGATGAGATCGAAGGCTCGCCCTAGGATCTTGCGAGCCAAGGTGTCGCGTGGCCCATGCTGGGCCCACACTCCAAACCGGTACATTGCGAGTGCTCGGAACCCCGGTCGTGTCCAGTCGCGTCGGTAGTTGTCGTATTCTTCGCTGAGAAGCGCTTTGAGCTCGCGGAACGACCAGGCTTCCGTTCGGGTCATGTCGAACACCAATCTACGGCCGTTGTAACACGGCGACATAAGGTGTTCACTTGATGGCCCCCATGTCCATTCAACAGTTCCAAGCCCCCCTTGGCTGTTCAACATCCTATCGGCCTCTGGCCCATGTGCTAGAGGCGGTCAGCTCTTTTCAGCCCCGGTTTCGAGGCTGGCCGCCAGCTCGGCAGGGTTCCCTCCATCACATATCTGAACAAGGTGACGACCGAACAGCCTGGTGGCCGGAGGATCTGGCACGGGCTAGCGCCCTAGAGCGAGTTCTTTCGCTAGTGAATCGAGCTTGGGAATTACCACTTCGGCACCCACCGAAGGCATGGTGAAGATGGCTCGATCGACGCTGGCCTTTCGAAGATCCTCGATGATGTCGACCTTGGCCGAGAAAGCGGAGACCTCGAAAGATGCCGGATCCCTGCCTGCCTCGCCAAGCGCGTCGCGCACTTGCTTGACCTGGTCGGTGATGCCGTGACGCTGAGCGTTGGGAAGCCAGCCGTCGCAGAAGTCGACCATGTCGGCCAGGGTCCGGGGGCCTGCCGCGGCGCCCATGACCACCGGTGGGTGCGGGCTCTGAACCGGCTTCGGCCACGCCCATGAAGGCTCGAGGTTGAGCATCTCGCCGTCGAAAGAAGCCTCGTCCTGAGTCCACAACGCCTTCATGATCAGCAGCTTCTCGCGGAGCAACTGTCGTCGTTCCAGGTAGGCGGTGCCGTGCTGAGCCATCTCCTCTTTGTTCCATCCGTAGCCAATCCCGAATTCGACTCGCCCTCCGGATAGGAAGTCGAGAGTCGCCACTTCCTTGGCCGTCCAGATCGGATCTCGTTGAGCCAGCAGCGTGATCCCGGTCCCGAGCCTGATCTTCGACGTGGCGGCTGCAGCGAAGGCCAAGGCCAGGAATTGGTCGTGGGTCCGCCAATACTGCTCCGGCAGGGGTGGCATCCCTTCGATACCGCCCCACGGTGTCTTCCTGGAGGATGGGATGTGTGAGTGCTCCGGCACCCAGAACGACTCGAAACCCCGATCCTCGGCTTCCTTGGCCAGCACGTCCGGCCGAATTGATTGATCGGTCGGGAAGATGAACACTCCGAACTTCATATGACTAACGCTATCCGATGACACTCAAGGAGCGAATCACCGCCACGATCGCCGCTGAGGGACCCATTCCGTTTGAGAGGTTCATGGCGATGTCGCTCTACGACAAAGAGGGGTTCTTCGGTGGAGAGACCCTTCGCTCCGAGAAAGCCGGCGACTTCCTGACCTCGCCGGAGGTTTCCCCTCTGTTCGGTGCGACGCTGGCCCGCTTCGTCGAGGAGGAAAACAGCCGGATCGGTGCTCCCTTTCAACTGGTTGAAGTAGGAGCCGGAACCGGTTCTCTGCTGCGTGCGCTGCTGGGAGAATCCAGCGTCGATGCTTTGGCGGTGGAGGTTTCACCTGCAGCAAGGAAGTCGATTGATCCGATTCCGGTTGCCGAGACCCTGCCGACCGAGCTGCGCGGTGTGGTCCTGGCCAATGAGCTTCTCGACAATCTGCCGATGGCTCTGGCGCAGAGAGTCGACGGCGAGTGGCGAGAGCGGTGGGTCGGGCTTGTCTCAGGCAACCTCGAGTTCGTCGACATCGCACCGCGCCCCGAGGTGGTTGCATGGCTCACCCAGAACGCCGGTGCGGTTCCCGAAGGTGGCTGGGTCGAGGTGCAACTGGCTGCTGAGGCATGGTTGAGAGACTGTGTCTCCCGGCTCATCTCGGGGGCCATCGTCCTCATCGACTATGGCGACACTGCCGAGAATCTGCTTCCGCGCAGAAAGGACGGGACCCTTCGAACCTATCAGGCGCACCACCTGGGTCCTCACCCTCTCGATGAGCCTGGAGCGACGGACATTACGGCCGACGTGAACTTCACCGCCTTGTTGCGTGTCGTCGAGACCTTCGACCACGAACTGGTGAGGCAGGATGACCTGCTGTCCAGGCTCGGCCTCCGCGACAGCCTGAGTGAATACCGAATGGGAGAGTTGGAGGCAGCCAGGCGTGGTGACGACCAGGAGCGGATCCGCTTTCGCAGCTTGAAGACTGAAGCCGAGACCCTCTTGCATCCCAGAGGTTTGGGCGACTTCAAGGCACTCATCGTGCGGAAGTGACAGTTGGTTTATTGGCCGGAACCGTTGCGACGCCTGTAGCGTCATAACATCATGCGGATGCGTTTGGTGTCTGTCGGCCTTCTGGCGGGTCTTGTCCTTTGTGCTTGTGGACAGGTGACCGAGGGCATGGAGGTGAGTCCAGTTGCTTCCGAACCGATCACTGCCATCGCTGAAGATAGCTCCGAGACCACACAGCAGCCACAGGGCCGATCGGCAGGGACGATTGGTGAGGAGGCCCCATTGGACGAGACACAGTTGGTTCAAGAAGCCATCCACGACCTATCCCGCCGCTTGCTGGTCCCGGTCGAGGGGGTGCAAGTGGTCGTGGATGCAGAAGTTGAACTCTCAGAGGCAGCGACACAGTGTCCTGGAGACACGCAGATCCTGCTCAGCTCGGATGGCCGTGTCTATGAGTACCGAGTTGGCGAAAACGGCAAGCCGACGATGTGTGCCTCGGGTGATAAGGACGGCGGTTACGAGTTTGTTCCCAAGCCCGGCATAGACGAGTGAGTAGTGGGGAAGTGTGAAGGCACTAGCGTGCCTTCACACTTCAGCTGTTCTATCGGTTGTCGATGTCGATCAGGGTCAAGCCCATCAGACCCACGTCACCGGTGTGTGAGACAGCACCCAGGTGCCATTCACCTGCGGTAGCTCCGGTCCAGCTGATATCGATCGACTCGATGGAACCGAGAGTTGCCGAGCCAGGAGCCATGTCGACTATCAGGTTGCCCCCCGCTGTTGCCGAGATCACCCAGCTGTACAGGGTGTAGTCAGCCGTTGGCGTGACGGTTTGCCAGCCGTGCACGTACACGGTCCAGGTTCCGTCCGCGGGGAGAGGTATCTCGATGACTTCATCGGTACCCCCAGACGTCGACGAGGCGACTTCGGTGCCGGTGGGGTCGTACACGAAGATGTCGATGTCGACATCTGAACTGGTCACCGCATCGGGTGGCATTGCGACCTTGAAGAAGGCTGCACCGCTCAACGCAAAGGTGTATGCATCCGAGTAGCCGTCAGTCGGGTCGAAAGTCTGATCCGGGTCTTGTGCGACGGAGCCGCTGGTAGCCGCGGCCGGCACCAGGCCATGTCCGGCTGCGAGATACGACCCCGAATAGCCGAACTTGACATCGAAGCTCTCCGCTCCATCTACGCCGGTTGCATCGATCTGAGCAGGAGAATCAAAGAGAGAGCCTCTTACCGCAATCGGGCTGTATACCTCGGTGGATCCGCTCTTCCACACGAGAGATCCCGACCGCCATTCGCCAACCGGAGCACTCACGTTGGTGATCGCGACCGTGTAAGTGACCGTCTCTCCAGGTCTGATGTTGAAACTCGACGGCGACACGACCACGTCGTACCCGTCTGGCGCATCCACCCGGGCCTTGTAGGTCTTGTTGCCACTACCGACACCCGTCACCGTTCTTGTGACTGTCTGGGTCCCCGCGAGTTGGCTGACGCCTATGGAAGCGATGTTGAGGTCACTCGCATCAGTCGGGTAGCCGGCGGCGCTCAAGCCCCCACAAGTGGCGGCTGCGTTCACGAAGATCGCTGGCTCCGCGTCGCACAGGAATCCGAGGTAGTCGTTGAAGTTGGCGTCGTACACCAGGCCGGGGTTGAATGCTGATCCTGTCTTGGTGCCGCCCGGGTCGACGTGACCGGACCCCATGGAGAACACGCCTGCCATCGATGTCCGATCATTGTCTCGGACGCCTTGATGCGCACTCGTCATCAGGGCCGATTTGGCCATTGCGGGCGACCAATCCGGATGTGCCTGCTTGAGGAGGGCGAACAGACCGGCGACGTGAGGGCTGGACATGGACGTGCCAGCTATCGACTGGAACAGCTCTCCTTGCGGGGAGTTCCCGTTGTAGTGGACAGGAGCCGCCCCGGCGAGGATCTGCATTCCCGGAGCCGTTACATCCGGCTTGATGATGTCGGGGGCAACGGAGTTCGGTCCGCGTGACGAGAAGATCGTCATTGAAGGTGCCTCTCTCCACTTGCTCACGTCGCCGGTGTCGATCTTGGCGCTCACCGGTCGTCCGGCGGCGAGCATGTCCTTGATTGCGAGGCCCGGTGTCAGGTCCATGTGAACAGAAGGCACTCGTTGGACATCGGTGAAGAGGTTGTCGACATTGCTGGTGTTGTACAACACCATTCCGACGCCTCCCGCCATCTCAACGGCCAGGCCTTTGGCGGCTCGCGCGGTCGCTCCACGCTTGCACAGAACAATGGCTCCAGAGACCACTCCCGGATCGAGAGTTCCTGGGATGCACAGCTCGCCACCCGCGTTGGCGGCGTCAACCAAGGGTGCCCAATCGGTCCCCGGCGTCAGTGACGCTCCGACAAATCTCCTCGTCTTGACACGAGAGCTCTTGTAGAGCGAGCGGTAGTGCTGGATCGCACCTACGCCAGTGTCGTCGGAGCCCTCATAGGTGAGCTGCTCAGCGCTCACAGATGCGACGACATCGCTGTAGCTCAGATGCTGTCTAACGGTGACAGTGCCTTCAAAAAACCGGGTTTGTGTACTGGCCCCAACGGTGGTCAGCCAGGGGACAGTGCCGGGACCGCCGACGGTCTCTGGGCCCGGCCCGCTGTTTCCTGCCGACGTGGCCACGAACACTCCGGCATCTGCGGCAAACAGGAAGGCAAGGTCGTCGGCACCGGTGAGTGAAGCACCTCCGCCGACTGAATAGTTGATGACATCAACGCCGTCCGCCACTGCGGTGTCGATCGAAGCGGCGAGGTCGGAGGTGAACCCTCCGAGCTTGCCCAAGCCCTTGTAGGCGATCACGTGAGCCTCCGGCGCAATTCCTGAGATCTTTGCCACGGGCATGCCGAAAGCACTGGCCCTCACATCAGCGTTACCAGCCGCCGTGGACGCTGTGTGCGTTCCATGGCCGTCGTCGTCGCGTGCAGAGTCAAACTCGTCGGGATCGGCTCCAATCAAAGAGCGATATGTGAGGAGCATTTGCCTTGCTCCCAACAGCTTGTTCTGGCAGGTGAACGGAACATCATCGGCGTTGTGAGTTGTGTTCCCGAAGTCGCAGGGAAGGGCTGAGACGTCAATCGATGGTGCCGGCATCCCGTTGTCGGCGAAGCTGGGGTGCTCCGGCCAGATGCCAGTGTCGATGACGCCCACGACGACACCTTTGCCGGTGTAGCCGGCCGCCCAGGCGGAGGATCGGGGGTTGCTTCCGTCCAGCCCGATGAATGTGGTGCTGGAATCGGTAGTGATCTGCTGCAATTCGTCGGGAACGACGAATGCGACTTTCGGGTTGGCTGCAACCTGCTCGGCTTCGGCGTGAGTGAGTAGCGCCGAGAACCCGTTGAGGGCATTGACGTAGTGATGAACCTTCTCGTCCGTATTGAGACCTTCGTCTTCCAAGACCTGCTCGTGGCTCTCCTTAAGCTCTTCGGCCTCACGTTCGGCTTCGGGTGTCCCCAATTCGTCCTGACCGAGCTTCGCTACAAGCGGTTCATCTTCCATTACGACGATGTAGCTGTTGAAGTTGCCTTCTTCGACAGGTGCTGTCTGGTCGAACTCACCCGTCTGCGCTTCTTCGGCTTGTGCCATTGGCAGGGCCATCGCGAGGGCCGTTGCCAGAGCTGTCAGAAGAACTGCCGTCTTTCTCACTCTGTCTCCTCCGATCGATTGGGCGAAACGCCCATCTCCACATCGGCGACCATACCCTTTGGCCACGGAGCGTGAACGACAAAGTAGACGGAAACACCAAATATCCTTAGGGCCATGAACAACGTCAAGACGGCAGGGCTTCTCGCCTTTCTCATAGTGCTCGTCTTCTCCGTGGTCTACGGCATCGGACGCAACGTTTCCATCGCAATCGTGTTCGCCTTTGGCCTTGGCTTCTTCTCCTACTTCTTCTCAGACAAGATCGCCCTCGCCTCCACCAGAGCCCGCCCGGTCACCGAAGAAGAGCTTCCCCAGGTGTACGGGATCATGCGTCGCCTCACTCAGGCCACGAACATGCCGATGCCATCGCTTCATGTGATCGACTCGCCACAGCCAAACGCCTTTGCCACGGGGCGAAGCCCGCGTAAGGCAGCGGTGGCGGTGACCACTGGGATTCTCGACACCCTCACCTACGACGAGTTGGAAGGTGTGCTTGCCCACGAGCTGGCACACGTCCGCAACCGCGACATCCTGATCAGCTCTATCGCGGCCATCGCCGCTTCGGCGTTGGTCATCCTGGGACGGTTTGCCATGTTCTCCCGGATGGGTGGCGACAGGAACAACCCATTGGGAGCCATCGGGCTGGTCATCTCGCTGATTGTTGCCCCGATTGCGGCGATGCTGATCCGCATGGCGATATCGAGGACTCGTGAGTTCGAGGCAGACGCCACCGGAGCAGAGATCACAGGCAGGCCGATGATGCTGGCCAGTGCGTTGGAGAAGATCTCCACCGCGGCGGAGCGTCGTCCGATGAAGGTCAACGAAGCAACGAGCCAGCTCTTCATCGAGAACCCGATGAAGGGGTTCAGGGGTCGGGGGATGTCACGCTGGTTCAGCAGCCATCCGCCAACAGAAGAGCGGGTCAAGCGCCTCACCGACATGGCAATGGGCATCAGCTAGCCCATTGGTCACACCACAGGCGCAAAGCTAAGATTCCCTGTCTGAGCCGTGCGTTGTCTACGCACGGTTTTGGTGTGCGCCGGGATGTCCGAGCGGCCAAAGGAAGCAGACTGTAAATCTGCCGGCTTACGCCTACGGAGGTTCGAATCCTTCTCCCGGCACGACGTTTCACGTCACCCTTGACAATCCACTGGCGAACCTGATGCGAGACATCAGGGCCTGCCCCCTTAGCTCAGTTGGTAGAGCGCTTCCATGGTAAGGAAGAGGTCTTCGGTTCAAATCCGGAAGGGGGCTCGTGTGTCGATAAGCGACCCGAAGGGTCGCGTCGACACATCGGAGTTCGGCTGTGCCGAACTCCAGCGGCGAAAGCCGAAGAAAATGGAGTTTGGCGGGAGCCAAACTCCTGTGTGGGCCTGTGACCCGAAGGGTCGCGTCGACACATTGGAGTTTGGCCCTTTGCCAGACTTGTGCGGTGTTGTGACGACCGAAGGGTCGCGTCGACACATTGGAGTTCGGCTTTGCCAGACTCCGGCTTGTGGCTTCAGCCAAGCTGTGGGCACAAGCAGCAGAGGCGGCGTAGCTCAGTTGGTGAGAGCGCTCGACTCATAATCGAGAGGTCGGCAGTTCGAGTCTGCCCGCCGCTACATAGACGCCGATGCGTAACCTGTTTCGGCGAGTTTCGAAGGAGAAAGGAACGACAACCGGTGGCTAAGGAAAAGTTTGAGCGGACCAAGCCCCATATCAACGTAGGCACGATGGGCCACATTGATCATGGGAAGACGACGCTGACCGCTGCTATCACCAAGACGCTGACCGAGCGCGTTGGAGGCAAGAACCAGTTCGAGGCGTTCGAGGACATCGACAAGGCTCCCGAGGAGAGGGAGCGTGGGATCACGATCTCGATCTCTCACGTCGAGTATGAGACCGAGGCTCGGCACTACGCCCACGTCGACATGCCGGGTCATGCCGACTACATCAAGAACATGATCACCGGCGCCGCCCAGGTGGACGGTGCGATCTTGGTGGTGTCGGCAGCCGATGGCCCGATGCCGCAGACTCGTGAGCACGTGCTGCTCGCTCGTCAGGTTGGAGTGCCTTCGATCGTCGTCTTCTTGAACAAGGTGGACATGGTCGACGACGAGGAGCTCCTCGATCTCGTCGAGCTAGAGGTTCGTGACCTTCTCACCGAGTACGAGTTCCCTGGTGACGACGTCCCTGTCGTTCGTGGCTCCGCTCTGAAAGCTCTCGAGGGTGACTCGGGGGCTGAAGACCAGATCATGGAGCTGATGGTCGCAGTCGACACCTATATCCCGGATCCGGAGCGTGACACCGAGAAGCCCTTCCTGATGTCGATCGAGGACGTGTTCTCGATCACCGGCAGGGGAACCGTGGTCACCGGCCGCATCGAGCAGGGGATCCTCAACGTCAACGAAGAAGTAGAGATCGTCGGCATCCGCGACACCCACAAGACCGTGGCCACCGGCATCGAGATGTTCCGCAAGCTCCTGGATCAGGGAGTTGCCGGCGACAACGTCGGTGTTTTACTCCGTGGCGTGGGCAAGGATGAAGTCGAGCGTGGCCAGGTGCTGGCCAAGCCGGGCAGCATCACCCCGCACACCGATTTCGAGGCTCAGGTCTACGTCCTGACCAAGGAAGAGGGTGGCCGTCACAACCCGTTCTTCCCCGGTTACCGGCCCCAGTTCTACTTCCGCACCACCGATGTGACCGGTGCCGTCCAGTTGCCTGAGGGCACCCAGATGGTCATGCCTGGTGACAACACGGAGATGACGGTGGAGCTGATCGCTCCCATCGCCATGGACGAGGGTCTGCGGTTCGCCATCCGTGAGGGTGGCCGGACCGTCGGTGCCGGGCGAGTGGTCAAGATCACCAAGTAGCTCGGGCTGAGCCCAACCAACTGAAACGAGTACGAAATGCCAAGCGACAAGAGGCCGCCGTTGACGCTCGCCTGCACACAGTGCAAGCGCCGCAACTACGTGACGACCAAGAACAAGTCGAACACACAAGATCGGCTGGAGCTGAAGAAGTACTGCCGGTGGTGTCGCGAGCACACGCAGCACCGCGAGACCAGGTAGTCGACGCGAGTGAGGCCCCCGCTAGGGGGCCTTCTCAAAGGTACGGTGACTCGGATGGATCTGGGTGAGCTAGCCGGAAGTGAGTTCGGCCCGCGCACGCTCCATGTCTCGCCGGACGGCGTGGCTGACTTCGTGGCCGCCACAGGCGATGATGCCGAGAGGTGGACAGAGTTCGCCCCTCCCGGCTTCATGTCGGTGGCACTTTTTGCAGTGGCCCCCGACCTTCTTGGCCTGCTCTACGAGCACTCGGTCATCCACGGCGACCAGTCGTTCACCTGGCATCGCCCCTTCGCCATCGGCACCGAGCTTTCGGTCAGCGGCGTCGTCACCCGCTCCAGGGAGCGTGGTGGCGTCTACTTCATCACATTCGAGATGGAGGTAAAAGACTCCGACGGCGTGGTCGCGGCTGGCTCGGCAGGGTTCCTCGCTGCCGGCGAGGCCGCAGCGACTTCTTCGTCTGAACAGGCCGAGCCCGAGGCGACCGACGACGGAAGTCCAGGGCAGGGCCAAAAGGCCGCTTCGCGTGGTGACCTGGTGAGATATGCCGCCGCGACTCGTGACTGGAATCCGATTCACTGGGACCACGATGCTGCCGTTGAAGCAGGTCTTCCCGGCGTTGTAGCTCACGGACTGTTGCAGGCGAGCTGGGCTCTGGTCGAGGCATCGGCAACAAGGACTGGCGATCGCCCGCTTGCCCTCGCCAAGATCAGGTTTCGCAGCCCGTTGCCCCCGGCGACGCCGGTCGATGTGGCCTCGTCACAGGACGGATCGACTTGCAGCGTCGTGCTGTCGGGCCAGGATGTCGAGTATCTGAGTGCGCGAATCGAGCTGGCCGATGAGTAACCACCAAGACCCGATGCAGGTCGAATCGGAGAAAGAGAAGGACCTGATCGCCCGTGCACAGGCGGGTGACAGAGCGGCGTTCGCCGCCCTGGTCCGGGCCCATCAGAACGAGGTCTACACATTGGCGCGCAGACTTGTCGGCGACCCACATCTGGCATCAGACGTGGCGCAGGAGGCGATGATTCGCGCCTGGCGTGCCCTGCCCCGGTTCCGCGGTGATGCACGGCTCTCGACTTGGCTGCATCGAATAACGGTCAACACCGCCTGGACTCACAAGAAGAAGGCGAAGCGCCACGCCGGCCTCCCGGTCGACGACTACATGGAGTTGCCGGCACCTGTTGGTGCGGACCATCCCGAGTTCGCCGGCGAGATCGTCGAGCTGCGCGGGAGGCTGCGTCAGGCTTTGGACCGCCTGCCCGACGGACAGCGTCAAGTCGTGATCATGAAAGACGTTTATGGCTGGTCCCATGCCGAGATCGCCGAGGCGATGGATATCACTGTCACGGCCGCCAAGGTGAGGCTGCATCGTGCCCGTGCCCGGCTGGTCAAAGACCTGGAGGAAGCGTCGTGAGCCTGGTTTGCGAAGTGGCTGCTCCGTTTGTCGCCAGCAGTGCAGTTGACGACACCGAGGTGGCGAGGCCTCTGCGCCGCCACACGTCTTCCTGTCTCAAATGCCAGGCCCGGCATGCCGCGATGCTGAAGACGGCGCGAGCGCTTCGAGCACTTCAAGACGAGCAGGCCGAGGCCCCTGCCGATCTCGAATGGCGAGTCATGTCGTCGCTAGAAGGCGATCTCGCCATGGCCCGCTCCTGGCGCATGCCGGTCGCTGTTGTCGCCGGTGTCGTGTCGATGGCGGCAGCGATCTTGTTTTGGCGGCTGCGCCCGCGTCCGAGTTGAGGGTTCATTCGACAGTCTTGAGTTGAGATTCTTCTACTAGAGGTACTGCTCAGCCAACGTATAATGACCCGCCGATGGGGTGGGTGGCTCCATCACGCAACATCTTGTCCAGGAGTCAGTAATGGGGTACGCAAGTCCGGACGTATTGATTATCGGTGGAGGTCCAGCCGGTTCGACAGCGGCCCTTCGCTTGCTAGACAACGGGGTCAAGCCGCTCATCGTCGAGCGCGAGCAGTTCCCTAGATATCATGTTGGCGAGGCGATGACTGGCGAAGGCGGAGCCATTGTCCGTGAGTTGGGTATCGACAAGAAGCTCACTCTCGACGATCACACCGTCAAGTACGGAGTCAATGTCTTTGGTAGCCGCGGCAACCCAGATTGGTGGGTTCCTGTGATGCGACGCGATGAGGACTTCGTCCTCAGTGAGGCGAACACCTACTCGGTGCGTCGCAGTGTGTTCGACAAGCTTCTCCTTGACACGGCCTTGGATGGCGGGGCCGAGCTTCTCGATGGGCGCGCTACTGAGCCACTGGTGGACGAGGCGGGAGTCGTCGGTGGGGCAAGGGTCCAGGTCAACGGGAAAGAGGTCGACGTTCAGGCATCGATGACTCTCGATTGCTCCGGCCAGGCGACCTTCTTGGCCAACAGGAAGGCGACGGGGCCCAAGTACAAGGGGTCGTACGATAAGCAGATTGCCGTTTTCTCCCAGATTGCCGGTTATCAACGCGCCGACGACAGCGAAAGGGAGCAGGGTGCAGGTAACACCCACATCTTCTACAAGAAGAAGTACCACTGGGCATGGGCGATCCCACTGGATCGGGACTTGACCAGTGTGGGGATTGTCATCCCAGCGGCTTACTTTCGTGACAGCGGACTCAGCCAGGAGGAGTTCATAAAGTCAGAACTTCGAACTCTCAACAAAGGCTTGGCCGAGCGGATCCCTGAGAACGTGGAGCTGTCAGAGCCACCCCATGTGGTGCCCAACTATTCGTTCCAAGTGCGGAAGTTCGCTGGTCCTGGCTACATCTGCGTGGGTGACGCCCACAGGTTCGTCGACCCGATCTTCTCCTTCGGGCTATACGTGGCCATGAAAGAGGCCGGGCTGGCCGTGGAGCAGGTGATGAGATGGCTAGACGGTGAAGGCCGTGACTCCGACAACCCTTTCCTCGACTACATGGTCCACACCGAAGGGGCCATCGACATGGTCGAGGACATGGTTGACACCTTCTGGGAGAATCCCCTCGCCTTCGCATACATGGCACACGACAAGTTCCGCCAGCAGGTGCTCGATATGTTTGCTGGTCGCATCTATGACGGCCAGCCCGTCGTAGATCGCGACGAGGCGCTGAGCGTGTTTCGCCGGCTCCTCAAGCGGGAGCGTACATACGATGCGACAGGCGAATACTCCATCCCGATAGGGTCGAGATACCACGCAGACCGCGCCCCGCTTTGGAACTCGGAGCTGAGCGACATCGAGAGCACCGAACGCTGGCTCGCCGAGGCCACTGAGCCTGGGTAACCCTGACGTTCGCCCCTCGATTGCAGGTCGCCTCCTTTTTCTGACGCGGCGGTGAAGATTGCTGGTTGTTGATCGACTTTCGAAGACCTACCCCCCGGCATCCGGGGCTCTGCGCCTCGTCGTGCGCACGGCTGCCGAGGAGCCAGTGAACGCCCTAAAAGATGTCAGCTTCGAGGTCAAGGCGGGAGAGATCGTCGGGCTTGTTGGAGCCAACGGTGCAGGCAAGACCACCTTGTTCCGCATAATCGCCGGTTTGCTCGAGCCGACTGGTGGCAGCGTCACGATCGACGGCCAGGACATCTCCAAGAGACGTAAGGAAGCGATACAGCAGCTGGGCCTCGTTCTCGAGGGGGCGCGTGGCGTCTACAAGCGTCTCACCGGACTGGAGAACCTCGTGTTCTTCGGGGTGATGCAAGGGCTGACCAGAGATGAGGCGGCGAGCCGAGCTGTAGAGCTATTGGAGAGGCTAGGCCTGGCCGATCGTGACCGGCGTGCCTTCGGGTACTCGGCAGGGATGAGGGTTCGACTGGCCCTGGCACGCTCTCTCATCGCCGATCCCTCACTGTTGTTGTTGGACGAGCCGACTCGAAGCCTTGACCCGGCCGCTTCGCTCGATGCGATGAGGCTGGTTCTCGAACTGGCAAGCCAGGGACGTGCCGTGCTGCTGGCAACTCACCGTCTCGACGAGGTCCGGGAGTTCTGTGATCGCGTAGTCGTCTTGGAACAGGGTCGACTCACTCATGTCGGCACTCCGGCGACAACCGACTTCAAAGCCGTGTTTGGGGCCGAGACATGAAGATATCGGTGCAACAAGTGCTGGCGGTGCTGAGACGTGACCTACAGGTCCAGCTGACCTATCCCTTCCAGTTCCTGTCTCGAGGGATCGGCATCTTCGTCTCGCTGTTCACCTTCTTCTTCTTGGGGCGCCTCGTCGGCGCGTCGTCTTATCTCGATCAGTACGAGGGTGGGTACTTCGCATTCGCCCTCGTCGGGGTGGTGACCATGATCCTGGCGGGAGCGGCTTTGCAGAGCTTCACGAGCGGGCTTGGGTCCGACGCGGGCGCAGGGACCCTCGAGATCCTGCTCGCCTCCAGGGTTCGTCTCGGTGTCCTGGTGACGGGATGGATGTTGTATCCGTTGCTGCTGGCATCCGTCCAGGGACTAGTCATGTTTGGTTTCGGATGGTTCCTGGTGTCCGATGCGTTCCACCTCGGCGGTCTGTTGATCGCCGTGCTGCCCTTTGCGTTGTTGGTCCTCACGTTTTTGGCGGTGGGCGTCGCAGCCGGTGCGTTCACCGTGATCTCCAAGCGCGGCGATCCCATCTCCGGGATCTACCTGAGTGTCTCCACACTGCTCGCAGGCGCAGTGTTCCCAGTCGAGGTGCTCCCGGAATGGCTTCAGGCTATAGCCCGCCTCTTCCCGGCCTTCTACGGCTTCCGAGCGATACGCGAAGCACTCATCGGCGGAAGCACCTTTGCCGACATTCGCGGAGACGTGCTGATCCTCGTGGCCTTCAACATCGTGCTGCTGCCACTTGGCATGTGGACTCTGCGCCGAGCGCTGCACTTCGCCCGGGTGATGGGAACCCTGGCTACTTCCTGAGCGGTTGGTGCCTTACTTCTCCAGCATGTTCAGCTCGTCGAGCTGATTGATGAAGGCTTGTGCGTCGGTCTGGGCGAGATCGAGCTCGATCTCGAAGGTGTCCACCAGCTGCTGGGCGAGGGCATCGACTGTCGCACCATCCTTGAGGGATTCCCACAACACCGTTCCAGCCGGGTTGGTTGCGAAGTACTGCTCCGAATCGTCGTCGAGGATCACGGTCTCGTCGACCGCTTTCACCGACTCGAGATCGGACCTGAGTTTGAAGAGTCTTTCCATGTTTCCTCCGCCGGGCAGGCTAACCACGTTTCATCTGAACGAATCTGGGCCTGCAGTCTCAGCTTGATCCGTGGACAAAGGCAGGTACTTCGTCTTGACCGACTGCGGGTCGTTGAGCACCAACCCATCCAGCTCGACCCAGGCGTGGAACTGATGCGGCTCGCCGGTCTCGCCCCTGGTGACGCCTCGGACGATGTGTGCGTCGTCTCCGGCCACCCAGAGGACGGCAAGGGAGCGCTCCAGGCAAGTGAAGACCAGTGGCCGAAGCCGGGCAACCCGATCCACGAAGTGGGCGACTTCCGGCATCTCATCAGGGCCCATGGTCGGGATTCCTGTGTCTTTGAGAGCACTCAGCGTGGTTGCGTAGCCGTCCCGCCGAAGCGAGCGCCTCGCTTTGGGAAGATAGGCCAGGGCCTTCAGCGCGGTCTTCCGGGCAGGCCGAGACAGGGCTCGGTATTGCCTGACTCCTCTGAGCAGTTTCCGCATCATCGACATGATCTCACGACAGCGGATCGCAGTCGATTACCGTCGCCAGGTGTCCACATCTTCACACGGTGCCTACGGTTTTCGTCTGTCCGGGCTGGACGATGCTCTGGATTGGTTGAACCCCGCACCGGACGACTGGCCGACGGTAGAGGTGAAGCAGGAGGTCGCTCCGCCTGATGAGTCTTCGCGGTTCGACGAGGAGGTGAGGGCGTTTCCGCTCATGGGGGGCTACCGACTCGAGGTGATGCGTGCCGAACGAAGGGTTCTGTTCTCAGGCCCTGAGCCACTGAGTAGCCCTGCCCTCATCCACCCATTCCTGGCCCCGGCTGCGTCGGTGTTGTGTCGATGGGAAGACTGGCCCCCTTTTCATGCTGGGGCGTTCGTCGTCAACGGAGAGGCCTGGGCCCTGACTGCTGACCGAAACGGAGGGAAGAGCACCACGCTTGCTGCTCTCGCCGAGTCGGGTGTGCCGGTGCTGACCGACGACTTGGTCGTCCTCAAGGAGAGTCACGTGGCAGCCGGCCCTCGTTCCGTTGACTTGCGGGATCCTCGCGACTTCTCAGATGTCGAGTATCTAGGGGAGCTGGGAAGGCGGGAGCGTTGGAGGAAGCAGCTAGCGCCGGTGCCGGCGGAAGTGCCCGTGGCTGGTGTCATCCAGCTCGTTTGGTCCGATGCTCCCGGTGTTCACTGGGTTTCGATGGAAGAGAAGCCGGAGATCATCAAGGAAGGGCTCTCGTACTCAGCCTCTGGTCGGGCCATGCTCGATGTGCTGCGTCTCCCTATGGTCCGGGTCGGCCGTCCGCGAGGAGAGCTGACAGAGACGATCGATCTGGTGCTGGAGGCGGTGAGGGCGTAGGAAGGGAACCTGCGCAAGCTGCTCAGACAAAGAAGCCGGGCCCCTTCGGGGGCCCGGCTTCCGTAAGCGACTGTCGAGGTTCAGGCTACGTCGTTCACGGGCGTAGTGGTGACGATGATGGACACGACCGGGGCCGTATCAGGCACGCCTTGGGTCAGCTCGGCAACGCTGCCAAGCGAACGGACTGTTGGTGCTTCGTAGGACATGTGCTGCCTCCCTGTGTTCGCGGTCGCAATAAACCCACCTGATGCCAGCGTAGCAGTTCAATACTCTCCGTGACGAGTGGTCACGGTGCGTTTCTACTTGAGGTTGGTCACGGTCGATTACCGTCGGAAGGTGTCAACACCTTCGCATGGTGCTTACGGCTTTCGCTTCTCGGGAGTTGAGGATGCACTGGATTGGTTGAACCCTGCACCATCTGATTGGCCTGTCGCGGACGTGGAGCAGCGTGTCGGTGTAGTCACGGAGCCATCTCGTCCTCGCGACGACGTGATGGAGAAGCTGCTCAAGGGAGACCGGAGCTTGCGCGTCTTTCCGTTCGAGCGGCGAGCCGTGCTGACCGGGCCCAAGCCGGTAAGCAGTGCTGCTCTCATCCATCCTTACCTGGCACCGGCTGGTGCCGTGTTGGCCTGGAGAGAAGATTGGCCTTCCCTGCATTCAGGTGCCTTCATGGTGGGGGACAAAGCCTGGATTCTGGCCGCCGACAAAGATGGAGGAAAAAGCACCACACTTGCTGCTCTCACCGACTCAGGCCGTCCAGTCTTGTCAGACGATGTCGTCGTTCTCAAGAACGGTCAGGTGGCGGCTGGCCCCCGTTCCATTGACCTGAGAGCACCGAGCGCTGCTCCCGATGTCGAGCATGTGGGGGTGTTGGGGCGGAGAGAGCATTGGAGAAAACGACTTCCGCCGGTACCGCCGGAAGTGCCGGTAGCGGGTTTGATTCAGCTCGTCTGGTCAGACACGGTGAGCGTCGCTCCAATTCCACTCGGCGAGAGACCGGACCTGGTTAAGAGCAGGTTGGCGTACCCGGCCTCCGCTCGTCCGACGTTGGGCATCCTTCGTCTTCCCATGATTCGGGTCTCCCGGCCTCGCGGAGATCTCAGCGAGACGACCGACCTGGTTCTCGAGGCAGCCGACGGGTAGCCGTAGTTGGCCCGCCAAGAAAAAAGACGGGAACTCAGAAGAAGTTCCCGTCTTAGTCGACTGCCAGAAAGGCACCGCTTGTGTGCCTCTCTGCTCAGCCTCTGCGTGTGTTCTTGGTGATTAGGGCAGTGCCGTTGTCGGGACCGTAGGTCTGACGGACACGTCCGGAATCGTCTTCGTCACTTGAAGGGTGATCTCGGCCACGCTCCCGAGTGAGCGCACTGCTGGTGCTTCGTAGGACATTGTCCGGGCCTCCCCTTGTTCTCTGTTCCTTGGTCGTATCGACCCACCTGTGGCAACAATAGCATCCCAATACTCTCCGTGACGAGCCGTCACGGTGTGTTTCTACTTGAGGTTGGTCACGGTCGACTGCTGTCCAAGGTGCTCACACCTACATGTGGTGCCTACGGCTTTCGTTGATTCGGGTCTTCCGGCCCTCACGGAGATCTCAGCGAGACGACCGACCTGGTTCTCGAGGCAGCCGAGGGGCTGGTGGCAAAAGGCCGCCACCGCAAAGGAAAGACGGGAACCCATGAGAGTTCCCGTCTTTCGTCAGTTAGCGAGTAGGCAAGAACCTTCTCGCTCAGTTCTTGGTTGTGATCAGTCCAGTGAGGACGCCGAAACCCCGTTCGGGACTCTTATGGAACCGTTCGGAAGCGTCTTGCTCACCTGAAGTGTGATCTCAGCAACGCTCCCGAGTGAGCGCACCGATGGTGCTTCGTAGGACATTATTGGGCCTCCCATTATCTCTGTCGGCGATAGACCGCCGCCGCCTGGTGAGAAATCTAACGGCTGCCACTCTCCGCGGTCAACCTCCGACGAGGACTATTCATGTTGCACTAGTCATCGTCTCTCAGAGTGGTGGAGCGGATGGGTACCGCTAGTAGGGGGCCGTCGGATCGATCCCGAGTTTCTCCGCCCACAACTCCAGCAGCGACTCCAACTCTGACTCGATGTCGACGTTCTGGTCCTTAGGGGGTGGGAGCAGGTCGAGAACTTCGAATTGGAACCCGGCTTGGCCATTGGCGTCCCAGTCGTCTTGCAGGCCACGACTCGGATGGCTGCCCAACTCGAGTTGAGTTTGGATGCGGCGGAGCCGGGCGGGGGCGTCGGGGCTGGTTCCGACCATTGTCCGGCCGCTTGCGACATGTGTTACTCGATAGATGCCAGCGGGCCGGGGCGTCTCCTGATAGCGACGAATCTCTTCTTTGCGATCCACGTCAGCAGCCTATGACGCCGCGCTCTTCATGTGTCCAGCGTTTTCGGGCCAACCAGACGTATCAGCGTGGCTATTCGTCCCTGGCGGTGAACGCGAAACTCGTTAGAGGATTACCCCTCTCGTCAAGTGACTCACCCTCGAAGCGGTCGCCGTCGACCAGCACGGTGTCGAAGACCACGACGCCAGCAATCGGGCGTTGCCAAACCGACCCGCCGTTGACTGTCAACACCACCACGGCCGCGTTGAGAGGCACATCCCAAGTGAGTTGGCCGGGGCCACCCACTTCGTGGGTTGGTCCATCCCTCGGATCCGGTTGAAGGAGCTCGGTGGGATCGATCGACGGGTCATCTACCAACTCACCGGCACACCCACCGCTGGGAATCACGCATCTGGTCTGGAGTCGGCGGCCATCACCAGGAGAGTTCTCATAGAGATGAAGGATCACGATGTCGTCGCCTCCGGTAGTTGTTCCCACCGAAGTGATCCTCAGCACGTCGGGGTCAGAGGCCATTTGAAGGTGCAACGCGGCAGCCGCCTCGATACGACGAGTGTCTGAGAGGGCGGTCAAGGGTTGCTCCACACCAAGCGAATCGGTGTCGAACACGGGCTCCGGGGCAGGCGCTCCCTGGACAATCACCGGGTCGGTGGCGAGCAGGGTTTCGCCCTCCGCTAGCACCGGAGCTACAGGCGCTCGCTCTTCCTGATTGATCGCTACCAGATTGGCTACCACCAGAACGACAGTTAGGAGAGCGATGCCTGTTGTTGCGAATCTGAGCGAACGGTCCCTTCGTACTCTCTTCGCCGCGGCCGCTTTCACTTCGTCGATATCTGTCGGCTGTCCGGCTGGTTCGTCGGCTGCTGCGGCCCTCAAACCGGATCGGATGCGTGTTTCGAGGCTCATAGGACGAGCTCCTTCCTCAACCGTTCCAAGCCCCGGCTGAGCCGACTCTTGACGGTTCCTGGCTCTAACCCGAACGTTTCGGCGATTTGCTCCTGAGACAGATCGAGCAGATATCTCGCCACGATCACGTCTCGTTGCTTTGCCGGCAATCTTCGAACTGCTTCGATCAGCGCCGGATCCGGGGGTGTTGGCACTTCGACCAGTGGTTCCGGAGGCTCGGGAAGCTTCTTGGCCAGGGACCGGCGTTTCAGCCCAGTCCTTGCCCAGTTCACGGCCACTCGGTAGACCCAGCCTTGCGGGTTGGACATTCTCGAAACGTCTCGCCACTTGGTGAATGTCCTGACCATTGCCTCATCGACCGCCTCAGCTGCCAGGTCGCGGTCACGGATGACAACCGCAACCGCCCGGTACACCTCGGGCCAGGTCACCGAGTAGAAGGCGTCGAAAGACGCCACCACAGGCTCACGAGCCTCATCCAAACTGGCCATCCGATCGACAGACCATCCAGGAGCCAGTTTCGTTCCCGTGAATGTTGGTCAACCGGTTCATGACCGAGGTTGGATATGTCACGGTCCATAGATGGTGCTGCCTAGCTCAGTCGTCAGTGGCAGGTTGCCTGGGGAAGCATCACCAAGTTTCATCGTCGTCCCCCGACACTGAAGCGTGGGGACCGCTGTTATCCCATTGCCAGGACCAGCACTAGACCCCACCGCACTGTTGTGCTCACATCTAATGCCGTTTCCTTGTTTGTGTTCTGGCGTAGTGATTCATCCACCACCGCCTACGTATTCGAGAGTGATGCCAATCTGGTTGCGTGGTCCTCGTATGTCTGGGTCGGGGTCGCTTGTTTGCAGCCCTATCCAGATTCTGCCCTCGCGTCCGGAGAGGTCCTTTGTTCCGACGTAGAGAGTCTCTGTGGTCGAGGATTGGGCTACGTCCCAGCCTGAAGATGCGGCGTCAGCCACGGTGGCTCCAAGGATGCTCATCGACTGGGACTCTTCGATTCGGAATGATCTTATGACCTTGGCGTAAACCGGCTTCCCCAGTAGCTCTCCCGCTTCCTGCTCTCGGGACGAGACAAGTTCGGACTGAGCAGGGACATACGAGGCCATTGGATCTGCAAGAAGCCCCGGGAGGAATGTCTCATCACCCGAACAAGACGCATTGAGTATGGCGGCGATGAGAAGAAAGGCAACGGCCCTCCCCGTTCCTTGCCTTCTACTATCGGCGGTCCCGCCTCGGTGTGACCCGCCGAGTTTTGAGGAACCGGTCATCACGTCTTCGCAACGTAGCGTCATATCCGCGCGATCGGTGCGCGCAGTCAACCCTCCTATCGCCCGCTGTTGGACATCGCCTCTGCATTTACCGTCTGGGATCAGCGGGAATCGGACGAGTAGTCGAGTTCCCCCAATTGTCGGAGGATGTCCCAACCTCACTGCACATCAGGACTTCGAACACCGGATCACCGTCGCAACGAGTACTACATCCGGGAGATCCAAGAGCAGCCCACCGCTCAGAGCGTCTATCGCGAACTCATCGAACTCGTGGGCCGTTGGGATCAAGTCTGAATCTTGCTGGTCCGCCCGGCGGCTGGCGGCATCCACCAGTCCCCAATCCGTTTGAAGCGTCTAACCACGCCCTCCCGGGGAAAGCGGACAATTTCACCTGAGGCAGGCTAAGTCCCGCGGCGGTAAATCGCCCCCCAGGTCTCCGATTGCAGTCGCTACTTGGTCGCGACGCGGCCAATGCTGGCAACTGTGGCTAATCCGACAACGACTGTTGCTGCCATGGCCAGGACTATCCCAGTGGAGACGGTTTGCTGCGCGACATGGTTCAGTGCAACGCCACTTGGCAGAAACGCGGAGACAATTGAGCTAGCAGTCAGAGCTACAACCGTTGTAGTGGCGACAATCGACAAGACCGTTGGAACGGCTACGACGAGACCAGTCCGGATCACTATCGAGAGTGTTGTCCCACCGACGAGCCGCATCGCCTCGGCTTCAGCTCTTCGTGTCCTAGCCAGCAGGAACGAGAGGTTCGCGATCAGAATCAAGGCGGATACGAAGAAGGCGATAGCCACCCACGGCAAAAGGGCCCTAACGAGGGCGATCGTCATCTGCGAAGGGACTCCCACGCCGAGAGCCACGTCGGATACTCCTCGAATGTCCAGGGCTTCTTGACGGATCGCTTCAACCCGTACACGGCCCGTCGGCTCAATAACCAGGGTCTCGCCGCTGGTGAACCTGAAGATCTGATTTGGTGGTAGAGCCTCCAGATCTTGTGTGGTTGATGGCCGCACCAACTGGACTCCATCTACCGAAGACACAGCATCGGCCAATTCGGCGATGTCAATTGGTGTTGACGAGTCTGCCAACACGATCAACTCCGAGTTCATCGTGACGTACTCGTCACCCGCGTCGACCGCCTCGTCCAGAAGAGGGCCCAGAAGGGTCAGGACAGACCCGACACTGACCGTCGCCGCGATCATCAACACAAGTCCCCTGTGTCGTCCGATATCGCGCAAACCAGACCGTATCGAAGCGGCCCACGACCTGGCCAGTTGTCTCCCGCTATCGACTTCGTTGTCCTCTACGCCGAATGGATCCACGCGTTTCTCGCCAGCCAACGTAGTCGTCGACCAACCAAGCCTGCGGAGGGCCGCGGCGACCTTAGGGTGTTCTTTGTCACGTGGGTACGGAGTCGGATGCTGTGGTGTACGTCAAGCACAGACCTCGGATCGCTACGGTTGAGTCGATGCTTCTGAGGGGCGCAGTCGTCGGGTCGGGGTGTCCTCCTCTATATCCCCACTGAGTTTCCACAGTGAGACGGCGGGCCGTATACTTGACCGGCCCGCGAACCCCCCTAGGGGTGTAGCTCTAATTGGCTAGAGCGCCGGTCTCCAAAACCGGAGGTTGGGGGTTCGAGTCCCTCCACCCCTGCCAGGCTTTCCAAGTAAGAACTCATAGGGATAACGGATGAACCGAGAGATGCGTCGCCTCCAGGAACGGGAGGAGCGACGGAAGCAGAAGGAAAAAGAAGGCGGCACCAGGGCGCAGCGCAAGGCTGCGCAGATGCAAGCCAACGCCGGCGCGCCCAAAGAGCGCAAGTCGTTCGTCCGCCGCATCGGCGACTACCTCCACGAGGTGAGAGTCGAGCTGCGCAAGGTCACCTGGCCCACTCGTGAGCAGATGATCGCCTTCACCACGGTCACGGTCATCACTTCGACAGTCCTCACCGGTGTCATCTTCGGCTTCGACTTCGCCGCCAAGCAGTTTGTCCTCTGGCTGATCGATCTCACCCGCTGATGGCCGACATGATCGAAACCACCGAAGAAGTGCTCGACGCCGTCGAAGAGGTAGTCGAGGAAGCCACCGATGAAGTTGTGACGGAGGAAGCCCCT
The DNA here is from genome assembly GCA_028285585.1 of Acidimicrobiia bacterium. GTDB lineage: Bacteria > Actinomycetota > Acidimicrobiia > Spongiisociales > ZC4RG35 > CAXMPK01. The sequence goes on from JANQOU010000003.1 coordinate 79,094, forward strand.
GCCGAAGAGGCTTCGGCCGAGGAAACCGCGGTCGAGGCCCCGGCTGCCGACGAGGAGGAAGCGGCAACCGAAGAGACTCCAGCTGAAGAAGAATCGGCTGTTGAGGAGTCAGCTTCCGACGAACCCGAGAGCAGTGACGAAGAGGATGAAGAGCCGGAGCCGCCACGCCCGGCCAGCCCCTACGACCTGCCCGGTGACTGGTACGTCATCCACTCGTACTCCGGCTACGAGAACAAGGTCAAGGCCAACCTCGAGACCCGCATCCAGTCGATGCACATGGAGGACCGGATCTTCGAAGTCCACATCCCCATGGAAGACGTGGTCGAGTTCAAGGGCGGCAAGAAGGTCACCGTCCCCAAGAAGGTCTTCCCCGGCTACATCCTGGTGAGGATGTCGCTCGACGACGACTCCTGGTACGCCGTCCGCAACACCCCGGGTGTCACCGGTTTCGTCGCCGGTAACGCACAGAAGCCCACACCTCTCTCACGACGCGAGGTCGAGCGTTTCCTCGGCGTCCAGGAAGAAGAGGAGAAGGGCAAGCCACGTTTCAAGCCCGAATGGGAGGTCGGCGAGCAAGTGCGTGTCGTCACCGGCCCGTTCGCGGACTTCAACGGAATCATCGAAGAGATCAACATCGACCAGCAGAAGGTGGTCGTGTTGGTCAACATCTTCGGCCGGGACACTCCGGTCGAGCTTGGCTTCGAGGACATTCAGAAGAACTAACGGGAACCAGGAATGGGAAGAAAGAGACTCGTCACCACGCTGAAACTCCAGCTGCCCGCAGGGCAGGCCACACCGGCACCGCCGGTGGGCACCGCCCTCGGTCCGCACGGCGTCAACTTGATGGACTTCGTCAAGGCCTACAACGACGCCACCGGCAGCCAGCGCGGTCAGATCATCCCGGTTGAGATCTCGATCTACGAGGATCGGTCTTTCACCTTCATCACCAAGACGCCGCCGGCGGCAGCGCTGCTGCGCCAGGCCGCCCGGGTGGAGAAGGGCTCTGGTGAGCCCAACAAGGAGAAGGTGGGGACCGTCACCAAGGCGCAGGTCAAGGAGATCGCCGAGATCAAGATGCCCGACCTCAACGCCATCGACATCGAAGGCGCGATGAAGGTCGTCGAGGGCACCGCCCGATCGATGGGGATCACCGTCGAGGGGTGACGAAAATCACCTTCTAGTTCGATGAGGTCGAACTAGAGCAGACAATCACATCTAGGTGGGAGGCCGATGAAATCGGCTTCGAGTTCGATGCAATCGAACTCGGGCCTCTGGATCGGCCGAACGGACCACAAGGAGAAACATGAGACACGGCAAGAGCTACCGCGAGGCATCGCAGCGGTACGACAAGAACCACCCCTATCCCGCCGCCGAGGCGGTCGAGCTGGTCAAGACCCTGGCGTCGGCCAAGTTCGACGAGACCGTTGAGATCGTTTACGCCCTCGGCATTGACCCGAAGAAGGCCGATCAGATGGTCCGAGGCACAGTCTCGTTGCCTCACGGGACCGGCAAGGAAGTCCGGGTTGCCGTCTTTTGCCCGGGAGACAAGGAGAAAGAGGCCACCGAAGCCGGCGCAGACGTGGTTGGTGGCAAGGAACTGGCAGAAGCGATCGCCAACGGGCGAGAGCTCGACTTCGACGTCGCGATAGCCACTCCGGACATGATGTCCGAGGTCGGCAAGCTGGGCCGGGTGCTCGGGCCCAGGGGGCTGATGCCCAACCCCAAGGCCGGCACCGTGTCGGCCGACGTGGGCAAGGCTGTCTCAGAGTTCAAGGCCGGCAAGATCGAGTATCGCAACGACCGCTACGGCAACGTCCATGTCCCTGTGGGCAAGGCCAGCTTTGAGGTTGGTCAGCTCGTTGAAAACCTCGCATCGCTCACGGCTGAGATCGAGCGAGCCAGGCCATCAGGTGCCAAGGGCCGCTACATGAAGGCGATGACTGTCTCATCGACGATGGGCCCCGGGGTCAAAGTTGACACGGGCCATCTGGAGGACCTGATAGAGCTGGCCCAGTAGGAACCACGAAGATACGAACGTGAGAAAGCCCCCGGAAGGGGGCTTTCTTCTTGAACTAGGGGGATCTCCGCGCCCCGGAACTCCGTGGGCTGGGAGGGCTATCGGCTGCCAGGTCCACCGTCCGCACGTCAGCCGACTTCTCGTCTGTGGACCAGGGTAGGGACTGGTCTCGATCGTCGGCCACGCGGCCCTCACTATTCGGGTCCGAGGAGCGGGCGGGGGCGGTCAGGGAACCCGCCCGGTCACACGGAGACCCCCTGTTTTCAAACGTCACCCAAGTGTCGCGCGAGGTGTCACCAGTGTCCAGGGAGATTCTGGAAATCAGGTCTATCAGGACTGGCTTCGGCGTCGGAGAGTGGTGCGGAGCACGGAGCGTGATCGAAAGAGGGCATCTTGGCTGTTCGCCAGCGGGGGCTAGCCTGATCGTCGGGTCAGACCCGTGCCATCAGGGGGCTTCAACTTTCAATGGATAGTCGACAACGTCTTCTTGCTTTCTTCTCCCCTGAACTGGCTGCGGTCCCCGGCTCGGTCGAGCTGTTTCAGCTGCTGCTGGCCGGCGGCGAACGTAGCGAGCCGTTGCATCTGGATGCGGAGAGCGAGTCGGCCTTCGTCGAGTGGGCCAACCAACACCGTCTGACTCCACAACTTCTGGCCGCCATCGACCACGGGGCGATCAGCGTGTCGAGCCAGCTCACTGAGACCGCCAAGGGCTGGTCGAGAGAGTTGGCGATATCGAGATTGTCACTCGATCGTCTGTTGCTTGTCATCGCCGAGACGCTGTCGTCGCACGAGATCGAGTTCATCGTGTTGAAAGGCGTTCCCACCGGGCGCCTCGACTACAGCACCCCGACGCAGCGGGTCATCTCCGACGTGGACATCTTGGTTAGACGCGAGCACCTGGATACGACCGTGGAAGCCTTGAGCGGTGCCGGATTCGCACGCACCGGGGATCTCGTCCTCCTCGACAAGGGGGAGAGCTTGTACTCCGACTTGGGAGCAATCGACGTGCACACCCGGCCTCACGCAGCCGGTGGCTTCCTCGGCGAGTGGTGGTGGGACAACGCCGAGGAGTTCGTTGTGGCCGGGCAGCCATTTCAGGCGTTGCCTCGAGGTGGGCGGCTGGGCCATGCCTGTAGTCACCTTGCTGTCTCCTATCCGAACCACCGGCCCATCACCTCACTGCTCGACATCGTCACCATCTCCCGGTCTGCATCTGATCAAGACAGAGCTGTTGCCAACGAGTTCCTCGCTGAGATTGGCGTCTCGGACCTCACCTCGCGAGTGATGGAGAGAGCCGCGGTGCTTCTCGATGACCCGGGTCTGGCGTTCGGCTCATCTAGAGCCGGGCTCAGCAACTGGGCCCTGCGGCGGGCTTACGACCGGCCGGATCTGGACCTGCGCGCCGTCAAGCTCGCCAAGACGATCGGGATGCCCTGGAGTGAGAAGCCGCAGGCAGTAAGGCGGCTGATAGCGCCGCCCCCTGAGTTCCTCGCCTTGGGCGGGTACTCCTCTCGGCGTGATCGCCTCCGTTCGCTCCTCAGACGCAAGAAAGGTGGGGTCTGACCCCACCCTGTCTCCCCGTGTGCAGAAAGGAGTACTAGGTACTCCTTTCTGCACACGCATAGGGGGCATCGAATTGATCAGCGGGGGCTCGTCGATACAATGTCATTCGTAATCCCAATACTCGGCCGAAGACCGCCGGTGTCACCGACTCAAAGGGGCTCGCCCCGCCAGCGCAGGACCGCTTCTCGCAAGCCCCTTGTTTTCTGCCGAGGGGCTTCATTGATGTCTAGGGAGAAGCAATGCCCAGACCAGAAAAGGTCCAAGCTGTAGCTGACATCCGAGAGAGACTCGAGGGCGCCGAGGCGGTGTTCCTCACCGAGTACCGCGGGCTGACGGTTTCCGCCGTGCAAGAGCTTCGCAAGAGCCTGCGTGACAGTGGGGCCGACTACAAGGTCGTCAAGATGACGCTGACCCGATTGGCGGCGGAAGAGGCCGGGTTCGAGGGGATGGACGAGTATCTCGCCGGTCCCACGGCTCTCGCCTTCGCCCAGGACGATCCGGTCGCGACGGCCAAGGCCCTGAAGGAGTTCGGCAAGGCTCACGATGTCTTCGTGCTCAAGGCCGGGTTCCTCGCAGGGGACGTCCTCAGCCCTGAGGAAGTCTCGAAACTCGCCGAGATCGAGTCTCGTGAGGTGCTACTGGCGAAGATCGCCGGAGCGGCCAAGGCACCCTTGTACAAGGCCGCCGGCATGTTCGGCTCCTTCACGAGCGACGCAGCATCGATGTTCTCGCAGCTTTTGGACAAGAAAGAGTCGGGTGAACATCTGCCTGATGGCGGCGGCGACGCCAGCCTTCCCGCAGACGAGCCCGCCGACACCACGGCCGACCAGGCCGAGGAGGAATAGCAATGGCAAAGATGACCACTGACGAGCTGCTCAGCTCGTTCGAGGAGATGACAGTCCTCGAGCTCAAGGAGTTCCTTGATGCTTTCGAGGAGAAGTTCGACGTGACCGCTGCAGCTCCAGTTGCCGTGGCTGCCGCCCCGGTCGCTGGTGGTGACGGAGGTGCCGGCGGTGAAGAGGAGAAGGACGAGTTCGATGTCGTCCTCACCGATGCCGGCTCGCAGAAGATCCAGGTGATCAAGGAAGTCCGCGGGCTGACCAGCCTCGGGCTCAAAGAGGCCAAGGATCTCGTCGACGGTGCTCCCAACGCCATCCTCGAAGGCGTTGACAAGGAAGCAGCCGACAAGGCCAAGGAGGCCATCGAGGCCGCAGGCGGCTCGGTAGAGCTCAAGTAACGAACTCTGCGGAAAGCTCGTGGAAAGGCCCCCGGTCAGGGGGCCTTTCTCATGCGCCGAAGTATTCGGTGAGCGTCGGTGTCTCCCGCTCCCGGAGAGCGACGTTGGCGTCGAGCTTCTCCAGGTTCTGCTCGATCGACATCGCTGCCTCGGGAACCGGGTGCTCGGCGAAGAAGCCACGGATGCGCGGGGCTATCTCCGGCCCACTGAGAGCGGAGACCCCTTCGGCGACCCGTCCGCGGGTCATCCCCGGCATCGTCTCCAAGACATCATCCCAGCGCGAGGCTGCCGAGTCCCACACCACAGGGCCCGCTTTCCCCATCAGCGTGATGGCGAACACCCAGAAGGCGTCCTGAGTGCGGATGTCGCCGGCCACGACCTTGTCCAGGGTCGAGATCGCCAGGTCGGGCTCGTTGACCGATGCCAGGGCACGCAGGTAACGGTTGCGATCCAGCGGCGTCGAAGCGTCGAGATGCCGGCTCCACAGCGTGTCGTATTCCTCCGATGAGCCGTGGCGGGCGTAAACCCCGAGAGCAGCGGTGGCCACCTCTGGATCGACGGTCGCACCGTCGAACGCCGCCGCCGTGACCTGGCGCGCCTTCTCGATTGTTTCCGGGTCCTCTCCGAGATTCCCCAGACATGCGATCAACTCGCCACGCAGCTTGCGGTCCAGATCGGACTCGTTGTCACCCGGCTCCCAACCGAGACGCTCGAAGGCAGGACCGGCCAGGTTTCTCACGAACTCCTCGAAGGCGGGCCGGACTTCTTCGTCGAGAGTGTGGTGCTCGAGTAGCGAAAGACCGCCGATGATGACCGACCAGATCGCCTGCTCTGTCTCCTCCGAGAACTCGGCAGCCAGGTCGAGGAATGCACTTGCCGGGAGCGTGCCGTTCTTGACGAAAGCGAGCGTGTCGGCGAGAAGGCTGTAGCGCTCCTTCTCGGTGAGTGATGAGACGTTGGCCAGCAACGCCGAGAACAGGTCGTCGGCGTAGAAGGTTCGGTAGAACCCGCTTCCTCCGCCGTTGGCCATCATCCAGTCCACGGTCCCGTCGATCGGGACCACCAACTCGTCCTCTTCGAGCAAGACCTTCGACTCGAACGGCTCGCCGTCGACCGACCCTCTCAGGAGAATCGGCACCTTCCAGATGGTGGTGTCGCTGTCGTCTGGTATCACCAGATGGCGGCGCTGGTGCAGCTCGATGCCGCCATCGGCAGGTGTGACGTCGATCTGAGGGAAGCCGCGCTGGTAAACCCAAGTGTTCATGATGTCGGACACGGGCCACTCCGACGCACCGTCTAGGCCCTCCCAGAGGTCGGTGGTGACGGTGTTGGCGTATTCGTGCTTGCGCAGGTAGTTGCCCACTCCGGCACGGAACTGCTCCGCTCCGATGAACTCATCGATCATGTGGAGAACGGCCGAGCCTTTCCCGTAGGTGATCGCATCGAACATCTGGTCGACTTCTTCGGGAGCCGTGATTTCAAACTCGATGGGCCGCGTGCTTGCCAGCTGGTCGGTGCCCATCGCCCACGGCACTTCGCGATTGAGGAAGGCCAACCATCGCTTCCATTCCGGTCTCATCGCATCCGTCGCCTTCAGCTCCATGAAACTGGCGAAAGCCTCGTTGAGCCATGCGCCTTCCCACCAAGCCATGGTGACGAGATTGCCGAACCACTGGTGGGCGATCTCGTGGCCGATCACGTCCAGGCTGAGCAGCAGCTCGCCTTGGCTGGCCTTCTCGGGATCGACGACGAGGTAGGCGTCGCGGTAGGTGATCAGGCCGACGTTCTCCATGGCTCCCGCGGCGAAGTCGGGTATGGCGATGTGGTCGAGCTTGTCGCCGGGGTAGGGGATTCCGTAGTAATCCGAGAGGAACTCGAAGCAGAACACGGCGTTCTCGAGGGCGATGTCGGTGAGATGGAGATTCCCCTTGGGAACGATGATCCGAGTTGGCGTGCCGCGCACGTCAACCGGGTCGGTTGCCTCGAACGGGCCGACGATGAACGCCAGCAGATAGGGCGACATCTTCATCGTCTTGGCGAACTCGAACCGGACCCGTCCGTCGTCGGTATGGCTGCGGGCCAGCTCTCTAGCGTTCGAGTAGGCCTCGAGCCCGTCGCTCACCACCATCGTTGTCTTGAAAGTGGCCTTGAAGTCCGGCTCGTCGAAGCTGGGGAAGATACGGCGGGCGTCGGTCGACTGGCATTGCGACGCGGCGATGGGCTGCTCGACACCGTCTGAGTCCTTGAACATCGACCGATACAGGCCACGCAGCTGATCGTTGATCACTCCGGTGTGCTCGATCTCCAGCCGGTAGGAGCCGGTTGCCAGTTCCGATCCGAAGGTCAACGTCGCTCTTTCGTACTCCTCGTCGTAGGAGATCTCTTCAACTGGTTCACCCGACGAAATTGTGGCCGATTTGATGTCAACTTCGGCAACGTTGAGCACGATCTGCGAGGTCGGTTCGAGAACGTCGACGTCCATTCCAACCGAGCCGGTGAAAGTGAAGGTCTCCAGATCGGGTTCGAGAACGAGGTCGTAGTGACTCGGGATGACGTGGCGCGGCAGACGCCAAGGATTGTCAGACAAAGAAGTACTCCCAGGGTCGAGCGAGGGCGATCCTACTTAGGCCGATGGGCAAAGGGAGACGGCTCGGGTGCTGAGAGGATTCCGAGCTGATCATGACGGCTCCTACCCTTTCGCCCGTGAGTGAGCAGAAGACGATTTTGGTGTCGGTCAGTGGGCCGGACGGTCCTGGGATCTCCGCCGGGCTGATGGACGCACTCCATGCGGGCGGTGCGGAGATCTACGACGTAGAGCAGATCGTTGTCCGTGGCCGGCTCACACTCGAGGTTTTGTTCGGAGTCACCACCGAGCAGGCCACGATCAAAGACCTCCTGTTCTTTGGATGGGAGAAAGGTCTCCATATCGACTTCGAGCTGATCGAGGCCGATCCGGCACCGATAAAAAGGATGGCCGTGGTCACCGTCATCGGGGCAACGGTGTCGGCTGCCCAGTTCGGTGCCGTTGCTCGTGCCATCGCCAACGGTGGCGGCAACATCGAGAGGATCTTCAGACTCAGCCGATACCCGGTCGTGTCCTACGAGCTGGTCATCTCCAACGGTGACTTGGACACGATCCGCACCGAGCTGGTGGCGGTGGCGGCTGGCGCACCCATAGACCTGGCGATCCAGCCCGACGGTTTGGAGCGGCGGGCCAAGAGGCTGGTGGTTCTCGACGTCGACTCGACACTGATCCAGCAAGAAGTCATCGACCTCCTGGCCGCGGAGGCCGGTCACGCCGACGAGGTGCAGCGAATCACGGCCGCAGCGATGGCAGGCGATATCGACTTCATCGACTCGCTCAACCGCCGTGTGGCATTGCTGGCTGGCATCGGCCACGACGCACTCGCACGGGTCGCCACGCAAATGACCTTGACTCCGGGAGCCAAGACCTTCATACGGACGTTGCGCCGGATGGGGTTGAAGACGGCCATCGTCTCCGCAGGGTTCACACGATTCACCGAAGCTCTGGCCGCCGAGTTGGGTGTCGACTACGCCTTGTCGAACACGCTCGAGGTGGTCGACGGGAAGGTGACAGGGCGTCTCGCCGGTGAGTTGGTCGACGCCAAGCGCAAAGAGCAGTTCCTCACCGAAGTCGCTGCGAAGGAAGGCATCCCGATGAGCCAGACGGTGGCGGTGGGGGACGGTGCCAACGACTTGCTCATGCTGGCCGCCGCCGGCCTGGGAATCGCCTTCAACGCCAAGCCGATTGTCACCGAGCAAGCCGACACTGCGGTGTCGGTCCCCTTCCTCGATGCGATCCTGTTCTTGATGGGTGTCAGCCGTGACCACGTCGAGGCAGCCGACGCGGCCGACCCCGAGTATCACCCGCCACCACTGATCGACGTCGAGGGCACCCCTCCGGTCTGACCGACACCCGTTGCTATAGCAACCCGTCGCGCTGGGCGACACGCTGTGCACGCGCGACAGGCCGGTTCGTCTAGTCGTCACTCCAGTCGTGGTGGAAGAACTCGCCACGGGGCCGGTCGGTCCGTTCGAAGGTGTGGGCCCCGAAGAAGTCTCGTTGCGCTTGGATCAGGTCAGCGGGGAGCCGTCTAGATCGCATGCCGTCGAAGTAGGACAAGGCGCTCGCATACGCCGGCACCGGCAATCCGGCGGAGACGGCATCAGCCACGACGGCGCGCCAGGAGCCGTCCGCTCCCTTCAATGCCCGACTGAAGAACGGGGACAACGTGAGGTCTTCCAGGTCTGGCTCTGATCGGTAGGAAGCAGTGATGTCATCGAGGAAAGCGGCGCGGATGATGCAGCCGGCCCGCCACAACCCTGCGATGGAGCCCATGTCCAGGTCCCATCCGTACTCGTCGGAGGCCGCGCTGAGCAGGCGAAAGCCCTGCGCGTAGGAGATGATCTTCGATGCGTAGAGAGCGGCTTCGATGTCATCGACGGTGGCCTCGTCAAGCAAGTCCGTCGGGTCGTCGAAGATTCCTGCGATGGCCTGCCTTCTTGCTGGGTCGGAGCTGACGATCCTGGCGTACACCGCCTCGGCGACGAGTGCTGTCGGCTCGGCTAGATCCATCGAAGCGATGACCGTCCACTTGCCGGTGCCCTTCTGGCCGGCGGCGTCGAGGATCAAGTCGATGAGAGGCTGCTCATCCTCCTCCACCTTCAGGATGCTCGCGGTGATCTCGATCAGATAGGAGTCGAGGCGGCCTTGATTCCACCGCTCAAAGACATCTCCGATCATCGCCGGTGCCATGCCAAGGCCGCGTCGCATCAGGTCGTATGCCTCCGCTATGACCTGCATGTCGCCGTATTCGATGCCGTTGTGAACCATCTTCACGAAGTGCCCGGCTCCGCCAGGGCCGACCCACTCGCAGGTGGGTGTGCCGTCAGGTGCCACTGCGGCGATCGATCGGAGCATTGTCTCGACCACCGGCCATGCGGAGGCGTCGCCTCCGGGCATCAGTGACGGGCCGTGTCTTGCGCCTTCCTCTCCACCGGATATGCCCATCCCGATGAATCGGATGCCTTTCTGCGAAAGATCCTCATAGCGCCGGTCGGTGTCGGTGAACAGCGAGTTGCCGCCGTCGATGATGATGTCGTCGTCGTCGAGCAGGGGGACCAACTCGTCAATCACCGCGTCGACGGGGCCGCCGGCCTTCACCATGATCAGGACGACTCGGGGCTGCGCCAGGTTGCCCACCAGCTCGGCGAGATCAGAGCTGGGCACGATGGGCTTTTCTGCTGCCTCGCCGGCCATGAACTCATCTGTCACCGACTTGGTTCTGTTGTAGACCGCGACGTTGTTACCGGAGTCGGCGAGGTTGAGGGCGATGTTCGCCCCCATCACGGCCAGGCCGACGACTCCTATGTCTGCTTTGGTGTTCACGAAGCTGAGGCTATATCCAGACCCTCGAATTCGCTTACTCTGTCTCCGCTTTGACTGAGACACGACTTGGAATCGACATCGGCGGAACGGGGATGAAGGCCGCTCTGGTCGACGTGACAACCGGAGACCTCGTATCAGACCGGCATCGACTCGACACGCCACGACCCGCCTCGCCCGAGGCGATGACAGCCACCCTCCTCGAGCTGGTGGGCAGGTTCGAGTACTCGGGCCCGATCGGGGTTGGGTTTCCTGCCGTGGTGGAAGACGGCACGGTGTCGACTGCAAACAACATCAGTCAGACGTGGGTAGGCCGGAACGCTCGACGGGAGTTCTCCGCGGCCCTCGGCCAGGACATCATGTTGATGAACGACGCCGACGCGGCCGCAGTGGCGGAGGCACAATTCGGCGCGGCTCGCGGGGTAGGTGGCTTGGTGCTGATGGTCACCTTCGGCACGGGGATCGGATCCGGGATGCTCGTCGATGGCCAACTGGTGCCCAACCTCGAACTGGGGATGCTCGAGTTGGAGGGCCATACGAGGAGCGAGGTCTACTTCGCGGCCAAAGCCATGAAAGACGAGGGCCTCACCTGGGAAGAGTGGGGTGATCGAGCCAACCGCTTCCTGATGCACGTAGCGACAGTGTTCTCGCCCAAGCTGCTGGTGATTGGTGGCGGGGTGGTGAAACGGTGGGAGCTTTTCAACGAGAGATTCGACCCGGCCTTGCCCATCGAGCTTGCCGTCATCAGAAACAACGCCGGAATAGTCGGAGCGGCGGTCTCGTCTAAGGGGTGACGAAGTCGGCGAAGGCGCCGACAGACTTGGACGGCACTCTCACATCGAGGATGGTGCCTAGGTCGTCGTGCTTCTCCTCGACCACCTCACCAACTCGATGTGCTGCCGCCACCACATCACCCCTCTCGTAGGGCACCGTGAGCTTCAGAGTGACCGTGTTCCTCGCCAGGGCTTGAGACACCGCCTGGAGGAGAGAGCCGAAGCCGGCAGATTTGACAGCTGACACGAGGATCGCATCTGGGTAGAGATTGGCGATGCGCTTCCTCTGCTGGTTGTCAAGAGCGTCGATCTTGTTGATGACCAGCAGCTCCGGGATCTTCTCGGCGTCGATCTCGTCCAGCACTTCGCGAACGGCCGCGATCTGTCCTGGCAGATCCTCGTCTGTCCCGTCGACCAGGTGGACGAGCAAATCCGCCTCGGCCGCTTCGGCAAGGGTCGACTGAAACGCCTCTACCAAGCCGTGGGGGAGACGACGGACGAAGCCCACGGTGTCGGAAAGCAGGACCTCACGGTTGTCGGGCAGCTCGAGGCGCCGGACCGTTGGGTCGAGCGTCGCAAAGAGCCGATCTTCGACCAACGCGTCGGCGTCGGTGAGCGCGTTGAGCAAAGTGGACTTGCCGGCGTTGGTGTATCCGACGATGGACACCTGGGGGATCCCGTTCCGCTTTCTCTGCTTGCGCTGAGTGTCGCGATGCCGTGCCTTCTCTTTCAGCTCTTTCTCGAGTTTCGAGATTCGAGCGAGGATCCGGCGGCGGTCTGTTTCGAGCTTGGTCTCACCCGGGCCACGAGTTCCGATGCCGGCGCCCTGCTGTGAGAGGGCCTTTCCCTTGCCGCGAAGGCGCGGCAGGTTGTAACGAAGCAAGGCCAGCTCGACTTGGAGGGCACCGATCCGCGAGGTCGCGTGCTGGGCGAAGATGTCGAGGATCAGTGCCTCGCGATCGACCACGTCGCAGTGAAAGATGGCTTGCAGGTTGCGTTGCTGCGCCGGCGTGAGGGGGTGGTCGAAGACGACCACGTCGATGTCGAGGGCAGTGGTCAGCGCCGCCAGGTCTTCAGCCTTGCCCGAGCCGATGAAGGTGGCCGGATGGATGCCGTCCCTCTTCACCATCTCCTGATCCACCGGATCGGAGCCGGCTGTGTCGGTGAGCAGGGCCAGCTCGTCGAGCGACCGCTCTTCGTCGGCGGATGTCATCCCGGGCAGGAGGACACCGACAAGAAACGCTCGCTGTACTGCGACATCGAGGTCGGTGACGGTCGCGGTGAGCCTGCGACGTGAGCGCGCCTGGTGTTCCTGGGTCATGACGACGTCGGATGTTGGCCGGAGTGTGGAGTCTGTGCGGTGGGATTAACCCGGCTCAGAGGTATTGGCCCTCGTCGCCAACATGGTCTGGCTCTTCCTCGGCAATGATCTGCGACTCGCGCACGGCAACGACAGGTTTGCCCGTCGGCGGCCAGATGAAACGCCAGGCTCCGGTGGGCACCGCCCAGAAGCGCTGGCCGGTCTGGACGTCCACCAAGGCGAGGGCGTCGTTGCCGTCCTTGGTGCCGATCGGCACCAAGAGGCCGGAACGCGTCTGAGCCTCCTCTGGGGGTTGACCGACACGCCAGCCACCCATCACCTTGTAGCCGTTGTCGTGAAAGATCGGAAGATCTGTTTCCAACATCAGCAGGGATTCTCGCAGGTCCCGCCCAGAACGTCACCCCCACCAACCGGCAACCTCAGGTAATAGCGCCCATATACGGGCCCTATGGCCTCATGTTGCGCCCGGGGTAGGGTTTGGTGATGGCGGACAAGCGGAACTTTTCCGAAGCACTCGAATATCACGAGACTCCTCGCCCCGGCAAGATCGAGATCAGCTCGACCAAGCCGACTGCCACCCAGTCGGACCTGAGCCTCGCATACACCCCCGGGGTTGCCGAGCCTTGCCTGGTGATCGCCGACGACCCTGACGCGGCGTTCAGATACACGAACAGGGGCAACCTGGTGGCTGTCGTGTCCAATGGAACGGCGGTGCTGGGCTTGGGCAACATCGGCGCTTTGGCCGGCAAGCCCGTCATGGAAGGCAAGGCGGTTCTCTTCAAGCGCTTCGCCGACATCGACGTCTTCGACCTCGAGATTGACGCACCCGATGCCGAAGATGTGATCCGATTCTGTGAATTGCTGGCACCGACGGTGGGAGGGATCAACCTCGAAGACATAAAGGCACCCGAATGCTTCTACATCGAAGAGACCCTTCGTGACCGGCTCGATGTGCCGGTGTTCCACGATGATCAACACGGCACGGCCATCATCGGTGGCGCAGCGTTTCTCAACGCGCTGGAGCTGACCGGCCGCGACATCGCCAACACCAAGATCGTCGTTGCCGGGGCGGGGGCTGCCGGTGTCGCCTCGGCCAGGTTCTTCATCACGCTTGGCGTTGACCCGGCCAACATCCTCATGACCGACTCCCGCGGTGTGATCCACACCGATCGGGACGACCTCTCCGGGATCAAGCAAGAGTTTGCGGTCGAGACAGAGGCCAGATCCCTCGAGGATGCCCTCGTCGGGGCGGACGCCTTCATCGGAGTCTCCGTGGCCGGCACCGTCACCAAGGAGATGGTCCAGTCGATGGCAGACGCTCCGATCGTGTTCGCCCTCGCCAACCCGGATCCTGAGATCACCTATCCGGATGCCAAAGCAGCGAGGCCCGACGTGGTCATGGCGACCGGTCGTTCCGACTATCCGAACCAGGTGAACAACGTGCTGGGGTTCCCTTTCATCTTCAGGGGTGCCTTGGACGTTCGGGCCACGGCCGTGTCGGAGGGGATGAAGGTGGCCGCTGCGAAGGCGTTGGCGGAGTTGGCCAAGGAACCTGTGTCCGATGCAGTGCTGCGTGCCTATGACTTGCAGCAGCTCTCATTCGGTCCCGAGTACCTGATACCGAAGCCGTTTGACCCTCGCGTCTTGTGGAAGGTGGCTCCTGCCGTTGCCCGGGCGGCGATGGAGGAGGGGCTTGCCCGACGCCCGATCGCCGACTTCGACGTGTACCGCGCCGAGTTGCAAGCGCGATTCAGTGCCTCCCACGCCTTGATCAATTCAATCACAACCCAGGCGAGGGAGCAGCCGAAACGCGTCGCCTTCCCCCACGCCGACGACCTCCGAATCATCCGCGCAGCTCGGAGGGTCACCGATGAGGGGATCGCCTCCCCGATCCTCCTCGGGGCCGTGGACGAGATCGAGGGCCTCGCCGGCGGGTCCGGGATCTCATTGGACGGGATGGAGGTCATCGACCCGAAGTCCGCAGATTCGAGCTTGGCTCGATATGCAGGGGTCCTCGAGGAGTTGAGACGCGATCGCGGGATGTCACTCCACGATGCGGAGAGAGCGGTCGCCGACCCGAACATGTATGCCTGCCTGATGGTTGGCCTCGGGGACGCTGACGCCGTGCTTGGCGGCTTGACCACCTACTACCCGGAGACGATCAGGCCCGCACTCCAGGTACTTAAGGTGGAGGAGGGTCGCTCCATCGTCTCGTCGATGTATCTGGTGGTGGTGCGCGGCCAGCCCTATTTCTTCACCGACTGCGCTGTCAACATCGAGCCCACAGCCGATCAGCTCGCTGAGATAGCGCTGGCGGCGACTCGCGCCGCAGAGGAGGACTTCGCCCGGGCACCGAGAGTCGCCTTCATCTCCTACTCCGACTTTGGCTCTGCCGGTGGCGACGAGCCCGCAAGGGTGCGTCGGGCCGTGGAGTTGTTCCGCCAAGCCCGGCCTGATATCCCGGTCGACGGCGAGATGCAGGCGGACACCGCCGTGGTCGGCGAGCTGATTTCGAGACGCCGCCCGGACGGCCCGCTGTCTCGTGCCGCCAACGTTCTGGTGTTTCCGAATCTGACTGCGGCCAACGCCTCCTACAAGCTGCTCAACCGTTTGACCGACGCCGAAGTCATCGGCCCGATTCTCAGCGGCCTCTCCAAGACGGTTCACGTGCTCCAGCGTGATGCCTCCGTCATCGACGTTGTCAACATGACGGCGATTGCAGTCGCAGAGGCGCAGCGTCGGGAGCGGGTCCAGGCCTGAGCCGGCGGAGACGGGCGGATCAGTTCGGGTCAGTTGTCGCCTGCCCGCCGAGGTGATCGGCGAGCCTCAAAGAAAGCGCCATCGCGGTCAGTGTCGGGTTAGACACTCCGCTTGTGGGGAACAACGAGGACCCAGCCGCGTAGAGGTTGGAGCACGCATGAACACGACCATTCGGGTCGCAGACACCGGTCTCCGGGTCCGTCGACATGCGAGTGGTCCCCATGTGGTGATAGCCACCCGACATCAAGATGTGTTTCTGGTTTCTGTTTGGGAGAAACCGTCCGACACCTCTTGTTTCCAGCTCCTCGCCGAAGGCGGCGAACCCCTCCCAGATCCTCTTCATTTCGCTCTGTGGGAACTCCCAGTTCAGCTTCGCCTGAGGTTGCCCGATTGCGTCTCGTTGACTTGACAGCGTCACCCTGCTCTCGAGGTGGGGCAGCTGCTCGGCCACGGCATCAATGCGAAGAACCGTGCCCAATTCTCGGTCACGGCCAACCCGCTCACCGACGAACCAACGGGTTGTTGCCAAGAGGCTCTTGGTGACTCCCGGTATGTCTCTTGCCATTCTTCTGATGACTTCGCCGCTGTCGCTTGTCAGGCCTTTTCGTCGTCGCCTTCGGTGTATGAGGTAGGCGCGCGTTCCGTCGCTGGACCTGCTTGCTTGTGCTCTTCTCATCTCGCTCAGCGATGTCGGTCTCAACGCGAACGCAATGTTTGGGACCTCTAGCTCGGCCATGCGATCAGACGTGTATCTGAACCAGAGCTCGGCCAGTGAACCTGACATCTGATGAAGCCCATCGGTGTTTTTTGAAGGCGCAAAGTCTGACGGGTCGAGAAAGCCTGCTCGAGTGTGAAAGTGCTCCATGAAGTTGCGGCCAACCAGGTCGTAGCCGTTGCCAATCGCCTGACCCTGGTCTTCCGGGTTTGTGAGAAGGAGCAATCGAGCGTTCTCGATGCCTCCGGTCGCCAAGACGAATGACGAAGCCTCGACGACCAGATGGCCACCGGTGAGCGATATCGCTTCGATCCGGTCGACCTCTCCGCTGGTTGACTGGCGAATGCCGGCGACCGTGGCCCCGAGCACGACATCGACCGAGTCATGCTCGATCAGCTTCTCGGCGTGGTCGAACAGTGGTGCCACCCGACCCATCCAGAAGGCAGTGCTCTTCAAGGAGCTCGACGTGTCTAGACGATCTGCAACCGGGTCCTCTGCGTTCGGTGGCTCGTTCGACGGGATGCCGAAGATGCGTTCTGCCCTCTCGTAGTGCTGGTCTAGCTCCGAGATGTCGAACGGCCAGCCGGAGTTGGGAAGCCAAGGTCGCACCCGGAAATCCGATTCGTCCATTCGTCGCAGACGGAGCCCAGGAGAGCCGCCGCCGAGGTCGATGTTCCAGAAATGTGCCGTCCCGCCCAAAGCCCGTGCGCGGGCGTGATCGAGCCGGCTGTAGCTGTATCCGGACACCTCTCCTTCGGCGAGCCGCTGGCTTTCGTCATCCGGTTCCCGAGGGCCCGCATCGAGCAACACGACATGAGCGCCTAGGTCCGCCAGCCGACTGGCCAGAGCTATTCCACAAGGGCCTGCGCCAACCACGCAGACGTCACCTTTGAGGGAGGTCGGGCGCCCCTTGCGCAGGTCGTGCAGCATGCTCGAGTCGGTTTTAGTTGAAAGCGACGATGAATGCCGGTCCATCGAGGCCAAGCCGATCGGATCGCTGATCTGGGAGCTGGCGGAGGCGGACGGGAATCGAACCCGCCAGAGACGAAAACCGCCTCTCACCGGTTTTGAAGACCGGGGGACCCACCAGGCGTCCGGACGCCTCCACTAATGGGTTGCCGAGCTTAGGGGTCGTGTTCAACAAGCCTCGTTTGGGTGGACTCGAGGGTCACGAGAAGAGCCTGTGGATGTTGTTGCACGTGTCGTCGATGCGTGCGCGTCTACGTAACCACCTGACCCCAACAGGTACAGTGCGTGCCGATCTGAGCCTGCGCGGGGGGATTTGGAATGTCTAGTGCTTGCTCTGTATTTCGACGGCGGTTGGGTCGAGCAGTGTCGTATGCGCTGGTTGCCGTAGTTGGTGTTTCTGTTGGGGGGTGTTCGTCTGACGATACGTTTCTTCCGGCGTTGTTGGCTGATCCGATGGCTTCTTATCAGGCTGAGGGTATTTCGTTGGTGCGGTCCGACAATCAGGCTCGCGGAACCAGTTTGGTTACTGGTAAGCCGGTTTACGCCAAGGTAGTTCGTCGATATGAGCTTGAGGATGAGGACGAAGGGGAGGAGGTGTTGGGCCGGGCGATAGTTGCGGCAGAGGCCGCGGGCTGGGTCTTTGATGACGGTCCGCCGCGGGAGTCCGTTTTCGATGCTCGTGTAACCGGTGCGTCGAAGTCTTTTGATTGGGGTTCGGCTCGTCTGATCTTGACCGTTGGTCCGGGTACTACCGAGGGCGACATTTTGTTGAGTGTCACCTTGAGTGAATGAGGGGGGAGGATTGAATGGAGGTTGGTGCAGGGTCGTACGAGATTGGGGATGTCTCCGGTCGGCCCAGAACTGGGCGAGCCGCTGCGTCCAGACGCCTCCACTAGTGGGTTGCCGAGCTTAGGGGTCGTGTTCAACAAGCCTCGTTTGGGTCGAACCTGAGGCCATAGCGACCAGATGCGGGCCGGCGCCTCGAAGCGAGGCGATGGAGTTTCTCGCAGAAACTCCATCTTGCTTTCAGCAAGCATTACCTGAGGTTCGCAAAGGGGGGTGTTGGGGAACTATTCGAGGAGGGATAGCATTTGTTCGCCCATGCCCGAGAGGACCTTTGGACGGATGGTGCGTTCCCATCGCACCAAGCTTGGGATCAGCCAGACCAAGTTGGGAGAGCTGATCGGTCGCTCGCCAACGACCATTCGCTCCTGGGAGAGAGATCAGTCCCAACCCAACGATCCCGAGGTGATCACCGCTCTCTCGGCAGTGCTCGGCATTCCCGAGCACACGGTCTACGACAAGACCGGCCAGCAGATGCCGGTGGTGGAGGAGAGCCCGACGGTGGAGCAGGCCCTCGCCACACTCAACCCTGACCCGGTCGAGCTCGACGAGGCCGCATCGACCGTGGCCGACGTGCAAGATCTGGCTGAGCTTGCCGAGTTGGATGACTCTGCGGCCCCTGAACCGACGATTTCAGATGAGCCTCTCTCTCAAGAGCCGGCATTCCTGGCTCCTCCCGACCCCTATTACGTCACCACCGCCGTGCCTCCGGCACACGAGCCGTCGTACATGGAGGATCGCGTCCAGCGACAGCTCTATCGCGTTCGCACACTCGCCACGGTCGTCATCCTGGTGTCGCTCGGGATTGCCTTCTTGTGGGCTTTCTCACAGAGTTGGGAAGCCCTCGGAGAGTGGTGGAGCGAGTTCTTCGGGAACCTCCGGCTCTAGCTGCCGGAGGCAAAAACCACGACAAGCACCGCACAGATCAGAGCGAGTCTCTTCTTTGATGTGCCCCCCTTTGGTGGCCGTCGGATGTAGACATCCAAAATCTCCTTTCGCAGCCATCTGGATGTGGCAAACTCCACTCACCAGAGAAAGGAGGTGGTCCGAAGTTGTATGAATGTTTAAGGACTCTGGAGGTGGTCGGGCGCTGAGTAGCGCTGACTACCGGAGGCGCTGCTCGTCGGTTCCGAACCATTGGCCGACACAGGTGGCGACTTCAAACCCGGACCACCCGGCTACGGATACTGCGGATCTTGTCCACCCGCGGCCTGATGGAAGAAACGCCGTAGCTGACGTTTGTGAAAGACCCCTGCCGCACGGCGGGGGTCTTTCCTTTGCGAATCAAGGTCGATCAGGTGTCGAAGCCGTGTTCGGTCAGCCAGGCATCGTTGAAGGTCTTGGACAGATAACCGCGGCCTGAATCGGGGAGAATCACGACGACTAGCCGATCGTGGTCTTCGTCCGCGACGAGCCGTGCGGCGTGAAGGGCGAGACCGCCGCTGCCACCGGTGAGAACACCTTCGACGCGGGCAGTCTCCTTCGCCATCGCAAATGATTCGGCGTCGGTCACCTCCACGAATCGGTCGATGAGGTCGAGGTCAACGGTCTCCGGGTAGAAGTCTTCACCTACCCCCTCCACGTAGTACTGATGGAGGTCGCCGTCGGCGCCTTTCGTGTAGATCGATCCTTCGGGGTCGGCTCCCACGACCTCGATGTCTGTGTTCTGCATCTTCAGGTATCGACTGATGCCTGTGATGGTGCCGCCCGTGCCGACACCAGCGACCACAGCACCCACCTGTCCAGCGGTCTGCTCCCAGATTTCCGGCCCCGTCGTCTCGAAGTGGGCCTGGGGGTTGGCCATGTTGAAGTACTGATTGGGTTGGAACGAGCCCTCGATCTCCGAGGCAAGTCTGCTGGCCACCCCGTAGTAAGAGTCGGGATGGTCGGGGCCGTAGGAGGTAGGTGTCTCTATGACCTCCACCCCGTATGCCCTCAACAGATCCTGCTTCTCCTGAGAGACTTTGTCGGGCACCGTGCAGATCACCCTGTAGCCGCGGACTGCGCCGACCAAGGCGAGGCCGACGCCGGTGTTCCCCGAAGTTGGCTCGATGATGGTGCCGCCGGGCTTCAACAGCCCTTCGCGCTCTGCCTGGTCGATCATCGAGACGGCGATCCGCTCCTTGACCGACCCACCGGGATTCATGTATTCGAGTTTGGCCACGAGGTTCCCCGGAGGATGAAGCCGAGCGAGACGAACCAGGGGAGTGTCACCGATCGCGGCGATGACGTCTTCGAAGATCTTCACGGAGCGGCGAGGTTAGGGCGATCTGTCCTTGCGTGATTCGGTGAGCATCACCGCCATCACTATCACTGCCGCGACCAGGGTGAGGGTGCCGGCGAACCAGTAGGAGGCTGCGAGAGTCACTGCTGAGGCCACGGGCGAATCATGCCACGTTCGATTCTGGGTAGTCCGTCTGGTTTCTATTCTCTGCTCATGCCCCGGCTGGTGCGTTTCGCCTGGTTCGTCCTCGTCTTCAACGTCGGCGTGATCCTTCTCGGCGCGTTGGTGAGGGCCACCGGGAGTGGTGCCGGGTGTGGTCGCAGCTGGCCCACCTGCCAAGGGGAGATCGTCCCGGCGCTCGAGGGCGCAACGGCGGTTGAGTTCTCGCATCGCCTCTTCAGCGGTGTTGCCCTGCTTCTCGTGTTGGCTTTGACTGTTTGGACTTTCAGGGCGGTGGAGAAAGGCCATCCGGCGCGTCTGGGCGCCGTTTTGTCTTTGGTGGCGATAGTCGGTGAGGCATTGATCGGAGCGATGATCGTGCTGGCGGAGTGGGTCGCAGACGACGCTTCGCTTGCAAGGTCGATCGCTGTGCCTCTTCACTTGGTGAACACTCTGTTTCTGCTGGCCGCCCTGACCTTGACCATCTTCTGGCTGGCGGGCGGCGGTCGCCTCGATTGGAAACGTGACCGGGGTGTTCGTAGGGCGGTTCTGCTCGGGGGTGCTGCCATCGTCATCATCTCGGCTTCTGGTGCGATTACCGCTCTCGCCGACACTCTCTTCCCCAGCGACGGGATAGCGGCCGACTTCTCGGAAGGTGCCCACTTCCTCACCCGTCTTCGCGTCCTGCATCCGATCTTGGCGGTCCTGGCTGCCGGATTGGCTTGGTGGTTTGGTGGTCAAGCCGGCCAGCATCGGAGCAGGGCCGTTCGGGCGCTGCCCGTGCTTGTCGGGGTGTTGTTGCTGTCCGGGGCGGTCAACGTGTTGCTGGGAGTTCCGGTCTGGATGCAGCTCCTTCACCTTGCTCTCGCCGACGCTCTGTGGGTTGTCTACGTTCTCGCCTCGGCCGAGGCGCTGTCGGGTCAGCCGGCTCCGGCCGTCACCTGACGACTTCGGAGCTGCTGTTTCCCATCAGGTAGCGCGGTCCCGATCCAAGCTCCGACGCCGCGTCGCCAGGATTGAAGATGGCACAAGACTTGAGCGACAAGCATCCGCATCCGATGCAGTCGGTCAGCTCGTCGCGCAATGCTTCCAGCTCGGCGATCTGCCGGTCCAGGCGTTTTCTCCATGATTTGCTCAGGCGGTGCCAATCAGCCTTGGTAGGCGTAGCGTCGTGGGGGAGTTTGGCCAGGGCTTCGCTCAACTCGGCGAGGGTCAGCCCGACCTCCTGGCCCGCTCTGATCAGTGAAACCCGGCGAAGGGTTGCCCGCGGGTAGCGACGTTGGTTCCCGTCGGTGCGCTCAGAGGCAATCAACCCTTTCGTCTCGTAGAACCGCAGCGCCGAGGTCGCCACGCCGGAGCGGGTCGAGAGCTCACCTATCGATAGCCAGTCCATGGAGGCCAGAGTAACCCCTTGACTTGAAGTTAACTTCAAGTTGTAGGTTGAGGAACATGAAGTCTCACAACGGTGATTGGGTGCCGGCGGCGGGCATCGACGATCTGCCTATCGGCGGCCGCAAGCTGTTTCGTCACTATGACAAGCGAATCGCCTTGTTCCGCACCGAGAGAGACATCTATGCCATCGACAATCGGTGCCCCCATCAGGGATACGCCCTGCTTCAGGGCGATGTGAAGGGTGAGCAGCTGACCTGCGCCTGGCACAACTGGAAGTTCGAGCTGGACGAAGGTGGAGCTTGTAGTTTCGGTGGTGAGGCTGTCCGGTCGTACCCAGTAGAGGTGCGTGGCGGCCAAGTGTTCGTAGACGTCACCGACCCGGCTGCCGAAGTGATGGCTCCGCAGCTGTTCGGAAGCCTCGTCGAAGCGATGGGCGATGTGGATGTCGGGCGGATGGCCCGGGACACCATGCGTCTTCGTCAGCTGGGAACCCCGTTGGCAGAGGTGGTCAAGGAGGGGGTCACCTATGGGGCTCCGCGCATGGAATACGGCTGGAACCACTCGCTGGCGACACTGACCGACTGCCTCAACCTCGCCTCTCTGTTCGAGGGGGAGCTTCAAGCTCTGCCGGTCGTGCAAGGCATGTCCGTGATCTCTCAGACGGAGGTTCGCAGGCCCCATCGCCCGCGTCCCGATCCGATCGACCCGGTCGAGGTGTACGACAGCCTCGAAGACGCACTGGCTGCATATCCGGTCCTCGTCGACGACGAACAGCACGTTGCGGCGGAAGCGTTGATGCGAGGCCTGATCGCAACTGGGGTTGCCCCAGATCGGATCAGGCACGCGTTGCTGAGTGCGATCACGGATCACTTCCTCGGCTACGGCCATCCCATGATCTACGCCCAGAAGTCGTTTGAGATGCTCAGCTCGATCGGATGGGAGCACGCAGACACGGTCCTCAGCCCGCTGGTCCCCAACATGATCTACTCCACCCGTTACGACCGGCTGCCGTACATGAAGAAGTTCTTGAGAGCGTGGGAGAACGAGTCACCCGACCTCGACGAGCAGGTCGCCAAGCAGAACGGTGTTGCCTTTGACGACCAGGCTTTCCGCACCCGGATCTTGGACGGAAGCGATCAGGAGGCTTTCGCGGCTCTCAATGCGGTACTGAACGATGGCGTGTCGGTTGAGAAGATCCTGAACGCGACCTCTTTGGCCGCATCGGAGCGATTACGGAGATTCGACATCGATCTCGACGCCGACGACACCAACGAGTGGGGGTGGCTCGATGTGACGCACAATCTGACTTATCTCGACGCCCTGAGGTGGGCGTGGTCGGTGAGCCCCTCGCCAGAGCTGCTCCGCGGGGTCTATCACGCGGTTTGGTTCGTCAACTTCACTCGTCAGTTTGACCAGCGTGGTGGCGCTGATGATGTGGTGGCCTTCCCGGTGACTGACGCTGACTCGGTTCTCGAGTCGATCCGGGCGAAGGACCCAGAGGGCACTCAGGCTCAGATCGCAGGATTCGAAGGCCCGATTGAAGAGCTCCATGGCGCTCTGGCCCAGGGAGCGTCTGAGGACAACTCGGTGGCGCCGATCATGATTGCCCATGCGGTCAAGACGGCGCGGGCCTCGATCGTCGAGTCCGAGGTGGTGGGCTCGCGGGAGCCGATGATGGCCGCCGGGCGGTTTCTCGCCTCACCCAAGCGAGAGCGGTTCGTGTTCAACGCGACGCTCGAGGCAATCGACTTCACCAAGGGCCGCGCCCGCGGCGAGGGCCAGTGAGTCGGCGTTGCGCGTGCACAGCGTGACTCTGAGCGACACGCCTTGCTATAGCAACGTGTGTCGGTCAGCGCGACGCGGTGCACGTCAGACGAGCTGGTTCGACATGATGTCCGGGTCTTCGGTCGGCAGCTCGCAGACAAACCCCTCGCAAACGTAGGCGAGGGTTGCACCAGGTCGATAGCGACCCTCGAGCAGTGGAATCGAGTCGTCTCCATCGGCGCTAACCGCCAGCACCACGTTGGGCCGGTATCGAGACCAGAACACCCTCTCGAAGCGAGCCGCGTCTTCCCCGACGATGGCCAACTCTTTGCCGTGGCCCATCGAATGCGCCACGCCGAGGTGATGGCCCACCATCGTCGGGTATCTCCCCATCAGGACCCCGACCGAGGCCAGGGCAGCCTCAGAGCGCTCTAACAGTGAGGTCTCCCCGGTCAGTGATCCGGCGATGAAAAGGGCCTCGGCGGCCAAGGCGTTCCCAGACGGGAGCGGGTTGTCGGTGTTGTCGACAGGACGTTTGATCAGGCCGGTCTGCTCTTCGGACGTGCTGAAGAACCCTTCTGAGTCAGACTCGAATCGGTCCAGGTGAGAGATGAGACGCATCGCCTCGTCAAACCAATTGGATTCCCCCGTCGCTTGGTAGAGAGCCAGCAGCCCGACCGCCATGGAAGCGTGGTCGTCGATGAATCCGGGGACCGACGTCCTCCCCTCGCGCCACGACCTCATCAGACCTTGGTCGCTTCGAAGGTTCGTCAAGACGAACTGCGCCGCGTCGCGGGCGTTCTGAAGGTATTCATCCGATCCGAGGGCGGCGCCTGCTTCGGCGAAGGCGCGGATGGCCAGACCGTTCCAGGAGGCGATCACCTTGTCGTCGAGCCCGGGTCGGACACGTCGCGACCTGGCCTCGAGCAGCGCGGCGTTGAGCCGATCGAGATCAGCCGGCGCGTCGTCACCTCTCACATGGAGGATGTTGGAGCCTTCGAAGTTCCCCTCTTCAGTCACTCCGTAGTACTCGACGACCGAAGCAGCATCTTCTCCCAGCAAAGCCCTGATCTCGTTCTCAGACCAGACGTAGAACTTGCCTTCAACACCCTCAGAGTCGGCGTCCTCAGAGCTGAAGAACCCTCCTTCCGGATGACGCAGATCCCGAACCATGTAGTCGAGGGTCTTCCGAGCAACCTCCAGGAAGTCGGGGCGTCCCAACTCGACTCCAGCCCATAGGTAGAGACGAGCCAGCTGTGCGTTGTCGTACAGCATCTTCTCGAAGTGCGGGACCAGCCATTGTGCGTCGACCGAGTAACGGGCGAAGCCACCCCCGATCTGGTCGTGGATGCCCCCGTCGGCCATCTCCTCGAGAGTCTTGATGACCATGTGCCCGGCTTGGGGCGCCCAGGCTTCGGTGTGAGCGCGGAGGAGGAACTCCAACACGGGCTGTTGCGGGAACTTCGGCGCCCCGCCGAAACCACCTCGTGCCGAATCGAACTGGTTGGCGATGACGTCGTAGGACGTGGCGAGAGCGTCGCCGGTGGGCACCGTGCTCGGCGGCAGATCCCGCGAGATGGCGTCGACTAGCCGCTGGGCCTGATCGTTCACCTCGTCTCTCCGTGTCTGCCAGGCGTTCGAGATCGCTTCCATCACCTGGCCGAAACTCGCCATCCCCTGTCGTGGTTTGCTCGGGAAGTACGTACCGGCGAAGAAGGGGCGGCGCTCGTGGTCGAGCCAGACGGTCATCGGCCACCCGCCGTGGCCCGACATGGCTTGCACCGACTCCATGTAGATGGAGTCGACATCGGGCCGCTCCTCGCGATCCACCTTGATGTTGACGAACAGCTGATTCATGACTCCGGCAGTCTCCGGGTCTTCGAACGACTCGTGAGCCATGACATGGCACCAGTGACATGCGGCATATCCGACACTGAGCAACACCGGCACGTTGCGCTCCGTCGCCAACTCGAACGGCTCATCACCCCACTCGTGCCAGTCGACGGGGTTGTCTTTGTGTTGGAGGAGGTAAGGCGATGTCGATTTCGCTAGACGATTCGGCATCTACATCTCCAGACTCGATCGGGACATCGTCGTCATCAACGTACCTGTGTGCCGCGCCTGTCGGGACACGCCGATATCTTCCGAGTTGATGAAGACCCTGCTGCTGATGCGTCACGCCAAGTCGGACTGGGCCGCCGACTACGAGTCCGACCACGAGCGGCCTCTGAACGACCGGGGGATTCGCTCGGCAAAGCTGATGGGCAGGCTGGTCTCAGGTCTCGGGATGATCCCGGATCACGTCATCTCCTCCACGGCCGTGCGCGCCCGGACAACAGCAGCTTTGGCTGCCGATGCCGGTCAGTGGGAAACCGGAATCGCTCTGGAGCGAGGTCTGTACGGGACCGGCCCGAACGGTGTTCTCGAAGTGGCGGCGAACGCACCCGATGTGGAACGGCTGATGCTCGTGGGGCATCAACCCACGTGGGGGCTGCTGGTGAATCGGCTCTCCGGAGCCGTGGCCGACATGAAGACCGCATCGGTTGCGACCATCGACTTCATGATCGATGGCTGGGACGAGATCTTGGATGCGCAGGGTGTGCTCACCTCTCTTCACCATCCCCGGCCCTATTTCGGGCCGCAGTGGGATCTGGGCTGAAGGCCTGGCATGATCCGGAGATGACCTGGAAGCTCGACTGTGGTTCGTACACCTTGTTCGTGATCGAAGACGGCTACTACTGGCGTGACACGACCGGGTACCACGACGATGCAACGGATCACGACTGGCGATTTCACCCGCGAAACGACTCGGGTCAAGTCCGAATGAACTTCGGCTGCTATCTGATCACCAACGGCGACAGGACCGTGATGATCGACGCCGGCATCGGCGACCGGCCCGGCGGCCCTCCAGGGATGACGGCAGGGCTCATGCCCTCGGCCGTCGATGCGCTGGGCATCGACCGCACCTCGGTGGACACTGTTGTCTACACGCACATGCACTACGACCACATCGGGGGCAGCCAGCGCGACGGGAGAGTGGTGTTTCCCAACGCTCGGCATGTGTTCCACTCCAAGGAGTGGGAGCACTGGAGCGAAGCGGACGGCGACCTGGCTCGAGCGGCTCGAGACATCATGGCTCCGCTACTGGAAGCGGACTTGGTCGACTTCATCGATCAGGACACCGAGGTTCTTCCCGGGGTCTCCGCTATCGAGGCCTTCGGTCACACCCCAGGCCATCTCTGCGTGAGTGTCATGTCTGATGGGACTCGTACGCTGATCGGCGGTGATGTGAGCAATCACCCGTTCCAAGTCGAGAACCCTCACTGGAGCCTTCCGGTGGACAACGACCCAGTGCATGCGGGTCGCACCAGAGATCGAGTCTTCGATGATCTTCGCCAATCCGGAGCGACATTCCTCGCCGGCCACTACCCGATGCCCGGCGTGGGCAAGATCGTCATCGATGATGGAGTTCGGGTCTATCAACCCGGCTCCGTGGCTTCGGTCAGCTAGTGGCGACAGAGCCAGCCCCACGGATTCGCCGCTTGCCACTGAGGATCGTCGGTGTCTTCGGCTTCCTCAACGCAGCGGTCTATCTGGCGGTGATTGTGGGCGTGGAGGGTGATACCGGCCTGTCTCTGGGCATCGTCTGGCTCGGGCTGATGGTGCTGGCAGGCGTTTTGGCGTGGTTTGCGGACACGGTGCCGGGCCGGGAGCGGGTCATGGCGATGGGCGCCACGGGAATCTTTTTCTTGCTCGCGATGTTCTCTTCTGCGCTGTTCGCTCTCATCTATTTGATTGCGACATCCGTGGCGGCGTTTGGTTGGGCCTGGCTGCCGCAAGCCCAGGCGAGCAAAGCGACCGACTAGTCCCTCTGGTCGTCTTCCGCCCTGTGGAAAAGAGGGGGGTTCACAATCCCCCCAAACTGCGTATATTTGAGTGCTCGGGGTTGCCACCCGTCGACACGAGTGCCCCTGTGGAGGAATTCTCATAATCATGCCCGCCCCTGACACGCGTAATAAGACAACCGAGAAGCCCCGGCGCGTCCGTCTTCAGTCGAAGCTCACGGACGAGAGAGGCCGTCTCACCACCGACCTGGTCTCGCAGTACCTGACTGCGATTGGCGAATACGACCTGCTCACCGCAGAGCAGGAAGTCGAGCTTGCCCAGAAGATCGAGTCCGGCGAGGAGGCCGCCGAGAAGCTCGAGGAAGGCACCTACTCCGGCAAGCGTGAGGAGATGGAGCTGCGACGCCTCGCCCGTCGCGGTGCGCAGGCCAAGGACGACTTCCTCACCGCCAACCTCCGCCTGGTCGTTGCCAACGCCCGTCGTTATGCCAACACCTCCGGCATCGACTTCCTCGATCTGATCCAGGAGGGAAACCTCGGCTTGATCAGAGCGGTCGAGAAGTTCGACTGGAGGAAGGGCTTCAAGTTCTCGACCTATGCGACATGGTGGATCCGTCAGGCCATCACCCGCGCCATCGCAGACAAGTCGCGGACGGTGCGTATCCCGGTTCATCTTCATGACACACTCGCCGCTGTCCGGGCGGCGCAGGCTTCGTTGAAGGCGGAGCTTGGGCGTGACCCTCGTCCCGACGAAATTGCCGAGGAAGCGGGTGTCACCACCGACAAAGTCGAGCTGGCTCTCAGCGTTGCGGACACGGTTTCCCTGGAGCAGCCCATCGGTGAGGATGGGGCCCAGCTCGGCGACTTCATCGAGGATGAAGATGCCGCCGATCCCGTCCAGATGACCGAGGAGATGGACGTCGCCAACTCGCTCAGAGTGTCGATCGAGCGCCTGCCAGATCGTGAGGGTCGGATTCTCGCATTGAGATACGGTTTCTACGACGGGGTGCCTCGCACCCTCGAGGAGATCGGCGACGAGTTCAACCTCACCCGGGAGCGGATCCGCCAGCTGGAGAAGCTCGCCCTTTGCCGTCTTCGTCACCCGTCTTTCGGCATACGCGAAGCCGACCTCGTCTGACCCTTTGCTATAGCAAGCGGTCGCGCTCTGCGACACGCTGTGCACGCGCAACAGAAGATCAGACGATCTCGGGGTGGGAATTCCGCCCAGACCCGATAGCGTGGCGCTTGTGAACATCGGTCAACTGATCGGCGAAAGCCCCCATGTGTGCGGCCCAGACACTTCGATGGCCGAGGCGGCCGCCGTCATGGAACGCTCAGACCTCGGCTCCCTGGCCGTCGTCGAGGGGATGACGCTGCTTGGGCTGGTAACCGAGCGAGACATCCGCCGGGCCGTGGCAGCCGGCGCTCATCTCGACGCCACACACGTCTCAGAGATGATGAGCCGTGACCCGGACACCTTCGGTCCTGATCTCGATGTCTGGGATGCTGCGGCGTGGATCGCGGAAGCCGGCTACCGCCATCTCCCCGTGGTCGACGACGAGGGAGCGTTACTCGGCATCGTCTCACCCCACGCTCTGCTCAAGGCGCTGGTCGACACCGTCTAGGAAACGGGGACCCACACCAGCTTGGCCTCAGCCACGCGGATGTCGGTCTTCTCCAACGGGATCTGCACGACTTCGACCTGCTCGGCCAGGGCGGCCTGCTCATCGACGATTTCGTTGATGGCTTCGGCAAGCTCGTCTTCCAAGTCGATCAGGTCGGTCTGCTTCTCGTCGAGTTTCACCTGAGCGGTGTCGACTCTCGCTCTGGCCTTGTGAGTCGCTGCGCGCCGTGAGGCAGCCTTGCCCAGCGGGTTTGAGCTCTTGCGGCCGCCGAGGAGGGCACCGAGCAGGTCGCCGGCACCGGACAGCAACTCGTCCTGTTGCTTAGCCGAGGCTTCGCCCTCGAGTTCGGCGACTCTGTGGTCAGCCGCCGAGATCTGATCTTTGAGTCGATCTATCCGGGTCTTGTAACGGTCGGTCAGCTTGGCCACTGCTGCGTCGGCGGCAGTCTCAGTCGCCTCCTGGCATCTTGCTCTGAATTGCTCCTCGGTCTCACCGACCCGCGAGTAGAGCTTGAGCCCGGGGCATGCCCAAACGTCGAGCTTCTGGTTCGCCACCAGGTATGTCTTGAGGTCGGCTCCGAGGCCAGTCCAGAAGGTCTTGTTTCTCAGCTTCAAATCACCGGTCTCGTAGCTGGCGCCCGCTAGGGCCTCAGACGTGAAGTCCCGGTCGTCGTGGTCGAGTGCGAACACCTCACCCTGCTCCACAAGTCCATCAAGCGGGTGGACAACTGCCTCGAACACCTCACTGTGGTTGATGCCGGCCTTGGTGTCGTCATAAAGAAGTTGGACGGTCACAGCGGCAGCCGGGGAGTAACGGGTAGCGGTCGGATCCGCTCCGACCACACTCGCCCAGGAAGCTCCAGGATCGAGATGCACCACTTCGACTCCGTCAGCCACGTCCGGGAGCACGACCGGTGCCGGTGGTGGCTCGGGCGTTGTGCTGTCGGGTGACTTCGGTGCCTGAGTCGGCTGGCGCCGTCCCTCCATCATCGAGGACACCTGTTCCCGGGTCAGCGGTCCATATCGGAAGCACATCGACTGGCGGCGTCGGAACAGCTCTTGGCCCGACTTCTTGGCGCGATGGAGGATGAACTGCCGCTTGGCGAGGTTGGAGATCTGGGTGTCGAGGTCCACAATCCCCGTCTCCTGGTCGAGGGTTTCCATCCCTTCGAGGATTCGCCTCTTGTCGTTCTCGGTTTGAAGCCGGCCAACGATCCAAGTCCCGGCATTCGACATCGCCTTGTAGTCGAGGTCTATCGGGTTCTGCGTCACCAGAATGAGGCCGACGCCGAACGCCCGCGCTTGTTTCAGGATGGTCATGATCGGCTTCTTCGAAGGCGGCTCCGCAGTCGGCGGCGCATATCCGAAAGCCTCGTCCATGAAGATGAGAGCACGCAGCTCGGAGCTTCCCGGCTGGCTTCTGATCCACGTCACGACTTTCGACAGAAGCAGCGACACCACGAATTGGCGTTCCTCGTCTGAGAGATGTGCCATGTAGATGACGGCGCATCTGGTCTTGTCCGACCCCATCAAGAGCTCTTCGACGTCGAGGGGCTCGCCCTCGAGCCAGGCTGCGAACGAAGGCGAGGCGAGCAGGCCGTTCAGCTTCAAGGCGAGGGCCATTCGCTCCTTCTCGGGCATGAAGGTGTCCAACTCGAATACACCGAGTTTGCGGAACGGCGGCTTCGGTATCTGTGCAACCAAGTTGGCCAAGTCGAGGTCCTTGCCCTGTCGCCACCAGGTCTCGACGATCGTGGCCAGCAGAATGTGCTCAGGCCCGGATACGGGGTCGGACTCGATGCCGGCAAGGACCAGGATGGAGGAGACGATTCCTTCGATCTCGTCCCTGATCACCTCGCCCGAGGTCTCGAAGTCGAGCTCGGGCGCCTCGAGGCTTCCGAGGATGTTGAGGCCTACGCCTGCCGACGATCCGGGTGTGTAGATGGTGACGTCGGTGCTGTCGCGAAGACGCCCGATGCGCTCCTGGGTGATCTCGTCCTCGGCGAGGTCAGCGATGCGTTCCGCTGACTCTTCGACGGCGAGCTCCTGGGTGGTCACCCCTTTTCTCTTGGCCTTCGCCTCGTCCATCCATGGCTCGAGGTCTTCGGGCCGGTTCTCAGGGAAGATCAGGCCGATGTTGCCAAGATCTCCCTTGGGGTCGATCACGAGGGTGGGGATGCCGCTGAGAAGGGCCTCTTCTATGACATTGACGCCCAGGCCGGTCTTCCCGGACCCAGTCATGCCCACGATGACACCGTGGGTGGTCAGGCCGTCCGCCTTGTAGATCAACGGCTCGTCGGTTGCCGAGTCACGGCCGATGTAGAACCGGCCTTTCTTGGTGTCCACGGAGCGGCAACGTAGCACCGCGTAATTCGAAGGTGCTCAGCGAGCGTCGGTCTTAGTATCCGAGCTGCTCACTCTTCGAGCTGGATCCGACGCGGGCTGACTCAGCGATTCGCTACCACCACAGATCGGCTCGAGGAGGATGAAGGCTTGCCTTGAACCAAACTTGAAGTTGTACCTTGATCGTGCCTCACCAAGATGACTGAACGAAGACTGACACCATGGGCCGTGGTGCGTGGGGGAACTCGACTGATCGGTCGATTTGTCCGCATGCACCCAACGGCGTTCGCAACGGCCGTGATCGGAGCGGCTGTGTTTGCCGGTGCGATCATCGTCTCGTCGCTCGTGATCGGGTGGGTCACTGACACAGTGATCATCCCGATTCTCGATGAGGGCGAAGAGCCTGATCTTCTCGCGGCAGCCGCTCTGGCGATCATGGCCGTGGCTCTGGTCAAGGCGGTTGGCATCGTGGTCAGACGAACTGCTGCGGGTTACCTGACAAGCGCGACGCGTCGCGATCTCCGCAACGAGCTGTTGGAGCATCAGCTGAACCTGAAGATGTCCTGGTTCAGTCGGCAGGCGATCGGAGATCTGCTCGCGGTCGCCGACTCGGACGTTCAACAAGGGACCG
This sequence comes from Acidimicrobiia bacterium, assembly GCA_028285585.1. Classification (GTDB taxonomy): domain Bacteria; phylum Actinomycetota; class Acidimicrobiia; order Spongiisociales; family ZC4RG35; genus CAXMPK01. The sequence goes on from JANQOU010000003.1 coordinate 110,681, forward strand.
GTGTGCTGGGGCCGCTTCCCTATGCATCAGGCGTCTCGCTGCTCCTGGTGGGCACGGTCACAATGATCGCCACCATCGACCCCTGGCTTGCTGTCGGAGCTGTGATCGGCCTTGCCTCGGCCATCGCCATCGATGTCCACGGGAGCTGGATCACATACGGGATGTGGGAGCAGGTCCAAGTGATGCGTGGTGAGGTGTCATCCGTTGCTCATGAGGCTTTCGATGGTGCCCTCACCGTGAAGGCTCTCGGGCGTGAGTCGCACGTCTCGGCGCGATTCGGCGACGCCAGCGAGGAGCTGAGGAACCGGCTGATCGAGGTGAATTCGACGTGGACCAAGTATCAGGTGGTGATCCGAGCCCTGCCACAGGCTCTGATCGTCCTTCTCCTGGTCGGCGGGGCCGCACGAATCGCGGCTGGGGCGATGACCGCCGGCGAGATGGTCACCATCGCCTACTTGCTGGCGCTCCTCTCCTTCCCCATTCAACTCATCGGCTTTGTGTTGTGGGACCTGGCAGGCAGTCTCGCCGGCTGGAAGCGGGTTCAGGATGTCTTCGACGCTGATGAGTTCATCAGCTACGGCGACACGGCTGCCAGCGAGTCCACCGTGGCAGCGCCGGTCACCGGGACGACTGTGGGCTTCTCCTATGACGAGGACGAGCCGGTCCTCGACGAATTGGAACTCGAACTCGACGCAGGAACCACTCTCGCCGTTGTCGGGCCCACTGGATCAGGAAAGTCGACGTTGGGGCTCCTGCTGGCCCGTCTCTGGGACCCGGACTCTGGCCAGATCCGCCTCGAGGGTCGGGATCTGCGCGATTTTGCTATCTCCGAGCTGTCCAAAGAGGTCTCGTACGTGGCGCAGAACGCTTTTCTCTTCGACACGACGGTCCGGGGAAACATCACGCTCGACAGCGACTTCAGCGAGGTCGAGATAGAGACGGCGATGCGCCTCGCCCAGGCGAAGACCTTCATCGAAGAGCTTCCTCAGGGCATCGACACCGAATTGGGAGAGCGGGGTGCGACGCTGTCCGGCGGGCAGCGCCAACGTCTTGCTCTCGCTCGTGCGTTGATACGAAAGCCACGGCTTCTGATCCTCGACGATGCGACGTCTGCGGTCGACCCTTCGGTCGAGGCTGAGATCCTGAGAGGCCTGAAGAGTGCAGCACTTCCTTCGACCATCGTGGTGGTGGCGTATCGCCCGTCGTCCATACGTTTGGCGGACGAGGTTGTCTACGTCGACGACAAGCGCATCCTCGGTCACGGCACACACGAAGAGCTTCTTTCCTCGGTGCCGGGTTATGCCCGGCTCGTCCAGGCGTATGAGGAAGAAGCCGAGCGTTTGCGAAAGGAAGCGTCGTGAGCGAGCGCTACACCACAGGTGCGATCATCAGGAGAGCTCTCACCGAGGCTCCCGTTCTCCGGCTCGGGCTGCGACTCACGCTCTTCCTGGCCATGGTCGGCCAAGCGATCACCGTCGTGACTCCGATTGTGATCCAGCAGATCATCGACAACGAGATCCTCAACGCCGACGGAATCGACATGTCGAACGTCATGGTCATGGCCGGGTTGGCCCTGCTCGCGCTGGTCGTCGGAGTGTTCATCGGAAGAACGTCACTGCTTCGCCTGGTCAAGACCTCGTCATCCGGCCTGAACGACCTCCGAACGAAGACCTTCGACCACCTGATGAACCAATCCGTCCTCTACGTGCAGGCGGAGCGCAGGGGGAACCTGGTTTCCAGGGTCACCAGCGACATCGCAACGCTTCAAGAGTTCATGGAGTGGGGCGGTGTCGGCTTGATCGTCGCATCGAGCCAGGTGGTCTTGGCGACCGGCGTCATGCTGATCTACGAGTGGCGGCTCGCTCTGATTGCCGTGGGCGGTGTCGTCATCTATCTCACGATGATGCGCTGGTTCCAGAGGATGCTGTCGGAGCGTCATGATGAAGTGCGACGCGAGGTGGGTGTGTCTCTCGGAGTTTTGTCAGAGTCGATAACCGCCATTCCGGTCGTCCGTGCTTATGGCACCGAGCATGCGACCAAAGGGAGGCTGGCAGGTGCCCTGCAACGGCGCTTCGACGTCGAGTACAGGACCGCCCGTTTCGGCAACTTCCTCTATTCGTCGGCAGAGATCTTCGCCGGCGCTCTCACCGCGGTCCTTGTGGTTGCCGGAGTGCTCATCGGGATCGGCCAAGGAACCTCTGCCGGCGTGCTGGTCGCGTTCCTGTTCCTCACCTATCTGCTGATCGAGCCACTTCAAATCGTCGTAGAGACCCTTGATTTCGCCCAGTCGGCAGCCTCAGGTCTTCGCCGGGTGATTGAGGTTCTCGACGGTGAAATCGAGATCGAGGAGCCCGACTCTCCTGAGGAGCTTGGTGCCGGCGGTCTCAGCGCAAGGTTCGACCAGGTCGGGTATGCGTACCCCGGCGGAGACGAGGTCTTGAGCGATGTGACACTCGACATAGCCGTCGGCAGCCGGGTGGCCGTGGTCGGTGAGACCGGCTCTGGCAAGACGACCTTCGCGAAACTGCTGGTTCGCTTGCTGGATCCGGGATCCGGGAGCATCCACATCGGCGGGATCGAAGCTTCCCGAATCGCCCTGACGGATCTTCGGTCTCGTGTTGCTTTCGTGCCCCAGGACGGCTTTCTGTTCGATGACACGGTTGCCAACAACGTCCGGTATGGGCGTTTGGAAGCCGAAGACGCCGAGGTGTGGGCTGCGTTCAATGAGCTGGGCCTGGATAGCTGGGTCGAGAGGCTGCCCGAGGGCCTCCAAACTCGAGTGGGCGAGCGTGGCGGCAACCTCTCTGCCGGGGAGCGACAGCTCGTTGCATTGGTTCGGGCTTGGATCGGCTCGCCCGATCTTCTCGTGCTCGACGAGGCGACGTCAGCGGTCGATCCCGCTTTGGACGTGGCGTTGCGCCACGCCATAGACCGGCTCACCGAAGGCCGGACATCGGTGACAATCGCTCACCGGCTGTCAACAGCCGAGGGTGCCGACGAGGTCCTCGTCTTCGATCAGGGAAGGCTTGTCCAGAGGGGCCACCACGGGGAGTTGATCGGCGAGCTCGGTGTGTACGCCGACCTGTATGCGGATTGGGCTGCCGGCACCAAGTCGGTGTGATCAGACCGAGGGTGGCTTCACGTACTTGCCTGTGGTGAAGCGACCACCATCAACGCCGACTTCCCAGATGCTTCCCTTCGAGCAGTAGAAGCGAGACTCCAGTGTGAGGCCGGCCCACATCAGCCGGTTGACAACCGCGGGAATCACGTCGCCGTGTGAGCACAGCACCGCGTTGTTGCCCACCAAGGAGTCGATGAGGTCATATGCAGCGTCGATGTCTGGGCCTTCCGCCAAGGCCTTCGAGGTCTCGATGTCGGCGCCGATGGCCTCAGCCAGCGGCTGGACCGTCTCTACACAGCGCCGGAAGGGGCTCGTCAGGACACGCTCGATGCCTCGATCCCCAAGTCGCTCTGCCAGTGCATTCGACTGCCGTCGGCCCTTCTTGGTCAGGGGCCGGTCTCGGTCGTCTCCGTCCCACTTGAGCCGATCGCCTGCCGCGGCATGTCGCAGCAGATGGATGGTGCCTGTCTGCGACAGTGCTTTGAAGTCGGCCTGTTCGATCAGATCGCGGTCGTTCTGGTAGTCGAGGATCTCCTTCGCCTTCTTCCTGCTCAGCCAGCGGACCTCATCGACTTCTTCGTTCTCCTTGAACCCGGGGCTGGCGGGCAACGGGCGCATCGCATACCAATGGACTTCCTTGATGCCGCCATTGATGCGGTATCTGGTGGTCGACAGCGGGGCGACGATCCGGCAGTTGAACCCGGTTTCTTCGAGGACCTCCCTCAGGGCTGTTTCTTCCAAAGACTCACCTTCGTCACGTTTGCCTTTGGGAAGTCCCCAATCGTCGTATCCGGGTCGATGCGCCACCAGCACACGCAAGTTCCCCTTGGGGTTGCGTCGGATGAGCAGACCGCCGGCAGCCTGGACGATGCGAGTCACGGCCGGGAGGTTAGAGCTCTCTAGGAGGCTTCGGTCCTTTGGGCGAGCTTGGAGAAGAGGCCTTTTCCGTTGAGCACGATCGGCTCGGTCAGCTCACTAGCACCACTCAAGTCAATCGTGACGGCACCGCATTCGGAGCAGACCTGACGTGTGATTCCGGCGCCAATGTCTGTCGACTCGCCGTATAGGTGCCGGCCCCTCTTGCAGTCGGATCGCCGATGCTTGCCGACGCGATCCGATGGGCGAAGGTGACTCATGGCGGGTGCCCAGGGTAGATCCCGCGATTGGCAAACTGAGTATCTGCCGGGATGGTCGTTGTGGACTTGTCTTGGCGACAACATCAGGCAGATGCCGGAGATTCAGCAGGCCGCGTTCACCCGGCGAGAGAGTCCTCGATGCCCATGATCACCCTGTCGGTGTCTATGAGCGCATGATCTTCGATCGCGAATTGAGGCCAGGGCACATCGAAGCCGGTCACTCTGACGATTGGGGCGACCAGGTCGTACATCGCCTCCTCGGCCACAACCGCAGCCACCTCGGCCGCCACACCTGCTGAGCCCTGCGGCTCCTGCACCAGCAGCAACCTGCCTGTCTTCGTGACCGAATCGAGGACGGTCTGCCGGTCCCAGGGGAAGAGAGTTCTCAGGTCGATCACTTCGACGCTGTGCCCGGACTGTTTCGCGGCCCCCAGGGCGACGGGCACCATTCCGCCGTAGGTGACGAGGGTGAGGTCGGAACCCGCCTTCCGAATGCGGGCTCGACCGATGGGCAGCGTGAAGTGCTCGATCGGCACCTGCTCACGTCCCGCCCTGTAGAGGACCTTGGGCTCCAGGAAGATGACCGGGTCCTCGCTCTCGAGTGCCGCAGCGAGCAAACCCTTTGCGTCAGTCGGGGTCGAGGGACAGATGACCACCAGCCCCGGAGCGTGGACGAAGTAGGCCTCGGGGGAGTCGCAATGGTGCTCATGGGCACCGATCCCTGCACCGTTGGGCATCCTCACCAGCACAGGGACGCTCGAGTTGCCTCTGGTCCGATAGCGGAATCGGCCTAGATGGCTGACTATCTGGTCGAACGCCGGGTACACGAACCCTTCGAACTGGATCTCGGCTATAGGTCGAGCGCCGGCGAGGGCCATGCCGACGGCGGACCCGACGATCCCTGACTCGTTGAGAGGGGAGTCGATGACCCGATCAGGCCCGAACACGTCCTGAAGCCCTTCGGTGATGCGAAACACGCCCCCCGCCTTCCCGATGTCTTCACCAAGGATGATTGTCTCGTGATCGCTCTTCATCACCTGATGCAGTCCGGCGTTGAGAGCCTCTGCCATGTTCCAGTTCTCTGTTGGCCCGTCGGGCAGTTGATCCGTGCCCACCTCCCAAATCTCGTCGGAGGAGAAGGCGGTCTCGGCCTCGCCGTGTGCTCGCTGCATGGCGTGCAGCTGGTCCACCACGTGCTCCGGGATCTTGTGGAAGGCGTGCTTGACCGCGCTGTCACGCTCCGGCAGCGGCTCGGCTTCGATGGCTGTGATCGCGGCGTCGACAGAGTCGGTGACCTCCATGGCCACCTTCTCACCGACACGCTCGTCCCACTCGCCCCGGTTCTCGAGATGACGCCGCAGCCGCTCGATGGCGTCCTTTTCCTTCCAAGCTTCCACCTCATCGGTTGATCGGTAGAGCGTGTCGTCGTCAGCAGTGGCGTGCGGTCCGTACCGATAGGTCATGGCTTCGATGAGGGTCGGGCCTTTCCCCTCCCGGGCTCGCCTAGTGGCCATTCGAGTGGCGAGGTACACGGCGATCGGGTCCATGCCGTCGACTCGCAGCCCTTCGAAGCCGTACGCCTCCGCTTTTTGGGCGATCGTCTCCGACGCTGTCTGCTTCTCGTACGGCACCGAGATCGCATAGAGGTTGTTGGCGCAGATGAAGACGGTGGGCGTCTTCCAGACTCCGGCGAAGTTCATACCCGAGTGAAAGTCGACCTCTGAGGTGGCCCCGTCGCCGAAGTAGACGGTGGTGACAGTGCCCTCACCTCGGAGCTTTGTCACATAGGAGTAGCCCACGGCATGAGGAAGCTGGCTGGCGATGGGGACGGTGACGATCCCGGTCCGATACTTGTCCAGATCCCACCCTGCGTTCGGCAGACCTTTCCAATACGCGAGAAGGGCCTCCATCGGGAGGCCCCTGGTGATCTGCACACCGTGCTCTCTGTAGCTGGGAAAGACGAAGTCTTTCGGCTCCATAGCCATCGCCGAGCCGATCTGCACGGCCTCCTGACCTTCCAACATCGCATAGGTGCCGATGCGGCCCTGACGTTGAAGGGCGAGCATTCGCCGGTCCAGTTCCCTTGACAACACCATGGAGCGATACATCTCCTGCAAGGTGTCGGACGCCAACCCTGGATCCTCTCCCACCAGCTCACCAGCGCTGTCGATGATCCTCAACGTCTCGTATCGCCCCATGGGCTGAGTCTGCCACAAGTCGGCTATGAGGGTCCGGGGCTAACTTGTGGGCGTGCCCAAGTTCCGGCCGGAGATCCAAGCTCTCAACCCCTATCAGGTTGGAAGGCCGATAGACGAGGTGGCTCGCGATATCGGCCTCGGCTCGGCATCGATCGTCAAGCTGACTGCCAACGAGAGCCCCGACGGGCCATTTCCAGGAGTGGCCGAGGCTGTGGCCGCCGCCGTGTCCGGGGTCAACCGATATCCGGACAACGACCTGTGGGAGTTGAGTCATGCGCTGGCCGGCGAGATCGGGGTCTCCAGGGAGGCGGTCCTGTTTGGAGCCGGCAGCGTCGGGTTGATCGCCGAGATCATGAGTGCTGCTGCTGGGCCAGGCACCAATGTGGTCTATGGCTGGCCGTCCTTTGTCATGTACCGGTTCGCAGCCACTTGGTCAGGTGCAGCCCATGTCGAGGTGCCACTGGATGACGCCCACGAGTTAGATCTAGATGCTCTTGCCTCGGCAATTGATGACGCCACCCGGGTTGTCATCGTCTGCAACCCCAACAACCCCACGGGGACGATCAAGTCGGGTGACGAGATAGAGGACTTCGTAGCAGCCGTTCCTGAAGACGTCCTCGTGGTTGTCGACGAGGCGTATCACGAGTTCGTCCGTGATGAGCGTTATCGCTCGGCTGTCCCGGTCGCCGCGGCGCGGCCCAACGTGGTGGTCTTGCGCACGTTCTCGAAGATCTACTCGTTGGCCGGGCTCCGGATCGGTTACGCCGTCGGCCAACCACCGACACTCGCCGAGATACGAAAGGCTCAGGAGCCGCTCACCGTGACCACCGTCTCGCAAGCGGCTGCACACGCCTCGCTGGGCCAGCCCGAGGAGTTGGAGCGGAGGGTGATGGCGAACGAGGCGGCACGGCATCATCTCCAGGGAGCGCTGATCGAGCGCGAAGTGGAGTTCGTCGAGTCGCACACCAACTTCATCTACTTCAAGATGCCGGGAGGAGACTCCGCCGGTCTTTCTGACGCCTTCACTGCCCGAGGCGTCATTCTTCGGCCGATGGGTGGCGGCTGGCTCAGGGTGACGGTGGGGTCCGAAGCCGATAATCGCCAGTTTGTGGCGTCGCTGGACGCCATACTGAGCGACAGCAGGGCCTGATTTTGCTTTGTTGCGGAATCCGGCTTCTATTTACACCGTAAACCTCTACGTCTCACGCAGGAGCAGTCGTGAAAGCAATCGTCTCAGGTCTTGCCGCTGTCGCGCGCCGAGCCCCCGTAATCGTCATCATTGTCACCCTGGCTCTCACCGGTGTCTTTGGCTACTTCGCCGGCCAAGTCGAGATTGCGTCGGGCAACGAGGGGTTCGCGCCCGAGGGTGACGAGATCTCCGCATCGGAGCGCATAGCTGACAAGTTCGGAGAGGACACCGCCGAGTCTGCGATTCAGGTGATCATCCGAGATCTGGATGGCGATGTCATCACGGTCGAGGGCCTCAAGACTGCCATCGAGACGATTGCGGTGATGCGCGCCTCGGACGTCGGTGCTCAGATCTCCGACCGGCCCGACCGCCCAGGAGCGTTCCACTACCTGACAGGTGTTGAGCAGGCGATGCAGGCTCAGGGAATCCCTCTAGAGGCTATGACCGATGAGATGGTCAAGCAGTTCTATGTGGCCTCACTGGATCCGGCCAACTCAGCGCCGGAGCAAGTTTCCTTCCTGACGCGCCTCATTGCCGAGGATTACGACCCGGCGACGGTCTCGGCGACGTCGGGGATGGCGCTCGCTTTCACTCTTCCGTTCCCAGGTGCCGACTTCGACGAGCAGTTCCAGAACCAGATAGACGCCGAAGCAGCCATGGCGGCCGACCTCGAAGCGATCGATACCTCATTCGAGATAAGACCCTTCTCCTTCGGGCTCCTGCTTTCAGGCTCGGATGACTTCCAGCAGGAGATCGGCACGCTGTTCGGTCTCGCCTTCATGGTCATCCTCATCATCCTGCTTTTTGTCTATTGGCTGAAGCCCGGCAAAGAGGGGAGCCGCTGGGCATCGATCCGCAGAACCCTCGCGGACATGGGTCTCACGCTGCTCACGATCGTCATTGCGATCTTCTGGATGCAGGGCCTCGGCTTCTTGGCAGCCGAAGCCGGGATCATCGACGCCTTCTCGGCACCAACGCAGATCGTGCCCATCCTCCTCATCGGCTTGGGCGTCGACTACGCGATCCACCTCACGTCCCGCTACCGCGAAGAAGTGGGCCAGGGTGAGTCGGTCGACGGCGCCATGACCGGGGCCATTCGATCGGTCGGCATTGCCTTGGCGCTTGCGACGATCACCACGGTCATCGGGTTCCTGACCAACGTCTTCAACCCGGTCCCGGCGCTCAAGGACTTCGGGATCCTGGCAGCAATCGGCATCGTCGTGTCATTCCTGCTGATGCTCACCTTTGTTCCTTCGGTCAGGATGTTGGCTGATCGCCGCGCCGAGCGTTTGGGGCGTCTGCCGGTGGCTTCTCTCCAGAGTCATGGAGAGCGCTTGCTCCCCAACCTGATGGAGAAACTGGCGGTGTTGGCTCGGCATGCAGCGGTTCCCACGATCATCGTGGCCATCGTCCTCGGTGGTGCCGGCTTCTACGGCTTCACCCAGCTGGAGACAGAGTTCTCGGTGACCGACTTCCTTCCAGACGATTCGCCTTATGTCGAGACGCTTGACGTCCTCGCGACCAATTTCGGCGGCGGGTTCGGCGAGCAAACTCAGGTGCTGGTCGAGGCCGCGGCGGATCAGGCGATCAATGCCGAAGTGCACAACGCTTTGGTTGTCGCCAACCAGCAGTTGGCAGAGCTCGACGATGTCGCGACCGTCGACACGCCACGAGGCGCATTCGTAATCGGCAGCTCGCCTCTTGCGTTGCTGGGTCAGATGTTCGCCGAGGGGCCGGCGACAGCACCGCCCGCAGTTCTAGAAGCGGCTCAGGCCGTCGGCCTTGGCCAGGACCTGATGGTCTCGGCGGGTGCCGATGTGACACCCCTGTACATGGCGATGCTCGATGCGGTGCCGGAGCAGGCGGCACGAGTGATCTACGTCGAAGATGGGCAGATCAACGCCTTGCTTTGGGATGTCACCACTACCGCAGGCGAAGAGGTCGAGGCTTTGAGAACGGGGTTGGACGATGCATTCGCTCCGATCAACGACCTGGGTGCAGCCGCCATCGACACCTCCCAGAACATCATCACCGATGAGGTGATCAACGAACTCACCGAGTCGCAGTCGAGCTCGTTGTTCCTGACCATTGTCGTGTCTGGCCTTGTGCTCGTGATCAACTTCGTCATCGAGGCGAGACGCTGGTTCCTCGGAGTCATCACCATCGCCCCGGTGGCGCTGGTTGTCTTGTGGACTTACGGACTGATGTTCGTGACCGGCATCCCGTTCGGACCCGTCACGGCGACTCTGGCAGCGCTGGCGATTGGCATCGGCGTGCCATTCACGATCCACATCGCGCGCAGGTTCACCGAGGATCGCAAGCTGATGTCTGACGCCGACGACGCGATGCGCTCGACCATGCGGCACACGGGCGGAGCCCTCGCCGGCTCGGCCTTCACCACGATGGCCGGGTTCGGGGTGCTGATGACTTCCAGCCTCGTGCCGTTCCGGCAGATGGGTCAGGTGACCGTCTACGCGATTGGCCTGGCGCTGTTGGCAGCTGTTGCCGTTCTGCCGTCGATGCTGGCGCTTTGGGACAGGTATCACCGTCGCAGAGGCGACACTCAAATTGGGTCGGAAGAACCGGGGACGATCACTTCCACCTGAGATCAATTCGATAAGAATGTCGGGCGGGCCTCTGGCCCGCCCTTTTTTGTATGGATGCATCACGAATCGCCAAAGAGGCTTCAGCCCTCCTCCCGCTTGCCCACAGGGTCTTGAAGCGGTACCCGTTCCTCACCAGTGAGGTTGAGCACCTGGCCACGCACTCCAACGTGATGTACCGGGTGGTGACCAGCAACGGTGAGCAGCTCGTCTTGCGAGTGGGCACGCCTCACGCCAACACCCGTTCCAACATCCAGTTCGAGGTCGAATGGCTGGACGCTCTGAATCGTGAGACATCATTGGATGTCGTGGCACCGATACGCACTGCGGGCGGCGGGTTGATCGTCGACGAGATGGACCCCGACTTGGACAAGGAGCGGCCTTGTGTCCTCTTCAGCTGGATGCCGGGCACTCCTCTCGGCGACGGTGCCGGTCCTTTCGGATACAGGTTGTTGGGCCAGATGTGTGCTGCTCTTCAGCAGCACGGCCGCAGCTGGACACCGCCTGCCGTTGGCGAGATGAGGAAGTGGGATCGCGTCTTCTACTACGACAAGGACGCCGACCCGGTCGTCGTGAACGACCCGCTCTACGGCCACCTGTTCGATGTTCCGCGTCAGAAGATGATCGAGAAGGCCGCTTTGACGAGTCAGCAATACATCAAAGATGCCTGGTCTTCGGAATCGCCTCAGGTGGTGCACGGCGACCTTCACGAATGGAATGTCCACGTTGTGAGGAGCCGGGTTTATGCCTTCGACTTCGAGGACGTGATGATCGCCACGCCGGGGCAAGATGCCGCCATCTGCCTCTACTCGTCGCGAATGGACGACTCCCGTGACGAGATCCGGGGCGCTTTCCGAAAGGGCTATGAGAGCATCGCCAAGTGGCCGATCATCGACGAATCCCAACTCGATGCATTCCACGCTGCCAGGCAGGTGATGCTGATGAACTACGCAGCCCGGACGCTCGCCATGAACGAGGCGCGCGACTACCTGGATCGGGTGTTCCCGTGGATCCAGAGCTACGTCACCAAATACGCCTGAGTCAGGTCTCCTCCCCGCCTGTCACCGCTACGGTCAGGTGACCACGAGCTCAGAGAGGTTTGACATGCCGTCGATGGAGAAGTTCTGCACGATTGAAGCCAGCCTGGAGATGAACGTCATCGGGAAGGGGCCCGGTGGGATGAGGATCGACTTCCCGTTCGAAGGGACGGCCACCAGTGAGCACTGGGAAGGTGAACGCCCGGTCAAGGGTGTCGACTATTTGACCGTTCGGGAGGACGGGAACATGGATCTCGACATTCGGGCCACCATCGGCGAGAAGAGAGAGACGGTCAGCTATTCGGGAACGGGTGTCTCCATCGCCAACCCGGACCAGTCGGCAGACCCCAAGGAGTTGATCACGTTCCACACCGGAAACGAAGACTTGGCCTGGCTCAACAACGAGGTCGGAGTCGCGTTTGGCCATGGCGAGGGAGGCACAATCGCCCTCACCATCTACCTCCTCAAACCCTAGACAACCCCCGTACCTGCAACCTCAGGTAATAGCGACCAGATACGGGCCCAATAGCCTCGAGTTCAATGAACGCGGCTTCAACCCGAGGCCATAGCGACCAGATACGGGCCGTATTACCTGAGGTTCGCTTAGGCGGGGTTGCGGAAGTTTGGGGGGCGTTTCTCGAGGAAGGCGGTGACGCCTTCCTGATGTTCGGCTGTCTTGCCGAGCCGGCCCTGTTCCCTCTTCTCCGCTTCGAGCGCCTCGTCGAAGGTCAGGCTGGTGGCGCCACGGATGAGGCGACGGGTGGTCACCAGAGAGTCCGGGACCATGTCGGCGAGTGACGCAGCCAACTCAATGGCTCGGTCCACAACCTCACCGTCGGGCGTGACCTCGGTGCAGAGACCAAGCTTCTGCGCCTCCTCGGCGGAGACACGCTTGTTGGTCATCGCCAGCTCGATCGCTTTCGACACACCCACATGGTGGGGCAGCCAATAGGTGGTTCCCGAGTCCGGGGCGAGGCCGATGGCGGTGAACGCCGATGTGAAGAAGGCGGACTCGGCCATGAGCCTGATGTCGCATCCCAGGGCGATCCCGAGCCCTGCTCCAGCAGCGACACCGTTGATGGCGGCGACGACCGGCACCGGAGCGTCGGTGATGGCGTGGACGAGTGGGTGGAAGATGTCATCGAGGAATTGGGCCAGGTCGACACCGTCGCCGGGTTGGATCACTGCGAGGTCTGCGCCGGCGCAGAAGGCTCTGCCGGCTCCGGTGAGGACGAGGGCTCGTGCCTCGTCGCCGGCACGGTCGATGCCGTCCATTACGGCTTTGACCAGCTCGCCTTCTATCGCGTTGAACACGTCGGGTCGGTCCAGGGTGATGACGGCGACATCCTTTTCAAGCTGATAGCGAGCACTCATGGTCATGATCGTAAAGGAAGGAAAACACCGGCGCGTCAGGCGTTTGGGCCTATGGTTACTGGCAATTCGTCGCAGCAGAGCGCCGCGAGATCACCGACCCAAAGGAGGGGCCGTGAACAAATCTGATATGGCGGACAAGCTGGCAGCCAAAGCCGATGTCTCCAAGGCGAAAGCCGCCGAGATCATCGAGCACATCTTCTCGACCAAAGATGGCGAGGGGATCATCGCTGTCGAGCTGGATGCCGGGCGCAAGGTGAATATCACAGGGTTCGGGACCTTCAGCACCAAGCACCGCGCAGGTCGTCAGGGCCGCAACCCGGCCACGGGCGAGACGATCTGGATCGCACCCAAGAACTACGCACACTTCTCAGCCGCCAAGGGGCTCAAGGACCGAGTTTCCGAGTAGCCGACAATCAAGACGAATGGAAGCGGCGGGCCTTCGGGCCCGTCGTTTCTTTTGCCCGGAGTTAGCGTGACGCCCATGAGTCTTGATCGGGATCGATGGGGCCCTCCGGTACCGATCGCCCATCGTGGCAGCCGTTTCTTGTGGCCCGAGAACACCATGCTGGCCTTCCAGAGTGTCTACGACCTGGGGTTTCGCCACTTCGAGACCGACCTGCACTTGTCCTCGGACGGCGTCCTCGTCTGCTTTCACGACGACCATCTCGACCGGACCACCGACGGGGCAGGCCTTGTCTCAGGCTTCACTTTGAGTGAGCTCCAGGCACTCGATGCGGGGTATCGCCATGGCACCTCGGACGGTTATCCGTTCCGTTCGCAGGGCGTCAGCGTTCCCACTCTCGAGGAGCTTCTGCTGACTTTCCCCGACGCCAGCGTGGTCTTGGATCTGAAGACCGATGGGCTCGCCGAGCCGCTGGCTGCACTGGTCGAGCGACTCGATGTCGCTGATCGTCTCATCGTCGGGTCCTTCAGCGACGAGAGATTGGATCAGTTCCGTGGCCTCACCGATGGCCGTGTGCCGACGTCAACTGGCCCGGTTGCCGCCCGGATGTGGGTTCTCGCATCCAGGATGGGACGAGCAGCCGGCGGGGTGGCCACGGCACTGCAACTGCCCACCCATCTGCGCGGCGTCAGGGTTGTGGACGAGAAGCTGATTCGCGCGGCCCACGAGGCTGGTGTTCAAGTTCACGTCTGGACCGTCAACGATCCAGACGAGATGACCCGCCTGCTCGATATGGGCGTCGACGGGTTGATCTCCGATCGTGGCGACCTGCTCAAGGACCTGCTGATCGAGCGTGGGGATTGGGTCGACAGATGAAAGCGGTTGCGCTGGGCCTCCTGGTGTCGTTGTTTCTTGGTGGGGCCTTTGGCAACGCCAAAGCCGAGGTGGAGTCCCTTGTCGGAGATTCGATGGTGCTGACACTGGAGGTTCAAGTGGCGGTGTCCGCTCAGGCTGTGGTTGCCCATCTCGCCTTCGACGATGACCCGTCGATAGCTCTACCCATGCTCGATCGGGGCGGTGGCCTATTCGGCATCACCACCGAGTTGCCGGCGAAGAACTACGCCGTCGTGTTCGAGGCGGTTGGCTCTGACGAGGACTTGTCGTTGCCGGTACTCATCTCCGATCTGGGAGCGGACTTCGACGGGACCGACGTTCCGACGCCTGCCACCGAGCCACCGGAACCCGAAGGGCTTAGTGATGAGAGCCGCCGCTTTGGCTGGCTGGCGCTCGCCCTGGCCGCAGCATCTCTGGCCGTCCTTGCAGTGTGGGTGGTCATCGGCAAAGACGAGGATGATGACGCCGATGAGGAGGAGTGATGATTCGGCCGGGCACGCTGGCCGACGCTGAAGCCCTCGGCCGTCTCCATGTCCGGTCTTGGCAAGCCGCCTACGCCGACATCTTCCCCGACGACTTCCTTGCAGGTCTCGATCCGATCGCACGGTCGCAGGCATTTAGGACTGGCATCGAACGGGGTGAAGTTCCGCTGGTCGCCGTCGAGGAAGGCGATGTGGCCGGCTTCTGCTGGAGCGGCAAGTCTCGTGACAACGACTGGGGTGAGATCTACGCCATCTACGTGGATCCGGCTTATTGGGGAAGAGGCCATGGCGCCAGCCTCATCACCGAGGCCGAGGGCGTCATGAGAGCCGATGGCTATGAGAAGGCCCTGCTTTGGGTCCTTGCCGAGAACAGACAGGCCCGCCGCTTCTATGAGCGGATGGACTGGGTCCTAGGGCGGCCAATCAGGCTGGAGGAGATCGGGGGCGTCCAGGTGACCGAGGTCAGGTACGAGAAGAATTTGAGAGCAACGATCTGACACGCTCTATGTCTCGAGGGAAGGTCACCTTGATGTTGTCGGCTGAGCCAGGGATCGCTGCGATCTCGACTTTGCTTGTGCGCTGGACGATCTCCACGGTGTCGTGCCCGTCCTCGCCGTGCCATTCGTTGTAGGCGTCGACCAGCTCGGGCCCTCGAAAGACCTGAGGGGTCTGTGCTTTGAACACGTTGTCAACGATCGTCAGGCGTTGTCGGTCGATCAGCGGGCGATCAGGCTTCATCACTGGCACGGCTCCTCCGACTTCGGACGCCTTTTCGAAGAGCAAATCGATCGTCTTTGGGTCGACAACAGGACGTGCCGCATCGTGAATCCCGATCAGGTCGTACGCTTCGGCCAAGGCGTTCAGGCCCGCGACCTCGCTCATGGTTCGCGAGTTCCCGCCGGCGACGATGTCGACGCCCAAGCCGAGCGATTCGAATTCTCCGACGAGGTCAGCCCTGGCGACGAGCACGCACCTGTCGACAACAGGACGCACCGCACCGATGGTGTGGGCGATGAGGGGGCTGCCGTTGATCGGCACCAGCAGCTTCTCACCTCGAAATCTCGAGCTGGAGCCACCACCGACAACAACCATGGCTCGGCTCGGCATCGAGTCGAGAGTACCTTTCGCTGGTGTTCGACATCGCAGCTATTCGCGCCAGGCTCACGGATGAGTCACCGTGGGTCGTTTTCTCCACGTCCGGGGAGGCTCTAGATATCAACGTGTCGCCAGGCAGCGGCATTGCAACACTTCTGGTTGAACCGGTCACCGAGGCGCTGAAGATCGTCGATGTCGACGCACGAGTGATCGGTTCCGTCGATCGTGACGACGTGCATGCCGTTGGGGCATACGCGCTTCATCGCTCGATCATGGAGAGGCTCGAGGACATCCAACTCGATCAAGCCGGCTTGTTTGATGCTGTGAAAGCTGCCGGTGCGTCGTGGGAGACCAGGTCGATGACAGAGGTGGGGCTAGATGAGTGACGAGCTGAGCCGGGTGAGGGCGGAGATCGCTGCCATCGACCGGGAGATGGTCGAGCTCGCAGCCAGGCGCTCCCGGCTTGCTGACGAAGTCGGGTCGCTGAAACGAGCCAGCGGCTCGGCGATTCGCGACTACGGCCACGAAAAGGTGGTCATCGACCGCGCCAGGGAGCTGGCCCGGTCTGCGGGTGTCTCCGAGCAGCTTGCCGAGAGCTTGATGCTGGAGCTGATCCAGGCCTCGCTCGAGATCCAGGAGCAGGGCCAGGTTGAGGCGTCGTCGGCCGGCTCGGGGCAATCGGCCACTGTGGTGGGTGGCTCGGGGCAGATGGGCCGCTGGTTCGTGCGTTTTCTGAGGTCTCAGGGCTACTCGGTGACGGTGGCCGACCCCGACGATGGAGATGTCGCGGACTGGCGTGACGGCTCTTCGGACGACGATCTCTACGTGGTGTCGACACCGTTGCCGGTGGCTGCCGAGGTTCTCAAGCAGATGAGCGAGTCGCCGCCCGGCGGCGTGGTTCTCGACATTGGTTCTCTCAAATCTCCCCTCCGCGATCCTCTCGAGCGCATGGTTCGAGCAGGTGCAGACGTGGCTTCGATACATCCGATGTTCGGGCCGGAGACGAGGCTGCTGTCTGGGCGGCATGTCGTCCTGGTAGACCTGGGCTCGTCCCGGGCGACGGGCAGGGCGCATGACCTCTTTGCCTCGACCATGGTCTCGGTTGTGGAGATGGACCTGGAATCTCATGACCGGCTCATTGCCTACATCCTCGGTCTCTCCCACGCACTCAACATCGCCTTTTTCACGGTCCTGGCAAGCAGCGGTGAGAGTGTGGGCCGGCTCGCCGACCTCTCGAGCACGACCTTCGATCGTCAGCTCGACGTGGCGGCCCTGGTGGCGCGAGAGAACCCCAACCTCTACTTCGAGATCCAGCATCTCAACGACTACGGCGGCGAGTCGCTGGCGGCCTTGGCGGCTGCCGTGGGCCGGCTGCAGCAGGTCGTCGGCGAAGGGGATCTCCAGACCTTCACCGAAATGATGGAGACCGGCGCCCGCTACTTCCAAGAGAAGGATCTCCGTTAGGAGGTCTTGCGGCCCTTCATCGCCCAGTAGGCGAGCACGGCTGCCATGCCTGTTGCGACAGCGGCCCCCGCCACCTCCTTGGTTCCGATCCGGTCGCGCAGAGTGACGGCAGACTCGAACGTCCGCACTTCCCACCCGTTGTCCTCAGCAGCCTGAGCAAGCTCTGCATCGGGGTTCACCACGATCGGGTGGCCGACGATCTCCAGCATCGGGAGGTCCGTTGCTGAGTCCGAGTAGGCGTAGCTGGCGGCCAGGTCGATGC
Organism: Acidimicrobiia bacterium; assembly: GCA_028285585.1. Taxonomy (GTDB): domain Bacteria; phylum Actinomycetota; class Acidimicrobiia; order Spongiisociales; family ZC4RG35; genus CAXMPK01. Next base: position 127,939 of record JANQOU010000003.1, read on the forward strand.
CGTCGCGTTGCGCCATCTCCTCCATGGCCTCGGCTTTGGCGGGGCCGTAGGCGTAGAACTCGATGTTGCCCGTGTACAGGCCCTCGTCGTCCACCTCGCTTCGGGTGGCGATCACATCGTCGATGCCCAGGTAGCGGCAGAGTGGCCGGACGATCTCCTCTGGACTGGCTGAGATGACGACCACGCGGTGGCCGTCTCGCTTGTGCTGATCGATGATGGCGAGGGCCTCGGCGAAGACAAGCGGTGTGACCACCTCGTCGACTGTCTCTGTGACCAGATCTTCTATCTCGTCTTTCGACCACCCCTTCACCAGGCCGGACAGCTCTTCCTTGACTCGCTCCAACTGGTTGTGGTCGGCACCAAACGCCTGGTAGTAGGCCTGGGCGATGCCCGCCTTGGCCAGGGTGCTGCCGCTGAGAAGACCGGCCCTGAACATGGGTCGTGTGAAGGCGAGTGTCGACGACTTGGCGATGATGGTCTTGTCCAGGTCGAAGAAGGCCGCAGCGCTCACGACATCAAGTTACCGCTGCCTTGGACGGAACCGTGGGGTGGCGACATGCGTCCAAGAGGAATCGCAGGCAGTACGCCAACCCTTGCGGGGTCTCATGAGCCATTGCTACGGACGTTCCGATCGACTTGCCTCGACGATGCTGGTGTTGACAATGGCTTTGTCCGGCTGTGTGACGTCGCCGGCAGACGGCCACCGAGATGTTTTGCAAGCAGCTGATAGTCGTGTCGCCAAAGCCACGACGACCGCAGTCAGCGCTGATTGCCCGCGTGTCGCGGGATACTCCGTTGTCTGGTCTCCCGGGTTTGGTTTCGACGGCTCATCGTTCCAGTCCTTGCGAGGCACCGAGGTTCGTTGGCTGTTGCTCGACTCCGCGTTCCAGCTGGTGTCGGCTGTGTGGGTTCGCACGGACCGGCCGTATTTCGGGTTGTCAGAAGAAAGCCGAGCCTGCGTCGATCAATCGGCCCGCTGGGTTCTCGAAGCGGCTCCGCCGCCGGGTTATCAAGGTCGTCAGTATGTGGAGTATCAGAGCCCCGATCTTTTTGACGAGAGCACTTGGGATCTAATGACAGCTCATCCCTGGCGACTCACCGGATACGGACAAGTTGGAGTAGAGGAGCTGAATACGGCCGGGTATCTAGGTGTGATTCGGATCAGCGATGAGACGGTGATGGTGAGAGGCCCATGCGGTTCCGACGCGAAGATCACGAAGATCCGCGGGTTTGATCTGGCTCCGAGAGGAGGCCTCTATGACGGCGTCCTGGTTTGCGAGCCTCCACACGGCTACGAAGAACCGGACGAGTCGGCTCAGTGGTCGATTCTCACCTCTGGTACTCCGACGGTTGGTGAGAACACTCTGACAATCACCCACGACGGCGTTCAATACAGATACGAGCCGATCACGGAAGAGGAGTTCCTGGCGGAGTACTCACAGGGGGATCTCCCTGTGTTCAAGGATCCACTAGGTCAGCTAGCCGGCAGGTAGCTCACCAAAGGTGACAGTGGTTCTGTCCAGGTCGAAGAAGGCCGCAGCGCTCACGACATCGAGTTACCGCTGTCTCGGACGTGGGTCTTGTAACCGAAGCGGCTCGCCAATACGTTCGAGCCATGGGTTTCCAGGGGAGAGGAAACGTGATCGCGGTGACATCGATCGACCCCGTCTTGTCGTACGTCGGGTCTGTCGGCATGGCGATGGCGGCAGGGTCAGGCCTCGTGGTCGACCTTTGCGACACGGGCAGTAGGAATCGATCTCTCGCCGATCTCGATGCTGACGGTCCTCGATTGGAAGAGTTGAGTCCCGGCAGACAAGGGATAGCGGTTCTCGCCGGCGGCCCGGTGGATCGTGACCGGGCCGCCCAGCTCGTATTCGATCTGGCCGAGCGATGGCCGGTCGTGGTCGTCCGAGTGTCGAGTCCGCCGTTTGCCAGCCCATGTGTCCCTCTGGTGCCGCTCTATCCGGGCAGGCTCAGCCCGAGTGGCGACGAGCCGGCTGCATGGCAGCCCGTGGGACCGGTGAGGAGCGCTCCTGGGCCTGGGCCGGTTCTCCCGCCTCTTCCGTCACGCCTCACCAGGCAGGTTTTGGCAGCACGTCATCCGAGGCACTGTCGCTGGACCAAGGCAGTCGCTCGACTGTGGGATTTGCCGTGGGACTGATCCATCAGATCGGCCAGGCAATCGCCGCCGGGTCCGCCCCGCTATCGGCCGATGCGGTCCATTCGGAGGCCCGCCGTCACCTGCGCTCAGCGGCACCATGGAATGTCGAAGATCATGTGGAAGGAGTCGTCGACTACGTGGTTGGCATGGGCCCGTTGACCCCGCTGCTGACCGACGAGGAGATCACCGACATCGTTGTGAACGGTCCTTCCACGATATGGGTCGACCGGGGGGCCGGCCTCGAGCTGACCGGCGACCGCTTCGAGAGTGCAGAACACTTGGTGACGACTGTGGAGCGGGCCATCGCCCCGCTGGGTCTCCGCATCGATCGCTCAGCTCCGATGGTCGACGCCCGTCTTCCTAACGGAAGCAGGCTGCACGCCGTGCTCCCGCCGGCTGCTGTGGATGGGCCGCTGCTGGCGATCCGACGGTTCACGTCCAAGGTGACCAGCCTTGAGGACCTCGTCGAGACCAAGACGGCGACGCAAACGCAGGTCGACCAGCTGGCGGCGGCCGTTCAATCGGCGACCACCATCGTGATATCGGGTGGGACTGGAGCGGGCAAGACCACCTTGCTGAACGTCCTGGCCGGAGAGGTCCCACCTGCGGAGCGGCTGGTGACCATCGAGGACTCGGCCGAGCTCTCATTGCCAGGTCACGTCGTTCGGCTCGAGTCCCGTCCGCCCAACACCGAGGGCGAAGGGGAGATCACCATCAGGTCTCTGGTCCGCTCGGCGCTCCGGCTTAGACCCGATCGGATCATCGTGGGCGAAGTTCGGGGAGCAGAGGCCTTGGACTTGGTGACAGCTCTGAACACAGGGCACGACGGTTCGCTGACCACCGTTCACGCCAACAGCCCCGGTGAGGCAATGTGGAAGCTGGCAACTCTTGCTCTCATGGCCGGCGACACCTCGGAGGAGGCGATTCGTCGCCAGTTGCGCTCCGCGGTCGGTCTCGTGGTCCAGTTGACCAGGTCCGGGGGTCATCGGCGCGTCGTCTCGATCGAGGAGCCTTCGTGGAGCTGACTTTGATCGCCTTGGCGGTCGGTCTCGGTCTCGACTGGGGTCGGGCCGCTGTGCTCGTCGGTGTCGTGCTTGCTCCACTGATCCTGTTCGTGGTGGTGGTTGTGGTGGCCGTTCGCCTGCATCCCAAAAGGGATCTGGACGCCGCTCTCTTCTGTGACGCGGTTTCGGCCGAGTTGAGATCTGGCGCGAATCTCAGAGAGGCTCTGGCAGTCAGCTCTCCGGGGATTGACACAGATGGGCTGACAGCACCCGAGCTTGGCTCGCGCATCGCCGGCGTCCACACCGACATCGGAGAAGAGATCGTCGCGACTGTGGGCGCCGCGGCGCGAGGCGGCTCCCGGGTGGCGGATCTCTTCGATGAGATGGGATCGGTTGCCTTCGCCACGGCGGAGATGCGACGTGAGGTGCGAGTCGCCACGGCTCCGGCCCGGGTGACAGTGGTTGTCTTCTTGCTTGCTCCACTCGCCTTCTTCTTGATTCGACTTCGTTCTGGCGGGCTCGCCCAACTTCTCTCATCGCCGGACCAGCGAGGAATGGCCACGCTCGGGTTGGTGCTCTTTCTCGTGGGCATGGCCGCCGCCTTCGCCGTTGCCTGGAGGGCGCGATGACTTTCGTCGCAGTCCTATTCGCCATCGGGCTGATAGCGGCTCCTGTTGGTCAGAGGTCGCCACGGTCGCAAGCCCCGCCCCGTCGCCTCGTCTTGCTGTTGCTTGCGGTGGAGTTGCGCTCGGGCCGCTCAGTGCTCGCCGCGTTGCAGGAGACCAGCTCCGTTCTCGGCGACTACGCCGAACTTCAAGTGGTCACCCGACTCGCCACGGTCTCGGGTCTCACGGCTGCGGTGGAGGAGGCCTCGGATGAACTGCGCCCAGTGCTGATTCAGTTGGCACGAGCCCAACGTTCGGGAGCTCCCTTGGTGGACACCGTCCGCCGGATGATCGAGCGTGACATCGCCGATCGCCGGGCCGTCAGCCTGTCGAGAGCACGAGCACTCCCCGTGAAGCTGATGATCCCGTTGACCCTTCTGATGCTCCCCGGCCTGATACTGATGACCTTCGCCCCGACCATTTTCGGCCTCCTCGACGACTTCGGGGGCGGCCTTCTGTGATCTCCGCGCTTCCCTCCGCAACCGGTCGGCTACCGGAAAGAAGGAGTGTCTATGACACGGTTTGGGAGATGGCTGCGCGCCGGATCCATCGATGAGAGCGGTCAAGGGACCGTCGAGTATTTCCTGGTCATCCTGGCGGCTTCGGCTCTCGCCATCATCGCCCTCAACTGGCTGAACTCCGGCGGTGGGGGAGGTCTGCTGGGCGACCTGTTCGGCAATGTCATCGGATGGGTGCTGGGCCGGTTCTGAGATCTGAGCGGGGGAGCGTCACCGTGGAGTTCTTTCTGGTCCTCCCAATCTTGGCGATCGTCCTGATCGGGGCTCTTCAGGTGATAGGCCTGGCTCGGGCACGGGTCGAGTTGGTAGGTGCGGTCCGGGAGGGAGCAAGGGTGGCTGCGACCACTCCTGATCCCGCCCGGGCCGTGCAAGCCGTGGAGGATGCGATGCCACCGGAGGCGCGGTCTCGGCTTCGGATCTCCGTTTCTCGGCCGGGGGAGGTGGGGAAGCCGGCTCGAGTCACTGCGGTGCTTCGTCATGGCTTTGGCCCACCCTTGCCATCCGATCTCAGTGTCGATCTGACCGCATCGGCGGTCATGGCCGTTGAGCGCTGAACGGGGTGGGGCTGCTGTCGTCGTCATGGCGATGGCGGCCCTGCTCCTGGTTGTGGCGACAGGAGTGGTCTCGATGGCGATGGTGCTGGCCGGACGTGCCCAGGCGTCGAATGCCGCGGATGCGGCGGCACTCGCTGCTGCTGTGGCGTCTTACCCGCCTGCTTCTCAGACGACTCCTTCAGCGGCTGCCGGCTCGATGGCGCGCCACAACGGAGCTGCTGTGGTTACTTGTGCTTGCCCTGTTGATGGCTCGTTGTCGGCTCGGGTTGTGGAGGTAGTTGTCGAACTGCCTATGGAGGTTCCTCTGTTCGGCGAGGTCTTGGTTCGCTCTTCGGCTCGGGCCGAGTTCGATCCTCTTCTCTGGCTGGGGCGATAGTCAGGAGTCATGGCATTGGGGTCTCCAGCTTCGTATAGGCTGTCTGAGGGTCAAGCTGAAGAGCCGTCAAGCCGATGCATACCGCGAACCACCACAAACCAGGATTGCCAGAACGGTGAGCGTGAACCTGTGTTAACTTCATCTGGGTTGAAGGTCGATAACTTGACCACCAAGGCGAACCACCTATGACAGGGACGTTTTTGCACGTTTCGGATGTGGCTGACGAGATCGTGCAGTCTTACCTGCATCGACTGACGCGTCGGATTGGCAACGAGCACATAAAAGAGGTCTGGTTCAGAGTTGTGTCCGGGTCGTTTGTGTTGCCTCTGGACAGCAGAACCACAGTGATCGACACGCCCATCTTCGAAGTGTTGATAAGCGTTTCCGAGCCGATGTCAGGACTGAGCAGTGCTTTGGCCGGGGCGGCAACTGAAATGCGAGGCAAGCTTCGGGTTATGCCGGACGCTGTCATGGATGGTGATCTGACATCGGCGGACCTGGAGTCGGGGGGTTGGTGCCAGACGGACGTGCCCAGAGTCGTGTCGCCGGTTCCGGCACAGGAAGCTCTGGCTCTGAGCTAGAGCTCGGTTAAGACTGCTTCCATGAGTCGAATGGACTCGTTGATGAGGTCCTCGGCCTGTGTGGCGAATGGCTTGAACCACTCACTTGCCTTCTTGTTGGAGCCACGCAAGTAGCGGCTGGCATTGCAATGCCGATACAGCTCACGAACCTGCAGTTCGAGGATTTCTTTCTTCGGAAGGTCATGGTCAGCTGGGATCGCAATGATCTCTTCGTGTTGTGTTCGCTGTTCACCTTTCTCAGCCGCCACGGCTTGTAGAGAGTGCATAACGGCGTAGTAGGCAGCTACTGGTGCCCAGCGCATCAAGATCGGATCACTGCTGCTCGCAAGTTTGCGTGCCAGCTCCGCGGCTTCTGAACTCCAGAGCTTGTGATCAGAGACTGATCCCATGTCAGCCGACAGTACAACTGTCGCCAACTCGGTAGCTTGGCATCAACTAGGCCTTTTTTTCGCGAGTTGTTGTAGCGCTCCACCGCATTCGCACTTCACGAGGCATCTGCTCCTCGCTTTCGAGTGAGCGAGATGTCTAATCAGCTGGATGCCAATTCGGGAAGCTGTGGACAGCTGCTCTAGCCAAGGCGTAGAACTGTTCTGTGAGGCACGGGTCTCCGACAGGTAGTCTCGTACTCAAAGTTCACGAAAACGGGCCCTTGAGGCCCGTTTCCTTTGTAGGGGATTCGGCGAGGTTTTGGTTCGATCCTCTTCTCTGGCTGGGGCGATAGTCAGGGCATCCCGTTCTCAGCACACATACATGGAACGGGTCGTCGAAGGTTTCACGCAGTGGCCAGCGGTCGTCACACCGCGCACACCGTTGTGCGTTGCGGCAGAACTTGGTCCACACAGGCTGTCCGTGGTGGGATTGGCTGGGTTGTTGTCGTTCTTCGAAGTGTCGAATTCGCCATTCGGATCCGTGAGCCATTCCATCCGGCCGCCTGGTTCGTAACTGATCGCGATCTGATCAGGAATGGCTAGCGACTCGACGACTTTCCGAGCAGCGGTCTCTTCGTTGGTGAGGACCGCTATCTCGTTGGGTCGTGCTGCTCCTGATGCATCGACTCCGGCGGCGTGGAGTGCCTTTTCGATCCTGTTCCAGTGAGCGGCAACCACCGCAACTGGCACAAACCCTCCACGCACCTCGACCTTTCCGTTGCTGCCCATCAAAGCCTTAGTCTTTGCTTCGATCTCGTCCTCTCGTGCCGATACGCACACAACCAAAGTCTTGGTTTCCAAATCGGGGTTGACGGCTACAAGAACGTCCATGAAGTCATGCCAGAGTTTGTCCATCACCTCGAGCCCCGCGTAGCTCTGCCACTCGAGCAACTCGACTGCTTTCATCAGCGGATATGCCACGGTCCGTCATCAGACGTTGCACGATCGCCGGGTCAGGGACAAAGGTTCCGTTCTTCACCTCGTCTCGTGTCAACGTCGACTCGCCATCGCCTGTCGCAGGACTGAAAGCTCCGGAATCAAAAAGCAGGTTCCAATCGACTTCACCCCATGCAAAGACCTCGTCCCAACCGATCTCTGGTTCCACAAAGACGGAGAAGTGTTCGGCTGGATTGTCAGGCTCACCAACGTCCTGAGCTACGGCAGCCTCAGCCTCGGCACCCAAACTCGCCATCAGCGCTAGAGAAATCAGCGTCGTAATCCGTGCGAAAACACGATGTCTCATCCGATCGGACCCCTGCATTGTCGTCCTCGACGATCACCGTTGAAGCTACACCATGCCCTTGGCTAAATCTGACGGCAACCGTCGTGGTCCAGGTGCCAAGTGCTTGTTCCTTCGTTCGGGAGGTCCTGGCTCGCTCCTCGGCTCGGGCAGAGTTCGATCCTCGTCTCTGGTTGGGGCGATAATCAGGAGTCATGGTCACTCGTGGCGAAGCGATGAGGATGTTGGCTGAGTTGGTGAAGCTGACTGCTCTTGACGAGGGCTCCCCTCAGGCGTTCAAGGTCCGCGCCTATGAGAAGGCTCTCGCCGGCATCGAGGGGCATCCGGGTGATCTCGATGGGATGACCAAGAGCCAGCTCACCGAGATCAAAGGTGTCGGCAACTCGACCGCCGACAAGATCCTGGAGCTGGGCAAGACAGGCAAAGTCGCCAAGTTGGAGAGTCTCCGGGAGAAGTACCCGCCGCCGTTCCTCGAACTCACCAAGATCCCCGGTTTGGGCCCTAAGACGTTGAAGAGCTTGCGCGCCCAGCTCGGTGTCGAGGATCTCGACGGGCTCAAGGAGGCGGTGGCTCAGCAGAAGCTGCGAGAGCTTCCGGGCCTTGGCGAGAAGTCCGAGGAGAAGATCGCAAAGGCAATCGAGCGTCTCGGTCTCCATGGGAAGGACCGAAGAACTCCTCTCGTCGAGGTCTATGGCCTGGCGCGCTCGCTGGCACAACGCCTGGAAGATGTCGACGGTGTCGAGCAAGCCGAGCCATGTGGCTCGATCCGGCGCTTCTCGGAGACGATCGGCGATATCGACATCGTGGTGGCCACGACGAATCCGGCGGCAGTCTCGGAGACCGTTCTCGCATTCCCCGAGGTAAGCGAAGTGGTGGGTGCCGGGGACACCAAGACGTCCTTCCTGACACGGGAGGGGATGCAAGTCGATGTGCGCACTGTGAGCCCCGATCAGTTGGGCTCTGCCCTCATGTACTTCACCGGGTCCAAGACCCACAACATCGCCTTACGGCAACGGGCGATCGACCGGGGCTGGCTGCTGTCTGAGTATGGGTTGTTCGATGGTGACGACGTGGTTGCCTCTGAAACGGAGGAGGCGATCTACGAGGCGCTCGAGATGCAGTTCGTGGAGCCGCCCTTGCGCGAGGGGAGCGGTGAGGTGGAGGCAGCAGCCGACGGTGAGCTGCCGGAGCTGATCCAGCGGAACCACATTCGGGGTGACCTCCACTATCACTCTGATCGCTCAGGTGACGGCCGTTCATCTCTCGAGGAGATGATCGAGGCTGGGATCGAGGCGGGATACGAGTACGTCGCTTTCACCGACCACGGTGAGGATCTGGCGATCAACGGCTCGTCCCGGGAAGAGATGCTGGCGCATCGTGACCGGATTCGACAGCTCGACGCGGCATACGACGAGATCAAGATCTTGTTCGGATGTGAGCTGAACATCGGCCCCGATGGAGACCTTGACTACGACGCCGGCTTCAGGCTCGAGTTCGACTATTGCGTGGCCTCGATTCACTCCCACTTCGACCTTTCCGTCGAAGAGCAGACCAGCCGGATCCTCAAGGCGCTCGCCGATCCTTCGGTGAATGCCATCGGTCATCTCACCGGCCGGTACGTGGGGCGCAGGCCAGGGGTTGAGCTGGACATCGACGCGGTCTTGGAAGGGCTCGCCGTGACCGGTGTCGCCTTGGAGGTCAACGGTGCACTGGATCGACTCGACGCCACGACCGATGTGACTCGGCGGGCGCTGGCCGCCGGTGTAGACCTCGTCATCGACACCGACTCGCACCACACCATAGACTTGGTCCGGATGGGCTACGGGGTTCGGTATGCGCAAAGGGCATGGGTGACGCCGGATCGAGTGATCAACACGCTTCCTTTAGATGGGTTTCTCGACTGGGCCGTGCGGCGACGCGGGTAGCTCAAATCCGATCCTTGTAATTCGCGTCCAGACCGGGAAACCTGTCCACGTTTGGCGACGACACCAAAGGAGCGCGGTCAGGTGGAATCCACCTTTGTCCTGGACACTTGTGTCCTGCTCGCCGACCCGTCCGCCCTTCTCCGATTCGACGAGCACCATGTGGTGCTGCCGCTCGTGGTCGTGGAAGAGCTCGACCGGAAGAAAACCCGGATGGACGAGGTCGGCGCAAACGCACGCAGTGCGATCAGACTTCTCGAGGACTTGGGAGCGTCACGCAGCGGCGGTCTCCGCGAGGCCGCCGAGTTACCCGGCGGGGGGTCTCTCCGCATCGAGCTGAATGGGATTGTCTCCGACCGGCTCCCCAACGTGTTGGACCAATCGACGCCCGATCATCGAATCCTGGCGACATGCCTCAACCTCGACGATGAGTTGAATCCGGTCCTCGTGACCAAAGACGCCTCGCTTCGGATCAAGGGTGCCCAGCTCGGAGTTGCGGTTCAGGACTACCGGGGCGACACGGCACCTGTCGAGCAGTTGCACTCGGGATTGGTCGAGCACGAGACCGACAACGAGACGATCGACCGGCTCTACGACGAGGGCAAGATCGGTCTCACTGGTGTCACTGCCAGTGTCAACGAGTTCGTCGTCCTCCGCAGTGGGTCGTCCAAGTCGGCTCTCGCCCGTGTCATCCAGGACACTCCATCCGTCATCGTGGAGCGAATGCCCACTCATGTGCGCGCCTTCGGCGTCGAGCCCAAGAACGTCCGGCAGACCGTTGCCATGCATCAGCTGCTCGACCCGGACATCCCGGCCGTCTCGCTCATGGGCATGGCAGGCACCGGCAAGACCTTTCTCTCGCTGGCCGCCGCTCTGGAGCAGGTGCTCGAGCAAGGCCGGTACCGGCGAGTCTCCGTGTATCGCCCGTTGGTCGCCGTAGGACGGCAGGAGCTGGGCTATCTCCCGGGTGACATCAACGAGAAGCTTGCACCCTGGATGGCGGCCGTGCACGACAACCTCTACGCCTTGTTCTCGGACGCCGGGGCCGACGGTGCCCGATCTGCCATCGAGGAACTCGTCGATCGTGGTGAGCTGGAGATGGCCGCCGTGACCTACCTGCGTGGACGGTCCATCACTGGCGAGTTCGTGATCATCGACGAAGCGCAGAACCTCGAGCTTTCCACACTCAAAGTGATCCTCACCAGAATGTCACGCGACTCGAAGGTGGTGTTCTGCGGAGACCTCTCCCAGGTCGACAACCCCTACATATCACCGTTTGGTGGGACGGCGGCGCTGATCGAGAAGTTCAAGGGCTCGCCGCTGTTCGCTCACGTCACCTTGGACAGATCGGTACGGTCACCATTGGCCGAGATGGCGGCCACCATTCTCTGAGGAGGAAAGGCATGAGTGACGACAGCAACGGCAAGCGAAGGCGTAACGGCGGTGAGCTGATCGGAATCGGCTCGATCCTCGGTGTTGGGATTGGAGCTGCGGTCGGGACCGCCATCAATGACTTGGGCACTGGCATCTGGATCGGCGCCGTGATCGGTGTCGGGTTGGGGATGCTCGGCAGCTCCTTCGTCGGAGGGGACTGACCGCTACTGATTGGCGAGACGGTCGCGTCTTGCCGCCAGCAGGTCGGCGGCCCGATCGATGTCGATCGTCTCGGGGTTGTCTCCCTTGCGTAGCGAGGCGTTGACTTCACCGTCCGTCACATAGGGGCCGTATCGGCCAGAGCGGACGGTCACGGCCTTGCCGCTGACCGGGTCCTTGCCCAGCTCTTTGAGGTTTTGTGGTGCACGCTGCCCGCGACGCCTCGGTGGCTCGGCGAGAAGCTTCAGGGCCTCGTCGACGGTGAGGGTGAACAGCTGATCTTCGCTCTCGAGACTTCGCCGGTCGTCTCCGCGTTGGATGTAGGGGCCGTAACGCCCGTTGAGGGCGAGGATCTCGACGCCTTTGGCGTCTTCGCCCACCGTGCGCGGCAGTGACAGCAGTTTCAGGGCGTCGTCCAGGCCGAGCTCATCGAGCACCATGTTCTGGAGGAGGGAAGCCCTCTTCGGCTTTTCCTTGCTGTTCTCCTCTTGCTCTCCCAGCTGGACGTAGGGCCCGAACCGGCCCGTCTTGCCGTAGACGGTCAGTCCGGTGTCCGGGTCGGTCCCGAAGATCTTGTCACCGACGTTCTGAAGCTCGATCAACTCCAGGGCTTTGGCGACGGTGACCTCGTCAGGAGCGACGTCGTCGGGTATCGAGGCTCTCTCGTCGCCCTTCTCGACGTAGGGCCCGTAGCGGCCGATCCGGGCGACCACTTCGGCTCCGTCGTCGTCCTCTCCGATCGGGATCGAGTTGATGAGGCGCGGGTCGATCTCATCGAGCCGGGTGGCCACCTTTTGCTTCAGTCCATCGTCTCCGAAGTAGAAGGAAGTCAGCCAGGGCACCGACTCCTCGTCTCCTGATGCGATCAGGTCGAGGTCGGACTCCATCTCTGCGGTGAACTCGTAGTCGACCAGCTTGGGAAAGTGCTTCTCCAAGAGGGCGACAACACCGAAAGCGGTGAAGGTCGGCACGAGGGCACTGCTCTTCTTGAAGACATACCCACGGTCTTGGATCGTGGTCATGATGGAGGCGTAGGTGCTGGGCCGCCCGACGCCCAACTCTTCCAGGCGTTGCACCAGTGACGCCTCGGTGTAGCGGGCCGGTGGCCGCGTCTCGTGACCGGTCGGCTCCAGCCGCTGCACCGCGATGTCGTCACCTTCGGACATGGGTGGGAGCAGTTTCTCTTTGTCGTCCAGTTCCGATTCGGGGTCGTCGGAGCCCTCGACGTAGGCGCGAAGGAAGCCGGGGAAGGTGATGGTTCGGCCCGATGCCGCGAACAAGGCGTTCTCACCCGTCGTAGCTGTCGCACCTAGACGCACGGAGACTGTCACTCCCTTGGCGTCCGCCATTTGCGAGGCCACCGTCCGCTTCCAGATCAGGTCGTAGAGGGCGGCCTCGTCGGCACCGACCGACTGAGCCACCTGCTCCGGAGTGAGGAAGTCGCCGGCGGGCCTGACGGCTTCGTGAGCTTCCTGAGCGCCTTTGGCCTGCTTCCCCGAGTACTTGCGTGGCTGAGGCGACAAGTACTCGTCTCCGTAGAGCTTGGTGATCTGGCCTCGCGCAGATGACACAGCTGTGTCGGAAAGCTCGACCGAATCGGTACGCATATATGTGATGAACCCGTTCTCGTACAGACGCTGGGCGACAGACATCGTCCGAGACGACGAGAAGCGGAGCTTCCGACCTGCGTCCTGTTGCAGCGTCGAAGTCCGGAAGGGTGGGTACGGCTTCCGGGTGTACGGCTTCGACTCGACGGACTTGACGTCGAATGCGGCGTCGCTCAGGCCCTCAGCCAGGTTGGTTGCAGCCTCTTGATCGAGGACGACAACCTTGCTTTTTGCCTTGCCTTTGCTGTCGAAGTCCTTGCCGGAGGCGACACGCGCCTCATCGACAGAGTGGAGAGTCGCCGAGAACACCTGATCGAGCTCGGCTCCGGGGGCGAAGCTTCCCTCGATCGACCAGTAGCCGGCGGGCACGAACGCGATCCGCTCCCGCTCCCGCTCCACGACAACTCGGACAGCAACGCTTTGGACCCTGCCCGCAGAGAGCTTGGGCTGGATCTTCTTCCAGAGCACCGGGGACACTTCGTATCCGTAGAGGCGGTCCAGGATCCGTCGCGCCTCCTGGGCCTGCACAAGCCGGTCGTCCAGGTCGCGAGGGCTCGAGAACGCCTCTTCGATCGCCGGCTTGGTGATCTCATGGAACACCATCCGCTTTACCGGGATCTTCGGCTTGAGCACCTCGACCAGGTGCCAGGCGATCGCCTCACCTTCTCGATCCTCGTCCGTGGCAAGGTAGAGCTCGTCGGCGTCCTTGATCAGGTCACGCAGTTTCTTGACGTGCGCCTTTCGCTCTTTCGGCACCACGTAGAGCGGCTCGAACCCTTCGTCCACGTTGACGCCGAGCCGGGCCCAGTCCTCTCCCTTGGCCTTAGCCGGTATCTCCGCGGCGGAGCGGGGAAGGTCTCGAATGTGGCCCATTGACGACTCCACAACGGAGTCTGGGCCCAGGAACGAGGAGATCGTTCGGGCCTTCGTGGGTGATTCGACGATGACGAGACTCTTGGCCATTTCCGATGAGTTGACCCCAAGTTCGGGGCCTATGTCAATCCAGAGATTGCGTCATGCGGAGGGGTTACCGTGGGATTTGTGAGCAAGTATGTGGCTCTGGAAGGTGGAGACGGCAGCGGAAAAAGCACCGTCGCTGAAGCTCTGCGGGCTCATCTAGTCGAGAAGGGGGAGTCGGTTGTCGTCGTTCGCGAGCCTGGAGGCACACCGCTCGGAGAGGTGGTGCGCGGCCTTCTGCTCGACTCGGAGCACCTCGACGACTGGGCAGAGGTCTTTCTATTCGCCGCCCAGAGGGCAGAGTTGGCGAGAGAGGTGGTGTCACCGGCGTTGAGTGCGGGCAGCTGGGTGATCTCGGACCGGAGCTACTACTCGTCCATCGCATATCAAGGTCGTGCGCGCGGGCTTGGGGAGAGTCGAATCCGGGAGATAAACGAGATCGGATTGGCTGGTGTGCAGCCCGACCATGTGTTTGTCCTCGATGTCGATCCGGCTGCTGCTCTGGCCCGGCAGGACGACCCAGATCGGATCGGCAGCGAAGGTGTGGAGTTTCAGGCATCGGTTAGAGATGCCTATCTCGAGTTGGGCGAGAGCGACGACAAGGTGATCGTTCTCGACGCCTCGGCCGACGTCTCGACTCTCGTCGGCCAGATCATGGAGCATGTGGGTTGAGCGATCTGTTCGAAGGGATCATCGGTCATGGCCGGGTCATCGAGTTGATGCGCTCTGAGCTGGCCAATCCGGCACAGGCATATCTGTTCGCGGGACCCCAGTCTGTTGGCAAGGAAACTCTGGCGTCCCGGTTCGCTGCCGGCCTGCTGGGATCAGACGATCGCTCGATCAGGCTCGCCCTGGCTCGCAGTCATCCCGACCTGGCCGTTATCGAGCCTGAAGGTGCGGCCAGCCTCGGTGTCGATCAGGCCCGCGAGATGGTTACGCGGGCGTCGATGGCACCGGTCGAATCGTCGAGGTCGGTGTTTCTCGTTCCTGACGCGGGATCGATGACGGAGTCGGCGGCGAATGCTCTGCTCAAGACTCTGGAGGAGCCAACAGCCTCGGTCGTGTTCCTGCTCGTTGCCGAGTCCGAGGATGATTTTCCTGCCACGGTCGGTTCGCGATGCCGGACTATTCACATGGGCCGGGTGCCCGAAGCAGAGATCGTCGAGGCTCTCGTCGAGCGGGGGCTATCTGACAGAGACGCTTCCGCGGTGGCGACTGCGTCGGGTGGCAGGCCAGGTCTGGCGCTCGCTCTGATGGAGCAGCCCGAAGTTGCAGGCTTCCGGGAGTTGTGGCTCTCCATCCCGCAGAAGGTCACACCTCATCCCGGTGACGGGCAGCGTCTGGCTTCCGTGGTCTTGGACGAGTTGTCTCCTCTGGTCGACGAGTCGGTTCCCTCCGACCTGTCGAAGGAGCGGGCACAGCGGACGCGCCGCCGTGTGGAGATGTCGCTGCTGATCACAGGTCTGGAGATCCTCGCCTCTTGGTACTCCGACTCCGCCTCACTCCAGCTGGGCGGGCCGGTGCGCAATCGTGACGTCGATCTGGGCTCACTCACCGATGTGGCTCCTCGCCGCGCTGTCCAGTCGGCTGAGTCGATTCTCGATGCCGTGGTCGACATCCAGCTCAACCTGAGGCGGGAGATGGTGCTAGCCAATCTCTTTGCCGAGCTCGGCTCCGAGGTGTGACCCCACGGGGTGACCTGGAACAAGAAGATCGCTGTTCGTATCATTTGACCACCGCCGGAGTAGCTCAGTGGTAGAGCGACGCTCTCGTAAAGCGTAGGCCAGGGGTTCGATCCCCCTCTCCGGCTCAGCTACCTGCCTCTGCGTGTGCAGAAAGGAGTACCTGGTACTCCTTTCTGCACACGCTCGAGCACACGCACCATTGATTCTTGATTAACCCCTGGCTGGCTACCGTGCTCGTCGATGGCCGACCAGGCGAATTTCGAGCGTGATGCTCTCCAGTACAACCGCCAGCTGTACTCGGCCGCCATGAGGATGACCCGCAATTCGGCGGACGCGGAGGACCTGGTCCAGGAGACTTATCTGAAGGCCTACCGGGCGTATCACACCTTCACCGAGGGCACCAACCTCAAGGCCTGGCTGTACCGGATCCTCACCAACACCTACATCAACAAATACCGCAAAGACTCGCGACGGCCCAACGAGGTCGACCTGGGCACCGTCGAAGATCTCTATCTCTACCGCCGGATTGGGTCCGAGGAGTCCGCTGATGCCGCACGCACCACCGAGGATCGTGTCCTCGACGGGCTTGTGGAGTCCGACATCAAGGAGGCCGTAGAGGAGCTTCCCGAGACCTTTCGGATGCCGGTCTTGCTCGCCGATCTCGAAGGCTTCTCCTACAAGGAGATCGCCGAGATCCTCGACATACCGATTGGGACCGTCATGTCGAGGCTCCATCGGGGAAGAAAAGCCATGCAGAAGCGGTTGTGGGAGTTTGCAAAGGAGCGAGGGCTGCTCCCTCAAGAGGCCTAAGACACCATGAGCACCGATTGCGACGATCCAAAAGGGACCACTTGTGACGAAGCCCTCGAGAACCTCTATCTGTATCTCGACACCGAGCTCGACTCCCTGACCAGCGATCGGATTCGCTCTCATCTCGACAACTGCAACGGATGTGTCCACTCCTTCGAGTTCGAGCGTCGTCTCAAAACCGTGGTCAAGGAGCGGCTCGATGAAGATGTCCCCGATGCCTTCGTGGCGCGCCTTCGCGAGGCGCTCGCCGAGGAGGCTGCTACCGACGCCAAGTAGTTCGCTACTGAATCTGGCGGGAGTTAGTCTCACGAACGTGAAGCAGGCCAGGCGTTATCTGATGTTGCTCCTGACGGTTGGCGCACTCTCGGTTGCCTTCGCATCCCCCGTCATGGCTGTTGAGTCGGACGATGCTCCCGAGCCGGCACCGGTGAGCGAAGACGCCCCGGAGCCAAGCGGTCTCGAGCCTGCTGTCCCCATTCCGGACGAGGGCGCAACGGAAGCGGTGCCTGACTGGACTTACAGATACCTCATCCCGACGGGCCTGGCCCTGACCGTGGTTGTGGTCCTGATCACCTCGATCCAGTACTTCACCAACGTCGTTCGCAAGCGGTACCGAATAGTCGAAGAGTGACCTCACCAGGGCCCTTCTCGGGCCGCCTGTTGGGGAGGATCGCCGGCACCTATCCACTCGCCGATACCTATCACCTGGCGGCCCTTCAGGACGAGATGGAGCGGATCACGCTCGAAGTCTCGTCGATCGTCCCTGACGCGACCGGCCTCTCCTTGCCTGGCGCACCCTCGACTGTCGTCATAGACCGAGCAACATGGATCGAGCGCAACGTCAAGGCCTTCTCACATCTCACCGAGCCTGCTCGCGTCCAGCTCGAGGAGCGCATGCGCGACTCCGGGATCGGCGGCCAGGGCGCATCGGCCTTCGCCGCCAGGGTCATGCAGTCGGAGACCCGCGCCGTGCTTGGTGTCTTGTCGCGGCGTGTTCTCGGGCAATACGAGCTGGTTCTGCCGACTGGAGAATCGGGAGATGTCGTCGCGTTCGTCGGTCCGAACATCATGCAGCTGGAGCGAGCTCATCAATTCCGGCCTTCCGAGTTTCGCTTCTGGGTCGCTCTGCACGAGCTGACCCACAGGGCGCAGTTCCAGGGGGTTCCTTGGATGCGTGACTATTTCCTGTCGCTTGTGCACGAGTTGGTCGAGTCGTCGAGACCCGAGCCGGGGCGACTGGGAAAGGTGCTCGACGAGATCAACCAGCGGCGGTCCACCGGAGCACCGTTGATCGACGAGCGAGGGATCTTCGGGCTCTTCGCTACGCCTGAGCAGAACGTCGTCGTCGACAAGGTTCAAGCCCTGATGTCGCTGCTCGAGGGTCACGGCCACGTTGTGATGGACAGAGTCGGCGCCGAACACCTCAAGAGCCAGGATCGCATGAGCCAGATCCTCAAAGGCCGGCGTCAAGACAAGAGAACCGCTGCCTTCTTCCGGCTGACGGGTCTCGAGATGAAGCTGAAGCAATACAAGATGGGGGAGCGGTTCGTCCTGGCAGTGGAGCGCGAGGCGGGGTGGAGCTTTGTGAGCACCGCCTTCCGAGGAGCTTCGAGCCTTCCCACACTTGCCGAAATCGAGGAGCCCGCGAGATGGTTGGAACGCGTCGGCTGAGCGATCTCGCCGAGTCGATGATGTCTCGGCTCGACCTTCCCGAAGGACCGCTCGTGGTCGGGTTGTCAGGTGGAGCCGACTCGGCAGCCTTGTCGTGGCTTGTCGTCCGCGCTGGGCGCGAAATCCGCGGAGCCCATGTCAACCACGGGTTGGCCGGCTCGCCCCTCATGGAGAAGGTGGCGCGGTCTGTTGCTGATGAGATCGGGATCGATCTCGAAGTTCGGGCAACAACCGTCCTCGATGGCCCTTCGCCTGAGGGGCAGGCGAGAAAAGCCAGGTATGACAGCTTCGCCGAGGCCACCGGCTCCGAGGAGTCGCTTCTAACGGGGCACACCCGGGACGACCACGTCGAGACGGTTCTGTTCAACCTGATCCGTGGCACCGGTCCCAAGGGCCTCGCCGGCATCCCTTATCACCGTGCCCCCAGCATCTATCGACCGATGCTGGCTATCAGTCGTGCCGAGACTCGTGAGCTGGCCACCCTTGCCGGGCTCGGTTTCGTCGATGACCCCATGAACGAAGATCTGAGCCTGACACGCAACATGATCCGATCGAAGGTCTACCCGGTTCTGTCGGAGCTGAATCCGCGTCTTCCCGAGTCCGTCGCCCGCATGTCTCGGGCCATTGCTGACGACAATCGCCACCTCGACGAGGAAGCGGCCAAGGTGACGATCGGAGTTCGGTCGGACGGTGTCTCGGTCGCGGTCGGAGACCTTCTGGCGGTGCCGAAACCGGTCGCCGACCGGGTGCTGAAGCAGGCGCTGACCCTTGCGGCGGGCTCAGGCTCGGTGACCGCCGATCGGGTGGCGCAACTGTGGTCGGTTGTGGATGGGGCTGTGGAGTCGGTCCAGATCAAAGATGGTGTGTCGGCCAGGCGGTCAGGCTCGATGCTGCTGGTTCAGACTCCAGGATCAGGCGAGATGTCTGGCGTCACCCCTCTCGGTCCGGGGAGTCACAGGCACGGGCGGCTTCGCTTCGAGGTGACCCGTGATGAGGGCGTGTGCCGGGTGATCCCGTTGAGCCGGTGGAGTGCCGTGTTCCCGTCGGGCACCGATCTGGTGGCGCAACCTGATGGGAGTGTCGAAGCCGACGGTGAGAGGGCTTGGATCCCTGGGGCAAAGCGTTTACCCGTGGCTTGGTATCAACCCGGCGCCGTCGGCTACCTTTCCGTTTTCGCCATGGAGGAAAGCGGATGGACATCAAGCCCCTGATCACGGCTGATGAGATCGACAGAAAGCTGGCCGAGATCGGGAGGCAGATCTCGGAGGACTACGCGGGCAAAGAGCTTCTGCTGGTCGCCGTTCTGCGTGGTGCCTTCATGGTGATGGCCGACTTGGCCAGGCACATCGATCTCGCTTGTGAGTTCGACTTCATGGCTGTCTCCTCGTACGGCGCCTCCACTCAGACATCGGGAGTGGTCCGGATACTCAAAGATCTCGATGAGGAGATCGAGGGTCGGCATGTCCTGATCGTCGAGGACATCATCGACTCCGGTCTGACCCTCAATTACCTCCTCAAGAGTCTCAAGGTACGCAAGCCGGCGTCGCTGGAGATCGCCACGCTGCTGCTCAAAGACGGAATTCAGCGGGTCCCGATCGATGTCAAGTACGTGGCTTTCCCCATCGGTCCCGAGTTCGTAGTCGGCTATGGCCTCGACTACGCAGGGAAGTATCGGAACCTCCCATACGTTGGGGTGATGGGCGACGAATCCTGACAAACGGGGTTCGACTATCCGCCCCGCCGACGTAGCATTGACGCTCTAACCCACCCCCGAAGGGGCACGTTTTGAACCGCACACTCCGCACTCTCATCGTCTACGGGATGTCGATCATCCTGGTCGCCATCTTGTTCTCATGGTGGTTCGAACAGGTGTCTGGCCCCGAAGAGATCCCCATCTCCCAATTCGTCGAGAGCGTCGAAGAAGGCAAGTACAGCGAGGTGGTGTTGGGCAAGTCGACTCTCCAGGCCCGAGGCCGGCTGGTTGACAGCACTGCTGAGGCTGGGGCGTTCGACGAAATCGCCAACTACGTGAGTGGTTTTGAGACGGAGTTGACCACGATGCTGGAGACGGCCGGCATTCCTTGGTCGACCGACCCGGAGCCTCCGGGATTCTGGGCGGTTCTGATCAGCTTCCTCCCCTGGCTGTTCCTGCTCGGGTTCATGGTCTTCATCTTCATGCAGATGCAGGGTGGCGGGAATCGAGTGATGCAGTTCGGCAAGTCGCGGGCGAAGACCGTTGGCAAGGAACAGCCCAAAGTCACCTTCGAAGACGTGGCCGGCCTGCTTGAGGCAAAAGAGGAGCTCGAAGAGATCAAAGACTTCCTCTCCAACCCCGATCGTTACCGGCAGATGGGGGCAAAGATCCCCAAGGGTGTCCTTCTGTTCGGGCCTCCGGGAACGGGAAAGACGCTTCTCGCCAGGGCGGTGGCCGGTGAGGCCGGCGTCCCGTTCATGTCGATTTCGGGCTCCGACTTCGTCGAGATGTTCGTCGGTGTCGGTGCTGCCCGTGTTCGCGACCTCTTCGAGCAGGCCAAGCAGTCGGCCCCGGCCATCGTGTTCATCGATGAGATCGACGCAGTCGGGCGTCATCGCGGTGCCGGCCTCGGTGGCGGGCACGACGAGCGCGAGCAAACCCTGAACCAGCTCCTGGTCGAGCTCGACGGGTTCGAGGGCAACACCGGTGTGATCGTCATGGCGGCCACCAACCGCCCCGACATCCTCGACCCGGCCCTTCTGCGGCCCGGCCGATTCGATCGCCAGATCGTCATCGACGCCCCGGACATCGAGGGCCGAGAGGCAATTCTCGGCGTGCATTCCAAAGGGAAGCCGTTGGACGACGAGATCGATCTCGCGGTCCTGGCCCGCCGCACGCCGGGGTTCACGGGTGCCGACCTGGCCAACCTCATCAACGAGGCCGCTCTGCTCGCCGCGCGGAAGCGCAACAAGAAGATCACGATGCTCGAGTTGGAAGAGGCGATAGACCGCGTCATCGCCGGCCCTGAGCGGAAGACCCGGGTGATGACCGACGAAGAGCGCAAGGTCATCGCCTACCACGAGACGGGTCATGCTCTCGTCGGGTTTGCGTTGCCCAACTCGGACCCGGTTCACAAGGTGACGATTGTCGCCAGGGGCCGCTCTCTCGGTCACACCCTCGCTTTGCCGACACACGACAAGTACCTCTCACGAAGAAGTGAGCTGGTCGACCAGCTGGCCATGCTTCTCGGCGGACGGACCGCCGAAGAGATCATCTTCGCCGATCCCACCACGGGAGCGGCCAACGACATCGAGAAGGCCACCTCGATCGCCCGCCGCATGGTGATGGAGTACGGCATGAGCGATGAGCTTGGACCGATGCAGTACGGAAAGGCCTCATCGGAGGTGTTCCTCGGCCGTGACTACGCCAGGCAGCAGGACTACTCCGATCAGGTGGCCGCTTTCATCGACGACGAGGTTCGCAAGCTGATCTCGGCGGCTCATGTCGAGGCTGAGACCATCCTCTCCAGGCACTCCGATGCCATGGAGCGCATGGTGGAGGCTCTCCTGGAGAAGGAGACCATTGATAGGGAAGAAGTAGCAGACCTGTTCTACGACGTTCCCAAGTGGGAGCACGACGCAGACGGCTCGCTTCGGATCAGGTACCCGGAGAACCCGGTCTTGCCTCAGCCCCGTGAGCAGATTGCGGCGGCCGAGGAGGTAGAGCCCGAGCAAGAAGAGGTGACAGAGTCGCTTCAGCTGGACAGGAAGCTGCCACGCACCCGTCCCGCCGGCCCTGAACCGGTCTAGATACCCCTGACCGTCAGGTCTCCTGACACGATCTTCGCTTTCATGCTCACCTGAAGACCGCTGGACAGCCTTCCGTCGCGCTTGCTGGGGACGATGTCCAGGTTGCCGCTGAGCAGTGTCGCGTCCAGCTCGAGCTTGGTTCCTGATGGGATCCCGAAGTCGCCGCTTCCCGACATCGACTTGAGGTTGGCTCGGCGTCCCGAGAATCTCTTCACTTCCACGTCACCGGAGGCGGTTGAGGCATTCAACGACCCCGACCCGTTCTCTACGACCAGATCGCCGGATGCCGAGGAGAAGTTGATCTTTCCCTTTGCTTCGCCCAGCCTGACATCTCCGGACGCGGAACTGACTTTGACATCTCCCCGGGCAACGCGGATGCGCGAGTCGCCGCTGGCAGTCTTGATGTTGATCGACTCCGCCTCTTCGATCTCGACGTCGCCGCTGGCCGTCTTGATCTCGACGTCGCGAAGCTTCGCGGTGCACTCCACGTTGGCGGCGGCAGTCCCGACAGCCAGGTCGCTTCCGTCGGGTGTCGCAACGACCACGGAGGAGGAGCCGCGGGATACGAATCCGCTGTTCTTTTCGGAGGAAACTTGGATTTGATCACCCCGCTGCTCCACCTTCACGCTCGGGTCCGTCGTCTCGATCTCGACGTGCACCGTTCCCGGTGCGCCTGTCTTGACCTCGATTCGCCCCGACGAGATCCGGATATCGATATCCGGGTTGGCGCCAACTGAAAAGCTTTCTTTGATCACAGCTCGATTGTCGTCCGATGTCGCGTCACCGCGCCTCTTCTGGGTGTGGTGGCTGAGCTCTTCAACGAGTCGACGACAAATGTGTTGACGGAGTCGCCCGAGTGCTCGGCGGCTTCTGCGATGAGGTCCTTCAGATAGCCGGGGAGCCGGAGTGTGATCCGGGCCTCGTTGTCATCCTCGCCCGGCGCAGGTGGCGGGGGCGGCGAAGCCTGTGAACCGTCGTCGCCAACCACAAGCTCAGGATCGCCGTCGACGAGGCGGATGTCCACCTTCTGGTTGGCGAGCTGGCTCGAGATCTCTGTGGACGCCATGGTCACCACACTCATCATCGCCTCGCGGATGGCGGGCATCAGTGCATTGAGGAAGTGCGTCCCGGCTTCGGCGACGTCTGGGCCGGCGAGACGAAGCTGTGTCTCAACTGCTGCCTCCAGGCCGGAGATGGCGTGGTTCAGCTGCATCTAGCGCCGGCTCCGTCGGTATGACCGGCGGATCCGGTCTTCCATGATTGCGTGAACCGTGTCTGTGTTCACCAGCATCATCGTTTCTCCTTGGGTAGACGACATCAACATGATGTCAATATGGCATCACCATACCGTCACAATGATGTCGTTGTCAACACGTTTGGGGAATTTGTCCGCGGGCACACCTAGTTTGAAGGATCAATGGGACAGATTGACCAGGGCCGTATCGAGAAGGCAGTGACCGAGATCATCGAGGCTCTCGGCGAGGACGCCAGCCGCGAGGGGCTCGTGGACACCCCTCAGAGGGTGGCCCGCTTCTACGCGGAGGTCTTCGAGGGGATACACCGGGATCCTGGTGATGAGATCGATGCCTTCTTCGGCGACGAGCACTACCAAGAGATCGTGATGGTCAGGGAGATCCCCTTCTACTCGATGTGCGAGCACCACTTCGTACCGTTCCACGGTCAGGCGCACGTCGCCTATCTGCCAAAAGGCAGGGTGACCGGTCTCTCCAAGCTGGCTCGTCTGGTGGAGGGGTATGCGCGCCGTCCCCAGATGCAGGAGAGATTGACCGCACAGGTGGCCAACTGTCTCGACGATCGTCTCGACCCGCTCGGCGTCCTCGTCGTGATCGAGGCGGAACATCTCTGCATGGCCATGAGGGGAGTGAAAAAGCCTGGTGCGATGACCGTGACGTCGGCTGTCCGGGGCCTGATGGAGACCAATCCGGCCACCAGGGCCGAGGCGATGTCACTGTTGCTGGGTACCCGGTCCTGACTTTGCCCTCAGCCGCACAAACCTGGGATCTGAGGAACAGCTCACTCGATCTGACTCAGGGTGTTGTCGTAGGGATCCTCAATGTCACACCGGACTCATTCTCAGACGGCGGCCAGTACGTGGATCCCGACGTCGCAGTTGCCCATGGATTGAAGATGTGGGCTCAAGGTGCGGCACTGATCGACGTCGGTGGGGAGTCCACCCGTCCCGGTTCCAAGCCCGTCCCCGCTCAAGTGGAGTTGGAGCGTGTGGTTCCGGTCGTCACGGCGCTGGCTCAGCAAGGAGTCCGCGTGTCAGTCGATACTTCGAAGCCAGAAGTGGCACGCGACGCGCTCGCTCACGGTGCGGAGGCGATCAACGATCACACCGGACTTGCCAACACGGAGCTTCTCGAGCTCGTGGTGGAGACGGCTTGCGGTGTGGTGGTCATGCACATGAAGGGAACACCGGCAGACATGCAGCTCGAGCCCTCCTATGAAGACGTAGTAGGTGATGTCGTGGGGTTTCTCGCGCAAAGGACATCGGTCGCCGTGGATGCCGGGCTGGCCCCGGGTCGGATCTGCCTGGATCCCGGAATCGGCTTCGGAAAGAATCTGGCACACAACCTGCGGCTGTTGACTTCTTTGGGCGAGATCACGGACCTGGGCTACCCGTTGATGCTCGGTACCTCGAGAAAGAGATTCCTCGCCACCATCACTGGAGAAGACTCGCTGACGGCGCGCGACCAAGCTACAGCCATCACGACAGCGCTGGGATTTGCAAGCGGTGCAAGGGTTTTTCGGGTCCACAACGTCGAAGCATCCCGTCGTGCGCTTGCCGCAGTGGCCGCTAACGTGGCACCCCTGCGATGGGACGAATGGTTGCTGGACTCAAACCTCGGGGCTTCACATGGGTGATTGCTGATCGGCTTGCTGTTTCCGATCGTGTCGGAGGGTCTGGCTTTCAGCATCGGCGGGTTCGGCGCGAGGAAGAGATCACCTGGCTGGTCGAAGAAGGCGGGATAAACACCATCGTCTCCATGCTTCCCGGAAATCAGAACCTGGCCGCGTATCGCCAGGCTGGGATTGCCACATATTCGGTCCCGGTCGGCAACCCCATCGAGACGGACGACATCTCCAGGTTCTTCAGCACCCTGGACAAGGCTCTCGATCGCAGTCATGCACGTGTCCTCGTGCACCGCGAGGTGATCGACGACACGGTTGGCGGCCTCCTCGGTGGCTATCTGGTGACGTCGGGCCTCGTCGACGACCCGATACTGGCTCTGGCGGTCATTCAGCAGATACTGGGCAGAGCTCTCGGGCCGGACGGCCGCTCTCTGATCCCGGCCGCCTCTGCTTCGTGACAGATCGCGTAGAGCTCAAAGGCATCGAGGTCTACGCCAAACACGGGGTGCTCGAGTTCGAGCAGGCCCAAGCGCAGATTTTCAGGGTTGATGTCACTGCCTACACCGACCTCTCCAAGGCCGGCGCCTCGGACGATCTGGCCGACACGCTCGACTACGGCGAGCTTGCAATCCAGGTTCGCGACATCGTGGGCACTGAGTCGCATGCATTGATCGAGCGTGTCGCCGAATCGGTGGCCGGCGTCGTGCTGGGGCACGAGATGGTCGAGCGCGCGGTCGTCACCATCCACAAGCCCGAGGCACCGGTGGACGCCGTGGTTGGTGATATCTCGGTCACCATCGATCGCGCCCGGTGACCAGGTACGCCATCGGTCTTGGCTCGAACCTTGGCGATCGTCTGGGTCACATGCGCGCCGGGGCAATGGCACTGGAAGAACTGGGTCTGACGGCGTTCTCCGCCATCTACGAGACCGAGCCCGTAGGTGGCCCCGAGCAAGGCCCGTATCTGAATGCGGTCGCCCTTCTCGAAGCGGACCTCGAGCCGGCCGAACTGCTGGAGCATCTTCATCGGATCGAAGCCGCCGAGAACCGGGTCAGACAGGAGCGGTGGGGTGCTCGGACACTGGACCTGGACATCATCTCGAGTGATGGACCTGCGACAGACACCGCTGACCTGAACGTGCCGCACCCACGTGCCGGCGAGCGGGCGTTTGTGCTCCAACCGCTGGTCGACGTCTGGCCGGAGGCGCCGGTCGGTGCCGGCCAAAGTGCCCGGGAAGCACTGGCAGGTATGAGCGACCAGGGTGTGGAGCGTCTTGTGCCTGACTGGGTGCAACCGCTTCGGAGCTGGAAGGGGAAGGTGTTGGTTGGGGCCCAGATGGCGTTGATGGCTGTAATTGCCCTGGTGCTCGTCCTGGATGGCACCCTGCCCACGGATGGTTTTCGTCCGGTCCAAGTCCCCGGCGGCCTGCTCGCGATCGCAGGTGCTGTGCTTGCTGTCACCGCCTCGAGACGGCTCGGCCCGGCGATGACACCCTTTCCCGAGCCCACCGACTCGGCAACTCTCGTCCTCGAAGGGGCATACCGCTACGTGCGGCATCCGATCTACGGCGGGGTGGGCATGTTCTTCCTTGGTGTCTCTTTGTTTTTGGGGAGCGTCTCCGGGATGGTGTTGAGTGCCGGCCTGTTCCTGTTGTTCCACATCAAGTCGACATACGAAGAGAGGCTCCTTCGTGTCAGCTACTCGGGGTATCGCGACTATCGATCAGCGGTTCCCAGGAGATTCGTGCCCTTTTTGTTCTGACCAACGACCCTGCCGCCAGATCGGGGCCCGTGATAGGTTCGGGTCCATGGTGCCAGGGCGCGGACCGCCTTGATTCCCTTCTGAAGAGTGAAGACCGATCACCCCCAGGAGGAGTACAGAGATGGCCCGAAGGTCGCGACAGCACCGCCACGAGATTCCCGGATACGACGAGAGCCGGCCCACCCGCGAGGAGCGCAAGCAGCAACACCGCGCAACCCGCCATGCCGCACACCAGCAGCTTCACATGATGGAAGACCTCGACGACATGGAAGACCTGGACGACGTGGTGCTTCCCGAAGAGCGCCGCTCGCGAACTCACGAGGTGAGCCACGAGCACGCCGAGCCAAGCAAGCGCAGGTTCAAGGTTTGGAAGACCAAGTTCTGGAAGCGAAGAGACGACTTCAAGGCTCAGAAGGCAGCCATGGACTCGGAGTGGCCGGTTGTAGCGCCAGAGCAGGATCCGCCGGCTGACGGATAGCTGAGTCCGTCCGCCCTCTCTGCCTGACCTCCCCGCAACCACAGCTAGCCTCGACTTGTGAGCAGGGTCGAGCAGGAATGAGACTTGTCATTGCCGGAGCCGGGCGGGCCGGCGGTTCACTGGCCATCGCCGCGGAGAGAGCGAATCACCAGGTGGCGGGGGTTCTCAGCAGGTCAGGCACCACTGAGTACGGCCCTGCCCTGGATCCTGGCGAGCCACTCCCTGATGCCGATGCGCTGCTGATCGCGGTCAAAGACGACGCCATCGCAGATGTGGCCGAGCAGCTGGCTCCTCTTTCGACCCGAGTGGCAGTGGCCGCGCACCTGTCCGGCTTCGTCCCTGTGGCTGCACTTCAGCCCCTCCAAGACCAGGGGGTTGCCGTCGGCGGGTTTCACCCGCTCGTCTCCATGCCCGATCCGGGTGCCGGAGCTTCGTCGCTCGAAGGGTCCTACGTCGGCATTGGCGGGGAGCCTCTCGCCGTCGACACACTCACACACCTCGCCGGCTCACTTGGGCTGGAGCCGTTCCGACTCGACGACCCGGATCGCCCCGCCTATCACGCTGCCGCCGCCGCGGCCGCCAATTTCGTCGTCACCTCCCTGGCCATCGCCGGCGACCTCTTCGATTCCGCGGGTGTCGATCCGAGAGTGTCCCGGCCGCTCGTTGAGCGGGTGGTGGCGAACTGCTTCGAAAGAGGCGCGTCGCAGTCACTGACGGGGCCGGTCGCCCGCGGCGACATCGACACGGTCGTTGGTCATCTGACGGCAGCGAACGACGTATCCGAGTCGGTTGGCCAGCAATTTCGCCTCATGGTGGAGGCGACTTCCGTGCGCGCCGGCCGGGAACAGGACTTGCGTCAATGGAAGTGACACGAACTTTCGCCGAGACCAGGGCGAAGTACGAGGGGACAGTTGGCCTCCTGCCGACACTGGGCTTCTTCCATGAGGGGCACCTCAAGTTGATGGATCTCTTGCGTGATCGTTGCGACACGCTGGTGGTTTCGCTGTTCGTCAACCCCACTCAGTTCAACGTCGAAGAGGATTTTGATGCCTATCCGCGGGACGAGGGGCGAGATGCCGCACTCGCCGAGGCGCATGGTGTCGACGTCTTGTTCGCCCCGCCACTCGAGGAGGTCTACCAGGGAGTCTCGGTGACGACAGTCGAGGTGACTGGTGTGACCGACGAGATGGAGGGGCGTCACCGGCCAGGCCATTTCGTTGGCGTTGCCACCGTGGTTGCCAAGCTCTTTGCAGGCCTCAAGCCGGATGTTTCGATGTTCGGCCGCAAGGATGCACAGCAGCTTGCGGTGCTGCGAGCCATGGTCAACGACTTGAGGTTCCCGATCGAGATCGTCGAGGCACCGGTCGTGCGCGAGCCGGATGGCCTGGCGCTGTCGAGTCGAAACGTTCGCTTGTCATCTCAAAATCGAGAGCAGGCTCGGGCCATCTCACGCGGCCTCTTCCAGGCTTCGGAGCAGATCGACGCCGGGGAGAGGAGTGCCGAACGGCTGGAGGGAACGGTGCTCCGCTCAGTGAGGGGCCTCGACACCGACTACGTGAAGCTGGCTTCTCAGGCAACGATGAAGCCCATTCCCGAGTTGGATCAGCCCGCGGTGCTGGCTGTGGCCACGTCCGTCGGCGAGGTCCGTCTCATCGACAACGTGGCTTTGGACTTCATCGATGGAAAGCCGGTGCCGGACAGGGGAGTGATGCTCGATGAGCCGAGCGAGCTCACCTCGATGCCATGATCTAGCCAAATGAGCGAGAGTCACGAGTCAACCGAAGATCAATTGATCGAGGCGCGGCGCTCGAAGCACCAGTCAATCCTCGACGCAGGCGGTTATCCCCACCGCTTCGACCGGTCGGACATGGCTGTCGAGCTTCGTGCCGCTCACGCCGGCCTCGACCCGTCGACGGAGACCGAAGTGCGTGCGACGGTCGCTGGGAGGCTGATGCTCCATCGCTCGTTTGGGAAACTCCAGTTCGGGACGCTTCAGGACGAGTCCGGTGCGATTCAGCTTTTTGTCGAGCGGGCAACCCTCGGTGAGGAGGGGGCAGAGCTCTTCTCTTCTCTCGATCTGGGCGACTGGATAGGGGCCAGCGGTGTCGTCATGACCACGAAGAAGGGCGAGCTGAGCGTGAAGGTGGACGAGCTGGTGCTTCTTCAGAAGTCACTGCGGCCGCTCCCAGACAAGTACCACGGCCTCAGTGACGTCGAGCTCCGGAGCAGGCGCCGCTACCTGGACCTGATGGTCAACGAGGAGGCGAGGGATGTCGCACTGGCCCGGTCCAAGATCGTCTCGCAGCTGAGAGCGGAGTTCGAAGGGAGGGGCTACGTCGAGGTTGAGACGCCGATGCTCCTGCATCAGGCAACAGGAGCCAATGCCCGTCCTTTCGTCACGGTGCACAACACTCTCGACATGGAGATGTCCCTCCGAATCGCCACGGAGCTCTACTTGAAGCGACTGGTGGTCGGAGGCCTCGGCAAAGTCTTCGAGATCGGCCGGATCTTCCGCAACGAGGGGATCGACTCGACTCACAACCCCGAGTTCACGATGTTGGAGTCTTACGAAGCCTTCGCCGACTTCACCGACATCATGGTGCTAGTCGAAGAGGTGTTCTCCGTAGTCGCCGAGGCTACGAAGGGGTCCACTGCCATCGAGTATCAGGGGCGGGAGCTCGATCTCTCGGCACCGTTCCGGAGGGCCACTGTCATGGAGCTGGTGTCGGAGGCCGTCGGGCAGCGGGTCAGTCTCGACATGTCTCTCGACGATCTCCTAGGGATCGCGCGAGGAGTCGGGGTGGCTGAAAGTGACGAGGAGTGGTCTGTTGCGCGGCTCCTCTTCGAGATATACGAAGAGGTAGTGGAGCCGAAGATCTGGGAGCCGACGTTTGTGACGCATCAGCCGGTGGAAGTGTCACCGCTCGCCAGGAGAAATCCCGAAGACCCGCGGCTCGCCGATCGGTTCGAGCTGGTGATTGCCGGAGCGGAGTACGCCAACGCCTTCAGTGAGCTGAACGATCCGGACGACCAGCGTTCGAGGTTCGAGGAGCAGGCGGCGGCACGAGCGGCCGGCGACGAGGAAGCCCACCCCGTCGATGAGGACTATCTCCTGGCCCTCGAATACGGGTTGCCGCCCACAGGCGGTTTGGGAATCGGAGTGGACCGGTTGGTGATGCTGCTCACAGATCAGGCCCACATCCGTGAGGTGATCTTGTTCCCGACTCTCCGGCCGGAGGGTTAACCCCGAGCCGTCTCGACCCGGTCGACGAGGAATTTGCCGAGTGTCTCCAGAATCATTCGCGCCTCGCCGTCTTCGAGAGAGAGAAGTGCCTCGTGAGCCACTTGAAGCCGGTCGCTGGCATCGGACAAGGCCGCATCCACGTATCCACCGGATCTGACGATCTCGATCACCTCGGCGACCTCGTCATCTGTGTACGGGGAATCCTTCTTGAGGATGTCGCGAACCCGATCTCCTCGAGGCCCTTGTGACGCCATCAGCACGGGAGCAGTGAAAGTCCCCTCGCGAATGTCCGAGCCGGCCGGCTTGCCGATGGTTTCCTCGTCGGCAACCAGGTCGAGGGCGTCGTCGGCGATCTGGAACACCATGCCGACTTCCCAGGCCCAAGTGGACAACGCCTCCACCGTCGATGAATCGGCGTCGGCAGCCATCGCACCGAGCCTTGCCGACGTGCGGATGAGAGACGCCGTCTTGCCACCGATCACCTGGTTGTAGTCGTCGATGGAGTGAGTCAGGTCGCGTTCCAGCTGCAGCTCTCTGGTCTGCCCCTCAACCAGTTCCGCGTAGGTGGAAGCGAGGAGCCGCACCGACTCCTGGCTGAGGTGTGTCGCTGCCACTTCGGAAGCCCGGGCCATGAGGAAGTCTCCGGCCAGGATCGCCACCGTGTTGGTCCAGTTGGCGTTGGCCGACGCCGCGCCACGGCGTATGTCCGCTTCATCGATCACGTCGTCGTGATAGAGCGACCCGACGTGAATCAGCTCCACTGCCACGGAGGCCTCGACCGGCCGGCCATCGTTCGAGGGCCCAAACTTTGCGGCGAGGAGAGCGAGAAGAGGTCGGAATCTCTTTCCCCCGGCCAGCAGCAGGTGTTGTGCGATCTTGGTCAGATAGGGGTCGTCTGCAGTCGATGCTTCGAGCAGGCGCTCCTCCACGCGACTCAATTGATCCCAGATTCGGGGAATACGAACGAGACTTTGGAGGTCGTCCATTGGTGACGATGGTATTACGGAACTGATGCATTGGAGACAGTGGAAAAAGTTGAAGTACGACCCAGTGATAGAATTGGGTATGTCAGGGCTGATAGAGGTAGCGAATGTTTGAACGGTTCACAGACCGGGCTCGAAGGGTCGTCGTTCTCGCTCAGGAAGAGGCGCGGCTCCTCAATCACAACTACATCGGGACCGAGCACATCCTCTTGGGGCTGCTCAATGAGGGCGAGGGAATAGCCGCGCAGGCATTGGAGAGCCTCGATATCGACCTTGCCTCGGTGCGTGAGGAAGTGGTCAAGATCATCGGTCAGGGCCAGCAGTCACCGTCCGGGCACATTCCCTTCACACCCCGGGCCAAGAAGGTCTTGGAGTTGTCGTTGCGCGAAGCGCTTCAACTCGGCCACAACTACATCGGGACCGAGCACATCCTCCTTGGCCTCATCCGAGAGGGTGAGGGAGTGGCCGCACAAGTTCTGCAACAGCTGGGTGCCGAGCTCCAGAAGGTTCGGCAGACGGTCATCCAGCTGTTGTCCGGGCCGGGTGGCAGTGAGGAGCAACAGCCCAAGACCGCAGGATCCGGTGGGCGTGAGAGCTCCGGCTCGGGGTCGACCATCCTCGACCAGTTCGGCCGCAACCTGACCCAGACCGCCGGCGACGGTGGCCTCGACCCTGTCATCGGCCGTCAGCGTGAGATCGAGCGGGTCATGCAGATCCTTTCCAGACGGACCAAGAACAACCCGGTGCTCATCGGCGAGCCTGGTGTCGGAAAAACAGCGATTGTCGAAGGGCTCGCCCAGCGGATCATCAGCAAGGACGTCCCGGAGAACCTGGAGGGCAAGCAGCTCTACACCCTTGACCTGGGTGCCTTGGTTGCCGGCTCCAGGTACAGAGGTGATTTTGAGGAGCGTCTGAAGAAGGTCCTCAAAGAGATCAAGTCTCGCGGGGACATCATCCTGTTCATCGACGAGATTCACACGCTGGTCGGCGCCGGTGCCGCGGAAGGCGCCATCGACGCTGCCTCGATCTTGAAGCCGATGTTGGCGCGAGGTGAGCTTCAGACGGTGGGTGCGACCACTCTCGAGGAGTACCGCAAGTACTTGGAGAAGGATTCGGCTCTGGAGCGCAGGTTCCAGCCGGTACAGGTCGAGGAGCCTTCGCTGACCGACACCATTGACATCTTGATGGGGCTCAAGGACCGTTACGAGTCTCACCACTCGGTCCGTTTCACCGACCAAGCGATCGTGTCGGCTGCAAACCTCGCCGACCGCTACCTCGCCGATCGTTTCCTCCCAGACAAGGCCATCGACCTGATCGATGAAGCCGGGTCCAGGATGCGCATCCACCGCAAGAGCGACGTGCCCGAGATCCTCGAGATCGACGGTCGGCTCGGCGACCTGCGCAAAGACAAGGCAGAGGCCGTTGGTGGGGAGAACTACGAGCGGGCAGCCAACCTCCGTGACGAAGAGCGTTCCCTGCTCTCCGAGCGTGCGCTCAAAGAGTCGGAGGTCGACGAAGGCGGCTGGGTGATCGACGAGGAGGAGATCGCCGAGGTGCTCGCACAATGGACCGGCATCCCGGTGCACCGTCTCACCGAAGAGGAGACGGCACGCCTCGTCCAGATGGAGAGCGAGCTTCACAAGCGGATCATCGGGCAGCACGACGCCATCACCGCAGTGTCGAAGGCCATCCGCAGGACTCGTGCCGGTCTCAAGGACCCGCGACGCCCGTCTGGATCGTTCATCTTCCTCGGCCCGTCCGGTGTCGGGAAGACAGAGACTGCCAAGGCGCTGACCGAGTTCTTGTTCGGGCAGGAAGACTCGTTGATCCAGCTCGATATGTCTGAGTACATGGAGAAGCACACCGTCAGCCGTCTGGTCGGCTCCCCTCCGGGATATGTCGGTTACGACGAGGGCGGCCAGCTCACCGAGGCCGTGCGGCGCAAGCCGTTCTCGGTGGTGCTCTTCGACGAGATCGAGAAGGCCCACCCGGACGTCTTCAACACTCTCCTCCAGATACTCGAAGAGGGCCGGCTCACCGATGCTCAGGGTCGAAGTGTCGACTTCAAGAACACAGTCATCATCATGACTTCCAACCTCGGCACCAGAGACCTCCACAAGAAGGCGGTCGGTTTCCACGTCGCGGACGAAGAGGTCTCCTACGAGCACATGAAGGAGAAGGTGACGGAGGAGCTCAAGAAGAGCTTCCGGCCTGAGTTCATCAACCGGCTCGACGAGATCATCGTGTTCCACGAGCTGACGATGGACGAGCTGAAGCAGATCGTTGACCTGATGCTGGAGCGGGTTCGCGATCAGCTGGCCGCCCAGCAGCTCGACCTGGCTCTCACCGACGACGCCAAAGAGCATCTCGGCACCCAGGGTTACGACCCCGAGTTGGGGGCGCGGCCGTTGCGTCGGGCGATTCAGCGTCTTCTCGAGGACCCGTTGTCGGAGCGTGTGCTTCTCGGCGAGTTCAAGGCCGGGACCACCATCCTGGTTGGTTTGGACGAGCAGAACCTGGAGCTCACCTTCGAGGGCATCACTTCACCGGAGACACCTCCGGTTGAGTTGGCCGGCCAGGAATAGGCACCAAACTTCTTCTGAAAATTAGGGCTAAAGACCCCTTGTCGCGAGCCGATTCTGTGTGGGCAGAACGAATTTCATGCCCAAACTCCTCGCACTACTGATAATGATCGCAGGGCTCGGCCCGGGAGAGCTTCCCGAGTATTCCCCTGCCGGTGACAAAGCCCTGACGCTCGATCTGGAGATCGACGGCTACGAGAACGGCTTCATGGATCCCGACCGTCTTCTCGAGGTTGGCAACTGCCTGCTGGAGAGAGACGCTGCCTACACCTACTCCTTGATGCGAGAGGCGGCCGAGGAAGATGGCATCACCCTGAGACCTTCGAGCTGCTACCGCTCCTACCACGTCCAGGAGCGCGCCTACGAGCGTCGGTGTCCGATCGTCGAGGTGCCAACCTATGCCGAGACGCCTCTTGGGGACACAGTCCAAACCGGGACCAAGCAGAGAAGGGTTTGCACTGGCCTCCCCACTGCGCGTGCCGGCTACTCCAACCACGGTTGGGGCCGTGCCATCGACTTTAGCGACCGCCGAGGGTTGCTCACTTGTTACGACAAGGAGTTCCTCTGGTTGCAGCGGAACGCGCATCGGTTTGGCTGGGTCCATCCCCGTTGGGCCCGCTGCGGTGCCGACCTCGAAGAGGCTTGGCACTGGGAGTTCGCCGGCGTGACCGACCCGACCCTCGTCGACTACGTCCGCCTCGACCCTTCCCTCCTCGCCACCGCCGAGTAACCCCCCTACCGGCAACCTCAGGTAATGCCTGATGCAATCAGGTTGGAGTTTCTGACAGAAACTCCCACGCCCTTGCAGGGCGCAGGTCCGTATCTGGTCCGTTTTGCCTCAAGTTCAGGGCGGTGGCAATGGAACTGACCACTCGCTCGGGCCGCTTGACGATCTCCTCCCACGTGAAACGGAGGACCGTCCATCCTGCGAGATTCGCAGCGTTGTCGCGAAGTCTGTCGGTTTCGAAAGCGTTGGAGAGCGTGTGCCAACGTCTGCTGTCAGCTTCGATGACGACTTTGTGGTCGGGATAGCACAAGTCCACGCGCCCGTTGAGAGTGGTTAGCCATTCGGGCTTGTACTGCCTGTCTGGTGTCGGCAGGCCACTCCGTTCGATGATCCCGATGAGACGGCGTTCCATCTCACTCTCTGGAGCGACGTATCCGACGCCTCGCGCCTCGAGGATCTGCCGGAGTTTCTTGGTCCCGGGTTTTCCGCGCCTTCCGAGGCTGGAGAACAGCTGCGTCAGTTCGTCGAGTTCGAAGATACGGGCCGCCAGCCCGTTGTCGACGATCCGTTCAAGGTGTCCTTTCGTTATGACGGCAGCGAGGTCGACGATGGTTCTCTCGGGTGTGGTCACTGGAAGCTCGCGGAGTCGTGTGACTTGGTCTTCAGTGAGGTCCGTCGGCTGATGGATGGTCACTCCGGCGAAGGAGTTAGTGCTTCCTCGTAGAACGCTGACGGTTGGGGTTATCTGTCGTGGCCGTTCCAACCCATGGATCTGTGCTGCGGACTCGTGCGATGCGACCGCCGACAGTTTGCGGCAAGCTGCGTACACAAGTGTCACCTGATCGTCGTGACGTCCGGGCAGCGCGTAGGCACCTGGCCCACATTGCACGAGTATCCCTTGGCGCACCATTCGGCTGAGTGAGGTGGATGGGACACCAAGGGCTAGGCCTTCGGAGCGTGTCACGATGCCCCCGTTGGCGATTGCGTGGTCGATGAGGGTTCCTGCGAAGTGACTCATCTTGCCCACCCTGCCGCCGGCCGACCTCAGCTACTAGGGGGTTGTCGAACTAGAGGCCATAGGGCCCGCATTTGGTCGCTATTACCTGAGGTTAGCGATAGGGGGTTCGGATGGGCGTACGTTGGGGGCAACGGCTAACCTCGTTTGGCGGTGGGCAGGGCCTCCTTGCCCCCTTCAACCCCTTACCACGGAGGAATTGACTTGGAATCCAGAACTTGGTGGTGGGTCGGCGGCGGAGCCGTCGTTCTTGCTGTCATCTTGTTCTTCGTCTTTGGCGGCGGAGAATCCGGTGACACCACCACAACAGCTGCCGCGGCTGCGGATACGACCACAACCGGGGCACCAGAGCCAGGCGACACAGAGCCGGACGCCACTACGACAACCGCAGCGCCGTTGATCGGCGAAGGCGTCCTCGTTGGCCTCGCTTTTGACGTCGGTGGCCGTGGCGACCTCTCCTTCAACGACCTTGCCGCGCTGGCTTGGGACGATGGAAAGGTGATGTACGGCTACGACGGCGAAGAGCTTGCGCCTGATGCCGAGGGCACCGACCGCGAAGAGAACCTTCGCCTGCTTGCCGAGACGGGTCACAACCTGATCGTCGCCAACGGCTTCGCCTTCGCCCAGAACGTGTGGCGTGTCGGAACCGAGAACCCGGACGTCTTCTTCACCATCACCGACTCCTGTCCACAGGACGACACCTTCGCCACGGTCGACATGGCCAACGTGCGCTGCATGCTCTTCGCGGAGCATGAGGGCTCGTTCCTCGTTGGTGCCGCGGCCGCTCTGAAGTCAGAGACCGGGACCATCGGGTTCATCGGTGGTGTGACCATCCCGTTGATCCAGAAGTTCCAGGCCGGATTCGAGGCTGGTGCCCGTCACGTGAACCCCGACATCAACATCCTTGATGCCGTGTACCTGACCGACCCGCCAGACTTCAGCGGATTCGGCGACCCAGTCCGCGGCAACGAGGCCGCCACTGCTCTGTACGGGCAGGGTGCGGACGTGATCTACCACGCCGCCGGTGGCTCGGGTCTCGGCCTGTTCCAGGCTGCGGACGCTCTGTCGACCGACGATCAGCACCTTTGGGCGATCGGTGTCGACGCCGACCAGTACAACGGCGTCGGTGATGCGGCTCTCCAGGAGCACATCCTGACGTCCATGTTGAAGAGGGTCGACGTTGCCGTTGGCAACACCATCGAGGAGTACCTCATGGGCACCGTCACTCCCGGTGCGGTCATCTTCGACCTCGCTGTCGATGGTGTCGGCTACTCCACCACCGGTGGTTTCGTCGATGACATCGCCGCGGAGCTCGATGCTCTGAAGGCTCAGATCGTCGATGGTTCCATCGTGGTTCCCGACGCTCTTCCCGCGAGCTGACCTAGAACCACCCTGCTAATTTGCGCCGGGCTCAGGACCATCCTGGGCCCGGCGTTCTATTTGGACTGAGATGACCCAGGAAGCAGCAGTACATCTGAGTGGTGTCACGAAGAGATACCCCGGTGTCGTTGCCAACAAGGACGTAGAGCTCAAAGTCATGCCCGGCGAGGTCCACGCCGTCGTGGGTGAGAACGGCGCCGGCAAGTCGACGTTGATGAAGATCATCTACGGCATGGTCAGACCCGACGAGGGCACGATCACGATCAACGGCGAAGAGACCCACTTCCGGTCGCCAAAGGACGCCATCGACGCAGGCATCGGCATGGTCCACCAGCACTTCATGCTGGCCGACAATCTCACCGTCCTCGAGAACATCATCCTCGGCTCGGAGCCGGTGTCGGGCGTGCAGATCGACTTCGCAGATGCGACAGAGCGGATCAGGTCGCTGGGTGAGGCTTATGGGCTCAAACTCGATCCATCGGTTC
Source organism: Acidimicrobiia bacterium (assembly GCA_028285585.1). Lineage (GTDB taxonomy): Bacteria > Actinomycetota > Acidimicrobiia > Spongiisociales > ZC4RG35 > CAXMPK01. The sequence goes on from JANQOU010000003.1 coordinate 165,026, forward strand.
GTGTCGAGGCCCTTTCGGTGGGGCAGCGGCAGCGTGTGGAGATCATCAAGGTGCTCTATCGGGGCGCGAGGATCCTGATCCTCGACGAGCCGACCGCTGTGCTGGTTCCTCAAGAAGTTGATGACCTGTTCGACTCGATCAGGGAACTGAAAGCCGAAGGTCAAACGGTCATCTTCATCTCCCACAAGCTTGACGAGGTGCTGTCGATTGCCGACACGATCACTGTGATGAGGGGCGGAGAGACCGTCGGCACAACCACCCCCGATGAGGTGGACGCACGCCAGCTCGCCGAGATGATGATCGGCTCGGAGCTCCCCAACCCGGAGACGCGCGAGTCGACTGTCAGGGACGAGATCATCCTCGACGTCGAGGGTCTCTCGTTGTCGTCCGAAGACGGCCGCGAGCTGCTGAGTGACATCACATTCTCGGTCCGTGCGGGAGAGATCGTCGGAGTGGCCGGCATCGAGGGCAACGGCCAGGCCCAGCTGGTCGACTCTCTGATCGGGTTGACCACCGAGGCGACAGGTGTCGTCAAGCTGAATGGTGAGAACATCTCGGATGACGTGACCCGTGACCGCAGGTCCGACGGGATCGGGCTGATACCCGAAGACAGGCATCGTCAAGGCCTGCTGCTCAGCTCACCGCTTTGGGAGAACGCCGCTCTCGGCCATCAGTACGGAGCGCCCTACGCCAAAAGCGTGTGGATCGACAAGAAGGGAGCTCGTGAGCAGACGGCTGAGATCGTCAGGACATACGGGGTCAAAACTCCCAGTGTCGACGTTCCCGCCACAGCTCTCTCTGGCGGCAATCAGCAAAAGCTGGTTGTCGGCCGGGAGATCATGGCCAACCCTCATGTGTTGATCGCCGCCCAACCGACCAGGGGTATCGACATCGGTGCCCAGGCTGCGGTTTGGGAGGAGCTGAAACAGGCCAGAGCGGACGGGATGGCAATCCTCTTGATCTCGGCCGACCTCGAGGAGCTGATCGGTCTTTCCGACACCATTCACGTCTTGTTCGAAGGCGAGTTCGTGGCCGAGCTCGACCCCAGTGAAGTGACCCCGGAGACACTGGGTACGTACATGACCGGCTCTGCGCGGGCGGAGACGGCGTGACCGGCGGCAAACTGCTCACGGCGGTCGTTGCACCCACAATCGCTCTGGCGATCGCTTTCCTGCTCGCTGCGATCGTCCTTCGCCTCGTCGGCATCGATCCCGGTTTCGCATACGCCGAGATGTGGGATTTCGGCACTTCCACGGAGTCTCTGATCTCAGGGGTTAACCGGGCTATCCCGCTGTACGTCTCGGCACTCGCTGTTGCCATCGGCTTCAAGATGGGACTGTTCAACATCGGTGTCGAAGGGGCATACCTGCTGGCTGCGCTGGTCGCGGCCTCGGTCGGGGCTCTCTACTCAATAACCCCGGTGCTTCATGTTCTGTCGATCCTGATCGTGGCGGCGATCGTCGGTGCGATCTGGAACGGCTTGGCTGGCTGGCTGAAAGTGACCAGAGGCGTGCATGAGGTGATCTCGACCATCATGCTCAACTTCATAGCCTTCAGCTTCAGCGCCTATCTGCTGCTCAACTTCTTCCAGGCCGACTCGGGCGGGCTCACTGTGGCCACAGCACAAATCCCGGACACTGGGTGGGTTCCCTCGTTGAACTTCGCCCTCGAGTGGTTCGGTGTGGAGCCTCGCGCCGGCTCAGATCTTCACGGCTTTCTGGTGATCGCGGCGCTTCTCGGGATCTTCTATCACTACCTCGTGAACCGAAGCAGGTTCGGGTACGACCTCCGTGCCTCTGGCATCAACGCCTCGGCCGCACACGCCAGCGGGGTCAACCCCAACTCGATGGTCTTGAAGACGATGATGATCAGCGGAGCCTTGGCAGGGATGGTCGGGATGTCCGAGTTGCTCGGGTTCTCCCACCAGTACGTTCAGGACTTTCCCCGCGGCTTCGGTTTCGACGGGATCGCCGTGGCTCTGCTGGGTCGCGGCCACCCTGCGGGCATGGCCTTTGGCGCTCTCCTCTTCGGGTTCCTGGAGAGATCGGCGCTCATCCTCGATCTGCGTGACATCCCGCGGGAGATCGTGACGATCATGCAAGGAGTCATCGTGCTCACGGTCGTGATCGTCTATGAGGTGATCTCGAGATACGTGCAGCGGCGCACGGTCGCGGCTGCGGCGGCAGCCACAGCTGGCGCAGACGACAAAGTCGAGGTCGGCACATGACCGCAGTGCAGGACCAGGCAACCACCAGCCCTTCTGAGCCGGGCCGGAAGAGGATCAGCCGGCCGCTGCGACTCATGCTGATCGCGCTCGTTGGAGTCCTGGTGATGACCGTGACCAGTGGCATCGTCGGCACCGAAGACCTGACCAGCAGCGGCACTTCGGGTGCAGCGCTCCGGCTTGCCATCCCGATTCTGTTGGCGGGGCTGGGAGGTCTCTTCGCAGAGCGAGCCGGTGTGGTCAACATCGGCCTCGAAGGCATGATGATCGCCGGGACCTGGTTCGCCGCCTACGGCAGCTTCGTGTTCGGGCCGTGGCATGGTCTCATCCTCGCCGTCGTCGGTGGAGGCTTGTTTGGACTGATCCATGCCATAGCGACGGTCACCTTCAACGTCGATCACATCGTCTCCGGTGTGGCCATCAACATCCTCGGTCTCGGAGTCATGCGGTTCCTGTCTTCGATCGTGTACACCCCGGACACCGGAGGCTCCGTCGTGCAGAGCCCGCCGATCGAGAAGATCGGCGACGTGAGCCTGCCCTTCCTTGGTGGCGGCTCCTTGTTCGGTTGGGAGAGCCCCAACGTCCTGGGTTGGCTCGAAGACCAGGACTGGCTCTATGTGTCAGATGTCGCAGGGGTGCTTGGCGGTCTCTTCACCAGCATCAACTGGCTGACCTTGATCGGACTGTCCATGGTTCCCCTCACTGCCTTCCTGTTGTGGAAGACCGCTTGGGGTCTCCGGCTTCGGTCGTGTGGTGAGGATCCGTGGGCGGCAGAGTCTCTCGGTGTGAATGTCCTCGGGATGAAGTACCGGGCGGTGATCATCTCGGGAGCACTTGCCGGCCTCGGTGGTGCCTTCCTCGTTCTCGTGCAGGCAGGCATCTACCGCGAGGGGATGACCGCAGGCCGCGGTTTCATCGGCCTGGGGGCTTTGATCTTCGGCAACTGGATGCCGATCGGAGTGCTCAGCGGCTCGATCGTGTTCGGGTTTGGCGATGCCCTCAAGTTCCGCGGGTCCGACGTGGTGCGGGCGTTCATCCTTGCTTTGGCGATTGGGTTGATAGCTGGGGCCATCTGGTACTTCACCAAAGGCAAGGGGCGCAACGCCATCGTCATGGGCCTGACCGGGTTGGCTTTCGGTGCGTACGCCTTGGTTGCTTCCGAGGTGCCTCAGCAGCTCCTTACCGCTGCGCCCTATCTGATCACGTTGTTCGTTCTGGCCGTGGCTACGCAGCGTCTCCGCATGCCTGCCGCCGACGGTGCCAGGTACGTGAAGGGCGAAGCTCACTGACTCGCGCCCCTTTTTGGGCCGATGGACAGCAGGACGCGACGACCTAAGGTCAGCCCCGTGAGGTTTGACGCCTACGACCCCCAGTTCTTGGCGAACCCCTACCCGACCTATGCGCGGATCCGCGAGGAGTTACCCGCCTTTCACGACGAGACTTGGGGACTCGTCTTCTTTGCAAGGCACGCCGACGTCACCGCCATCCTGAAGGATCGCCAGCGGTTCGGCCGCGACTTCAGGCATCGTCTCGACACTTCGGATGTCGACCCTGATCTGTATCGACGCATCTACCCCCCGCAGTGGCCGACGTGGACCAGCTACATACGTGAGTCGTTCATCGACCTGGAGCCACCTCGTCACACACGGCTTCGCGGCCTGGTGGCCAAAGCCTTCACCAAGCGTTCGTCGGAGGTGTTTCGATCCCAGTTGGAGGGGGCAACCGACGCCATCCTCGACAAGCTGATCGAAGAGGGCACCACGGAGGCGATCGGAGACTTCGCCACTCCTATCCCGGTGGCGATGATCGCCGAGTTGATGGGCATTCCCGGCGAGGACCACCCGCGTCTCATCGAGTGGAGCCGCCAGATCGTGGCGGTCTTCGATGAGAGGGTGACTGAGGAGGAAGGGGCGCTGGCTGAGCGGGCGACGAAAGAGTTTGTCGCCTACCTCGAAGATGTGCTCGCGGAGCGCCGGCGGAATCCCGGCGAGGATCTGGTGTCGGCCATGCTCGAAGTCGAGGAGGCCGGCGACACCCTCACCGATGCCGAGATAGTGGGGACGGCCATCCTGACTCTCAACGCCGGGCACGAGGCGACGGTCCACGCCATCGGCAACGGGCTGCTGGCGCTGGCCGGCGAACCGAGTGCTTATCAGGCTGCGAGGGACACACCGATTGGGGCGGTCACCGACGAACTTCTCAGATTCGACTCACCACTCCAGATGTTCGAGCGGTGGGTGCTCGAGGACACCTCTATCGCCGGAGTCGAGTTGCGTCGTGGAAGCAAGGTTGGGCTTCTGTTCGGGTCGGCCAACCACGACGACAACGTGTTCGCGGAGTCGGAGAGTCTTGTCTTCGATCGCCGATCCAACCCTCATGTCTCGTTTGGTGCTGGTCTTCACTACTGCGTCGGCGCACCTCTCGCCAAGGTGGAGTTGGAGGCAGCCTTCTCCAGGCTCTTTGAGCGGGTAGCCGGCCTCGAGCTGATCGAGGCGGCAGATCGAATCGAGAGCCTGGTGTTCCGGGGGGTGGGCAGCCTGGAGCTGTCGCTGACTCCGGCGTGAGTCTCTGAGGTCAGCCGCTCAAGTTGGCTGGCCGACCCCAAACAACGATCTCGTCGATCGCCAGCTCTCGGAACACGTTGCTGTCAACGGTCTCGGCCAGATAGGCGCTCTGGATCGTTATCTCGACCGAATTGGCGTCCACCGCCGCGTAGTTGATCGTCTGAGTGCCCGGAGTGTCTTCCAACTCATGGACAATGGGGGTCAGGCTGCCTGGTGAGTCGATGGTGAGCCCTCGAGCCCGGAAGTTCGTCTTGAACCTGGTGACGTCTTCGATGTTCCGCCAGTCGATCCGGGTCACGATCATCGGAACACGGAAGAGCAGCTTGATCACGATCTTCTCCTCGTTGAGCTGCAACTCCTCCCAGTTGACCTGGTACTCGGCGTCAGTGCCCGAGACCAGGTTCTGACAGGTGAACGAGCTGAGTCCCTCGGGTTCGCATTCAGGAGCAAGGATCTCGATCACATCCGGCTCGATGATCGCCGGCGGCGTCGTTGTGGTTGATTCGGCCAAAGTGGTGTCCCCGGCCACCGGCTCATCACTGAAGACGTTGAAGAGCAGCGCGACGATGATCACGACGAAGAGCAACCCGCTGATGGCCACGGCGGCACGCACACCGGCCGTCGCCTGCACAGCAGGGCGCGGTGCTGTCGGCAACGGCGACTGGTCGAGACGCGCTCCGCACTCCTGGCAGTGCCTGTTGCCTGGAGGATTCGCTGCACCACAAGAGGGACAGGTTGTGCCGCTGCCGGTTCTTTGCGGCGCGTCCGAGTCGTGTTCGTATGCCTCGTCGGCTGCGTGGACGTCGGGCGGGGGCTGATCCAGGCTGAACTCCTCGTAGCTGCCGTCCGAGCGCACGGAGATGACATCTCCTGTCGCCGGGGGGCGTTGAGGTGCCATCGGATCTATGAAATTGCCGCAGTTCGGGCAGAACTGCTCGTCGGCCGCGACCGTCGAGCCGCACTGACCACAAGTCTGGGAGACCACGTCCCTCCTTCGGGCGTTATTGTGCCACGGGCATGTCCGTGTTGGCCGTCAGATCCTATGAGCCTTGGACGGCAGCTTCCGTATTGGCGGGCCTGGTCCTGGCGGTGGTGCTCGTGGCCATCTTGATTTTCGCACTCCAACGCGTCAATCGTTAACCAATAGGAGCAGGTCAATAGCCACTTTCAGCTGCGAATCGTGTGGCCATCAGTCGGCCAAGTGGATGGGGTTTTGCCCGCAATGCGGCGCGTCAGAGCCTCTCGTCGAGTCGATGTCCTCAAAGAAGAAGCCGGTGACTCCGGCAGTCGGTGTCTCCGTAGCCGAGGCGATGTCAGAGACGTTCGAGCGCAACTCAACGGGGTGGCGTGAGGTAGACCGAGTCTTGGGTGGCGGCCTGGTTGCGGGGTCGGTGGTCCTCATGGGCGGCGAGCCCGGTGTGGGCAAGTCCACCTTGCTGCTTCAACTGGCCGGCTCGGTGGCCGACGCCGACGGCTCTGTGATCGTCGCCAGTGCCGAGGAGTCCATTCAGCAGGTAGCGCTGAGAGCGGAGCGTCTCGGCGTGAAAGCCGAGGCGGTGACCCTCGTTGCCGAAGACGATGTGGACGCGGTCGTGTCCCTTGCCGAGAAGTCGCGGCCTGACGTCCTGATTGTGGACTCGATCCAGACGGTCGGCGTCCCAGAGATAACGTCCGCTCCTGGTGGTGTCGCCCAGGTGCGTGAGAGCGCTTCCCGGCTCATTCGGCTGGCCAAGACCACTGCAACCACAGTTGTGCTCGTTGGTCATGTGACCAAGGAAGGGGGTTTGGCCGGTCCCAAGATCCTGGAGCACATGGTGGATGTCGTCCTCTATCTCGAGGGCGACCCGGATCGTGGTTTCCGGGTGCTCCGCAGCAACAAGAATCGGTTTGGCGCAACTCACATATCCGGGATGTTCGACATGCAGTCGGACGGTCTCGTCGAGGTAGATGACCCTTCGAAGGTGTTTCTCCAGGGCTGGGAATCTGATGTACCGGGTACGGTCGTCTTTCCCGCCGTCGAGGGGCGCCGCTCGGTTCTCGTCGAGATCCAGGCACTTGTCGTTCCGACGCATCAGACACTTCCACGGCGGTCGATCCGTGGAGTCGACGCAGCCAGGGTCAACCAGATCTTGGCGGTGCTTCATAGGCACGTCGGGCTCGAGACCCAAGGCTCCGAGGTCTACGTGAACGTCGTGGGCGGCTGGCGACTGGAGGAGCCGGGCTGTGACCTCCCGGTGGCTTTGGCGATAGCGTCATCCGCCTTGAGCCAACCCCTCGGCAGGCTCGCAGCTTGGGGTGAGGTCGGCCTAGCCGGTGAGGTGCGACCGATCCCGTTCGAGGCAAGACGGGTCGAGGAGTTGGACCGAATGGGACTCACGACGAGGGTTGCCCCAGGCGCCGGCGAGCCTCTCCGGCTCGACGAGGCGATGAGGTTGGCACATCTGAACTGGGGGACCAGGTGATAGCCTCGTGAGCGTGGGCGGTCCATCCATCACTGAGACTCTGGAACGACTTGCTCCGGGCACCCCTATGCGTCGCGCCCTCGAACGTGTGATCCAGCAGGGCAGAGGCGGTCTGGTGGTCCTTGGCTCCAGCAGCAAGGTCGCCGCCGCAAGTTCCGGAGGATTCAAACTCGTCAGCGCGACTTTCACGCCCGCCCGTCTAGCCGAGTTGTCCAAGATGGACGGTGGGATCGTTCTCGACGACGCCTGGTCCAACATTCTCGAGGCCAACGTCCATTTCGTCCCGGACGGCTCCATCGACACCGACGAAACCGGTGCCCGCCATCGAACCGCCGAGCGCATGGCGGTGGAGACCGGGAAGCCGGTGGTGGCCGTGAGCGAGGGTCGACGGGTGGCTACGTTGTTCTACCTCGATCAGAAGATCGAGTTGGCTCAGCCCACAGAAGTTGCCGCCCATGTCAATCAAGAGTTGCAGAGCCTCGATCGGCTCCGAGCTCGTCTCGATGAGGCTGAGGCCAGGCTCAATAGGCTGGAGGTTGGTGGCCTTGCCACCTACCGCTCGGCAGTGACCGTTCTCCAGCGGGCTGAGTTGGTCGAACGGCTTGGCACTCAGGTCTCTGCCCGTGCTCTGACTCTTGGCGAGGCGGCCCAGCTGGTCAATCTTCAACTCGACGATCTCATCGCCGGGGTGGAGAGAACCATGCGCCTGGTGCTCCAGGACTACATCAAGCCGCTTCGGTCAGGTGCCGTCGATCGAGCGATGGAGACTCTTGCAGCAGTGCCTGCTGCTGAGCTGGATGACACCTACCGCGTGGGCAAGGACCTCGGATTCCCTGTTCTCGACGACCCGGCGGAGGCGCGTGGCCATCGTGTCCTCGCCCAAGTGGCCCGCCTACCCGACTCGGTGCGGGAAGACATCGTCCGGTACTTCGGCTCAGTCTCCAAGCTGCTCAGGGCCAGCGAGGACCAGTTGACCGCAGTGGAGGGTGTGGGTGACACCCGTGCCGCGCAACTGCGCACTTATCTGGATCGGCTGATCTCGATCGCCCAGGAGTGGGAGGGGTACGACTGATCAAGTGGGATCAGGATTGGCCTGACCCGCTTGTACACTCCGCACCCGCATATGGCAACAGCTACCAAGTACTCAGTTGGTGACAAGGTCGTCCACCCGCAGCATGGGGCGGCCACGATCAAGAAGAAGGTCAAGCAGGTGTTTGACGGCAAGAAGCATGATTACTTCATGCTGGAGATCGCCACTGAGCAGCTGACGGTCATGGTTCCGGTGGAGAAGTCGGAAGACCTGATCAGGCCTGTGATCTCGAAGACCAAGTCGCGCGAAGTCTTGCGTTCGCTCAAAGGGGAGCCAGAGGAGGCCGGTCAGAACTGGAGCCGTTGGTACAAGGTGCTCAACGAGAAGATGACGTCTGGTGACATCTTTCAGGTCGCCGAGGTGGTGCGTGACTTGTCGTTTGCCCAGCAAACCAAAGGCATCAGCCCTGCCTTGAAGCGGATGCTCTCCAAGGCCCGTCTCACGCTCAGTTCTGAGCTGGCTTTCAGCCTCGAGGTTGACGAGGAGGAGGCAGTCAAGAAGCTGGACAGAGCCTTGCCGAAGGTCGATCCCATAGAGGAATGAGGTCCGGCTGGGGGTTCGATGTCCACCCGCTGGACGGTCAGCCGCCACTGATCCTGGCCGGAGTTGTCGTCTCAGAGAGTGTCGGTGTCACCGCCACATCCGATGGCGATGTCCTGGCCCATGCCGTCGCCGACGCCCTGCTTGGTGCTGCGGTCCTAGGCGACATCGGCGAGCATTTTCCTTCCGATGATCCGGCTTCCCAGGGAGTGAACTCCATGGAGTTGCTTGCCCGCTCTGTGAGCCTGGCCCGCGACGCAGGATGGCAGCCCGGGCACGTCGACACCACCGTGATCGCCCAAGCGGTCCGGATTTCCCCACACCGAGAAACGATCAGGTCATCACTGGCAGTGACACTGGGACTCGACGTCGAAGCGGTATCGGTGAAGGCCACCACGACAGACGGTCTGGGATTGGTCGGCCGAGGTGAGGGGATCGCTGCGGTCGCAATCCTGACCGTCGAACCACTGTCGTAACATCCACGCATGATTCAGGTCTACAGCACCTTGGCGCGATCGCGCGTGCCCTTCGAAACTCGCGACAAGGGCAAGGTCGCGATGTACGTGTGTGGGCCTACCGTGCAGTCCGAGCCTCATGTTGGGCACGGCCGATCAGCGGTGTCGTTCGATGTCATCCGCCGCTATCTGATGTGGCGGGGGTATGAGGTCAGGTTTGTTCGCAACATCACAGATGTCGAAGACAAGATCATCGCTGCCTCCGAGGAGACCGGTATTCCCGCCGATGAGCTGGCTGTCACGATGGCGGAGAAGTTCTCTGACGCATATCGGGGGCTGGGTGTGCTCGAGCCGGACTTTGAGCCCAAGGCCACAGAGAGCATCGAGGGCATCATCTCGATCATCGAGACTCTCATATACAGCGGGCTCGCTTACGCCCGGGACGGCGACGTCTACTACTCGGTCCGCAGCCTCGAGAGCTACGGCAAGCTGTCAGGGAGAAAGCCCGACGAGCTGAGGTCTGGTGTTCGCATCGAGGTCGAGGAGAACAAAGAGGATCCACTCGACTTTGCTCTTTGGAAAGCGACGAAGCCAGGCGAGCCGTGGTGGGATTCGCCATGGGGGCCAGGCCGACCCGGTTGGCACATCGAGTGCTCGGCGATGGCGGGGGATCTTCTCGGAAACGACTTCGACATCCACGGCGGCGGCAGCGACCTCATCTTTCCCCATCACGAGAACGAGATCGCTCAGAGCGAAGGCGCAAGTGGTGAGACCTTCGCCAGGTATTGGCTCCACAACGGCATGGTCAATCTCGGCGGGGAGAAGATGGCGAAGTCGACTGGTCTTCTGGTCGACCTGGCGACGATCCTGAAGCAGTCGGGCGGCCGGGCCCTGAGATTGCTCCTGGCCCGCGCCCACTACCGGTCGCCGATCGAATACTCACCGGAGCTTCTTGCCGAGGCAGCCGAGTCTCTTGAGAGACTGGACAGGTTCAGGGGGCGCGCTGTCGCCGGCGATCCTGACGCCGCCGCTATCGAGCGTTTCACCTCGGTCATGGACGACGACTTCAACACTCCCGAGGCCGTGTCCCTGCTGTTCGACTTGGTTCGAGAGGGCAATCGCTTTCTCGACGAGGGTGGCGATGCCGCGGCCATAGCCGGCGCTGTGGAAGAGATCGTCGGAGTCCTCGGGATCGATGACGCGGCTGCGCCTTTGGCAGTGGACCACGAGCTGGCTGACGACGAGGTGGATCGTCTGGTGAGGGAGCGGGATCAGGCCCGTGCCGAGAGACGATTTGACGACGCCGACGCCATCAGGAGCACTCTCGATGCCGCCGGTGTGATTCTGGAAGATGGGCCCGATGGCACCCGCTGGCTACGGCAATAGGGTCGAAGGGCTTCATGCGGTGACGGCTGCCGTCGAGGCGGGCCGGGTAAGAAAGTTGTACGTCGATCGGCGTCGCAAGTCCCGCTCTGAGATCGTTGCTCTGTTGGACTCGACCTCTGCCGAGGTCCGGATAGTCGACGATGTCAGGTCACTTGCCGAGACCGACTCACCTCAGGGAGTGGTCGCCGACTGTGATGCCATACAGCCGGTTTCGCTGGACTCGCTGAGCGTCGAGGGTGCAGCCGTCCTGGTGCTCGACCATGTCGAAGACCCGCACAACGTCGGCGCTGTGGCTAGGAGTGCAGCGGCCGCCGGCATCACTGGGATGGTGGTGTCTTCGAAGCGAGCGGCACCGTTGTCGGCGACGGCCTTCAAGGCGTCGGTTGGCGCGTTGGAGCGCTTGCCGGTGGCGGTTGTCGGCTCGATCCCGGAGGCGCTGTCCCGGCTCAAGAAAGGGGGACTGTGGGTGGTCGGGTTGGCAGTAGACGGTGACCAGCCGTTGTTCGGTCTCGATCTACTCACCGAGAGTGTGGCGGTGGTTGTTGGCGCCGAGGGTGACGGGTTGGCCGAGCTGACCAAGAAGCGGTGTGATGTGCTGGCTTCGATACCGATGGTTGGTGAGACGGAGAGCCTCAACGCTTCGGTTTCCGGTGCTCTGGCTGCATTTGAGATAATGAGGGTGCGAGCGTGACGCTTCGCGCCACGCCGAGAGTCGTGGGCGGCTGGTGCCGTTTGGGATAATGGGGGGTGAGCGGAGTAGGCGGGAGTTTCGCCGGAGCCTGCCGTGAGGCAGGTGGAGGGGAACACTCCAACGTGACGCTTCGCGTCACGCCGGGTTAGCTCAGTTGGTAGAGCAACTGATTTGTAATCAGTAGGTCATCGGTTCGACTCCGGTACCCGGCTCCTCAGGCAAGCTGAGGAGCTCTGAGTTTCCTTTCGGAAACTCGGTCTCCTTTCGTCGGGCTCCTCAGGCGAGCTGAGAAGCTTTGAGGTTCCTTCGGAATCTCTGGTTCCCGTCACCCGGCTCCTCGGACGCTCTAGGAAACGTCTCTGTACGGCGATATGCTCAGCGGTGGTTGAACCAGGCGTGGTTCGTATAAGCGCTGACGCCAGCACTTCTGTGCCAAGGTCGTGAGGTAAGCGACGGACCGCTAGCGCCTCAACTTGTTTCTGCGTAGAAGCCCCTTCGGGGGCTTCTCGCATTGTCGGCGACCGGCGCGGGGAGATGACCGCTGTGGGTGGTCAGGCCTTGTCAATGGAGCCTGTGGTGGCCGATCACTTGCACGGCCACGACCCACCTGCCTCAAATCCCCGGACTGACCGGAGCCCGGACATACCCTCCAATTGATGCTTACTGCCGAGGAGAGGGCGATCCTCGACTTCGAGCGCTCCTGGTGGATCGAGCCGGGGCCCAAAGACCAGGCGATCGAGTTCTCGCTTGGGCTGTCTGCCGCGTCCTACTACGAGAGGCTGCTCGAATTGCTTAGTGACGCATCTGCTTTTGAATACGACCCGTTGACCGTGAAACGGGTCAAAACCATGGTCGAGCAACCACTTGGGAGAGAGCTGGCGGTCTGATGACGAGCAAAGGCAGACATGCGGAAGGCGATAGCAAAGGGTTCTATCGCGACCTCCTGCTCATGATCCTGGGGATTGTTGTCGTCGGAGGATTCGTCTTCTTCCTCCTTGTTCTATTCGCCGACGGTCCCACCACGACAACCTCAACGACGGCGGTGGCCGCCGAGACGACAAGCACGCCTGGTGGCGCAACATCGACAACCAGCGCTCCAGCGACAACGACCACAACGGAGCTCATGACGACCACAACCACGGTCCCTGTTCGAGAGCCAGCAGAGGTGAGAGTTGTCGTGCTCAACTCGATCGGGGTTGCCGGCGCGGCGGGCCGGATGACGGCAAGACTTGAAGATGCGGGGTATCAAACCCTTCCGGCCGACGACTTCGAGCCCGAGCAGGACCCGTCCCGGATCTGGTATCGATCCGGTTTCTCGGCCGAGGCAAACGAGTTGCTCTTGTTCATGGCGGACGCCTCCATCGAGCCACTCACAGATGACGGCCTTCAGCCTGGAGCCGACATCGTGATGGTGCTCGGAACCGGCTACGAGGAGTGACCCACCGATCGCCGAGCCGCCAGCCAGGTGTTCCCAGGACGTGGCTGCTCCCGATCTCTGTGCTCGGAGGGTTGGTGTTCGTCACTGCTGTCGGTGGGCTCAGCGTCTCGATCATCCTGGACTTTCTCGCCTGGTGGCCGGTTTGGCTGTCGCTTGTCGTGCTGATTGGCTTCATGCGGGCGCGAAACCTTGGTCGGGTGAGACTGTCGGGGCTGATGGCACTTGTGGTGACAGTTGTTCTTGCCGTGTTTGTGGCGGGTCATGTCATCGGTTGGGCCGCCATGCCTTCGGCAGCTCAGGTCTTGGCAGGCCCCGCGGTCGGCTCCGAGCGGACGGCTGCCTTGTCGGCGCGGATCAACGGCCGGATCGAGCTGAGCAGTGGCGACAGCCAGTTCCTCTATCGGGTCGATCCAATCCGGCAGGGTGGTGAGGTTGGGCTTCCGTCGGCTGTCGAGGAGGTCCGAGACGCTGACATCTCGGTGGTTTTGGAGCCTCCGGCGGATCCTGGCTTCTACAGCTTCGCCGGTTGGGAGATCATGCTCTCAACCTCGCCGGACTGGGATCTCACCCTTGAAGGAGAGCTGGACGCCGATCTGACGAGACTGCGAGTGGTTGGGCTGGGGGCCATCGGCACTGGTGAGTTGGCCCTTGGCCGTGTCTCCACTGTGGTCACGGCGGCGATCGATGGAACCTTCCAGGTGTCGGTGCCACCGGCTCAAGCCGTCAGGGTGATCGGTTTGGCGACGGTGCCGCCCAGTTGGACGACCGACGCCGACGGGTTCGTTGCTCCTGCTGGAGGAGACGGCTGGGTGATCACCGTCGAAAGTGGAAGCTCCGTGACCGTGATCGAGCGCTAGTTACACTCGAAACGTGGCATCTGAAGGGCTGAAGAAGGCCGCACTCTACATTTGGATCGCGGTCGGGGCGGTTGCCTTGGGGTATGTGGCGCTTGTCGTCGCAGAGGCGGTGCGGGTGATCTGGTTGCCGATAGCGTTTGCAGCCGGTCTCGTCTTCATCCTCGAGCCGGCAGTAAAGGCGTTCGAGAGGATGCGGATTCACAGGGTCGCAGGATCGATCCTGGCCTTCATCGTTCTCACTGCTCTGATCATCGCCGCTTTGGGCCTTGTGTTCCCGACCGTTCAGTCGCAGGGCGTCGAGCTCGCCGAGTCTTTGCCGATGCTCTTCACCGATCTGGTCGCTTGGCTTCGGGAGACGGGCGAGCGGTTCGGTGTCAACGTCGATGAGTTGCTGAGCCAGCAGGCGATCGAGGAGTGGCTGAACGACCCCGCCAATCAGGAGACCATCCAGCAGCTCCTGTCTGGATTCGGTGCCGGAGCGGGCCAAGTGATCCGCGGCGTTGCCGAAGCCGTCATCATCATCGGGCTCGCACCGGTCTTGGCTCTGTACGTGCTTATCGACCTCGATCGGTTCAAGAGACAGTCGATCGAGCTGACCCCGCCCAGGTACCAGGAAGAGGTCGCCTATGTGAGCGGAGAGGTGGGGGGAGCACTGGGCTCATTCGTGCGGGGCCAGCTATTGGTGTCGGTGATCGTTGGCATCGCATCCAGTGTCGGCATGTGGCTGATCGACCTGCCTTTCTGGCTCTTGGTGGGAATCCTCGCCGGCTTCCTCAACTTGATCCCGTTCCTCGGGCCAGTCGTCGGAGGAGCCCTGGCCGTTCTCGTGGCGCTGTTGAACGGCGACCCTTGGCAGGCGGTTTGGGCCGTGGCGATCTTCGTGGTGATCCAGCAGATCGACAACCACGTGATCACTCCGATGATCCAGAGGACAAGAGTTCATCTGTCTCCGCTGGTGATCGTCCTCGCTTTGGTGATAGGCGGCTCGGTCGCTGGCCTGCTCGGTGTTCTCATCGCCGTTCCAGTGACCGCCGCCATCCGGATCTTGGTTGGCCATCTCTGGCGGACCCGCGTTCTGGGCCAGTCGTGGAGGGAGGCCAGCGAGGCCATGATCGAGGTCACCGAGCCTCCGGAGCGTCTTGCTCGGATCAGCCGCAAGATTCCCGATGACCAAGCACGTCTCTTCACCACTCAGGAGATGACACCGGTTGACCCTCCGAGCCCTGATGTTGAACAGGAGGAGCCAACCTGAGGCTATAGGGCCCAGATATGGGCGGCATTACCTGAGGTTTGCAGTTGGGGGTCAGACTTCGCCGAGGTAGGCCTCGCGCATCTGGGGGTTCTGAAGGAGAGCCTGGGCAGTGTCGGCGAGAACGATGCGCCCGGTCTGGAGCACGTAGCCACGATCTGCGATCGACAGCGCCATGTTTGCGTTCTGCTCCACCACGAAGACCGTGGTTCCGGCCTTGTTGATTCGCTCGATGATCTCGAAGTTTTGAGCGACCAGCACCGGTGCCAGACCCATCGATGGCTCGTCCATCAGCAGAACCTTGGGCCGGGCCATCAGCGCACGTCCCATGGCCACCATCTGCTGCTCACCACCCGAAAGAGTTCCTGCTTTCTGCCCAAGGCGCTCCTTGACGCGGGGGAAGAGGTCGAACACTCGGTCGAAGTCCGTCGACAGGTCCTCACCGCTCCGCAGGTAGGCACCGATCTCGAGGTTCTCCCTGACCGTCATCCTTTTGAACAGACGGCGGTTCTCCGGGACCATCGACACACCGTGGGCAACACGATCGGCCGTTGACCAATCGTTCACGCTGACACCGTCGAGAAGGACCTCACCGGTTGTCGGCTGCACGTACCCGAGGATGGTCTTCAGCGTGGTGGTCTTGCCCGATGCGTTCCCACCGAGGAGAGAGACCATCTCCCCGGCGTAGATGTCGATGTCGACGTCCTTGAGGATGTGAACCGCCCCGTAGTGGGTGTTGATCCCCCGGAAGGAGAGGACAGGAGTCTGGTCGGTCATTCGTCACGCTCCGCGGGCCGGCCGAGATAGGCCTCGATCACGTCTTCGTTGGTGGAAACGTCGTCGTAGTCGCCTTCGGCGATCTTGACGCCGTGGTCGAGCACGACGACCTTGTCGGAGATCTGTTCCACAACCTTCATCTCGTGGGATATCACCACGACCGTGAAGCCTTTCTTGTCACGGAGATCCCCGATCAGCTCGGTCAGCTCCGCTGTCTCACGGGGGTTCATGCCGGCAGTCGGCTCGTCCAGCAGCAGCAGCTTGGGCTCGGTCGCCATCGCCCTGGCGATTTCGAGGCGGCGCCTGTTGGCATAGGAAAGGACAAACGCCGGTTGGTCGTAGCGGTAACCGGCGAGCCTCGAGCCGAAGAATGAGAGGACATCTTTGGCCTTGTCTTCGATCAGCTGCTCCTCGGCGCGTTGGCCGGCGGTTTGCAAGATGGTGCTCCACATCCCGGCATGGGTGCGGCAGTGTTGGCCGACCATCACATTCTCGAGGACGGTGAGGTTGGGGAAGAGACGCACGTTCTGGAAAGTGCGGGCGATGCCCCGGCGGGTGATCTCGTTTGGTGCGTGGTTGGCCAAGCTGTCACCGTCGAAGACGATGCTGCCCTCGTCGGGTGCGAAAAGCCCCGAGATCACGTTGAAGAAGGAGGTCTTACCCGCTCCGTTGGGCCCGATCACGGACACGATCTCGTTCTCGTTGATGTGGAAGTCGACCCCGCCCAGAGCCTGGACACCGCCAAACGCTTTCTTGAGGCCGGTGATCTCGAGAAGCGGCATCAGGTAGTTGCTCCCTCGGCATCGTCCGCGGTGAAGTCTCCACCTTTCTCGAGCCAGGCGTCCTGTGACATCTCATCCTGGTGGAGCTCTCGCGATCGTCGCACCGATGGCAACAGGCCTTCTGGGCGCTTCAGCATCATGAAGACGAGGATGGCGCCATAGAACAGCAGCTTGAACTCGGCGAATTCCGCAAGCAGGCCCGGAGACTTGGGGCCGCCGAGCACACCGATCAAGACGAAGGCACCGACGATGACACCAGAGATGCTGCCCATGCCGCCGACGATGACGACCACCAGGATGATGATGGAGACCAGGACATCGAAGGAGTTGGTGAAGACCGCTCCCACCTTGGCTGAGAACAGTGCTCCGGCGAAGGAGGCGATGATCGCACCAGTGACAAAGGCAAGGAGCTTGGCCGACACAGTGCTGATCCCGATGGCCTCAGCGACATCTTCGTCTTCACGCATTGCCGCCCAGGCTCGCCCGATGCGAGAGTTCTGAGCGCGGTATGAGATGTATCCAGCAATCAGCACGAAGATGAGCGTCAGATAAACGAAGAACTCGGGGCGGGTTCCACCAACCTCGCCAAGGAAAGGGACATCCACGCCGGGAATCCGTCGGATGCCTTGTGAGCCGCCAAACAGCGGGGTGAGCCAGTCCGAAAGCAGGAGAATCCGTACGATTTCGCCAAATCCGAGTGTGACTATGGCCAGATAGTCGCCTCGCATGCGGATGACTGGTGTTCCAACCAAGAGCCCTGCGATAGCCGCAAGGACGAACACAATCGGAAGAGCGACCCACCAGTTCAGTTGAGGGGAGAAGGTTGGGCTCAAAGGTGAGGTGAGCACCGCTGTTCCGTAGGCGCCGACAGCAAAAAAGGCCACGTAGCCGAGGTCCAAGAGGCCAGCCAATCCGACGACGATATTGAGTCCCAGGCCCATCAGAACGAACAGCGAGACGTTGATCATCAGCTCATTGAGGATTCCGCCGAGGAGCATGGGGAGGACGATTGCCGCAAACACCAAGAACGCGATGACGCCTCTGCGGAGCCTGCTCTTGGAATCGGCGTTGCTTACCTCTGCCGCAAAGCTGGTGAGGCGACCCGAGTATCTCCTCGAAAGGTAGACAACAAGCACCGCGATGACGGCGACAGACCAGAGACGAAGCCCCCCGTTTGGCGAGTAGATCAGGCGGCTCACGTCTCGCGACTCGACGATGTCGGTGACAACGACTTCGAGAAGTGCAAAGCCGAGAACCCATCCCACGACTTTCGAGATCGATTGCTTGAGCCCGTCAGCGGTTGATACGAGCCATCCTCCGACAGCTCCGACGATGACGCTGGCTAACCCAAGTAGGGCAAGTCCGATAGGAGCGCCCTGCTCGAATGTGAGTGATTCCACCATTGCTTCGTCCATGTTGGGGAAGAACTCGACTACGTCGACGGCGGTTATGAGCAACGCGTAGACAACGGTGACCATTGTGGCGACAAAGCCAACTGCTGCTCCAGTCGCGGTTGTCTCGGCCGCTCGGTAATCGGGTTCTTCCAGGATGTTGATCTCACCACGAGCCGCTATGTACGCGATGACGAACAAGGTTCCATAAAGGAAGAGGTCCCCCATGCGCAAGATGGGGTCGATCAAGGTGCGCTCGTTGAACGATTCGATCATCCCAATGCCACCTAGGAAGGCCATCGCCCCACCAGCTAGCAAGCCAAACCGGAAGGTGCGTCGCATGTCGATCATGCCCTGTCCTCCGAGCCGAGCCGCTCACCCAGAAGCCCAGTCGGGCGAAATATCAGCACGAGGATCAAAGCACTGAAGGCGACGGCATCTTTCAACTGCGACACAGCTGGTATGCCCAAGCCATCCAGCACCAACAGAGGGCCCATGCCTTCGAACAAGCCGAGGAAGACGCCACCCAGCATCGCTCCGGGAAGATTGCCGATGCCGCCCAACACTGCAGCGGTGAAAGCCTTGATGCCTGGCAGGAAACCGGTGATGAACTGAACGTTTCTGAAGAGAAGCGCCCACAACAAGCCACCCACTCCTGCCATGGCTCCGCCGACCGCAAAGGTGGTGACGATCGTGCGGTCGACGTTGATTCCCATCAGGCCCGCTATTTCCTTGTCCTCGGCTACGGCTCGCATTGCACGCCCTGTCTTGGTCTTGGTGACGAAGTACCAGAGGGCGACCATCGCCAGGATGGCCACGGCGATGACTAGGAGCTTGGTGCCTTCGATGGGGACCCCGAACACGTTTATGTCTTCACTCAGAATCCCTGGAGGTGCCGGGTAGGTCTGGAGGCCAACGCCGAACAGCCCGGCGAAGGCGTATTGCAAGAAGAACGAGACACCAATCGAAGTGATCAGCGGGATCAGTCTGGGTGATCCCCGAAGAGGGCGGTAGGCGATCTTCTCAGTGAGGACAGCGATGAGGGTCGAAGTGAACATCGCAACCAACAGGACAATGGCAAGAGAGATGAAGGGGTTGGCGTCCCAGAGACCGTTCTCGAACAGCAGCATCGCCGCAATCCAGCCCACCATGATTCCGCTCATGAAGACTTCGCCATGTGCGAAGTTGATGAATCCCAAGACGCCGTAGACCATCGAGTAGCCAAGGGCTACGAGGCCATACATCGCTCCAGTGCTGATGGACGACACAAAAAGGTCGCGCCATTGCTCGACGGTTGGCCCTTGTCCGTCCAGGAAGTTCTGAATTGTCCCGGTAAGCCCGACGACGATGGCGATGATCGCCGAGATACGGATGAACCAGAGAAAACTGTCAACCCAGTTGAATCTGAAGCGACGTGTCCGGGCATTCTGAGTGGACGTTTCGGCAACCACGGCGGGGCAGCATACGCGAAAGACCCGGTCCATGTGGACCGGGTCTTTCGTTCTTTCAGAAGCTGACTTTCGTCAGCTAGGGACTAGCCCTCCGGGACGTAGGAGAAGACGACGTTCTCCGTTGCGTTGGAGTAGACGTTGTCGACGTTGTGAATGACTGTGATCTTGGCAGCGCCGCAATCACCAAAATCGTCACAGTTGATCGTGCCGATGATTCCAGAGAATCCGGAGATCTTGTCCAACTCGTCACGCAGTGCTCTGCGGTCGATGTGAAGCCTGTCACCGTCTTCAACGGCCACAGCTTTGATCGCCATCAGGAGCATCGTTGTCGCGTCGTACGCATGTGCCCAGAACGGTGCCGTCGGGGCCTCGTTGTACTCGGCGTCGTACGCCGCGAGGAACCCAGCTGCGTTCACGTCTGTGGCTTCGTTGGTGTTCTCGCCGAACCGGAGATCCGGACCGGAGAAGTAGAAGCCAGCCGACTCAGGGACCTCTTCGATGAACGCCGGCGACAGAATTCCATCAGCGCCCATGAAGGTGACTTCCTCGAGACCAGCGACATTGCCCTTCTGCTGTGCGATAGCCGTGGCTTCAGCAATGAAGATCGGCATGAACACACCTTCTGGGTTGGTGCCGGCAACCTCGGTCAGGACCGGAGCCGCATCAGTGGTTCCCTTCGGAATTGAAGTGTGAACCGTGATGGTGCCACCAAGTGCTTCGAAGGCGGCTTGGAACGCGCTCGTGAGGCCCTGGGTGTAGGGGTCGCCATCGTGGATGAGTGCGACGTTCGCGAGGCCAAGCTCCCTGAACATGAAGTTGGCGGCAGCCGCGCCCTGAATCAGGTCGTTGTGTGCCGTGCGGTAGTAACCCTCGTGATAGTCGGAACCTGCGGTGCCCTGGAGATCGGAAGTGAGGGCGGGCGAAGTGTTCGATCCGGAGATCATCACCATGCCGTCCTGGCTGATCAGAGGCATCGCAGCCGTGGCAGCACCGGAGCACGAAGTTCCGATGACACCGACGACTTGGTCGTCGGCGACGATTGTCTGGGCAGCAGCCTGTCCACCATCAGCCGAGCACAAGTCATCAAGACCAGTGCCCACTTCGACATCGTGGCCGAAGATCTGACCGAAGTCGGCTACAGCCAGCCTGACTGCGCGCTCCTCTGGAATGCCGAGAGTTGCATCCGGGCCAGTAATCACCTGGAGCGAGCGAATCTGAATGGACTCGCCGTCTTCGACGGTCACTGCACCAAGATCGCCGGCCTCGAAGTCCACGCCACCACCGCAAGCGGCGGCAACGAGGGCCAGGGCACCCAGAGCAGCGGTGAGGCGCATGCTCATCTTTTTCTTCATCTATTCCTTCCTCCAAATTGAATGGGACAGGGGAAGAGCCCCCGTCGTGGGTGACTCTATACCGCTCGGTGCTGCTCGGCATGGCCCTTCACTGTCAATAACTGGCAATTGTCATGCAAGGTACGATGCGTAAATGGCAGGAATTGGGCCCGTCGAGGAGATCGCACCCAAGGATTCGTATCTCTCCACAGCCGAGGGTGCGGTGCTCGAGGTTCGCGACGACGGCCTCTATCTGGATCGGACCGTCTTCTACGTTCGTGGCGGCGGCCAGCCCGGCGATGTGGGCACGATCAGCTGGGACGGGGGCTCGGTCGAAGTGGTTGACACCTTCAGGAAGGACGGCAGGCCGTTCCATCAGGTGGCCGAGGGAGCCGATCTGCCTGAACCCGGCACTCCGGTCTTCGGTGCCATCGATTGGGAGCGCCGGTACCTGACCATGCGCACCCATACCGCTCTGCATGCGCTCTCCGGTCTCGTCTATCGGGACTTCGGAGCGAAGGTCACCGGAGGGAACATGACCCCTGGCGAGGCCCGGATGGACTTCGAGCTGGACGGGATATCGGTCGAGTTCGGCCGTGACGTCGAGCGGAAGCTGAACGAAGAGCTGGTCAAGGGTTATCCCACCGAGATATTGGTCATGGCTCGGGAGATCGCCCTCCAGGACCCCGACCTGATCCGGACCAAGGTCAATCTGATACCCGAGTTCGTGCAGGAGATCAGAGTCGTCGACATCAAAGGCCTAGACAGGCAGGCCGACGGTGGGACACACGTGAACTCGACGCTCGAAGTGGGTCGCATCGAAGTCGTCAAGACGGAGTCGAAGGGCAAGGCCAACAAGCGGATGCGCATTCGCGTGGCCGACGCCGAGGGCTGACAGAAGCGATTGCCGCAGCTAACCGCGGATTCGTAGTACTCAGTAGGTCCTCATGGTCGATTTCATCCTGGGACTGTTCCTCGCAGCCCTCCTCGTCAGGGGGTGGGTCAGGGGGTTCGTTCGCGAGGTCCTCGATCTGGTGGGCTTGGTGGTTGGCTTGTGGATCGCGTTTCGACTCAGCGCCCCGCTGGGCAACTGGCTGACTTCTGCGTTTGGCGCCGGTCCCGAGGTCGCCCGGATAGGGGCCGGGATCATCCTCTTCATACTGTTTGGGCTGGCGACGGGTGTGGCAGCCCACTACCTCTCCAAGGTGATGCGGCTTCCTGGCCTCAACATGATCAACCGCGTCGGTGGAGCAGCGGTGGCCTTTCTCTGGGGGCTGGCGATCGTCCTGGTCCTGGTCAACCTGGCCCGCGTCTTCCCCTTGCCGGATGATTGGAAGAGCCAACTCTCGGAGTCGACCGTCGCTCAGACGATCACGGGGTCTGACGCCTTGCCACAACGTGTCTTCGAAGGGTTGTTGGGGGACTCCGTACTGGCTGCTGTGGCAACGATTCAAGATCTGTTCGGCACCGGCCGGGTGGTGCCGGATCCAGGAGAGACTGAGGAGATCCCGGCCGCCGGCGACGATGAGATCAGGCAGGACCGTGATGAGGCAGACGGCATCCTGAGCTATCTCAACGAGATGAGAGCGGGCCTGGGACTCGCTGCGCTCCTGAAGACGGGCCCGCTGACTCAGTTGGCCGAAGATAGGGCAACCTCGATGTACGTCTCGGGCCGGCTCTATAGAGCTGACTGTCTCGGCCCGGCTCGTGACGGCGGTGCCTCAGTGATCGTGTGCGAGGAAGTTGTTGCGCTGGCCGGGACCGCACGAGGAGGGTTCGAGGGCATGAAGGAGAGCACGACCGCTCAAGCCTCGCTGGCCAAGAACTCTGTTGACCGGGCCGGAATCTCGGTTGTGGAAGGGCCGACCGGTCGTCTGCTGGTGATCGTCCTCGCCGGTTAGCCGGCTTCGAGTGCCGGCTCCTCGATGGCAGGTTCTCGGCGTGACTGGCTCACTGCCACCACGGCCACGCCGATGAGGACAATCAGTGCGCCGATGGCCTGAAGGGTGGATGGCCGCTCGGTGAACAGCCAGGCACCCCAGACCATCGTCAAGGCCGGCTGGACCAGCACAAAGGTCGACGTCTCAACGGCCTGCAGCCGGGGTAAGGCGTAAGTGATGAGAATCCAGCCTGTGAGGAACCCACCGAGGCCGAGCGCAAGCAGCCAGCCATGGTTGGGGAACCGGATGGTGAAGTCGATGTCCGGCCCGAGCCATCCGATTGCTGCCGTGGTGACGGCGGCACCGAGAGAGGCCTCCATCAGAGGTCCGGCTGCTGGTGCCTTCAGCCGATTCGACTGTCGGAACAGCAACAGGAACCCGGCATACAGCACGGCGGCGGTCAGGGCGAAGGCGGTGCCTAGCAATGGATCCTCCCCGAATGCGTCGGTTTGGCCGATTCCCGACACCATCGCCACTCCGACCAGAACAACGGGGATGGTCACCTTGAGGACGCGGCTCGGTTCCTCGCCGAGGACGATCCAGGC
The DNA here is from genome assembly GCA_028285585.1 of Acidimicrobiia bacterium. Taxonomy (GTDB): domain Bacteria; phylum Actinomycetota; class Acidimicrobiia; order Spongiisociales; family ZC4RG35; genus CAXMPK01. The sequence continues at coordinate 188,199 of JANQOU010000003.1, forward strand.
GATCAGGCCGACGATGATGACCTGAAGATTGGCCAGCAACGTCGACAAGCCGACGCCGATCAGGTCGATGGAAGCTTGCCAGCTGATCAGGTCGGCGGCGACGAACACCCCGCTTAGAAAGGCGAGACCACGGCTCTTCCAAGGACGGCGATCTTCGTGCCGGCGCCACCACCACAGGGCGAACAGCACAGGCAGGGCATAAGCCACCCGGAAGAAGGTGGCTGTCACCGGATCCACTTCAGCGAGTGCGTAGAAGATCGCCGAGAAGGAGATGATCACCGCACCGCTCAGAGCGGCGAGTCGTGTCATTCGGCGGCCAAGGCTTGCAGTTCTTCGAAAGAGTGGTGAATCGCCTCTAGGAAGAGGTCGGTGTCGGGCAGTGCGTCGTAGTCCGCTTGCACGCCCCACAGGAGCCTGCCGTCGTAGGAGAAGAGGGCCACGCCGACGCCGTGCTGAGCCCAGAGCGGGACCATCGGGTAGTTCGCCTTCATCTGTGATTCGAGGAGATACACGGGGAATTGCGGTCCGGGGATGTTGGTGACGGTCATGTTGAAGGGCCGGACTCTGGGGCCGACGAGGCGGTTGGCCAGGGACAAGAGCGTGATCGGCGTCCCGGAGCTCACCTCGATGATCGTTGCCGCACCCAGCGCCTGGTTTGTCTCCTTCAGGTGCTCCGTTCGTTCCCTGATCAGCTCGTATCTCGTCTTCGGGTCGTCCGTTCCGATCGGGAGCTCGATAAGCCACATCGCCACCTGGTTGCCCAGCTTCGCCGTCTGGTCCGTGGCTCGAGTCGACACCGGGTTCATGGCTCTGAACTCACTCCGGCCCGGCTCGTAGTCGCGATGCGACTTGAGAAACCCGCGAACCGCTCCGGCGGTGATCGCCAGAACGACATCGTTGACCGAGCCGCCGAGCCGGTTCTTGACCTTCTTGACTTCACCCAAGTCGAGTGATGTCCAGTCGAATCTCCTGTTGGGCCCGATGTCCGGGTTGAGGGGAGTCTTCTCTGCGGTGGTGAGCCACCCGGAGCCGAGCGACGTGAGAGCGGCGATGGACTTGTCGATGACCCCGTCGCCGACGGAGCGCTTGTCCCTGACTCGTTCTCCCAAGTTGCCAAGTCTGTCGATGATTCGCCGGGTGGACTTGGCCGCTTCGGCGACTGCCAGCTGGCTTGGTGTGGGCGCGGGTCGTGGCTCCCAAGCAGGGGAGTCCTCGATGTTCGAGTCTGGAATCACGTTGAGCAGGATGGTGGTGAGGTCGACCCCGCTCATCCCGTCGATCATGCAGTGGTGGATCTTGGCGATGATTGCGAATCGGTCGTGGCTGAGACCTTCCACCACCCACAGCTCCCAGAGCGGCTTGTTGCGGTCGAGCTTCGTTGAGACGATCCGCCCGGCGAGCTGTTTGAGCTGGTGGTCGGTGCCGGGCCGGGGCAGGGACGTGTGGCGGACGTGGTAGTCGAATGTGAACTCGGCGTCATCGATCCACACCGGATGACGGTCGTACGGGACGTATTCGAGCCGTTGCCGGTAGCGGGGGATGTACTGCAACTTGGAGTCGATGTGCGCCTTGATCCGATCGATGTCGATCCCGCCGTCCTCCGATTGCAGCGGTGCGGCCTCGAAGATGGCCACGCCGGCCACATGCATGTGCGATGTCCTTGACTCGAGAGCGAGAAACGAGGCGTCGAGATAGGAGAGCGGTTCGTAGTGGAAGTCAGCCATTCGCGAGTGGAGAAGCTACCCGCGTCTCGGCCGCAGGCGGCGTGGCTGGAGTTTCTGTAAGAAACTCCTGTAAGCGAGGAGCGAAGCGACGACGCGACGTGCCCCCGGCAGTGTCTGGTTTCAGGACTTAGGAAACTGGTGTCGCGGGTCATTGGAAACGTGATGCTGGTGTGGGGCCATGTCCAAGGCCCGTCTGATCATCACTGCTGTTGTTGTGGAGGGACGTTCCCAGTCTGAGGTTGCTGCGGCGTATGGGGTTTCGAAAGGGGTGGGTGTCGAAGCTGGTGGCTCGTTACCGAACCGAAGGCGAAGCCGCCTTCGAACCCCGCTCGCGTCGCCCTCACTCCTCCCCGAACAAGACCCCTTCCGAGGTTGTCGATCTGATCGTGGGTTTACGTGAACAGCTCACCACCCAAGGGCTGGATGCCGGCCCTGAGACGATCTGTTGGCATCTCGAGACCCACCATCAGATACGACTGTCCGTTGCAACAGTGTGGCGACATCTCAAAGCTCGAGGTCTGATCGAAGCTCAACCCAAGAAACGACCAAAAAGCTCCTATGTCCGGTTCGAAGCGGACCTACCCAACGAAATGTGGCAGGCCGACTTCACTCACTGGACCCTCGAAGACGGCACAACCACCGAAATCTTGTCGTTTCTCGACGACCGAACCCGCTATGCGCTGTCGGTCAGCGTCCACACCCGAGTCACCGGCAGTGACGTCGTCGCTGCATTCCGCACCGCTATCAGCCGTTACGGGCCACCAGCATCAACCCTGACCGACAACGGGATGGTGTTCACCACCCGCCTCGCCGGAGGCAGAGGAGGCCGCAACGCCTTCGAACCCGAACTCGCCGCCCTCGGAATCTTCCAAAAGAACAGCCGACCCAACCATCCCACCACCGTCGGCAAGATCGAACGATTCCAACAAACCCTCAAACAATGGCTCCGAGCCCACCCCCTCCAACAACTACAAGACCAAACCGAAACCTTCCGCCACCACTACAACCACCACCGACCCCACCGAGCCCTCAACCGCCAAACCCCCGCCAACATCTACAACCGGCTACCCAAAGACCACCCCAACACAACCACCAACCCCCACTACAAACAAAACCCCTGAACCCGCAGGTTCAGGGGTTTCCTATGTCTCGCGACATCACACACGTGCCCTCGGCAGGATTCGAACCTACGACACCCGGTTTAGGAAACCGGTGCTCTATCCCCTGAGCTACGAGGGCGGGATTGGTTGGGAATGTGGTTGACAACTGGGCGTGTGTTGCCGGGGTGTTGCCTTGGGAGGGTAATCGCGAGTCGGGTGGATCTCTTCAGCGCGCTCAAGGGCGTGTCAGGTTGAGCTGGGGCCTGCGATCGCCGTAACTTTACCCCTTCGGGTTGTGGTGGGTTCGCTGTCGGTCAGCCGGCTTGTGAGATCGGTTCGGGTTGGGGGAGTGGGTGTTGAGCGAAGATAGTTTCGGTTTGTGCGTTTTGGTGGGTCTGCCAGGCGAGCATGCTGAGGGTGTTGCGTTGGAACCCGTAGTAGTGGAGTCGTTCGCGGGGGTGGTGGTCGTCGATGGATCGGTTGGCGGATTCGGCTGAGGCTCGCAGCGGCTTTTGGATGTTGTTGAAGATCTCGTGGGTTTCTGGGAAGGCTCTGAGGTGTTCTGGTCGGTTGTTGCCGGTGATCTTGTCTTCCGAGGTTTGGTCTAGTCGGATCCGGATGTAGCCGTCGGGTTCGCCGGTTGGGCCGAGGACGTTGTATTCGGCTGAGAGTCTGACGGTTTGGTCGGTCTTGTTGATCCGTTTGTTGATGCGGCGGAGTGTGAGGGGCGTGAGGTGTTGGGTTCCGTCGACGTCGTGTGTGCGGATGTGTGGTGCTCCGCCTACGAGGTGAATGTCTACTGGTCGTGGCGGTCCGGTTTTCGGGTGGTGGGTTTCTTGGCCGTGGTATCGGTCTGGCGGTTTGCCTTTGGTCTTGTGGACTCCTACGAGTCCGATGTGTCCTGCTTTGAGCAGGCGGTCGAGGTGGGTTCCGCGGAGAGCTCTGTCGTAGGCGTATGCGGCGAGGCCTGGCAGACGTTGGGCTGCTTGGAGGTATTGGTCGACGACGATGTTGCCTTCGGTGGGTCCGTTGGGGGTGATCGGGTCGATGGCGAGGATTACTTGTTCGTTTCGTTTGGGTCCGCGGATGTGGGTGAAGGCGTAGGGGAGTCCGGGAACGACGGTGCCGCCTCCGGTGGTGTGCAGTCCGATGTCGGGGTCGTGGCGTCGGTGTCGGATCTCAGCGGTGGTCTCGTCTACGATTCTGGCTTGTTTGGGAAGGATCTTGCTTCTGGCGGTCACTAAACAGGTCTTCTTGCGAGCCAGCAGCGGCCGCTCCTACTACTACGCCCACCTCAACGGGTTCAACGTTTCCGACGGCGCATCAGTCACCCAAGGAGACCTAATCGGGTTCAACGGCAACACAGGAAACGCAGCTGGAACATCACCCCACGTGCATCTCCGGATATATCCCACTGGCTACGACGGGGGAGTGATCAACCCATACCACACCATGGCCGCGGTGTGCTTTGTCGGTTCTTCCTTTTGAGGGTCCGTCTGAAAGTTGGACCAAAGCCATTGTTCTTAGCGGTATGGCCGCTACTCCGGGTCGGGAGAGGAACCCCAACCGTCGAAGCGATCGTCGGGTGCAGATTCCAGGTAGTCTTCGGTGTGGCAGTCCTGGGGTGAGGTCCATCTGTCGCGACGTCCGCGCGCAATTGCCTCGAGGAAGCATACGAGTGCTTCGGCCGGGCTAGGCACTATCTGAGCCTTCATGCCTAGAGTGACCACACAGGCCCACACCGAAGACTCCGGAGATCAGGCGCTGTGAACAATCAGTCGGGCCGAGCCGACCTGCCAGCCAAGCGGCAGCATTACGCATTGGGCCTCATCGGCTTGTGCTCTGCTTCTTCAGGGTTGAGTATGGGATCATCTTGTTTGTGGGTTCAACATCGTGATTACGCCCTCAACTGAGAGTGCCGTTGAGCTGCGACTGGCACTCGCATCTTCTTTCGGAATCCAGATCTTGCTCGCTCGAATCTCGGTCGGTAAGGCAGGACATGGCTGAAATGCCCGCGTCGGGTTCGGTTCAACGAATGTAAGTAGCACCGGTGATGTCTAGGGTTCCTCCCGAAAGATGGCGAACATGGCCTGCCGCCAAGAACGTGATCAATTCGGCGATCTCAAATGGGGGCACCATCTCTCCCATCGCCAGGGACGCCTGAACTGAAGCCTCCCCGCCCAGGTCCTGAGATGCGGTTGTAGTCATCTCTGTCGCAACCGGGCCGGGCGCAATGCAGTAGGCAAGAATGCCATTGGCAGCTTGCGTTCGGGCGATCGTCTTCGTTGCCGCGGTGACCGCCGCCTTGGACGAGGCGTATGCGATCAGATTCGGACTTCCAGAACCTCGGTGTGCAACCCAACTCGACAATGTGATCAGGATTCCGCCACCGGTTTCGATGTAGTGTCGCGTGGCCAGTCGCATAAGTTCGACTGGACTGGCTGCATTTACTTGCAGAGCTAAGTCCCATGCATCATCCCACTCGACATTCGAGGCGTCGATTCCGGCGCGCGGCAGTACTCCCGCGTTGTTGACGACGACGTCAATCTTCTCGGCCAGATCGATGGCCTTCCGCCATAGATCGCGAGCACCGCCTACGCTCAAGAGATCTGCCTGAATCAGGAACTTCCGGTCCTCGGGTATTCCGTCCGTTGCGTTGCGGACTCCTGTCCCGTCATGGTTCCAGTGAGCAATCACTCGCGCGCCGGCAGCTCCAAGCCGCGCCACTGTTGCTGCGCCGATCCCGCGGGACGCGCCGGTTACAAGGATCGTTTTGCCGTTGAGTGAATCCAATGGCGTGTTAACTGGATCCATCACTCAGTTTCGAGTCCATCAATACACATGTACTTGATATCGAGAAACTCTTCGATCCCATGTGCCGATCCTTCACGCCCGACTCCCGACTCTTTCACCCCTCCGAATGGGGCCCCCTCGTAGGAGAATGACCCGGTATTCACAGCGACCACACCGTATTCAAGCCCCTCCCCAACGCGCCAGGCTCGGGCGAGGTCTCGTGTGAAGAAATATGCCGCGAGGCCAAAAGGCGTGTCGTTGGCCTGTGCGATTCCTTCGGCCTCCGTTTTGAAGCGGAATACGGCGGCGAGGGGACCGAACGTTTCCTCTTGGGCCACCGCCATCTCTGACGTGGCGCCAACTATCACGGTAGGTTCGAAGTATGTCCCGCCGAGCCCATGGCGACCACCGCCTGTTGTCACGGTGGCTCCCCTTGAGACTGCATCAGCGATGTGATGCTCGACTTTCGCCACGGCCTCGTCATTGATGAGGGGTCCCTGGTCGGTGTCTGCGTCCAACCCGTCTCCCACCGTCATTGACTGAACTGCGGCATTGAATTTGCTGATGAAGTCTTCATAAATGCCATCTTGCACGTAGATGCGATTGGCGCATACGCAAGTTTGTCCGGCATTCCGGAACTTTGATGCCATGACACCGTCGACCGCTGTATCGAGATCGGCGTCGTCGAAGACCAGAATTGGTGCGTTGCCGCCCAATTCAAGCGCGACCTTCTTGACAGTCCCTGCAGCCTGAGCCATTAGTCGCTTGCCCACTTCGGTCGACCCGGTGAAGCTGATTGCCTTGACAGTTTTGTTCGTTGCCAGTTCGTCGCCTACTTCGGAACCCGGACCTGGAATCACACTCAAAACTCCTTCAGGCACCCCGGCTTGTACCGCGAGTCCTGCGAGTGCGAGAGCAGATAGAGGTGTCTCTGACGCGGGCTTGATAACCATTGGGCAGCCCGCAGCCATGGCGGGTCCGACTTTCCGTGCGATCATGGCCATTGGAAAGTTCCAGGGTGTTACGGCTGCTGTTACACCCACGGGCTGTTTGATTGTCAATAGACGGCGCCCCGGCAGGTTCGTTGGGATAATTTCCCCATACGCTCGCTTACCCTCTTCGGCGAACCATTCGATGAACTGCGCCCCGTAGGCGATCTCAGCACGAGCCTCACGGATGGGTTTGCCCTGCTCTGCCGTGAGAATGGCGGCAAGTTCGTCGATGTGGGAGAGAATCAGGTCGTACCAGCGTCGAAGGAAGCGAGCTCTCTCGACTGCTGTGAGACGGGCCCATGCTGGGAGCGCCTCAGCGGCGCGATCGAGAGCCATGCGAGTGTCGTCTCTACCTCCGTACGCAACCTCCGCGATAGTCTCACCAGTCGCGGGATTCAGAATTGGAATTCGTCGTCCGCTGACAGAAGGGCACCACTCGCCAGCGATGAAGAGTTCGTCGTACAGCAGGTCATTGGTGATGCTGGTCATATTCGTCATCCTTCAGAGTGTTCGATTACAGGATGTCTGTGCTTTATACGGACACTAGCCTCTTGGTGATGATGAGTCGAGTGGGTTGCGTCGGCGGGTGTCCGCTACCAAACACCCAAAGTCACTATTGAGACGAACGCCACGTCTTGGGCTGATCGTGAACCCGATTGCCGGGATGGGAGGAGCATTGGGGCTCCATGGCACCGACGGCGAGCTGGCGGCGGTAGCCGCGGAGCGCGGGGCCAAACCAAGATCACACAAGCGCGCAGGGCGCGCCATCCGCAGGCTCTTCGACGGTATTGGAGACTTGGACGTATGCACGGTCGGGGGGCAAATGGGGGAGGACGTGTTGGTCGAGGCGGGAGTCTCCTATCACGTCCTGTTCACACCCGATGGAGAGACGTCTAGGTCTGATACTGAAAGCGCGGCTCGACGCATGGCCGCGAAGGGTGTCGATCTGATTCTCTTTGCTGGAGGCGACGGCACTGCGGTTGATGTCTGCAATGCCGCTGGCCATTCCACTCCGACACTCGGCATCCCGACCGGAGTGAAGATGCACTCCGGAGTGTTCGGGACGACCCCTGAGAACGCAGGCGACCTCGCAGCAAGCTATCTGCGGGCGCCCAATGTTACGAAGCTGGCCACAGTTGATGTTCAGGACATACCGAGCTCCGGAGAGGCTCTAATGCGAACCTTGGGGTTTGCTTTGGTTCCTCACTCCAACGCTTACCTCCAACCAGGGAAATCACGCACGGCACCGACTGGCCGTGTAGAACTTGAGGCCCTCTGCCGTCGGATTGCCGACGAGATGGAACCTGCGCGGGACTATTGGTTGGGACCCGGATCCACCACCTCCCTCATCGCCCGTGCGTTGGGAGTGAAATCCACACTCCGGGGGGTCGACATGGTGCGAGATGGTCGTGTTGTTACAGCTGGCGCGTCTGAAACTGATCTATTGGAAGCGCTCTCTGGACCAAAGGCTCCCAGATTGATACTCGGGGTGATCGGAGGACAAGGATTCGTGCTAGGTAGGGGCAATCTCGAGTTGACTCCGGCGGTGCTGGATCGGCTGGACCCGGCACATTTCACTCTCGTGGCTTCCCGAGACAAGCTGTTGGCACTCGATCCTATGGGACTCCATGTCGATGTCGGCGATGAGGCCCCTCAGCCATTCTTTGGAGGTTACGTTCGGGTCCATACTGGACCTGGCCAGTCGATGATGCTTCCAGTTTTGGGCTGAACCACTGGTCGCGGTGTAGCGGTGTGTGCGTTCAGCGGACAGCCGGACGAACTAGCATCAAGTCTATGGATAGTAGACCTTTCCCAGTTCAAGAGAACAGTCTCGGGGCAGCGAAGCCAACTGACTTGAAGGAGGCGGACTTCGTGCAGTCGCTTGCGCGGGGGCTGGTAGCGATACGCTCCTTCGACGAGAACCATCGCCGTCAAACGCTGTCCGACGTCGCACGGCGCACGGGTCTAACCCGGGCGACTGCGCGTCGTCTCTTGTTGACGCTTCACGACCTGGGGTACGTACAAAAGGACGGAAGAGAGTTCTCACTCTCCCCTGCGGTGCTGAGCCTGGGTTACGCCTATCTGGCTTCGCTTGGAGCCCCGGGAATCGCACAGCCCTATCTCGAGGCCCTGTCGGCGGGAGTTCACGAGTCGAGTTCGATGAGCGTTCTCGATGGCACCGACATCGTCTACGTCGCCAGGGTGCCTACGAAGCGTATTTTCTCGATCGCCTTGGGTATCGGCTCACGCCTGCCTGCCTTCGCGACCTCGATGGGTCGAGTGCTCCTTGCCGGCCTTGATGACGACGAAGCTATGTCGTTGATAATGGCTAGCAATCGGCAACGCTTCACGGATCACACGATCACCGAGCCAAAGAAGCTACTTCAAGAGATAGGACTGGCCCGAGAGCAAGGGTGGTATCTCCTCGACGAGGAGTTGGAACTCGGGCTCCGCTCGGTAGCTGCTCCGATTCTGGACGCCTCAGGTGCTGTCGTCGCATCAGTGAACGTATCAACACCGAAACCGCGAGTGTCGTTGAACGACATCGAAAACGAGATCATCCCGAGCCTGCTCGACGCCTCGAACAAGATTTCGATGGCGCTCAGAGCAGTAGATCGAACCGAGCTCTAGCGCGCGCTACGTCGCTGCTTGCTGCGTGGTCGAGATGGCGTCTTCAAGAATGTCTAGCGCCTTGTCGAGATCTTCGTTCGAGACGTTTAGAGGCGGGATGAACCTGATCACGTTTCCGTTTGGACCACAGGGAAGGATGAAGAGGCCGTCGGCCTCCGCCTCCTTGTAGACATCCTCGAAGAGTTCCTTGCTGGGTTTCCCGTCCGAGTTGACAAGCTCGATGCCGATCATCAAACCGAGCCCGCGGATGTCGCCGATGATCCGATTCTCGGCCTGCATCTCGCTGAAGCGCTGAAACGCTCGACTACTTCGATCTTCGACCCCAGGTATCACGTCACGTAGGTTGGCTATGTTGGCTGATGCTGCAGCACAGGAAACAGGATTCCCACCGAAGGTAGATCCGTGTGACCCAGGGAGCCAGCCCTCGAAGCGCTTGGTCGATGCGCCGATCGCTGAGAGTGGCAGTCCGTTGGCGATCGCCTTCCCCATGACCAAGATGTCGGGCTCGACGCCCAGGACCTGGGCCAAAAACCAATCTCCGGTGCGGCCAAAACCGGTTTGCACCTCATCGAAGACCAGAAGAATTCCATGTTCGTCGGCGAACGATCTGAGCTCAGAGAGAAAGTTGGTTGACGCCGGATAATAGCCGCCCTCACCCTGCATTGGCTCGATGAGCAGAGCCGCTACTTCTCCGGGCATAGCGTCGTGCTTGAACAGCTGGTCTAATGAGGCCAATGCCATCTCGTCAGCGGTGTCCTGTGACACGCCCCACTCGAAGGGGTGCGGAAATGGGGTCACGAACACCGACGACAACAGGGGGTGGTAACCCTTGCGATACTCAGCCTTTGACGTGGTGTAGGAAACGGAACCCATGGTCCGGCCGTGGAAACCGCCTCTGAATGTGACAACGCAAGGGCGATCAGTCGACTGTCGAGCAAGCTTCATGGCGGCTTCTACGGCCTCGGCTCCCGAGTTCAGGAACACGATTTGCTCGATGGACTGCGGAGTGACGTTCACGACGCTTTCAGCGGCATCGATCAATGATTCGTATCTGTATGTTCCCCATCCACCGTGCCATAGGTGGTCGAGCTGGCTGGCGACCGAGGATGCCACTGCTGGATGGTTGTGACCCAGGTTAATGCATGCGATTCCCGTGGAGAAGTCGAGTAACTCTCGGCCAGTTGTTGTAGTTAGCCGAGAGCCAGTCGCGTGAGCTACATCGAAGCTCGCGCGGTGTGACAGGACAGGAGCAAGGACCCGGTCAGCCCGGTTCTTCAATGAGTCACGGTGGTCGGTCATTTGTACACTCCTGTAAGTCTCGTACGAACATAGAACAGACGTGCTGCCTTCGCACGGCGGTACTATAGTTGCTGGACACTGCCCCAGAACCGGAGATCGATTTGCCAAGTCAAGAGTCTCGAGCGCATCCCTACATGGCGTCTTCTACGGTTTCAGCGAAGGCAGAGATGCTTGTCGAGATCGGGGTTCGAACTGTCGAGGAGTTGTTCGAACAGATCCCAGCTGACCATCGTATGTCGACGCAGCCGGAACTCCCTCCGGCGATGCCATCGGAGCTTGAGCTTCGGCGGCACCTACTCGACCTCGTCAGCAGAAATCAACATGCTGAGGAGTACCTCAGCTTTCTTGGCGCAGGAACCTGGCAACACCATGTGCCTGCCATCGTTGATGAGGTATGGACCCGAACTGAGTTCTTGACCTCAGTATGGGGGACGCCTTCCTCAGACCATGGACGCAACCAGGCATGGTTTGAGTTTGCGAGCCAGCTTGGCGAACTGGTGGCCATGGATTTCGTTGGATTGCCCGTATACAGCTGGGGCGCAGCGATCGGATACGCGGTAAGAATGGCTGGGCGTCTGACTGGGCGGAAGATGGTCCTCATTCCCGAGCTCGGTGACCCTGAGCGAATGGGTGTAGCGAGGACTTATGCCGGCCTTCCATCATCGGGTCGCCATCTCGAGTTCGTCGAAGTCCGGGCGGACCCGCCTACGGGCCGCCTCGACCTGGATGACTTGGGACGACTTCTTGGTGACGACGTTGCAGCCGTTTATGTTGAGAACCCTGGTTTTTTGGGGATCATCGAAGATCAGCTCGAGGAGGTAGGCCGGCTCACGCACCAGGTTGGAGCTGAGCTGATTGTAGGTGTCGACCCGACATCGTTGGGCGTCCTCGCGCCACCTGGCAGTTTGGGCGCTGACATCGTCGTTGGCTCGACCCAGCCACTCGGTGTCCATATGAACGGTGGAGGCGGTGTCGGCGGATTCATCGCAACCCGTGATGAAGAACGTTACGCGCGGGAGTATCCAACGTTGCAGGTGAGTCTGACCGACACCATAGAACCGGGCGAGAGTGCGTTCTCTCTGATTCTGTTCGATCAGAGCTCTTATGGTGCGCGGGAAGAGGGGAACGATTGGACGGGCAACTCGGTCTACCTGTGGACTGTGGCAAACGCGGCCTACATGTCTGCTATGGGCCCGCAGGGGTTCGCTGAATTGGGTCACTCGGTGATTCAGCGCAGTCACTACGCGTCGTCCCTCCTATCCCAGTTGGAAGGGGTTTCGGTCCGGTGGCCCACCGGCTTCTTCAAGGAGTTCGTGGTTGACTTCAACGAAACCGGACAGACCGTCGCGAACATCAATCATGCGCTACTTCGGCGCGGGATTCTTGGCTGTAAGGACCTTTCGACTCTGTTTCAGCATTTCGGTCAGTCGGCGATGTTTTGTGTCACTGAAGTCCACAGCAGCGGAGATATCGAGCGGCTAACTGAGGAACTCTCCGAGGTGCTCCGATGAACTCCCAATCTCGCCTTCGCCGGTACCACGCTGCGGTATGGGATGAGCCCATTGTCATGGAAATGGGAGCTGAGGGTCGTCGCGGCGTCGTCTTTCCCGAGTCGGAGCCAACGATTACGGCGAAGGTTGGGCGGGCACAGGACCTCATCCCCGAAGGTGCCTTGCGGGCGACACCTCCTGCACTTCCTGAACTGTCGGAGCACGACGCCCTTCGCCACTACCTGCATCTCTCGCAGCAAACCCTAGGGATGATGGGAATCAGCCTTTTCGGTACATGCACGATGAAGTACAACCCCCGGGTCAGTGAGGCCATATCCCGCATACCGTCCATTGCAGAGACACATCCGGACCAACCTGCTGAGACCCTCCAGGGGACGTTGGCCGTGGTCCACGGGCTTGACAAGATGTTAAGAGAACTCTCCGGAATGCGTCGCTTCACTTTCCAGCCGGGTGGTGGCGCTAACGCAGCGTTTCTGCACGCGGCCATCACCAGGCGTTACTTTGAGAATCGCGGTGAGCTGGAGGACCGGACGGAGATCATCACCACCGCGCAAGCTCACCCATGCAATCCAGCGACGGCAGCTGCAGCCGGTTTCGACATCATCACCCTTCCTCTGGAAGACAAGGGCTATCCCTCCTTAGAGGCGCTCAAGGCGGCGGTATCAGATCGAACCGCAGCCCTGATGATCAACAATCCAGACGACATGGGCATCTACAACCCTGATATCAAGCGCTGGATCGAAACCGTGCACGAAGCGGGTGGGCTCTGTTTCTACGACCATGCGAACTTCAATGGAGTGATGGGAAGGATCCGTGCTGCCGAGCTCGGCTTCGATGCGTGCATGTTCATGCTTCACAAGACCTTCGGCGCGCCGAAGGCCGGCGGAGGCCCGGCAGTCGGAGCGTACGGATGTACCGAGGAGCTGGCGCCCTACCTGCCAGGCCCAATGGTCGACGAAGTCGAAGGCGAGTTTGTACTGGCCGGTGGGGATTCGGCGGTGAAGGTCCGAGAGTACATCGGGAATGTACCCGTCATATTGAAAGCGTATGCATGGCTCAGGGCCATGGGGTCCGACGGGATTCGGGAGGCCGCCGACATTTCAATCATCGCCAACAACTACATGGAGAAGCGCCTCCTCGCGATTCGGGGAGTGACCAAGGCATTTGATCATTTGAGTGCCTATCGGATGGAAATGACCCGATACAGCCTCGCTCAACTCACTGAAGACACTGGCGTCACGGCCGTGGACGTTCAAAACCGAATGGTCGACTATGGAGTCGATGCCTTCTGGCTGAGTCACGAGCCGTGGATCGTTCCAGAGCCATTCACCCCCGAGGCAGGTGAGATGTGGTCGCGCGAAGACTTGGATTACTGGATTGACGTATTGGCGCAGGTCGTGAGCGAGGCTTACGACGATGCGGACTACGTGAAGACCGCACCTCACAACCAGGTGGTCCACAGGGTTAGGGGAAGCAACCTGGATGACCCCGAGAGATGGGCAACTACGTGGCGAGCCCACCAACGTAAACGCGGTCTCGACCGGTGAATCACCTGTAGAAGATGCGACTCTCGATTCCAGGGGTGGGACAGCCTCGACGGAGCCTTTCGTTTCGTTTGGAAGGAGCAGCGGTCCAGGCGGTCGAAGGCGATACTCTTGCTTCTGCCCTCATCGATTCGGGCTTCTTGGGCTTCCGGCAATCGAACGCCGAGGACATGCGTGGTGTGTTCTGCGGGATGGGCGTGTGCAACGAGTGTGCGTTGACTGTAGACGGAGTTCCAGGACGACTCGGGTGCCTGACCAACGTCGAAGACGGCATGGATGTCACTCCTCAGCCTGTCCGGACCACTGGTGCCGAAGTTGAAGAGCTTCCCGAAGAAGAAGTGTTGTCGGATTTGTTGGTGATTGGGGCCGGCCCCGGAGGACTCACCGCCGCGAAACGCGCGGCCGAACTTGGAGCGGAGGTCGTGGTCATTGACGAGCGTCACAAGCTCGGTGGTCAGTTCTTCAAACAGCCAGCCGAGGATCGTGACATCGACCTGAACCAGATCGACCGTCAGTTCTCATTGGGGCGTAGCTTGATTGAGAAGGTCACGCAGCTGGGAGTCCGGACCATCCTCGGAGCGAGAGTTTGGGGAGCCTTTTCCGCCAACGAGCTCTACGCCTCTAGCGAAATAGGTCGCTACGTCCTGAGACCCCAACGCCTGATCGTGTCCACCGGCGCCTTCGAACGGGGTCTGCCGGTTCCCGGATGGACTCTGCCGGGTGTTATGACAACAGGGGCGGCTCAGACCCTTATCCGGTCGCAACAGGTTTCCCCGGGTAAACGCGTACTCGTGGCTGGCAACGGCCCACTGAATCTCCAGGTCGCATCAGAGCTAACAGATTCCGGGGTTGAGGTTGCCGCACTGGTAGAGGTTGCGGACTTGCGGTGGCATCGAAATCTATGGACGGGGTTTCGGGCAGGATTGGTGGCACCGGGCCTTGTGGGCCGCGGCATCAAGTATCGAGCGAATCTGAGTGCTCGAGGTGTGCCGGTGCATGATCGGGCCATTTTGACTAAGTGCATCGGTGACGAGGCCGTGACGCGAGCCGTCGTCACGCCGCTTGGGCCCGACGGAAGCCTCAGACATGAGGGCGGGTTCGAGCTGGACGTCGATGCGGTATGCATGGGATACGGCTTTACGCCCTCAGTGGAGATCACGCGTTCGCTCGGCTGTCGCCACAGGGTCGACCCAACATGGGGAACCCTTGAGGTAGTGGCCGACGACAACGGCCGGACCACAGTACCCGGCGTGTGGGTCATCGGCGATGCGAGGGCCGTCAACGGGGCTCACGTTGCTATGAGTCAGGCGGTACTCGCCGTGGACGACGCTTTGGCGGGGTTGGGGGGTCCTGCGGGTCGCCGTCGGAGGACGAGATCGAGGCTCGCCCGACACAAGAGCTTTCAGGAGCTGGTCTGGGGCATGTACTCGGGAAGGCTCTTCACTCACGAACTTGCTGACGAGACCACCATCATCTGCCGGTGTGAGTCCATATCACTGGCAGAGATCGTTAGTGCGGTTGATGACGGGGCTCACATGAGCGGTGCGGTTAAGCGCTTGTCACGAGCCGGTATGGGGAAGTGCCAAGGGCGATACTGCGAACCTGTGATCTCGCGCCTGGTTGCTCAAGCTGTTGGAGCGGAGATCAACGAACTCTCCGGATTTGCTCCGAGGCCACCTGCGAGGCCGGTGCCTATCAGGCACATAGCTCGATCCACCGTTGATGACGTGACTCAAGAGAGGAGAGAGGAAGTTGACCAGCGAATTCAGAGGTAGCTACACGGTTGCTGTAACGCCATTCAGCGAAGGTGGTGGGTCCGTGGACGTGCCCGCCCTCGAGCGGTTCATCGATTGGCAGTTGGAAGTAGGCGTCCCAGGCATTATCGCTCTCGGTACGACAGGGGAGTTTCCCTCGGTTGATGACCGGGAGAGGCAAGTGATAGTGCAGACGTATGTCAGCCACGTCGCCGGCCGGGTACCGGTCCTTGTCGGCACCATGAATGCGCATACACCTAGAGCCGTGAGATACAGCCAGGAGGCCCAGGATCTGGGGGCTGACGGCCTGATGATCCTGCCCCCCTACTACTACACGCCGACCGATGACGAAATCGTTCGCTACTACGAAGCCATCGATGCAGTAGTGGACATCCCGGTCATGCTCTACAACAACCCGGTTACCTCGAACGTCGACATGTCTGCGGAGTTGGTTGGCAGGTTGGCACGGGAGTTCGAGTCGGTTCAATACATCAAAGAGTCAAGTCAAGATCTCGCCCGGGTGAGGGACGTGGTCGAAGCGGCCGACGGCCAGATCTCTGTGTATGCAGGTGAGCGCGTCGTCGACTCGTACCTACTGGGAGCGATCGGCTATGTGAACCCGTATGGAAATTACATCCCACGAGCGTCGAGTCGCATCTTCGACTACTTGGAAGCAGGCAGGGTGAGTGCGGCGCGCTCCGTCCAGTCGATTATCGACGCTATCGACGGCATCATCGCTGAAGGTCACCCGACCTATGGCCATCAGTGCTATTCGAAAGCACTCGCGGCGGTGGCGGGGTATCCGGTTGGCGACGTGCGGCCACCTTTGACCACCTTCGATCAGCTCGGAGACGACGGCCAGCAAAGAGTTGAGCGGATTCGGATGTTGATGGCTCGATTGGATGCTTTGGTCGATAACTTCGACTCGGTGAGTTGAGTGAGCAGGCCTGTTTCCGTAATCGGAGGCGGTGCTATCGGCGTTGGCTGGGCTGTCGCCTTTGTGGCGGCAGGGTTCGAAGTGCATCTTCATGAGGCCAACCCGGAGCGGCGGCAGATCCTGCCCGAACTCGTTGCGGCCAAGGTTGGTTGGTTAGCGGAGAGTGGTCTTGTACAGAGAGTGGAGACTGCCGAGTTACTCACGCTCACGGATGAAATCGAACAGGCGACCACCGGTGCCGACATGGTGGTGGAGAGCGTGAGTGAGACCCGGGAAGCCAAAGTCGAACTGTTCAACCGCCTTGACCAGATCGTTCCTCAGACAGTCCCGATTGCAAGCTCTTCTTCTTCGCTTACGATCTCACAGATTGCGTCTCAGCTTGCTGGTCGTGAGCGCTGTCTGCTTCTGCATCCCGCCAACCCTCCCTATCTGATCCCGATTGTGGAAGTGGCTCCAGCCCCTTTCACTTCGCAACAAGTCGTTGAGTTGGCGACGGGCCTTCTCCTCAGCGCAGGCATGGCGCCGATCGAGATCACGCGTGAGATCGAGGGGCTGGCTTTCAATCGGCTCCAAGGTGCTTTGCTGCGTGAGGCATACTGCCTAGTCCGAGACGGCGTCCTCGATCCGGCAGACGTGGATCGTTTGGTCGCCGATGGGCTCGGGCGCCGTTGGGCCGTCGTCGGTCCGTTTGCAACTGCGCACTTGAACACGGAAGGCGGCGTCGCTGCGCATGCTGGTCGGCTGGGCGAAGCGTATGCTCGAATGGGCACCGATCGCGGGCAAAGCGACCCCTGGACGCCCGAGTTGGTAGCCAAAGTGGCAGAGGACCTTGACATGAGGCTCCCCCAAGCGGAGCGTGACCAACATATCTGGGAAAGGGACCGGGCTCTGTTGGCATTGGCCCGATTGTTCTCTGAAGTCGAACGGCCTGGTGAGGGCACAAGGAGCCACAGTCAGTGACTTCTAGTGGCCTTCTCCGTGTAAGTGGCAAAGCTCGGAGGGTGAGCGTATAGTGCGACTATTGCACGAGCGTCCACTATTCGCATCAGTTGCCTGTTTTTTTACCCCTGAGAGACTCGATCCGAGAGTATGTAGCTGATGGTATGTCCATCGCTCTCGAGGGGTTCACTCATCTGATTCCCTTCGCGGCTGGACATGAGATCATTCGACAGGGGAAGCGGGATCTCACTCTGATCCGCATGACCCCCGACCTGATCTATGACCAGATGATCGGAGCTGGCTGTGCGAGACGTGTCGTCTTCTCATGGGGTGGGAACCCGGGTGTCGGTTCGTTACACCGATTTCGAGATGCGGTGGAGAACGGTTGGCCCCATCCCATTGAAGTCGAGGAACACACTCATGCCGGTATGGCCAATCGCTACGTCGCTGGCGCGTCTGGACTGCCGTTCGCTGTCATGCGGGGATATGAGGGCACCGACCTTGCCGCCAACACACGGGGCGTGGCACGTATCGCCTGTCCTTTCACTGGAGAGCCCGTCGCAGCCGTTTCGGCTCTAACGCCCGACGTTGGGGTGATACATGCGCAACGGGCAGATCGTCGAGGGAATGTCCATCTCTGGGGTATAACCGGAGTTCAGCGCGAAGTGGTGCTGTCGTCTAAGAGTTCGATAGTCACGGTCGAAGAGATAGTCGACGAGTTGGACCTGGGTCTCGGAGGGCAGGTCATTCCAGCGATGGCTATCGACGCCATATCAGAGGTTCCTGGCGGGGCCCGGCCGTCGTACGCCCTTGGGTTCTACCACCGCGACAACCAGGCATACGTCGACTGGGATTCGATAGGTCGAGATCGCAAGAGCTTCGATCGCTGGTTGAACGAGTCTGTCATGACAGCAAAGTGATCTTCGGTAGAGACCATGAGTGAGTCGTGGACGCCCGATGAGATGATGACGGTCGCAGCGGCGCGACGACTCGTTGATGGGATGTCTGTGTTCGTCGGAATCGGTCTGCCCAGCGTTGCGGCCAATCTGGCTCGTCGACTTCACGCTCCAGCCCTTACCCTCATCTACGAGTCAGGGCCTATAGGGTCGAAACCGACTCAACTCCCGCTCTCGATCGGCGATGGCGAGTTGGCTTCGACCGCCGACGCTGTAGTCTCGATTCCAGAGATCTTCAACTATTGGCTTCAAGCAGGTCGCATTGACCTTGGTTACCTCGGCGCTGCTCAGATCGATCGCATGGCCAATCTGAACACAACAATGGTTGGTGACTCGTATGAGCGGCCGCGTGTCCGACTCCCGGGAGCGGGAGGCGCTCCCGAGATTGCGTCGTACTGTAAAGAGGTCACGGTGGTGATGAAGCACGCGAAACGCGCCTTTGTCGAGAAGGTCGATTTCGTCACAACGGTCGGATTTGGGAGTGGAAACGGTGACCGAGCTCGCTACGGCCTCACGGGCGCTGGTCCGACAACTGTCATCACGGACCTTGGGGTCCTTGAATCCGACGGGGAATCTGAGCTGGAGCTTTCGGCCATCCACCCCGGAGTCACGATCGAACAAATCCGGAACGTCACGCAATGGCCGCTCAAAACGAAGGCTGACCTTGATGAGAGCTTGCCTCCGACGGGTGAAGAGCTGTTGGCATTGCGAACTCTCACCCACGGGACGGCCCCTAGTTAGAAGGTAGATGAGCAAGAGTCAGAGCGTCTGTGATGTTCTTGTCATAGGTGGAGGGATTACCGGTTCCGCGGCTGCGTGGTCTTTGGCTGAGAAGGGCGCCGACGTGATTCTCGTTGAGCAAGCTGACCTGAACACGGCGGCTTCGGGGCGAAACGCAGGAAGCCTGCACGGACAGATCCAGTTCCCCTCGTATGTCGAAAAGGGTCATGCGTGGGCGCAGGGATTCCGCGCGTCATTGGAGTTCCTCGTCGCGTCACTTGCGCTTTGGCAGGATCTGGGACCCCGCCTGGGGGTTGACCTCGAGGTTGCAACAAAGGGTGGTTTGCTGGTTTGCGAGACACGCGAGCAGCTAGAGGCGGTTGAGCGCAAGGTGGCGCTTGAGCAGGAGTTCGGGATGGACGCTCGCGTGCTCAGCCGCGATGAGCTTCGCAGCGTGGCCCCTTACATATCGAAATGCATGATAGGTGCGGAGTTTTGTCCTATCGAAGGTAGAGCCAACCCGCTATTGGCGGGCCCAGCCTTCGCGCGTGCAGCTCGAAAATCGGGAGCACGAGTAAGAACCGGTACTCGGATCACCCAAATCGACGCTCAGTCGGATCAGGTTCTGTGCCGAACGGATTCGTCGGAGGTCTTCTCGAGCAGCCGCGTGATTTGCGCTGCAGGAGGTGGCCTGAGAAGCCTTGCACGTCAACTTGGAGTGTCGATCCCCCTAACGGACGAGCCCGTGCAAGTCTCAGCCACCGAACCGGCAGAGAGTTTTGTCGATCATCTCGTGTATTTCGCAGGCGGAAAGCTGACACTCAAGCAGGCGGTAGCCGGTACCGTGCTGGTCGGTGGTGGTTGGCCCGCAATGACGAGTTGGTCCGGTCAGTTGCGGATCAGTCCCGACTCACTCCGGAGGAATCTCGAGATCGCCGTACGCGTCGTTCCAGCAGTCGGTTCTCTGTCCTTGATACGTTCCTGGCCAGGAGTGGGCGTCGCAACACCAGACTTGGCTCCCGTGATTGGAGAAATGGGAGACCCAAGGGTACTGGTCGGAATCTATCCTCATATGGGATTTACAGCTGGCCCATTGATGGGCGAGGTCTTGTCGCAGATAGCCCTGGGTCGCTCAACGGAACTCGACCTCAGGCCCTTCGCTTTGCAGCGATTCTGAGACCTGTCGACTCGCAACGTTAGCCTTCAGACACGTTCGACGACCGTGCTGATCCCTTGGCCGACACAGATGCACATCGTGGCCAGACCGTAGTGAGTCCTTCGGCGTGCCATCTCGTGGACGAGCGTCACCAGGATCCGGGCTCCGGAGGCTCCGAGTGGGTGCCCGATAGCGATCGCACCACCGTTTGACGTTGACTTTCTCCAGGTCGAGCTCGAGGAGTCGCATGCTTGCGATCGACTGTGCGGCGAAAGCCTCGTTCGCGTCTAGGAATGAGTCGGGTGCTGTCCGTCTTGCTGCGAGGGACACTGCTAGTGCATCGATCATCAAGGTGGCGTCCTTTCTTGCTCGTGCTGCTCACGCCGGCGATGCCCCATGGGGCGGGGTGAACAGCCTGAAGGCAGCGATGCTTGGCGTATTCTCGATGGAGTTTCTTCGCGAGGTCATCCGAGATGAGGACATGGTGAGGATCCACACCAGGATCCGACCATCTGAGAGTGGCCTTACGGTTGTGCCAGCGGTGACAACGCTGGAGATGATGATTCGAGCGCGCACGTCGAGTGCCCTCGAGCCTGTTTCCGATCGTGTCGACCGCTGCCTTGAGGCTGGGGGCACATGCCCTGGGTGCCGAATTGATTATTGAAACAACATCTGCGTATCACGAATACACCCCGGACCCCCGAATGGTCGAACTGGTGGAGGAAATTGGGTCGAGCATGTTTGGTGGGGGTGCTGTGAAAAGGACGGCCCACCACTCAGGAGGATCGACAGACATGGGTGACCTGTCTGCTGTCATGCCCGTCGTCCAGGTCGGGTTGGCGACAGGAGTCACCGGGGGTTATCACGGGCCGACTTCGTATGCGTTTACGAGGGCGCCTCTGTCTTGGCTGCGAATCTCATGACGAGATTCGTGATTCGGACATTGAGCGACGGAAGTCTCCATCGACAGCTACGACGGTCAAGCTCGTCGAAGTTGTCAGTAGTGGAGCATCTCAATAGCCGAAGATCATTGAAATCAGTGTGGAAAGGACGTTCAATAATTATACAGATGTGCGATATTTGACATACGCCTGAACTGATCCTTAATATTTGAGCTGAGTCGCGACAAAGAGTTCAGGAGCGCTACATGGGGTTCATCGACACCCTTGACACCCGGCCCGGCAAAACATCCTTCCATCAGCTTCCCGTTGGGCGAACACCGCTCGGCGAGCTGAGCCTCCCGTTGGCTGTGGTTCGGGGCGCAAAGCCCGGCCCGACAGTCGGGGTGATCTCTGGAGTGCACGCGGCTGAGTACAACGGCATAGTCACAGCTGTGCGACTGTCTAAGGAACTCGATCCAACGGAGCTCTCCGGGTCAGTACTCATTGTCCCGGTTGTGAACGTTCGTGCCCTTGAAGTCCGCAATCCGTTTAGGAATCCGCTCGACCAGGTCAATATCAATCGCGTATTCCCCGGCAACCCGTACGGGTCGATCAGTGAGCGAACGGCTCACATCGTCCATACCGAGATAGCGCTCAAGTCAGATGCGTTCTTCGATCTCCACTCTGGAGACTTGATTGAGGCAATCCCGTTGCACTCGAGCGCCAAGAGAGTTGGCAACGAGGATGTTGACCGAACGTCGTACGAGCTGGCCACTCTCTTTGACACAGGCATCGTCAACACGATGGGTGTCGGAATAGACGATACCAACGCCAGTTCCAGCGACGAGGGGACCTATTTCGCCGGCCTTCAATCCGGTGCGACTAGTCACGGTGCTGCATCCGACGCAGGTATACCAGCCGTTCTGATGGAGGCTGGTGGTGCCGGGACCGTGGAGCCCTCAGTCGTACAGATGGAACTTGATGGTTTTGAGAATGTCTTTAGATATCTTGGGATGAAGTCAGGTGAGCCGAACCGAGACCTGACTCATGTCGACACCTACGGAATGTACATTTTGAAGTCGATCCATGGCGGGCTGTTTATGCCAGAGGTGGGTCCCGGCGATTATGTTCAGAAAGGTCAGCCCCTAGGCGAGATGTGGGACCTTCAGGGGAACGTGCTCGCCGAGTTTGCGGCACCCATGGCAGGCGTAGTTCTGATGATGTTCACCACTCCGGTACGTACGAGTGGCGAGACGATCCTGATTTTTGGCCGCACGGATGAATAATACGTCAGACGCGCTGGCCACGATCTTCGCGCGCGGCACTGTGAGGATCGCTGCTTCCTGGGATGGCTCGTGGGAACAGCATCTAGACCCTGCAACAGGGGAGCCATCAGGGATGGTGGGAAGGGTTGGGCGGAGGCTGGCAGAGGACCTGGGCGTCGAAGCGGAGTTCATAGATTCCAGCTGGGCGGATCAGTTCGAAAACTTGATAGAAGGGCGTGTTGATGTTTGTCTCAAGCACACGAACTTGCCGGAACGGGCTCTGGTCGCCCGGTTCGTAAGTACTCCCATGCTTGAGTACTTGGGTGTTCTGTTCGTCAACGAGACAACTCGTGACATAGGACTGCAGGGATTGGTCGAGCGGCCGGGCAAGTTTGCTGTTACTCGTGGGTCGTTACACAGCGTCATCGGAACGCGAGCACTCCACACGTGGACAGCCATTGAGACCGATAGCGCAATCCAAAGTTTCGATGCCCTTAGCCAGGGAGAGGTCGACGTAGTGATCACAGATGATGTGATGGACGGTCCGCCCGGTTCCCGTCACCTCAGGTCTCCTGACGGCGAGCTGGTCGTGGTGTCGCGCGATGCTTCCTATCCTTGCGTCAGGCAGGCTGACGACCAGCTGTATTGGTGGCTTGACAACTGGATGCGGTACACCGAACGGCAGGGCACTTTGGCCCATTTGATCGAAGCAAGCCGCTCGCGTCATCGCGAATTCGCCGCAGGCAATTGACTCCGCCGACGGCTTCCGTGTCGCTCATCACAGGCTCTGCTTCGGGAATCGGGTTGGCAACGGCTCGCAGGTTTCTCGCCCGAGGCGACAGGCTCATCTGTCTTGATGTCGATAGAGCTGGTCTTCAGAGAGAGTTCCAAGGGGATGAGAATGTCTGGTACGCCGATGTAGACGTGGTCGACGATGCAGCCGTCAGGCAGTGTGTTGAGACCGGGGTTGCGTTTTGGGGAGGCTTGAACAACGTCGTTACTGCTGCCGGGATCGGGGGTGGTGAAGGGATCGTCGAATGCGACCTGGAGGGGCTCCAGCGAGTGGTCGATGTCAACCTGATGGGCACGATTTACGCCGTTCGTCACGCGGTGCCGAGCATCGTCGAATCGGCAGGAGCCGGGTATGTGGCTCTGATTAGCTCGACTAGCGCCCGGGTTGTCGGCCGCTCATCTTTCCCATACCCGGTCAGCAAGGCAGGGGTGGCAGCCTTCGGCATGGCGATTGCTGTGGAACTGGCACCAAAAGGCATAAGGGTCAATGTCGTGGCCCCGGGGCCGATCCGAACGGCCATGACCGCCTCGCCTGGTGCAAGAGAGCGCTTGGAGCATCTAGTCGAGCGGATCCCCTTGGGACGCCCAGGGGAGCCGGCGGAGGTCGCAGCGCTGATCGCGTTCATTACCTCGCCAGACGCTTCGTATATGACCGGCGCCTTCATCCCTGTCGATGGTGGGCTCCTGGCTAAGTAGAAGCCCTATAAGGGAAAGTGGCAGGCAACTTTCCGGGTCTCGTCTTTGGTGTCACCGACGAGGGCGGGTGACACCGCCGCACACTGTTCCGTGGCGAGCCAGCATCTCGTGTGGAAGTGACAGCCGTCAGGCGGATCGGCCGGTGACGGCGGGTCTCCCTCGAGTCGGATGCGTTGGCTGACTGAGCTCTTGAACACTGTCGGGTCTGGGACTGATGACATGAGCGCTTTGGTATACGGATGCCGCGGTTGATCGAAGAGCTGATGGCTCTCGGAGTTCTCGACGATTCTTCCCAGGTACATGACCGCGACTCTGTGGGAGATGTGCTTAACCACGGCAAGGTCATGGGCGATCAGCAGGTACGAGAGACCAAGGTCCTTCTGGAGTCCAATCAACAAGTTCAGGATTTGTGCCTGCACTGAAACGTCGAGTGCAGACACTGGTTCGTCCAATACGAGCAGCTTTGGGTCGAGGGCGAGGGCGCGGGCGATCCCGATCCGCTGTCGCTGTCCACCCGAGAACTCAAATGGGTACCTTCCCAAGTGCTGAGGTAATAGGCCCACGAGATCTAGCAGATCCAGGATTCGAGATCTCATCCGGTGGTCAGTGGGCCGGCGGTGGATCCGGAAGGGCTCCGCCAGGATCTCCTTCACTTGTCGGCGAGGGTTTAGAGACTCGTAAGGATCTTGGAATACCATCTGGATGTCCGACCTGAGTGATCGCAGAGCCTTTCCGCGCGTCGATGTTATGTCGGCACCTTGGAACTCGATTGAACCCGACGTCGGGTCAAGCAGCCGCATCACCATTCTCGCAGTCGTGCTCTTGCCGCACCCTGATTCCCCGACGAGCCCCAATGTCTGCCCCTCCCCAACGGTGAAACTGACACCGTCGACGGCCCTGATGGTTTCCTGGCCGTGGCCCAAAAAGCTCGTTCGCGGGGCAAACTTCTTCCTGAGATCGTGCGCTGCAAGGATTGCTCGAGTCATGGCAAACCGGCCTGGGCTCTTGCCTGACGCACCCATTCCGAATCTGGAGCAAAGTGGCACCTGACTTCGTGGCCGGTGGCAACGATATGGCTGGGGGGATCGGTATTACAAGCCTCGGCTCTGAATGCACATCGGGGTGCGAAGCGGCAGCCCGTGAGGGCTTCCGTTACGAGCGGGGGTTGACCTCGGATTGGGTCGAGGGCATCAGTCCCCTGGAGACGCGGCATCGAGCGCAGCAATCCCCAAAGGTACGGTCCTCGTGGTTGGGTCATGACCTCTTGGGTGGGCCCAGTCTCGTGAATTTGTCCGGCGTACATCACTGCAACTTTGTCTGAGATGTTGGCTACTACGCCGAGGTCATGGGTGATTAGCAGTATCGACGTACGGCTTTGCTGGCATATCTCAAGCAAGAGATCGAGGATTTGGGCTTGGATGGTGACATCCAAGGCCGTAGTGGGCTCATCTGCTATCAGGAGTTTTGGCCTATTGATCATGGCCATGGCGATCATGACCCGTTGTCGCATTCCTCCCGAGAACTGGTGCGGACGGTCTTCCAGCCTTCGTCTGGCTCTGGGTATTCCCACGTCTTTCAGTGCCTCGACTACGGCGTCGGAGACCTGTTTCTTGTTCATCGAGGTGTGAGCGCGTAAGGGCTCGGCGATTTGATCACCCACCGACAGGACGGGATTCAAGGATGTCATGGGGTCCTGGAATATCATCGAAATCTGCGAACCCCGCACCCTCTTCATCTCTCGCTGGTTCAAGGCCAGAAGGTCAGTGTCATCGAACGTGACCGACCCTCCAGTGATGCGGCCCGGGGGGCGAACGAGTCGCATCACTGACATGGCGGTGACTGACTTACCCGAGCCAGACTCTCCCACGAGGGAGAAGATTTGCCCCCGATCGATGTCGAAGGAGACGTCCGAAACCGGGACAACTGTTCCCTCTCGGGTCGCGAATTCGGTCCTGAGGTTTCTAACCGACAGCACCGGGTGCTCGGCGCTCATTGTTTGCGCAGTCGAGGGTCGACAATTGAGTTGAGGCCATCCCCGGTGAGATTGGCAGCCATGGCGGCGAATACGAGCATGATCCCCGGGAAGAATGTCACCCACCACGCCACTTCCAGAAGTGATCGACCTTCGGCCATGATGTTTCCCCAAGTCGGTATGGGGGGTTGAATTCCAAGCGACAGGAAAGAAAGCGAGGACTCAAAGATCAGAACCTTGGCAAGTTCGAAGGTCGCGACAACGGTCAAAGGACCCAACGCGTTGGGCAATATGTATTGACCCATGATCCGAGCGCGACCAGCTCCGAGGCCTCGAGCGGCCTCGACATATCGCTTCTCGCGCAGGGCAAGCGAGCTGGCGCGCACTGTTCTCGCAAAACCGGGCCATCCTGTTAAGACGAAAACCAGGATCAGATTCACAAGGTTTGGTCCGATAAGGGCCACGACGCTCAGAGCCAACAACATGACCGGGAAAGCGAGCTGGAGATCGACCGTTCGCATGATGACGGTGTCTACACGGCCGCCGAGATAACCAGCCAGCAGGCCAAGCACTGTGCCTACCAGAGCGGCACCTGCCACAGCGCCAAATGAGACCAAGAGTGAGAGTCGGGCGCCGACGAAGACGCGAGTGAGGATGTCGCGCCCGAGTGCATCGGTGCCGAACCACCGTCTCAGGCCATTCTCATCAATCCACAGAGGAGGTTGAAGGCGACTGGTGAGGTCCTGACCATTCCAGTCGAAGGGCGAGAGCGCGGGGATGAGGAACGCAAGGGTAATAATTGTCAGCAGGACCAGGGCGCCTCCTAACGCGAGGCGGCCTTCACTTTGAATCAGATGCCAAGATCGTCTGAACGTGTCGCTGAGGCCCGCGGCGTCTGGCCAGCCATCGAGTTCCGCATGCTTATCGGTGTTGGAGGAGGCCAAGGTCATTCGAATTGCACCCTCTTGTCGATTGCGGCGTAGGCAACATCGATCACGAGATTCATAACCACGAGGGCGATCGCCGACAGGAGCACCACACTCCGGACGACCGGCCAGTCTCGGCTGATCAATGAGTCGACGGCAAGTCGGCCAATCCCAGGCCAGGCAAAGACGGTTTCGGTGACTATCGCTCCGCCGAGGAGCGCACCTATCTGTAGGCCCATCACGGTGATGATGGCGATGGAGGCGTTCTTGAACGCATGCTTCCCGACCACGGTCATGCGTCCCAGGCCCTTGGCCTCGGCGGTCCGGATGTAATCCTCAGTCATGACTTCCATGACGCTGACCCTGGATACACGGAGAACCATCCCTAGAGCCGTTGGCGCCAACGCCAGCGCCGGTAAGACTATGTGGCGAGGTGTACCGGTACCTGACGTCGGCAGCCAACCGAGGCGTGCTGCGAAGACGGCGATCAGGATCAGACCCAGCCAGAATGGAGCAATTGACTGGCCGGCGAGAGAGATGCCTAAAGCAACGCGATCGGCCCAGCCTCCGCGATTTACTCCTGCCCAAACACCGAGAGGTACACCGACGAGAAAGGCTATCGACAGGGACGCTCCAATCAGAAGAAGGGTTGGAGGAAGTGCCTGGCCCACTAGTTCCACCACCGGGCGTCGTGCTCTGATCGACTCGCCCAGGTCGCCTTGGAAGAGACCAGCAACGAAGTTCCCATATTGCTCCGGGAGAGGTCGATCGAGACCGAGTTCGGCTCGCAGATCCTCGACGTCCTGTTCCCGTGCACGATCTCCAAGCATGAGGCGCGCTGGATCACCCGGAATGATGTGGATCATCAAGAAGACGAACACAGTCACCAGCCAAAGGATGATGAGCGCGTGAAAGCCCCTACGCAATAAGTATCGAGGACTCAGAAGTTCACCAGACTGCGAAGACGAGTGTTGGGGGTCGGCAGATCTCTGCCGACCCCCAACATCCTACTAACCGAGGCTGGTCTCGGTGAAGTAGAAGAATTCGTCGAATCGTGCCTCGAACCCGTTCAAATTCGAAGCCAGACCGAGGTTGTCTACCGGGAAGATGAGGAACAGTCCTGCAGCCTCGTCCCAGAGGATGTTCTCCATCTTGTTGACGGCTACCTCACGCTCATCCTCAGTTGATGCCGCCTTGTACTCCTCGACCGCGGCGAAGTATTCAGCATTGTCGTAGAACACTGGGAGCTCAGACACGTTCGGCCCGGCAAAGAAGCCTTGCATCTGGCCTACAGAGTCGAGGAAGGTGGCACCCCAGCCTTGAAGCCATCCGTCATAGACGGCGTCTCCATAGTTGCCCAACTCAGCTTGCATCGTCGAATAGTCGATCGCCTCGAGGTTGATATTGAAGCCCGCATCTTGGAGCATCTTCACGACGGCTTGACCGACTAGGTCGTCACTCGGGTACCTGCCGGCACCGATGGCGATTGTGATCGGCTCGCCGGCGTATCCCGCCTCTTCGAGCAGATCACGAGCCTTCTCAGGGTCGTAGGGCCATGGACCCAGATCGTTCTGAGCGTAAGGCATGCTCGGAGCCAAGAATCCGTCCGTCGGGACGGCGATTCCGGTCAAGATGGTCGTAGTTATGAGTTCCTTGTCCACCGCATAGTTCATTGCCTGGCGGATCTTTTGGTCATCCAAAGGCGGTCGGTCGTGGCGAAGGGCAATCATTATGTGCCTTGTCGTAGGCGACGAGGCAATCTTTGTGTTCTCAGCTGCTTCGATACGAGCGATGTCTTCAACGGATATCGAATTGATTGCGTGCACCTCACCGGATAGGAGAGCATCGACACGTGTCGCTTGCTCGGGGATGATCCGGAAGGTGATGCCTGAATAGGAAGGCGTTCCGCCCCAATAGTCGTCGAATCGATCTAGAACGAGTTCGGATCGAGGGGTGAACTCCACGAACTCATAAGGACCGGTTCCGATGGGTTCGGTCGCTTGGAGGCCAGCTTCGACATGGTCGGGATCAAGCACATCTACAGCGACCAGAACGCGTGGGAATCCAGGTGTCTCGATAACAGTCGAGATGTCCACCGTGTATTCGTCTACTTTGGTGGCCTCTCCGAGTACTCCGTCTGATGCCCATGAGAACCATGACGTAAATCCCTCCGCGGTGGCGCTATTGACGCTGTACACAACCGCATCGGCGTTTAGGGGGTTTCCGTTGTGGAACGTCACTCCCTCGCGCAACTTGAAGCGCCAGGTCGTAGCGTCGACTTGTTCCCACGATTCTGCGAGCACGGGAATCAGGTCCGGCGTCGTCGCATCGAATTTGACCAATGGCTCAGTCATGTGGCGGACGACGGACAGGCTCGCAGAGGAACCGCCCGGCAGTCGGGCGTCGAGGCTCGGAATGTCTTGGCCGATCGCAACGATGAGACGCTCCTCGCTAGCGCTTGGCTCTGTCGTCTCCGGTGCCGTAGTGGTGGTATCTGATTCGGGAAGGGTGGTTGTCGACTGAGATGGCTCGCCAGCACTGCATGATACGAGGATGAGCGCTAAGGCTCCCAGCGTCGCCACCAATCGAGAGATTCTTCTTCTCACAGGTCTCCTCCTTGTCGGGAACAACGTCATGCTTGAGCATGACCCCAGGGCATTCTGACTCTACGAGAAAGGGCGAAGGGGTGTCAACATGGCGAACAGTTTACCAAATACCGCACAATCCGTTTACGATCATCGGACACTTCCTCTAGGCACCTACGCACCATGGCCCATCTCTTTGATCCCATCGCCTTAAGGGGACTCACGGCACGCAATCGGGCATGGGTCTCACCCATGTGTCAGTACCGTGCGGTGGCAGGCTTGCCGAATAGTTGGCATTTCGTCCACCTCGGCAAGTTTGCTGTGGGTGGAGCTGGCCTCGTCATGGCTGAATCCACGGCCGTCGAATCCGTCGGGCGGATCAGTCCCCGGGACACTGGTATGTGGGACGAGGACCATGTCGAGGCATGGCGCCCGGTCGTCACATTTGTCCGCGAGCAGGGTGCGCTCGCGGGTATACAACTCGGGCATGCAGGGCGCAAAGCCTCAACCGCTCCGCCGTGGGAGGGGATCGGTTACGTGACTCCGGAGAATGGGGGTTGGAACACGGTTGCCCCGTCGTCGGCGGCCTTCGGATCTCTACCCGCTCCTCGCGCGCTCACGGACGAGGAAATCAGTCTCATTGTCCAGCGATTCATTTGGGCTGCTGCGTTTAGCGACGAGGCAGGCTTCGATGTGGTGGAGATCCACGGGGCGCACGGTTATCTACTGCATCAGTTCCTATCGCCACTCAGCAACCACCGAACGGATAAGTACGGTGGGCCTTTCGAGAATCGAGTCCGGCTCCTCCTGGATGTGGTCGGTGGTGTCCGGAAGGAA
Organism: Acidimicrobiia bacterium; assembly: GCA_028285585.1. Lineage (GTDB taxonomy): Bacteria > Actinomycetota > Acidimicrobiia > Spongiisociales > ZC4RG35 > CAXMPK01. Next base: position 218,209 of record JANQOU010000003.1, read on the forward strand.
TGGCCTGATCACAAGCCTCTGTTCGTCAGGGTCAGTGCAACGGATTGGGTTGACGGCGGTTGGTCTCTCGAAGAGACCGTTGAGCTTGCCCGCCTTTTGGGAGAGCTCGGTGTGGATCTGGTCGACTGTTCGAGTGGCGGTGCGGTGCCGGATGCCAAGATCGTCACGGGTCCTTCCTATCAGGTGGGTTTCGCTGAAGCCGTCAAGAGCAAAGCCGAGGTCTCGACGGCTGCCGTCGGACTCATCACTGAGCCTTGGCAGGCGAATGAGATCATCCAGAGTGGCAAGGCTGACGCTGTGATGATGGCTCGAGAGTTCCTGCGTCAGCCGCACTGGCCGCTGCTGGCAGCCTCAGAGCTAGGTGTCTCTATCGACTGGCCCAGCGAATATGAGCGAGCTGAGCCTCGACGGCGCTAGGGCCTGAGGCTCCGAGTAGGCGAACCCCATGGGCGAGTTCATTCACACGCGGCTCCACATCGTCGGAGCGACTTTGATCGTCGAGACAGATCGCAATCTCAGCGGTCAGCAGGCCATTGCAGTCGACAATGTGACGCAGTCCGCCCTAGGCCACCTGAGAAGCATGGTGGGCGTCGAGAGCGTGACTATTGCTTCGAACTTCATTCACGTGACCAGTGAGGATCCGTGGACGGAGCGCCGCCGGAGAAAGGTGCAGGCCGCCGTCGAACGCATGTTCTCTCACTATATCCCAGATGGTGAGAGCGCCCACTAGCGGCGAAATCCAGACAGACGATGTCGCTGACTGCCTGATCGGAATGACCTACACCCTCATCGAAGACCATCTCGACGTCTTCAACGACCTCAGTCGGCTCCGATCAAGCGCATCGCCGCAAGGAGGACTTCGGGTGCGGGGTGCCCCAGCAACACACCCAATGGCACAGCCGTTCCAGGACTTCAACAATGCGTTAACCGCCCGACGCCACAGCCGCCATTAAAACCCTGCACGAGGATTCAGGAGACCGAAATGAGGCGATAGAGACGACAAACACTGACAAACGACGACAAGTCCTCGCCCCAGGACGGTGGCGGAGCGTTCCAACAATCGCCCAAATACGTTCTTAGGCGCTAACACCAGCCCCTTGTAAGGTTTTTGCCACGAGGCGATGAAAGAGATTCCAACCGATCCCACGAGGGCCGGACCTCGCAAAATGGTAGGCGTGACGTGGGCTCCGGCCAGGCTGTCCCCCGATGCAGCGTTCGGTGATCAGTCGCTGGGGCTGAGAACACCGATGGCCTCGTTCGAGGCCGGTCCATCGGTTTCGAATTCTCTAGCAAGCCCCCGAACCATTCCAGCCAGAGCCGACGTCCATGTGGGTGTTGAGTTCAAACACGGGATGAGCTGCAATTCTTCACCACCCTCGGTAAGCCACTGATCGCGCAATCGGATGCCGATCTCCTCCAAGGTTTCGAGGCAATCAGCGGTGAACGACGGGGTGAGAACCGCCAGACGACGTACGCCGTTGCTGACGAGGTCAGAGAGCACCCCGTCTGTGTAAGGCTCGATCCACTTTGTTCCCGCCATTCGCGACTGGAACGCGGTGGAGAAGAGGCCTTCTTGGAGCCCGAGATGAGCGGCGACCAACTCGGTCGTCTTGTACGACTGTGCCCGGTAGCAATTGCTGTTCTCGGGCCCGTCGAGTCGGCAGCACCCGGGTCTGTCGATGAACTGAGCTCCCAGTGAGTCTTTGGCGTGAACCTGGTGTTGGGGGAGGCCGTGGTAGCTGAACAGCACATGGTCGGCGTTGAACTCTCTGATGAGGGGAGCGGCGATCTCGCTCACGGATTCGATGAAGCCGGGCTGGTCATAGAACGGTGCCAGCGTTGTCGTGGTCGGCGGGTCCGGCATCAACGCGGCGTCCGCCAGTGCTTTGTTGGCCGCCGATCCGTATGCCGCGGAGGAGTACTGGGGAAACATGGGAGCGATGACAATTTGCTCGCATCCTGTCGTGGTCAGCTGCTCCAGAGCGGAGGCGATAGAGGGGTTCTGATATCTCATGCCCACCGCGACGCGATAGCGGTCGCCCAGCTCCGTGTCGAGTTCTTCAGCCAAGTCGGTTGTGTGGATCAGCAGCGGCGAGCCTTCGTCAGTCCAGATCTTGCTGTATTGCTCAGCCGATTTTCGCGGACGAAACGGAAGGATGACACCGTTCAGGAGCAAGGACCGCAGAGGGGCCGGTAGGTCGATCACGAGGGGATCGCTGAGGAACTCTCTCAGGTAGCGACGGACGTCTCGTACGTCGGTCGAGTCCGGAGTGCCAAGTTGGACCAGAAGGACACCGATGGGTTGGCTCTTGCTCATGTCAGGCCGGCTCGAGCCCGAGTTTCCGAGTAGGGCGTGTGATGACGAACACGGCACCGATCAGCGCCAGGGTGATTAGCGACACCCGGAATCCCCAGTTCGGTGGTCCAACCAGGACAGAGATCGGCACTACGACCGACATCGAGCTGATCGCGATTGTCTTCACCTTTCGTGAGATCCCCAGCCCGGCGCGGTAGTCGGCGATGGTCTGGCCGAACCATCGATTGGTTGTCATCCAGTTGTACAACCGGTCGTTCGAAAGCGAGAAGAGCCAGGCTGCGACCAGCAAGAGAGGCGTTCCGGGCAGGCCGGGGAGGATGTAGCCGGCTATCCCCGCAGCCAGGAACAGAAGCCCGAGAACGACATAGATAGCGCGTGCCAACATCGTTCGCTCCGACGGCTTGATATCCCGCGGAAGGTTGGGACTACCCGTGTCCATCTTCTCGAGACGGTAGGGGGTGTCAAGCCGACAGCGAGTCGGGATCGAGCCGACTCGGGGTCGGAAACCAGCCGTGCAAACCTCGCCGGGTGACGGACGAGCGAGGCGAGCCTCGGCTCTACACGACGGCAAAGCAGGGGATAAGGGTCTCTGTCGGTCTCCTCGCAGGTCGTGCTCTCGTTCTGGCCGGTGCTGCTCTGGTTGTAGGTGACCTCGTGGATCAGGCCAGAGGCGGGGGTGTTGCCCGCGGCTCTCTGATTTTGATGACCGCGTTGCTTGTCACAGCGGCGTTGCTCGGTGGCTGGTGGCCCAAGCGGGTCGACCGGCTGTCGAGTGCGGTGGCGGCTGATCTGCGAAGCAGAGTGCTTCGGAGGGTCATTTCGAATCCTCGTGACCGCTATCGATCTGGTGAGATCGCCAGTTTGGCCACCGAGGGGGTTGGCGCTGTGGGCGCTCTTGCAGGGCTCTTCATTCCGCAGCTGATCGGCGGCATCCTGATCCCGCTGCTCCTCTGTGCTGTCGTCGCCTTCGTTGATGTGCCGACCGCTCTGATCCTGCTGATCACGGTTCCTGCCGTTCCGCTCCTGTTGCGTGGGATGGAGAAGCGCTTCGAAAGTGTCACGGCACGCTACCGCTCGACAGCGGACCGGCTGACGTCGGTTTTCTATGACGGGATCCAAGGCATGTCGACGTTGCGGGGGCTCAACGCCTCAGACCCGTATCGGGGTCGTCTTTCCTCAGATTCAGAGCAGTTGCGTGGCGAGACGATGGCTTTGCTGCGAGTCAATCAGCTGGCCCTGCTTGCCGTGGACTCGCTGTTCACGGTCGGCACTGTTGTTGCTGCCGGGGCGGCCGCGGCGTGGCGGTTCCGGAGCGGAGCTATCACTGCTGGAGAGGCCGTCGCGCTGGTGCTCCTTGGCGTCGCTCTCATCGAGCCACTTTCTCAGATAGGGCGGTTCTTCTATGTGGGCGCTTTCGGGCGAGCCGCTGCCAACGAAATCAAGGCGTTTCTGGTGCCCCCGCCGGCTGGCGCGGTCCGCCAGGGTTCCGGTGGGTTGGTCGAGTTGAGCGACGTCACAGTTCGCTACGGCAGCCAGGCAGCCCTCGAAGGCTTCTCGCTGCGTGTCGAGCCGGGCGAGTCGGTGGGGATCGTTGGCCCGTCCGGGGCAGGCAAGTCGACTGTCGCCGGTGTGATCACCGGGCTGACCGCGGTCGACTCGGGATCCGTGCGAGTCAACGGTCGTGTCGCTCTCGTGTCACAGCATCCCTTTCTGTTCCACGGATCGGTGAGGGACAACCTGTCTCTGGCCGATCCGGGCGCTTCGGATGATGCGATGTGGTCTGCGTTGGAAGCTGTGGGGCTCGATGCGCTGGTCGAGTCTCGTGGCCAAGGGCTGGATCTTCAGGTGGGTGAACGGGGCGTTCATTTGAGCGGTGGTGAATCCCAGCGACTCACCATCGCCCGAATGATCCTCGCCGACGCTCCCATCGTCGTCCTCGACGAGCCGACGTCCAACGTGGACGTGAACACCGAGCGACTCCTTGGGGACGCATTGGCCCGGCTCACCAAAAATCGAACGGTGGGGGTCATCACACACCGACGCTCGATGCTCGCCGATCTGGACCGTGTCGTGATCTTGCGGGACGGCTCCGCAGCCTCCGATGAGTTGACTGACGTGCTGGTGTGATGACCACCGCAGGTCGACTTCTCCGGCTTCTCCGTCCCGAGGTGGGGCTTGTCGTTGTGTCTGCCGCCTGCCGGATTGTCAATCAAGGCTTGGGGGTGGCGATTCCCGGGGTTGCGGTTGCCCTTCTCTTGTCTGACATGTCTTTGGCCGGCATCGTCTTCATCCTCTTCGGCTTGGCCCTGGTGAAGGGTGTTTTCCGATACCTGGAGCAACTGACCGGCCACGCCGTTGCCTTTCGCCTGCTCGACCAGTTGCGCGTCGCAGCTTTCGGGTGGCTCGAGCGTGTTGATCCTCGTCACTTGGATGACCAGCGCTCCGGTGATCTCGTGGCTCGGATATCCGGTGACATCGAGCGGGTGGAGCCTTTCTATGCCCACACGATCGCCCCATTGGCGGCTGCGGTGGCGGTGCCCACCGTCACTTTGGTCTGGCTCAGTGCGGTGTTTGGCCCGATACCGGTGCTCACCCTCGGTCCCGTTGTTCTCGTATCTCTGTTGGTGGTGCCTTGGTTTGGGTGGCACCGTGTCGTGTCCCTTGGTGAGCAGTCCCGCACGCAGACTGGCGAGATCACGGCTGCCGTCGCGGAGACGGTGCAGGGCGCAGCCGAGATAGCGGTGCTCGGTGCTGCCACGCCGGTGGTTCACAGCATCGATGACGCCGGCCGTGCTGACTCGGCGAATCGTCGTCGCCTGGCCTCGTTCTCTGCTGGCCGCGCACTTGTCGGCGGGGTGATGTTCGGAGTAGCCGTTGTGGCGGCCGTCATGGTCTTCGCTTCGGCCTTCGAGCGGGGTGACCTCGACTTGACTGGGCTACTGGTTTCGTTGGTTGTGTCGTGGACGATCCTCACGCCGGTTCGGGCACTGGAGCAGATCGTTCCTGACACCGAACAGGCCCTTGCGGCAGCCAGGCGTCTCTTTGAGATCGAGGATCTTCCGGCTCAAATCTTCGGGGAGGCAGAGACGGGACGTGTCGGCAAGGTGACGTTTGAGGGTGTCTCAGTTCTACGGGGCGACGCACAGCTGCTCCAGTCCATCGATCTCGTCATAGAGCCAGGCTCGTTTGTGGGAGTTGTGGGTTCCTCGGGCTCGGGCAAATCCACGTTGGTCAGCACGCTGCTTCGCCAACCGGATGTGTCGACCGGGGCGGTTCTGCTGGATGACGTTCCGATTGCTTCCTTGGGCCGGGCCGGGTTGAGCGATGCAGTTGCCATCGTGCCGCAGCGTCCTGACATATTCCCAGGGACTATCACGGCCAATCTCCTGATCGCGGCTCCAGATGCCGCGGATGGCCAGTTGCGCCGAGCATTGGAGAGAGCGCAGCTTTTCGATTGGGTCGACTCTCTCGATCACGGCATCGATACGGAGCTGGGGGAGAGGGGCGTGGGAATGAGCGGGGGCCAACGACAACGACTGGCGATAGCGCGTGCGTTCCTGCGTGACCCCTCAGTCCTCATCCTTGATGAGGCAACCTCGGAGATTGATGCCTCCACCGAAGCCACCGTTCTCGAGGAGGTCTATGCGGAGCGAGGCGATCGGACGTTGATAGTCGTGGCTCACCGCATGGAGACACTGGTCGATGCCGACCGGATCGTGGTGCTCGACTCAGGGCGAATCGTGGAGGAAGGAGCACACGAAGAGCTTGTCGGAGCCAATGGCACATACTCGGTGCTCTGGGAGCGGCACCTGGATCAGCTTGTGATCGGGAGCTAGACAGCTCCGTTGAACACGGCGTTCAAGTCGATTGCCAGCATCACCAGGAGCAGTGCGATCACGGTGTAGTTGATTGCGATTATCGGACGTCTCAGACGGTGGCCACTCCTGCTGAAGCGACGAATGCTGTAGACATTCGCTGCGATAGCCACGATGCCGATGATCACACCGAGCCATGGCCCAACTCCCGGTGCGACTCCTAGGAAGGGGATGGCAAACGGCAGAACGATGTAGGCGAGCGTGCACCTGATCGCTGAGATGACGATCGCCCAGTTGAAGGCTCGTTGCGCCTGCAATGACGACGATTGCGCGGTGGCTTCGCTACTCATCTCGTCGGTCAGCTGATCCACGGGCACACCGTACACCCGCTGACTAGCTAGCCATCGGTCGCTTCTTCACAGTTTGCGTTGGTCGCGACGCCCGCGATCGCATCGGGTCTCGCGTTGAAGAACGCCTCGGTCAGCTCGTACTGGGAGTGGCCGTTGCCCTCCGTTGGGTCGCTATCGACCAACAGGGCACGTTGAGCCATTTCCGAGATCGGCACTTCCTCCCCTCCGAGTGGATCGGTGTCCCGCCACAAGTTGATCCAGTGGCCGATGCGCTGTTCTTCACTGTTCACCGTGCTCAGCGAGCATTCCACGACATGTGCCAACTCGGCGACGCCCGCCGCGGGAAACATCTGCTTGTAGAGAATCCCCATCGGGCTTCCGTATGTGACGTATCCCTTGATAAGGGAAGCGGAGACACCCCCGTCGGCAAGTGCCACGGTCGCCACCACTGATCCTTGAGAATGAGCGGTGAGCAGATCGGGCTCGTCTTCGCCAAGCTGCTCGCGCAACGCCTGCACTGCATGAGGACCGTATGCGGGCGGAGCCAGGGGATGGAACCAGCGGGGCCAGAACGAGCCGGTGTCCCAAAGCATCCCCACCTGGCGACGTGAGTCTTGGCTTCCGAAACCGCCGACGATGCTCTTGAAGATGAGAAAGGTCAGGCCGAGGATCATCGTCAAGATGGAGAGGTCGACCACCTCGGTCGGGTTGATCGGGATCCGGATGATCGGAAGCTCGAAGGTCCAGGCGTCGAAGCGGGGATCGTTGACCAACCAGATCAGGCCGGTGGTCACTATCGCGGTGCCAACGCCGAGACCAGCGCTGATACGGGTCGCGGCAATGGAGAGTGCCGCAGCGCCAATCATCGCAATCACCGTCATGGCTATGGGCAACAAGCGGTCGTCGTCGAAGACTGCCAGTTTCGACGGGTCACAACCTCCAGAAAGGCAGGTGTTGACAATGGCGAGCCCACCAAGGGCTAGAGCAACGGCGGCTGCGCCCCCGAAGACCCAAGGTGCGCGTTGGGTGATCTTCCGCAACAGTGCATTGGTTCGCCCGGCCGTCGGAAGACCGAAGGGCGGCCAGAGGGCGGCCATCCCCGCGGCCGCTACGAACGCCAGCACCAAGACCAGCATCGCGGCGGCTACCCAGGATCCTCCGTTCACCATGACTTGTGCGTTGGCGATGACGAAGGGGTCCGCTCCGACCTGGAATGGGTTGGCGTCACCACCGAATCGAAAGATGGCGAATTCTGCCAGCAGTCCCAGTGCGACACCCATCGCACCTCCAAGCAATCCGGCAAAGGCAAAGGCTCCGGTGGGCAGAAACGGATTCGAGTCTGTGTTGATCCCAGATGCAACCATCTGGGAAACGAAAGCCATGAACACCGCTGCTCCCAATCCCAGAGCGACGAAGAAGACGATGGTGTGGCTTTTGTCGACTGCGGTGGTGGTGTCAGTCAACGCTCGAAGTACATGTGCCATCGCCGCCAGCCATACCAACACTCCGGCAATGCCGGCCCAGCGGATGATGAAGAAGACCCAGTTGGTTGAGCTGAACAGAACGGCGATAGCCGATACCGCGAGGACAATCAACGCCAGTGCTTGTGTCAGCCCGCCCAAGCCTTCTACCCCCCACTCCAGTGAAACCGCGATCAGAGCCAGCGCTGCACCGAAGTGAAGGCGTCTCAACCGATGGAGGATCGCGTGACGCTCCCACATCGCCGGATGGGTCAGTTTTGCACCAAGAGCAGGGTCATTCCTCTGTGTTTCCTCCTCTGCCTCGTTGAGCTCCATTCTTGGCGGGAGCGTCCCGGACCGGCTGGGAGACAAGAGAAGCTTGATCTGATCGAGGGCGGAGATGGACTGGATCGACGAGCGCGTCGACAAGAACATCGTGATCCCTACGAAGACCACACCGAGCACTGCAGCACCGAGTGCCAATGCGTGTCCGGGCACCATCCCGGCGTTGATCAGCCATGTCGGGGCCAGATCGAGGAAGACGACGCCGAGCTGGGCGATGAAGAGACCGGTGACACAGAGTCCTGCGAGCCTGATCCAGGCTTGCGTCCACCGTCTCCCGTCGGCCATCCAGCCGGCGACGTTGGCGAACAGGAAGGGGACTAGAAGAATCCAGAAAGCGGTGACTTTGCTCCCCGAGGTCAACGATCCCCAGTGAAAGGCTCGAACGTGAAACGGAGCGTTGGGTCGCTCGTCGCGGTTCTGCTCCCACACTTTGGTCTTGCTGTCTGACCTGTCGTAGGTAACCGGGTCGGAGTAGAGCAAGGCCTTTGGCGGGGTTCCCGACATCCCGTGCAGCCGCAGCTCGTCAGTCATCTGTCCTCCCTCTCTGTTGTAGTCGGGAAACTACCGAACAGTGGTAGGTCCGTGCAGGGGGAATCTCACCCATGCCGGCCAACTACATTCCGGCACATGGATGAAGAACGCATCGCCCTGTTCGTCGACTTCGAGAACCTGGCGATAGGCGCCCGTGAGGCGCTGGGGGGAATGGAATTCGATTTCGAGCCGATTGCCAACGCACTGGCCGAGCGCGGGCGGGTCGTTTCCCGCAAGGCCTATGCCGACTGGTCGATGTTCCCCGACGCCCGAGCGACCATGACCCGCAGCCATGTCGAGCTGATCGAGATCCCTCAGCGGATGGGAGCGACCAGGAAGAACGCCGCCGACATCAAGATGGCCGTCGACGCCATCGAGCTTGCCTTCGAGCGTGACTATGTCACCACCTTCGTTGTCTGCACGGGGGATTCGGACTTCACGCCGCTGGTTCACAAGCTGCGCGAGCTCAACAAGAAGGTCATCGGGGTGGGGGTCAAGGGGTCGACGTCGAACCTGTTGCCACCCGCCTGTGACGAGTTTCTCTTTTACGACAACCTCGAGGGCGTCGATCGCCGGTCTCAGCAAAAAGAGAAGGCCGACGACGGCGAGAACGGCGACGTTCCGGCGTTGGAGACACTGATCACGACAACACTCGGCGGTCTCGAGCGATCCGGTCAAGGCTCGGTGCTGGCCTCTTCACTGAAACGAGCGCTGCTCCGGAAAGACTCCACCTTCAGTGAGGCCGACTACGGCTTCAGAGGCTTTGGAGAGTTGCTTCGGCATCTCGAGGACGACGGGTTGATAGAGCTCTCGGAGGGACCCGGCCGGGGGGATCCAGTCATCCAATTCTCGGCAGGAGGTGGGGGCGAGCAACAAGCTTTCAATCTCCTCCATGAGGTGGTGTCGGAGATCTCGAAGAAGAACGGCCCGGTTGTGCTGTCCGGGCTGAAGAACCAGCTTCGGAAGAAGCAGTCCGACTTCAGTGAGAAGAAGTTCGGCTACGGAGGCTTTCTCCAATTCTGCAAGGCAGCCGCCACCCGCGGTGTCATCGACCTCAGTTGGGACGAGGAAGCCGGCGACTACACCGTCACCGCGAGGTAGCCGTGCGCTATCTGAACGCGGCCGAAACACGCCGGGCTCTGCCTATGCCAGTCGCCATCGAGGCGATGGTCGAGGTCTTCACCGGTGAGTCGGAGACGCCTCTTCGCTCACTGCTGGGTGGCTCACTGGTGATGCCGGGGCGTCTTGACGATCACATGGCGATCAAGGTCGTCTCGACGGTGCCCGGGAACCCTGCGGGCCTGGTGGTCTTGTTCGGCGGCGACGGGAGCCCGGTGGGCATCGTCGACGGGCCGACGCTGACTGCGATACGCACAGGAGCCGTAGCCGGGTTGGCGACGAGATTGCTTGCTAGCGAAGGGGCGAGCACTCTGGCGATGCTCGGCGCAGGTGCGATGGCGTTCGATCAAATCGAAGCTGTGCGCGCGGTGCGGCCGATCGCGCGGGTGCTGGTGTGGTCGCGCGACAAGGCCAACGCCGAGGGTCTTGCAGGGCGTGTCGGGGGAGCGGCAGTCAGCGACCCGGACGAAGCCGTGTCGCTCGCGGATGTCGTGTCCTGTGCCACCCCGGCCAAGACAGCGCTGTTCTCGTCGGAGGCTGTGCAAGAGGGCACCCACGTCAATGCCGTCGGTGCCTTCACCCCCGAGATGGTGGAAGTGCCGGCAGAGGTGCTCGACAGGGGCTATGTCGTCGTGGATGACCTTGAGGCAGCAGCTGCCGAGGCCGGTGACCTGATTCAGGCAGACCGCGTCGCCAACACCACTTTGTTTGACCTGGTGGCAGGCACGCATCCCCAAATAGGCGAGGACGTCACTGTGTTCAAGAGTGTCGGGATAGCCGCACAAGACGTGGCAGCGGCCCGTGTCGCGTTGGCCGGAGCTGAATCGTCCGGGATCGGCACCTACCTGGCCTAAGACGCCTGCGCAGCGCCTCTGATCTCCAAGTGGTCGAGGAGCCTTTGCGAGGCTTTGGCGATCTCGCTCACTGCCTCGTCGAAGACCTCGGTGTTGTGCTGAGCGGGTTTGCTGAATCCTGAGATCTTCCGCACGTATTGAAGGGCGGCGGCTTCGATCTCTTCTGGTGGTGCAGGCTCGGCGCCTTCGCGTAGTCGCTTGATGGAACGGCACATGCCACCGAACCTACCTTGCTCGTCTCCTGATTCGCTCGGCCTCGTTTGCTGCCAATGCCAGCACCAGGGTTCCCGCGATCGGTATCACCGCGGTCGATCCCGGGCCGCTGAGAAAGGTTGCCAGGAAGGTCAGCACCGCCACAAGTGACCGGCCCACATGTAGCCGCGTCGGTGCCACGAGGTTCTTCAACCTGGAGTCGACGACGCTCACCGGCACCTCGGGCTCGCGACTCACCGCGATCAGGGCGATCGCTCCAACAGCGATGATCACCGCACTCTGGACGTCAGGCACCGCTTGGGGGAAGACGTTTGAGGCCGTCGCGACCGCGGTGGCGATCAGTGCAGTCAGGGCGGCTGCATACACAGCCATCGGGCGCTGCTCGTCGGCCATGCGGTCGTCGATGTACATCGCGATGGCTATCCCGAATCCCGCTGCCCATCCGGCGGTGGTTCTCGAGATCACGATGGCAAGAGCCCCCGCCCACATGTAGTCCACGACCAGAGGTCGCCGCCCGGTGGTGTTGACGACGAGACGGGCGGCAACCATCAGGCCGAACAAGGCACCTATGGCATCCGGCGACTGACCGGCCAACACCCAGGCACCGGCTCCGATGCCCGCAACCAGAGCGGTCCACTCGTGGTCGGGGTTCACCTCCCGTCCCAGTGCCCACGCACCGAACACGTAGGCGGGAGCCCACAAGAAGCTCGGGGTCTCCTCGGTGAAGGCGAGAACACCTGCGGCAAGGAGCGCTATCAGTGCGATGAGAGCAATCGCCCGATTGCTCCAGTACGTGAAGTCCAGCGGGCGGCCGAGATGTAGGCGAAAACGCATCCGATCAGATTCTGACCGTTTCCGGGTGGCTACGTGGGAATCATCACCCATGGCTATACCCTCCGGTAGTCGTGACCAGCCCACTAGAGAGCCTTCGCAAGGTCCCTGCCGTAGGTGTTCTCGCCGAGCGACGTCTCGGCGGCTATTTGGCGCTGTCCGCACTCGTTGGAGTGGGTGTCGGGTTGGGTGCCGCCGGCCTGGTCCTGCTGGTGGAGTGGATCGGCCATCTCCTGGAGCCGCTGTTCGAGCCGCTGTTCAACACCGAGGAGACCGGGCTCTGGTCGGTGGAGAGGCTTTGGATCTTCGTAACGGTGCCGTTCGGGCTCTGGCTGGCATGGAGCATTGCTAGGCGGCTCGCTCCTGAGACGGCCGGTGACGGTGTGCCGGAAGCGGTCGCCTCTCTTGCGGTTCACGGCGGGCGGATGAGGCGACGCGTTGTCCCATTGAAACTTGCGGCCACCGCCATCACCGTCGGCTTCGGCGGATCGGCGGGACGGGAAGGTCCCATCG
>JANQOU010000012.1 GCA_028285585.1 Acidimicrobiia bacterium
CCCCCCCCCCCCCCCCATCTTGCAACCTCAGGTAATGCCTGAGGTTGCAAGATGGGGGGGGGTTATTCGACGGTGACGGTTTTGGCCAGGTTGCGCGGCTTGTCGTCGTCGAGGCCGCGGGCCGTGGCCACGTGATACGACAACAGCTGGAGCGGGACCACCGCCGTCACGGTGCAGAGAAGGTCCGGCCCCGAAGGGACCCGAATCACGTGCTCGGCGACCTCGCCGACGTCATCTCCCTCTTCAGCCACCAGCACGATGGTTCCCCCACGCGCCTTCATCTCCTCCATGTTGGAGAGGGTCTTGGCGCGGACATGGCTGTCGGTGGCCACCCCAATCACCACCACTCCATCCTCGATGAGCGCGATTGGCCCATGCTTCATCTCGCCGGCGGCATACCCCTCAGCCCGCACGTAGGCGATCTCCTTCAGCTTGAGCGCTCCTTCCATCGCCACCGGGAAGTCACCCGACCGGCCCAGGAAGAAGTAGTCGTCGACCGAGCCCCACTCCCCTGTCAGCTCGGCAATCGAATCTGACTGGGAGAGAACGTCGGCGATCTGGTCGGGCAGCTTCATGAGGTCCCTGACCAAAAGCTCAACCGCACCGGGATCAAGCGTTCCCCGCACCTGAGCCAGGTAGAGGCCGAGCAGCTGCATGACGACCAACTGCGTGGTGAAAGTCTTGGTGGCTGCCACCCCGATCTCCAAGCCGGCCCTTGTGTACAACACGGCGTCGGACTCTCTGGCCAGAGCCGAGTCGACCACGTTGCTGACCCCGATGACGTTTGCGCCCTGAGCCTTGGCGTAGCGAACCGCCTCGAGAGTGTCGATCGTCTCACCCGACTGGCTGATGCCGATCACAAGCGTCCTGGCATCGACAACCGGGTCCCGATAACGGAACTCGGAGGCGATGTCGATCTCGACAGGGAGCCTCGTCCATCGTTCGATTGCGTACTTGGCCATCATCGCCGCGTGATACGAGGTGCCACATGCCAGAACGAACACCTTGTCCACGGCACGGAGCAGCTTGTCGTCCATCTCCAGCTCGTTGAGAACCACTCTCCCGGTCTCGGTGATGCGGCCGGCGAGGGTGTCGAGGACTGCATGTGGCTGCTCATGGATCTCCTTGAGCATGAACGTGGGGAAGCCACCCTTCTCGGCAGCCTCAAAATCCCACTCGACCTTGCGGTGCTCCGGCTCGATCTCGTTTCCCTCCAGATCGATGATCCGGACCGAGCTTGGCCTGACCTCGACGATGCGCTCGTCGTCGATGATCACCATCTCCCTCGTGTGCTCGAGGAAGGCGGGGATGTCGGAAGCCAGGAAGTTCTCGTTGTCGCCTCGGCCGACCACAAGCGGGGAGCCGCGTCTCGCTCCCACGATCAGCTCTGGCTCGGAGCGTCTCATGACGGCAAGGGCCAGTGCGCCGTCTGCCTGATTCATCACCTGTCGCACCGCCTCCACCAAGGGGAGATCGGCTAGCTCTCCGATCATGTGGGCGACGACTTCGGTATCGGTGTCACTCACGAACCGGTGACCCTCCTCTTCGAGCTTGCGCTTGAGCTCGACCCAGTTCTCGACGATGCCGTTGTGAACCACGACGACATCCCCGGACGGGTCGACATGAGGATGGGCATTGACGGTGTTCGGGGCCCCGTGGGTGGCCCACCGAGTGTGGCCGATGCCGGAGATCGCATCGAAAGGCCCCTCCGACTCGACGAGCGACTCAAGCTCGGCAATGCGGCCGGCCCGCTTCATGACATCCATCGAGCTGCCCATGTTCAGGGCGATCCCGGCGGAGTCGTAGCCCCGATACTCGAGATGGGAGAGACCGGGCAGGAGAACATCAACAACGGGTCTCTCACCTACGTAACCGACTATTCCGCACATACGCGTTCCATCCTTTCTCGGTAGATGGGACAGCAGCGTGCGACAGAAACCAGCTTCAGCTGGCTCTCCTTCAGATGAGCTTCTGTTCCGGGATCACTCCCGGGTTTTCTTCTCATCTGTAACGACTGGGGGGCCGGGAAGGCATCCGCCGAATGTTTCGATGACCTTCCTCCTCGTCACCTCGATCTCGACCTTGGTCGTACGAGGCCTGGCGCTACATCTTGTCTGTCGCTCGTGATCGTGTCCGGTCTACCCCTTGTCTATAGACGATCTCGCAACCGATGCGAGACGATCAGCGTAGCTCCTGGCCGAAGATTCGGAAGAGGCTTCCACCATGATGCGGATGACTGGCTCGGTGCCCGAGGGGCGAACCAGGACACGGCCTTCCTCCCCCAGCTCCTCCTCGACTTCCTTCACCTCGTCCCAAACGCTCTCATCGACCTCAACCATCCGGCCGGTCTCGACGTTCACGAGCACCTGGGGGTACTCGGTGATCGCCTCTGCGCGAAGCTCTCTCAACTGCTTGCCGGTTCCGGCCACGACGTTGAGCAATTGGACCGCAGTGAGCAAGCCATCCCCGGTCAGAGAGTGCTTTGGGAAAATGACGTGGCCGGACTGCTCGCCCCCGAGACTTCCCTTGTTGTCCATGAGCGCCTCCGACACATAGCGGTCACCGACCTTGGTCTCGACGACCTCGATGCCGGCCTCGGACATCGACTTGTGAAACCCGAGGTTCGACATGACGGTCGCCACAACGATGTCCTTCTTCAGCTTGCCCTGCTCCTTCAGATGGCGGGCGATGATCGCCATCACCACGTCGCCGTTTGCCGGCACGCCGTCCTCGTCGACGGCGATCAGCCTGTCCGCATCGCCGTCGAAGCAGAGACCGATGCGGCCTGCGGACCGCTCCGCGAGAAACTCGGGATGGGTAGCGCCACAGTCGTCATTGATGTTGGTGCCATCGGGCTCGGCACCAAAGATGGCAACGTCAGCCTTCAGCCTCCGGAACAGCTCTGGGGCTGCCTGGTATGCAGCACCGTGAGCACAGTCGAGGGCTAGCTCCATACCGCTCATCGAATATCGAGACACCGACACCAGGTGGTCGATGTAGTCGGCCATTGGGTCATCCATCAGGCGGTGAAACCCGATCGAGTCACCCATGGCTGAAGACGAGCCGGCCGACCTCATACGATCCTCCAACTCACGCTCCACCTCATCGGCGAGCTTGGTGCCTCGCGACGAGATCAGCTTGATGCCGTTGTCGGGTGCCGGGTTGTGGGAGGCGGAGACGATCACTCCCATCGTCGCGGCGCTGGTGGCAGTGAGATGGGTGATGCCGCCGCTGGGCATGATCCCGATGTCGATGGTGTCGATGCCTGAGGCGTGGAAACCCGACTGCAAAGCGGACGAGAGCATCGAGCCTGAGCGCCTGGTGTCACGGCCGATCACGACAGGACCGCCGCGCAGGTAAGCCCCCGCCGCCCTTCCGAGGGAGAGCGCCAGCTCTGGGCTCAGCTCGTCACCGACGGTTCCTCTGACCCCATCCGTGCCGAAGATCGGCTTTCCCTCGTCGAGAAGCCGACGAAGATCAGTCATCGGTAAAAAAGGTAGTCGCGTGTCCTAGCGCTTCGTGTACTGCGGAGCGCGTCGAGCCTTCTTGAGCCCGTACTTCTTGGACTCGACGATACGCGCATCGCGAGTGAGCATCCCGGCCTTCTTCAGCGGATCGCGAAGATCCGGCTCCAACTCGACCAACCCGCGAGAGATCCCGAGACGGAGAGCGTCGGCCTGACCGGTGGTGCCGCCCCCTTCGAGGGTGGCCTCGATGTCGTAGCGGCCTTGAGTCTGGGTGAGGGTGAGCGGCTCCATGACTCGCATCCGGATGGCCATCGTCGGGAAGTAATCCTCTAGCGGCCTTCCGTTGAGAACGACCTGCCCTGAGCCGTCGCTGAGACGGACTCGAGCCACGGACTCCTTGCGTCTGCCAGTTGCCTGGACGAGCGGCTTGCTCATCGAACGTCCACCTTTCGAATGTTCAGCTCTAGCGGCTGCGGCTTCTGAGCCTCGTGCGGATGATCCGGGCCGGCATGAACCTTCAGCTTCTTCAACATCTGCCGACCGAGCTTGTTCTTGGGGAGCATTCCCCGCACGGCACGCTCGATGATCGCCTCGGGCCGCCGATCACGAAGCGACTCGAATGTCTCGGCCTTGATGCCGCCCGGGTAGCCGGAGTGGCGGTAGTAGATCTTGGATTGGCTCTTGTCCGACGTGACGGCGACCTTCTCGGCGTTGACCACGACCACGAAGTCGCCGGTGTCGAGGTGCGGTGCGTAGGTGGGCTTGTGCTTGCCACGCAGGATCTGGGCGACCTCAGAGGCGAGCCGTCCAAGTGGAAGATCCGAAGCGTCGACGACGTGCCAGGCACGCTCGATCTCACTTGGCTTTGGCGAATAAGTCTTGTTCATTGTCATCTTGGTGATTCCTCGCACAGCTGAGCTGAGGGACCGTCTGGGGAAACGAACTCCGCACCGGGAGCAGGCCACATGCTACGCCTCACATCGTCTCTAGGCCAATCCCAATCTGGCAGAAATTCATGCTGTCAGTAGCCGACTTCCATCAGGGTGAGCCCGTGTGGCGGCGCCACGGTCGCCACGGCGGAGCGATCTCGAGCCGCGATGACCGACGGGGTGTCGGCTGCCGAAGAGAAGCCTCGACCCACGTCATACATGAACCCGACAAGCGAGCGCACCATCTGATGACAGAAGGCGTTGGCGCGCACCGAGTAGATGAACATCCCATCGTCCTCTTGCCAGCCCGACTCGATGACGTCTCTCACGTTCGACTTGCCTTCGACCGACCGGCAGAAGGAGGTGAAGTCGTGTGCGCCAACGAATTGCCCGGCCACATCTGCCATCGCGGGCAGGTCGAGCGGCCGTCCCACATGCCAGACCTGATTTCGTGTCATCGGGTCAGGGGCAGGGTTGGTGCTGATCAGATACCGATAACGCCGCCACTTGGCACTGAACCGAGCGCTGAACTCTTCAGGAGCCTCCGTCACCGCCAAGACCGAGATCTCGGGGCCAACCAAGCCGTGCAACGAGCGGGCAAGACGTCTCTCATCCACAAGCTCTTCGTACGGAAACGACACGACCTGACCTCGCGCATGAACTCCGGCATCGGTGCGCCCCGCGACCGAGGTGACGACCTTGCCACCAAGGATCTTTTTCAGGGCGTCGTCCAACTCGCCCTGGACGGTTCGCAGGCCGGTCTGCGCCGCATATCCCCGAAACCCGGTGCCGTCATAGGCGACATCGAGCCGAACCACGGGCATCAGCCGAAGAGACCACCGAAGATGGCGAAGGGCACTCCGATCAAGGCCCGGATCAGCGCCGCTACTGCAAACCCGATGAGCACCGAGACGGCGGCGTCTCTCATCTTGAGATCGGTCGCCACCTGAGTGGCCACCGCCAATGCCGCCAGATACCAGACGAGGGCTATTCCACCGGCGAGCCGGCCGAAGATCTCGAGAAGCAGCGGAAGGGCCGCCAGCCCATGCAGGGCCATCATCGTTTGGGGGCGCCCCGAGGCCTGAAAGAGCCTGCTGGCCACGAACCAAGTGGCGAAAGCCAGGATCAGCCAGGAGATGACTGCGCCCAGGAGCGACTGGAACAAAGCTCCAACGTCGAAGGCACTGAGTGAGCCGAACCGGACCAGAAGCCCGAGATAGGTGAGACCGCCGACACCGGCCACGATGATCGCCGCATCGGCGGCAGCATCGCCGTCGAAGAAGGCCTCGGTGTAGGCGCTTCTGTCCATGACGGCGGCTCGACCGGCGCGACGCAACATCTTCATGACGACGGGCAGGGTAACGGCGGTCTCAGCGGCGGAGCCGGACCCGGCGTGCGGTGTGATCGGCCGCCTTCTCGATGATGAGCGAGGCACGATCTTTGGTAGGCGCGATGTTCTCCACCAGGTTGGGCTCGTTGATGCGTTCCCAGATGTCGGTGGCCACCTCGACCGCCTCCTCATCGGACAACCCGGCATACCGGCGGAAGTAGGCGTCGGGTTGGCCGAACGCGGTGTCCTTCAACGTCAGGAACCGCTGGACATACCAGCCTTTGATGTCCTCCACCTCGGCATCCACGAATATCGAGAAGTCGAAGTAATCGCTGACAAAGGCTCCATGGTCACCGGCCTGGAGCACGTTCAGACCTTCCACCAGGAGGATGTCAGGCTCGTGGATCACCCGCTTCTCGTGTGTCACCACGTCGTACTTGATGTGCGAGTAGAGGGGGACCTCGAGCTGGGGCTCTCCTGCGGCAGCACCGGCAACAAAATCGAGCAGCATCTTCCGGTCGTAGCTCTCGGGAAAGCCCTTCCGGTCCATGAGCCCTCTCTCCTCAAGGACGGCGTTGGGATAGAGGAACCCGTCCGTCGTGACCAACTCGACCCTCGGGTGTTGTGGCCAGCGAGCGAGAAGAGCTTGAAGCACTCGGGAGATGGTCGACTTGCCCACGGCGACCGATCCGGCGACGCCGATGATGAACGGCACGGGCCCAGGCGGAGTCCCGAGAAAAGTGTCGGTCACCGATGCCAGCTGCTGACTGCCCTGGACGTGCAGATTGAGAAGACGTGACAAGGGCAAATACGTGTCCTCCACCATGTCCATGTCGAGCAAGACGTTGATGCCGCGCAGCTTGTCCACATCCTCCGCGGTGAGCGTCAGCGGCGTGTTGGCCCTCAAATGGGCCCACGACTCCTGGTCAAAATCGATGTATCGGGGACGGGACATCGGCAGTCAGGCTACTCCCGACAATGGCTTGCCTCGATCTGCTTAACTTCCGGCCGTCATGACAGAACAACAGTTCCCCACAGACCCCAACCAGTATCCCGAGTCGAGCCAAGCCACCACCGTGCTCGTCCTGGGGATTCTCGGCCTGGTGATCTGCGGAGTGCTGGCGCCGGTCGCATGGATCATGGGGAAGAACGAGCTGGAGGCCATCGACTCGGGAAGACGGCCTCCACAGCAGAGGGGCACGGCCAACGCGGGGAGGATCCTTGGGATCATCGGTACCGTCTTGCTCGCCATCTCGGTCCTCGTGATCATCCTGATCTTCGCAGGCGCCATCGCCCTCAACCTCTAAACCCAGCCAGAAACCACAACAGGTTGGTGCTCGACGCGCCGATACCTCCACATGGGCAGCTTCAGCGCGTCACTGAAGACACTCGGAGACCGAGTCGGCCTCCCCGCCACCGTCGTACTTCAGGACGACCGCCTGTCCATCGCCGCCGGTGAGGAAGCCATCGGTGAATGGCAGCTCGACGAGATCCGACTCGAGCCCACCCCCACCGGCTACCGGATGGCAGCCGAAGGCGAGCACCTTCTCATCGAGATGCGCGACGCCGAGGCGTTCGGCACCGAGCTGAGCCGGTCGGCCCGGCCCGGCATCAAGATCACCCTGCCGGGCAAAGAGACTCTTTTCAAACCCGTCGACATCACCATCGAGGCCGCCGAGCGGCGTTGGGGCACACTGCTCCCCCAGTGGATGTTCACGCGGATCATGTTTGGCCTCTGCTTCGGCGCCCTGACGCTCTTCGCCGTCCTCCCCGGGATCGTCTCGCTGTTCCTGCTGATCTCAGGAGCGCTGTTGATCATGGGTGGGGCTATCACCTACGCAGACCCGATGCTCTCGTCGCGGTGGTTGCCGGGGCGGATGTCACCGGTCCACGTGCTGCTGTTCGGCGTCGTGATCCTTCTGCTTGGTGTCTTGCTGGGCGTGATCGCCCGCTAGACCGGCCTCAACCTGCGACTCGCGTGCACAGCGTGTCGCTGAGCGTCACGCGTTGCTATAGCAAGGGGTCAGACGAGCTCGATGATGGCTTCTTCGGCGCCATCACCACGACGGGGACCGAGCTTGGTGATCCGGGTGTAGCCGCCGGGACGGTCGACATACTTCGGGGCCACCTCTTCGAACAGCTTGTGCACGGCGTCCTTGTTGGTGATGGTCCTCATCACGGTGCGCCGGCTGTGCAAGTCGCCCTTGCGAGCCTTGGTGATCAGCTTCTCGGCAAGTGGCCGAACCGCTTTGGCCTTGGCCTCGGTGGTGGTCACCTTCTCATGCAAGAACAGATCAGTGGCCAAGTTGGCCATCATCAGCTTGCTGTGTGAAGGAGAGCCGCCAAAGCGCGGGCCCTTGATCGGACGGGGCATCAGATGACTCCGGCTCCCGCCGTCGGCGAGTCGGCGAGGCTCAGGCCCAGCTCGTCGAGCTTGGCAATCACCTCATCGAGGCTCTTCTGGCCGAAGTTGGTGATGTTGAGCAGGTCGTCTGAGGTCCGCTCCACCAGCTCGCCCACCGTCTTGATCTGAGCGCGACGCAGGCAGTTGCGGGGCCGCTCGGAAAGGTCGAGCGCCTCGATCGGAAGATCGAGATCGGGCGACCCGGAGACCTCGGGCTCGACATCGCCGAGCTCGAGACCCTGGCCCTCACCGATGTCGGCGAACAGGCCCATCAACTCGCCAAGAGTCTTGCCGGCCGAGGAAACCGCCTCGGTGGGCTCGATGGCGCCATTGGTCTCGACATCGATGATCAGCTTGTCGAAGTTGGTCATCTGGCCGACCTGGGTGTTCTCCACCTTGTAGGCCACCTTGCGCACCGGAGAGAAGATCGAGTCGACGGGGATGACACCGATGGCTGAAGAGCCACCCTTGTTCCCATCAGCCGTCCGGTAGCCGACACCGGGAGCGACGGTCAGCTCCATCTCGAGACGCCCGGAGGCGCTCAGAGTGGCGATGTGGGCATCGGGGTTGACGACTTCGACACCCGCGGGAAGCTTCAAGTCGGCGGCAGTGACGTCGCCGGCACCCTTCGAGCTGAGATAGAGCGTCTGCTCGTCGACTCCATCCATCCGGATGACGATCCTCTTGATGTTGAGGATCATGTCGACGACATCCTCGACCACACCGTTGATGGTCGAGAACTCGTGCTCGACACCCTCGATCTGGATCGAGGTGATGGCAGCACCGGGGATGCGTGACAACAGCGTGCGGCGCATCGTGTTGCCCAGGGTGTAACCGAAGCCAGGCTCCAGCGGCTCCACGACGATGCGTGAGCGAGTCTCGCTGAGTACTTCTTCTTCGATCTGGGGGCGTTGGACAATCAGCAACTCGGTTACCTCACTTCGAGTAGAGCTCGACGATCAACTGCTCGTTGATGTCGGTGTCGATCTGATCGCGACGGGGGTGGCTATTGACCGTGATCTGCCTTCCATCGACATCGACACTGAGCCAGTCCTCAACGGGACGAGCCTGAGTGTCGACGGCGTGCTGGATCATGATCAAATCCTTGGAGCGGTCCTTGGGAGTGACGACGTCACCCGGCTTGACCTGGTACGACGGGATGTCGACCTTCTTCCCATTCACCTGGAAGTGGCCGTGGTTGACCATCTGCCGGGCCTGGGGGCGGGTTGCGGCGAGACCTGAGCGCCACACGACGTTGTCGAGGCGCTGCTCCAGCATTTGGAGCAGGTTGTCACCGGTGATACCGGGACGACGCGCAGCTTCCTTGTAGTAGTTGCGGAACTGCTTCTCGAGGACGCCGTACATGGTGCGCAGCTTCTGCTTCTCGCGAAGCTGGATCAGGTAGTCGGACTCGCGAACCCGGCCGCGGCCGTGCTCACCTGGTGGATAGGGGCGACGCTCGACCGGGCACCGCTTGCTCTGGCAGAGCGGGGTGCGGGCACGACGACACGCCTTGTGACGGGGACCTGTGTACCTAGCCATCAGCCTCTCCTGCGCTTCTTGGGCCGGCAGCCGTTGTGCGGCATCGGTGTCACGTCTTTGACCCAGCTGATCTCCATGCCCATGTTCTGCAAGGTCCGGACTGCAGTGTCACGGCCCGAGCCGGTGCCGCTGACGATCACATCGAGCTTGCGGATGCCGTGCTCGCCGGCACGGCGCGCTGCCTCCTCGGCTGCGACCTGAGCGGCGTAAGGAGTCGATTTGCGCGAGCCCTTGAAGCCAACCGAGCCACCCGACGTCCACGCCACGGTGGCACCGTCGAGGTCGGTGATGCTGATGATCGTGTTGTTGAAACTCGCCTTGATGTGGGCCTGACCGTGAGAGATGTTCTTCCGCTCACGACGACGGACCCTCTTGGCGCCTGGTGTTGTCACTTGGTCACCTTCTTCTTGCCGGCGATGGCGACACGCCGGCCCTTGCGGGACCGGGCGTTGGTGTGGGTCCGCTGACCACGGACGGGGAGGCCCCTGCGGTGTCTTATCCCCTGGTAACTCCCGATCTCGATCTTGCGCTTGATGTTCTGCTGAATCTCACGACGCAAGTCACCTTCGACCTGGTAGCTGGACTCGATGAACCGGCGGATCTTGGCCACCTCGTCGTCGGTCAGCGACCGCACCCTGGTGTCACCGTCCACACCGGTCTCGGCGCAGATCTGCTGGGCCCTGGAGAGGCCGATTCCGTAGATGTATGTAAGGGACACCTCCAACCGCTTGTCGCGGGGGATGTCGACGCCTGCGATACGAGCCATTAACCCTGCCTTTGCTTGTGCCGTGGGTTGGAGCAGATCACCCAGACGCGGCCGCGGCGCCGGATGATCCGGCACTTCTCACACATCTTCTTTGTGGAAGGGCGAACCTTCATTCTCTGCACTCCAAAACTCTCGTTGTCATCGCGCATTGCGCGCGAACAGGTCAGGCCATCGTCACCTAACCGGAGCTTGTGGTTATTAGGGCGACGACGCCCTGACGGGTCACCGCTGATCCCGGCCAAAGGGACAACGGCTCAAGACCTGGAGAATTCTAGCTGGTGATTGAGAAAATGCTCAAATCATCCGATCTGGGGATACCTACGCTGATCTGATGGCCCAGCGCAACGCCGTGATCTTGGTTGAAGGAGAAAGCGACCGGGCTGCTGTCCTCACCCTGGCCGGCCGCCTGGGTCGCGACTTCGACACCGAGAACGTCGAGATCATCGTGATGGGTGGAGCCTCCCCCTTGGCCGATCACCTGGGGCGGCTGCTGGTCGATCAGCGATACGACGGGCTGGTTGCCGGGGTGATCGACGTGGGTGAGACCGGCGACCTCGAGAAGGGGCTGGACCGGGTGGGCCTCTCACGCGACGGCTTCTTCACGATGGATCCCGACCTGGAGGGCGAGATGATTCGCGCCGTCGGCCCGGGCGTCATGGAGGCGATATTCGAGGAAGAGGGTGAGTTGCGGGGGTTTCGGACCATGCAAAACCAGCCGCACTGGCGGGGAAAGCCGATCGAGGAGCAAATGCACCGGTTTCTCAGGGTGAAGTCCCATCGCAACATCAGATACGGGACGCTCCTCGCCGAAGCCGTGGACATCGCCCGGATCCCCAAACCGCTGCGCGATCTGATCGACTACGTCTAGCTGAGTCGCAGGGAGTCCGAGTACGGGTAGATGGAGACGATCTCACCTGCTCGCAGCCGGGCTTGGATCGACTTCCACCACGCCGCGTCGAGCAAGTCGGAGTGGTTGTCCATGAACACCGCCTTCAACTCCGGAGAAAGCCCGAGGAAAGACTCGAACTCCGACGGGAAGATGTCGGCAGGCCCCACTGGGAACCAGGGCGTCGCCGACATCTCGTCTTCGATGTTGGAGGCCACCGGCATGTCTCGGAACCGGCAGTCGGCCAGTTCGGTCAGCTCGTCGTAGTCATAGAACACCACTCGCTCGTTGCGGGTCACACCGAAGTTCTTGATCAGGAGGTCGCCAGGGAACATTCCTGTCGTCGCCAGGTCCCTGATGGCGTTCCCGTAGTCGATCACTGCCGCGGCGGCCATGTCTGGAGTCGTGTCCCGCAGGTACACGTCGAGAGGGACAACTCTCCTCTGCACGTAGGCGCGCGATATGGCGACCTTGTCGCCGTCGAGTTGCACCGAGCGGGAGCATGCAGACAGGAGATGATCAAGAAAGCCCGGCGCGAAGCGGTCCCGCTCGAACTCCAGGTGCTCGTACACCTGAGAGTCGATGAGGCGTCCCGCCCGATCGTGCCGGTAGACCAGCCGATACTTGTCCATCACCTGGCTCGGGGTCAGCTTTTTCTGTGGTGGGAAGCTGTCTTTGATCACCTTGAAGACCATCTCGAAGCCGGGAAGATGGAACACCGCCATCACCAAGCCCTCCTTCCCAGGCGGGCGTTGGAACAGGTCGTCGCTGGTCCTCAGATGGTCGAGAAGCTCCCGGTACAGCTCGGTCTTCCCGTGCCGAGGCCTCCCGATGGAGATGTACATCTCCGAAAGACGCTTTCGTGGGACCTGATCGCGGATGTACTCGACGAGGTCGCGGGGACGGTCGGTGTCGACGTGGAAGTAGGAATGGGCGAACGAAAAGAGAACGGAGACGTCGTTCTCCTCGAGCAGAACGGCATCGACATTGATACCGGCTTCTCCGTGCTCGAAGGCAATGGCCAACGGCTGCGTCTCGACGGTCCCGACGACCTGCCCGACCAGATAGGCGCCCTTGCCGCGGTAGAAGACACTCGTGGCCACCTCCAACTGCACGGGCTCAGAAACCAAGTGGATGATGCGGTCGGCAGCTCGCTCCAGGTCGCCGTCGAGGTCTTCGAACGGGGCCCGGAACCCGGCACTTTCGACCGCCTGCCGAACCGCGTTGGCGAGGCCTTCAGCACAGTCGACCCGAAGGCTTGAGGTGGTGCCATCAATCGGCTTCGCCTCACTGTCGACGAACTCAATGGCTGCGTCGACCCCCACCGTGTCAAAGATCCGGCGGGTGACGCTGTTGTAGAACGTCTCGGCCAGCTCAAGCTCCGGGCGGTCGCCGGCAAGCTCCGAGTAGGCCGATCTCACCCCAGCCCACAAGGAACGGTCGAAGCGAGTGTTGCCGAGGTACTCGCCCACCACTTCCGCGGTGCGAGTCGCCGTCTCCGGATAGAGACTGATCCGATCGGATGCGTCGTCGGCCATTCCCTGCCAGTCGCGACTCTCGAAACGGACCTTGGCCCGGCGAGTCAGCCTTCGGAAATCCTCCTCCATCTCGACAAATGCGTCGAAGACGACCTCGGCCGCAATCTGGTCAGTCGACATCGGAGTCAGCCTGGCAGGCTCGGGTCAACACCATTGCATTCCCGGCCTGACTCTGACACTCTGAAGCCATGCCGATCTCCGAGGCGGCCTGAACCGACCTGTACAATGCTCTGCGTGACGTCCTCGGGCCCCAGAACGCCGAGACTTTCATGAGCGGCTTCCCTCTTTACGCACTCGATGAAGTGGCAACCAAGGCAGACCTGAAGGTCCTCGAAGCCGAGTTGAAGGCGGATATGGCAGCCCTTCGCGCCGAAATCTATGCCGAACTCGGATCTCTGCGGAAGACGATGTTCACCCAGATGGTGATGATCATGGTCACCGTCATCGGATCGATGATCGGTGTCGGGATCCTGACCTAACCCGCCACGACCTCTTCGACAGGCACCGGCTCCAACGCCGCAGTGAAAACCTGTGGCCCGTCCGGAGTGATGGCGACGGTGTGCTCCCAATGAGCGGACAGCGTCCCGTCGTCGGTGCGAACTGTCCAGCCGTCAGGATCGACCTTGGTGTGACGACGGCCGATGTTGAACATCGGCTCTATGCATAGGGCCATGCCCGTCTTCAGCTTCAAGCCTTTGCCCTTGACTCCGTAGTTGGGCACCTGAGGCTCCTCGTGCATCTCGCGCCCGATCCCGTGACCGACGTACTCCTCGACGACGCCATAGCCGTGAGCGGTGCCGATCTCGTGAACGACGCTCCCGATGTCACCGAGCCGATTGCCTTTGTCCACCAATCGGATGCCGGCCCACATCGCCTCCTGGGTGGTGTCGATCAGATGCCGTGCTTCCTCGGTGACTTCGCCAACACCGACGGTGAAGGCGGCATCGCCGTGAAAGCCCTCGTAGATGGCCCCGGCATCGACGGAAAGGATGTCACCTTCTTCGAGCCTGTACTCCGACGGTATGCCGTGGACAATCACATCGTTGGGAGAGAGGCAGAGAGTCGCCGGGTAGCTGCCGAGATAGTTGAGGAAGGACGAGGTGCAGCCGTGGTCGGCGATGGTCTGGGCACCGATCTCCTCCAGCTCGAGCAAAGTGACACCAGGCTTGGCTGCCTCGCGAACCCGTCGGTGGACATCGGCGACACAGGCGCCGGCCTTTGCCATTTTGGCGAACTCGCGACGCGACTTGATGGTGATCATGATTGATGCAGGGCGGCGATCACCCGGTCTGTGATCTCGCCGACCTCACCCATGCCGTCCACACTGACCGTGATCCCGCGCTCGCCGTAGACGTCGAGCAAAGGCTGCGTCTGCTTCCGATAGATGTCGAAGCGGTTGCGAATTGCTTCCTCGGTGTCGTCGGCGCGACCCCTCGCCAGCATGCGGCCCGCCAGCTCGCCCTCATCGACTTCAAAGACAACCACCCGGTCGAGGCCCTCCTCACTGAGCAACTCGTCGAGTGCCTCCACCTGGGCAGGTGTCCGAGGGAACCCATCGAGAATGAACCCATCTGCGGCATCGTCCTCCGCGACGCGTTGTGAGAGCATCTGCACGGTCAATGAGTCGGGCACGTAGTCGCCCGCTTTCATGATCGCGTCGACCTTGGCCCCCAACTCGGTGCCGTTCGAGACATGGTGGCGGAACATGTCACCGGTGGAGATGTGCGGTATCCCGAGACGCTCGGCGACACGGGACGCTTGAGTTCCCTTGCCGGCTCCGGGCGGCCCGATGAACAGCAGTCTCATGGCTCGAATCGGCGCGTGCGAGGCAGTTCCACGCTACGTAAGGATGCCCTCGTAGTTACGCATCGTCAGCTGGGACTCGATCTGCTTCATCGTCTCCAGGGCGACACCGACCACGATAAGGATCGACACACCCGAGAAGGCTATCTGGAGGTTCCAGATAGCACCGGCGATCGCAGGCAACACCGAGATCGTCGCCAGGTAGATCGAGCCGGGAAGGGTGATCCTGTTGAGGATGAACGAAAGGTGCTTGGCCGTCTGCCTGCCCGGGCGCACACCTGGGATGAACCCGCCCTGACGTTGGATCATCTCCGACTGCTGCTCCGGGTCGAACTGGATGGCCGTGTAGAAGTAGGTGAAGAAGACGATGAGAGCGAACAGAATCGCCACGTACCACCAGCTGACACCAAACGAGCCTGCACCCAAGTTGGTGTCGATCCAGCGCCTGGTCGCATCGACCCAAGCCGCATTGGAGGGGATGGCGGTCACCATCAGGGCCGGGATCAAAAGAACCGAAGTGGCGAAGATCACCGGGATGACACCGGCGGTGTTGACCTTGAGGGGGATGTAGGTCGACTGCCCGCCCAGAACACGGCGACCACGCACCCGCTTTGCGAACTGAATGGGTATCCGCCGCTGACCCTGGTCGACGTAGATGATCGCCACGATCATCAGCAGGAAGATCCCCACGATGACGATGAACCTCATCGGCAGGTTTGCTGCGACTGTCTGCTGCCAGAGACTCCCGAAGATGAACGGGAACTGGCTGAGGATCGAGACGAAGATGATCAGGGACATCCCGTTGCCTACACCGCGCTGGGTGATCAGCTCACCGAGCCACATCACCATTGCGGTGCCCGCCGTCATGGTGAGGACGATCAGGATCACCCGGAACGGGGTGTAGTTCGGGATCAGGTCGATGCCGTTGGTGAATTGGCCCGAATGGAACAGGAAGGTGAATCCGGTCGACTGGATCAGGGCCAGGATCACCGTCATGTAACGAGTCCACTGGGTGATCACCTTGCGACCCGACTCCCCTTCTTCCTGGAGAGCCTGGAGTCTTGGGATGACCACGGTGAGGAGCTGCATGATGATCGACGCCGTGATGTAGGGGATGATCCCCAGGGCGAACACCGAGAACTGCTCCAGGGCACCTCCTGAGAACAGGTTGAGCAGACCGTAGATGCCGCCGGCTTGCTGCTGGCTCTGGAAGAGCTGGACTGCGTCGATGTCGATCCCGGGCACCGGGATCGTCGCGCCAACCCGGTAGACCCCGAACATCGCCAGGGTGAAGAGAATCTTCGCCCGGAGGTCCGGGATCTTGAACATGTTGCGGTAGATGGAGAGCATGGATTCCTAGGTGTTCGCCGGCGCCAAGTCTTCTAGCTCGAGGCGCCTATGTGGTGGAACGCCGGGTCAGATGACCTCGGCGGTCCCTCCTGCTTCTTCGATCTTGGTCTTGGCGGAAGCGCTGAAAGCATGGGCTTTCACCGTCAGCTTCTTGGACAGGTCACCTTCAGCAAGAACCTTCACCCGGCCCTTGTGGCGGATGAGGCCCTTCTCACGAAGCTTCTCGGGGGTCACCTCCGACCCGGCCCTGAACTCGTTGAGGGTCGAGACGTTGACGATGGCGAACTCCTCCTTGTTCGGGTTGTTGAAGCCCCGAAGCTTGGGGAGCCGCATCGCCAGTGGCGTCTGGCCACCCTCGAAGCCGGGCCGCAACGTGTTGCGAGCCTTCAGGCCTTTGGTGCCGCGACCTGCAGTCTTGCCACGGCGGCCACCCTCACCACGGCCCACCCGGATCTTCTTCTTCTTCGACCCGGAAGCCGGTGACAGGTGGTGCAGCTTCAACTGTTCTTTCTTGTCGCTCATCAGCTCTCCTCGACTGCGACGAGATGGTCCACCTTGTGGAGCATCCCGCGCAGGGATGGGGAATCGGCGTGCTCGACCGTTTGGTCGATCTTGCGAAGACCGAGCCCCTCGACGGTGGCTCGAGTCTTCGGCTTCTCGCCGATCACCGACTTCTTCAATGTGACCTTCACGGTCTTCTTCTTAGCTTTCGCCATCAGCTCTTCCCGTTGCCAGATGAGGCTGCGGCACGGACACTCTCGGTCCCGTTGTAGGCGCCGAGAAGACCTGGAGGAGTGATGTCCTCAGGCTTCTTGCCACGCATCTTCGCCACCTCGTCGGGGCGTCTCTGTGAGAGCAAGGCATCCATCGCCGCCTTGGCGACGTTGAGGTGGGTCGGCGATCCCAGTGACTTGGCCAGAGCGTCCTTGATGCCCGCAGCCTCGAGGATCTGACGCACCGCGCCACCAGCGATGACACCGGTGCCTGGAGCCGCAGGCTTGACCAGCACCTTGGAGGCACCATGCACGCCAACCTGGGTGTGCACGACGGTTTGGCCTGCCATCGGGATGACCACCATGTCGCGACGAGCCTGCTCGATGGCCTTCTGGATGGCTGCCGGGACCTCTTTGGCCTTGCCGTAGCCGATCGCCACCTTGCCGTTGCCGTCACCGACGACAACCAGGGCTGTGAAGCTGAAGCGCCGGCCACCCTTGACCACTTTCGCCACCCGGTTGATCTGGATGACGCGCTCGTCGTATTGGCTTTGCTCGCTGCCTGGGCGGTTTTGTCGTGCCATTAGAAAGAAAGTCCTTCCTCACGCGCAGCGTCGGCCAGTGCCTTCACCTTGCCGTGGAACTTGTAACCGCCACGATCGAACACCACATGCTCGACTCCCGCATCCTTGGCACGAGTCGCCACGAGGGCTCCGACCTTGGAAGCGGTGTCGATGTTGAGCGCACCCGCGCGGAGATCCGACTCCTGGGAGGAGGCGGACGCCAGCGTGCGGCCCTCGATGTCATCGATCACCTGGGCGTAGATGTACTTGTTGCTCCGGAACACGGCCAGCCGGGGACGCTCGGACGTTCCACGAACGTTCTTGCGCACACGGGCATGACGGCGTGACCGGGCATCTTTGCGGGACACGGCCATCACTTACCTGCCTTCCCGGCCTTGCGCCGGACGTACTCACCGGAATAGCGAATGCCCTTGCCCTTGTAGGGCTCGGGCGGGCGGACCTTGCGGATGTTGGCCGCGATCTGGCCCACCAGCTCCTTGTCGATGCCAGAAACACTGATCTTGGTCGGCTCGGGAACCTCGAATGTGATCCCGTCCGGGGCCTCGACCAGCACGGAGTGGCTGAAGCCCACCTGGAGCTCAATCGCCTTGCCCTTGAGAGCGGCGCGATAACCGACACCTTGGATCTCGAGGTCTTTCTGGAAGCCCTCGGAGACGCCGACGACCATGTTGTTGAGCAGGGCTCGACTCAAGCCGTGGAGTGCCTTCGACTCACGGGCATCGTCAGGCCGGGTCACTGTCAACGTGTCACCTTCCTGTTCAAAGCCGATGCGCTCGTTGAACTCCCGGCGAAGCTCGCCCTTGGAGCCCTTCACCGTCACCACCTGGCCGTCGACCTTGACGTCGACGCCGGACGGGACCGTGATGGGGCTCTTGCCTACACGACTCATCTCACCACACCTCGCATACGACCTCTCCCCCGAGACGACGCTTGCGCGCCTCACGGTCGGGAAGAAGTCCCTGACTGGTGGATACGACGGCGACACCGAGGCCGCCTTGGACACGAGGAAGCTGCTTGGCGCCTCGGTAAACCCGGTGGCCGGGACGCGAGATCCGCTTGATGCCCTCTATGGCAGGGCGACGCCTGTCGCCGTAGCGGAGCACCAGCTCCAACTCACGCCGATGGGCGTCTTCGCTCACCTCGAAGCGGTCGATGTAGCCCTCGTCGACGAGGATTTGTGCGATGCCGACTTTCATCTTCGAAGACGGCATGGACACCCGCTCGTGACCGACCGCAACGGCGTTGCGGACCCTGGCGAGCATGTCTGCGATTGGATCTGTGACTGGCATCGTTACCACGAAGCCTTTCTGACACCGGGAAGCTCGCCCTTGGAGGCCAGCTCGCGCACGCAGATCCGGCACATGCCGAAGTCACGCAGGTAGGCGCGGCTGCGGCCACACCGCCGGCAGCGGTTGTAGCCGCGAACCTTGAACTTCGGCTCGCGATTGGCCTTGGCGATCATTGATTTCTTAGCCATTGAAACTCCTATACCTGCGCTTCTAAACCTGCGCCTCGGCCCGGCGGAACGGGAACCCGAACGCATCGAGCAAGGCCCTGCCTCCCTCGTCGTCGTCCGCTGTGGTGACGATTGTGATGTTGAGGCCACGAGTGGTCGTGACCCGGTCGAAGTCGATCTCGGGGAAGATCAGCTGCTCGGAAGCTCCGACGCTGTAGTTGCCGTGGCCATCGAACGCCTTCGGGTTGAGGCCGCGGAAGTCGCGGACCCTCGGGATGGCGATCGAGAGCAGACGATCGAAGAACTCCCACATCCGGTCGCCACGCAAGGTGACTGACACGCCAATGGGCATGCCTTCACGCAGCTTGAAGTTGGCGATCGACTTGCGAGCCCGGTTGATACGGGGCTTCTGTCCCGAGATCAGGCCCAGCTCGTCGAGCGCCTCATCTATGGCCTTCTTGTCGGCGATGGCGTCGCCGAGACCCATGTTGAGGACGATCTTGTCCAGTGTGGGGACCTGCATCGGGTTGTCGAAGCCGAGCTGCTCTTGGAGCTTGGCCTTGATCTCGTCCCGGTAGCGGCTCTTGAGGCGTGCTTCGCTCACAGGTCACCTCCGCACTTGACGCAGACGCGGTGCTTGTTGCCGTCGTCGTCGAACCGCTGACCGATGCGGGTCGGACCGCACTTGTCGCAGACGATCATCACGTTGGAGACATCGATCGGCATGTCCTTGTCGATGATCCCGCCTTGCATGGTCTGACCGGTCGGCTTGGTGTGACGCTTGGCGGTGTTGACCCCTTCGACCAGGACCTTGTTCCGGTCCGGGTAGACGTGCGAGATCTTCGACTCCTTGCCGGCGTCCTTGCCGGCAATGACCATCACCGTGTCACCATTCTTGAGTTTCACGAGCAAACCTCCTGCGAGCGCGGCAGCGTCATCAGAGCACTTCCGGGGCTAGGGAGACGATCCGCATGAATCGGTGATCGCGCAGCTCTCTCGCCACAGGACCGAAGATGCGGGTCCCGCGGGGCTGGCGATTGGTGTCGATGATCACACAGGCGTTGTCGTCGAAACGGATGTAGGTGCCGTCGGGCCGGCGTGACTCCTTCTTGGTGCGGACGACGACGGCGCGCACGACCTCACCTTTCTTCACCGAACCACCCGGGTTGGCCTCTTTGATCGTGCCCACAATCACGTCGCCAACGCCCGCATAGCGGCGAGACGAGCCCCCGAGCACGCGAATGCAGAGCAGTTCGCGGGCACCGGTGTTGTCGGCCACCTTGAGACGGGACTCCTGCTGGATCATCTGGCGCGCTCCACCACTTCGACCACACGCCAGCGCTTCTGCTTGCTGATCGGGCGGGTTTCCATGATCCGGACCGTGTCGCCGACATTGGCGTCGTTGGTCTCGTCGTGGGCATGAAGCTTGGTCGCGCTCCGCACGATCTTGTCGTAGCGCGGGTGCTTGGCCGAGTTGGGCACTTCGACGGTCACCGTCTTGTCACGGGCGTCTGACACGACAACACCGACACGCACTTTGCGACGGTTTCGGGTATCAGTCATCAGGCACTCTCCTCGGCGGCGTCAACGGCAGTTGCCGACGCCAGTTCTCTCTCGCGCATAACAGTCAGCATGCGAGCGATCTCTCTCTTCACTTCACCGATGCGGGCGGTGTTGTCGAGCTGGTTCGTGGCCAGCTGGAAGCGAAGATTGAACTTCTCTTCCTTGGCTTCTGTCAGAGCCTCCATAAGCTCCTCGTCCGTCATCTCACGGATCTCCGCAGCGTTCATGCGTCCTCCCTGGTGACGAAACGAGTCTTGATCGGCAGCTTGTGACTGGCCTTTCGCATGGCCTCTCGGGCAAGGTCCTCGGGCACACCGGCGAGTTCGAACATCACACGGCCGGGCTTGACCACGGCAACCCAAAACTCTGGGTTCCCCTTGCCCGAGCCCATCCGGGTCTCGGCGGGCTTCTGGGTCACGGGCTTGTCGGGGAAGATGTTGATCCACACCTTCCCGCCACGCTTGACCGCTCGCGTGATGGCGACACGGCTTGACTCGATCTGACGGGAAGTAATCCAACCCGGCTCGAGAGCCTGCAACCCGTACTCACCGAAGGTGACCTTGGTCCCGCCTTTGGCTACGCCGGACATGCGCCCGCGATGCACCTTGCGGTGCTTCGTTCTCTTGGGCATCAACATGTCGTACTTACTCCTCTTCCTTCGCTGAGGACTCGTCGGCAACTTGTGCCGAGGTCTCCTGCAACGACTCCGTGGTCGCGCCCTCGTCGGACGAAGGCACAGAAGAAGCGTCAGCTTCTTCATTCGTTCCCTCGTCAGAGGGAACGACCTGTTCATCTTGGGCGCTCTCATACTGCACCTGAGCCTCGGCGGCAGTGGGACGACGCCCGCCACCTGCCTCGATCAGCTTGGGCTTGCCATCACTGGCACCGGTCTCGACAACCGGTCGCTTGCCGCCACCGGCCTCGATGAGACGAGTCTCTTTCTTCTCCCCGGCCGCCTCTTCGGCTCGTGACCTGAGGCTCTTCTGGGTGCGGCGAGCCGGCCCGCCAGTGGCGAGATCGGCCTCGGCAGCGATCCGCTCACCTGAGATGACCGAACGCTCCATGACGTCACCGCGATAGACCCAAACCTTGATGCCGATGGCACCGACCGTGGTGCGAGCGGTTGCGGTCCCGTAGTCGATGTCGGCACGCAGAGTGTGCAGAGGCACTCGGCCTTCGCGGTACCACTCCCGGCGTCCCATGTCGGCTCCACCAAGACGACCCTTCGCCTCGACCCGGACACCTTCGGCGCCGGCCTTCAACGCTGAGGCGACGGCTCGTTTCATGGCCCTGCGGAAGGCAATTCGGTTCTCGATCTGATCGGCAATGCCCCGCGCCAAGAGCGCGGCGTCGAGATCCGGGTCCTTCACCTCGTTGATGTTGAGCTTGATCCTGCGATCGGTCATGGCCTCGAGGCCGTTGCGAAGCCGCTCGGCCTCCGAGCCCTTGCGCCCGATCACAACGCCCGGACGGGCAGTGTGGATGTCAACGATCAGCCGGTCACGGGTGCGCTCGATGTCGATGCGCGAGACCGCGCCACGCTGGAGCTCGCCGCGCAGGTAGTCGCGGATCCTCCAGTCCTCGTTGACGAAGTCGGCGTACTCCTTCTCGGAGAACCACTTCGACTTCCAATCGGTGGCGACACCCAGCCTGAACGAGTAGGGGTGTGTCTTCTGACCCATCAGTTCACCTCCTCGTCCAACTCGGACATGTCGTCGACGACAATCGTTATGTGACTGGTCCGCTTGTCGATGCGCGTGGCGCGTCCACGCGCTCTTGGGCGAAACCGCTTCAACGTCGGACCTTCGTCTGCAAAGGCCTCGCTGATGTACAGATCCTCTGCGTCCAGTGCGTGGTTGTGCTCGGCGTTGGCCACAGCCGACTTCAGAGTCTTCGAGATCGGCACGGCAGCGCCGCGTTGCGTGAGCCGCAACACGTCTTCGGCCTCTTCAACGGGAAGACCGCGGACGAGGTCGAGCACGCGACGCACCTTGTAGGGCGACTGACGCACGTAGCGGGAGTGAGCTTTGACTCTCATCGCTTCGCAGCTGCCTTGTCGGCGTGGCCGCGGAAGGTCCGCGTCGGGGCGAACTCCCCGAGTTTGTGACCAACCATCGACTCTGTGATGTAAACCGGGACGTGCTTGCGGCCGTCGTGGACAGCCAGAGTGTGCCCGATCATCTCCGGGATGATCGTGGAGCGACGTGACCAGGTCCTGATCACACGCTTCTGGCCCGTCCGGTTGAGCTCGTCCACCTTGTTGGCGAGGTGCTCGTCCACGAAGGGGCCTTTCTTCAATGAGCGGCTCATCGTCTTCCCTTCTTGGTACGGCGGCGCACTATGTACTTGTTGGAAGCCTTCTTCTTGCTGCGGGTGCGGCCCTCGGGCTTGCCCCACGGGCTGACGGGGTGACGGCCACCCGACGACTTGCCCTCACCACCACCGAGGGGGTGGTCGACGGGGTTCATGGCGACACCCCGAGTCTGGGGGCGAACACCCTTCCACCGCTTGCGGCCGGCCTTGCCCAGCTTGACCAGCTCTGCCTCGGTGTTGCCAACCTGACCCACCGTGGCACGGCAGTCCAGAGGCACCTGCCGCATCTCACCAGAGGGGAGGCGGAGCAGGGCGAGGTCACCCTCTTTGGACATGAGCTGCACGGAGGCACCCGCTGAGCGAGCCATCTTGGCTCCGCCGCCCGGGCGCATCTCTATGGCGTGAACCAGCGTTCCAGCCGGGATGTTGCGCAACGGAAGAGCATTGCCTGGCTTAATCTCGGCACCTGAGCCGGACTCGACACGGTCGCCGACTCTCACACCCAGAGGGGCGAGGATGTAGCGCTTCTCGCCGTCCGCATAGTTGAGGAGAGCGATGCGAGCGTTGCGGTTCGGGTCGTACTGGATCGAGGCGACACGGGCGGGGATCCCGTCCTTGCCGCGCTTGAAGTCGATCACGCGGTAGCGCTGCTTGTGACCGCCTCCGCGATGACGCGAGGTGATGCGACCGTCGGTGTTGCGGCCACCTGTCTTGGACTTCTTGTCGATCAGCGCCTTCTCCGGCTTCGAATCCGTGATCTCGGCAAAATCCGAGACGGTCTGGAAGCGACGACCGGGTGAAGTGGGCTTGCGTTTCTTGACTGCCATCTCAGACTCCAAAGAGGTCGATCGAGTCGCCTTCGGCGAGCGTGACCACTGCCCGCTTCACGTCCTTGCGACGGCCGTACTTGTATCCGTAGCGCTTGCGCTTCCCCTTGCGATTCATCGTGTTCACCCTCACGACCCGGACGTCGAACACCTGCTCGACGGCGTCGCGGATCTCCTCCTTGTTGGAGCGGGGATCGACCTCGAACGTGTAGGAGTTGTGCTCCTCGATCAAGTCGTACGACTTCTCCGAGACAATCGGGGCGAGGATCACGTCGTGTGCCATTTTCATGCTTCGTCATCCTTGACAAAGTCGTCACCACTCACCTCATAGGCACTCGAGTGGCCAACCGAGCCGACTGTGTGCGACGTGAAAACCACCTGGTCCGACCAGAGCACGTCGTAAGGAGTCAGGTGACCTGGCTCCACTACACGAACTTCGGGCAAGTTGCGGAAGGACTTGCCGGCCGTGCCGTCGACCTGGCCGAGAACCACCAGGGTCTTGCCATCGGCACCCATGCCACCGAGAAGACCCACAGCCTGCTTGGTCTTCGGAGCCGACCAGTCGATGTCGTCAACGACCATGACTGCCTCCTCCGAGGCGCGGGCAGATAGGGCACTGCGTAGAGCGAGACGCTTCATCTTCTTGGGGGTGCGCTGGCTGTAGTCCCTCGGCTTGGGGCCATGGGCCACACCGCCGCCGACCCATTGCGGGGAGCGAATGGAGCCGTGCCGTGCCCGGCCGAGGCCTTTCTGCCGCCATGGCTTCCTGCCACCGCCACGCACTTCGCTGCGAGTCTTGGTGCTCGCCGTTCCCCGGCGGGCAGCAGCTAGTTGGGCGGTCACCACCTGATGGAGAACATCCAGGTTGGGCTCGATCCCGAACACCTCGGCGTCGAGCTCGATGTCGCCACTCTTCTTGCCATTGGCCTTGAAGAGAGGTGCTTTCACGTCAGCCACGAGCCTTCACCGCCTCCCTGACCAGCACCACCGAGCCTTTGGGTCCGGGGACCGACCCGTTGAGCAGGAGCAGCCCGCGCTCGGCGTCGACACCGGCAACTTCGAGATTCAAGTTTGTGACCTTCTCGCCACCCATGCGACCCGCCATGCGCATCCCTTTGAAGACGCGGGCCGGTGTTGCGCAAGCTCCGATGGAGCCGGGGGCACGGTGCTTCTTGTGGTTTCCGTGTGAGGCGCCCTGGCCTTTGAAGTTGTGACGCTTCATCACACCGGCAAAGCCTTTGCCTTTGGACACTCCGGCGACGTCGGCCTTGATCCCGGCCTCAAACATCTCCTCGACCTTGATCTCCTGGCCCACAGTGAACTCCGACGGGTCTTCGACCTTGATCTCGACCAGGTGCCCGGCCGGGGCCACTCCAGCCTTGGCGTAGTGCCCGGCTGTGGGCTTGTTGACGTTTGCCGCCTTCACGTCGCCATAGGAGATCTGAATGGCGTTGTAGCCATCCGTCTCCGTTGTCTTGACTTGGACGACGTGGACGGGGCCAGCCTTGACGACAGTCACGGGTATCGCCCGTGCCTCGTCGTCGAAGATCTGGGTCATGCCCAACTTCTGTCCGAGAATTGCTTTCATCGCAGTTTCTTCCTCAGGGGGGCGACCCCCTTGAAACCCCCGCCAGGGACAGAGCCGTGCTCTGCAGGCTGGGATCGCTTCGCGGGGTTCGCTGTATTCATCGCAGGTCCTTAGAGCTTGATCTCTACATCTACACCGGCAGGAAGCTCGAGACGCATCAGCGAGTCGACCGTCTTCGGGGTCGGCTCGAGGATGTCGATCAAGCGCTTGTGGATCCGCATCTCGAAGTGCTCACGGCTGTCCTTGTGGACATGCGGCCCCCGCACCACGCAGTAACGGTGGATCTCCGTCGGAAGAGGAACCGGTCCCTTGATCTTCGCCTGGGTGCGAAGCACGGTCTCCGTGATCTTCTTCGACGACTCATCCACGACGTTGTGGTCGTAGGCCTTGAGCCTGATGCGGATCTTCTGCTCGTCTGCCATTACTTGGTGATCTTCACTACTCGTCCGGCGCCGACGGTCCGGCCACCCTCACGGATGGCAAACCGCAGGCCCTCGTCCATGGCGATCGGGGCGATCAACTCGACGGTCATCTCGGTGTTGTCACCGGGCATGACCATCTGGGTGCCTTCGGGAAGCTGCACCGTCCCGGTCACGTCTGTTGTGCGGAAGTAGAACTGAGGCCGGTACCCAGGGAAGAACGGGTTGTGACGCCCACCCTCTTCCTTCGTGAGCACGTAGACCTGAGCCTCGAAGTCCGTGTGAGGGGTGATCGAACCGGGCTTGGCCAGCACCTGGCCACGCTCGACTTCGTCCTTGGCGGTGCCACGAAGGAGAACTCCCACGTTGTCGCCGGCGACGCCTTCGTCGAGCAGCTTGCGGAACATCTCGATTCCGGTAGCGACCGTCTTCTGAGTGTCCTTGATCCCGACAATTTCCACTTCCTCGTTGACCTTGAGGATCCCCTGCTCAATGCGACCGGTGACCACGGTGCCACGGCCGGTGATCGAGAACACGTCCTCGATCGACATCAGGAACGGCTTCTCGGTGTCACGCTCGGGGTTCGGGATGAAGTCGTCGACGGAGGACATCAGCTCCATCACTTGGTCCATCGCATCGGAATCACCCTCGAGGGCCTTCAGGGCGGAGCCACGGATAACGGGAACGTCGTCACCGGGGAACTCGTACTCGGTGAGCAGATCGCGCACCTCTAGCTCTACGAGGTCAAGAAGCTCCTCGTCATCGACGAGATCGGCCTTGTTGAGGAACACAACGATGCTCGGCACGCCGACCTGACGGGCGAGAAGCACGTGCTCACGAGTCTGCGGCATCGGGCCGTCGTCACCGCCGACCACGAGGATCGCACCGTCCACCTGGGCGGCGCCGGTGATCATGTTCTTGATGTAGTCGGCGTGCCCGGGCATGTCGACGTGGGCGTAGTGCCGGTTCTCGGTCTCGTACTCGACATGGGAAATCGAGATCGTGATCCCACGCTCTCGCTCCTCCGGGGCCTTGTCGATGTCCTCGAACGCCTCGAACTGGTTGTTGCCTCCGACCCGCTCAGCCAGAGTCTTGGTGATAGCGGCTGTCAGCGTCGTCTTCCCATGGTCGATGTGACCCATGGTCCCTACGTTCACGTGCGGCTTGGTCCGCTCGAACTTTTCCTTAGCCATCGTCTTGCTCTCCTAGTTGTTCCTTGGTCTCAGGCCACGGCCGATTTCATCGACGTGTGTGATTGCATCACGCCTCGCCCCGCCGATGCGCCACGATCTCGGTGGCAATCGACTCAGGCACGTCCTGATACGAATTGAATTGCATTGAGTAAGTGGCACGCCCCTGCGTCTTGGAACGCAAGTCTGTGGCGTAGCCGAACATCTCTGACATGGGGACCTGGGCCTTGATGACCTGGCTGTTGCCCCTCTGGTTCATCCCCTCCACCTTGCCGCGGCGGGAGTTGAGGTCGCCGATGACATCGCCCATGTACTCCTCTGGGGTGGTCACTTCCACGTCCATCACAGGCTCGAGCAGCTTGACACCCGCCTTGCGAGCAGCTTCCTGGAGAACCATCGAGCCGGCGATCTTGAAGGCCATCTCCGACGAGTCGACGTCGTGTGATGAGCCGTCGATGAGAATCGCCCGCACGTCGACGAGGGGGTAACCGGCCAGGATGCCTTGATCCAGGGCCTCCTCTATCCCGGCATCGACCGACGGGATGTACTCGCGGGGAACCGAGCCACCCTTGATCTGGTCGATGAACTCGTAGCCACCGCCGGGGCCCGTGGGCTCGAGGTGGATCACCACGTCTGCGTATTGGCCTTTTCCACCCGACTGCTTCACATGCCGGTACTGGATCTTCTCGATGCCCTTGCGGATGGTCTCCCGATAGGCGACCTGAGGCTTGCCCACTGCTGCATCGACCCTGAACTCCCTGAGCAGCCGGTCGACCAGCACCTCCAGGTGCAGCTCGCCCATCCCCGAGATGATCGTCTGGCCGGTCTCCTCGTCAGAGCGGACCAGGAAAGTGGGGTCCTCTTCGGACAGCTTGTGCAGTGAGGTGGACAGCTTCTCTTCGTCAGACTTGGTCTTGGGCTCGATGGCAACGGAGATGACCGGTGCCGGGAACTCCATCGACTCCAGTTGAATCGGGCTGGACGGGTCGGACAGGGTGTCGCCGGTGGTGGTGCTCTTGAACCCGATCCCGGCAACGATGTCGCCGGCAAAGACATCATCCACGTCTTCACGGTGGTTGGCGTGCATCTTGAGGATGCGGCCAATCCGCTCCTTCTTGCCGGTGACGGTGTTGAGGATGGTGTCACCCTTCGACATGTGGCCCGAGTACACCCGGAAATAGGTCAGCTTGCCGACATGGGGGTCGGTCATGATCTTGAAGGCAAGGGCGCTGAACGGCTCCATGTCGTTGTGGTCCCGCTCCATGACCACT
This sequence comes from Acidimicrobiia bacterium, assembly GCA_028285585.1. GTDB lineage: Bacteria > Actinomycetota > Acidimicrobiia > Spongiisociales > ZC4RG35 > CAXMPK01. Next base: position 27,940 of record JANQOU010000012.1, read on the forward strand.
TCCTCGTCACCGGGCTTGAAGCCTTCCGTGGGGGGAAGGTCGACCGGTGACGGGAGGTAGGCGACGATCGCGTCGAGCAGGAGTTGGACACCTTTGTTCTTGAACGCTGTGCCGCAGAAGACAGGTGTGAAGTCGTTGCTCACTGTGCCGGCGCGAACACCTTGCTGGATCTGCTTGGAGTTGAGGTCGCCGTTCTCGAGGTAGGCCTCGAGCAGGTCTTCCGAAGTCTCGGCCACCGCCTCGAGCAGCTTCTCCCGGTACTCGGAGGCAGGGCCTTCGAGCTCGGCGGGGATGGTGGTGGTCTCCCAGTGCTTGCCGTCGTCGCCCTTCCAAACGTGGGCTTCCATCTCGACCAGGTCGACGACACCTACGAAGTCGGACTCGGCTCCGATCGGAAGCTGCATCACCAGCGGCGTGGCACCGAGGCGCTCGACGATCGAGTCGACGTCGAAGTAGAAGTCGGCACCGGTGCGGTCGAGCTTGTTGATGAAGCAGATGCGGGGGACCTTGTAGCGGTCGGCCTGGCGCCAGACAGTTTCCGACTGCGGCTCGACGCCGGCTACACCGTCGAACACGGCAACGGCACCGTCCAAAACACGAAGAGCACGCTCGACTTCGACGGTGAAGTCGACGTGCCCGGGGGTATCGATGATGTTGATGGCGTGGTCGTGCCAGATACAAGTGGTGGCTGCGGAGGTGATCGTGATGCCACGCTCCTGCTCCTGCTCCATCCAGTCCATGGTGGCGGAGCCTTCGTGGACCTCACCGATCTTGTAGTTGCGGCCGGTGTAATAGAGGATGCGCTCGGTGAGCGTGGTCTTGCCCGCGTCGATATGGGCCATGATCCCGATGTTTCGGGTACGGCTCAGCGGGACTTCCCGCAGATGATGCAGCGCGTTGTCGTTGCTCATTTCTTTCTTCTATTACTCCGGTCGCTATTCAGTTTTCGAAAGTCCCTGTCGGGCGGTTCGGGCCTGGAGTTTTTCGGCCCGCCTGCCTGGCACTCTCTATGACTTGTCAGCCGGCATGGAGTTTCCGTAGAAAATCTCCAACGTCTCGTTCGCGAGCATTAGCTCGCCATATCGAGACGCGTTACCAGCGGTAGTGGGCAAAGGCCTTGTTGGACTCCGCCATCTTGTGGACATCTTCCTTGCGCTTGACCGCCGCACCCGTGTTGTTGGATGCGTCGAGAATCTCGTTGGCCAGTCGCATCGACATCGTCGTCTCCCGGCGCTGGCGTGCGTAACTGACCAACCAGCGAATCGCCAGGCTGTTCTGACGACGTGGCGAAACCTCAACCGGCACCTGGTAGGAGCTGCCGCCGACACGGCGGGAGCGAACCTCTACCTGAGGCCGAATGTTGTCGACCGCCCGCTTGAGCACGACGGCCGGATCCTGGCTGGTCCGCTGCTCGACCGTCTCCAGCGCGTCGTAGACGATGGAGCGGGCCAAATCCTTCTTCCCTTTGAGCAAGATCTTGTTGATCACCTGGCTGACCAGGACCGACCGGAACACCGGGTCCGGCTCGACCTTGCGCTTCTGGGCTGGTGCTCTTCGCATCAGTGGCTCCTAAGAATCCTTCTTCGTCCCGTAGCGGGAGCGAGCCTTCTTGCGATCGGAGACACCCGAAGCATCGAGAGTTCCGCGGATCACCTTGTAACGAACCCCTGGGAGGTCGCGGACACGCCCTCCGCGAACCAGCACGATGCTGTGCTCCTGGAGGTTGTGACCCTCACCCGGGATGTATGCGGTGACCTCGACACCCGATGAGAGGCGAACACGGCAAACCTTGCGCAAGGCGGAGTTCGGCTTCTTGGGCGTCACGGTGTAGACACGCGTGCAAACCCCGCGGCGCTGCGGTGCGCCGGCGAGACCTGCGGTCTTCACCTTCTTCTTCTTTGGCTTCCTGCCCTCGCGGACAAGCTGCTCAATGGTCGGCATCTTTCTCCTTACAAAAGGAATCTCCAGCGCTGGGCACAACCCAAACACCGGTCCTGTTTGTGAAATCTCCTGCTCGGTGAGAGAACACCGAGCAGCTCCCTCGGACAGCCTCAGAGGAAAGAAGCTCCGTGGGAACCACGAGATTCTACGTGCGCAGAGGCCCTACTACCAAATCGATTCTTGCTTTTTCTCTGCAAAGGAGGTGCGGGCTTAGATTGGCGTAGAGGAAGAATCGGGATCGAAAGGCAATTGTGACACCCATTGGCTCGATGACAGATGTCGTTGGCAACACCCCCGTCGTCCGGCTGGAGCATGTCGTGCCGAGCAACGCAGCCGATGTGTACGTGAAGCTGGAGTGGTTCAACCCGACAGGCTCGTACAAGGATCGCATGGCACTGGCCATGATCGAGGAAGCAGAGCGACGCGGCGACCTGCGGCCCGGCATGACGGTCCTCGAGTATACGGGAGGAAGCACCGGATCCTCCCTTGCCTACATCTGCGCAGCCAAGGGCTACCCATTCAAGGTGATCTCCTCGGACGCGTACTCGCCGGAGAAACTCCGGACCATGCGGGCCTTCGGCGCCGATCTGCTCATAGAGCCAAGCGTTGACGGGAAAGTCACTCCGGATTTGGTCCCGAGGATGATGGATCGGGCTCGCGAGCTCGCGGTTGAGCCGGGCACGTATTGGACCGACCAGATCAACAACCCGGACTCCATGGTGGGATACGCCACGATCGGCGAGGAGTTGGTCGAGCAGGTCGGCGAGTTCGATGTGTTCTGCGCCGCGGTAGGCACAGCAGGATTGGCCATGGGTGTCAGCCGGGCCCTCCGAGCTTCGGAGCATCAGGCCCAAGTCGTCGTCTTCGAGCCGGCGTCGACACCGGTGCTAACTGAAGGCCACGCCGGCACTCACGGTGTCGAGGGCATCGGCATCGGATTCGTGCCACCCCTCCTCGATGACGAGATGTACGACAAGGCCATCGCGGTGCCCGAAGACGAAGCCCGCGAGATGGCACGCCGGCTTGCCGCCGAGGAGGGACTTCTCGCCGGAACCTCCAGCGGGCTCAACATCGCCGGGGCCATAGGCATCGCCAAAGAGCTGGGCCCGGGTCACAAAGTGGTGACCGTGGCCGTGGACACCGGCCTGAAGTACCTGGCCGGCGACCTCTACCAGTCATAGAGAAAGGGGCCGCCTGACGGCGGCCCCTTTCTCGAATCGTTGTGGCTCCGGTTCCCGCTACTCCTCTTCGGAGTCGTCGCCGGCGCTCCCGCCAAGCGAGGCAAGCCATTCCGCCGGGTCGTCGGGCAGGCCGTCGTCCCCGTCCGGAACACCGAGCTCCCCGTCTCCGAGGAGACCCAGGCTGGCCACCGTCGTGGCTCCCGGGAGCGAGGGATGCAGAGCCTGGTACTCGTTGGCACCGGTTCCCGCCGGGATCAGCTTCCCGATGATGACGTTCTCCTTGAGACCTCTCATGAAGTCTGAGCGGCTCTGGATCGCGGCATCGGTAAGGACTCGCGTCGTCTCTTGGAAGGAGGCCGCCGACAACCATGAGTCCGTGGCCAGAGAGGCCTTGGTGATGCCCATCAGCTCGGGACGTCCCTCGGCCGGGCGCTTGCCGTCACCCACCAGCTCCCGGTTGGTGTCACGGAAGGTCTGGTCGTCGACAAGAGCGGCCGGGAGGAAGTCCGACTCGTTGGGAGACACCACTCTGACTCTCCGCAGCATCTGACGAACGATCATCTCGATGTGCTTGTCGTGGATCTCCACACCCTGGGAGCGGTAGACCTCCTGGACCTGGTCGACCAAGTACTGCTGGGCGGCACGTACACCGCGGATCTCGAGAACCTCCTTGGGATCGAGAGGCCCCTCTGTCAACTGGGTGCCTGCCTCGACCTCGGCACCGTCAGCGAACCTCAGCTTGGCGAAGCGGGAGATCGGGTAGACCACCTCTTCGTCACCTGAGGCGACAACGATCCGCCGACCCTCTTCATCATCGAGATGCGCCGCCGTTCCGGCCATCTCCGACAGGACCGCCTTGCCCTTGGGGGTGCGAGCCTCGAACAGCTCAACCACGCGAGGAAGACCGTGGGTGATGTCCTCACCAGCTACACCACCGGTGTGGAAGGTGCGCATCGTCAACTGCGTGCCCGGCTCACCGATCGACTGGGCGGCCATGATCCCAACGGCCTCGCCGGTCTCGACCACGTTGCCGGTTGCGAGCGAGAGCCCGTAACAGGCCTGGCAGACACCGCCACGGGTGTCACAGGTCAGCGGTGAGCGAACCCGGACCGAGTCGATGTCCGCGTCCTCGATAGCGTGAAGCTCCTTGGTCCCGATCATCTGACCGGCCCGCAGCTTGACGTCGTCCTCGGTGGCCACCAATGAGCGGCCCTCTTTGAGATCGTCGGCGAGCACACGGCCGTAGATGCGTGAGCGCAGGTTTCGGATCTTCTGACCACGGTCGTCCAGGACGTTGATCACGACTCCCCTGTCCGTCTCGCAGTCCTCGTCGATGATGATCATCTCCTGGGAGACGTCGACGAGACGACGGGTCAGATAGCCGGAGTCGGCTGTCCTCAGCGCAGTGTCGGCAAGACCCTTGCGGGCACCGTGAGTCGAGATGAAGTACTCGAGGACCGACAATCCTTCGCGGAAGTTGGAGATGATCGGGCGAGGGATGATGTCACCCTTCGGGTTGGCCACCAGGCCGCGCATGCCCGCGATCTGACGGACCTGCATCATGTTCCCTCGGGCTCCGGAGCCCACCATCATGTCCAACGAGTTGAACTGGTCGGTCTTCAGGCTGGCCTTCATGGCATCGGTCACCTTCTCGGTGGCCTCCGTCCAGATCTCGATCAGCTCCTGGCGACGCTCGTCGTCGGTGACCACGCCTTTGGCGAACAAGTTCTGCACCTTGTCGGCACGGTCCTCGTACTCGGCAAGGATCTCGGTCTTGTTGTCAGGAGTCCGGACGTCATCGAGGGCGATGGTGAGGCCGGCCTTGGTCCCGAATCGGAAGCCGAGGTCCTTGACCCCGTCCAGGGTGGCCGCCACCGCCGAGCGGGGGTACCGCTCGATGATCGTCTCGATCAGCAGCTTGATGTCGCTCTTGATGACAACCGAGTCGATGAACGGGAAGTCCTCAGGGAAAGCCCCATTGAGGATCGCCCGGCCCAATGTGGTCTCGGCTATGCCGTCCTGTGGGAACGGCTCGTCGTTGAGAAGCGTGCCCAGCGTCTGCTTGAGGTCGAAGTGAAGATCCGACTCCCCGGCCAATGCGCCGAGACGGATCTTGATGGGTGCGTGGAGTGACAACTCGCCCAGCTCGTAGGCCATCTGTGCCTCGTCGACATCGGCGAAGTAGCGGCCCGCGCCGGCACCGTCTTCGACGAACTCCGACAGGTAGTAGACGCCGATGACCATGTCCTGGCCCGGTGTCACGATCGGGCGGCCCGAAGCAGGTGACAGCACGTTGTTGGTCGAGAGCATCAGCACCCTGGCCTCGGCCTGAGCCTCGGCCGAGAGTGGCAGGTGAACCGCCATCTGGTCACCGTCGAAGTCGGCGTTGAAAGCCTCACACACCAACGGGTGGATCTGGATCGCCTTGCCCTCGACGAGGACCGGCTCGAATGCCTGGATCCCGAGTCGGTGAAGCGTCGGAGCGCGGTTGAGAAGAACCGGGTGCTCTTGGATCACGTCCGAGAGCACGTCCCACACCTGGGGGCGCTGCCGCTCCACCATGCGCTTGGCGGCCTTGATGTTCTGGGCCAGGTCGAGATCGACCAGTCGCTTCATCACAAACGGCTTGAACAGCTCCAGAGCCATGATCTTGGGAAGACCACACTGGTGAAGCTCCAACTGGGGGCCGACCACGATGACCGAGCGGCCCGAGTAGTCGACGCGCTTGCCGAGCAGGTTCTGACGGAACCGGCCCTGCTTGCCCTTGAGCATGTCTGACAGCGACTTGAGGGCGCGGTTGCCCGGCCCGGTCACAGCACGGCCCCGGCGGCCGTTGTCGAACAGTGCGTCGACCGCCTCCTGGAGCATGCGCTTCTCGTTGTTGACGATGATCTCGGGCGCACCGAGGTCGAGCAGCCTCTTCAGGCGGTTGTTCCGGTTGATGACCCGCCGGTACAGGTCGTTCAAGTCAGATGTGGCGAAGCGCCCACCATCGAGCTGCACCATCGGACGGAGGTCGGGGGGTATAACCGGGACCGTCTCGAGGATCATGTCCTCGGGCCGGTTCATGCCCTCCCAGAACGGCTTGACCACCTTCATCCGCTGGGTGGCTCGCTGACGACGCTGCTGGGAGGTGCCGTCGAGGTCTTCCTCGAGCTTCTCCATGGTCGCATCGAGGTCGAGGTTGAGGAGCAGTGACTTCACGGCCTCGGCTCCCATGCCACCTTCGAAGTAGTCCGCGTAGCGGAAGTAGATCTCACGCCACAGCTGCTCGCTCTCGATGAGCTGTTTGGGGCCGAAGGTGCGGAAGCTGTCGAACGCCTCCTGGATCAGCTCCAACTCACGATCGGAGCGCTCCTGACGGTCCTTGATCTCCTTCTCGATCTCCTTGCGACGGGCGTTGATCTCCTGTGACTTGGCACCGCCTTCTTCCATGCGGGCCAGCTCGTCCTCCATCGCCTCCAGGCGAACCTCATGCCACTCGTCAAACTCGGACTTGACCACTTCAATCTCGTCGCCCATGGCGGCTTCGAGCTCAGGCAGGTCCTTCTGACGGGTCTCGTCGTTGACCGAGGTGATGATGTAGCTGGCGAAGTAGATGACCTTCTCCAGCTCCTTGGGCGACATGTCGAGCAGATAGCCGAGACGACTGGGAACACCCTTGAAGAACCAGATGTGGGTGACCGGGGCGGCCAGCTCGATGTGCCCCATGCGCTCTCGGCGAACCTTGGAGCGGGTGACTTCGACACCACAGCGCTCGCAGATGATCCCCTTGTAGCGGATCCTCTTGTACTTGCCGCAGTAGCACTCCCAGTCCCTCTGGGGACCGAAGATGCGCTCGTCGAACAGACCCTCTTTTTCGGGGCGAAGAGTCCTGTAGTTGATGGTCTCCGGCTTCTTCACCTCACCGTATGACCAGGCGCGAATCTGGTCGGTGGAGGCGAGACCGATCTTCAGTTCATCGAAAAGTTGGTTCTGAGCCATATTCATTGCCGGCGGACTTTGGCCGAGAGTCTCCTCTCGTCCGCCCTCATCTCCTTCGGGGGATCACTCACACGTTTGCGGTGCCGGTGGGTCTGTCGGCCAAACAGACGCCGGTCCGCCGGGGCTATCGCCCCGTATAGATGTCCTTGTGAAACTCGCTCTTTCCAAGCCCTTCGCTATTCGGAGTCGGGCCGCTCGGGACGACTGAGGTCGATACCGAGTGTCTCAACGGATCGGTAGGTCTCCTCTTCGAGCTCTTTCAGCTCGACTTCCTCACCGGCCGAGAGCATCTCGACGTTGAGGCAGAGACTCTGCATCTCCTTGATCAGAACCCTGAAGGACTCGGGAATCCCGGGCTCCGGGATGTTGTCGCCTTTGACGATCGCCTCATAGACCTTGACCCGGCCTTGGACATCGTCGGACTTGATGGTCAGCAGCTCCTGAAGCGCATAGGCGGCGCCGTATGCCTCGAGAGCCCAGACCTCCATCTCACCGAAACGCTGCCCACCGAACTGCGCCTTTCCACCAAGCGGCTGCTGAGTGATCATCGAGTAGGGACCTGTCGAGCGGGCGTGAATCTTCTCGTCGACGAGGTGGACCAGCTTCAGGATGTAGATGTATCCCACCGTGATCGCCGTGTCGAACGGCTCGCCGGTGCGACCGTCGTAGAGCACGGCCTTGCCGTCCTCCTGGACCAGCTGATCCCCGTCACGGTTGGGGTGGGCGCTCGAGATCACCTGCATGATCTCGTCCTCGCGGGCACCGTCAAAGACGGGCGTGGCCGTCTTGGTCCAAGGCTTCACACCGACGGCGGCAGGCGAGTCGCCCTTGAACGGCTCCCATCCTTGGGCGGCCGCCCAACCGAGATGAGTTTCGAGAACCTGTCCGAGGTTCATTCGAGAGGGAACACCCAGTGGCGAAAGAATGACGTCAACCGGCGTCCCGTCGGCGAGGAAGGGCATCTCCTCTTCGGGGAGGACCTTGGAGATGACTCCCTTGTTGCCGTGACGGCCGGCCAGCTTGTCACCCTCCGAGATCTTGCGCTGGGTGGCCACGTAGATGCGAACCAGCTCGTTGACCCCAGGCGGCAGGTCGTAGCCGTCGGCTCGCTTGAAAACCTTCACTCCGATGACCTTGCCCTGCTCACCGTGAGGAACCTTCAGCGACGTGTCGCGCACCTCGCGCGCCTTCTCACCGAAGATGGCACGGAGCAGACGCTCCTCGGGGGTCAGCTCGGTCTCACCCTTCGGCGTGACCTTTCCGACCAGGTAGTCGCCGGGGCCGACTTCGGCACCGACCCGGATGATCCCCTCACCATCCAGGTTGGCGAGGACCTCTTCGGGGACGTTGGGAATGTCCCTCGTGATCTCCTCGGCACCGAGCTTGGTGTCACGGGCATCGATCTCGTGCTCTTCGATGTGGATCGAGGTGAGCACGTCGTCTTTGACCAGACGCTCCGAAATGATGATGGCGTCCTCGTAGTTGTGGCCCTGCCATGGCATGAACGCCACCAGGAGGTTGCGGCCGAGCGCGAGCTCGCCGTCCTCGGTGGACGGGCCGTCGGCGAGCACATCACCGACTTTGACCTTGTCGCCTTCCCGGACGATGGCCTTGTGGTTCATGCAGGTGCCCTGGTTCGAGCGGTGGAACTTGTCGAGGGCGAAGGTGTGCTTCTTGTTGGCGCCCGACTCTTTGACGACGATCTCCTCGCCGTTGACCTCGACGACCTCGCCGGCCACGGTAGAGACCACCATGTCCCCTGAGTCCTGGGCAGCTCTCTGCTCGACCCCGGTTCCCACCAGCGGTGACTCCGCGGTGAGCAACGGCACGGCCTGACGCTGCATGTTGGAGCCCATGAGGGCGCGGTTGGCGTCGTCGTGCTCGAGGAAGGGGATGAGCGACGTCGACACGGAGACGATCTGCTTCGGCGAGACATCCATGTAGTCGACGCTCTTGGAGTCGACGTACTCGACCTCACCACCGGCGCGGCGCACCAGCACTCGCTTGTTCTGGAACGAGCCGTCGTCCTTGAGCGGCGCATTGGCCTGGGCGATGACGAATCGCTCCTCCTCGGTGGCCGTCAGGTACTCGACCTTCTTGGAGACGACACCACCGTCGACCTTGCGATACGGCGTCTCGATGAACCCGAAGTCGTTGACTCGAGCGTACGAGGCGAGCGAACCGATGAGGCCGATGTTCGGGCCCTCCGGAGTCTCGATCGGGCACATCCGCCCATAGTGGGAAGGGTGAACGTCACGCACCTCGAAGCCGGCGCGCTCTCTGGAGAGGCCGCCAGGGCCGAGTGCCGAGAGACGACGGCGATGCGTAAGCCCGGCCAGGGGGTTGGGCTGATCCATGAACTGGCTGAGCTGGCTGGTGCCGAAGAACTCTTTGATCGACGCGGTGACCGGCCTGATGTTGATCAGGCTCTGCGGTGTGATCGCATCGGGATCCTGGGTTGTCATCCGCTCCCTGACCACACGCTCGAGACGGGTCAGGCCGACACGGACCTGGTTCTGGACCAGCTCCCCGACGGTGCGGATGCGACGATTGCCGAAGTGGTCGATGTCGTCGGTGCTGATCTGCACCTCGGTCCCCTTGTGGGTCGTCATCGCCTGCTCACCGGCGTGGAGCGACACCAGGTACTTGATGGCGTCGACGATGTCCTCGTCGCGCAGCATCTGAAGACCCTCGGCGCGGTAGTCCTTGGGGGCCTTCTCGTCGAACTTCTGTGCCATCTTGTAGCGGCCGACCCTGGTCAGGTCGTAACGCTTGGGGTTGCGGAACAGCGTCTGGATGAGACCGCGTGCTGACTCGACGGTGGTCGGCTCGCCGGGGCGCAGCTTGCGATACAGATCGAGCAGTGCCTCTTCCTTGTCGGCGGCAGTGTCCTTCTCGATCGTGTTCTTGATCGACTCTGAATGGCCGAACATCTCGAGGATCTCCTCGTCGGTCTCGGCGATCCCGAGGGCCTTGAGGAAAGCTGTGACGTACTGACGGCGCTTGCGGTCGACGCGAACACCGATGGTGTCCTTCTTGTCGGTGTCGAACTCCAGCCAGGCGCCACGCCCGGGGATGACCTTCCCGGAGTAGATCATCTTGTCGGACGTCTTGTCCTTGGTGACGTCGAAGTAGATGCCGGGCGACCGGACCAGCTGGGAGACGATGACCCGCTCGGTCCCGTTGATGATGAAGACACCCTTGTCGGTCATGATCGGGAAGTCACCCAGGAAGACCTGCTGCTCCTTGATCTCACCGGTGCCGCGGTTCATGAAACGCGCGGTCACGAACATGGGCTGGGCGTAGTTGGCGTCCCGCTCCTTGGCCTCCTCAAGGCTCATCTGCGGCTCACCGAAGCGGTGATCGGTCAGTTCGAGCGCGAGAGAGCCAGTGAAATCCTCGATGGGCGAGATCTCGTTGAAGATCTCGCGGAGACCCTCGTCGAGGAACCACTGGAACGATTCGTGTTGTACGGCCAGAAGGTCGGGAAGGGGTAGTACTTCAGGGATTTTCCCAAAGGAAAAGCGCTCAGCTGCGCGCGAAGCCAAGAGTTGCCTCCTTGAGGTGGTTGGAACGGGAGTAACGCAAGAAAGGACATGCTAACACACGCGGCAGCATGTCCCCAATACGGTTATGAGTTGTCGAACCGGCCTCTGCGGGGTTGTCCACAGCGGTCGGTTCACCACCCCCCAAGGGGCAGATTGACATCCTATCGCAGCCTCGCGAAATCAGTCAAGGGTTAGAGGCACCAAACGAGGTCGATGTCAACCGGCAGCTATCGATCTCAGCTTCTCGACGTCGAGGATCCTGATGCTGCGATAGCCGGTAGAGACGGCACCGGACTCGCGAAGCCGGCGAAGCGCCTCGTTGACCGACTGACGGCTCACGCCGAGCAGCGCGGCGATGGTCGCCTGGGACAATGCCACCTCGCTGCGCCGGGCCGACTCGTCGACGAGAAGGTCGGCGACCTGAGCCAGCACCGTCTTGTGCATCAGGCTCAGCACTCGTCGCTGGGTCTCCTCCAGTTGGCGGAGACCCGCCACCAGCCAGCGCAGACAGATCGCCGGGTGCTTGTGCAACTCGGGGAGCAGCCGGCTGCGCTCGAACTTGAAGGCCCGCACCGGACCGACCGCTTTGGCCGACGAGACATAAGGGGTGTCACCGAACATCGCGATGTCCCCGAGGACCGAGCCGGAGCCCACCCTCGCCACCACTCTTCGGGCACCACCGGTTCCCCGGTACAACTCGACCTCGCCGCTCTCGACGAGAAACGCCGCACTGGCGGTGCTCCCCTCTTTGAAGAGGTGCGTGCCCGGGTACTTGGACACGATCTCCCCGGCGGAGCGGATGATTTCTATGTCAGCCGGGCCGAGCGGCGCGTAGTCGGGGCGGCCGAAAGACCGGGCAATCCAGTCGAGGTGCTGCTGTTCCGCCTGCCTCACATTCATGCTGGTTGCAACCGACGGTCACCCGACAATCTTCCAAGACGAGCGGCCGCTCAGTCGGGTCGATCGCTCAGGACTACTTCCAGGGCCTTGGTCCCCACTCCGCTCATCACTGGGTTGTCTGCCGAGTTGGCCACGAAAGCCAGCGCCAATTGCAGAGCCCAGGCTCTGGCTCTCGCCCAAAGCGCAGGATCGCCGTTGCCATACGCGGTTCGGAGCACGTCGATGTGATCAGGAGCAAGCATCCAAGCCACAGCCAAGTCGGTAGCTGGGTCTCCAGCCGTCACGTCACCGAAGTCGATGACCGCCGACAGGGCACCTTCGACAACGAGCAGGTTGTGGGGGTGCAGGTCACCATGCAGCCAGACGGGAGGCCCGGCATACGGATCAGCCGAAGACACCCTCTCCCAAACCTCCACGATCCGAGTCGCCGGGAAATGGTCCCGCATCTGGCCGGCTCGTGAACGAACGCCTTCATCCTTCTCGATGATCGGCCCTCCCCGATAAGGGTTCTCCGGAGCATCGGAAGGTGCCGGCTGATGAAGGGCTGTGAGGAAGCTCCCCAGCTGCTGGGCCACCTTTGCCGCTTTCAACTCGCCGGTTTGAGCCGCCGACCGGCCATCCAGCCAGGGCACCAGGTTCCAAGGCCAAGGAAACTTCGCATCGGCCCTCCCGGCGAAAACCGGAGCTGGGATGGGGAGTGGCAGCCGAGGAGCAAGGGCGGGCAACCAGGTGGCCTCGTTGACCACAAGTTGCACCGCCAGCTCCCGTCGCGGCAGCCGAGCTACGTAGGAGGGTCCGACCCGAAACAGGACGTTGTCCCATCCGTTGGCCAAGGGGCTCACCTCCTGGCCCTTCCAACCGGGCCACTGGCCGGAGAGCAGATCGACGGCCACTCCCGGCGTGATCTCGACCTCAGCCGGGGGCATGTCGGAGAAGCTCATCCCCTGCCCCGGCTCGGCCGTCACCAGCTTCGAATCAGGGGAGCCGCTGCATCGAGCACGGGATTGTCGCCAAAGCCAAGTGCCTGGAAGACGAGCAGGACCGCAACAAAGATCACGGCCGCGATCACAAGGCCGAGCAGCCATGCGGGTATCTCTCGCTTCTTCTCCCGGCTCTCGGGCACCTCGGTCATGACACGACGATAGAGCTAGGGAGCCCAATACTTGGCGTCCGGCCAGAAGGTTCTGGCGTCACGTTCAAACGAAGTGAAGCCGGGCAGCTTGTCGAGGATGGCTCCTGACAACGGGCCCTCTGTCGCCCGACCACTGGCGACATCCCAGGAGGTCCCTGTCTCCAGATCGATCAGTTCCTCGCCTGCGACCCCGAAAGTCAGGATGTCGTCGCCGATCCGGCGATGAAACACGGACCATCGATCAGCCTCGAGAGGATCCAAGACCACTGCGATCGGAACATCCGCAATCACGTCGTTGGCTGGCCCGAAACGGTCCAGGTGCTCCACGGGGTAGACACCCACTTGCTCGCCGAAGTCAACGACTACCGACATCGTCGAGAGCCGAAAGCGAGCGTTCCCACCTGGCGCATCAAGAGCCAATGTGTCGGGATGGTCCGTCTTCCACGTGGCCCACGTGGTGAGTTGCGATGCCAGCAGCTCCAATCGTGCGCCTTTGCGAGGACCGACGATGGCCTCACCCAATGGCTGGCTCCACACCGTTCCTGTGTCGTGGTCCCACCAAGTCATTGCATTGCCCCAGAGTGCGCCCTGGTTCCCAAAGACGAGAACCTCTCCGTCGAGATCTCGGCGATGAACCATCGCCGTCGCGCAAAGCGGTCACCAGCTGACCAGCACCGGACTGCCCCCTATCCAGTCGATGACCATCTCACGGCGATTCAGGAACGACACCGGATAGGCCTTCGCCTCGTCGTCCACGGCGAGCCCGATCACCAACGTCTCGTTGTCCCAGTCGGCTTGACCTGCAGACGTGAAAGTCGGGTTGTAGATGGGAAGGATCGCGTCTCGAGGCAACAGCTGCCGATAGCCAGATGGCGTCTGCTCGCTGGCGGCTACGGGGTCGTAGACACCTTCAGGCACCTGGATCGGACCAGGCTCTGTCTGATGTCTGGCGGCATCAATTCCGACGACCCAGAACGCGACCAAGCTCAACAAGCCGAGCGCCAATAGCCCGTAGACGGCCTTCATGTCTGTGCCAACGCCTTTTTGATGCGAGCTAATCCGACTCGACGAGTTGGACAGAAGCGAGGGTCCCGCCTTGCGGCGGGACCCTCGTCGGCGTGCGGTGGGAGGAGTGGGTTAGTTGTCGCCCGCCGAAATCGCGATCTTCCGCGCCTTGGCCTTCTCGGCCACCGGGATGGTGAGGGTGAGCACGCCGTTGTCGAACGACGCCTCCACGTTCTCTCCGTCGAGGCTCTCGCCGAGGAAGAAGGATCGGGTGAAGGTGCCAAGTGCCCGACCACGGACAATGTCGGTCCGAGCCTCGTCGGCGACCTCACGGCGCTCGATCGTCACCGTCAGATGGTTCTTCTCGAGCCGAAGGTCGATGTCCTCCGGATCGACTCCGGGAGCGTCGATCTCGACATGGAACAACTCACCCACCCTGTACACGTCGGCTTCGAGTGAACGGCGGCTCGATGAGCGGTAGAAGTCGGCAAAGGGGTCAAAACGATGCAGCATCACAGGAACTGCTCCTCTCTGTACACAAAGACAAAGTCATTACCTGTACGATTATGCACAATTAAATCTGATATGTCAATTATCAGATTCAATGAGCACATGGAGGAGGGCAGAGCGCACTGCAAGAATGGGATCGTTGAAGATCGCGATCCTCTCCCGAAGCGCCAGCCTCTACTCGACTGACCGTCTCAAGCAGGCGGCCGTCGAGCGTGGCCACAGTGTTGCCGTCGTCGATTACCTCCGTTGCTACATGGACATCACGGCGCGGCGGCCGAAGATCCTCTTCCGCGGCGAGGAGGTGAGACCCGACGCCGTGATCCCGCGCATCGGCGCCACCTACACCTTCTATGGGGCGGCTGTTGTCCGGCAGTTCGAGATGGCCGACGTGTTCACGCTCAACTCGTCGGACGGAATCAGCCGATCCAGAGACAAGCTTCGCTCCACTCAGCTTCTCTCGCGGGCCGGGGTCGGGCTTCCCACCACGAGCTTTGCCCACGACTCACAGGACATCAGAGGAATCCTCGAAGTCGTCGGCGGGCCACCTGTGGTCGTGAAGCTGCTCGAAGGCACCCAAGGCGTGGGTGTCGTCCTGGCCGAGACCCGCAAGGCGGCCGAGTCGGTCATCAACGCCTTCCGCCAACTCGATGCGAACTTCCTGGTTCAAGAGTTCATTGCCGAGGCCGAGGGTGCGGACATCCGGGCATTTGTCGTCGGTGACGAGATCGTGGCCGCGATGCGAAGGCAAGGTCCGCCAGGTGAGTTTCGCTCCAACCTCCATCGCGGCGGGCGCGCCGAGGCGATCGAGCTGACTCCGAATCAGGAAGCCACCGCCCTCAGAGCAGCTCGAGCGATGGGGCTCAACGTCGCCGGCGTCGACCTGATCCAGTCGAGCGAGGGCCCGATGGTCCTCGAAGTGAACTCCTCGCCGGGTCTCGAAGGAATAGAAGCAGCAAGCTCGATCGACGTTGCCGGAGCAATCATCGACCACATCGAAGACAACCTCGATGCCTGACACCCGACGCAACGAGAAGATCACCGTGGGCAACGTCACGGTGCAGCCAGGCCGCAAGAAGCGAATCGAGCTGCCCTTCGCCAAGGTCGCAACGGGCTCCGAGGAATCGCTACCGCTGGCGATCATCAACGGAAGGGCCTCCGGGCCTCACGTCTGGATCTCCGCGGCGATACACGGCGACGAGCTCAACGGAATCGAGATAGTCCGCCGCGTCCTCCGGGAACTCGACGCCAAGAGCCTTCGAGGTGCGGTCATCGCGGCTCCGATAGTCAACCCTCTCGGGTTCATGCTCGAGTCGCGGTATCTCCCCGACCGCCGCGACTTGAACCGGGCGTTTCCCGGCTCCAAGAGAGGATCGACGGCCAGCCGCCTCGCCCACCTGTTCATGGACGAAGTGGTGAGCCAATGCTCTGTAGGCATCGACCTGCACACTGCCACCAACCACCGCACCAACATCCCCCAAATAAGGGCTGATGTGGACGACCGCGCAACGCTACGGCTGGCCAGGGCGTTTGGAGCTCCCTTCACCATCAATGCCAAGGAGCGGCGTGGCTCGCTGCGCCAGGCCGGCACAGAGATGGGGGCGACGGTCCTGGTGTATGAGGCCGGCGAGGCACACCGCTTTAACGACCGGGCAATAAAGGCAGGGACCAATGGGGTTTTGAGGACGCTGCGCGCCCTGAAGATGATCGACGCCCGACTGCCGAGGGCGCGTCCGACAAGAGTGATCCGCAGGACTCGCTGGGTCAGGGCGCGACGGGGTGGTCTCGCCGAGATAGAAGTACGGCTGGGCGACCATGTGGAGAAGGGCGACATCGTCGCTTCCATCTCAGACGCTTTCGGCTCGAAGCCCACGCGAGTCAAGGCAAACGAGACCGGCTGGGTGATAGCCAAGGCGCTGCGACCTCTGGTCCACTCCGGCGACGCGCTGGTGCACATCGCAGCCGAGAGCGGGCCCGATCAAGACGAGCCTGCCGAGCGCTGAGCCACCTGGCGTTCGGTCGCCTAGCTGGCCTTCTTTATCTCCTCGAGCCAGCGCCGACGAATGCGTCGTCGCTCCTTGGGGGTGTGCCCACCCCAGATGCCTTCACTCTGGTTGGACTCGACGGCCCAACTCAGGCACTCGTCGGCAACCGGGCATGCGGCGCAAACCGCCTTGGCTTTGGCGATTCCGAGAAGATCTGATTTGTCGGGAAAGAAGGAGACCTGGTCCGTAACGTCCAGACAGGACGCCGCTTCCCTCCACGGTGTAACTGTCAGGTCAATCACTGTTGTCATGATGAGTTGAACCAGGTAAACGCAGAATCAACATCTTTCGTTCCCGGATCTGACGACGTCCGTGCACAGCGTGTCGCTGAGCGACACGGGTTGCTATAGCAAGGATCAGAGGGTGAACTCGGCTCCGGCTTCGAGTCGGCCAAGCTCGGCCTTGGCTACCGAACGGCGATGGACCTCGTCCGGGCCGTCGGCCATGCGCAGCCACCTCCCCATCGAATAGAGCTGCGCAAGCGGCCAGTCCTCGGTGAACCCGGCAGCGCCGAACAACTGCATGGCGCGATCCGCCACCTGCGTCAACAGGTTGGGTGCCACCACCTTGATCGCCGCGATCTCGATGCGGGCCGCTTTGGTGCCGACGTTGTCGATCATCCAGGCCGCCTTCAGAACCAGGAGGCGAGCCTGCTCGATCTCCATCCGAGTGTCGGCAATCCACTCACGGATCACACCCTGATCAGCCAGCGGCCGACCAAAGGCAACCCGGGACTGGGACCGCTGCACCATCAGGTCCAGGCAGCGCTCGGCAGCCCCGATGGCCCGCATGCAGTGATGGATCCTCCCCGGCCCGAGACGAGCCTGGGCTATGGCAAACCCGCCGCCCTCCTCACCGAGGAGGTTCGCCACCGGGACCCGGGCACCGTCGAAGCTCACCTGCGGGTGGCCACCGCGGTCGGCGTATCCGAAGACCTTGGGCTCTCGCTCGATCCCCACACCGGATGTGTCCATCGGGACAATCACCATCGACTGCCTGCGATGCCGGTCCGCATCGGGGTTGGTCACGCCCATGACGATCGACAGCCGGCAACGTGGGGAGGCCGCACCCGAGCTGAACCACTTCCGCCCCGTGATCACATACTCGTCGCCGTCCCGCTCGATCCGGGTGCGAATGTTGGTGGCGTCGGAGCTGGCAACGTCCGGCTCGGTCATCGAGAAGCAAGACCTGATCTCACCTTCCAGCAGTGGCTCCAGCCACTCCCCCTTCTGCTGCTCCGTGCCGAACATGTGCAAGATCTCCATGTTCCCGGTGTCGGGAGCCGAGCAATTGAGCGCCTCGGGCGCCAGCTCCGGGCTCCTGCCCGTGATCTCGGCGAGAGGTGCGTACTCCAACACGCTGAGACCGGCTCCGTGCTCCGAGTCGGGCAGGAAGAGATTCCAGAGACCTCGGCTCCTCGCCTCCTGCTTGAGATCGTCGATGACCTGGGGGAAGTGGTTGGGATCACCCGCCGCCTCCATCTGCGCCGTGTATACGGGCTCAGCCGGATAAACGTGGGTGTCCATGAAGTCGAAGAGCCGGCCCCGGAAGTCCTCGACCTTCTCTGAGTATGCGAAGTCCACGCGGCGAATCTACTGCTCGGCTTCGTCCGGCTCCGGCTCGATGTCGATGATCCGTGCCTCGGGCACCTGTGGCTCGTCGTAGCTGAGCGGTGGCAGCGGCGCAGTCGAAACCGGGCTCCTGCCAAAGCTGAACTCGGAGAGCAGAAGCCATCCGGCGATGACGGAGATGAAGATCAGCCGGAAGTTGATCGCAATCACGAGGGCGGCGGCGGCAGTTCCGATGAAGACCACTCGAGCAATCACCTCTGCTCGCTGCGGCGCCAGCTTCTCCAAGAGGGACTCCAAGAGGTGGCCACCGTCTAGTGGCCTGATCGGCAGCCAGTTGAGCAGGCCCCAGAACACGTTGACAAAAACCAGGGTGTTGATGGAGAAGGCAGCCAGACCGCTGTAAGGGCCGAACTGGCTGGCCACGAGCCAAACCAGCCCGCCAAAGACCACACCCACGGCCGACCCCGAGAATGCGACCAGGGCGCGCTTGCCCGGGCTGAAAGCAGAAGCAGGTACCGACCATCGGGTCAGCCCA
This sequence comes from Acidimicrobiia bacterium, assembly GCA_028285585.1. GTDB lineage: Bacteria > Actinomycetota > Acidimicrobiia > Spongiisociales > ZC4RG35 > CAXMPK01. Next base: position 46,289 of record JANQOU010000012.1, read on the forward strand.
CCGATCCCGTTCAACTCGATGGAAACCTCAGCCCCGAGCCTGCGGGCTGTGAAAGCGTGACCCAGCTCGTGGATGAGGATCGACACGAACACGATGGCCACCCAGATGGTGATAGTGGTCGGATCCCGCCTGCCAATGAACCCGAGCAACGCCGCAATCAGCAAGAACGAGGCCCTGACCGTGACCGGGATGCGAAACAGGCTGAATCTCAGCACAACCCCATATTGGCCCAACTCAGGTCTCATCGGACAACCCAGGGGTTACTCTCGGATACATGTACGACGATCTCCGTTCGGCCGTAGCGGCCGACATGCCACGACTCACCGAACTGCTGGCGGACCTGGTCCGCATGCCCTCTGTCAGCGCCCACGGGTACGACCCTGCGGGCGTGCGCGACGCGGGGTCGAGCCTCGTCTCGATGCTCACCGAAGCCGGATACGACAACGCTCAACTCCTGGAAAGCTCCAGCGGCCACCCAGCGGTCTTCGCCGAGCGTCCCGGGCCGGAAGGCGCGCCGACACTGCTTCTCTACGCCCACTACGACGTCCAGCCCCCGGGCCCGGCAGAGGAATGGGACACACCGCCTTTCGAGCCCACCACTCGCGATGGCCGCATGTACGGGCGTGGCTCCAGCGACGACAAGTCGGGTGTGGTCATGCACCTCGGCGCAGTCGCCGCCCACGGCGACGACCTGCCCGTCGGTGTCCAGATGTTCTTCGAAGGCGAGGAGGAGGCGGGATCCGAAGGCCTTCCCGAGATCTTGGAGAAGTACTCCGACATCCTCCACCCCGACGTCATCGTGATTGGTGACGGGGGCAACTGGGAAGTCGGCGTGCCCGCCTATCTGGACAGACTGCGCGGGCTGGCCGCGGTGAAGCTGGAGCTTCGCACTCTCGCCTCCGCCGTGCACTCGGGCCAAGCGGGTGGGGTCGCCCCCGACGCTCTGATGGCCCTGTCACGGCTCCTGGCGACACTCCACGACGACGAGGGCAACGTGGCCGTCGCAGGCCTGGTGAGTGAGGAATACGAGAGCGACCTCGAATACACCCCGGATCGGGCGCGCTGGGAGGTCGGTGCCATCGACGGCCTGGAGCTGATCGGGTCTGGGTCGATCAAGTCCCGTCTGTGGTCCAAGCCGGCTATCTCGGTGCTGGCGATCGACGCACCCCCGGTTGCAGAGGCAATCAACCAGCTGGTGCCGGTGGCCAGGGCCAAGGTGAGCATGCGCATCCCACCTGGCCAGGACGCCGACGCCGCTCTGGAAGCGTTGAAGAGCCACCTTCGAGCCAACGTGCCTTGGGGTGCCCAACTCGAGTTCTTCTACGAGGAATCTGGCAGCGCCACCACCTTGGACACAGACAACGTCGCGGTGGCGGCATGGCGAGAGGCGTTCGAGGCGGCCTACGGAGTCGAGTCGGTCTCGATCGGGGCCGGCGGCTCGATCCCGTTCATCTCGACTTTCAGCGACCTCTATCCCGGGGCTCCCATCCTCGTCATCGGCTGTGGCGACCCGACCAGCGCCATCCATGCCCCCAACGAGAGCCAGGACCTCGGCGACCTGGAGAAGGCAACCCTCAGCGAGGCAATCGCCTTCAGGATTCTCGGATCAGGATGAGACCGGCGGGCTGATCAGCGGCTTCCGTCGAAGCCGCGCTGCCGCCAGGCCTCGTAAACGACGATGGCCACCGAGTTGGACAGGTTGAGCGAACGGACGCCGGGAACCATAGGCAGCCGGACCCGTTCGGTCACCCAGCTGGCACTCTTGACGTGGTCGGGGAGGCCGACGGACTCGGGGCCAAACAGCAAGGTGTCACCAGCCAGGTACTCGAAGTCGCTGTACAACACATCACCGTCCACCGTGAAAGCCATCACGCGGTCAGGGTCGCTGGACCGGCGCCAGTCATCGACATCGTCGTGAACTCTCAGGGTCGCTTTGTCCCGGTAGTCCATGCCGGCGCGGCGCAGCTTGGTGTCATCGAGGTCGAACCCGAGAGGCTCGATGAGATGGAGACGGCAGCCGGTCACGGCGCAAAGACGCATCGCGTTGCCGGTGTTCGGCGGGATCTCGGGCTGGTAGAGGACTACGTCAAACACGTCGGGCTCAGCGAAGATCGAAGAGCCGCAACTCCGTGTCCTCGGCCTCACGCAACCCGTCGTAATCGACCTCGATGGCGTGGATCCCCCGCGACTCGGCCAGCACGCGAGCCTGAGGTGCGATCACCTGGGCGGCGAAGATGCCGCGCACCGGGGCGAGGCGCGGGTCGTTGTCGAGACGCTCCAGATATCGAGCCAGTTGCTCGACGCCGTCGATCTCACCCCGTCTCTTGATCTCCACCGCTACGGTTTGCCCGCCCTCGGCGGTGCAGAGCAGATCGACCGGACCAATGTCCGTCGGATACTCCCGGCGTATCAACTCGAGGCCCTCTTCCAACACGTCCGGCTGGGCGGCAAGCAGCTCCTGAAGATGTGCTTCTACCCCGTCCTTGATCAGACCCGGGTCCTCGCCGAGGTCGTGAGTGACATCTTCGAGCACCTCCTCGATCCAGATGGTGAGCAGCTCGCCTTTGCCATTTGTGACCGTCCACCGATCGTCGTGGGTCTCGAGCACATTCGGTGCCACCATCCAGTTGAGAGGCTTCGAGGCATTGCCGTCTGAGTGGATCGCCAGCGTGCCGTCCGCCTTGACCATGATCAGGCGAGTCGCCTCGGGCAGGTGGGCCTCGAGCCGGCCCTTGTAATCGACGCTGCAACGAACGATGACCAATCTCACTGGACGGCGAGAGTACTTCCGCGCGGCACCTTGCCGGCGATGACAGCGCAAACAGCCAAAAGCACGGCACATACCCAAAACCCGGGCTGGTAGCTCCCCAAGGCATCCACGGACAACCCCATCAGCGGTGCGCCCGAAGCAAGCCCGAGGAGAAAGCCGAGAAGCACGGTCCCGGTGCCCTTCCCGATGAGGCCCGTCGGCGAAAGATCCATTACCGCCACCATCCCGACGGCGTTCCAGGCGATAGCTCCTCCACCGAGCAGTGCGGACGCAGGCACCAGCACCCAACTGTCGGCGAGGCCCATAGCCGCCAGGGCCAGCAGCACCGCGGTGCCGATGGAGAGAAGCGCAATGATCCTCAGGGTCGGCCCGTGGCCGAGACGTCTCTCGGCGATGCGCGGCCACATGATCCGGCCTGCGATCCCGGTGAGACCCACCACGGCAATCAGCGATCCCGCGGTTTGGGGAGTCCACAGCTGATCCTCCTCGGCGAACAACGGCAGAAAGCCGAAAATGGCGGAGGTGGCGGCGCCCGACAGGTACCCGTACAGGGCGATCCAGCGCACCGACACCGGGAGGGGCACGTCGAACCGGTCGGACTCTGAGCGCTCTCTTTGGTTGCTCTGCCTGCCGAGCATGCCGGCCAGTCCCCCGACAGGTATCAGGAGAAACCAGAGAATCGCCACGCGCCAACTCCAGAGCGCGGCGAGCGCGGGCAGCACGAGACCGCCAAGGAAGGTCCCGATTTGGACACCCGATTGCTTGACGCCTGTGATCGTGCCCCGGTCTCCCGGCCCCAGGTTGTCAGCGATGAGCGTGTTGGTCGCCGGGTTGCTCCAGCCGTTGGGAACACCGGTCAGGAGCACGGCTGCGAACAGCCACGCATAGCTGGGTGAAAGTGCCACTGCGGTCAGGGCGGCCATGCCGGTGAGGAGCACATACCTGGTGGCGCTCACCGGCCCGATGCGGTCCGTGACCCTCCCCAAGACGGGTGACAACGCCGCTCCCACCACACCGGTGGCGGTGACCAGGATGCCGACTTGGGCCCTGGTGATATCGAACTCCTCGATCAGGTCGGCCGCGACGACGCTCACAACAATGATGGGGAAGGTTGCGATGGTCATGGCCGCAGCCGTGACGGCACCGATGACTGGCCTGGTGAATGACCGCATCCGAGGGGAAGTTAACCGGCCTATACGACGATGCCGGCGGCCCTGGTCGGCCTGGTGAACACAAACCAGACCGCATAGACCCATACCCCGGCGAGAACGAACCTAACCCAGACGATGTCCGTGAGGAGCACTCCAGAGACGACAAGCGACGCCGTGATCGCGGCAGCGGCTACCCACTTCGTTCGCACGGTGAGCCCGTGCTCCCGGTACCCCCTGATGATCTTGCCGAAGTACGGATGGTTGACCATCCACTGGTGCATGCGATCAGAGGACATGGAGAAGAAAAAAGCGGCGAGGAGAACGAGGTCGAAAGTGGGGATCCCTGGCAAGAAGCTGAGGGGGATCAAGGCGAGGCAGATGAGCCCGAGGAGGAAGAACAGAGCGCGAACCAACGGATTCCTCTTCTTGCGAGTAGCCGTTTGGGGCGCGGGCGCATCAAGAGGCTGTGCCACATCGAGAAGCTATCTCCCCCCGATTTCGACGGCGAGTCGGCAAACTCTCACGATGTCGAAAGCCAACGCCAACCGACTAATTTGCCAAGTCGAATCAGTCAGGAGACACAGGTGCCGATAGCCACCCCGGAGACATATCGAGAGATGCTGGACCAAGCCCGCGCCAGTGGTTACGCCCTGCCCGCAATAAACGTCACTTCGTCGACAACGATGCTCGCCGCTCTGGAGGGATTCTCCGAGGCGTCTTCCGACGGGATCATCCAATTCTCGTACGGCGGAGGTGAGTTCGCCTCAGGGCAATCCAACAAGGACATGGCTTTGGGGGCGCACGCCCTAGCCGAGTTCGCTGCGGTGGTCGCACCGCAGTACCCGGCAAACATCGCCCTCCACACGGACCACTGCCCGCCCGACCGCGTCGACGGCTTCATCCGCCCTCTACTCGAGCTGAGCCGAGCCCGGAAGTCGCAAGGCCAGCCGCCGCTCTTTCAGAGCCACATGCTCGACGCATCTTCCATCCCGATGGAGGAGAACCTCGCTCTCAGCAACGAGCTGCTCGGCCTCTGCTCCGAGTTGGACATCGTCCTGGAACTCGAGATCGGGATCGTCGGCGGTGTCGAAGACGCCACAGACCACGAGGACATCGACCGGGCCAAGCTCTACACATCTCCCGAGGACATGGTGAGAGTGTGTGAGGTGCTGGGCACCTTCGACCGGGGCCTATATCTGCTGGCCGCTGTCTTCGGGAACGTCCACGGCGTCTACAAGCCCGGCGCGGTTCAGCTCGATCCGACCATCCTCAGGGACGGCCAGGCCGCTGTGGAGGAGCGTTTCGGTCCAGACGCCAGGCACTACCTGGTTTTTCACGGCGGCAGCGGGTCCAGCCTCGACGAGATCCATGAGGCGATCGGGTACGGCGTAATCAAGATGAACGTCGACACCGACACCCAATATGCCTACACCCGCCCAATCGTCGATCACATGCTGAGCAACTACGACGGTGTGCTCAAGGTCGATGGTGAGGTGGGGAACAAGAAGGTCTACGACCCCCGGTCCTACATGAAGAGCGCCGAGAACGGCATGGCAGCTCGAGTCGTCGAGGCGGCCGAGATGCTGATGTCTGCCGGCAAGATGATCGGCTGACGGCCGGTGGACCCACGTCACACAACCTGGATCAACTCGGAGCGATTCGTCCCCAAGACCTTCGTGCGCCCTTTCGTCAGGTTTGCTCGTATCGAGGCGGCGTCGGGGATCGTTCTCTTGGTCTCGGCCATCGCAGCCATCGTCTGGGCCAACAGCGCATGGTCCGGGACCTACTTCTCGATCCTCGACCAGCACTTGGCAATCGAGTTCTTCGGCTTCCATTTCGACGAGTCGGTTCTTCACCTCATCAACGACGGGCTCATGGCCATCTTCTTCTTCGTCGTTGGCCTGGAGATCAAGCGAGAGCTGGTGCTCGGCGACCTTCGCGACCCCAAGGCAGCTGCCTTGCCGGTCATGGCGGCGGTGGGAGGCATGCTGATCCCGGCACTCATCTACGTCGCCCTGAACGTGGGGCAAACGGGTGAAGCCATCCGTGGCTGGGGAATCCCGATGGCCACCGACATTGCTTTCGCCCTCGGCATCGTGGCCCTTCTCGGATCTCGTGTCCCATCAGGTGCCAAGCTCTTCCTCCTGGCAGTGGCGATCGCTGACGACATCGGAGCCATCGCGGTCATCGCCATCTTCTACACCGACAGCCTCAACGCCGGCTATTTCGGTGCCGCCGTCGCCGGGCTCGTCCTGGTGTGGGTTGCCACCAAGGTTGGTGTCCGCTCGGCGATCTTCTACTGGCCGCTGGCGCTCGTCATCTGGTACCTCACGTTGGAGTCCGGAGTCCACGCGACATTGGCGGGCGTCGCCCTGGCGTTCTTGACCCCAGCCCGGGCCCACTACACGGCCGAGGAGATGGACGAGCGCGTGCGCACCACCCTCGACTCATACCCGGCGGAGATATCGAGTCACCATGACCAGGAGCACGCCGACCATGAGGCATTGCTGGTCTCCGAGATCGCTCGGGAGTCCGTGTCCCCTCTGAACCGCATGGAGTTCGCCCTGGTTCCCTGGAGCAGCTTCCTGATCGTCCCCCTGTTCGCTCTCGCCAACGCCGGTGTCGACTTCCGCTCGATCGGGTTCAGCGAGGCACTCGGGTCGAGCATCGCCTTGGGCATCACCACCGGATTGGTGGCGGGCAAACTCCTCGGCATCACCAGCTTCACCTGGCTCGCCGTGCGTCTCAACCTCGGCAAGCTGCCTCCGGGAACGGGCTGGACCCATGTGGTTGGGCTGGCTCTTGTTGCCGGGATCGGCTTCACCGTCTCCTTGTTCATCGCCGGGCTTGCATTTGGCGACCCCGGTCTCACCGACCTTGCCAAGGTCGGCATCTTCTCCGGCTCGGTGATCGCTGGAGTCCTCGGCTCGACTGTCCTTCTGCTGGCCAAGCCGCCAAGCGAGCTGTGAGCTCGGCCCCGGTCACGATCAACTGTGTCGAGTGTGGTGGGACCGCTCACCTGATCAGCTTCTTGCCACCAGATGACGAGCCTCTGGAGGACGGGACACCCTTGGCCTATCGCTGCTCGGACTGCATGGACCGTTTCGACCTGGTCTGGGAAGCCGACGACACCTAGGGGTCACTCCTGCCAGCGGTGGACGTTGATCCCTTCCGGGTCGAACCGCCGGTCGGCGCAGAACTCCAGGAACCGATCACGAGGGACACCCCGCCACTCCAAGTCATCGAGCGACTCACCCAGCGGCACATCCAGGCGAAGAGTCGTCAGGTCCCGATACAGGTAGACCTCGTCCTGCATGTGGTTGAAAGTCTCCGAGAGCCTGGCGGCACTGCGCACGGTCACATCCCACGCGGCTGCATCGGCGGGGATCATCTCGAGACGTTGATAGCGGGCCAGGACAGTCGAAGCCGACTTGGCGCCCCAGCCGGGAAGACCGGGAACACCATCAGCCGTGTCTCCGACGAGAGCCAGGTAGTCGGGTATCGACTCAGGGTGGATGCCGAACTTCTCAACCACTCCGTTCTCGTCGACCAGCTTCTGCTCGCGCCGGTTGTAGGTCACGATTCGGTCTCCCACCACCACTTGTGCGAGATCTTTGTCAGGACTGGCGATGACCACCTGCTCCACGTCTTCCACCCACTTGACGGCTGCCGTGGCGAGAGCGTCGTCGGCCTCGAACTCCTCGTTTCGCCAGACGACGACCCCTATCGCCTCCAAAGCCAACTCCGCGTGCGGAAACTGGTGGAGGAGCTCTTCCTCCATGCCGGCCGAGGACTTGTACCCGTCGAACATGTCATTGCGGAACGACTCGATCACGGTGTCGAAGCTGGCGGCGAGGTGGGTGACACCTGGTTCGCGGAGCAAGGCCAGGGTCGACTCCAGTATCCCGAGAGTCGCTCTGATGTCGGAGCCATCGGGACCCGGGACCGAGTCTTTGCGCCCGAAGTGGGAGCGAAACAACTCGTAGGTACCATCTAGGAGGTGGAGCCTCACGACTCTGATCCTAAGGGTGGCGACGAGACCGCTGACTCCTGGGCGTCGTTTTCAGACGAGTTCCGGAGTCTCGGAGGCCGGCTCAAGGAGACCTACCGCGAGGTAGCCGACGAGCACGGTCCTAGCGAGGAGGAGATCAAAGACGCCTTTGGCACCCTCATGGGAGCATGGGACCAGGTCTCCGAATCCGTGGCAAGCGCCCTCAGCGACCCGGACGTGCGTCAGCGCGTGAAAGACGCCGTTGGCTCGTTTGCCTCGGCGATTGGATCGACGGTCAGCGACCTCGGTGCCGAGTTGAGAAAAGAGGCATCGGAAGAGGAGTGAGTCAGCTCGTCTGACTCTGGCGACGCTCGACGAGACCGGCGAGAAGCGCCGCGCCGGTGGCGGCGTCGTCGACGGTCACCGCAAAGCGGCGATCGTTGAGCGTGTTCACCTGAATCGCATCACCTCGGCGTAACACGACGGCGGAGCCGCTCGGAACCACCCGGTACCCCCAGCCACCCCATCCGGAAGGCTCGAGATCAATGGCCTGCGCTGACTTCACCCGGTCGAGCGGGATTCGCCTGACACGCACCCCACCACCAAGGCGCACCTCCAAGCCGTCACCACTCACCTTCACGTAGACCCTGGCGAAGAGGAACGCCAGCACCACGAAGAGCACCGCTTGCAGCTTCCACCAGCCGGGCATGAGCAGGAACAGAAGCGAGCTGGAGCCGAGCACCAACCACGGCCAGCGAACCGAGCACTGCCCTATCCAGAAGACACTCTCACCGGGCGCAACGGCAATTGCCGGGCCGACATGATGATCAGGAGTCGCCGGCCGCGGATACCAGCGGATCCCGATCGCATATCCGACAAAGGCGCCGAGGGCCGCTCCACCAAGCACACCCAGCAGGTGCAGCCAGTTGAACGTCCCTGCGTCCTGCCAGGTGACCGCTCCGGAGTTGAGCGAGACCAGGATTGCCATGAGGGTGATCCCAAGACCTCCCATGAGCCCGACCATCGCCATCGCCTCGGCCGTCGGCTTCCCTTCAACCCTGAACAACGAAGTCGTCAACAGCCCCAGCCCGACCAGCAAGACCGGCAGCACTCCAACCATCAGCCGGGGCATGGACCCGTCGGCCTCGCCACCCAAGCCCCAGTGCGAGGCGACCGGGTCGGGCAAGTTCCCCCAGCCGAGCAGCAGCGGCAGCCAGGAGGCGAGAACCATCAACCCGGCCCAAGCGAGGAGACGACCCCAGCCCTTCGTCACCATGACAGCTCGATCATCTCGAATAGCCGGGCCCGCGGCACTTTCTGGCGCTTGGCCTCGGTGATGAGACGCTCCACCAGCTTGTCCAATCCGGCGCCACCGGTGACGACGACTCCTCCACGACCTCGGCGCATGACCACCAGGCCGAGATCCTCGAGGTCGGCGTAGGCGCGGAGCACCGTGTGCATGTTGACGTCGATGGTCTCGGCGAGAGAGCGCGCCGAGGGAAGTCGCGACCCGGAGGCCAGTGAGCCATCTTCTATGGACTCACCGATGGCCGAAGCGATCTGGCGATAGATCGGCCGATCCGATGCCGGGTCGAGACGTATCAGCATGAACCCGACTCTATTCAATGTTCTAGAACTAAACAACCCGGCTCGTCTGTGCTGAAATACTCGTCGTGAACCCGTTGATCACCACCGACGAGCTTTCTGATCGTTTGGGCGAAGTCACCTTGCGCGACATCAGATGGGCTCTGACCGACCCCAACCATGGAAGAGCCACCTATGAAGCCGGGCACATCCCCGGAGCAGTGTTCGTCGACCTCGACACCGATCTCTCGGCTCCGCCGGGACCGGGGCGCCATCCGCTCCCCTCACCGGCGGAATTCGCTGCCTCATTGGGACGTCTCGGGATAGGGCCTGACGACGAAGTGGTCGTCTACGACGACGCCGGGAACACGATCTCAACCCGGCTGTGGTGGATGTTGCGTTCGATCGGTCACGAGAAGGTGAGAGTTCTCGATGGCGGCTACCAGGCCTGGGTGGGTGAAGACCGCGTCGCGGAAACCGGTGACGTGGCACCCGTGCCGGTCTCCTACCCGGTGCGGCCGTTCACCGGCGTGGCCGCCCACACCGACCTCGCGGGTCGGCCCCACGTCGATGCCAGAGCGGCCGATCGCTACCGCGGAGACATCGAGCCGGTCGACCCCAAAGCCGGCCACATCCCCGGAGCCATCAACTTGCCGGTCGGCGGGAACCTCGACCCGGACAAGAAGCTGCTGTCTGCATCGGCTCTCAGAGATCGATTCGAGTCGCTGGGGGACGACGTCGTTGTGTCTTGTGGCAGCGGGGTGAACGCCTGTCACAACGCCTTGGCGATGGTGGTGGCGGGTCGTCCCATGCCCGACGTGTACGTGGGCAGTTACTCGGAGTGGTCGCGTCTCGGCTTCGACGTGACCACCGGGAGCGAGCCTTGATCAGCCAAAGGGCTGTCGACGCAATCGAGTCGTCGGACACGGACGAGCTGCTCAGAGTGATCGATGGCTACTGCGCAGCCAAGGAGTGGGACAACCTGGTTCAACTGAGGCATCGATGTCAGGAGGCTCTGAGCCGCGGCAAGCAGCTCTGGGGTGTCGACGAGCACGTCAGGTACCGGCTGGCACTGGAAGCACCGCCGGCACATGCCGGCCCAGTGCTGACAGAGGGTGCTGCCCGTTTCGCGCTGGGCCCGCTCGCCGAAGTGGCTGCCTCGACCAAGACGTGGGCCGACATGTCGCCATACCTCGCTGTCGGACCGGAGCGCACGACCTTCGCCGCAGAGAGAGTCGTCCGCGGCGACACGGTGGATGAGGAGATCGCAGACCTGCCCAACTTCATCACCAATTGGGAGCCGAGCTATCGCACAGCCACCTACAAGTCCGACAAGGTCGAAGCGCCTTCGCCGATGGAGCCGAGCGCCGAGCCGAGCGCTCTCGACGACGATCCGGAAGTGATCGGTGACGCCGAGTCGGAGACCGCATTGGCCGATCTGGTCCAGGCATGGACCACCGAGTCCAACGGCCGTTGCTCGACTGCCACCGTCCAAGGGACAGCCGACGCCGCCGTGCGCGCTCTTGGCATCTCGCGCGCCGGCCTTGTTCCCGTTGACACCGAGACCGGGGTCGAGTGGATGGCTTGGGCGGCGGCATCGGGAGGGGCTCATGGCCGGAGACGCGGAGCGGCAGCCGGTCGCTATGGAGCTTGGTGGGCTATCGCCGAGATCTGTGAGCTGGACTGGCCACCCGATCCCAAGGTGGTCGGAGACGCCGTTGCCCGCCTAAGCCTCAATTGGTTCGACGACGGCTCCCCTTCAACCGGCTGGCAGCTCCGGTTGGCGATTGAAGATCGGGAAAGTGGGTTGAGTTGGGCCGTCGCCGCGGCCGACTCTGCCGACTAGGCCTCTTCGACGAACACCGTCTGCATGTGCCAGCCCGTAGCTCCGTCGGGGGCCGGCGCTCTCCGCTCCTCGTCCTGAAGCACCCCGTCGCCGTCGGTGGCGCGAACCCTCAGCTCGACCCTGCCGGTGACCTGCGGTGTCCAGTCGATCTGCCACTGGACCCAAGCATCCTCAGACAGAGGCTCCGAAACCTCCGCCTCCAACCATGGCTCATCTCTCCCCAGCTGGACTTCGACCTTGGAGATGCCCCGGTTCGGGGCCCAGGCAACACCCGCGACTGTGGTCGGCTCGGTGAAGGTGCGCTTCAGGTTGTTGGGACGGTCGATGCGACTCTGGGTTTTGATGGGAGCTTCCTTGGCCCAGCCTCTCGGGATCCAGTAGGCGTCGAACTCGTCCCAGCCGGTCAGCTCGATCTCGGTCAGCCACTTGGTGGCCGATACGTAGCCGTAGAGACCGGAGACCACCAGCCGCGCCGGGAAGCCGTGCTCGAAAGGAAGCGGCTCACCGTTCATGCCCACGGCAACCAGCGCCTCGCGACCGTCATATGCGGCCTCGACGGGGAAACCAACGGTGAAATCGTCGACGGATCGACCTACCAGCTGTTCGGCGTCGTCGCGTGGTCCGGCGCGGTCCAAGATCTCGCTCAGAGGCACACCCTGCCAGCGTGCGTTGCCGACCAGATCGCCACCGACCGGGTTCGACACGCAGGAGAGGGTGATGTCGCGCTCCACCATCCTCATGTCGAGGAGGTCGGCGTAAGAGATGCTGTACTCGCGGTCGACCCGCCCTTTGACCGTCAGGGTCCAGTCCTGGAGGATGATCGTGGGAACCGCGAATGCCGTGTCGATGCGGTAGAAGTCGTCGTTCGGGACGATGATCGGTGTCAGGTCCTCCACGGCGGGAGCGAAGTCCTGAGCCGTCCGCACGTCCGGGAGAATCTCGGCAGCGCTGGGAAGCACCACATCGTTGCGGCCGGCGACCGCTCGCTTCGCGTTCTCCAGCATCCATCTGCCACCTGCAGCCGAGAGGGCTGCGAGGCCAAGAACCGCCGCGCTTCCCGCGATGAAAGCCCGCCGCGACCACGTCTCCTCAGACTCTTCTTCTGGTCCGGGTGACTTTGACACTCCCAATCCGTAGAGCCACTGAAGGGCGCCAAGCCCGGTCAAGGCGGCAGCGCCGGCCGGGATGAATGCGAGACCCGCTGACACCTGTGGGTCGCGAGCCGCCGCCAGCGTCGCCAGGACGGCGAACCCACCGAAGACCGCTATCGCTATCCAGAACCTCTTGCGCGCCGGTGGGCCAATGACGGCACCAAGGATCAGCGTGACGACACCGATGCCAACCAGAAGAGCCAGCTTGTCGTTGGTCCCGAAGACCGCGATGGCGAAGTCCTTGATCGGCTTCGGCACCATGTCGATGACCCAGTTCCCCAAGCCTTCGATCAAAGATGGAAGCCCGGAGGCCAGCCCGGCCAACAGCTCCGACACCCCCAAGGCCAGAGCAGCCGCCACCGTCCCAGCAAGGGCATCGCGCACACGTGTTTTCTCCACGATCGGTCAGGTTATGGAGCCGGGTGCTAACGCTGGGTAAACCGTTTGGTGTAGAAAACGGCGATGCAACTGGTGGCTGGAGCCGACGGTGTGACTCGATGCTGGTGGGGAGCCGAGCCCGAGATCTATCGCGACTACCACGACTCCGAGTGGGGCCGGGCGGTCACCGATGACACCCGACTTTTTGAGAAGATCTGCCTCGAGGGTTTCCAGTCGGGCCTGAGCTGGCTCACCATCCTCCGCAAGCGAGAGAACTTCAGAAACGCATTCGACGGCTTCGACCCCGGCATTGTGGCTCGATACGGAGAGCAGGAAATTGAGCGGCTGCTCGACGACGACGGGATCGTTCGGCACGCCGGCAAGATCCGGTCGACCATCAACAACGCGAGCCGTGCCCTCGAGCTGATCAAGAAGAAGGGCTCGCTCAGCGACTACTTCTGGTCATGGGCCGAGCCTGAGACCGCCGCTCCCACAAGTCTCGAGGCGACGACACCGGTCTCCACCGCACTGGCCAAAGACCTGAAACAGAGAGGATGGTCGTTCGTCGGACCGACGACGGCCTACGCCTTCATGCAGGCGATGGGCCTGGTCAACGACCACCTCGACGGGTGTGACGCCCGGGACGAGTGCGCGGCCACCCGGCGACACGCCATCGACTCCTTTCTCTAGGTTGGCTGTCATGGAGCGCCCAGCTTTCACCGTCGGGATCGAAGAGGAGTACCTGGTCGTCGATCGTGAGACCCGCGACCTGATACACAGCCCGCCTCCCCAGATGTGGAAGCAGATCGAGGAGGTGGTGGGCTCGGCGGCGACCCACGAATTCCTCCAGGCGCAGATCGAGATCCGAAGCAGCGTGCACAACAAGGTCTCCGAGGCCCGTATCGAACTGGAATCGCTCCGCCGGGAGCTGAGCAAGATCGTCACCGAGCACGGAGGAGCGCTCATCGCCGCCTCCACGCATCCCTTCGCCCACTGGTCGAAGCAGGCGACCACCGAAGACCCCCGCTACATGCGCCTGGCCGCCGACTTCCAGCAGGTGGCGCGGCAACTGGTCATCTGTGGGATGCATGTCCATGTGGGGATCGAGGACCCGGACCTCCGCATCGACCTGATGAACCAGGTCCGCTACATGCTCCCCCACATGCTGGCTCTCTCCACGTCGTCACCGTTCTGGGACGGGGTGCCCACCGGGCTCCTCGCCTACCGGCTGGTCATCTTTCAGAACCTGCCCCGCACCGGCATACCCGAGGAGTTCAACTCGTGGGCCGAGTACGAGAGGTACGTGAACACCCTCGTCGGCGCCGGCTTGATTGAGGACGCCACCAAGCTTTGGTGGGACATCCGGCCCAGCACCCGCTACCCCACCCTGGAGATGCGGATCAGTGACGTGTGCACCCGTCTCGAAGATGCCCTGACGGTGGCCGCCATCTATCAGTGCATGCTCTCCTACCTCTTCCGGCTCCGGCGGAACAACCAGCGTTGGCGGGTCTATGCGCCTGGGATCATCGAGGAGAACGTATGGCGGGCGCAGCGGTACGGAACCGAAGGATCCCTGGTCGACTTCGGCAAAGGGCAACTGGTCCCGATGGCGGAACTGGCGGAGGAGTTCATAGAGGTGTTGTCGCAGGATGCGGTCGAGCTCGACGCCCGTGACGAGCTGCGCCATGCGCGGACCATCGCCAGGAACGGGACAAGCGCACACCGACAGCTGGCGATCTACGAAGAGGCTTTGGCCGACGGCGCATCCGCCGAGGAGGCGTTGAAAGCGGTGGTCGACGGGTTGATCGTCGATTCGCTATACGGAATCGACGTCTAGGGTTCGTCCGCCCTAGCCAGGAGAACCTCATGGGACACCCCGTACGCATTGGCGTCGGCCTGCCGCCACAGCACGCCGACTACTCGACCATCCGCGAAGCTGTCGTCAGAGCCGAGGAGATGGGTGCCGACGTCGTCTTCAACTGGGACCACTTCTACCCGCTGTTCGGCGACCCGGACGGCAAGCACTTCGAGTGCTGGACGATGCTCGGCTCCTGGGCCGAGATAACGGAGAAGATCGAGTTCGGGGCCTTGGTCACCTGCAACTCCTACCGGAACCCCGACCTCCTCGCAGACATGGCGCGGACTGTCGACCACGCTTCGGGTGGCCGTCTCATATTCGGCATCGGTGCCGGGTGGTTCGAGAAGGACTACACCGAGTACGGCTACGACTTCGGGACGGCCGGCTCACGGCTCGCCGACCTCAGCGAAGCCCTCCCTCGCATCAAGTCGCGATGGGAGCAGCTGAACCCGACACCCACCCGCGAGCTGCCCATACTCATCGGCGGCGGCGGAGAGAAGAAGACCCTGCGCTACACCGCGGAGTACGCCCACATCTGGCACGGCTTCGGTGGTGCCGACGTGATCCAGCACAAGAACAAGGTGCTCGACCAGCACTGCGCCGACATCGGCCGCGACCCTTCGGAGATCGAGCGGTCAGTGGGCGCGGATGTGACGAAGATCGACGAGCTGGCGGAAGGCCTCTATGACGCCGGAGCCACCTTCATCACCCTCGGCTTCGACGGAGCGACCGGGTACGACATGGCAGCGCTACCCGAGTGGCTGGCTTGGCGAGACGAGAAGAACGCGGCCTAGCCCTCCCCCCCTCTTGTGTGCAAAAAGGAGTACGGAGTACTCCTTTTTGCACACGCATACTGGCGTGTGAGTCAGGTCGAAGTCGCAGGCACGAGCACGGCGCCTCGCTTCTCGTCCTCCTCCGGGGAGACCAGAGGCTGACGACGGCCCATGTACCAAACCGCTACGAGAGCGGCGATCCCGCCTGCCAAGCCGCTCACCTGATTCCACGTGAAGGGCCCGAGCTCGGCATCACCCATGCCGATGCGCATGAAGTCGAGGACGAAGCGTTGGAACCCGTACCAGGCGGCCCAAATGAACAAGAGCTGGCCGTAGCGCAGATCGAAGCGCCGGTACACGAAGTAGAGGACGCCGAGCAGGATGCCAGCCCCGATCATGTCGTAAGCGGGAACGTGGTGATAGATCCCGGCGATGTCTGCCGCAGCCGGGTACGGGCAGAGCCCATTCACCAGCTGGGCTCCCTCGACACACTCCAACGCGTCGTGCTGCGGGGCGAGGTCGTAACCCGGTTTGACGCCGTAGCCCCACGCCACGTCGGTCACTTTCCCGAGGTGCTCCACGATGGCGAGGTCGCCGATCCGGCCGACCACGGTGCCCAAGGCCAGCCCAAATGACGAGAGATCGAGTGTGGGCAGTACGGACAACCCGACCTGACGCATCCTCCAGGCACCGGCAACGATGCCACCGACGAACCCTCCCATGATCGAGAAGTTGCCGGAGATGGGGTTGAGAGCATCGAGGATCGGTGTCCCTCCGATAATCGCCGCCGGAGCCGTGAGGTATCTGGCACCAATCAGCGACCCGATCAGTCCCCAAGTCAATGCCGACTGGTACTTGAGCGTGTCGTACCCGCGCTTGCTCAGCTCACGGGTCGCCAGCACTGCACCGGCCAGGAACCCAACGGCCGCAAAAACGCCGTGGAGAGAGAAGGCGAGCGGACCGACCTCCCATATCGGGATCGGCGGGTATGCGATGACGGCGAGCATGCCGGCGTCAGGCTAACGGGCCGTCAACACGTGCAATCGCCATCGAAGGACCCGAACCACCCGCTTGCTCTCGCGCTGGAAGTGATTCGGTGTCGACTGGCTAAAGTGCCCGTCCGTGAGCGATCTTCTGGACACAGCAGCCTCCACAATGGGCCTTCCGGCCACGCTGGTCCAACGTTCCGCAGCCGCCAGAGCTGCCGAAGCGGGGGCCTCGGTGGACGACATCTTGTCATCTTGGACAGGTGGGGCACCCGTGGTCGCATCCACCCCAGCGCCCGAGCCGGAACCGGAGCCTGCGGTCGCTGCTGCGGAGACCGAGGAGCCGGCAGCAGCTGTGGCCGTGATAGAAGCACCTGCCATCGAAACGCCGGTCCTCCAGCAGGTTGTGGTCGAAGAAGAGCCCGACCAGCCCCTCGAGCCGGTACCACTCACCCAGCGAGTCCGGACAGCCGTCCGCATCGGAGCCTGGACCGGTGCCGGACTCGGCCTCTTTGCCTTCCTGATCGCCTCAGCCTTGTGGGCGGACACAGCAGCAGTTCTTCCCGACAGCGGGCCGATTGTCCAAGTGAGCGCGTCGAGCGTCGTGACAGCTGTGGCAGTCGTCAGCGTTCTCTTCGGAGCTGTTGTGGCCGGTTTCTCCAGAGCTGCCACCGCCTGGGCCAACCCCGCGATGCAGCTGACCAGCTCCAAAGCCTCCACCGCCTGGCTGGGTGCGGTGATCGGCCTGGTGCTCGGTGTGGTGGGGGGAGTCGTCCTCACCTCGCTCGGCACCGCCATCGAGGGCAGTGACGGGCTGACCCAATTGCCGGTGCTCTCGACCTTGACAGTGATGTTGGTCGGTGGAGCGGTCCTCGGCGCTCTCACCACGGCGCTGCCTCAACTGTTGGCAACACCAGTGGCGATAGACGAGCAACATCAGGAAGAGGTTGAGGTCGTGAAGAAGCGGCTCGGTGATGCGATGGGTGTCCCCCTTGTGGCGGCCATCCTGCTTGTCATCCTGGTGGTACCGATCGGTTACGGCCTTCTCCAGTCGCAACACATGGCCAGTGGGAGCGCATCGATCGTCGCCATCGTGTTGTCGGGTGGAATCCTCGGATTCGCTGCATTGGCCGGATCGAAACCCGAGATGAAGATCTCGATGGGCGACGTCATGTGGGCCATCCTCGGCCTGGGGACCGTCGTGGTGATCGTGCTCTCGGTGCTCTTCTACATCGGCGGTGGTGGCGACCACGAAGGCGGGTCCGAAGAGCACACCTCGATCGTCCAGGTCCTCTAGCGCAGAGAAGGGGCGTTCACCGCCCCACTCGAGTCTCTCTCGATCAAAAGGTCGAAGATGTGAGCCGCCACCTCGCGGGCCACCTCCACCTGAGCCTCTGCCGTCGACCCGCCAAGATGAGGGGTGAGGACGAGATTCGGGCAATCGCGCAGCGGGCTGTCGGCCGGGAGCGGCTCCTGCTCGTAGACATCGAGTGCAGCACCGGCGATGACTCCTGTCCTGAGCGCCTCCGCAAGTGCGTGCTCGTCGACGACGCCACCTCGGGAGGCGTTGATGACGACGGTCGACGGCTTCATCGACTCCAAGGCCTCCGCGTCGATGAGCCCCCTGGTCTCGTCAGTGAGAGGGACGTGAATCGAGATGATGTCGGCCTTCTCGATCACCTCGGTCAACCCGACCAGCTTGACCCCCAGCTCCTCGGCACGCTCATTGGTCAGGTACGGGTCGTAGACCAATGTCTGCATCTCGAAAGCGTGACACCTCTTGGCAACCTCGCCGCCGATTCGACCGGCGCCGATCAGACCCAGCTTCTTGCGGCGCAGCTCCGTCCCCTTGAATGCCGCACGGTCCCATCTGCCATCCCTGAGCGATCTCTCCGCCGAAGGCACCTTCCGGACCAGTGACAACATGAGGGCCATCGTCAGCTCGGCCGCAGCCACCGTGTTGCCCCCGGGTGCGTTGTACACGGCCACGTTCATCTCCGAGGCCGTGACAACATCGACGTTGTCGATCCCGACGCCGGCGCGGCCAACTGCCTTCAACAAACCGGCAGCAGAGAGGAGGCCGGAATCGACTTCGGTGGCGCTGCGAACCACCAACGCCTCCGCTCGTGCCAGCGCATCGCGGAATTCCTGGCTCGAGGAGTCGTCGACATGGACCACCTCGAACCTGTCGTCAGAGTGGAGAAGCTTGAGGCCCTCAGCCGACACCTTGTCGGTTGCCAGGATCAAATGGGTCATCTCAGGACGTCCCCGAGGACCTCCAGAAGGCCGTTCAGCTCGTCCACCGTGTGATCACCCATGTGGCCGATGCGAATCGTGGACTCGCTCAGCTTCCCGTATCCGCCCCCGATCACCCAGCCTCTGGCAGCCATCTCGGCGACAACGGCGGACGCCCCTTCGCCGCCGGGCATCGCCACACATGTGACAGTTGGAGAACGAGCACCCTCAGCAGCGAAAACATCGATCCCAACTCCTTGTGAGCGCATGTCGGCGACCCACTCGAAGGTACGTGCCTGCATCGCAAGGTGACGCTCCCACCGTGCCTCCATCCCCTCGTCGAGGATCCGCTCCAGCTGAAGATCCAACGCGTAAAGCAGCGAGATGGCCGGCGTGGCCGGCGTCTGGTGACTCACCAGCTGATCCATCAGCCGGTCGAGCGCGAAATACCAGCCCCGTCCCTGGGCCTCCTTCGATCGTTCCATCATTCGCTCCGAAGCCACACCAAACGCAAGCCCGGGAGGAAGCGCCAGGGCCTTCTGCGAGCCGGTGAGGATGAAGTCGACACCCCACTCGTCAGGCCTCGTCTCCACGCCGCCGATGCCCGTCACCGAGTCCACCAGGAGCAGGGTGTCGGGGTGACCTGCGACCACATCGGCGATCGCCGCGAGGTCATGGAGAGAGCCCGTGGAGGTCTCCGACTGGGACAAGGTCACCGCGTCGTAGGACTCGGAAGCGAGACGGTCGGCGAGGTCGCCCGGCGAGTGCACGGTCCCCCACTCGACCTCCCACTCGTCGACATCGAAACCGCAGGAAGTCCCAATCGCTGCGAACCGCTTCGAGAAAGCTCCCGTGATCAGGCTGAGCACCTTCCCGCCGGTCACACCGTTGCGCAAAGCCGCCTCCATCAGGCCGGTGGCGGACGATGTGGAGACGATCACCGGATGCTCAGTCACGAACACGGGCCGAAGCCCTCGATCGATGCTCGCCATCAGCTCTTTGATCGCTGAGCCCCGGTGCCCAATCATCGGCTTGGTCTGTGCCGCCAGCACATCAGGATGCACCTCGGTGGGGCCGGGGAGGAAGAAGCGGCCGGGAGTGTCCCCCATCAACGCACCCCCGTTGGCGTGCTCATCTGGTCCCATTCCCGCGCCTCAGAGGTCCAGCGGAACCAGATGACGGCAATGGTTCCCCAGATCAGGAACCCGCCACCCAGCTTCATCAGGATCCCGGCGATGGTCTGATCGGTCACGGCGCTCAATCCGTATGCCTCTGCCGCGTTGCCGTAGATCGGGTACACGGCCACCGTCGAGAAGGTGAGGAAAGAGGCGGGGATCGTGGGCAGCAGCGATTGGCAGAACAGATACAGCATCTGAATAGGCCGGCTCAGCTTCGGGATGGCCAGCGTTGGGGAGAGCACCGGCATCCACATCAAGAAAGCCGAGAAGAAGAGAAGGAAGTGGATGAGGAAGTGAGCCACGTCGTTGGTGAGCATCAGATCGACCATGTCGGGCCAGTGGATCAGGATGAAGGCCACGTTGAAGATCACGAAAGCGGGCACAGCTCTGCAAAGAGGGCGCAGCAAGCGAGCGACCGACGGGCGGCCGATCGTGACATCGGCCAGCCAACGCGGAATCCCCATCAGCAGCAGCGGTGGGACTGCCAGCGAAAGGATCATGTGCTCGAGCATGTGCATAGAGAAGAGGGCCTGCTCCCCCAGGTCGTGAATCGGCCAACCGGAGGCAACCCACATCAGGAGAATGCCGCCATACCACTGGAACCACTGCCGTCTTCGAGGGCCAGGCGCACCCGGAGCGGCGTGCGGCCGTATCCGGGTGTTGGCGTACCAATACCCAACCGCCAACACGAAGATCAGTGCCCATAAGTCGAAGTGTGGATGCCAGGCAGGCAACGGCATGTCAGCCTCGGATTGCGACGATCCCCATCGCAGACAGCACGACCAGATAGAGAGCCACCGCCAGGACGAACCCGGCCGTGAAGAACCGGGTGAGCAGTGGACGCTCGTAGCGCAGGTGCATGAACCAGCCGACCACGACGATGAACTTGAGAGTCGAGAGGCTGATCAGGGCGATCGCGTTGAAGATCTGGAGGTCGAGCTCCTCATCGATGTAGAAGAGGGCCACCTCAATCGCGGTGAGGATGGCCAGAAAGACCGCGATCTTCCAGTACTGGGCCGGCGTCGGGTGCTCGTGATGCTCGTGGGCGCTCATGTCGGCGGGTACGAGAGCAGGTAGACGACTGTGAAGATGACGATCCAGATTATGTCGACGAAGTGCCAGTAGAGCCCGACCAGCTCGAGGTTCATGCCGTGCTTCTCCGACAGCTCACCCTGCCGTCTCGAGATGCCCCAGAGCGAGAGCAGCATGATGACCCCGATGGCGACGTGAACACCGTGAAAACCCGTGAGCAGATAGAAAGCGGAAGCGGCCGGGTTGGTCTGCATCGTCATCCCGTACTCGACGATGAACTCTGTGAATTCGAACACCTGCCCGCCAAGGAACACGGCACCAAGAGCGGCGGTCGCGAAGAGCCAGGTTCTGGTTCCGTTCTGATCTCCCCGGCTCAAAGCGTTGTGGGCCAGGACCATGGTCAGTGAGCTCATCAGCAGCACAAACGAGCTGACCGACGTGAACGGGATGTCGTAGATGGCGGCCGGATAGATGCCGTCGTAGCCGGCGCGGTTCGAATAGAGCAGGTAGTTGGTGATCAGGGCACCGAAGAAGAGGAACTCCGAGCTGAGGAACACCCACATCCCGAGCTTGCGATTGTCGATCCCGGTGGACTCGTGAGGCGGGTGGTGGTCGGCGGTGTCGTGTGCCAGATCAGCCATCGGCACCCTCCTCGTCTTCGTCGGCATCACCCTCGTCTTCGGGCTCAGCCTCGTCGTCGTGAGCGGACGGCATCGGCTCCTCGAGCGGCTCGATGCCCCATCCGATCAGCGAGGCCAGCGTGACCACGGCACCGATAGCGATGAGGGCCTTGCCCCACACCGTCGTGTGATAGATGACCCCGTAGAAGACGATGGGCAGGCCCAGCGCCATGATGAACGGGAAGTACGAAGGGGCAGGCAGGTGGATCGGCGACTCCGGGTTGAGCTCGGAGTGCTCCAACTCGGCGATCATCTGGTCGGCCTCCGGCCGGCGAACGGCACGACCCTCCTCATCTTCGGTGTATTTGAGGTGCCACCAGTGGTCGAGCTTCTCGACAACCGGCGGGTTGACGAAGTTGTACTCCGGAGTCGGGTTGGGGATCATCCATTCGACGGTCCTCGCATCCCACGGGTCCAGCCCAGAAGCATCGCCACGCCGGCGGCTTCTGTACCAGTTGTACATGAAGACCAGGATCGACAGGGCAATGATGAACGCTCCGACCGTGACCACGAGGTTCCACGACTCGAAGCCATTCCCAGGTGCGTACTGCCACGTCCGGCGCACCATTCCCTGGAGACCAAGCCAGTGCATCGGAGCAAACGTCAAGTTGAAGCCGAGGAACTGGAGCCAGAAGTGTGTCTTGCCCAGCCTCTCGCTCATCACCCGGCCCGTCAGCTTGGGGAACCAGTAGTAGAGGCCGGCGAACAGCCCGAATACAGCCCCACCGAACAACACGTAGTGAAAGTGTGCCACCACGTAGTAGGTGTCGGTCTGCTGCCAGTCCGAGGGGACGATGGCGTGGGTGACGCCGGACAGGCCACCGATGGTGAACATCGCCAGGAACCCGACAGCGAACAGCATCGGCGTGGTGAGCCGTAATCGGCCTCCCCAGAGGGTCCCCATCCAGTTGAAGATCTTGATGCCGGTGGGAATGGCGATCGTCATGGTCGCCAAGCCGAAGGCAGCCTGAGCGACCGGGGTGATCCCGGAGGCGAACATGTGGTGCGCCCACACCCCGAAGCCGAGGAAAGCGATGGCGGCTCCGGCGAAAACCACCGCCGAGTAGCCAAACAGCGGCTTCCGCGAGAAAACGGGGATGACCTCGGACACGATTCCCATAGCGGGGAGAATCAGGATGTACACCTCTGGATGGCCGAACAGCCAGAACAGGTGCTGCCAGAGGATCGGGTCACCGCCACCGACCGGAGCGAAGAACAAAGTCCCAAATTGCCGGTCGAAAGTGACCATGAAAAGGGCCACGGCAATGATCGGCAGCGAGAACAGCAGCAGAAACGCGACCACGGTCGACATCCACACGAACACCGGCATCCGGAGGAGACGCATGCCGAGAGTTCGCATGTTGAAGACGGTCACTATGAAGTTGACCGATGAGACCAATGAAGCGAGACCGATGATCTGAAGCCCGAGCGCCCAATAGTCCATGGCCGTGCCGGGCGAGTAGAGAGGTCCAGCGTTCGGCTGGTAGCCGAACCACCCCCCATCGGGCGAGTCGGCGAGGAAGCCGAACCCACCGGGGCCGCCGCCAGGTGCGAGGTTGCCGGTGATCCCATCGGGGCTGATCGGAGGCAACGAAGTCCCGAAGATGAAAGTCGAGTAGAGGAAGATCCCGCCGAAGAAGAAGATCCACCAGGAGAGGGCGTTGAGCCGGGGAAAGGCGACGTCCCGAGCGCCGATCATCAGCGGAAGCAGGTAGTTCATGAACGCCGCAGAGGCCGGCATGATGAACAGGAAGACCATGGTGGTCGCGTGCATCGTGAACATGGCGTTGTAGGCGCCGGCTGTGAGGAATTCTCCGTCGGCCTGGGCCAGCTGGACCCGGATCAGCAGAGCTTCGATGCCGCCCACGATGAAGAAGAAGAAGGCGGCGTAGCCATACATGATGCCGATCTTCTTGTGGTCGACCGTGGTGATCCATCCCCACAGTCCCTTCGTCGAAGACGGGCGCTTGAAGATGGTGCTCTGAGGGCGCTCGGCGGTAGCGGTCACTTGGTTGTCTCCAGCCATTCGACGAGATCAGAGATCTCTTGGGCAGTCAGTGCCAGGTTCGGCATGAAGCTGCCCGGCTTAACGTATGGAGGATCGGCCAGCCAGTCTGCCAACGCTGCCTGATAGGTCTCATCGTCTCCAGGGAGAACCGCTCCGGCGAACACACTCCTCGAGGCGAAGTGGGTGAGATCGGGGCCGTTGAAAGCGTCCGAGGCGAGGATGTTGGACGCGCTGCTGTCATCGAACCTGATCGTGTGGCATTGCACACAACCCTTGTTGAGGAACACCTGATAGCCGTCGTAGCCGGGATCGCCCTCGGCGGGCAGGCTCGCCGGCTCCTGCTGGGCTGAGGCCCACGCCTCGAACTCCGCCTTATCCACGACCTCGACTCTCGCCCGCATCAGCGAGTGCGACAGCCCGCAGAACTCGGCGCAGTGGCCGAAGAACTCGCCGGTCTCGTCCGCTTCCAGGCGAAGCAGGGTGGTCTGGCCGGGCACCAGGTATCGCTTGCCCATGAGCGCCGGGACCCAAAAGTTGTGAAGCACGTCATCCGACGTCATCTCGAGACAGGTCTCCTCCCCGACGGGGATCACCATCACGTTGGCGGTGTCGATGTCGTAGTCGGGATAGTGGTACTCGAACCACCATTGATGACCGATCACCTCAACCCTCATGGAGTCGTCGTCACATCCGGTTAGGTCGAACACACCGGAGACCGTTGGCACCGCGATCGCAGCCAGGATCAGAGCGGGGATGACCGTCCAAACGACTTCCAGCTTGGCGTTGCCATGGGTTTGCTTCGGCTCCCTGACAGAGTTGGCATCTCGATCCCGGAATAGGACCAGGATCACAATGAGAGCACCCATCACCAAGAAGAAGATGATGGTTGCGATCCAGAACACCAGCCAGAACAGGTCGTCAATTCGATCGGCGTTGGGTCCGGCGGGATCAAACGTGGTCAGTGGCGAATCGATCTGGATGATCGAGCACGAGGTCAATAGGAGGGCTGCGCCAACGAGGGCGAACAGGCGTGCTGCGCGTTGACGAAGCGGCGTCATCGGCTCGGCATCATACGGAGATTGGGAACCGCCAACCAATCACATCCGACACCCTGCGATTCAAGGGGAAACAGCCGCAAACGCAGCGGCCAGCTCGGCGTCGCTCGCCACCCCTTCGAAGCTCGCCGTGACGATCCCGTCGGCATCGGTCACGAACACCCATGGCTCGGCGGGCAAAGCCCACTCGGCCACCGCCTCAACCAGCGTCAGGTCTTGGAACGAGCTCACATGGATGTCCTCATACACCTCCACATGGACGTAGTTGAGGTCGGGATAGTCGGCGGAGAGAGCCTTCACCTGCTCGAGAAGCGGGCCGCAAGCCTGTGATGAGCACCAGGCCGGCGTGCCAAAAACGATCGCCGTGGGCCCGCTGTCGATGGCCTCATCGAGACTCAGCTCGTAGAAGCTCGGATCCGGGCTTGGGTCCGACGTGATGTCTCCGATGTCATGTGTTGCGCTTGTCCGAGTGACAGACCGCGGAGCCTCATCGCCGATCGACACCACGGTCGGGTCCTCAACAGTGACCAGGCCTACCGGACCGGCCTCATTGAACCCCTCGCTGCTGACAGTCACCTGATAGGTGCCAGCGCCGGGGATGTCCATGTTGAACGCATAGAGGCCTCGGACGTCAGGGACGATCCAGATGAAGTCAGCTTCGTACTCGCCGATCGGAGAGCCGATCCTGTCTCTGAGCGTCGCTGTGGCAGCAAGGTCGGGAGCGGCGAGGAACTGATCGGTCGACCGGTCGATGATCGCGATCAGGACACGCTGCTCACCGACACCAATGTTCCCGTTAGATGAGGCGATCTGAGCAAAGCCGTCCGGCTTGCCAGAGCCGCATGCGGCGAGCACAACGGTCAGCGCAAT
This sequence comes from Acidimicrobiia bacterium, assembly GCA_028285585.1. Taxonomy (GTDB): domain Bacteria; phylum Actinomycetota; class Acidimicrobiia; order Spongiisociales; family ZC4RG35; genus CAXMPK01. Next base: position 71,835 of record JANQOU010000012.1, read on the forward strand.
CACAGCAACGAGCCCTCGCCTCACAGCAGCACGTCCAGCATCACAGCTGCGAATAAGGCGGAGAGATAGACGGTGGATGTAGTGAACAGCTTCATGGCTCGAGTCGGGTCTTGATACACACGCCAGGTCTCGAACAGGAACCATGCCCCCAGCGTCACCGCAGCTGCCAGGTAGACCCAGGACATCCCGCCGAGCGGGACGAGGAGAAGGGATACACCAACCATCAGACCCGTGTACAGGATCATCCGCCGGGTGGTGGCCTCGATCCCGACCACGGACGGCAGCATTGGCACACCGGCACGTGCGTAGTCGTCCTTGTAGCGGACGGCGAGCGCCCAGAAGTGGGGCGGAGTCCAGTAGAAGACGACCAGGAAGAGGACCCACGCCGGGACGCCGACCGAACCGGCGACAGCGGCCCATCCCACCAGCGTCGGCGCTGCCCCTGCTGCGCCACCGATCACGATGTTCTGAGGAGTCGAGCGCTTCAGAGCCATCGTGTAGACGAAGACATAAAAGAGAAGAGCGGCCGTTGAGAGGGCAGCAGCCAAGAGATTGGTGAACACCCAAAGCCAGGCGAAGCCGAGGGCTCCCAACACGACGCCGAAGATCATCGCGTTCCGCGGGGGGATCTCATGTTGAGCCAGCGGGCGGCGACTGGTCCGCTTCATGACCTCATCTATGTCCCGATCGAAGTAGCTGTTGAGGGCGTTTGCCCCTCCAGCGGAAAGGGATCCGCCTATGAGAGTGGCCACGACCAGCCAGGTCCCTGGCCACGTCCGGGCTGCGAGCACCATCGAAGGGATGGTTGTGATCAAGAGCAGCTCGATTATCCGGGGCTTGGTCAGCGCCACGTACGCCGCGACACGAGCGCGAGGAGTGGCCGTCTCGATCACGACCTGAGGTTCAGTCGGCATCTGTCGACTCACTGTTCGTCTCCGCCTTCTCCCTGTTGGCCCTTGCCTTCTTCTCTGCCCATCGCAATGCGAATATCGCCAACACCGCCGGCACGACAAACACTCCGATCTCGTCGACACCCCAGTAGTGGCCGATGACAGGCATCAGCCGGCAAGTATCGACAGACCGAGAGTGGTCAGGCCGACCATTAGGACAAGCATCGCATATTGAGATCGCACGGCATCACGGCCAAAGTCGGCGAGAGCCCTGTCGTGTGCCAGAGCGACGCCAACCAGGTGACCCCCAACGATAGAAGCGACCTGCACGTACCAGACCGGCTCGCTGGTGGTAATGAAGAAGTCGACACGCCTGTCTGCGGTCCCGAACAAGTCCCATCCCAACCCGAACGGATCTGAGATTGCGGCGAAGAGTTGCTGGCCCTCGAAGATGATCAAGGTGAAGTAGTGGGCGAACGCATAGGCGAGAGCAATCGGGACCAGGGTGTGAGCGAACCGCTGCGCAACCTGGTGGGCGCTCATCTCTGTCTCGCTCAGCTTCGCCGCAGCCCATGACGCCAGCCAGTAGCCGAAGCCAACAACGACCACCGAGCCGACGAGCAACACGGTCCGGCCGAGCTGCGAGTCGATCAGCCCGAAGGTGATGGCATCGAACCATTCTGTGCCCGCAGCTCCGTCGTAAGAGACAGTCCCGATGGTGGCCACGACGAAGACCCACAAGCCGGGCCACTCGGGGATCGCCGGCAGCGCTCGCAGCCACCCCCGCCGGACCAGCCGGCCCTCGCTGTTGCGCCCAAAGGGCGCTATCGCCGAGAAGAGGCGGTTGTAAGGGGTGAAGGCGTCAAAGACGGCAAGGCCGGTGTCGCGGCCGGCGAACGCCATCACTATCAAGAGAAAGACTGTGTAGGCAAGAGCGGCGACTCCGAGGGTCGCCGGGTCGCCTGATCTGGGACTGACCAACTCGAGCCACGTGAACGCGACAAAGACCACCGTTGCCGGCCACAACCCGAGCCGGGCCAGAAGGTGGGGCTTGTCCAGCTCACTCTTGGCGGCGATGGCCCGCCACGGATTCAGGTCGGTGTACCAGTTCCCGATCAGGGCACCGGTGAACGGGACGACCAGCCAGAACACCACCCAAACCAGCACGGGGGCAATGGTCGGGCGAGTCGGATCCCTCTCCAGCCCAAAGATTTCAGGGACGACCTGGCCGATGACCAGGAGCAGGGCAATGATGCCGAGAGCCCCGAGGATCGGCCTGCCTCGGACCCGTCGCCCCGGTTCGGTGTAGTCCGGGCCGCCCTGAAGCCTTGGCTCGGGCCAGAGGACGGCAAGGGCGACAAAGGAGAGAACCAGGACGGCTGAGGCACCGACGACGAAGTACTCGAGCGGGACGGGAAGATCGGCCCTCCCCCCAATCCCGTGGGCCATCGCGGTGGCCGGGAAGGCGACGAACAGAAGGACTGTTGCGACCGTCGTGCCAACCACCTTGCGCATGAACCGGACGGTAGGTAGCCCGGCGCAAAACCCTGAATCCGGTGGCGGTCGGCTGACTTTTTCTTGTCAAGAGACACGTGTTACACTCGAACATATGTTCGATACGCCTGATATCGGACTTCCGGCGGGGGAAGCGCTCGAGACGAGACAAGTGCTGCCGTCTGCGCTCGAGCAGATCGAGACCGGCCCCTTTCTCGCCGGCATCCTCAGTGCGATCGACCCGGCACAGCTGAATGGCCACGACGCCGTCCGCTACATGAAGGCGGCGGCCCGAATGGAAGCCCACTTCGCCGCCAAGCGTCTCGCCGCAACTCGGGAAGTGGCCTACTCCCCTCCCTCAGGGCCCGACGCAGATGTGATCCGCTCTGCTGACGAGCTCGAGTTCGCATCGACCGAGATCGCGGCGGCCCTCAACCTGACCAGGAGGAGTGCAGAGCGTGAGCTGGGACTGGCCCTCAGCCTGGAGAGCCATCCTCAGGTAACCAAGGCACTCGACTCAGGAGCCATCGATGAGCGTCGCGCCAAGGTGATCTGTCACGAGACGATCGGACTGGGCCAAGAGGACGGGGACCGGATCGTGAGCAAGGTCTTGGAAGATGCCGGTCACCTGACCACCGGGCAGCTCAGAGCCCGTCTTCAACGGATGGCCATAGAGCACGATCCAGCTGCCGCCGAGAGGCGCTATCGCGAGGGAGTCCAAGATCGTGGCGTCGCGCAAGAGGCGAACCCCGATGGGACGACCGATCTCAAAGGGTTCCAACTGCCACCCAACCGGGTGGGCAGGGTCATGACCCGTATCAACAGCTACGCCATGAAGCTCAAGCGATCGGGCGACTCACGCACCATCGATCAGATCCGAGCCGACGTCTTCCTCGACTTGCTCGACGGTGCCGGGACCGGCGGCACCGGAGCCAAAGGTGTGGTGTCGATCAACGTCGACCTCACGACACTCGCCGAGATGACCGACGCACCTGGCGATCTAGCCGGGTACGGGCCGGTGATCGCCGACATCGCAAGACAAGTGGCCCTGGAACAGCCCAATGCCGAGTGGCGGTTCAACGTTCGCGACAAAAACGGCGAGCTGATTCATGTCGGCACGACCCGACGCCGTCCCAATGCCGAGATGCAACGGCTGGTCGAAGAGATGAACCGCACCTGCGTGCACCCGGGGTGCCGGATGCCGGCGGCTCAATGTGACATCGACCACACCGAGCCGCACTCAGAAGGTGGAGTGACCTGCATCTGCAACACCAGCCCGCTGTGTCGGCATCACCACCGGGCTCGACACGAGGGAGGCTGGCAATACGCTCAGGACGACGGGAATCACGTCTTTGTCAGCCCGCTCAGACACCGCTACGGAACGGGGAACCGCTCGCCTTAGTCAGTCTTGCGACCAGGGCTGCCTGGCCATCTTTCAAATCTCGGCAAGATCATCCGCGCCAGCAGGAAGCCAACGGCCGCTGCGCAAGGTGCCCATGCGTGCTCAACAGTCAAGATGAGTCGAGTTTGCCCGGGCAGGCTGAGATGAAGAACCACCGTGGCATAGAAGTAGGCAACCACGACCAACAGCAGGACGCAGGCAATGGCGAAGGCCCGCGCATCGACATCATCACGCCGTGAACGGCTTGCCTCCACTGCCATTCCGAAAGCGAAACCGGCGACGATGATCGTGACGACCGCGAGGGTCAGCCTCACGGTCGGAACCTGGAACTCGGAACCGGCGACTATGCGGGCAGCAGCAACCTGCTGACCGGACCAGAGGGCCAACAGGGTCCCCAAGACCGAGTAACCAACTACGGCGCCTTGTGATCTCCTCCTCACTCTCGAGACTCTAGAGCGCCCGCATCCCCCTAACCTCTGCCGACGATGCGGGTTCTCAAATGGCTGCTTTGGGCACTTCTCGCCGTGGTCTTGATCGTCGGTGTCTACGGCTTCTGGACGGTGCGGCGATCCTTCCCGACCGTTGAAGGGACCATCGAAGTCGCCGGCCTCAACAACTCGGTCGAAGTGATACGGGACGAGTGGGGCGTGCCCCACATCTACGCCGACAACGCACACGATCTCTTCTTCGCCCAGGGCTACACGCACGCCCAGGAGCGCTTCTGGCAGATGGACTTCTGGAGGCACATCGGCTCGGCACGACTGTCCGAGATGTTTGGCTCGAGCCAGGTCGACACCGACAAGTTTCTTCGATCACTCGACTTCGTCCAACTGGCGGAGCAAGAGCTCGCCGAAATGCCCGAAGACAGCCGAGAGATACTCGAGTGGTACGCCGAAGGCGTCAACGCCTATCTGGACACACACTCGCCGGCCGAGATCAGCCTCGAATACGCCATCCTCCCGCTCACCAACTCTGGCTATGAGATCGAGCCGTGGGAACCGGTGAACACTCTGACCTGGGCCAAGATCATGTCCTGGGATCTCTCGGGAAACATGAGGGCTGAGATAGCCAGATCACTTCTAACGGCTGAGATCGGCGTTGAGCGAACCGAGCAGCTCTATCCGCCCTTCCCCGAAGACAGGCCGGTGATCGTGCCTCAAGACCAGACAGCACCTGTCGAAACCCAGGCGTATGAGCTGCCAGACGGAGCCTTGACAGCCCTCGCCTCCGCGGGGACGGCCGCCGAGGACCTTTGGACGCTGACCGGAGGCGGCTTCGAAGGGATCGGCTCCAACAACTGGGTGATCGGGGGCTCGCTCACCGAGTCCGGCCTCCCCATCCTCGCCAACGACACCCACCTGGCCATCCAGATGCCTTCGATCTGGTTCCAGAACGGCCTCCACTGCGTCGGGGACGACCCCTCCTGCACCTATCAGCTCGTCGGTTTCAGCTTCCCCGGCACCCCGGGCGTGGTCATTGGCCACAACAACCACATCGCCTGGGGGGTCACAACCCAGGCCACCGACACCCAAGACCTATATGTCGAGAGGGTCAACCCCGAAGATGATGGCCAATACGAGGTGAACGGCGAGTGGGTCGACTTCGAGGTGAGGACCGAGACCATCCGGGTCGCCGGCGACGACGACATCGTCTTCGACGTTCGGTCGACAAGACATGGCCCGGTCATATCTGGCACCTTCCTGGAGGAAGACGAGCTCGACGACATAGATGTGGTCGACGTGCCCGAGGAGTACGCGGTGGCTTTGTCCTGGCAGACCCTGGAGCCCTCAACGCTGGTCGAGGCGATTCTCGGCCTCAACCGAGCCACCAACTACGAGGAGTTCCGCGAAGCGATGAGCCTGTGGGACATCGCAGCCCAAAACGTGGTGTACGCCGATGTTGAAGGAAACATCGCGTATCAGGCAACAGGCGAGATCCCGATCCGGGCCAATGGCGACGGTCGCTACCCGGTGCCCGGCTGGACCGACGAGCACGAGTGGCTCGGCCTGATCGAATTCGATGACCTCCCCCGCCTGCTCAACCCGCCGCGTGATTGGATCGAGACCGCCAACCAGCAGGTCCTCCGTCCCGGCTCGATGCCGTTCCTGGGAGCGGACGGTGCCTACGGCTACCGGGGCGGCCGGATCGAAGACATGATCCGAGGCGAAGCGTCGCACACCGTGCCATCGGTCAGCCGCATGCAGATGGACACTCGCGAAGGTGGTGCCGAGAGCCTCGTCCCCTACCTTCTCGAGGTGCCAGACGGCGAAGACGAGAGGGTCATGGACGTCCAAAGCCGCCTGGCATCCTGGGGCGAAGGCGCACAGGCCTACCAGTCATCCGGTGACTCCAACGGCGCGGCCGTCTATCAGGCCGTCTGGCGATGGGTTCTGATCCACACCTTCCAGGACGAGCTGCCCGAGGATCGATGGCCAAGCGGAGGGAGCCGTTGGGCCGAGGTGGTCAAGAGCCTTCTAGGAGCCCCGGACGACAGGTGGTGGGACGACGTCGGGACCGGCTTGGTGGAAGACCGCGACGACATCCTGTTCCAGGCCATGGCCGACGCTCACGACGAGCTCACCGACATCCTCGGAGGCAACGCCGACTCCTGGACATGGGGCCGGCTGCACACCGCCAGCTTCGAGAACCAGACTCTGGGACAGTCGGGCATCGGGCCAATCGAGTGGCTGTTCAACCGGAGCGCCCCCGAGGTGGTCGGCGGAAGCTCGTCGACGGTCAACGCCAACGGATGGGACACCGATGTCTCGTATGTGGTCGACTGGCTGCCCTCGCAACGGCAGGTCATCGACCTTTCGAACTGGGACAACTCGACGTTCCATCACACGACCGGCCAGTCAGGCCACGCGTTCCACCGCTTCTACGACAACATGATCGAGCCGTGGGCCACCGGTGAACAAGGCCCGATGCACTGGGATCGAGCCAACGTGACCGGGAGCTCCAGCTCGACGCTGACAATGGTCCCCGCCGGGAGCTAGCCGAAGAACGCCCTCATCTCGTCGTGGACGAGGTCGGGATGAGTCCACACCACCTCGTGACGGGCATCCGGCACCTCGACCACCTTGGATCCAGGCACCAACCCGGCAAGCTCGTGCTGCCAGGGAGTGGGGACCAACAGATCCTGTCCCGGGATGATCACCATCGTCGGCACGTCCAGTTTGCCGATCCATGGCCGGGAGTCGAAGCGGAGCAAGGCGAAAGTGGCCTGAGCCCCGGCATCAGGATCCCGGCGTTGCATGTCGTCCCAAAGCCATCGGGCATGAGTCATGCTGATCGCCCCGGTCGCCAGCAGATACCCGCTTCGCACCTCCGGGGTTCCGAGCCCGGTGATCCGTTCCCATCCACGCGCGAAGAGGGTGCCGATTCGGCGCAGCCATCTCATGTCATCCGGGTGTGAGGCGAATGTGGCGATCAGTGTCAGGGTGCGAACCCGGCCGGGATGACGATGCGCCAGAGCCTGGGCGATGGTCCCACCCATGGAGTAACCGACAACGTCGGCGTCGCCGACGCCCAACTCGTCGAGCGCTCCGGCGATGTCGTCGGCAATGTCCTCGATTTCGAAGCGGCCAGTCGACACAGACGAGAGACCGTGACTGCGGTGATCGACCATGATCACCCGGCGGTCGGTCGCCAGCTTCTGGCCGATCTGATACCACTCGCCAAGTGATGACCCGGCGAGGCCGTGGATGAGAAGAACCGGCTGTCCGTCTTCCGGGCCGGCGGTGCGCACCAGGAACTCCCGGTCCCCGACGAAAACCGTCTTACCGCTCAGTCTCCACGGATGATCCTGGGGCGGATCGAACCGGGGCCTGGCATGTGGGGCGAAGAACCGCCACAACAGAAACCCGACAATGGTGACCTTCAAGATCTTCTTCACGTCAGGTCTCCTACGGCGAACGCCAGTTCCTCGACCGGCTCGCCCCCGATCAGGTGCTGATCGATGATTAGGTCGAGCTTGTCTATGTCGAGACCTGCGTACCAGGTCCCATCCGGGTACACGACGGCAATCGCACCCTGCTCGCAGATGCGAAGACAATCCACCTTCGAGCGGAGCACCGTGCCCGATCCCGGCGGGACCGGGTCAGGGTCGACGTCCATGTTTCCTTTCCACTGCGGCGGTGCTGTGGAGAGGTCGAGCTGCTTGAGCCTTATCTTGAGATGACGCCAAAGCTCGTTGGTGTGCTCGCGGGGAGCGCACCTGTCATTGGTCTGGCCGGCACACAAGAAGATGTGACGCTGCGCATTCGGGATCGAGAGTGATTGCGCGATGTTCTGGAGACGATCGTGGGAATCCACCCTGTCATTTAAACGACTTCGATAACCTTGTCAGAAGTGAGCTCTCCCACCTGCACGGCAGATTCGACCTCGGCGAGGTAGGGCTCGACAGCATCCTGAGGGAGGGCCAGGAGCAAGCCCCCACTGGTCTGAGCATCCACCAGAAGCTTCACCTGGTCGGTGTCGCGCTCGGTGCGCATCTCCCCGAGCAGCGCCAGCAGGTTGCGACGGGAGCCTCCCGGCCACATGCCGTCGGCAAGCAGGTCGACCACACCGTCGATGAGCGGAACCTGGTCGAAGACGACTTGTGCTCCAACCCCGGACGCCGCACACATCTCACGCAGGTGCCCCAACAACCCGAAGCCGGTGACATCGGTTGCCGCGTTGGCTCCAACTCTGGATGCAGCGGCGGCGGCTTCGCGGTTGAGTGTCTTCATCACCGCGATGGCTGTGCTCTCGATGTCGGCCGGACATGCGTCGCGTTTGATCGCGGTGGCGATGATGCCCGTGCCCAGAGGCTTGGTCAGCACCAGAGCGTCGCCAGGCCGGCCTCCGGAATTGGCCAACACCGACGACTGCTTGACGACTCCGGTGACGGCAAAGCCATAGTGCGGCTCCGGACCGCCTATCGAGTGGCCGCCGAGAACGGTGCACCCAGCGTCGCTCATCACATCCATCCCGCCTTCGATGACCTCAGAGGCGAGGTCGAGCGGCAGGTCGTCCCTGGGCCAGGCGAGGTATTGGAGTGCGGTGAGAGGCTCAGCGCCCATCGCGTAGACATCACTGAGGGCGTTGGCGGCTGCAATCGCTCCCCAGTCACTCGCCGAGTCGACGACAGGGGCAAACACGTCGATGGTGTGAACCAGTGCGCGCTCGTGATCGATTGCGTACACACCGGCGTCGTCGCCCGTCCCGAGCCCCACGATGAGGTCAGGGTGTTGAGTCGAAGGATGAGACTGGACCGGGCTCAGAACCTGAGCCAGCTCGGCTGGGCCGAGTTTGCAGCCTCAGCCGGCGCCGTGACTGAATCCGGTGAGTCGGTGTTTGCTCACCACGCCAGGATAAGACCCGGCCGGGCACACCATGTTGCACAGGTCAAGGCCGTCGTTACCCTTCCTCCGCCATGGCCGATCAGACCACTTTTTTGACGCCTGCCGCGCTCAAAAAGCTCCAAGACGAGCTGGAAGAGCTGACGACAGACGGCCGCCGCGAGATCGAGGAGCGCATCGCCGAAGCGCGTTCTCACGGCGACCTTCGCGAGAACGCCGACTATGACGCGGCCAAGAACGATCAAGGCCTCATGGAGGCGAGAATCCGCAAGCTCGAGCATCTGATCAACACGGCAGAGGTGCGCGAGGTCGCCGACACCGGCAAGGTCGAGATCGGGACCGTGGTGACGGTGATCGACTCCGACGGCGACGAGATGGAGTACTTCGTGGCACCTCAGGAGAACAAGGTGGCCGGGATGCTGCTGGCCTCCCCCACCAGCCCACTCGGCGCTGCCTTGCTCGGTGCGAGCGAAGGCGACGAGGTCGACTACGAGGCCCCGGCGGGAACCTTCACCGTGAAAGTCGTCTCTGTGCGACCCTACGAGGACTGATCGCAGGGTTAGCCTGACCCCCCGTCAACTGCACGGGGACACCAAGTGAGACTTCGGCTCAGAAGCCCACGCCAACTTGCCCGCTCGCTCCTTGCCGCGGCGCGCCGCGACAACACGAAAGTCGCCGACTATCTCGAGTCGAAGCCGGAGCAGTGGGAAGCCCTCGCCGAAGCCGCCCCCGGCGACGCCGCCGACATCCTCGAGCAACTCGAAGAAGAGGATGCAGCGGGGCTGCTCTCCGACCTCGACGCTCCTGAAGCCGCTGAAGTTCTGGAGGAAATCGCCCCTGAGCTGGCCGCAGAGCTGATCGACGAGGTGCCGCTCGACGATCTCGCGGCAGCTCTGAACGAGATGCCCGCCGAAGCCGCCGCAGACCTGATCGGAGAGCTGGACGACGAGGTGGTCGAAGACGTCCTCGCCGCCATGGACGACTCGGCTGAGGACGATGTCAGAGGGCTGCTCATATACCCGCCTGACAGCGCCGGCGGGCTCATGACCACCGAGATCGCCTCCCTCCCTCTCGGCCTGACCACCGGGGAAGCCGTCGAGCGGCTGCGGCAGCTGAACGACGAATACGAAGACCTCTCATACATCTACATCGTCGACGACGAGCGGCGGCTCGAAGGCGTGCTGTCGTTCCGGGATCTCGTCTTCAAGCGCCCTGGCTCTCCGCTGGCCGAAGTGATGGTCCCTCCGATCGCAGTCACCGCCATGACCGACCGGGAAGAAGTCGCCGAGATATGCCAGCGCTATCACCTGCTGGGGGTGCCGGTCACCGACCGCCAAGGCGTCCTCCTCGGGATGGTGACCAATGACGCCGTCATCGAAGCGGTCCAGGACGAGGCCACCGAGGACTTCGCGGCAGCAGTCGGAGCCGGTGTTGAAGAGACGGTGTACACCGATGTCGGGGAGTCGTTTCGGATGCGAGCCCCCTGGCTGCTGCTCAACCTGGTGCTGGCACTGCTCATCGCCTGGGTCATCGAGCGGCAGACCGGGATCATCAGCGCCGAGCCGGTCCTGGCCGCGCTCATGCCCGTCATCGCGTTGCTCGGCGGGAACGGCGGGAACCAGAGCCTCGCCGTCATGATCCGCTCACTGGCCACCGACGACGTGCCCTCGATTCAGGTGCCGTCGATCCTCGGGAGACAGGCCGGGGTCGGGGCGTTGAACGGGTTGGTGCTCGCCCTGGTGTCGGGCGGACTCACCCTGGCCTTGCTGGAACTGGGCGTCTTCAGGTCCAGCTCCGAGCCCGCTGCGGTGGCCGTCGTGGTTGGGATCGCGGCCCTGGCCAATCTGGTTATCGCCACCGTCTCCGGGGCGGGAATCCCACTGGTGCTGAGACGTCTCGGCCTCGACCCCGCCCTCGCCGCGGCCATCTTCGTGACCCTGATCACCGATTTGGTCGGGTTCGGCGGCTTCCTCCTGGTAGCGGCAGCGTTGCTATAGCAAGCCGTCGCGCTGAGCGACACGGGTTGCTATAGCGAGGCGTGTCGGTCAGCGCGACGCTGTGCACGCCAGATTCGTGGGTGTGCGGTCAGCTGCCGATGATGAACTCGCCGAACTCGGCGAACGGGCCCTGGAATCTCACGGTGTCGCCGCCGACGAGACTCACCAAATGGTGGTCATCCAGCAGTGCCTGCTGCTCGGCAGTTCTCTGACCCTCAGGGATCCCGAAAGCCTGAACCGCATCCGGGTCGTCAAACACCTCGACACCGAGAAGATCAGGGTCCGAGTCCTTGAGATCGCCGATGAAGTTCTCGAGGTCGACATCTGTGTAAGCCCCATCCGGAATGAGGATGTGAAGCGTCTCGCCGTCCTCACCCGAGACTCTCACCACGATCTCGAAACTGACCACATTCTGGCCAACAAGCGCAGCTGTCGTCACCGCCCCATCTTCGGGTGCGGCCGTCGTCGTGGTGACCGACTCGGGCGGGGTCGAGGCGGCTGTCGTGCCCCCGGTCACCAACGAAGAAGACGTTGTCGACAACTCAACGGTCCCATCGTCACAGGCACCCAATACGAGCACAGCCGCCAAGCCAGCCGCTGCGATGGTTCGGAGCTTCATGACTTCACAACGTAGCTCTGCACACTGAAGGTTCCCGAGTGACGCCCGGAGATCAGCCGGTGAGCGCTGCGAAAACCTCTGCAAGCCGCTTCGCGACATCACCAGGCTCAAAGGTGCGGTCGCCAACGTCGGACACGGGCTGCACCTCGCGGACGGTCGACAGAGCGAGTACCTCGGAGGCATCGTCGAGCCGGTCGAGACCCCAGCGCCCTTCGACGACTTCGATGCCGATCCGACGCGCCTCGTCGAGGACGACACGGCGGGTGATCGAGTCGAGGATTCCCAAGTCGAGAGCCGGAGTCTCCAGGACGCCGTCGACCACCCAGCCCACCGAGAACGTCGGCCCTTCCAACATCAACCCGTCAGTTGTGAGCAACAGGGCATCTTCGAACCCGGCCTCGACAGCACTTCTCGTCGAGGCGAGATTGGGCGCATAAGAAAGGGTCTTGGCACCCGCAAGCTGCCAGTCGACACCTCCGCCCTGCCACGGGGCAACGAGCGGGAAGAGGGTGCATGCCGATGACTGCGCAGGCAAGTCATGGCCGAACACGATCACACTCGGTGGAGTGTCGATGCCCGGGACCGCCGAGCCACGGGTGACCACCACCCGAACCAGGCAATCGCCACACGTCTCGGCAACCCTCTCGATCCAGTCCGTCAACTCGCTCGTGGAAGGAAGGCCCAGGCCCAACGCCTCTGCGCTGCGATGGAGCCGCTCGACATGCTCAGCAACGGCGAAGGCCTTCCCGCCGTATGACCGCATCACCTCGAAGCAACCGTCGCCTCGCAGCACCGAGGAGTCGGTGACGGAGATGGTCCCGTCCGACGGGACACCATTGATGAGAATCGGGCCCGACGTCACGACCCTGCACCTCGTAAGTAGCCGTTGGTGATGGGCAGCCGGCGATCTCTCCCGAAGGCCTTGGTGGTCACCTTGACCCCTGGGGCCGCCTGCCGTCTCTTGTACTCGTTGCGATCGACCATCCTGGCCACACGCTCCACGAGCGCTCGCTCAAACCCTGCATCCACTATCGCATCCACTCCGAGATCGTCTTCGACGTACCGCTCCAGTATGCCGTCGAGCACCTCATAGGGAGGCAACGAGTCCGAATCGAGCTGATCGGGGCGAAGCTCTGCCGACGGCGGCTTGTCGATTGTGTTCTGAGGAATGATCTCGCCGTCCTTGTTCCGCCATTTGGCAAGCTCATACAACTGAGTCTTGAAGATGTCTTTCAGCACCGAGTAGCCACCGACCATGTCCCCGTAGAGAGTGGCATAGCCGACCGCCATCTCCGACTTGTTGCCGGTGGCCACCACCATCGGGCCGAACTTGTTGGAGATCGCCATCACCGTGGCCCCTCGGGCGCGTGCCTGGAGGTTCTCCTCGGCTACTCCCGGCTCGGTGCCGGCGAACACAGGTTCCAAGGAGTCGAGATGTTCTTGGAAGATCCCGTCGATCGACAGCACGTCGAAGCGGATGCCCAGATTCTGAGCCAGCACTCTCGCATCCTCTATCGAGTGATCCGAAGAGAACCGTGATGGCAGCGAGACACCCCATACGTTCTGCGGCCCCAAGGCATCGGCGGCGACCGCGGCGGTGAGAGCAGAGTCGATGCCCCCGGAAAGACTGATCAGAACGCTCTCGAACCCGTTCTTGGTGACGTAGTCACGCAGACCCAGGGTGATGGCGCGATAGACCTCCTCAACCGGGTCTAGCAGCGGAGTCGCGGCACCCGGCTCCACCTGCTCCTCGCCGATCGGCACGTCGACGACAAAGAAGTCCTCCTCGAACTGAGGGGAACGATGGATCAAAGTCCCGGCAGCATCCAGGACGATGGAGGCTCCGTCGAACACCAGCTCGTCCTGGCCACCGACCAGGTTCAGGTAGACAACCGGCGCTCCCGACGCTCGGGCGCGCTCGGCCAGCATCAGCTCCCTATCTGCAGCCTTGCCTCGATGAAACGGTGAGGCGTTGATGTTCAGGAGAATCTTTGCTCCTGCGTCCGCCTGGAGGCTGGGTGGACCGTCGGGAAGCCAGATGTCCTCACAAACCGAGATACCCACACTGTGCTCTCCGATCGGCCAGACAGCACCTGGGTCATCGCCCACGGCGAAGTACCGGTCCTCGTCGAACACCCCGTAATTGGGAAGAAGCACCTTGTGATAGGTCCCGATCACCCGACCGTCGCCGAGGAGCGCCGCAGCGTTGGCGACATCTCTCGGCTCAGCGTCGATGCCGCCACGAGGGGCACCTCGCGCCCGATCGAGAAAGCCGACCACAACGTGTGTGCTCGTCGTTGCTTCGGCTATCCGTTGCAAAGCATCCAGGTTCGCCGTCACGAAGTCGGGGCGATGCGCAAGGTCTTCAGGGGGGTAGCCAGGGATGGCCAACTCGGGAAGGAGAAGCACCTCCGCACCGGCATCTGTCGCACGAGCGACGCTGTCGAGAATCAACTGAGTGTTGCCGTCGACGTCGCCAACGGTCAGGTTCAGTTGCGCACCGGCGACACGTATTGCCATTCCCGCCACGTTATCGGGCGCATCACGTGACTTCGTCATAGCCTGGCGGTGTGGACGCCGAAGCTCGTGATGCCATCACCCAAGCCTCACGCGCTCTGAGCATCGCCATCGAGCGAAACCCGTCGATCCTCGAAGGCCCGGAACATGTGGAGTCTCTGCCCGACCGGTTCCGGGCGCACCTGGTGGCGATCGCGGGCAAGGATCTGACGGGCGAGATCGACCAGGAGGAGGCAACCCGCCTCTTCTCAGAAGCAATCGACACGCTGGTGGCAGATGCGCTCGAATCGGTAGTGACGGCCACTGCCGAGAAGCACCCAATCGTCACACAAACCCCCTTTGCGGTCATCGCCATGGGTAAATGGGGTGCGGGAGAGCTCAACTACTACTCGGACATCGACCTCGTCTTTGTGCACGACTCTGCCCCTGAAAGCGCCAACGAGTCGAGGTCGGCTGCCCTGGCAGTCGCCAGCGGCCTCATCGCAACACTCACCGCACCCACCTTCGACGGGACCATGCTTCATGTCGATGCCGACCTGCGTCCCGAAGGGGCGATGGGACCTCTGTCCCGGAGCCTGGAGAGCTACGAGGCCTACTACGAGCGCTGGGCCGAGGCCTGGGAGCTGCAAGCGCTGCTCAAGGCGCGATTCGCGGCCGGAGATGTCGAGCTCGGATCCCGATTCGAACGACTCGCCTCCAAGGTGGTCTGGGAAGAGGGGCTGGACGTGGACGCGCTGCGCAGCATCCGTCACATCAAGGCACAGGCCGAAGCGGGCGCTCCCCGAGACGACATCAAGCGCTCACCCGGAGGGATCAGGGACATCGAGTTCACCATCCAGCTGCTCCAGCTCGTACACGGCCGGTTCGACGACGACCTCCGGGTGCGGCCCACCCTCGAGGCGATCCGCAGGCTGGGAAGCCACGGCTACATCGAGGAGGACGAGGCAACCCGTCTGATCTCCTCCTACTCGTTCCTGCGAGACGTCGAGCATCGAGTTCAGCTGTGGGACCTGCAACAGACTCATCGAATCCCTCGGAATCGCGAGGGCATGGAGCGAGTGGGACGGAGCCTCGGGCTCATGGGCAACCCGGCCGAGGCGTTGTCCGAGAGACTCGGGACCATCCGCTCCGACGTCAGGAACCTCCACGAGCGGCTCTACTTCAGGCCGATCTTGGACTCGCTCGTCGGGCTGCCGTCGGCGACCCTCGATCGTGACGAAGCAGCGGTCCGGCTCGAATCCTTGGGGTTTCGCGACGTAAACGCCGCAACGCGCTCACTGGAAGAGATGACGTCCGGGCTCAGCCGGCGCTCCCGCGTGATGCAGCAAGTTCTCCCGCTGATGCTCGACTGGCTCTCGCAATCCCCCGACCCGGACCTCGGCCTCGACCAGCTGAGAGTCCTGCTGGCCCGCACCACGGATCACAGCGAGCTGGTGCGGCTGCTTCAGGTCAACCCACTCGCTGGAGAGCGCCTCTGCCTTCTGCTCGGCACGGGCCGGCTGTTGGGAGACTGGATGGACCGGATTCCCGAGTTCATCCCCAGGCTGGCTGACGACGCCCGCATCCGCCAGATCCGGGACGGCGATGATGTGTGGGAACAGCTCGAAGCCCTGCTCGACGCCCGCCCTGGCGAAGACGCACGCATCGGGACCATCCGCAGGTTCGCTCGCCGGCGCAAGCTGAGAATCGCGGCACGGGATGTGCTCGGAGAGGGCACCACCGAAGAGACCCTGATGGCGCTCAGCGACACCGCCGACGCCGCCATTCGGGGTGGTCTGCGCAGCCTCGGAGACGGTGAGCAGGACGGTTTCGCCGTGCTCGCGATGGGGAAATGGGGCGGAAGCGAGCTGTCGTACAGTTCCGATCTCGATGTCATGTACGTGTTCGACGATCCGATGGAGCGAGAGACTGCGATCACCCTCACCTCCGAGCTGGATCGTGTGGTCTCGCAGCCGAGCAAGCACGGCGAGGCCTACCTGCTCGACGCCGAGATTCGCCCCGAGGGCCGGAAGGGGCCGATGGCTCGTTCCTTCGACTCCTTTGATCGCTACTACTCCGAGTGGGTGGAGCCTTGGGAGCTGCTGGCCCTTGTCAAAGCCAGGCCGGTAGCCGGCGATCAGAGGCTTCGGGAGCGCTTCACCGAGCTGGTCGCGGAGACAATCTGGTCTGGGCCGCCGACCGAGCAGCAGGCCCACGAGATCAGGCGCATCAAGGCACGTGTGGAGACCGAGCGCATGCCAGCGGGGGAAGACCCCGACTTCCACCTCAAGCTGGGCCCGGGTGGCCTGACCGACATCGAGTTCGCCACCCAACTCCTCCAGCTCCGGCACGGCCATCTCCATGAGGAGCTGCGAGTGACCGGGACACTCGGGGCACTCGCGGCCTTGAGAGAGCGAGAGCTTCTCGGCAAGGCCGATTTCAACGCCTTGCGCGACTCGTACCTGTTCTGCACGAGGGTGAGGCTTCGTCTCCATCTTCAGAGCGGGCGGGTGCTCAACTCGCTGCCAACCGACCCAGCTGCCAGCTCCCGGCTGGCTTCCTCGCTTGGGCTCGATCGCAGCTCGGAACTGCGCGAGCAGTACCGCAAGCACACCCGACACGCCCGCACTGCCTTCGAGAAGCTCTTCTTCGACTGACTCTCTCTCGTTGCTATAGCAACGCGTGGCGCCAGACGTCACGCTGTGCACGCTCGTTTCGCAGCGAAAGACGACCCTTCGATACCATTCACGCCGATGAGCCTCGAGTCGGACACGGACTCCACATACACACCTCACATCGGGCAAACACGTCAGTACTGGCGTGACATCATCCTCGGAGTCAACGACGGGCTGGTCTCCACCTTCCTACTGGTCGTCGGCGTAGTAGGTGGCGGCCTCGACATCGACAACGTCCTGCTCACCGCGATCGCGGGCGCTCTCGCCGGAGCTGTCTCGATGGCTGCCGGCGAGTACCTGGCAACCAAGTCACAGGATGAGGTGCTCGAAGCCGAGTTGACCCTCGAAAAGGAGCACCTCCGAGACCACAGGGACATGGAATTGGATCAGCTGCGGGAGATGCTGACCAACATGGGCATCGCTTCCGAAGACCTCGAGGCCGTCGTCACCGCATTCAATCGCTCCGACAAGACGATGCTCAACGCCATGGCCGCCCTCGAGTTCGGAGTGGTCGACTCCCAGCGGCGCAGCCCTCTGCTCGCCATGGCCGCGTCCGGTGGGCTTTTCTTGGTCGGCTCTCTCCCGTCGGTGCTGCCGTTTGCGCTCGCCTCCAGCAATGCGTCAGCCTTGCTCTGGGCAACGGTGCTGGCAGCGATCGGCCTGTTCGCCGTAGGTCTGGTGAAAGCGTCCGTGGCTCGAACATCGAAAGTCCGATCCGGTCTCGAGAACCTGGTGATCGCAGGTGTTGGAGGTGCCATCGCTTGGTTGATCGGATCCGCGGTGGGCTCCACCCTGGCCTAACAGCTAGCACTGTGCTTGCAATTGTTAGCGATAGCGGTAAGCTAGCAAGCAGTGAACGAAAGCAAGCACAGTGATCTCGGAGAGTTCATCCGTCAACAACGGGAGCGCGCCAATCTCTCATTGCGTCGTCTTGCCGAGAAGGCCGAAATCTCGAACCCTTATCTGAGCCAGATCGAGCGTGGGATACGCAAGCCTTCGGCTGAGATCCTCAAGAACCTGTCCAAGGCACTCGAGATCAGCGCCAACAGCCTCTACTCGAAGGCCGGCCTGATCGACGACGAGACAGCCGGGCCGACAGTGACAGAGGCGATCGACGCCGACAAGAGACTCAACCCAGATCAGAAGAGAGTGCTTGTTGACATGTACCGGACACTGATCCGCTCCAACGGATCGGTGCCTGGAGAGCAACAGGAGTAAGTGATGAAGACCAAGAGTGTTCTCTATGCCGCCGTGGGTGCGCCAGTGGTGGCTGCCCGCAAGGTGAGCGATCAGTACGACGCCCTCAAAACCAAGGTCGATGAGGAAAGGTCCAGTTACGCAGAGCTGGCACAGAAGACCATCGACAGCTGGGCGGTCGAAGGCGAGAAGGTCGTCACCAACGTCCAAGACCGCAAGGTCGTGGAGGAGATCTCATCCAAAGTCGACCTCGATCAGGCCAAGGAGCAGGTGACACGGCTGCGCGACCAGCTAGAGGACATGCTCGCCACATGGAGGCAGTCCTTCCGCCCGGAGAAGACCGAGAGCGAAGAAGTCGTGGTGGAAGTTTCCGCCGACGAAGCAGTGCCTGCCGCCGAAGAGGCCACAGCCGAGCCAGTCGGCGACGACGTCGCCGAAGACACGGCTATCGAAGAGGAGCCTGTCGAGGTTTCCTGACCAACCCCAACTCACTCGAGACGGGAGGGTCCCTCTGAAGGGGCCCTCTTGTCGTTTCAGGTGCTGATCGACGGCTCCAGATCGGCCGATGCGACGATCCATGAGTCGACCATCCCCTCCGTGGGGAGCCGGCTCACCACGCGCTCCGACCCGTTGAGGCCGATGATCTTCGCCAGGAGGGCGGTCGGATTGCGGCGACGCAGATCCCGCAAAGTGTCGACACCGGCAGCAACCAGAAGGTCGGCGTACTCGGCTCCGACGCCACGGACTCGGAGCAGGTCGGCGTGATGAACCCAAAGCTGGAGTTCCTTGGGGCTTATCCCGGTGGACCGGGAAAGCTCGGTCCTCCCTCGCCGGGTGGACGCAACTTCGATTAGGCCTTTGCTCGTGCGGACCCCAGCTTTGCGCAGCCTGGTCGCCTGCTTCTGATCGACACCCGCAACCTGATCGATTCGAGCCATCAAGCCCCTTCTCCGCTCGCACTTCGCATGGTTCGCTACCTCGATTCGACTCTAGACAAAGAAGCAGACGTCCATCAGGCCGTGTGACGAGGCTGCAACTCGGTCACGTCGGTTTCCGTGTCGACGTCCCTGGGCGGGGCATCTGGAAACCAGACCTCGTTCACCCACTCCGGGTGGGCCTGCCAAAGACGCATCGCCCCCTCGTCACCTTCAAGCGACATCAGCCGCGGCCATAGAGATCGATCGACAACGACAGGGTTGCCCCAGTTGTATCGATACTTGGGCACCGATGCCGGCTTCCCGCTCTTGGAGTGTGAGGCGAGCAGCTCGTTGAACACCTCGACGGGGGTGTCCGGCTGATCTCCTACGGTTATCAGCGCACGATCAGATCGAGACAACCTGGTGAGAGCGTCGAGACCGACTCGTATAGAAGAAGCGATCCCTTCCTCCCACTCCGGGTTCTCGACGACACCCGCATCTCCCAAGTCCGTGGCCTCGAGGATTGCATCGGACTCATAACCGAGAACTACCCAGATCTCATCGATGGCCAGCTGCTTGATCCGATTGACTACATGACCGAGGAGATTGGTGGATCCCCAAGGCTCCAGCTGCTTGGGGCGGCCGAGCCGACGCGAGGCACCGGCAGCCAGGACGAGGGCAGCAGTCGACATCGCGTCGAAGTTAGTTGGCGTCCGTCTCCAAGGAGACAGACAAACCTGTGGTCACAAGCCTTTGGTGAGCTCGACGATCAACTCCTCTTGAATCCAGGAGAGATAGTCGAGGATCTGTCTCGAGTCTTCGGGAAGCTTGTCATGGTCTTCCTCCACCTCAACACCCATCCGGGCGCCAAGGACGAGCCTGGCCTCGTTCAGGACTCTGAGCACAGCATCGGCTTCGCCCGCATTGAGGGTCACCGGGCCTGAGGAGACGAAGGTCTCGAAGACGGAACGGTCCGAGCTCTTGGCAGCGGCGAGGTCATCTCCCATGAGACGCCACCATTCCTGGTTGGAGTCGGGGTCGTCCAGGTAGACGGGAACATTGAGCCGCTCCGCGGCAGGATCGTCGGGGCTCAAACCCACTCCTGAAAGGAGCGGGAGAACATCGCCTAGAAAGATCCGCTCCTGCTCACTGAGAGCAACCAGGATGCCTTCGGGTGTGGAGCTGAACCGGCTCATTGCTCCACCGTGGCCCACAGGCCGTGATTGTGAAGACGGAAGCAGTCGAGCTCCGCCTGTTCCCTGGGGCCATCGGAAACGATGGCCCGGCCCTCGTGATGAACCTGAAGCATCAGCTCGGTGGCTTTGGGCTCGTCATAGCCGAACAACTTACGAAACACGTAGACCACGTAACCCATCGTGTTGACCGGGTCGTTCCAAACAACAACTTGCCACGGCTTGTCGAGGTCGACGTCCTCGTCGGCCCCGGGGACGATGACCGGAGTGGGCTGGGCAAGCATCATGTTGAATCGTACGCCCGGTGTCAGAAGCTCAGCCTGCGGAGGAAGCCAGCTGTTGGCGACACTCCTCCACAGCCGACTCGAGGCCAGGGTCCTCATAAGGGATGGCCGCAACCGGATAGGGAGGGCCCACGCCGCTGAACCCGGGACTCGGGTCAGGAAAGCCGGCCACACCCTGGGCACGCATGCAGACACTGAACTCTCCGAGCAGGGCGACCACAGCCGTGGTCATCAAAGAGGCGCCTTCCAAGTCGAGAGCCCCATCGGAGAGGATCGCTGCGCAATCCGCCAAGGCTTCAGTGACTTCAGGAGACGACAGGTCGAGTGCGGTCAAGGCGCTATCGAGGCTTGGCCTTCCCTGCCCGTCGACCGATATCGATGCGATGTCAAAGCCATGGTTGCCAAGACACGACCGAAACTGCTCCAGGGCATCGAACTGGCTGACAGCTGTGGTGGTGGTCACAAGTGTTGTCGTGGTGGGTGACACCGGCTCAGTCGGCGAGGGGCCACCAACTTCCGGGGTGCACGCTGCCATCAGGACGACGACGAAGATGAAGCTGGCGAGGCCGCGGGTCAAACCGGCTCAGCCGGTTCCTGAAGACCGTCGGCGAGGATCATCGCAATGTCACGAACGGGCACGTCGTCGCGACCGAGCTCCTTGACACCGTCGTCGAGCATCACGAAGCAGAAAGGGCATGCGACCGCTATCTCGTCGGCCTCGGTGGACAATGCCTCTTCGGCACGCTCGATGTTCACCTTCTTGCCGGTGGTCTCCTCCATCCAGAACCGTGCTCCGCCGGCACCGCAGCAAAGCGCCCTAGTGCCACTTCTCTCCATCTCGACAACATCGTTGCCTGAGCCGGCCACGACCTCACGTGGGGCCACATACACATCGTTGTGCCTGCCCAGGTAGCAGGGGTCGTGATAGGCGATAGTTTTCTTCTCGCCGTTGGCCTTGACCGGCTCGTCGATGCGGCCTTGCCGCAGCAACTCGGCCAAGAGTTGGCTGTGGTGGACCACCTCATACTCACCACCAAACTGCCGGTACTCGTTCCCGAGCGTGTTGAAGCAGTGGGCGCACTGAGTGATGATCTTCTCGACGCCGAGTTCCTCGAACGTCTCGATGTTTTGAAGGGCCAGCTGCTGGAAGACGAACTCGTTCCCAGACCTACGGGCCGGATCGCCGTTGCAGAGCTCGGCGGTTCCGAGGATGGCAAAGTCGATGCCGGCGCGATTGAGAAGACGGGCCAGCGATACCGAGACTGCGGTGTTCCGATCGTCGAACGACCCTGCACACCCGACAAACCAGAGATACTCGGCGCTGTCCTTCCCGTTCTGCCCGAACACAGGCACCTCGAAGTCCAGCTCCGACGTCCAGTCGGCTCGGGCCTGCTGGCTCAGGCCCCACGGGTTGGACTGGTTCTCCATGGCAACAAAAGCCTTGCCCAACTCGGTTGGGAACTCCGACTCCATGAGAGTCAGATACCGACGCATGTCGAGGATGCGATCCAAGATCTCGATGTTCACAGGGCAGATTTCGTCGCAGGCACGACAGGTGGTGCAGGCGAACACCTCGTCGGGGTGAATGCGATCGAAGAGGCTCCCCGCTGCCTCGAGAGTGGCAGTAGTCGACAAAGGCGGAGATACACCGGCATTGGCCGCCGCGACCTCGCCTGTCTTCAGCACCATCTCTCTCGGGTCGAGCGGTTTCCCGGTGATGTTCGCCGGGCAGACCGAGGTGCATCGCCCGCAGATCGTGCAGGCGTCGGTGTCGAAGATCTGCTTCCAGGTGAGATCGGTGACGACACTGGCCCCGATGGTGTCGATGTCCTCCACCTCGAGCAGATTGGGCATCTCCCTCATCGCGCCCTTGGGTCGTTCGCGGGCCGACAGGAAGAGGTTGGCCGGCGATGTCACCATGTGACGCAGCTTGGTGACCGGCAGGATCACGAGAAAAGCCACAAAGGCCACGACGTGGAAGATCCAGAAGAACTGGTGCCATCCCGACGCGGTCGCAACAGGGAACAGGTAGGAGAGCGGATAGCCGACGAATGACCAGAGCTCGAACTCGGGCCGGCCGGCGAGGGAGATCCGAGCAGCTTCGGTGAGAAGGCCGGTGATCCCGATCAATGCGAGCACGCCGAGAATCCACATGTCCTCTGGCTTCGTCTTCGAGCGAATGCGCCATTCGGGGATCAGGTAGCGGCCGGCGAAGGCCAAGGCGAGCCCGCCCAAGAAGACCAAGGACGCCAAGTCGAGGATCGCCGAGTACCCCTGATAGACGACACCGTGGAGGAACTTGAGGTTCGACGGAAGCAGGTGATCGATCTCCAGCGTCACTGTCCCGAGGAAGAGGACTATGAACCCGTAGTAGATCAACGAGTGCATCACCCCGGCGCGGCGATCACGCATCAGGGTCTTCATCCGAAGCCCCTCACTCAGCTTCTTGAAGCGCTCCTCCCATTGCCCGGTCCGGCGATCGCCCGAACCTTGCTCCCAACTGGCGGCCCGCTGGGCGAAGAGATGGAAGGTCAGCCAGAGGAAGGCGGCGAGACCTACGTAGAACAACACGACGATCGGGTCAGGGATGTTCCCGAAGACCTCCCGACCGACGTCGAAGTGCGGATGCTCGGGAATGGTGCCGAGCAAGCCGAGGCTGAGTGTGGCAACTGCGGCGCTGACGCCAACCGTCTCCAGAGCTACTGCCGCCCCCAGCCGTCTCGGGCGCTGTTCTGCCTGCGTTTCCTCTTCCAGAGTTATCGACACCAAGGCGAGTGTAGGACCACGCTCCCTCAGATTTCTGTTCGAGAAACATCGAACAAGGCACAGCAGATCGACATGGATTCATGCCCGCCTCTATTCGATATCTATCGAATCACTAGTAGACTGGTCGCCGATGGCCGAATCATCACAATCAGCGAGCTCGGTGAGGGACCTCACCGCCGCGTCCCGGCAGATCCCGATCGAAATCGAAGGATCGGTCGCGTTCGAGGTGATCATGGCCATCTGGTCCGCTTTCAGCCCCAAAGAGACAAACACCGCCCGGGACCTGGGAGAAGCGTGGCTCGAGCGAGTCCGGGACGCCACCAGCCCCGAGCTTGCCGAAGAGTTGAAGACACTGGGTGGGCCTTACTGCTACGTGTGGCTGTCGATATCCAGTCTCCTGTTGTCGGCACCCCACCCCCACGACCCGGACCGCGTCTTCCAGTGGCTCGAGTCGGTCGAGAACCTGCGGCTGCGGCGCTGGATTCTCGGTCATGCGGCCCACAGTGACGACCAGGCACTCATAGAGAGGGCTGCAAGCGGTGACATCGAAGCCGTCAAAGAGATGGTCGAGGGGCCCAAGAAGGACTTCGGCCCGGCCATGGTCGGCTTCGCCGAAAGTGTCCTGTTTCAGGACGAACTGCCCAAGCGCTACGCATCGGCGATAGAGCGCTTCAGAACTGAGGTCTTCGCCGAGTTCGAGGAGGAGTTCGCCGCAGCGATCGGACGATGCGCTGCAGCCAGGAGAGCTGCCCCGACCAGAGGCAGCGCAGCAGAGGTGGTCGAAGAAGTCACCAGTGGGATCGAATTCAACATTCCCCTCGGCATCACGCGAATCGCCTTGATCCCTTCGGTCGTGACGCGGCCGCTCTCACTGATCGACCAAGCCCGGGGCACGCTCATCGTGTACTTCGGAGTTGCCGACGAGTTCATCGACAGCGACCCGGAGTCACCACCATCCTGGCTGGTCAGGTCCTACAAAGCCCTCGGAGATGAACGGCGACTGCGAATCCTCCGCCGTCTCTCGGAGGGCGAGACCACGCTGGACGAGTTGACCGAGATGCTCGGGTTGTCCAAGTCCACGGTCCATCACCACATCAGCCTCCTGCGGGGCGCTGGGCTCGTGCGGGTGCGCGTAGACCGGGAGGAGGCACACATGAAGACCAGGTACACGCTGCGTCGGCAGGCACTAGTCGACACAGGTGGGTTCCTCGACTCATACCTACGCGCCGACGAGGGAGAGCAGAGTGCTTAAGGACTTCGTTCACTCGGCACGCCATCTGCAACACGTAAGGCTGCACGACCACGTCGACCGGGCGGCCAGAGAAGCCTGGTTGCTGGAGCACTCACCCGGACGCGGGCTTCGCAGCGCACTGGGCGAGAAACTCATCCGGATCGGCGAGAGACTCATCGAAAGCCCCAACTCCGAACTAGGGCAGTCGAAGAAGGCCGCATAGGCCACGGGTGGATTGAGACCCACCAGGAGATCGGCCCCGGCTCCTCCATCTCAGGAGGTGCTGAGGGCCGGCTCTGCCGGAAGGTGTATCTCGATCATTGGTGAGGTCTCGACAAGCCGGTCCAGCTCGGCCTGGGTGGTGTACCAACTCGTCTCCGGCTGAGTGAAGACCTGGCGCCGAAACACCGGATCTTCGACAACCGAGGCCGTGGCCTCCACATCGATGCCGCTCCCGTGAATGACCACTCTGGGGTTCTCTCGGACATTGGCCAGCCAGTCGCGACGACCTGGGCTGCCGGTGATCACCAAGCGGTTCGCTACCTCGAACCACCAGATCTCAACTCGATGGGGCTGTCCGCTGCTTCGTCGATAGGTGGTGAAGTCGATAATCCGTTGTGCGACGAGACGCTCACGATCAGCCTGGGTCAAATGCATGCCCACAAGGCTAAGACTTCGACCTAACTTCAAGTCAAGCGCCGAAACTCACCTGCCGAGGGCGGCGCGGGCGAAGAACAGTGCGTTTGACGGTCGTTCGGCGAGCCGCCGGGTCAGGTAGGGGTACCACTGCGACCCGAATGGGAGATAGACACGAAGTGGAAACCCCTCCTCGACGAGCTCCCTCTGGAGGTCCGTTCTCACCCCGTAGAGCATCTGAAACTCAAATGGGCCCACGCGATCTGCCGCCAGCGCTCGTGCCCGGTTCACCAAGCTCAGGTCGTGGGTCGCGATCGCCGGGACCGTGTGCTCAGCCGTCATCAACTCTTCGAGCTGAGTCACGTATGCGGCGTCAACATCGCTCTTGGCCGTGTGGGCGATCTCCGGCGGCTCGACGTACGCCCCCTTGCACAGCCTTATGTGACCGGCCAGCGGCAACAGACGTGAGAGGTCGTCGGGAGTGCGATGGAGGTAGGACTGGAGCGCGATGCCAAGATTCCCATGTTCGGCCTGGGCTTTCTCGTACAGACGGACGGTGGGCTCCGTGTACTGGCTGTCCTCCATGTCGATGGTCACCGTCGTCCCCACCTCGGCCGCTCTCGTCGCCAGGCGCTCGATGGCTTCCGCCGCCAGCCCCTCGTCGATCGCCAAGCCGAGTTGAGTCGGCTTGATCGAGATGTTGGCATCGAGGTCGTCGAAGTCGATTCGGTCGAGACACTCCAGGTACTCGTCGGTCGCAGCCAGCGCCGACTGGGTGTCGTGCACCTCCTCGCCGAGCAGGTCGAGTGAGACCTCGAATCCGTCAGAGTTGAGCCCGGCAGCCACGGGGACCGCTTCGTCGAGGGTGTCACCGGCAACGAAGCGAGAGGCGAGTGCTTTGCCGGGCTTGGTGCCGGTCACCAATCTCTCGACCGGGCCGGCATTGGCGACCGCAACGGTCAGCCTCGTGAACAGGCTCAGCTACCTGCCCCTTCACCCAGCTCCCGGGCGCGCTCCGCGGCAGCTCTGACCGCGTCCTCAACGAGGGCTCTGAATCCGTGCTCCTCGAGCACATGCACGGCAGCGGCCGTCGTCCCCCCGGGCGAGGTGACCTGATACCGCAGCTGTGCAGGAGTCCTCGAGGTCCCGGTCAGAAGATGTCCAGCACCGCGGATCGTCTGATGCACGAACTGCTCGGCGATGTCGTACGGCATGCCCTCGCGCATGGCTGCTTCTGTGAGCGCCTCGGCAAGAAGGAAGACGTAGGCGGGTCCCGTGCCGGACACCGCAGTCACCGCATCGAGCAAACGCTCATCCATGAAGCGAACCGCGCCAACCGCGCCCAACACCTTTCTCGCGAGATCGAGACTCGCGACAGGGGCGTGGCTTCCTGCGGCAAGACCGGTCACTCCCTCGCCAACGAGGGCGGGAGTGTTTGGCATCGCCCTCACCACGGCAATCGCGCCCAGCGCCGCCTCATAGGTGGCCGTGGTCACCCCGGCTGCCACCGAGATCACCGTTTGACCGTCCTCAACGGCCGGCGCCAGGTCTTTCAGCAAGCTATCGACGTCACGTGGCTTCACGGCCACCACGACTGCGTCCCGGCCCTTGATGGCCTCCGCAGGGTCGTCGAACACCGGGCAACCGGTCCGATGGGCCAGCTCGTCGGCACGCTCCATCCGGCGCACACACAACGCGATCTCGTCAGGAAGCCAGCCGGCGGCCAGAAGTCCCGAAGCGAGAGCCTCTCCCATGGCGCCGACACCGACGACAGCGACGGTTGGACGTTCGTTCATGACGTGGATTCTACGGAGAGCAGCGCAATGCTCCAGATCAGATCAACCAAGACGAGACCGAATCAGCTCGACGACCGTGGCGACAGCCGCCGGGTTGTAACCCTCTGGGATGATGAGATCTGCGTAGCGACGTGAGGGGGCGACAAATTCGAGGTGCATCGGGCGAACAGTTGTGAAGTACTGCTCGATCACGGAGTCCACAGTGCGGCCTCGCTCGGTGATGTCTCTCTCCAGCCGCCGGGCAAGCCTCAGATCGGCATCGGTGTCGACGAAGATCTTCAGATCCAACTCGGAGCGAAGCTCCGGCTCCGAGAGAACGAGGATCCCCTCGACCACAACAACTCTCGCCGGCTCGATCCGAATCGTCTCGTCAGAGCGAAGATGCCGGCTGAAGTCGTAGACCGGCTTCTGGATCGCAACCCCTGACCGCAGCTGCTCCAGATGCTCGACCAGCAGCTCCGTCTCCAGCGAGCTGGGGTGGTCGTAGTTGACCCGAGTTCTCTCCTCGTGGGTCAGCTCCGGCTGATGCCGGTAATAGGCGTCGTGCTGAAGGAGGGAGACACGGCCGTCGAGTCTCTCGAGCACAGACTCGGCGATCGTCGTCTTGCCAGAGCCGGAGCCACCCGCAATGCCGATGAACAAAGGCCGATCAGGCTTCCAGGGACTGCGATCCGGCATCCGGCGACGTTAATGACGCGTACAGGCCTTGGCCTGCGGCTCCTACTTGTCGGAGACCTTGCTGCGAAGACGCCTGATCTCGTCGTAGACACCGTCGGTGAGCGTGGTTGAGGCCGGCGCAGCCACTCCCCTGAGCCCGTCATGGCTCTCCTCGATGTCGATAGGCGAGTCCGGCACTGCCTGAACGGCAGGAGCTGCCTCGACGTCCTCGTCCGACGGAGTGGAGACTTGCTCGAGCCACGAGGAGTCGTGGCCATCGGAAGCGATGTCGCCCGCGAGGCGGTCGAGCCATTCCGACTCGTCCTCGCCCTCGAGTGTCTCCGCCACTCCGAGACGGTGCAAGGTGTGTAGAACCCTCACCGCGCCACCACGACCCATGGTCGACTCGAGATGACCGAAGTTGAAGGGCGACATCAAAGACATGAGAGCCGCCCAGTCCTCGGGCTCGATCGTGATCGCAGTGTCAATCGACTGTGCGAAACGGACACCTGAGGCTTCGAAGAGCCCCGCGTCTATTACCTCGGTTTCCAACGACTCCAGGGCTTCGACATCGGTCAGGACGTCCTCGACTCCCCAGCCGGGACCGCTCGGCCCATCAGTCTCACCGACGGCAAAGTCGCCCTCATTGAGGGTGGAGAGGACGTAGAGAATGTCGGCGACGCCGGCCCGGTCTGAGCCTTTGTAGATGCCATTGGCGCCGGTCAGCTCGGCACCAGTCACCTTCCCATCGTTGAAATGAATACGCCCGCGGCGTTCACCATCGATGTCGAGTGAGCCGGTCTTCTTGGTGACCTGCATGATCTGAAGCAGATCATTGATGCTCCAGTCCGATAGCTGGCCTGAGAGATGCATCTGTCCTTCCAACGCCGAATTCCTCCCTGCTGCAATTCGTATCGGCAGAGATCGGCTGTTTGTTGAGCGGACTTCACCTCTTTTTGGACCGCCAGGCCTGAGTGTCAGCCCTTCTTGGCGGCCGCTTTCATCGCCCTTTTCTGCTCTCGAAGAGTCGCCACGTCCTCGAACGTCGCGACGTCAGCGATCGAAGGCCAATCCGCCGCCTTGTCTTCCCAGCCCTCAGGGCACACCCCAAGACGTTTCCCGAGAAGCCCGACGAAGATCCTCGACTTGCCCACCCCGAACCCGGGGAGGGCTTTCAGCCGCTTGAGCAGCTCGGCACCGTTCTCGGCGGTCTCCCAGAGGTTCTCTGCATTCCCGTCGTATTCATCAACCAGAACCTGGCAGAGATCCTGAGTGCGTTTCGCCATCGACGATGGGTAACGGTGAATGGCCGGAGGGCCCTTGAAGACGGCCTCCATCTCCTCGGGATCCCAGGATGCGATACGGGCTGCATCGAGGTCTTCCCCGAGACGCTCCTTGAGCAGCTGCGGGCCGTAGAAGGCCCTTTCCATCGGGAACTGCTGATCGAGCAGCATCCCGATCAGGACGGCAAGCCCGTCCGATGCCAGCAGCCTGTTGGCCTCTTCGGACTCGGTGAAATGGAGTAGATCCGGCTTCTGCATCCCGGCCAACGGTAGCCGTCAAACCAGAGCGCGGACCACGACGTAGAGGACCAACAGCGTCGCAGGGGCGAGCGCCCACAGTGAGAGCCTGGCACCAACTCTTTGCTCGTCACGCCATGCCATATAGACAAAGTACGTCGAATCGCAGAGTTCGCATATAGGGGATTCGCCCCATATGAGCCGGATCTTCGACCAGAATCGGCCGGAATGACCGACGTCTTCATCATCGACGCCTGCCGCACCCCGATGGGCAAACTCGGAGGCCAGCTCGCACTCGTGCGGCCCGACGACCTGGCAGCTCACGCGGTGGCAGCTCTGATCGATCGAAACCCCGATCTCGACCCAATGGCCATCGAGGACATCCAGTGGGGTGCCGCCAACCAGGCCGGCGAAGACAATCGCAATGTCGCCCGCATGGCTGCTCTGCTCGCCGGATTGCCGATAGAGGTGCCTGGCGTGACTGTGAACCGGCTTTGCGGATCTGGGATGCAGGCCGTGGTATCCGCCGCCCATGCGCTACGCGACGGGTGGGGTGATGTGATGATCGCAGGAGGCTCGGAGTCCATGAGCCGGGCCCCGTACGTGACTCTCAAAGCAGAGCGAGGATTCCCCACCGGAACGCCGGAGACTGCCGACACCGTCCTGGGCTGGCGCCTGGTCAACTCGCGGATGGAGGAGCTCTACCCACCCATCACGCTGGGGATGACAGCCGAGATGGTGGCCCAAAAGCACGACGTATCACGTGAGGATCAGGACGCATTCGCCCTCCGCAGCCACCAGCTTGCGCTGGAGGCAATCGGAGCGGGCCGATACGACAGCGAGATCGTGCCGATCGAGGCACCGGTCGACGCAAGACGGCGAGAGAAACGCCTGATAGAGAGTGACGAGGGACCTCGTGCCGACACATCTCTCGAGGCCCTGGCCAACCTCAGACCTGTCTTCAAAGAGGACGGCGTGGTGACAGCGGGGAATTCGTCGCCGATGAACGACGGTGCCGCCGCGCTGCTGCTGGCTACCGAAGAGGGAGTCGAGAGACATGGGCTCGAGCCAATCGCCCGGATTGTCTCCTCCGGGGCGGCCGGAGTGCATCCCGACATCATGGGAATCGGCCCAGTACCGGCCTCCGAGAAAGCGATGGGACGAGCCGGCGTGGCTGCCGACGACTTGGACCTGGTCGAGATCAACGAGGCTTTCGCATCCCAGGCCTTGGCGAGCATGCGCCTGCTCGATATCAACCCTGAGAAGGTCAACGTCAACGGAGGGGCCATCGCCATCGGGCACCCGCTCGGAGCCTCGGGAGCCCGCATCCTGGTGACACTCGCCCACGAGCTGAGACGCCGCGGAGGGCGCTACGGCCTGGCCACGATGTGCATCGGAGTGGGCCAAGGGATAGCGACGGTCGTCGAACGTGTCTGAAGGGCCTCTGGCCGGACGGGTCGTTGTCGAGCTGACCAACCTGATCGCCGGGCCATACGCTGGCACTCTTCTTGCCGACCTCGGCGCCCGGGTGATCAAGGTGGAGCCGCCGGCCGGTGACCTGGGCCGGCAGTTCGGTCCGTTTCACAACGGCGAGTCGGCCTTCTTCATGTCGATCAACCGAGGCAAGGAGTCGATCTGCCTCGACACCACAGACTGGGTGTCCAAGCGCGTCCTCGACAATCTGGTGAAGAAAGCCGATGTCGTCCTCTCCAACCTGCGTCACGGTGCCATGGAACGCCTCGGCCTGGGCGAGGAGCGCTGCCGCGAGCTCAATCCCAAGCTGATCTACGCCGTCGTTTCGGCGTTCGGGGCAACCGGCCCTTACGCCCGGCGGGCGGGTGTGGACGTCATCTTCCAGGGCGAATCGGGCATGATCTCGATCACCGGCGGGCCCAAGGACAAACCTCAGAAGACAGCCACCACCATCGGCGACTACATCGCTGCCACCAACATGGCCCTGGCCATCTCGGCGGCTCTCTCCGAGACTCCGAGGCAAGGACGAAGGATCGACGTCTCTCTTCGCGACGGGCTGATGGCCGTCCAGTCGGGATGGAACGCCATCGGCTTCGCGAGACATGCCCAACCGGAGCGAACGGGCACGGCAAGCCCCTTCCTGGCGCCGAATCAGGTGTTTGAGGCCTCGAACGGGCACTTCACGCTGGCGATCGTGAGTGACCGGCATTTCGAGCTTCTCGCCGATGCTCTGGAGCGAGCGGACCTATCCAGCGACTTCCCCACGAACGAGTCACGCATCACCAACCGGCACTCCCTGGAGAGGAAGCTGAGCCGTGTGTTCAAGACGGAGTCCGTAGAGCACTGGGTAGGCCTGTTCGACGGGATCGGGCTGCCCGTCGGACGTGTCCTCACGTTGGCCGAGGCTTTTGACGACCCGCAGGCCAGGCATCACGGGATGCTCGTTGAATTCGACCATCCGGTAGCCGGCCACATGCGCACAACGGGCTCACCCATTCGAATCGACGGCGATCCGGCTCTCTCCGGGCCCGTTCCTCCCCTGCTCGGCGAGCACACCCGCGACATCCTGTCCGAGGTGGGTGTCGACCCTGACACAATCGAGAAGATGATCAACGAAGGAACGGCCCGCACGCCATGAGCGTGTTCTGGGCAACACCGGTCGGCGACGACTGGGAGGAAGTCAAAGCCGAGATGGAACGAGCCTTCCGCTCGAGCCGCTCCGCCGCACAGGCTGAAGAAAGCATCGTCTACGTAGTTCATCACGATGACCTGCTCGGCCGGCGCGGCACCGGCAACGCCATGGTCGCCACCGGACTTCTGTCAGCGGCGAGGACCGCTGCCATAGAGGGCTCACGCAAAGGGTGGTCGGTGAACGTGGTCGCCTATGACGACGAGGCCGACCGCGAGCAGGTGGAGGCCTGGGCAAACCAAGTGGCCGAGAGCCCGTCTGGTGTCACCGGCGAGCTGATCCGTGTCGGATCATCACATCTCGGGAAGGCCCTGCCATGAACGGATCCATCGTGGTCACCGGCGCAGCCCGCGGCATCGGGCGGTCGATTGCCGAGAAGCTCGCCGCCAACCCCACCTTCGAGGTCATCGGTGTCGATGTCGCTCCTGAGCTGGCCATGTCCGAACAGGTGACACCGGTTCAGGTCGACCTGACTTCTGACGAGGGCGTCGAAGCCGTGCTCAACCAGGTGGAGCGAAGCGGTGAACCGCTGCTCGGGCTGGTGAACAACGCAGGCATCACCCGCGACTCTCGCCTCATCAACATGACCGACGAAGACTTCTCCGCAGTGATGGACGTCAACCTCGGTGCGGCCTTCCGGCTGTCGACAGCCCTGGCGGATCACTTCACCGAAGGCGGCTCGATCGTCAACATCGCCTCTCGCGCCTACCTGGGGAATTTCGGTCAGTACAACTACTCCATGTCGAAGGGCGGGGTGGTGGGCCTGACCCGCGCCATGGCCCTGTCGCTGGCGCCCCACGTCCGAGTCAACGCCATCGCCCCAGGGCTGATCGGGACCGAGATGGCGATGGCCATCCCCGAAGACGTCCTCGACAAGATGGTGTCAGCCATTCCTCTCGAGAGGATGGGCTCACCCGACGAGATCGCCAACGTGGCCTGGTTCCTCCTCACACCGCTCTCGTCCTACATCACCGGCCACGTCGTGGTGGTCGGCGGAGGGCGAAGCCTGTCGTAGCCACATCGCGGCGAGTTGCGCGTGCACAGCGTGTCGCCTGACGCGACCGCTTGCTATAGCAACGCGTGTCGGTCAGTAGTAGAGGCGGACCAGGGCTTCGGCGACCATGCCGGGCTTCTCCTGACCCTCGATCTCCACGGTGACCGTCCGCTTCACCTGGATGCCGCCGGGGACCTCTTCCACCTCGTCGACGGCGACATGGGCGCGGATGCGTGAGCCAACTGGGACCGGGGCCGGGAACCGGACCCGGTCAGAGCCGTAGTTGATCGCCATGAGCGGATTCCCCACAGGCATCACGATCTCCGCTGTGAGCGCTACCGTCAAAGAGAGGGTCAAATAGCCGTGAGCGATGGTCCCGCCGAACGGCGTTTGCGCGGCCAGATCCGGGTCGACGTGGATGAACTGATGGTCGTTGGTCGCCTCGGCGAAGGCGTTGACGCGATCCTGGGTGATCTCCAACCAGCCGGAAACCCCGATTTCGGTGCCGACGAGGGCCTGCAAGTCCTTGAGCGCCTGTTCCATCACCTGATTGTCGCATGACTTGGGTCAACGCGAGCAAGTCATCTAACTTGTAGGCATGGCCGACGCAACCAAGCTGATGGTTTGGATCGATCAGGATCTTTGCACGGGCGATGGGATCTGCGAGGAGATCAGTCCCGATGTCTTTGTGGGCCGCGACGACGGCCTCTGGGTCGTCAAAGAGGAAGCCAAGCACTTCGGTGACACCGTCGTGTTCGACGGCGAAGAGGCCCCCGACGGAGCCCGTGGCCTTGCCCGTGTTCCAGACGCCCTCATCGAAGACGTGGTCGAGTCGGCCGAAGAGTGCCCTGGTGAGTGCATCATGATCGAGCCGTACCAGGAATCCGCCGTCCACTCAGGCTGATCGCCACCCTCTAACTACCCTCGCTGTCCATGCAGGTTCTGGGCACGCGCGTAGACCCACGGTCCGACGACTACAAGGCGAATCGCGCCGCGATGGAAGCGAAGCTCGACGAGTTCGAACATCTGCAAGCACAAGCGCGGCTGGGCGGCGGCGAGAAGTACATCGAGCGCCACCGGCAGCGGGGCAAGCTGCTCGCCCGGGAGCGAATCGAGCTCCTGGTGGATCGCGACTCTCCCTTCCTCGAGCTGTCGACTCTCGCCGCATGGGGCACCGACAAGCCACTCGGCGGAAACGTCGTCACGGGCATCGGAGTGATCAGCGGTGTCGAGTGCGCCATCCTCGCCAACGACCCGACCAGCCAGGCCGGCGTCTTCAACCGCTACACGCTGGCCAAGTCACTTCGGATCATGGACATCGCAATGCAAAACCGGCTTCCGCTGATCAACCTCGTCGAGTCGGGTGGGGCCGACCTCCCAGACCAAGCCGACGTGTTCCTCGTCGGAGGCAAGTGGTTCCGCAACCTGACCCGGCTATCAAAAGCCGGCATCCCCACCGTCTCCCTCGTGTTCGGCAGCTCCACGGCAGGCGGCGCCTACTTCCCGGCCATGTGCGACTACGCGGTCATGGTCAAAGACCAGGCAAAGGTGTTTCTCGGCGGTCCGCCTCTGGTGAAGATGGCAACCGGTGAGGAGTCGACCGACGAGGAGTTGGGCGGCGCCGAGATGCACTCCAAGGTTTCGGGACTGTCCGACTACTTCGCCGAGACGGAACACGAGGCGATCCGAATGGGCCGTGACATCGTCGGCCACTTCAACTGGCGCAAGCACGGCTACGGGCCGACCAAAGCTCCCGACGAGCCGGTCCACGACCTCGACGACCTGATCGGGGTGATCCCCGCCGACCTGCGTGTCCCGTTCGACATGCGTGAGATCCTCAACCGCACCCTCGACGGCTCCCGCTTCGAGGAGTACAAGGCCGTCTACGGGACCTCGATCCTCAATGGGTGGGGGTCGCTGCACGGGTATCCAATCGGAGTGGTCGCGAACCAGCAAGGCGTCATCTTCGCCGAGGAGGCCGAGAAGACGACAGAGTTCATCCAGCTGTGCAATCGGTACGACACACCCATCCTCTTCATCCACAACACCACCGGCTACATGGTCGGCAAGGAATACGAGCAGGGCGGGATCATCAAAGACGGGGCGAAGATGATCAATGCCGTGGCCAACTCTGAGGTGCCCCACATCGCTCTCATGGCAGGCGTCTCCTACGGGGCCGGCAACTACGGAATGTCAGGCCGCTCCTACGACCCGCGATTCGTCTTCGGCTACCCCAACCACAAGGTTGCGGTGATGGGGGCCAAGCAGCTCGCCGGCGTGATGTCGATAGTCGCCAAGCAGTCTGCCGAATCCCGAGGTATCGAGTTCGACCAGGAAGCAGACACAGCGCGAAACGCCGAGCTGACCGAGATGATGGAGCACACCGAGCAGGCCTACTTCTCAACGGCGCGGGTACGCGACGACGGCCTGATCGACCCTCGTGACACCCGTACCGTGCTCGGCATCGCGCTGTCGGCCATTCACTCCGGACCCGTCGAAGGCACCGACAGGTTTGGCGTGTTCAGGATGTGAGATTGGGAATCACCAAGGTCCTCGTAGCCAACAGGGGTGAGATAGCCCGCCGGGTGTTTCGCACCTGCCGTGAGATGGGCATCGCCACAGTCGCCATCTACTCCGACCCGGATCGCAACGAGCCTCACGCCTTGGAAGCCGACGAAGCAGTGTCGCTGCCGGGGTCTGCTCCCGTCGACACATACCTCAACGTCGAGGCGGTTCTTGCTGCGGCGGAGAAAACGGGAGCCGATGCGGTGCATCCGGGCTATGGATTCCTTTCCGAGAACGCCGGCTTCGCTAAAGCCGCCGAAGAGCAAGGGCTGGTGTGGATCGGGCCCAGCCCCGAGTCGATCGAGGTGATGGGCTCCAAGCTCGCCTCGAAGCGGCTGATGGAGGCCTCGGGCGTGCCCACATTGGAGAGCATCGAGCTGAGTGAGGACGTCGATCCCGACGGCGCCGCCGACTCCATCGGCTACCCGGTTCTGATCAAGGCGTCGGCCGGCGGTGGAGGCAAAGGCATGCGTATCGTCGAGACCGCCGATCTCCTGACCGAGGCCATCGAGAGCGCCAAGCGTGAAGCCGCCGGAGCCTTCGGCGACGACACGGTCTTCGTGGAGA
The DNA here is from genome assembly GCA_028285585.1 of Acidimicrobiia bacterium. Lineage (GTDB taxonomy): Bacteria > Actinomycetota > Acidimicrobiia > Spongiisociales > ZC4RG35 > CAXMPK01. Next base: position 107,735 of record JANQOU010000012.1, read on the forward strand.
AGTACCTGGAGTCTCCACGCCACATCGAGATCCAGGTCTTCGGTGACACCTCCGGGAAAGTGGTCTCGTACTTCGAGCGGGAGTGCTCGATCCAGCGCCGCCACCAGAAAATCATCGAAGAGTCACCCTCTCCTGCGCTCACACCTGAGCTTCGGGTACAGATGAGCGAGGCTGCGGTCAAGGCCGCTGCCTCAGTCGACTATGTCGGTGCCGGGACCGTCGAGTTCCTCTATCAAGACGGAGAGTTCTTCTTCCTGGAGATGAACACACGGCTTCAAGTCGAGCACCCAGTCACGGAAATGGTCACCGGTCTCGACCTGGTGAGGCTTCAAATCGAGGTCGCCGCCGGAGGTCAGGTGCCAGACCCACCAGGCGCGATGACCGGGCACGCAATCGAAGCCCGGCTCTACGCCGAGGACCCGCTGAACGACTTCCTGCCGGTGACGGGTGAGTTTCACCGTTTCTCATTCACAAGCGAGGATGGCTTGAGAGTCGATGCCGGCATCGACGACGGCTCAGTCGTCTCGGTGCACTACGACCCGATGATCGCCAAGGTGATCTTCCATGCCCCAACCAGGGAAGCGGCAGCTCGCGGTCTGTCGGGCGCAATCCGACGTGCCCGGATCCACGGGTCCACGACCAACCGACCCCTGCTGGTGCGTGTGCTCGAGAGTGACGAGTTCCTCTCCGGGGACACCGACACCGGGCTTCTGGAGCGAGGAGACATCGCGGCTCTGGCCGCGCCGTTGGGTGCAGACCGGGACGAGAGACTCGCCGCCATCGCCGCAGCACTCTGTGATCAGGCCTCAGAGAGGGATGCAGCCGAGGTGCTCACAACCATCCCATCAGGCTGGCGGAACTCCCTGAGCCAGGGGCAGCTTCGGAGCTACTCAGGCCCTGGAGGAGAGCATCAGGTCGAGTACAGCGTCAATAGCCGAGCCATCGCCGACGATCTGCTCGGCGAGGTGTCGATCACCGATGTCACCCCGTCGAGTGCCGAGCTCACGGCTGAAGGCGAGACCCACGAGCTCGCCGTCGCCCGTCACGGGCCCAGACGCTACGTCGACTCCGAGCGGGTTCCGGTTGGGCTCGAAGAGGTGCCGAGATTCCCGGATCTGACCCTCGAGCAGGAGCCTGGCTCGCTGCACTCGCCAATGCCGGGAAAGCTGATCCGAGTCGACGCGAAGCCAGGACAACAGGTGACGGAAGGCGAGATTCTCGTAGTCCTCGAGGCCATGAAAATGGAGCACACACTGCGTTCTCCTCACGACGGGACGGTGACCGAGGTGCGGTTCGGCCCAGGTGAGCAAGTGGAATCCGACGAGGTCCTTGTCGTCGTGGAGCCGGCCTAGGTCCCCTGTGGACCCTCCAACTCGACCAAGTTGGCACGCCACTCCGGCGGGTCGAACGGCTCCGCGAAGTATGCGACTTCCTCCACCACCAAGCCCTCACGCACCGTGCAGATGGCGACGCTGTGCCAGAGGCCCCCATCGGGATAGCGGATCATTCCTTGGATGGTGAAGGTGTCGCTGCCACCGCTCATCGCCAGGATCGGCGGGCCGAAAGGCAGCGGCGTCTTCACGTTGGTGACCTTCACTTGGGTCTCTCCGGTCAGCACAAACTCGCTTTCGGGATCGGTCGGATAACTCTTGGTGATCTCCACCCAGTTCTCGTGGCCTCTGACGATCTCGCCCGACTGGGGCCATCTGGCGACGAAGTCGGGGTGGCGCATCTTCCCAACGGCGTCGTGGTCGCCGGAGAACAACGCCTTCATGTACCGATCGCCAAGACTCTCTCTGGGCATCCTCTAAACCTACGCCTCGCCGACGCCTAGAAGCTCGAAAGCTGTGGTCAGGCCTTGTTTCCCCCTGACATCGAGCTCGAACTGCCGGCCGTAAACCGCCCACTCGTCGGTCTTCTCCTTGATGACCTCGGAGACGAGAATCTTCGTCCCTGTCTCCTTGTTGGCAGCTTCGAGCCGGCTGGCCACATTGACGGTGTCACCGATGACAGTGTCCCGAGCCGAGCTGGCCGCCCCGAGAGTTCCGAAAATCACCCCGCCAAAGTGGACGCCCACCCGCACCGCGAACTCCTTGCCGTAGATGAGCTGGAAGTACTGCGACAGATCGTCGGCAATATCGATGAGCCCGAGAGCCGTACGCACAGCCGACGCTGCCGGGTCAGGCTTTCCTTCGACACCGAACACGGCGAACACCGAATCGCCGATGTAGTTGTCGACCCGGCCTCCGTTGTCTTCAACGAGATGAGTCGCCCTCGTGAAGAACCGATTGATGAGGTGAACAACGTCGTAGACGGGCAGATCGTCGCTCATCGCCGTGTATCCGACTATGTCGGCGAACAAAACGGCAACGTCCACTTCCCTGCCTGCCGAGCTGTGGGATGCGCTCCGGCTCAACTGCGAGGTCAGCTCAACATCGGTGCTGTCGAGCACCAGCCTGCCCAGACGCACGGAACCGGACACGACCGTTTGGCATGCGAGCCGAACGACGTCAGGGAAGTCCAGCCTTTCGGCCATGACGGCCTCGGCTTTGTTGCGTGGCTCCAGGTTGTCGGCTCCTGACATCACCCTGACCCGGCAGGTGGAGCACCTCGCCTTGCCACCGCACAAGTGCGCTATCGGGATGTCGGCCTGGAGGAGCTCATCGAGCACCACGACCTGGTCCTCGAATTCGATCTCAACCTCGTCCGGCCAAACTGACAGATGAGACATGGGTCTTGGAGCCTAAGCGCACTGATGTCAGCTTTAGGTTTGGTTTGCCATCGGTTTAGCCGGGGTGAGTCATCGTGTGCGGAATGAGATACCTGAGCAAACGTATCGGTCTCTTCGCGATCCTCGGTCTGGTGCTGGCTGCCTGCAGCCCGGCGGCAGACAGCGGCGCCGAGGCCACAACCACGACCGAAGCAGCTGTCGAATCGACCACGACTACGACCGTGCCTCCAACCACGTCAACACCCGAGCCCATGGTTCCCGAGTTGAGCCTCTCGGTTGCCGGATGGCCGAGGCTCGAAGGAGGCTTTCACTATGAAGGCTGGGCCATTGTTGACGGGAGCCCGGTGACGACAGGCAAGTTCAACGTGCAGGACGACTCGATCGTGGACTTGGACGGCAATGCCATCGAGGCGTTCGCTGTACCCGGGATCGAGTCGGCGTCGGCAATCGTGATCACCATCGAGCCGGCCGGCGACACTGACGACATCCCCGCCGACACCCACTTCGTGGCAGGCGATGTCGTCGACGGCTCCGCCGACCTCACAATCGCGCACCAAGCAGCACTTGGCACTGACTTCAGCGATGCGGCGGGGACCTTCCTCCTTGCCACACCAACCGACGATCCCGAAGGAAATGAGCTGTCGGGTATCTGGTTCCTTGAGTTGCCTGGGCCCACCGCCAGTCTCGAACTGCCCACGCTTCCCGACGGATGGCGCTACGAGGGCTGGGCCGTCATCGACGGAATGCCCCTCACCTCAGGAACCTTCCTCAGCGCCGAAGGTGCCGACGACTCAGCACCCTTCAGCGGCCCCAACCAGGGACCACCCTTCCCGGGTGAGGACTACGTCACCAACGCCCCCGACGGCGTGACGCTCCCAACCGATCTCAGTGGCGGCACCGTCGTCATATCGGTGGAGCCCTATCCGGACGACAGCCCGGCGCCGTTCATCCTGAAGCCGCTTCTGGGAACGGCGGCCGAAGATGCCACCGACCACGAGAGCTACCCCCTGGAGTCAAACTCTGACCCGCTGCCATACGGGACAGCGACGATCAGCTCCTGAACGAGGCAAGAACCTCCAAAACCAGGTCGACGTCGGCCACCGTGTGGTCGGCGTTGACCTGGAACCGAATCTCCTCATCGCCTTTCGGCACCACCGGGTAGTTGAGGCCAGTCGCCAGCACCCCCTTGTCATAGAGGTGCTGCACCAAGGCTGCTGTGGTCTCGGTGTTTCGGACCATCAAAGGCACAACGGGGTGCGGGCCCGGGATGGTCTCGAAACCGCCTGCCACCAAACCTGCCTCGAAGCGAGCCGTCATCTCGGAAAGGTGGCGGATCAGCTCTTCGCCCTCGGCTGAGTCCACGACCGAAACAGCCGCTTCTGCCGCTGCCGCTTCACCGGGAGTGATCGGGTTCGAGTAGATGTACATCGGGCCCCTCTCGCGTAGGAAGGTGCAGAGGGCTGCCGAGCCCGTGACGTAGCCGCCGTTGACGCCAAACGCCTTGCCGAGAGTGCCGATGAGCACGTCGGCGCGGCCGGCGGTCACTTCTTCCGTGCCGCGACCCCGCTCTCCGTAGGCACCCACGCCGTGTGAGTCATCTACGACAACAACCACATTCTCGGGATAAGCGGAGTCGTGCGCAGCGGCCACCTCGTTGATTGCGGCAAGGTCGGCGTAGTCGCCGCGCATCGAGAACACGCCGTCTGTGATGACAATTGCCCGCTCCGCCGTTCCCCTCTTCTCCTCCAGCAGCCGATCCAGCTCAGCCATGTCGAGATGCGAGTAGACGGCCCGGTCGGCAGGCCGGCTCATGCGGACACCGTTGATGATGCAATTGTGATTCAACTCGTCGCTGAGCACCAACGTGTCCGGCGTGATCAGGGAGGTCAAGCAGCTGACAACGGCGGCATAGGCCGACGAATAGCCGATGGCGGCCTCCCTGTCGTGGAAAGCCGAGATCCGCCGTTCGAGATCGACGTGGGTCTGATACGTGCCCGAGATGAATCGAACCGCCCCAGGGCCGGCACCGAATCTCGCGGAGGCAGCTTCCTCGGCGGCGACAACAGCCGGATGGTGGGACAGGCCCAGATAGCTGTTCGAGTTCATGCGGATGAAATCGCGGTCGACGCCCGACAGCCGATAGCGACGGCCTAGACCCGACCGAGCCGGAATCACGTCGGTGACTACGGCCTCCGGGCCCTTGTCGGTCCCGCTGGCACGGAGATCCGCCAGCTCGCCATCCAGGGCGGTGTCGAGGCGATCGTGTGGCATGGCCCGTGGTTTAGCAGGTCGCCCTAGTGTCTGACTCATGACACGACTCGGCTACATCGGACTGGGGATCATGGGGAGGGGCATGGCATCCAACCTCGTGCAGGCAGGTCATGACCTCACCGTCTGGAATCGGACTGCAACGAAGGCGGAGGGGCTGGATGTCTCAGTTGTCACCTCACCGCGAGATGTAGGGCCGGCCAGTGACATCGTCTTCGTCTGCGTCTCCGACACTCCCGATGTAGAAGAGGTCGTCTTTGGTGACTTCGGCGTCATCCACGGCATGACAGAAGGCGACCTGCTCGTGGACCATTCCACGATCTCACCCCACGCCACCAGGGACTTCGCAACAAGAGCCGGGCAGTTGGGAATCGATTGGATCGACGCCCCGGTGTCCGGTGGCTCCGAAGGAGCCGTCAACGGCACGCTTGCCGTTATGGCCGGAGGGTCAGCGGAGTCGCTGGAGCGATGCCGGCCTTACATGGAGTCGTACTCCAAGTCGATTGTCCACGTAGGCGACGAGCCCGGAGCCGGGCAGATGGTGAAGGCGGTCAACCAGATCCTCGTCGTCTTGAACCAGCTGGCCGCCAGCGAGGCGTTGATGCTGGCCGAAGGTGCCGGTCTCGACCTGAGCCGAACCCTCGAAGCCGTCGAGGGAGGGGCTGCCGGATCTTGGATGTTGTCCAACCGGGGACCACAGATGATCGAACGCGACTGGCGGCCGGGATTCACCATCGACCTTCAGCAGAAAGACCTCCGGCTTGTCCTCGAAGCAGCCGACGAGATCGGCGTGCCTCTCCCGGGCGTCGCCCTGGTCTATCAGCTGTACCGCTCGCTTCAGAACCAGGGGTTGGGAGCGGAAGGCAACCATGCCCTGGTCAAGGCGCTGGAGAACCTGGCAGGGTTCGAACTGAGCGAGTGAGTCAGCCGAGCAGGTCGGCCTTCACCCGCTCGACGTGGCCTTTGGCTTTGACGTTCAGGTAGGTCTTGTCGACGGAGCCGTTTTCGTCCACGACAAACGTCGATCTGATCAGGCCCTCGTAGACCTTGCCGTAGTTCTTCTTCTCACCCCAAGCCCCCAGCGACTCGGCGAGCTGATGGTCCTCATCTGAGAGAAGGTCGAAGTTGAGACCCTCCTTCTCTTGGAAGCGCTTGTTGAGGCTCGGCGGATCGGGGCTGACGCCAAGGATCGAGTAGCCGGCATCCCGGAACTCCTCGTAGCTGTCACGGAAGTCGCACGACTCCACCGTGCATCCCGGGGTCATCGCCTTGGGGTAGAAGAACATCACGTACTTCTGCCCTGCCAGCTGATCACTCGAGACTTGGTCGCCGTCCTGGTTGCTTAGGTTGAAGGTGACTTGGTCGGCCATGACCAGAGGTTACCCCTCGCCCTATGCGTTGGATTCGGCCTCCTTCGCCGCGTCAGAGCCGAGGAATGTCGACCCGCCGGCGAGCAGCCCGAGCGCCGAAGGCAGCCAGTAGGAAATCACCCGGAACATCAGCACTGGTGCCACGGCCGCGGCAGCAGGCACGCCATAGGCGATCAGGATGAAGCCGAGCGTGCCCTCCACGACCACAACTCCGCCCGGTGGGCCAGGGAGGCCGCCGGCGAGTTGAGAGGCGCCGAACGCCGCTAGAACCTCGAACCCGCCGAGGTCGATGCCAAAGCCAGTCAGCACCAGCCAAAGAGCCCCTGCCTCCAGAGCGAGACGAGCCCAGATGTAGAGCTGCGACTCCCAACCGGGCAGGTGGTCGATCACGGCGTCCTCGACCTTGTCTCTGAGGAATCGGGGCAGATAACGAGAGAGCGTTCCCAGCTTCCCCGAGCCAAACATCAGCACTACGCCGACGACCAGCACGATCCCTCCCAGGACCGCCATGCCGATCTGGAGAAAAGTGACGTCGAACGGGGCGACAATGAGACCCACTCCCGCCATGATCAGCAGCCCTGCATAGTTGAGCAGCACCGTCCTGACCGCCGGGCCGGCCGAGCCGGTGTCGACCTCGTCGCGGACGGTCCACGACATCCCGACTGGTGTGATCGCGCCACCTGCCGGTATCAAGCGGGCGATGCCTGCCCCGACGAGCGCAGCCTTGAATGCCGACCAGGGTCTGAGATCCCCGCCTGCGGCCTGAATCGACTCGCGGAACAGCATGCCGAAGAACCACTTCGCTGCGATCTGGCTCACGGCGGCCAAAGCAACCAGCAACAACGCCAAACCACTCACCGGCGGGATCTCAATGGCGTCGGTGCTGACCAGCCCGATGGCGACCGCCACGTAGGCGATGCCCGCGATGGCGGCGAACCCGACTATTCGTCGCGGGTTCATGGAGTCAGCGGGTCTTCAATCGGCTCTGGGTAGTCGTCGACGACTTTGTCTGTGTCATAGATCGCCCGTCGCAACGCCGGGACCCGCCCCCGCTCGGCGTCGGCATTTCCCTGAGCCCGCCTGGCCATCAAGATCACCGAAAGGAGGAGCAAGGCAAGACTCTCCGTCGGCGGGCGCCCCAGAGCGACGGACACGATCGGGAGAAGACCCCATCCGAAGAAGCCGCCAAGTCCGCTGCCGATCTTCCAGCCGGCCAGGGACCAACCCGTAGTCCAAACCATGAGAACGGGATCCAAGGCAACCAAAGCCCCAACAGAGGTGGCAAGGCCGCGGCCGGAGCGGCCTCTCATGAACACCGACCAGTTGTGACCGATGACCGCGGCGATGCCGGCGAGACCCGATGCGCCTGGCCCCAGACCTGCTCGCAGTGCGATCCAAACGGGGACGAGACCCTTCAACCCATCGAGGATGGCAGCAGCAACACCCCAGCCGACCCCGACGCTGCGTGTCAGGTTGCCGGCACCCACGTTCCCTGAGCCGACCTCCCGCAGATCGACTCGCTTGAGACGCGCCATCACTTGGGCAAAGGGAATCGAGCCCAACAGATAGGCCCCCAACAGCAGCAGCGGCCAGTAGAGAATCGACATCGAGATGTCCGGCATCAGCGGAGAAACTAGTTAGACGAGGGCCTTCTTGGAAGCCAGCACGGCACTGTTGCTGTGAGCCAACGGCAACTCGAGGCGAAACACACTCTCATCCGCATCGCGGTGATAGGTGAGTGATCCGTCCATCAACTCTGTGAGCTGTCGCGCTACAGAAAGCCCGAGGCCCACCGACCCGGTGACACCGCCGGCGTGTGCGGTCGAGTACGGGTCGAAGATGTGCGTGACCTGCTCTGCGGGCACCCCGTCCCCATCATCTCGCACCTCGAGCCAGGCCCTATCCCCCGTGGTTCCCGCGCGAATCTCGACCTGTGGACCGCCGTAACGACCTGCGTTGACGAGGAGATTCCTCAGGATCTGCCGCACCCGGCTCGGGTCGGCGATCACCGAAGGTGCTGCTTCCGGAAGAGTCACATCTGGCAGTGCGAGACCGTCGACGCTCGACTCGATCTCGGCTTGAAGGTCGACGACGCCGAAGTCCATGCCGACGGTGCCGATCTCGGCGCGTGCCGCAACCAGGAGATCATCGACGATGTGGGACATGTCGGCGGCTTGCCCGGCGACCAGATGCATCATCTCGACACGCTCCGCTTCGGACAACCCGTCCATCGAGGCCAGCTCCGAAGTCAAACCGATCACCGCAGTCAGTGGAGTGCGCAGCTCGTGACTGACGCTGGCGACAAACTCGTCCTTGGCCTTCACCAGCTCGGTCATCGCTTCGCTATGGGCCTTCATGTGAGTGATATCGGCCAGCCCGACAAGGATGTTGGTGGCCTGCACACCGTTGGAAGCGTCGACGTAGCGAGTCTGAAGCCAGATGGAACTGCCTTTGAAGGTCTGAGCCGGAGTCTCCTGCTCGAGGAAAGTCTTGCCTTCGTAGAGGCCAACCAAGGCGCCGACGAACAGGTCCATGGTCGCCGGGCTGACCAGGCTGGGGTCGCGATAGCCGAGGACGTCATCAGGATTCTCGGCCTCGAGAAGCTTCAAGGCGGCTCTGTTGACTCTGATCACTCGAGCCCTGGCCACGGCTCGCTTGACCACGGCCGGGTACGACATGAGAAACGGCTCGATCCGATCGGGACGGCCGGTGAACTCAGACCTGACGTAGGCGATCGCCTCCGACCAGTCCTCTTCGAGCATCGCCGTCGGAGAGTGCTCGAACAAGGTCTTGAATCTCTCATCCAGCGCCTCTGCAGCCGAGCGGATGGCGATGAAGAGCGTCGAGGAGATCACGAAACTGATGCCCATGATCAAACCCAAGGAGAGGGCCTGATAAAACGGCAGGCCCCAAGTGAATGCTGCTGCAACTACCAGCAGACCCGCTCCAATCACTGACAGTGTCTTGTTGGAGTTGACGAAGAGCATGCCGATCACGGGGATGACCACCAACGCGACAGCGGCAGGTATCAGCGTGTCCTCATTGCCGACGGTGGCGTTCATCACGACCGTGATCACGGCCGCTCCTCCGAGCGCAACACCAGCGTGCTCGCGTCGCAGGACGATCTGACCCGTCAGCAGAACCGCGGCCACGCTGGGGCCGATGGCATGGACGTACATTTCGCTGCTATTGACTGCGAATCCGATCAAGAGGAAGAGGGCAGTGGTGAACCAGGCGAGGATCGCCCCAACGTGCACGACACGTCGATGAAGCCGTCGTTTGTCTGCGCCACCACCCAGGATGGAAGCGTTCACACGGGTGAGCATGCAGTTTTCATCGGTAGACAGCCGGCAGTTCCATACCGGTCGCTGGACCCATAAAGAAGAGAGCCAGCCGGCGTGCCCACGAAGGATCAGAGTGCGACAAAGCGGTATCGTCGAGCCCGACTGGTCGAAGCCGAGTTTGAAGAGGTTGTGATGGCGCTGAGAATCACTTACGCAACGATGTCCGCAGACAACGAGGAGCTGAACAGCGCCTACGAGAAGTCGGTCCTCGATGTGCAAGCCAGGCTCGGTCAGAACCATGGTGTGATCGTCAACGGGGAATCGAGAACCGACCGCGACTTCTTCGAAGAAGTCTCACCCATAGACAAAGGCATCCTGATCGGCCGTTACGCCCAAGCCACCACGGACGACATCGACGATGCGGTGGCTGCCGCCGAGGCCTTCCAACCGGAATGGGAGGCATGGGGATGGGAGAAGCGGCGGGACTTGATGCTCACCGCGGCCGACATCATGGACGCCGAGACGTTCGACCTGGCAGCCATGTTGTCGTACGAAGTCGGCAAGAACCGCCTCGAGGCTCTGGGAGACGTCGCCGAGACGGTGGAGTTCCTCCGCTACTACGCAAACCAGATCACCGAGCACGATGGGTTCGTGACGCCGCTCAGCTCGCTGAGCCCCGATGAGACCAATGTGTCGGTGCTCCGCCCCCACGGCGTGTGGGCCGTGATCTCACCGTTCAACTTCCCGCTGGCACTGGCTGGTGGGCCTTCGACGGGCGCACTGATCACCGGCAACACGGTTGTGCTGAAGCCGTCGAACACAGGTGCGTTGATGGCTCTCGAGTTTCACAGGATCATGAGCGAGGCGGGATTGCCCCCCGGCGCCCTGCATGTGGTGACCGGTGGCGACGAAGCCGGTGACTACCTGGCCCACCACGACGATGTCGACGGGTTGACCTTCACCGGCTCTTACCCCGTTGGGATGTATCTCTACAGGACAGTCAATGAGAAGCGGCCGAAGCCGGTTTCGGCCGAGATGGGCGGGAAGAACCCGGTGGTCATAACCGGGAGCGCCGACCTCGACCAGGCCGTGGAGGGTGTGGTCCGCGGGGCGTTTGGGTTGAGCGGACAGAAATGCTCGGCGACATCACGGGTATATGTCGAAGAGCCCGTCTACGACGAGTTCGTGGACAAGCTCGTGGCTCGAACCGCTGAGATCGAGGTCGGGGACCCAACCGAGAACGGGATCTTCGTCGGGCCGGTCATAGACGACGCAGCCATCGAGAGATTCGAAGGTGCCGTTGCCGAGGTGAGAGACAGCGGTGGCGAAGTTCTAGCTGGCGGGGGCGTCATCGACAGAGGTGACATGGCCAAGGGCAACTATGTCGAACCGACCGTCGTCCACGCTCCGCTCGACTCATGGGTCTGGTCCACCGAGTTGTTCGTGCCTTTTGTCGCGGTGACCGCGGTGTCGGACATGGAAGAGGGCTTGGCGTTGTCCAACGACACAGAGTTCGGCCTCACCGCCGGGCTCTTCAGTGCAGATGACGACGAGATCGACAAGTGGTTCGCCGGGATCCAGGCCGGAACCACCTATGTCAACCGTGCCGCCGGGGCCACCACGGGCGCATGGCCGGACATCCAGTCGTTTGGAGGATGGAAGGGATCAGGCACCTCCGGGGCCGGAGGGGGAGGCCCCTGGTATCTGCGTCAGTTCCTTCGCGAGCAGTCCCGGACCCTGATCAGGTGACAGTGATCCGGAGACCATCCGGATCTTGAAGCTCGAGTCCTTCGGCGACAGCCGACGAGCTGACACCCACGCTTGCCAAGTGGTCCTTCCAGCGTTGCAAGTCGTCGACGTGGAACGCCAGGGCATCCGGCCTGGCGCTTCCACCCTCGACCAGCTCGATCTCCTGGCCAGGAGCGGCTTGGACGACGGCTGCCACGACACCTTCTGAAGGTGAGCGGAGCTGCTCGAAGCCAAGGACGTCGCGATAGAACGTCAGCGAAGCTTCGAGTGAGCTGACTGCCACCGAGGTTCGGGTGGCGCTGACCCCGCCAGGAGCGCGGCGAGGACCGCCGCCGGCGAGCACTTCTTTGGCCTCCGTGATGGTGAACCGCCCGGCAGTGACTTCCCGACCCACGACCATGCCGGCAATCGTCCGCCCAGATGCCTCGAGCTGGCTGATCAACCTGAGGTCGTCGAGGTTGCGGACTCCGCCAGAAGCGATCACAGGGTCTTCGACCGCAGCCAGAGCCTCGGCCAGAATCCCGAGATTGGGAGCTTCCTCCAGAGCGTCACGACCGGCTTCCGCCACCAAGAAGGCCACGGCGCCGGCCGATGACATCTCGATGAGCACTTCCTCGAGGAAGCGACCGCTGTTCTGGGTCCACCCCTGAGTGGCTATCTCCTCGTTGGCCCTCACGTCGAGCGACACGACGATCTTCTCCGGGTACTCCCGGCACAGATCCCAAACCATGATCTGGTTCTCGATAGCGGCAGTCCCCATGACCATGCGCCAGGCGCCCATGTTCATGATGCGCTCGGCTTCACCCTCGGAGCGGACGCCGCCGGCGACCTGAACCGGCACCTCCGCCTCTTCCACGAGCCGCGAGATCAGGTCGCGGTTGCGGTAGTCGCGGTATGCGGCGGCGTCGAGATCGACGACGTGCAGGTAGTCGACCCCCTGCTTGACCCAGTTGTGGGCGCGGCCGATCGGGTCGTTGTCGAGAGCGATCGCTTCGTCCAGACGCCCTTTGGGGAGACGCACCGAGAGACCACCGAGGATGTTGATCCGTGCGTACAGGTCCATGCCACAACCCTACCGACCCAACACAACCCCATGTAAACCCCCACCCCCGTACCCGCAACCTCAGGTAATAACGCCCGTATCTGGTAGCTATGGCCTCAAGTTGCCAGTGGGCTCTTTGAACGCGAGGCCATAGGGCCCGTATTCGGGCGTTATTACCTGAGGTTCGCGATACCGAGGGCGTCTTCGGCTTGGTCGAGGGTTTGGCCGCCGGCGAGGACCGGAGCGAAGAGGTCGCCGTAACGCCGGAGGCGATCCCAGATGTTGGCGATGGTGATGTCTCCGTTCTGGAGCTCCCCCACCTCCTCCCAGGTCAGAGGTGTCGCAACGGGGGCACCAGGGAGAGGCCGTACCGAGTAGGCGGAAGCAACCGTCTGGCCTGACGCGTTGCGATTGTGGTCGACGAAGACCTTGCCCTTCCGCTTGGGCTTGTCCCATTCCATGGTGATGTCGTCGGGGTTGGCCGCCGCCAAGTACTCGCCCAGCTCGCCGACGAACCTCCGCACCCTCGGGTAGCCATGGACCGGCTCGAGGGGAACGTAGACATGCAAGCCCTTGGATCCGGAGAGCTTGGGATACCCCACCAGGCCGACCTGATCGAGGGCAAGCCTTAGCAACTGAGCCCCGGCAACCAACTGCTCCCACGATGACCCCTCCGCCGGATCGAAGTCGAAGATGGCGTACGAGGGCATGTCGGGCGTTTCCGCCGTCGAGTGGAACGGGTGCATCTCGACACAGGCTATGTTGGCGAACCACATCAGCGACTCTGTGCTGTCGGCGACCAGGAAGTCGATCTCACCTCCCATCGAGTCCGAGACCACCGGCACGATCTTCATCCAATCCGGCTGATGGCCCGGTGCCCTCTTCTCGTAGAAACTCGGCCCCCCTATGCCGTCGGGATAGCGGGACATCGAGATCGGCCTGCCGGCAAGATGCGGCAGCAGCACCGGTGCGATCGACGTGTAGTACTGGATCAAATCCCCTTTTGTGTAGGAGTCGCCGGGGAAGAACACCTTGTCGATGTTGGAGAACGTGATCGGCCGGTCCACTTGTTGCGGCACGAACCGTTCACCGTCTTTGACCACGCTCACCTTCGAGGGGAAGTCGATGCCTGCCGACGCCAAGGGGCGGCCCGGTGAGCCCACGGTGGTCATGTGATCACGCACCTCGTCCCAGATCAGACCGTGACTCTTCATGTCACGCGCCTCGGATATGAGCACCATGGAGAGGCCCATCTCCTGAACTGCTTCTATCAGCGGCCCGACCCGAAGAGTCCCCTCGCCGTATGGAACGTGACGGATCTCACCGGACGCCCCGAACTCGTTGTCGGAGAACTGGACTTGGAGCGGCTGGATCATCCATCCCGGGAAACTCTCCCGAACGAACGCCAGGACCGAGGCGAACGCCTCTTTGGTGACAAGCTGGCCGCCGGTCATGGCGTGCACATGTGCCCAGTCGACCACCGGCCTCACAAAGCTGTATTCAGAGGCGAGCTGGGCGATGTCACCGAGACTCCCGAAAGAGCTCTTGTTGCCAGCCGTCTCGAGACCGAGACCGACGCCGAGGTCGACCACTTTGGGAGCCACGTAGTCGAGACGTGATCGGATCCGGTCCATGAGGGCCGAAGGCTCCTCTTCGTAGGCCGACCCGAAGTGGGCGACGATCACCGGCGCGCCAAGCGCTTTGCCCAGCTTCATGGTGTGCTCCATGGCGGCAAGCGACTGCTTGCCTCGGTCTTCGTCGGGGATGGTCAGTCCGGCGAAGTAGGGGGCATGAACCGAAAGCCGCAAGTCTCGCTCAGCTGCGAGCAGGCCGAACTGCTCGCAATGTTTCTCCTTCCAAGGAAACCCTTTGGTGAAGGGAAGCTCCAGGGCGCGGTGCCCCTGCTCGACGAGGCCGTCGAGGAAGGCGACAGCGTCGGCGCCTTCTGGAGGAAGCTCGCTGATCCCGAATCGGATCGTGGTCATGGCCGACAGGCTATTGGCCAAGTGTTCGATTGACCCGACCGGCGTTACGCTTTCGGTCTCAACCGGGTCTCTAGCTCAATTGGCAGAGCAGCGGGCTTTTAACCCGAAGGTTCGGGGTTCGATTCCCCGGGGACCCACCAAACCAAAGGAGGGTCGATGTCAGGATCGTGCTGTGCGCCCGACGCCGGCCGAAAGGCGTCGAGAGAATCCCTACTCATCACCGAAGGCAGCCGCAGGCATCCGTTGGTCGACCTGCCCGGTGGAGAGTTCCGGATGGGAACCGACGATGCAGGCGCCAACCCGGGTGACGGCGAGGGCCCGGTGCGAGCGGTCAACGTGGGAGCGTTCTCCATCGCTCCGACACCTGTGACGAACAAAGAGTTCGCAGCCTTCATCGAATCGACGGGCCACACCACGGCGGCCGAGGAATTCGGTTGGTCGTTCGTTTTCCATGCCTTCGTGGACAACCCACACGCGCACCAGCGGGTGGTAGCAGCTCAATGGTGGCTGGCTGTGGAAGGGGCTACATGGGACCGGCCACGAGGACCGCAATCCGACCTAGAAGACTTAGACGACCACCCCGTCGTGCACGTGTCGTGGGACGACGCCAAAGCGTACGCCGCATGGGCAGGTGGACGGCTCCCAACCGAAACGGAGTGGGAGTATGCAGCTCGAGGCGGTCTCGACCAGGCCCGATACCCATGGGGCAATGACTTGACACCGGGCGGATCGCATCACTGCAACATATGGCAAGGGTCGTTCCCCGGCCACGACACGGCAGCAGACGGATGGGCCGGGACCTCCCCTGTTCGGACCTACCCACCCAACGGCTTCGGGCTCTATGACGTCGCTGGCAACGTGTGGGAATGGTGTAAAAACCGTTGGTCGACAGGGTCGACGATCAGTGATGGCGAGCAGCGTGTGCTGCGCGGCGGCTCTTACCTATGCCATGACTCCTACTGCAACCGCTACCGAGTGGCCGCAAGAACATCGAACTCGCCTGACAGCTCGAGCGGCAACACCGGATTCCGGATCGTCTCCGATCCAACGGGTTGACTGGCTCCTGGGATGGACTGAGAGACCGGCCTATCTCAATTGGATTGGATATGGCCGGCCTCGGGCAAAGGTTGGGTGAACACGAGAGTCGCCAGACCGGCACCGGCGAGGCCGGCAAAGAAGATCGTCCCGGTCCAGATCTCGATGGGCATTGCGATCCCTGGGTCATTGCGGTTCAGCCACATCCACACCGACCACATCGCAATCGGTGCCAGCAGGGCTGAGACCCTCACCAGCTGCCGCCGAGTGGCGATGGGCAGACGGAGTGCCAGGTCGAAGACCAGACCGCCGGCTAGCGCGGCGGGAATGGCGATGAGCTCCTTGTCGAAGGCGACAGCCTCCAAAGCAGCGACCACCGGCCACATCAGAGTCACCGAGCCGAAAGGCAGCTGCCAACTCCTCAGGAGGTAGACGACCGGGGCGACGAGGATCACCGTGCTCACCATCGACTGGCTCACGCCTTCCATCACCAGGCCCAGGTTCTGGCCTGTCTCCGGGATGTACTGAACGCCGATCCAGTAGTTCTCGCTGAGACCCCAGATGTAGGCGAAGAAGAAGGCAACGAGCGCAGTGACCAGCAAAGCCGAGACCACAGGGATCGCAAGCCCGGCCCACCCGGACCGATCGGCCGGGTCTGCCCAGGCGGCGCGAATCGGCGCGGTCACTATCAGGAAGATCCCCGAGAACAGAAGAAGGTGAGTCGGGCTGAGCAGCGCGTCGACACCGGTCTCGATCCCGTAGATCGTGTGCCAGATGCCGTCACCAACCCCGCCGACCGCGAACAACGCCAAACCCAAGGCTGCAAGCTTGTACCCCGGCGGGAACCGGTTGAGGATCCCCGCACCCGCCGGACGGCGGAAGGCCACGTAGAGCACCCATGCGGCCGTAGCTAAGAACCCGGAGTAGAAGATGGCGTGCCAGGGCGTGAAGAAGTCCTCGGTGGCCGTGTCGATGATGTTGGTGTGGGCGTAACCGTCGATGAATAGGCCGGCGGTGAGCCAGACGGCGCCCACCAAGGTCAGCGCCTGCTCCGCTCTCGTGGACGGTCGCGGCACGGAAGTGCCAGCGGAAGAAACGTCGGTCATCGCACTCGATTCTGGCAGGCCGGCCCAGGTCGCTATCAGTACCTGCGGGTGGTGGCCTCAGGGCGAGAGACGACCACGCACCTTCTCGGGTCTTTGAACCCGACTTCGGTGTACAACTTGTTCGCCGGAGCGTTGGCCGGGTCCCAAGAGATCTTCACCCGGGCGGCTCCGGCATCGAAGATCTTGTTGATCCCGACCGTGAGGATGTGTCGCGCCAGGCCGCGGCCTTGATGCTCATCCTCGGTTCTCATCGGCTCGACCAGCCCGGTCGACGAGACCGGGTCGTGCCAGAACATGCCGTAAGCAGCCGGTTCGCCTGCATCGTCGAGCACGACCAGGTCGTGGTCGGCTCTGTAGAGCGGTGTCTGGTTGAGACGCTCCTCCACGTCGGGACCGCTCCTCGCCGTCATGTGGTGAGGAGCCGAGATGGTCTCGAGACGAGTGGCGAGCCGGTACGCGGGATCGAGAGCGCTGATGGATGGCCGCTCTTCGGCCGCCAGCCAGGCATCGACCAGCTCGTCTTCCATCTTGGTGAAGCTGTGGACGGCCAGGACATCGGCCATCACATGGTCGGCGGGGTCGATGACGAAGTCGACGTTGACGAAGCCCGCTTCCTCGGCGTGGGCAAGACCCCGTTCCACGACATGAGCTACCCACTCCGGAGTCGCATCGGGCAACAGGATCGGGTCGAGGCCGATGGTGTCACCCCAGTCGGTGGCGATCACCGCCGCCGCTGGTCGGTGGTCGTCGTCGAACCAGAACAGCTGCGGATGAGCGTGAGTCGACACCGGCTTCCGCCACCACCATTGGAAGTCGGCTGCCTCGTAGATGCCCATCGTCGGATGACCCGCCCGCACACGTTGGAGCAGTGCCGTCACGTCGCGCAGGTAGTCGAGCCCGGACCGGGTGCCCTCGTTCATGCCGGCAGCGTAAGAAGCGAAACCTCGGCGAAAGGTCGAATTTCCGACTCAGTCGTCGGAGATGACCATCCCGAGAAGCCAGCTGACAACAGACACCACAACCGAGCCCCAGAAGGTCGCCCAGAAGAACCCCGTCGAGGAGATCCCCAGATCGAGAACGTTCGGGCCGGCGAACCAAATCACCAGCTGAAGAACCAGGGCGTTGACGATCAGAAGGAACAGACCCACGGTCAGAATGATCAGGGGGATGCTGAAGAACTTGATGATGGGCTTCACAACTGCGTTGGCCACCGCCATGAACGCGGCCACGATCAGGAACTGCCACCACTCGCCATCGAACTCCAGTCCGCCGACGAGCAGGACGGCCACCCACAGGGATGCAGCTACGGCCAGAATGGTCAACAGCGATCTCATCAACCATCAGCCTAGAGACATCGGGTCTGGTGGCGGCGAATGAGTGTTTAGATGTCGGGATGGAGTCGATAGAGCTGACACTCGACACAGGATCCCGGAACGCCACCGTGGATCTGACCGGAGAGGCGGCCGCCTTCGTCGCCGGCAAGGGGGACGGCCTGCTGTCAGTCTTCGTCCCTCATGCCACAGCCGGCATCGGCATCTTTGAGACCGGAGCGGGCACGGAAAGCGATGTCGTCGATGCGATCGACGCCCTCCTCCCTAGAGATCCTTCCCGCTGGCGGCACGAGCATGGGACGCCCGGCCACGGCAGGGACCACGTGCTCCCCGCCTTCATCAGCCCCTCGGTCACGGTGCCCGTCCAGCAAGGGAGGCTTCAGCTCGGGACCTGGCAGTCGATCGTGCTCATCGACACCAACGTCGACAACAGTCACCGCCGCGTCAGGTTGTCGTTTCTCTCAGGCTGACGGCACAACATCCCATGAGAAAGGGCGACCCCGAAAGGCCGCCCATTTCCCTCTTCTAGCTCGAAGAGTTACTTGCTGTGATCTCCCTCGTCGCCGAGACCACCGTCACCGCAGACGTGGGTGAACTCGAACACCTTGCGAACCCCGTCGCTGGTCTCGAGAACGATCTGATGACTGCCACACGGCATGTCCGGGAACAGGACTTTCAGATCCCAAGTGCCCTTCTTGCCGATCGTTGTGGCGGCTGAGCCCCACTCGTTGCCCACCCAGATCTCGGTTCCGGGAGCTCCCTCGCCGTAGAACTTCTCGTAAGGGACGCTCTCACCACAGGAGCCGTACTTTTGCTTGACCCAGAAGTCGACCTCTTTGTCGTCGTCCTCGGGCTTCTCGTCCCCTGCCTTGTCGTAGAAGACCTCGACTGAGTCGTAGGAATAGTTGCCTGCCTCGTCGATCGCCTTCAGCTTGGCCGTGTTGGCACCGCTGTGGGTCAGGATGAGGACGATGCGGAAGTTGCCTTCGGCGTCGACATCTGCCTCGTACTTCCCGGCGAAGACTCTCGCTCCCGGCTCGGTCTTGCCCTCGAAGACGACTTCCTTCTTCTCGAAGTGCTGACCGTCCTCAGGATGAAGGATCTCGATCTCAGGAGCCTCAGTGTCCTCGTCCTCCTCCTTGGGCTCTTCTTTCGAGTCGTCCTTTGGAGGGTCCTCTTTGTGCTCCTGCGTCTTGGGCTCCTCCTCAGCCGGAGGCTCCTCTTTCTCTGCGACCGCAACTGTTGTCGTGGTCGGCTTCTCGACAGCCTGCGGCTTGTCGGCAGCAGTTTCTGTCTGGGGTGAGCCCATCAGGGCGACAGCGGCACCGGATACGAGCACCAGTGCGAATGCCGCGACGAAGACCAACGCCTTCCTCATTGCCAATCTCCCTCTTGTCGTGCCCCCCAGCACGTCCCCGCGACCCACACATTATCTCCCACAGGCACGGTGTCGAGATATGGGTTACCCGGCCTATGTAGTCAGGCGACGTCGAGCGCCTGATCGAGGTCGGCGATGAGGTCGGCAACATCCTCGATCCCGACGGAGAAGCGGATCAGGCCGGGTTTGACCCCCATGCTGAGCTTCTCGTCGGGTGACACCGTGGAATGACTCATCGTCCAAGGATGCGAGGCCAGCGACTCGGTGCCACCTAGGGATACCGCAAGGTGAACGAGGCTCATTGCATTGAGAAATCGGAACGCGCCTTCCTCGCCACCGACCACCTCGAACGAGATCATCGCTCCCGGCCCCGAAGCCTGCTTGGCATGGATCGCCTGGCGCGGGTCACTGTCGCCAAGCAAGCTGAGGTGATTGACGGCAGCAACCTTGGGATGTGAGTCGAGAAAGGCTGCCAGCTCGGTTGCATTCTGAGTCTGACGCTCGACCCGCAGGCGAACCGTCTCGATGCTCCGCGCAAGGAGCCAGGCGGTCTGAGGCTGAGCCGTCGCTCCGAAGCGGTAGCGGTTGTGCCTCAGCTCGGCCAGCTCCTGCTCCGATCCGCAGACGACCCCGGCGGTGAGATCGCTATGGCCGCCCAGGTATTTGGTCGCCGAGTGGATCGAGAGATCAGCTCCAAGCTCTAGAGGGCGCTGCCAGATCGGCGTCAGGAAGGTGTTGTCGACGGCCAGGACAGCTTCGTGATCGTGGGCGACTCTGGCCGCCATCTCGATGTCGAAGACGTCGTTGGTCGGGTTGGCCGGCGTCTCGAGGTAGATCATGGCGAGATCGCTCCCCGCCATCTGCCGCAGCGACTGCTCGACGGTGTCGCTGGTGAAAGGCGCCGCCGTCACGCCCATCTCGGTGAACAGGCCTTCGAGCAGCTTGGACGTCCCGCCGTAGATAGGAGCCGAGTAGAGCACTTTGGAGCCTGGGCGGAGATAGGTGAGAAAGACCGTGGAGATCGCCGCCATCCCGCTGTTGAACACGAGAGCCGACTCCGCCGACTCCAGAGCGGCGAGACGGCTTTCGGCAGCTTGGGTGTTCGGCGAGTCGAGCCGTGAGTAGATGTAGCCGAAGTCCTCCCCCGGCTGGGCGTCGTCCAGGCCGTAGGTGACTTCGAAGAAGCGCTTGCCCTGTTCGGCGGTGTCGAACACGAATGTCGACGTCTCATAGATCGGTGGCTTCAGCGATCCCAGATGCTCCGACGGCTCGTGTCCCAACGAGACTGATTCTGTGTCGGGTCCCTTCTGGTCCATCCCATGATCCTAGAGACCCCAAATACCGTGGTTTCGGCCGGCACATCTGGACAATCCGGGTGTGAGGCAGATCGCTGATGCGCTCGGCATCCCAATAGACACCTTCGAGAACATCGTCTTCACCCTGATCGCGCTGACTCTGATCTTCGTTGCTCGCATCGCGGTGCTACGGCTGATCAAGGCGAACATCGAGGATCACGACTCCGAGTACAGGGCTCGGAAGATCGTCAACTACGTCGTCTCGGCCATCTTCATCATCTCGGTGGCCTTCATCTGGGTCGATGCCTTCGGAAGCCTGCCCACCTACCTCGGCCTGGTTTCGGCCGGCATTGCCATCGCCCTTTCGGACGTGCTTAAGAACATGGCTGGGTGGGCGTTCATCCTCACCAGGCGCCCGTTTGCCATCGGTGACCGGATCGAGGTGACAGATCTCAAAGGTGACGTGATCGACATCCGGCTCTTCCGCTTCTCTCTGATGGAGGTGGGCAACTGGGTCGACGCCGATCAGTCGACTGGCCGCCTGGTTCACGTCCCGAACGGTGTCGTCTTCACCAACCCGGTGGCCAACTACACGGAGGGTTTCGCCTACATCTGGGACGAGATCCCGATCCTCATCACGTTCGAGTCCGACTACAAGCTGGCCAAGAGCCTGGTCCAGGACATCCTCATGAGCGATGCTCCCGACACCCAAGGTCGGGCCGGGCAGCGGATCCGGGAGACGGCGTCCAAGTACTCGATCAAGATCGGGACGTTGACGCCCACGGTCTACGTCTCCGTGCGGGACAGCGGTGTGCTCCTAACGGCTCGATACCTGGTGGCCACTCGCAGCAGGCGCGGCGGCGAGCATCGCATCTGGGAAGCCGTTCTCGACGCGTTTGCCGAGCACGACAACATCGATCTCGCCTACCCGACCATTCGGACCTACTTCCCCGACCGGCTTCAGCTAGACAAGGGCGGATGAGCCAAGAGCTCGAAAAGGCAGTCGCCGCGCTTCGCCCGGCACAGCAGATCCTGGTCTTCAGCGGAGCCGGCCTCAGCACAGAGTCAGGGATACCCGACTTCCGAGGCCCAGATGGCCTATGGAACAAGGTCGACCCCGACGACTTCACCATCCAGCGGTGGATGGCCTCACGAGAGCTGAGGGTGAGAGGCTGGAAGATGCATCTCGAAGGCGAGCTTTGGGGTGCCCGCGCCGCCATCGCTCCGAACCAGGGCCACGAGGCAATCGTCCGGCTGGAGAAGGCCGGCCGACTGGCCGGTGTGGTCACTCAGAACGTCGACGGCCTTCATCATCGCTCCGGGCTCGACAACTCTCACGTCGCCGAGATGCACGGAAGTGTTCGCAACAGCCACTGCCTCTCGTGTGGGAGCCAGTGGCTGACGGAGACCGTCCTGGAGTGGGTCGAGGCTGGTGCCGACGACCCCCGTTGCCCGGAATGCGACGGGATGGTCAAGACCGGGACCGTCCTGTTCGGTGAAGTGCTGCCGGAAGAAGAGATCCAAAAGGCGGGATTGTTCCTGGCCATCGCCCACGCGGTGCTCGTCGTCGGCTCCACCGTCTCGGTGTGGCCAGCTGCCGACGTTGTGATGCGGGCGGCTCACCAGGGGAGGCCTGTGGTCATCATCAATCGTGGTGAGACCGAGGCTGATCGTCTCGCCGCGGCAAAGATCGACGCTTCTATCGGAGACACGTTGCCAGGACTGGTCGAGGCGATCCTCAGGGAGTGACGCCAAAAAGCTCTGTCAACTTCTGTCCGAGATGGCCGGCGATGGACACCTCACATCAACCGGATGGGACCCGGATGAATCGGAGAAGGTCGGTATCCCGACACTGTTGAGCCGACGCTGACACAGGCACCCGCTAAGGGTTTTCGGCAGTCGTGGCCGGTAGGATTAGGCCCATGACCGCCTACGTTCCACGACTCGAAGACCACAACTTCACGTTGAATCACGTCGCGGACCTCGAGCAGATCTCGAAGCTCAACGGCTACCAGCACGCCGACCCTGACACCGTCACCACGATCCTCGACGAGGCAGCCCGGTTCTTCAGTGAGGTCATGGCTCCGCTCAACCGTTCCGGTGACGAAACGGGGAGCAAACTGGGCGCCGACGGCCAGGTGGTCACTCCCGAAGGCTTCAAAGAGGCTTATCAGAAGTTCGTCGAGGCCGGGTGGTCCGCTGCGCACATGCCGGCCGAATGGGGTGGTGGAGGCCTCCCCTACGCCGTGGGCGTTGTCATCGAAGAGATGTTCAAATCGGCCAACCTCGCTTTTTCTCTGTGCCCTCTTCTCACCCACGGAGCGGTCGAGGCGGTCAAGCAGCACGCCTCCGACGAGCTGAAAGAGACTTATCTCGAGAAGCTGGTGACAGGCGAGTGGGCCGGAACCATGAACCTCACCGAGCCGGGGGCCGGGTCGGACGTTGGTGCGCTGACCACCAAGGCGGTCAAGCAGGACGATGGCAGCTACCGCATCTTCGGGACCAAGATCTTCATCACCTGGGGTGACCAGGACCTGACCGACAACATCATCCACCTGGTGCTGGCCAGGACACCCGACGCCCCGCCAGGCACCAGAGGCATCTCGATGTTCCTCGTCCCAAAGTTCCTGCTCGATGATGCGGGTGAGCCCGGCGAGCGCAACGACTACAAGATCGTCTCGATCGAGCACAAGCTCGGTATCCATGCATCACCCACCTGTGTGATCTCGTTCGGCGACGGCGGCGAAGGCGCCACCGGCTATCTCGTCGGCGAGGAGATGCAGGGGATGCGGAACATGTTCACGATGATGAACGCTGCTCGCATCGGCGTTGGCATGGAAGGTCTCGCCATCTCGGAAGCCGCCTACCAACGTGCGCTGAGCTACGCCACGGAGCGCATTCAGGGGAGGCCGATCGGAGGCGACACCACCGACAGCGTCGCCATCGTCGAGCATCCCGATGTGAGACGGATGCTTCTCACCATGAGGGCATACACCGAGGCGATGCGGTGCCTCCTTTACATCACAGCCGAGATCGCCGACTTCGCGACACACGCCGATGATGAGAGCGTGAGAGCCAGCTCGATGGAACGGCTCTCCCTGCTAACACCGATCGTCAAGGCCTGGAGTACCGACATCGGAGTCGAGATGGCGTCGATGGGTGTCCAGGTGCACGGCGGGATGGGCTACGTCGAGGAGACAGGAGCAGCTCAATACCTGCGCGACTCGCGGATCGCCCCCATCTACGAGGGGACCAACGGGATCCAGGCGATCGACCTGGTGTTGCGCAAGCTGCCTGCCGAGAACGGTGCAGTCGTCAGCGCTCTGATCACTGAGATGACCGAGGTTCTCACCAAGATGAACGACTACGACGACCTGGGACCTTTCCGGGACGAGCTGACCACGGCCATTCAGGGCTTGGCCGATACCTCGACCTGGATCGGCGAGCGTCTCCGGGAGCGGGATCTCGACTCAGCGCTGGCCGCGGCCACGCCATACCTGCGCCAGTTCGGCACGGTCATCGGTGGCTGGCTGATGGCGCGAGCGGCGGTGGCCGCCAAGGCGGAGCCCGCCGAGCACCATGAGGAGTTCCTCAAGAACAAAGTCCTCACCGCACGCTTCTACGGCGAGCACCTGCTTCCGACTGCCAACGGGCTGATTTCCACGGTGAAAGCCGGTGGCAGCCTTCTCGAGGAGATCGACTTCGAGGCCTGAGCCCGGTCTGGTCACATAGTTGACCACAGGTTTTCTTCAAGAGTTCGGTTGACATATTGCGGGTTACCCACAATATTGACCATATGATCACCCCCTTAGACGGACCAGGGCCTTCCATGCTGCTCGCCTTTCGGGCGGAGAACGCTCGGTCCTTCCGCCAACCTATGGAACTGTCACTTCATGCGACAGCCCTCGCTCAACCCGAAGTGGTGAGATCGATCCCATGGCGCACCGCGGGTGAACTGCTGGATGTACTACCGGCCGCTGGAGTCCTGGGCGCTAACGCATCAGGCAAATCCAACCTTCTTCTTGTGATGGATGACATGCGTCGTATCGTTCTCAGCTCTTTTCGCTACGGGACCTCTGACACGCCTATTTCTCGAGTTCCCTTTCTGCTCTCTTCCTCTTCTCGCCTAGAACCAACGCGATACGAGGTAGACGTAGTAATCGAGGGTATCCGTCACGAGTACGGGTTTGTATGCGACGACGACGCCATTCAGAGAGAGTGGGCATACCACTACCCAAGAGGGCGTCGGAAACTCCTCTTTGAGCGCACTGGCATGAAGGCCGTGAGGATTGGCGACGAAGACGCTTCTACCGGGCGTGAGACGAAACGTCTGCTGCGCGCCAACGCCTTGCTTTCTTCAACGGGAGCTGCAACTGACTATTCCCCCGCTGTTCGCATCTTTCGTTGGATGTCCGCCAATCTCCTACTGGCTGAGGCCCAAAACAGGGAGGTTCGACACGCTTTGACCGTAGCCATGCTGGAAGAAGACAAGTACCGACAGCGGTGCCTTCAGCTTCTCCGGGCTGCGGACCTGGGAATCGTCGACGCCAGACTCCGACAACCAGATGACGATCTCAGTCAACGTTACGAGCAAGCAATTCGGCTGCTCAACGATGTGAGCCCGGAGGACGAGACCTTCGAAGTACCTCCTTTGGTGGAGATAGAACTCTTTCATCAAAGTAACGAGGGTCCAGTCCCGTTCGGGAACTTCGACGAATCCTTGGGCACTGTCGTGTGGCTTGGTCTGATCGGACCAGTAATACGAACATTGATCGATGGGTCAGTCTTGCTCTTGGATGAGCTTGACTCGAGCCTGCACCCAGGACTTGTCCGAGAACTGATCCGGCTGTTTCAGGATCCCGAAACAAACCCGCATCGGGCTCAGGTGATTTTCAACGCGTTCGATATGTCCGTACTGAGCCAACGACGAACAAAGCGGTTGCTGGGACGGGACCAGATTTGGTTCACCGAGAAAGACGAAGATGGGGGAACTCGGCTGTATCCACTCACGGACTTCGCTCCAAGGAAGGACGAGGCCATCGACGATCGCTACCTGAGAGGCCGCTACGGCGCCGTACCGCTGGTATCTGAAGCCGAGTTCGACGCGGCAGTTGACCTAGAACCTGTATGAACCGCAGAAGAACTGTGCCGAGATCTCGTGGGAAACCAACGATCCTTGTGATATGCGAAGGAACCAAAACGGAACCCGACTACTTGAAACTATGGGGACGTCGGTACAGATCCAGTGTCTCGATAGAGGTGCAAGCTTTGGGGGCTGACGCCAGAACTGTTGTCGACAGAGGGGTCGAAGCTCTCCGGTTATCGCGTCGAGATGAGAGGCGCGGTCGCGGAAGGGGCTACGCCTCCATTTGGGTGATGTTCGACTGTGACGAGCACCCGGACATCAAGGGTCAGGTAGACCGAGCGCTCGCGGCAGGGCTGAGTGTGGCGTTCTCCAATCCATGCGTTGAGCTTTGGTTCCTTCTCCACTTCCAAGATCAAACAGCCTTCATTCATCGAAACAGCGTCCAGCAGGCCTGCGGCACTCACTTGAGCGGTGGTAAGTCGCTGTCTGACAATGACCTCACCAATTTGCAGGCCAACTACCAAGCTGCCAAGGCCCGCGCCCAAGGTTTGGGCGAACGACATCTAGGTAACGGATCATGGAAGAACGAAAACCCAAGCTCCACAGTTTGGGAACTCGTCGATGCGATTCGCAGCTAAGGCAGCTTGTTTGAGGCGGCGCCCGCAAATCTGGAAGCGGAAGCCTCGGCTTAGGCTCCTCACGTGGAGCTGAAGGGCAAGGTCGTTGTCATCACCGGAGCCGGGAGCGGGATCGGCGCCGCCATGGCCACCCGGTTCGCCTCAGAAGAGCCCTCTTCCCTCGTCATCGCCGACCTCGACTACGAGGCCGCGGTTGCGGTGGCCGAAGAAGTAGATGGCCAGCCCTTCGCCATCGATGTCGCCGACGAGGACGCCAACCGAAAGCTGGTTGGGGAAACCGAGGACAGCTTCGGACCCATTGACCTCTTCTGCGCCAATGCCGGGTTTGGAGTGGTGGGCAGCGAGCAAAGCACAGCAAGTGACTGGGAGCAGATGTGGCGAGTCAACACCCTCTCTCATGTTCACGCTGCCAAGTTCCTCGTGCCCGGGTGGCTGGCTCGAGGCGAGGGCTACTTTCTCTCCACCGCCTCTGCTGCCGGCCTGCTCACCAATCTCGGCGCAGCACAGTATTCGGTCACCAAGCACGCAGCCGTCGCCTTCGCCGAGTGGCTCGCCGTGACATACGGGGATCGCGGGATCGGCGTCAGCTGCCTGTGTCCTCAGTTCGTCGACACGCCCCTAGTGGAGAAGATGTCAGAGATCGACTCCCTGATCACCACCGCCGCGGTGCTCGACCCGGCAGAAGTGGCCGACGTCGTCGTCGACGGCCTCCGAGAGGAGCGGTTCCTGATCCTCCCTCACCCCGAAGTGGCGAAGTACTTCCAGAACAAGGCAAGCGACCACGACCGATGGATATCCGGAATGCAGAAACTCCGTCGCGCGGTTTTACCTGAGTGATGAATCGGGCAGAATCAGCACCATGAGCAAGAGACGAGTGGTCGTCACCGGCATCGGCGCCGTGGCAGCTCCCGGGGTCGGAGTCGACGATCTGTGGAAGGGTCTTCAGAAGCCGCCGGGACCGGCACCGCGCCACATCCCCGATTGGGACCCTGAGCCGTGGATTCCCCGCCGGGAAGCCAGAAGACTCGACAAGTTCACCCAGTTCGCACTGGTGGCCACCGACGAAGCCTTCGCCCAGTCAGGCGAGATCGACATCGACCCGAACCGAGTGGCGGTGGCCGTGGCTACCGGCATCGGCGGGCTCGAGTCATTGGAGATGCTCGTCCACGAGTCGGACAAGCCGGAGCCGCGACCCTCGCCGTTCCTGGTGCCGATGATGATGGCCAACGCCGCGGCTGCCGCTATCTCCATCAAGTACGGGTTCGGAGGGCAGGTGTCGACGCCGGTGGTGGCGTGCGCCGCTGGGTCGCAGTCGATCCTCGACGGCCTGCGCCAGGTCCAGTGGGGCTACGCGGACATCGCAGTGGTCGGTGGGACCGAGGCGGCTGCACGGGTCCCGGCGAGAGAGGGATTCAAGGCAGCTCGTGCCCTGTCGCCTTCCGGCTACGCCCTCCCCTTCGACGTCGACCGTGACGGCTTCGTGATGGGGGAAGGAGCCGCCATCCTGGTCCTGGAGGCCGAGGAGGTCGCTGCCGCCAGAGGAGCGACACCCATCGCCGAGATCTTGGGTGCAGCGTCCACCGCCGACGCACACCACATAACAGCCCCTCATCCTGAAGGGGACGGTGCCGAGCGCGCCGTGCGCCTCGCCCTAGAAGACGCAAGCCTCGATCCAGCCGATGTTGTCTATGTCAACGCTCATGGGACCGGCACCGAGCTGAACGACCGAACCGAAGGCGGCGTCATCGCCCGGGTGTTCGGTGACAGCCAGCCAGCCGTCTCGTCGATCAAGGGATCAACCGGGCATGCTCTTGGCGCATCCGGGTCGGTGGAAGCAGCGGTTGTCGTCGAAGCCATGCGACGCAATGAGTTGCCGCCAAACACGGGGATGACCACGAAGGATCCCGAGATCCCCCTCAACGACATCGTCACCGAAGTGCGGGAGTGGGAGCCTGGGCCGGCGTTGAGCAACTCATTCGGATTCGGCGGGCACAACACCGTTATCGCAATCGGCCCCGCCTAGTTAGGCTGACATCCACGGGAGCTCGGTGTTACCGGGCTGAGAGGGAGTCTTGGAGACTCCGACCGATTGAACCTGAGACGGATAATGCCGGCGCAGGGATCAGCTCGTCGCTCCCGTAAGAAAGGAGACGATGAGACACCTCACCAGATCGATAGCCGCCTTTGCCCTCTTCGGGTTGTTGTTGACGGCTTGCTCTGACACCAGTCGTGAAGACACCGAGTCGCTGACCCTGATCGCCCACGACTCTTTCGCTTCTGCCGCCATCGAGATAGGCGCGTTCGACGCCTTCACTGAGGAAACCGGCATCGAAGTGAAGGTGATAGCAGCGGGCGACACGGGGACGCTGGTCAACCAGGCAGTGCTCACCAAGGACAACCCCTTGGCCGACGTGCTCTTCGGCGTTGACGACACCTTCCTGTCGCGAGCCTTGGACGAGGACGTGTTCGCGGCCTACGAGTCGGACAGGTTGGACCGGTTAGTCGCCGGCCTTGCCGTCGACGAGCGGGTGACCCCGATCAGCTTCGGCGACGTATGCATCAACTACGACAAGTCGTGGTTCGACAGCACTCAGATCCAAATCCCGGACGATCTGGGTGATCTAAGGCCCAACGTCCTCGCATCCCAACTGACGGTTCAGCATCCGGCCACTTCATCGCCGGGTCTTGCCTTCATGTTCGCCACCATCGACATCTACGGCGAAGACGGGTGGCTCGACTATTGGGCTCAGCTCAGGGATGCCGGAGTCAACGTCGCCGCCGACTGGGATTCTGCGTACTACGGCGAGTTCCGGCCGTATGGAGGTGCCAGCTCGATGGTGGTCTCCTATGCGTCGTCACCGCCAGCTGAGGTGATATTCGCCGAAGAGCCCCCCGACACGGCCCCGACGGGCGTCATCGAGGCCGGCTGCTACCGGCAAGTCGAGTATGCGGGCATCCTCGAAGGGACCGAGTTCCCCAACGCCGCGGGAGACCTCATCGACTACATGCTCGGCGTCGAATTCCAGGAGAAGATCCCACTCACCTGGTTCGTGTTCCCTGCGAACACCGAAGCTGAGCTGCCTCAAGAGTTCGTCGACCACACGACGATCCCAGACAGCCCGACCAGGTTCGATGCCGCGTACATCGCCGAGAACCGAGACCGCTGGATCGACGAGTGGATTCAGGTGATGGAGGGTTGATGAGAAAGATCCGGTGGGGATGGGTGGCAGTCGCTGCTGTCCCCACCGTGTTCATCGGCTACTTCTTCGCCTACCCCGTCGCCCGGATCCTGATTCTCGGCTTGTCCGAAATCGGAGAAGGCTTCAGCGGGGTCGAGGCCCGGCTCTTCAGAGTCGGCTGGTTCACACTCTGGCAAGCGGCGCTATCGACGCTGCTGACGATCGTGGTCGCAGCACCCATGACTTGGGCGGTCTCGACCTACGAGTTCAAGGGCCGGCGGCTCGCCATGGCCCTGGTGACAGTCCCCTTCGTGCTCCCGACCGTTGTGGTCGGAACCGCCTTCCTGTCACTCGGCGTGAGCGAATCGGTCGCCGCCATCCTGGCCGCCCACGTCTTCTTCAACGTGGCAGTGGTGGTGCGCACCGTCTCGGCGCTCTGGTCGCGGATCGACCCCAGCCTCCAGGAGGCTGCTCGCGTTTTGGGTGCCAGCGAATGGAGAGTGTTCCGCGAAGTCACGTTCCCCCTGCTCAGGCCGGCTATCGCCGCAGCATCGTCGATCGTCTTCCTGTTCACCTTCACCTCGTTCGGGGTGGTGCTGATCCTCGGCGGCTTCCGCCATGCGACTCTCGAGGTCGAGATCTATAGGCAGGCGGTGACCCTCTTTGACCTCCCACTGGCAGCTGCTCTAGCAGTGGTGCAGCTGCTTGGAGTTAGCGTCGCCCTCTGGGCTTATGCCCGATACCAAGAGCGCAGGAGTGTCACCTGGACACTGGACAGAGCCACCAGGCAGCCACTCCCAGCCGGGCGCCGACGCTGGGTGGTGGCAGGCGTCGTCACATTGACCATCGGCCTTCTGATGGTTCCCCTGGCCACGCTCGTCACCCGGACCCTGAGCCCAGATCTCTATCTCCGGCTCCTCCAAACCGACCCAGTTGTGGGCTCGCCGGCAGAGGCAATGAGGAACAGCCTTCTCTTCGCTGCCGTGGCCATGGCGATCGCCCTCGTCGTCGGCATCACCGCGGCCACTGTCATCACCTCCAAGAGAGGCCGACTCTCCACGTGGTTCGACATGGTCTTGATGCTTCCTTTGGGCACGTCCGCTGTGACGGTCGGCTTCGGTTTCATCGTTGCCCTCGATTGGCCGATCGACCTGAGAGCAACCCTGTGGCTGATCCCTATCGCCCACGCTCTGGTCGCGGTTCCCTTTGTGGTGAGGTCCACCGTGCCCACCTTGCGAGCCATCCCGCCCGAGTTGCGGGAAGCAGCTGCCACCCTCGGAGCGAAGCCGTCGCGGGTGTGGCGGCACATCGATCTGCCCATCGTCAGCCGTGCCGCCGGGGTCGGAGCAGGTTTCGCGTTCGTCATCTCCCTAGGCGAATTCGGAGCGACATCTTTCATCGCGAGACCGACGACGCCAACAATGCCGACGATGATCTTCCGGTTTCTCGCGCGGCCCGGACAGACTTCATTCGGCATGGCTATGACCATGGCCGTGCTGCTTGCCGCGGTGACGACGTTGGTCGTGATGTGGATGGATCGAGCCCAAGCCGGCGATTTGGGGCGTTTCTGATGTTGCGAGTCGAGTCAATGGATGTCTACCTCTCGGGGTCAGCAATCCTCACCGGAATCGACTTCGAACTGCCCAAAGGTGAGGTGGCCGCCATCCTCGGGCCATCTGGCTGTGGCAAGTCGACGCTGTTGCGAACCATCGCCGGCCTGGTGGCACCCAGCTCGGGAGATGTTCTCTGGGACGGTGGCTCCGTGCTCGACGTGCCCACACACCAGAGGCAGTTCGGGCTGATGTTCCAGGGCTACGCCCTGTTCCCACACATGACCGTGGCAGAGAACGTCGGGTTCGGGTTGAAGATGGGCGGGCACGAATCCATCGACGCACAAGTCGCCGACGCGCTCACGAGCGTCGGGTTGAGCGGGTTCGAACGACGGCAGATTGAGACGTTGAGCGGAGGAGAGCGGCAACGAGTCGCCTTGGCGAGGACGCTTGCCCCCCGGCCACGACTGGTGATGCTGGACGAGCCTCTCGGAGCCTTGGACCGAAATCTCAGAGCAGAGCTTCTGGCGGAAACTTCCCGACTTCTGGCAGGAGACCAGACGACGGCCATCGTGGTCACCCACGATCGCGATGAGGCGGTGGCGATGAGCGACTGGCTGGCCGTGATGCGCTCCGGCCGCATAGTGCAAACCGGCACTGTGGATGAGATACTCGAGGACCCCGCAGACAACTGGGTCCATGACTTCATCAGCTGACACGCTCACCGAACGCTTCCTCGAGAACCTCGCTGCTGCGGTTCGCATCGAAACCGTCAATCACGGCAGCGATAGCGCAGATTCGGAAGCGTTTCAGAGCCTTCACGAGCTGCTCGCGCAGAGTTATCCACTCGTCCACTCGAAGTGCAGTGTCGAGAAGGTCAACGACCTATCACTGCTGATCACCTGGGAGGGAACCGACCCCGATCTCGAACCACTTGTGGTCATGGCTCATCAAGACGTGGTTCCGGTCGAGCCAGGCACGGAAGCCGACTGGGAGCAGCCTCCGTTCTCCGGAGCCGTGGAGGACGAATATCTCTGGGGCCGAGGCGCACTCGACGACAAGGGCCAGCTGATAGCTCTACTCGAGGCGGCCGAGCACTTGCTGGAAGATGGGTTCGAACCGCGACGCACCATCATCATCGTGTCCGGCCACGACGAGGAGAGCGGTGGGTTCTCAGGAGCGCAGCCAATCTCCAACTTGCTGGCAACTCGGGGAATCACTCCTTTCTTCGTCGTCGACGAAGGCGGAGGAATCGTGAAGAGCCTGCCCGGCCTGAGCAAAGAACCTGTTGCACTGGTCAAGACGTCGGAGAAGGGCTCGGTGACCGTCCGGCTCACGGCCCGCGGTGAGGGTGGTCACAGCTCCGCACCCAATCTGCCCACGACGATCGGAAAGCTGGCGAAAGCACTGCGAAGCCTGGAAGCCAATCAGCTGCCTGCCCGGCTCGATGTCATGGAGCCAACCCTCCAAGCTCTGCTTCCCAGGATGGGGAGAGTCACCCGAACGCTCTTCTCCAACCTGCGTGTGACCAGTGGGGCTGTGATCCGGCTTCTGGGCAGACGACCGGAGACCAACGCCATGATCCGCACCACCACGGCGATCACGATGGTCCGAGGAGGGGTGAAGGAGAACGTTCTCCCCCAGGAGGCGTGGGCTGTCGTCAACTTCCGGATCATCCCCGGAGACTCCGTTCAGTCGGTGATCGACTTCGTCCGGAAGAAGGTGGGAAAAGACGTCGAAGTGGAGACAGAGGGCGAGTGGAACAGTGAGCCGAGCGGCGTGTCTTCCACGACTTCCGAGGCCTGGCAGTCGCTGAGCGGTGTGATCGGCGAAGTCTTCCCCGAAGCCCAGGTGACGCCCTGGACGCTGATCGCCGCCACCGACTCACGGCACTTCGAAGGCATCGCCAGCGACATCTACGGCTTCTCACCCTTCCTCCTGGAGATGAGTGACATGGAGAGAATCCACGGGACCGGCGAGCGCATGCTGGTCGAAGGCGCCGGCCGCGCCGTGCGGTTCTACGCCCGGCTCTACGAGTCAGTCTGCTCCTGAACGACAAACACCCCCTCCCTGAGGAGAGGGTGTTGTCTACCTGGGCGGTGAGGGAGGAAGATGTGGAGACGCCTCAGGCACTCTCCGTGCTGTCATCCGGACGCTTGCTGTCGCGGAGCTCACGAAGCTCTTCAATGGTGATGACGCCGTCATCGAGGTAGTCCTCGATTCCGTCGATCTGCTTCAGCGGATGGTCGTCGCTCAACTCGTCGAACTCTGCCTGGTCGATTCCGCCGTCGTCGAGAAGCGCTCCAAATCGGGCACCTCTCTTAAAGGCGTCACGCCTAGGGTGCGGCTTGGCCTCACGGATCTCCTCTTGGGTCAGCTCGCCATCGGCCCATGCCTCTTCGAGAGCTTCCGAGGTGAACAGCCGGTGATCCTCGGGCACGCCCGCGTCGAGCAGCTCTGCCTCTGTGGCGACGCCATCTTCAAATGCGTCTTCGATGGCAGACTTGACCGCCTCACGCTCGGCTCTCGCCTCACTTGCGGCGCTCTCGACGTTGGAGAGGACATTGTCGGCGGTGGCCTGATCGATCTCGCCGTTGCTGACCATGTCGCTCAGGACCGAGCTCAGGAATTCGAGGCCTCGTGTGAAGAACCCCTTGCCTTCGCCTTCTGCCGACTCTTCCTGAGCCGACGCAGTTCCCGGCGCCGAGACGATCGAGGTGACGAAGCCGGCCCCTACCAGGAGGCCCCCGGCGACGAGGGCCGCCAGAACCTTGTTTCTCATAGCTACTCCTTTGTGTGGGTTGGCAGCTTGAGGTCAAGTCTCCGATCAACTTGTTAGAGAGCGGTGAAGCCCAAGTGAGACTTAAGTCATCCCCCCGGTACCTGCAACCTCAGGTAATACGGCCCAAATACGGGCCCTATGGCCTCCGGTTCGCCGAATCCCTCGCCAACCTGAGGCCATAGCGACCAGATACGGGGGCGTTATTACCTGAGGTTCGCGGTTAGGGGTGGATGGTGGATTGGGTGTGGAGGGCGAAGCCCTCGGGAACGCGTCGAGGGCGCCCGTCGAGATCGGTGAAGGCCGCCGTCACCTGGAGCCGGGCGATCTCCTCGTCGTCGCCCCTGGTCATCACCTGATCCCAACTCATGCGAACACGGCCTGTGCCGCTGACCCATGTCCTGATCGTGAGCTCCTCACCGAACCTGGCCGCGGCCAGGAACCGCGCGGCGATCTCAACCACCACGATCTGTGAGCCCTGTGACTTGAGGATGTCCATCCCCCAGCCTGAGTCGGCCAGATACTCGATCCGGGCTGTCTCGAAGTATGCGAAGTAGTTGGTGTGGTTGACGTGGTCGTAGGGGTCCAGTTCGTAGAACCGGACCTTGAGCGAAGTGGTGTGGATGTCGCGATCAGTGGGCAGATCGAGAGCCAATCTCTCTCCTCTGGGGGGGAAAGGCCAACGCTACCCTCGCCATCATGAAGGCCTGGCAGCTAACTGACACCACCGGCATCGACGCCTACGTCCTCAACGACATCGACGAGCCGTCACCGGGGCCGGGTGAAGTCCGAGTGGCCATCAAGCGGTCCGGCCTCAACCACCTTGATCTATGGGTCGCTCAGGGACTTCCCGCCCCCGGGAAACTCCCGCACACCGGAGGCTCGGACGGCGCCGGAGTCGTGGACGCGGTCGGAGAGGGTGTGGCCGGTTTCGAAGTTGGCGACGAAGTGATCGTCGACCCCTCGATGTCTTGTGGGTCATGTGATCACTGCCGACGTGATGAGATCGTCTACTGCCCCGAGTTCGGCATCCTCGGCGAGCACCATCCCGGGACCTTCACCGAGAAGGTCGTGATCCCGACCATCAACGCCGTCCGCAAGCCCGGTGTCGTCGACTGGGATGTCGCCGGATCGTTCGGACTGGCGTCGGTCACCGCGCTCCGAATGCTGGAGAAGGCCGGCCTGAAACGTGGCCAAACCGTGCTGGTCGTCGGAGTTGGCGGCGGAGTCTCAGCCTCGGCGATGCAGCTGGCAATGGCTCAGGGTGCCGAGGTTCTTGTCACGTCCCGGTCGCAGGAGAAGATCGATTGGGCTATTACCGAAGGCGCCACGGCAGGGTTCGACTCCACGTCGGAATTCGGCAAGGAGATCTCCACCCAAGGCGGCGTCGATCTCGTCATCGACAATGTCGGGCCAGCCACCCTCAAGCAGTCCATGCGAGCAACCAAAGCCGGAGGCCGGATTGCCATCTGCGGTGCGACCAGCGGGCCCAAGTTCGACCTGACCCTTCCTCAGCTTTGGTTCAAGCAGCTCGAGCTGATCGGATCTTCCATGGGAAACCACGCCGAGTTCGCCCGGGCGCTGAACTGGATCGCAATCGGCAAGGCGAAGTCACCCGTCGCCAAGGTGTTTGGCTTCGATGAGCTGCCTGACGCCCTCCGCTACCTCGACTCAGGAGAGCAGGTCGGCAACGTGGCCGTCGCCCACGACTAGGGCTTGGGCAGACGCACGAAGGGGATCACCGCACTCACTCGAGCGACATGTCCTTCGGTGGTCTCGCCTGGCTCGTCCAACATGTAGTTGGCGAGTTTCTTCAATGCTCTTGGGTGAGCCTCGGCGTACTTGCTGAGCACCCGGTGGGCTTCATCCGCATCGATCGGCTCGGCTTCCGTCTCGTAGGTGGAACTCCCTAGTTGCACCGCGACGGTCGGGTTGGCCGTGATGTTCTTGTGCCAGTGGGCCTTCGTGCCCCAAGCCGACGCCAGATAGACGGCGTCGGGCTCGTCGGCCACCACCTCGAGCACGGCCCTGCGCTTCTTCCCGGACTTGTGCCCGATCGTCTCGAGAAGCAGAAAGCGATGCCGGAGCAGGAATCCGAGTTTCGCCCTGTAGAACCAGATAGGAGCTCGGTAGAGCCATCTCTTGATCCCTTTCGGGGAACCCTGGCCTTCCAGTCTTGCCTCAGACATAAGGGGAGCCTAGGTTCCTCGCCGATATGCAGATAGCGGTGCCGGCCGAGGCATCAGACGAACGGCGGGTGGCGCTCACCCCCGAAGTGGTCGCAAAGCTGACCGAGGACGGTCATTCGGTGACCATTGAGGATGGACTCGGCAACAGAGCTGGATTCACCAACGAGGCGTACACCGAGGCTGGTGCCACGGTGAGCGGCGACCCCTTGAACGGAGCCGACCTCGTTGCGGTGGTCGGCCCACCCTCGCCAGCACTTGCCTCCCGAGTCTCCGCAGGTTCCGCTCTGGTGGGCTTTCTCGACCCTTTCTCCTCGGAAGAGCTGGTGCGGGTCCTTGCCGGCCAGAGCATCACGGCGTTCTCGATGGAGGCGATCCCGCGAACCACGCTCGCCCAGAGCATGGACGCCCTCTCGTCACAAGCGACCGCAGCTGGGTATCACGCCGTTCTGCTGGCGGCCGCGGCAACCCCCCGGTTCTTCCCGATGCTGACCACCGCAGCGGGAACCATCCCGCCGGTCAAGGCACTGGTGCTCGGTGCCGGCGTGGCCGGCCTCCAAGCGATAGCCACAGCCAAACGGCTCGGCGCGGTCGTGTCCGCCTACGACATCAGGCCTGAAGTCAAAGAGCAGATCGAGAGCCTCGGAGCCAAGTTCGTTGCAGCCCCCCTCGACGAGTCGGCGGCATCGTCATCCGGCTACGCCAAAGAAGTCGCCGACGAGACCCAGCGAAGACAACAGGCGACACTCACCCCGGCTGTAGCCGATGCCGACGTGGTGATCACCACCGCTCAGGTCCCAGGTCGGGCAGCGCCTCTGCTCGTCAGCAGGGAGATGGTCGAAGGCATGCGGCCTGGCTCGGTCGTTGTCGATGTCGCTGCGCCGACCGGAGGCAACTGTGAGCTGACCAAGCCGGGCGAGACCATCACTCACAACGATGTCACCATCATCGGCCCCACCGACCTGCCGGGCAGAGTGGCGGTTGACGCCTCTCAGATGTACGCCAGGAACATCGCTTCGTTCATCAGCCGGATCAGCAACGACGAAGGGAACATCGTGTTCGACTGGGAGGACCAGATCGTCAAGGAAGCGTGCATCACTCATGGCGGGAAGGTGACCCACCCTGTGACCAGGCGCCAGCTGGGGATGGAGGAGTTGTCGTGAGCATCCTTGTGATAGGCATCACGGTTTTCGTCCTGGCGGCGTTCGTCGGCTTCGAGGTAATCAGCAAGGTGCCACCGACGCTTCACACGCCACTGATGTCCGGTGCCAACGCCATCTCCGGTATCACCATCATCGGCGCAATCACTGCTGCGGGGCTGGGTGCCACTCCCCTCGCCCAAGTCCTCGGGTTCCTCGCTGTCGTGACGGCGACGATCAACGTTGTTGGTGGCTTCTTGGTGACCGACCGCATGCTCGAGATGTTCAAGAGCCGCGGGGAACGAGACAAGAGATGATCGAGATCCTCTACCTGTTGGCGGCGGTCACATTCATCGTCGGCTTGCGTCAGCTCGGCGGCCCCAGAACTGCCCGAAACGGGAATCGGGTCGCAGCGCTCGGGATGCTTCTCGCCCTGGTGATCACTCTCGTCGCCGAGGACATCATCAACTGGGGAACCGTTGTCGCCGGATTGGCGGTGGGTGGTGTCATCGGCGCCTGGTTCGCCCTGCGGGTGCAGATGACCTCGATGCCTCAGATGGTGGCCGCGTTCAACGGGTTCGGCGGAGCGGCATCAGCTCTGGTGGCGGCGGTCGCGGTCGTCGAGTTCGGACTCGCCGACATAGCGCCCGAGACTTCGATCACCCTTCTGCTCTCGACGGTGATCGGCGCGGTGACCTTCACAGGCAGCTTCATTGCGTTCGGGAAGTTGCAGGGGATTCTCCCGGGTCGGCCGCTGGTGTTCCCGGGGCAACGGCTGGTCAACGGTGCCTTGGCCATTGGGCTGGTGGGCGTCGCGATCTGGGCCGCGATCAGCGGCGAGGTAGCGGGCTATTGGGTCGTTGCCGGCATCGGGCTGGTCGTCGGGGTCATGGCTGTCATCCCCATCGGCGGAGCCGACATGCCGGTGGTGATCTCACTCCTCAACTCATTCTCCGGCCTGGCAGCGGCTGCCGCCGGGTTCGCCATCGAGAGCAACGCCCTGATCATCGGTGGTGCCCTGGTGGGTGCAGCGGGCCTGATCCTCACCGTGCAGATGACGGAAGCCATGAACCGCTCGCTGGCCAACGTGCTGTTCGCCGGGTTCGGGACCGAAGGCGGCGGCGCTGTGGGCGAGATGATCGACAAGCCGGTGAACCGCGCTACTGCCGATGATGTGGCCATCGCCCTCGCCTACGCGGAGTCGGTGATGATCGTCCCCGGCTACGGACTGGCGGTCGCCCAGGCCCAGCACGCTGTCAGGAAGCTCGCCGACGCACTCGAGGAGTCGGGTGTAGAGGTTCACTATGCGATTCACCCTGTGGCGGGTCGCATGCCAGGCCACATGAACGTCCTGCTCGCCGAAGCAGACGTACCGTATGAGCAGCTCCTCGACCTGGAGCAGGCCGACCCGCAATTCCCGGAGACCGATGTCGTGCTGATTCTCGGAGCCAACGACGTGGTCAACCCATCGGCGAGGGACGACTCCAGCTCCCCGATCTACGGGATGCCGATCCTCAACGTCGACCACGCCGCACGCGTGATAGTCGTCAAGCGGAGCCTGTCCCCTGGCTTTGCCGGGATCGACAACCCGCTCTTCTACGACGACAAGACCCTCATGTACTTCACCGATGCCAAGGCGGGCATCGAAGAAGCTCACTCCGCCCTGAAGACGCTATAGGTCAACGGGCAATCGAGCCGGAGCCATGATCGAGTCGACTATCCCGTAGTCGACCGCTTGCTGAGCGGTCAGCCATCGGTCCCTGTCCGTGTCCAGCGCCACCTGCTCGGTCGTCTGGCCGGTGTGCCGCGAGAGAATCGCAGTCATCTCCTCCTTCTGCCTGACGATCTCCCTGGCATGGATCTCGATGTCGCTTGCTTGGCCCTCCAGCCCACCGTGGAGCAGCGGCTGGTGAATCAGTACTCAAGCGTGAGGCAGCGCATATCGCTGACCTGGTGCACCCGAAGCCAGAAGCACGGCAGCGGCGGAGGCCGCCAGGCCCACGCACGTCGTCATCACCTCAGGCTGGACATGCTGCATCGTGTCGTAGATGGCCATCATCGAGGACATCTCCCCGCCCGGTGAGTTGATGTACAGCGAGATCTGCTTCTCTGGATCTTCGCTCTCGAGATGAATCAGCTGGGCAACGATCAGGTTGGCGACATCAGGATCGATAGGGCGTCCGAGAAACACAACTCTGTGCCCGAGAAGCCTCGAGTAGATGTCGTATGCACGCTCACCGCGACTCGTCTGCTCTATCACCGTTGGAACCAACATCTCGACCTCCTGCAACTCTTTGGTTGCAGGTCAGCATAACCCGTTTCTGCAACTGCTAGGTTGCAGCACATGGAAGAGACCTACAGCGACGACCTCGCCGGAGATGCATCGGTAGAGAGAACGACGGAACTTGCAGCACCACCGGAGGAGGTGTGGCACTTCGTTGTCGATGGCGACCTGCTCTCAACTTGGATGGGAAGCCCCGTGGAGATCGACCCCGAGATCGGAGGTCGCATCGAGATGGTCCCCTCCGATGGCCCGACCTTCTGGGGCACGGTCGAAGATGTCGACCCCGGTCATCGCATTCAATGGAGTTGGAGAACCGACGATGGCATGCCGGCCCTGGTCGAGATCGAGTTGGACCCGACCGAAACCGGGACACGGCTCACCGTCCGCGAGACGCTTCTCCCATGGCGCGTCAGCGGCCCGGATCACGGGCATATCACCCTTTTGGCCGCGTGACGACGAACAAGCAGGTGATGGTCGTCCTCGGCGACCCGACACGACTCGACCTGCTCAACCGACTCGCCTCAGACGGGCCCGCCAGCGCCTCGGCCTTGGCGAGCGACCTGCCCATATCGCGACAAGCCATCGCCAAACACCTCGGCATCCTCGAAGACGCAGGACTCCTCGAGCGACGACGCTCAGGAAGACAGATCGAGTACGTCTTTGAGCCGGAGCCGCTTGCCGACGTGGTCGCCTGGGTTGACCAGATCGGATCGAAGTGGGATGAGCGCCTCAACCGACTGAAAGAGGCGGTCGACTGAGCTCTGAAGATCTCGTAGCCGCTGCGGTCTAGGTAGGCCGGCGAAGCGGTGACAACGGCGCCGAACGCACCACGGCCGCCGTTACGACACCTACAACAAGCGGGAGACCGATGACCAGAGCCGCGAGCCCCTCCCAGGGCACTATCAGCTGCGAAGCGTCATAGACACCGAAGTTGCCAAGTCTTCTGTCGCCGCTTTGAGCAGAGTTGTAGAAGGTGTGCAACAGCAGCAGTGTCAACGGTGCGGCCAGGACACATCCGATCAGGGTGTGTAACCCGGATTGAAGCCCGAGGTATCTGCGTCGTACCGAGTTGGTCGCTCCAACCGCCACAACGGTGAGCAGGTCGGAGTCAGACTCGGCCGCACTCAAGGACGTGACTGTGGCAACGACGATGAGTACGACAACGAGCGTGGCCAAGAACACCAACGTGATAAGCGCTGCCGAGGAGATGTCTGGATGAGCCGTGCCGTGCATCTGGAGGGAGTTCCCATCCACTGTCAACACATACAAGGGCTGGGCCGGGTCGTTGAACAGGTTCATACGATCCGACCAGCTCTGTTCGAATTCGACGAGCATGGTCGTCCGAGCTGAGAACTCGTCGTAGTCGCCCGCCTTCTCAGGTGTCACCACGACCCTGGGAAAGGACCGCCTCTGCACGCCCAAAGGCACCTCGTCAACGGTGGTGACTGTTCCGTCGATTTCGATTCTTGTCATTCGGCTCTCCACCCCGATCAAAGCGACCCCATCTCGCTCCAGTGCGGCGCGCAGCTCATCGTCATCCAGCAGCGTCAACAGCTCCTCGCTGGCCACAGCCATGCGAAACGGGCTTCTGTTTTGGTAGCTCGTCGACAGCAAATCATCGGGATCGGCCGCCAGCTCAGCCGAGAAAACGATCGGCACGTCGAGTGAATCAAAAACCGCCGACTTCGCCTCGGGTACCGTCGCCCGAACAGCGCTCACGACTTCCGGACCCAACTCTGTCACTCCCTCACGGCCGTCGTAGACGCCGGTGACCAAGACCTGAAGGTTGTCCGGGCCGAGGCCAAAGATCTGTTCGCTTGCTTCGGTCTGCTTCAAAGCGGCCAACGCGACTATCGGGGCAACCACGATGACCATCGTCGCTGCGACGGCCGCCGCCGCCCTGGTGCGCTGCCGGCCCGAGTCTCGAAGAACGATTCGAGATGTGACAGGGAATCGTTCGGCACGGCGACTCACCCGGGCGACTATGGGACCGGCCAACATGGCCACTCCGCCGAGCATGGCGACGACTCCGATCACCGACACAGCCGTGGCGCGAAAGTCGAACCCTGCGAGACCCACCGCAAAGAGCAGAGTCCCAAAGGCAGCGACAGTCAGACCCAACGGTGTCACCCAGGTCTTGGGGGCCTTCACCGGCATCCTGCCTTGAAGGGCCGTCAACGTCGGAACGGTCGATGCCGTGCGGGCAGGCAGGAAGGCCGCGACCGAGGACGCAACAACTGCGACAACGATGGGACCGAGAACGTCCAGTGGGCTGAACGGAAACTCGTTGATGCGCCGGGTCGCGAGCTCCTGAAGAAGCGGACGACCCGCAACCACGAGCACGAAGGCCACCAGCGAGCCGGCCAATCCACCACCCAGGCCGATGAGCACCCCTTCAGAGATCAAAGTGGTGCGAATGTGAGCTGCGGAAGCTCCGTTGGCACCCATCAGGCCGATCTCGCGGAGCCGCCTCCGAGTCCCGGTGGCGAAGGCGGCAGCGGCGATGAACGCCACTTCCACGAGGATCCCGGCGGCAACGGCGGTCCCTATCGCCGGTCCTGAGTTGAGGACGCTGTCGTCATGCCAGAAACTCTCTGAGCGAGCATTGGCGTAGGTGAACGGGATCTGCCCCAACAACAGGTCCAAGCCCAGGGTATCGAGATAGCCCCACGCTGCCTCGAAGCCTTGAGATTCCAGAGTGCTCGTGAACTCGTCGAGTTGCTCGATGGTCATCACGGCGTAGTACTCCTCGGGGACGGCCTGGTACTCCTCGGGTGCCGGCCACTCTCGATCCTGCGGGTAGAAGGAGTACCTCGCCGAATCCCAGGCTGTGGCGAAGGAGTACGAGAATGCAGCATCGTCATCGACCAGCAGGAAGAGCCGAGAAACTTGGTCTGAACCGAGCCGCGAGTCGTAGTCGTCCATCGCGGCAGGTGTCACCACAACTGTGTTCACGTTCCAGAACACCGGGTGAGACACCAGGCCAACCACTTCGAACTCGGTTGCCGAGAAACTGTCGAACAGCGCTACATCGCCGATCGCCAAGCCAAGGAGGGAAGCAACATGCTCGCTAACAGCTACCTCGTTGGCGGCGACTGGTGCTCGGCCCCTGGTGAGACCGAGTAGACCTTCTGTCAGAGGGTTGGCCAGGTCCAAGTCGACGAACTGCCCCGCTTCTCTCGG
Source organism: Acidimicrobiia bacterium (assembly GCA_028285585.1). Classification (GTDB taxonomy): domain Bacteria; phylum Actinomycetota; class Acidimicrobiia; order Spongiisociales; family ZC4RG35; genus CAXMPK01. The sequence continues at coordinate 150,333 of JANQOU010000012.1, forward strand.
AGCGAATCGCTGCCACCGAGCCCGGTATTCGAGTCGCGAAGCGTCAGGGGCCAGCTCGTCGATCTTCGACTCAACCCATAGCTCAGATTCGGGCGTGAGGTTCCGAAGACCAACCTCGACGTTGGCACCACCAAAGTCCACCAGAGCCTGTTCCTCCGGGGTGACCTCGCTGAGCCGCAAGATCGTCGACGTCACCACGGCAACAAGCACCGGCACCGCGATCATCAGCACCAGGTAGAAAGTGCGTTTCTTGTTGCGACGTGCGTTCTTGTAGGCGAGCCCGAAGGCCGTCCGGCGACCGGTCAAGAGAAGGAACCCGCGACAGGCGGCATCTCCGACCGGACCGAGATCTCCTCGATCTGACCGTCGCGAAGACGGACCACCCGATCGGCCCATGCAGCGAAAGCCGGCTCGTGAGTGACCATCAGAGCGGAGGCGCCTTGTTCACAGCGATCTCGCAGGAGCTTGAGGATGCTCTCCCCGGTCATCTCATCGAGCGCTCCAGTCGGCTCATCCGCAAGCAACAGTCGTCGAGGCCCGACGAGGCCCCTCGCTATGGCGACACGCTGTTGCTCACCACCGGAGAGCTCGTCGGGGTAACGACCATCCATGTCTTCCAAGCCGACTTCGGCCAATGCGGTCGATGCAAAGCCGCGTGCCTCGCCGACCCTCATGCCGTCCAACTCGAGAGGGAGAGACACATTCTCAGCAGCCGTGAGAGCTGCCAGAAGATTGAATTGCTGGAAGACATAGCCGACGGTTGTCCGACGAATCCGCGCCAGGTCGGGATTGGACAGATCCCCTAGGTCTCGCCCGTCCACCCACACGTTGCCAGTAGTCGGCTCATCCAATGCCCCAGCCAGGTTGAGGAGGGTTGTCTTGCCAGACCCGCTCCGACCTGTGATGGCAACGAACTCACCCTTCGCGACATCGATGTCGACATCCACCAATGCGTCGACTCTCTGAGCGCCACGCCCGTGGGTCTTGCCAACACGACGCATCTTCAACACAAGATCGCTCATCGCACCTCCTCCTCAGTTCGATCCCGTTTCGGCACCTCTTGGGAGTCACCCTGATTCGCCAAACGCTCTTCGATCCGGTCAAGCCACTTGAGTTCCGCCTCGGCCGAGAAGAACAGCCGGTCGAGATGGAGTTGCCATGCAAGGTCAACACTCTCATCTCGGGATCGGAGGCCGGCATAGTCCTGTAGCTGGCTCATCGTCGCCCGACGCTGCGTCTCGACCACGGTTGACGGATCGATGTTGTCGCTGAACAGTGCAATCAGCAGCTTCATCGACACCTCGTCCCGGCCGGCGGTCGCCAAGTCCTCTGGTTTTGCAATCCAGTCCTTGGTTGCGGTGCGGCCGTCTTCGGTGAGGTGATAAGCAACCCGACCGGAAGAATCGGTAGACCCCGCCACCACATATCCGTCTCTCTCGAGTCGTTGCAGAGTGGTGTAGACCTGACCGACATTGACACGAATTGCATCCCCGGTCGCTGCCTCGAGATCGATCTTCAGCTGATAGCCGTGCCTGGGGCCATCGATGAGAAGAGCCAGCAGACCCTCCTTGACACCCATCGCTCTCCTGTCGTTGACTAGTTACTCAGTATGCATACTGAGTAACTAGTTGTCAACAGCTAGCTACTAACTCCCACCGTCCGTCGGAACAGCTTCTTGACGTCTTCGAGTGCCACGGCCTGGTCACCGTGGTGGAAGCAGGGCCCGATGTACCCATGAAGCAGGAAGTCGAGCACGACCTCGACATCGATGCCGTCGAGATCGAACTCCCCCGCCGTCTGGCCGCCGACCAGCAACTTCTCCAAAAGAGACCGGGCTTCGGCCATCGGCTCCTCCCCACCTGGGGCGATCGTGTGGAACACGGCGTGATAGAGACCGTGGTTCTCCCACTCGAAGACCATCCAGTGCTCGACCACGGCATCGAGCTTGGCAACCCACGAGAGGGCTTCGTCTTCGATCAACTCAAAAGGCTTCTCGAGCATCCGTTGCCAGAGGTCCGCCTGGAGGCCCGCGAGCAGCTGCTGGCGGGAATCGAAGTGCAAATAGATGGAGCCCTTGGCCACACCTGCCGCTTCGGCAACCCGTGCGATCGACGTGCCCTCGAGGCCTTCCTCCACGGCGAGGCGGGCCGCAGCATCGAGGATCTGCCGACGACGCACGTCGGAAGGGAGGTAGCGGGCCTCTGTCGTTGGTTCAGACTTGGTCGCCATCGACGCGGATGATACCGGCTTGACACGGGAATGACTAGTGGTCATAATTATGACCGTTGGTCAGTGACTAGCGGTCACACCACACCAAGCCAAGTAGAAAGGCCCCAAGAATGATCACCGCAACCAAACCCACGGCACCCGATCTGGTCGCCAACATCGTCGACGTTCTCGACGAGGTCCAATCCACCGACGGCATACCGGATGCCACCCAACAACGATGCGAGCACTCTTTGAACTCGATCCACGAGAGCATGCACGGACTCTCACTCTGGCTCAAAGAGCTGCTGGAGTGGGCCCCGCTGCCACCCCAGACAAGAGCACGGGTCATCCGTCTCTCCCAGGACATCGGAGACGCCGACTCCGGCTTCCACCGCTCTGTCGAGAAGAGGAGCAATTGAAAATGGCTGCCAGCAATCATCACAATGAGCACGAGCACCGCCTGAGGCACTTCCTGAAGCCACGTCACATCTTCTCGATGATCAGCCACCTCTGGTCGTCGGACGTGAACACCGAAGCGGTCGAACTACTCGACCCCCAGCCCGGAGAGCGCATCCTCGACCTCGGATCGGGACTGGGTCCCGCCACAGTCGAAACTGCAAGACACCTCGGTTTCAAGGGGCGGGTGATTGCCGTCGACCCATCAGCCTTCATGAGGACTGTCTTGCGAGCTCGGCGTATCTGGCAAAAGAACCGGAAGGCAGTTGTAGTCAGGGCCGGCACCGGCGAGAACCTCCCCCTGAATGACAACTCAATCGACGGAGTGCTGTCGCTCAACGTGATGCACCACCTCGACAATCTCACTGAGACCGCAGCCGAATTGGCTCGGGTGCTCCGGCCCGGTGGCAGGGCGCTGCTGCTCGACGAGGACTTCGGGCATCACGACCACTCGTTCCAATCGGAAAGTGAGCATCACGAGCCGGGGCCTGATCTGGTCGAGCCGGGTCTGATGACAGAGGCACTCACGGCTGCCGGTTTTGTCGATGTGGATGAGCGAGCCACCGAGGTCGGCAGCCAGCCGTGCTTCTTGGTGACCGCCCGGAAGCCGGAGCTCGCGTGAAGCCGGCCACGGCTCGGCTCTGGGCCGACCAGAACCGGCACCCGGATGACCGGAAGAGGTTGTTCAGGGCAGTGCGCGAAGCAGTCGGCGGGGAGAAAGCCCTCTACCCAGGCTCTTACGTCGACATCGCCGCCTCCTTTGCATATCCATCGGTGACATACGTCGACATCGACCGACGAACCCCCGGCTTCTTCTCCGATGTGGCTGGCATCGACGAGATCATCGAGTCAGAAGGCGGGCCGCCCGAGCCTGAGATCCAGTTCATACATGCCGACTACCGGGATGAGATGGATCTCGAGCCGGAGACGTTCGACCTGTTGATCTCGCTCTACGCCGGCCCGGTATCCGCCTATTGCACCAGATACTTGAAAGTGGGTGGATCGCTCCTGGTCAACCGCAGCCACGGCGATGTGGCTCTCGCTTCCATGGACGATCGGCTCGAACTCGCTGGCGTGGTCACAGCCCGAGCTGGCGACTACCGGGTCAGCACCAAGGACCTCCACACCTACCTGAATCCGAAGAAGCCTGTCGAGATGTCGGCAGAGGTAATCAAAGAACGCCAGCGAGGCATCGGGTACACCAGGTCACCCTTCGCCTATCTCTTTCGCAGGATCGGCTGAGCTGAGCGAGCCACTGCCATAGCGTGCAACCTTTGGCGGGGGTACCGCGTGGTATGGGTATGGATGACAGCGCCGAGATCTATGGCAAGTACCGAGAGGAGTTGCATCGCTACGCGACCACGCTCGTCGGTGCCAGTGATGCCGAAGATGTCGTATCGACTGTGGTGCTTCGGATCATCCGCAAGAGAGGCCTCGAGGATCTCGACGATCCCCGCGCCTATCTGTTCAAGTCGGTCCTGAACGAGTCACGCGGGTACGCACGCAGGCGCAAACACACGCCACTCGTTGACCAACCGATATCCGACGTTCCGGTTGAACTTCTGGACGTGGTCCAGGCGGTGATGGATCTGCCCCTGAGACAGAGAGCGGCCGTCTTCCTCTACTACTGGGAATCGGAGCCAATCGACGAGATCGCCAGATTGATGAACATCGTGCCGGGTGCCGTCAAACGGTATCTGCACCTGGCTCGCAAACGCCTGAAAGGGGCCCTGCGATGACACTGACAAAGAGCGAGGAGCAGAAACTCAAGGCTGCGCTTGGGGTCGTGGTGAACGAAGCGCCACCAGGACTCGAATACACCGACCTGGGTGCGAGAAGCAGCACGCGCCGAACGGGTGCACAAGTCAGTGCGAAGTGGGCGGCGGCAGCAGCCTTCATAGTGGTCGCTCTGCTGCTCACCCCCGTCGCCTTCTTGACAGTGTGGAACAACGAAGAGCCGGCAGCGCCGCTGGTGACACCAACTTCGCCACCTCCAGAAAGCTTGACCGCTGACACGGCTGTCACCACGCCAACGACGGTCGACGATCTAGAAGGTTTTGACCTTGCCCCTGCTCTCGAGCTGGCCGGGAGTGATCGGATGGTCACTCTGCAGAACTTCTCTGTGGTGGTCTCCAGCGATGGCGGTGCCACCTGGGAACCTCTGTATGAGTTCCAGCATGAACTCGATCTCCTGGTCGCCACGCCAGACGGCTCAGTGGCGGCTCTTCGCAATCCCAACAGCTATTCGGACGCACTGGGCCCTGACTCAATAGTCAACGACCAGGTGGAGTTCCACCAGATGGATGACGAAACCGGCGAGTGGATTGTGACCGCCCTGCCGCGCCCGGTGTTGGCTTCCGACCTAGATCCGTCGCCCGTTGACGGCGGCTGCGGCTTGGGCGGCTTGCAGCATTGGGTTGATGCGATCGCCGGAACGACAAGTGAAATCTACGTGGTCGTCGGCGACATGATCGTCGTCGCCGAAGGTGTCTGCAGCGAAACCACGCAGCTCCTTTGGACTTCGCCAGACGGCACCAACTGGACGATTGAAGAGATCGACATCGATGGCTTCATCTTTGAGCTGGCCTGGACCGGCGATCGCTACGTCGCCTTCGGGTCGAACAAGGCAATGTCTCGAGGAGGTGTTCACGAGCTCCGGATCTGGACAAGCAACGACCTAGTCACGTGGGATCGGGTCGCCGTTGACCTGAGTGCGATCCCGGACCGAGCCAGGGTCCTGCCCTGGTTCGCCCGAGGTGCCGACGACGAAGGCGCACGTCTCCTCGTGCCAGGTGATGGTTCGATAGCTGCCCGCATCCCGTTGGCAGGCAGTCCGTTCCACACCGACATTGCACACATAGGCGAGCTGCGCGAAGTCCTGGCGGCGATCGGCTGGGAGGAACGAACCGATGCCGACGAAGCCAACACTCTCGAAGGAGTGCTGGCCATGCTTCAGGTCACTTTCCCGCTGGATGAACAAGATGTGCTGAGACTCATCAGCTACTGGCAACCGTTCCAACCGGCCGGGCATTTGATCCTGCGATCAAACGGTGGGCTCGTCTGGACGTCGGAGTACTCCGAGTGAACAGGTCTTCTTGTGGCCTCGACGTCATCGGGGAGGGAAAGCGGCAACCATCTCCCGCCAGACTTCGCTGCTGACCGGCACCAGAGCATCTCCCAACTCGACGAGCAACTCGGCATCGCCGCCGTGGGCTACGACCAGAAGGGCCTCAATTCCAGCACCTTCGCTCCACGACAAAGCCAAAGTCTCGTCTCCGAACTCATAGAGAACTGCTGCACGCCCTCGAGTCTCCACTTCCCGCTCCGACTTCAGACCCATGGCTAGCTCGAACTCTTGCAGATGATTGCTCACTGCCGTGCTGTCGATTCCCAGCACGAGGAGCAGGTCCCTACCGGGTGAATCTTCCGCGACCTCCTCGAAGTGAACCCGCACAGAACGGCCGGACTCGGATTCGTGATCGAGAATCTCGGTCATCGACCATCCCGATGCCTCAAGGGTCAAGGCCGGATACTCGACTTGCAACTCGCCACCACCAGATGTCTCCGGCGACACAGGCTGACTCACGGCCGTAGATGGGACCTGCCCGCCGGCGACAAGGGCTCTGGTGGAGTCAACCGTTGGATCTGACGGCAATCCGGTCGACAAGACGGCAATCACGCCAACGGCAAGCACGGATACGAAAGCTGCGGCAAACACCCGAGCTGGATGTCGACGCCGCGGACCCCTCGACGAGAGGTCTGACGAGGGCACGATGGCGGACTCAGCCAGCGTGCCACCGGTGTGCGGTTCACCGTCGTTCTCATGAACAGACGACGCCACCCGGCTCAGGGTGTTACGGAGACGATCTTCGGTGTCAATCAGGGTTGGCATTGAGCCTCCTTCTCAGGTTCTTGAGTCCGCGATGGACCAACGATCGGGCGGTTGCCTCCCGACAATCCATGAGACGCGCTATCTCGGTATACGGGAGGTCTTCGTAGTACCGAAGCACCAGGGCGACCCGCCTCTTCTCGGGCAGTTCGCCGAGAAGCTTCCACATCTCGTCGAACTCGGGCGGGAGAACCACTTCCAAACCGACCGGAAGGTGTCGTCTCTCTACCTCGCGACGACGTAGAAGCTGTCGAGCTTCGTTCAATACGATCCGTCGCAAGTATCTGGGAGGGTCCGTCAGTTCGGTCGAGGTAGACCGAAGCCGCAGGAATGACTCTTGCACGACATCTTCAGCCGCCGCACGTGAACCGGTGACAAGTAGCGCAAGTCTCACCAGTGCAACGCGCTCCGTGCGATAGAGCGCATCGAACAACTCGTCGGATATCCGGCCTCGTAGAACATCGGAGGTCAAGTCACGTTCCTCGTTCGCCATTCACATCCAACAGATGCTCACCTCACTGCAAAACGTTGCACCCAATCACCCAAGGCGACCGAGAGTCAGCCGACCTATGAGTGACCAACGCGAGTGATCGGTATAGCTCCCATTGTGAGCTCTCTTGATTGTGAACGCGACCGAAAAGCAACTGGAGGAGCTTGCAACACAGCAGCAATCAAGATGGTCGAACTAGAAGACCTCACGCTTTGGACGGCTGTCGAGGGAGTAGGCGATCCACTCGTTCTCTGTCACGATGGCCCTGGACTTTGTGACGATCTCGGATCCTTCCATGTCAACCTCCCACATCGGTGGAAGGTCCCTAGCTGCGTATGGGTTCTGCAATCGAGGCTGACCCCGCTGGCGATGCGACGTTCTAGGGCTCGATTCTGGAGTTTGAGGGCGGACCCCAAGTCACCGCTTGTCGTACCGCTCCAGGGCGTTCCATGTCGCGGCACCGCAGGCGATCGCCACTCCCATGGGAAGGACGAAAGCGGCGAGATCTCTAAGCCATTCGGTTTCGAGCCTGACCTCTCCCGATACCTCGTTGACCCCGAGCCACCAGTCCGCTGCTGGCGCACCGAGCACGTAGAACCCAAGTCCAAAGGCGATGAATGCCAGGAGGCTTCTTAGATATCGAGGCACAAAGAGAGGCTAAGGCATCGGTTCCGCGCCGCAACGGTCTTGATGCCTACTCACCAGGCTGTAGAAACGACTCTTCGGCGATTCGGCCGGATACTCAATTCGGAACTATGGAATCCAGTCCGCAACGTGACTCATAGTGGAACCCCGCACCCAGCCCTCGCCAGATGTTGAGCAGGGGTAGGCGACATCTATACTTTCACTGTCGCCCGGCAACGGGCTGACTCCATGGGAGCGTAGAACAGTCTGGAGTGTTCGCCGGCCTGTCAAGCCGGAGGTCGCGGGTTCAAATCCCGTCGTTCCCGCTCACCGAATCTGCGAGGATTCGGGTTGTCTGGGTATCTCAGACAAGAGGTCAGGTAGCTCAGTCGGAAGAGCGCCGGTCTGAAAAACCGGAGGTCGACGGATCGACGCCGTCCCTGACCACCATCTAACCCACCGAACCCTTCACACGTATCGCTGTATGTCAGTT